>NZ_JAWXCX010000001.1:0-2400000 GCF_033845285.1 Marinococcus sp. PL1-022 | reverse complement strand
TTCGCTCGCCGAATACCTTCTTTTCATCGCTGTTCCTCCGTTCGTTCTCTTTTCGTTTAGTATACACGGCAATTGGGGATGGAAAATAGAAAAAACCCGAATGATGGGCACTTTTTTATCGTGTCCATCATTCGGGTTATAGTTCAGCGGGAAGGGGCCTCTTTTCTATCTGGTGAAGCGGTTGTTATATAGAGATGAAAGCATGCTTTTGCCGCGTCACTGTTCGGCTTCTTCCGCTTTTCTTTTTACATCAACGCTGCGATGACGAGCTGCAGCACACGTAAAAGAACGGCACCAACAATGACGTAGGCGACAATTAGGGCGATTCGTCTCCCTGCTTTCTGGGCAGTCACCGCGCGTACTTTCCGGCGCGGTCTGCGGCTCCCGGAAGAAGGTCCATAGCCTTGAGAGAAATAAAATGGGACTACATTTTTTAAGAACAAAGGAATCAGCCCGAATCCAGCGACGAATCCAAATACGTGTGCCCATATATTGACTCCGGAATTCAGTAAAGTGAATACCATGCCTATCACAAGAAGAACCACAACTATCTGGGCGCTTGAAGGGTCAATAAGGTGCCGGCGGTTCATCATAATAAATACATAAGCGCCAAACAGGCCGTAAATAGCTCCGGAGGCCCCAAGGTGTGACAGGTAAAGCGAACCAAAAAACAGCGTAGCAATATTTCCAATGACTCCGGCTGTTAAATAGAATGCCAGAAATTTGAGGCGGCCGAGCATGAATTCAAGCGGCGGTCCGAACAGCAGCAAAGCAAAGGAGTTAAAAAGCACGTGCCCCAAAGACGTATGTAAAAACACTGGGGTAAGAAGGCGCCAGTAGTCTCCGCTCTGAATAGCGAAGTTGTTGCCGACCATTAAATAATAGACAACTTCCCCGAACGGAATCAGACCGTTCGTTAATTCCGAAAGATTCACCCAGAAAAACAAAAGCAGGTGGATCGCTAATATTACTGAAATTACAGGGTAGCGTCTTATAAATGTAGAAAAAGTCTCGTGGCGGATAAACAAGTGGGTTAGTCCCCTTTCTGTTGACGGGTATACTAAATCGTATAAGTATGTACGGTCAGTGTAGCATGAATAAATAAAGGAATACACGAAAAGCGTTGCGGGAAGGGAGAAAGTAATGATTAAAGGAATTGGCATTGATATCATTGAATTAGAGCGGATTGAGCGCTCTTTAGAACAAAAGAAATTTTTGCCGCGAATTTTAAATGAAGACGAATTACAGGCCTGCGAGCATTTTTCCGGTAAACGACTGGTGGAATTCACAGCAGGAAGGTTTGCTGCCAAAGAAGCGTTTGTGAAGGCAGCAGGCACTGGCATTTCTTCGGAGACGGGTTTTCACGATATTACAGTGAGCAATGGAGAGCGGGGGGAACCGCTGCTTTGCTGCACTGGCTACGAGGCCTATATTATTCATGTTTCTATCAGTCATTCGCGGGACAGCGCTGTGGCCCAGGTTATTATTGAAGAAAGGAGCGAATAGGATGCAGGTCGTAACAAGCAAAGCGATGCAGGAGCTCGATCAATACACCATCGAAACACTTGGAATGAAAGAAGAGCTGCTGATGGAAAACGCGGGAAGAGCGGCAGCAGGTGAGATTCATGATATGTATCCTAAAGCACAAACGGCTGTTATCTTTGCCGGAAAAGGAAACAATGGAGGAGACGGTTTTGTTATCGGCAGGACACTATCGTCTCTTGGATGGAATGTTTATGTGTATCTGCTGGCAGAAGAGAACGCCCTTTCCGGAGGAGCGCTGTACCATAAAGACTTGTACCGTGCGTGCGGGCTTCCGCTGGCAGCAGGTAACGGTTTCGCTGAACCGGATTTGCCGGGGGAGGGGGTCATTTATATTGATACGATGCTCGGTACCGGGATTCGCGGAGAGCTGAAGGAGCCTTTTTATTCTGCCGCAAAGTGGTTGAACAGCACAACGGCACCGGTGGTAGCTGTGGACATCCCTACTGGAGTACCGGCGAACGAGGAAGAACTGCCTGATATGGCGGTGAATGCAGACGCTACGGTAATTCTTGAAGCTCCTACTTTGAGCACGTATCTGTATCCGGCGAGGCACTATTACGGAGAGCTTCGGGTTGTACCGATCGGCGTACCGGAAGCTTCGTGGAAAGCATTGGATCAGAAAAGACAGACATGGGATTTAACCAATGCAGCCAAAAGTCTGCCGGAGCGGACACAGGAGTCTCACAAGGGCGATAATGGCAAAGGGCTGCTGATAGCAGGAGCCTATAATATGCCCGGGGCCCCGGCCATCGCGTCGAACGCCTGCCTTCATGCCGGCATTGGTCTTCTGACTACGAGCGTTCCGGCGTCTGCATTGAGTGCCGTTGCTTCTCATGTGCTTGAAGCAACCTACTTCCCGCTGCCTGAAACAGAAGAGGGCCAGGTCGCCGATTTACAGAAAACGCCGTTTCCCTGGGACGGGATGGACGGTGTTGCAGCCGGCTCCGGTCTTGGTCGGACAGAAAGCACGAGAGTATTAACGAAGCGTCTGCTGACAGAGACACAAACGCCACTCGTGCTGGATGCCGACGGACTTTATTTTCTGCCGGAGCTGGAGACGGAAATGATCAACAGAGAACACCCGCTGATTCTGACTCCGCATCCTGGTGAAATGGGCCGTCTGACAGGCCTTTCTCCAAAGCAAATCAATGCAGAGCGGTTTACGGTCTCACGCGAATACGCTCGTAAATTCGGCTGCTACCTTGTGCTGAAGGGGCCAAATACGATTATTACTACCCCTGAAGGCAGACAGTATGTGAATACTAGTGGCAGCAGTGCCCTTGCTAAAGGAGGGTCAGGGGATGCGCTGACCGGCATTGTGCTTGCCATGATGCTTCAGGGCCCAACGGTGGAAGAGGGAGTTTGTAATGCTGTTTACACCCACGGTCTGGCTGCAGAAATTGCCATAAAAGAAGGAATATCGGATTATTCGTTTACTGCATCCAATTTAATCGATTATCTGCCAAAAGCACTGACTTTCATTCAGGCACAAAAGAAACGATAGAAAAGAGGAGTCATCATGGCGTTTTCCAGCGAATCCTACCGGGATACGTGGGTGGAGATAAACACAGAAAATATTAAATACAACATCCGTGAAGTACGGAAGCTTCATGCTGAGAACGTGGCTGTAATGGCTGTGGTTAAAGCGGACGGCTACGGGCACGGGGCGGCAGAAACTGCTTTGGCAGCAGCGGAGGCGGGGGCGTCCTATTTTGGGGTGGCGCTGCTTGAAGAAGCGCTCGAGCTGCGGAAAGCCGGCATAAAACTGCCTATCCTTGTGCTTGGCAGAACACGGCCGCAGGACGCCGCGGTGGCTGCCCGCCACGATATCCGGCTCACGGTCTTTCAGGAAGAATGGTTAAAAGAGGCTTCCCGATATACAGCGGGGGAATCGCTTTTAATTCATATGAAAGTAGACACTGGAATGGGGCGGCTGGGATTGATAAATGACGAAGATATCACTTCTTTTCTGGCTGCTGTAACCAGCACTCCCTCTATAGAAATGGAAGGAATGTATACGCATTTCGCTACTGCTGATGAACTGGAGACTACTTATTTTGAACAGCAGTATGCCCGTTTTTCCCAGGTCGTTGCCCTGGTACAGCAGATCGGGAAAGCCCCCCGGCTGATTCACTGTGGTAACAGTGCAGCAGCTATGCGTTTTCCGGAGCGCTGCTTTAATATGGTCCGGTTCGGTATTTCGATGTATGGATTGACTCCTGCAGCAGATATTACCGGGCATCTTCCATTTACACTGAAGGAGGCATTCACGCTTCACAGCCGTCTGACGCAGGTGAAGGAAGTACCGCCGGGCACGAGCATCAGCTACGGAGCAACGTACACCTCCACGGAAAATGAATGGATCGGTACTGTGCCTATTGGCTATGCAGACGGATGGCTGAGAGCGCATGCTGAAAATCAGGGGGAGGTATTGGCAGGAGGAATCCGCGTCCCTATTGTAGGACGGATCTGTATGGACCAGATGATGGTGCGGCTGCCGCATGAGTTCCCAGTGGATACGGTAGTGACATTGATTGGCAGCCAGAAAGAGGAAACGATCAGCGTCACGGAAGTAGCCAGCCGCCTTGGAACGATTACATACGAAGTTCCCTGCATTATCAGTAAACGCGTACCCCGGGTATATACTCCCGAAAATAGGTTTGAACCCTGAATTTATGAAAAACGCGCTTTGCAAACAGCATATAGAAATGCTATGATGAATTAAGTAATTATTAAGGGATGGGAATCTAAAAGGGTCAACCTGGAGGTGTGTGGAGTGCATCAGAAAAGCACTAAGCAGATTAAGGTCAGCCTGCCTGACTATCTTCTTGACGAACTTGATGGAATGATTGAAGAGGGGCAGCAGAGCGCAAACCGCAATGAATTTATTCATCAAGCCACGGAGATGTATTTAAAAGAACGCCAACGTCTGGAGTTTCAAGAAGCGATGAAGCAAGGGTATGAAGAAATGAGCAGTATCAATTTGAATATTGCTGCTGAGTCATTTCAGGCAGAAACAGAAGTGGATCACTCTTTGAATCGCCGATTGCTTAGCGGAATCTGAAACACTCGAAATTATATTTCTTCTTTTAAAGAAACAGAAATGAATATAAAAGCTGTTTGCCTGTCTGTGATAGGCAGGCAGCTTTTTTATTGTAATAAATTTTATTCAGGAATATATATGATTGCAGCCATAATTGTTTGCGCTAAAGTATTATACATGGAATAATACTAAATAGAGTATGATAGTGCACAGGTGTGCCGTTAACAAATAATATAACAATACAAAGTGTGCACCAGTCCGGGCATTAATACATGAAATTTATTCCAGCCCGTAAATGGAAATGGACAGACTAGATGGAGGAATTCACGATGCATTCATCTGTAGTGCAGGCTATCAATGACCATCAGGAACAGTTGGTTTCCAAATGGAAAGAAGAGATGGCCCGGGTTCAGGAAGAATATTTTAAAAACTCCCTTCCTGATGATTTGGTATTCACAAACAACGAAGAATTTATTGATGTGCTGTACAGCTCAGTCCGTTTAGAGCGGTCGGAAGCCGAGGGTAAAATTAAGCATTTTGCGGAGCGGCTTATTCAGACCGACTGGCCACTGAGCTATTTTACGCAGGGGATGCAGGTGTTCCGGCGCATCGTTACTGCCTATATTGTTCCATATATTAATAATGCAGAAAAAGACAGCGTGCGCTTGATTGTAGAAGTGGAAGAATGGGTGGATGCGATTGTGAACCAGCTGGTTGATGATTATTCTGATTCTTGGATAAAGACACTCGAGCTTCAGCAGATGGCTCTGAATGAACTTTCTGCTCCACTTATTCCTGTCTTTGAAAAGGTTAGTGTCATGCCATTAATTGGAGCGATTGACACCGAGCGGGCAAAGCTTATTATGGAGAATTTGCTCGACGGTATTATTCAACATCGTTCCCAGGTGGTTTTGATTGATATAACCGGCGTGCCGGTAGTGGATACTATGGTGGCAAACCATATTATTCAGGCCTCTAAAGCGGTGAGGCTGGTAGGGGCGGAATGCATTCTGGTCGGTATCCGCCCGGAAATTGCCCAGACAATTGTGAATCTGGGTATTGATCTGAGTACCTTCCCGACGAAGAGCAGCCTGCGCAAGGGTATTGAATCAGCGCTTGAGCTGACGCAGCGCAAAATGGTTCAGATAGAGAATGGAGCAGAATGGAGGGCATAAATCGATGCGGATTCCAATCTTAAAACTAAGTCATTATTTATTAATTTCAGTGCAAGTAGATCTAGATGATCAAACAGCTCTTCAGTTTCAGGAAGATCTGCTTAGCAAAATTCACGAAGAGGGATCTACAGGCGTAGTAATTGATTTAACCTCAGTGGATATGATTGATTCATTTATCGCTAAAGTGCTGGGCGACGTCGTGGAAATGTCCAATTTAATGGGAGCAAAAGTGGTTCTGACGGGGATTCAGCCGGCAGTGGCGATAACCCTGATAGATATGGGCATTATGCTTGAAGAAGTACCAACAGCGCTAGATCTTGAGCAGGGACTTGAGAAACTTCAACAGGAATTGGAGGGGTAAGCATGAGTATCCAATCCAGCGTTGAAGTGCAGACCGAATGGGGAATCGTATCAGCCAGGCAGGCTGGACGGAATTTAGCTAAGGAAATAGGATTTGGCGGTGTGGATCAGGCTCGGATAACGACAGCTATTTCAGAGCTGGCAAGAAACATTTACCTGTACGCTGAAAAAGGGGAAATCGTTATCGAAGCAGTGGAAGAAACCCGCGGGACCCAGAAAAAGAAGGGTATAAAGATTACGGCGAAGGACCGCGGCCCCGGCATTAAGAACATAAGAGAAGTAATGGAAGACGGATATACTACTTCGGGTGGTTTAGGAGCCGGACTTCCAGGAGTGAGAAGACTAATGGATGATTTTGACGTTGACTCCGTGATGGAAGAGGGGACAACGATAACGGCAATCAAATGGCTCCGTTAAGGAGGAAAAACGTTGGCTGAGTCGAAAGAATTGTTACATGATCAATACGCGAATATTTTACGGGCGTATTTAGAAGAACAGAGCGAACAGGGGCTTTATTACGCCCAGCAGTTCAGCAAGAGAGTGCTTGAGGAACAGATTTCTCCGGAAGAAGTGGTCAGCCTTCATCTGGAGGTGCTGGAGGAATTCTTTCCGGATCTTCCTAAAGGAGCTCACGAATCATTTGAGCTTCTTCTCGAAGTAATGATGGGCTACGGCCTGGCCTATCGGGAACACCAGAGCCTTCGTGATAAAACAAAGGAGCTCGAAGCAGAAATTAACGTGGCTGCGAATATGCAGCAGACGTTTCTCCCGGATGAAATCCCACACGTAAACGGTTTAGATGTAGGGGTTCTAAGTGTTCCGGCTTCGAAAATGAGCGGTGATTATTATCATTTTGTTAAAGACGACCACGACTGTGTCGGGCTTGCGATCGCTGATATTATCGGTAAAGGAATACCGGCTGCTTTATGTATGTCGATGATCAAGTACACGATGGACAGTTACCCGGAGCAGCGTCTGCAGCCTGGGGCTTTACTTGAAAACGTAAACCGGGTGGTGGAGCAGAACATTGCTTCGAACATGTTCATTACGATGATGTACGGATCATATGATTCGCGTTCCCACCAGTTTAATTATGCTGGGGCTGGGCATGAACCCGGCTTCTACTATAAGGCAGCTGAAGATACGTTTGAAGAGCTTCATGCCAAAGGAATCGTTCTTGGAATTAAGCGCAACACCAACTATAAGGAATATCAACTCACGGTGGAGCCGGGAGATTTTGTTGTGCTCTTATCAGACGGCGTCACCGAATGTCGGACCGATGACGGCTTTATTGAGCGTGAAGCCATCACGCGGCTCATTCGTACGTATCAGCATCTGCCTGCCCAGGAGATTGTAAATCACGTATTTTATGAGCTGGAAAGAGCCCAGGGCTTTCAGCTTCGTGACGATTTTACATTAATTATACTTCGCAGAAATGTTTAACCAGATTGTGATTTGGGAAAAATGAAAAGGATGCACACTTAAAAATCGTGATTTATATATAGCAGCATGGTTATGAGGAGGTTTACTAAATGAATTTATCGACAGAAGTGATAGAGAAATCGGATAAAAAGAAAATTTTGAAAGTAGCCGGAGAAGTCGATGCTTATACGGCTCCGGAACTGAAAGCAAATCTGAACCCGCTGACAGAAGAAGAAGGCGCAGAAGTGGTAGTGGATCTGACAGAGGTAAGCTACATCGACAGTACCGGCCTCGGAATATTTATCGGAGCCTTAAAGTCAGCTGAAAATCATGACGCGACGCTGCGTCTGACAGGACTGAATGAACGTGTGAAGCGCTTGTTTACCATTACCGGACTTGATGAAGTAATCACTATTGATGATGAAAATACAGAGGAGGCCAAATAATGGAACGCCAGTCAGATTATTTGGAAATGACCCTTCCGGCCAAGCCTCAATATGTTGGGATCGCCCGGCTGACAGTTTCAGGACTCGCAAACCGCCTCGGTTTTTCTTACGATGACATTGAGGACATTAAAATTGCGATAGCGGAAGCATGCACAAATGTTGTCAACCACGCGTACGAAGAAACCGGGAATATGCACCTGTCCTGTAATGTGTTTGAAGACCGGGTGGAAATGGTCGTGGCAGACACAGGCCAAAGCTTTGTTCTTGAAGAACTGGATCAAAACCTCGGCCCAGTGGACAGCAGGAAACCGATCGATGAACTGAAAGAGGGGGGACTTGGACTGTTCCTCATAGACACATTGATGGATAAAGTAGAAATCAGCGGCGAAAATGGAGTGGCTATTTCTATGACAAAGTTTCTGCAAAGAGACGAGGTGGAAAATAATGTCGACGGAGTCTCAACCGAAACAAACGCGCAAGAACAAAAATAACGGCACGAGTGAAGAAGTTTATGAATGGATCCGCCAGTTTCAGGAAGACCCGACGGAAGAAATTCAAACGAAGCTGGTACAGCATTATGAACCGCTTGTACAGTCTTTATCGAGAAAGTTTTCCCGGGGACAGGATCACGATGACGACCTTTATCAGGTGGGAATGATCGGTCTTCTGGCAGCACTGCGCCGTTTTGACGACTCTTTTAACAGGAGTTTTGAATCGTTTGCGGTCCCAACAATTGTAGGGGAAATCAAACGGTTCATCCGTGATAAAACATGGAGTGTGCACGTGCCGCGCCGTATTAAGGAACTGGGACCGAGAATCAAAAAAGCCGTGGAAGAGCTGACAACCCGTCTGCAGCGTTCTCCGTATGTAGACGAGATTGCCGAGTACCTCGAAGTAAGTGAAGAAGAAGTGCTCGAAACCATGGAAATGGGCAAAAGCTATCAGGCTTTATCTGTGGACCGTTCCATAGAAGCAGATCAGGAAGGCAGTGCTGTCACGCTGCTGGACCTTGTCGGCGCCAATGAAGAAGGATATGAAAAAACAGATCAGCAGCTTCTGCTTCAAAAAGCTTTTGCGGTTTTAACAGACAGAGAAAAAGAGATACTGCGGTGCACGTATTTTGAAAACTTGAGCCAAAAAGAAACGGGAGAACAGCTGGGTATTTCTCAGATGCACGTTTCAAGGCTGCAGCGAAGGGCTCTGCAGAAGCTTCGTGAATCCATAAGAGTGGAGCCTTCGGAGTGCCTGTAATGACGGACTCCACCTCGAATACACAAGTAAATACCGCGGTCTTTCAAAAGACGAAGCCGGGCAATCGGGTGTGTGGGGACAGCTACCTCGTAGTCGAAACAGAAGACTTTTTTCTCTGCTCTGTGACGGATGGTCTGGGCAGCGGTGAAGGTGCCAGACAGTCCGCAGAGATAGCCATGAATATTATCCGGGCTCATAAACAAGAGTCTATTCCTATGCTGTTGGAGCGCTGTAACCGGGCCCTTGTTTCGGAACGGGGAGTGGTTCTTGCGATCATTAAAGTCTGCTATCAAGAGCAGGAGTTGACTTATGGAAGCATCGGTAATATTACCTGCTATATCAGTGCTGATAATGAAGAGATTTTTCGGCCGATCCCAACCAAGGGTTATCTTTCGGGCAGGAAGTTTCAATATCGGCTTGAGTACGTTCCTTTCGATAAGGGGATCTCTTTTGTTCTTCACTCGGACGGCATGACTGTGACTCCTGAAGACCAACGCGCTTTGCCTTATATGCGTTCGGTAGAAGAATACAAAAACAGGCTTGCCGAAAAAGCTGAAAATGAAAACGACGATGTCACTTTAATGGTTGGCGCGTTAGGTTAAAGCTCTTTCATCACTGCTGGTGATGGAAGGGTTTTTTGTGTATAACGAGCGAAAGCAGATCAGGCGTTTTGATGTTATGATGAACTTGCCCCTTACATAAGAAGGCGTGCGGTATAGTATAATAAGTGTAGATTTCAATGGATTGTACGCTGGACAGGAGGAAATATAAATGGAAAAAGAGACGAGCGGTGTCGCGTCCCAAATAGCTTCTAATCTTAAGATAAAGGAAAAGCATGTCACAAACATTATACATATGATTGAGGAGGGCAATACAGTTCCTTTTATTGCCCGCTATCGTAAAGAGCAGACCGGTGCCTCGGATGAAATGGTGATCCGGGATGTTCAGCAGGCCTGGAATTATGCGAATCAATTGGCCGAGCGTAAGGAGGAAGTACTGCGGCTGATTGATAAGCAGGAAAAATTAACGCCGGAGTTAAGACAATCCATCAATGAAGCTGTACAGCTTCAGGAAGTGGAAGACCTGTACCGTCCTTATAAACAGAAAAGAAGAACGAAAGCGACAGCAGCGAAAGAAAAAGGGCTTGAGCCGTTAGCGGAATGGCTCATGTCACAGCCAAAAGAAGGTATACCGGAGGAACAGGCGCAAGCGTTTGTAAACGAAGAATCCGGAGTGGCAGACGCCACAGCAGCACTTGAAGGTGCAAGGCATATTATTTCTGAACAAATTGCCGATGATGCCGGCATCCGCCACAGTGTTCGCGAGATCAGCTACAAGCAGGGGAGGATTCAATCTGCAGCTAAAGATGAAACCAAGGATGAACGCGGTATTTACAGCATGTACTACGATCATGAAGAAGCACTGGCGAAGGCCCCGTCGCACCGTGTGTTAGCCATGAACCGCGGAGAAAGTGAAGGAGTACTGAAAATTTCCCTCCAGGCACCGGAGGACAGGATACTTTCGTCTATAGAAAAGAAAGTGGTAAAGCGTTTTGGTTCGCCCGCTGTTCCGCAGCTGAACGAAGCGATCGAAGACAGCTACAAACGCTTGATCGGGCCGGCAGTTGAGCGGGAGCTTCGGAAGGTCAAAACAGAAGAAGCGGAAACGCAGGCGATTTCTGTCTTCTCCGAAAATCTTCGAAATCTTCTGCTGCAGCCGCCAATGAAGGGGAAAACAGTACTTGGCGTCGACCCGGCATACCGTACCGGCTGTAAATTGTCAGTCGTAGATGGCAACGGAAGATTGCTTGAGGTTGGGGTAATCTATCCGGTTCCGCCGAGAAATAAAGTAGCCGAAGCGAAGAAAGAGGTATTTGGCTTAATTGAAAAATACGGCATACAGGTTATAGCTATCGGCAACGGTACGGCTTCAAGGGAAACAGAAGAATTTATCGCGGGAGTCGTGGAGGAAGCGGGCGAAGACGTCTCATATATTATTGTGAACGAAGCCGGTGCGAGCGTGTATTCTGCTTCGGAGGTTGCCCGGGAAGAATTTCCGGATCTTCAGGTTGAGGAACGAAGTGCAGCTTCCATTGCAAGAAGGCTCCAGGATCCGTTGGCGGAGCTTGTGAAAATAGACCCTAAATCTATTGGGGTAGGGCAGTACCAGCATGACGTTTCGCAGGCAAGGCTGAATGAGTCATTGACGTTTGTCGTAGAGACAGCAGTAAACCAGGTGGGCGTGGACGTGAACAGTGCCTCGGGCAGTCTGCTTCAATACGTGGCTGGCCTTTCTAAAGCGGTGGCAAACAATGTGATAAAGCAAAGAGAAGCGCTTGAAGGCTTTACAAGCCGTAAAGAGCTGCAGAAGGTCCCGAGACTTGGAGCCAAAACATACGAGCAGGCAGCAGGCTTTTTACGTGTGCCGGAGTCTTCGAACCCATTCGACCGCACGGCTATTCACCCGGAAAGCTATCAGACGGCAGAACGTCTGCTTAGTCATCTGGAGCTTGAAGCAGCGCAGGCCGGCACAGAAGAAATGAAGGCAGTCCTGGAAAATCAGGAGGTGCATCAGCTGGCTGCAGCCCTCGATGTAGGCGTTCCTACACTTCAGGACATTATAGAGGATTTAAAAAGGCCGAACCGCGACCCTCGTGATACATTTTCGAAGCCTCTCCTGAAAAAAGGCATCATGACTCTTGATGACCTTGAAAAAGGTATGGAGCTCCAGGGCACAGTCCGCAATGTAGTGGATTTTGGGGCTTTCATTGATATAGGCGTCAAAGAGGATGGTCTCGTGCACATATCAAAGCTTGCGAACCGTTTTATCAAGCATCCGATGGAGGTAGTATCGGTAGGGGAAATAGTTACGGTATGGGTGGAAGATATTGATCAAAAACGGGGACGTGTAGCACTGACGATGGTAAACTAAATAGGAAATAAAAACAGAGGGCGCCCATACCTTCTGTTTTTTTAAGGAGGAAAAAAATGACTGACGAAGAATTAACCGCGTTGACGCAGGAGATATCGGCAGAAAAATTCCAAAAGCTGTTTAAACACCGTGCCTCGTTTAACCAAAGGCTGCGTACCACTGGAGGAAGATATGTGCTTTCTACAGGAAATATCGAAGTGAATCCCAGGTCGATGAACGATTATGGGCGTCAGGAAGTCATTGATATTGTAAAACATGAGTTGTGCCATTATCATTTACACTTGGAAGGGAAAGGGTACAAACATCAAGACGGTGAATTTCAGGAGCTGCTGAGGCGGGTGAAAGGCACCATGCACTGCCGTTCTTTGGAACAATACCGTTTAAAACAGAAAAAACGTTATCAGTATACCTGTAAAAGCTGTCACATTTCTTTTAAAAGAACGAGGCAGCTGGACACTCGAAAATATGTCTGTGCAGCCTGCAAAGGAACATTGAAAAAAATATAGAAAAACCTTGACCAGTGTTTTTTCTATGTGATACATTATAAAAGTCGCTTGAGAGAGGGCGCTTCAAAAACCGGCAAAAAAAGCTGTAAATTCCCTTTTAAAAGCGTATTGACATTACATAATAGATCTTGTAGAATTTTCTTTGTCTCAAAAAAGAAATATTCACATTCCGCAGTAGCTCAGTGGTAGAGCAATCGGCTGTTAACCGATTGGTCGCAGGTTCGAATCCTGCCTGCGGAGCCATTGGAGAAGTACCCAAGTGGCTGAAGGGACTCCCCTGCTAAGGGAGTAGGTCGTGTAAACGGCGCGAGGGTTCAAATCCCTCCTTCTCCGCCATTTACTATGGCCCGTTGGTCAAGTGGTTAAGACACCGCCCTTTCACGGCGGTAACACGGGTTCGAATCCCGTACGGGTCACCAACATGGAGGATTAGCTCAGCTGGGAGAGCACCTGCCTTACAAGCAGGGGGTCGGCAGTTCGATCCTGTCATCCTCCACCATTTTCTTTATACAATTGAGGGCCTGTGGTGTAGCGGTTAACATGCCTGCCTGTCACGCAGGAGATCGCGGGTTCAAATCCCGTCAGGCCCGCCATTTTTACCCAATATATTGGGCCATAGCCAAGCGGTAAGGCATCGGGTTTTGGTCCCGTGATGCGCTGGTTCGAATCCAGCTGGCCCAGCCAACAACATGCGGGTGTGGCGGAATCGGCAGACGCGCTAGATTTAGGATCTAGTGTCCTTGTGACGTGGGGGTTCAAGTCCCTTCACCCGCACCATTATATATTTATCGGTACGCGGTCGTGGCGGAATCGGCAGACGCGCTAGGTTGAGGGCCTAGTGGGAGTTTATCCCGTGGAGGTTCAAGTCCTCTCGACCGCACCATAATATGCGCCTGTAGCTCAGTTGGATAGAGCGTCTGACTACGGATCAGAAGGCCAGGGGTTCAAGTCCTCTCAGGCGCACCATTTACTTATGTTTTTCGGCAGCAACTGCGGGAAGTAGCTCAGCTTGGTAGAGCACTTGGTTTGGGACCAAGGGGTCGCAGGTTCGAATCCTGTCTTCCCGACCATTTATTTGCGGGTGTAGTTTAGTGGTAAAACCTCAGCCTTCCAAGCTGATGTCGTGGGTTCGATTCCCATCACCCGCTCCATTTTTACAAAAAAATAAACTGCTTTAAGTTATTTTTTTGTGCCTGTGGGCCTGTAGCTCAGTTGGTCAGAGCGCACGCCTGATAAGCGTGAGGTCGGTGGTTCAAGTCCACTCAGGCCCACCATTATTTCCATTGACATTTAGTTGATCAAAGGTTATAATTTATGTGTCACTTTAAAAGGTATTGACAGTTTAATTGCACCATGTTAAATTGTTTAAGCTGCTTTTTTGAGCGGCAGATCGTTCTTTGAAAAGGAAAGACAAGCCAGAGCCCCAAAGAAAAGAATCAAATTTAGGGCATTTCGGATGCCACAGCATCAAACTTTTTACGGAGAGTTTGATCCTGGCTCAGGACGAACGCTGGCGGCGTGCCTAATACATGCAAGTCGAGCGCGGGAAGCCGGCGGACTCCTTCGGGAGGAAACCGGTGGAACGAGCGGCGGACGGGTGAGTAACACGTGGGCAACCTGCCGGACTGATGGGAATAACCCCGGGAAACCGGGGCTAATGCCCAATACGCCCTGACCTCGCCTGAGGTCAGCGGTAAAGCAGGGATCTTCGGATCCTTGCACAGTCCGATGGGCCCGCGGCGCATTAGCTAGTTGGAGAGGTAAGGGCTCCCCAAGGCGACGATGCGTAGCCGACCTGAGAGGGTGATCGGCCACACTGGGACTGAGACACGGCCCAGACTCCTACGGGAGGCAGCAGTAGGGAATCATCCGCAATGGGCGAAAGCCTGACGGTGCAACGCCGCGTGAGTGATGAAGGTTTTCGGATCGTAAAGCTCTGTTGACAGGGAAGAACCCACGTCAGTCGAACAGGCTGGCGTGCTGACGGTACCTGTCCAGAAAGCCCCGGCTAACTACGTGCCAGCAGCCGCGGTAATACGTAGGGGGCAAGCGTTGTCCGGAATTATTGGGCGTAAAGGGCACGCAGGCGGTTTCGTCAGTCCGATGTGACAGGCCACGGCTCAACCGTGGAAGGCCATTGGAAACTGCGAAACTTGAGGACAGAAGAGGAGAGTGGAATTCCACGTGTAGCGGTGAAATGCGTAGATATGTGGAGGAACACCAGTGGCGAAGGCGACTCTCTGGTCTGTACCTGACGCTGAGGTGCGAAAGCATGGGGAGCAAACAGGATTAGATACCCTGGTAGTCCATGCCGTAAACGCTGAGTGCTAGGTGTTAGGGGTTTCGATACCCGTAGTGCCGAAGCTAACGCATTAAGCACTCCGCCTGGGGAGTACGACCGCAAGGTTGAAACTCAAAGGAATTGACGGGGGCCCGCACAAGCGGTGGAGCATGTGGTTTAATTCGACGCAACGCGAAGAACCTTACCAGATCTTGACATCTTCCGCTACGCCTCGAGAGAGGCGGTTCCCCTTCGGGGGACGGAATGACAGGTGGTGCATGGTTGTCGTCAGCTCGTGTCGTGAGATGTTGGGTTAAGTCCCGCAACGAGCGCAACCCCTAATCTTAGTTGCCAGCATTCAGTTGGGCACTCTAAGGTGACTGCCGGTGACAAACCGGAGGAAGGTGGGGATGACGTCAAATCATCATGCCCCTTATGATCTGGGCTACACACGTGCTACAATGGATGGTACAACGGGATGCGAACCCGCGAGGGGGAGCCAATCCAGAAAAGCCATTCTCAGTTCGGATTGCAGGCTGCAACTCGCCTGCATGAAGCCGGAATCGCTAGTAATCGCGGATCAGCATGCCGCGGTGAATACGTTCCCGGGCCTTGTACACACCGCCCGTCACACCACGAGAGTTTGCAACACCCGAAGTCGGTGAGGGAACCCTTCTGGGACCCAGCCGCCGAAGGTGGGGCAGATGATTGGGGTGAAGTCGTAACAAGGTATCCCTACCGGAAGGTGGGGATGGATCACCTCCTTTCTATGGAGCAGTACCCCGGTCCCGCAGGGACCGGGCAGGGGCCTGGCTTGGCTTTCCTTTTGAGAGATACGATCTCTCTATTTGTTTTTTGCACGTGGGACCTTGACAACCGAATACCGAGACCAACACACACAAGCAACACAAGGCTGCCGGCTGTTTCGGCCGGCGGCCGCGTCGAAGAATGACCGCGTATCGAGTGGTTAAGAAGAAAAGGGCGCACGGTGGATGCCTTGGCACTAGGAGCCGAAGAAGGACGCGACGAACGGCGAAACGCTCCGGGGAGCTGTACGTAAGCTTTGATCCGGAGATGTCCGAATGGGGAAACCCGCCTTCCGTCATGGGAAGGCGTCCGGCCGCTGAACACATAGGCGCCGGACGGTAGACCCGGAGAACTGAAACATCTTAGTACCCGGAGGAAGAGAAAGCAAACGCGATTTCCCGAGTAGCGGCGAGCGAAACGGAATCAGCCCAAACCGGGATGCTTGCATCCCGGGGTTGTAGGACCCCCGCACGGCAGGCGGGGAGGATAGGCGAAGCGGCCTGGAAAGGCCCGCCAGAGACGGTAACAGCCCGGTAGCCGACATCCTCCCCCCGCCGGGGGTATCCTGAGTACGACGGGACACGAGAAATCCCGTCGGAAGCTGGGAGGACCATCTCCCAAGGCTAAATACTCCCTAGTGACCGATAGTGAACCAGTACCGTGAGGGAAAGGTGAAAAGCACCCCGGAAGGGGAGTGAAACAGATCCTGAAACCGTGTGCCTACAAGAAGTCGGAGCCCGTTAAGGGGTGACGGCGTGCCTTTTGTAGAATGAACCGGCGAGTTACGCTCGTCTGCAAGGTTAAGCCGCAAAGGCGGAGCCGCAGCGAAAGCGAGTCTGAAGAGGGCGATGCAGTAGGCGGGCGTAGACCCGAAACCAGGTGATCTACCCATGACCAGGGTGAAGGCCAGGTAACACTGGCTGGAGGCCCGAACCCACGCAAGTTGAAAATTGCGGGGATGAGTCGTGGGTAGCGGTGAAATGCCAATCGAACCTGGAGATAGCTGGTTCTCCCCGAAATAGCTTTAGGGCTAGCCTCGGGTATGAGAGTCCTGGAGGTAGAGCACTGATTGGACGAGGGGTCCTTCCCGGATTACCGAATTCAGTCAAACTCCGAATGCCAGCGACTTGCTGCCCGGGAGTCAGACGGCGAGTGCTAAGATCCGTCGTCGAGAGGGAAACAGCCCAGACCACCGGCTAAGGTCCCTAAGTCTGCGTTAAGTGGAAAAGGATGTGGAGTTGCTTAGACAACTAGGATGTTGGCTTAGAAGCAGCCATCATTGAAAGAGTGCGTAATAGCTCACTAGTCGAGTGACTCTGCGCCGACAATGTACCGGGGCTAAACGCAGCACCGAAGCCGTGGACTCTCCCGCATGGGAGAGATGGTAGGGGAGCGTTCCAGGGGCTTTGAAGCCGGACCGTGAGGACCGGTGGAGCGCCTGGAAGTGAGAATGCCGGTATGAGTAGCGAAAAGAAGGGTGAGAATCCCTTCCGTCGAAAACCCAAGGTTTCCTGAGGAAGGCTCGTCCGCTCAGGGTTAGTCGGGTCCTAAGCCGAGGCCGAAAGGCGTAGGCGATGGAAAACAGGTTGATATTCCTGTACCACCTCCGTTCCATTTGAGTGATGGGGGGACGCAGGCAGGCACGGCCGCGCGCTGCTGGACATGCGCGTTGAAGCTGGCAAGGCCGGGGGAGCGGCAAATCCCTCCCCCAGACGGCCAAGCGGTGACCAGGAGGGCCCTACGGGGCCCGAAGGGCCGGCACCTACCCTGCCAAGAAAAGCCTCTAGCGAGGAACGTGGTGCCCGTACCGTAAACCGACACAGGTAGGTGGGATGAGTATTCTAAGACGCGCGGGAAAACTCTCGTTAAGGAACTCGGCAAAAGGACCCCGTAACTTCGGGAGAAGGGGTGCTCCCCGGGGTGAATAGCCCCAGGGAGCCGCAGTGAAAGGGCCCAAGCGACTGTTTATCAAAAACACAGGTCTCTGCGAAGCCGTAAGGCGAAGTATAGGGGCTGACACCTGCCCGGTGCTGGAAGGTTAAGAGGAGGCGTTATCCCCCTTCGGGGGAGAAGCGCCGAATTGAAGCCCCAGTAAACGGCGGCCGTAACTATAACGGTCCTAAGGTAGCGAAATTCCTTGTCGGGTAAGTTCCGACCCGCACGAAAGGTGCAACGACTTGGGCACTGTCTCAACGAGAGACCCGGTGAAATTATAATACCTGTGAAGATGCAGGTTCCCCGCGACAGGACGGAAAGACCCCATGGAGCTTTACTGTAGCTTGACATTGGATGTGGGTACCACTTGTACAGGATAGGTAGGAGCCATCGAATCCGGACCGCCAGGTTCGGAGGAGGCGCTGGTGGGATACTACCCTGGTGGTATCGACATTCTAACCGCAGGCCGTGATCCGGCCTCGGGACCGTGTCAGGTGGGCAGTTTGACTGGGGCGGTCGCCTCCCAAACAGTAACGGAGGCGCCCAATGGTTCCCTCAGAATGGTCGGACATCATTCGCAGAGTGCAAAGGCACAAGGGAGCTTGACTGCGAGACCTACAAGTCGAGCAGGGACGAAAGTCGGGCTTAGTGATCCGGCGGCACCGCATGGAAGGGCCGTCGCTCAACGGATAAAAGCTACCCTGGGGATAACAGGCTAATCTCTCCCAAGAGTTCACATCGACGGGGAGGTTTGGCACCTCGATGTCGGCTCATCGCATCCTGGGGCTGAAGTAGGTCCCAAGGGTTGGGCTGTTCGCCCATTAAAGCGGTACGCGAGCTGGGTTCAGAACGTCGTGAGACAGTTCGGTCCCTATCCGTCGCGGGCGCAGGAAAGGTGAAAGGAGCTGTCCTTAGTACGAGAGGACCGGGATGGACACACCGCTGGTGTACCAGTTGTTCCGCCAGGAGCACTGCTGGGTAGCTACGTGTGGACGGGATAAGTGCTGAAAGCATCTAAGCATGAAGCCCCCCTTAAGATGACCTTTCCCCTCTACGGAGATAAGACCCCTTGAAGATGACGAGGTAGATAGGTCCGGCGTGGACGCATGGCGACATGTGCAGCGGACGGATACTAATCGGTCGAAGTCTTATCCACGCACAGCACGATACGCGGCGGTGGCTGCGGTCTCGGTATTTGGTTGTCAGGGCCCGACGGGCCAGTCCGGTGGCAACAGCGAAGAGGATCCACCCGTTCCCATGCCGAACACGGAAGTTAAGCTCTTCAGCGTTGATGATAGCCGGGGGTTCTCCCCCCGTGAAAGTAGATCGCTGCCGGGCGAGTTAAACCGTTTCCCTTTTCGGAGGGAGGCGGTTTTTTTATATTTTTTTCCTTTTTCTCTATGCTACAATAAACATACTAATGATTAGGAGGAGGGAAAGTTGTGTGGATATTTTGCCTATTGGGGATCATGCCTTGAGTGTGCAATTTGAAAATGTGATTTCCCCCTCCGTAAACCGGAAGGTCCACCGGCTGTATGAAGCTTTAAAAAAAGAAAAGCCAACAGGGGTAAGTGAGTGCGTCCCAGGCTACCGGGCATTGACCGTATATTATGATCCACTGCAAATACAGTATGAACGTCTTTACAAGCTCATTTATCACGTGTTTGGGCATATGGACGAAGCATCGGAAGGTGCAATGAAAACGTATTATCTGCCAGTTTGTTATGACGTATCGTTTGGACAGGATATCGAACGTCTTGCATCAGAGAAAGAACTATCTGTAGAGGAAGTCGTAGAGCTGCACAGTAGTGTGTCCTATTTTATTTATATGCTGGGATTCACTCCGGGATTTCCTTATCTCGGCGGGCTTGATGAACGACTTCATACCCCCCGCCTCGAAACACCAAGAGCGAAAGTGGAAGCAGGCTCAGTTGGTATAGCCGACGCTCAGACAGGGGTTTATTCGATTGACAGTCCGGGCGGGTGGAATATCATTGGTAAAACTCCCGTTCCTTTGTTTAACGCAGCGAATGACGAACCTGCGCTTTTACCCGCGGGTCATCTGCTCCGGTTCGAGCCGGTGGGATATAGAGAGTATGCTGAAATTGAAAAATCTGTCGACCGTGGAGAATACAGCATCCGCGTAGAAGAGGAGGAAGAGGCGTGACCATTGATTTAAATTGTGACCTGGGAGAAAGCTACGGCATTTATACACTGGGTATGGATCAGAAGGTGCTTCCTTTAGTTTCATCGGCAAACGTTGCCTGCGGCGGCCACGCGGGAGATTCGGCAGTGATGGCGCGTACTGTTGCCCTTGCCAAACAGTATGGCACGGCTGTCGGTGCCCATCCTGGCTTTTGGGATAAGGAAGGGTTTGGCCGAAGATACATAGCAATGGCCGAGGATGATATTTATCAGCTTTGTCTTTACCAGATTGGGGCGCTCCATGCCTTTTGCTGTGCAGAAGAGGTGCAGATGCAGCACGTAAAACCGCACGGGGCTTTATACAACGTGGCCCTTCGCGATCCAGCGGCTGCAAAGGGAGTGGCACGGGCGGTGAAGGATTTTAATGAGCATCTCCTATTATTTGCCCCTGTCCATACAGAACTTCAGGCAGCGGGGGAAAGAGCCGGCCTTAAGGTAGCAAAGGAAATGTTTGCAGACCGTACGTACACTGCTGACGGGACATTGACTCCAAGAACGGAAAAGAACGCCTTTCTCGATAAACCTGAAGAAGCCGCTGCCCAGGTGCTCGAGGTCCTTCAAAAGGGAGCAGTTAAAGCAGTGGACGGCACAGAAGTAGCTATGGAGGCAGATACCATATGTGTACACGGGGATAACGAGCAGGCGGTTCTGTTTATTCAACATTTAAGGGACCAGCTGGAGCATCACGGAGCTTCAGTGCAGGCAGCGGGGGAATTTATATGAACAAAACGCCTGTCTGCACCGTGCGAAAAGCAGGACTCTTTACGACCATCCAGGATACAGGCCGGATCGGATATCAGCACCTCGGAGTGCCGACATCTGGGGCGATGGATATGTATGCACTTCAAATGGGGAACGCTCTCTGCGGTAATCCTCTGTCCGCAGCCGGGCTGGAGCTGACCTTAATGGGACCGGCCCTTACATTTCATGAAGATACGGTTATTGCGGTTACAGGCGGAAATTTGCAGCCGCAGATAAATAACGAATCGATTCCAATGTGGGCCACGAGAAAAGTTTATGAGGGTGACGAGCTGACCTTTAAAGGACCGGCACACGGAGCACGTGCCTACCTTTGCATGGCAGGAGGCCTGAAGGTGCCAGTGGTTTTAGACAGCCGTTCGACGTATACAAAAGCCGGCATAGGTGGAATGGAAGGCCGGGAGCTTGAAGGCGGTGACGTATTGTATCGGGGCACCGTGTATGACGGCCCATGCCCCATTGAACGCCGGCTCCCCAAAGCGAGTGTCCCGGTCTATGAAAAACGACAGACGCTCCGGGTGGTGGCCGGCCCGGAATTTGATACATTAACATCAGAAGCCCGGATGAAACTCCTTCGGGAAGCTTATGTGGTGACTCAGGAAGCTGACCGGATGGGTATCCGGCTTCAGGGACCGGAAGTGTCTTTTCATCGCACTGGCGATATTATATCGGATGGTGTGGCGTTTGGAACTATTCAACTGGCCTCAGACGGCCAGCCGATGATTTTGATGGCCGACCGGCAGACGACGGGAGGCTATGCCCGCGTGCTAAATGTCATCAGTGCTGATTTGTCGAAAGCTGCCCAATTACAGCCGAATGCCTCCGTGGTGTTTGAACAGGTGACGCTCGCGGAAGCGCAGATTGCTTTCAGGCAGCTGCATCGTTCGCTCGAAGACGTGTACTTTGCAGTAAATAATAAAAAATGGCGATAAAATATTTAAAAAACCCTTGTGCTCATGTGTCCTGCGTGATAAGATTATAACTGTCTTGTTGAGAGACACCATACATAGTGCGGTGACAACGGCGAAGAGGATCCACCCGTTCCCATGCCGAACACGGAAGTTAAGCTCTTCAGCGTTGATGATAGCCGGGGGTTCTCCCCCCGTGAAAGTAGATCGTCGCCGCGCTATACCAAATCGCGGGATAGAGCAGTCTGGTAGCTCGTCGGGCTCATAACCCGGAGGTCGGAGGTTCAAATCCTCCTCCCGCAACCAATTATACTAATCCATCAAAGCCGGCAAGGCTTTTTTTTATGAAATAAGATACAATAATGAAACCGGAAACCAGACTACCCTTTGTGCAGAAAGCGCAGAGGGTAGTTTTTGGATAAACGCGAAGAGGTCCTTTTCGTTTACTGTACGCGATTGCAAGAATACGATAAACTAGCAGGAGACTATTAAGAGAGATCATTGAGGAGCAGTTTATGCCAAACGATGAATTTGACTGGATTAACGAACGCAAACCAACACAAATCTTCCAGGAGCGTCTGGAGGTAGGGATAGGTGATGATGCGGCGGTATACCGGCCGCTTGCGCAGATGAATGAAATTGTCTGTGTGGATACGATGATTGAAGATGTCCATTTCCGCAAAGATACGATGAATCCCTTTGACATCGGCTTTAAAGCACTGGCGGCAAACATTAGCGACGTCGCCGCTATGGGCGGTGTGCCACATTTTTATGTGATATCGATTGCGGTAACGCCCAGCTGGTCCGAAGAGGAATTAAACGAACTGTACCGGGGAATGAATGAACTGGGCGCACGCTATCATATGGATATGATTGGCGGGGACACAGTATCCTCCCGGCGCGACTTAATGGTGAGCATTACAGTGATCGGGGCAGTGGAAGAAAAGCAGCAGCTGCTCCGAAGCTCTGCAGAACCCGGTGATATTGTGTTTTTAACCGGCCCTGTCGGTATGTCGGCAGCCGGGCTTGAACTTCTGCTCGAACGGACAAAGGATGCGGCTTACTCTGAGCGGGAAAAAGCATTAATTGCCTATCACCAGCGCCCGGTGCCCCAGGTAGAGGCGGGGCGGCTGCTGGTGGAATACGGCGGCCGTACGGCTTTAAATGATATAAGTGACGGGCTGGCAAGCGAATGCTGTGAGATTGCAGAAGCAAGCGGTGTTTCGATAGAACTGGACTTTTCCGGGCTGCCGGTCCACGAAGCGATGGAGCAGCTGGAAATGCAAACAATGAAAAAGCATATGTTTTACGGTGGAGAAGATTTCGAGCTGGTCGGAACAGCACCTTCTTCCGTTTGGGAAGAACTCAGCAGCAAATTCCGGAAAGCCGGACTTGCGCTGTATGCGATCGGGAAGGTTTCAGCAGGGAACGGGGAGGCCTTCCTGCAGGAAAACGGCTCCCGTACCAGGCTGGAAAAATCCGGCTATAATCATTTTCGTTCATCATAAGCAGCAGAAAGGAAGAAGCGCTATGTCAGAGTGGATTATCGGCACTTCGTCTCCGGAGGAAACGGCGGCGTGGGGAGAGCTTTTGGGCCGGTATGCGGAGGCAGATGATAAGATATGGCTGCTCGGAAGCCTTGGAGCAGGAAAAACACATTTTGCCAAAGGCTTTGCCAGAGGCCTGGGAGTTACCACAATGGTAAACAGTCCAAGCTTTACGATCGTTAAAGAATACGAAGGCCGGCTGCCTTTGTTTCATATTGACCTTTACCGGCTTTCAGAAGAGGAAGCGGAGGAAATCGGAATTGAAGAATACTTTGAGGCAGGCGGAGTGTCACTTTTAGAATGGCCGGTCCGCCTGGAAGAATGGCCGGAGGATCGTCTGGAAATAGATATTCAGTACACCGGGGAAACGAGCAGGGAATTGACTTTGACGGCCGTTGGCGAGCGGTGGAAGGCAAAGATGAAGGAGTTGCAGAATGATGAAAATGCTCGCAATTGACACGTCCACGCACGTGCTGGGTATCGCCCTTGCAGATGAACAGAAAATCCTCGGTGAATATACGACCAACATTAAAAAAAATCACTCCGTCCGGCTGATGCCGGCGGTGGAATCACTGATGAAAGAAAGCGGCCTTGCCCCGGACGATCTGGATGCGATAGCAGTAACGACGGGGCCAGGCTCCTACACCGGCGTGCGCATCGGAGTAACGACGGCTAAATCAATGGCCTGGGCCTTAAATATCCCGCTCTATCCTGTATCGACGCTTCAGGTATTTGCCCAAAACGGCCTCGGGTTTCCAGGCCTCGTTTCTCCCCTGATTGATGCACGGAGAAATCAGGTCTATACAGCGGCTTTTTCCGGAAGTTCGGGAGAAAACGCCGTAGCACGCCAGATAAAGGATCAGATCATTCTGCTTCCGGACTGGCTGGAGACGCTCGAACAGATGGAGAAGCAAATTCTGTTTGTCGGTGAAGACACGGCAAGCCGGCAGGAGCTGATCCAGGAACGGCTCGGCAGCCGGGCGGCTTTTGCGGACTGGACGGCCCAGACGATCCGTCCGGCTGAGATCATCCGTGTGGCCCGCATCGCCGGCAAAGCAATGGATGCACACGCGGTGGTGCCGGAATATGCCCAGCTCGCAGAAGCAGAAAAAAATTGGCAGAAAGCCCAAAGCGGGAGATCCGAATGAAAGCAGAAATACTGATCCGTATGATGAGTGCCGACGATATCGACAACGTGATGGAGGTAGAGCATAATGCCTTTTCAATGCCGTGGAGCCGGCGTGCGTTTGAAAATGAAATATACAATAACCAGTTTGCCCATTATCTGGTGGCAGAAGTCAAAGGCAGAATTGTCGGCTACTGCGGGGTATGGATTGTTATTGACGAGGCGCATGTAACCAATATTGCGGTGCATTCACGCTACCGCGGACGGAAAATCGGGCAGGAGCTGCTGGCCAATTTAATGGAAGTTGCCTACACTTACGGAGCCCGGACGATGACGCTTGAAGTGCGTGAAACCAATGAGACCGCCCGGAACCTGTACGATAAATTCGGATTTGTGCCCGGCGGGGTCCGAAAAAATTATTACATGGATAATAATGAAAATGCGATAGTAATGTGGGTGAATATGAATGAACAAGCGTGAACCAATAGATATTCTGGCTGTGGAAACGAGCTGTGATGAAACAGCTGCTGCAGTGATCAGAAACGGTACGGGGATCCGGTCCAACGTTGTCCTCTCCCAGATGAAAAGTCATAAACGCTTTGGCGGCGTTGTGCCGGAGGTTGCTTCGAGACATCACGCAGAAGCTATCACCCAGGTCATGGAGCAGGCGCTTGAGGAAGCGGGAAGCACGTTTTCCGATTTGTCCGCCGTAGCGGTAACGGAAGGTCCCGGACTTGTCGGTGCCCTTCTTGTCGGCGTAAATGCCGCGAAGGCGACAGCGTACGCGAAGGGGCTGCCGCTGATCGGCGTCCATCATATTGCAGGCCATATTCAGGCGACCCGGCTTGAGGAGGAATGGGAATACCCTGCTCTTGCGCTCGTCGTGTCCGGGGGCCATACCGAGCTGGTGCTTATCCAGGAGGAAGGGGAGTATGAGCTGCTTGGCCAGACAAGAGATGATGCCGTGGGAGAAGCATATGACAAGGTCGCGCGTACTCTCGGCCTGCCGTATCCCGGCGGCCCGGAGCTCGATAAGCTCGCTGAAAAAGGAGTGCCGGACGTGCCGCTGCCCGTTGCCTGGCTCGAGGAGGGCTCGTATGATTTCAGCTTCAGTGGCTTGAAATCTGCTGTTATGAACACGCTCCACAACGCCCGCCAGCGCGGGGAAGAATTAGCTCCGGAGGACGTTGCGGCAAGCTTTCAGCAGAGTGTCATTACCGTGCTGACGGAAAAAACAGCCTGTGCAGCAGAAGCCTTCGGGGTGAAGCAGGTGATGGTAGTCGGGGGCGTGGCAGCGAACAGCGGTCTTCGGACAGCGATGGAAGAGAAATTCAAAGACAGCGGCATCAAGCTGCAGATACCACCGCTGCATTTATGTACCGATAATGCAGCCATGATCGGAGCTGCTGCCTATATCAACTGGAAAAAAGGGAATTTTTCCGGTATGGATTTAAACGGCGTGCCCGGCCTGCCGCTTCATACGTAACAAAAAGCCCGTGTTCTCTTCTGCTGAGACACGGGCTTTGCTGTATAAAGTGAATATGATTAGGAGCTGGATTCTTCGAGCTGCAGTTCTTCCCATTCTTCCATCAGCTGTTCCAATTCGCCTCTCAGTTCGTTAATCGACGACTGATAGCCGGCGGCCTTTTCATGGTATTCGTATACGTCAGGTTCGAACAAAGCGGCTTCCTGCTCCTCAACGAGCTGCTCTTTGGCTTCAATATCCTGTTCAATCTGTTCAATGCGGCGCTGCCGCTTGCGGGCCTCACGCTTGGCTGCTTTATCGTCTGCAAATGAAGACTTTGCTGCGCCGGTGTCTTCAGGCTTCGGTCCTTCACGCTCTGCCTGGAGAGCCGCTTTTTCCCGCTCTTCCTCCTTTTTGAACAAATAATAATCATAGTCCCCGATGTAATTGCGGACGTCGCCGTCGCCCATTTCGAGAATGCGGGTCGCGATCCGGTTCAGAAAATACCGGTCGTGGGAAACGAACAGAATTGTTCCCGGGTAATCGATCAGGGCGTCTTCAAGCACTTCCTTGCTGTCGAGATCAAGGTGGTTGGTCGGCTCATCGAGCAGCAGGAAATTCGACTTCTGCATCATCATTTTAGCAAGCGAAAGGCGCGCCTTTTCCCCGCCGCTTAAGTCAGACACCTGCTTCAGCACGTCCTCGCCGGTAAATAAAAACTGGCCGAGCACCGTGCGGATGTCCTTTTCGTTTTCAAGCGGATATTCGTCCCACAGCTCCTGCAGCACGGTCTTGCCCGAATTCAGCTCCGCCTGCTGCTGATCGTAATAGCCAAGATCCACTTTACTTCCGAGCTGAATATGCCCTTCATCCGGCTCAAGATCTCCCTTGATCGTTTTTAAAAAGGTACTTTTGCCCGTTCCGTTCGGTCCGATCAGCGCAATGCTCTCGCCGCGCTGGGCGCGTACATTTAAATGCTCAAAAACGGGCGCCTTATCATCAAAACGGAAGGTAAGGTCTTCTGCCTTTAGTACATCGTTTCCGCTCTGCCGGTCAATCTCAAAGCGCAGGGAGGCGGATTTGCCGTCCCGTTGCGGTTTATCGAGCTTGTCCATTTTCTCGAGCTTTTTCCGGCGGCTCTGGGCCCGTTTGGTTGTAGAGGCGCGCACAATATTTTTCTGCACAAAGTCTTCAAGCTCGGCAATTTCCTTCTGCTGCTTTTCATAGGCCTGCATTTCCTGTTCAAACAGCTCGGCCCGTTTTTCCTGAAACGCACTGTAATTGCCGTAGAACAAACGGGCTTTTTTATGAATGATTTCATACACCTTCGTCACAATCTGGTCCAGAAAATACCG
The DNA here is from genome assembly GCF_033845285.1 of Marinococcus sp. PL1-022. Classification (NCBI taxonomy): domain Bacteria; kingdom Bacillati; phylum Bacillota; class Bacilli; order Caryophanales; family Bacillaceae; genus Marinococcus; species Marinococcus sp. PL1-022. Next base: position 2,372,933 of record NZ_JAWXCX010000001.1, on the reverse strand, counting down.
GTCGTGGGAGACGATCAGGACGGCACCCGGATAGCTGCTTAAATACTGCTCGAGCCAGCGGAGGGTATCCATATCGAGATGGTTGGTCGGCTCGTCAAGAATCAGGAGATCGGGCCGTGACAGCAGAAGCTTGCCGAGGGCAAGGCGAGTCTTCTGACCGCCGCTTAGCGACTGTACCGGCGTTTCGAGAGAGAAGCTGCCAAAGCCGAGGCCGGCCAGCACCGTGCGGATGTCGGACTCATAGCGGTAGCCGCCACGGGCTTCGAATTCCTGCTGGCGCTGGTCGTAGTCAGCCATCAGCTTTTCGTAGGCGCTGGTGTCGTCAATAATACCAGGCTCGGACATTTTTGCTTCCATGCGGCGCAGCTCGGCTTCAGCTTTTTGCAGATGGGTAAAAACCTCGAGCATTTCATCCCACATGGTTTTATCGCTGTTTAAGCCGGTGTGCTGCTCCAGATACCCGAACGTCGTGCCCTTTGGCATCGTGATGGAGCCAGAATCATACGAGGATTCCCCGGCAAGAATTTTCAGGAGGGTGGATTTGCCGGCCCCGTTTTTGCCGACCAGTGCGACCCGTTCGCCTTCCTTTACTTCGAGTTTTATTTGATCAAGTACGGTTTCTGCACCAAAAGACTTGGTGACACCCGAACATTGAAGTAAAATCATATTTATATAGCTCCTTTAATAACATCTCTGATATTATCAGTGTATCGTACTTTTCCGTGAAACGCGAAACAGGATAAGCCTCGCGCGTGGTAAGCGTTTCGGTACGTTTTCGTGGGGACACATGCTATACTGTCTACAGACGATGACAATACATTTAGGTGGAAATAATTATGAATACAGACCAGCAAAAAATTCCGCAGGCTACCGCAAAGCGGCTGCCCCTATATTATCGATTTCTGGAAAGCCTGTATGCAACAGGAAAAACCCGCGTTTCCTCAACCGAATTGAGTGAGGCGGTCAAGGTGGACTCGGCAACGATCCGCCGGGATTTTTCGTATTTCGGCGCACTTGGCAAGAAAGGGTACGGCTACAATGTACAGTACCTGCTGTCGTTTTTCCGGACCACCCTGGACCAGGACGAGGCCACCGACGTAGTGCTTCTTGGTGTGGGGAACCTGGGAAGGGCGCTGCTTCGTTACAATTTCTCCAAAAATGAAAACACCCGGATTGTGGCTGCATTTGATATCAATAAAGACATGGTCGGAGAGCAGATCGGCAACGTTCCGGTGTATCACACCGACGATCTGGCGGAAAAGCTTGAAGAGCATAACGTTTCCGTAGCGATGCTCACGGTGCCGTCCGCTGCGGCCCAGACGACCGGAGAAAAACTGGTGGAGGCAGGCATCAGCGGCATTTTAAACTTTACCCCGGCCCGCCTGTCGGTTCCTGCGACTGTGCGCGTGCATCATATTGATCTTGCCATCGAGCTGCAGACACTCGTGTATTTTCTGAAAAATTACCCGCTGGAAAGCGAATAGGCCGACAGTGGGAAATGTATATTGATCCATTAAAAAGGGACCGCCTGAATGCTGGCCGGTCCCTTTTGCTATTTCTTCTTTTTCTGCTCTGACATGAGGCGCAGGTAGTTAAAGCCCATCACGAGGTCATACGCGGCAAAGGCGGCGAGCAGAATGCTCCAGAACGACCAGGAGGACTCACTGACGGAAAAGTACGTAAACATCAGCAGCACTCCGCCCAGCACAAAGTAGAAAAGAGCAGCGGTAGAAGCTTTCATATTACATCAACCCCTGAACAAGCAGAATAAGTGCACTTTCAGCTTCACGCATCATGCGTTCAATTTCATCCTGGAACAATACCTGAATACCGACCACAAATGCATTCATGATAGAGTGGACGATTATCGGCACGATGATCCGGCCGGTTTTGACATACAAATAAGCGAATACAAAGCCGATCATGGTGTAGACAAGCAGATGAGTGAAATCCAAATGCACGGCAGCAAATATCAGGGAGCTGATAATAGCGGCAATAAAAAAGTTTGTCCGTTTGTACAGCGAGCCGAATATGGCTTTACGGAACACAAGCTCTTCGAGAATCGGGCCGATCACAGCTACAATAATGACAAAGGCCGGCATGCTGTTAACGAGCTCGATGATCTGCGCCGTGTTTTCAGACGCCGTATCGATGCCGAGCAGGTTCTGTTCAATCAAACCGGCGGCGATCTGGCCGGCGTAGGCGAGGGCGAACCCGATAAAAATCCAGGCGATGGAGTTTGGCCAAGGCATTTTTGGTTTATTAAACGCAAGACTTTGGCCTCTTTCAGGAATCAGCAGAATCAAAATAACAATCAAAGCGACGATAAAGCTCGCAAAAATCCAGAAGTACGAAGCCTGCTGTGCGGAATCAAAGCTGCCTACAGCCAAAAGGGCCGGGACGGCAACGATGCCCGAAAGCTGCATAAGTACATAAATAATAACAATGCTCCAGTAACGTGCGGCCATGGAAGGGGATCACTCCTAATCTCTCTCGGTTAAATCCAGTTTCGAACGCTCTAATTGTATCACAGGTACCTGCAGGAAGAATAAAGAGAGCGCTTGCGAATTTATGACAATTTTGAAATAGAAGATTAATAAAATAATTAGCAGGGAATGTGAGTGAATGTGCCATCAAGCGCCGGAATGGGAAAAGAAAGAAAAAATTTTCGCTTCCCTCTTGCAAACAAAGCCCAGGTTGATTAATATAATAATTGGGTTTAGCACTCGGATAGAAAGAGTGCTAACAACAATGTTGTTACTGTCGTTCCCGTTACATATAACGGACGATGAAAATATTCTAAGGAGGTTGTTTTCCTTGTTAAAGCCTTTAGGTGATCGACTCGTACTCGAACAGGTAGAATCAGAAGAAAAAACCGCTGGCGGTATTGTGCTGCCGGACTCCGCCCAGGAGAAACCACAGGAAGGACGCGTGGTGGCTGTTGGTGCCGGAGCTGTAAAAGACAACGGTGAACGCGTAACGCCGGAAGTAAACGAAGGCGATATCGTCGTTTATTCGAAGTTTGCAGGCACAGAAGTGAAATACGACGGCAGAGATTATTTAATCGTCCGCGAAAGCGACATCCTCGCTGTAGTTCAGTAATCAGCTTCATTTCGAAATCATTATTACATTAGGAGGATTTCATCATGGCTAAAGATATTAAGTTTAGTGAAAACGGCCGCCGCGCGATGCTCCGCGGTGTGGACGAACTCGCAAACGCTGTAAAAGTGACGCTTGGACCGAAAGGCCGCAACGTTGTTTTGGAGAAGAAGTTCGGCTCCCCGCTTATCACCAATGACGGTGTAACCATCGCCAAAGAAATCGAACTCGAAGACAACTTCGAAAACATGGGCGCGCAGCTCGTATCCGAGGTTGCCAGCAAAACGAACGACATTGCCGGTGACGGTACAACAACAGCAACCGTTCTTGCCCAGGCTATGATTCAGGAAGGCCTGAAAAACGTTACCTCCGGCGCGAACCCAATGGGTATCCGCCGCGGCATGGAGAACGCGACCAAAGTAGCGGTCGAAGAGCTCCGTAACGTCAGCAAGCCGATTGAAGGCAAAGAATCCATCACGCAGGTTGGCGCGATTTCTGCAGGATCTGAAGAAATCGGCCAAATCATTGCAGAAGCCATGGAGCGCGTGGGCAACGACGGCGTTATCACAGTCGAAGAATCCCGCGGCCTTGATACAGAGCTTGAAGTTGTGGAAGGCATGCAGTTTGACCGCGGCTATGCGTCTCCGTACATGGTTTCCGACAACGAATCCATGACGGCGGAGCTTGATAATCCGTATATTTTAATCACGGACAAAAAGCTCACAAGCATTCAGGAAGTACTTCCGCTGCTTGAGCAGGTTGTACAGCAGAACCGTCCAATCCTCATCATCGCAGAGGATGTGGAAGGCGAAGCGCTTGCAACGCTCGTAGTTAACAAGCTGCGCGGCACATTCAACGCAGTAGCAGTGAAAGCACCAGGCTTTGGCGATCGTCGTAAAGCAATGCTTGAAGACATCGCTACACTTACCGGGGGTACGGTCATTACAGAAGACGTAGGTCTTGATCTGAAAACTGCAACGATCGATCAGCTTGGTCATGCCAACAAAATCACGATCGATAAAGACAACACCACGATCGTAGAAGGAAGCGGCGATCCACAGACAATCGGTGCCCGTGTAACGCAGCTCCGTACGCAGATGGAAGAAACGACTTCCGAATTCGACCGTGAAAAACTTCAGGAGCGCCTCGCGAAGCTTGCCGGCGGCGTAGCCGTTGTTAAAGTCGGCGCAGCTTCTGAAACGGAAATGAAAGAGCGCAAGCTCCGCATCGAAGACGCCCTCAGCTCTACACGCGCAGCAGTAGAAGAAGGCATTGTCTCCGGCGGCGGTACCGCGCTGATGAACGTCTACAAAAAAGTAGAAGAAGAAATGAACAACACAACAGGCGACGAAGCAACCGGCGTGAAAATTGTTCTCCGTGCCCTCGAAGAACCACTCCGTCAGATTGCTCATAACGCAGGCCTTGAAGGCTCCGTTATCGTTGAGCGCCTGAAAACAGAAGCAGTTGGACACGGCTACAACGCAGCGACCGGCGAATGGGTGAACATGATTGACGCAGGCATTGTCGATCCTACAAAAGTTACCCGCTCCGCGCTGCAAAACGCATCGTCCGTATCCTCCATGTTCCTGACAACCGAAGCAGTTATCGCCGACATCCCAGAAGAAAATGGCGGCGGTGCCGGCGGCGGCATGCCAGACATGGGTGGCATGGGCGGAATGGGCGGCATGATGTAATGTCGCTCGCCCAGCCCTTATGTAGTAAGGGTGCTTCTCGATAGGGAAGGTTGAAATGAGCAGAATACTCACATTTTGCTAACATTTGAATAGGATTGACTTTAAGCTTCTCATGAGTTCACTGAACTTGTGGGAAGCTTTTCTTTTATTCTTAAATTATAAAAATGCATGTGGGAAAGAGTGATTTTTTGAAATAATGGTGATTCAAGAGAATTAATCTCAAAACTGAGTCTTCAAGTATAGGGCCGGATTGTGGAAGAGTCAATTTTGAGATATTGAGAGGTATTTTAAAAGTTGTAACCTCTACAAAGTTATATAATAGAAATTCACACCAATTGAAACTACCGGAAGCTGCCTCTTTCAGGCAGTCCTTTCCAACTTTCGATACTTATCGCTATAATTTTGACACGATTTATGAGAGATCCATAAACGAGTAGTTATCCTTTCGCGTGTTTTGTTTATGATGGGGATAAATCCTTTCTGTCGAATTAGTTCGATAGGAGGGAGGGGATGGAATGCAGCACCCATCATCAAAGTTTGATTATCTTATTGTTTACTTGGAAACCCTCTCAAAAATTAAGAGCGGGGGTGAAGAAACGTATCCTGCGTGGGTTAATGAAAAGATGCAACAAACATGTGAAAAGATTGAAGATTTATGCAAACAACTTTACTAATTAATGACAGGTTAATGGTGTTCTCGTAAGAGAATACTGGTGGGAATAGGTTAGTATTATATCTAGCTTGAATGAAGTAAGGTGGGGATGGAGATAGCTTGAAGTAGTGATTCCATCCCTCTTCATGATTTTTTTCATAGCGTTTTCTACATTTGTTGTAAAGTACGTGTATATGTTCATTCCTCCATGTCTTAATAGTGAACTGTGACTTTATTTTAGGAACGTAAGTACTGTTAATGCGATTGAAATGTAGATTTTGTGTGTAAAGTTATATATAATGGCAATGAAGATCACTTGAGGAGGGTGGAAAATGGATGATGTGCTAGCCTATAATGAAGTGCTTGATAGTAGGCACGATTTCCCCTCTATTGCAAGAACTCTCTACTCGAACTATCATACATTCATGCAGGATGTGAATGTATGGGAATTGCTTGAGAATGTCTTACCCAAGGAGTATTATCAGAGCATTGAACATCTTAAAGAAGATACTCTAGGTCATCAAATCATTAATGACTTTGTTATGAGACACTATCCAGGAGAGCAAAAGTTAAAATATGAGCTTACAAAAAGGTATATCAATAGAGACTCTGAGATCTCAGCATATGAAATAAATGTAAATAAAAGTAGGTTAGATGTGGGTAGAATTAATGGTAAAAGTTATGCTTATGAAATAAAAACGGAACTTGACTCCCTTGAGAAGTTGGAAAAGCAAGTAAGCGATTATTCAGAGGTATTTGAATATACTTATGTTGTTGTTCATCCATGCCATTTTAAAAAGGTGATGAACATTGTTCCAGAGCATTGCGGAGTAATTACTTATCGTGAGGTGAGTGGTGACTTTAAATTTAGTTTTAGAAAGCGTGTAGATAAGAGTCCTTATCTCAATAAAAGTTCTATGTTAAGAAATCTGAATTCAAAAGAGCTTGATTATATCCTTAAATCCTCAAAGTATGAGGGTTCTTTACCAGTAGAAAGAGATGATAAACATGAAATTCTGTTAAAGTTGTCAGATCAAAAAATTAATGCCCTCTTTAAGAGGGCATTAAAACAGCGGTACAACAAACAATGGGGTAATCTTTGTCAGAATTTCGGCAAGGTTTATCCAATAGATGTCCAAGCTGTATTTAAGTCTGGAATTTCACCTGAATTGATCTACTTCAAGAATTCTTCCAATGTTTTGAGATAGTGACTAGCAGCGAATCCTTTCCAAGATGGCTGTGAGTTGCCCTTTTTAGTACCTTGATCGATAGCTGTTATGGAGCTACATCCATAACAGCTATTTTTGTGGCTGTCGGTGAATTCTTTCCAGGGTTTGGACTTGAGGATTTCTGGGAGAAGTATGGTTGTGAAGCTGTTTGCTGATTTAAAATTCCCTTTGTATCCGTAAAAGGAATTAGATTCCCAAGAATAAAATAGGTAACCTGGACTAATAACCCCTCCCTTTGTTAATTCATCTTTTTTGACACCAGCGTAATCCCCAAATGCACTATAGTTATATTCACTGTATTTCTTCAAATGAGAATTGTCTATCTTATCTACAATCTCGTCATTCTCTAACTCTGTGTTTGTTAGATCTTTTGGTATTGTAGAGCGAAGAAGAACAGACTTTAAACCTTTTTTTTGTGAAGTTGAAGTAACCCTTTTGTGTACTTCTTCGAATTTACTATGACGATAGTTAGCTTCATCTAAGTCAAAAATTAATATATCGCCTTCATTTGAATATGATTCTACTAAACTCAGGAAAGGGCTGTTATGTTTGTAATGGCATCTAAATGCTAAAGTGGTGTACTTCTTTCTAAGCTCTTGAATTTGTTCCTTTATTTTAGAGGAACTAAAAGGTACTTGTGGGTCGTAACTAACTGTAGGTATAAACGTACCTTGATTCACTAATCTTTGATCGAGAAAAAATTGCGTTCTTAAGGAATCGTTTGCTTTCATCGGGTTGAGAAAGCTAGTTACGGATGGTTGAGTGTTCGGTTTGATAGGTACATATATTGGGATGTCTATGATGACATTATCTTTACCTGAAGTTTCCCTAATTAACTTATCAATAGTGTCAGTGGAACGTTGCTTTTCGGTTATAACCTCAAACAAAGGTGTAATTCTGCTATCAAAATTCGAGTTTCCATAGGCTATCCGTTCTTGTTCCCTATACCTCAGTACTGGCATGTATTGAAAATCCAAAAATTTCATCTCCCTTTGATGTAATGTTATTTATATCTAATGGATTAATAGAGAAATCTAAATCCACTGACATTATATTTACTTTTAAAACAAAATTATACATCTATAAGCAAAAGAAAACACGTCAAAACGACGTGTTTATTTTGTTGGCTAAACCAAGCAATATTCTGGATGTTAGTCATGGGGTGGGGATAGTTATATCCTAAATGAAAGTGTGAGAACTGAATATAATTATACTTATTTAATGTGGTAAAAAATATAAAAGCTGTTTCAGCAGCCTATTCGTTAGATTCTTTATCGCGTTGTTCAACTGTGTGAACGATATATTCGAAGTGCTTCTTTAAATCCTCAACATCTTCTCCCAAAAGCTTCTTCACTTTTCGATATCCTTAATGTAGTAATTCAATTATAACATGTGGATCTGATCTTATGCGATTAAACCAAGTGCAAACAGAAATAGAAAGTTGAAAAGTTACTCTTGAAATGGATCTTCCGGAAGGAAATTCTCCGTTCTGTGTAGTATATTGCGGAGGGAAGGAAAAAATAACCACTTTAACTACTAAAGAAGAGACGAAAGTCATTACTCACCAAGGTAAGGTGAAGATGGTTAAGTCCTCAAACCCTTTACTATACAAGGATGTGAAACCTTATAAAAGAATATTGACTGGATTTTTCTGAAATCACGTTAAATCTTAAAAAGTTTACTTAAAGTTCCTTGAGCTTTAGGGAAGCTTTTTTTAATAGGAATTATATCTACGTGGAATATCACAATTGAATGATGAGAGGAATATCTATAGATGGTATAATTATCCTATAATAAAAAGTTTAGGAGAGGATTATTCTGATATTTGAAGAGCTTCATATTAAGAATTTCAGAAACTTTTATTGTTCCAAAATATGTTTAAGTAACAAAAATGTAGTTTTTGGAATGAATGATGTTGGAAAAACAAATTTTTTGTATGCAATAAGGTTCTTATTTGATAAACAATTGAGAAAAAATGGATTTATGGATAGTGATTTCTACCAAAATGATACAAGTAAACAAATAAAGATTACAGTGAAATTAAATTTATCAGATTTTGAGGAAAGTACTGATACAAAAAAACTTGTAGCTGGAGTTAAAGATGCAAGGACTTCAGATGAGTCAGATGAATTCTATATAAGGATTATATCCGATTATAATGAAAGTGAAGGATATGGTGAACCCCTGTTATATTGGGGAAGTAATGTAGATAATTTAATAGAAGTGCCTTCCCGTGGAATATCGTACACGTTAGACAATATATTCAAAGTAGTCTATGTTAATCCACTACTTGATTTAAATAACCTGTTTAATAAAAACAAAAGGGTACTCTTTGATAAATCTGAAGAAAATGATAATGATAAACAGTTGATAGATGAAATTAAAGGATTAACAAATGAAGTTAATAAAAAAATAGGTGATATGACCACTATAAAAAAATTTCAAAGTAGTATAACAGAGGAATACAAAACATTTAGAGACGAAGAAGTGTCAATAGAACTGAAATCAGAGATGGCAATTAAGGGGTTTTACTCTGATCTCATTCCATACATAAAGCGTAATGGAGATGACAATTATTATCCCACTTCTGGAGATGGGAGGAAGAAGTTGCTCTCATATTCTATATTAAACTATGTTACTAAAAAAGAACACGAGGATAAAGTTGTAATAAACCTAATTGAAGAGCCAGAAAATAGTTTGCATCGGTCTATGCAAATAGCATTATCAAAACAACTGTTCATAAAAAACACATATGAATATTTTTTTATGTCTACACATTCTCCCGAGCTATTATATGAAATGGATAATACTAGATTAATAAGAATTTACTCAGAGGATAGAATTATTTGTGATTCATTCTTATACAATGTTGAAGATCGTTATAAGAACGTTAAAAGAAAGTTAAACAAGGACCTATCTTCAGCCTTGTTTTCTAGTAGAGTTCTCTTAGTAGAAGGGCCATCCGAGAGAGTATTCTTCGAAAGAATATTAGATGAAATGTATCCCGAATATGAATTACATGGCAGCTTCTTATTAGAGGTAGGTGGTATTTATTTTTCTAAATATGTAGAAACCCTCGAGGAACTAGGAATAACTGTATTAATCAAGACAGATAATGATTTAAAAAAAAGAAAAGGATCAAAAAATGAATATGAACTTTTGGGTATTAATAGATGTTTAAGTCTATTGGAGGCACCTAAAATGGAGAATATAATTCTTGATATTCACCCCGAATCTTCTAAAAAAGAAAAAGATCAAATACTAAATGATGCAAAAAAAAGACTTTTCAAAGGAGAAGAGGCTAAGGTTTTTAGGTTTAAAGAACACATGATTTACCTGTCTGAGATTGATTTAGAAAATGATCTAAGTAACGTGATAGGTCAACAATTTGATTACGATATTGTTAAATATCTGCAGGATAGTAAGCTTTATAATATGGCTGAGTTTATTAATGAACTTGATCAAGATTTGTGTGAGAGTATATTCTATAGCGATGAATTTGAGTGTTTAAGGGGGATGGTGATGAATGACTGAAAGAGAAAGAATTTATCACGATTCACAAAATATCGTGGTAAGTGCTGGAGCAGGTTCAGGAAAAACAACTCTATTAATTAATAAACTTAAAGCAGAAGTTAAGAATGATAGAAGTCATTATAAAATTGCCGCAATAACATTTACTAATAAAGCAGCAAATGAATTAAAAGAACGTGCTGGTAAGGCTGGAAAAGGAAATTTTTTCGGTACTAACGATGGTTTTATTGAAAAAGAAATTATTAGACCTTTTATAAAGGATGCTTTTGGACAAAGCTTTTCTCAGGAGTTTGAAACCGAATATTTTAAGACGAAGTTTAGCACATTTTATGATGGACTTGAAATCTTAGAAAGAGAAAGTATACTAGGTACCTATTACAATAAAAAAAGAAATTTCAAGTTCCATTTAGCAAAGAAAATTCTAGATGAATCAAAAGCCTGTAGGCAATATTTACAGGCCAAGTACAGTAGGATATTTATTGATGAATATCAGGATAGTGATATTGATATGCACAATTTTTTTATGTTCATTAAGGATGATTTAAACATAAAACTTTTTATCGTTGGAGATCCTAAGCAGTCTATATACATTTGGCGTGGAGCTGAACCTCAAAATTTCAAAGGTTTGTTACAAACTGAGAGCGGGTTTAATATCTATGAATTAACTGAAAATTTCAGGTGTTGTTTTGACATCCAAAATTATTCCAATTCATTCTTTTTAGATACTCAAGACCACTTTAACATGGAGGGTGGGGAGGTAGAAGATGTTATTGGCGTGAGAAATGAATATTCATTAGAAGAACTATATAAAGATAATATTATTAATCCTGAAAAAGAGTTAGTAATATTAACTTGGAAAAGAGATTTTGCAGAACAAATAGCTAATTCTCTTAACGAAGAAGGGCATAATTTTACTTATATTCCTCGAACACCGCTAGACAATAATACCAAAAATTCCTCTATATTAATTGAGCTAGCTAAATATGTCAAAAATAAAAGGTATTCCGTTTATCATTTAGTTAATAGCTTAGGACTTGATTTAAGTTCTAGCGAGATTAGTGAGTTGGATAATACTATTAAAGTGTTAAAAAACACTGATATGGATAAAGAACAGATTATTGTTGTGCTTGAAAAATTATCCGAATTGCTTCAATTAAGTTTTGGAGAAGAAGAACTTGGCCCTATTGCCAGTGTTATTTTAACAGATGAATATGATATTGCGTATAACGGCCAAAAAAACATGAACAAAGTTATGACATTGCATTCATCGAAAGGGTTAGAATTCCAACAAGTATTTATATTTGCAGTAGATTTTAAATTAAACCAGGGCAAAGACTTTAACGAACATTATGTTGCAACTACAAGAGGAAAGGATAAGCTAGTAGTTCTGCTTAATGACAACTATATTAGTTACCTGAAAGAAATACAGAAAGAATTACAGTTAGAATCTCTAAATAAACTAATTAGAATTATTTAATTAATTTTAACCCAGTGCTCCTTTCGTAAGTTCACTGAATTTTTGTGATGCTTTTTCTTCCATATTTTTTGTTATATGTGCATAAATGTTCATGATAGTGTTAATATCTCCATGACCCAATCTTTACTGAATTTCCTTTGTGCCAACGTCTTCTTCTATTAAAAGAGGAGAAGTAGCTAGAAGTGTTATTATTCCTATAAAAGTAACCTCCCCATTTTTTAAAGAAACTATAGAGGTGGATGACAAAAGCTACATAGGGTATATTCTTTCTGAAAAAGACTCTGTTTATTATATTGCAGATCAAAATTGGGAAATGAGAAGAATTAAAGAGAGGGAAGTTTATACTCATCCAAATCCTCAAAGTAAGATAGATAAACTTTGTAATAAAGGGAGTGAGTCTCTGTTTTCCATAAGGAGCAACAGGTACATCATAATAAGATTAAGCTTCTCAAGAAAACATCTCCCAAAATAAAAAGACCTCTCATGGATTAACTTTCTAGATATATTTCTTATGACTGGATCTTGACTGGATATTGCACGTATTTATTGATATCTTATTTGGTAATAGTCTAACATGTAAAATACGAAAACTGACAATTAAGGCGATCCCAACACTTGTATCCACGTATTTCATATACTAAAAGAATGGCGGCATGATGTAGGCCAAAAGGATGTTGGTCACCCGGACGCTGCGACAGGACGTCGCGGTTTTCGTCCGGGCTCCGTTCAATCCCATGCTATAACCCAGCTTTAATGAACATGAGCAGAATGCTCACATTTTGCTAACATTTGAATAGGATTTACTTTAAGCTTCTCATGAGTTCACTGAACTTGTGGGAAGCTTTTTTATGGTTTTTGCTCATGTGAACGCCAAGGTGATTGCCCCTTAGGCAATCAATCCGACCACTAATAAAGCAAACTGGACACTCAAGGATTCCGTTAATCGTAAAGTTTCCAATAATCTTTTCAGACCCTCTATTCGATGCAGCCAAAATCATATAAAGGCGCTACCGCAGTGTATTGCCAGCTTTACTTTACCATGGTAAAATGTAACCAATATATGTAAAAGGAGGGATTTTAATGAGGTATAAAGAAAAGAAAAAATGGTATAAGCGGATTCCGGGGTATCGTTCCGGGGTGAAGTGGAAGATGATTACGGCTTCAATTATTTATGCTTTAATTTTATTTGTTATACTAGTTCCAACTGATTCTTCTACAGAAATAGCTGGTGAAAATACCGCGGAAGATGCTGTTGAATTGGAAGCAGAAGATGCCACAGCAGCTACGGATAAACAAAAAGCTGATAAGCAAAAGAATGAAGAAGAGAACGAAAAAGAAGCCAAGGAAGAAGAAGAGCGTCAGGCTGAGGAAGAAGCTGAGCAGGAAGCCAAGGAAGAGGAAGAGCGTCAGGCTGAAGAAGAAGCCGAACAGGAAGCCAAGGAAGAGGAAGAACGCCAGGCTGAAGAAGAGGCTGAGCAGGAAGCCAAGGAAGAGGAAGAGCGCCAGGCTGAAGAGGAAGCTGAGCAGGAAGCGAAAGAGGAAGAAGAACGCCAGGCTGAAGAGGAAGCCGAGCGGGAAGCAAGAGAAGAGGAGGAACGTGAGGCTGAAGAATCCAGCGGATCTGTTTCTCGGGAACAGGCAGTGAGCCAGGCTCAGGACTACCTAGATTACACTTCATTTTCTAAATCAGGACTCATCGAGCAACTGGAATATGAAGGCTTTAGCAAAGAGGACGCAACATATGCTGTAGAAAACATCTCAGTTGACTGGGAGGAGCAGGCGGTCATCCAGGCCGAGGACTATCTGGAGTACACCGCATTCTCCGAATCAGGATTGATTGAGCAACTAGAGTATGACGGTTTCAGTTCATCGGAGGCTGCTCATGGTGTAGAAAACATTAGTGTGGATTGGCAGGAGCAGGCAGTTAGCAGTGCGGAGGATTATCTGGAGTACAGTTCTTTTTCAAGACAGGGCCTAATTGATCAACTGACTTTTGAAGGGTTCAGCACGGAGCATGCCACATATGCTGCCGGACAGGTCGGTTTGTAATTGACATATTGATTTTAAGGGAACAGCAAAAGCTGCTCCCTTTATTCATAGGTAATGGCTTTTATAATAAACAGGTATAAAAGGCTTTTAAATAGACAAACGAATTTCATCAAGGAGGAAACGCTATGAAAAACATACGATGGGGCATTATAGGGTGCGGCAATGTGACAGAGGTGAAAAGCGGTCCCGCCTTTCAACTCGCCAAAAACAGCTCCCTGCAGGCGGTAATGAGAAGAAATGGAGAAAAGGCGAGAGATTATGCGGAGCGTCACGGGGTTCCCAGCTGGTACGATAAAGCGGAGGATCTTATCCACGACAACGAAGTGGATGCCATTTATATTGCGACGCCGCCTTCCTCGCACAAGCAATATACGATCATGGCTGCCGAAGCAGGGAAGCCAGTATATGTGGAAAAGCCGATGGCAGGCAGCACAGACGAATGCGCAGAAATGATAAAAGCCTGCGAAAATCATGGAGTGCCGTTGTTTGTTGCCTATTATAGAAGATCTCTTCCGCGTTTTCGAAGGGTGAAAGAGCTGCTGGATGCCGGAAGCATTGGAGAGGTGCGGTTTGCTTCTATCCAGCAGACCCAGCCCATCGTTCAAAAAGATGAAAACGGAGAATGGCCGTGGAGGGTAATCCCCGAAAAAAGCGGCGCAGGGCTATTCTATGATGTAGGCTCTCATACGCTGGATCTCTTTGATTACCTGCTCGGACCTTTAAACGAGGTAAAGGGTTCTGCAGTGAACCTGGCTGATTCCTATCCGGCTGAAGATACGGTAAGCGGCACATGGAAATTTGAGAACGGTGGTGTCGGGATAGGGGTATGGAATTTCTCCTCCTATAGTAAAGAGGACGATAACCGTATCATCGGCACAAAGGGGGAAATAACGTTTTCGACGTTTGACGACAAGCCGATTATCCTTCTAAACGAAGCCGGGGAAGAGTCTTTTTATATCGAGCATCCGAAGCATATTCAATATTACCATATTCAATCTATTATTGATGAACTGCTTGGAAAAGGAACCTGTCCAAGCACTGGCAAAACAGCGTTCCGTACTAATCAGGTAATGGCGGAATTAGTAAAAGAATATTATTAAAAGGTCTTTGCTGAGCGTTATTTATTGACGTTTGGCGAATTTTATATTAGCATATGCTTATATAATAAAACGATGGTAGGTGAACGTATGGAAAAGATCAAACCGGAAATTAAAGACACTGCTTCTGTGCTGAAGCTTTTGGGCGATAACACCCGTCTTTCCATTGTCGGCCTTGTACAGAACCATGAGTGCTGCGTATGTGAATTTGTGGAGCTTCTGGATATGTCACAGTCATCGGTGAGCCAGCATCTCAGAAAGCTCCGGGACGCCGGCCTGGTCAAAGAACAGCGGAAGGGACACTGGATTTTTTATTCGTTTAACCGGGAGCATCCTTCTGCCGGTATGGTAGAGGACATTCTCCGCCATGTGCCCGACCAGAACGAAAAGCTGCAGCAGCTGGAACGGGATGGTCTGCGTATTAATTGCGACTGAGGACCAATCACCACTGGAATTAATATTTTGTGAAATGAGGATGCAGCCATGAGCAAAAAGAAATTGTATTTTTTATGTACGGGTAATTCCTGCCGCAGCCAGATGGCAGAAGGGTTTGGCCATTATTTCCTGGGAAATGACTGGGAGGTCCGGAGTGCCGGTATCGAAGCCCATGGCCTTAATCCAAAGGCGGTCGAAGCCATGAACGAAGTCGGTATCGATATTTCCAAGCAGGAGTCGAGCATGATCGATCCGGAATATTTAAACAATGCGGACATGGTGGTCACGCTTTGCGGCGATGCCAATGACAAATGTCCAATGACCCCACCGCACGTAACGAGGGAGCACTGGGGCTTTGACGACCCGGCAAAAGCAGAGGGTACAGAGGACGAACGCTGGATGGTTTTTCAGCGTGTACGTGATGAAATTAAAAACCGTATTCAGAGTTTTGCTGAAGAAGGAAAGGAGTCATTTTATGACGGAAGAACGGATTTATGATGTGATTATCGCGGGCGCCGGTCCGGCCGGCATGACCGCGGCGGTGTACGCCTCCCGGGCGGAAATGGACACGCTCATGCTCGAGCGCGGTGTGCCCGGCGGCCAGATGGCCAACACCGAGGACGTGGAAAACTACCCGGGCTTTGACCATATTCTCGGGCCCGACCTGTCGACGAAAATGTTCCAGCACGCCCAGAAGTTCGGCGCGGCGTACGCCTACGGCGACGTCTCCCGCGTCGAGGACGGCAGGGAATACAAAACGGTCTACGCCGGGAACAAGGTTTATAAAACACGCGCGCTGATCATCGCGACCGGCGCGGAGTACAAGCAGCTCGGCGTCGAGGGCGAAAAAGAGCTCGGCGGCCGCGGCGTGTCCTACTGCGCGGTCTGCGACGGCGCCTTCTTCCGCAACAAGGAAATCGTCGTGGTCGGCGGCGGGGATTCCGCTGTCGAGGAGGCGGTGTATCTGACCCGGTTTGCCGATAAGGTGACCGTCATTCACCGCCGCGACGAGCTGCGGGCGCAGAAAATCCTGCAGCAGCGCGCGTTTGTGAACGACAAGATCGACTTCAAGTGGAGCACGGTCGTAAAAACCATCAACGGCGACGGCGGTAAGGTTGGAAGCGTCACGCTCACGGATCTGAAAACCGGCGAGGACTACGACTTCGAAACGAGCGGCGCGTTCATCTACATCGGGCTGCTGCCGCTGAACGGGGCATTTCTCGACCTCGGCATCACGAACGGCGAGGGCTATATCGAAACGAACGAGGAGATGGAAACGAAGATTCCGGGCGTGTTCGCCGCCGGGGACATCCGGGACAAATTCCTGCGCCAGATCGTGACCGCGACCGGCGACGGATCGCTTGCGGCGCAGACGGCGCAGCAGTACGTGGAAGAACTGAAAAACGCGGTCAAAGTGTAAGCGCTCCGGCCCGGTAACCTATAATTAACCGCCCTGGCTGTCAAATGGCAGCCAGGGCGGTTTTTTATGATAGTATTATGATAAGAGTAAGTGGGTTATCCAAAGGCTTATGCTGTTTTCATGAAAGGAGAGGTGAAATGATAATCCATCCATTCAGAAAAAATACAATCAGCCTGCTGGTCTTCGGAGCAGTGTTTCTTGCCGGATGCAGTGCGGAGAAGAACGATGGAGGACCGGAAGAAAATGCTGAAGAATCCGGAGAGCCCGCTGATTCAGTTTCTGAAGCACAAACAGGAGACTGGGACGTAGAAGTGGTGGCGGAAAATCTCGATGTCCCGTGGTCGTTAAACATTCATGAAGACACGTATTATATGACCAACCGCGGAGGCAAGGTGATCGAGGTGAGCGGTGGAGAAACAGAACGCTTTTCGCTTAATACGAGTGATGAAGTAGCAAATGAAGGGGAGGGCGGCCTGCTTGGCTTTGTGCTGGCCGAGGATTTTGCTGACTCTTCGGAAGGCTATGCGTATTACACGTATCGTAAAAATGATGGGATGCTCGCCAACAGAGTGGTTGCTGTGGAGCGGGAAGACAGCCGGTGGAATGAAACAGAGGTGCTGCTTGATGACATTCCGGGGAGCCTTATTCATAACGGAGGCCGGCTGGAAATCGGGCCCGATGGTTATTTATATGCTACTGCCGGAGATTCAGACGAGCCTTCGCTTGCGCAGGATGAAGAAAGCCTGGCAGGCAGCATACTGCGAATGACGGTCGACGGAGAGGTGCCGGAGGAGAACCCGTCTGAAGATTCTTATGTGTACAGCTATGGGCACCGGAACCCGCAGGGACTCGCATGGAACAGCGATGGTCAGCTGTACAGCTCGGAGCACGGTCCGAACGCCCAGGATGAGATCAACGTAATCGAACCGGGAAATAACTACGGCTGGCCGGAAATTACCGGCAGTGAATCAGCAGAAGGGCTGGAAATCCCGGTGATTCAATCGGGAAATACTACCTGGGCGCCTTCCGGTACTGCCTTTTTCGAGGATACTCTTCTGGTAGCAGGGCTTCGGGGTGAGAGCCTGTATGCCTTTAATGAAGAAGCAGAAGAGATGAGTGCCGTATTTGAAGGAGAAGGCAGGCTCCGTGACGTTAAAACCGAAGATAAAGATGTTTACCTTCTTACAAATAATACCGACGGAAGAGGGACGCCGGCAGAAAACGATGACCGTCTCCTGAGGCTTACTCTGGAGAATTAATTAGTTAAAGGATGTTCGCTGTTTGGCAGGTAGTACTGCTGAACAGCAACTGTTACTCGGAAATTGAGTATTTATAAATTTTATGGAAATAAAAAGCCACTCCCAAAGAAGGTATCTTTAGGAGTGGCTTAAAGCAAAAGTTCTACTGTCTTTATCTCCAGAATCGTTATAGTTTACTGCTGAAGTATATTGCAAAAATCAATTTTAAGCAGCTTTATATTTTCTCTACAGGATCTGTAATGAAGACGACGAGGCTCCGGTCCCGGTCAAAGTCCCAGTCCACGAAAATATCGCGGACTGTGGTGCCAAATATAGAATCAAATTTTTCTTTATAGAGTTCTTCTTTTTCAAGAAGGCGCTTCGTTGATTTCAAAATCTCCAAATGGCCAGTTCTGATTAATTCTTTTTCAATTAAAATCAGACCCCCCGTGCGTACGGCGAGCATCGTCCGTTCATTTACGGGATGGACAGTGATTTCATCCGGGCTTTTCCCTACTTCTTCACTGACACGCTGGATCGCCTGCTTAATATCCTCCTGGCGCGGCGTGCGGTTCTTTTCCTGCTTTTCTTTCAGTTTATCAGGATGGAAGCCGGTAATGACGCCCGATTTGTTTTCGATGTTCCAGTCAAAATAGAACTCCCAGCCTTGAATATCCAACAGAGTGGAAATATAATGCTCGATTTCAGGAAGCATTTTTGCCATCATGGTTTCTCGTAATTCCTCCACGGCACTTTTGTCTCTCTGGTCGAGCATTACTTTTTCAATTGGAGATAAAAACTTACGTATATGCATGACAATACAGCAGGGATCAACGCTCACATAAACGGATTCCGGCCCTTTGCCGAAATGATCGCGAAGCACTCTGCCGAGATAGCTTCCGATTTGTTTTTGTTGTTCTTCTATTTGTGCAGGCGCAGAATGTTCGGCCATATTTTCACCTCTTGTTCATTGTCTTGAATTGATTAAACTAATGCAGTTGATTAAGTACAGCTGCGGCTTGGCAGCACCTGATGCTTTTATAACGTACAGGCGGTGACAGAGCTGCTGCCATGAGTAATCAACAGCCTCGCCTCCCCGGCGTAATATACAAAAGCCTCGGATCAAAGCGGTTGAATAGTACAACTTTTTATTTTTATACCCAGAATTTGTGTGGAAAAACACCTTTAAGCGTCGCTGAAGGCTTTTTCCTGCTGCTGTTCATGGGTGTATAGGACGGGGGAAGCCGTGGCGGTCTCTTTGCTTATATGCTCGCCTTTTTCGAGCTCTTCCATCAGGCTGTTAAAGGCTTCGCGCTGCCCGGCAGCTTTGGAGACAGCCCGGAGGTAGCTGAAGCATTCGCTCTGATCATAATCAAACGGCATTTTGCCTTCGAAATTCCGGGCAATGCTTTGTGCATAATGCCAACACACGCCTGGTGCTTTTCCACCAAGGGAATCAGCCAGCAAATAAAGAGATTCAAGCACGCAATTGGTAATTTTAATATCCTTTTTAGCGGCTTCTGCAATAGGTGAGAAGGCGGCGTATACATAATAGGCGAAAGTACTTTCCTTCATCACGACCCGTGCCTCATCCTTTGCATCGACCAGGTATGGTCTGTGGGAGGCAGTGCCGGAAATAGAACTGATTAAATCAGCGAGCTGGTAAATGGCATCCTCCGCAGTGGAAGGCTCATTATTTCCGAGGGCTTTCAAAGCAATCTCTGTTAATTTTCGTACACTGAAATTCATATCCTGCATCTCCGTTTTTTTGTTACCGATAAACAAAAACTGCAGATAGGTCTGTTCATTTACAGGAGTTTCTGGCTTTTCGTCGTTCCTCTGGTAGGAAAACAACGTATCCCCCTCGAGCAGATAATCACCGACCCTCCGTTCAAGATACACGACGAGTCCGTCCTTTTCTGCCTGAGCGATCAGACGTTTAAAATCAACGAGCTGCAAAAAGCCTCCAGAAGAACAGGCTATGGAATAAATCGGCGAATCCTGAGGAAGACTGTATTCCTTATCCGGATACGGGCGGTGCTCTTGTAAATCCTGCTCATTTGTAGCTGTAATGATATTCTGTGAGCGTTCGTTCAGGTTGTTAGTGAGGTTTGCCACCTGCATCCATTTGGCAGCATGATTAATAAATAAAATAAAATTGATTGCAGATACTGAAGCGGCCGTAACTCCGAGGACTGGAAAAATAACATATTCGCTGATAGAAGAATCCAGCATAAAAAAGCTAATAAGAATATAAAAGTAGGATAAATTAAAAACACCAATGGCATGCAGGGTCCGGCGATCTGCAATAAAGCTGAACAAAACGCGGGGTGTGAACTGGCCGGAAAAGCTGGTTAAAACGATTAAAATCATATTGAACGTAAACGCATGAATCATTAATATTCCGTAGGCAAGCGTACTGTATATCATTTCTGTTAGTGCGTAATCAACTGTGAGAAAAGATCCCAGGGGCAGCGCTGGCTGAAAACCGAACTCAATACCATAGGCGGCAAAGGCCGCGATCACTGCAATCAAGGTGTAGATCATTGGGAGTGGCCACAGGCTTGAGCGGAGCTCATACCACCGCTGATTTTTGGACATGCTTTGTATTTTTTTGATGAATTTAGGCATTAATTGGCGCATACTTTCCTCCTTTCTTTACTGTGGCAATATAGATAAAATTTTTAGGTTATTCTGTCCGGGGATAGACATCTAATGCAGCCAGCCGGCTATTCCGGACGACCCGTACTTCACAGGATGCTTTGCCAGCCACGGCCCGGGACCACCTCCCGCGCAGGAGACGTTCAAAAGCAGGTCCTCCGGTCTCTCCAACGAGGATTAAATCGGCGCTGTACGCACCACAGAGGTGACGGGCCAATTGCTTTTCCGGAACGCCGGCATCAACTACTGTTTGAACATCTGTAACGCCTTTACGCTTCGCTACTTCTTTGTAAGCCTGAAGATGATAAGCGGCCTTTTCTTTTAAATAGCGAACAGCTCCGGGATCGATGCGCTGCAGATTTGCATACCGGTGTTCTTCAAAAACAAAGGCAAGTACTAAAGATGCCTCGTGTTCAAGAGCCATAGCGCATGCTTCTTCGAAAGCATCGTACGAAGGAGTTTCAAGGACGTCCAGGCCAGCCAGTATCTGTTTGTAACGACTCATAGCATTCTTCCTTTCCAGAGACGGATTTTTACAATAAAAAAAGCCAGAAAAAGAAAGTCTCTTTTTCCGGCTTATGTTAAAGGGCTTTATTATCCCAACATTGCTGCCATCATCGAATATTTGGTAAATCAATATTGTTTTTGGTATTTCCGTAAGAAAGAAAAGTAAGGCGAAAGCCGGCGGCGGTACAAAAAGGTTCTGCTTTTATTTAAATCAGAATCCCTGGGGGGGAAGAGCCGTCTCATAAAAAAGCCACAAAGGAGGAAAACCTCTTTTGTGGCTTATGCTTTAGCTTTATATCTAAGCATTCCTGCCGGATTTATTTATCTTTAATGAAATAACCAATTAAGATCTTACCATAATATTATAATAACCGGAAGTGGAAAGCTTAAAACATATTTTTGGGCAGCGGTATCGCTTGCCGGGGAACGTGTGCAGCAGGTACACTGTCAGTGAAGAGATAACAGCTGGGGGAGTTCATCATAAAACTATCGTTGAAAACAGCAGGCATAGTCGCAGGGGTTAGTCTTTTGATTGTACCAGGAGTGCTTGCATTGCTGCACTTCTTTACTCCGTTCAGCCTGGGAAAGAATACAACAGAGGATGGCGTCGTGTTAAAGGAACCGAAGGAAGCAACAGAAGACGTTTCCGGTATACATACAGAAGTGAGCACTCATATACAGCAGGCTCACAGATATTGGAACGAGCAAACCGGCTATGGGGCCATTGATAATGTGACGGCGGACGACTTTGGTGATATCAGCACCCGGATTGAAGATACTGAGGAAATAATAGACAAAATTGAGAACCCACAGCTGCGAAAGGATTTTGATAATGCTGTCCGATGGCAGCAGGTGATTGAAGCAAAGCCTGAAAAAGAAAAAGTTCAGCAGGCTGCCCGTTGGACGCACCGTATTTATCATGATTTGGATGAGTACGTTAACGATTACGATGAGGCTCCGTTGTTTGGCGCCACTCATTTTGATAATGGAAGCATTGCCGAAAGCGATAAAGTGCTTGAGCAGGTGGAGAAGGCGCCGGAGGATTAAAGCAGATAGACAAAAAAGGACGTCATACAAGGCGTTCTTTTTTTGTATTGAGGGCGGGTGTTAATTCAGTGTTTCGAATTGGATGCCCTGGGGGAATTTTTTTAATAGGTTTATATAAATGTAAGCAAGTCTATTGCCTGAAGTAAATAAATTCCTAGGGAATGGTAATTAAGAATTAAATGTGTAATAATATAATTTATTTTATTCTCATTTAGGAGGACCCGACACGTATGAATGACAGTCATGAAGAACTTGTTCACCGCTTAAAAGAAAAATTATCGCTTGTGAAAGAGGGCAGCGCGGAGTTAGTTTCAAAAAACATTCCTTTTTTTGAGAAGGAAGAGGGTCTTGATCCGAGGGTGAAGCAGTTTTTGGAGCAGGAAACTGATCCAGTGCTGAGACGACCAATGTCGCACGACGACCTTGAAATCATACGCAGCCGTAAAGAAAAAGAGAGCCGGGATTTAAGCTCCAATATACGCATGGAAACAAAACTCATTTCTTTGGAAGGCCGGGACTTGGAACTAAAAGTATATAACCGGTCAAAAAATACCAAACCAATGCTCGTTTACTTTCACGGTGGCGGATTCTTTGAGCGTGATGAGAGAGTAATGGACAATACTTGCAAACTGTTGGCCGAGAAGGCGGAAGCTGTAGTAGTTGCAGTCGAATACCGGCTCGCACCGGAGCATAAATACGCAGAAGGCCTGAATGACTGCTTTGACAGCGTGCGTTATGTATGTGACAACCGGGATGAATTTGGAGCAGATACTGGACGAGTCGGCCTGGTGGGAGACAGTGTCGGAGGCAATCTGGCGCTCGGTGTTTATCATTTGAGCCGTGAAAAATCCTGGAACATTTGCTATATGAGTTTATTGTGTCCGTTGCTGGATCTATCCGATGTGTCCGGTGGAACCCGGAAGATGGAACAGTACGATCCAGGAAGAGACAAAGAGCTTGTACGCCAGGAGCTTGTAACAATGCGGGAGTCTCTATCCTTTATTCAATCACTGTATGTCACAGACCTTGAAGAACTCGATCAGCCGCTTGTATCTCCATTGCGGAGTAAGGAAAGCATTACGTATCCCCCGATGACGGTGATAACGGCTGAATTTGATTTTCTCCGGACGCAGGGAGAGGAATTTATGAGAAAGCTTCAGCAGCAGGAGAGTCCGGTACGCTATATTGAATATAAAGGTATGGTTCATACGTTTTTAAAGAAGCTTGGCTATTATCCGCAGGCTGCTGACGCCATTCGGGAAACGGCGGTCCACTTTCGTGAAGTGCTTCAAAACAATAAGCAAAACCATTAACAAAAGCCGAAAGGGAGGGGGTTCCCTCTTTTCGGCTCTTGCTTCGAATTTTTGCAAAACATTTCTGCCTTATTGCATTTTCTGTTAAAAACTGGTTGGTGCTCAGTAAATAAAAAGGCCAGGAATCGACGTCCTGGCCAGCGGCTATCTCTTTTTTTCTGGTTCCAAAGCAAGAATCATATATCCTTTATCTTCTTTAAAATCCCAGTCGGTGAAAACATCTGTAATTTTCCGCTGCAAAATTGGCTGCATATGCTCTTCACCGAATAAACGCCTTTCCATGGGGCGCTTGGCAATTTTAAGCTGCTCTTCAAAGCCGGCTTTGATGAGTTCCTTCTCAATTTCGACAAAAACACCGAAGCGGTAAACCATTATCGAGCGTTCGTCAATCCAATAAGCCTTTGTATAGGCGGGCTCCTTCTGGCCTTTAATACTCAGGTTAACAATTTTTCGTTCGAAGGCCCGCTGACTGAGATGGCCTGGCCACGGAAACTTTTCCGCAGGCTCTTCATCCAAAACCGCCCATATCATGCCGCTGTGCGCTTCTAAGTTCCAATCAAAGTACCATTCTTTAATTGTACTATTGATTATCTCCTCGACATCAGGCCGAACCCGGGGACAAAAATCATTCATAATAAATTCCCTGGATTTCGCAATGCGCTGTTCTTCATTTTGCTGTAATAGAATATTTTCCATTGGTCCTAAAAAATCTTTAACGTACATTATTAAAAAAGGTCGCTTATAGGAAACATGAATGTTTACCGGGCCTTTTCCAAAATGATCCCTCAATGCTTTGCCGGTATAAGCTGCAATCAATTGGGCTTCAGTTTGTTGTTGTTCCATAAGATCTCCTTCTTTAAGAAGAGGGGTTCTTCCTAACTTATTACCATTATACTATCAAATGAGCTTTTTAAATACGGATTACCGGTTTAATGAAACTAAAGGGCTATGACTAAAATTATTATTATACCAAGGATTTTTGAATTTATGATAAAGCAGCACATATTTGTATCCGAGACCTAGCAGACTCGAGCGCCCTCTTTTACTTTGGAAAAGACTAAGCGTATCATATGAAGTGGAAGGCACATAGAATGGTGGCTTCTCCGTAAAAGAGCTCTTCCTACGCCGGCAGGAAGAGTTTTTTATACGTTATAGACGGAACCAGGAATAAGGATTCCTGGTCTTTTTTATGAAAAGTAAATATTAAAAATGAACAAGTACACTTGTTGTTAATGATGTATATACCTAGTATGATAGAGTAGACGCGTGGTCACAAGTCTGCGTACGAAAAGCATACAAAAACAATTTTACCTATTGATGGCGGTTAACATTCTGGACAAAAGCGCCAGTAATGCACTGCCCGGTGAGATTGTTTTCCCGCATGATGTTATTCATACAGAAAAATAATGGACAGCGGGGCAAAAAGACTGTAGAGGAAAAAGCAGGCAGTGCCTGCCTATTTTGGTGTGCTTTTAAAAACAGGCGAAGGTTGGTCCAATATTGGCCTGCTGCCACACGGAGCGGAAGTCATCAGACAATTAGCGCTGATGAATAAGCTGCAGGGAGGTTTTTTCTCTGTGGTTTTTTTGTGTTTTTTAAACCCATTAGGAGTGAAAATTATCTAGCGTTTCTTATCGAAACAGCGATTGAAGGGAGGAGAAAGCCGAACGAAAAAGACACATATTCAGAAGAGCAGGTGGCAGTTGAGCGCCAAACTGTATAACCATTTGTTTTTCAAAAGGGGCCAGTAGGATGGAAGAGACAAAAAATGAACATGGGGAAATTGCAGGCTACATTGGCAGACTAATCAGAGAAAATTTTGGAAAAGGACCCACGTCTGTATATGTTACGCTTGAACATCCCTTCCTGGTTATTCATTTGCGGGATTTTTTGGCACCAATGGAGGCTATTCTGGTTTCTCAAAGCGAGAACAAGCGTGTGGAAGAAACGAGAGATCTCTTATTCGACCAGCTGCAGACGGAAATACGTGCCCAATTGGAGGCTATTGCCGGGATTACTATTCAGGAAATGTATTTCGACTGGGATCTCCATAAAAAAAGAGGGGTTATCCTTGGTATTATGTCCGAAGACACTTCGGAATGCCAGGCCAAGTGGCCGGCGCATTTGGATCATAAGCGGTTTAACGACAAAGTTATTGAATTCAGTGAGTGGGGGCAGAAGGTGCCGACAACGACAGAATCCTTCTGGCTGAATGAGCGTACTATTGTCATTAAGAGGACGGGTGTGTTTGTTGAAATCGAAAAAGAGCTGATCGCAGCCGGTTACACAAATGAATTAAAAGAAGTAAAGAAGCCGTTAGAGCTTCGGATGATTCACAAAGCCAGCCTGGAGTCTTTTATTGACGGTAAAATAACAGAAGTGTTTGTTGCCTGGCATTTCACTGGAGATAAAGGTTATGCTGTGCTGGTCGTACAGCCAAAAAAATAATAAGTTTCATTTGCTGGCCGGAAAGATAAATAACCAGCGAGCGATAGCTAAATAGAACCGTCAGCAACAGACAGCTACAGCTGTCATGTGAATTGAAGTAGAAATTTTTTCTGCATTATTTTATTTCTCATAATGGAAGAAAATACTGGTCAGTTCACGAGTCGTTGAGCTTATGTGAAAAATTAAACCTTTCAGTTTTTCCTTTTATGTAAATAATTTTGTGGATTATTCAGCAAGCTGTGGCAAGCTCGGTGGTGTTATAATGCTATGGCTGTGGTTCTTTCAATGAAACAAAAACGGTTCCAGCAAGCAGCCGGAACCGTTTTGCTTTGTTGCGTAAGCAGGCAGGGCGCCCTTTAAAAACCAGCCGTCCAGCCGCCGTCTGCGGTTAGCACGGTGCCGTTGATAAATCCAGCATCGTCGGAAGCTAAAAACAGTGCTGCACTCGCAATTTCGTCGGCCTGTCCGACGCGGGGAATCAGAGACTGGGTCTTCTGAGTCCGGGAGGAACCGAATTCACTCATCTCTTTCATTGTAGAGCCAATGTTGGTTTGGACTGCTCCTGGAGCAATAGCATTACAGCGGATGCCTTTATCTGCATACATAAAGCCTGTATTTTTAGTCAGCCCGACAACGGCATGCTTTGAAGCCGTATAGGCAGCTCCGGCATGAGCACCGTTTAAACCACCGGTCGAAGCGGTATTAATAATAACGCCCTTTTCTTTTTCCAGGAAAATGGGAAGCGCGTAACGAATGGCACGCATCACGCTTTTTGTATTAATATCAAACAGCAGATCCCATTTTTCATCGCTAATGTCCCCGGATGCTTCCATGCCATCCATTATTCCCGCGTTATTAACGAGAATATCGAGAGTGCCGTAAGCATTAACGGCTGTATCAATCATGCTTTTAATATCATCAAGCTTCGTTACGTTCACCTCCACCGCCTGGGCTGTACCTCCATTTGATGTAATCGATTCGGCCACTTCTTCGGCTCCCTGCTTATTCATATCTGCCACAATTACATTTGCTCCTTCAGCAGCAAATCGTTCAGCGATCGCTTTCCCCATTCCCGATGCAGCTCCGGTCACTACGGCCGTTTTTGACTGTAATTTCATTTTTCTTCCTCCTCCGGGTTAATGTATTCGTTTACAAATTGATTTATTCAACACTTGTTCAATAATTAATTCTAATTGTAGTATAATAGACGCAGGTCTTTAACTACAATCATCAAAAACAGTGCCTATTGTCGGTTAGTATACAAATGTCGGTGCTATTGTTTATAATTTTAAAATTATAGAAGAAAGGAGGAGGTTTATGAAATCATCCTCTGAAGCCACAGACCGGAGAGTGAAAAAATCAAAAAAAGCGATGCAGCAGGCACTGCTTGAATGGATGGAGGAAAAAGATTTTAAATCCATTACGATCACAAACATTGTACAGCGGGCCGATGTAAACCGGGGGACGTTTTATAAGCACTATAATTACAAGGAACAGCTCCTCGAAGAAATCATGGACGGGGTTACAGCTGATTTAAAGGAAGCATTCCGAAAGCCGTATAAAAGTAAAGCAATGCTGGAGCTGCCGGAATTAACGGTTTCCTCAGTGAAAATATTCGAGCATGTATTGAAGCACGAGCGGTTCTATACCCTCGTTATTGCCTCAAATGCTCTCAACGGTTTTCAGTACAAATTAGCTTCGATTCTCCGGGATCTCATGCTCGAGGATCTTTTACAAACCACAGAAGACGATGGTATCGACCGGAAGCTTCAGGCCGGCTATCATTCACATGCCATATTCGGCATGATTGTCGAATGGGTGCGCGGAGGATTTGAATACAAGCCGGAATATATGGCCGAGCAGCTGCTATTAATACTCAGAAGCCGCCCGGTTCACGTCGTGTTTAAAGCAAAAAGCTGATTAAAAGCGCATCAAGTCCGGTGCGTCAGTATCGTGAAAGCTGTTTGATTAAATCATTGACGAGATTTTCTAGCACTGCGATTCGTTTTTTCGTATGCATGACAGTCGGCACAAGTGAAATCGCTGTTTTTAATGAAGTAGCTGCCTTAGAACCGGTAACGGTGACCGATTCAGGCACTCCCTGGAAGGTGTTCATGCATAATTGATTAAACTTTTGCAGAAACTGTTGTGAAGCTTCTTCCTGGCTGGTAGCAATGTCGTGCGAGAGCACTATTTCTGATTTTTTATCGACAAACATACAGATCCACGGATGAATTGGAGTGCCGGCTGGAGAATTACCGAGGGTAAAGGAATCCACCTTGAATATCCCCCCGTATAAATGAGTATTCCGCATAGGAAGCTTCTCTAAGGAAGAGTTATCCGGAATCTCGAAATCTCCGGCAGCGGGTGGACCTTGACCGATGGCCTCCTCAGAAAACAATGGCTCCAGTCGCACATTATGAACTTTCTCGTAGGAATTTCGGAGTTCTCCCTCGTCGAAAACAGGAATCACATTCGTTTCTGCTCCGTTCAAGGCCTGGGGATTGGAGTCAAAATAATCCAGTATCATTGGAACGAGCGGCAATATATGCAAAAAGGGAAAAAGTTCGTGAGCTTTTAAAAACTGAGGAGGCTGTCCGGGATCGAGCCGTCTGAATGTCGGCCAACGATCATGGTCGTGGAAGGCGTAGCCGGTCTGAATGATCAACTGGTGATCGGGCGGCTCCAATTCCTCTATATCGTCAAATGAAAGAAACAGTGCTTCCAAATCATCGGCAGTAAACGAAGGATCGAAAAACTGTCTGTATAAAGCCCGTTCTCCTGTATGTCCGGTGTACAATGCCAACCCGTAGACCTCCTGTTCATCTCCGAGCACACTGGCAATAAAGCGTTCCCCGGTCTCCGGCAGCGTGAAACCGAATAGGTCGGCAGAGGCAATATCCCTCCACGGAGCGTCCCAATAGAACTCCCTTGCTTCATCAAACAGGTCTGCCCATTCTCCTAACGTGGCAAGGTCGTTCTCCTTTACGCCGGGAAGAGGAACAAACTTCTCCCAATCCGATTCATCTGAAGTGCCGAAATTTTCAACGAAGTAAAGCAGGTCGTTTAAGTAATGTCGGAACCTCGTTTCGCTGAAATTTCCCTTTGGTGTCCGCCATACCTCGTCAGAAACCTCGGCACGGGAGTTTGGCTTTGTGACGTTTAAACATACAGGAGAAGGGTCGTCAGATTCCCCAGCTGTGATTTGCTCGAGCAGAACCTCGTGCTCGTGGTCCTCTCCGAAGTCATATAAATAGGTGATCATCTGCCCTTCTTTCCAGAGCCAGTCGAAAATAGTTTCGTTTCGTTCATCGAACACGCCCGGTTTTTCTTCGATATCGGGGAAGTCCATGCTCGTAATTTCATATACTGCAGGCTGCTCCGGCGCCATTCGCTGCTTAATCTGCTGGTATGCCTCCTGGTTCATTGAGCGCGCACTTTTCATTGGTTCAAGAACCTCTTTTTCAAAATGTTTTATTTTGTCCCTGTATTCTTTATGCTTAATATCACTGCTTTCCTGCAGGCGAAAGCTGTGCAGGTGGCTCTGCTCCCATAAAAAAGCTGCCTGAATTAAATTGTGCAGATCAAAAAATGTAAACGAGGAAGGAAGCTCAAATTTTCTCCAAACGGGAGGTTTCGTATCCAGAAGCCGTACCTTTAACTGTAGTTTCAATATAGGCACCTCCTAAAGGTTGTATCTCTAGTTTAGCAGAAATATTTATAGATAAGAAAAAGCTTTTCACGCGTGATACGATAGAAAAAACAGAATCATTCTGTATTCATTTTGCCAGCTGAAAGGAGCCTTGGCTTTGATCGTCTACGAAGCAAATAAACATGAATTTCTTGAAGACGTTTTTCACGATGAACTCGTCACCAATATATGCAGCAATTATACGTCTAAGGTCGGTAAAATCAACGAAGCAGAGGTGCGGTCCTGGGATAATTCGATGCAGTACATGTACCGGGTGCTGATGGATGACGACATTCCGGCTAATGCCGGAGTCGCGATTGAATTTAAAATTCCTTATACGTCGAAGCGGGTGGATTTTTTAATATCCGGCAAAAATAATAATGATCCTGCTATCGTTATTGTCGAGCTGAAGCAGTGGAGCAGGGCGGAGAAAATTGAGGGAAAAGAAGCGATTGTCAAAACGGCAATGGGAGGAGGGCTCGTGGAAACCACTCATCCTTCCTATCAGGCCTGGTCGTATGCTTCTCTTATTAAAGACTACAATGAAAATGTCCAAAAGGATCATATTGAGCTGCATCCGTGTGCGTATTTACATAACTACCTTTTACAGTCAGAAAATGAACCTCTTACTGACGATGTCTACACCTATTACGTGGACCAGGCTCCTGTATTTGCAAAGGGAGGAGCTGGGAAGCTCCGTGCGTTTATTAAGCAATACCTGACGCACGGAGACGACAAAGAAAATATTTATAAAATCGAAAAAGGAAAAATCCGTCCGTCAAAATCGCTGCAGGATACGCTGAACAGCATGCTCGCAGGCAACGATGAATTTCTGATGATTGATGATCAGAAGGTCGTATACGAAACGGCCCTCCAGCTCGCAGAAGAAGCAAAACGCACGAATACCAAGCAGGTGCTCGTCGTTGAAGGCGGACCGGGGACGGGAAAATCGGTGCTTGCGGTTAACCTGCTGGTGGAGCTGACCAACAGAAATCAAACTGTCCAGTATGTAACGAAAAATTCAGCGCCGCGAAACGTGTATGCCAATAAACTAAAGCAGGACTACCGCAAAACCCATATTGATAATTTATTTAAGGGGTCAGGCAGCTACGTGGATCGTCCGAAGGATGAACTGGATGTGCTTGTGGTAGACGAAGCCCACCGCTTAAATGAAAAGTCCGGCTTGTTTCAAAATCTTGGAGAAAACCAGATGAAAGAAATCATTCATACGTCGAAGCTGGCAGTATTTTTCATGGATGAACACCAGCGGGTCACCTTAAAGGACGCAGGGACGACAAAAGAGATCGAAGCATTCACTGAGAAGGCAGGCGGCGTCCTGCACCGGATGAAGCTTGCCTCCCAGTTCCGCTGCAACGGCTCCGACGGATACCTGGCCTGGGTGGATGATACGCTCGGTATCCGGGAAACAGCCAATGAACACTTTATGGGAAATGATTATGATTTCCGGGTATTCAGTGACCCAAATGAGCTGTATGAAAAGATTGCTGCGTTGAATGAACAAAATAACAAGGCGAGGCTCGTGGCCGGGTACTGTTGGGAGTGGCCCAAAAAAGAGCGGGCCTATTCGGGCGCGCACGACATTACAATTCCGGAGCACAGCTTTGGCATCAGCTGGAATCTCGATACCTCTAATACATGGGCCATTGATGCGGGCTCTGTCACAGAAGCGGGATGTATTCACACGTGCCAGGGGCTCGAATTCGATTATGTGGGCGTCATTATCGGAGATGATCTCGTGTACCGGGACGGAGAAGTACAGACCGATTATACGAAACGGGCCAAAACCGATCAGTCGCTGCGCGGAATCAAAAAGCTGATGAAGGAGGAGCCGGAAAAAGCCGGAAAGCTTGCCGACGAAATTATCCGGAACACCTACCGGACGTTAATGACGAGAGGGCAGAAAGGGTGCTTTATCTACTGCACGGATAAGGAACTTGAGCAGTATTTTAAAGAACGGCTGGCGCTTACGGAGCCCGGATACAGGCCGGAGAGTTTTTTCAAAAAGGACCTGGAGGTAGCTGAAAACTATTCCGAGTATGAATAACACTAAAAAGTATCCCTTCACCCTGGTAAAAGGCAGAGGGATACTTTTAATTTTTCAATGCTTCTCTTTTTCTGATCCATTTAAACAGCCACCGAAGTATTGGAGGCACGGCTATAAAAATGAACAGAATGCGAAACAGCTGGTAGCAGATGACAATGGAAATGTCGGCGTTTACCTCCCGGCCGATAATGCCCATCTGGTCCATGCCGCCGGGAGCTAGACTTAACAAGGCAGTAGCGGGAGAAACATGGTGCAGGTGCTCCAAAATCAGGCTGAGACTGAATGCCCCGGCGATCAGAACGACTCCGCCCGTTACGGTCAGCGCTCCAATTCTTGCTTTATGCTGAAGCTGTTCGGGCCGGAGCAGCAGGCCAAAGTAGGTGCCAATCAACAGCTGGGCTCCGTTCGTTATGATAACCGGCAGTGCCGGCGCCTGGAGGCCGATAAGCGTAACAGCAATCATCACAAGCATAGGAGCGAGCATATAGGACGTGGGCAGCCGGAGCTTTTGTCCGGCCCAGGCCGCGGCGAGGCAGAGGCCAAGAAACAGAAGCGCTGAAGGAAAAAGACCGTCCCAGGAGGCCGCGGTCTGAACGGAGCTTCCGCCGGACGCCGCATTTCCGTCTGTAAATAACGGACTCACCGCAAGCACGGGGACTAAAAACATTATTAAGATAATCCGGGTCACCTGCATAAAGGTCACGATCGTAATATCAATCTGCTTTTCTTCTTCCGCGAGAGTCACCATCTGTGACAGACCGCCCGGAATGCTCCCGGTCAAAGCCGTGGGCAGGGAAACCCCGGAAAGAGAAGCAAACCCGAAGGCCATCAATCCGGAAAACAAAAGAAGCAGCATCGTCAGCCCAATCATCATTGGCAGCTGAGTGCCGATTTGATAAAAGGTCTCCATCGTAAACGCCAGGCCGATCGTATAGCCGACAATTATTAATCCGGTATTTCGAAAAGACTGTGGCCAGTACATCTGCGCGCGTGGGAGCTTCGAAAGAAATAATACGACCGCCATCGGCCCGAGCAGCCAGGGCACTGGAATATTCAGGAGGGAAAAGAAGAAGCCGCCAGCGCAGGCAGCTGCTGCAGTAACAAAAAGACGCAGCCAGACCGGCTGCACACATGTAGAATCAGAAAACATACAAAGACCTTCTTTATTGATTAGTAGCATAGATTAAAGTGATTGTAGCATAAAAATAACCAGGCTTCGAAGAACAGCAAGGATACTAAAGAGAAAAAGACGGAAGGTGATACTGGCACTTTAACATGGTACGATAGAAAATAATGGATCTCATAAAAAGGGGAGATTTTGTGGCGGAACATAATAAAGAACTGGATTTTTATACGACAAAAAAGTACCTTCGCAAGCAGACGCTTGCAACCATTCTGGATCAATTCGATGACCGGCTGATGAATCTGAACAAAACCCGCCGTAAGGCGAAATACGTCAAGATGAAGCAGGACCCCTACAGCTTCTTCCGGGGAAGTGCCTATTTGTTTTACTACGATGTAGTTAACATTCCGTTCCGGCATCATACACCAGAAGACAGGCCGACCTGGATTATGGGCGATATGCATATGGAGAACTTCAGCAGCTTTCAGAATGAGAATGGAGAAATTGTTTTTGATGTGGATGATTTTGATGAGGGCTATCTTGGTTCTTATCTGTATGACGTGCTCCGTATGGTGGTCAGTATCCGGCTTTTTGCCATGCAGCAGGGATTTGGCGATGAGGAGCGGGATGCTTTCGTGCGGACGTATT
This sequence comes from Marinococcus sp. PL1-022, assembly GCF_033845285.1. Classification (NCBI taxonomy): domain Bacteria; kingdom Bacillati; phylum Bacillota; class Bacilli; order Caryophanales; family Bacillaceae; genus Marinococcus; species Marinococcus sp. PL1-022. The sequence continues at coordinate 2,339,509 of NZ_JAWXCX010000001.1, read as the reverse complement.
TAGAAGCGTACTACAAGCGTCTGAAAAAATTTAAAAAAGGTAAAAAGAATCCGGTGGAAACACAGTTTACTTCAAAAAATACAAAGCAGCCAATCAAAAAGACGCTTGAAAAGCTTGAGGACCGAAAAGCTACTCATGAGCTCGACAAGCAGACCATTGTCAATGACAGCGGCGACCGTATATTTGAACGGGAAAAATCAAAACTCGATTCAGTGACTGACAAAGAGCACCAGGAAATAATAAAAATCTGGGATCAGTATTTAGGCAGTCTGGCAGAGGAAAGCTACCAGAACGAAGGGCATTATGAAATCAAAGATATAGTGAAAAAGACAGGAGCCGGCATCGGGTCCACCGGTCTGAAGCGCTTTTACATTTTGATTGAAGGCGGAGAGGACCATGTTATTTTGGAAGCAAAGGAAGCGCGGACGCCGATCCCGGCTTACTTTTTTCCGTATGAAGAAACGTTCTGGACGACAAATAAGCATCAGGGTAAGCGGGTGATTAAAACCCAGCGGGCGATGCACCACCTGGCTGACCCTTATTTAGGCTATTTTACGCTTCAAAACCGTGACTACTACGTACGGGAACGGTCACCGTACGACAAAGATTTAAAGAACAAGCATTTGGAAAAGCCAAAACGAATGCACCGTACGGTGAAAACGATGGGGAAAATATCGGCAAAGGTTCATGCCCGGGCGGATGTTGATATTGCTCAGGGGCTGCTTGATTATCACAGCGAAAATGAAATATTAAAAGCCATTGGAAATGACGAAGAAATTTTTATTGAGGAAATGGTTACATGGTCAAGGTTTTATAAGGAGCGTGTAGAAGAGGATTACGAGCTCTTTCTTGAATGGCTGAAGGAAAGCTTCGAATAAAGAGAAATCAACGGTGCCGGCGGAAAAGCCGGCGCTTTTTTCTATACATAAGCAAGAAACTGAATAATTTCTTCACTGGTGTACTTATACAGCAGGTGAGTCGAAGCCTGCGGAAGGTCGAATTCCGGGGCATCCACATGAAGCACTCTTCCTTCTGCAAGCTCCCGCCTTACTGCAGAACGTGGAAGAAAAGAAACACCGAGCCCTTCCTCGATAAAGCGTTTTGTTACGTGACTCTGGGAAACCTCCATCCTCCTTTAATAATAAAATATTATCAATAAAGCTTGTTTACTCCCACATTCGCTCTTTCACGAAGTGTTGGCTGGAGTGCTCATATAGCAGAACAACGGGCAAACAACAGGATTATACGGCCTCAGTCTGTGTAAATTGGCAAATAAATAAAAAGTAAAAGGAGGCCGCTGAGAAGCGGTCTTTTTCTATAAATAAGCATAAAAAATTTTCATACTAAACAAATGAATTATAAGACAACGAGTAGTAATAATGATAGAATAAGACTAAAGATCTACATATTTGGAAATCTTATATATTAAAACATTGATTATTGTTGAAAATCCCTTTGTGAAATCTCCTGCTTATATTTGATTGTGCGATAGAGGAGAGGTGAAAGCCTTGAATGAACAAAATTCAGAAATGCAATTGTATAAAACAACTATACATTACGCGTTACATATCACCCTCTGGGCGCATATTCTTTGGTTTCTTTGTTTTATATGGTTGGACATGTATATTTTGGCGGGAGTTAATTTTATAAGTGCAGTATTTTGCACATTCGCGTTTTTGCTGGTGAAAAAGGGATATTATGCACTATATTTCCTTATGACTATTCTAAATATTTTTATTCATGCCACCATTTCAGCTGTCTATCTTAGTTGGGATTCAGGGTTTCATTATTATATATTTATCATTGCGTTTGGGGTGTTTCTCTTCCCGGGGGCCCGCCTTATTAAGGGGCTTGCCGCTATTATACTTATTATTTATTATGCTCTTTTGTATCATTTTACACAGACGGGCATTCAAACGATGGGCGAGGAATTGACTTATATGCTTCACCTTATTAACATGGTCAGCGTCCTTTGCATTATCGCTTTATTAGGATATATTTTTCGTAGTAATATCGATCAAATGATACAAAACCTTCATCAAATGAACGGAGAGCTTGAACGTATGGCAGCGACTGATACGCTCACTGGACTTTTTACAAGACGGAAAATGTATGAGCGTATAGCTGAGAAGATGGAAACAGAACAAAATTTCTGCGTTATGATGATTGATATTGACTATTTTAAAACGATTAATGATCAATATGGACATGCTGTGGGGGACGCTGTCATCGTGCATGTTTCTAAAGTTATTGCAGCAAATCTTGAGAATAAAGGCTTTGTCTCCCGTTGGGGCGGAGAGGAATTTTTGGCTGCGGCGGAGGCCTCAGGTGACAAAGAAGCAGGCATGCTCGCAGACAGTATTAAGCAGGGAATGATCACGCCTCCCCTCCTGCACTATAATGAAGCAGTATCGGTAACGGTATCAGTAGGGATAGCGAAATGGAAAAAAGGACGCAATATCGAGGAAGTTATTAATGAGGCTGACCGGGCACTATACAGCGCGAAGCAAAAAGGCCGGAATTGTACGACTATCCATGAATCGGTGGAAATTTAAAAACTCTTCAGCTTAAAAAAGCTGGAGAGTTTTTTTCTCAAATACAGCCCGCAGCAATAAAAGGAGAGTATGATAAAGAAGAGATGTGCAGTGATTGGTATTTCGAGGAGAACTACAATGAGAGGCGGGATCAGGATGAGCAGTAAAATTATGAGCGGCAGATATACAACGACAGAGGACCAGGGAGTAACTGTATTTGTTATAGGGATGAGGATTAATAAATGGCGGGCCATCCATAAGTGGCTTCCGGTATTGCTCGCGATGCCCCCGATGATTAAAGAACTATCCATAAACAAAGAAATTGGCTGCCTGGGCGTGCAAAGCTATCTTCAGCTTCCAACAACGATGATGATCCAGTACTGGAATTCCAAGGAGGAATTGTTTGCATATGCGAGGGGGCCAAAGCATTTAAAGGCATGGCGGACATTTAACAAAAGAACAAAAGGAAACAGTGCTGTCGGTATTTATCATGAAACATATATAGTGCCCAAAGGTTCTTACGAATCGATTTATGTAAACATGCCGCCCTTTGGTCTCGGCAAAGCGCTTGGCACTGAGCCAGTAACCAAAGCGACCGGCACAGCCAAAGAACGAATAGACCGGACGGCCGGAAAACAGCCTGGTTCATAAGGAGGGGGAAAAGGTGGAGGAAGAGAGCCGCAAAACAGCAGGCTGGCTGGTAATAGTATTGCCCACAGTTATTTACGGAGGGGTTAGTCTGCTTCAAATGATTGTTTCTAAAGATGCAGGCTACGTAAATAATCCGCTCCGGCAGGATTTATTTCGTGCCGGGCATGCGCACGCAGGGGTTCTTCTTATCCTTTCACTGGTCATACTCTTATACGTGGATCGTACTTTCTACGGGCCGAAGGCAAAAAGATTTATCCGCCACAGCATTCCACTGTCGGCCATACTGCTGCCGGCCGGTTTTTTCTTTTCAGTATTGGATCCGCAGGCGACAGAGCCGAACGCATTTATATATGCTGCTTACGCAGGAGCAGTACTTCTTGTCGCTGGTTTAATAATGCTTGGGATTGGATTAATAAAAAATAAAAATTCCAACATAAACTAGGACTTACCTCTTGCTATAGCGTATAATAATAACAGCATCATCCCTATATAAAATATTAAGGGCATCTTCGACAAAAAGTGAGCCGATTATATGAAAAAACTATGGATCGCCCTGACGCTTCTTATTGCGGGGGGTATTACAGCAGGAGTATTAATCTTTTCAGAATGCACACAGGCAGCCGCTAACTCCTGTCTTTATGTAGCAACGGACGGGGATGACAGTAATGACGGAAGCAAGTCGGCACCGCTGCAGACGTTGAATGCAGCCTCTGAACAGGCGGAGCCTGGAACAACCGTCTATGTCAGAGGGGGGACGTACGAAGAACCGCTGGAAGTCTCGCAAAGCGGCAGCGCCTCGAACCCGGTTACATTTGAAGCATATGAAGACGAAGGCGTAATTTTAAGCGGTGAAGAAATGGAAGACGAAGCAGGTATAACAGCAATGATTCATATCGAAAAACAGAATCATATTACCATTCGTGGGTTCACCATTCAGAATTTATCGACAGAGCTTAACAACGAAACACCGGTAGGTATTTTCGTGCATGACAGCGCCGAAGGAATTACGCTCGATAATAATCACATCCGTGGTATTGAAACGAATGCAGACAGCGGTAACGCCCACGGTATCGCAGTATATGGCCGGGAAGCGATCACCGATGTCGAAATTATTAACAACACGGTGGAAAACCTTGTGCTCGGCTCAAGCGAAGCAGTCGTTTTAAATGGAAACGTAGAAGATTTTACGATTGCTTCAAATACCGTACGCCATAACGATAACATTGGAATTGACATGATTGGGTACGAGGACGTTGGAGACGACCCAGAGCTTGATTACACCCGGGATGGGACAGTGGAAAACAATACCGTTTATGATAACTCTTCGTACGGCAATCCGGCTTATGGGGAGGGGGATGTTTATGCCGCGGGGGGCATTTATGTAGATGGCGGCAACGATATTGACATTCAAAACAACACGGTATACAGGAACGATCTGGGTATTGAAGCGACCTCGGAGCAGGACGGGGAACAGGCGGATAATATCAGGATTACCGGGAATACAGTTTATGAAAACATTTTTACCGGGATCTCCATCGGCGGGTATGATGAAAAACGGGGCGGGACAAAGAACAGCACGATTACAGAAAACATTATATACCGTAACGATACAAATGATTTGGACGGCGGACAGCTGCTGCTGCAAAATGATACGGAAAACAACAGAATTGAAAATAATATATTAACAGCAGGAAGCTCCCGTGTATTTGTGGCAAACTACTTTGAAGACAACACGGATAACGAATTTGACCGGAATGTGTATCACCGGGAGAAGGGCAAAGAAGGTATTTGGATTTGGGAAAACGAGCAGGCCTCCACGCTTAAGGAATTTAAGTCCCTGATTGGCAGTGACAACGATTCCCGTTATGTGAACCCGCAGTATAAAAACGCCTCTAATTACAATTTTGAATTGTCCCAGGAGTCCCCGGCACGTGACGTCATTGAATAAAAAAGAGCCGGACGGATAACTGATATCCGTCCGGCTTTTCTTATGCGTTTAAAGGATAGTCCGCTTGTTCATCCACTGACTGAGTTTAGTAAACAATGTCGGTGGATTTGGGCGTTCAAGGTTATTCGGGTTGCAAAAAGCGAAGTAATCGACTTTTTCAATAAAGTACGCGAGACGTAGCAGCGCAAACAGCAGAGCCCCGCTCGATCCGAGCGCGAAGCTTAGCCCATAGCCGTTAAACCCGAAAGGAAGCAGCAGGAAGGTGAGGACGGCGTTTAACGAGAAAAACAGGATGGAAGTAATCATCGCGCCACGCCGGTCTTCAAAGTAAAGAAGAATGAGCGTCAGTACAAGAACCATAGCGTTTGAAAACGCCCCGACCGTCGTAAAACGGAAGATCGAGATAATATCGTCCTCGATCGGTACAAGGGTCGTAACGTAGCCGATCGATAGAATGATTACTATCGAAATCAAGCCCTGACTGCGCACAAGCCTTTCAAGCTCCTCCTTTAAGACATACTGCATGGATTCTTTTGATGTTTTGATCTGCTGAAGTGTCCCACCCTGGTTAATGTAGCCGTAAAACGAACGGTACCGCTCGTAGAAACGGGTCTCTACCGAGACGACAAATATAATCAACGTAGGAATAATCGTGAGGTATGACCAAAAAATTGCTGTATCATATACCCGGTTATAGACGAAAGAATCGAGAAGAATGGATCTGCCTTCTCCAAACCAGATAATCCAGTTACACACCCAGATGCCTACATTATATAAAAACCCAGTCCAAAATAAAGTTGGGTATTTGTCGAAATAGCTGACGTAGTGAAACTGGCTGTCTGATGTATGAAGTGGAAACGTAATCAGCATTGAAAACAGCAGCCCGAACAATGTGACAATCATGCCGCTCGTAAAGCCGAGCACAAGCATAAAGCTCGTAGCGTGCGGAATAAACGTAAAAGCTTCTGCAGAGCGGCCGAGAAGAAATACCATACCGACCGCAATTACTGCACCGGACAAAAAGCTGTAGGCGACAGCCTGGTAAAACTTTGCGGCACTTAAGAATAAAAATAGTACCCAGATCAAGTTAATGGTAACAAATAATACAAGGAGCAAAAGCTCATACAGAAATGGCAGAGAGCTTATCCATATAAAGATAAGCCAGGCGGTTAACGCCAGAATAAGAGTTACTTTCGTCATGCCGAGAAATGTTGGAAACACTTTATTTGTCTTTTTTTCATAAAATAGATCCGCGATGTACCGCGTGACTACCAGCTGCTGGATGCCAAACAGCACCTGGGAAAATATAAACGAATAGGAAATAGATAAATTGAACAGCTCTCTTTCCTGCAGCGTGACAGGAAGAAACACCATGGAAAACCATTGGATCATCGCAATCGTAGCGATAACGACAATCCAGGGCCCGGCCGTTACCAGGCCGGCGAAAGCATAAGCTTTCATCCTGGAGGAAAAATAGTCTTCCTGGAACAGCTGCTGAAGCTTAAACCCTATGCCGGCCATATTCGAGCCCCCTTTGATGATAACGTTCCGTGTATTCCTGAATAAACTGGTGAATCTGATAATACGCTTCGACCCGGTTCTGCCCGTTTCGGCCGAACTTTTCCGCTTCCTCCGGGTGCTGATAGATCCATTCGCAGCGCTGGGCAACCTGCTCCGGGTTAACCGGGGGAACGACAAAGCCGGCGGGCCCGTAAGGATCACCTTCCCGGCCGTGAATAAGTTCCGAGCAGGAGCCGACATTTGTTGCAATAAATGGAAGACCTGCTGCCATGCCTTCGAGAACGGCAAGAGGCTGGCCTTCAGAAATACTTGTCAGCAGGCACACATCAAAGGTAGGCAGGTAATCGGTAATATTAACTTTTCCGACAAGAAAGACGTGATCCTGGAGACCAAGCTGGTCAACAAGGCGCCGGCACTCACCGGCGTACTCGAGATCTTCATCTAGCGGCCCCATAATGGTGAGCTTAAAAGGAACGGACCGGCTTTTTAAAATATTCCCGGCATGAATCATTGTCTTAATGTCTTTAATAGGGACAACACGTACGATGGCACCAATATGAACATAGGAATGAGGATGTTTATCCTTTTCTACAAGCGATAAGCGGGCGTAGTCAATTCCATTCGGGATGATTTCAATTTTAGCCGGATCGGCGCCAATCTCCTCCTGCAGCTCTCCATTACGGGCAAACAGTGTAATGACGTCGTCCGCTTCTTTATACGCCTGGCGTGAAAGATGGTGAAAAAACGTGATCCAGCGCTGCTTATAGTAATCCGGTATCCAGTCAGCCTGAAGGATTTCTTCCTCCCGCTCCCTGGAATAAATTCCGTGCTCGGTCAGCAGGTACGGGATCTCCTGCTGCTTTTTGATAGCAGCAGCCACCATACCGGCGTATCCCGTTGAAGCCGAGTGAACAATATCAAGGTCAGGAAACGAAAACTGAAGCAGCTCGATAACGGGCGCGAACATGCCGCGCCACATCCAGAAATAATCGATAAATGAGCCGGACTGTCTTTCTTTATCGTAGCTCTGCTGGACAATCTCCCAGAACAGGCCGCTGGAGAAAAAGTTTTCTGTGCCTCCAAGCTTTTGGCCTAAAGCAAGAAGCGCATCCGAACGGACGGATTCAAACTTCATCCACTCGGTGATGGCTTCTTCGTCTGCCGGGGTCAGGGAGAAATTCCGCTGCCGCCTTGGCTGCTGCATATTAAGCGGGAGATTAAGCACCTGCGAAATGTTGCCTGGCAGTTCGTAGCGGTAATCCTCCGGCGAGATCGGCTCCGGGGTGATGGCGATAATGACGAATTCATGCTCGGGCATCTGTTTAACGAGCATCTGCACCCAGCTGGCCACCCCGCCGCTGACGTACGGATAGCTGCCTTCTACAACCATGCCTATTTTCATGAAGCATCATCCTTTAATGGAATTTCGGCCTGTGGCTCTTCAAGAGTCAGACGGTACAGTGTGCCGGTCTCGCCATAGGCTTCGATTGAACCGAAATCAAAGCTACCCGTGTCGATGGAAGTGCCTTTATTGACACGAAGCATCATAGTGGATGGCTCAACCAGGTCTTCTCCCTGAATCGTAATCCTGTCTTCATTGTACGTGACTTCAAGGCTTGAGGCCTGATAGCTTTTCATCCGTTCGGTCGCCTGAGCCTGAGTCATGCTGTCAAGGTAAGGATAGGTGGCTTCCACAAATTTTGCCATGTTCTTAAGCTGAACTTTCATGTCCGGCCATCCTTCGCCATAGGCACGGTCTGGATCGAGCACGTCATCCGGGTGAATAAAGTGGGAAAAGACACCAAAATTCGCAATTGCGTCCGCTTGAATAAACTGGTTCTCCGCACTTTCCCCGTACCCGCTTGATATACGTGGGAAGTGATAGATGGAAGGGTACTCCCCGTCCTCCTCGAATTCCTGGATAAAGCTTCCCTCGCCCTGACCAGTATATAGGGAGGCGATCGTATTAATGCTTGGCAGCGTCTCGTGCAGAGCCTGAATTCCAGTTCTATTTAACACATTGGAAGGAGGGACATATGTTTTAAAGTCTTCTTCCGGATAATAGTGATGGAATATTTTCTCGACACGCGTAAGGGATTCGTTCATTTTTTCTTTGCTTTCCCACGGTGTGTACAAAAGCTCTGGATCCATCGGCTCGTCTTCTGTTACAAGCGGCTGGTGATTGTATCCATGAAGACCGATTTCTCCGTCGTGACGATACACATTTCTGCCGAAAAAGAGCATTGGATAACGGTCTCTGTCAATAAGCTCTTCTGCAGTAGCATCCATCGTTCCTTCGTATGTGCCAATCATGAGGCCAGTATACGTAAAATCATGATCTATGCCGATTTGTTTCATATCCTCCCACCAGACATCGGTGTAAAAATCTTCAACAGACATATCATACTGCTCGGTAATCTGTTCATTTTCCTCTGCCGGAGCTGGCGCCGGGAAGTCATCAATATGGACAGTTTTGATATCTGCCTGAGCGCTCGCAAAAGCAGGGGGGAGAATAGAAAGGGACTGCAGCAGCAGGCCGCGTGTATTTTTTCCTGCCATAGCGGTCGTGTTCCAGAACAAAGCCTTGCCATCACCGTATTCATTAGTCCACATTAGTGGATCTCCTTCTACGGAAAGATAAGGCTCGGCTTCTTCACGGAGAGTCATGTTGGCAATGCTGTGTGAAAGAAGTAACGAGTCGGGCTCAAGATCAGTGTATCCCGGAAAGAGTTCCTGTTCAAAAGTCAGACCGGTGAGACCGCCTTTAAAGTCATTCACATCGTCAATGCCAAGCATTTCATTGTACCTTGTATCAATAAAGCGGGCGCCAATGTAAAGACGGCCGCCCTCTTCGACGAACGATTCTATTTCTTCAAAGGGCCATTCTTCCGCATGTTCGCCGGCAAGTACGAGCACATTGTAAGGGGAGGGCTCCAGGTTCGAAATTTCTTCCTCGGAAATTTCGGTATACGGCACCTTGGCGTAATCAAGAGCGTATTCAAAGTTATTTAATGTATTTTCAGAGAGGTCACTGTCATTTTTGTGCACATAGATATTCATTTTTTCTCCCGCCACTTCTTCACCGCCGGCACTCATCGTTTCTGTTTCTTCTGTGTTGGAGGCCTGATGGGGGAGCCAAAGCTGAAAACGCTCGAGCCTGATAAACTGGAGAACAAGAAGAATACTTAAAATTACAACGAAGAGCCCGATCGTTGACTTCATCATCTGTTTTTTCATGAAACGATCCCTCCCATCTGCCGGACAATGTACTGGCGGTTTTCCGGTATTTTATCCGGATCCACATGTTCATGCATAAGGGAAAGCACCTGCCCGATCCCAGTCCAGTCTTTTTGGTTATAGTAGTATTCAATCAAATTTAAATAGCCGTCAGCTTCATGTGGAAAAGCCTGAAGCATATACATGTACGTATTAACTGCCTGTGTCGGGGAATCAAGCTGTAGATAGACATCGCCGAGCTGATTAAAAGTTTCCATGTGACTGGGAAAATCCTTGGCTGCCTGTTCCAAAAACTGAAGGAACACATAGCGGAGATGCTCCTGCGAATGATCGTCCAGCAGATGGCTGTCCAGGTAGCCCCGGTAGATGCCCATCAATCTGCTGAGAGATTCTTCACTTTGAAAATACTCATGCTCCGCTTTCGCAGTATCAAGGCTTTTTTCGTAGCGATCGACAAGAAGATTCATCGTCGTGGCGGCATAATGGACGGTCTCTGAATCGTCATTATTGAGCCCGAGGTTCAAATACTTTCCTTTGTCCGAAATGTTGGAGTTAATCAGCTTAAGCATTAGATTCTTACGGTCCGGCTGATCATCATTTGTAAATGCTTCCGTCAACGGAGTGAGATTTTTGTTGTCGTTGGCTTCATAACGCAAGTGCTCCAGGTTAATCGGCTGAAACTTCACATACTCTGTATAATCAGAAACGATTTTGTTTGAATCCACCCGCCTGGAAGCCCACCAGGCAAGAAGACCGAAAGCTTCCCCGAGTAAAGGAAGAAAGAAGCTGATTAACACAATCCAGATAACGGCTCCGTACTGGTGCGGCTGCAGTCTTTTTTTCACGGCCTTCGCCGCAGCAAATAAAATACAGGCGTGAACGATGTAAAAAAGAATAACGAGTATCGTCGGCTGTATAAGGTTACCCAGCATGAGTGCCTCCTTTTTCTTTTAAGGCTTTCTTGATTCGTTTTTCTACGACCTGCGCATTTTCAGCATCTGTTCCGGGCAGGAGAAAGTAAAGATTACTCTGGCGGGAATCAAAGCCGATAATATCTATTTCACGAAGGTAAGTCCGCAAAATAACTTCAGCTTCGGCAACAGACATTCCCTCAAAGCGGTCAAATTGTATGACTACGGTGCTGTAAGGCACGCCGTACTCCTCCTTACGCACGTCCTGCTGTGCAACGTGAGCATCAAAGGCATCTTTATAATAAATATTTGTACCTGAAAGCATTTGCTTCTCTTCATCCTTTGCCTGCCACTCACGTGCTTTTTCGATACGGTTGGAAATCCAGTCGAGCACAAAGGACATAATTTGGATTTCATGGGTGGTGAGACGGGAAAAGTCGAGCTGGTCGATAATTAATACTTCCTGGATTTCTTCGTTATAAACGATCGGTCCTGCAATTACCGGGGCATTTTTTTCGTCTTTGACGTTTCGCAGGGTGATTGCTTTTTCCGTAAATAGACGTTGATAAAAAGAAGATTCTTCGCTTAAAAATACGGTTTGCGGGAGTGTCTGCGAGCTCCCCTGGCGTACTCTCAGCCGGAGGGACCTTTTTGATGAGTCTACGTGATAAATCGCAATGTCATTCGCTTTAAATAAATCGGCGATAATTGCGATAGCTTCATTACGCACAAGCTCCGGGGTAGGCTGATCCAGCTTGATGCCCACCTGGTAAATCTGGGCAAGAGTATGCTCGGAGTCCAGTACTTTTTCCTGCATGACCCGCTGGGAATCCTCGAGTTCTTTAATTGTTTTCGTCAGTTCTTTATTATCATCCTTTAATTCATCCTGGGTATACGTAAGGCTCTCATAGCGTTCCCGGTAGGACGAACTGTAAAGACCGCATATAACAGCGAGAAGCAGGGAAAACAATAAATAAAGATAGTCCCCGGTATCATAAAACAGAAGAAAGAGATCATCTCCCGCTGTAAACGTGGCTATAACGTGATATACAAGGGTCGTGAAAAAACTCAGGATGGCAATGTTAATGCCGTATCGCAAAGAGAAAAACAAAATAACAAACAAAAACGGATTAAGTGTCCACCCAAGCATTCCCAGCTGGAATACCTGATCGATAATTCCCAGTACAAGAACAACAACGAGCAGCTCCACAACTTTTCTCCACACATTTTTCTGCGTGTAAATCATCCCATCACCTCTTCAAAAAGTTATATTAGATTTATGTGCCATATTGCTATTGCCGCCCATCGAGAGTAAGCTTAGTAAAACTTTATGCTTACAAAAGAATTAAAATTATGATATTAAGGGCGCAACGACATGGTTCATAAATCCCTGCACTTAATAAGGACCGGTCCTAATTCTGTGCTTCAAAGCTTATTTATTATCTATAAGGAGGAGCGTTATGGGTATTATCTCACAAAAAATGATTTTTGTTACAAATTTTTCTGTATTTTTTTATGAGTCTTTTCTAATGAAGGGAAAACCCGCTTCTTCCAGTACTTTTCCGCTTTCGAAAATGAAAAATTACAAAATTTTTTACGATTCGCCAAATAAAAACATACTCAGGGAAATGAAAAATTATGGTGTAGTAATCATTGAGCCTGTGTATTATACGAAGCAGCAGGTGAAGTACATTCAGCGGGCAGGCACAAAAGTTTACGGCTACATTAATGCGATGGAAGCAGACCGGTGGAATGAGGCTTTATATACACAGATGGAGGAAAAAGATTTTTTTCACCGCCGCGAAAGCCGCGTATATTATAGACAGTGGGAGTCCTACCTGATGGATATGGACGAAGAGCATTACCGGCAAATCCTTATGAATGAAGTCACAAAGCAGATTCATGCCAAGGGATGTGACGGTGTATTTTTAGACACAGTGGGAAACATTGATGATGAGCATGAAAACAATCCAGAAACACTGTGGCAACAGCGCGCGGCGATGGCTTCATTTATGGGGAGTATTAAAGAAAAACATCCGCAGCTGGCCATTATTCAGAACTGGGGTTTTGATACACTCAGCACCACTACGTATCCGTTCGTAAACGGTATTATGTGGGAAGGATTTGAATATTCAGCGATCGCGGGCGACGAATGGGCCCAGCAGAAAATTGCAAAATTAAAAAAGCTGCGGAAAAAACACAAAATTCAAGTACTCACGGTGTCGGAACGTGAAGAGGAAGAAAGCCGAAGATATGCAGAGTCTCAAGGCTTCTGCCATTTTCACTCCCCGCGTGGTTATAATGAATGGTAGGAGAGCAAAGAAAAACTAAGCGGCAGAGTGTCTCTTGCGGAGAATAGTATTGTTATTCAAAAGAAAATGATGTAGGTTAATAATAAATAACCAAATTTTGGGGGAGATCAGCGATGATTTTAGTAACCGGCGGCGCAGGGTATATAGGAAGCCATATTTGTGTAGAGCTGTTGGAAGAAGGTCATGAAGTAGTAGTGATTGACAATTTCTCCAACAGCCGTTCTGTCTCCCTGGAACGGGTGGAAGAAATCACAGGAAAAAGCCTTAAATATTTCGATGTGGATCTGCTGGACCGCGAAGGGATGGAGAACCTATTTGAAAGATTTGATATTGAAGCAGTTATTCATCTGGCAGGACTGAAGGCGGTTGGGGAGTCTGTGGAAATCCCGCTCAAATATTACCATAACAATATTACGGGAAGCATTATTCTTCTCGAGACGATGAAAAAATTTAATGTGAAAAAAATGATTTTTTCGTCTTCGGCTACAGTGTACGGCACGCCGAAAACAAATCCAATTACGGAAGATTTTGAGCTGCAGGCGACAAATCCCTACGGCAACTCGAAACTGATGATTGAAGATATTCTCCGGGATCTTTACGTGTCCGATCACGAATGGAGTATTTCCATTCTCAGGTATTTTAATCCGATCGGTGCCCATCCAAGCGGACGGATCGGGGAGTCGCCAAACGGTATACCGAATAATCTGATGCCGTATATAACGCAGGTGGCGGTAGGGAAGCTTCCGCAGCTGAACGTGTTCGGCGATGATTATCCGACAAAAGACGGCACAGGAGTACGGGACTACATTCACGTGGTAGACCTTGCTAAGGGCCACTTAAGTGCTCTGCATAAATCGATGGAGGGGCCGGGAATTGGAGAATTTAATCTTGGTACCGGCCAGGGCTACAGCGTACTGGAATTGGTGGAAGCATTCGAAAAAGCATCCGGAAAAGATGTGCCGTATGAGATTCGGGACCGGCGCCCGGGAGATATCTCTGTTTGTTACGCCGACCCGGCCAAAGCACGTAATGAACTGGGCTGGACCGCTCAAAAAGGAGTAGAGGATATGTGTGAAGATTCCTGGCGTTGGATTAAGCATAATCCAGAGGGTTATCCGTCTGTGTAAATAGTACTGAATTTGAAAAAAGCCTGCTTTAACAGGCTTTTTTTGCTTTTATTTCTAAATTTAAGAGATATTTCTAAAAAATGTACTTTATATGTATGAAATATAGTTCTTAAAGCACGGTACTTATTGCTATATTTAAAGTATAATAAAGGAAATAATGAATGGTTGTTCACTCATACATATGCCGGGCAACTGGCATAACTAAATAAATGGGGTGAGCAGGATGGGTATGAAGTGGTTGAAAGCCGCTGTCATTCTGGTATTTTTGCTTGTTATCTGTTTCTCGTTCCCTGTGCAGTCGGACGCTGCCAGTTCAAAGTATGTAGTGAAAGGAAATACTTCAAGCAAGGTGGTGGCGCTGACTTTTGATGACGGTGCAGATGGGACAAACATTTCTAAAATTCTTCAGACATTGTCCACCCAAAATGTAAAAGCCACTTTTTTCTTAACTGGCTCCGGAACGAAGGATCATCCGCAGTCTATCCGGAATATTGCAGCTGCCGGGCACCAGCTCGGTAATCATTCGTACTCCCATCCTGATTTCACCACTATTTCCACTACGAAAATGAAAAAAGAATTAGCAGACACGGAAGCCCTCGTGAAAAGCACTACCGGCAAATCAACTAAGCCAATCTTTCGGGCTCCGTTCGGCGCCACCAATTCCACCGTGCTTAAAACGGTAGGAGATGCAGGCTATACGCATACTCTGCACTGGAATATCGATACGATTGACTGGAGAGGGCTTTCAAAAACCCAGGTATTGAATAAAGTAGTAAATAATATTGAACCGGGTTCGGTCGTATTAATGCACACAGGGGCAGGAGCGCCTGGCACACCGGCCGCACTTCCGGAAATGATTACAAAGCTGAAAGCCCAGGGGTACAAATTTGTAACGGTCTCTGAGCTTCTGAAAATCCAGGGTTCAACATCGGCCGGAGGAGCTTCTTATACCGTAAAATCTGGAGATACGCTGTACAGCATTGCCAACCGCAATAATGTAAGCGTGACAGAGCTGAAAAAAGCCAACAGTATTCCGACGAGCTCGAACGTCATCAGGGTCGGGCAGGTATTGAAAATCCCGGGTAAAGGTACCACTACTCCGCCTCCGGCTGCCTCCGGATCATATACCGTAAAGTCGGGTGACACACTGTACAGTATCGCCAACCGCAACAATGTGAGCGTGACAGAGCTGAAAAAAGCCAACGGCATCCCGACGAGTTCGAACGTCATCCGGGTTGGCCAGGTGCTGAAAATTCCGGGCAAGGGAACCACTACTCCCCCAGCCTCGTCCACTACGTACACTGTAAAATCAGGTGATACGTTATACAGTATTGCAGGAAGATACAATACTACTGTCCAAAAAATTGCTGCGGACAATAATATTTCCAATACGGGTGTGATCAGTGTTGGTCAGAGGTTGAAAATCGCTTCTTAAGAAAAGGTTGAACGTAAGCCCTATGCGGGTAAAGGAAACCAGACCGTAAGAAAAGGGAGGTTTTCTAATGACCGAAATTACGTTCAAACCAGAAAAAGGCACACACACTACAAAAAGCACCGACGGCCATAATATTCAGTACACGATCAATTTCGTGGAAAAAAACAACGAACGGGCTGTACACGTGAACTACGAAACTAAGGACCGGCTTACTCCGCAGGCTGGAACAGTATTATTTGAAATGGGACAAACAACGATAGAGCAGCGCGGCGTTGTTTTTAATTTAGAAGGCACACTGGAAAAAGGAGAAAACGAATAAATCCGGCCGGCTTCTCCGGTCGGTTTTATTTGTGGAAAAAAAGAGGAAAGTATGCAGCTTTTTTGATACAATAGCTTTTTTTAAAAAGTAATGACCGGTGATGTTGTTACTGGCGCTTTCACTTAAAGCAGTTTTGGCTATCATTGCTGCTGGGGAGATTCTTTTGGAGGCATTCACGCCAAAGCTGATGTTTACAGGCTGGATGAAAGAATTCCACGTATTGAGTCTGTTTTATTTATTATACTTCAGCCTGCATAAGAATTTTGCCGTTGAAGAAGGAAATGAAACGAAGGGCAGTTACCGGTGGATCCTGCCTGCCCGAAAACGAAAAGAAA
Organism: Marinococcus sp. PL1-022; assembly: GCF_033845285.1. Classification (NCBI taxonomy): domain Bacteria; kingdom Bacillati; phylum Bacillota; class Bacilli; order Caryophanales; family Bacillaceae; genus Marinococcus; species Marinococcus sp. PL1-022. The sequence goes on along the minus strand of NZ_JAWXCX010000001.1, from coordinate 2,323,179 downwards.
GGGCAGGAGACATAGAAAATAAAAAAAGAAAGAAAAAATTATCATAAGCGTACAAGTTCTTTATGAAGTCTATAAATTTCCTCATTAAAAATACGGGAGAGGATTTGAACACCGTTTTGAGAAAGGCGGGTTTTTACTTTTTTCTTATGAATTTCACGAAGCCAGTCGCGTCGGTCGTTAATATCGCCAAGCAGAGGCTGCATTTGTTTGTACAGCTCTTCGGAACGGTTACCGTCAAACTGATATATACTGCTGGTGTATTTGTACAGATAACGCATCTCTTTCGTTTGCAGACGTACGTCGTGCAGGGCGGCGAGGGTCCTGTCGTTTGTCCAGCCATAACGATTTTTAATAGATTTGTAGCGGCGAAAAGTTTTTCGATAGCTATTTTCTTTTTTTTCCAACCGATCTTTTAAGGGGAAAAATTTGCTGAACAGTGGCAGTTCGCTTTCAAGAAAAAAATGCCATCGCTGTATATGCGCGTTTTCAATCATTTCGGGGAGTTTTGTAAAGAGAGCTTGCTGATGCTTTTTTTGTTTAAGGTACTGAAGCCGCAGAACTGTCTTAAATACTTCTTCCTGCCGTGGATCTGTTGTCTGGTCAAGAAGTGATTGAAAAGAAGAAATTATCACATCACTCTCTCTTAAAGGAGCAAGAAGGCGGTGGATGCGCTTTAGCCGCGTGCGAACTTCATGGGAACGTGGAATGCCCAAAAAATCGATAAGTGCCTGGAGTCGGCGTCCAGTCACGCGTGCCTGATGAACGTCTTCAGTGTCTTCAAGAGTGAGAGCTTTCCTGCAATAGATAAAATGGTCGGAAAACAGCTGATCCAATGTGCTGTTCCAACGGTTTATTTCTGCATGGGAGCTTTCCTCCCGGCAGTCGAGACACAGATACGACTGGCCTACCGGCAGAAACTCTTCTTTTTTTCTGCAGATGGCGCAGAAGGCTGTATAGGTTTTTAGATAAAAATCACCTTCACTTTCATCCCATTCAAGCAGGGTACCTTCCCCCCACTGCAGCGAGCGCCGGTAGGAAGCAGGGAGGAGCACGCGCCCCTCGGCGTCAACTTTTTTTTTGTAAAATACTCCTTTCGGCGGTATTGAATGAAAAGAAAAACGTAAACATTTTTCAGAAGCCATAAGAGTGATAGTAATGGTTGATTGTTTAGAGACATGATGCAGCCTTTCAGGCACCAAAAGTCGTCCTTTCCTGTCCAAGGTTACCGGTGTCAGACTATACATGGTAAGTCCTCCCCAAGGTGAATGTTATCGTTGCTTTACCCGGTTATTAATATTTTCATTCCTTTAAACAAAGATGGTCCTTGACATTTTCCAGAGCAAAAGTGTAATATTAGCTTTAATTAAAGATAATTGAATTAAGGATATGGTGAGCATGAGCAATCCTACGAGCGGGCAGGACCTCGCTTTAAAATCATTAGTTGTGTTATCGAGAGCCAATCACGCAGTGGAAGAAAAAATTCGGGAGGATATACGTGCCCATGGTTTGAATCCTACTGAATTTGCTGTGCTTGAGCTTTTGTACCACAAAGGAGAACAGGCTATTCAGCGCATCGGTGAAAAAATACTGCTTTCGAGCGGAAGCATGACCTACGTTATTGATAAACTCGAAAAGAAAAAATATCTTTTCCGGACCCGGTGCCCGGAGGATCGGAGAATTATTAATGTACGTATTACAGAAGAAGGCTCGTCGTTGATGGATGAGATATTTCCCCTCCACCAGACAGCTATTCAGGAAATGTTCAGTGTGCTTGATGACGAGGAAAAAGAAACATTTATAGCTCTTCTGAAAAAATTAGGTCTTTCTCTCGAAAAATAAATTTTTTTACGTTAATATCTTGAATTAAAGATATATGGTTTCGAAATAAATGCTGAAAAGAGGATGGATATGGAGAAAAAAACCGCTGGTATTCATCACATTACGGCCATTGTAGAAAGCCCAAAAGAAAATATCGCCTTTTATTTGGAGGTTCTTGGTTTAAAACTTGTTAAAAAAACCGTTAATTTTGATGATCCCGGCACGTATCATCTGTACTTTGGCGACCGGGAAGGTTCGCCGGGCACCATTATGACGTTTTTCCCCTGGAATGAGGCGCGTAAAGGGCGGACTGGAAGCGGCCAGGTGGATACCACGGTGTTCGCTGTCCCTGCCGAAAGTCTTGGCTTCTGGAAGGAACGCCTCACGGCTTTAGGGGTGAAGGTAGAACAATTCGAAAGATACAACGAAACGTATCTTCGCTTTCAGGATCCACACGGCCTTCATTTAGAGCTGACGGAACGTCCGCTGAACAGGAATAGTTCTTCAACGGTGCCTGAGGCTTACGCCATTCAGGGATTTGCCGGGGCGGTACTGAATTCCGGGGCACCTCACCAGACAGCTGATCTTCTCGAGCAGGTGTTGGGAATGAATTATGCGGGGCAGGATGGGACGTATCTGCGTTTCCAGACCGAAGCCTCTGTCGGTAATACCATTGATATCAGTACAGCTCCCGTTTCAAGGGGAGAGCTTGGAACAGGTACTGTGCACCATATAGCTTTCCGGGCTCGGGACGATGCGGACCAGCTCGAATGGCAGCAGCAGATGACGGCCCATGGCTACGTGCCCACAGAAGTGAAGGACCGTGATTATTTCAAAGCCATTTATTTCCGCGAGCACGGTGGCTTATTGTTTGAGATTGCGACTGATCCCCCGGGATTTACCCGGGATGAGCCGCTCGAGCAGCTGGGACAGGAATTAAAGCTGCCTGTATGGCTGGAGCCCAGACGAAAGCAGATTGAAGCGTCACTGGAACCGGTAGACGCTGCAAAATAAAGGAGGATTATAGTGAAACACATTTTTCAACAGGGAACTGACCAGAACAAACCGACATTTATGCTTCTTCACGGGACAGGAGGAACGGAAAACGATCTATTGCCGGTGGCAGGAATGATAGATGATTCCGCTTCGGTGCTTGGTGTGCGTGGAAATATTACAGAAAATGGCATGCCAAGATTCTTTAAACGGCTGGCCGAAGGCGTGTTTGATGAAGAAGACTTAATGAAGCAGACGGAGGAGCTTTATGGATTTATCGACACTGCTTCTGCTGAACATTCCTTTGACCGGAAAAATGTTGTGGCGGTTGGATATTCCAACGGCGCCAACATTGCTGCGAACCTGCTCTTTCATTACGAAGAGCCGGTGAAGGGGGCAGCGCTTTTTCATCCGATGGTGCCACGCCGGGGCATAGGGCTTCCGGATTTAACCGGCCTGCCCGTATTTATTGGAGCGGGGAAAAATGATCCGATCTGCCGTCCGGAAGAAACAGAAGAACTGGCGAAAATGCTTGAAGCAGCCGGTGCTGAGGTCACCCTTCACTGGGAGGACGGGGGTCATCAGCTGACAAAAGAAGAAGTGGAGCAGGCGGCTGCCTGGTATAAAAACTCTGTGCTGTAATCCAGTCACTTCTCGTGCGTGAAGGGAGCGCACAGCCTGATAGAAGCAAGCAGGAATAAACGAAATGGTGGTGCACGAAAGTGGGACTATTTGATTTTTTGAAGCAAAATACAAGGAGCGATGAAGCAATGGAAAACGTAAAAGTAGCAGTTATTTATTACAGCGCAACAGGTACAAACTACACAATGGGACAATGGGCCGTGGAAGGCGCAGAGGCAGCCGGAGCGGAAGCGAAGCTCGTCCGTGTTCCGGAGCTTGCCCCTGACGAAGCGGTGCATGCAAATCCGGCCTGGAAGCAGCATCTCGAAGACACCTCTCATATTCCGGAAGCAACACTTGCTGACCTGGAATGGGCAGACGCCTTTATTTTCAGCATGCCGACGCGTTTTGGCAACCTGCCGGCACAGATGAAGCAGTTCATTGATACTACCGGCGGCCTGTGGATGAACGGCCAGCTGGTCAATAAAGTAGTAAGCGGTATGTCCTCTGCCCAGAATCCTCACGGTGGACAGGAAGCTACAGTGAAAAACCTTTATACGACGATGATGCATTGGGGAGCCATTATCGCTTCTCCGGGCTACACAGACCCAGTAACGTTTGCGTCCGGCGGCAATCCTTATGGCACAAGTGTCACGGTTGACCAGGAAGGCAGCATGCAGGAAGACATTGAAGAAGCCGTCAAGCATCAGGCGAAGCGTACAGTAACAGTAGCTTCATGGGTGAAAAAGGGCATGGAACAGCAGTAGTCAAAAGGGGGGCGTACGCGCCCCTTTTATGCGGAATTTAATAAAGCATTAGAACAAGGGAGGAACACAGGGTGGAAGGAATCAGAGGGCTGCACCACGTAACAGCTATTACGAGCAGTGCAGAAAAAAATTATGAGTTCTTTACGTACGTATTAGGCATGAGACTGATCAAAAAAACCGTCAATCAGGACGATATTCAGACGTACCATTTGTTTTTTTCCGACGATGAAGGCAACGCCGGTACGGACATGACCTTTTTTGATTTTCCGGGTATCCCTAAAGGCACACACGGCACGAACGAGATCGCACGAACATCTTTCCGGGTCCCAAGTGACGAGGCTTTAGCGTACTGGGAAAAGCGGTTTGACCGAAAAGACGTTAAGCATCAGGGCATTTACGAACGATTTGGCAAAAAACGGCTCCCATTTGTTGATTTTGACGAACAGCAGTATGAACTTGTTTCCGATGAAAACAATGAAGGAGTGCCGGCAGGCAAGCCGTGGAAAAACGGTCCTGTTCCGGATGAGTATGCGATTACGGGGCTTGGTCCTATTTACGTCCGTATTGACAACATTGACTATTTTAAAGAAATGATGGAGCGCGTGCTCATGTTTGAAGAAATTGGCCATGACGGCTCCTTTCATTTATTTGAGGTCGGAGAAGGAGGAAACGGCGCCCAGGTGATCGTCGAATACAACGCGGTGCTTCCGCCGGCGCGTCAGGGCTTTGGCACCGTACACCACTCGGCCTTCCGGGTGAAGGACCGCGAGGAGCTCGAAGCCTGGATTCAGCGGATGGCGGACTTTCGTTTCCGCACGTCAGGGTACGTGAACCGGCATTATTTTGAATCACTCTATTCTCAGGTGGCACCGCAGATTTTATTTGAATTTGCGACGGACGGACCGGGATTCATGGGCGACGAACCATATGAGACCCTTGGAGAGAATCTCGCTCTGCCACCGATGCTCGAGCCGCAGCGCGAACAGATCGAAGCATCCGTGCGACCGATTGATACAGTAAGAAGCACGAAAGCATTTGAAAAAGAATACAATGACTAAGTCATCTCCTTCGGCCTCAGGGCCGGAGGTTTTTTTATATCTTAGATTGTCAATTTAAGCGCAACACTTCTTCATGAAACACATTTTCCGTGGTATTCCCATGTAGACAATTTCTGGGGCGGCGATGAATCAGTCCGATGACGTAGTCCACTTCCTGCTGGCTGAGGCGAGCTAAATCCATGCCCTTCGGGAAAAATTCCCGGAGAAGGCCGTTGGTATTTTCATTGGTTCCCCGCTGCCAGGCGGCATAGGGGTCGGCGAAATAGACGGGCACGCTCCGGGCTTCGAGGGCGGGAAAGCAGGCGAATTCTTTGCCCCGGTCCACCGTTATGCTTTCAAAGACACCACGAGGATACTGGTCCATCAGTGTTTCCACGGCAGTGGCTACGGTTCCGGACCGCCGGTCCGGCATGGGAACAGCTAACAGGTACCGGCTTTTGCGTTCGGTGAGCGTCACCAGGCAGCCCTTGCTTTTTCCACGCGATGAAACAATGGTATCCATTTCCCAGTGGCCAAAGGTTTGTCGGGTCTCGACCACGGCAGGGCGTTCCTCGATGCGCCGGCCGACCGTGAAACGGCCACGGCTTTCCCGCACTTTCTTCCGTTTGCCCTTCTGGCGAAGGCAGCGCAGGTCTCCCTTCGCCAATAACCCCTGGTACAGCCATCGATAGATCGTCCCGCATCCCACCGTAACCCCCGGGGCGTACCGGGCAATTTGTTCGGGCGACCAGGTGGCATGGAGATGATGGGTAATGGCTTGAAGCAGCTCGGGCGTCGCTTTGCCTTTTCGCCCGCAGGCCTTCCGCCGTTGATGATAGGCTTTCTGCGCCTGAGCGGCCTGATACGTATCGGAGGATGCCTGGCGCCGGCGTTCCCGGGAAATGGTCGATGGATGCCGGCCCAGAAAAGCCGCAATTCGCCGGATCGACCAGTGGAGGCTCGTCAGAGCCTCTAGTTGTCCTCGTTCGATCATGGTAAGATGAGAGTAGCTCATGGTATCCCTCCGTGTGAGTGTTTGGTGGTACTTTCATTTTACACTGGGATACCATGGGTGTTTTTTATTTTTTTACGTGTTGCACTTAATATTACAATTCAAGATTTTTTTACGTGTTGCACTTAATATTACAATTCAAGATATGAATCATCTTTGCCTGAAAAATGGAAAGTATAGTAAGCTGGTAAAAAGAAGTAAGCACCCATCTCCATTCTGAAAGGCGGACATAAAATGAAAAAAGACATCTATGTAGTGGGAGCAGTCATTTACGAGAAAGAGTGGATTCTTTGCGCCCAGCGCGGGCAGACGAAAACCCTTCCACTGAAATGGGAATTCCCGGGCGGGAAAATTGAAGCAGGGGAAACGCCGGAGCATGCGCTGCAAAGAGAAATAAGGGAAGAAATGAAATGCGGCATCAGCATTGAGGGAAAAATTGAAGAAACAACGCATGAATATGACTTCGGCATTGTGCACTTAACGACATTTTACTGCAGGCTTACAGGAGAAGAACCGGTGATTACGGAGCACCGCACAATCAAATGGGTACATAAAGAAAATCTGTATGAATTGGACTGGGCACCGGCAGACATTCCTGCCATTCATAAAATCACTCAATAGTTTTTTATTACAAATATAGGCAGGAGCTTGATGATGGATACAGTGCGTCAACTACAGGAATCGTTATACCGCGGCTTTATTGACCAGAACAGCTACGAGCGCAGCCCTTATGCACCAAAGCTTTTGATGAATGACAAGCAAAAGCATGAGGAGGTGCTTGCTACACTTGTTCATGAATTGCAACGATGTGAATCTTTTTTCTTTTCCGTCGCCTTTATTACAGAAAGCGGCCTGGCTACCTTGAAAACACACCTGCTAGAGCTGAAGGAACGCGGTGTGCATGGGAGAATACTTACGTCCACCTTCCTGCAGTTTAACCAGCCGAAGGTTTTTCAGGAGCTGCTGAAAATTACAAATGTGGAGGTACGGTTAGCTGAAATCGACGGGTTTCATTCCAAAGGATATGTATTTAAGCATAACGACCACTATTCACTGATGGTCGGGAGTTCAAACCTGACGGTGCATGCGCTGAAGGTGAACTATGAATGGAACATTAAGCTGCACTCTCATGAAAATGGAGAGGTGATTCATCACTTCCGGGAGCAGTTTGAGGATACCTGGTCGCAGGCGATTCCGTTAACAGAGGGATGGATAGAAAAGTATCAGCAGCTGTATCGCCCGCAGGCCCAGGAGAAAATTGCCGAGCTTTCTCCAGGCTGGATTGACCGGAACGCAATGAAGGAAGCGCTGGAAATCAAGCCGAATAAAATGCAGCAGGCAGCTTTGAAGGAACTGGAGGCCTTGAGAACAGCAGGTCAGCAAAAGGGGCTCGTCATCTCAGCAACAGGGACCGGAAAAACGTATCTAGCCGCATTCGATGTGAGAAAGTACCGGCCCCGAAAGATGCTGTTTATCGTCCACCGGGAGCAGATTCTCCGGAAAGCAAAGGACGACTTCGCCCAGGTTCTCGGCGGACGCACAGAGGATTTCGGATTATATACCGGTGCCGGTCAGGACGTGGGAGCCCGCTATGTGTTTGCAACGATACAAACGATTTCAAGAGATATTCACCTGCAGCAGTTTGACCCTGAAGCATTTGATTATATTTTAATTGATGAAGTACATAAAGCGGGGGCTGCGTCGTATCAAAAAGTGATCGATTATTTTCATCCATCATTTTTACTTGGTATGACAGCGACCCCGGAACGAAGCGATGATGTAAATATCTTCGCCCTGTTTGACTATCAGGTGGCATATGAAATACGGCTGCAGGAAGCGCTTGAGGAAGAAATGCTCTGCCCTTTCCATTATTTCGGGGTAACCGATTATGAGAAAGACGGAGAAGTGATTGATCAGACCACAGATTTGAGCCGGCTTGTGTCGGAGGAGCGAGTGGAACACCTGCTCGAAAAAATCCATTATTACGGTCATTCCGGAGAGAAAGTGTGTGGACTGATTTTTTGCAGCCGCAACCGGGAGGCAGAGGAACTGTCGGCTCTCATGAACCAAAAGGGGCGGAGTACCGTGGTGCTGACGGGGGCTGATTCGCAGGACGAGCGGTGGAAGCAGGTGAACCGTCTTGAAAACGGCGTGATTGAATACATTATTACAGTGGATATATTCAATGAAGGCATTGATATACCGGGTGTGAGCCAGGTCGTCATGCTCCGGCAGACAGAGTCGAGCATTATCTTTACCCAGCAGCTTGGGAGAGGTCTCCGCAAAGACCCTGCCAAGGATTTCGTAACCGTGGTGGATTTTATCGGCAATTATAAAAATAACTACCTGATTCCGGTGGCACTCTCCGGCGACCGTTCGCTCAATAAAGATCATATCCGACGGCGGATGCAGACCAATAGCTTTGTTCAGGGTATTTCCTCCATTAATTTTGAAGAGGTGGCCAAGAAAAAGGTGTTTGCTGCTATCGATCAGACGAACCTGCAGGAAATGCGAAAGCTGAAGGAATCATATATGAATGTAAAACAGCGTCTTGGGCGAATGCCGCTTTTAAGAGATTTTTTACAGCAGAATGCCGTAGATCCGGAAGTGATTACCTCCAAATACGGAAGCTATTACAGGTTCCTGGGCAAAATGAAGGAACAGGCTCCCCGGCTCTCTCCGCTCGAGGACCAGCTGCTGCATCTTATTTCTGCTGAATTTATTAATGGCAAGCGACGGCATGAACCTGAAGTACTCCGGTACCTTCTTACATATGGCCGTATTACGACAGAAGAAATAGAGCGCATTGTCCAAGCGTCGGGGGGCGTCAATACAAGGACAGCGGTCGTTTCCGTGAAAAGGCTTTTAACAACGGATTTTTTCACCGATCCTTATCAGAAAAGGTACGGCAGAACCCCGCTGATTGAAGAAGATAAAGGAATCTTCATGTGGCACACTGCAATGAAAGAAGCGCTCGCCGATTCATCCTGGTTCAGAGTGCTTGTGGAAGATGTGCTTTCCTGTGCGGAGATGAAAAATGAGCAATACGGCAGGCCGCCGTTTACGCTGTATCAGAAGTACTCCCGTAAGGACGTATGCCGGCTGCTGAACTGGGAAAATGATGAAAGCTCCACAATGTATGGCTATAAAACGAAGTACGGCACTACTCCTATTTTTGTTACGTATCATAAACCGGAAGACGTGGAAGCCAATATTAATTATGAGGATAAATTTATTAATCGCAGAGAACTGCAGTGGTACACCAGAAGCAACCGGACTACCGCTTCAAAAGAAGTGCAGGAAATTATCGATGCGGAGAAACAGGGTAACCGTATTTATATTTTTGTGAAAAAAGATGATGATGAGGGCCGCGAGTTTTATTACATGGGCGAAGCAAGTCCACTGAAACACACAGCAGAAAACACATCCATGCAGGACAAAAATGGAAAATTAATTCCGGTTGTGCGGTTGAACCTTCAACTAAAGGAAAAAATCGATGCTGATCTGTACCATTACCTGCACAGTGAGTAGAAGACAAAAACAAGCTGAGCCTGCAGAACTTAATCTTCTGCAGGCTCATTTAATAGATTGTTGTATATTTTTAAGCCTCCGTTTGTTCCTGGTATTTCCACAATCCTGGAAGTGGCACGAGCCTCACAGGAATAATTTCTTCCTTTGAATAAGCTTCTAAAGTATATCCCTCTCTCATCAGAGAAACGTACACAAGCCTTTCATTATGAAGAAATGCCATAAGAGACTCTAATCGTTTTGTTTGGGCGGGGGTAAGATGAAGGGTGAAGGGCTGGTTACTTTTTAGTCGTTTATCTACAGGAGCGCCCGCCAAATGGTTAAGCTCCTTAAGCGTTTTTTCTGTTTTGTAATCGAACATGTTCCGCAGCATTGATGCTTTTCCTCCTTTAACTGAAATACAGCAGACGATCCCAGAGACATTGATTATTCGCTTTTCTTTTGCCTGTTTGTGCTTAGGCGGTCCCAAAGCAGCAGTCCATAACAGGAAACGCCGCAGAGGAGTGTGAAAAATATGGCCATACTAACGTCTGTCCTTTCCCGGTGTTTTATCTTAAAAATACAAAAAGCCAGAAAAAGAGGTCGCACCCTTTTTCTGGCTTTTTGGCCCGGTTATAGATCCGGGCCACAATTGCCACGTATACAGCTAGTATAAAAATCGGACGGGCGATAATAATTCAGCCTGTTCCGTTTTAGAATTTGACAATCAGCTTTTGAACTGACGCCTATATGAAATTCTGAAAAGAACTTGAATTTTTACTGCCGTCATTAAAGTTTTTGAATACATGACTTATTAATTACCGCTTTCTTTATTTATTAAACATATCACATGCATATAAATTGTTATGGTAGAATATGTTAATGATTTGGAAAATTAAAGAAACGCTTTCATTATCAGCTTGCTGGGGGCGGGGATATCATAACTGGAGGTTCATACTCAGTGATTCAAACAGACGGAGAAATAAAAAAGTTCAGCATAGCAGCGATAGGTATACTTTCTGCACAGTGGGCGCTTTTTCTTACTGGTTTTTATACGATACTGCCGTATGCTGCAGTGGAAAAAATATTCATTTCTGCCTGGGTGGTTTCCGCCGGCGTGGGTTTTATTGGCGCTGCATGGGAGTGGGGAAGTAACCAAAGATTTTCAAGGCTGCTGCTGATGCTTGCTGTTTTAAATGGCTTGTTCGCCTGGGCGGCTCATGGCCTGGGAAGCATGTAAAACAAATTTCTGTTTTCAGATTTAACGTACATGGAATATGTCTATTTTATAGCCTTGCTTCTTCGACTAGGCTTCTCTTCCTACGGGTATAGGAGAGTATGCAGACCGGGAGGAGGAATATATAGTGAAAAAGAACGCGTTGGTGACTGGCGGCAATCGTGGTATTGGACTGGAAGTCTGCCGGCAGTTAGCTCAAAACGGATTCAAAGTATGGCTTGGAGCAAGAAATGAGAAAGCAGGCATGGAAGCAGCGAAGGCATTGCAGGATGAAGAACTTGAAGTACAGTTCATTGCATTGGATGTTGGTCTCCCTGATATGGTGGAGGCAGTAAAAAAACAGATTATGAACGAAGACGGAAAACTCGATGTACTGGTAAATAACGCCGGAATCTTTCCGGATCAAAAGCAGTCCATCATTGATATTGAACCAGAAACGTTCGAAGACATTCAGCTAACCAATTATTTCGGGCCATTTTTTACGATGAGGAGCTTTATGCCCTCCATGCTCGAAGCAGGCTATGGTCGTATAGTAAACATAGCTGCCGAAATCGGAGTTTCCGGCACGATGGATGCCCCGATGGGTGGAGCGTATAAATCCTCTAAATACGGATTAAATGCTCTGACTCGTCTGTTTGCCGGAGCGGTGCGGAAAAAGAACGTGAAAGTGAACTCGGTCAGCCCGGGCTGGGTACAGACCGATTTGGGCGGAGAAAAAGCAAAGCGAAAGCCGGCTGAGGCAATGGAAGGTATTTTGTGGCTTGCCCAGCTTGAAGAGGACGGCCCGAACGGAAAGTTTTTCCGTGATAAGGACGAACTGGATTTTTAAAGCAGGCGCACCTCCCGGAGTGCGTTTTTTTATTGGATAAATTTAATTATTAACCGTAAAAATACCTCCACCTTAATCAGTGGTGGAGGTATCATCTGCGTCGTCGTTAATGATGTTAACTATCTGCTGCGTTGCACGCCGGCCTTCATCGGTGTCCTGGAGCTGAAACACATGGGGCATTTCCGGGTACTCATAGTAGTTGATGGGAATGTTTTTTTCATCAGTGATCCCAGAAAGCTTCCTGGCATCCGCAAGAAACAATTCATGGGTGCCGACAATCAGAGTCATATCTCCAAGCCCGGTCATGTCTCCATAAATAGGACTCACCATAGGATTTCTCAAATCAGCGTCCCCGGCATAGGAAGCTCCGGCATTCAGCAGCCATTCCAGATCAAGAAAAGGATCTACCGAAGTTAAATTCTGGATGTCCGGGTTTGTCATGCTGACGTCAAGCCACGGGGAGAGCATGATAATATCTCCCGGCTGTTCAATGTCCTGACGGCGCAACTCCTGGGCGAGGGCGAGAGCCAGCCCTCCTCCGGCAGAATCCCCCATAATGACAATGTTTTCAGCCTCTGTGTTTTCAAGCGTCTGCGTATAGAGAGGCACCAGCTTTTCGAAGACCTCTTCATACTGATGCTGCGGAGCTTTAGGATAAACAGGAAGCATTACCGTGCTGTCGGTCTGGTCCTGCACTCCTTCAAGCCACCGAAAATGTCGGGGGTTTGGCTGGCTGACATAGCCGCCGCCATGCAGATAAATAATTTTCTTTTCTACGGTCCGTTCGTTTTCAAGTACATAGTTGTCCATGCCGTTTAATGTCATTTTTTCGTAATCGTAGCGAGTATCAATTTCGTCGGGAAGCTGATACTCGGGCCTGTCTGGATAAGGACCGTCTTTGCCGGTGGAGCCGTCAGCAGGATTTGTCACTACGGATATTACCGAACGGTCCTCGTGCCAGCTTGTGTAAAGAATAAATGCTGAAAATCCTGCAGCGAAAAGACCCAAAAGGCTCAAAATCCAGTATTGTAATTTTCTCTTTGGTGTTTGTCTTTTCATGCCCCGACCTTCCTTAAAATTTACTTCGTGGGAATCAATAGATACTATCTTAACACAGGCCGAAAATTGTTTACAGTTTTCGGCCCCGGAGGAAGCAGGGATGTTATTTGCCAATAAGAAACGGGGCTTTGTTTTTGATTAAATATACAAACGGCACACTGATTACAAGCGTAGCTGCCGTAAACATAATTCCCCATAAAGAGGTGATCGGCATAGGATTGCCTTCAATACCGAAGCCGTATTGAAGCGTGATACGTATAATAGCAAAGATCATGAAATGCAGAGCGAAAATGATCAGTGAATTCTGCCCCAAATAACTGAGGATACGGCTTTTTCCCTCCAGGCGGAAGCTTAAAAATAAAATACCCGCAATACCAAGCAGAGAAGTGGATATAAAAATGGGGACAGACTGGTATTCTCCGGCGCGCATGTCGATCCGGTTCGTAAATTGAATGAGCGGATATATAAGGCTGAGCGCTGCTGCGGCTGCCACCCAGCCGAAGGAGTGTTCGAATATTTTTGTCCGGGCTTTTAACAAATAACCAAGTCCGAAGAACAATACGGCCACAGTAGCTACTTGAATACTCCATGGGAGCATGGAGTCAAACCAGCGGGTGGAAAAATATCCTGCTGCTGCAACAGCGACAATGCTTATAATGCGGACGCTGTTGCCCGGCACATATTTGAGCAGCACATAAAAGCCAATCTCAACCATAAACAGGCAGGTTAAAAACCATATGGCCGGGTTATAGGTGAGCAGATAGTTGTCTCCAGCAGAATAAAAAATACCGAGGGCGGGAATAATAGCGTCAACGTCATCTTTACCAAGAAGAGGACGTTCCAGAAAAAACCAGAATGCATATGTAATGATGGAAAAGGTGAAATAAGGGATGAGCAGTGAACGGCCTTTTTTCCTGGCGAAATCGACCGGCCGGAGCTCAGTATAGCCGCCTTTGAATGTCACGCCGGATAAAAGAAAGAACAAAGGCATATGGAAGGCGAAAATATACTGGCGTAGAATATCGTCAATAGGGGCGTGCCCGAGGACTACGAGAATGATGCCGAGACCTTTGGCAATGTTCACCCATTCAAAATGCTGATTCATCATTATCACCTGCGCAAACTGTAAGTTTTAGTGTCAGTACTGCTGAAAAAACACAGCATATCACGAAGATATAGCGAGAACTATCGCAAATATATGTAAAAACATAAAATGATTTGATTTAAAAAGCATCATTCTATCTCACATACCCTGTATATAGCCATTATATACGGTGAAATAAAACGCTACAGCAATTAATCGCAGAAAGGGGTCTATCCTCATGCAGGAATATCGTCTGACAAAAATTAAACTGGAGCTTTCAGGCAGAACAATCAGCATCGCACGCGGTTCCGTGACTGTTTATAATGATGAAGCCAGTGTATGGTACGCCGAAATTGAACACCCTTCGGAAGTGGACTCATTATACGAATGGAAGGAAAAGGATAAGAAAGAAGAAGTAATGTTTTTTACTGACGGTCACAGCGCAAGAGTTGGCTATGCAAAAGTTACGAGAGTAACAGAAAGCAGTTCAGGAGTGAGCGTGAGTTTTAAAGGTGAAGGAGAGCTTCGGCTCGCGGGAAGCAAATAGCAACAGCTTTGGGACTGGAAGAGGCGCTCGTACCGGTTAATCTGCACATAAGAGAGAAAGAGAAACCTTGTAAGCGCTTTAAATCACTTTTAAAATGTGTGAAAATAGGGAAAAGGATAAAATAATAAGTTGGCCCAGTAGTTTGGAAGTCTTTGGAGCTCATTAAAGGGGGCGTTACCAATGAAAGAGTATCGCTTAACAAGACTGAGGTTTGAACACTCACAAGCGCCATTGACATTTGATAAAGGACTTTTAACGGTATATGATTACGAGCCGGCAGAAGTGTGGTATGTAGAGCTCGAAAACCCACATCATATCGGCCTGTTTGAAGAAATGTATGACAACTGCGACGTGCGCAGCATGATTTTTTATACGGAACGAAACAGTGCCCGGATCGGCAAAGCAAACATTACCAGGATATTAAAAAGCGGTGGAAAAGTAAGCGTCAGTATCAAGGGTGAAGAAGCATTAAAGCTTGTAGGAAGTTAAACAGCCGGAGCCCGGGAAATATCCCGGGTCTTTTTTTGCTTTGTGGGCAAAAAAACAGGTTCCGGAAAGAGCTGAACGGGAAATAAAAAAGCAGAACATACAGAATGGAAGATGACACATGCTGATAGATGTAAAAAAGGAATGGGAAAAAATCATTGGACCGTTTGCGAGTGAGCGGCTGACGGGAGGATTCAGCCACCATACCTTTTTAGTCACTCAGGCGTCCAGGCAGTACGTATTGAAAATTGAGAAAGGAAGCGGCGGCTATCTGCGCCGGGAATATGAAGTGCTCGAACAGCTGCGAGGGGCATCCTTTCTCCCGGATCCAGCCGGCTTTCTGGAAGCCGAAGGTTATTTTTCATTTATGCAGAGCTATCATCGAGGAGAAAATGTCTCCAAGCTGGCATCCCACTCTTCCTTCTGGCTCGAAGCCTATAAAAGCCTCGCTGTCATGCTTGCTTCTGAGGTTCACAGCCGTAAAGGAAGCATACGCGAGTACGACCGGAATGCGGAGCCTCTTCAATGGAACATAGACGCTCTTCCCCTAAGGGCTATGCATCATCAGGCTGTTGAGGTTTGGAAAGCACGGACGTCTACAGGGATTACATTCGTACATGGAGACGCAGGACCGCACAATATGATCCTGAACGAAAATCATAGAGCCGTTCTGATCGATTGGGAGTGGGCCGGATGGAATGATCCGATGATAGATATCAGCTGGGTGTTATGGAACGCAGCATTTCACGCCCCTGAAAGATACAGCGAACTCCGTCGTGCATTTTTGGAAACGTACGTAAGTATTCGTACGATGAACATTACAGAGACCAATATTAAAGCTTACAGTCTTGCTGTGATTTACCGGGCGCTTGGCCGGGTGAGACGTTCGCCGGAGGCTATTCAGAACCGGTGGGTCAAGCGTCTGGACTGGACATTGAACAGTAATTGGGAAAAGGGGGAACCACTGTGAACATTCAGCCAATGAAAGAAATCGACCGGCAGAAGAAGGAGGATTTCTTTGCCGCCTGCTGGGAAACAAATGAGATGCATGTTAATAATCAAACGTATATACTCCCGGAGCTTGAAGGATTCTGTGTCCAGGAGGCCGGGGTGCTTGCCGCAGCGATTACTTATACATACGATGGCAGTGTTGGTTTAATTGTGTCTCTTGACAGCGTAATCGAAAAGCAGGGATTTGCGAGCCGCCTGCTGATGCATGCAGAGGAGCATTTAAAAAAGACAGGGGTGGAGGACCTGCGGGTCGTCATAACAAACGAGAATGAATATGCGCTGCGTTTTTACCGGCGCCGGGGCTTTCAGCTGGCGAGCGTGCATGTTGATGCAGCCAGAAAAGCCCGGGAGGATAAGCCTTCGATCCCGCTTGTCGGCGTGAACGGAATAACGATCCGGGATGAGTGGCACCTGAGAAAATGGTTATAGCAAAAGAGAGCCCGCATAAATAATAATGCGCGGCTCTCTTTTTAGGATCCAAATATCGGTGAAGCTGCCTGTTCTTCGCATAAATTATAGGGAAGGCAGAGCGGCATGCCGGAACGGGGATCTTTAATAATATCGCTTTTGATGCCAAACACTTTTTCGATAATTCCTGCTTCCATCACTTCATGAGGGGTGCCGGTTTTGACAACGTTGCCGTGCTTGATGGCAACAATATGATGGGCGTAGCGGCTGGCATGATTCAAATCATGCACGACCATCACGATAGTCCGATGCTCCTGCACGTTCAGTTTTTCAAGGATGTTCAGCACTTCCATCTGATGGGCCATATCAAGAAAGGTGGTAGGCTCATCCAAAAATAGGGTTTCGGTTTCCTGGGCCAGAGCCATGGCAATCCATGCCCGCTGACGCTGCCCGCCGGATAAGTGATCGATCGGGCGGTTGGCGAATTCGCGCATGCCGGTGATTTCAATGGCCCAGCCGATCATTTCTTTATCATGGGCCTTTAAGGAACCAAAACCACGCTGATGAGGAGCCCGTCCGTATGTCACAAGCTCCGTAACCGTTAAGCCCTGCGGTGCTTCGGGATTTTGGGGAAGAATGGCCATCTGCTTGGCGAGTTCCTTTGTTTTTTGACTGTGGATGGAGCTGCCGTTTAAGTAGACGACGCCCTTCGAAGGCTTCATCAGCCTTGACAGGGCTTTTAGAATGGTAGACTTGCCGGAACCGTTTGCGCCGACAAGCGCGGTAATTTTACCAGAAGGAATCTCAATATTTAAATCGTTTACGATTGTCTGCTGATCATAACCAATATGGAGTTGATCTGTTTCGATCATCGCATAAACATCCTTTCAGGGTGATAAAGTTAGACATTGCTTCTGGCAAGCAGGTATAGGAAATAAGGAGCGCCAATAACTGCAACAACAATCCCTGCATGAATTTCCGACGGCTGAATAATAGTACGGCCAAGGGTGTCCGCAAACAGAAGCAGAAGTCCACCGAGAAGCGCCGAGGCAGGGAGAGCAAGCGCATGGTTGGGACCGATCAGCCTCCGGGCTATATGAGGGGCAATCAGTCCGACAAATCCGATGCCGCCGCTGACAGAAACCGCCGATGCTGCAAGCGCCACTGAAGCGAAGGTGAGCAGAAGGCGTTCCTTTTCCACCCGGAGGCCCAGCCCTTTTGCCATCTGTTCGCCGAAGGTAAGGGTATCGAGCGCGCGCCACCGGTAATAAATGAAAATCGATAAAATAATAAACCAGGGAAGAAACGAATATACATAAGGCCAGGTGGATCCGTAAATTCTTCCAGCCAGCCATATAGCGACAAAGTCAAACTGTTCCGGCTGCAGACGCAGCATGAGAACGGTCATCAGTGCATTCAGCCCGGCAGCCACTGCAATACCGGTCAGTATCATTCTCATCGGCACGAGACCAAGCTGCCGGTCGTAGGCAAGAACATAAATTAATGCTGCAGCGAGCAGTCCTCCAACAAGCGCGAATACCGGCAGTAAGTACGGAGAAGCAGCATCAATCGAACTGAAAAACGAAATGTATAAAACTACAAATAATCCTGCGCCGGTAGTGATGCCGAGAATACCCGGGTCTGCCAGGCTGTTACGGGAGATTCCCTGGAGCACGCAGCCTGAAACGGCAAGTGCTGCCCCGACAAGAAGAGCGAGTACAATCCGGGGCAGGCGGAACTGAAATAGTACGAGATTCTGGTTACTGTCGCCAAAGCCGAAAAGCGTTTTTATCACCTCTAACGGCCCCAGCGGAGTAACTCCGGAATTCATGCTGAAAAGAAGCACGATAAATATTAGAATGGCGAGGAAGCTGAATACAAAAATGCGCCGTCTGCGGCGCCTGCGTTCCCACTCGCCGGAAAATATAGAATGCATTTAGAGTTCCCTCCTCTCGCGGCGCGCAATGTATAAAAAGAAGGGCACACCGATAAGCGCGAATAAAGAACCGAGAGGGGTTTCGTACGGCGGATTAATAATCCTGGCACCAATATCGGCAAGCGACATAAAAATGCCGCCCACCACGATAGAGCACGGGATGATCGCCCGGTAGTCAACTCCCACGAAAAACCGGACGACGTGTGGGATAACGAGACCGACAAACCCGATAGGGCCAGCGATGGATACGGCAATGCCGGCGAGAAACAAAACGGCGAGTGTGCAGAGTAGTTTTATCAGGCCGACACGCTGCCCAAGGCCTGAAGCGATATCGTCCCCGAGACTTAAAATAGTAACAGACCTGGACAGGGCGACCGCAAATACAAGCGCTCCCCCCATCCATGGAAGGGCGGGCAGCAGCTGCTCCCACCGGACACCGGATAATCCACCGGCGTACCAAAAGGCAATATCCTGGCTGAGATCAAAGTGAATGGCGATGCCTTCACTTAACGCTGTAAACAGGGCGTTAATCGCCGCCCCGGCAAGCACCATACGAAGAGGTGTCAGGCCGATGCGTGAAAGTGAAGCAATCCCAAAAATCAGCCCCATGCTGATCGCGGCCCCTAAAAAAGAAAACACTATCAACAGGTTATAAGAGAGCCCCGGCAGAAACGCAAAACAAACCGCCACCATAAAAATTGAACCTGCATTGATGCCCAGAATTCCGGATTCGGCCAGTGGATTTCTTGTCATTCCCTGCATGATGGCTCCGGCTACGGCGAAGCAGGCACCGACAACAATATCTGCAATAGCCCGGGGAAGACGAAGCTCGCGGATAACAACGTGATCATTCAAGGAAGCGTCATAGTGAAACAATGCGTTCCAAACGGTACCAATCTCCACGTCTGCAGCACCGACAGAAATCGAAAGTAAAAAAATAAATCCAAGTATGGGAAGGCCGGCAATAAACATTAGTACAGCTGTTACAGGACGTGAAGTAATATCGTCTTTATAGGTGGAAGGTTCCGTTTGTTGACGCATGTTATATCCTCTTTCAACATTAAAAAATCATTCATTAGTGATAATCATTATCAATCAATATTCATCATATCAGCTGAATTTCTTTCTGTCCATGTTTTCCTGTATAAGCAGTGCAAATAAAACAAATCCGGCCTTTTCCTGAGGGAGGGAAGAGCCGGACTTTTTGTTATTATTTTTCAGGTGGTATCGCCTTTAATCAACTGCACGTCGAGCACAATGTTTTGATTATGTGCACCATTTTCCTGCCGTTCAATATTATTGATTAAGGAAAAAGCAAGTGCTTCTCCCAATTTATCAAGTGGCTGCTGAATAGTTGTCAGCCTGGGCGTCTGCAGCATGCGGGTAAAGCTGTGGTTATCATAGCCAATAATTTTCAGCTCATCCGGCACATGGATATGATGCCTGGAGGCATAGACATATAACGCATACGCGAGCAGATCATTACTGCAGAATATACCGTCATAGTTTTCAAGAACAGCACTGATGTGTTCTTCAATAAATTTATAATTATCTTCAAAGGTTGCTTCAATATAGGCTCCCTCGATACTCATATAAGTGATGCCTGCCTTCATAGCTGTTAATTCAAAGGCATCTTTGCGCCGGTTGGCAAGCAGGTCGTATTCAAGCGGTCCCGAAATATGAAGGATTTTTTTGCATCCGCGTTCAATCAGATGTCTGGTGGCAATCTCCCCGCCCAGATAGTTATCACTGGCGACATAAGGAATAGAAGGGGAAATTACACGGTCGAAAGAGATGACCGGCATTTCTTCATGCTCATATTTTTCAGTGGACAATGTATGACTGCATACAATAATACCATCCGCCCGGTTCTGTCGGAGCATATTTATATAGTTGGCTTCCTTTTCGGCATCGTGCAGGGAATTACAGACGATGATTTTGTAATGCCGGCCGTTTGCGTAAGCTTCAATTTCATTAATCAGTTCAGAAAAGAAGGGATGGGCCAGGTCCGGCACAATTACGCCGATTAATCCGGAACGGCTGCGCTGCAGTGACCGGGCAATCTGGTTCGGTTGGTAATCGAGTTCCTGCATAGCCTTTTCCACCCGGCTTCTCGTTTCTTTTCCGATATAGCCGCGGTTGTTCATAACTCTTGAAACAGTGGTTACGGAAACGCCGGATAATTTCGCAACATCTTTGATACTGGACATAGTCTTTTCTCTCCTTCTAGCAAGCATTCTCCTAATTTATTATAACTTATTTCCCGATTGCACATTTTATGAAAACGTTAACCTATGTTTAATGATTAAATAATCTATCAAAAACACTTTTTTGTAAAGGATTTATAGTGAATAAAAATAGAAATTGAGAATGATATGACCAATTTTATGAAAACGTTTGACATAAAATATTTTTTAGTTATACTTGTTTTAGAAAGCGATTACATAAACAGGGGGTAATGAGATGAAAAAAGCAGTAATTGGTTCATCGTTGTTAGTGGGCGGTCTTGTTTTATCCGGTTGTTCTTTTTCTTCAGAAAGTAGTTCAGGAGGAGAAGGAGAGCAAATTAATTTAGATATTTTCCAGGGAAAAGTAGAAGTTAATGAGCAGTTTGAAGAGTTGGCGGCGCAATATGAAGAAGAAAATCCAAATGTCAACGTTGAAGTAACATCTGTAGGCGGCGGTTCTGATTATCAGGGTTCATTAAAGTCTAAATTTTCTTCTGGTGATGAACCGGCGATTTTCAATATAGCCGGCCCAACCGAGGCGGAGCAATTTAGTCAGTATTTGGCTGATTTATCAGATATGGAATCGGCTGAAACAGCGTTGGAAGGCACACTTGATCCAATGAAAGAGGATGGTAACGTCCATGGCCTTCCAGTAAACCAGGAAGGGTACGGATTTATTTATAATAAAAATGTGTTTGAGGAGGCCGGGATTAACGCTGAGGACATTCAAACATACGAGGACCTGGAACAAGCCGTTCAAACGTTGGATGAACAAAAAGAAGAGTTAGGGATAGAAGAAGTATTTGCTTATCCCGCGAAAGAAGTCTGGGTGGCAGGAAATCACTTGTCTAATACATTTTTGTCTCCGGAATTCGATCAAAACGTAACGGAGGCTTACAATGCAGAATCTGTAGAGTTTAATAAAGGGGAAGAATTCAAGCGCATTTTAGATTTACAAACGGATTACTCTATCCAGCCAACGTTAAGTTTAGATTATTCCCAGCAGGTAGAAGAATATTTTAGCCAACAGCAGGTAGCTATCATTCAGCAGGGAAACTGGGTTTATCCTTCTGTAGAGCAACTTGATCCAGAATTTGCTGAAAGCGGGATGGGGATTATGCCGATTCCTGTCGAAGGATACGAGGGGCAGCTTCCCGTCGATGTACCGAACTACTGGGCAGTAAACAATAATAAAGATGAAGAAACGGTGCAGGCGGCTAAAGACTTTTTAGATTGGTTAAATACTTCTGAAGCTGGTAAAGAAGCCATTATGACAGAATTCAATTACATTCCTGCTTACGAGGGATATGATACTGAGCAGATTGCAGATCCATTATCAAAAGAAATTTATGAGTATTCCTCAAATGATAACACCATTGGCTGGGTATTCTTAGGATATCCAAATGGATGGGGGGATTCGCTCGGGGCTTCCGTGCAAAAATATTTAAGTGGCGATCTGGAATGGAACCAATTAGAGAAAAATATGAAAAAGGAGTGGGAGGAATCCCGTTCGGAATAGTCCAACAATAGAAATCGACCAGGTTGATTCCTGGTTGGTTTCTCATTTATTAACAGTTTTTCGGAAAAGTTTAATACATATTAGGAGGGAAAGTATGAAAAACCGAAGCCTTTCGTATTGGTTATTTTTGGCTCCAGTAATGATCAGTTTAATTTTGGTCGTTGCTGTCCCTTTTATCTACGGTTTCGTATTTTCGTTCACCAATTGGGACGGTCTTTCAATCGGCCGTTTTGTAGGGCTGGAGAACTATGTTTCCTTAGTGCAGGATGAAGAGTTTATGAACGCATTATGGTTCACTATCAAATTTGCGGTAGTAACGGTTCTATTGCTGAATGTTTTTGGTCTGGGGCTGGCTTTATTAGTAACAAGAAATATTAAGACTAATAATCTGCTCCGTACAGTCTTTTTCATGCCTAATTTAATTGGAGGTCTTATCTTAGGTTTTATTTGGCAATTTATTTTTGTGAATGTATTTGATCAAATCGGAACACTGTTGGGGGCAGAAAGTCTTCAAGGCTGGCTGTCGACAACTCAGACCGGCTTCTGGGGTATGGTGATTTTAACAGCCTGGCAAATGGCTGGTTATATAATGATTATTTATATTGCGTATCTTCAAAGTGTTCCTATGGATCTTATTGAAGCATCAAAAATTGATGGGGCAAATGCTTTTCATCGCTTCAAAAACGTTCTTTTTCCATTGCTGGCGCCTGCGTTCACGGTGAGTATGTTTTTAACGTTATCGACAGGCTTTAAAATATACGACCAAAATTTGTCTCTCACTAATGGAGGACCTTTCAATTCCACGCAAATGCTTGCGATGGATATCGTACGCACCGCTTTTTCAGATAACCAAATGGCTTACGCCCAGGCAAAAGCAGTTGTATTCCTGATGATTGTAGCTGTTATCGCTTTAGCACAGGTTTATTACAACAAGAAAAAGGAGGTTGAAATGTAATGAGGGGTAATAGGGAAAAGAAAAATTTACGATGGCTGGAGGTTTTAGGAATTGTACTGGGCCTGCTTTGGTTAGCTCCTTTTTATTTGATGCTTGTAAATGCATTTAAATCAAAAAGTGAGATTTTTCAGGGTGTCCTCGGGCTGCCTGCAAGTTTTCGATTCGAAAACTTTATTCAGGCGTTTGATGATCTGGACTTTCTCCAATCGTTGTTTAATTCAATCATGATTACAGGTCTTAGTATATTAATTATTATTCTTTTTTCATCAATGGCAGCTTATGCGCTTTCAAGAAATAAAAGTAAGCTAAGTACTGTAATATTATTTACGTTTGTCGGAGCTATGCTGATTCCTTTTCAGGCGGTAATGATCCCGTTGGTTTCTATCTTTGGCCAGGTTAATATGTTGAATGCAGGCGGCCTGATATTTATGTATTTAGGATTTGGTTGCAGCCTGGCTATTTTTCTTTATCACGGAGCTCTAAATTCAATCCCTCAGGCATTGGATGAAGCGGCGATTATTGATGGAGCAAATCGCTTTCAACTATTTTGGCTTGTCATTTTCCCTTTACTAAAACCAATTACTATCACTGTAGGTATTTTAAATGTGATCTGGATATGGAATGATTATTTACTTCCTTCCTTAATACTGAGTGAGGAAACAGCAACAATACCTTTAAAAATGTATTTCTTTTTTGGAGAATATACCAAACAATGGCCTTTGGCGCTGGCTGGGTTGACGATAGCTATAATTCCAGTCATTATTTTCTATTTCTTTGCCCAAAAACAAATTATTAAAGGGGTCTCGGAAGGCGCAGTAAAATAAGCCACTGCGCCCAGCTGCAATTTTTATAAACACAGGAGGCATCTGGAAAATGGAACAGGCGTGGTGGAAGGAAACAGTTGTTTATCAGATTTATCCGAGAAGCTTCATGGATGCAGATGGGGACGGAATCGGGGATATAGCCGGAATTATTTCGAAGCTCGACTATCTGCAGGAGCTGGGTATCGGGGTGATCTGGGTATGTCCAGTATATGCATCGCCCAACGACGATAACGGATATGACATCAGCGATTATCGGTCGATTATGCCGGAATTTGGGACGATGCAGGATTTTGACAGGCTGCTCGTGGAAGTTCATCAGCGGGGGATGCGCCTGATCATGGATCTGGTCATTAATCATACGTCTGATGAGCATCCGTGGTTTGTGGAATCGCGTTCATCCAAAGAAAGCAAATACCGGGACTACTATATTTGGCGGCAGCCGAAGAATGACCGGGAGCCAAATAACTGGGGATCTATCTTTGAAGGATCAGCCTGGGAGTGGGACGAGCATACTAAAGAGTATTTCCTGCATGTTTTCTCCCGGAAGCAGCCGGATCTGAACTGGGAAAACCCGGATGTCCGCCGTGATTTGTACGATATGGTCAACTGGTGGCTCGATAAAGGAATTGACGGATTTCGTATAGATGCTATTTCCCATATTAAAAAGAAGCCGGGCCTTCCCAACGTGCCGAATCCGGATAATGAAGACTATCCGCCTTCATTCGACGGCCATTTAAACCAGCCCGGCATTCAGACATACCTTGAAGAACTGAAGAAAGAAACGTTCGATCATTACGACATTATGACCGTCGGAGAAGCCAACGGAGTAACCATTGAAGAAGCGGACGCCTGGGTCGGGGAGACAAACGGCAAATTTAACATGATCTTTCAATTTGACCATGTTGATTTGTGGGGAAAAGGCGGTGACGGACGGCCGGACATTTTTGCCCTGAAAGAAATTTTTGCTAAGTGGCAGAAGGGGCTGGACGGCCTAGGGTGGAACGCTTTGTTTTTGGAAAATCATGACCTGCCTCGTTCCGTATCAACGTGGGGAGATGCGGATAACTATTGGTACGAAACGGCTACAGGCCTTGCGACAATGTACTTTTTGATGCAGGGGACCCCGTTCATTTATCAGGGGCAGGAGATCGGTATGACTAACGTCGAATTTCCTTCCATTGAAGATTACAATGATGTTGCCATCCGGAATCTGTACCATAAAGAACGCCAGGCAGGAACGCCGCACGAAGAAATTATGAAAACAATCTGGAAAACCGGCCGCGATAACTCCCGCACGCCGATGCAGTGGGACAGCGGGCCGGGGGCCGGCTTTACGACCGGTACTCCCTGGCTGAAGGTTAATCCAAATTATTCTTCGATTAATGTCGAACAGGAAAAAAAGAGGTCGCTGTCTGTATTTGCTTACTATCAAACATTAATACGGCTGCGTCAGGAATGGAAAACACTTGTATATGGTTCATTTGAGCTTGCGCTTTCAGGCCACCCACAGGTGATGGCGTATACAAGAACTCTTGAGGATACCAAAATGCTTATCATGGTGAATCTGTATGATACTAAAACAACCTGTGAGCTCCCTGAAGAATTCACAGCCGAGGCCCCGAAGCTGATCTTAAATAATTACGGAGCCGCCCAGTCGGAGAAGCCAAAGGAAATCATCCTGCGACCGTTTGAAGCAGTCGTTTATGCTTTAGGAGGTGGCGGCGCATGAATCATCAGCAGCAAATAAACAAGGCAGTGAATGGTATTGCTGCAATACAAAAAAATAATAAAAAGGAATACTGGCGTCCTGCATATCACATTACAGCACCAGTATCATGGATGAACGATCCCAACGGCTTCAGCATGTTCAAGGACGAATATCATTTGTTTTATCAGTATCACCCTTACTCAACGGAATGGGATAACATGCACTGGGGGCATGTCAAAAGCCCGGACCTTGTGCACTGGGAGCATCTGCCGCCAGCGCTGGCGCCAAGCGAAATCTATGATAGGGATGGATGCTTTTCCGGAAGTGCCGTGGAGGCGGACGGGGAGCTGGTCTTAATGTATACAGGTAATGTGTGGACGGGCCCGGATCCGGGTGAAGACTTAAAGCAGGTTCAGTGCCTGGCCACAAGTACAGACGGGGTCCAGTTTGAAAAACATGGGCAAAATCCTGTTATACCAGAAGCACCTGGAGGAGGAACGCATCCGAATCATTTTCGCGATCCAAAAGTATGGAGAGAAAATGATTATTATTATGCAGTCCTTGGCTCCCGGACAGCAGAAAACGTTGGGCAGGCACTTCTCTACCGGTCGGAAAACCTTCTGGAGTGGGAATTTATGAACATACTGGCAGCAGGTCGCGGGAATATGGGCTACATGTGGGAGTGCCCGGATCTTTTCCGGCTCGACGGCTTTGATGTGCTGGTCATGTCCCCACAGGGCGTGCTTCCGGAAGGAAATAAGTACCATAATTTGCACCAGGCTGTGTTTGCCGTAGGCGACCTGGACCTCGAAAAGGGAACATTTGATTTTGATGTGTTTCACCAGCTTGATCATGGTTTTGATTTTTACGCGCCGCAGACGACGTTGGATGGCTTCGGGCGCAGAATCGTTATCGGATGGTTTGCAATGTGGGAAAGTGACATGCCGGAAAAAGAAGAATTGTGGGCTGGGGCGATGAGCCTTCCGCGCGTTTTGTCCTGCGAAGAGGGCCTTTGGAAATGCCGGCCTCTGCCGGAAATGGCAGGACTTCGCGGAGAGGAAGTGGAACGACGCGGGATCATCATTGAAAATGAAAGACAAATAGAAGGCGTGGAAGGAAATTCTCTGGAGCTTCAGGTTGTTATAGATCCACGACAGGCAGAACAATGCGGTTTGGATCTTCTCGCAAATGAAAGTACAGGGGAGAAAACGAAGCTTGTATATAATACACGCGAGCAACAAATAACACTTGATCGTGAAAAATCCGGCAGGGGCCCGGGGGGCACAAGGACCACAGACGTGGTGCTGGAAAACGGCCTATTGTATCTGCATATCTTTGTTGACCACTCCACGATAGAAGTATTTATGCAGGACGGAGAAAAGGTGATGAGTGCCCGTGTCTACCCCGCAGAAGCGTCTACCGGAGTGCGCTTTTTCAGTGACAGGGCAATGGAACTGGTTGAAATCCGGAAATGGAAGCTTTCAGAAAGTATATCGACTGCAGCACTTGATATGCAGCTGCTGTTAAAAAATGAATAATAAAAAGCAGCCGTACCTAAAAATTACGGCTGCTTTTTATCGTGGCAGGCTGCGAAAGATTATTCGGTCAGTCGGGCCATTTGAGCAGAGGACAGGACTTCATCCGGAGGATTTGCAGTAAGGCATACAACGATGCCCGAAGGATCGGTGACATAAAGGGCATGTTCTTCACGGTGAAACCAGTAGCCGGCTGCGTTCAGGCGTTCGGCGACGGGTTCGAGAGCTCGGGCAGAAGGAAGCAAAATCGTGTACATGTCGAGGCCGGTGTTTCGTATGGAGGCTTTAGGAGCCTTGGCTCCGGCCCATGGATTAAGCCCGATGTGATGATGATAGCCGCCGGCGGCAACAAAGAAAGCAGGGAATTTCTGCGGATCGGCGGCCAGGTCAAATCCCAGCATCTCTACATAAAAACGATAAGCCTCCTCCATGTCATGCACATGAAGATGAACGTGGCCCATCACGGTTCCAGCCGGCACACCGTGCCACTGGATATTTTTTCCCTCCTGAAGCAGCGGTTGTTCATGAAGGGGGTCGACCGTCATATGGATGAAACCGTTACTGTCGCAGTTCCATTCTGTCCGGGGGCGGTCGCGGTAAACCTCGATGCCGTTTCCGTCCGGGTCCGTCAGATAGAGCGCTTCGCTGACGCTGTGGTCGGACGCTCCGTACTGCTCGCCGGTGCTGTGCAGATGACGGATGAAGGCTCCCAGGGACGCACGGTCCGGAAGAAGAACAGCAAAGTGGTACAGACCGGCATACGTGCGCGGGGGAGCGATCGAGCCTTCCACCTCCCGGAGCATGACGAGAGGGGCGCCGTCTGATGGAACGCCGAGAACAGCGGTGGAGGATGAGCGTCCGAGCATCCGGAGGCCGAGGACATTTTCATAATAGGCAGCAGCCCGGCTGATACTCTGCACTCTAAGCTGCACAGGGCCGACAGAAACAGTGGGGTCAATCACATTAGTCACGCGTAAACACTCCTCTTATTTTTATTATAGTATGCAGCTTTCATCATACTAGCAGAAGGCTCAGGCATGGAAGTACCCACTTTGAAGTGGTATAGTATCCGAAATGATACTCCTAGAGGCGGCACCTGAAAAACGTGCAATAAAGATTTTCTTTAGCTCTGGGCAGGAGAGAGCAAATGGAAACGAGAAGAAAGCAAAAACTGTTTCATTACAGGCAGGGGGAGAGCAAACAATGCATGAAAAACACGGCTCATCCGCAACAGACAAATACGATTTCCCGGATACGCCCGAAGAACGGGAGCTTAAGAACGCGATTGTTTCTGCGGAAATAGAGGGGTTTGTTTTTTCAGAAAAAGATATCGAAGCTGTGCGGAAGCTCCGCGATGGGAAAATGACGATTAAAGAAGTGACAGCTTCTATAGCGGAAGGGCGTTTATAATATGAGCGAATCCTATTACACGTATGGAGACAGCGGAGTGCTTATAAACAAAATGAATTTTCGGGAAAAAGCCAAAGCGGAAAAAATCGAACAGATTATTACAACGTACCGCCTGCAGCAGATGATGACAGCAAAAAAGGTGCTTGGCTCCTTTGATGAAGAGCATATACGGCGTATTCACCGGCGGCTGTTTTCTGATGTATACGCCTGGGCCGGAGAGTTTCGGACGGTAGACCTTGCTAAAGGACAGACATCTTTTCTGCCTGCAGCGTTTATCGACAGAGGACTGCGTCACCTAAGAGACTCTGTGCAGGCAATAAATAAAATGACGTACAGGGACAGGGAAGCTTTTGCCGAAGCCCTTGCCCCGGTCTACAATGACCTTAATCATATTCATCCGTTCCGGGAAGGAAACGGCCGAACGCAGCGGGAATTCGTCCGGCAAATCGCCTGGCACCACGGCTTTGACATGAAGTATACCCCGCTCCAGCAGGAAAAGCTGTTTGAAGCCTCTGTGGCTGATGATGAAAAGAAAGCAGCCGCAGCACTGACGGAGGGTTTGACGGAAAGCTGAAAAAAGCAGCCTCCTGTGGGAAGCTGCTTTTGATTTATTATTTTTCGATTAGTGCTCCCTGGCGCGAAGAACGTGGCTTCGCTTTCGGAACGGGCCTTGAAGCGGCAATTTTCCCTTTAGCTACGCTGATTACAAAAGCAGTAGCAATAATGGAGAGTGTGGAATAAGCTACTGCGATTAAGCCGACAGAAGCGAGTCCGACAGCCACCGCCATTACATCAAAGGATAAATTGACTTTGCCCGGGTTCCACTGGAGCCGTCGCTGGAGGAACAACGCCAGAATATTAGCTCCGCCGAGCGAGGTGTTGTTCATAAATAAAATCGATATGCCGGCTCCTATACTGACCCCGCCGAAAATGGCACCAGCAGCCGGATGGATGCTGAAAGCAGGAAGAAAGTAATCCAGGCTTGTCAGTGCAGAAAGCAAAGATACTGCGGCGATCGTATTCAGCGTGAATTTCCATCCCATATGCACCACAGAGAACACATAAAAAGGCAGGTTGATTATAAAGAAGACGGCGGAAAAAGACAGCGGCAGGACATATGTTAAACCGAGCGCCAGGCCCGCAGTGCCTCCGGTGACTAAATCAGCGTGCTGGAGCAGAGTAATGCCAAAGGCAGCTAACAAACATCCGGCCAGGACTTGTAGTATATTGGTTATGTTTATCAACGGTCGTCTCTCCTTCAACAATAGGTTACTTCTATTATAAGGAAAAATTAACCATGCTTGAATAATTATATGAAGGATAATTGGTTTAATGACATTAAAAATGAAAGTATATTTGATTATTCATGTTCAAAAAGAAAGGTGAAGTGCGTTTGAATGGATCATATTGATATTGAAATGCTCGAGATACTTCAGGAGGACGGAAGAATATCGGTCAGTGATTTATCCAAAAAATTAAATTTAAGCCGTCCAAGCGTTTCAGAGCGAATGATGAGGCTCCAGGAGAAGGGAATTATTGATCACTTCAGTGCGGTGGTTTCTCCGGAAGCCGTGGGCCGGGATACGCTTCTGATGATCCAGGTGAGTGAACTAAAGGACACGATTCCCCGCTTTGAAAAAATGATTGCAGAGGACACGCGGGTACTGGAATGTCACCGGGTAACCGGGGAAGTAAGCTATTTTATTAAAGCAGCGGTAGAAGGGATGGACAGCCTGAGAGAGCTTGTTGATACCCTGATCTCCTATGGGAACATTAATACGTCGATTGTGCTGAAATCGCCGGTGGAGCGAAGAAAAATACTGCCGGAAAACCGGGAGCAGGAATAGTCGGTTTTCTTTCTAGGGGTGGGTTATTGTGATAAGATTAATATGATTTACAGAGCGAGAGCATATACAGTAGGGGGAGAAAGATATTGGTGAACGAACGTGAAGCGTTGCAGCGTGTCATCGAAAACGTGCAGCAGGTCGTGGTCGGAAAAAAAGCTGAAATTGAATTAAGCCTGACAGCGCTTCTGGCCCGCGGGCATATCCTGCTTGAAGATGTGCCCGGGGTGGGGAAGACGATGATGGTGCGGGCAATTGCCAAATCGATTGGCGCGAGTTTTAAACGAATACAATTCACGCCGGATCTTCTCCCATCAGATGTAACAGGTGTGTCTATATATAATCAGCGGACGATGGAGTTTGAATTCCGGCCCGGCCCGTTAATGGGAAACGTTCTGCTCGCAGACGAGATTAATCGTACTTCCCCGAAAACGCAGTCAGCCCTTCTTGAAGCGCTGGAGGAAAAAAGTGTTACAGTGGACGGCGAAACGAGAAACCTCGAACGTTTATTTTTTGTGATGGCCACACAGAATCCGGTAGAGTACGGGGGAACGTATCCTCTGCCGGAAGCACAGCTCGATCGCTTCCTGTTTAAGCTCCGGCTCGGCTATCCTACAGAAGAGCAGGAAATAGAAGTGCTCGAGCGTGTGGAATTCACGCATCCGATTGATGATCTTTCATCCGTAATGAGTCTCGCAGACGTCCTGAGGGCTCAGGAACTCGTGAAAAACGTGCACGTGGACCATTCAGTGAAGCAGTACATTGTTTCCATTGTGCGGGAGAGCAGAAATCACCGCGATATTTATCTTGGCGTAAGTCCAAGGGGATCAATTGCGCTGATGAAGGTATCGCAGGCATATGCTTTTGTGAGAGGAAGAGACTACGTAACCCCGGATGATGTGAAGTACCTTGCGCCGTTTGTTATGGGGCACCGCCTTATTCTGCAGACAGACCAGCAGATGGCGGATAAAGACGGAGAGACCGTGGTGCGGGACATCTTATCGAGCGTCCGTGTACCGGCATCGGACAGTGATTCGGCGGTACGCCCATGAGTCGGTTTTTAAAAATCGGAAGAAAAGTAATGCAGCTGGCAGCTGTTCTGGCTGCATTAGCTGTATTATTTATTTACGCTATGTTTCAAGGGGGGTTTGTCAGCTGGTTTTTGTTTTACAGTGTGACGACCCTCGCGGTTATACAATTATTATTACTAATCTATCCGCTTCGTTCTTTAAAGGCTGAACGCAGACTGAGTGCTGATATGCTTTCCTTTAACGGTCATGCTGAAGCTGTAGTCACATTAAAAAAAAGAATTCCGCTTCCACTGATGTACGTAAAGATCCGGGATCATCAGCCTTACGGGCTCAGGGATTGGGAAACGTCGGCAGAAGCGTTGATTTTCCCTTTTTTTCAGAGGGAGGCGTCCTATTCCTACAGCCTTAGGGGCAGAAGACGGGGTAAGCATACCATTGGTTATCTCCGCGTCCGTGCCGGCGATCTGTTTGGCTTTGTGGAAAAAGATTACGATATTTTGGTTTCTTCTATGGTGGTAGTACTTCCAAGAATGAGAAAGTTAGCGAACTGGAATACGGCGGCAGACAACTCCTCGGAGGCAGTCTCACTGTCGCAGCGGATACAAAATGAATCTGTTAATGTCGCAGGGGTGAGGGATTATACCCCCGGGGACCGGATGGCAAATATTGACTGGAAGGTGACGGCCCGGGCTGGAAAGCTTGTGACAAAAGAATTTGAAGCTGAAAAGGGAGAAGGCTATTTTTTGCTGCTTGAAACCGCAGCTGATATAGCACCCGAATCATTTGAAACCGCGGTGGAATTTGCTGCTTCTTTAACGGAGTATGCCTATCAGATGAAAATGCCTATCGGTTACGGAGTCACTGCTTCCGGGCAGCCTCTGCAGCATCCCGGAACCTCCAAAGAGCATTTTCAGCGTATTTATCAGGGTCTGGCGTACGTGGAATTGAATACAGATACGGAGGCTTCGCCGTTTTTACGTCAGGCCCCGGGGCCTGAAGCACTGATTTATGTGACTCCGGTGCTTCCGGATATTAGAATTAAAGAATTAAAGCAATGGGCCGGACAGAAACGCTCTGTTATTGTGGCTCTGCTTCCTGATGAGAGTGGGTTGTCCCACCATAAGGGTGTAGAAGCGCTGCGGCATACCAATATTCATATATACTATGTGCAGCCGGGCGAGGCCGGTTTTGAAGTGTTATAGAGGAGGCATAATTATTTGATTAAACCGGAGCATACCTGGAAAAAATTGATTGTTTATATTCTTGGTTATTTGCTGCTGGCAGAATGGCTGCTGCCCCTGCCGGCAGCTACCGGGACAGGATCAGTGACCGTATTTATGGCTGTCTCTGCCGCCTTTTTTATCGTCATTTATCTGCGGCCGCCCTGGTGGGCGATAATCGGCAGTGTGCTGCTGACTATACTAATAGGTATAAATATTGTATTTTATGAGGAATCGCTGCTGCAGCTGAATTGGCTGATTACTCTGGGGGCGGAAGTGCAGACGAATGTTGGTTATATTATCAGCGGCCAGTGGTACGCTCTGACAGATATGTTCCGCAGTGTGTTATTTATGCTTCTGCTTGCTATTATGAGTTATTTGATTTATTTCTGGGTGGTACAGTCCCGCCGGATTTTATTTTTCCTGACATTTACGGTTATTTATATTGGCGTAATGGATACTTTTTTCGAATACGATGGAATGTTTGCGATTATCCGTACGTTTGTTATAGGATTTTTGCTTTTAGGACTGCTTCAGTGGGAACGTATTGTATCGCAGACGGAGGACAGGCAGGCTCAGAGGAAGGTTTTTATACGGTGGACGCTGGTCATGGCTGCTTTTTTAATTACCGCCGGAGGCGTTGGAGTGCTTGCCCCCAAAAGTGAACCACGGTGGCCTGATCCCGTTCCATTTTTAACGTGGGGAGAGAGCAGCACCGGGAGCAGTCAGGGTGTGCAGAAGATTGGCTATGACAATACTGATGAACGCCTTGGCGGAGGATTTCAAATGAGTGATATGCCGGTATTTACTGCATCCGGCGATATTAACGGCTACTGGCGGGGCGAGGCTAAAAATGTATACACCGGTCTTGGGTGGGAAATAGACGCCCCTGATGAGACGTCTTCTGAAGCCGGCTTATATAATGAAAGTATCGAGACGGAAGAACAGGAAGTAAACATTGAAATGGCAGAAACCCAGGAGTTTGATTTTGCCTTTTATCCAGGTTCGTTTCTTTCTATTGAAGAAGACATAGAAACATCAGTGGACGCCTGGACCACCCAGGTGGAGTTTGAGGCTGGCGGAGAGTCGGCGTCGTTAACTAATTACACGGTGGCGTATGAAACAGCAGATTTTCCCGTAGAGCAGATGAGTGCTGTTACTGATAATTCAGAAGATCCGGAGGAGATCACGGAATACTTCACACAGCTTCCCGACGATCTTCCTGGAGAAATTCAGGAGCTTGCCGAAGAGCTTACAGCAGATGACGATAACCGCTATGCAAAAGCCAGAGCCGTGGAAAGGTATTTGCGCGGTCCGAATTTCTCCTATCAGACGACCAACATTCCGGCTCCGTTGGAGGGCGGAGATTATGTCAGCCAGTTTCTGTTTGAATCACGAACCGGCTACTGTGATAATTATTCGACTTCAATGGCGGTGCTGCTCCGCACGCTTGATATACCGACGCGCTGGGTCAAAGGGTTCACAGAAGGCGACCAGGCGCCGGGGAATGAAAATCAGGTGGAGGTCACAAATGAAAATGCGCATTCCTGGGTAGAGGTGTATTTTCCCGAAGTAGGCTGGGTGCCGTTTGAACCGACGAAGGGTTTTTCTTCAGAGTTTAATTACACGTATGAAAATAATGAAGCCTCAGAAGAAGCACCCGAAATTGAAGAAGAGGAAACGGAGGAAGAGGAGGCCGCCCCTGAAGAAGAGGAAGCGGCTCCTGAAACTGGGGAAGAGGGCGAACAAGAACAGGAGGATTCCTCTGGCGGCGCCGTCATTGACTGGAGGCTTCCGCTGTGGCCTTTTTTTGCAGCGGTAGTTATCCTCCCAGCAGCCGGATGGCTTTTCCGGAGGAAGCTGCTGGCCAGCTATCTTCTTTTCAAATACCGGCACATGCATTCTGATGAAGAGTTTCAAAATGCTTACCAGGCGCTGCTGCGGTTGCTGCAGACAGCACGTGTAAAACGGAACGCCGGGGAAACGCTGCGGGAATTTGCCGTGCGGGTGAATGACATCTACGGAAGCGGTGAGATGGAGCATCTGACAGAGAAATATGAACGTCTGTATTACGGACGTAAGACCGGGAACGAAGCCGGTCCGGAAGCAGTTGCGGCATGGAAACAGCTGGTAAAGAAAGTCCGTTCTTGACCGGCATTGAGCCGGCTGTTAGAATTTACTCTATGTTTACAGATGAATACCTCGTATAGTTCGGGATCAGGCCCGAATGTCTCTACCCGGCCGCCGGAAAATGGCTGGACTACGAGGGCAGCGAAGGGCACACGCCAGCAGAAGCGCCGCCGTGTGTCTCCAGTCAAAGCTGCTTTCGTATACTTTACGAAGGCAGCTTTTTTGGTCTGCAGAAGGCCCGCTTCTGCAGGAGTATTTTACGTGCGGATGAGCTGGCAATCAAAGCAGGCTGTTGCCCGGAAGCAGGCATTCCTTTAAAGTGAACCTTGAACGTACATATTTGAAAACAGTTAGGGGTAGAAGCGATGAGCGTAGGAAATATCAGTGAAACGATTATTGTTCTGGACTTTGGCGGCCAGTATAATCAATTGATTACACGCAGGATCAGAGATCTCGGTGTTTTTAGCGAGCTCCATCCGAACACGATCAGTGCTGAAAAAATTAAAGAATTGAACCCAGCGGGGATTATTTTTTCCGGTGGGCCGAACAGTGCGTATGTCGAAGGCGCACTTACCTGCGATCCAGCTATTTTTGACCTGGATATTCCGGTTTTGGGAATCTGCTATGGAATGCAGCTGATGACACTGCATTACGGCGGAAAAGTGGAAAAAGCCCAGCATCGGGAGTATGGAAAAGCCGATATTCATGTACAGGCGAATCCGGTATTGTTTGAAGGACTGCCGAAAACCCAGAGCGTCTGGATGAGTCATGGCGACTTAATTGTCGAGCCGCCGGAAGGTTTTACGGTCGACGCAACCAGCCCATCATGCCCGGTAGCTTCGATGAGCGCTCCGGAGAAGAAAATGTACGGCGTTCAGTTCCATCCCGAAGTACGCCACACCCAGTTTGGCGATGACATGCTGAAGAACTTTGCTTACCGTGTCTGCGGATGCTCGAATGAATGGACGATGGCCAATTTTATCGATGAGCAGGTGGCAATTATCCGGGAGCAGGTGGGCAGCCGTAACGTACTGTGTGCATTGAGCGGCGGAGTGGACAGCTCGGTGGCTGCAGCGCTCGTTCACAAAGCGATCGGGGATCAGCTTACATGCATGTTTATTGATCATGGCCTGCTGCGTAAAGAGGAGGCGACAGGCGTCATGGAGTCGCTCGGACGCGGGTTTCAGATGAATATTGTGAAAATAGACGCAGCCAAACGCTTCCTCGATCAGCTCGATGGAGTGAGCGATCCGGAACAAAAACGGAAAATTATCGGAAATGAATTTATATACGTGTTTGAAGAAGAGGCAGGAAAGCTTGAAAACGTGGATTTTCTTGTTCAGGGCACGCTGTATACAGACGTCATTGAAAGTGGTACGGATACAGCACAGACGATCAAGTCCCACCACAATGTCGGCGGGCTGCCGGAGGACATGAAATTTGATCTGATTGAGCCTTTAAATACGCTGTTTAA
The DNA here is from genome assembly GCF_033845285.1 of Marinococcus sp. PL1-022. Lineage (NCBI taxonomy): Bacteria > Bacillati > Bacillota > Bacilli > Caryophanales > Bacillaceae > Marinococcus > Marinococcus sp. PL1-022. Next base: position 2,286,949 of record NZ_JAWXCX010000001.1, on the reverse strand, counting down.
AGACGAAGTCCGCAAGCTCGGAACGGAGCTTGGGGTGCCGGATGAAATCGTATGGCGTCAGCCGTTTCCGGGACCGGGACTGGGTATTCGTGTGCTCGGGGAGATTACGGAGCAGAAGCTCGAAATTGTCCGGGAATCAGATTACATTTTACGCGAAGAAATCAAAAATGCCGGTCTTGACCGTGAAATCTGGCAGTACTTCACGGCGCTTCCGGATATGAGAAGCGTGGGCGTAATGGGAGACAGCCGGACATACGATTATACAGTCGGAATCCGCGCGGTTACTTCGATTGACGGAATGACTTCGGACTGGGCCCGTATTCCATATGACGTTCTCGAAAAAATTTCCACCAGAATCGTTAATGAAGTGCAGCACGTTAACCGTGTAGTGTATGACGTTACATCCAAGCCGCCTTCGACCATTGAATGGGAGTAGGGGCTTGCGCGGTAAGCGCTTAGTAAGTATATAATACAATCAGAGAGAGTTTTGCCTGGGGAGAGGAAAGAGAGGAAGAGATAAGAGGATGGATCGTTTTTTTGAATTTAAAAAGAATGAAACGAACTACAAGAAAGAATCGTTAGCCGGTTTAACGACTTTCCTTGCGATGGCGTATATTTTATTCGTCAACCCCAGTATTTTAGCCGAAGCCGGAATGAATGAGTCCGCCGTGTTTGTAGCGACAGCCCTGGCAGCAGCTATTGGGACACTGATTATGGGGCTGCTTGCCAGGTATCCGATAGCTCTGGCACCGGGGATGGGGCTTAATGCCTTTTTTACATATTCCGTTGTGCTGACAATGGGGATTCCCTGGGAGCTTGCGTTGTTTGGGGTATTCTGCTCCGGGATGATCTTTATCGGTTTAACGACATTTGGTATTAGAGAAAAAATTATTAACGCGATTCCGGAGGAGCTGAAATACGCTGTTTCTGCCGGTATTGGACTGTTTATTGCCTTTGTCGGGCTGCAGGGAGCGCAGATTGTAGTGGCTGATGAGTCTACTCTCGTTACGCTTGGTACACTCACCTCCGGGCCGGCTGCTCTTGCGGCATTTGGTCTGCTTGTTACCGTCATACTGATGACGCTTGGCATCCGGGGAGGTATTTTTTACGGAATGGTGATTACAGCTCTGGCTGGCATATTGGTGGGGCAGATTCAGCCGCCGGGCCAGATTGTCTCCGGGGTGCCTAGTATCGCCCCGACATTTGGGGCTGCTTTCACCTCTCTTGCGGACTTTTCGTGGGATTCAAGCTTTGTTATTGGATTTATCGTAGTAGTGCTTACATTTTTGTTTGTAGACTTTTTTGATACAGCCGGAACTTTGTTTGCAGTAGCCAACCAGGCGGGCTTTGTAAAAGACAACAAACTGCCGCGTGCCGGGCGTGCCCTGGTGGCGGATTCATCGGCCACCGTGATCGGCTCAATTCTGGGAACCTCGACAACGACAGCATATATTGAATCTTCAGCCGGTGTAGCTGTCGGAGGGCGTACCGGGTTTGCATCGATTATTACGGCGCTGTTGTTTCTTGCCGCTTTGTTTTTCTCGCCGCTTCTCGGCGTGGTGACAAGCGCTGTAACGGCGCCGGCTCTAATTATTGTAGGGGCATTGATGGTATCGTCGCTGCGCTTAATTGAGTGGCAGCGTCTCGAAATTGCGGTGCCGGCCTTTTTAACGATTGTATCAATGCCGCTCACCTACAGTATCGCGACCGGTATTGCGATGGGTTTTATCTTCTATCCGATCACGATGGTGCTCACTGGAAGAGGAAAGCAGCTGAACCCGATTATGTACGCGTTGTTTTTTGTGTTTATCATCTTTTTCTTATTTTTAACACCGTAGCATCCCACACGTGCTTCCTGAAGGAGGCGCGTGTTTTTTTGTTTTTGCTCTGCATGGAATAAAGCTTTTTTGGGAATAGTTTAGAGGATTATTTTATGGAGGTGGAAAGCATGAGCACATTTAAAGCACTGGTCGTGGATAAAAACGATCAGGGAGAAGTTACAAAAGAAATACGTACACTGGAAGAAAACGATCTGCCTGAAGGCGACGTCACCATCGATGTACACTATTCAAGCATCAACTTTAAAGACGGGATGGCAGCAGCACCTGGAAGCCAGATCGCCCAGGGCTACCCACTGATTCCGGGCATCGATCTCGCCGGCGTTGTCGCCTCATCCAGTGATTCGAGATACCGGGAGGGCGACGAGGTGCTCGTTACAGGCTATGAGCTTGGAGTGGCCCATCACGGCGGCTATGCGGAAAAAGCAAGAGTGCCTGCTGACTGGGTAGTAAAACTGCCGGAGGGGATGACTCCAAGAGAAGCTATGATTTTTGGCACTGCCGGGTTTACAGCAGGATTATCGGTCGTGCGCCTGGAGGAGGAAGGAGTCACGCCGGAACAGGGCGAGGTCGTTGTAACCGGTGCTACTGGCGGTGTTGGAAGCATGGCTGTAGCGATGCTCCACTCCCTCGGGTATGACGTGGCAGCCGTTACCGGGAACAGTGAAGCCCATGATTACCTCCGAAATATTGGCGCAGGACGTATCCTGTCCCGCGAGGACGTGAATCCGGATAAACGTAAACCGCTTGGAAAGGCGATGTGGGCCGGGGCTGTGGACCCAGTTGGGGGAGAAACGCTTGCCTACCTGCTGAGTACGATGAAATATCACGGTACCGCAGCTGTCAGTGGACTCACCGGAGGGACAGACGTTCCTACGACAGTCCATCCGTTTATTTTAAGAGGTGTCAATCTGGCTGGAATTGATTCTGTTTATTGTCCGGTGGAAAAAAGACAATATGTGTGGAACCGGCTCGCAGATGACCTGAAAATTCAATCACTGCTTGATACGATTGCAAGCGAGACCACGCTGGATGATTTGGCGGAGGATCTTGACGCTATTTTGGAAAATCGTATCCAGGGCCGCCGGATCGTTGCTCTGAAATAACGGGGCTCAGGCCCTCCATTTGGAAACGTAGGGATTGCCGGCTTCAAAGAACCGCCACGGGTAATGGCGTGCCTCGCCGCTTCCGGAAATACCGACGCGCGGGCCGCTTTCAACCGCAGGTTCGTAATCCTTAGGTGACAGATACAGCGGCGGACGGTCAAGCTCATGGCCGTAGTAGCTCATATCAATGCCAAGCGCTTTCGTTAACTTGCCGGGACCGTTTGTCTGCTGAATGCCGCGGACACGGTGCCGGCGTTTTTGAATAAGCTCAAGGCCTGCAGCCGGCTCGACAGCGCGGATGAGGACAGCTTCCGGAGACTCCTCCACCCCGCTGACAATATTTAGAAGCGCATGGGTGTGCATCGTATACATATACACGTGCCCCGGAGGAAAAAACATTACATCCGTCCGCTTTGTTCTGCGGTAATTGTAGCTGTGGGCAGCGCGGTCCACGGGTCCTATATAGGCTTCCGTTTCAACGATCCTGCCAGCTGCAGGGCCCTCCGGTGTTTCATGCACGAGTACACAGCCGATCAGGGCCCGGGACAGCTCGAGCGTCGGTTTTTCATAAAAGTCCTTTGGAACCACAGGATAAAGTGTCATAGGGAAGAATCCTTTCTTTTGGTGTATACGAAAAGGAATATATTGATTATGATAGAAATATGATGTATATAATTTTACATAGCGAATAAGAAGCGATTTTTAGTGTACCAAATCCCGGGTCATAGTAAAAATATTAAGGCAGGAGATGGAAGAGGTGCTTATATGGGTATAGCGGTTACAGTTATTATAGCTTTAATCATCATTGGTGCGGTCATTTTAATTCAGCGGGACCAGTATTTAAAAAAAGTCCGGCAGTATGATAGAAAAATGGAAGAAGAAATTGAAGGAAAAAGCTCGCAGTACCGCGAGGACATCCAGGCGATACGCGGCAAGTATGAGGAAGAAAAAGGAAAACTGACGGATTACATTTATCATTTGGAGAAAATTTCACGGGAACCGGAAGAAATGAAAACACATGAGCTGCTTCGAAGCATTAAAAATGATCTTGTCGAAGCAAATCAGATTGCCGTGGATGAAATGTTGATTTCCGGACACGTTTACGTGCCGTTGGACGAACGGACGGAGCTGTCGACCCGCCAGGTGGACCACGTTGTTTTGACGACCCGGGGGCTGTATGTGCTTGAGACGCAGAAATGGAAAGGCCATATTATTCACGGGGTCAGTAAGCACAATGCCGGAACGCTTGATTTTGTGCTTGATACGCTGTACCCGGACGTCGAGGAAGATGTGGAAACGACGATGGTGTTTCAAAACACAAGCCGGGGGCATGTCCGGTCAGGAACATTTGAAGTGCACGACAGCCCGATTGAGCATGCCAAAGCAACGGCTTCGATCACAGAGGATTTCCTGCGCAGGGAAAAGCACAACCCGGGGGAAGTTACGCCAATTATTTTCTTCGGCCATTCGAACACGCAGGATGACCGGTTTGTGCAGGATGTGTCGGTAGATGCCTTTACTCATCGTTTTACGACAGAAGCAGCACTGCGGGCCTTCTTTCACGAGCAGTTTTCGCAAAACGCGCCTCTGTACTCGCAGGAACAGCTGTATCAAATGGAGCGCTCGATTATTACGACAAATTATGTTTCATAGGTCACTATGCAGAAGCCGCCCTGGCAATCATCCGGGCGGTTTTTTTGCGTCAAAATGCTGATATACACGTTTTTCCTCTTTCTACAGAATGCTTAGAGTTTTTCTGCTTTTAAAACAGTAGTATTTTTTCTTGTATTAAGCTACTTTTGACACGGTTAAATAGTATATAATGGAAATAGATAATAATGGTTAGAAGGGATATTTTTATGGTGAAACAGTATCAGAAAACCTTTATTGAAAATATTAAAAATCAGTATGAATACTTAGAACAAAAGCAGTACAAAGATTTTGATGAAATGTACAGATGGCTGCATACGATTAAAGGAACCGGCGCCACGATCGGGCTGGGGCAGGCAGCTGAAATGGCCGAGGAAGCGATGCGGGCGCTTAGTGCAGAGGCTCCCGGAGAAGCCCGTAAGGTTCATGCGAGGAAAATCATGAACATGCTTAGAGAAGAACATGAGCCAGAAAAGCTTTCCATCTCCTATGATACCTCCGAAGAAGAATCCTCATTTGTGCTTCTCGGGCATACGTCCCTGCACGTTTTGTATGAGGTGAAGGAACAGCTTGAAACACTTGGGCACCACGTGCTGCTTGCTTCTGACCGGAGAAAGCTCATGGAGAAAATAGAGGAATTCCATCCGGAAATGGTGCTTATATCAGAAGACTTGGCTGTGCGGGGAAACAGGACAATCATTAAGCGTATTAAAGACGCAGCAAGAGATGTGCTGCTTCCTGTCGTTGTATTTTGCAATGGCGGCATAGACAGCGAGAGGGCGGATAAACTGTATGAAGACGGGGCCTCCTTTGTGATCAAACCGCCGTATTCCACGATCGAAATGGTGCAGGTCATTCACCGTCATCTGGAGTGGCAGGCCCCGATGAAAGAAGCGCTGACGGTGGATGAACTGACAGGGGCCTATAACCGGAAAATGCTTGAATTGGAGGAAGCCCGTCTGTGGGCAGAGTTTAAACGGAGCGGTAAGCCCTTTTCTGTAGCTCTCACAGACCTTGATCACTTCAAGCAGATTAATGACAGCTATGGCCACGAGGAAGGGGATCAGGTGCTCAAATGGTTTGTCGGTCACATGTTTTCCCAGAAGCGCCCGAGCGATCATTTGATCCGCCTGGGCGGGGACGAATTTTTATTTATTTTCCAGCAGACCTTTTCGGAGGAAACAGAAAATATCATGAAACGCCTGCAGCACTCCTTTGCCGATTTCGTATCAGAGCGTCGTCTGCCTTACCGGCTCGGGTTTACGGCGGGAACGTCAACAGCGACTGCTAATCACGCTTCTCTGCAGGAGGTGATCAATGAAGCAGACGCAGCTATGCTTGAAGCAAAGGATTCCGGCCGGAATGCCGTAGTCTCCTATTCGGGCGAAACGATTATTGATCTTCCCTACATAAATGTATTTATTATCGACGATGATGAAGCGATGGCTTCCTTTGTCGCTGATCAGTTTCTCCAATTAAATATTGCGAGGTACCGGATACGGACGATCCATTTTTCATCTGGAGAAGCATTTTTTGAGAAAGAAAACTACGAGCGCGGGCAGCGGTATTTTGTCGTACTGGACGTTACCATGCCCGGCATGGACGGATTCGCAGTGCTTGAAAAGCTCCGCGGGAAATATCCGTCGAGCAACATGATCATATTAATGCTTACAGGAAACCGGAACGAAGAAGATATTGTTCATGCACTTGAACTCGGAGCGGATGATTATTTGATGAAGCCGTTTCGAAAAGAAGAACTGGTTGCACGTGCGAAAAGATTGATCCAGCGGGTGCTGTAAGAAGGGAAAGGCGGGAGGAAATGTACAAAATACTTGTAGCTGACGACGCGGAAGTCCTCCGGATGCTTGTGGTGGACACTTTGGAGGACGAAGACGAATATATTATTGAGGAAGCAACAGATGGGAAGGAAGCATACGAAAAAGCAAGCGCCGCTTCCTATGACCTCCTGATTATCGACAACATGATGCCTGAATATAACGGAGTGGAGGTTGTTTCCATGCTTCGAAAAGATGGCAGGCTTGAAAATATGAAAACACTGATGATTACAGCAAAATCCCAGGATAAAGACATAGAGGAAGCGAGAAAAGCAGGCGTGACGGAGTTTGTCTCCAAGCCATTCAGCCCGGCTCTGCTTATTACAATTGTGGAGGAGCTTTTGGATGCTTAAATACATAAAAAGCCGCCTCCATCGGAGATTCAGCATCATTTTCCTGCTCGTACTGATACTTGCTGCTGCCGGGGGGATCGGACAGCATGTTTATATGAGCTCGAATCAGCAGAATCTTGAAAATGAGTCCAGGCAGTGGCGCGACACGCAGAACGTGCTGGCGGACCTGGAATTCTATACTCAGCAGATTATCATTGCCGGCCGCGGCTATCTTGCTTTTGGAGACGAAAGTGAGATGGAGAAAGTTGAAAGAAACTTAAGTGCTGCGAGAACACAGCTCGAGGAGTACCGGAGCCTGAGTAAAGCGGACACCGATCTGGTCGCTCAGACAGAACAGTTCCTGAATGACTATGAAAACGACTGGCTGCCGCAGCTGACCGAAGCGGTGGAGTCCGGCAGCACCACTATTGAAAATCGCGAACAGGTTAGTTCTCAGGTTGGTGCCCTTGTTAACAGCCTATCGAGCGGGCACGACCAGGCCGAGGCTGAACGGATGAGCGTGAATGACCAGTATTTTGAAGTGAACGAAAACTCGCATCTTGCCTATCTTTTGTATTTGATTGCGATACTGATAGTGCTCGGTGCTATTGTTTGGCTGCTGCTGCGCAGGGCTGTCAGGCCGCTTTGGGAAATGAAGAATGCTGCAGCCAGGGTAGGGAGCGGAGAAGAAATATCAATTTCCGATAGCCATCGCAGCGATGAAATAGGAGAGCTGAGCCGTTCCTTTAACGAAATGGCAGCAAGTATCCAACAGAACCAGAATGCGATTATGGACCGGAATGAAGAGCTTGTCATCCAGCAGAACGAGTTGCAGGAGCAGCAGGAATACCTGCGGACATTAAATGAGCTGAACGAGACATTCAGCGGTTCGATGGGAAAACAGGCGCTAATGGAACAGCTGCTTTCTAAGATGTACACTCTTTTTCATTTTGAAAAAGGAATGGTTGCAGCTGTAGAACCAAGCTGGCAGGCTGCCTGGTACGGGGTGAGTGAAAAAGAAAAACAGTATTTCGAGGATCATTCTGCAGGGAGTCCGCTCGCTTTAATCGCCGACACGAAACAGATTCATGTGATCGAGCGGAAAGCACGTGACGGAGAAGGAGGGCTCGGGACAAATGAATCCCTGGTGTATGAAATGTATCTGCCGGTGTTCAGCAGCAAAAAAGAAATGATCGGCGCGGCGGTATTTGCCAGAACCGGTCAGAACTTTTCAGAACAGGAACGTGAAACGATGCGCGGCATTCTCCGTCAGGCCTCGATCTCCTTCAGCCGTATTCTTCTGTTCGAGGAAACGGAAGAGGAGCGCTTTTTGTACCAGCGCATTATCGACAGCGTTGATGAAGGCATCCAGTATATCAATGAAAACGGCACCCTTGAGCATGCGAATCACTGGACATGGAGCATGATTGGTGCCTGGGCCCAGAACGACACGCAGGCGCTCCCGTTCGCGGAGTGGACGTCGGAGTGGATCAAACAAATTGATGAAGAGTGCCGGGAGCATGTGGAAAGCTACTTCAAAGCTTTTATTGGCGGAGAAGAAGTGCCGGATTACAGCATCGAATACAAAATTACGACAGAGAGCGCTGTAAATGTTTATGAGCTGTACGGACGTACTGTGCAGATGGAATCAGAAGAAAAGGGAACGATTTTTGTTCACCGCAACCGGACAAAAGAATTTGAGCTTGACCAGATGAAATCAGATCTTGTCAGCACCGTCAGTCACGAGCTCAGGACGCCGCTGTCGAGTATTTTGGGCTTTGCCGAGCTGCTGCTCGTCAAAGATTTAAAGCCGGCCCGGCAGAAAAAATATATAGAAACCATTCACCGGGAAGGCGAAAGGCTGACGTCGTTAATTAACGATTTTCTCGATCTGCAGCGGATGGAATCCGGGCGCCAGGAATACGGCATGGAAGAAATTGATATCAGCAGCCTGATGCTTGAAGTGGTGGATACCTTTGAACCCAATCAGCCGGACCATACGTTTGTTGTAAAGGACCGGCTGCAGTATGGACGCGTCTATGCAGATAAAGGTAAAATCGTGCAGGGTGTCACCAACATTATTGGCAATGCGGTGAAATTTTCTCCAGAAGGCGGCGAAGTGAAAATTGAGCTTGCCAATGATCAGAATATGGTAAGGGTGAAAATATCGGATGAAGGCCTTGGGATTCCGGAAAAAGAGCTTCCCCGTCTTTTCGGAAAATTCCACCGTATTAATGATGAAGACCGGAGGAAAATACGCGGCACTGGTCTGGGGCTTGCGGTAACAAAGCAAATTGTGGAAGACCATAAAGGCCGGATAGAGGTGGATTCGATAGAAGGGCAAGGCAGCAGCTTCTGCTTATTCCTGCCGATCTCAGGTGTCGAGTTCGATATTGAAGAACTGCCGGAAGAAAGTGATCTTCACTCAGTGCTCATTCTCGAAGACGACCGAAGCCTCGGGATGCTTCTTTCAGAGGAGCTTCGTCACGCCAAATACGAAGTGGTGCACTACTTCAATCCATACAAAGCGTTGGACGCGCTGAAACGGGGGCTGCGGCCGGAGGTTTTTGTCGTGGATCTGATGCTTGGAGAAGAAATGGACGGATGGGGTTTTATTGAACAGCTGAAATCCTTCCGCCATACTGAAGACGTGCCAATTATTATTTCCTCGGCTCTGCACGAGGATAAAGAGCGAATGGCCCGTATGGATGTCCGGCATTACCTGACCAAGCCATATCCTCCGAACAGTTTATCCCAGCAGGTGCGGCGTATCATTGAGCAGACAGATAATCAGGGGGAAGTGTATGTGCCTTCCTTTAAGGAAGTGTAACGTTTTTGCCGGTGTGTTAGTGTGAAAGAAAAGAAGGAGTGATGATGCTTTGGGTAACGAGGGATTCAGCAGGGAGCGCCTGCTCCAGACGATTGAGGAAAGCAGGGGCTTCCCGTCAATCGATCCCGAGGTTCTGGCCAGCCGCCTGGAAGAATTGGCAGCCATCGGCCGCACAGAAGAAGGCGGTGTTACGCGCTACGTCTATACAGAAGAAGAACAGCAGGCAAAAAATCTTTTTCGTTCCTGGATGCAGGAAGCGGGACTGAGTGTCAGGGAAGATGGTGTGGGAAACATTTATGGCCTGTGGGAGTCTGGCCAGGCCGGCGCACCGATTATCCTTACCGGCTCACATCTGGATACTGTGAAAAACGGCGGTGCTTTTGATGGGGCTCTCGGCTGCATATCGAGCCTGATGGCTGTAGAAGCATTGAAGGCAGAAGGCGCCATGCTGAATTGTTCTGTAGAGATTGCCGTTTTTGTAGATGAAGAAGGAGCCCGTTTCGGGAGTGGGCTCCTCGGGAGCCGTGCGGCCGTCGGCGATATCTCGAAGGATGCTTTCTTTCAAATGCGGGATGACGAGGGAGTGACGGCGGCGGAGGCAATGAAGCTGATGGACTATTCGCCGAATAAGCTCGAAAATAATATTTATCCGCGTGAACGGCTGCGGGCATATCTGGAGCTGCATGTGGAGCAGGGAAAACAGCTAGAACAGCAGGAGGCAAGTATCGGCGTTGTAGAAGGAATCGCCGGCCCTTCATGGCTTGACGTGCATTTTCTTGGAGAAACAGACCATGCCGGGAACACACCGATGAACATCAGAAAAGACGCAGCCGCTGCAGCAGCAGAATTTATTCTGTATTTGGAACAGCTTCCGGCTATGCACAGTGACACTGCAGTAGCTACCGTAGGAAGGCTTTCTCTCGAGCCGAACGGTTCAAACGTAATTGCTGGAGAGGCCCGGCTGACAGCCGATATCCGGGACCTTGATGAGGAGGTCCGGGACCAGATGATCAGTCTGGCACGAAGCGAAGCGGAGAAAATAGCCGATCGCCGGGAGCTTACTGTTTCTCATGAAGTGGCCTTCAGAGTAAAACCAGTACCGGCCCCTGAATGGATCCGGCGTTCGATTTGGGATGCCTCCCGAAGCATTGGCTTAACGGCAGAATCTCTCGTATCGGGCGCGAGCCATGACGCCATGATGTTCGGAGCCTACGTGCCATTTGGCCTGCTGTTTGTCCCGAGCTTCGAAGGGAAAAGCCACACGCCGGAAGAATTTACTGAATTAAAAGACTGTGTAAACGGTGTTGCTGTCTTAAAAGAGACCATACGAACGATAGGCACAAAAAAAGGACGATAAATAAACGAATGAAGCGGGAAATGAAATTCTGCTTCGTTCGTTTTTTTTAGAAAGAACCTGTTATAATAGATGCAGAAGTGAAGAAATAAGGAGCAGCGAAAAGAATGACAAAAAAGAAAAATAAACAGACATTTTACGTGCAGGAAGAAGAAACGGTGGAAGAGTGTCTCTCCCGGATTGCTGCAGAGGGCTTTATGCCGGTACGCAGAATGGAAAAGCCCGTATTTGAAGAGCAGACCATTAACGGAGAAAAACAGTATGTGCCGGTGAAACAGGAAATCAGTTTTGAAGCAAGAAAGAAATAAACGAACATTTAAGCTATGGTCATTCCAATTGTTCGAATTTTGATTGACAGATAATATCACAGCTTGTTAAGCTAAAACACGTAAGCAAGAAAAGCAGAACGATGACAATCCTCATATACTTTCGGGAATAAGGCTCGAGCGTCTCTACCCGGCAACCGTAAATTGCTGGACTATGAGGAGAATGATCAAACGAAGCCTTTGTCTGAAATAGTGGAGGCTTCGGCTTGAAATTTTCTTCTATAGTAGAGCGTATACGTTCACGAGACCTTCCCCGGAGTGCGGAAGACTATCCTTTTTTAGGGATGGATCTGGCACCGGGGCTTCTTTATGTCAAAAAGTATGCGTGGAAAAGCAAAGGAGTGGCGCAATTGGAACCGCAGGTAGGAGTAATAATGGGCAGTACGTCCGACTGGGAAACGATGCAGAAGGCATGCGTGGTACTCGACGAACTCGGGGTGCCGTTTGAAAAGAACATCGTATCCGCCCACCGGACGCCGGATTACATGTTTGAATACGCGGCAGAGGCAAGAGGGCGCGGAATAAAAGTAATTATTGCCGGTGCGGGCGGGGCAGCTCATCTGCCTGGGATGGTAGCAGCAAAAACAACCCTGCCGGTCATCGGAGTGCCGGTGCAGTCCAAGGCTTTAAGCGGATGGGACTCGCTTTTATCCATCGCCCAGATGCCCGGCGGCGTGCCGGTGGCGACCGTGGCAATTGGAACATCCGGGGCGACCAATGCCGGACTGCTGGCCGCTCAGATGATTTCAGCCTTTGATGAAAAGCTGGCAGATAAGCTTCAGCAGCGTAGAGAAAAAATGCGTGAACAGGTCATGCAGTCAGGAGATGAATTATGGGGCGAGTAATGAAACCGGGACAGACGATCGGAATACTTGGAGGCGGACAGCTCGGACGAATGATGGCGTTTGCGGCTAAGCCAATGGGCTACCGGGTGGCCGTGCTTGAACCAAAATCAGACTCGCCTGCCGGGCAGGTGGCTGATATTGAAATTGAAGCTTCCTATGATGACCGTGACGGGGCAGACAGCATGGCAGAAGTGTGTGATGTATTAACGTATGAATTTGAAAATATTGACGCAGAGACAGCGAGGCTTCTGGAAAACACTCTTTATCTTCCGCAGGGAAGCCAGCTGCTGCATACGGCGCAGCACCGCCTTCGTGAAAAGCAGGCAATTGAAGCAGCAGATATTAAAGTAGCTCCGTATCACCAGGTGACCTCCCGCGAGGAGCTTTCGGCAGCGGTAGAGCAGATTGGCGTTCCAAGCGTGCTGAAAACATGCCGCGGCGGCTACGACGGGAAGGGACAGGTAGTGTTAAAGGCAGAGGAGGATGCAGAAGCAGCGTTTGAAGCCCTCGGGGGAAGCGACGGCAAAGAGCTCGTACTCGAAGCGTGGATCCCGTTCCAAAAAGAAATTTCCTGCATTGTCACCCGGAGCGTGCATGGGGAAACCGGCGTATTTCCGGTCGGAGAAAATATCCATGTTAATAACGTTCTGCACCAGACTATTGTCCCGGCAAGAATTTCGCGTTTTGTAAATGAAGAAGCGATCCGTATCGCCCACCGGCTTGCCGAACATGTGGATCTAGTCGGCACCCTTGCGGTGGAAATGTTTGTTACAGACGATGACACGGTGTATGTAAACGAAGTGGCGCCAAGGCCGCACAATTCAGGCCACTATACGATTGAAGCATGTGAAACCTCCCAATTTGAACAGCACATCCGCGCTGTCTGCGGTCTTCCGCTCGGTCCTGCCGGACTGAAGCAGCCGGTGGTCATGACCAACATTCTCGGGGAACACGTCGAAGCGGTAACGGCGCATATGGAAGAGTGGAGCAAGGATCATGTGCATCTGTACGGCAAGGATGAAGCCAAGCCCGGCCGGAAAATGGGGCACTGGACGGTGCTGCGGGAGGATCTTCAGGATGCGCTTGAGCGGTCCTCAGATGTATGGAAGCAGTACATAGAGAAATAACTAATTAAAGAGAAGAGTGGAGGAACCTGATTATGATCGATCGTTACACGCGCCCGGAAATGGGTGCCATCTGGACCGAAGAGAACCGCTTCAACGCCTGGCTGGAGGTCGAAATCTGTGCCTGTGAAGCCTGGTCGGAGCTTGGGGACATTCCAAAGGAAGATGTGAAAAAAATAAGGGATAATGCTTCCTTTAATATCGAACGGATCCAGGAGATTGAAGAGGAAACACGCCATGACGTTGTGGCGTTTACACGGGCGGTGTCGGAGACGCTCGGCGATGAGCGCAAATGGGTGCATTACGGCCTGACCTCCACCGACGTTGTGGATACGGCGCTCTCTTATCTGATTAAGCAGGCCAATGAGATTTTACGGGCGGACCTGGAGCGTTTTCTCGAAATTTTAAAAAACAAGGCAAAGGAACATAAGCATACGATCATGATGGGGCGCACCCACGGCGTGCACGCGGAGCCCACCACCTTCGGGATTAAGCTTGCTCTCTTGTATCAGGAAATGAAGCGTAATATCGAACGCTTTGACGCTGCGGCTGAGGGAATTCGCGTCGGGAAGCTGTCGGGAGCGGTTGGGACGTTTGCCAACATTCCGCCGGCTATTGAAGAATCGGTCTGCCGGAAGCTTGGCCTTCAGGCAGCGCCAGTATCGACGCAGACGCTGCAGCGGGACCGTCATGCTGATTACATGAGCACCCTCGCATTAATTGCTACGTCGATTGAAAAAATGGCTGTTGAAATCCGCAGCCTGCAAAAAAGCGAAACCCGGGAAGTGGAAGAGTTTTTCGCCAAGGGACAGAAGGGTTCCTCAGCGATGCCGCACAAACGCAATCCGATCGGATCGGAGAATATGACCGGCCTGGCCCGGGTGATCCGCGGCCATATGCTGACTGCTTATGAAAATGTTCCGCTCTGGCATGAACGCGATATTTCGCATTCCTCAGCTGAACGAATTATTATTCCAGACGCGACGACGGCGCTCAATTACATGCTGAACCGCTTTGGTAATATCGTGAAAAACCTGACCGTATTTGAAGACAATATGAAAGCAAACATGGACAAAACGCTCGGTCTTGTCTTCTCCCAGCGTGTGCTGCTTACGCTGATCAACAAAGGCATGGTGCGTGAGGAAGCGTACGACACGGTCCAGCCTAAGGCAATGGAGGCATGGGAAAAAGGCATCCCGTTCCGGGAGCTTGTGGAAAGTGAACCGGCCATTACAAATGTTTTAAGCAGTGAAGAAATCGAGGATTGCTTTGATCACCGTCATCACATGAAGGAAGTCGATACGATCTTCGCCCGTGCCGGCATCGAATAATAAGGGATAGTCCAAAGGAGGAGCCTGCGATGGAAAAACGCGCTCTATTGTATGAAGGAAAGGCCAAAAAGCTGTATGAAACAGACGTGGAAAACACGCTCTGGGTAGAGTACAAAGACGATGCCACCGCTTTTAACGGAGAGAAAAAGGAAGTGTTGGTCGGCAAAGGCAAGCTGAATAACGAAATTTCCTCCCTGCTTTTTCAAAAGCTGCACGAGGAAGGTATAAACAACCATTTCGTGGACCGGCTTTCCGAAACCGAGCAGGCGGTCAAAAAAACAGCCATCATTCCACTTGAGGTCGTTGTACGCAATATTGTTGCCGGCAGCCTTCACCGCCGCACCGGCATTGAGGAAGGCATTGAAACGGATCAGCCGGTGGTGGAATTCTACTACAAGGACGACGAGCTTGGGGACCCTTTAATTAACGATGACCATATCCGCCTGCTGCAGGCGGCCTCCCCGTCGCAGGTGAAGGATATGAAGCAGATGGCCGAACACGTGAATGAAACGCTTAAAAAGCATTTTTCCGACCACGGACTGCTTTTGGTGGACTTTAAAATTGAATTTGGAATGACAGAGGACGGAAAGCTGCTGCTGTCCGATGAAATTTCTCCGGATACGTGCCGGCTGTGGGATAAAGAAACCCGCCAGAAGTTTGATAAAGATTTATTCCGTTACGGGATTGGTTCTCTTCAGGAAGGCTATTCCGAAATATTACAGCGATTAGGAGGAGCTGCACATGGTTAACGTTCAAGTGTATGTGACATTGAAAGAAGGAGTGCTTGATCCGCAGGGAAGTACGATTGAAAACGCCCTGCAGACAATGGGGTACCATGAGGTGTCATCTGTCCAGACCGGCAAGTATATTGAGCTTGAAGTAGAGGAAGGAAACAACCTTGAAGCGCGGATTGAGGAAATGTGTGAAAAGCTCCTGTCCAACCCGGTGATTGAAGATTATACGTACACGATCGGAAAGGGCGTGTCCTGATGAAATTCGCGGTTATCGTGTTTCCAGGATCCAACTGTGATGACGACATGTACTATGCAATCCAGGAGGGTCTCGGAGAGCCGGTGGATAAAGTCTGGTACACCGAAGAAAGTGTCGCGGATTATGACGGTATTCTTCTGCCCGGCGGTTTTTCCTACGGAGACTATCTTCGTTCCGGTGCGATTGCCCGTTTTGCCCCGGTTATGGCAAGCGTCGTGGAGCAGGCGGAAAAAGGGAAGCCGGTTCTTGGCGTCTGTAATGGCTTCCAGGTGCTGCTCGAAGCCGGACTGCTGCCTGGAGCCATGCAGCGGAACCGGTCGCTGAAGTTTATCTGCCGGCCGGCACGTCTCATGGTGGCAAATCATGAAACCGGCTTTACCTCCGAATACGCCGAAGGTGAACGAATAACGATCCCGGTGGCCCACGGCGAAGGAAACTATTACTGCGACGACGAGACCCTGAGAGACCTGCAGGCAAACAATCAGATTGTGTTCACATACGAAGACAATTTTAACGGCTCCAAAGAAGCGATTGCCGGCATTGTAAACAAGCAGGGCAACGTGATGGGCATGATGCCGCATCCGGAACGAGCAACCGACCTGATCCTTGGCAGTGACGACGGATTGAAAATCTTTCAGTCAATATTGAAGCAATGGAGGAAATCCCATGTCCTTACTACTTGAACCTTCCGCAGAGCAGATTGAACAGGAAAAAATCTATCAGGAAATGGGCGTTAAAGACGAAGAATTCGAAATGATAAAAAAAATTCTCGGGCGCCTGCCAAACTATACAGAAATCGGCCTGTTTTCAGTCATGTGGTCGGAGCACTGCAGCTATAAGCATTCCAAAGCCCAGCTGAAAAAATTTCCGACTGAGGGAGAGCGCGTGCTGCAGGGACCTGGCGAAGGCGCCGGCATTATCGACATTGGTGATGAGCAGGCGGTCGTGTTCAAAATGGAAAGCCATAACCATCCATCAGCGATCGAGCCTTATCAGGGAGCGGCTACCGGTGTCGGCGGCATTCTCCGGGACGTGTTCTCGATGGGAGCCCGGCCGGTCGCCATTATGAATTCGCTTCGTTTCGGGGAGCTGGTCAAGCCCCGGGTGAAGTATTTATTTGAAGAGGTTGTAGCGGGCATTGCCGGATACGGTAACTGCATCGGTGTGCCGACGGTCGGAGGCGAAGTACAGTTTGATCCGAGCTATGAGGGCAATCCGCTTGTGAACGCCATGTGCGTCGGGCTTATTGACCATAAGGATATTCAGAAAGGGATTGCCAGCGGTGCCGGAAACACGGTGATTTATGTCGGGGCAAGCACCGGTAAAGATGGTATCCACGGAGCTACTTTTGCTTCGGAAGAAATCAGCGACGAATCAGAAAGCAAGCGTCCTTCCGTGCAGGTGGGTGATCCATTTATGGAAAAGCTGCTGCTCGAAGCATGCCTTGAACTCGTGAAGTGTAAATCACTCGTCGGGATTCAGGACATGGGAGCTGCAGGGCTGACTTCTTCTTCAGCAGAAATGGCCAGCAAGGCGGGGTCAGGGATTGAGATGAACCTTGATACGGTGCCGCAGCGGGAGCTTAACATGAGCCCGTATGAAATGATGCTTTCCGAGTCCCAGGAGCGGATGCTGCTGGTGGTCAAACAGGGCGAAGAAAAAGAAATTCACGATATCTGCGCACACTGGGGGCTTCACGCGGCCGAAATCGGCCGCGTAATCGATGATCAGCGTCTTGTGCTATGGCACAGCGGTGAAAAGGTTGCGGACGTGCCCGTGGACGCACTGGCCGAAGACGCACCAGTGTACTATCCCGAGTCGCGGGAGCCGGAAGCGTTCCGCAAACGCCAGCAGCAGAAGGCATGGCGGCCGGATGTAAGTGATGCGGAAGAAACGCTCACAGACCTGTTAAAGCAACCGACGGTCGCGAGCAAGGAATGGGTATACGACCAGTACGATTATATGGTCCGCACTAATACTGCCGTAATGCCAGGCTCCGATGCAGCGGTGCTGCGGGTACGGGGCAAAGATAAAGCACTTGCGATGACAACCGATTGCAACGCGCGCTATCTCGGGCTTGATCCGGAGCAGGGCGGAAAAATTGTTATCGCAGAAGCGTCCCGTAATATTATATGCTCGGGCGGGCTGCCACTTGGGCTGACCGACTGCCTGAACTATGGCAATCCGGAAAAACCGGAAATTTACTGGCAGTTTGAAAAGTCGATTGACGGCATGACAGAAGCATGCAAAACCCTTGAAACACCGGTTATCGGCGGCAATGTATCGCTTTACAATGAAACGCAGAACGGCGCGATCTACCCGACGCCGGTCGTCGGCATGGTCGGGCTGATTAAAGAGCTTGCCCATATTACAACTCAGGAGTTTAAGCAGGCAGGGGACGCTGTATATATTATCGGTGAAGCGGGCGAAGACTTTGGCGGCAGCGAGATCCAGGAGATGCAGACCGGCTCGATTGACGGACGGGCGCCGGAGCTTGATCTTGACACTGAGTACCGGAGGCAGCGGGATGTGCTGAAGGCGATTCAGGCAGGGCTGGTGCAGTCGGCGCATGACGTATCCGAAGGCGGTCTTGCTGTGGCAATTGCAGAAAGCACGTTTGGCACCGGGCTCGGAGCGGAAGCAGTGATCACCGGAGAGGTTATCGATGAATTGTTTGCAGAAACGCAGTCCCGCTATGTGATTTCTGTAGCTGCGGAGAACCGGAAGGCTTTTGAACAGACAGTACCAGACGCGAGATACGCCGGCAGAGTGACAGAAGAAGCAGCATTGCACTTACTCAGAGAATCGGGAGAGACGATTCTTCAAGCTTCTGCCAAGGAGTTGGAGAACGCCTGGAAAGGAGCTATTCCATGCTTGGTGAAATCAAAGGCTTAAACGAAGAATGTGGTGTGTTTGCTGTCTGGAACCACGAGGAGGCAGCGCAGCTGACCTATTACGGGCTGCACAGCCTGCAGCACCGCGGGCAGGAGGGGGCAGGCATCGTCGTTAGCGACGGCGATAAACTGTCGAGCCACAAAGGACTCGGTCTTATTACGGAAGCCTTTAAAGAAGGAGACCTTGAACAGCTGCAGGGAAATTCAGCCATCGGCCACGTACGCTATGCTACAGCCGGCGGAGGGGGTCTTGTGAACTGTCAGCCGCTGCTTTTTCAGTCACAGACAACTGGTCTTGCTGTTGCGCATAATGGAAATCTTGTGAACGCCAACCACGTAAAAGAGGAGCTCGAAAGAAAAGGGAGTATTTTCCAGTCAACCTCGGACACTGAAGTGCTCGCCCACCTGATCAAGAGAAGCGATGAAACCAGGTTTGAAGACCAGCTGAAGGACGCCCTGTCCTATATTGAAGGAGCATACGCCTTTGCGGTAATGACCGAGGACAAGCTGCTTTGCGCTATGGATCCAAATGGTCTCCGTCCGCTTGCGATCGGAAAAATTGGCGAAACCTATGTGGTCGCTTCCGAAACGTGTGCGTTTGACGTGATCGGCGCTGAGTACGTCCGGGACATGCAGCCCGGAGAAATTATCAGCATTGATGACTCGGGCATGCACTCGGAATTGTTTTCAACTGCCACATCCCGGGCAATATGCAGTCTGGAATACGTCTATTTTGCCCGCCCGGATTCCAATGTGGACAATATTAACGTGCATACGGCGAGAAAAAATCTCGGCAAGGAAATGGCCAAGGAAGCTCCGGTGGAAGCAGATGTCGTGACCGGGGTGCCGGACTCTTCCATTTCTGCTGCTATCGGCTATGCCGAAGCTACGGGTACACCGTATGAACTAGGACTGATTAAAAACCGGTATGTCGGCCGGACCTTTATCCAGCCGTCACAGGCGCTCCGGGAGCAGGGTGTGAAAATGAAGCTGTCCGCGGTTCGCGGGGTCGTGGAAGGCAAAAGAGTCGTGATGGTGGATGATTCAATTGTCCGCGGCACGACAAGCAAGCGGATCGTCCGCATGCTCAAGGAAGCGGGAGCAACGGAAGTGCACGTGCGCATTACGTCACCGCCGATTACGCACCCATGCTTTTACGGAATAGATACGTCAACGAAGGCAGAATTGATTGCCTCAAATTATACCGTCGATGAAATGCGCGATCTGATGGGGGCGGATTCACTGTCGTTTATCAGCATTGAAGGCCTGCAGAACGGCATCGGCCGGGATAAAAGCGAGCCGAACTGCGGCCAGTGTCTCGCGTGCTTTACCGGCAAATACCCTACAGAAATTTACGATGATACGCTCCATCCGCACGATAAAATTATGAATGGTTAATAAAGGAGGGCCTTACGGATGTCTGAAGCTTACAAGCGGGCCGGTGTAGACGTTGAAGCAGGATACCAGGCGGTAGAGCGGATGAAAAAGCACATTGCCCGGACCGGGCGCCCGGAAGTGATGGGGGCTCTCGGTGGTTTTGGCGGTATGTTTGATATTTCCGGACTTCCTTACAAAGAGCCTGTGCTCATATCAGGCACAGACGGTGTCGGCACGAAATTAATGCTTGCTTTTCAAATGAATAAGCACGACACGATCGGCCAGGATGTGGTGGCAATGTGTGTAAATGATATCGCCGTCCAGGGGGCCGATCCCCTCTATTTTCTGGATTATCTGGCTCTGGGAAAAGCAGATCCGGAAAAAATCGAGCAGATCGTCAAAGGCGTAGCAGACGGCTGCGTGCAGGCAGGCTGCGCTGTCATTGGCGGAGAAACCGCCGAGATGCCGGGAATGTACAGTGAGGAAGAATACGACCTGGCCGGGTTTGCGGTTGGGGCAGCGGAAAAGGCGGATATTCTGGCTGAGCCACAAGCCGGACCCGGGGACGTGATTATTGGTGTAGCTTCCTCAGGCGTGCACAGCAACGGGTTTTCCCTCGTGCGTAAGGTATTGTTTGAGGATGGCCTGTTTACGGTGAATGACACGGTTCCTCCGTTTCAGCGTCCGCTCGGTGAAGAGCTGCTTGAGCCGACAAAGATTTACGTAAATGCGGCGAAAGCCATTAAGCAGCTGGGCACATCCAGAGGAATGGCTCATATTACTGGCGGCGGTTTTTTTGAAAATGTGCCGAGAATGCTGCCGGACGGCTGTGGTGCGATGTTTGACGTCCACAGCTGGAAGCAGCCGGAAATTTTTCCTTTCATTCAAAACGAAGGTCATTTGTCTCCGGAAGACATGTTTGGCACCTTTAACATGGGTATTGGTTTAATGACAGTGGTCCCGGCTGCGGAAAAAGAAAACGTACTCCAGGCCCTGAAGCAGGACGGGGAAGAGGCGTGGGCCATTGGGGAAGTAACTGATGGCGGCGGAGTGCAGGTGAAGGGGGCGACGTGCTGATGAAGCTCGCCCTATTTGCCTCTGGTACTGGGTCGAACGCCCGTTCATTGATCCGCGCAGCCCGGGAAGAGAGACTCAAAGCGGAATTCGTGCTGATTGTCTGTGATAAGCCGCAGGCTCCGGTCGTTGCCTTTGCCGAAGAAGAGGGTATTCCGGTGTTCGCTTTTTCGCCGAAGGAGTACGAAAACAAGGCGGCGTTTGAAACTGAAATCGTGAAGGAATTATATGCTAAAGGGGCGGAACGGATCGTGCTTGCCGGCTATATGCGGTTAATCGGCGATACGCTGCTTAGCGAATACAGCGGACGTATGATTAATGTCCATCCTTCACTGCTTCCGGCTTTTCCTGGAAAGGATGCCATCAGGCAGGCGTGGGATGCAGGAGTAAAAGTGACCGGGGTCACGGTTCATTACGTCGATGAAGGCATGGATACCGGCAGCATTATTGCGCAGGAGCCGCTGTATGTAAAGGATACGGATTCGCTTGGAACACTCACCGCCGGTATCCAGGCCGTTGAACACCGGCTTTATCCGGACATCGTCCAGCAGTGGATCACCCGTCCCCTGAAAACAGCACAAACCAATACGGAGGGAGCCAACCATTCATGAAACGAGCATTAATTAGTGTGTCAGATAAAGAGGGTATTGTACCCCTGGCCAAAAGCCTTGAAAAACAGGGAATTGAAATTATCTCTACGGGAGGAACGAGCCGCGTACTCGAGGAAAGCGGTGTGCAGATCAAGGGTATTTCAGACGTTACCGGATTTCCGGAAATACTTGACGGCCGGGTGAAGACGCTGCATCCAAACATACATAGCGGTCTGCTTGCCCGCCGCAGCGACGATGCCCATACAGCCCAGCTGAACGAGCACGGTATCGAACCAATTGACCTGGTAGTCGTAAATCTGTACCCGTTCAAAAAAACGATCGAAAACCCGGACAAGTCGTTTGAGGATGCCATTGAAAATATTGATATCGGCGGTCCGACAATGCTTAGGGCAGCGGCGAAAAACTTCGAAGACGTTACGGTCGTCGTGGATCCGGATGATTATGAGCTTGTGCTTACAGAATTAAAAGATGGCGGCACGGTATCAGCGGAGACGAACAAAAGGCTCGCAGCCAAGGTGTTCCGGCACACTGCTTCCTATGACGCGTTAATTGCGGATTATTTAACCCGGGAAGCCGGCGAAAAGCATCCTGAAATGTACACCGTGACGTATGAGAAAAAGCAGGATCTGCGCTACGGCGAAAATCCTCATCAGGAGGCAGCCTTTTACCGGGAGCCAATCGGGCCGCTCAGCTCGATTGCAAATGCCTTCCAGCTGCACGGCAAAGAGCTTTCCTATAACAATATTAACGATGCTGAAGCAGCGCTCAGTATGATCCGCGAATTCACGCACCCGGCCTCGGTGGCCGTTAAGCACATGAATCCGTGCGGGGTCGCGATTGGGGAAACACTCGAGGAAGCCTACGACAAAACGTATGCCGCAGACCCGGTCTCGATATTCGGGGGAATCGTTGCGTTTAACGGCGAAGTAACAGAGGCCATCGCAGAAAAGCTGAAGGAGATTTTCCTTGAAATTGTTATCGCCCCGAGCTTTTCGCAGGAAGCCCTTGATCTGCTGACGCAGAAGAAAAATATCCGTCTGCTGACTGTCACGCTCGAAGGACTTGCTGAGACGCGTTCACAATTGACGTCCATCCACGGCGGCCTGCTTGTACAGGACGAGGATACCAAAGGCTTTCTGGATGCGGACGTGCGAGTGGTAACCGAACGGGAGCCGACAGAAGCGGAATGGGAGGACTTGAAGCTTGCCTGGAAGGTAGTTAAGCACGTGAAATCCAACGCGATCGTATTGACGAAAAATGTTCAGACGATTGGAATTGGTGCCGGCCAGATGAACCGTGTCGGTTCGGCTGAAATTGCTATTAACCAGGCCGGAGAGGAAGCGGCAAACAGCGCTCTCGGCTCTGATGCCTTCTTCCCGATGCAGGATACGGTGGAAACAGCCGGAGAAGCCGGTATTTCAGCGATTGTTCAGCCGGGCGGCTCAATCCGGGACCAGGAGTCCATCGACCGCGCCAACGAATTGGGAATCACTATGGTGTTTACCGGCATGCGCCATTTCAGGCATTAAGACCCGAAAAGTCCGGGGTTCCACTCCCCGGGCTTTTATTTGAGACCGGTAAGGCACAGCTATAACGGCTTTTGAACAGGAGGATGGCGATGAATGTCTTAGTAGTAGGAGCAGGGGGGCGCGAGCATGCCCTTGCTTATGCCTTTGCAAAAAGTGCGAGCGTAACGCAGGTATACGCAGCTCCGGGCAATGACGGTATGGAGAATTATGCAGAATGCGTAAACATAGCGGAAACCGATCAGGAAAGCCTGGTGGCCTTCGCAAAAGAAAAGGCAGTGAAGCTGACCGTGATCGGACCGGAAGCCCCGCTGTTGGCAGGACTTGCTGACCGCTTTGAGCATGAAGGATTGCGCGTGTTTGGTCCGGGTGAGAAAGCAGCTATGATTGAAGGAAGTAAGTCGTACGCAAAAGAAATCATGGAACGCTACCATATTCCAACTGGTGCCTATGCTTCGTTTTCAGCATACGAAGAAGCAGAAGCTTATGTGCGCAGGCAGGGAGCACCGATTGTCATTAAAGCAGACGGCCTGGCTGCCGGCAAGGGGGTCACCGTAGCGATGACCGAAGCAGAAGCGGTGCAGGCGCTTCAAGAAGTACTGAAGGACAACAAGTTCGGCGAAGCGGGAGCCGAAGTAGTCATTGAGGAGTTTTTAGAGGGCGAGGAGCTGTCTTTAATGGCTTTTGTCCACGGCGAAACGGTTGTGCCGATGGTTGCTGCCCAGGATCATAAACGTGCCTATGATAACGACGAAGGGCCTAATACTGGAGGGATGGGCGCCTATAGTCCCGTGCCTCAGTTTACTCAAAAAAATATCGATGAAGCGGTGGAAAAAGTGCTTCAGCCGGCAGCCGCCGGCCTGGTGCAGGAAGGCTCACCGTTCACCGGTGTCCTGTATGCCGGATTGATGATGACATCTGCCGGGCCGAAGGTGATTGAATTTAATGCAAGGTTCGGCGATCCAGAAGCGCAGGTCGTCCTTCCACGACTTGAATCGGACCTGGCGGAGCTTCTGATAGCCCTCCTCGACGGGGAAAAACCGGAGCCCGTATGGTCAGAAGAAGCTGTACTTGGAGTAGTAGCCGCTTCTAAAGGCTATCCCGGCAGCTATGAAAAGAACCATCCTATTCAGCAGGTTCCAAAAAGCCCCCTTCTTTTTTTCGCGGGAGTGGAAAAAAAGAACGGTGTATATGTAAACAGCGGTGGCCGGGTGCTGCTGCTGTCGGAAAAGGCTGCGACCCTCGGGGAAGCGAAGAAACAGGTGTACGAAAAAATGAAGGAACTCGATACGGGTAATTTGTTTTACCGCACCGACATTGGTTTTCGGGCGCTGAAATAATGACAAGGAGACTGTTTCTGCTGACGGCAGAAGCAGTTTTTTTATGAATTTTGCAAAGCGAATGTGAATTTTATGTTATATTTCCTGTCATTTTCTTTCTCCCTGGTGCAGTATTCTGTTACAATAAGCAGGATAAAAATATTAGTACAGTTTTATCGGTTCTTCAATAAGTTCCCCTAATATTTTAAGTGAATTCTGACAATTATCTAAAACTGTTTCATTATTTTTGTGAAACTATGAAAACAGTTATAAAAAGAAAAACGTTTCAAAATTGTCACCTGAAAATATAAAAAAGCGTTTACATTTGTGATATGATAGGGAAAATGAAATCGGGCAACGAACTGTGTGCAAGAGGAGAGATGTTTGGATGGCAAATAAGCTGTATCATTGGAGCAAATCAACATTGAGAGAGCATCTTTCCGTAATGAGGGGCGAAACAGCACCCTCTATTATTTTAAAAGATGCAACGTACTTAAATAGTGCCCGCAAAAGCTGGAGCAGCGGGCACATATGGATATATGACGACCGCATTATGTACGCCGGACCTGAATGGCCGGAAAAAACAGAAGGGTCAGAAATCGTCGATTGCAGCGAAAAATGGGTGGTGCCGGGTTATATTGAACCGCACGCCCACCCGTTCCAGCTGTACAGCCCGCAGACCCTGGCAGAATATGCCTCCGTGCGCGGGACGACCACCCTTGTGAACGACAATTTGTTTTTGTTTTTAAATATGGAAAAGTACCAGGCGCTTTCTGCTATTGAAGACCTTGGAGAGCTGCCTACGTCCATGTTCTGGTGGGCCCGGTACGATTCGCAGACAGAGCTGGAAGAGGAAGACCGTTGGTTTTCGCCGTCGAACATGAAGGACTGGCTGGAGCATCCGCTCGTCGTTCAGGGCGGAGAACTGACCTCCTGGCCTAAAGTAATGACCGGCAACGATACAATCCTGCACTGGATGCAGTATACTAAGGAGCTGAATAAGCCGATTGAAGGGCATCTGCCGGGCTCATCAGTATCCACGATTACACAGATGGCGCTGCTCGGCGTGGATGGCGAGCATGAAGCGATGACTGCAGAAGAAGCGCTGCGCCGGCTGGATGCGGGACTTGTTACCTCACTTCGCTACTCTTCGATCCGCCCGGATCTTCCGGATATGATCGAAGGACTGCTTGAAGCCGGAATCACGGACTTTCGCCGTTTCACACTAAACACTGACGGATCTACGCCTGCCTTCTACAAGGAAGGTGTTATTGACCGGACCATTCAAATCTGCCTGGACAAGGGTGTCCCTGAAATCGATGCGTATGAAATGGGATCGTATAACGCGGCGGTTCACCTGGGTCTCGACAATTTAATCGGCATGATTGCCCCGGGACGGCTGGCTCACCTGAATATTCTGTCGGACAAGCGCGAGCCTAAGCCTGAAGCCGTTCTCGCTAAAGGGCAGTGGGTGTACAGGGATGAAACGAACCTGTATCCGAAGAAGCCGTTTGAATGGGAGAAGTACGGGGTCACGCCGCTTGAAATTGATTGGGAATTAAAGGACAGTGACTTTCACTTTTCAATGCCGATGGGGATTGAACTAATGAATTCCGTGATTTTAAAGCCTTATCACATTGGCATTGAAGCAAATAATGATGAGCTTTGGAAAACGCATGACGAATCCTTTTTCATGGTTGTTGACCGCTACGGGAACTGGCGCGTTAATACGATTTTAAAGGGATTTGCGACTAAGGTGGACGGGTTTGCATCGTCCTTTAATAACAACGGCGATATTATTATGATCGGCAAGCACAAGGAAGACATGGAAAAAGCCGCCCATGAACTGATAAAGAATAACGGCGGGATTTTTCTGGTCGAGGACGGGGAAGTGGTGGAGCATATTACCCTGGATATTTTCGGCCTGATGTCTTCGAAGCCGATGGAAGAGGTTATTTCTGAGCATGAAAAAATGGTGGCTGCGCTGAAGAACCGGGGCTATCCGCATGAGGATCCAATTTATTCTCTCTTATTTTTTGCAGCGACTCACCTCCCGTATATCAGGGTTACACAAAAAGGTATATACGATGTTCATAAAAAAATGGTACTCTTTCCTGCCATTATGCGTTAAACTGTAAAAGTAGGTACTGATATCAGCTAGTTTCAGCTTGAATGAAACTGTTTTGCGCGTCGCTTTATGAATAAATACCTTCGTCTGTCACGTAGCCAAAAAGGAGTGTAGTGTGTTGCAGATTGACAAATTAAGGGGCAAAGAGCTAGATCAGCTCTTTCAGGCGATCCTTTCGTTAAAAAATATTGATGAGTGCTATGAGTTTTTTGACGATCTATGCACGATTAATGAAATTCAATCACTTGCCCAGCGGCTTGAAGTAGCAAGAATGCTTCAGCACAGATATACGTATCACAAAATTGAATTGGAAACCGGTGCGAGCACTGCCACCATATCACGTGTGAAACGGTGCCTGAATTATGGAAACGACAGCTACCAGATGACTCTCGACCGCGTGCACAATGAAAAACAGGAACAGGACTCACAATAGAGCGTAACAGACAGACGCGTATAAAACTCCCGCCGGACTGCCGGATGGGAGTTTTTTTGCGGCGGCAGCCAAATAAGTTTATTTAGTAACAGCGGTGGATTTGATATAATGAAAGACTGAAGAACGAAAAGCGGAAAGGCCCGGAATGTTTGGCCGCTTCAAGCACCAGGCGCCTTCTGTCCGGACTTATCTATTTTCATAAAGGGAGTACATGAGGATGCTATCATATTCAGAATGGGAACATGCCTTCAAGCTGGATCCGGCGAAGACGATCAGCGACGAAGATTTAGAACTAATATGTGAATCGGGAACAGACGCGGTGATTGTAGGAGGAAGCGACGGAGTCACGCTTGATAATACATTGAACCTTCTGGCCCGGGTGCGGAGATTTCCGGTCGCATGTGCGCTTGAAATTTCAAATATAGAGGCGGTAACGCCCGGATTTGACTGCTATCTCGTGCCAACGGTGTTAAACGCCGGGGACGTACGCTGGATTACCGGTATGCATCAGGAGGCACTGAAGAAAATGGGGCCGGCCCTCGAGCAGGAGGAAGTGCTTGCAGAGGGCTACTGTATTTTAAATCCAGAAGCTAAGGCTGCAGTATTGACAGATGCAAAGACAGAACAGATGGAGGAAGATATTGAAGCATACGCCGCGATGGCGGACCGTTTATTTCATCTTCCGATATTTTATATAGAATACAGCGGGATGTACGGAGACGTACGAATGGTCCAGGAAGCACGTAAAACACTAAACGAAGCAAGGCTTTTTTACGGCGGCGGCATTCGTTCGAAGGAGCAGGCGGCGGAGATGGCTGCTTATGCCGACACGATTGTAGTCGGAGACATTGTGTATGAGGATATCAAAAAAGCAGTGCAGACCGTTAAGGCAGCCAGAGCGTAGCGTGAATCACAAATATTCGGTATACTGTACAGGAACATACGTTCCTTAACACTTATGAAAGGCGGTGGCATCATGCAGCGACAAATCATTGAGCGCATGTTATCCGGAATGAACGAGCCGCAGAAACGCGCGGTCCAGCATACAGAAGGTCCGCTTTTGGTCATGGCCGGAGCGGGAAGCGGAAAAACCCGGGTATTAACCCATCGGATTGCCTACTTAATTAGAGAAAAAATGATCCCGCCTTACGCGATTCTTGCGATTACTTTTACAAATAAAGCAGCCAAGGAAATGAAGGAGCGTGTTGGCAAGCTTGTCGGTCCGGTTGCTGAGGATATTTGGATGTCTACCTTCCACTCGATGTGCGTCCGCATTCTCCGCCGGGATATCGACCGGATCGGCTATAACCGGAATTTTTCGATCCTGGATTCAAGCGACCAGCTGTCTGTGATCAAGCAGATTTTAAAGGATCAGAATATCGACTCGAAAAAATTTGAGCCACGGGCCATTCTCGGCATGATTTCATCCAACAAAAACGTGCTTGAAACGCCGAAGCAGTTTGCAGAAAGGGCAGAAGGCCCATTCGAAGAAATTGCAGCGGACGTGTATAAAGAGTACCAGCGACGGCTCCGGAACAACCATGCTCTTGACTTTGACGACCTTATTATGAAGACCATCCAGCTGTTTGAGGACGTGCCGGAGGTGCTGCAGTTTTATCAGCGGAAATTTCAGTACATTCATGTGGACGAATACCAGGATACCAACCGGGCGCAGTATATGCTTGTGAATATGCTCGCAGCAAAGCGCCACAATCTCTGTGTCGTGGGGGATTCAGATCAGTCCATCTACAAATGGCGCGGGGCGGACATACAAAATATTCTTTCCTTTGAGCGCGACTATCCGGAATCCGTCACTGTTTTTCTCGAACAGAATTACCGGTCGACGAAGACGATTCTTCGCGCGGCAAATGAAGTGATTAAAAACAATGCCGGAAGAAAAGAAAAGACGCTTTGGACATCGAACCCGGACGGAGAAAACATCTATTACTTCCAGGCCTCCAATGAACGGGACGAAGCGTATTATGTGGTGGACAAAATTAAAGAAATTACGAGAAAAAAAGACATACGCCACGGTGATATTGCCGTATTATACCGGACAAACGCCCAGTCCCGTGTGATTGAGGAAATGTTTGTCAAATCAGGCGTCGAATACAACATGATTGGCGGTACCAAGTTCTATGACCGTAAGGAAATCAAGGATCTTCTCGGCTATTTGCGGACAGTTGCAAACCCGGACGACGATATCAGCCTTGGAAGGATTGTAAACGTACCGAAACGCGGTATTGGGGCTTCCACGATGGAAAAGGTGACCAAATATGCTGCGAGTCAGGATATTTCCCTCATCCATGCCCTGCAGGAGGCCGATCAGATTGGTCTTGGCGCCGGCCCGACAAAGAAACTGCAGTCCTTTGCCGAACAGATGAACCACTGGATGCAGATGCAGGATTACCTGTCGGTTACCGAGCTGGTCGAAGAGCTGCTGGAAAAAACCGGATACCGGGAAGCGCTGAAAAATGAACGTTCGCTTGAGTCGCAGAGCCGCCTCGAAAACCTGGAGGAATTTATGACAGTAGCCCAGGAGTTCGAAAAACGGAGTGAGGATAAATCATTAATTTCCTTTTTAACAGACCTGGCGCTCGTGGCTGATTTGAACGAAAACGATGACACAGACGTGCGGGACAAGGTAGCGATGATGACCCTGCACTCCGCCAAGGGACTGGAGTTTCCGACAGTGTTCCTTATTGGAATGGAAGAAGGAATCTTTCCGCACAACCGGTCGCTTTTCGAGCCTGAAGAGATGGAGGAGGAGCGCCGGCTTGCCTATGTCGGGATGACCCGGGCCGAGCAGGAGCTTCACCTGACCCATGCCTCCATGCGGATGCAGTACGGACGAACGCAGGCGAATCCGATGTCGCGGTTTATCCAGGAGCTTCCGCAGGAGCTGATCTCCGGCCGTGAAGAGAAGCAACAGGCTCCTGCCGGCGGAAAAACAGCGTCCCCGTTTGAACGCAAGCGCCAGGCAGCAACGGCTGCACCCCGTGAAAGCAAAGCACCGACGCCAAGCGGAGGCAGTGACCTTGCCTGGAATATCGGAGACAAAGCGAAGCACAAAAAATGGGGCACCGGCACTGTGGTCAGCTTACGCGGTGAAGGCAATGATATGGAGCTTGACATTGCCTTTCCAAGTGAAGGAGTTAAACGGCTGATGGCCACATTCGCCCCGATCGAAAAAGCATAGAAAGGACGAAGCCGATGGAGAGAAAGCAAGCAGAAGAACGTGTGGAAAAACTCCGCCAGCTGTTGGATAAATACGGCTACTATTACTATGTAAAAGACGATCCGATCGTACCGGATGCGGAATACGATGAACGGCTGCAGGAGTTGATCCAGCTTGAAAATGACTTTCCAGATCTGCAGGCTCCCGACTCTCCTACCGTCCGGGTCGGAGGAGCACCCCTGGAGGGCTTTCGCAAGGTACAGCACCGGATTCCGATGCTGAGTCTCGGAAACGCGTTCAACGAACAGGACGTGCGGGACTTTGACCGGCGGGTGCGCCAGGTGACCGGCGACAACGTGGAATACGTGTGCGAGCTGAAAATTGACGGCCTGGCCGTATCGCTTTCCTATGAAGATGGACGCTTCGTCCTCGGAGCCACCCGGGGTGACGGTACGACCGGGGAGGATATTACCCACAACCTGAAAACGGTCCGGGCGATCCCTCTGCGTCTTGAAGAAGCGGTGGATATTGAAGTCCGCGGGGAAGTGTTTATGCCGGAGCGCTCATTTCTCAGCCTGAATGAAGATAAGGAGAAAAATGGAGAAGAGCCGTTTGCCAACCCGCGCAATGCAGCTGCGGGGTCTCTCCGGCAGCTTGATCCGAAAATTGCAGCCAAGCGGAGCCTGGATATCTTTCTTTACGGTGCCGGCAATGATGACGAGCTGGATGTAAATACGCATGCTGAGTCGCTTGATTACATGGATCACCTGGGATTTAAAGTAAACCCGGAAACAAAAAAATGCCGAACCATCGAAGAAGTGCTGGAATTTGTAGACTACTGGACAGAAAATCGCAACGGGCTTTCCTATGAAATTGACGGCATTGTTATTAAAGTGGATGACTTAGGCCAGCGGGAGGACCTCGGATTTACGGCAAAAAGTCCGCGCTGGGCGACGGCCTACAAATTCCCGGCAGAGGAAAAAGTGACGACACTCGAGGATATTATTTTAAGCGTCGGGCGTACCGGTGTCGTGACTCCGACGGCGAAGCTGACGCCGGTCCAGGTGGCGGGCACGACGGTGCAGCGGGCCTCGCTTCACAATGAAGACCTCATCCGGGAAAAGGGGATCAAGCTCGGGGATCAAATTGTCGTTAAAAAGGCCGGGGATATTATTCCGGAGGTCGTGCGGGTGCTCACAGATCTCCGCGAAGGAAATGAACGGGAATTTGAAATGCCGGACGAGTGCCCGTCCTGTGGATCAGAGCTTGTACGTCTCGAGGAGGAGGTGGCTCTTCGCTGCATGAATCCAAACTGCCCGGCTCAGCTGCAGGAAGCGTTAATTCATTTTGTTTCCCGTGGAGCTATGAATATCGACGGCCTCGGAGAAAAGGTGATCCAGCAGCTGTTTTCGCATCAATTAGTCTCAGGAATTGAAGATATTTATAAGCTCGACCGGGATGAGCTGCTTGAGCTTGAACGTATGGGAGAAAAATCCGTTGATAATCTCTTAAGAGCAATTGAAGTATCTAAGGAAAATTCACTGGAGCGCCTACTGTTTGGTCTTGGAATCCGGTTTGTTGGCTCCAAAGCGGCACGGACGCTGGCAGAAGAGTTCGGCACGATGGAGGCGCTTGAACTGGCAGACAAAGAGCAGCTTCTTGCTATTTATGACATTGGAGAAAAGGTGGCGGATTCCATTGTCAGTTATTTTGAACAGGAAAACGTTTCGACACTGCTGGGCGAACTGCGCCGGCTCGGGCTGAATATGGAATATAAAGGCCCGCGGAAATCGGAGCAGGCCACAGATACATTATTTAGCGGTAAAACAGTCGTTCTTACCGGCAAGCTGCAGGAGTTAACCCGCAAGGACGCCAAAGAACGGATTGAGGCATTGGGTGGAAAGGTTACCGGCAGCGTCAGCAGCAAAACGGATATTGTAGTGGCAGGAGAAGAAGCCGGCTCTAAACTGGAAAAAGCGAGAGAGCTGAATGTTACCGTCTGGAACGAACAGCAGTTAATTGAGCAGACAAATGAATAAAAAGAAGATAAAAGTATCTTGTTTCACTCGGATATACCTTCTAAGATAGAAAATAGAAAGAAAAAATGTGAACCTCTGGACGCAAAAGAAAAAAACATCTGGAAGGAAACGCCGGGAATGGAGGAAATGATATCATGCGGAAAAGAGCCGGCTTAGTTATAGCTGCTTCCGTGTTTGCATTATCAGGGTGCGGGTTGTTTGGCGGGAACGAATCTGAATCAGAGAACTCCCAGCCGGAATCAGAAGAAGATTTGTCGCTTAGTGCCGGCATTCCAAGCCTGGATGAGTACTACCGGGCGGTGCTCACTGACGATGGCCAATACGTAACGGGTGAATCCCGGGGGCTCAGCAACGCCATTGTTTATAACCGCTTTGATCTTGAGCGGATGGAAATAGGTATGCAGGAGCTTGCTTCGGAAGAGTTCAGCCAGGACAATTATTACTTCCGGGAAGGCCAGATCATTGAACGCAGTGAATTAAACAGCTGGCTGCTCCGGGAAGGTGAAGAAGAGGACGGTGAACCGACAACGAGGCCGAAGGGGCTGAATCCGCCGCTTGCCGGCAGTAAAGGTGACGGGTTTGAGGAGCGTGAGCGGAGCGAACCGAGAACAATGTCCAATCTGCTTGAACATAACTATATGGAAGAGGGAAGCGATGGTCTTGAACTTGGCGGAATTGTCATAGGGCTGTCGATGAATGAAACATATTACTTCCGCGAAGAGTATGAAGACGGTACATATGGCCCGTGGCTCGAGGAATCCATCAGTGAAGAAAATGCTCTTGAGGATGCCAAGCGTATTGCAGGAGAAATTACCGAGCGCCTGCGAAATGAAAACCGGGATAATGCGGACCGGATTGAAGAAGTGCCGATCATGTTTACCGTCTTCCAGGAGGCGCCTAGAGACTCCAGCGTGCCGGGAACGTTTATTGCCACTGGCATGGCTGATCCAGGCCAGGAACCTGGAAGCTGGAATGAGATAAATGAATCGAACTATCTGTTCCCGTCCTCGGAGGCAGAGGAAAATAACCGTTCGGATTCTGAAATGTTTAATGAATTTAGTAACGAGGTTAACAGCTTTTTTGACAGTACGGTCGGGGTAGTTGGAGAAGGTCATTACGTCAACGGCGAACTCGACAGCCTCACGATTGATATTCCAATTCAATTTTACAGTAAAACAGAAATTATTGCCTTTACTCAGCACGTGGCGGACAAAACAGAAGACATTTTTCCAAACGGGCTTGAAGTTGAAGTGAATATTAATTCTTCCTCCGGCCAGGAAGCTTTAATTACGAAAGATCAGGGAGAAGATATGTACGTTCACGTCTACAATGAGTGATTTGTGAACGCGGGAAGTGGGCACAGTTGCCCGCTTTCCTTTTTCTTTGATATGATCAGAGTATTGTCACAACAGAAGAACGACAGAAGCATTTAAAGGAGGAAAAACTGATGGCTCATATTACAAAAGAAGACGTGGAGCACGTGGCCCATCTGGCAAGACTTTCCGTTTCGGATGAGGATCTGGAAAAGCTGACCGAAGAGCTTGATGCGATTATTGGATTTGCTGAACAGCTCGAGGAGCTTGATACGACTGACGTAGAGCCGACATCCCACGTACTGGATATCCACAACGTACTGCGTGAAGATACGATTCAACCATCGCTTGACCGGGAGGAAGCATTAAAAAATGCTCCGGACCAAAAAGACGGCCAGGTCAAAGTACCATCCGTGCTGGAGTAAAAGAAGGGAGATAACGTATGTCCATTTTGGAAGAAAATGTAGCGTCGTTACATACAAAGATAAAAAATCAGGAAGTAACTGTCGCCGAACTGGTGGAAGCCTCATTTGCGCGTATTCGTGAAGTAGACACAGATGTAAAAGCGTTTTTAACGTTAAACGAAGACCGGGCACTCGCGCAGGCTGAAAAGCTCGACAAGCAGATTCAAAACGGCGGTGAGGTTCCGTTTTTGTTCGGCATGCCAGCAGGTATTAAAGATAATATCATCACCCAGGACCTGCGGACCACCTGCGCAAGCCAGCTGCTTGCAAACTTTGACCCGGTTCATAATGCGACCGTGATGGATAAGCTTGGAGAGGCAGAGACGGTAACCGTCGGGAAGCTGAACATGGACGAATTCGCCATGGGATCCTCGACGGAGAACTCCGGTGTACAGGAAACGAGAAATCCGTGGAACACTGAGTACGTTCCAGGCGGTTCGAGCGGCGGTTCGGCAGCCTCAGTGGCAGCCGGCGAAGTCCTGTTTTCATTAGGGTCGGACACGGGCGGATCCATCCGCCAGCCGGCGTCCTACTGCGGAGTTGTCGGCTTGAAGCCTACCTACGGACGCGTATCGCGGTACGGTCTCGTTGCTTTCGCTTCTTCCCTGGATCAGATTGGGCCGCTTACCCGCTCCGTGGAGGATAATGCTTACGTATTGCAGCAGATTGCCGGCCATTCGGAGAACGACTCCACCTCTGCCGACGTGCAGGTGCCAAATTATCTGGAGGCACTGGGCAAGGACGTCAAGGGCCTGAAAATCGGTGTGCCATCTGAATACATCGGTGAAGGCGTGGATGAAGGCGTTAAGCAGCGGGTGCTTGAAGCGCTGAAGGTTTTAGAGGATCAGGGTGCAGTGTGGGAGGAAGTCTCCCTGCCGCATTCAAAATACGCAGTTGCTGCCTACTATTTAATTGCTTCTTCAGAGGCTTCAGCCAACCTGGCCCGCTTTGACGGTGTCCGTTACGGTGTTCGCGATGAAAACGCGAAAGACCTGGTGGAAATGTACAAAGAAACCCGCAGCAAAGGCTTCGGCGAAGAAGTAAAGCGCCGGATCATGCTCGGAACATTTGCTTTGAGCGCCGGTTATTATGATGCCTACTATAAGAAGGCTCAGCAGGTACGGACGCTCATCCGCCGGGATTTCGAAAAAGTATTTGCCGATTACGACGTCATCGTTGGGCCAACGGCACCGACGACTGCGTTTAAACTCGGGGAACAGCTCGATGACCCGCTCACCATGTACGCCAACGATATTCTAACCATTCCGGTAAACCTGGCGGGCATTCCGGCGATTTCTGTGCCGTGCGGCTTCTCGGACAATATGCCGGTAGGCCTGCAGATTATCGCCAAGCCGTTTGCTGAAGAAACGATTTATACAGTTGCTCACGCTTTTGAGCAGGCAACTGAACACCATAAAGCCAGACCGGAATTATAGGGGAGGAACCAGGACCATGAACTTTGAAACAATCATTGGACTCGAAGTCCATGCAGAGTTAAAAACAAACACAAAGATTTTCTGCAACTGCTCAACCGAATTTGGTGCTCCTCCGAATACGCATACGTGCCCGGTCTGCCTGGGCCATCCGGGAGTGCTGCCGGTTTTGAACGAGCAGGCGGTTAACTTCGCCATGAAAGCAGCGCTCGCATTGAACTGCGACATTGCCGCAGAAACGAAATTCGACCGGAAAAACTATTTTTATCCCGATAACCCAAAGGCATATCAAATTTCCCAGTTTGACCAGCCGATCGGGGAAAACGGCTGGATCGACATTGAAACAGAAGAAAACGGGCCGAAGCGTATCGGTATCACCCGTATTCACATGGAAGAAGATGCCGGAAAGCTCACGCACGACGAAGACGGCGGCCACTCTCTGGTGGACTTTAACCGTGTCGGCACACCTCTGATTGAAATCGTATCAGAACCGGATATTACAACGCCCGAGGAAGGCTACGCCTATCTGGAAAAATTAAAAGCGATTCTGCAGTATACCGACGTGTCCGACTGCAAAATGGAAGAAGGATCGCTCCGTTGTGATGCGAATATTTCCATCCGTCCGGCCGGCCAGGAGGAATTCGGCACAAAAACTGAGCTGAAAAACCTGAACTCATTTACGAATGTGCAAAAAGGGCTGTCGTTTGAAGAAGAGCGCCAGGAAAAAGAACTGCTTGCTGGCGGGGAAGTACTGCAGGAAACGCGCCGGTGGGATGATGCGAAAAAAGAAACGATTCTGATGCGTATCAAAGAAGGCTCGGACGATTACCGTTACTTCCCGGAGCCGGACCTGGTCACTTACTATATTGATGAAGACTGGAAATCACGAATCCGTTCACTAATTCCCGAGCTGCCGGACGCCCGGAAGAAGCGTTATATCGAGGACTTCGGTCTTTCCGAATACGACGCCTCGGTGCTGGTGCAGTCCAAGGCAATCGCAGACTTTTTCCAGGAAACTGTTGAGGCCGGAGCGGACAGCAAGCTCACGGCCAACTGGCTGATGGGCGAGGTGAGCGGCTATTTAAACAACAATGATATGGATATCGAAGAGACCGCGCTTACGCCGCAGTCGCTCGCTAAGCTGATTGAACTCATTGAAAAGGGCACCATTTCTAGTAAAATCGCTAAGCAGGTTTTTGCAGATGTAATGGAGCAGGGCGGCGATCCGGAACAGATCGTAAAAGACAAAGGACTTATGCAGATCTCTGATGAAGGAGAGCTTAAGCAGGTCGTCGATGGTATATTGGATAACAATCCGCAGTCGATCGAAGACTACAAAAACGGAAAAGACAAAGCGCTCGGCTTCTTAGTCGGCCAGGTGATGAAGGAAACGAAGGGGAAAGCCAACCCGCAAATGGTGAACTCTTTAATTCTTGAAGGTATGGAACAGCGCTAATACGAAAACCCCGCAGATTTAAAACTGCGGGGTTTTTGTATGCTCCATTCCGGTACCTAGAATGGCCGGAAACCAAAAGCGTGAACGCATGGTATAGACAACGTGATCGACGTAATGATCATACAGCCATTCAGCGTTACGCACGTATTTATATTTTTCAAAGCCGAGCCGCTCCGGAATCGAACGGCTGGGACGGTTATTTGGAGCGACACAAATATCCACACGCCGGAGATGAATATCCTGAAAGGCATAATCAGTCAATGCCTGTACCGCCCGGGTCATAATGCCTCTACCCTGAAAGGGGGCGGCGAGCCAGTAGCCAATGACGGTGCGCCGGGTCAGCCGGTACACGTGGTTGAAGCTGATCGCCCCGGCGAGCCTGCCTTCATACCAGATACCAAATGTATAGGAGGTGCCGCGGCGGGCGAGCCTGGACCGGTATTCAAAAAAGCGGAGTACGTCACGCAGTTCGCGTGTCTTATCGACCCAGGGAAGCCAGTGCCGTAAATAAGAACGGTTGGCTTCGACGAGCTGCAGGTAGTCGGGAGCATCGTGTTCCTTAAACGGGCGAAGGTATATTTGGGAATCCACGGTAAACTCAGCCATTTTTTATCCCCTCCGAAAACTATAGGTGGAGAGTATTTTCCCGATATTTTGCCGAATATAACCCTTTTTCGAATCACGCAGAAAGCCTGGCCCATTCCTGGAGGCGCCAGCGCATATAGACAAACTGGTTCGAAGAAATATGCTCAAACATGTCAACCAAAAGCCCGTAGCAGACAGGCTCTTCCTCAAGTGCCTTCTGAATAGTGGCGGGGTGTTTATGCCAGATCGTTCCCATCATTTCAATATAAGGGATGCGTGTATCAATCAGGGCACCCTGTTCAAATACGCGGTCGCGGAGCTGGCAGAGCTCCGCCGGGTCATCCGCACGATCCAGCTGGTACAAAAATTGATCTACAAAATAAGCAATATGTTGGTCCGGATGCATGGCCGCTCCTCCAATGCCAATAAATGGTCAGGCAATAAGTAATAAAAAAGAATCCCCTGCCAGCTAAACTGCAAGGGATACAAAATATAACAGGGGTAAGCTTGGTTAATGGTGTGAAAAGTGTCGAGAGTGACGGTTTACGCTTATTTAAAAATAATTACATTATTCCTGGTAAGTTAACTAGTAACTGGAAATCGCCAGCAGCGCCAGCCGTCGTTAATAATCCTACCGCTACAGTCAATTTAATCAAATTAGCTTTCACTGAAAACAACCCTCCTACAAGAAACTTTGTAATTATTTTCTATATGCATTATGACACATATAAATATAAATATCTTTGGGCTTCTAAAGCGATCATTGCGCAATAATTAGGAGAAAGCTCTGAAATTATGGTAAAATCTAGAGTGATGAGAACTATAGTTCTTAAGAGGTGGTTATATGGAAGAAGCCAATATAGGAAAAAAATTAAAGGACTTAAGACAGTACTACGAGGTGAGCCAAAGAGAACTGGCTGAAAATATTTGTTCTCAAAGAGCCGTGTCCAAAATTGAACGAGGAGAAATGCAGCCGACCGCAGAAATTCTCCATCAAATGGCAATAAAACTAGGCGTGAAAATCAGCTATTTTTTTGAAGACCATGAAGCTCCCCGGTTTAACTATATACAGGAAACTAAGGATAAAATTGATAAATTAGTGCGTATTTATGAATTAGAAGAAGCAATGAAAATCATTAGACAGGAATTAAAAAACCCGCTGTTTCGAAAGCCAGTGCACCTTAAATATTTGTTATGGAAAAGAGCAGCCTGTCATTCTAAATTAACGTTTGAAAAAGAAGAATCTCTGGAATTATTACAATTAGCCTTGGATGTAGATACTGGTTCTTTAAGCATCACAGAAGAAGACATTGGTATTTATATAAATATTGGCACAGTGTATATGGATATGAACGAATACGAAGACGCCATTTATTATTTTAATAAGGCCCTTATTCTTTATACAAAACTTCCTGTAGCGCAATGGGATACTTCCAAAACAAAAATTTATATGAATTTGTGTATTGTATATTCTAAAGCCATGCAGTTTGAAAAAAGCCTTGAAATCGCAAATGAAGGATTAACTTATATATATGACATAGAATCAGTATACCTATTGGGTGAACTATATTACCAAAAGGGCGTAGCTTTATTTTATATAGGTGAATATAAAAATGCTTTGCGTTGTATGGAGAAGTCCATGTTTATCCTAAAGGATAAAGGGCAAAAAATGTTTTATGATTTTATAGAAGAAAATTATCTAAGATTTCAAAGGGCTACTTTTGCACAATATTCCAAGTTTAAGCCAAATAGTATCGACCCTACAGCTGCTACTGTTTAATGAATTAACAATAGTATACAATTAATTAGTAACGCATGTAACAATGGTGGAAAAAGATAGTTCTTTTATATATTGTTCAAACATTGTTCAAACGAATTGAAATCTTCGATGTAATAGGGGTTAAAATATGCGAAAACGAGCAAGAATAATTTACAATCCAACGTCTGGAAGAGAACAGATGGAGCGGCAGGTGCCCTATATATTGGACCGGATGGAGCAGGCGGGGTACGAAACATCGGCATTTATGACCCGCGGGGAAGGGGATGCCCGGGACGAGGCACGCCGCGCCTCAGAGGACAGGTTCGAAGCCGTGATTGCCGTAGGCGGGGACGGAACTATTTTTGAGGTTATCAACGGAATTGCTGAACAGGAGTGGCGTCCCAAAGTAGGGCTTATTCCTGCTGGAACGACGAATGATTTTGCGCGTGCTCTTGGCCTGCAGGGAAAAGAAATTGGAGAAGTCTGTGACGTATTTGTACGCGGGCGCACCCAGAAGATTGATATAGGAAAGGCGAATGGCTCATACTTTATTAATATTGCCGCGGGCGGGAAGCTGACAGAACTCACCTATGACACCCCAAAGGGACTGAAAACGGCCCTGGGACAGGCTGCCTATTTCATTAAGGGGTTTGAGAAATTCTGGTCCCTGCAGCCGCAGATGACGACTGTTGAATATGATGGAAAGTTTCTCGAGGAAGAAATTACAATGTTTCTCGTATCCAACACCAATTCTGTCGGCGGTTTTGAAAAGCTTCTTCCGCAGGCAGAGTATAATGACGGCTATTTTGATGTGATGATCGTACAGAAGATGACAATGTTTGAATTCAGCCAGCTGCTGCGCCAGGCCTTACGCGGCAGGCATCTGGAGAATCCTAAAATAAAGTATTTTAAAGCGAAACAGCTTCGTATAGAAGCAGAAGAAGACATGCAGCTGAATCTCGACGGGGAATACGGAGGTCATCTGCCGACGACGTTTGAAAATTTATACCAGCATATTGAATTGTTCTGTCCGTAAAAAAACAGCCGCATCGCCGGCTGTTTTAATTATTTTTCCATTCTGTTTTTAAAATTGCGTAAATCATTACATCCCGCCGCGCCCCCTGGATCAACAGGGAACGGCGCAGTGTGCCTTCATGCACCATGCCGACCTTTTCCATCACCTTGGCTGAGGCTGTATTTTCGATAAAACACCGGGCTTCAATCCGGTGCAGGCCCATATCTTCAAAGCCGAAGCGGATGATTTCCCACGCTGCTTCCGAGCCGAACCCCTGGTTCCAATGATCCGGGGCGAGCGTGTATCCAATTTCCCCATTGGCGTGGCCACGGTCCCAATGCACAAAATCGATAGTGCCGATTACTTTGCCGGAATCCTTGCGTTCGATGCCAAACGGTGCCCGGTCGCCGTATTTATAGGAGTTCATCGTGATATCCAGAAAATCTTTTGTTTCTCCGCGGCTTCTGTGAGTGTCCCACAAAACGTTGCGGGAGACAAGCGGGTTGGAGGCGTATTCGTAAATATCTTCAAGATCTGAATACCGCAGAGCCCGGAGCCGGAGCCTTGACGTCTCCAGGGTGGGGAAGGGTCTGAATGGTGATGCTGATGAATGATGCATAGGCCTTCATCCTTTACTGTAGCGCGCCCTCAAACGGTGCTTATTTCTTTGTTAATTATAGAATAATAAGAAATACCCGAAATGACAATAGGCACACCAGGCAGAAAAAAAGGCATTCTGCGTAAATGCAGAATGCCTGGACGTTTAAACAGCAGAATTTTGTTCGAGCTCGGTGCGTTCTTCTTCGGAAAACACCCGTGAGCGGGTTAAAAACCGTTTACCCTCTGGCCCTTCGAGAGAAAACATTCCGCCCCGGCCATCGACAACATCAATAATCAGCTGCGTATGCTTCCAGTATTCAAATTGATCCTTGGACATATAAAACGGGGCTCCGCCGATGTCACCCATATACATGTCACTGTTGCCGGTTTTAAAGTCGCCCTCCGGATAACACATCGGGGCGCTGCCGTCGCAGCAGCCGCCGGACTGGTGAAACATTAACGGGCCATGTCGCTTTGTCAGTCGGTTAATCAGTTCAAGGGCAGCGTCAGTAGCGGTTACACGCTCTACTGCCATGATAATCCTCCTTTTTATATGCTTCCGGCCGGCAGATTCTTAAAAGAATCCCTTCGGCTGTTCGCTGTAGCTGACCAGAAGGTTTTTCGTCTGCTGGTAATGATCAAGCATCATTTTGTGGTTCTCCCGGCCAATACCCGATTTTTTATACCCGCCGAATGCTGCATGCGCCGGGTAGTCATGGAAGCAGTTGGTCCATACACGGCCGGCCTGGATCGCGCGCCCGAATCGGTAGGCGGTGTTCATATCACGGGACCATACACCGGCGCCGAGGCCGTACAGCGTATCGTTGGCGATTTCCATCGCTTCTTCTTTCGTTTTAAAGGTAGTCACACTCAGCACTGGCCCGAAGATTTCTTCCTGGAACACACGCATTTTGTTGTGGCCTTTAAATACGGTCGGCTGTACATAATACCCCTGCGAACGGTCTTCATCGTCGACCTGGGCTGCTTCACCACCGACTAGAACCTCTGCGCCCTCCTGTTTTCCAATATCGAGATACGAAAGAATTTTATCGAGCTGTTCCTTGGAGGCCTGGGCGCCCATCATAGTGTCGGTGTCGAGCGGATGGCCGATGTTGATGGCTTTGACGCGTTCAATGGCCCGTTCGATAAATTTGTCATAAATGGA
Source organism: Marinococcus sp. PL1-022 (assembly GCF_033845285.1). NCBI lineage: Bacteria > Bacillati > Bacillota > Bacilli > Caryophanales > Bacillaceae > Marinococcus > Marinococcus sp. PL1-022. Next base: position 2,245,019 of record NZ_JAWXCX010000001.1, on the reverse strand, counting down.
TTCCTGAATAAGAGCACGGGATGGACACGTGCACACTTCCCCCTGGTTCAAGGCAAACATAACGAAGCCCTCGATCGCTTTATCGAGATACGAATCATCCTCGGCCATCACGTCCTCAAAGAAAATATTCGGTGATTTGCCGCCAAGCTCGAGCGTTACCGGAATAATGTTTTCCGAAGCGTACTGCATAATCAGGCGGCCAGTCGTGGTTTCCCCGGTGAACGCCACTTTATCAATGCCTTCGTGCTGGGCCAGCGGCTTGCCGGCTTCGACACCAAATCCGCTCACTACGTTCAGAACGCCTGGCGGAAGAAGGTCTTCGACAAGCTCAAGCACCTTGTAAATCGACGCCGGGGTCTGTTCGGCCGGTTTGAGCACGATGCAATTGCCGGCAGCAAGCGCAGGAGCGATCTTCCAGATGCCCATAAGGATCGGGAAGTTCCACGGAATAATCTGGCCGACAACGCCGAGCGGCTCGTGGAAATGATAAGCTACAGTATCATCGTCAATTTGGCCAATTGTTCCTTCCTGGGCACGGATAACGCCTGCAAAGTAGCGCAGGTGATCGATAGCAAGCGGTATATCAGCGTTCAGCGTTTCCCGGACAGCTTTGCCGTTTTCCCATGTTTCGGCAACGGCCAGCATTTCAAGGTTTTCTTCCATCCGGTTCGCCATTTTATTTAAAATATTGGATCGTTCGGTGGTGGATGTTTTGCCCCAGGCTTCCTTCGCTTTATTTGCTGCTGCTACTGCCGCATCAACGTCCTCTTTCGTTGAACGGGCAATCTGGCAGAAAACGGTACCGGTAACCGGGCTGACGTTATCGAAATATTCGCCCTGGGCCGGCGGCCTGTATTCGCCTCCAATAAAGTTGTCGTATTTGTTTTTAAAATGTACCAGGCTTTCAGGGGTGTTTGGTGCATCGTATCTCATGCAAAATCCTCCTTCGTATTAGAGAAAAATTGGAAACGCTTACACAAGTTCATTATAGCACCATTTAAAAATAATGAAAATATAGAAGTTCTGTATATAAAAATAATCCCGCCGTGGTCGGAGGGAAAGTATTTAATGAAGCCTGGAGGTAACACCTTCGATTTCCTGGAGGGTACTGTCGATTTCATCGAGCAGATTGTGCGGGAGCTCCAGCTCGGCAGCTTTTAAATTTTCTTCAAGCTGTTCGGGACGGCTCGCTCCGACGATAGTAGAGCTTACGCCAGGCTTTCGGAGAATCCAGGCAAGGGCAAGCTGGGAAAGCTTAACACCGAGCTCGTTACGGGCTAAATTCTCCAGCTTGACAACATTTTCGAGAATGCGGTCGTCCATGAAACGGTCCATCGCAAAATTAATATCTGAATTGGCAGCGCGGCTGTCAGCTGGAGGCTGCTCGCCCGGACGGTATTTACCGGTTAAAATGCCCTGGGCAAGCGGGGAAAAGACGACCTGCCCGAGTCCTTCGCGTTCGCTGATCGGAAGTACTTCTTTCTCAATGTAGCGTACGAGCATGTTGTAGATTGGCTGGTTCGACACCGGCCGGTGAAGGTTTCGTTTATCGGCAATATGCGCCGCATCACTGATCTGGGCTCCGGACCATTCGCTGAAGCCGTAGTACAATATTTTACCCTGGCGAACAAGGTCGTCAAGTGCCATCAGCGTCTCTTCGAGCGGAGTATCTGGATCATAGCGGTGGCATTGATACAAATCCATATAATCCGTTCCGAGGCGCTGCAGGCTGGCATCGCACTGCTCCATAATGTGCTTGCGGGAAAGTCCACGGTCATTCGGTCCGTCTCCCATTGGGAAATATACCTTCGAAGCAAGCACGTAGCTGTCCCGGTTATAGGAGCTTAACGCTTTGCCTACGACCTTTTCCGCTTCGCCCCGGTTATAGGCGTTCGCGGTGTCAAAGAAATTAATGCCGTTTTCATATGCATGGTGAATGATGTTGCCTGCAGTCTGGTCCTCCACAGAAGAGCCGTAGGTAAGCCAGCTGCCAAGGCCGATTTCACTTACTTTTACGCCGGAGTTCCCTAATCGACGATACTTCATGCAAACACGTCCTTTTCATAAGTATAATTCACTGTGGCAAAGAGACGGGGTACGTGAAAAGTATTCCTTTGTTTATTGAATTATAAACAACCTGAGGGTGGATGCTGAAATAAACAAAAGAAAAACAGGTATGTTATTCTAGGAAAAAAACAGGATAAGGGGTAGATGCACGTGGACTACTACATAACTAGAATGCAAAAGGAGCATTGGCCTGAAGTCCGGGACATATACGAAATGGGAATTATGAGCGAGCATGCGACATTTGAAACGGAGGCGCCGTCATGGGAGCTGTGGTCAGCGACGCACGACCTGGCCTGCCGTCTCGTTGCTATCGACACTACAACTGAAAAAGTAATCGGCTGGGCAGCGCTCGCACCGGTTTCCGGCCGGGAAGTATATGAAGGTGTAGGCGAAACAAATGTCTATATTCATCAGGATGAACGCGGGCGGGGCGTAGGCGGAACGCTTCTGGAGGCATTAATTGAAAAAGCAGAAGCAGAAGGCTATTGGATGCTGCAGGCCGGTATTTTTCCGGAAAATGATTACAGTCTGCGCATTCACCGGCGCAAAGGGTTCCGTGAAGTAGGTGTACGGGAGCGTATTGGCAAAATGCAGGGGCGCTGGCGGGACGTGGTCCTGCTTGAACGCCGCAGCCAGGTGATCGGTGTGGAAGAGGAAGACAGCTACGATGATTGATCTTCCTCTTTCTTGTAGCGCTCCTTCCACCTTTCGAGTGAAGCAATCATGTCATCCATTTCTTTGGTGGTAATTTTCGGGTAGCGGTTCAGCGTTTCCTGCACGTGCCGGGCTTCGGGAGGCAGCGCGCGTTGGTTCTGAGAGAAAAAGGCTGCTACAGTCCCGGTGATCACGCCTATCAGGCCGATGCCGACGATCATCAGAATGCTTGCAATAATCCGGCCGGCAGTTGTTACTGGAATGAAATCTCCGTATCCGACTGTGGTCGTCGTGACGATTGCCCACCACAGCGCCTCCTCATAAGTGTGAAAATCTGGTTCAATCCATCGCATGGAAAGACTGGCCGCAAACAGGAGCACGCCGACAATAATGACAGCTCTGTCTATATGGTATTTAGAAAAAAATACGTCGAATGGAGAGTGCTTCCGGCTGAAAAGTACAATCAAACGCAGGACTTTTAAGAGACGAACGAGTCGGGCAGCCCGGAAAATTTCCCCGAGCGGCAGAATGGCGATCAGCTCGAGTGGATTACTTTTAACGTACTGCCACTTGTTGTCGCTCGCAAAAAAGCGGACAGCAAAATCAATCACAAACAACACGTAAATAAATACATCAAGTGCCCGTGACTGGTCCGGCGGCAAATCTACCGTCAATGAAAATATTAAGAGAGCAGCAAGAATCAACTCATAAATCGCTTCAAATGAAATACGCACAGTGTTGCTCCTTTCTACAGCAGCTTAGCCATCATTATTTCGTTAACATACGCTCCGTGGGCAAAAAGCGAGTTTCTTTTGACGCCCTCCTCCCGAAAGCCGAAGCGTTCGTAGAGAGCACGTGCTCCCGTATTTTCTTCTATTACGGTCAGCTCCAGGCGGTGAAGACTTCGTTCTATCGCCCATGCTTCGATACGTCCGAGCAGCCGGCTGCCAATGCCCAGACGGTGGTAGGCCGGCAGGATGCCTATAACGACAGAGGCGGTTCGGTAATTACGAATGGTACTGCCTCCGACCCCCATCGCGTGCCCCACGACCGCACCCGCATCCTCCACAACAAAAAGCACAAGATGATCCTTCATAATAAACTCGTTGACCATATGCTGATGCTGTTCGGCCGTTGGCCTTCGCTCTCCCGGCTCCAAAAGCATATAGGACGTTTTATTGTCGAGCTGCTGGCTGAACGCCAGGTGATCGCTGGCATCGGTCGTCTCAATGAGACGGATGTTCATACAAATCTCTCCATTTCTAACCATTTGCTTCTAGTGTTCCTACATTATAGCGTGCGAACAGACGGACGCCAAACTGCTCCTGTGTTACAATTTTGCTGACAGACTAGAATGAACGGAAGGAACGAAATAATGAGTAAGCAAAATAAGCCGGAAGCCCCGGTAGAAAAAAATGAATTAATAGAGACGACAATTGAGGATTTAACCCATGAAGGACACGGAGTTGGAAGAATCGACGGATATGCGATGTTTATTCCGTACGCCCTGCCCGGCGAGCGTGTAGAGGCCAAGGTTATTAAAACAAAAAAAGGCTACGGCTTTGGAAAGCTTATTACTGTTCTTGAAGAAAGCAGCGAACGAACCGAAGCGCCGTGCCCGATTTATGTAAAATGCGGCGGCTGCCAGCTGCAGCATATGACCTACGATGCCCAGCTCCGCTACAAGCATAAACAGGTGAAGGATGCGTTCGAACGGATCGGCGGCCTCGATGAAGCAGTGGTCCGTGATACGATCGGCATGGAGGCCCCGTGGCGCTACCGCAACAAAGCCCAGGTGCCGATCGGGGTAAAAGAGGACGGACAGCTGAAGGCAGGCTTTTACCAGAAGCGTACGCATAACATTATTGATATGGATGAGTGCATTATTCAGCAGAAGGAAAACGACGCTGCCGTCCAGCAGGTAAAGGATATTGCCGGCCGGTTTGGCATGAGCGCCTATGATGAAGAAAGCGGAAGCGGCTTTCTGCGACACGTCGTAACGCGTTACGCACCGACCACCGGCCAGCTGATGATTGTTCTTATTACAAACGGCAAAAAAATCCCGGATGAGCAAAGGTTTATCGAAGCTGTTCGAGATGAAGTAAAGGATACCGCAAGCATCGTTCAAAACGTGAATACGAAACGAACGAATGTCATCTTTGGTGAACGCACGAAGACGCTGTGGGGCGAAGACTACATTTACGACCACATTGGTGACGTGAAGTTTGCGATCTCTGCGCGGTCCTTTTACCAGGTGAACCCGGTCCAGACAAAAACGCTGTACGATAAAGCGCTGGAGTACGCGGACCTGCGCGGTCATGAAACGGTTATTGATGCTTACTGCGGCATCGGTACCATCTCGCTGTTTCTCGCAGAAAAAGCCCGGGAAGTCTACGGCGTGGAGGTAGTGCCACAGGCCGTGAGTGATGCAAAGCGAAACGCGCAGCTGAATCATTTTGATAATGTAACCTTTGCGACAGGAAAAGCAGAGGAAGTGATGCCGTGGTGGGTGAAGGCAAACGGGCTGCGTCCGGATGTCGTGGTCGTGGATCCGCCGCGGAAGGGCTGCGACGAACAGCTGCTTGATACAATGCTCGAGGTAGCACCCGAACGTATCGTATACGTCTCCTGTAACCCGGCGACACTCGCCCGGGATTTAAAGCACCTCGTGGAGGGCGGATACGAGGTTGTAGAAGCCCAGCCGGTGGACATGTTCCCGCAGACAACGCATGTGGAAGTAGCCACAAAGTTGGTGCGGAAATAAGAGGGCACCTGCAAAAGGAATGACAGGAGCACAACTGTATATTAAAAAACAAGGAAGGCCCCGGGCGCGGGACCTTCCTTGTTTTATTACTGAGTATCTTCGCCAAAGGCCTCGGGCAGCATTTTGAAGCCCTCGATCTCTGCGTCCTCTTCAATTTCAATCATAATGCAGCGTTTTCCCTGGTAGTTGACCTGTCTCACGTATTCGAGATCCTGCGGGCTGATCGAAATATTGGCGATTTTCGTGTTGATTTTAATGGATTTGGAGTTGTATTTCGGCACGATGCTGTTTGCTTTCAGTTCATATGTTTCGTTATCGGTCACCCGCTGAAAGGCCGTTTTTACTTTGTCGGTATCCACCTGCTCGCCGCTCTGCTGTAGTACCCGTTCGACATCTTTATAGTCAAGCATCGGCGGCGTATCCTCTTCGTTTTCTTCGACGACCCGGTGAATTTCCCCGTAGACGTTCGCAAGCTTGGAGGGATTCATCTGATCGCCGACCACGTCTCTTACAATATCCTCGAACACGGTCTTGTTTTCTTTGGCCGTAACGATCTCTTCGCCGTTCAGCACGTCTTCGATAAACCGGTAGTCCGGCTCATTGGGCTTCGACGCCGCATAAAGCACATGATTGACGTCAGCGGTCCCTTCGGTCATAGCCGGAAACAGGAAGCCTGCCAGCGGATGCTTGAGATCAATAACCGGATCGGCCTCGACCTTGTATTTAAATTCCTTCTCAATGTAGTCGAACTGCATTTCTTTTTTCGGCTCTTCTGTCTTATTAATGCTGCAGAGAATGAAAGAATTGGTATAAACTGCATCGCGGCCGCTCGTTTCTTCCACTTCGTTCCGCTGTTTGGCCGGCTTTAAATAGTCGGCACGGATAAAGGTAATAACAGTGTCCTTTTCATACGGATGGTCTTCAATCATTTTTTCGGTCATGCGAAGCATTTGTTCCTTCCAGTCTTCAACATTGCGGCTTAAGAGGCCTTTATGAAGAATGAGCTGGCTGGAGTCTTCAGCGTCCTGCTGAAATTTCAGTTCGAATAGCTTTTCATCCAGCTGCCCGGTGAGAACCTTTTTGAAATTGGCCATAAACAGCTCCTGCTGGTCACTGTCGAGCATTTCGAACGGCTGGCTCTGGTGGTGATAAATATCGGTGGTTTCTTTCATTATGTAAACGTTAAAAATGTCGGAGATTGTGAGCAGATCGTTGTCTGTTTTTAACTGCCTGCGAAGGTCGGAAATATCTTTTTTATCCATTGGTAGTCCACTCCTGAGCTGTTTGAAGGATTATTAGCTTATTTATTTTAACATATCACAGAGGTTCTGGTTCCAGCACACATAAAAAAGCCCGCTGCATTTAAGCAGCGGGAGTCCGGCGTTTACCTGTTTGATGGGCTGCCGAAGTGACGACGGATTTCTTCGCCGTAATCATCGGTCAGTGTCATGGAGGCTTCGTAATCAGGCGAATTTTCCACAGCTTCACGGCTCAGACTGGCGGTGGCACTTTCATCCATGGCGCTGAACTGATTAAACCATTCCACCGGAACAAGGGAGTGGTCACTTGATAGTGCACCAGCGGTATCGACTTCGATAAACTGGACGCTCCAGTCGTTTGTGTCAAAAACAACGTCAGAAATGGTGCCAATGCTTTCGCCGTTCGTATAAATATCATAGCCGCGAAGATCCTTCGTACTCTGCAGATAGTAGTCTTCTTTGTTTTGGGCAGCTTCCATTTCATTTTCTTCTGCGCCGGTGACAGCTGTGTCATGGGCAGGACGTGCATTATTATCGTCGTCATCCATTGGGGCGAACGGGCCGCCTACAGGCATGACCGTTTCTGTGTCAGTACTTCCAGCTGTCGGGATCCAATAAGGCTCCAGGCTGTAATAATTTAGCACCGAGGCTTCATAGGAACGGGAAATAGGTTCGTGTTCGTCCGGCTTCGGGCTGTCTTTAATCTGGTCTTTCGAAGCATTCATCTGAATGGCCTGGCCGGCCAGGTCAAGGCGGTTAATCAGCTGGGGACTGAGCAGAACCTTTCCGCCGACAAACCACGTACGGGTGTCAGCGACGAGAAACCGTACCTTCCATTCGCCTCTGGAGTCGAAATAGACGTCAGAAATGGCGCCTATCGCTTCTTCATCGGTGGCTGAAATCCAAAATGCCTGAAAATCCTTTGTACGTACGAGCAATTGCTGCACCTCCTGATAATAGTTATTGATACCCGGCTTATTACCCGAGAGGGGTGTTTTTAAACTAACGACACGAAAGCTCGCAGGTGGATATTAAGTCACGATGGGGACGAATGAAAGGGTAATAGACCTAAACTGTTTAATCGGCCGGCACCAACCTTTGAATCAATTCCACAGCAATTATTGACTTTGATAATCATTTTCAATTAGTGTGTACATTGTAACTAAGAGCTCGAAAGAAGCTTTTATTTTTTCGGGATAATTGATAATGATTTTCATTATCTATAAATAACAGATAATGGAGGAGACGATATGCCGGTTGTAAAGGAAGAGTCGCACACCGCATTTGATAATGAATTTTTAACCAGCGTTGGTGATAAGGGCAGAATGCTTGAAATGTTAACACAGACGTCTGCTTATATAGCGGAATTTTTCAATGAAAGTGAAAGGCCTGTGCCCGAAGCAGCAGAGCCGCAGGTAAAGCAATTCTTTCAGGGCACAGAGAATGAACATGCTTTTGATAGTGTGCTTGAGGAAGTAATGGAGCATATTATGAAACCCTCTTTAAACATCAGCCATCCTCATGCAATGGCGCATCTGCATTGTCCGCCGCTTTTGTCCGGGGTGTGCGCGGATGTAATTGTGAGTGCATTAAATCAATCAATGGATTCCTGGGATCAGAGTCCGGCAGCAACAGCAGTGGAGACAGAAGTAGTGAATTGGCTGTGTGAATTGTACCAGCTGCCTCAAGCTGCTGCGGGAACATTTACCACCGGAGGCACTCAGTCGAATTTTATGGGGCTGCTGCTTGCAAGAGACCAGTACTGCGCACAGAAATTGTCACATGATGTAAAAGCCGGCGGTCTTCCTCCGGAAGCAGCCCGATTTAAAATTTTCTGTTCAGAGGAAGCGCACTTTACAGTCAAAAAATCGGCAGTTCAGCTTGGACTGGGAGAGCGGGCAGTAGTAGGCGTGCCAACAGATGAGCATAAAAAGATGAGCACGGGAAAGCTTGAAGCCTTCATACAGGAGGCAAGGGAAGCCGGTGATCATCCGATTGCCGTAGTGGCTACTGCCGGCACAACTGATTTTGGAAGCATTGACCCGCTCGGCGATATTCATTATACGGCCAAGAAAGAGAATCTGTGGATGCATGTGGACGCAGCATTTGGCGGGGCATTAGCGCTCTGCAGTGATTATACGGACAAGCTTGAAGGGATGCAGAACGCAGATTCTTTGGCGGTGGATTTTCACAAATTATTTTATCAGCCGGTCAGCTGCGGGGCTTTTTTAGTCAGGAACCAGGATAGTTTTCGTTTTATCAGACATGGGGCGGAGTATTTGAATCCGGAGGAGGACAGGGATGAGGGCTTTACGAACCTTGTGGACTATTCGACGCAGACGACCCGCCGATTCGATGCACTTAAAATATTGATGACGCTCCGTACCCTCGGAACGGAAAAATGGGCGGAAATGATAGGCCGTGGGTTAAAACAGGCCGAACGTCTCGCGGAAAAAATTAACGACGAGCCGGCGCTTTACCTGTTAATGAAGCCGGAAATGAATGCAGTGGTGTTTAAATACTGCCCAGAGCATTCCTTTGAAAAAGTGGAGGAGGATGAGATCAATAGAGAAATTCAGCAGCAGCTATATGCCTCAGGCGAAGCAGTAATTGCCAAGACGAAAATAGACGAAAGACAGTTTTTAAAATGCACGCTGCTGAACCCTTTAACGACAGAAAAAGATATTGATCATGTCATCCAGTTGGTCATTAAAGCAGGACGGAAAATTGAAATTTTACGAAGGAGGAAAAGTCTTGGATTTTAAACAGAAAGCAGCAGAAGCTTCAATGCAGAGCTTTATCAATTGTTATTTGCGTGAAACCGGAAGCGGTGTCTGGGGCGAGGAGGAGTGCCGCGTGGAGCTCTCCCGTCAGAACATCGAGCTGATCCTTCCAGTAAAATACCGTTCGTTGACCCACCGGCATATCTTTCGTTTTCCGCTTTATTATAAAACCCTGGAAAGCGGCTCCCTGCTTGAGCTTGATGTGCTGACCACCGGGGCTCTGCTTTTGAAGGAGCTTGCGCTTGAATACGGCGATAACGGAGGGAAAGAAGAGATGATGCAGCGGGTGCTGCAGAGCTTTGAGCTCACAGAGCTGTTTTTGGAAGCACGCAAGGAGCAGAAGGAAGAAATCGTCTCCCGCTACATTGATTCAGAACAGGCCCTTCTGCTCGGGCATCTGCTGCACCCGACCCCTAAAAGCCGTCAGGGAATGGAACGCGAAGAGGAAAGAGACCTGTATTCCCCGGAAACCGGCGGTCGTTTTCAGCTGCATTTTTTCCGGGCCCCGTCAGCACATGTAGAGGAAGCATCGATGGAAAAAGAAAGTGCGTCAGCTATCGTGAAAAACGAGCTCCAAAATGCGCCAGAGACAGAGGAACTATTTAAAGAAAACTATTGTCGCTTGGATGATGGATATGCTCTGCTGCCGGTGCATCCGCTTCAGGCAGAGGCCATGCTCCGGCAGGAACCCCTTCAGCAGAAGTTAGACCAGGGAGAATTAGCGTACCTTGGCCCGGCTGGCCGGAGCTTTACAGCGACCTCCTCGATCCGGACACTTTACCATGAGCATTCACCTTATATGTTCAAAGTCTCTATTCCGGTGAAGGTTACCAATTCCCTGCGTGTGAATCAAAAAAAGGAACTCGTGCGCGGCGTAGAAGTGGAACAGCTGATGCAGAGCCGGATTGGGAAAGAGGCAGCACGGTTTTTTCCGGAATTTGAAATTGTTCGTGACCCAGCATACATCGCCCTTAAAGGTGAAGAAGAAACAGGCTTTGAAACGATTATCCGGCAAAACCCTTTTCAGGAAACTATGGACGACCAGGTATCATTGGCCGCAGGGCTGGTGCACGATGCTTACGGAGAAGGCAGTATGCTAGGCAATCTGATCCGAAGCCTTGCTCAGGCAGAAAACCGGAGCACTGCCGAGGTAAGCCGGGACTGGTTCAGGAAGTATTTATCAATCTCCCTGCATCCGATGCTTTGGCTGTATATGACCCACGGCATTGCGCTTGAAGCCCATCAGCAGAATTCCGTCGTGCGTTTTACCGGCGGCTATCCGCAGGTGTTTTATTACCGGGACAACCAGGGCTACTATTTTGCACGCTCGAAGGAAGCCCACTTAAAGGAGTACGTACCGGAGCTGAATGCTTCAAGCGATACGGTATGCGCAGATGATATTGCAGACGAACGCTTTCGTTACTACTTTTTTATCAACCATTTGTTTGGACTGATTAACGGCTTCGGAGCTTCAGAATTGATTGAAGAGGCGGAGCTGCTGCGAATACTGCGCGAAGAGCTTGAAGATGCAGAAAAATCATTCGGCCGTTCTGCCTTAACTGAAAGCCTTCTTGAACACGAAACAATCCCTTCCAAGGGTAATCTGCTGACCCGTTTTTTTGATATGGATGAATTGGTCGGCTCCCTTGCTGAACAGTCCGTTTATATTCATATTTCAAACCCGTTGACCGCAAAGGAGTGCTTGCAGCATGAAAGCCCAGCAATCTAATTCTCATACGTTTACCCGGGAGCCGGGCGGGCAGGCAGGTGAACGCATTCAATTCCGCGCAGTTGATGAAACAGCCGACTTTTACCTGCTGCACGGCTGGATGCACCAGGCTCACGTGGTTCCATTTTGGCAGTTGAATATAAGTGAAAGTAAATATCAAACCCATCTGCATAAGGCGCTTAATGATACCCATCAGACCCTTTACATCGGAGAGATCGACGAACGTCCGGTCAGCTACTGGGAGGTGTATTGGGCAGCGGATGACGTCATTGGTTCCTATTACAGGGCGGAACCGGGAGATCAGGGTGTACACCTTTTGATTGGGCCTCCGGAAGAAACAGGCAGAGGCTGCGCCCTGCCGCTTTTAAAGGCTATGCTTTCGATGCAGTTTCAACACGCCCGGACAGCCCGGATCATTGCAGAGCCCGATATCACCAACGGCAAAATGATTCATGTGTTTAAAAAAGCGGGGTTTGAGCCTGTAAAGCCGGTGGATCTGCCGGATAAACGGGGGCTTCTAATGGTTTGCAGACGGGAGACATTTGAAGGAGGGACAGCCGGTGGCAGCTGAAACAGAAGTATATGACGTACTTGGCATAGGCATTGGGCCATTCAACCTTGGGATGGCAGCGCTTGTGGAAAACGTACCGGAAATACAAGGCGTATTCCTGGATGAAAATGAAGCGTTTGAATGGCACGGTGGTATGCTGCTCGATGGCACCAGTCTGCAGGTTCCTTTTCTTGCTGATCTGGTCACAATGGCAGACCCAAAGAGTCCCTGCTCCTTTTTGCAGTATTTACAGGAAAAGAATCGGCTGTATGCTTTTTATTTCTATGAAAAATTTCATATTCCTCGTCGCGAATACAATGACTACTGCCAGTGGGCAGCGGACAAGCTTTCCTCCTGCCGGTTTGGCCGGTATGTGGCCAATGTGTCCTTTCTGGAAGAAAGCAGCCTGTATAAAGTGGAAGCGGTACGTTCGAATGGGAAAACAACCGAATACTACTATACCAGGCACATCGTGACAGGTACGGGCACGAAACCGTCGCTTCCCTTCTGGGCAGAAAAGGGAGGAGATGTCTGCCATTCTGCTGATTACCGGTACCGCCGGAAGGAGCTTCTTCAAAAGGAGAGCATTACGGTGGCAGGATCCGGACAGAGCGCCGCTGAAGTTTTTCTCGATCTGTTAAAGAACCGGCCTGAATATGGCTACAGTCTGCGTTGGTATACAAGGTCTTCAGGATTTTTTCCGATGGAGTATTCCAAGCTCGGGCTGGAGCATTTTTCGCCGGAATATATTAGTTATTTCTACCACCTTGATTCTTACACAAAGGAACAGCTGCTCCAGAAGCAGGATCTTCTGTATAAAGGGATCAGCGCTGACACCATAGCTGCGGTGTACGATGAGCTTTATGAGCAGACGATCGGAGGGGAGAGCGAAGACATCACTCTGCAGGCAAATACGGAAGTGATGAACATAGAGAGAATGCCCGCCGACAAAATGAAGCTGTTTTTGAGGGAGATTAACTACGGTACGGAATACACAGAAGAAACGGAAGCGTTAATCGCTGCGACAGGCTATCAGCCGTCTCCACAGCCGTTTTTAAAAGGTATCGAAGCAAGGCTGCAGCGTGATAAACACGGGCGTCTGCAGATTGATGAAAAGTACCGCGCTGTACAGGCTGAAAGGAACCGTCATGTGTTTATTCAAAACGGTGAAATGCACACACACGGCGTTGGGGCGCCGGATCTCGGGCTTGGAGCGCATCGGAACGCGGTCATTATTAATCAAATCGCCGGCCGGGAGGTTTACCGTGTCCGGACCAAAAATGTTTTCCAGCAATTTGAGAGAAAAAAGACCGGGGTTTTTGCGTAAACCTGTGATCCTAATCCTAAAAAGAAGGGAAGAAAACAGATGAATCCATATACGGCTGAATCCTTTGGGGCCGTCCAACAGCGGCACTGGGAGGAAGCGAATCAGCGGTTAACGGCGAAGATGCTCCAGGAATTTTTGTATGAAGCTATTATAGAAGCAGATATTGTAAAAGAAGGCGACCCCCAAACGCTTCAAGTAGAAGCCTCTGGAGCAGTTTATACATTTTCTGCACGCAAGCGGCTTTTTGACAGTGCCCATGTGTACCCGGAAAGCATCGTAAAAAAAGAACATGATGTAGAAGTACCTGTGCGGGCAGATGCTTTTCTGCTTGAACTTCAGCAAATGGCACCGATCTCGAGTGAGACCGCCGGCCATTTACTGAAAGAATATTATCATACCCTGACCGCGGACTGCCATTTGCTGGACAAACAAACGACAGCTGCCGAGCTTGCGGAAATGGATTATTTGCAGCTTGAAGGAGAAATGGGAGGGCATCCATGGATTACTTACAATAAAGGCCGCATTGGCTTCAGCTTTCAGGATTATCTTTCTTATGCTCCTGAACACAAGCAGAAGGTTCGTTTGTTCTGGATAGCGGTCCACAAGAAAGCAGCTTCGTTTCAAACGGTACACGCTGACGGTTACCATCGTTTAATAGAAGAGGAACTGAATGAGAGTGAACGAAAACATTTTCGCGATCTTATAAACCGGGCCGGGAGAGCTCCGGAGAACTATTATTACATGCCGGTGCATGCCTGGCAGTGGGACAATCACATTGTGACGCTTTACGCTGAGTACATTGCCAAAGGATGGATTATTCCATTGCAGTATTCAGAAGACACATACCTTCCGCAGCAATCGATTCGTACGTTCGTAAATACAGAGCATAAAACAAAAAAACATGTGAAGCTCCCGGTAAGTATTTTAAATACGTTGGTGTACCGGGGGCTGCCCAGTGAGCGGACAATGGCGGCTCCGGAAGTGACGAAGTGGATTCAGACGGTCAAGGACGAAGACCCATTCCTGAAGAATACGTGCAGGGTGGGGCTGCTCGGGGAAACTGAAACAATCGATGTGCCGCACCCTGCGTTTCATCATCTGCAGGGAGTGCCGTACCAGTATACAGAAATGCTGGGGGCTGTCTGGAGAGAAAGTATTTATACGGCTGTGGAAGAGGAGGAAAAACCAGTAACGCTGGCGGCCCTTCTGCACGAAGATGCAAATGGAAAGCCTTTGGTGCTGGAATACGTGGAACGGTCGGGATTAAGTACAGAAGCGTGGATCAAACAGCTGTTTGATTCAGTGCTTCCTCCGCTGCTGCATTACATGTATAAATACGGCACCGTTTTTTCACCGCACGGCCAGAATACGATCGTGGTATTAAAGAACTACGAGCCGCACCGGCTTATTATGAAAGACTTCGTAGATGACGTAAATGTGAGTGATCAGCAGCTGCCGGAGCTTGAAGACCTTCCGGAGGACTTAAAGCAGGTTCTGCGATGTGAACCGCCGGAGGGGCTCGTGCAGTTTATCTTTACGGGATTGTTCATCTGCCATTTCCGCTACCTGTCGGATCTGCTTGACCGTAAAAGCTTACTTGCAGAGCATACATTCTGGAAAATGACAGTGGAAACAATTGAAGCGTATCAAAAACGTTTCCCGGAGCTCGCCGGACGCTTTGAGCTCTTTAATCTTTTTCAGCCAGCCATGGTAAAGCTTTGCCTGAATCGAAACCGCATGCTTGATTATGGATACGGAGACGGAGATGACCGCCCGCACGCTTCAGAGCATGGATTCGTTGAAAACGCGCTCTTTACAGTCCATACGCTTTACACTTGAGTCAGGGGATTACCCTGGCTTTTTTGTATGAAAATACATACTAAATAAACATTTATACCATACTAAAGACACATGTATTGTTTGGGAAAAGGAAAAGTATTATAATAATTCTAATGTGCAAACTGCCCCCGCAATTAAACTAAATGTTGGAGGAACAAAAATTGCAAAAAGAATACAGCCTGGATTCGACCGAATTCCCATCGTTGAAATCTGTTTCGCAAAAAATGTTTGATTTAATCGCCGATCAGCTTGATGTGAATACAGCGTATATTACAAAGCGCGGCAGCAATGAAATGACTGTCATCAGCACGTTCAATAAAAAAGAAGAAATTATTCCTGAGGGCTTTTCAGTAGAATACAGCGACACATACTGCAGAAAAATTATCATGAACGAGGAAGACGCACTCTGTACCGAGGACCTGACCAAAGACGTGATGACAAGGGAACTAGAGGTGACCTCCCAGCTGCAAATGAAGGGATTCCTTGGCGTCACGCTGACCGATCTGAACGGTAACGTATTCGGAACGCTGTGCGTCATGGATCCGGAGGAAAAAGTATTCAGCCAGGAGGATGTGGATTACTTAAAAGCCATGGGAGAGGTGCTTGCCCATATTATTGAGCTTGACCATACCCAGTACAACCTTGGATTTTTAAATGTGCCGATCATACCGGTCAGAAAAGGTATTTCGATTCTTCCGGTTCAGGGAATTATTGATGAAAAACGGGCTGAAATTATTACCCGGACTGTTCTCGAGTACGCCGCGGCCCAAAAAATTGAGCACCTCGTGATTGATTTGTCCGGACTTGTGATCGTGGATGGTGAATTTCCGCACGTGTTTATCAACGTCATTCATGCCCTGAAGCTCATGGGAGTTAACATTTTACTGACAGGAATCTCCCCGGCAATCGCCCAGCACGAGTTGAGCAACAATGAAATTTTAAAAATGAAAATCCATATTTCAAGAAATCTTGAAGCTGCACTCGAACACATTGGTTTTCACCTGCAGTCTCAATAAAAAACCGGCAGAGACGCCGGTTTTTTTACTATCAAAAGGATAAAGGAGGAATAAAATGAAACATGAGATCCTGATAAAGACGTCCAGGCAGACAGTATATGATTGTTTAACGGATCCAAGGAAGCGGGCAGCATGGAGCCCGGAAATTAGCGATATTACATATGAACATGATCCGAAAAAAGAAGAAGCGTTGTTTACTCAAAGCCAAAAAGCAGGTCGCTCTACTTATGTGTTTAAAGGAAAAAATCTGGTCGTGAAGGAACCATCGATTTTCAGCTACGAATTGACTCTGAAGCAGATGCATATTGTTATAACCTATGAATTGAAAGAAAAATCGGCCTGGACAGCAGTCACGCAAACGTACGAATCTTATCAAAAAAATCGTTTCGGACGATTGATTGGCACACTCGCACGTCCACTCACGAATAAGCTTGCTAAAGATATACTGAAAAAGTTGAAACATGCAGTGAAGCATAAAAACTTCACTGCATTTTTTATGATATACAAAATTTCCAGTTGATTATTAAATATGGATAATAGTATAATTTTATTAGTCCTTAAGGCTTAGTTAAGGAGGTTATTAATGGGAAGTTTTTTAGATAAATGGTTATCGAAAAGTGATCAGGAAAATTTGGCTACATATTCAAGGAAAATAAAAAAAGAATTATCTGAACTGCCTCTAGTCTCCGCAATTGGGGACGGGGTTCAAGGTGCATCAGGCTTAGGAGAATTGAAAAAGAAAATTCAAGACGAGCCTAACGAACCAATTCATTGGTTGTTTTACTATGAAGCCCTAGTCTTTTATAAAAAATTAAATAGTGGAGTCAGCGTAGGAAGAGGAATAATAAACCCAGTCGGTTTTGTAGCGGGTAAAGGTGTAAGTGCAGGGTTGAATTCACTGGATGATGAATATGAAGCGTTCAATCCTTCGAAATGTATTGGCATGAGTATTGCACTGACGATGAAGCGAATAAAAAATGCTGAGTATGTATCGCGTAGTGAGGACTACATCATATTAAGCAAAGCACTGGCTTATTCATCAATGGCTATGTCGGATATGCCCGCTAGATTGAAAACACTGGACAGATCTATCGATTACACTACTAGAGCATTGCAGTTTGAAGCGAATAAAGGTAAAAAAGCAGAATACTTATTTTATTTAGCACAATTTTATGAATATGCTGGTAAAAATCGTATGAAATTAAGAACTTTAAATATGTCCAGAAAAATGGGTTTTAAACCGGCGGATGATTTAATGAAGGATATTCTTAAAAAGCAAACCCTGGATTCTCAGACAAAGGAAAAAATCGATAGTACGTTTTTGGTAACTCCTTATAAAGATTTTATTTATACTCATAAGCCGGATTTAGACACAAGAGTGGAGAATACCTATAAGCATGTAGTAGAAGTTCAAGGCCAAAAATTATCTAATACTGGAAAAAGATTAAATAAATTCTTTAATAATTTATAAAAAGGAGTGAAAGCAAGTGGTCTTTGATTTTGACCCTATGAGCACCTTAGACATGAATAACGATTTTGAAATTGACGAAACTGATTTACAGTCTTATGAATTTCAAAATAATGGTTCATTTTCTATTAATGATTTAGACAATGATAATATTATGGATAAAATAGATACTGACCTTAACAACGATGGTGAGTTTGACAGTTATCAATCGGATATTGACCATAACGGATTGATCGACAGCATGGAACAGGATTTTGGAATGACTGAAGTTAATTACGATATCAATGGAGACGGAAATATTGATCATATAGATCAGACACTTTTGAAAGAAATTTATGAACTCTAAAATACAACATAAAGAAGGACAATAATATGAAAATAGGTCTTCGCAATGAAATGGGAATTATGAAAGAAACAAAGATCGGATTTAGCTGGACTACATTTTTCTTCGGTTTTTTCGTTCCGTTGTTCCGGGGCGACATGAAATGGTTTTTAATTATGCTTATTGGTGGAGCTGTAGTAGGTCTTATTACTAGTGGTATAGGTGGATGGATTATAGGAGTAATATTTGCTTTTATGTATAATAAAATTTACATAAAAGAATTAATAGAAAAAGGCTATCGGCCGGCAAATGAGAATTCAATGAGAGTATTACAAGAAAATCATATATTAGTACCAACAAATAATTAAAAAGACAAGGGCGTAGGCTCTTGTCTTTTTAAAGCATCTCATGGATTTCTTCTTTAATCAGGCTCCAGGCATCGGTTTGTATATCGGTAAGCATAAAATGCTCCGCGTCCGGGAGTTCGAGATACCGTATGGACCGGTAGCCGATTTTTGCTGCCTGGTGGTACTGCGCGCTGATGCCAACCGGTACGTTCACATCGAGCGCTCCGTGCACGAGTATCTGGGGCACATCAATAGGAATCAGATCAAACGGTGACGTTTCAGTATAGCGCTCAGGAAATTCATCCGGGGAACCGCCGAGTAGATCTGCGACGGGGTCCATAGGTTCTTTTGCGTTCGTGGCTTTGTTGCGGTAATCGTGTATCTCGTGCATCAGATGCATATCGAGCACACCGGCGAGGCTCACTGCCCCGTACATGGATAATGGCTCAGCGAAATGGGACAGCTCGCTGGTAGCCGGCAGGAATGGCCTGGCAGCGAGCCATAAGGCTAGCTGTCCCCCAGCGGAATGGCCAATGGTAAATACCCGCCGAACGTCGATGGGATGAATGGCTGCGAGCTCCCTGACATAGTCAGCGGCCCTGCTGACATCATTAAATGTTCCCGGCCATCCACCGCCTTCGTGGCCGACGCGCCGGTATTCGATGTTCCATGTGGCAATGCCCTCCCGGGTTAAATCCTCCGCTGCGTCCTGAATAATATCGAGACCGAAGGGCATTCTCCAAAAACCTCCGTGAATAACAATTGCTAAAGGAAAAGGGCCTTCTCCTTCGGGCAGGCGAAGTTCTCCAAACTGCTCCGGGTGATCCCCGTAATAAATTCGTTCCATAATTTTCCCTCCTGTTCTCCTTTTATCATACCTGCTTTTGGTACAATAGATAATAGGAAAATGCTGAGGAGGAGAGACGTGAGGATAAAAACGTTTTATGCCATAAGCGATAAAGGAGGACTCGACAAGAAGGTGAATGCCTTCCTGGACGATGCAGGCATCGAAGTAACGGATATTCAGTTTGGGATGAACTTCTTTTATTTCAGTGCGATGATTGTATATCAGAATAATAGGGAACAAATGGGGGATAAATAATGCAGCCATTAGTAAAAGCTATTGAAGGAGAGCAGCTGTATCTGCGTCCATACACGAAGGAAGAAATACCGGCGCTGTATGAAGCGTTTAACAATAATCAGATTGCCCGTCAGTTTACCGGCACAAGCCGTATTTACACCCTGGAGGATGTGGAGCGCTATATTGAAGGCACCGACGCCCATGCAGATGTTCGCCTAGGTATTTTCATGCAGGGAAATGATCAATTAATCGGTGATACTTCGTTTAGTGATATCGACACGCCGGCGAGCCGGCAGGCAAGGTTTCAAATGGTCGTGTTTGACGACTATATCGGTCAGCGCTTTGGCACTGAAGCGACAAAGCTGATGCTTGAATACGGGTTTGGGAAATTGAATTTCCACCGGATTGAACTCGAGGTGTTTTCGTTTAACACCCGGGCGATTCACGTATATGAAAAGCTTGGATTTGTACACGAGGGAATGAAGCGCGAGTGCCGTTACTACGATCACCAGTACTATCACGCCGTAATGATGAGCATACTCGAACAGGAATACCGGGAAAAGCATCGCTGAACCGCCTGGCAGCAGGCGGTTTTTCACTTTGCGAAACTGATTTTCACGTATCGACGGGAAAAATAACCATTTAATGAAGGTGACAATGTGAAAGAGATATACAGCAGCGTGGTGCAGTTTCGCGGCACCCATTACGAATTTGGCAAACACCAGGGGGAACGTCTCGCGGGGTCGTTGTCCGTCGAAAACCGGGACAAGCAATGGAAAATAAGAAAACCGCGGTTTCAGGTGGACATAGGGGAAACGAAGGAAGCGCTTATGAAGGTGGCCCCGGGTATCTGGGAGGAGCTTGAAGGACTGCAGGACGGTTTGAAATGGAGTATGGAAAAGATCATCATGCATTTTTCCGGCTATCGTCTTGAAATACCTAAGTCGGGCTGCTCTATTATGGCCGGAGACAATTATCTGGTGCGTAATTACGACTATCATCCGAAAACCTACGAGGGCAGGTACACATTGTTTCAACCCGCGGATCAGGGCTATGCGATGATTGGTCCCTCGCAGCGGGTAACCGGCCGGATGGATGGCATGAACGAAAAACAGCTTGCGATGGGCTACAATTTTATGCACCGTAAAAAGCCGGGAGACGGATTTATCTGCTCCATGATTGGCCGCTTAATCCTGGAGGTATGCGCATCGGTGGAGGAGGCGGTTGATATGCTGAAAGAAATCCCGCACCGACACTCATTCAGCTATGTGATCCAGGACAGGAAGGGCTCCTCTAAAGTAGTAGAGGCATCACCGCGCGGGGTTATCGGCAGAGACGATCAGACATGTACGAATCACTTTGAAAAAATGCCGGAGGAAAACCGTCATTATTTAGTGGATTCGAAAGCCCGGCAGGCGGTTATGGAAAAGAAAAAGCAGGTACTTCCTTCCGCAGAAGAAGCGTACCGGCTGCTGAATAATACTGAAGGCGGGGTGTTTTCGGATAATTATCACAGCTGGGCAGGCACGATTCATACCTCCGGCTACCTGCTGCAGGAACAAAAGGCATGGTTCGCCATTGGTGGAGACCAAAAGCCGTATGAAATTGACTTTTCCCGCTGGCTGAACGGGGAGGACATCCCCGAGCAGTATTTGTATGGTCAGGTAGATACCGATATGAAGTTTCTTCACATGGACCATAACGTAAAATAAACCGGCACGCGGCCGGTTTATTTTTTATATGCGGGCGTCCCAGTTCTGCTGTTCCTCCTGCTTCATCTGATCCTCCGTATCCTGTGGATGCGCCGTACGGAAGGCGTGATGGTCTGCTTCGATCACTTCAACCATCTTGTTAATCATGTCGTCAGGGTCAAACTGGCTGTCGAGCATTTGCTCCATGCTGCTGATTGATTTTTCCGGGGTAAAGTTTTTTTCCGGGTCGTACCATTTCCATTTTTCTTCAAACATCCGGTCGTTAAAGCCCGTTTCGTATGGGCCGGGGTTAATGGTGGCCACCTGGACATTGAATTCTTCAAGCTCTGCTTTCATCGATTTCGCAATGGATTCGATCGCGTGCTTCGTGGAGCCATATGGGGCCAAATAAGGCATCGCTACCACACCGACGATAGAACTGAGAAAGATTATTTTGCCCCCGCCTTTTTCTACGAATTTTTTAGCAGCAATCTGTGCATTCTCAAGAGTGCTGAATACGTTAGTTTCATAAATTTCGCGGACGCGGTCAACCGGTACTTCAGCGATAGGGCCTCCTTCGCCGATGGCTGCGTTTGCGACGAAAATGTCATAGTCGTAGTCGGCAATCAGCTGCTGGTCCCGTTTATTGGTGATATCAAGCTTAATCACCTCGAGGTCAGCCCCCGCAGCTTCTGCTTCTTCCCGGAGACTTGTAATCTGTGCCATTATTTCGACCGCAGCGATCACGCGGTGGCCTTTTTTCGCCAGGCCGATTGCTGTGCCTTTCCCAAGACCGGTGCCGGCACCGGTGATAAATATTGTTTTACTCATGAATCGTCGTCCTCCTTATGAAATTATGATTGTTAAAAACGGTTCCCGTTTGAATGAAGGGCGAAACGCTCAATGGCACTGATAAGATCAGCCGTTCAAAAGAAGAAGGAAAAAGGGACATCCCGGCGAAATAACAATTAACGTTTCTTTTGCACGAAGGACGTCAAAAAAGGAGGCTGAAGCAATGAATAGAATCAACCTTATTACACTTGGCGTCAGAGATATTTCTGTTTCGGGGAATTTTTACCGGGAAGGGCTCGGCTTTGAGCCTGCCGCAGCTGAAGACGGCCCGGGAATTGTATTTTTTAATAACAAAGGCACCAGGCTGGCTCTTTACTCGTTAAAGGAGCTGGCGGAAGAAACTGGTGAAAAAATGGAGGAAGCGGGCCATAGTTTTTCAGGGATCACGCTTGCGTACAATGCCAAATCTGCTGAAGAGGTGGATAGCGTCATGAGACAGGCCGCAGAGGCTGGCGGCAGGATTGTAAAAGAGCCGGAATGGGTTTTTTGGGGAGGGTACAGCGGATATTTTAAAGACCCGGACGGCCACCTTTGGGAAGCGGCGTACGCAGATTTCTGGAAATTTGACGAGCAGGACATGCTGATTATGGAGTAAAAGGAGAGGTTTTGTGTTTGTATATAAAATTAACGAGTGCCTGGAGCTGCTGCTGCTTCAAAAAGAGCACGCGGGGGAGCTGTTTGCACTGATTGATAAAAATCGTGGGCATCTAAAAGAATGGATGAACTGGGTGGACAACGTCCAGTCGGTCCAGGATACTGCTGCAAGCATTGAAAGGACGCTCCAGCAGGCGGCAGCTGGAGGCGGTTTTCGGGCAGGCATAAGATTTAAAGGCGATCTTGCCGGTGTCATTAACTACCATGAAGTGGACTGGGGGAATAAAAAAACAAGCCTCGGCTATTGGCTTGGAAAAGAATACGAAGGAAAAGGCATCATGACACAGGCAGTAGAAGCCTTTACACATTACGCCTTTGATGGAATGGCTCTGCACCGGGTGGAAATCCGCTGCGCTGAAGAAAATAAAAAAAGCAGGGCGGTTCCGGAAAAGCTGGGATTTCAGCTGGAAGGGACGCTGAAGGAATCAGAGCGCCTCGCAGGTGGTTATGTAAATCAGGTAGTCTATGGGAGGATAAAAACAGACGAGGCGGGTGGCAGATAAATTTTAAGAGAAATCTAGGTGTTTACACATCAGTAAACCGGGGGAAATGATGTTAGGCAATCACAGTTTGTAGTAAAGCCGGAGGGAAAGCTTTTACTCTTTCCGGTTTATTTTGTGTGAACGCTTTTGAAGAAAAAAGCATTTTCAATATACGTGTTAATTGGGTAAAGAGAGAGTAGACAAAACTGGAGGGATACAAATGATTACGGCAGAACAGGAAAAAACATTAAAAAACCGGCTTTTGGAAATGAAAGAAGAAAACGAAGAAAAAATTGAAGTAGAAGAAACAGGGAATGCTAATAACAATACGGAGACGATCGGTGAGCTTTCCGAGTACAGCAATCACCCGGGGGACCAGGGCACGGAGCTGCATGAAATGGAAAAAGACGCAGCACTCAATAATCAGGCCCGGGAGCAGCTTGAAAATATTGACCATGCCCTTGAGGCGATGGAAAATGGAAATTACGGCAAGTGTGAAGTTTGCGGCAGAGAAATTCCATATGAACGCCTGGAAATTGTGCCGGAAACCACGCGCTGTGTAGACCATGCCGGCAGCGATAAGCCTGCCCAGGATCACCCGGTGGAAGAAGACGTAGTCAACCCAGGACCGGAGCGTGAAAAAAGGGAAGAAAATGTAGCTTTTGATAAAGAAGATACGTGGGAAGCAGTGAGCGAACACAGTACTTCCGAGACGCCTTCCGATGATCCGGAAATGACGGGATACACGAGTGAACAGGAGGAAGAGGAAGAGCAGCAAGGACGGGTAGAGAAAGTGGAAGATGCCTCCGTCGCTGATTTGGAAGGGGAAGATACCGGAAATACAGCCGATCAGAAGGAGCAGTGGCAGGGAAGCAGAAATTCTGCCGAGCAGGGAAAGGAAAGGGAAAAGAATTCGAAAGATAAAAAATAAATATAACGGTGGTCGTCCGTTAATTATGCGGGCGGCCGTTTTTATAATACCGGTTAGAAAGACAGAATAAATCTCTAAGCTCTAAATCGAATTGACAGCGTTTTCTTTTCGTGCTAAAGTTTTTTTAAGTTAATAAATCGGGCTGAGTCGAATGAAAGCCGCACACTAAAATGCTCTACAGGGAGTGAGGTGTGTGGTTTTTTAGTCGTTTGAGGAAGCGAAACGGCTGTCAATACTTATGTCTGTAAATTAAAAACGCTTACAAGGGAGCTGGGAAAATGTCGATATACTTAGCGGAAGTCATTGGTACGATGATACTTATTATTTTTGGCGGTGGCGTTGTTGCAAACGTTAACTTAAACAAATCGAAAGCAGAAGGAGGAGGGTGGATTGTTGTTGCGCTCGGCTGGGCGTTTGCCGTAGCAATGGGGGTATATGCTGTTGGCCAGTTTTCCGGGGCGCATTTAAATCCAGCTGTTACTCTTGGCTTTGCGTCTATTGGGGAGTTCCCGTGGGCGGACGTGCCTGGCTATATCGTTTCTCAAATTATAGGTGCGGGAATCGGCGGAGCCGTTGTATATTTTCATTTTCTCGGCCACTGGAAGGAAACAGAGAATGCGGATGTAAAGCTGGCGGCGTTTTCAACAGATCCGGCGATTCCGAACCGGTTTGCAAACTTTTTAAGTGAGTTTATCGCAACGGCTGTATTTTTACTCGTATTAAACAGTATAGGTGCAAACGAGTTCACGGAAGGCCTGAACCCGCTTATTGTCGGTTTTCTTGTTGGTGCTATCGGACTTTCGCTCGGTGGCACAACCGGCTATGCGATCAACCCGGCCAGGGATTTGGGTCCGCGTATTGCCCACGCTCTCCTGCCTATTGCGGGTAAAAGGGATTCTAACTGGTCGTATGCCTGGATTCCGGTGGCGGCACCGGCGCTGGGAGGCATTTTTGGCTCTCTCGTTTACCGGTCCGGATTTTTAGGAGAAGGCTATGGTGTGCTTGCGGTATTCAGTGTTTTTGTACTCATCGTCCTTGGGGTTCTTTACGTAATGAATAAACGGGATACAGAAGTCAGCAATCCTGACGTTAAGAACTGATAACTAAAAGCTGCAACCCCCGGTAACCGGGGATTGCAGCTTTTTTATTTACAGTAAACAGACCAGCTGCCTGCTGATAATATAAATGTCATAATTATAAGTAAAAATTTGTAAGAATATGTAGCTGTTTATACGTAACCCGCCATTTGTTCCGTCGACTAATATGAGGAAGAATTAAAATATACATATTTTCTTACTGATAAAATAAACATAACTTAGTATTTATGGAGGATAAAAATGAAAAAATCAAAAGGAACTGTC
Source organism: Marinococcus sp. PL1-022 (assembly GCF_033845285.1). Classification (NCBI taxonomy): domain Bacteria; kingdom Bacillati; phylum Bacillota; class Bacilli; order Caryophanales; family Bacillaceae; genus Marinococcus; species Marinococcus sp. PL1-022. Next base: position 2,219,842 of record NZ_JAWXCX010000001.1, on the reverse strand, counting down.
CGGCTGCATGCGCCTGCAGGAATATATGAAGGCCGTTTATATAAACATGTTCAAGAGTATCTTGGTATAAAATACGCAGAAGCGGAGCGGTTTAAAAAACCACAGCGTTTAGGTAAATCCAAGGAATTATACAGCGCTTTGGATTACGGTCCCGCCTGTCCGCAGTCCGTGGAAGGCCTCAGAAAAGGTACGGAATCGGAGGACTGCCTGTATGTAAATATCTGGAGACCGGACGAAGAGCCGGTGCACCGCCGGCCGGTGATGGTATTTATTCATGGCGGCGGCTTTAACAGCGGCTCGAACCGGGAGGCGCTGTATGACGGAAAATCGTTGGCTGCCCGGGGAGAAGTAGTAATGGTGAGTATTAATTACCGGCTGGGGATGTTTGGTTTTTTGGATGCAGAAAACATTTGCGGATCGGAACGGGCCTACATGAAAAACCTCGGCCTGCTGGACCAAATGGAAGCACTCCACTGGGTACAGGAAAATATTGAAAGCTTTGGCGGCGATCCAGGAAATGTCACCATCTTTGGAGAGTCAGCCGGCAGCATCAGCGTAACAGCCCTGCTCGCTGCGCCAGCCGCCCGCGGGCTTTTCCAGAAGGTCATCGCTCAAAGCGGAGTAATCACCGGGCTTGCGCGTTCGGTGGAGGATGCGGTGAACATTTCTGATCAGCTTATTTACAAGCTCGGCCTGCATTCCATGAATGACATCTGTACCACTCCGGCAGAAAATCTGGTAAAAACGACGGTGTCGTTCGTGGACAAAAATTTTACCTCCAACGGTCCGTATAACGGCTCCAGAATGTTTGCCCCTACCCCGGATGGAGAAATTATTCCGTTTGACGTAGAGCGGGCGATTCAGGAAAGCGCGGGAAAGGTACAGCTCCTTCACGGCTCCAACGCAGACGAGATGCATTTTTTCAAGCTGCTCATTCCAGAGCTGCGCAAGAAAAAATCAGTGGACACGTATGTATTATTTTATCTTCGAAAATATGAGCATATGTCAGAAGAGACAACGATGGCAGTTTACCAGGACTATAAGAAGAGATATCCCAGAAGGAGCCGCTCGCAGATTTTTATGAAGATGTTTACAGACCGGGCATTTCGTTTGTATCACACAGAGCTTAGCGAGCTGTATTCCCGGGCTGGAGGGAGGGTGTATCAATACCGTTTCAATGTGGAAGCCCGCTGGCTGAAAGCCTGCCACGGGCTGGAGCTCGGATATTTGTTTAATACGGTTAAAACAGCTTTTTCCCTCCGGAACCGGACGCTTTTAGGCATAAATGAAAGCCCTGGGCTCACCCGACGGATGCAGGACGCCTGGGTTCGGTTCGCGAGGGAAGGGGACCCCGGGCACGAAGACATTCCGGAATGGAAACAGTATACCAAGGAACGGCCGGAGACGATGATTATCGGGAAAAAATGGGTGCCAAGACGTCATGACCATGCGGAGGATGATTTTGCCTGGAGAGCCCGGCTTGCCGAAACGTACACTCGTCCGTCTGCGTATAGAAGCTACTAATGCGCATATGCTATACTAATATGAAACGTAATGCGGACCCTTCAGAGTGTCCGCATTTTACATAGTGAAAAGAGTTTGACCACAGAGGAGAGCGTCGAGATGAAGGCACCAGCGATAAAAACGCATTACCGGACACCAGTGCAGCAGCTGAAGAAAAGACAGTCGCCGTGGAAGGAAAAGCAGTACAGCTGCCGGACGAAGGAATGGCTTGGAGATGACCATGGTATAACCATCCGTATTGAAATTGGAGATGACCGGCTGCCAAAGCGTATCGAAGAAGAGTACTCTTTTATCGAATGGGCAGCGGGGCCGGAATGGGAAAACCGGATTAGGGTACCGCTTCGTTTTTTCGCGGCCGATGTGAGAAACGGACGGAGCTTTTCAACGTTTGAAGGCTATGTGCCTTATGTGCTGCTTGAAAAGCTGACGACTGCTATTCCTTTTAAAGCGATTGGCTGGGCGGTGCTTTCGAACCGGCGGGAAGGAATTCGTTTTCGCCTGAAAACCGGAAGGAGCGGGACGACCTGGCTGCAGAAGGGAACAATCAGCGTAAACGAAAAGGGTTGTTTGTTCAGGCCGGTGGTTAATAAATTTAACAATCTGGAACTGAGAGTTACCAGGCCCTCCGGAAAAAAAGTGAAGCTCTTTCCTGCATATCTGATGGATATAGAAGCCGTGGACCAGGGCTGGTTATTGCTCGGCACGGCTTCAAAGCAGCTGCTTGAAGCCAACGGCTGGCCCTCAAAGCTTCAATTGATTCTTAAAAAGCGTGGAGAGTCAAAGAAATATTACTACCCCGTTGAATGGAAAAACGATAAATGGTGGTCATCGAATGTAGATCTTGATGCTTCAAGCCATTTCACTGGTGTATGGGATTTTTATATCGCAGATGCCAGCGAGAAGCCATTATGGCGGCATCGCCTTCATATGCCGGCCAGGGATATGGCGAAAGCGTCCAAGTGGTATGCTCCCCATTATGAAAAAGGGGCGGTCAGCTTCCGGCTGTACCGGACCCAGAACTATTCGGCTTCGGTTATGATTCAGACAGAAAACGTCAAACTATATACGGTTCGTGCAAGCTACGAACAGGGCACGATCCATTTCCGGGGTACGCTTTACTGGAACCGCTACACTCCGGACGCATGGGAACTCGTATGGAAAAACAGAGACACCAATGAAGAAGCTTCCGTGCCAGTGCATGTATATAAACTGCATTCCAGGCAGGCGCAATACGTTTTTCACGGGGAAGTGACGGATTTATTTAAAAATGAAGCCGGGAGAGGAAAACATCCCTACAGGCTTGGGCGGTCGGATCTCTATCTTCGTGTGACCAGGCATGGGGAGAAGATTGACTACCGGCTTCGTTCCAACAGCAGGAGCCTGGTGAAAAATACAAAGCTTGAATGGTATCATCAGGACAAAATCTACCGCCACCAGTTTTACCGGACGACAAGTAAACGTGTCGCCTTCTCCATAGATGAAATCGACATCGCCAAGGACATTACGTCGATGAAGGTAAAGAACGGGAAATTCATTATTGAAGGGCAGGCCCGTTTTACAACTTTGACACGTAATCTGCGGCCGAGGCAGCGGGTAGCTGTAGTAGTGAAAAACCGGGAAACGGAAGAGGAGCATCACTTTTCGGTCAAAAACCAGTACCTGAAGGATAACTGGGTGCATTTTGAAGCGGAAGCGGCTTTCGAGGATTTCCGCCCGCTTCACGGCGATAAGGCTGTGCTGGACATGCATATCCGCCTGCATGCCGGGGAATTTGTACACGAGCGAAAGCTTGGGAAAAAAGATTTTATTTATTATAAAGATGAAATCCTGCATTCATGGGTGCTTGAAGAAGGAGATCGGGCGGTTTCCTGGTATGTGACCTATACGCCGCGGGGAAATGTGAAAATAGAAACGACCACGTATCCCCGTAAGCATTTCCTAAAGCTGCGGGAAGAAAACGCCAGAATGCAAAAGGCCGGGAAAAAGCCTGCGGTGTGGGTTATCGGGGAACGGCCGGATACTGCACAGGATACAGGGTATCATTTTTTCAAATACTGCCGGACTGCCCACCCCGAAATGGCAGTGTTTTATGCGATCGAGGAAGATTCCATGGACCGGGAAGCTGTGGAAAAGCTTGGGAATGTTCTGATTATCGGAAGCGATGATCACGTGGACGTCTGCCTTAAGGCCACTGCCTTTTTCGGCTCACATGATATTGAATATTTTTTGCCGTTTAAAGGGCCGCTAATGGAATCCTACCGGAACGGCCTGCGGGTTTTCCTGCAGCACGGCGTGCTTGGACGAAAGCGTGTGGAATATAACCGGGAATACTATAAATACCCGTTTCATCTGTTTTGTGTCAGCTCGAAAAGTGAAAAGAAAATGGTAATGAAAAAGATGCATTACGACGAAGAGACCGTACAGGTAACAGGTCTTTCAAGGTTTGATAATCTTCTTGAGGGCGTGCCGGCGGAGCGGAAAATTATTTTTATTCCGACCTGGCGGGAATGGCTGCATTCCAAAGAGACCTTTCTGGAGTCGGAATATTACCGCCGGTACAAAAGCTTTCTGGAAAATCCGAAGCTGCACCGGTTTTTAGAGAAAAATGACGTAGTGCTGCAGTTTTACCCGCACTACCGGATGCAGCAGTACACGAACGCCTTTGATAAAATTAACAGTGATAAAATCGAAGTAGTCAAACTGGGCGCAAAAACAGTCCAGCAGCTGTTAAAGGAAAGCATGCTGATGATCACCGACTACTCGAGCGTATCCTTTGATTTTACGTATATGCAGAAGCCGGTCATCTATTATCATTTCGATACGAAACGATTTTTCCAGGGTGGAAGTCTGCGGCCGCTTGAAGAGACTTTTCTTGGAGATGTTGTTCATTCGGAGGAAGAGCTTCTGAAAAGTCTGCGGCGTCATTTGAAGCGTGGGTGGACCGAAAAAAAAGCGGTAAGCGAAAACAGAAAAATGATTTTCAGTTACTCAGATAAGCAGAATGCAGCGCGCATATTTCAGGCTGCAGAAGAGCTTGAAAAAGAAAACAGCTGAAGGAGCAGAGCCATTCTGCTTCTTTTTTGTGGAGCAAAACAGCCCATAAACTATATTGAAATACCATTAAATATGTGAAAAAATGTGAACGATATCACGGTTGTCACATAGTTTTATAGAAAGTTCCTTCCACTTCCCATGATTAGACGACATATTTGGAAGGATATATGTGTTACAATTAACGCGTCAAGTTGATAAATGTAAATTTTTAATGAAGAATTTGTTGAGAAAATTATTTGTGTAGAAGAGTAAAATACAGAGTAAAAATTAACGGAATATAGGGGGGCACTACTATGAAAAAAGTATTGACTTACGGCACGTTCGATTTGCTGCATTGGGGGCATATTAATCTTCTTCGCAGAGCTAAAGAGCTTGGAGATTATTTGGTGGTAGCAATATCGACAGACGAATTCAATGACTTGAAATCCAAAAAAGCATACTACACGTATGAACAGCGTAAGCTGATTTTGGAAGCGGTTCGCTATGTAGATGAAGTCATCCCGGAAGAAAACTGGGAGCAGAAAATCGATGACGTACTCGATCACGACATTACTACCTTTGTAATGGGTGACGACTGGCACGGGAAATTCGATTTCCTCCGCCCGTATTGTGAAGTAGTGTATCTGCCGCGTACGGCTGACATCTCGACAACGAAAATCAAAAAAGAATTACTGCTCGTAAACTATTAATCTTCACTCAAAGAGGCTTCGCCTGCCTAAGCGGAGAACCTGAGCAGACGGGGAGGGAGAAATGTTCTCTCCCTTTTTTTGTTGCCATCAAAAGTAACAACGATTTACAAAAACTTAAACCTGTTTTGTAAGTTTGTCGTTTTTGTTAAGCTCTTTTTTGATAGAATGGAACAAGGTGCGCAGCAAAGCACCCAAAATACGAACTTTTAAAAAAATTGAGGGACGATAATGGCAAAAAAGAAATGGACGAAAAAATACAAAAAGAAATTCAAACGCTCATGGAAAAATGCGAAAAAACGAATAACGAAACGATGGAAAAAAATTAAAAGACTGCGTAACGGCAAAAACTTTTATAAAGCGGTTCTTTCCGTACTTGGAAAGCTTCCTAAAAATGAAAACATTATCGTGTTTGAAAGCTTTTTCGGCAAGCAGTACAGCTGTAATCCGCGTGCGATTTATGAACAAATGCAGCAGGATTATCCGAAGCTCCGTTTTTACTGGAGCATTGACCACCGGTACAAAGAGCTTTTTGATGAACGGGGCCTGAAAACAATCAAACGCTTTTCCTTCCGATGGTTTATTGTGTTGATGCGTGCCCGGTACTGGGTGTTTAACAGCCGGCTGCCAAAATGGATTCCAAAGCCGGACAAAACGGTTTATATTCAAACATGGCACGGCACACCACTCAAAAAACTTGCCAAAGACATGAATGAAGTAACGATGCCGGGCACGACGACGGAAAAATACAAAAGAAACTTCCTGTTTGAAGCCGGACGCTGGGACTATCTTGTAGCCCCGAACCCTTATTCCGCCCAGATTTTCCGGAGGGCGTTTGAGTTCAGGCATAATCTGCTTGAAACCGGGTATCCAAGAAACGACTACCTGCATCATTATTCAGGGTCGGATGTAGAGCAGATCAAGGAAAACCTCGGCATTCCGGAAGATAAAAAAGTGATCCTGTATGCTCCGACATGGCGGGACAACGAATATTATTTTATTGGAAAATACAAATTCACCCTTTCAATGGATCTTGAAGAAATGCGCCGTCGCCTCGGAGACGAGTATGTCCTGCTTCTGCGTCTGCATTATCTCGTGTCTGATCATCTGGACGTTACAGGGTATGAAGATTTTGCGATTGATGCTTCTGCGTATGAGGACATCCGGGATCTTTACGTGGTCAGCGATGTGCTGATTACAGATTATTCCTCTGTGATGTTTGATTATGGCATTTTAAAACGCCCGATGATATTTTATACGTATGACATCGACAGCTACCGGGACAAGCTGCGCGGCTTCTATTTTGACTTTGAGCAGGAAGCTCCGGGGCCGCTGGTCATGAATACTGAAGAAATCATCGAAGAAGTAGAAAACAGCGGAACTATCCGTGAACGCTACCATAAAGAAGTAGCCGATTTTGAAGAGCAGTTCAATCAGTGGGAAGATGGCTATGCGGCCAAGCGTGTGGTTGAAAAAGTGTTCAACGCAAATTAATTAGTTGGGCAGAGGATAAAAGAGGGAAACAATATGAATGCAGTACGAACCGTAGCGAAAGAATTATGGACGAGCATTCCGCTGATCAACCGGCTGGCGGTATATGAAACAAAAATAAAAAACAAAAGCAATTACCTTGGTTCCTTCTGGGAAATTATCAGTCCGCTTCTGTTTATCGCCATCTATTGGTTTGCTTTTGGATATGGCATCCGCCAGCGGAGCGACGTGGATGGTATTCCTTTTCTTACCTGGATGCTTGCAGGCATTATTCTGTGGTTTTTTATCCAGCCGGGAGTAACCAATGGCTCAAAAGCTATTTTTTCAAAGATAAAAATGATTTCCAAAATGAATTTTCCAACAAGCATCATTCCGGCCTATGTGGTGATCTCAAGACTTTTCCCGCATTTGGCGCTGCTTGCGATCACAATTGTTTACATGCAGTTTGCCGGGCATCCGATCAGCGTGTATTATATTCAAATTCCGTATTTTCTTCTGGCGGCCATTCTGCTTGTGATCAGCGTGGTAATGATCACCTCCACGCTCACAGTGATCGTCCGGGATTTTCAAGTATTTATACAATCTTCAATCCGGGTGTTTTTATATTTAACCCCGATACTGTGGCCGATGGATAACCGGCTGCCTGACTGGCTGATTCCTGTGATGAAGATCAACCCGATGTACTACCTGGTGGAGGGGTACCGGGCAAGCTTCTTTTACGGGGAATGGTACTTCATCACAAACGCCAGCTACACCCTTTATTTCTGGGCCTTGGTTTTTGTGCTTTTCAGTATTGGAGCTGTACTGCACGTGCGCTTCCGCCGGCACTTTGTGGATTTTCTGTAGACCAGCAGTACGGATAGTTTTATAAATCACACAATGAGGATAGAGACGGGGGAGAACAAATGAAAAAATCCGTCGTAGTCAAAAACGTTTCAAAAAAATATAAGCTGTATGATACGCATGCCGAGCGGCTGAAGGATCTGCTTCTGCCAAAAAGCTATGGGGAAGAGTTTTACGCGCTGCACAATGTTTCGTTTAAAGCAGACAAAGGGGATATCATTGGGCTCGTAGGAGTCAACGGCTCCGGAAAATCAACTCTTTCCAATATTATTGCCGGGACCATCCCGCCAACGAAGGGCTCCGTAAAGACAAATGGGGAGGCTGCGATGATTTCCGTTTCCACCGGACTCAACGCAAAGCTCTCCGGCCGGGAAAACATCGAGCTGAAATGCCTGATGCTCGGTTTTTCCAAGCGGAAAATCCGGGAGATGGAGCCGGACATTATCGAGTTTTCCGAGCTTGAGCAGTTCATTGACCAGCCGGTAAAATCGTATTCGAGCGGGATGAAGTCAAGGCTCGGCTTCGCTATTTCGATCACAGTCAATCCGGATATTTTTATCGTAGACGAAGCTTTATCAGTGGGGGACAAAGCCTTTGCGCAAAAATGTCTGGATAAAATGCACGAATTTAAGCAGCGCGGGAAAACGATGTTTTTTGTCAGCCATTCATTGACGCAGATGAAAGAATTCTGCAATAAAATACTCTGGCTGGAATTTGGCGAAGTAAGAGCTGAAGGAGAAGCCTCCGAAATATTAAAACAATATGAAGCTTTCCTGAAAGAATATAATGCTTTTACCCCGAAAGAGAAAAAAGCATTCCGGAACCGGGGCTTTGAAAAGCAGAGCGCTGTCCGGGCGGTATCACAGTAAGCAGCATCCGGGTGATGCTGCTTTTTACTTTTGGCGCAGGGTCTGGAATGATATGATAAATACATCCGATTAAAAGGAATGGAGCTAATACATTGCGGTTAACAGGAGAGCAGTTTGATTTGGAATTGCTGGAGGAAAAACATACAGATTCATTGTTTGAAATCGCTTCAGAGCCGTCCAATTGGACATATATGACAAGAAAGATGCATAATAAACATGATATGAGGCTGATTGTCGAAGAAGCTCTAAAGCTGCAACGGCAGGGAGATACGATGCCGTTTATTGTGAAAAGAAAGAAGGACGGGGCGATCGTTGGATCGACCAGACTCTATGATATTTCCCCGCAGCGGAAAACGGCAGAGATTGGATCTACGTACTACAGCGAAAGCGTGCGCTCTACCGGCGTAAATACGGAGTGCAAATATTTACTTCTCACATATGCGTTTGAAACACTGGGGGTTGTTCGTGTACAGTTTAAAACAGATGAACAGAACAAGGCCGCCAGAAAAGCTATTCAAAAACTGGGCGCTTTTGAGGAAGGCATTCTGCGCAATGAGCGCAAACTACCGGACGGACGTGTACGCAATGCGGCTGTCTACAGCATTATAAAAGAGGAATGGCCGGAGGTAAAAGCGAAATTAACGGAAAGAATTGAAATCAAGAAAAAGGGGCACGAATAATATGGCATTGATGGATGATTTAGTAGAAGCATACCTGCAGCAGTTTGATGAGTTTATGTTCGTTCTGGATAAAAAGCTCGGGCTGGTATTTGTCGAAACAGTATCAGAGGATACGCCGCTTTCCTGGAGTTCGGAGGAAAGCGCGAATCTTGTGGCTATCCCGACGATTACAAAAGCGGAAAGTACACGGCTGATGCAGGATTTCGCCTCGAAGCAGCCGGAGGATAAAGAGGAGTCCCTTCAAAAAGCATTGGAAGAAGAGGATCGTTTCTTATCCTTCGAAAAACAGGTGGAGGAATTCGGACTCGAAAATGAATGGGAGCAGTTCGAACGGGACAATGCCAAAAAATATGTGCAGGATTGGCTGCAGCTGCTTCAGCTCGATTACAATGAACTGAATGAAAAGCACGCGATCCATGCAGCAGATGAGTAAGCGGGGCAGATAATATGGCTGTGCACGAAGAACTGCAGGCAATTTTAGAAGAGCAGGAAAGCATGATGCAGATGCACGAGCTGACACCGGTCGAAGCCCGGGGACAGTTCAACGACAGTATTGACGTTATCACCTCCCATGTTAACGTCGATGAAGCAGGCGGTCTTCGGGATGTAATGACTACGGGTGAATACGGGGAAATACCGCTTCGTATTTATTACCCGGATACTGAGATGGACCGCTACCCGACTATCGTCTATTATCACGGAGGCGGATTTGTCATTGGAAATATCGGTACCCATGATCATATCTGCCGGGCTATCGCCAAAGAATCGGACTGCGCAGTGGTGAGCGTGGATTACCGGCTGGCTCCGGAGCATCCGTTTCCGGCAGCGCCGGATGATGCGTACAATGCATTATTATGGCTGGTGGAAAACGCTGATCCGCATAATCTGGATGTAGAAAGAATCGCTCTTGCCGGAGACAGTGCCGGTGGCAACCTGGCGGCCGTGACCGCTATACGTGCGCTGCAGGAAAACGGTCCGAAGATTGCCTCCCTGCTGCTCTTTTACCCAAGCGTCAGCGGAGAGCATGATTTTCCTTCGGTCGATATGTTTGCCGGTGGGTATGGTTTGTCGTTGCGGGATCTGGAATGGTTTATGGAACAGTATGCTGATGGGGAAGACGAGGATAATCCATATCTTGCCCCGCTTGCCTTTACACGCCTTGGTGAATTGCCGCCCACACATATCGTTACTGCAGAAAATGATGTACTGCGGGATGAAGGAGAGGCGTTTGCCAAAGCTATTGATCAAAATGGCGGACAGGTCAGCCTTCGCCGGGCAGAAGGCATGATTCACGGCTTCCTGCACTGGACAAGGGCATTCCCCGAGGTGGATGAAGAGCTTCTCGCGGCGTTAGAGCCTGTGAAAGACGTGCTGGCGGAATAATTGAAAAATAATAAGAAATTCCTCCTGTATAAAAAGCATACAGGGGGATTTTTGTATTATATGTAAATTTAATTTACATATAATACAAAAAAATATTGTTATTTCACAAATAATTGCCTAAGATAATAGTAGGGGGATAGGTATATGTACTTAAATGAGGAGGAATTTGTGTGTCAAAAAAATGGCTAGTGAGTCTATTCAGCGCAGGGGTAATTTCATTGGGGATTTCCGCGCCGGTATCGGCGGATACGGACAAAGATTGTGAAGACTTTGAAACACATGAAGAAGCGCAGCAGTATTTTGAGGATCAGGGTTATACTGCAGAGAATGATCCGGAGCGGTTGGATGGTTACGATGAAGATGGTCTAGCATGTGAATCATTACCAGAAGGCGACGATACTTCAGCTACAACCAGCAATGATGACACTACAGAAGAAACGACTTCTACTACTGAAGAAGAAACCTCTTCCTCCAACGAAGGCACTACAGAAGAAACGACTACTGAAGAAGAAGCTTCCGATGAAAATATGACTGAAGAATCTGCAGAAGAAGGCGGAGAAATGCCGGAAACAGCTACAAATCAACCAGCCTGGGCTCTGGCGGGAACAGCTGTCGCCGGTCTGGGAGCTCTTTTGCTTGTACGCAGACGGGTAACGTCCCACTAATTACTATCGCATATCCTGTTCCCTGACCGCTGCGCCTCGAGGTGCGGCGGTTCTTTATTGCGTGTTTCATTTAAAGAGGTAAAAGGTATGAGGAATGTAGGAGAGGAGGCTCATAATGAAAGCAATTGTAATCGAACAGTACGGCAGCGCCGATGAACTGGTGGAAAGAGAAATGGAAGCGGAAGCTCCCGGGGACAGACAGGTGCTCGTGGATGTGTATGCCACTTCCATCAATCCGATCGACTGGAAACTGCGGGAAGGAAACATGAAAGATGACATCCCTTTCGAATTTCCTATTATTTTAGGATGGGACGTAGCAGGCGTTGTACGCACAGCCGGAAAAGACGTCACTGCCTTCGGGCCGGGGGACAGAGTGTTTGCGCGGCCAAAATTAACGGGACGCGGTACTTATGCAGAACAGACATTGGTGGATGAAGACCTATTAGTAGCTATTCCGGAGCCTATGTCCTACGAGGAGGCAGCCGGGATTCCACTCGCTGGAATGACCGCGCAGCAGTGCCTGCTCGAATTTGGAGAAATCACTGAAGGCAGTAAAGTGCTTATTCAGGGCGGTTCTGGCGGTGTCGGCCATTTTGCGATACAGGTAGCTAAAGACATGGGCGCCTATGTAGCGGCTACAGCAAGCGGCAGAAATCAGGAATTTTTGAAGCAGATGGGCGCTGATGTGGCGATCAATTACGAGGAAGAAAATGTAGTGGATATACTTTCAGACTATGATATGGTATTAGATACAGTGGGAGAAAGTGTCCATGAGGAAAGCTTCCGCGTGCTCCGTACCGGTGGAAGATTTGCATCGGTTGCTGGCCCGCCTTCCCAGGAAAAAGCAGAAGAAGCTGGTGTGACTGCCCAGTTTGTATGGCTGCAGGAAGAAGGCGAAAAACTTCAACGTTTAACGTCACTGTATAATAAGGGTGCTTTGCGTGTGGAAATTAACAGCAAGCATAATTTTTCAGAAAAAGGTCTTCGGGCAGCACATAGAGAAAGCGAAGAAGGACGTGCCCGTGGTAAAATAGTCATTAAGGTCCGCTAGAGATATAATGGGGCTTTCTGTTTCCGGAGGGAGACGGATTGTCCTCTACATAACAGGGGGATAGCAGAGAAAAATAGGACTTTAATAAAGAAAAAATTTTCCTGCTATTGAAATATTAGTGCATAATATAGATAAAAGCTTTGGAATCATCGACAGACAGGGGCGATTCGATGTCAAACGGACAACACAATCGTTATACGCGTCTTGCTAGGATTACACGACTGATCAATGCCAATCTAGACATTAAAACACTTCTTGAACACGTCGTAACAGCTATATCAGAAGAAATTATCCAATGCGATGCGGTTGGTATTTACCTCCCGGAGGACAGGGAGTTTTACAGAGGCTACGTCAGCAAGCCGGAAGTGCTGAGCGGTATGACTATAGACCAGCATGTGGTCGACCCGCAGGTGGACCATCTGGCCAGGGAAGTGATCGATTCCCGGCAGTCCATCTATATTGCTGATACATCTAAAGATAACAGGCCGGATGCCAGAACGATTGATTTCTTCCAGATCCGGTCGGTGCTTACAGTTCCAATCTCCCACGGGGACGAATTATTCGGACTCGTATATTTGTTTGATTACGGAGTGCCGATGAATTTAACCGAATCTGAAATTGAAACAGTGGAAGCTTATGTACACATGGCTGCTGTAGCCATTCGTAACAGCCAGGCGATGCACAACATTGAGGAGCTTCTGCATGAAAAGCAGACCCTTATCGAAGTGATGGAACAGCTTGCCCATTCACAGACATCCGACTCGGCGATTGATGTCTGCTTTAATCATGTCGGGGACGAGCTGAACAATCATAATGTTAGTCTTCATATCATTGATCCTGTTTCCAAAGAAACAGTCATGCCTTCAAAGCTCAGCCGAAGAAGTGATTTTGAACAGAATGAATGGTTAAACATTCACGAGCGAATGCAGATGGACCAGACGAACGATAAGCTTTTTCAGCAGGTCGTTCAAACAAAACAACCGCTTTTTGTCGAGGATGTTGCAAAAGAAAACAGGATATTCCAGGAAATCTGCGATGTGTTTAATATCAAGAGTATTTTTATGGTGCCGATGATTTCTGTTGGCCGTGTTCTTGGCGTGATCGTAGTCGCTCATCTCGGAGAACAGCCGGCCGAATATACCAAAGCCCAGCAGCGCCGGGTGGAATCCATTGTTAATGCCACTGCGCCTGTGCTGATTCATTTATACAACCTTGAAAGCCAGGAAAGCATTATTGCGCGGCGGACCGAGGAAATACAAAGCAAGAATGAAGAGCTCCAGCGGCTGATTTTGGAGATGCGCAAAATCAATACGGAAAAAGAGCTGATTATGAACACGGTGGATGAAGGTATTATCGGATTTTCGCTGGAGGGCACCGTCATGTTTTCCAACGAAGCAGCTGAGCATATGCTTGAAACGGACACCCAGCTGTTCCACAGCATTCAGTCCTATGATGAAATTCTTGAGCATGTAGAAAATGAAGAGGGCGCACTTTCTGATATATTTGCGTCTTATCTGGCATCGGATGCTGTGCAGCCGGTGAGCGGGGAAGCGTATATGAGCCATCCTGAAAAAGGACTTGTAACGCTTGAGTACACTCTTTCAAGCCAGATTGAAGAAGGTATAGTGGTCGGGTACGTATTAACGGTCAGAGACGTTACGGTACGAAAAGAAATGGAGCAGCGTATTGAATACTACGCGTACTATGATGGAACGACCGGTCTCCCGAACCGGATGCTCGTGCATGATCGGCTGAGTCAGACGCTTCGGGAAGCCAAGGAGCATGATCAGGAAATTGCTGTATTATTTCTCGACCTGGACCGTTTTAAGCAAATCAATGACCGTTTCGGCCATGCCGGAGGAGACGAATTATTAACTGAAGTTGCCTACCGGCTTCAGGAAATGGTAAGCGGGGCAGCTACTGTGGCCCGCCAGGGAGGAGACGAATTTATTTTAATTCTTCCAAGGCTTGATAGCATGGCGCAGGCTACATCTACTGCAGAACAGATTCTGCGTGTGTTCCGCAATCCGTTTTATCTCGAGGGGGAAGAAGTATATGTAAAACCGAGTATCGGTATCAGCTTTTTCCCGCTGGACGGTCATTTGGCGGATGATTTAATCCAGAATGCCAACTCGGCCATGCATAAAGCGAAGGAAATGAACGGCAATACGTACCGGGCGTTTTCGTCTGAACAGATGGGGCCGGACATGAAAAAAATCCGGCTTGAAAATGATTTATACCGGGCGCTCGAAAACAATGAACTTGAATTGTTCTACCAGCCGCAGGTGCGTTTAAGTAAAAATATCGTTATCGGCGTGGAAGCACTGGTGCGCTGGAATCATCCGCTTCACGGAAAAATAGCTCCTTCAGAGTTCATTCCAATCGCTGAAGACACCGGCTTAATTACATCCATCGGCGAATGGATTTTAGAGGAGGCCTGCTCCCAGGCGAAAAACTGGCAGGAGCAGGGCCACTGCAGCCTGCGTGTAGCGGTAAATATTTCCGCACAGCAGTTTCAGCGGGAGGGGCTGGTTGATACCGTGAAAGAGGTACTTGCCCGGACGGAACTTGCACCAGAATTTTTAGAAATTGAGATTACGGAAAATACGCTGCTGTTAAACACTGAAGAAACGGTCACGACCATGAAAAGACTAAAAAGTATCGGAGTCCGTATTTCAATAGACGATTTTGGCACCGGCTACTGTTCCCTGCAGTATCTCAGAGAATTTCCAATTGATACACTAAAGATTGATAAAGTATTTATTGATGATATTAAATCAGAAAACAGCTCCGCCCCTATTACAACTACGATTATTGCTCTTGCTCACAGTCTGAACCTTCATGTGATCGCCGAAGGGGTGGAAACGCTTGAACAACAGAAGTTTTTGCAGGCGAACAATTGTGATTTAGTTCAGGGTTTCCTGTATAGTAAACCAGTACAGGCGGGTAAAATCCCTGGATTTTGTAATAACTAGTAAAAATTAGTAGGGGGAATAAAACAGAATGAAAGCAGCTCAGTGGATAATTGATTATTTGCGGCAGGGTGGCCTGGACTATGTTTTCGGTATACCGGCGGGATCGGTGAATGCTCTTTTTGATAAAATGTATGAGCATGACGAAATTACGCCTGTTGTTACAAAGCATGAAGGCGCGGCCGGTTATATGGCTTCCGCCTACGCGAAGCGCTCGGGTAATCTGGGTGTATGTATAGGAAGCAGCGGACCCGGGGCGACAAACCTTCTTTCCGGAGCAGCTAATGCAATGCGGGAGCAGACTCCTGTGCTTTTTATTACCGGCTCTGTGCCGACATCGACGGTTGGCCTGAATGCTTCCCAGGAGCTTGATGTTGTTCCAATGTTTACTCCGGTGACCAAATACAGCCGTCGGGTGGAAAGCATCCATGAAGTGCGTGAAGTGTTCAAGGAGGCGGTATGTAAAGCATTCGCCGGCATACCCGGCCCCGTGCATGTAGCGGTCCCGATCAATATTCAATTATCTATGCTAGAAGGCAGCACTGAGCTGCCCGAATATCCGGCGAAACGCCGTTTGTCCCCGGTTGAAAGCAATGTGGCGGAAGCCACCCGCATACTCTCCAGTAATCGTCAGGGAATCATTTTCCTGGGCCAGGGAGCCAGAGACGCCTTACCCGGAGTTATGAACCTGGTGGATTATTTGGACTGGCCGGTTGTTACTACGCCTCAGGCAAAAGGGCTTGTACCGTCGGATCACCCAAATGCGTGTGGTGTGTACGGCTTTGCCGGGCATGAAACAGCTACGGAAGTAATGGAAAACAGCGATCATTCCATTGTATTTGTCATAGGATCGAGTCTCGGAGAAACGGCTACGAACAACTGGAATCCTGCTTTGACTGCCGATCGTTTTGTGATTCAGCTTGACCATGACCCGACGGTATTTGACCGCAAGTATAAAGTGGATATTTCCCTGCTTGGGGATGTGCGTACGACAATCGGAGAAATAAACAGGCGGCTTCGTCTTCCGGCAGAAAACGATGCGGGGCCTCAGTGGACAGGTGTTCCTCCGAAAGCTGTAAACGAAAAATTTGAAACCCAGAACGTGCTTCATCAGCTCCAGTCCCAGATGCCGGAGGATACGCTTTTTACGGTGGATATCGGAGAGTTTATGAGCTATGTGATCCATTACATGGACGTGAAAAAACCGGATACGTATGACATCAACGTCCATTTTGGTGCTATGGGTTCGGGCATTTCCAATGCGCTTGGAGCAAAACTCGCCGAGCCGAATCGTTTCGTTACAAGTATTACGGGAGATGGATGCTTTTTTATGCATGGGATGGAAGTACTGACAGCCAAAGAATATCAGCTGCCTATTCTTTTCATTGTGATGAATAATGCCAGGCTCGGAATGGTGTATCACGGGCACCGGCTTCAATACGGAAGAATGCATGACCGTTTTGAACAGTCGATGGTACCGGTGGCAGCTATTGCAGAACAGATGGGGGTAAAGTATGCCACGGTCCGTTCCATGGATGATATTACCCCTGAGCTTTATCAAAGCCTCTGTTCAGACAATTCTCCGGCTGTGCTGGAAATTCAGCTTATTGATGAACAGACTCCTCCAATGGGAGACAGAGTGAAATTTTTATCCTCCTTCAGTAAATCCTAAAAAGAAAAACTGATAAATAAATGCCCCGTGCCTTAGGAAGGCCGGGGCGTTTGCTGTTGTTCGGGCTGTTCGGGGAAATGAAGTTCTTCGAGCTCTTCGAGGACATCGTGAATGGACAGGAGGGCAAAGATAATAATGACGTCTGTAGAAAAATGATGATGATATTTTTTTATGTTCGGCCGCGATGCATGCTGGCGTTTTTTCCAGAAGCACCGGTCAAGGCGTTCAATCAACCTGAACTGCTCATCAGAGATGCGTTCCCCGAAGTGATGAATTGTTTGTGACATCGCAGGAATAATGTCACCAATCAACTGCACCTCTTCTTTCGTAAACGTGCAGTCATCTGTCTCAAAATTGAATAAACGGTTAATATGATAACTTATGCGTTCTAAAAAATGGAGCTGGCGCTGCTCCCGGGTAAATCTTCTTGCTTCTACATCCTTTTTTTTATGATATTTCCATTCTTCCTGCTGGTAATAAGAGAGTTGGATGGCCCGCTCCAGGTCACTCTCCAGCTGATGGTATTTATCCATGACCTGTGCAGATGGACGCCGGCCGTTCATTACTTCCTCAAGACGCAGTTCAAAAATTTCAGCGGTCTCCACGAACATTTTCCGATTCTGTTCTGCAAGCAAAGAAGAAAATTTTGGAGGAAGAATCGTTAAATTAATAACTGTAGAGATCGCAAGGCCGATAAACGTCGTGCCAACTCGTTCTACGAAAGTCAGAAAATAATGATCGCTCGCTGTGGGGATCATTGCCACTGCCGTAATCGTTGCAACGAGCATCCCGTCCCGGAGACGCAGCATGTTACAGAAATAAAGTGTTAACACAGAAGCTATCATATACGTTATCGGGGTTGGCCCGAACAAATAAACGGTGATCATAGCGAGAGCTGCTCCAATGACGGTGGCAGGAAGACGCTGGGCGCCTTTACGTATGGAAGCTGCTGCCGTCGGTTCGAGGGTTACAATGGCTGTAATAACAGCGAAAGCCTGCGGGAGGTCAAAAATACCGCATATAAAGGCAGTGAGCAGAACAGCTATCCCAGTTTTGATCAATCTGCCTCCGATGAACCGCCGCTTAATTTTTCTCCAGTAGTGCATGATAAGCCGCCTTCTTTATAAAAATTTCATATCTGTATTTAGTGTAGCATGAACGTGCAGCGTTTTCATCAGCCTCTCCTGCACTAAAAAAAGCTGCCCACAACAGCAGGCAGCTAAAACCATTTATATAGATTTTTCGACCTGTTCGTAGGCTGCCTGCCGTTTGACGGAGATTATTTTAAAGACGTACCAGGCCAGCACGAATACAGTCAGGACGGCCCCAATCGTCATGGAAAGGCCGTACGGAAGACCTAATCCTTCAGGGGCGTAAAAGATATAGGAGCAGACGACAGCTGTCATAAACATCGCCGGCACGCCGCAGATGAAATGGTTTTTGCCGGCATAAAGCAGGTACATGCAGCCGGTCCAAAGCATCACGGTAGCGACGAGCTGGTTGGTCCACCCTACATATCTCCACAAAAACGAATAATCGATCATGGATAAAAACAAAGCCGGAATAACGACCGGAATAATAGTAAGAATTAAAAGCGGCCTTCCTTTTAGGGATACAGCGTTTGCCACGAGCTCTGCAAGCATCATCCGTGAAGAACGAAGGGCAGTGTCGCCTGTCGTAATAGGAAGCAAAATAACACCAAGAACGGCAAGCACCCCGCCGAGTGTGCCAAGAAGGCTCGTAGAAATTTCATTGACAGCGCCGGCCGGGCCTCCGGCGGCTATGGCTGCCTGAAGCCCGCCAGTGCCTCCGAAGAAGGCCATGCCGGCTGCGGCCCATATGAGGGTAATGATGCCTTCGGCAATCATAGCTCCGTAAAACACCTTGCGCCCTTCTGATTCTTTTTTCAGCGTGCGCGCGATGATTGGACTCTGGGTGCTGTGAAATCCGGAAATGGCCCCGCAGGAAATAGTCACCATCACCATCGGCCATACCGGCAGTTCATCGGGATGAAGATTGGCGAGCGTAACGTTTGGAATCGTTACGTCTGAAAACACCAGGGCACCGGCAATACTGACCGCCATAAAAATAAGCACTGCGCCGAAAAGAGGATAAATCTTTCCGATGACCCGTTGAATTGGAAGCAGGGCAGCCAGTAAAAAATATGCAAAAATAGCAAAAATGGCGGTGAGAAAGCTTAGCGGTGTGAGGCTTGCAATCAATTCAGCCGGTCCGGCAATAAAGGCAGCAGCCACAAGGATCATTAAGCAAATGCTGACGATATTGATGAAGCTCTGCATTGGACGCCCGAGATACTTTCCTACGAGTCCTGGAAACTGGGCTCCGTTATGGCGAAGAGAAAGCATGCCGGAAAAATAGTCGTGTACGGCCCCGGCGAAAATGGTGCCCAGTACGATCCAGAAAAATACGATCGGCCCATACAGTGCTCCAAGCAGCGCGCCGAAAATGGGCCCGAGGCCAGCAATATTTAACAGCTGGATAAGGCTGCCGCGCCACCAGCTGAGAGGAGAATAGTCGATATGCCCTTCGTTATGGTACGCAGGCGTTTTGTTACGGTCATTGATGCCGAACGTTTTCTCCACGAAGGATCCGTAAACGATGTAGCCGGCAATTAGCAGGATAATAGCGATAAAGAAAGATAACATAAAACGTTCCACCTTTGCTGCAATGTACTGGAG
Source organism: Marinococcus sp. PL1-022 (assembly GCF_033845285.1). Lineage (NCBI taxonomy): Bacteria > Bacillati > Bacillota > Bacilli > Caryophanales > Bacillaceae > Marinococcus > Marinococcus sp. PL1-022. The sequence continues at coordinate 2,200,253 of NZ_JAWXCX010000001.1, read as the reverse complement.
AAAACCATTGTTATAAATTCTAACTTGTTCCTTCCAAAATGACAATCGTCTACATGGAAAAAACAAAACTTTTTTCACATAGCAATGAAAAGCGATTTTAACCACGCTCAAATGAAGCGAGTCTTACCCATGTGATGACCTTATCTATCATAGAGGTAAACCGTAGTATAAGTGTTCCGTGGGTGGTACAATAGCGGTAAATAATGAACGGAAGGAAGAGCGGGTGATGACCATGGACCGTATTGAAACTAAAAAAATAGCTGAAGTCATCCGGGAAAAGATTGAGGACATGATCAAGCGGGGCGAAGTGAAGCCCGGCGAAAAGCTGGACTCTGTAGTCACTCTCTCGGAAAAATTTGACGTCAGCCGTTCAGCTGTCCGGGAAGCATTAAGCGCCCTGCGTGCCGTGGGAATTGTAACCATAAAGCAGGGCGAAGGCACATTTGTGAATCAGTATGATTTTTCCACTATTACAGAAATGATGAACAGCCGCACCCTCATTTCAAAACAGGAAATGAAAGAGCTTTTTGAAGTCCGCCATGTGCTTGAAAAAGGGGCTTCCGAGCTTGCAGCAGTCCGTCGTTCGGAGGAAGATCTCGAGCAGATGCGTACTGCGCTGGAGCAGATGATGCAGGCAGCAGGCGGGACCGATGATCTCGGGGAGCAGGCGGATGTCCGCTTTCATCTTGCGATCGTGGAGGCTTCCGGAAATACCTTATTAACACAGATGATGGGCCGGCTCTCCGACACGATGCAGAAAACAATGTATGAAACGAGAAGGGCCTGGCTCTTTTCAGAAAAACGTTCGTTCCGCCGGCTTCTTGACGAACACCAACGGATTTATACTGCTATCGATGAGCAGGAACCGGAAGCAGCCGGAGAAGCAATGAGTGCTCATTTAACGAACGTGGAAAAGGTGCTGTCTAAAGGTATTGAGCATATGAATGATTAATACGTCCGGCTTCGGGCGTTTTTTTTGTAGAAAATTAATTTTTGGTTCATTATCTGCAAATGCTTGACGTATAGAAGTTCAGGGGGTAAACTACTATATAGTTCAGGGGGTGTACTAATGAAGGATCAAAAAATGGAAGAAGCGGTGGAACTGTTCGCAGAAGTAATGATTCTCGGCAGGAATCGTATAACAAACGAAATACCGGATAATTTATTAAATCAAATTTCTCCGGAACAGGTGGAGCTTTTGGATTTTTTAATGAAATACGGACCAATGACATCGACAGAAATCCAGAACATGATGATCGTCGGAAAGAGCGCCTTGTCCAATCGTCTGAAAAAAATGGAAAACAACGGCTATGTAAAATTTGTGCCCAGCAGTGAAGATCAGCGGGTGAAATACGTGGAAATTACCGCTGAAGGCAAAGCATCTCATGAGCGGCATACCCGTCTCGTCAATGAGTATGTGTCCGAGCTGCTTCAGGACATAAACGAGGAAGAAGTAGAGCAGTTTATCCAGACCTTTCATAAAATACGAAGCATACTGCAAAAAGGTGGACAGCAAAGATGAAAACAATACTACAGTTTCGCTGGTGGATAGCTGCATTAATAGTTATTTTCACCGTAGTACTTACCGTCGTTTCCCCGAGTTTATCCAATTTGGCCGCTGATAAAGAGACACTGCAAATACCGGAGGAAGAAACGTCCTCCCAGGCTCAGGAAATATTGGACGAAAATGGTGAGGGCGGCAATACCATCAGCGCTGTGATCCAAACAGAAAATCAGGCTGGTGAACAAGAACAGGAAAATATTCAATCGCTGATTACTGCTATTGAAGAAGAAAACACTGAAGGGGTCTCAGAGGTTACGGATCCCTTTGGCAGTGAGGAAACAGAAGAACAGCTGGTGGCCTCAGAAGAAAATGTCGTTGTTATTCCCATCTCTATAGAAGGAGACAATGATACAGCGGTTAATGCTGCCGAAGAAATCCGTGATCTCAATGAAGCTTCGGATATGGAAATGTACGTCACCGGGGAATCGCTTTTAAATCAGCAGGTAAATGAAGCGAGCCAGGAAGGACTGGAGCGTACGGAAGTGATTACCGTAGTGTTAATTTTAGCGCTGCTGTTTGTTGTTTTCCGTGCGGTTATTACTCCATTTGTACCGCTTGTGGCAGTCGGTCTTACGTATCTGATCAGCCAGTCGGTTATCGCGTATTTGGTAGACTGGTTTGACTTTCCGGTCTCCAACTATACGCAGATTTTTCTGGTAGCTGTGCTGTTTGGGATCGGCACCGATTACTGTATTCTTCTCTTAAGCAGGTACCGGGAGGAACTGGCTGCCGGCCTTGACTATAAAAAAGCCATCATACAGACGTACAAAACAGCCGGCAAGACGATGGTCTACAGCGCGCTCGCTGTGCTTGTCGGCTTTACGGCGATCGGATTCGCCAACTTCTCCGTCTTTCAGTCCGGCGTCGGAGTGGCGGTCGGTATTGTCGTGTTAACGGGCATTCTTTGGACGGTTCTGCCATTCTTTATGCTGACCCTGAAAAAAGCTTTATTTTGGCCCTCGAAGCTTCACAATGGCCATGCTGACAGTAAAATATGGAAATGGCTGAGCCGCGTGTCCGTGTTCCGGCCGCTGCTTGCCATTCTTATTGTGGCTGTCGTGACGGTGCCGCTGTTATTAACATTTGATAATTCGCGGTCTTACGATACGATTGATGAAATTGACCAGGACACTGAAGAAGTTACCGGACTTAACTTAATTGAAGAAGGGCTTGGCTCCGGGCAGGCGCTTCCAATGCAGATCGTGATTGAATCGGATGAGTCGGTAATGGAGCCGGAGACACTTGCATATGTAGAGGACTTAAGCCGCTCGATTTCCAATCTTGAAGAGGTGGAGGCGGTGCGCAGCGCCACGAGGCCTGCAGGAGATGTTATTGACGATATTTATGTAAACAATCAGCTGGAGGATGTGAGCACTGGTATCAGAGATGCCCGCGACGGCATTGAAGAGACTGCAAATGGACTGCAGGATGTCGAAGAAGGTTTGGGCTCCATTCAGGAGCAGCTGGGAAGCAACGATACAGAAAACTCCTCATTGCAGGACGCAGCTGACGGCCTTGGCGAGGTAAATACAGCACTTGAGCAGGTGAGCACCCAGCTGGCGAATGCTTCTTCCCCTCAGGAGGCGGCAGCAGCTTCGGAGCAGCTGACCGGAATCAGCCAGCAGATTACAGAGATTCAAGGCGGTCTTGAAGAAGGGCAGCAGGAGCTTGACCAGCAGACAGAAGAGCTGGAGCAGCTGACTGAGACGCTCGGGGAACTCGAAAACGGGGTTTCTGATTCCCGCGACGGGCTCACGGAAATCAGTGACGGCCTTGAAAGCGCGGAAACCTTTACTGGAGAAGTATCTGAAGCCAATTACGTTGAAGGTACCGGCGTGTACCTTCCGGAGGATACCATCGAGAATGAAGACTTTCAGGACGGCGCCTCCAATTATGTATTCGACAATGAAAATGGCATGACTATTGAAGTTGGATTGAACGCAGACCCTTATTCCAAAAAAGCAATCCAAAGCGCAGAAGAGGTTAAAGAGGTTGTAGAAATGAATACGCAGGGCACGCCGCTTGAAGATTCGACGATCGAATACGGAGGGGTACCGAGTGTGAACAGCGATCTGCAGTCGGTCAGCTCCAGTGATTTTGACCGGACCGTGCTAATCGTGCTTATCGGCATTTTTGCGATACTCATCATTCTGCTTCGTAATATTATTCAGCCGCTTTATATTATCGGCGGGCTTGTACTCGCGTATTTCACCGCAATGGCTGTGACAGAATTGATTTTTGTGAACGGATTTGGCTATCCGGGTATTGCCTGGCCGGTGCCGTTCTTCGGATTTGTTATGCTTGTAGCTCTGGGAGTGGATTATTCCATCTTCCTGTTAAGCAGATACAATGAAGAAGCGAAAGCCGGCGTGCGTACAGGCATGCAGACGGCAATGATTAAAATGGGCACTGTAATTATTACAGCAGCGATCATTTTGTCAGGAACATTCGCGGCAATGCTTCCGTCGGGAGTGCTTACGCTTCTCGAAGTAGCGACGGTTGTCATTACCGGACTGCTGCTGTTTGGCCTGATTGTACTGCCGTTGTTAATACCGGCGCTGATCAGCTTTAATTCGGAAGAAAAGAATCCTAAGAAAAAACAAAAGCAGCAGCGATAAAAAAGAAGCTCTGCCCTTAAACGGGGCAGAGTTTTTTGCGTTATAAAGTATGGCGGAAAACGTAGCTCGACGCATGATAATTGAGTCGTTCATAAAAGCGATGGGCGTCAGTGCGCTGCAGGCCGGAGGATAATATCACTTCTGTGCATCCGTGTTTTTCTGCGTACTGATGAACAGCCCGGAGCAGAGTCTCGCCGTGGCCGCTCGACCGGGCACTTTCTGCCGTCACCAGTTCATGAACCCATGCGTGTCTGCCCCAGGCGAGGCTTTCCAGAACCTCCAACCCGGCTACTGAGATTACCGCACCGTCTTCTTTTAGAGCAAGCAGCTGATAGGAAGGGTGACGGGAGAGATAATCGTTAAAGGCTTCCCAGCTGAGAGAAGGCCGCAGGGATTGAATAACTTCATATGCTTTTTTGTAATCGGATCGTTTGTTTAAAAATGTAGTGGTAACAGCCATAAATGAGATATCCTTTCCATGCGAAAATAAGGCCCGGAAGGCCGGGCCTTATTACGTAGTGTTAATTATGCGTGCTGTTCTAAGTTTTTTCTGGCTTCTTCTGCTGCACGGACCATATTTTTAAGAGCTTCAATCGTTTCGGGTACATCACGTGTTTTGAGTCCGCAGTCCGGGTTTACCCAAAACAGGTTGCTCGGCAGCACACGCAGGGCCCGGTCGATCATTTGAGTCATTTCTTCCACGTCTGGTACACGCGGGCTGTGAATATCATAAACGCCAAGGCCGATGCCTTTATCATAAACAGCCGTTTCAAACGTTTCAATGAGCTCCCCGTGGCTCCGGGACGTCTCAATCGAAATAACATCGGCGTCGAGCGCACGGATTGACTCAATCATATCCTGAAATTCACTGTAGCACATATGCGTATGAATCTGGGTGGTATCCTTGACAGAAGAAGTGGAGAGACGGAAGGCATGCACGGTCCATTCGAGGTACTCGTCCCATTCTGCTCTTTTAAGCGGCAGGCCTTCACGAATTGCCGGCTCGTCCACCTGGATCATTTCAATGCCTTCGTTTTCAAGCGCAAGCACTTCATCATTAAGAGCCCGGGCAATCTGGAACGCTACTTCTTTTTTCGGAATGTCATTACGTTCAAAGCTCCAGTTCAAAATCGTTACCGGACCGGTAAGCATCCCTTTCATTGGTTTGTCGGTCAGGGTCTGTGCGTACTTGGTTTCTTTCACGGTCATTGGTTCCTTGAACTCTACATTTCCGTAAATAACCGGTGGTTTGACGCAGCGGGAACCGTAGGACTGCACCCAGCCGTTGGAGGTGAATGCAAAACCGCCCAGTTTTTCTCCGAAGAACTCTACCATATCGGTACGTTCAAACTCTCCGTGCACAAGAACGTCGAGACCAATTTCCTCCTGGATATCGACCCATTCCTGCATTTTATTTTGAATGTACGTTTCGTATTCTTCTGCGGAAATTTCGCCCTTTCTTACCCGGCGGCGTTCGACCCGGACTTCACGCGTCTGCGGAAAGCTTCCGATTGTAGTGGTTGGAAGCTTCGGCAGCTGAAACTTCTCCTGCTGAAGCGGACTTCTTTCTTCGAACGAAAGCGGACGGGAGGAAGGGATGTCTGCAGCAGTGCTGCCAACTGCTTCCTGACGCCACGGAGCACTTTTGACGCGATCAAGCTGAGCAGTATTCTGCTCGAGTTCGGTGTTCGTATCTTCCCCGTTCAATGTGCGTGTTACGAGGTTGATTTCTTCAAGCTTCTGGTCAGCAAAAGAAAGTGCATCCAGTAAAAGCGGATCAAGCTGCGTTTCGTGTTTAGTCGTAACCGGTGTATGCAGAAGACTGCAGGATGGCTGAATTTCAATATTTTCACTGCCTGTTTCTGCCTGAATATCCCTGGCAAAAGCGACAGTGGCATTTACATCTGCTTTCCAGATGTTACGTCCGTCAATAACACCTGCACCCAGCACTTTGTCTGAAGGGAAGCCGTGGTTTTGCACGTTCGCCCAGTTGCCATCCCTGCCGTGAACAAAGTCAAGGCCAAGTCCTGCGATCGGAAGAGCAATAATATCTTTATAATGAGAAACGCTGTCGAAATACGTTTGCACAAACAGATCCAGTTCAGGTACTTCGCGGTTGAATAATTCATACGCCTTCCGGATTAACGGAATATCTGTTTCAGGAAAAGACTGAACAAAAGCCGGCTCATCGATTTGTACACTTTTCGTTCCTGCATCCTGCAGCTGCTGCAGTACTTTTTGATACAGCGGCAGAAGATCGTTGAACAGCTGTTCAAATTGATGGTCTTCATAGCCTTTAGAAAGCTTCAGAAAAGTGTAGGGACCGATTAAGTATGGGCGCCCTTCAATGCCTAACTCAGATACCGCCTCCTGATAGGCTTTTAACGGATAGTTATCTACCAGGCGGGGCTTTGCATTTTGAAGCTCCGGCACGATGTAGTGATAGTTGGTATTAAACCATTTTGTCATCTCGCTCGCCGGCGATGCCTTCGTGCCCCGGGCTATTGCGAAATATGTAGAAAGGGAAGAGTAGCCTGAGGAAGCGTCAAAGCGTTCCGGTACAAGCCCGAACATCACGGACGTATCGAGTACGTGATCGTAGAGTGAAAAATCACCAACAGGAATTGAATCTACCCCGCGCTCCTGTTGCTTTTTCAAGAAATCCAATCGGAGTTCTCGGATTTGTTGTTGAAAAGAGTCCTCATCGAGCTTGCCTTTCCAGTATGATTCCAATGCTTTTTTCCATTCACGTTTTTCTCCTAAGCGTGGATAGCCCAGGTTGCTGCTGGTCCATGTCGTCATTAAATTATTTGCTCCTTTCCAGTAATACTCGAGTGTCCTCCTGTTCTTTAAGTGAGAGGCATTCATGTAGCCAAACTATATCTTTTTCTGTGTTAAAGTGTCAAGGTATTTCACAGAATATTTTCACGTTTAGTACAGTAAAAAACACCCTCAGACATTGCTGAGAGTGTTTATACTGAAAATAATAATGCTTACGCTTTGCTTTCTTTCGTGCTGGTTTTGCTTCCGCGAACCTCGCGTTTTTCCATTGTATCCGGCCTAGTGTTTTTAAGAAAGAAGGAAAGCACAAGACCGACTACGGCAGCAATTAATGCTACAAAGAAAGCTACATTAATTCCGTGAATCAAAGCGCCGCTCTGGCTCGAGACTTCGCCTGCCTGTGCTGCGCCGGAAGCGCTCTGGGACATGACGGTAATCAGTACGGCCGTACCAATCGAGCCCGCTACCTGGCGGAGCGTATTCGTCATTGCCGTTCCGTGGGCAATTAAAGAATTAGGAAGCTGATTAAGTCCCGCGGTAGTCATCGGCATCATAACCATTGCGACACCGAGCATACGAAGAGCAAACATAGTGGTCAAAAAGGCGATGGAGGAGTCCTCTGTTAAAAACATATACGGAATGGTGCCGACCGTTAACAGGGAGAGACCAGTGATGGCAAGGCCCCGGCCGCCGACTTTGTCGAAAATCCGGCCGGTAATAGGACTCATCAGCCCCATTAATAGAGCGCCCGGTAAAAGCATCAGCCCGGAGTCCAGTGCGGAAAAGCCACGTGCATTCTGAACATACAGCGGGATAAGAGTCTGGGATCCGACCATGGAGACAAAGCAGGCCATGGCCACTACAACCGTCAGTGTAAAGATAGGGTTTTTCAGCACACGAAACTCAAGTATTGGGCGTTCCACATGAAGCTGTCTCCATATAAACAGGAACAGGGCAACAGCGCCTACGGCAAGAGTGGTGAGCACTGTGGTACTTCCCCAGCCGTTGTTTCCGGCAGCACTGAATCCGTACAGCAAGCCGCCGAACCCGGCAGTTGACAGCATAATCGATAACAAATCGAGCTTTGGATGTTTAAGCTCTGTTACATTTTTCAGCAAAAAGTAAGCCAGAATAATATCTACAATGGCGATCGGAAGAATAATGTAGAAGAGCGTATTCCAGGAATACGAATCCACAACCCAGCCGGAAAGGGTAGGACCGAATGCCGGTGCAAAAGCAATGGCTAGCCCGGCGAGACCCATAGCCTGGCCGCGCTTGGAAATAGGGAACATGGTCATAATGGACGTCTGCATCAACGGAATCATGATACCGGCGCCAACGCCCTGAATAACCCGGCCGGCCATTAGCAGTCCAAAGGTTGGGGAAAGGGCGGCAAACAGTGTCCCAAGTGCAAAGGAACACATTGCAAACAAAAATAGTCCCCGGGTGGTGAATTTTTCAATAAGAAAGGCGGTGATCGGAATCATAATCCCGTTAACGAGCATAAAAACGGTTGTCACCCACTGGGCTGTGTTGGCGCTCACGTTCAAATCAGCCATAATGCTCGGGATGGCCACAGCAAGCAGGGTCTGGTTCAAAATAGCGATAAACGCTCCGGTAAGAAAGACTGCGATGATTAAATTTCTTGTTTTCGCAGGTATTTGTGTAGCTGCTTCTTCTTCAGGCATGAAAAGCCCTCCTTCGATATAATGCGTTTCACGTTCAAAAATCAATTATAAAACGAAATGGTTTTTAAAGTACTTATTAGTTTTCATCAGCATATAATAACGCCAGCTACAGGAAAAATCAAGAAAGCTGTTTTGAAGAAAACAAACATCTGACTTTTTGTGCTGACGGTTTGAAGCTTGACTGTGCAATTTTAAGAACCGGTATAGCAAGAAAACCGAAATAAATGAACGATACCGGATCCAGGAGTTACTGAATAATCTCCCGCAGAATATTAATATTAATTTGTAGATCTTCCTTTTTCTCGAGAAAACAAAACAGCGACTCCATAACAATCATTTCAGGCTCAGATTCGTAGAATTCCTGGTTTAGGCGGTCTACCGCCTCCACCCACTGTTTTTTTTCATAGGAAGGGAAGCGGTAATGAATAAAGGCCCGCACCTGCTGAATGGTCCGGTCCCAGAGCTCGTTCTGATCGATCTCTCCGTAATGCCCCTGAAGATTAAATGGCTCCATATCTTCGCTCGAAAATACAGAAGTAAAGGAGGTTTTGTGTTTGATAATACTTTCTATATTAGTAACCAATACTTCAGCGAGCTGATCGAAATCAAAGTTGTAACGGTCAACTTTCTCAGCAAAGGCGATCATTTCTCTGCTCATTCCCTGCATGCATATCGCAAGATCCCACACGAACGGTTCTATATCGGCTCCAAATGTCTCAAGAAGTGTATCCTTATGCCAGTTCACCATAATGAGCTGGCCTTGCTTTAAAAGAGCCTTGATATCATCAGACTGCTTGTTAATGGAGGCAGATTGATAAAGCATCCATACGTATTCCCGGTGCTCAACAAGCCCCTCGATTTCTCTTGAGAGCTTGGCAATAAGCTGATCCCTCGGCTGCTTAGACTGCTCATTGCGGGCGTAATTGGCACGGTGAATAATATGATTTAAATTGTCTCTTACAATTTGGGCAAGGATATCTTCCTTGGACTGAAAGATTTTATAGATCGAAGCTTTAGACATTCGGCATGCTTCAGCAATATCCTGAACTGAGGTGTGAAAAAAGCCCTGGCTGGAGAACAGCTGCATAGCGGTCTGCTGAATGTATACTTTCTTTTCATCCATGAACACACCACCTTAAAACGATCAAGTTTTTTGAGTACCTTTAAGTTTCAACTGTTTAATAATAGTAGATTTTCACAATAAAAGCAACATCTTTGACTATCTTTAAAAAAATATTTAAGATAAAGAACGTAAAACTGACTAAAAAGATAGGAATGGGGGATTATAATGGCAGTAACAGTACAGCCCGTTTCCCAGCAGGAAACTGCCGAAAGGGCTTCCAAGAAACTAGGGGCCCCGCAGAATAAGCTGGTTACCGGCGGTTTAATTGTATTTGCTATTTTAACGTTATATTTGGCTTTAACCCAGGCAATCGTGCAGCCGCTCCTGCTTACGATCGGCCTTCTTCTGGGATATACACTTTTTCATGCCAGGTTTGGATTTACTTCGGCATTTCGCCGCTTAATGTCCGTAGGTAACGGTCAGGCGCTGCGGGCACACATGGTAATGCTTGCAGCAGCGGTGACTTTGTTTGCACCTATTCTTGCTGTTGGCTCGACCTTTTTTGGTGGTGACGTGGCCGGATATGTCAGTCCAGTCGGTGTGAGTGTAGTCGTTGGATCGTTTATGTTCGGGCTTGGCATGCAGCTCGGAGGGGGCTGCGCTTCCGGGACATTATATGCGGTAGGCGGTGGCCGGACAAACATGTTCATTACACTGCTCTTTTTCATCGTTGGATCTACCGTTGGGGCGTATCACCTTTCCTTCTGGACAGATGAAACACCTTCCTTTGGCTCGATTTCGCTTGCTACGTCGACCGGTCTCGGGTATACAGGGGCATGGATAGTATCTTTACTCATTTTTGCCGCTGTAATTGCAATAACATTAATTGTTGATAAAAAGAAAAATCCTCCGGCAATGGCTACTCTGCCGACAGCAAGCGGCTGGAAACGCATTTTCCGCGGTTCCTGGCCAATGATGATTGCAGCAGTAGTGCTTGCTGTATTAAATGCGTTAACCCTGCTTACACGCGGCCAGCCATGGGGTATTACCTCGGCGTTTGCACTCTGGGGATCCAAAGCTGCTGAAGCTGTAGGTATCAATGCTTCGGGCTGGGATTACTGGAGCGGAGAAAGCGCCCAGGCGCTGCAGACGACAATTTTTGCGGACTCCACTACCGTGCTGAACTTTGGTGTTATTTTAGGCGCCTTTATTGCTTCAGCTGCGGGCGGCCTGTTTAAGTTTACGAAAGTAACGGTGGGCAACGCTTCTGCTTCTATTATTGGTGGTCTTTTGATGGGATACGGAGCGAGGCTCGCTTTTGGATGTAACATCGGTGCTTACTTTGGCGGCATTGCCTCGTTTAGTGTACACGGTTATGTATGGGCAGTATTTGCATTGGCAGGCACATTTCTGGCTCTGTTTCTGCGGCCGTTATTCGGACTGTCTGTACCAAAGCCAAAAGATACGTTCTGTTAATACGAAAAAACCTTCCTGGCGTTCAGGAAGGTTTTTTAATGGAAATTGAGCATTTTACTCAAAAATATTAATTTTTTCCTCAATGGACGTTCTTGGCTTGGCTTTTGGTATTTTCTCAAAATAGCCGAGCTGCAGCATGCCAACAATTGTTTCTTCCGGATCGATGCCAAGCGACTGCTTGAAGCGGTTTGAATAGATATAGTCACCGGTTTTCCAAATCATACCGATATTTTGCTCCCAGCTTAACAGCTGAAAATTTTGGATAAGGGTAGAGGCTGCGCCAAAATCCTCTTCCCATTTTTCCGTTTTTTGCTCTGCCTGATTAACGACAAGCAGGGCCCCGGGAAGCTCAGAAATTTGAGACCGTACTTTTTCAGGCTTTTTTGAACCTTCATGCTCCTGATAGTCAGCGAGGGCTTCTGCAAGCTTTTCCGTGCCGCTGCCAAGAAACAGCAGAAAACGCCACGGCTCACGCACACCATGATCAGGTGCCCATTTGGATATTTCGAGCAGTTCAAGGATGGTTTCTTTATGCACCGGCTGGTCCGTGAATTTTTTGATGCTCCGGCGGGATTGAATGGTCTGGGCGAGGGGAGTATCGGCTATATCAGTCATAAGAAGTGCCTCCTAGATTGAAAATGATTATCATTTAATATTTTAACATATAGGCGAATGAAATAGGAAAAGCTGTAATTTAAATTGAGATGGGTATAGTAATGCGGGATATTAAAATAAAAGCTAAACCTGTTTGTAAAATAGAGCGTCCCGCTGTGCCACAGCGGGACGCTCTATTAGTTATAGATGCTTATTTGCTTCAGTGAGCACGTTTTGAATAGAAGCCCCGGGGAAGGTTAAATCCGCCCAGGAATCGAGTTCTGTTTCTTCCTGATTTACAATAACGAGCCTGGCTCCGCTTTCTTTTGCTTCTATCGGAAAAAGGGAAGCAGGGGCTACCTGGAGGCTTGACCCGAGAACAATAAATAAATCACAGGCTGCGGTGGCCTCCTGTGCCTGCTGGATAGCCTGCTCCGGAAGCATTTCCCCAAACAAAACGATGTCCGGCCGGAGCCTGCCTCCGCAGTGTGGACAGTGGGAAGATCCGTTTAAAAAGTCTTTCTGTGATGCCTGCCGGCCGCAAATATGGCAGTTAATCTCCCGCAGACTGCCGTGCAAAGCAGAAACATGCTGCTGGCCGGCCGCCTGATGAAAGCCATCAACGTTTTGGGTGATTACGTGCTGCAGCAGATCTTGTTGTTCCCATTGAGCCAGAATTTCGTGCCCTTTATTTGGTGATGCACCGAGCAGCGACTGCAGTCGCCATTGGTAGAACTTTGTGAAAGCTTCATTTTGATGTTCCAGTGCTTCGACTGTCGCCAGCTGTTTCGGATCATGATTGCTCCAAAGCCCTGAGGATGACCGGAAATCGGGGAGTCCGCTATCCGTGGACATTCCGGCACCGGTCATGACGACACTGTAATTAGAGCCTTGAAGCCATTCCGCTAATTGTCTGCTCACCTTGATCCTCCTGTCATATAGTTATGGATTAAAGCTGTAATCCTAATACCCATCTTTGTCTGCCACTTACACTAATAATAAAAGAAAGATGCTCCTGAGGAGAGCAACGTGCTAAAATAAAAAGATAAAAGCATAAAAAAACACCAGCCTGGAAAGCCTAGTGTGTTCGTTGTATAAGAATGGTGCGGATGAGAGGATTCGAACCTCCAAGAGCGTAAGCTCACACGGACCTGAACCGTGCGCGTCTGCCAGTTCCGCCACATCCGCAAGACAAATTCTATTATAACCAGTAGCAGCGAATTGTGCAATAGAAAATTTGCTGTTTTTTTATTAGAATAGTACGATTAAAGCTAAATGGACAGGAAAGTGAGTCGTCGAAAATGAGTGAAAAGAGAGACCAGGGATTCGGGCAGCGATTATACGAAGCGATTATGGTGATACTTGCCATTCTCTCTGTAGGAACGCTTTGGTATGAAACAGAAGCTTCCGGTTATATTATTTGGACAACCTGGGCGTTATTTACGCTTGATTATGCTTTCCGTTTTTTTCGTGCAGAGAAGAAATGGGAATTTGTAAAATCCCACCCGTTTTTATTAATAGCTATTATACCGGCAGATGCTATTTTTCAATTCGCACGCCTGGCAAGAATCATTCACCTTTTCCGTCTTAAAACAATCACCAAATTTTATACGATGCCGCTTATTCGTTATTTAAGCCGCCAGCATCAATATTACGTTTGGGGCGGTATTTCAATATTGTATATTTGTTTTGTTCTTTGGGTGTGGGGCATCGAACCTCCGGCGGATTCGCTGTGGACATCTGCTATAAGCGTACTTATGGCACTCGTGATGTTTGGACGTTCCAACATTGAGCCGGTTACAGTACTTGGCCAGGGGACGATGGTAGTGCTTAGTTTGTTTGGGGTTATTTTATATGGTTTAATTTTAACCTATGTGTTTGAATACATTTCCGTAAGGTATTGGAAAAATAAAGTAAAAAAATGGTTTCCTTTTAATTAAAATCAGGTCTGCATTCAATGGAGCTTCGTTGAACCGCAGTATAGCAGGAAATATGTTAGAAAATAACATAAAATTGTTGCAAACATGTGACAGGAGAGTATGATAGAAATATATCAAAGGAGGGGTAAACATGTGGGCTTTGCATTTGGTTCAGAATATGCGCTTTGTTGTAATGGGGCTCTTATCCCTTTCGGCACTCAGCATTTTTGCTTTTCAGTCGGTAGAGATTGTTCACGCGTTTCTTGAAACGTTTAGACGCCGCTAATAAAAAGAATACCATGCAGCAGAAATACCTGGCTGCCGGGTATTCTTTTTTGTATATTCGTCTGTTGAAATCAGCAAGAAAAAACCTCTCTCCAACAAGGAGAGAGGCTCATATATGGCTTAATTAGTTTTTAGTGACGTTTGCAGCTTGTGGGCCGCGGTCGCCTTCTACTATTTCGAATTCTACCGTTTGTCCTTCTTCTAAGGTTTTAAAGCCTTCTTCCTGGATAGCGGAGAAGTGAACGAAAACGTCGTCTGCACCTTCGCGTTCGATGAAGCCAAAACCTTTTTCTGCGTTAAACCACTTAACTGTACCTTGTTCCATAAAAATAATCCTCCTGCGTGCCCTGTGGCACAAATAATACTTATCTTGCAAACCGCATAGTTCCAAGTTCAGAAGCTAAAACCCTAACCTTGTTCAAACTAACGGATCAAAATAGTAATCTAATTGTATCATGTTAACCAAATTATAGCAACAGACTTTATTATTTAAATATTAAAGAATGAGTAATCTTTTTTGAAAAGAAAAAAGCCACTCTCTCAAATGAGAGCGGCTTTATATGGTTTAATTAGTTTTTAGTGACGTTTGCAGCTTGTGGGCCGCGGTCGCCTTCTACTATTTCGAATTCTACCGTTTGTCCTTCTTCTAAGGTTTTAAAGCCTTCTTCCTGGATAGCGGAGAAGTGAACGAAAACGTCGTCTGCACCTTCGCGTTCGATGAAGCCAAAACCTTTTTCTGCGTTAAACCACTTAACTGTACCTTGTTCCATAAAAATAATCCTCCTGCGTGCCTCATGGCACAAATGTTACTTATCTTGCAAACCGCGTAGTACCAAGTTCAGAAGCTAAAACCCTAACCTTGTTCTGACTAACGGATCAAAATAGTAATCTCATCTTATCATGTGCTCCAAACAATAGCAACACATTTTGCGAACGAATTTTAAAGACATTAATATCAAGTGTTCCGCTGCTTGAAACGAATTGCATCTTTTACTGTCCCAAAGGTCTGAAAAGCGGAAAAATCAAAGTCCATATCTTTGGACCTTACCGCAAGACTTGGAGAAATCCCGGTTACAATCAATTCTGTGCCAAGCAGTTTCAGAAGATCATTTAGAGTGAAGATTCCTTTCATAATATCGTCATTCAATGTCGAAAGACCGGAAAGGTCGACGATGAGCGTTTCCACTTTGGAGTGGTGAATTACGTCAGTAATATTTGTGAAAATAATCTTTAGTCTCTGCTCATCGACGTTACCGATTAGTGGCATCGCGTATACACTATTAATGATAGGAACGATGGGAGTGGATAAAAGACTGATTTCATTGAAATACTCTAAAGCATCTTTTTCAGCATTCTTTTGTTTTGTAATATCTTTTTGCACTCCAATAAAATAATATTTATCTTCTTCCGATTCATATACAGGGTCAATGTGAAGCTCGTTCCAAAACATAGTGCCGTCTTTCCGGTAGTTAATAATTTCAATCGAAATGGGTTCGTATGTTTTCAGCGCTTCTCTCATACGCCCGATAGTATGAACGTCGCTTTCCGGTCCCTGGAGAAAACGGCAGTTGCTTCCAAGAATCTCTTCTGCGGAATAGCCGGTTAAATTGCAAAAGCCACTGTTTGTATAGATGATAGGATTGTCTTCTATATCAGGGTCAGTAATGATTACTCCGACCCGGGTATGATCAACGGCTGTGAGCAGTAAAGAATTAGTTGGGGTTTTTAATGGGAAGTCCTGATTCATGATTTCGGCCACTCCTTAATCGTGGAATTGTTTTCAAAGTAAAATGCCTCCAGGCAGTCATTTTCACTTAATCTTCAATGATTTTATAACAGCTTTTCACCGCGGGCAACTGCCGTATTTACTATTTCTTCAGCTTATGTGAAAGGCGGTCCAATCAATTACCTTGGTGCGATGAATGTTTAAAAAGTGGAGTAAACGTGTATAGTAACTATTGGAATCAATCGTTATTAAGTTGAATGGAGGAGTTATGTATGGCAGAAACAATATTTACTTCAAAAGCTACTGTAGAAGGCGGACGTGAAGGTCATGTTCGTTCTGAAGATGGAATGATTGATGTGAATCTGGAACAGCCGGGTTCAGGTTCTTCCAAATCAGGATCCAATCCGGAGCAGCTTTTTGCATCGGGCTATGCAGCCTGCTTTGACGGTATGCTGAACCTGCAGGCAAGCAAGAAGAATAAAGACGTTTCTTCTAAAACAACTGCAGCTGTCAGTCTGCAAAAAGACGAATCCGACGGCATGTTTCAATTGGCTGCTGAACTCACGGTAGAAATCAGCGGTGTTTCAAAAGAGGAAGCAGACGAATTAGTGGATCTTGCTCACCAGTACTGCCCTTATTCCAAAGCGACAAGAAACAACATTGAAGTAAAGGTTCAATCTGAAGTGAAATAAAGACGTAAAGAGGGTCCGCAGTGAAAAGCGGACCCTCTTTATATGTATACCGCTGCTTTCGGAGAAAGCAGGGCAGAGATTAACGTGAAAGGTTTTCTTTAAAATCATACATCGGAGAACGGAGAGTGATGATACACTCTTTATGATAGTACTCTTTAACACCCTGGAGGAGCGCCTGCTCAGAATCGCAATAATAAATCTGTCCACGGCCTAAGTCCATTTGCTCGATATCTTTAAGTGTTCCCACCGTGACTTGCCTTCCGGAACGGTCAACAAAATAAGCAAATTTATTCTCCACAGCCATTTGCCCGTCCTCCTTACATAATTATATGCACAATTAAATGAAAATTTTGTAATTTAATTATATCGTCATTTTCATACACTGTTCAATGCGGTTTATGTTACGTTTTCATTACAATTAAATGATCAGTGTGAATTTGTAGTTAATTTCTATGGAATATGAAAATTAGATGGATTTCTTTTCATGAATATGGTAATGTTAATTAGTTCATACGATAATGATCGAATAAGCATAAAAGGGGAATATATACTTGACTTTATTTTCAGAACTAAGATTGGAATCACCTATTCTTCAAGCTATTGAAGAAATGGGATTTGAAGAAGCAACACCCATACAATCGGAAGTTATTCCAAAAGCGAAGAACGGAACGGATATTATTGGCCAGGCACAAACTGGCACAGGAAAAACTGCAGCTTTCGGCATACCGCTTCTTGAAGCAGCCGATAAAACAGCAAACGCTCCGCAGGGCATTGTACTTGCACCTACTAGAGAGCTTGCTGTGCAGGTATCCGAAGAATTAAACCGCCTCGGAAAGCATAAACGTGTTACAGCAGTAGCCGTTTACGGAGGACAGGATATTCAGCGCCAAATTAAAGCGCTGAAAAGAAAACCACAAATCATTGTAGCAACGCCGGGGCGTTTAATGGATCACGTGCGGAGAAAAACGATCGACCTCGGAAAAATGAATACAGTGGTGCTTGATGAAGCAGACGAGATGCTCAGCATGGGATTTGTGGATGACATTGAAGAAATCTTAAAGGATATCCCAGAGCCAAGACAGATGCTTTTATTCTCAGCTACAATGCCTCCAAAGCTGAAGCGTGTAGCAGATAAATTCATGACTAACCCTGAACAGGTTCAAGTGAAAAATAAAAGCATGACAGTAGCGAAGATCGATCAGTATTATATCGAAGTGAACGAACAGGAAAAGTTCGAAACGCTTTGTAATATGCTCGATTATACTCCGCCGGAGCTTGCGATTGTTTTCGGACGCACGAAGCGCCGCGTGGATGAACTCGCAGAAGCATTATCAAGACGCGGTTATGCAGCAGAAGGCATTCATGGCGACATGAAGCAGGCTCAAAGAGATAAAGTGCTTCAGAAATTCAAAAAAGGTACGATTGAGCTATTGATCGCTACTGACGTAGCTGCCCGCGGCATTGACGTGAGCGGTGTCACACACGTATACAACTTTGACCTTCCGCAGGATCCGGAAAGCTATGTGCACCGGATCGGCCGTACAGGACGGGCAGGAAACGAAGGCGTGGCATACAGCTTCGTACCGTCGAGAGAAATGACGCATCTGCGTCTTATCGAAAAAACGGTTCAGGCCAAATTGAAAAAAGCGCCAAAGCCGACGAGAAACGATGCAGTTGAAGGACGTGCCCAGCAGGCCGTACAAAAACTGGTCGGATCGATGGAAGTCGACGATAACGAATACTGGGAGCGTACAGCAGAAGAGCTGCTGAATGAATACGAGGCAAAAGAAATCGTAGCAGCAGCGCTTAAAATGAACGCACGCGAGGTAAAAGAAGAGCCGGTAAAACTTACTTCGGAAGCACCGCTTCGTAATAAGGGCTCTAAAGGCCAGGGCAAGTCTTCCTCGAAATATAAGCAAAAGCGTCCTCAGGGGCAGGGTCACGGCTCCAGTAAAAACAGCCGGCCGCCAAGAAACAAAAAGAAAAGAATGGATCTTTCCTAAGTCTAATTTTTCGCATAAGAGCACTTTCCCAGCCTGATGGGAAGTGCTTTTTTGTTTTCCGGGCTTTAATCAGCCCTGGGTTTTTCAGGAGCGCGAGCAAGTATGCTAAGATAGGAAAGGACGAGAAAGGAACGGTGAGAACATGAGTCTGCTTGTAGCAGAAAATCTATACCAGACAACCGGCACGAAGGTGCTTTTTGACCATATTTCATTTACGATCGAGCCTGGAGACCGTATCGGGCTGATCGGCGTTAACGGGACAGGGAAATCTTCGCTTCTACGCGTGATTTCTGAAATTGATTCCTCGGAGAAGGGAAAGCTTCAGCATTCCAAACAGCTGAGGATTGAATACCTGCCACAGGATCCGGAGCTGCCGGAGGAAGAAAACCTGATTGATTATTTGTATGAAGGCTCTTCCGATATTATGAGAGCAGTGAAAGACTATGAAAAAGCCCAGGCACGTTTAGAGCAGGAGCCTGAAAGTGAAGCTGCACAGGAACAGTGGATGAAGGCCCAGCAGAAGATGGACCAGCTCGGAGCATGGGAAGCAGGCACTGTAGCCCAGCAGGTGTTAAACAGACTGGGCCTGACAGTCTATAACCAAAAAATTAATGAACTCTCCGGCGGCCAGCGTAAAAGAGCTTCCATTGCCCGGGCACTTATTCAGGACTGCGATATTCTTATTCTTGACGAGCCGACGAACCATCTCGACGATGAGTCGATTAACTGGCTTGAAAAATATTTGTCCAACTACAACGGAGCTTTAATATTAGTCACGCACGACCGTTATTTCTTAAACCGGGTTACAAATAAAATTTTTGAATTGGAACGAGGCCGGCTCTATGAGTATGACGGCAACTATGAACTCTTTCTGGAAAAACGGGCAGAGCGCGAAGCAAATGAAGCGCATGCCGAAGCCAAACGGCAGAACACATTAAAGCGTGAGCTGGCCTGGCTTCAGAAGCAGCCGAAGGCTCGCGGTACAAAACAGAAAGCCCGGAAAGAAAGGGCAGAATCTTTAAAACAGCAGGAGGGGCCTCCAAAGAAAGAAGAACTGCAGGTTCCGGTAGGTTCTACGAGGCTTGGAAAGAAAGTAATAGAAGCGGAGGATCTGGAAAAGTCCTACGGAGAGAAGAATATGTTTTCCCAGTTTAACTATATGTTTACACCTGGAGAAAAAATAGGAATTGTCGGTCCAAACGGTACTGGAAAAACGACGCTTTTAAACATTCTTGCCAACCGCATCGAGCCGGATGCCGGGGATGTCGTTTACGGTCCGACCGTAAAGCTTGGCTACTACTCGCAGCAGCAGGAAGAATTGGATGAATCCAAACGTGTCCTCGAATATATTCGTGATATTGCCGAAGTTATATACACTGTTAACGGGGAAAGTATTTCGGCAGAGCAGATGCTTGAACGCTTTCTGTTCGAGCGCGAGGACCAGTGGACATATATTTCCCGGTTGTCCGGCGGTGAAAAAAAGAGAGTGTATCTGCTCAGTATTTTAATGACCGAGCCGAACGTATTGTTTATGGACGAGCCGACGAACGATCTGGATGTACAGACGCTCAGCGTACTCGAAGAATACCTGCAGCAGTTCCCGGGCGTAGTCGTCACCGTTTCCCACGACCGCTATTTTCTTGACCGGGTAGCTGAAAAGCTGTTTGTGTTTAATGAATCATCCCAGGTCACCTTATTCGAAGGGAACTATTCAGAATTTATGAGTTCAGAAAAGGATGATTCCCGGCCGGCCCTCAGTAAAGAGAAAAAGCCGGAGCCGGCAGCTGTGAGCAGCGCGGCTGGTGAAAAGAAAAAAATGTCCTATAAACAAAAGCAGGAATGGGACCAGATCGAAGAGCGCATTGCCCGTCTTGAAGATGAACTGGCAGAAGCAGAGCAACAGATGGAGCAGAGCGGCAGTGACCTCGCTGCCATCGAAAAATGGTCCAGCATCCAGAAGGAAACCAATGAAAAGCTGGACCAGGCGATGACACGCTGGGCCGAGCTCTCGGAAATAGCAGAAGAACAGTAAAATCCAGCAGTCTCTTAAAAGAGGCTGCTGCTTTTTTTGAAGAAACAGGCTCTATACGTTTATTCACGTGACTTTAAGGCTATAATACCTACATGTAATATATTTGCGCATACTTATATCCGAATATATAGTAGTGTCTTTTTCTAGATTAAAGGAGTGAAAGAATGACAATAGAAGAAAGAGAAAATATAAAAATTACGCTCGACAAAGTATGCGGGAAGTGGAAGGCAGTCATTCTTATGGAGCTGGTCGGAAAAACGCTGCGTTTCAGTGAGATTAAACAGCAGCTGCAGCAGATTAATCATCAGACGTTAATCAAGCAGCTCAAGGAGCTTGAACATGACGGCTTAGTATTGCGTCACGCTTACGCGGTGGTCCCGCCAAAGGTGGAATATTCCCTGACAAGCTACGGGGAGTCACTCGAATCACTCCTGCGGGAGCTGGAAAAATGGGGGAGAGAACACAAAATAAAAATGGAAGAAGAAGGAAAAAGCTCTTCCGGAAGCAGTGGCTGCTGATGAGTATGATGGAAAATGACGTATGGAAACTGGGCATTGTGGAAGCAATAGAGCCGATGGGGGAAGGGTCGCGTGTTTGTATAGACGCAGCAGATGTTTTATCTCCAGCGGAAGGCCTGCTCGTCGGAGACACAGGGCACGGGTATATTTATACGCTTTCGGAAAACCGTACGACGAGCACATACCCAGCCCGTGTGTTTCGCATCAACGCAGGCGCAGTGCACCAGTACATTTTTGAAGAGGGAAAGACGAGATATCTTGCAGAAATAGAGCAGGATGAACCCGTGACCGTATACGAGGCAACAGCTTCGCGCCAGGTGCCGGTAGGCAGGGTGAAAATTGAAAAACGCGAGCTTGTGAGAGTAAAGGTCCGCGCAGGGGACGTGAATTTGTCGGCTACTCTGCAGTGGGCGGACAGCGTTTATTTAATGACGGATCAATACGAGCCGATGGCCTTAAAAGACTGCCGGCCCGGGGACCGGATCTACTGCAGAACCGATGAGCCTGGACGTCATCTAGGACAGGCTGTACAGGAAGAAATAGAGGAGAGGTAATGAAAAGCATGCTTTGAGTAAAAGCGTGCTTTTTTATGAAGAAATATATATTTATAAACTGCTTTGATTGAAACGATAGGGTTTAGTATAGTATCTTTTTATTTCAAGTGATTAAAAAATGAAAGGAATACGAATTACATACAAGATTAAACCCAAAGATAAAAAAATGGGAGTGGAAAGAAGGGAAAATAGTATGCTGGACTCTCTATTGTTTCAATTGATGCTGATCGGTGCCGTCGGGATCGGCTCCCAGTGGATTGCCTGGTTCTCGAGGCTTCCGGCCATAGTCGTTATGTCTGTTGCCGGGCTTCTGATTGGGCCGATATTTGGACTGATTAATCCTTCCGAAGCATTTGGCGATCTGTATGGCCCCATTGTATCGATTGCCGTAGCCATAATTTTATTTGAAGGAAGTCTGAATCTTGATTTTAGAGGAATTCAGGGACTTCAAAAGCCAGTGTACCGTATCATTACGATAGGAGCTCTTCTGGCCTGGGTACTGGGTTCATTAACAGCCCACTTCGTGGCAGGCTTATCGTGGGAAGTATCCTTTATTATCGGCGGTTTGCTGATCGTCACAGGACCTACCGTCATTCTGCCGCTTCTCCGGCAGGCAAAGCTGAAGCCAAGGCCGGCCAGAATACTTAAATGGGAAGGAATTGTCGTGGATCCGTTTGGCGCTCTTCTGGCAGTATTTGCGTTTGAAATTATCCGCACCTTTACGTCTGAAGAGTCAGCCTTCGTATCACTTGTTAATTTCTTTATGGCTTCGTTGTTTGCTGTCTTTCTTGGAATTCTTTTTGGCAGAATTATTGGATGGACCTTTGAACGTGGGCATGTGCCGGAGTTTCTGAAATCTCCGGTCGTCCTGTCGATGGTGATTGCAAGCTTTGTCATTTCGGACGTAGTTATGCATGAAACGGGACTGTTGGCCGTTACTGCAATGGGAATGACGATTGCAAACCTTCATATCAGCTCCATCAGTGATATGCAGCATTTTAAAGAAAATATTTCTGTACTGCTGATTTCGGGGATATTTATTATGCTGACCGCATCACTCGACCGGGCCACGCTGATGCAGATTTTTGATCCGCAGATTATCGCTTATGTTCTTTTAATGCTGTTTTTAGTTCGTCCGCTTTCGATATGGCTGTCAACCATAGGGACCGATTTAACATTTGGGGAAAAAGCTCTGGTTGGCTGGATCGCTCCCCGGGGGATCGTGGCATTGACGGTAGCAGGGTATTTTGCAAATGTGCTTGAAGAATACAACTATGCCGGGGCTTCCATTATTACCCCGCTTACATTTGCGCTCGTGTTTGCTACGGTATGTATCCACGGGTTTACTATCGGGCCGCTTGCCAGAAGGTTAAACCTTTCAAAAGAAGGGCTTCCCGGAGTTTTGTTCGTAGGGGGAAGCTCCTTTACTACAAGCCTTGCCCAAAAGCTGAAGGAAATGAATGTGCCGGTTCTGATTGCCGACTCTTCGTTTGAACATTTGTTCAACGCCCGTAAGGCGGGGATCGCTTACTACCGGGGAGAGATTCTCTCCGAGCAGTCGGAGTATTCACTGGACATGACACCCTACAATAAGATTATCGCAGCTACTGACCGGGATTCTTATAATTCGCTGGTGTGCACGACCTTTGTCCCCGAATTCGGAAGGAAGGATTTGTTTCAGCTCAGCTGGCATCAGTCAGACCGGAATGAGCCTGATGAACTGATGAGAAAAGTCGGAGGCCGTGTCCTGTTTGAAAAAGGAGCGACGTTTGAAGAACTGAACTGGAAAGTAGATGCAGGTTACGTATTTAAATTAACATCTTTAACAAAAGAATATCCGTACCAGTCATATTTAAATGACCGGGCGGAGGATGTGGTGCTGATTGGCATCCAAAAACCGACCGGACGCCTGGAGTTCTTTGCTCTTGATAATGCAATAAAGCCTGAGGCTGGAGACAAAATTCTCAGCCTGAGTCCCCCAAGTAACCAGGAAGTAAAAAAGAAAGAGGAATTAAAGGAGCAGTCAAGAGAAAAACAGATGGCTCCAAAGCCTTCGGGTCCGTCCCTGAATTAATGAAAGTATAAAAAAGCCGCCTGACCAATTTTATGGTCAGGCGGCTTTTTGTAGTGCACAGCGAAATTCTGGTGTTATTGGGAAACATCCACGAGCAGTTTGCCTGTGTTCCGGCCGGTGAACAAGCCGATAAATGCTTCTGGAATACGGTCGAATCCGGTGAGAATTGTTTCTTCATATTTCAGGTCCCCGGAAGCTACCCAGGCTGCAAGCTGTTTGGTTGCTTCTTCAAATTCATCGGCATAATCGCCTACAATGAAGCCCTTCATCAATGCGCTTGATTTAATGAGCTTGAATTGGACTCTCGGCCCGTAATTGTCCGGATCATTATAAGTAGAAATCGCCCCGCACTGAACCACACGGGCAAATTTATTTAAATGATCTAACACAATATCGCTCATTTCGCCCCCGACGTTGTCAAAGTACACGTCTACTTTGTCCGGGCACGTCCGTTTAATGGCTTTAGTTAAATCCTCAGTTTTGTAATTAATTACTTCATCAAAGCCAATACTTTTCATGTAATCCAGCTTTTCATCGGTGCCTGCAATGCCGACCACGCGTGCTCCCTGCATTTTAGCAATCTGCCCCGCAAGTGATCCAACGGCACCGGCACCGCCGGAGATGACGAATGTCTCTCCCTGTTTAGGCTGGCCGATGCTGAGGGTGCCGAAATAGGCAGTGAGGCCAGGCATGCCCACAGCACTTAAATAAGCAGAAACCGGAGCTGCTTCCGCCTGAACCTTGCGCACTTCTGAAGCGCTCACGTTAACATATTGCTGCCATGGGAGACTGCCGGTCACGTAGTCGCCTTCATTTAAAGAATCGTCGCGGCTTTTGAGCACCTTTGCAATGCCTCCTCCGGCAATTGGTTTATGAAGTGGAAAAGGAGGGACGTATGATTCGCGATCGTCCATTCTTCCTCTCATATAAGGGTCAACAGAAATATAAATCATTTGCAAAAGAGCTTCTCCCTCTGCTGGTTCGTCGATTTCTACGTGCTTAAATGCGAAAGTGTTTTTATCGGGAAGGCCTTTTGGTCTTTCGTGCAGGAGTATCTGTCTCGTTTTCGTTGCCATTTTATATGCTGCTTCCTTTCGTTTATGAAAAATTTGTCCAATAAGTAAAAAGTGGTCCATCTGAGCCGAAAACGGGATCGTAATCAGGAAGAGGAACGCGGTAAATATTATTTACCTTTTCCGGGCGCTCGGAAGGATCACCTGTGCACATATCATAGTCCGAGCCGCCTGGATAAGCACCAATAACTGCAAAGTCTTCACTCTGCTCAATGAGTTTATGGCCGTATCCAGCCGGAAGAATCAATACGTCGCCGTGCTTTACATTAAGCTGCCGGCCCTGTTCGCCGCCTATGTGCAAAAGGGCGGAGCCACTTACGCAGCCAAGCACCTCATGCGAATTACTGTGATAATGGTGGTATTTAAATACACTTCCTTTCCATGCTCCCAGCCAGTTGTTTGTATTAAAAAGTTCTTTAACATCCTCAAAGCCGGTTACAGTCTGTCTATAAATGAGCGCAGGAAAACTCGGATGATTAGGTATCTTACCGTCGTCTTCCACGGTAAATGTTTCTACATGAACTTCTTCGCGGCTTTTCATACAGGTACCTCCCTTTTTGACTGACTGAAAGCATACTCTATCAAGTATATTCCACATAGAGAAAGAATAAAAACTTCAGGTTCAGGAATAAATATTGACATTGAGAATCGTTTTCAATAAACTATATATAACAAATGAGAATTATTTTCAAATAGGAGGATGAACATGGACGGATTGATGATCATTGGAGCAGACAGACTGGGGGCCATACCCGACCGGTTAAAAGAATTAGGCTTTCAGGACATCAAGCATGTCACCGGGCGCAAAGTAAAAATGGTACAAAAGGAAATTCCGCCAAATATTGATCTGGTGCTTGTGCTTACTGATTTCATCAATCACAATGTTTCCGCCAAGTTAAAGGAACGGGCTAAAAATCAAAATGTACCGGTCTGTTATGCGAAACGGTCCTGGTGTTCGATTTATAAAGCATTAAGCAGCAGTGATGAAGTGTGTGCGAAATGCCCAATGCTTCAAAAATGCGATTAGTGAAGGAGCGGTATAAAGATGAAAAAGCAGCATCATACGAAAAGAATAGCGCCTGAAATTGATGATTTATTTATTTCTATTATTCAGAATGTAATGAAAGAACTGACAGCAGCAAATATTGAAAGTCAGCTGGACGTAGTAAAGTGTGTAAAAAAACATTGGAAAAAAACCGGTATCTCCTCCCCGGAGCAGGAATCAAAAAGGGTTGTGCTGTATGCCGCCCTGATGGATGAGAGCCTGAAGGCCTACCGAAACATAAAAACACTGCGGGGAGCACAATTTATTTCTCTTGAAAAAGGTGGGGCCTGGGTTGCCGGAAAAAACCCGAAGGAAGTGCACGTTTTAACATATACCGAAAGTGCAAGCATGAAATCAGTATGGAGACGTGAGCCTTGCCCGGCCGGAGCAGAGCGTATGTACTGGTCTAATTTATACACTGGCTCCAAAAGAATGATCCAGCACTGCAGGTAAAAAGCATCTCCCTTGTTTTTTCCTCTTTGGAAATGGGAATATACGGTTAGCGTCTTCTAAATAAGAAGTCGTGTATTCGACAGGATAGGGGAGACGTTCATATGTATCAAAAGGCTTTACTTATTATTAACGGAAACAAAGACGTTAATGAAAAACAAAAGCAGTTAAATACATTTATCCAGGTATGGGGAACTTCTATTGTGGAGTTGGTCATCAGACAGACCCAGTCCAAAGACGATGTACGTGAAACGTGCGCTTCTATTGATGAACAGGTAGAGGCGGTATTTATTGCCGGAGGCGACGGGACAATTCATGAAAGCATCAACGGGTTGATGGAGTCACCGTATGCCCCTGATGTAGGTGTGCTCCCGTACGGCACCTGTAATGATTTCTCAAGATCTCTCGGTTTAGCACAAAATCCAAAACGGGCTATGACAGGTATGCTCGAAAAAAATACGAAAGAAATCGATATTGGTTCCATGAATGAGCGTTTCTTCGCTAACTTTTATGGAATAGGTTTGATTGTGGAAACTTCGGAAAACATTGATGAAAACCTTAAAGGCGCAATCGGAAAGTTAAGTTATTTTATCAGCACGCTGCAAACGGTTCAGAACCCGGAAGTATTTTCTTATCAAATGAAAATTGACGGAGAAAACTACACCGGGGAAGCGGTAATGATTCTGATCATGAATGGCCACTCTATCGGTACCAATCAGGTCCCGGTCGGCGACACTTCGATGCAGGATGAGCAGTTTGAAATTTTCATTGTTCCAGAGGGCGGAAACAGCTTGATGAGGGAATTCTTTGCCACGATGGGCACTAAGGAAATTGATAATGAAAACAGCCCCATTGAGCACGTTCTCGGCAAAAATATCGAGTTGAATACAGATCCGGTAAAACCAGCTGATACAGATGGAGAAGTTTATACGGAAACGCCTGTGAGCATTAAATTAGGGGAGAAAAAAGTACGGTTTCTTGTTTCCGGTACCCCTGCAGAATAGGAGAGGCCACGCCGGCCTCTCCTCTTTTTATTCCTTGAAGATATTTTGTTCAAGCTCTGCATCCTTCACATTAGCAAGTGGCTGCATAATAAGAGAAGGATCGAAGCTGTTCATCGGGTGGCCGCGGAGAATGCGGTGGGGGGCATCGGGATTGGCCAGGGCTGTTCTGCCGAGAGAGACAAAATCAGCAGCACCTTCATTGATAGCATAGGAGGATTTTTCCGTGTCTCCAAGGTATCCGTTGGCAATAACGGACAGGCCGCTGTATTCTTTAGCCGCCTGGGCCATGCTGAGCGTATCATTTCCAAAGCCTTCGCCAAGACCGTCACCGTCCGTAGTATGAATATAATCGAGCGGTGTTTTCCCGAGCTCGGAGAAAATGACTGCAGCGTCTGCTTCCCCGCCCGGCCAGCGGTAAGAGCCGTCTGTGACTTTGGCCTGCGAAATACGGATGCCAAGAATAGGAACACGGCCGATGGCCTCGCGCACGGCTTCGATTACTTCGGTAAGAAAGCGCACACGGTTTTCTGCGGGACCTCCGTACTGGTCTGTACGCTTGTTGGTGGAAGCGGATAAAAACTGATCAAGCAGATAACCATTCGCTCCGTGAAGCTCTACACCGTCGAATCCCGCTTCTAATGCGTGAAGAGCAGCCTGAATAAAACCCTGCTTAGCAGTCTCCATATCATCATCGTTCATGGCTTTTGGGACTGGGAAAGCTCCCTGGCCGCCGTACGAAGATACTTTTTCAGCAGGAGGCTGCACTGAAGAAGCGGAAGCTGTTTCGCTTTTGTACTGATTGTACTGGGACTGTGCGCCGGCATGCATAAGCTGGGCGATCATTTTGCTTCCATGCTCTTTGACTGCTTTTGTGATCGGCTCCCATCCTTCCTGATGCTTTTCATTGGCGAGTCCGGGTTGGTTGGCGTAGCCCTGGCTGTAGATTTCATCGGTGTATATACCCTCCGAAATAATAGCGGAAAACCCGCCGACAGCATAGCGTTCATAGTATCTGCGCATCCGGTCGTTTGGCGTGCCATCGTCATCTGCGCTAATCCGTGTCATCGGAGCAACGATCAGCTTATTTTTAAAGATATGATTACTTATATGCTGTTGGTTAAACAAGAATTCTTCTACTTGTGCCATACTACTCCTCCTATAAATTCATCGTTTTGTCTCCCATGTCATTCCCGTTTTCAGCATTGGAAAACTGACTGAAATTTTAAAAGTGAAAAATAAGAATTGCTTAAATAAGAAAAGTGCGATATCATAATTTTCAAACATATTACTCCTCTGGTAAAAGGAACCTTTACCCAAAGCGTTCTTCTTTTAGCAATCAGGAGGTGAATGACATTTGTACAGCGAGAATACTGTTTACATTGTGGGAGAGGCTAAATCTCCTTCGAACAATCCGATTACTGAACAGTACCAGGTATTTTTTATTGGCTTTGTAGTGGATACTCTAACGGATGAAATCCTGGAGGCAGAATGCTCTGCTATTCTTTCCCTAACGGCCCGCTTTGTGAAAGAAATATTCGCAGGGACTTCTATTCAGGAAAGTGAGCGTCTTGTAGAAATTATCCAAAAACGTTATCATGGCTCGTCCCAGAAAGCGATGATTGTAGCTCTGCGCAACGCCAGTTTAAAGTATAAGCAAATAAAGGCTGACATGTAGCCGTGCTGCTTTATCTTACCGGATAAAACCCAGCAAAGAGATTTTTTCTCTTTGCTGGGTTTATTTATATTCAACAATTTAAAGGAGGTAATTACACATGATAGAAAGCGGCGCTCTTTACATTAGTGTTTTGATTGCTATGGTGGCACTTCTTGTAGGTACGGAAAAAGCAACAAAAAGTAAATTTTTCAAGTATGTACCGACAGTAGTGCTTATCTACATCGCTGCGGCTCTGTTAAACACCTTCGGAGTATTCAGCGGCTCCGAAGCTCTCGGTGAGTTGAATTCAGGCATACGTTCTTTACTGCTGCCGGCAATGATATTTTTATTTTTATTAAACTGTAATATTTTACAGATTATCAAGCTTGGGCCGAAAATGCTGCTCAGCTACGTTGTAGCTGTGATTAGTATTATTGGTGGCTTTACGGTTACATATTATATTATGCAGGGATTTTTAGATACACAAACGTGGAAGGCTTTTGCAGCTCTGGCCGGCTCATGGACAGGAGGTTCAGCCAATCTTGTAGCTCTTCAGGGGATTCTGGAGGTGCCTGAGAATTTATTCGGCTATGCTCTAATTATGGACACAGTAAACTATTCGTTTTGGGTAATGCTGTTATTTTGGCTTGTTCCTTTCCAATTCGCATTCAACCGGTTCACAAAAGCGAACACAGAAAGCATTGATCAGATGCAATACAATTTGTCCCTTGAAGAAAAAGAGACAAAGCCTCTGACATACGTGGAAATTATTGTCTGTTTAGGATTTTCTATGCTGGTGGCTTCGATTGCCATTGCAGTGGGAAACACACTTCCGGAAGCCGGGAACGCTGTGAATGCAACAACGTGGACGATATTAATTGTTACCGTTTTGGGCCTGGGTCTTGCTGTAACGCCGGTTGCCAGGCTGACAGGGACAATGGATATAGGCTATTTGATGCTTTATACAATCATCGCTCTAATTGCTTCTAACGCAGATTTTTCAAATATTGCCGAGGTGCCGGCGTATATTATTTCCGGGTTTATGATTTTATTTTTTCACGGTGCTATTATGCTGCTCTTGGCAAAGCTTTTCCGGCTTGATCTCTTTACACTTGGCATCGCAAGTCTGGCCAATATTGGCGGTATGGCCTCTGCTCCGGTGCTTGCAGGAGCCTTCAGCCGCACTCTGGTTCCAATAGGCGTAATGATGGCGTTAATAGGCTCATTTATGGGCACAGTGGTCGGTGTCGTGGTGGCGGAAATCCTATCAAGAATTTAAGAGGCGGGATGTTGAATGGAAATAGCTTCTCTTGAAACGAAAAGAAAAATCATTACTTTGGAGCGTCCGTTTGTTACTTCCGTAAGAACGGTTACAAGCATCGAAAATGTTGAAGTAAGTGTAATACTGAAAGACGGGACTATAGGAAAAGGAGCAGCGCCTCCGGCTCTTGCAGTAACGGGGGAATCTCCGTCAAGCATCGAAGCAGTTGTTAACGGTCCAGCCGCAGAAGTTCTTACAGGAGTAAAAAACGAAGATTTGCAGGGAAATGTACGCAGAATTAAGGAGAGCTGTTACGGAAACTTCAGTGCAAAAGCGGCAGTGGAAATGGCTGTTATAGATGCATTCGTTCAACAGCGTCACTGCAGCCTTTTGCAGTGGCTGGGAGGAACACCATCTGTTTTTGAAAATGATATGACGATCAGCATGGACGAACCAGCAAGAATGAAAAACACAGCAGAAAAATATATAAACGAGGGTTTCCGCTATCTGAAAATGAAGGTTGGAGATGACCTGAAAAAAGATTATCAAAGAATCCGAACTATAGCTGAAGTGCTTCCACAAGGCGTCATGCTGAGGATCGATGCTAACCAGGGGTGGACATCCAAAGAGGCTATAGCATTTATTCACCAGCTTGAAAAAGAAAAAATTCCGTTAGATTTTATAGAACAGCCTGTAGCGGCGGATGACTGGGCTGGTTTAAAGAAAGTCACAGCATCCACCACAACACTTATTATGGCGGACGAAAGCTGCAAAACATACACAGACGCCCACAGACTCATTGAGCAGCGTGCCTGCGACATGATCAATATTAAACTCATGAAATGTGGCGGACTGCTGGAGGCATGGAAAATTGCTGATATTGCAGAAGCAGCGGGCGTGCCGTGTATGATGGGCAGCATGATGGAATCAATCATAAGCGCCTCGCCGGCAGCTGAGCTTGCGGTCGCCCATCCTAATATTAAGATGGTGGATTTGGATGCTCCTAAATGGCTTCGGGAAAACACTGTTACTGCTGTATCCTTTGAAGGACATCAGATAAAAGCGATACAACCTGCAAAAAGTGCGCATATCAAATATGAAGAGGGGGAGCTGCGATGAAGAAAGGTTACTGGGTTTCAACTGTCATGATTGCAGTCATAGGAGCAGTTTTCACGAACGGCTCTGCGAATGCAGCAGAAGTGAATGAGACGGCTTATACAGATGTGAGTGCAATGACTATGTGGACAGAGCCGGATATTCTCCGGGAAATAGACCTCCCATCAGCCTCCAACCCGGCGAGTCTGAATGAATGGACAGCATCTATGAGCGTAGATGACAAGCTCTGGCTTGTTGGAAACCTGGAAAGCCAGACATTATTTGGTTCAAAGGTGCACGTTCTTGAAAAGAAACATGGATGGATAAAAGTAGCAGCCGATGGTCAGGAAACTCCAAGAAATGAATTGGGCTATCCCGGGTGGGTCCCGGAAGAACAAATAGTCGAGAGCAATCGAATGGAAAAATTAGAGGATGAACCATTTGCGCTCATTACTTCTCCGACCGCAGAATTAACTTATGATAAAAAAGGCAGAAAAGATTATAAAAAGCTGAGCTATAATACTCGTTTACCGGTGGTTAAAGAGCAGCAGGGAGAAGTACTGGTGGCTACTCCGTCGGATGGGAATAAGTGGATTGATGCATCAGATGTTGAAATATATGATAGCGAAGACGATATTGCAGTCCCTGATGCGGAAGACATTATTGCAGACGGGAAACAGTTTCTCGGCCTTCCATACCTATGGGCGGGAATGTCAGGGTTTGGATTTGACTGTTCAGGGTTCACTCATACTATTTTTGCCGCTAATGGCATTGAAATTCCGAGAGATTCCAGTGTACAGGCAGAGCAGGGTGACCCAGTAGCAAAAGAAGACCTGGAGCCGGGTGACCTTTTATTTTTTGCCTATGATAATGGAAAGGGACGGGTGCACCACGTCAGTATGTACATCGGCGGCGGTGACATGATTCATTCGCCGAATTCCCGGAGCACGGTTGAAATCGTTAATCTGGAGGATTCCGGGTATGCAGATGAGTATGCAGGTGCGAGGAGATATTTAGAGGAATAATTCATCGTATCAGGAAAGCGGGCCGCGACTGGCCCGCTTATTTATTGTATTCCCGGATTTGTGTATTAATGTCGTGCATTTCCTTTTCAAGAATGTCGAGCTCGCGCATAATACCATCAGTGTTGCCTCCGAAAGATTCGAGTTTTTCCAGATCTCCCTGGATGCGTACATAATCTGATTTTAACATGGCGAGCTGGTGGTCTAGTTCGCGAAGAGTCATAGCAGGATCCGCCTCCATAATAAATTTGTGCATCTGTTTGCTATTTTAACGCAAAATCGTTATAATTTTAAATGAAAATCATTATCAATTTTATGGACGGTGTACGACAAGACTGAGATTGCAGAAAAGAAAGGGGCTTGCGACGGTGGCAAGACTTCAAGCAGAGCAGGTAGACGTTTCTTACGAAAATAAACAAGTCCTGAAAAATATCAGCGTTGAGATACCAGAAGGAAAAATTACGTCTATTATCGGGCCAAATGGATGTGGGAAATCCACGATTCTTAAATCACTTTCCCGTATACTGACCCCTGAAGAAGGCGGTGTGTACCTAGACGGCAAATCTATTCATGAAATGAAAACAAAAGAAGTGGCTAAAAACATGGCAATGCTTGCCCAGACTCCGGATATTCCGCTTACGTT
The DNA here is from genome assembly GCF_033845285.1 of Marinococcus sp. PL1-022. Classification (NCBI taxonomy): domain Bacteria; kingdom Bacillati; phylum Bacillota; class Bacilli; order Caryophanales; family Bacillaceae; genus Marinococcus; species Marinococcus sp. PL1-022. Next base: position 2,167,419 of record NZ_JAWXCX010000001.1, on the reverse strand, counting down.
GACGGTGGAGCAGCTGGTGTCATTCGGCCGGCATCCCCACCGCAAACGTACACGAAAATTAACTGCGGAGGACCACGAGGCTATTCAAAAGGCTATGACGGATACTGGAGTCTCCGAATTTGCCGCCCGGACTCTGGACTCCCTTTCCGGCGGACAGCGCCAGCGGGCCTGGATTGCTATGGCACTGGCACAGGATACGGAGCTTCTGCTTCTGGATGAGCCGACGACTTACCTTGATATGGCCCATCAGCTTGAAGTGTTGGAGCTTCTTCAGGAGCTGAATGAGAAAGAAAGCCGTACGATTGTCATGGTGCTTCATGACTTAAATCATGCTGCCCGTTTTTCTGACCATTTAATCGCTATGTGCAGTGGAGAAGTACAATGTATAGGGTGCCCCAATGATGTCATTTGTAAAAATGTTCTCCGGCAGGTGTTTGGCATTGATGCCCACGTCGTAACTGATCCAAAGAGCGGCAAACCGCTCTGCATGACATATGATTTAATTGATCGCACGCCTGCTTCTGCAACGGATATATCACAAATAAATTAAAAATAAGGAAAGCCAGGAACTCCGTGAAGGGGCTCCTGGCTTTCTTTCTGAAGAATTACTATGATTTAGAGCTTCTGTGCATCAGCCATAAAAAGAAGGGTGTGCCAATTACAGCAGCCACCAGCCCCGAGGGGATTTCGTCAGGGGCTAGTACGGTGCGTCCGATCGTATCGGAAAACACGAGAAGAGAGCCGCCGATAAATAGGGCTACAGGAAAAATGCGCATGTAGTCCTGTCCCACAAGCATACGGGCTAAATGAGGTGCGACAAGCCCGATAAAGCCAATCGTGCCCACGGCGGCTACTGCCATGGCGGCACAAAAGGTGGCAAGCAATACTGCGGCCCAGCGGGCAAAGGTTAACCGCTCTCCAAGAGCGATCGCTGTCTGGTCGCCAAGCGAAAGCACGTTTAAGGAAGGGGCTAAAAACCAGGCAAGCGGTATACTTATGGCAAGCGGGAGGAGCAGAAACTGCTGAAGCTCTTCGTAGCCGGTGGCATATGTGCTGCCGGACAGCCAGGTTAATGCGGCGGCAGCATTTAAGTTAAAACGGGTGATCATAATTTGTGACAGAGCGCCGCCTACAGCTGACAGGGCGATTCCGAGAAGGGCCAGGACAGCGGGATGAAATTTAGTTTTCCAGGAGAAAAACAGAATTACGCCTACAGCTGCAAAAGCTCCGGCAATGGCTCCAATTGGAATAAAGGCCGTGGGAATATCCCTGAAAAGAAACAGTACAAACAGGGCGCCCGCGCCTGCTCCTGAGGTCACCCCGAGCACTGAAGGATCTGCGAGGGGATTTCGCAGAATGCCCTGATACAGCATGCCGCTTAGTGCAAGCAGCATTCCAGCTGTAAGCGCCGTCAAAAGCCGCCCGAGCCTCAAATCGAATATGATAAACCGCTGCCCGCTGCTTTCCTCTGTAAACAGGGCCTGCCAGGTGTCAACGAAGCTGAAGCCTGTGGACCCGCCGGCAAGTCCCACAAAGAACACGAGGGCCGTAAACATAACAGCACCTGTTAAAACAACAGGATACTTCAGTTCACGTCTTTTACGTCCACCTCCAATAGCACTTTGCTGCTCTGTGCCAAAAAAAGAGCCCCGGTGCTTTAAAATGAGCCATACAAGAAACGGAGCGCCGACTATCGATGTGACAGCGCCGACAGGAAGCTCACTGAGGGAAGGGTCGACGGCCCTTCCCAGTACGTCCGCCCCGATCAGAAGCACAGCACCCCAAAGCATGGACCCAAACAAAAGAGTGGAGTGAAGCTGATAGCCCATTAAGCGTGTCAAATGGGGGGCCACCAGGCCAATAAAGCCGATGGGGCCAACAACGCTTACAACGATGGCAGTCAGACCTACGGCAAGGAAAAACATAAATGCCTGCGTAGCCCGTACGTTTTCTCCAAGTGTAGCTGCCTGATTTTTGCCAAGCAAAAGAATATCGAGACGGGGAGCGTAAAAGAACACGAGGAACAAAAGCACGATCAGTACAGGGAAGACAAAGCGGACACCGCTCCAATCCTGCTGTACAAGGGTGCCGTTACCCCATAGAAACAAACCGGCGGTCTGTACTTCAAAAAATATCTGAAGAACAGCTGTAAATGATGAAAAAGCAATAGACAGTACGAGACCGGCCAAAGCCATCCGCACTGGCGTAGCTTCAAGGCCGCCGGCCATTGTAAACACCATTAAGGCGGACAGGCATCCGCCGACAAACGCAGCGATAAACCCGCTCAGACCCAGCCAGTCCGGCAGTATGGTGGCAAAAGCTACAATAAAGAAATAGGCACCGGCATGAACTCCTAATGTGCTAGGGGCTGCCAGCGGATTTTTTGTGATCGTTTGAAAAATAACCCCGGAAGCAGCCAAAGCTATACCTGAGAGAATACCAATAACAATTCTCGGGAGATATACAGTCCGGAAAATACTGCTTTCCGTAGAGTCGGTATGCTGCATAAGCTCCCACCAGGAGCGCACCGAAAAAGTACCGGTGCTCTGCACAAGATGCAGATATATCAGCACCAAGAGAAGAGCTGCTCCGCCAGTATACAGCAGAACAGCTCTTGAAACGAACGGGAATGAATTCATAGTTACTCCTCATTTGTTAAAGTGTCAGCCACCTCTTCGGCGAACACCTCGGATGAAAGCGGACCGCCGTATGGCCATGTAGAGCTCGGAAGACGATGAACATTATCGTTTTGAACAAAGGATAAGCTATTCCATACTTCATTGTTATTCAGTGTTTGTTCAATCGTATCACGATCGCCTTCCGGTGTGGGGATATCTATAAATGTCTGGTCCTGATAATTTTCCAGTGCATCGACGCTCGTTTCTGTATAGCCGTACTCTTCAAACTGCTCAGACTCATACGCATTATCGACACCGATCTGTTCCATCGTCTGGGCGGCAAGAGAATTGTCGGCAAACAGCCGGAAGGCTACATTTTCATTAGCGAGATAGGAAAGTGAAAGCAGCACTTCCTCGTCAGTGCGTCCGGCATCTTCGATTTCAGTCGACAGTTCATTGTAGGTGTCATCCAGGTCATTTAAAACCTGCTCCGCCTGGTCTTCTTCGCCTACAGCCGTAGCAATGCTTTCGAAGGTGGACTCCATTTCTTCGTACTGATTGCCCTCGCCCTCGGCAGGGTATGGATTATACATCAGCGTCGGGGCAATTTCTTCAAGCTCTTCTTTAATGTCTTCATGGCGGTAGCCGGCGGTAATGATTAAATCGGGCTCCAGCTCGGCAATACGTTCGAGGCTTGGCTCCTGTCTCGTGCCAACGTCCTGGACGTCTTCAGAAGGGGCCGGTTCGATATCAGCAAGATAATCGTTATATCCATCGAGATCAGCGATACCGGCAGGCTGCATGCCTAATGCAAGAAGATCTTCAGCATACACCCATTCGAGAGCGACGACGTTTTCGGGTGTTTCCTCAAGGGTTACTTCATTGTCATACCCGTCTGTTACCGTTACAGATTCGCTGTTTTCAGAAGATCCCTCATTGCTGCCGGACTCCTCCGAACTGCCGCTGTCTTCTGAAGAACTGCATGCAGCAAGTGAAAGTGATAAAGCGGGTACCGTTAAAAATGTTAAAAAAATCCTTTTACGCATATGTATATCCCCCTAATTGAAAAAGATTATCAATATCAACAAATCCGACTTTACTATAAAAAGGGGGACAATTCAATAAATATAAAAATTTTTCTTATTTATTATTCGTTATACTGGTCATAAAAATGGGCAGTAATTTCTTTCATTCTATTTTTGTTCTTTCCCATATCCCCCTTGCCGATCCTTGAAGCCGATCGAAAATGAACGTGCCCATGATCACCGAAATAAAAAACAACGTCATCCTTGAATTTAAGCAACGGTGTCGTAAACACAGTTGAAATATAGTTATCATCTTCATGAACGATTTCCGCATGCTTCTGCTGCTGAATGATATGACGGATAGTACTTTTCGCTGTTTCCGGGCTGCCTGAATATTGTATGGGCTCCATGTAATGACGTTTATCTTCGGGGGAACTCATGGTAGAAACACAATTTGGGCTGTTAGGGCAGGGAGAAAGCATAAATAACATCCTTTCGCGGTAGAATTTTATATACATTATTGTGTACACTGTAAGCAGATGATTAGAATTATATCAGCGTTACTCTCTTTCCCGAAAAAATAAAGCGTTAACCGGAAGCAGGAAGGGAAGGGGAAAGGAAGAAAGGAGTGGATCGCAGATGGTGAAAGTCAGCCAGGTGAGTGAAAATATTATTAAGGTGCACATGAAGGTAGGCATTACTATTAGTGCCTGGGTCGTCAAGCATGAGAACGGGGCTATTATTATTGATACGGGCATCCGGCCAATGGCGCCGAGAATTTTAAAAGAAGCAGCACGTTTTGGACGGGTCCAGATGATTTTATTAACGCACGGACATCCGGATCATGTAGGCGGACTCGCTTATATTCAGGACAAAGTAAATGCACCTGTTTACATCCATGGGCTCGAGATTCCTTACATAACGGGGGAAAAACCTTATCCTAACCGAAAAAAACCGACAAATTATACTAAAGGATTTTCTGTAAAGCAGCTGCCGGGAGACAGCCGTGGCGTTTTTCATTCTATGATGGGGCTGGACCCATATTTTACACCGGGGCACTCTCCGGGTCATACCGCTTATTATCATAAAAAAGATGACGTTCTGATCACTGGCGACATGATTACTTCGAAAAACGGGCGTATTGGTCCTCCGATGAAACAGTTTACTGCTAATATGGATCGGGCGATGCGGAGTACGAAAACTATACAGAAAGTGGCTCCCCGAAAACTATCAATCTGTCACGGAGAGGATCTGCAGTATTCGCAGCATCTGTACAGCGCATTTGTAAATCAATACCAGTCTAAAGTATAAGGGGCACGGTTATGTATAATGAAGCTTTGATGAAACGGGCGGTGCAGCTGGCGCAGAAGGTAAAAAAAGAAGGGGAGGGAGATCCCTTTGGCTGTGTAATTGTCCGGGGCGGTGAAGTAGTGGCCGAGGAAGGGAATAAAGGCTTTAAAACCTGTGATCCGACGACTCACGCCGAGCTGGAAGCAGTAAGGACCGCTTCACGGTTTTTAAAAACTCAGGATTTAAGTGACTGCGAGCTGTATACGAGCGGGGAGCCCTGTCCAATGTGTGAAGCTGCCATCAATTGGAGCGGTATCCCGGTAGTATACACGGCAAAAACAGCAAAGGAGGCCGAAAATGCCGGCCTCCTTCCAGTGCCCGAAACAACCTACGAGCTGCAGTATAAACCTCTTCGGGATAAAAATCTCGATCCATACCTTGATGAACGTTAAAGCGGGGCAGTTAAAGCAGAAAAAACCGGAAATAAATAAGTATGCCCAGGTAAATAATTAATAATACTGCAGACATGAGCAGAATAAACCACATGTATAAAAGCGGCACGTGATGTGACTGCTTTTTTATTGTGACTGCAGCGAGGGTTGTTGTTGTTCCGAGCGTAAGCAGAATCAGCACGACCAGCCAGGTGGCAATGGACGACCACGGGAGAAAATAAACAAATGGCATGAGCATCAGCAGTACACACATTGTATAAAACGCATAAAGCGACGTTTTATAAAGGCGTGTGTCTTTTTGACGCTCCTTGTGCTGCCGCCTCCGGTCCAGTCTGCTGTTTGATTTCCCCCCGTCCGCGGAAGCAGGCTGCAGCGTCTGCTTAACACGATTCCAAAGCTGCTTCGGGGCGAGATGTTTCCATTTTGATGAACGTTCCATTTTTCATACTCCTAAAGGCAGACGGAAAACATCAGCATTACGGCCGGCGTGTGAGGCCCATAAATGTTTGCAAAAATGATTTCCAGTTACGGTTTCTGCCGTAGTAATAGTCGATGATTTGCGAAAGTGATTCGAACTTTCCTTTATAAGGATACCATAAAATTTCGCTGTTCATACTCCCCCTTGCGCTCATAACGGACGTTTCAATACTGAACGAACGCATGCCTGCAGTAGAGTGGTAGGATCCAATACCGCTCTGTTTTGCGCCTCCGTAAGGAAGGTAGTGATTGGCAGCGTGGGAGATTACATCATTGATCATAAAGTTGCCCGTGCGGACCTTTGCAGTAAAGTTTGCCGCAAGCTCCTGGTCAGCAGTGAAAATGGAACCGCTCAGACCATAAATTGTGTCGTTGAACAGCTCGAGCGCCTCGTCAATTGTAGAATAAGTCCGTACTGAAAATACAGGACCGAAAGTCTCTTCCTTCCATATCCGCATTTCTCCGGTTATTCCAGTCAAAACAACCGGTTCGATTGACAGAGTTTGATCGTCCCAGCGTTCGGGTGGTTTTCCGGCTATCTGTTCGGCACCCTGGTCAATCGCCTCCTGAACCTGATTGTAAACCGTATCCCACTGCTTTTTCGTCGTCATCCGACCGATTTCATATTCTTTTTCGCCATCCCGGCGCAGACCGGCGATGGTTCTGCGTACATTATTCAAAAATTCCTCCTGAACCTCTTCATGCACAATTACGCGCTCGACAGATAAACAGACTTGGCCGCTGTTCATGAAGGCTCCCCAGGAAGCAGCATTCGCCGCCCGTTCGACGTTCGCATCTTTGTGAACGACCATAGCATCCTTTCCGCCCAGTTCGAGGGTGGTGGGAATCAGATGCTCGGCGGCCTGCTTCTGAATAACCTTTCCTGTTGCGACTGATCCGGTAAAATGAATATAGTCCGGCTGCTGTTCAACTAGTAAGCGTCCGGTTTCAGCTCCGCCATGGAGAACCTGAAACACGCCGTCAGGAAAAAGTCCCGAAATTTTTTCAAGAAGAAGACTGGCGAGCGGCGTCTCTGCGGAAGGCTTTAAAAGCACGCAGTTTCCTGCAGTCAGCGCTTCAACAACAGGAATAAGAGAAAGCTGAAAAGGAAAATTCCAGGGAGAGATAACAGCAATTTTTCCGCGTGGTTTGCGAATGATTGAAGAATTTTTTCCCATAAAGATCATTGGAGTTCTGACGCGCTCCCGGTTAAAAAGACCGGGAGCTTCTTTTTCAATGTGGCGCAGAGCTTCAAGAACCGGGATGACCTCAGACCCCAGCGCTTCAATAGGAGGTTTTCCTGTAGCGGAGGAAATAATGTCCGCAATTTCTTCCCGGAGCTCGCTGATAGTAAAGCGAAGCAGCTGTATGTAGCTAAGCCGTTTCTCTATGGGCAGAGAAGCCCAGGGAGTAAAAGCATCATCGGCCTTTTGCCAGGCAGCCTGTATTTCTTCTTCATTAGATGAATGAACGGTTGTTGATTCCAATATTGACACCCTTTCTGAATCATAATAATAAGTATAGTACCCCGTTCCCTAATTAGAACTAATCATAACAGAAGTGACGGAAAAGAAACCCTGCTCGCACAAAGAGACTCAAGGCAGCTTTTCCGTGGTGAAAGGATACTTTATTTATCAAAGCCGTACCGGATAAAACGGGAGATGTCTTTTGCGACGCCGATATCCCAAAGAATAATAAATAAAACCAAAATGGCGGGTCCCGCCAGCAGACCGACGGCTCCAAACATCTGCAGGCCGGCAAACAGGGAGATCAGCACGGCAAGCGGGTTCAGATTCATGCTCGAAGAGAGCACCTTTGGCTCGATAATCTGCCGGACAATCATGGTAATCGTATAAAGGATCAAAAGGCCAAGTCCAAGGCCAAAGTTGCCTGTAATGAGCAGATACACTCCCCACGGAATTAAAATAGTGCCGGTGCCCAGGTAAGGAAGAAATTCAGCGACACCAACGACGGCTGCAAGCCAGTAGGCTCCTTCGACCCTCATGATAAGCAGGCCGATTAGCACAATAACGCCTGTCACAAGCATAAGGATCAGCTGCGCCCGAATGTAGCCGAAAACTCTTGCCCACATGGCCTGGTAAAAAGCCTTTAACCGCTCGATGACAAAGGGCGGCAGGGCCAGTTTCATTTTTCCGGCATATCTATTCCAGTCTTTTCCGATAAAATAAATAGCTAATACAATAAATAACAGGACAATCAAGAGCGTCGGAATGCCTAAAATTAATTGGGTTAAAGCGTCGGCAGTAGTCTGAGCGACTGAGCCAAGTCCGGAGCCAAGCTGACTTCCAAGCTGAGCTATCCCCTGATCTACAGAGGACTGACCGCCGATCCCGGAGGCGGCTCCTGTAGCTCTTTCCCAGAAGGGAAGGATATTTTCATTGTAAAAATTCTGCATTTGCAAAAAGGTGCTCTCCATCCAGGCCGGCCCCTTTTCAGCGATCACATTGAATAATTCAATTGAAAGAAAGATCAGGCCGGTAATAATGCCTCCAATGATACTTAAAGTAAGCAGAAGACCAACAAGAGCTGCGATCCCATTTGGCAGACGCAGTTTATAATGAAGCCACTTCGTAAGCGGCATAAGCATCCACGCGAAAAAAGCGGCGATCCAAAACGGATACGTATAGGAAAAAATCTTGCCAAGCGCCCATGCAAGAGCGAAAGTGGCTATTATAACGATAATAAACCGCAGAATCATCCAGCCGGTTGTTTGTTTCATGGTCCATTCCATTCCTTTCCTTTGGTGGACATGCTATCCATCTTTTCTTATTATAACCTTCCCGCTGTAAAAAAGAATCTACACGTTTTTTTTAATATTCCCGAAAACAGGGGGATATATACTTTTTATGAATAGTTCTTTAGGGTAATTATAAGGTAGAATGGCAGTAGTGGCTTATACTTTAGGAACAGACAGGGGAGGAAGCAGTATGGATATTAACGGAAAAGTTTTTTTACTTCCAGGCGGTGCATCCGGACTTGGTGGTGCTACGGCGAATATGCTTGTAGAAAACGGTGCGAAGGTGGTTATCGCCGATTTTGAGGTGAGACCCGGAAGAAAAAGAGCAAAAGAGCTTGGAGACAGTGCCATTTTTATTGAAATGGACGTCACTTCGGACGAAAAAGGAAAAGCAACTATTGATAAAACAATAGAAACGTTCGGGCGTATCGACGGGGTGGTCAACTGCGCGGCACTCGGGCTTGCAGAGAAGATTCTGAATAAAAAGGATTCGCACTCCCTCGAGCATTTCACTCGTGTTATCCAGACGAATCTGGTTGGAACGTTTAACATGCTCCGGCTCGGTGCAGATGCGATGAGACATAATGAACCAAACGAACAGGGAGAAAGAGGAATCATTATTAATACATCTTCGATTGCCGCCTATGAAGGACAGGTCGGCCAGGCTGCCTACAGCGCTTCTAAAGGGGGCATCTGGAGCCTTACGGCACCGGCCGCCAGGGAGCTTTCAGACTTTGGTATACGCGTTATGGCTATCGCTCCGGGTTTATTCGAAACTCCTTTTTATATGTCCTTTCCGGAAAAAGCAAGGCAGACGCTGGGACAGAACGTTCCTTTTCCAAGAAGGCTCGGATTTCCGAATGAGTATGCCTCGCTTGTAAAAGAAATTATCCATAACACAATGTTAAACGGGGAAACGATTCGTTTGGACGGAGCGCTCCGTATGCCTCCCAAATAAAAAAGCACCAGAGTCTGTATTGTGGACTCTGGTACTTTTTTTATGCTTAGCATCAGTGCAAAGCTTATTTACTGCTGCGGGAAGCAGAGCTCATAAAAGTTGCACCGCTTACAGGCGAAGGTGTTGGTCGTTTTTTTGAAATATTCGAGTGGAAGAGGCTTGTTGGCTTCCTTATCCTCGAGAAAGCCTGCCATACGTTCCACGCTCTGGACGAGCAGGTCTCTGACTTCCCGGAGGGTGGAGTGATCAAGCTTGTGTTCGACACTTTTACCTTCGAGCAGATATTCATTCCGCACGACGATGTCCTCGAGCGATGCTTCCGGGTAGTAGTCAAGGACATACTGCGCATACAAAGCCAGCTGGTACGGATCCTCCTCTGTCTGCAGGCCGGTTTTCCAGTCCACGATGACCCATTTATTGTTTTCTTCGTCTTTATAAAGAAAGTCGAGCACGGCAAACACCTTGGTGTTTTCAAGGTTCATCGTGCGGAGTTCCTCTGATTCGAGATAATACGTCGGCCGTTCCGAAGTAAGCTCCGAAACGGTATCACAGGTCAGAATATGTTCCACTACGGCCTCAAGCCGGTCCTGGATCTTTTTAATTTTCTCTGCGGGCAGCTTGTTCTCTTCGCCGTAGTAAATTTCATGGAGCATGGTCGTATGTTTCGGTTTTTTGCGCCACTGTTCCACGTTTTGCGTAGAATCGATAAAGCCTGCATTCAGACGGGTTCGGATCGTTTCTTTCAGCGTATCCTTTGTCGGGAGATCGCTATCATTTAAATATTTTTTCAGCGTTTCCTCTACTAGATCGTGCACAATAGACCCAAACAGCATTTCAAGATTGGTCAAATTTTTCAACCGGTAGACGTGGCGCGGAAAAGGGTCTGCGTTCCGCAGCCAGCCGTTGTGTGAGGAGTAGTACTGGTGGGCATACTGCCGCTCGCATTGAAGCAGCGTTTTATGTCTCGACAGTGACCAGGAAAACTCCGGATAGTCCCGTATAGTAAACAGGAGAAATCACTCCTTCGATTTGTCTTTACCTTGCTTCTGATACCATTTTAACGGTGACGGCGGGCAAAGTCGATGAAACGAAACTTATCCGAACGGTGTCTGGACTCAGTGTATTGAAATAATTCTGCATTATCGAGATACACATAGTTTCGGACAACTGCAATACTCGAATCCGGGTAAAGGTCAAGAAGCTGCTTATCTTCTTCCGTCGGCTTTTCAATAGTAATTTCTTTGCGCGCAAAGCTGATTACAAGCTTCAGTTTATTCTCCACGTAGTCATAAATGGAATCAGCACAAATGTCTTCGGTGAGACCGGGCACCCAGCGCTCAAGCAGGTAGTCGATGTCGAGCACAATGTTTTCGCCGTCCATTTTCCGCTGCCGTTTTACTTCCCAGACCTGTTCCGTTTCCTGGACCTCGAGCGCATGCTGAAGGGCTGGGGGCACAGGAGAGAGGATTAAGGAATGCACATGGGTTTTACTGTTGCTGCCGGTCTGCTCCGCGAGCTCTTTGAAGCTGACGAGCCCGGAAACGGGAAAATCAAACCGGCCGGTTTCAAGCACGACGGAGCCTTTACCCTGAATTTTTTGAATGTATCCGTGTTCGGAGAGAAGATTCAGCGCTTTGCGGATGGTTTCCCGTGACGTTTCGTACATAGAAGTGAGCTCATGCTCCGAAGGAAGCAGAGCATGAGGCTGAAACTGCTCATTGCGGATACCGCGCGCTATTTCTTCATAGATGTCTAAATATTTTCTTTTTGTACTCATGCTCGTTACACCCCAGGGAGCTGTTTTTGGTAATGCAGAACGATTGTTTCGTACGGCTGCAGGCTGTCAGCTTCCAGAGAAAAGCTTTCCCGGCTGTAGTTGGTGACAAAGACATTGCCTGCGTCTTCTTTCCGCGGAAGATCCAGACTGCCGGCTTTAATTATATCAGACGAGAAATTACTTATGATGAGTAAGGCTTCATCTTCGTCCTCGCGTGTGTAGGCGAAAAGAGAAGGATGGTCCGGGAGATAAAGCTGATAATCTCCAGTTGTCAGGATTTTATAATCCTTGCGAAGCTGAATTAATTGTTTGTAAAAATGATACACAGATGCCGGATCGCTTACCGCTTCTTTGGCATTAATAGACGTATGATTTTCCGGAACCGGCAGCCATGGCTCGGCTTCACTGAAGCCGGCATTTTTCGAACTGTCCCACTGCATCGGTGTACGGGCGTTGTCCCGGGAGCGGGCCTGAATGACAGCGAATGCTTCCTCCGGACTTTTTCCCTGCTTTTGCATAATATCATAATAATTGATGGTTTCCACGTCACGGTAGTCATTGATGGAGCTGTAGGAAGGGTTCGTCATGCCGAGCTCTTCACCCTGATAAATATAAGGAGTGCCGCGCATGCAGTGCATGGTTGCTGCAAGCATCTTCGCTGATTCTGCGCGGTACTTACCGTCATCGGCATATCTGCTTACAATGCGGGGCTGGTCATGGTTGCACCAGAACAGCGCGTTCCAGCCGCCGCCTTCATACATACCGCTCTGCCAGTCTGATAGCGTTTCTTTTAGCTGCACAAAATCGAATTCAGGCAGGGTCCATTTTTCTCCTCCGGGGTAATCTGCTTTTAGATGATGAAAATTAAAGGTCATGCTCAGTTCTTCCCGGTCCGGGCGGGTATATTTAATGCAGTGGTCGATCGTCGTGGAGGACATTTCCCCTACTGTCATAGCTCCGTGCGGGCCAAATACGTTTTGATTCATTTCATGCATCCACTCGTGCACTCTCGGCCCGTCAGTATAAAACCGGCGGCCGTCGCTGATATCGTCATTTGGAAACCGCTGGTCCTTTGAAATTAAATTGATAACATCGAGCCGGAACCCATCGATGCCCTTATCAAACCAGTAATGCATCATGTCGTACAGCTGTCGGCGCAGTTCTTCGTTTTCCCAGTTTAAATCCGCCTGGCTCACATCAAATAGATGCAGGTAGTACTGGTTTGTTGGTTTGTGCCACTGCCAGGCGGAGCCCCCGAATTTAGACACCCAGTTATTTGGTTCAGCGCCGTTCACGGGATCCCTCCAGATATAGTAGTCGCGGTAAGGACTGGAGACATCTGACGAAGCAGCCTGAAACCAGGCATGATCGGTGGAGGTATGATTAATAACGATATCCATAATAATTTTCATACCCCTTGCATGGGCCTCCGTCAGCAGACGTTCGAAGTCCTCCATCGTTCCGTAGACATCATAAATATTATAATAATCGCTGATATCGTATCCGTTATCCTTTTGAGGAGAAGGGTACACAGGATTGAGCCACAAAACATCGATTCCGAGATCCTGCAGGTAATCAAGCTTTTCGATAATACCGGGAATATCGCCGACTCCGTTGCCGGTCGTATCCTTAAAGCTTTTAGGGTAAATCTGATAAATAACTGCACGTTTCCACCACGGTTCCATTGTGATCATCCTTTCGCATATATGCTGTATGGAGCAAAGGCGCCTGCTGACAATCCCAGCAGACGCCTGTAATTCATTGGTTAAAGTTCTACTTTACGAATACGCCCATAGAGATAGGTTAATACAATCGGGAGGATAATGACAATCAGCATTCCGATAAAGAATGCTCCCCAGTCCGGTGGACGGATAGAAAAGATGCCGGGGATACCGCCGACGCCGACAGCAAAGGCCAGCACGTTATTAATACTGATAAACGTTGCTGCGATGGCAGAGCTGATGAGCGCACAGAAGAACGGGAACCGGTACTGCAGGTTTACCCCGAATAATGCCGGCTCGGTAACACCAAGATAAGCAGAAAGACCGGCTGAACCAGCGAGCCCACGCATGTTCTGATCTCTCCAGGCTAAAATCATTATGCCGACTGCAGCAGAGCCCTGAGCAATGTTGGAAAGAGCGAGAATCGGCCATAAAAAGGTGCCATCGGTCGAAGCGGTAAGCTGCAGATCCACCGCCAGGAATGTATGGTGGAGTCCGGTAATAACGAGCGGTGCATAAAGGAGGCCATAAAGCAGGCCGCCGAGCCATGCATATTGATCGAATGTCCAAAGGAAGAAGTCGGTAATTGCGTTCCCGAGGCCAAAGGTAACCGGTCCGATAATAATAAAGGTGAAGAACCCGGTAACAAGCAGAGCAATCGGTGCAACCAGCAGCACCTGAATGGAATCTGCAATACGTTTACGGAGGAAAATTTCAATCTGCGCTAAAACATAGGAGGCTACAAGCACTGGAAGCACCTGCCCCTGATAGCCGACCTGCTCAACGTTCCATCCGAATAGATCCCAGGTTGGCACTTCGTTATTTGCACTTGCATCGCCGTAAGCATATGCGCTTAAAAGCTGCGGGTGCACAAAAATCAGCCCAAGCACAATGCCGAGGAGGGGGCTGCCGCCAAACCGTCTGACCGCCGACCACCCTATGAGAACAGGCAGAAAGTTAAATGAAGCGTTTGCAATGATGAAAATAATTTCAGAAAAACTGGTCCACTGTGGATATACTTCTATTACAGCGCCGTCGAAAAATATGCCGGGGCCGGTTAACAGGTTGTTTAAACCAAGCAGGAGGCCTGCTGTGATAATGGCAGGAAGAATCGGAATAAAAATGTCAGCGAGCAGACGGATAAACCGTTGAAACCCATTCTGCTTTTTAGTGGATTTCTGCTTTTCGCTGGTATCGCTTTCAGAATCTTCCTCACCTGCACGCCCACCGGTTTCTTCGGAACGACCCGTGACGCTCATTAACTCTTTATAAACCTTGTCCACAGTGCCCTGGCCGATTACAACCTGGTACTGGCCGCCGGAAGCAAAAGCTCCCCGGACAAGATCGAGGCTGGTAAGCTTTTCTTTGTCTACTTTTTCTTCATCGTATAAAACAAATCGCAGCCTTGTCACGCAGTGGGTGACTGTTTCTATGTTTTCGTTGCCTCCCACGGCTTCTACAATCGTCTCCACGGCTTCCTTTGTAATTTTCGCCATTATGGTTCCTCCTTAAATGAATGCATTTGAAAACGATACCAATTTATAAATTTACTTTAACTTGTATATACAAATTAGTCAATATAATTATCAATGGCGAAAAAGGTTTTTATTAAACGAAAAATAGGAATACTAATACAAAATCCTTTAATGGAGCGTGAAAGCATGGAACAACTGATAACAATTGATCAAGCAGAGACATTGTATGGAACGCTCACCGTCCCGGAGAACAAACACGAAAAGGCTCCTGGCGTGCTGATAATTGGGGGAAGCGGGCCTGTAGACCGCGACGGGAACGCCCCTGGAATGAAATTAAACATTTATAACCAGCTGGCCTCCTGGCTTGAAAAACAAGGCATAGCGTCACTGCGTTATGATAAGAGAGGTACAGGGAGCAGTGAAGGGGATTTTCTTGAAACTGGGCTGCAGGATTTAATTGAGGATGCTTCTGCTGCCGTACGTCTTTTAAAAATGGTCCCGGAAATTGACGAAGAGAAAATTTTCATTCTCGGTCACAGCGAAGGCGGGGCGATTGCTCCTAAGGTGGCGGAAAAGGAAAAGGTGCATGGGCTGATGGCACTCGCATCGTCGCCTAAGCCGCTGTTTGATATTTTACTTGAACAGGGAGAATCGGTGGAAAGGGAAATAAGCGAGGGCAAAGGAATCTTTTACCGTGCACTGAAAACGGGGAAAGTGAACAAGCGGATGATCAAAAAGCAGCATAAAGTGCTTAAGGAGCTGCTTGATGAAGAAGCATCAAAAAAATACAAAAATGTGAATGTAAAATGGTTTCAGGAGCACGCTGACTACGACCCGAGGGAAGCCTTTCACCGCATGCGCATTCCTCTGATCGCCGTAAATGGAGGCAAAGATGCCCAGGTGAAGGCAGAGGATGTCAGTGCAATTGCCCAGCATACGAGCGGGCCGGTTGAGGCTTATGTAGTCGAGGAGATGAACCACATTCTCAGGCATCAGCCCGAAGAGTTCTCGATCATGAAAACGAAGCGCAGGTACTTAAAGCAGCAGAATGACAACCTGTCCCATGAACTGCTGGACCACCTGCATCCCTGGCTGCAAAAACAGATACAGTAGTAAGCATTGGAAAAATTAATGTCGGATATAAAAAATCGCCCACAGGTTTTTATGCCTGTGGGCGATTTTTCCAGGCTGTTTATAAAGTGATTATTTCTGAAGAAGTATGCAATTAGTTGCTTCCGCCTTCGAAGGGTCGCTTTCCGGAGGGAACTCTCTCCGCTAACCTGCCCTTCTTACAAGGAAAGCATGGCTGCGCTCATGCTTCCTACTGCTTCCCAAACGATCTTATTGGGAAGCAGTAGGAATCGTTCTATCTCCTCCCGGAGTCGCCCCTTCTACAGCTCCGGCGTCTTATAACATAGGGAAACGCTTATTTACGAAACATAAGAGCACGAAAGGTTTTCCAATAAAAAAGTTTATTTTTTATGCAGTGTCCGGCAGTGACGCCGGTGGGATCGAAGCGCAGTATCTCAGGGCCAGTCCAATGACTTTCTGGACAGGCCCTGAGAGCATGAGGAAACCCAGGCCCAAGTCTGCTGTACCTATACAGCAGGCATGGGAAGCAGCTGAAGACGAGCATGCAAGCTTCCGCCGGTAAACGAAGGAGAAAATACAAGGAATAGAATAAATATGCTTATTTACTTAATCAACACTCTGAATTCTTATAAGCATGAAATTGATTCTATGAAGTAGCTGATTCATTTATCTGTTATAATAGCACTGCTTGTGTAAGCGCTTTAATTTTTTAAGGGAATGAGGAATAGTGATGGAAAAAGTTGTAGTAACAGGTGGAAACGGCCTGCTCGGCACATGGGTGTTAAAAGAATTTGTATCTCATGGTTATCAAGTACTGAATGCGGACGTGAAAAAGCCGGAGGAAAATATCTGTGATACGGTAATCGTAGATCTGACCGATCTCGGGGAAGTATACGGGGCGCTTCAAGGTGCTGACGCAGTGGTGCATCTTGCAGCAATTCCAGTCGCCTATTCGCATCCAAATGAAGTAACGTTCCGCAACAATACCTTGGCCACCTATAACGTGCTGGAAGCAGCAGCAGGACTCGGGATAAAAAATGCGGTTCTGGCTTCCAGTGAATCTTCTTACGGCATATGCTTTGCGAAAGAACGATTTGATCCGCAATATGTGCCTATTGACGAGGCGCATCCGCAGCTTCCGGAGGATTCTTATGGTCTTTCTAAGATAGTGAATGAAGAAACAGCCAAAATGATGCACCGCCGCACTGGCATGCAGGTAGTGAGTTTCCGTCTCGGAAACGTGATTGCTCCTACTATGTATCAGAATTTCCCTTCCTTTATCCACGATGCTTCCCAGCGGGACCGTATTCTTTGGAGTTACATTGATACAAGAGATGCTGCTGCAGCATGCCGCCTGGCGGTAGAGAAGCAGGGACTTGGTGCAGTTGAGCTGAATCTTGCCGGTGACGACACAAGTATGGATATTCCCAGCCGTGATTTAATGAAAGCAGAATTTCCAAACGTGCCGATCAAAGAAAATCTCGGCGAATTTGAAAGTTTACTGAACAGCGATAAAGCAAAAGAACTGCTGGGCTGGAAGCCGGTTCATTTTTGGCGCGACAACGTGAAAATTAAGTGAAACACACATATCACGCTGTATAATTACAAATCAGGCTGTTGATAAAGTCGCCATTAGGCGGCTTTTTTCTTGATTTCTTCCGAAATCTTTGAAGAAAATTGCACACAACCGGGCAAAAACTGAAGCAGCATAAGACTCTTTGCATGCATAAATACCGAAGATAAGAAAAAATATCCATATTTTACATAAAAAGAACCAGAAGACTATGTTGGAGATGCTTCTGGTGATAATAGTTAATCAACATTCTGAAAAAATCGCCCACAGGCATAAAAACCTGAGGACGATTTTTGTTTATTACATGGAGGCTTTCTGC
The DNA here is from genome assembly GCF_033845285.1 of Marinococcus sp. PL1-022. NCBI lineage: Bacteria > Bacillati > Bacillota > Bacilli > Caryophanales > Bacillaceae > Marinococcus > Marinococcus sp. PL1-022. The sequence continues at coordinate 2,149,884 of NZ_JAWXCX010000001.1, read as the reverse complement.
AGACTGTTGATCATTGCCAACGATTTACCGGTACCGATCGCGACAGCTTCAAGAGGGGAAGAGGCAAGGTGAACCGGTACTACAATCTGGCGGCTCAGCCAGTCCTGAAGGTCGTTCAAAAGCGCGCCCCCACCGGTGAGAACAATTCCCTGATCGACGATGTCGCCGCTCAGTTCAGGCGGACACTGCTCGAGAGTAACACGAATAGTTTCCAGAATCTGATCGAGAGTTTCTGTGATAGCCCGGTGAATTTCCGGTGACTCCAGGGTGATGGTTTTCGGCAGCCCGTTTACAAGATCTCTGCCCCGGATTTCCATCGTACGGACTTCACCGTCGGGGATAGCGGAGCCGATCTCCATTTTGATATTTTCAGCGGTACGTTCGCCGATCAGCATATTATATTCCTTGCGGACGTGCTGGGTAATGCTCTCATCCATATGGTCTCCGCCTCGGCGGATCGCCCGGGAGGAAACAATGCCGCCGTAGGAAATAATGCCAACCTCTGTCGTGCCTCCGCCAATATCGACGATGACGTTCGCCTTAGGCTCGTCTACAGGCAGCTCTGCGCCGAGCGCTGCTGCAATTGGTTCTTCGATTAAGGAGACAGATTTAGCTCCGCAGCCAAGTACTGCATCACGGATGGCCCGGCGTTCTACGGAAGTGGAATCGCACGGCGTACATACGACGACCTTTGGCTTGCGGAGAGTGAAGCCTGATTCTTTTTGAATTTTCTTCATTATGTGGGAAAGCATGGCAGAAGTGATGTCATAATCTGCAATAACGCCTTCTTTCATTGGACGGGTGGCGATGATATTGGCCGGAGTTTTTCCAACCATTTCCTTTGCTTCTGTACCTACAGCGTAGACTTCTTTTGTATCGATATGAAGGGCTACAACGGAAGGCTCGTTAAGAATAATGCCTTTTTCTTTCGTGTAAACGAGAATATTAGCAGTTCCTAAATCAATACCTATTTCTGTTAATGCCATTTTATTTACTCACCTTTTCCGGGTTATTAGTCTCTAGTATTTAATTGTAGAGGAGTGGGGGTACTTAAATAAGGGCCTAAGGTCACGTAAAATATGAGTAATTACCCATTTTTACAAAAAATGCAGCTGGATTAATAAATTAAGTCCACTACTTCATCAATGGAAATAGCTCCAAAATACGTATACAGATCAAACTGGGATAATGTTTTATAAATGGCATCGCGTTCATACTTCGTACCCTGAAGTGCTTCCTGGAGATCCTCTACGTTTCCGGTACCAAAAAAGTCCCCGTATATTTTCGTTTCCTGAATCACGCCTTTTTTGACGTTGAAGCGGATGTCGAGCATGCCGGCATCGAATTTTTTGCTGCGGTGAATATCAAAAGCTGGGGATTTGCCGTAGTTCCAGTCCCAGTTGCTGTAACGATCATTAGATATTTTATGAATTTCCTTCCAGTCTTCATCGGTAAGGCGGTACTGCTCGATCTCCTCGTCGCTCCCAAAAATATACCGCAGAATGAGCTGTTTGAAGGCTTCTACAGACAATGGTTCATCCAAAAATTCATTGATATTTCCGACACGGCTCCGAATGGACTTAATTCCTTTCGAGCGGATTTTCTCGTCTTTTACATTCAGCGCAGCTACGACATTTTCAATTTCCGAATCAAGCATCAGGGTGCCGTGGCTGAACATTCTTCCTTTTGTGGCAAACTGGGCGTTGCCGGAAATTTTTTTTCCGTTAGCCTGTAAATCATTGCGCCCGGACATTTCGGCCGGAACCCCGATGTTATTTAGAGCGTTGACGATTGGCTGTGTGAATTTTTGGAAATTTTGAAAGCTGTTGCCGTCATCCTTTGTTAAAAAACTGAAATTTAAATTGCCTAAATCATGATACACTGCACCGCCGCCGGAAAGGCGCCGTACCACCTGGATGTTGTGCTTTTCCACACAATCAGTGTTGATTTCTTCAATGGTGTTTTGATTTTTCCCGATTATAATAGAAGGATTATTTACATAAAAAAGCAAATACATTTCATCCTTCTCGAGATCCATGTTTTTTAAAGCAAATTCTTCGATGGCTAAATTGATTCTCGGGTCATTTATACCTTCGTTATCGATAAATTTCATTTGTAGCCTCCTAAAAATTGTGCGTTGAACCAATGTTGAGTTTGAAAGAAAGATCCTTTTATATTATGCCATAAATACTGATGTGAAAGCTAATGCTGACAGGAAAAAGAAAATCGGAAAGTATTCCCGCGGAAATAATCCCTAGTTAAACGATTTGTATTGTTGACTTTGCAAAATGTACCCACTAAAATATACTATAAGCTATTAAACCTGATAAACTTACTAAGGATTTCAAGGCCTTTAAAATAAGATTTTCATTTTTTATGGAAACAGGTACAATATTAAAGGGAAAGGGATGGAAGCGCATGATAGTATACGATTCCCTGCAGACAAATGAACTGGAGCAAGTGAATAACGAAGTGCTGGAAGGACAAAGTGCGCTTGAAGTTATCCGCTGGGCCTACGGCGAATACGGCGATGATTTAGTGTATGCATGCAGTTTTGGAGCTGAAGGAATTGTATTGATTGATTTAATCAGCCAGGTGAAACCAGATGCAACCATTGCTTTTCTTGACACCCAGTTTCATTTTAAAGAAACGTATGATGTAATTGATGCAGTTCGTGAAAAGTATCCGGAGTTAAACATTAAAATGCTGAAGCCGGAACTGTCTCCTAAACAGCAGGCAGCCCAGGAAGGCGAAAGACTCTGGGAAACAGATCCGGACCGCTGCTGCGGTATTCGGAAGCTGCAGCCACTCGAAAATGAATTAAGCCAATACGGCGCCTGGATGTCCGGCCTGCGCAGATCGCAGTCGCTGACCCGCCGCAACACGCAGTTTGTAAACGAGGATAAACGGTTTGAATCGATTAAAATCTGTCCTTTGATCCACTGGACGTGGGATGATATCTGGGCCTATATCGAAGACAACAGCCTTCCTTACAATGAGCTGCATGAGCAGAACTATCCAAGTATCGGCTGTGTACAGTGCACGGCGAAAGTGCTCGAGGGCGACGATCTCCGCAGCGGCCGGTGGACAGGAAGCGGAAAAACAGAATGCGGCCTGCACCGCTGATGAATTAAGATGAAGAAGGGACGATGATCATGGCTTTAAGTACTCCACACGGTGGAAAATTAGTAAATCGTAAGGATTTAACCAAAGACGTTTCATCCATTCAAAAACAAATTGAGCTTGATGAGGTAGCTTTATCCGACCTCGAGCTGCTCTCCAACGGCGCGTTCAGCCCGCTCGAAGGCTTCATGAGCGAAGAGGACTACAACTCAGTGGTTTCTTCGATGCGCCTTTCGAATGGCACGGTCTGGAGCATTCCGATTACCCTGCCGGTCACAAAGGAAAAAGCAGAGGAATTGAAAGCAGGAGAGGAAGCACGCCTGGTTTTTGACGGAGAAACGTACGGTACGATTGAACTTGAAGGATTCTATGCTCCGGATAAGAAGCGGGAAGCAAGAGAAGTATACCGCACCGAAGAAGAAGCCCACCCCGGCGTAAAGAAAATGTATGATCGTCCGGATACGTATGCTTCCGGCAAAATTACGCTGGTAAAAGAAATCAGCCATGAGCAGTTTGAAAACTATTATCTGGATCCGGAAGAAACACGCAGTGCCTTTGAAAGCCGTGGCTGGAATACGGTGGTAGGCTTTCAAACGAGAAATCCTGTCCACCGGGCACACGAATATATTCAGAAGGCAGCACTTGAAACCGTGGACGGCCTGTTTTTAAACCCGCTTGTCGGGGCAACAAAATCAGATGATATTCCTGCCGATGTGCGCATGGAAAGCTATGAGACCATCCTCGACGAATACTATCCTGAAAACCGGACATTTTTAGCCGTATTTCCTGCCGCTATGCGTTATGCAGGACCGAGAGAAGCAATATTTCATGCCATGGTACGTAAAAATTACGGCTGCACCCACTTTATTGTCGGCCGTGACCATGCGGGTGTCGGTGACTATTACGGAACGTATGATGCCCAGGAAATTTTCTCCGAGTTTACGTTTGAAGAACTTGGCATTCAGCTGCGCTTCTTTGAGCATTCCTTTTACTGCCTGAAATGTGAAAACATGGCGACAGCGAAAACGTGCCCACACGACAAAGCTGACCATGTCATTCTTTCCGGTACGAAAGTGCGTGCCATGCTGACCAATGGCGAAATGCCTCCAAAAGAGTTCAGCCGTCCGGAGGTCGTGGAAGTATTGATTCGCGGCATGCAGAGCCAGACTTCCAATTCATAAACGACAGGAGGAAAACGATGGGGTCTAAATCCACAGATATCGTCTGGCACGACGCCTCGGTATCCAAAGAAGAACGTCAGGAAAAAAATAAGCATCAAAGCTTTGTGCTCTGGTTTACCGGTCTTTCCGGGTCCGGTAAATCCACGCTTGCAAACGCCGTCTCCCGGAAGCTTTTTGAACGCGGGAGCCATACTTATGTGCTTGATGGAGACAATGTACGTCACGGTCTGAATAAGGATCTTGGCTTTTCCCCGGAGGACCGGACAGAAAACATCCGACGCATCGGAGAAGTGGCAAAGCTGTTCGTTGACAGCGGGCAGATTGTCAGCACCGCTTTTATTTCCCCGTACCGGGAGGACCGCCACCAGGTGCGTGAACTGCTCCCGGATGGAGAATTTATCGAAGTATATGTAGAGGCGAGCCTCGAAGCTTGTGAAGAACGGGACCCAAAGGGCTTGTATAAAAAAGCGCGCTCCGGAGAAATCCCTTCCTTTACCGGGATCAACGCGCCCTATGAAGAACCGGAAAACCCGGAGCTTACGGTAAATACCGAACAAAAATCCATTGAAGAATCCGCCCAGGAAGTAGTGGACGCTTTAGTGAACTGGAATTATATCGAAGAACAATAAAGCAAGATACGTAGAGGACGCGGGCTGTTAAGCCGTGTCCTTTTTTACCATTTGATAGAGGGAAAGGAGGAGTTGGGTGGCAGATGGGAAAGTTTATTTAGTAGGAGCAGGGCCCGGAAATGAAGGCCTTCTGACCGTGCGCGGAGCAGAATGCATCCGCCAGGCGGATGTCATCTTTTATGACAGGCTGGTCAACCCGCTTCTTCTGGAACAGGCTCCGATTGAAGCGGAACGTATATACTGTGGAAAGCTGCCGCAAAAGCATATTCTGCGGCAGGAAGTGATCCAGAAAATGATGGTGGAAAAAAGCCGGGAGGGAAAAAAAGTAGTGCGCCTTAAGGGCGGTGACCCCGGCGTATTTGGAAGAGTAGGGGAAGAAGCAGCCGTGATGGAGGAAAACGATATTGACTACGAAATCGTCCCCGGAATCACATCCGGTATAGCCGCCCCGCTTTATGCCGGCGTACCTGTGACTCACCGGGATTATTCGGGAAGCTTCGCAGCGATCACGGCCCATACGAAGAAGGAAACAGGAGAGCCGGATCTGGATTGGGAGCCGCTTGCCAAAAGCATTGATACGGTCGCCTTTTACATGGGAGTCAAAAACCTTCCCTTTATTACGAAACGCCTCATAGAAGCGGGGAAGCCTGAGGATACGGCTGTGATGGTAGTTGAGTGGGGCACTTATTCAAAGCAGCGGACGGTGAAGGGCACCCTTGCAGATATCAATGATATTGTGCAAAAGCATGCGATTGAAAATCCTTCGATTACGCTGGTCGGCAATGTTGTTAAGGCAGGGCCGGTCTCGACCTGGTTTGAAGAGCTCCCGTTGTTTGGCCGATACATGTGGCACGTGCGTACAACACCGGGGGCAGGCAAATGGAGCAGCGAATGGAAAAGTCAGGGCGCAGAGGTGTATGAAGGGCCTGTATGGGAAGAAACACTGCCGGAGCTTACCCACCTGCAAAAGGATCTTCCCTATGATGAAATTATATTTGAAACAGCCAGTGACGTTGAAGCGTTTATAGCTCAGCTGAAGAAATGGAGTCTGGATCTGAGACAGGTGAACTGCCTTCTTACAGCTGCAACCCGCCGGGCGGAAGAAAAATGGAAGGATTACGGTATCCTTCCCGAATTTCGTCCAAAAGAGGAATGGAAATCTGCTGGGAATGTTCACATCATTGGAAGTGAGGCATGGATAGAAGAGATCGCTCCTCAGGGCAGCAGTGATATTGGGCATGTGTTAAAGAGTGCCGCTTCTTCAGATCACACACTTGAGCGGCTGTTGGTGGATGACTCCATCAACACAGTGATTTTCCCATGTAGAAAAGCTGTCACGACTGCGGTGGAAAAAATAAACCACCTGTATAATGGAGATGCTGGACGATGGTGGTCACAAAAAACGGTGGTATGCATTGGTGAACGCACGAAGGAACAAGCTGAAAAACACGGAATCCATGTGAATATGACAGCAGGGGCTGCAGCGCAGGCGGTGACCGCCTCTATTCAAAAATGCTTCAGCCCTATTCTTTAAGGAGGAACCATGATGAAGGCTATTTTGTTTGTTGGACACGGAACGAGAGTCCCTGAAGGTAATGAACAGGTAAAAGCTTTTACAAAAAAAGCGGGAGCCGCTTTCCCGGAATACGAGCAGAAGACCTGCTTTCTGGAATTGGCAGAGCCGGATATCGTCACAAGTGCTGTGGAGTGCATTGAAAATGGCGCCGATACCCTGGCAGTTGTGCCTGTGCTTTTGCTTTCGGCTGGTCATATTAAAAAGGATATCCCGGAAGAGCTCGAAAAGGTAGAGCAAATGCACCCTGAAGTAACTATTCAGTATGGTGACCCTTTTGGTGTTCATGACCGTATTAACGATCTTCTTCTGGACCGTCTCCGTGTAAAGGGCTGGGTTCCGGAGAAAAAAGCAGTCGTCCTGTTTGTAGGCAGAGGGGCGAAGGATCCCGGAGCCATCGAAGACTTTTACCGTATTGCCGGGGAGCTTGAGAAGCATACCGGCCGCTCAAGGGTGGAAACAGCTTTCCTTGCCGCCGCCGAGCCGGGTTTTCAGGAGAAAATGAAAGAGCTGGCTGAAGGCACACGCCCCGTCTACATTCTCCCCTATTTAATGTTTGTCGGCCTGCTCATAAAAGAAATGGACGAAGCAGCAGCCCATTATAATCAGGCTAAACCCGGACATTTTATGAGGTGCGACTTTTTAGGCTTTGACGAGCGGCTGCTCCCGGTGCTTGAATCCCGGGTCGCTGAAACGCTTGAGAAAGACGCAGGCATTCATGTCTGACTTTCTTCTTCCATTAGCTGTGAGTATGCACAAAACAAAAGCCGTAATCATCGGTGGCGGTAGCGTGGCAGAACGCAAAGCCGGCAAGCTGTTAAAGGCGGAAGCTCTCGTTACAATTGTGGCCCCGGAGCTCTCCCACGGTCTGAAAAAGCTGTGGGAAGAAAAGAAGGTGGGCTGGAAGCAAAAAACGGTCGAACCGGAGGATCTGGATAACGCCTGGCTGATTGTTTCCGCTTCCGGGGACAAGGCAGCCCAGCAAATGATTGCGAGGCATAAGCATCCCTGGCAGCTGGTAAACGGTGCCGATGATCCTTCAATCGGCAATGTAGCTTTTCCGGCTTCGTTTATGGAGGACGGGGTGCAGATCTCTGTTTCAAGCGGCAGCAATAAGCCGGCAAGCGTAAAGGAATGGAAGCAGTATCTCCAGCGTCTGGTAAAAAAACGGTGAATCCTGCAGGTGTAATTTTAAAAGCAGCGGGTATACAGTAATAGTCACAGCATTTACAGAAAGAAGGTATACAAAAATGGATTACGTAACTTTAAACAATCAGCTGCAAATGCCTCAGCTTGGCTTTGGTGTTTTTCAGGTAAGTGATGATGAAGCTGAACGGGCTGTCGCTCATGCACTGAAATCCGGCTATCGTTCAATCGATACGGCAATGATCTACAAAAATGAAGAAGGAGTCGGCCGCGCGATTAAAGCAAGCGGGATTCCAAGAGAAGAGCTCTTTATTACGACAAAGGTATGGAACTCTGATCACGGCTACGAAAACACACTGAAGGCATTTGACGCCAGCCTGGAACGCCTGGGACTCGATTATGTGGATTTATATCTGATTCACTGGCCAACGCCGGCAAATGACGATTATGTAGAAACGTACCAGGCGCTTGAAAAGCTTTACGAAGACGGCAAGGTAAAAGCTATCGGCGTAAGTAACTTTGAAGTGGAGCACCTGGAAAGAATTTTAAACGAATGCACAGTGAAGCCGGTATTAAACCAGGTGGAATGCCACCCTTACCTGGCTCAGAATGAATTAAAGGATTACTGCAAAAGGAAAAACATTTATGTGGAAGCATGGAGCCCTATCATGCAGGGTGGAGAAGTGCTGAATGATGAACACATTCAAAGCATTGCAGAAAAGCATGGAAAAAATCCTGCCCAGGTCGTTCTGCGCTGGCACCTGCAGAATGATACGATCATCATTCCAAAATCAGTGACACCGGAACGCATTGAAAGCAACATCGATGTATTTGACTTTACGCTTGAGGATGAAGATATGGCGACCATTAACCGTCTGGATAAAGGCGCCCGTAAAGGACCAAAACCGGCAGAAATCAACTAAAAAGAAGTCCAAAAATCTTCCGGTCAAATTGGCCGGAAGATTTTTTAAAATAAACATAGAGTATATAAGCAGCTGAAGAAGCTGCAGCCAGGTCTTTTAATCAAAGGTGGGTGTTTATGTTTTCCATTCCTTCTATGAAGCTTAAGCTTCTGAATGCTTTTGCCCTGGCGGTAGTTATTGCTGTAAACGGGCTTGCCAACGCCCTGCCGTTAAACGGCCAGACTACCGGCAGCATATCAGACAGCCTCAATGTATTATTCACCCCGGCAGGCTACGTCTTTTCGATATGGGGAGTTATTTATCTGCTGATGATTTTATGGGTGCTGCGTGCTTTTTTCGCAAAACCGACGGAGGAGCACATATATGCCGGTATCGGCTATACATTTGTCCTGTCCTGTATATTTAACGTGTTATGGCTGTTTTTATTTCATTATGAAATATTTTACGGCACGATGGCGGCTATTCTGGGACTGTGGCTCAGTCTGGGGATTATCTATATGAAAATTAAAACGAGTCCCCGCCGCGGGCTTCTGCTGATGCCCATCAGTGTGTATTTTGGCTGGGTTACGGTCGCTTCCATTACAAACATTGGTGTTGTACTCACGGCGAATGGCGTGCGCGGATGGATCATCGACGGCAGCTGGTGGACTGCTCTTGCGATTGCCGCAGCTTCTGCGGCCGTAATTTTATTTTACCGAAAAACGGGTGACATTTTATATACGCTGGTGTTTGTTTGGGCGTTTGCCGGTATTTTTGTTCAGCGCTGGCAGGAAGTGGATCTGGTAGCCTGGACAGCAGCAGCGGCTGCATTGGTTCTGTTTGTCCAGCTGTTTTTCCGTCCGAAACGTAAATTCACTTATTTGTAACCATATTAGGTGATTAACATCAAAAAAGGAAGGGAAAATAGAACTTGATTACAAAGTTGGAAATTCGTATAGAGTCAAAGGTTTCCGGCAGCCTTTCAATACGAAATGAAAGTCCAGCGGAATTGCTGGACTTTTTGATTGAATCCGGAATTACTTAATGTTGAGGTGATCAGGTTGGAAAATAAGCTTTACGATATAGCGGGAATCGGACTCGGGCCGTTTAATCTTGGTATGGCCGCCCTGCTTGAACCAGTGGACAATATAGAAGCCGTGTTTTTAGATGAAAAGGATGAGTTTGCCTGGCATCCTGGGATGCTGCTCGAGGGCACAGTGCTGAATTCTTCCTTTCTTGCTGACTTGGTGACTTTTGCCGATCCGACGAGCCGTTTCACGCTGTTAAATTATTTGCACAAGCATAACCGCATGTTTCAGTTCTTTTTTAACAAGCAGCTGAAGGTTCCAAGAAGGGAATATGATTCATATGGAAAATGGGTAGCCGCCCAGCTTCCGTACTGTCTGTTCGGCCAGCGGGTGCTTGAAGTTGCTGACAGCAGCTGGGACGGAGCCTCCTGCTACAGAATTACGACGGAAAATACGGGCAGCGGCGAAAAGGAATATTTTTATACGAAAAACGTGGCGGTAGGAACAGGGGCAGCACCGATGCTTCCTCCTAATATTGAAAGGCAGCAGAGTGATGACATTTATCATGCGGCCGATTATTCCTTTCGCAAAGAGGAGCTGAAGAGCGGGGACGAAGTTACCGTTGTGGGCTCCGGTCAGAGTGCGGCAGAGATTTTCCATGACCTTCTGCAGGACCAGAAGCATTTTCATTATAAGCTCAATTGGTTTACCCGCTCCCCTCAGTTTTTCCAGGCTGAGGACGCGAAGGTCGCCCGCGAGATTTTCTCCACGGATTTTGTCGAATATTTTCGTTCACTCGATATTAAAACAAGGCTCGAGACACTGCCCGAGCTTGACCATGCGAGAAAGGGCATTGAGCAGCCCACGCTTGAAAAAATATACGATCTTCTTTATCATCGTTCTATCGAACGTGAAGATCCAAACGTTGTGCTCCAGGCTGCCACTGAGCTGTCAGATATTCAGTCAGTGGAGGGGGGCTATCAGCTGAAGCTCCGTCAATGGCAGCAGGATAAAACGTTCCGCTGTTTTTCGGATAAAGTCGTGCTTGCCACCGGTTTTCAGCCGAGCGTCCCGGAGTGGATTCAGGAATACGGGGAGCTCGTGGAAAAGGAAGACGCGGACCATTATATGATTGATGATTATTACCGTCTTCAATTCAAAGACGGGCGTGACAATCATATATACATGCTCACAAATATCGATCACTCACACGGCACAGCTGCGACGAACTTATCTTTATCCGTCGTAAGAAATCAAACCATCATCAATAATCTGTGCGGCTTTGAGCGCTATCCGGTGCAGAAGGATACGGTATTCCAGCGTTTTTCAGCAAAAGAAGAATAAGGAAATGGACGTCTCTGCTGAGTGGGAGGCGTTCTTTTTTCCGCAGGGAGAGAGACAAATGGCGAAAAAGAAATGGTATGTAGTATGGAAAGGGAAAAAACCGGGCATTTACAGTACCTGGGCTGAATGCGAAAAGCAGGTCAAGGGCTTCAAGGGAGCGAAATTTAAGTCGTTTCCTTCGTATGAGGAAGCGGAGGCGGCTTTTAACAACTCCGCAGCAAAATCTGAAACTGAAAACGGCAGTTACATAACAGAGAGTATTTCCGTAGACGCCGGATCCCACGGCAACCCGGGACCGGTAGAATACCGGGGCGTCTACACGAAAACAGAAGAAGTGGTATTCGCCCATCCCGGATTTAAGAAAGGCACAAACAATATGGCTGAATTTCTTGGAATAGTACATGCTCTCCAATATTTGAAGGAACAAAAAAGTGCTATGCCTGTGTATTCGGATTCAGCGACAGCCATGGGCTGGGTCGAAAGGAAAAAAGCGAATTCGACGCTAGTAAGAGATGCGGACAGCCGGGAAATCTGGGAAGATATCCGTCGGGCAGAAAGCTGGCTGAAGAAGCATACGTGGGAAAACCCGATTTATAAATGGGATACAAATAACTGGGGAGAAATTAAAGCGGATTATCAGCGCAAGTAAAGAAAGAAGGGGAATCATGAAACTGAGCATACTCGATCAATCCATCATGCCCTATGGAGAAACACCGGAAAACACATTCGCCTGGACCGGGGAATATGCACGGATTGCTGAAGAACTCGGATATCACCGATTCTGGGTCTCTGAGCATCACGGCACAAAGCATATAGCCGGGAGTGCCCCGGAAGTATTAATTGCCCATCTGGCTGCATGCACGACGCGTATAAAAGTTGGGTCCGGTGCGGTACTGCTTCCGCATTACAGCGCGTTTAAGGTAGCTGAAGTATTTGAGGTGCTGGCTTCGCTTTACAAGGGCCGCATTGATCTGGGTCTCGGCCGGGCGCCGGGAGCGATGCCGAACGTGACCCGGGCCTTACATGAAGGTGGATCAAGAAATGCAGCCAGGTATCCCGGACAGCTGAAAGAGCTGCTTACTTTTTTGTCCCCGGAAGGAAATAAATACGAAGGGCTGTACGATCACGCTCCGGTGACGCCACGGGCACAGGTGAAGCCGGAAGTCTGGATTCTCGGCTCAAGCCGGGACAGCGCTAAAACAGCAGCAGAAAACGGACTGCCGTTCTGCTTTGCCCACTTTATTAATCCGGATGAAGGCTTTCAGGCAGCTGATTATTATCATGAGCATTTCCAGCCGTCTGGCATCTGTCAGGCTCCCTATTTTATGCTGGCGGTCTCGGCCCTTGCGGCAGAGTCCGAACAGCAGGCAGAGGAATGGAAGGCTGTGGGGGATTACGTCTCATCAGTAACCGCTAAGGGTCTCGGTCTGCTCGGTGTACCATCGTATGAAATGATCAAGGACGTTACGTATATGGACGAAGAAAAAGACATGTTTCAAAAAAGCCGGTACCATAACGCGATTGGAACGATAGACCAGGTGGAAGACAAGCTCAAATGGCTTGAAAAAGCTTATGGCGCTGAAGAAATTATGACTGTGGGCTTTACCCCTTCATTTGAAGAAAAGGCCGCTTCAATGCAAAGGATTGCCGACCGGTTTAAAATAAACGGCCGCCAGGTTTAGAATGAGCCGCGACTTGGGTAAACTTATCTGTGTGATCAAAGATTATATCCAGGAAAGGTGATATATGATGAGTAAAATAGCAGTAGTCCTTACAGATCTTTTTGAAGATGTGGAATTCACAGATCCGAAAGAAGCATTCGAAAAAGAAGGTCATGAGCTTACCGTAATCGAAAATGAAAAAGGCAAAACAGTCACCGGTAAACAGGGAGAAGCGAAGGTAACCGTTGATGCTTCTATTGCAGATGTGAAGCCTGAAGACTTTGATGCTCTCCTTATTCCAGGAGGATTTTCTCCGGATCAGCTTCGCGGCGATCAGCGTTTCGTAGATTTTGCCAAGTACTTTATGGATCATGATAAGCCGGTATTTGCGATCTGCCACGGTCCACAGCTGCTTATTACAGCCAAAGCGCTGGAAGGCCGTAACGCGACAGGATTTAAATCCATCCAGACAGACATGGAATACGCGAAGGCAAAGCTTCATGATGAAGAAGTAGTCGTATGCAACAACCTGGTTACAAGCCGTGAGCCTGACGATATCCCGGCATTTAACCGCGAATCTCTTAAACAACTAGCATAATAAGAGCGAAAGGCCGGCTGGAAAGCTGGCCTTTTCTTATTGAATGAGATTACCAGAAGAAGATTCAGGGTGAGCACATAAACAGGAAATCACATGAAGAAATGTTATAATTGACATTACATGAGAGATTGGGGTGAATAACATGGCAGAAGAACAAAACACGAAGCTTGCTACATTTGCCGGAGGATGTTTCTGGTGTATGGTAGGCCCCTTTGAGCAGGAAGAAGGCGTCTACGACATTATGTCGGGATACACCGGCGGGCATACAGAAAACCCTACGTACCGGGAAGTGTGTTCAGAAACTACCGGTCACGTAGAAGCTATCCAGATGAAATATGACCCATCGGTGGTATCGTATGAACGGCTGCTTGAAATATTTTGGCGCCAGATTGACCCTACAGATCCGGGTGGTCAGTTTAATGACCGCGGGGAATCATACACGACGAACATTTTTTATCACGATGAAGAGCAGCACCGGCTGGCAGAAGCCTCAAAGCAGGAGCTTGATGAAAATGGTCCGTTTAAAAAACCTGTGGTAACGAGAATCAGGGAAGCCGGAGTGTTTTATCCCGCTGAGGAATATCATCAGGATTATCACCACAAAAATCGTTTTCACTATATGATGTACCGGAAGGGCTCCGGCCGCGAAGGATTTATAAACAATTACTGGAGTGAGCAGAATGAGCACCAATAAAAAATACAGTACAGAAGAACTGAAGCAGCGTTTAACCCCGATGCAGTATGAAGTAACTCAAAATGACGCCACTGAGCGTCCGTTTGAAAATGAATACTGGAATCATAAAGAGGAAGGCCTGTATGTAGACGTAGTCTCTGGAGAGCCTTTGTTCAGTTCGAAGGATAAATTTGATTCCAACTGCGGATGGCCAAGCTTTACTATGCCTTTAAAGGAAAGCGAGGTTAAAGAAAACTTTGATGACTCGTTAGGGATGAGAAGAACGGAAGTACGCAGCGACGAAGCAGATTCTCACCTTGGACACGTATTTCCGGATGGTCCTGAACCAACTGGCTTGCGGTATTGCATCAATTCAGCCGCCCTCAAATTTATCCCGGTTAATGAGCTTGAAGAACAGGGTTACAGCGAATATCTGTATCTCTTCAAATAAAAAAGAGGTTTTTTCAGCCTGAAAAAGGGTAAAATATAATCTGGAAGGCTACAGCTATGAGAAAACATCAATTGCATTAAACAGACGACAGGAGGAATTTATTCATGGAACGCGTAAGAGAAAACGATCCTAAAGTACAGGAACTAATCGACGGCCTCAACGTCGACTTAGCACACGAATACGCAGCAGCTATCATGTATACAAACTATGCAGCAGTGGTTTCCGGCATTCATACTCCAATGCTCAGACCATTGTTTGAAGACGAAATCGGTGATGAGCAGGGTCACGCTCAATACCTGGCTTCTAAAATTCGTACGCTCGGCGGCACGCCGACTACAAAACCTGCCGATATTAAACAGACGTTCCAGGTTCGCGAAATGCTTGAAGCTGCCCGTGATGCTGAAGCAGACACAATTGAGCGCTACACTAAACGCGCCCAGCAGGCAGAAGAGCTGAACATGATCGAGCTTCAAAACAAACTTGAAGACCTTATTTCTGATGAGACCGGTCATAAAGAAGAAATTGAACGCATTCTCGAAGGTTCCGATCTGTAAAATACAGTAAAAAAAGCCGCCGAAAGGCGGTTTTTTTATTTACTCTAAAAATTGTGCCTGAATTTTATAACCCGTTAGCCCTTGCATCTCATTGAAAAAACAATAAACAAAAAATAATTTTGAAATTTGCAAATAATCTAACAAAAGCATCTGTTTTTACTCTGCTTTTTGTGCATAATATCTAGTCTTAAATATTAATTTGTTTATTATTGCTAATGTTATTCGAGAGAGATAAGAATAGAATTAAATTAACAAAAAACTAACGAAGCAGAGGAGAACATATGTTAAACACTCGTTATTCTGGGAATGCCTATGAACATTTTTTTCTACCGCATTTAAGTTCAGATCAAGTAAAAGATATTCCTAAAGAAAAAGCTTTAGCTGTTTTACATATAGGAGCTGTTGAACAGCACGGAAAACATTTACCAACTTTTACGGACACATTAATTGGGGAGGGGCTTTTAGCTAAAACATTCGAAAAATTTACCCGGGAGGATAATATTTGGCTTTTGCCCTCGATACCCTATGGAAAGAGTACTGAACATTTGTATCACTCAGGCACGTTTTCTCTCTCAGCATTAACCTTACAGAATATTTTAATGGATTTAGGAAAAAGTACAGCAAACAATGGATTTAGGCGGCTGCTTATTTTAAATACTCATGGCGGAAATAATGATCTACTGAATATGATGGCTAGAGACATAAGGGTAGAAACCGGCTTAATGGTTTTTAGATTAAACCCTTATTCGGAAAAAACAAAAACCCTTATTACAGAAGAAGAAGCAGAATATGGTATTCATGGTGGAGATGTAGAAACTTCGATGGTATTGGATTTTAAAAAAAATTGGGTAGATATGAATTTAGCCGCTAAAGACTTTTTTAATTTTCCAGAAAATAAAACATCTTTAAATTTGAAAGGAAATCGATATTTTGCCTGGATGGCAGAAGATATTTCTAAGACGGGAATAGCAGGTGATGCCCGTAAAGCCACAATGGAAAAAGGCAAAGAAATAAACGAAAATATTAGTGACTTCATGGCGGAGACCTTTTTAGAAATGGCTGATTTTGAGATAGATGATTTGAAAAAATAATAAGGAGGACTATAAATGGATCTAAAAGCGGCGGGATATACTCGAAACGAGTCAGAAATCAACAGTGTAGTCCGAATGGTTGATGTCCAGAAAACTTATGATAATGGCAATACAGCTGTAGAAGGGGTGAATTTAACTATCAATGAAGGAGACTTTGTTTCTTTTGTAGGGCCTTCAGGTTGTGGGAAATCAACTATTTTTAAAATGGTCGCTGGACTTACTGACATTACTGAAGGACACATCAATCTTTTAAATAAAGAAGTAGAATCTGAAGAAAGAGATTCTAAAGAACTTGCATATGTTTTTCAGGATGCTACTCTTTTGCCGTGGTTAAATGTATTTAAGAATATAAGCTTGCCATTAAAATTTCAGAATATTAGTAAAAAAGTGCAAAGAGAGATGGTTTTGGAAGTGCTTGAACTAGTAGGACTTGAAGGGTATGAGGCGTCGATGCCCCGGGAACTTTCTGGGGGGATGAAAATGCGAGTGTCTATAGCAAGAGCTTTAGTGGCAAAACCAAAGCTTTTATTAATGGATGAACCTTTTGGGGCTTTAGATGAGATTACCAGGCAAAACTTACAGGAAGAGTTATTGAGGATATGGGGGTCGCAAAAAATGACCGTTTTATTTATTACTCATAATGTCTTTGAATCCGTTTATTTGTCCAATAAAGTAGCTGTGATGACTCCGTCTCCTGGGAAAATTGAAACTACTATGAATGTGCCACTGTCTTATCCAAGAGTCCCGGAAGTCCGCACAGATGCAGAGTTTAGTTCGTTGGTAGCCGCGGTTTCAGAAAAGCTAAAACATTAATATACCGGAAGGAGAAATGTTATGTGGATAGATGAACTGACTAATCTTCTCGATGGCAGAAGCAAAATTGTAAGAGATACTTCTACAGTAGAACGTTTATCAAAAGATGCTTATTGGTATTCTCCAATTCTATATGAAGAACTATATGAAAAAAAAGCAGAATGTATCGTTTTTCCATTAAATGAAAATGAAGTACAAGAGGTTGTAGTTTTTGCGGTAAAAAAGAAAATTCCATTGACTATACGTGGATCTGGCACTGGTAATTATGGCCAGGCTATCCCTCTGGAGGGAGGCATCGTTATCGACATAACTAAAATGGATCAAACAGTAAACACAACTAACGAAGCAGTAACTGTTCAGGCTGGAAAAAGGCTGGGAGTACTTGAAAAGGAGATGCGCAAGCAAAACAAAGAACTGAGAATCTTTCCAAGCACGTTCATGAAATCAACTGTCAGTGGTTTTTTATGCGGTGGTTCTGGAGGGATAGGCTCTATTAGATGGGGAAACCTCTGGGATGATAATGTGAACTACGTGAAGATTATGACCATAGAAGAAACACCCCAAATTCTCCATATTTATGGTGAAGAAGTTCTACACTATATTCATAATTATGGAACTACCGGAATTTTGTTGGAGGCAGGTCTTCCACTCGAAGAAAAAATGAATTGGAAGCAAATGCTTCTAACCTTTGAAGAATTCTCGAACGCAGTGTCCTACTGCGGGCACCTTGCAGACAGAAATGACATTTCGCTCAGGCTTCTTTCAACCTGCGAATGGCCATTGCCCTTACACTATAAACCATTAGAAAAATATATAAATAATGGGGAATCACTAGTGATTTTGGAAACCACAGCTGATAAAGAGAAAATCGCGGAGTCGGTTCAGCAATTTTTAGGAAAAGTAACATACTACATTCCTGCTGAGAAGTATCAAAAAGGTTTAAAACTTTCGGATTTCACATGGAATCATTCAACACTGTGGGCACATAAAAATGGAGAAAATATGACCTATCTGCAAGCCCGGTTTGATTCAAAAAAATTAGAAGAACAGATCGAAGTAATAAAAAAAGAATACCAGGATGAGGTTCAACTACATTTTGAGTTTATCAAAATAGAGGGGGAAGTCACTCCGGCGGCGTTACCGGTATTGAAGTTTTATTCCACCGAACGTATTTACGAAGTAATAGATTTTTTTGAAAGGCACGGTATTCAAATTAACAATCCACACACTTATTTGCTGGGCTTTGGAGGATACAATTTGCGCATGGATGAAATTAAAAGTAAAAAAGAAAAATACGACCCCCATGGGTTACTGAACCCTGGAAAAATACCTAAAGCAAAAGAGATTATATAAAGAAAGGAGTGGCGCAAATGAATGGGAATGCTGAGAGCACAGTGGTACAAAAAAAAGAAGAAGCAAAGTTAAGAACAGACAAGGCTCGCTGGATGCCCAGCCTGAAAGCTCTAATGCCGCCTCTGGCTGCTTTAATATTATTTGTAGGTATATGGGAATTTGGCGTACGGATATTTCAAATCCCGCATTATATTCTTCCTACTCCATGGGCGATCGTAAATGCTGCTATTGAAAACTGGAGTAGTCTCCTAAATGCATTATCAGTCACAATATTGGAATCAATAATTGGATTTGTATTAAGTGTGGTTGGCGGCGTATCTGCTGCCATACTGATGGCGAGTTCCAAATGGGTGGAAAGAAGTTTATATCCCTATGCTGTTATTCTTCAGACCATTCCAGTTGTAGCTGTAGCCCCTATAGTAGTTATCTGGTTTGGCTCAGGAATGAATTCTATCGTCATAATCACTTTTTTAATTGGCTTTTTTCCAATGCTGTCCAATACACTTATCGGATTGAATGCGACAGATAAAGATATGATTAACCTCATGAAGCTGTACAAAGCCTCGAGGATGCAGGTGATGTGGAAAGTAAGAGTACCATATGCGTTGCCATATATCACAGCTGGTTTGAAAATTTCATGTACGCTAGCCGTGATTGGAGCCATCGTAGGCGAGTACGTTTCTGGAATTGGCGGTGGTGACGGAGGTATTGGTTATGCGATAACTGTATCTGCAGCCCGGATGGAAACTGCCTATCTATTTGCGTGTGGGATTGCTGCTTCTCTGCTCGGTATTGTTTTTTTCTTACTTATAAATGCTTTTTCAAAATGGGTGCTTGGTTCCTGGCATGAATCTGAAATGGAAAATAAAGATTGAAATACAGGGGGAAATTATATGAAGAAAAGTAAAATGACTAGCAGAGGAATACTATTTACAGTGGGTATCTCCAGTATAGCTTTGGCAGCAGCTTGTGGCACAGAAGAAAGTTCAGGGGGGAATACTTCCGGGGAAGCCTCAGAAGAATTAGAGGAGAGTAAGTTAATTACAAACTGGTTTGCCCAGCCGGAGCATGGTGGGAATTATGCGGCTTTGCAAGAAGGAATGTATGAAGAACAGGGTTTGGATATGGAAGTGGAACCGGGAGGACCTGAGGTCTCCTCTGAACAGATTGTTGCTTCCGGGGATGCAGACTTTGGTTATACAAGCGGGGAGGACCTGCTTATAGCACGGAATGAAGGCATTCCGTTAGTAGCTATCGGAGCTATTTTCCAAAAAAGTCCTTATGTTTTAATTTCGCACGAAGGCCAAGTGAAGGATTTTGAAGACTTAGAAGGAAAGACTGTTTATACAGCTACCGGTGTGGGTTACTGGGAGTATATTAAAGAAGAATATGGTATAGAAAATGTAGAAGAACGTGCGTATACAGGTACACTGACGGAATTTGTAGATAATGAAGATGCAGTAACACAGGGATATGTTACTTCAGAGCCTTATTCATTGGAAGAACAAGGTGTGGATATTGATTATCAATATGTAAGCGATTCTGGGTTTGAATCTTACGGAAATGTTATTTTTACTACAGAGGATATGATAGAAAACAATCCGGAAAAAGTTCAGGCCTTTATGAATGCCACAGTTGAGGGCTGGGAGTATTACCGGGAAAATTACGAAGAAGTAAACCCCTTTTTGAAAGAACAGAATCCAGATCTCAGTGAAGAAAAGATGGAATATAGTGTAGAAGCTCAAGAGGAATTGATATTCGGTGGTGAAGCTGAAGAAAACGGGTTTGGTTATATGAATAGCGGAAATTGGGAAAAGCTGCAGAGCGATTTAAATAATTTAGGAATTATTTCAAATGAAGAGAGTTCAGAAGAGATTTTCACTACTGAATTTTTAGAAGAGGCTCAAAATGAATAATGCAATAATTAAAAATGTAAAAATTCCGAGCTTGGAGAATGAGGTGTTCCACGCTGTGATTATGAACGGCCGATATGAAAAAATCGTATCGGCTTTTTCATATCATGCAGAAGAAATGATCAAACAAGAGGGTAGTCCCAATATAGAAATAATAGATGCTGAAGGGTGGATTATGCTGCCGACTTTTACAGATATTCATACGCATTTAGATAAAGCTTATACTTACGAGCAGATTCCAAATAAAACTGGAACGCTTGTGGAGGCTATTGAAAATTACAAGGAACTGGCCGGGGAGTTTGAAGTTGAAAATATAAAAAAAAGAATGAAGAAGGTGTTAGAACAAGCATTGGCAAACGGCACTGGCAGAATGAGAACCCATATTAATGTAAACAGTGGCCCAGGCGGTCTGAAGGCCCTCCAGACAGCCTGCGGACTAAAAGCAGAATACAAAAATTTAATCGATTTGCAGGTTATCGCAATGATAGCTGATCCAATAGAGGAACTTAAGGAGGACAGCAGTTTTCTTTTATCATTAATTAAAAATGATATTGATGGAGTTGGAGGAGCTCCTCACCTTTCTGAAAATTGTACAGAAGAAATTAAAATATTGTTTGCTTTTGCCGCCGAGTATCAAATGTTAATAGATTTACATGTAGATGAACAGGATGACCCTGCAGTTCGGTCTATTGAAGAAATAATTGCTCAGGTAAAGCATTATAAATATCAGCGCAAAACTACAGTAGGCCATTTATGTACATTATCGGCCATGGAAACAAATGAAGCCCTTAGTATCATAAAAGAAATTGTAGGGGAAAGTATAAATATAGTGACACTTCCTGCGGCGAATCTTTGCCTGCAAGGGCGTGATGACCAAAAAAATGTTCGAAGGGGGACCACTAGAGTTAAAGAATTTTTGGCTAATAATGCTTGTATAGCGGCGGCCTCTGATAATATTAACGATCCATTCCACCCATTTGGAAATGCGGATATGCTGCTTACAGCGCTAATGTCAGCATATGCTAACCATCTTACAGGCACAGAAGATATCAAAAAAGTTTTTGATATGATTACGAAAAACCCCTCGGAGATATTTCACGAAAAAGTAGACATAAAAATAGGAGAAAAAGCTGATTTTGTCCTATTGGAAGGCAGCAGCCTGGCAGACGTTCTTGCTAATCAAAGACCTGGGCGAAAGGTTTTTCGTAACGGCCATTGGACGAGCATTAGAACAGTAAAACAGACTGTAGAAAGAGGTTATAACATACATGCTTGATTTAATAGTGACAAATGTACGTACCCATTATGATGAAACATTATTTAACTTGGGCGTGGAAAATAAAAATATTAAGTTTATGTCTTCGGGATGGGAACCCTCAAAAGAAGTTATTGATGGAAATGGGGGGATCATTCTGCCACCTTTCATAGAAATGCACAATCATGCGGATACATTTAAAGTAGGGGAACGCTATGAACAAAATCATAAAGGGACTATTGAAGAGGGTATTAAGATTTGGGATAAAGTAAAAAAAGAGTTGGACGAGAAGTCTTTGGAAAAACAAATGTCAGAAATGATTAATACATTTATAGCAAACGGCGTTTTTCATGCAAGAGTAATGATAGATGTCTCCGCTCCAGAATTAAGAGCCCTTTTTGTTTTAACTAAATTAAAAAAAAGCTATGAGCAATTTATTAATCTCGAAATAGTAGCATTTCCACAGCTTGGGCTGAATGAGGAATGGAAACGGACAAATATGGAAGAGGCATTAAAGTTTGGAGCGGATTATGCCAGTGCTGTACCTCACTTAGAAAATAGTGAAAAAGAAGAAAAAGAATCAATCAATTACTGCTTTCGTACGGCAGAAAAACTGAAAAAAGGGGTTCATATCTTTTGTGATGAAAATGATGATCAGAACTCGGCGTCAATACAAAAGGTACTGGAGTGCCAAAAAAGGTATGAGAAAATTCCAGTAACAGTAAGTCATCTAAATGCACTGCATTATTATAGTAAGGAAGTTTCTGAAATGATATTAGATTCTTTGAAAGAGTTGAATATAAATGTAGTAAGCTGCCCACTGGTAAATAGCGTTACGATTGGAAAAAAAGAAAGGGCGATGCCTGTTGGCCGGGGGGTTACGAGGGTGAAAGAAATGTTTGCTAAAGATATAAATATCTGTACCGCTCACGATGATATCAAAACGCCATTTTATCCATATGGAAATGGTAACATGCTTCAGGCAGCTTACGTTATGGCTCATTTAGCCCAACTAACTACTGTGAAGGAACTGGCCAAATTGATCGATTCAATAACATACCATGGAGCAAACGCTATGGGGATTGAGGGATATGGGTTAATAAAAAATATGAGGGCTGATTTTTTATTATTTTCACAAAAAAATGTATACGACCTTTTAACAGCTCATAGTAGACCTGAAATGATATATAAGGATGGCATGGAAATCTCCGGACAGCTGCCATCCCTGCAGCGATATTAATTGGCTCGTTTTTTAGTGCCCTGGCGGACATATACTTCTTTGGATTTTTTTTCATCAAGCCTGCGGTCGATTGAGTCAAGTGCCTGCTTGTTGCCTTTGAGCTCATTTTTATTTGCTTCCATTAAGTCTTCAAATGAAAGTCTCTGTGGTTTTCTCATGCGGACATCTTCCTTTCTTTCTATTATACGGCTGCTGACAATTAGTTTACCCTATATTACTCATTTGACAAACCATAAAATTACCAAATGTGATAAAAAGCACGACACTTTTCCGGCAGGTAGATTTTTTTTGATAAGATAAAGTAAAAAAGAATAAATTCATGTAAAATGTGGTATAGGTAATAATATATGCAGAGTCGAAAGGATGGATAGTGATGACAGAGGAAAATGGAAACACAGCACTCAAAATCGGTTTAATTCTTGGAGGCGTCGTCTCCGTTATTGTCTTACTCAGCACACGTAAAACCCGTTCTCCTATTGTAGGCGGGACGAAACAAACAGCTTCTACATTGAACAGCACATCGCAGTTTCTTTCAGAGAACAGGGAATCGATTATTTCCACGTTAAGAGAAACCTCCAATTATTATTCTGAGCTGCTTCAGTCGGCAAGCACAGACATTCAGGAGATTGTGAACCGGGTGAACAGCTTGAAAGAAACATTGATGAAAGCAAAAACGACGACGCTTGAAACCACCGGCGAATTAAAAGAATTAAAGGAAGAAAGCACGGCTATTGAAAGCAGTTCTTCAAACAACGGCTCAGGCCAGCTGCAGAGTGCTGAAAACACCCAGTCCTCTTCATAAAAAATGGCAGGTTCATTCATTTGAGCCTGCTTTTTTAATTGGTTTGCAAATATTACTGCATTTGACGTTTATCGTTCCTTTTCGAAGGAAATACACACTGTAGAATGATAATAGAATAGTTAACACAGTCACGGAAAGGGGCAACAGACAATGGGAATCACGAACAATTTGAAAAAGCTGAAAAATAAAGAGGATAAATATGGTTTTGTCTCCTTTTATCTGAACACAGATATTGGTGAGGGCGGACAGCCGAGCGAAGAGTGGAAAATTAAGTACAAGAAGGCTGTCAACGGCTTGAAGCAGTATGCAGATAAGAGCGAAACGAAAGATGAAAAAAACGCAATCAAAAAAATCACCGATGACATTGAAAAATACATTGAAGATCACCGCGACCAATTGCAGAAAAGCATTATCATTTTCGCTTCCGGTGACGGCTCGACCTGGGAATCGGACATTTTCCAGGTTCCGGTGGAAACAGAAGTTATGTGGGAGCCAACACCACAGACTGAGCAGCTCGAAAAGCTCGAGAAAACATTCCCGCCAACGGCAATTCTTCTTACAAACAAACAGGATGTTTATCTGATCGATACTTCCATGGGCGTAATCCGCGAAGAAATGCAGTTCCACTGGGATGTGGACAAGGAAGACTGGCAGGAGTACAAGGGCACAGCATCGGCTGACCGTACTGCAGCAGGGTCGACCCAGGTGGATAAAGTTCAAAAGCGCTTTGAAGAAAACCGCCACCGTTGGTACAAGAGTTTGGCGCCTGTCATCAACAAACAGATGAAAAACCGCGGTCTGGATACAGCATATATTATCGGCGATAAAGAGTATGCCAAGGATCTCGAAGATAATATGGGTGAAAGAGTGAAAGAAGTTATTAATAAAAACTTGATCTCTACACCAACACATGAAATCTTAAACGAAATCTATCCTGAAAACGTACGCTAAACAGTACGACTGCAGCAGCTGCTATTATAGCAGCTGCTTTTTTCATGAATAAAACAGCTTAAGGCTTCCGGGTATCTGCACATAACCCCTGAGTTTTTGATATAATACCTTTTGTTTGGAGATAGGCTTATATTTAGATAAGATACAACACGAAGGATACTATTGAAGAGGTGAATAGGATGAAGTTTTCGATGACTGATGGAGGATTTCAAACAAAAACAGACTACGGAAAGCTGTCTGTGTCCGGGGAGGAGGAGTATGGCTTCCGCCCTTTTCAGCTGATGACTTCTTCGATTGCCGTATGCAGCGGGGGAGTGCTGCGGAAAATCATGAACAAACGGCACCAGCCCGTGCATGATATTCAAATAGAAGCAGAGGTAAAGCGGGATGAAAAGCAGGCAAATAAAATAACGGCTGTTCATCTGCACTTTATCGTAAAAGCAGAAAACGTAACAGAAGCTCAAATGAAAAAGAATATGGAGTGGACAAAGAAAAACTGTTCGATGGTTCAGTCAGTAAAAGACAGCATTGCGGTTACAGAAACATTCGAACTTCTTTCCAGCTAGCAGTGCGGGAGGTCTTGGAAGAGAATTGGAGAGAAAAGTATGGCAAACGCCGGACGTAACCAGTTAGATTTCACGGAAGGCAGTATCATGAAAAAAATGGTGATATTCGCCTTTCCTATTTTTATTGGGAACCTGCTTCAAAGCTCCTATCAAATTGTAGACAGTTTATGGGTTGGTAATTTAATCGGGGCAGAGGCCCTGGGGGCAGTTTCCCTGGCTTCCACCATTCTGTTTTCTGTGCTGTCTTTTATTATCGGCATCAACAGCGCAACGTTAACGGTGCTCTCCCAGAGGGTGGGGGCTGATGATGATGAGGGACTGAAGCGTTCCCTGAATGCTTTTGTCTCTGTTTTAGGAACGCTTGCAATTGTACTTGGGGCGATAGGTTTTTTTGCAGCGCCTACCGTCTTAACTTGGATGGGCACGCCGCAGGATATCCTGGAAAGTGCAGTCATATACTTACGCATTAATTTTATCGGGATTGTCTTTTTATTTGGCTATAATTTTATAGGTACTGTCCTGCGTGCTGTCGGCGACAGTAAAACCCCGCTTCGCTTTATAATGCTAGCCGTTGGGCTGAATATCTTTCTGGATCCGTTGTTTATTTCAGGCTTTAATATGGGCATCCAGGGAGCAGCAATTGCGACGGTTATCTCTCAGGGAAGCGCGTTTGTATTCGGGGTCGTATATATGATTCTTGTAAAGGGGCTTCCGTTTGCCGTGCCAAGCATCCCTGAAAAAGCAGAATTTCAGCGTATTATGAAGCTCGGTCTGCCGGCTGGACTCTCCATGATGGCTATCTCCGGGGGGCAGCTTGCCATTATGACGGTAGTAACGTCGTTTGGATCTGTGGTGCTTTCCGGGTACGGAGCGGCCCAGCGGCTGGACAGTCTGATTATGCTTCCGGCAACAACGCTCGGTTCTGCCATTACAAGTATGGCCGGACAGAACATAGGAGCGAACCGATGGGACCGTATCAGTTCAATTGCCAAAAATGCGCTAATTTTAATTCTCATCGTATCGATCACAATGAGCACTGCTGTCTTTTTACTGGCAGAATTTTTGATGGGGCTGTTTGTAAATGACGAAGCCACCATTCAATACGGTAAAACGTATCTGCAGATTGTCGCTTTCTTTTATCCATTTTTAGGAATAAATTTTGTGCTGAATGGTATTGTGCGCAGCTCCGGGGCGATGATCCAGGTGCTGGCCCTGAATATTATTTCTTTCTGGGTGCTTCGTTTTCCGCTTGCCTGGTTCTTTTCTGAAAGAATAGGGGAAAACGGGATTGCGCTCGGCATAGGAGCGAGCTTTGTGATCAGCGCTGTAATTGCGGTCAGCTATTATATATTTGGCGGCTGGAACCGTATTGATATCTTTAAAGAAGAAAAGAAAAAAGGAGGAGCTTGATGAGCACGCCCATAAACGACAAGAACCAGCAGCTTCAGTATATAAAACAGCGCCTGCAGCTGCTTTCGACAATGGTGGATAATATTGATCCTGAAGAAGGCTCCGAATCAGAAATGAAGAGGCTCGAAGAAATGGTGGAACAACTGCGGATTAAATGCCGTCAGTTTCAGCCGGATTGGAAGGATGAGTAATGCCTGACGTTTATTTTATCCGTCACGGGGAATCGGAAGGAAACTATGCCCAGGTGCTTCAGGGCTCGATGGATTATCCATTGACCCCGCATGGACATGCGCAGGCAGAAGCGCTGGGCGGTTACTTTCAAGAGGTCCAGTTTGACGCTGTAATTGCCAGTGATTTAATGAGAGCCTCCGCCACAGCAGAGGCACTGGCAGGCTTTCAACAGGTAAATATATCCACCGACAAGCGGCTTCGCGAAG
The DNA here is from genome assembly GCF_033845285.1 of Marinococcus sp. PL1-022. Classification (NCBI taxonomy): domain Bacteria; kingdom Bacillati; phylum Bacillota; class Bacilli; order Caryophanales; family Bacillaceae; genus Marinococcus; species Marinococcus sp. PL1-022. The sequence goes on along the minus strand of NZ_JAWXCX010000001.1, from coordinate 2,123,190 downwards.
TACATTTAGGTGTTCTTGAAGGGAAGGCGAAGGAGGTTATTCAAAATGAATTCCCCGACCTTATCGGACGGGACCTTTTAACCGCTGAAGTGGAAGGGGCAGAAACAAAGAATGATCTGACGGAGCGGTGCGCCTGGCTTTACTATAAGCTGACCGAGGAATGGAAGGATAAAGACCAAATAGCGGTCGTTTCGCACGGAGGGTTTATTACGATTTTCTTTATGTATCTGCTGGCCAAAGACAACTGGGTATCGCTCGAGCGTTCCATGCGTATTGATAACACTGGAGTATCCCGGATCCACTTTCGAAAAAACCGCGCTTCTATTCAATACATCAACCGAATAACCCATTTGGAGTAATACGAAAAAAAGCAGGAGCTGGAGCTCCTGCTTTTAAACGTTTAGCCGTTGTATTCAATTGGGCCGTTTGGACCGAGCGGCAGGCCGGTGAGCATCCATACGACAAGCAGCAGGGACCAGAACAAAAGAAATGCGACGGAATACGGAAGCATAACTGCTATCAGTGACCCGATGCGCATGTTTTTGTCATACTGCTGGGCAAATGCGATAATAATTGCAAAATAAGTCATCAGCGGCGTAATAATATTGGTGGATGAATCGGCCACCCGGTATGCCATCTGCGTGAGTTCCGGTGAATAGCCAAGCTGCATCATAATTGGAACGAACACAGGAGCGAGTATGGCCCATTTGGCAGAGGCACTTCCGATAAACAGGTTGATAACCCCGACAATTAATATGAATACTAAAATTAAAGGAATGCCGGTGAGATTAACAGACTGTAAGAAGTCCGCGCCGTATACAGCCATGAATGTACCCAGGTTGGTTTCTTCAAAATAGGCCACAAACTGTCCGGCCGTAAATGCAAGCAGAATGAACATGCCCATGCTTGCCATCGTGTCAGAAAGCTGATTAGCGACGTCCGTATCGTTTCTGATATTTTTTGTCACAATCCCGTATACAAGTCCGGGAATGAAGAAGGCTATAATAATTACGACAACGAGGGAGTCCATAAACGGTGATTGAACGATGGCTCCTCCTTCGCCGCGGAGCGGGGCATTAGGTGGAACAATGAGCAGCGCAAGCAGAATAATGGTCAGAAGCGCTGACCCCATCGACCAGAAGATTCCTTTCTTTTCCGTTGCCGTTAAAGAAGTGAGACTTTCCCGGTAGTCACCCTTGTATTCTCCAAGCCGTGGCTCGACGACGAATTGACTCACAAGTGTACCTATGACTGCTAAGAAAAATGTGGATACAAAAATAAAGTAGTAATTCATCGCCAGATTCATCTGTTCGGCGTAGGCCGGATCGATGGTGGAAGCCGCCTGGATCGTCAGCTCACCGAGCAGGACATCTGTACCGGAAAGCAGAAGGTTGGCGCTGAAGCCTGCCGAAACCCCGGCGAAGGCAGCTGCAAGACCTGCGAGCGGATGCCTGCCGAGGGCAGCAAACAGGATAGCGCCCAGCGGTGGAAGCACCACGTAGCCGGCGTCTGAAGCGACACTCGACATAATCCCGGCAAAAACAAGACCAAAAGTGATTAAAGATTTCGGAATAGACAGGATAAAACCGCGAAGCAGCACGCTTATCAGTCCGGTGCGCTCCGCAATGCCGATACCGATCATGGTAGCAAGCACCACCCCGAGCGGGGCAAAGTTAATAAAGTTGTCCACCATGCTGGTGAATATGTATTCAATTCCACTCGATGAAAGCAGATTGGTTACCTGAACCGTTTCTCCCTCTTCCCCGGGAGATTCCACCTGCAGCCCGGCAGCAGAAAGAATGGAAGATAATACCAATACAAGCGCGGCGAGAATAGCGAACAGAGTAACCGGATGGGGAAGCTTATTCCCAACTCGTTCAATCCAATTCAGCGACCGCTGCAGCATAGTCGATTTTGGTGCAGAAGAGCTCATAGTTTACCTCCTTATTTATTTGAAAACGACAAAAGTATTACAGGCACACAAAGATTATTGTAATGAATGAAAACAAAGGAAGAAAGCCGTTTCATCGAGAATAGGAAAATAGAATGGAAAGACTGATTAACAATTTATTTAAAATTAATGCTTTTATCCTAAAATGAAAACCGTGCTGAATTCTAAGTACATGAAGGAGCAGGTCGCATGAACAGGGACAAACGTGATAAAATAACAAAGCTTCATGAAAGGACGTAATTACCGTGCAGCAGATAACATGGCAGATCCCATTCGTATACGATGTTCAGCTGATGCTGAAACGGATGGCACTCGATCCGCTGTATAATGTAGACATCGATCAAAGACAGGTGAAGCTGCCTCTTTCGGGTGAGGGGCAGCTTGATACAGTAACCCTTATGTTTGCTGAGCATCCACCAAAGAGGTATGTATATATAGAAGCTCCGGAGAAGAGAGAGCAGGAAGCTCTGGACAAAATAGAGCATGTTTTTCGCTTTCGCCAGCCGCTTGAGGAGGCAGCCGGACATTTTCAGAAAACAGAATTAGAGCCGCTCTTCCACCGGTTTTACGGCGCGCCGCTCACCTGCGACTTTGACTTGTACGGCTGTCTTATAAAAACAATTATTCATCAGCAGTTGAACATGGCCTTTGCCTATACCCTTTCGACAAGATTTGTCCAAATGTACGGTACTTATAAAGACGGTGTATGGTTTTACCCAGCGCCAGCAACGGTGGCATCTATTCATCCCGACGAGCTTCGAAATCTGCAGTTCAGCCAGCGGAAAGCGGAATATGTAGTGGATATTTCGAAAAGCATTGCAGAGGGCAGGCTTGATATTGATGCTCTTCAGCAAAAAACCGATGAAGAGGTCACACGGGAACTTACGAAGCACCGTGGGGTAGGGCCATGGACAGCAGAATGCTTTTTATTATTTGGCCTCGGAAGAGAAAACCTGATGCCGGCGGCTGATATCGGTGTTCAAAATGGATTAAAGAAACTGTTGGGGCTTGAGGCTAAACCATCTAAAGCGGACATCACAGAATGGTCCGGCCGGTGGAGCCCCTACAACAGCTATGCAAGTATTTATTTATGGCTTCATATAGAAACACCAGATAAAGGAGAAGATACACGTGCCGAAAAATGAAAAGTTTGAACAGCGCCAGCCGCTGCAGGAGGGTCAGGAATTTCCACTGACTATTAAACGAATAGGAATTAATGGAGAAGGAATCGGATATTTCAAACGTCAGGCCGTATTCGTAGAAGGTGCCCTCCCGGGAGAGGTGATTGTTGGCCAGGTCGAAGAAGTAAAACGGAACCGGGCGATTGCGAGTATTAAGTATATCCGGGAAGCTTCGCCGAGCCGGCAGAAAGCTCCATGTCCGGTGTATAAAATCTGCGGGGGATGCCAGCTGCAGCACGCTGAATACGACGAACAGCTGTGGATGAAGCAGGATCTGGTGCTGCAGTCATTTGAACGGTACGCTCCCTTCGTGCCGGAAATTCGTGAAACGATCGGTATGGAAAATCCCTGGCGGTATAGAAATAAAAGCCAGTGGCAGACAGGCGAAGGAAAGAAAGGACGAGTGGAAGCGGGGCTGTATTCGAGTGATTCCAATCAGCTGGTTGACCTCACCAACGTCGGCTGTATGGTGGAAAAGTCGATTTTAAATAAGATTACAAAAGCAATTACCGTATTTATGAAGGATGAAGAGGTGCCTGTACACACGAGTAAACAAAAAGGGGTTAAAACCATTGTCGTGCGGGCAAATGAACAAAAAAGCGAGGTTCAGGTGACACTCGTAACTTCTTCGGTGGATCTGCCGGAGCAGGAAGAGCTGGTGGATTTTCTCCGTTCTTCTTTCGCGGAAATAAAATCCATCCATCATCATGTGCAGAATGAAAGCAGCCCGACTGTTTTTGGCGGTACGACCAAACGGCTGTGGGGCAAGGATACAATCAAGTACAATATGCAGGACTTTTCATTTCATTTATCCCCGGAAGCATTTTTCCAGCTGAACTCGGAGCAGGCCTCCACGCTTTATGATGAAGCGAAAAAAGCAGCGAAGCTCACCGGCCGGGAAAAAGTGGTTGATGCCTACTGTGGCAGTGGCACCATTGGTCTTTGGATGTCCTCAGATGCTAAGGAAGTACGCGGCATGGATATGATTAAAGCAAGTATTCAGGACGCTAACAAAAACGCTAAACAGGCAGGAGCTTCCCACGCCAGGTTCTATCACGGCAAAGCTGAAGAAATGATGCTGCAGTGGCAGAAGGAAAACTGGAGCCCGGATGTAGTAGTGGCGGATCCACCGCGCACAGGCTGCGGGGAGGCACTGCTGAACACGATTGGGAAAGTGAAGCCTAAACGCTTTGTTTATGTCTCCTGTAATCCGTCCACCCTGGCCAAGGATGCTGCGTACCTGAAAAAAGCAGGCTACCATCCAGAATACGCCCAGCCGGTGGATATGTTCCCGCAGACATCCCAGGTGGAATCTGTAGTACCGTTTGTATATAAACCGGAGAAAAAAGGAAAAAATTAAATATGCGTGGTGAACAGCAATGTGTTTGTACTGGCTCGGTATCAGCCTGATTGTCTCCATTATTCTTACCATTCTGGCAAACCTGCTGCTCTACCTTTTTTTATAAACCAGGAAAGGAGAGCACACACCTATGTTTGAAAAGCAGCTTTGGCAGCATGCTGCCGAGTCATTAAACGAATTTGCCGACTTTATCAGTGAAGCACTCGGAGGCCCTGTGACTATTGAGGATTCGACGCACCGTCTGCTCGCCTACAGCGGGCATCCCCAGGTCACTGACGGAGCACGTACAGCGACAATTATGGGGCGGCGGGTGCCGGAAGAGGTGATTCACCGTCTATGGAATGAAGGAGTGATTCCAAGCCTTCACCAGCAGAGCGAGCCGGTCTCCATTTCCGCTATTGATGAAATAGGACTCGGAACCAGAATGGCGGTAGCTGTTAAGGAACAGCAGACGGTAATAGGCTATATTTGGGTGGTAGAGGGTGAAACGCCTTTTTCAGAAGAGGCAAAGCAGGATCTTCATTCAGCAGCTGTGGTCTGTGGTGAGCGTTTCCGGCGGAAGTTTCATCCGAGAAATCCGGCCCACCAGGATCATCAGGAATATTTCTGGCGTCTGTTAACCGGGGATGAGACCGATGAGCAGGCAGTAGAGCGTCAGATGCTTCGTTTTTTCCCGGGACGGCCGCAGCAGTATTCCATCGTAATCATGGAGTTTTCGACACAGCTTGAACACAATACCTGGGAGCGGCTCACTTATCTGCTGACGATTTCGCAGCGGGTAAAGGTGATGCTTAAAACATATGACCAGCACCGGGCTATTCTCATGCTGTATGGACTTGAAAGCAGAAATATAGAAGCAACAATCTCAGCATTTTTGCGTCAGATGCATGAGCTATGGCACGAACGGTACGATGATACTCTAACGGCTATTGCCGCTTCTGAAATCTGTCATCAGTATATGGAAGTGGCGGGTGGATACAGACAGGCACTGACCATGCTCGATTTAAAAAAGCAGGTCCGTCAGCTTCCCTCCCATTATTACTTTCTGCATGAAGCAGGCTATTACCGTTTTTTCCCTGTGCTTATACAGAAATGGGAGGAAGAAACATTTACACATCCTTCTCTTAAAAGCTTATCCGATTACGATGCAGAAAATGAGACGGAGCTTTTGAGCACGCTTTACATCTATCTCAGCGAAGACTGCAATGTCAATGCGGCTGCCAGGATGCTTCATGTGCATCCGAATACGCTGACCTATCGTTTAAAAAGAATGCAGGCCATTGCGGGTGTGAGTCTCTCCAGTGCCCATGAAAAATGGACGCTGCTGCTGGAATTGGAACTGCTGAAAGAAAAACACACAAACCCATTGTGAAAAATCACAAATGGATAATGGGAATATTATTTTAATCCGCCAATGCTTATAGTCCGGAAACACGCTATACTGATAGAAAAGGTATTAGAGGAGGCGATGTGTCGTGATTATAGGGGTTCCCAAAGAGATAAAAAACAATGAAAATCGAGTAGCGATTACGCCGGCCGGAGTTGTGCATTTAACACAAGCGGGTCATCAAATACATGTCGAAAATCATGCCGGGGAAGGCAGTGGATTTTCGAATGAAGAATATGAATCAGCCGGGGCAAAAATTATTCCGGAGGCTGCAGATGTATGGAAGCAGGCAGAGATGATCCTGAAGGTCAAAGAACCTCTGGCTTCGGAATATCAGTTTTTCCGGGAAAACCTGATTCTGTTTACCTATCTGCATCTTGCTGCTGAGCCTGAACTGGTGAAAGCATTGACCGAAAGCGGCGTCACCGCAGTAGCTTATGAGACGGTCGAGGAAAACCATACATTGCCTCTTTTAACACCGATGAGTGAAGTAGCAGGAAGGATGGCAGCCCAGGTTGGAGCGCAGTTTCTGGAAAGCGTGCATGGGGGCAAGGGCGTCCTGCTTTCGGGAGTACCCGGAGTGAAAAAGGCCAACGTAACGGTGATCGGCGGAGGGGTTGTTGGAACGAACGCTGCAAGAATCGCCCACGGGCTCGGGGCCAACGTAACAATTATTGATTTAAACCCAGCGAGACTCCGCCAGATTGATGAAGACTTTGGGGGCCAGATTCAGACACTGAGCAGCAACCCTCTGAATCTGGCAGAAGAAGTGAAGCGGTCGGATCTGGTGATCGGGGCTGTTCTGATTCCTGGAGCCAAAGCGCCGAAGCTGGTGACAGAAGAAATGGTGAAAAGTATGGACCGTGGCTCTGTTCTGATCGATGTGGCGATTGACCAGGGGGGCATTATTGAAACGGCCGACCAGGTAACGACGCACGACCAGCCGACATATGAAAAACACGGTGTGGTGCACTATGCTGTAGCAAATATGCCGGGGGCGGTCCCAAGAACGTCTACAATTGCTTTAACCAATGTAACCATCCCCTATGCGCTTCAGATCGCAAATCAGGGCGCGGCAAAAGCTCTGACCCATAACCCGACGCTTGGCAAAGGTTTGAATACAGCGCAGGGGAAAGTAACGTATCAGGCAGTGGCAGAGGATTTAGGTTATCCTTACGCATCGTTAGACGAAATACTTCCCATGTTGTAAAATGTGGAACGGGGCGCCGGCGCGGATGCCCCGTTTTCTTGTGAGAAAATAACTGCAGCGGACAACTGCTGTTTGATGGAAGGGAGGGGCTGCTGATGATTTCCTGTGCCGGTATTGATGCAGAAGGAAACACAATAAACAATATTACATTGAATGAATTTAAAAAATACGAATGGAAATGGTACTGGATTGATTATTCCTCTCCCACCGTGGAGGAAACAAACACGCTGGACTCGGTGTTTCATTTTCATCCACTGGCCATTGAGGACTGCTACATGGAGCGTCAGCGTCCAAAGCACGATTCCTATGACGGCTACAGCTTTTTCGTTCTCCATGCCCTTGATAAGGAAACGCTTGGAGCTGAAGAGATCTGTATGTTTCTTGGCCCCAATTTTGTCGTTACATATCATGAAGCCCCGTCTTCGGCTGTTAACCATTCCTGGAAAAAGCTGCGGACTGAAGGTGCCGCGCTTAATCCGGATGATATCAGCTATCACATTATAGACAAAATGACGGACGAATACTTTCCGGTCCTGGATCAAATCGAAGACCGCCTGAATGAGATCGAGGAAAGCAATGCGGAGTTGACCTATGGTAAGCTGATAGAAGAAGTATTTGATTTGCGGTCTGATTTGCTGAGGCTCCGCCGGACCATCGTTCCTATGAGAGACCTGGTATACAGAGTGTTGTTTGTGGAGCGCCTGCACCTGATTACCGAGCAGCGGGAATATTACCGGGATATTTATGATCACCTCCTAAAGGTTACAGAAATGATTGAATCCAACCGGGCAATGACTTCAGACATGAGAGACAACTTTCAGACGATGGCATCAAACAGAATGAATGCGATTATGATGACGCTCACGATCGTATCAACCATCTTCATTCCGCTGACCTTTATTGCAGGGCTTTATGGTATGAACTTTGTTTATATGCCGGAGCTTGAGTATAGATACGGGTATTTCATAGCACTTGGGGTAATGTTTCTGATAGCGGTAGTGCTGCTGGGCTTGTTTAAACGAAATGGATGGTTTAAGATTTTTAGATAGAAGAGTAGAAAGGGGGCGTTCGGATTGTCCTACCGATTATATAAAGCACATTTTAAGCATCCAATGCACGAAGAAGATTTGATCGTATACTACGATAAGGATGAATCAACCTTTTGTTTTGCGACAAAAGATATTGAAGAACAATCCCCGGAGATATGTAAGTTCCAATACCCTGCCGATTCTCTGCACGATGTGAAGCTGTTCATCGAAAAACTGGGTGTTGACGCCCAGACGCTGACGTTTCGCCATTATCTCCTGCATTAATAAGCAAATCCCCTGATGCCAAAAGCATCAGGGGATTTTTTAATATTAATCAAGATCTGCCGGATATACACCGTTTTCGTCGTGAACTTCGCGGCCGCTCAACGGTGGGTTGAATACACAAACCATGCGCATGTCTTTGCTGCCTCCGCGAAGCATATGTTCGTCGTTTTTATCGAGCGCGTACAGCACACCTGGCTCAAGCTGATATACTTTATTATCGCTCAATGTTTCAATTTCTCCGTCTCCTTCAATGCAGTAGACGGTTTCGAGATGGTTTTGGTACCAGATGTGAGTTTCCGTGCCGGCGCGGATAATTGTATCATTCACCGAGTAGCCCATGTTATCGTCTTTCATAATGAAACGGCGGCTGACCCAGTTACCGTCATCCACTTCACGTTCAGTACCGAGCAAATCTTCAAGCTTAATTACTTTCATTGTCTATTCCTCCATCTTATCAGTTAAGGGTTTATATCATAAAAAGGCCGACCGTCGGGGTGCCGATCGATCGGCTTCTTTTTATCCAGATAGTCAATTGGTTAAATTAGTTGGCAACGAGGTTGCTTTCAGCGGTCACCTCTTCAATTGCCTGCTGAAGAATCGACAGCCCGCGTTCAAGTCCTTCATCGTCAATAGTAATTGGCGGGAACAATTTAAATACTTCATCGTCTGCGCCGGCTGTTTCCATAATCAGACCGTGTTCGAAGCATCTGCCGGCGATGTTATCGGACAGATCCTCGATAGGGCTCATTATGCCCTGCATAAAGCCGCGTCCTTTACGGACCCCTTTCATTTCAGGGTGCTTTTTAATCATGTCATCCAGAAACGAAGCGATACGCTCTGACTTTTCCTGGACGTTCTTTTCCAAACGGTCATCCTTCCAGTAATTCAGGGCCTCAGTACCCGTTACAAAAGCAAAGTTATTGCCGCGGAAGGTACCGTTATGCTCCCCGGGAGCGAATTTATCATACTCCGGCGCCACTAAAGTGATGGCAAGCGGTGAGCCGTTGCCGCCAATGGATTTGGAGAGGCATATAAAGTCAGGCTTAATACCGGCTGGTTCAAAGCTGAAGAAAGTACCTGTGCGGCCGACGCCTGCCTGAACATCGTCAAGAATGAGCTTGATGTCGCGCTCGCGGCATATTTTTTCAATCGAACGAAGCCATTCGCTGCTTGCAGCATTTAAGCCGCCTTCACCCTGAACGGTCTCTACAATAAACGCTGCGGGCTTATCAAGGCCGCTGCCTCCGTTATCAAGGAAGTTCTCAATATATTCAACGGAATTATCGCTTTCCTTTAAGAACTTGTCATACGGAAGGACAGAGGTGTTTGATAAAGGCATGCCGGCCCCGTTACGCTTGAATTTGTTGCCTGTAACGCTCAAAGCACCGATAGTCATGCCGTGAAAGCCGTTAGTAAAGCTGACAACATTTGTGCGGCCAGTTACCTTACGTGCTAGCTTCAGTGCGCTTTCCACACTGTTCGCACCGGTCGGCCCGGGGAACATGATTTTATAATCCATGTTGCGCGGCTTCAGAATAATATTTTGGAATGCATCGATAAATTCGCCCTTTGCTTTAGTAGCCATATCAAGGGAGTGGGTAACCCCGTCCTCCTGAATGTAGGCGAGCAGTTTTTCTTTCATGTTGTCATCGTTATGTCCATAGTTCAGTGCTCCTGCGCCGGAAAAGAAGTCAACATATTCTTTTCCGTCCAGATCCCAGAGCTTGTACCCTTTTGCCTGGTGGAACACCGTAGGAAAGCCTCTGACATAGCTGCGCACTTCCGATTCGTATTCGTTAAAAACGCTAAGGTCATTTTTCATCATAAATGTAAGTATCCTCCTTGGGGATGTTATCGAAAAATTCAGTTTTTACATAATACATGACATGCGCTTTGCATGTCATGTTCGCTACTTATTTTGTAAAGGGTCCGACTCGAAATGTCAACTCTTCTTCATGTTCATCATCCGGGAACAGATCCTCCGTAAAGCATTCAGAAACTGTCACTTCAGTATCGCGTTTCTTGGCAAGCTTTTTAAACAAAGCCTGAGAGGCTTCATTGGAAGGAGTGATGGTAGCTTCTAAATAGAGCACTTCTTCACATACATCCCGTTCAAGAAGCGCATCCAGCAAACGTGAAGCAAGGCCTTTTCCCCGCTGGGAAGTATCCACGCCCACCTGCCAGACAAACACGGTATCCTGTTTTTCAGGTGGAATAAAGGCCGTTACGAAGCCCACTAATTCATCGTTTTCTTTAGCGACAACACATGTTTCGGCAAAAAATTCACACATCATAATATATTTATATGAGGAATTCAAATCCAATGTGGAGTTTTTGACAAGTTCCCACATGTCTGCCCCGTCTTCAACGGTTGGTTTGTCAAAAACGATTGAATCGACGGAACCGTTCGTTCCAGTCATTTTCGTTTCCATTTTCTTACCACCTTTTAAAATTAATAGAGGGCTACATGTACTATACCTCTTTATAAAAAAAACAAACGCAAAATTGCTTTGTTTTAAAATGTAATAAGATCTGCCACACTCACATTTCAAATCTTAACGCTAATTGTGGAAATGTTCAAACTTGCCTATCGGGCATTTATGAGTATTATTACTACTTATAGAGTGTTATGTAACCTGAACAGTGAAAACGATAAGTAATACTTGCGCAGATGGACAATTCCTCCACCTTTGATAAGAAAAGCCGTCTGGAAGGCCCAGACGGCTGAAGATTACTCCTTTAAAATATTGATCAGCGCAGGCTGGAGAGTCGGAAAATGAAAAGAGAAACCGTGATCCATGGATTTTTGGGGGATGACCTTCTGGCCTCCGAGGATCATTACACTCATTTCACCGAGCATCTTTTCGATAACAAATGATGGAACAGAGATCCAGTGAGGGCGTCCGGTCACTTTAGCTATCTCGCGTCCGAGTGTTTCCATCTGCGCGGGCTGGGGCGCAGTAATGTTCAAAGCACCTTTAATTTCTTTATTCGTAGCTGCAAAAAGAAGCATTTCGACAGCGTCTCTTAAATGAATCCAGGAAAACCACTGTTTACCGCTTCCGATAGTACCGCCGCCAAACATTTTATAGGCAGAGACAAGTGGCGGAATGAATGCCTGCAAAACGAGACCCATTCGTGCTTTTACTACCCGGATTCCGAGTTCTTCCGCTTTTTCGGCTTCATTTTCCCAGCGTACGGAAACGTCCTGTAAAAAGCTGGGTTCACCTTTTGGAGATTCTTCAGTGAATTCTGCTTCATTGGACATACCATAATAAGCCACGGCTGATGCACTGACAAGTACTTCCGGTTTATGGCTGCTTGCTTGAAAAATACGAATGATTTCTCTGGTGGAATCGATACGGCTGTTTAAAATATCTGCTTTATTTTGTTCCGTCCATCGTTGTGCAATCGATGAGCCGGCCAGATTTATGAAAGCATCCACCGGCGGCAATTCATACTCGGGTTTGCTGCCGGGGTTCATCCATTCAATAAAGGTGATATTTTCACTATTTTTTTTATTTTTACTGTTTCTTGTTAAAATATAAATATGGTGGCCCATCTGCTCGAGGTAGCCTGTGAGGGCGGAGCCTACATACCCGCTTCCTCCGGCAATAGCAATATTCAATGTGTATTTCTCCTTTCAGTCCTTAAGGTGATGTAAAAACGTCACTTTTGAAACTATTCAACTTTACCCAAAAGCGGGTTGTCATAATCATTTTCCACTATGCAAAAGGAGAGGGCCTTTGTGAAAATTACAAAAATTGAAGTGCAGAAAAATAATCCCGAGCGATACAATATTTTCACCGATCAGACCGACCGGGAAGCATTCACAACCGGTGTGGATGAAGCTGTTTTGGTCCAGTGGGATCTTAAAAAGGGAAAGGAACTGACGGAAAAAGAGCTTGAACTTCTGATTGAAGACGATCATGAACGTAAGGCATGGAACCGGGCGCTGCATTACTTATCGAGTGTGATGCGGACAGAAAAAGAAGTATATGACCATCTAATAGAAAAAGAGTTTACAGAGGCCTCTGCATCGAAGGCGGTCGAAAAAGCGAAAAAATATAAATTCTTAAATGACCGCGAATTTGCCAAAGCGTTTGTGCGGACAAAAATTAACACGACTGATAAAGGGCCGAAGGTTATCAGAATGGACCTGGGGAAAAAAGGCGTTGCGGAGAGTTATATTTCCGAGGCAATGAAAACACTGACTGATGAACTGGCTCTCGACCGGGCCGTGACCGCTGCAGAAAAGAAGGGGAGTCAGAAAAAAGGTGAATCGGCCGGTGCGGTGAAACAGCGTTTGTTGCAAATGCTGCTCCGGAAAGGATATGATCATGAAACAGCTTCAGCCGCTGTAAAAGAGGCGGACTTTGCTCCTTCAGAGGAAGATGAGTGGAACTCGGTGCTCGTGCAGGGAGAAAAAGCTTACCGGAAATGGGAAGGCAAACTTGAAGGCCGTCAGCTTGAACAGAAAATCAAAGAATACCTATACCGGAAGCAATTTCCGATGGAGCATATCCAACGGTTTTTAGATGAAAAAAGAGAGGAGACCGAGCATGGGAATGGAAAAAAGATACAGCCAGATGAGCAGGTATGAGCTTGAACAGGAAATCGCAAGCTTAAACGAAAAGTCTAAAAAAGCCGAGCAAATGGGAAGAGGAAATGAATTTGCAGTTTATGAGCGTAAAATTGCAATGGCGAAAACGTACATGCTTGATCCAGCGGACTATCAGCCGGGGAAAACGTACCGCATCGCCCAGGAAGGGTCCACCTTCGAAGTAGAATTTATTAACGGCGTGTTTGCCTGGGGATACCGGAACAATTCAAGCCAGATCGAAGCACTGCCGTTTTCTCTGCTGGTTGAAAAATAAAGAATGGAGGCACGATTGGAATGGAAAACCAGAAAAATTATTTATTGGAAACTCTTCTTTCCGTTAATAGTGAGTTAACAGACGAAAAAGCCCGGGAATGGGTAGATTTTTTATGGGAGGATTTTGAATCCACGCAGGCGAGAGCAGGCCGCACGTACAAGGGGGAAGAAGTAACCGGGCAGATCGTGGAAAAATGGGTCCGTCAGTACGGTCCGCACCTGCACCGCTACGAAGCAACGAATGAAAAGTTTTTTGGCATTAATTAGATATAAGTAAAGAGTACGGAGATCGGCTCCGTACTCTTTATTATTGAGTATAATAGGAAAAGGCCCGGCCTTTGTCGAGTTTTTTGTGAAGCGTATCATCGCTGAAAATCCAGCCGGTGTAGGAAGTCATAATCTCTAATTCCTCGTTCAGTTGAACGACCGCTACAAACGGATAGTAGCCCTTGCTGCGGTAACGCAGGTCAATGAATTTCACTTCGTATCCCTCTTCTGTGTTTCGGACGATCCAGCGGTACGTAGGGGAGAAGGACAGAAAAGAAGCAAGGTTCCGATCGTATCTGGCTGCATTAATAACCGGATCATCAGGAATTGGTTCAAACGGATACGTTTCAAAGTAGCGAAGCCGGCCGTTTCGGTAATTGGTGACAAATAACCTGTGCGGCGTACGAATAACCAAATGCCACCGGTACCAGTTGTACGTCGGTGAAATAAACAGGTGTGTGGCATCCGGATGCAGGCGCCGGGCTCTTTGCAAAACAATGTTTCGGGCCTGGAACCGCCACAAATAGTAAAAAAGCAAAAAAACGTATAGAACAATCATAGAGGGTGCTCTAGGTACATCAAACCACCAGAGAATAAATACAAACAGGTGGGAAAAAAAGAGTACTGAATCAAAAATATTAATCACGCCAAGCGCTATCCAACGCCTCGTAAACGGAGACAATGCCTGTGTGCCGTAGGCATTAAAAATATCAACAAAAACGTGAAGAGCGACAGCGATAAAGGACCAGAGCCATAAATGCGAAAAAGCAACGTCCGGAGAAAACATATATATAAGAGCGGCCAGCAGCACCGGCCAGATTAATACGGCGGGTATGGAGTGTGTCGGGCCGCGGTGGTAGCGGATATAGACGGCATTATTTTTCAGTTTTAATACGGTATCAAAATCAGGGGCCTGAGAGCCTATAATTGTCGCGATCAGGATTGTGCCCATTGCTCCGCCTTCGGTTGAAATAGCAGGATCAATGGTGGCAAGGCCGCCGAGACCTATCCCCATCACAGTGTGAGTTGCTGTATCCATTGGCACCACCTTTAATTTATGGCATGCTGAAACAAAAAAAGCCTGTGGCATCAAACAAGCACAGACTGTACCAGTGTAGTTCCATCATACCCTAAACAGTTTGTTTCAAAAAGGAGAATTGTATGAATCCGCAGAAATACGTCGTTTTTATGGAATACCGGATATCAGAAGAGAAAAGAACTGAATTTTTAAGCGCCATGGAAGAAATTTCTTCTGCTATGCTCAATGAGCAGGTGAATAATTATGAATGGTTTGAGTCTGTGGATCAGGGCGCATTATTTGTAGAGATGTTTGCCGTCAATACGCCTGAGCAGTACAAATCCCTTAAAGCTAAACGAACAGAGGCAGAGCACAGCGTATACGCCCGCCTTGATGAATTCGTTCCCGGTGGGATGAAAAAAGTGCACTGCTGGTGTTTTGAAAAACAGGGACCGTATGGGAACTAAAATAAAGAGAAAGAGTGAACTGCTATGAACCCACTATTGGAGAATTTTTCGCCGGAACAGTTTCAGCAGGACTTAGTCGACTGGTACCGGCAACAAAAAAGAGATCTGCCCTGGCGAAGGAGCGCAGATCCTTATCACATATGGATTTCGGAGATTATGCTTCAACAGACAAAGGTTGATACAGTCATTCCATATTACTACAGGTTTTTAGAAGCTTTTCCGACTATCGAAGCTCTGGCAGCAGCAGATGAAGATCAGGTAATGAAGCAATGGGAAGGCCTTGGGTATTATTCCCGGGCCAGAAATCTGCACCAGGCGGTTAAGGAAGTAGCTGAAGCATACGGAGGAGAAGTGCCGAGCGGCAAAAAGGAGTTTCGGTCATTAAAGGGAGTCGGTCCTTATACAGCCGGGGCAGTACTTAGTATTGCCTTTGATAAACCGGAGCCGGCTGTGGATGGGAATGTAATGCGCGTGTTTTCAAGGCTTTTGTGCTTATATGAGGATATTGGAAAGCAGTCTACAAAAAGTACATTCGAAGCAGTGCTTGGCGAAATTCTGCCGCTAACCTCACCGTCGGACTTTAATCAGGCGGTAATGGAGCTCGGTGCTCTTATCTGTACGCCAACCTCGCCGGGCTGTCTTCTGTGCCCGGTACAGGAGCACTGTAAAGCAAGAACAGCAGGGGTGCAGGAGGAGCTGCCGGTAAAAGAAAAGAAAAAGGCTCCGCGAAAACAGGAAATGGCAGCGGCGATTATTTGGAACGAGAACGGGGAAGTATTAATTCATCAGCGCCCGGATAAAGGGCTTCTGGCCAGGTTGTGGGAATTCCCCAATACGGAAATAAAAAATGAAGCGGAACGCGCCGGGGAAATGAGAGATTATCTTGAGGCGGATGCCCTCATAATACCTGCAATTGATCGTCCTGTACAGCGTGTGGAACAAACATTTTCACATTTAATCTGGAACGTTCACGTATATGAAGGGCAGGCGGAAAAAAGCGATATGCCGGAGGGCTGGAGATGGGTTTCACTGAAGGACATAGTGAACTACGCGCTACCTGTGGCCCACCAAAAAATCTATAAAACACTGCTTGAAAGGATGGAGTCAAAATGAACAAAGCTTTCGAGGGAAAGAAAGTGCTGATTACAGGTGGTTCCAAGGGAATAGGAAAAGGCATTGCCCAGGCGTTTTACAGCGAAGGAGCCAACGTTGGTATTTTAGCGCGTTCTGAAGAAGGGCTGAAGGCGGCCAAAGAAGAGATAGGAAACATTGAGACCTGCGTCTGTGATGTCACTGTGGATGGGGAAAGGCAAAATGCCTTTCAATGGTTTATCGAGACGTTTGGCGGAATTGATGTACTGGTGAATAACGCTGGCGGAAGCAGTGGAGGAAAAATTGCGGATACCTCCATGGAAGAATTTACGCAGGCGATGGAAACAAATTACTTCCAGGCTGTACACTTTAGTAAAATGGCATATGAGCTAATGAAGGAACGCGGTGGAGCAGTTATTAATATTACGTCGATCTTTGGGAAGGAAGCTGGCGGAAAAGCTACGTACAATAACGCCAAAGCGGCGCTGATCAGCTTCACAAAAGCAGCCGGAAACGAGTGGATAAAAGACGGTGTACGGGTCAATTCGATTGCTCCGGGGTCGATTCTGCACCCTACCGGTAACTGGCAGAAACGGATTGAGGAAAATCCTGAAGCAATGGAACGGTTTGTAGAAGAGAATATTCCCGCCGGAAGATTCGGTAACGTGGAGGAAGTGGCAGATGCAGCGTTGTTTCTTGCTTCGCAGGAGGCAAGGTGGCTTGTTGGCACAACGCTTACCGCTGACGGTGGACAGTCACGGATGAATATATAAAACCGAAGGCTGCGGCCTTCGGTTTTATGCTTAGTCGGAAATAGTGAGCACGAGGTTGCCGGAGTAGCGCTTATTTTCCAAATCTGTGTGGGCCTGGGCAGCTTCATCTATAGGATAAGTACGGGCTACATGCGGGGAAAAGACGCCGTGGTCATAAGCCCGCTGCACCCCGGAAGCTGCTTCCTGCAGGGCCGGGGCAGGTGCTGTGAAAAGCAGAATGCCGAGGATGGAAGCATATTTTTTGTTTAAAAGCTGCCAAGGAAAAGTCGGCATACTGTTCACCGGCGATCCGACTGCAACGATCCGTCCTCCGGGTGAAAGGATCTGCAGATCTGTATCGGCATTTTCACTAAAAGACATATCAAGGATAACATCAGCGCCCGGCTGTCCCGAAGCTGAAGCAAAATCCTCCTTCCAGCCTTCATCACTTAGATTCAAAACAACATCTGCACCGGCGCGACGGGCAATTTCATGCTTTTCAGTACTGCTTGCGGTAGTGACCACAAAGGCATTGTGGTGCTTGGCCAGCTGTATAGCGGCATGGCCGACCGCCCCGGCGCCGCCGTAAATAAGCACGGTCTCTTCAGGCTGAAGTGCGGCCCGGAAAAACAAAGCGAGATGGGCAGTGAGAGCAGGAATACCAAGAGATGCTCCTTCAGCAAAGCTCATAGCTTCAGGAAGCGGAAAAATGTTTGAAGCCGGGGCGGCTGCCCATTCTGCAGCGGCGTTTGGAATGTTGGTGCCCCATACCCGGTCACCCGGCTGAAAGCTTCCCGCACTGCTGCCAACTTCTTCAACTATTCCGGCAGCATCGAAATGTGGAATAGCCGGGAAGGTGGATACGGGACGTTTCCCGGAGCGGAAATACGTGTCAACGGGATTAAGGCCGACTGCCTTTACCCGGATAAGGACTTCCTCCGGGTGAATATCAGGTTTCTCCACCTCTTCTGTAGTCAGAACTTCCGGTCTTCCCTGCTCATAATAAACGATTGCTTTCACGAAAATCGTCTCCTTTCATTCTGCATATGATAGTTTTTTGCCTTCTCTTTCATCGTAACAGTTTTTCAGATCGACAGAAGAAATGTATAATGAAAGGTGATAGAAAAAAGAAGGCAGCAAAAATTGCAGAAGAAGGGAGGCGGGACACATTGGCCGAGCGTAACGAAATCGCCGCAAGCTTCCCGGAAACAGGTAAGCCTATCCAGGTGCAGAGTTATAAGCATAACGGATCGCTCCACCGTGTATGGGAAGAAACATTAATACTGAAAGGTACAAGCAGAGAAGTCATTGGCGGCAATGACCGTATTCTGGTTCACGAATCGGACGGAAGGGTCTGGAGAACGAGAGAGCCTGCTATTTGTTATTTTCATGCTGAGAAATGGTTCAACGTTATTGGTATGATCCGGTCTGATGGAGTGCACTATTATTGTAACCTGGGCACGCCGTTTGTCTACGACAGTGAAGCTCTTAAATATATCGATTATGATTTGGATATTAAAGTTTTTCCGGACATGACCTACAATTTACTGGATGAGGACGAGTATGCCCAGCATAAAAAAGAAATGAATTACCCTGCGCAGATAGATGAAAAGATGGACACGAGTATTCGGGAACTGCAGAATTGGATCTGCCAGAGAAAAGGCCCATTTAACTCTCATTTTATCGAACAGTGGTATGAGCGTTTTTTGTTTTTTCGATAAGAGGTGAAAAAGATGGGCAGTATTAAACGCTACATGCAGTTTGTGCGGCCGTACAATAAAATAATTGCGGTAACAGTGACCATTGGTATTTTCAAATTCGGTCTGCCGCTTTTAACGCCGCTCATTCTTGCTTATATTATCGACCACGTGCTGTTGGCCGATGGCATGGCAACAGCTGAAAAAGCACGAGTGCTCGCCTGGCTGGCAGGCGGAGCGGTTGTGCTTTTTATTATCGTTCGTCCGCCAATTGAATACTACCGGCAGTACTTTGCCCAGTGGACGGGCAATAAGGTTCTATACGATATCCGTGACCAATTGTTCAGCCATATTCAGAAATTGAGCCTTCGTTTTTATTCCAACCGCAAAGCCGGCGAAATCATTTCGCGGGTAATCAACGATGTTGAACTGACAAAAGACTTTGTCATTACCGGTCTGATGAATATATGGCTTGATCTTGCGACCATTATTATTGCACTTATTATTATGTTTACAATGGACGTGGAATTGACGCTGGTGGCGATGTTGTTTTTACCCATTTACGCCTTTTTCATCAAATATTTTTATTCGAGGCTGCGGGATTTAACAAAAGCAAGATCGCAGGCGCTTGCAAACGTGCAGGGACATCTCCATGAACGGGTGCAGGGAATGAGCGTGATCCGGAGCTTCGCTCTTGAAAATCATGAGCAGGGACAGTTTGATACAAGAAACAAACAGTTCCTGGACCGGGCGGTGGATCATACGCGCTGGAACGCTAAAACATTCGCAGCCGTTAACACCGTGACGGACGTGGCACCACTGGTAGTCATCCTGGCAGCCGGTATGGCTGTTTTGTACGGGAATTTGTCCGTCGGGGAAATGGTGGCGTTCACCTCCTACATGGAGAGACTATACAGTCCGCTGCGTCGCCTGGTGAATTCATCTACCACCCTTGTGCAATCGATCGCTTCAATGGACCGGGTGTTTGAATTTATTGATGAAAAATACGATATTACCGACAAAGAAACAGCCGTGCCGGTGCAGCACGTCAAAGGCGACATCAGGTTTGACCACGTATGGTTTAAATATGAAGAGGACACTAACGATGTATTAAAGGATGTCGATCTGCATGTGCGCCCGGGAGAAACCATCGCGCTTGTCGGCATGAGCGGCGGTGGTAAGAGTACAATCGTCAGTCTCCTTCCGCGGTTTTACGATGTCACCGGCGGCGCTCTGCTTCTTGATGGAAAAGACGTGCGGGACTACGAAGTGCGCACCCTCCGGGATCATATAGGAATGGTGCTGCAGGACAACATTTTATTCAGCGAATCAGTGAAAGAAAATATCCGGATGGGAAAACCGGATGCCACGGACGAGGAAGTCATACAGGCAGCGCGTATGGCGAACGCCGAGGTGTTTATCAACGAACTGCCGCTCGCCTACGATACTCCAGTCGGAGAACGGGGCGTGAAGCTTTCCGGTGGTCAGAAGCAGCGGATTGCCATTGCGCGCGTGTTTTTGAAAAATCCATCGATACTTGTGTTTGATGAAGCCACCTCGGCACTGGACCTGGAAAGTGAGCACTATATCCAGGAAGCGATGGAGCGGCTTGCCCGGGACAGAACTACTTTTATCGTAGCGCACAGGCTTTCAACGATTACCCACGCAGACCGGATTGTTGTCATCGAAGACGGCCGTGTAGTGGAGTCAGGCAGCCACGAGCAGCTCATGATGGCAGAAGGCTCCTACCAGCGGCTGTTTGACGTTCAGCATGTGTAAATAAAAAACTGGGAGGCGACCATGGAAGAAGTCAAAAATTATTTCAAGCATCATCGCAGCAGCCACTTAAGCCAGCTAAAAGAATTTTTATCAATACCAAGCATCAGTGCAGACCCGGAGCATAAACCGGATATGGAAACAGCTGCCTCCTGGGTGGAGGAAAGCATGCAGTCAGCAGGTCTGGAAAACACGGATGTTATGGAAACCGGTGGACATCCGGTCGTGTACGGGGATTGGATGCATGCCCCGGGGAAGCCTACGGTCCTGTTTTACGGGCATTATGACGTGCAGCCGGCCGATCCGGTTGAACTGTGGGAAACGCCGCCGTTTCAGCCGGACATACGGGATGAAAAAATTTATGCCCGCGGTGCGACTGACGATAAAGGCCAGGTGTTTATGCACCTTAAAACGATTGAAGCCTTTATGCAGACGAAACAGGAGCTTCCGGTGAATGTGAGGTTTTGCATTGAAGGAGAAGAAGAGATTGGCAGCCCTAATCTGGATGAGTTTGTGGAAAAGCACCGGGAGCTGCTGCAGGGGGATGTACTGCTGGTTTCCGATACACCGATGCTCGAAAAGGGCCGGCCGACAGTCTGCTATGGACTGCGGGGACTTGCGGGGATTCAGATTGATGTAAATGGAGCTAAAGGAGACCTGCACTCCGGCCTGTACGGCGGCGGGGTTGCAAATCCGCTTCATGCCTTGGCTGATATACTTGCTTCCATGCATGATGACAGCGGCCGTATTATCGTTGATGGCTTTTACGACCGGGTCGTTTCGCTGACCGGCCAGGAACGCCAGGCATATGCAGAACTTTCATATGATGAAGAAAATACAAGAAAAGAACTAAACGTACCGGAGCTGTTTGGCGAGGAAGGATTTTCGTTTTTGGAAAGAACGTGGGCCCGCCCGACGCTGGAAATTAACGGGATGCACGGAGGCTTCCAGGGAGAGGGGATCAAAACGGTGCTTCCTTCTGCGGCTTCAGCCAAGATAACGTGCCGGCTCGTGCCTGACCAGGATCCCGATGAGATTGTGGAAAAGCTGACGGCGCACGTCCGGCATAAAACTCCTAAAGGGGTGGAGGTGGACGTGATTCCGTTTGATAAAGGCAGGCCGTTTGTGACTCCATTTGACCACCCGGCCATTCAGGCAGCCGGGAGAGCGCTTGAAACAGCATACGGCACAACGGCAGCATATACCCGAATGGGAGGGTCTGTTCCTGTTATTGAAACGTTCTCCGAGATTTTAAATGTGCCGGTAGCTTTAATGGGATTTGGTCTTCCAACCGAAAACTTTCATGCGCCAAATGAACATTTCCATTTGGAAAACTACGACAAAGGCCTCGAGGCTTTAGCAGAATATTTGATAGAAATCAGTGAAAATTTATAAACGAAAAAGGAGGGCACCCATTAGCGGGCGCCCTCCTTTTAGTTTTCAATAGCAAAGAAATCTTCGCTGCTGTGATAGCGGAAATAGGTCTCAACAAGCCGGTCGAGATGTTCAAGCTGCTCATTGTACTCGACGATGTGTGCGACAATGGGAAGAAGATGGAGCCATTCCGAGCGGTCGATATTCTGGTGATGATACATTTCCATAAGCTGATCGGTTAAAGACACTCTGCCTTCATCGACCTCTTCGGCCATTTCCTCTGTAAGATGGGTGGTCACCTTGCCTACATAACGTTGAAGAATTCTGTCGTGGTAATCCATAAGATGATCAAGCTGATTGCGTATGGCTTCCTGCATTTCTGAAGGCGTATGCTGCATATCGTTTTCAAACTTATCAAGCGTGCGCAGAATGGTCACGATTTTATTCATCGAAGCGATCATTTGTTTAAAAAGAACAACACGCCGGTCCCGGGTAAGCCTTGCCTTTTTAGTGTACACGCGTTCTTCTTTAAACAGAAGGTACAGGTTTTCGATGGAGACCGTTTGATCTTTAAGGGAGGAAAGGTCCTTTCGCAGCGTCTGACGGTTAGTTTCATGCCTTCCAAGCAGCCGGATCCACTGAATAGTATCCTGGGTCACATCCCGAATCTGCTGATACAGCTTGGTTTCATGCTTTGGCGGCAGAAACAGCATGTTGACTAAAAAGGAAGCAAGAATCCCGAGCATAATTAAAGCAAACCGTTCGGAGGCAAATAAAATAAAATTGCCGTCTCCGGGCCTGCCCATGATAATAATGACCGTCACAACAGCGATTGGAATGGTGGAGGCATCCAGTTTTAATCCTAGAATGCCTGCAATAATAATCATCACCGTAACTCCAATGATTACCGGATCGTGACCGAACGCAAGTACCATAACAATAGCTGTGCCAGCCCCGATGATATTAGCCTGAAGTTGGTCCAGCATTGTCTGGAATGTGCGGGATATGGAAGGTTGAATAGCGAAAGTAGCGGCGATAGCTGCGAAAAAAGGAGGGTTCAATCCAATCCACGATGCTGCGTATATAGCTAGAACGATCGCAAGACCGGTCTTGAAAATTCTGGCTCCCAGCTTCATAACGGATTGTATTCCTTTCTGTATTGAACTTAGTAAATGTAGCTGCTTAACGCTGCAAAGGCCTGGTCCGAAGCTTCCAGCGTCTCTTCTATGTCATCAGTGCTGTGTTCAGTGGTCAGAAACCAGGCTTCGTATTTTGAAGGAGCAAGGTGGACGCCGCGGTCAAGCATTTCTTTAAAAAAGATGCTGAACCTTTCAGAGTTCGAGCGTTCGGCCCCTTTATAATCTTTTACTGTTTCATCTGTGAAATAAATGGTGAACATTCCTTTTAACCGATTGATCGTAACGGGGATGCTGTATTTTTCAGCCTGCTCGAGGAGACCTTTCTCAAGACGTTCACCCAGATGATCTAACGTGTCGTATACCCCGTCTTTTTCCAATACTTCAAGGCAGGCAATGCCCGCGCGCATAGAAGCAGGGTTTCCGGACATCGTTCCTGCCTGGTAGGCCGGACCCAGAGGAGCGACCTGCTCCATGACATCGACCCTGCCTCCGTAAGCGCCAATCGGCAGGCCGCCTCCGATAATTTTCCCCATAGCGGTCATATCCGGTTCCACATGGAGCATGTTTTGAGCAGCTCCGTAGGTGAAACGAAAAGCAGTAATGACTTCATCAAAGATAAGAAGAGAGTCCGATTCATGTGTGAGTTTTTTAATCTCTTCAAGATAACCGGGCTCCGGCTCGACAAGCCCGAAATTACCTACGATAGGCTCAATAAGGACTGCAGCCGTTTCGTCACCCCAGCGGTCAATGGCTTCGCGGAAGCTGTCAATGTCGTTAAATGGCACAGTGATGACTTCTGCGGCAATGTTGGGAGTCACGCCCGCAGAGTCCGGGGATCCCAGCGTCGATGGTCCGGAGCCGGCTGCTACAAGCACAAGGTCGGAGTGGCCGTGGTAGCACCCTTCGAATTTGATGATCTTATGTTTGCCGGTATAGGCTCTGGCTACGCGGATAGTCGTCATTACAGCTTCAGTGCCGGAATTGACAAACCTGACTTTTTCAAGTGAAGGTACCGCATCTTTTAATTTACGTGCAAACACGTTTTCCCATTTAGTAGGGGTGCCAAGCAGAGTGCCTGTAAGGGCAGCCTCATTGATTGCTTCAGCGATATGAGTATGGCCGTGCCCGGTAATAATAGGACCGTAGGCCCCGAGGTAATCAATGTAGCGATTGTTATCCTCATCAAACAAATGTGCACCGCGCCCTTCTTTCATAAAAACCGGTGTGCCGCCTCCAACTCCTTTAAAGGAACGGGAGGGACTGTTAACGCCTCCGACGATCAATTCGCAGGCTTCATTATAAAGCTCGACAGATTTTTCATAGGACATATTTTCCTGACTCTCCTTACTATCAACTATTTCTTATCTATTGTATCATGGAGAAGTGAAGCAAAAACCATGATATCATAAGATGAAAACAAGTGTTGAGGTGATCAATGTGAGTACAGAAGAAAGCAATGTAAACCCAGGAGATCTGGAAGGTAAACAAGCTCCTGATTTTGAACTCCCCGCTACTACCGGCGTAAACATTCGTTTAAGTGATTATCAGGGACAGAACGTGATTTTGTATTTTTATCCGAAAGATAACACTCCCGGATGTACAACTGAAGCCTGCGATTTCAGGGACGCTCTGCCAGAGTTGAATGATAAAAATGTCAAAGTACTCGGGGTCAGCCCTGATTCAATGAAAAAACACGAAAACTTCACTGCTAAACACGAGCTTTCCTTCCCGCTCCTGTCTGACGAAGAACAGGAAGCAGCTAACGCCTACGGAGTTTGGAAATGGAAGAAAAACTTCGGTAAAGAGTACCTTGGCATTGTACGGTCCACCTTTTTTATTGATACAGAAGGAGTCGTGCAGAAAGTATGGGACGAAGTGAAGGTAAAGGATCATATTGGGGAAGTATCCCGGTATGTTGATGAATTCCTGTCATCTTCTAAAAAATAGCAGGCGGGTGAAAACATGAAACTGCTTCTTTGCATTATCGATAATTTTTATACCGATCAGGTAGAGATGGAAATGAAAGACAAAGGCTATCGCATGACAGAGATTGCGGGCAGCGGTGGTTTTTTAAAAAAAGGAAACACGACGTTTATGTTCGGTGTGAATGAGGAAGAAGTATCGAAGTTAAAAACAGATTTAAAGGATATATGTCTGGCTTACGAAAAACACAGAGGAAAACGGCCAGAGCATTCAAATAGGTTTACTTCTTTTCTTTTAGATGTATCGATGCTTCCTTTTTTTCAATCAGCCGAAACAGATGAGAATCACTGACCCCCTTTCATTGACAAGGATCAGGGGGTTCCGATAAAATAGATTATAAGAATTACAAATAAAGAATCGTTTTACAGGAAGAGAGGTGCATGACGATGGCGAGCGCTAGCCTACAGGAAGCAGTAAGTGTCTTAAAAAGCACGAACGTTCGGATGACACCGCAGCGTCATGCTATTTTAGAGTTTCTACACTCTTCAATGAGCCATCCGACTGCTGACGATATCTATAAATCTCTTGAAGAACGTTTTCCGAACATGAGTGTAGCCACAGTCTACAATAATCTTCGGGTTTTTAAAGACGCTGGCATAGTGAAAGAATTAACCTACGGAGACTCCTCAAGCAGATTCGACTGCGTTACTTCAGATCATTATCATGTAATATGTAATGATTGCGGGAAAATTGTAGACTTTCACTATCCAGGCCTGGATGAAGTAGAAACGTTAGCTGAACATGTGACAGGCTTTGATATTGAAGATCACCGGCTGGAGATTTACGGAACATGTCCGGAATGTACAAAGATGAGCAAACAGTAAGCTGTTTTAAAAGCCTTCATCTTTTTAATGGATGGAGGCTTTTGTATGCTTTTTAAACGCAGAGAGTTCTCTTAAAAACTAATTTAAAATTATTTTGCAAAAGTGGTTGACGGTCTTATAGGCCGATGTTATATTACTAATTGTCGCCAAAACGGCTGACAAAAAAGAGAATAACGAATTAAAACTTCTTCAAAAAGTTGTTGACATTCATTATTCAAAAATGATAAATTATAAAAGTCGCTGTTTAGCGGCAGATCGTTCTTTGAAAAGGAAAGACAAGCCAGAGCCCCAAAGAAAAGAACCAAATTTAGGGCATTTCGGATGCCACAGCATCAAACTTTTTACGGAGAGTTTGATCCTGGCTCAGGACGAACGCTGGCGGCGTGCCTAATACATGCAAGTCGAGCGCGGGAAGCCGGCGGACTCCTTCGGGAGGAAACCGGTGGAACGAGCGGCGGACGGGTGAGTAACACGTGGGCAACCTGCCGGACTGATGGGAATAACCCCGGGAAACCGGGGCTAATGCCCAATGCGCCCTGACCTCGCCTGAGGTCAGCGGTAAAGCAGGGATCTTCGGATCCTTGCACAGTCCGATGGGCCCGCGGCGCATTAGCTAGTTGGAGAGGTAAGGGCTCCCCAAGGCGACGATGCGTAGCCGACCTGAGAGGGTGATCGGCCACACTGGGACTGAGACACGGCCCAGACTCCTACGGGAGGCAGCAGTAGGGAATCATCCGCAATGGGCGAAAGCCTGACGGTGCAACGCCGCGTGAGTGATGAAGGTTTTCGGATCGTAAAGCTCTGTTGACAGGGAAGAACCCACGTCAGTCGAACAGGCTGGCGTGCTGACGGTACCTGTCCAGAAAGCCCCGGCTAACTACGTGCCAGCAGCCGCGGTAATACGTAGGGGGCAAGCGTTGTCCGGAATTATTGGGCGTAAAGGGCACGCAGGCGGTTTCGTCAGTCCGATGTGACAGGCCACGGCTCAACCGTGGAAGGCCATTGGAAACTGCGAAACTTGAGGACAGAAGAGGAGAGTGGAATTCCACGTGTAGCGGTGAAATGCGTAGATATGTGGAGGAACACCAGTGGCGAAGGCGACTCTCTGGTCTGTACCTGACGCTGAGGTGCGAAAGCATGGGGAGCAAACAGGATTAGATACCCTGGTAGTCCATGCCGTAAACGCTGAGTGCTAGGTGTTAGGGGTTTCGATACCCGTAGTGCCGAAGCTAACGCATTAAGCACTCCGCCTGGGGAGTACGACCGCAAGGTTGAAACTCAAAGGAATTGACGGGGGCCCGCACAAGCGGTGGAGCATGTGGTTTAATTCGACGCAACGCGAAGAACCTTACCAGATCTTGACATCTTCCGCTACGCCTCGAGAGAGGCGGTTCCCCTTCGGGGGACGGAATGACAGGTGGTGCATGGTTGTCGTCAGCTCGTGTCGTGAGATGTTGGGTTAAGTCCCGCAACGAGCGCAACCCCTAATCTTAGTTGCCAGCATTCAGTTGGGCACTCTAAGGTGACTGCCGGTGACAAACCGGAGGAAGGTGGGGATGACGTCAAATCATCATGCCCCTTATGATCTGGGCTACACACGTGCTACAATGGATGGTACAACGGGATGCGAACCCGCGAGGGGGAGCCAATCCAGAAAAGCCATTCTCAGTTCGGATTGCAGGCTGCAACTCGCCTGCATGAAGCCGGAATCGCTAGTAATCGCGGATCAGCATGCCGCGGTGAATACGTTCCCGGGCCTTGTACACACCGCCCGTCACACCACGAGAGTTTGCAACACCCGAAGTCGGTGAGGGAACCCTTCTGGGACCCAGCCGCCGAAGGTGGGGCAGGTGATTGGGGTGAAGTCGTAACAAGGTATCCCTACCGGAAGGTGGGGATGGATCACCTCCTTTCTATGGAGCAGTACCCCGGTCCCGCAGGGACCGGGCAGGGGCCTGGCTTGGCTTTCCTTTTGAGAGACACGATCTCTCTATTTGTTTTTTGCACGTGGGACCTTGACAACCGAATACCGAGACCAACACACAAGCAACACAAGGCTGCCGGCTGTTTCGGCCGGCGGCCGCGTCGAAGAATGACCGCGTATCGAGTGGTTAAGAAGAAAAGGGCGCACGGTGGATGCCTTGGCACTAGGAGCCGAAGAAGGACGCGACGAACGGCGAAACGCTCCGGGGAGCTGTACGTAAGCTTTGATCCGGAGATGTCCGAATGGGGAAACCCGCCTTCCGTCATGGGAAGGCGTCCGGCCGCTGAACACATAGGCGCCGGACGGTAGACCCGGAGAACTGAAACATCTTAGTACCCGGAGGAAGAGAAAGCAAACGCGATTTCCCGAGTAGCGGCGAGCGAAACGGAATCAGCCCAAACCGGGATGCTTGCATCCCGGGGTTGTAGGACCCCCGCACGGCAGGCGGGGAGGATAGGCGAAGCGGCCTGGAAAGGCCCGCCAGAGACGGTAACAGCCCGGTAGCCGACATCCTCCCCCCGCCGGGGGTATCCTGAGTACGACGGGACACGAGAAATCCCGTCGGAAGCTGGGAGGACCATCTCCCAAGGCTAAATACTCCCTAGTGACCGATAGTGAACCAGTACCGTGAGGGAAAGGTGAAAAGCACCCCGGAAGGGGAGTGAAACAGATCCTGAAACCGTGTGCCTACAAGAAGTCGGAGCCCGTTAAGGGGTGACGGCGTGCCTTTTGTAGAATGAACCGGCGAGTTACGCTCGTCTGCAAGGTTAAGCCGCAAAGGCGGAGCCGCAGCGAAAGCGAGTCTGAAGAGGGCGATGCAGTAGGCGGGCGTAGACCCGAAACCAGGTGATCTACCCATGACCAGGGTGAAGGCCAGGTAACACTGGCTGGAGGCCCGAACCCACGCAAGTTGAAAATTGCGGGGATGAGTCGTGGGTAGCGGTGAAATGCCAATCGAACCTGGAGATAGCTGGTTCTCCCCGAAATAGCTTTAGGGCTAGCCTCGGGTATGAGAGTCCTGGAGGTAGAGCACTGATTGGACGAGGGGTCCTTCCCGGATTACCGAATTCAGTCAAACTCCGAATGCCAGCGACTTGCTGCCCGGGAGTCAGACGGCGAGTGCTAAGATCCGTCGTCGAGAGGGAAACAGCCCAGACCACCGGCTAAGGTCCCTAAGTCTGCGTTAAGTGGAAAAGGATGTGGAGTTGCTTAGACAACTAGGATGTTGGCTTAGAAGCAGCCATCATTGAAAGAGTGCGTAATAGCTCACTAGTCGAGTGACTCTGCGCCGACAATGTACCGGGGCTAAACGCAGCACCGAAGCCGTGGACTCTCCCGCATGGGAGAGATGGTAGGGGAGCGTTCCAGGGGCTTTGAAGCCGGACCGTGAGGACCGGTGGAGCGCCTGGAAGTGAGAATGCCGGTATGAGTAGCGAAAAGAAGGGTGAGAATCCCTTCCGTCGAAAACCCAAGGTTTCCTGAGGAAGGCTCGTCCGCTCAGGGTTAGTCGGGTCCTAAGCCGAGGCCGAAAGGCGTAGGCGATGGAAAACAGGTTGATATTCCTGTACCACCTCCGTTCCATTTGAGTGATGGGGGGACGCAGGCAGGCACGGCCGCGCGCTGCTGGACATGCGCGTTGAAGCTGGCAAGGCCGGGGGAGCGGCAAATCCCTCCCCCAGACGGCCAAGCGGTGACCAGGAGGGCCCTACGGGGCCCGAAGGGCCGGCACCTACCCTGCCAAGAAAAGCCTCTAGCGAGGAACGTGGTGCCCGTACCGTAAACCGACACAGGTAGGTGGGATGAGTATTCTAAGACGCGCGGGAAAACTCTCGTTAAGGAACTCGGCAAAAGGACCCCGTAACTTCGGGAGAAGGGGTGCTCCCCGGGGTGAATAGCCCCAGGGAGCCGCAGTGAAAGGGCCCAAGCGACTGTTTATCAAAAACACAGGTCTCTGCGAAGCCGTAAGGCGAAGTATAGGGGCTGACACCTGCCCGGTGCTGGAAGGTTAAGAGGAGGCGTTATCCCCCTTCGGGGGGAGAAGCGCCGAATTGAAGCCCCAGTAAACGGCGGCCGTAACTATAACGGTCCTAAGGTAGCGAAATTCCTTGTCGGGTAAGTTCCGACCCGCACGAAAGGTGCAACGACTTGGGCACTGTCTCAACGAGAGACCCGGTGAAATTATAATACCTGTGAAGATGCAGGTTCCCCGCGACAGGACGGAAAGACCCCATGGAGCTTTACTGTAGCTTGACATTGGATGTGGGTACCACTTGTACAGGATAGGTAGGAGCCATCGAATCCGGACCGCCAGGTTCGGAGGAGGCGCTGGTGGGATACTACCCTGGTGGTATCGACATTCTAACCGCAGGCCGTGATCCGGCCTCGGGACCGTGTCAGGTGGGCAGTTTGACTGGGGCGGTCGCCTCCCAAACAGTAACGGAGGCGCCCAATGGTTCCCTCAGAATGGTCGGACATCATTCGCAGAGTGCAAAGGCACAAGGGAGCTTGACTGCGAGACCTACAAGTCGAGCAGGGACGAAAGTCGGGCTTAGTGATCCGGCGGCACCGCATGGAAGGGCCGTCGCTCAACGGATAAAAGCTACCCTGGGGATAACAGGCTAATCTCTCCCAAGAGTTCACATCGACGGGGAGGTTTGGCACCTCGATGTCGGCTCATCGCATCCTGGGGCTGAAGTAGGTCCCAAGGGTTGGGCTGTTCGCCCATTAAAGCGGTACGCGAGCTGGGTTCAGAACGTCGTGAGACAGTTCGGTCCCTATCCGTCGCGGGCGCAGGAAAGGTGAAAGGAGCTGTCCTTAGTACGAGAGGACCGGGATGGACACACCGCTGGTGTACCAGTTGTTCCGCCAGGAGCACTGCTGGGTAGCTACGTGTGGACGGGATAAGTGCTGAAAGCATCTAAGCATGAAGCCCCCCTTAAGATGACCTTTCCCCTCTACGGAGATAAGACCCCTTGAAGATGACGAGGTAGATAGGTCCGGCGTGGACGCATGGCGACATGTGCAGCGGACGGATACTAATCGGTCGAAGTCTTATCCACGCACAGCACGATACGCGGCCGTGGCTGCGGTCTCGGTATTTGGTTGTCAGGGCCCGACGGGCCAGTCCGGTGGCAACAGCGAAGAGGATCCACCCGTTCCCATGCCGAACACGGAAGTTAAGCTCTTCAGCGTTGATGATAGCCGGGGGTTCTCCCCCCGTGAAAGTAGATCGCTGCCGGGCTTTTTTATTATATTCCGCAGTAGCTCAGTGGTAGAGCAATCGGCTGTTAACCGATTGGTCGCAGGTTCGAATCCTGCCTGCGGAGCCACTGGAGAGCTGTCCGAGTGGCCGAAGGAGCACGATTGGAAATCGTGTAGGCGGCATTCCCGTCTCGAGGGTTCGAATCCCTCGCTCTCCGCCATACATATTTATTTCAAAGGCCCGTTGGTCAAGTGGTTAAGACACCGCCCTTTCACGGCGGTAACACGGGTTCGAATCCCGTACGGGTCACCAACATGGAGGATTAGCTCAGCTGGGAGAGCACCTGCCTTACAAGCAGGGGGTCGGCAGTTCGATCCTGTCATCCTCCACCATATATTTTATATCGCGGGGTAGAGCAGTCTGGTAGCTCGTCGGGCTCATAACCCGGAGGTCGTCGGTTCAAATCCGTCCCCCGCAACCAATAGGGCCTGTGGTGTAGCGGTTAACATGCCTGCCTGTCACGCAGGAGATCGCGGGTTCAAATCCCGTCAGGCCCGCCATTTTACCTTTATTCATATTGACAAACAAAATGAATAAGGTATAATTTCATTCGAGTCGTAAACATGTCACTCGAAATTAATTACTCAATATGGCTCGATAGCTCAGTCGGTAGAGCAGTGGACTGAAAATCCTCGTGTCGGCGGTTCGATTCCGTCTCGAGCCACCATTTAAAAAACGCCGGTCTAGCTCAATTGGTAGAGCAACTGACTTGTAATCAGTAGGTTGGGGGTTCAAGTCCTCTGGCCGGCACCATATGTGGAGGGGTAGCGAAGTTGGCCAAACGCGGCGGACTGTAAATCCGCTCCTTCGGGTTCGGCGGTTCGAATCCGTCCCCCTCCACCACTTATACAGGGGTATAGTTTAATGGCAAAACAGCGGTCTCCAAAACCGCCAATGTGGGTTCGATTCCTACTACCCCTGCCATTTTTAATGTGTTATGTTCATATGGCGGTTGTGGCGAAGTGGTTAACGCACCGGATTGTGGTTCCGGCATGCGTGGGTTCAATTCCCACCAATCGCCCCATATTGGATAATGGGCTATAGCCAAGCGGTAAGGCATCGGGTTTTGGTCCCGTGATGCGCTGGTTCGAATCCAGCTAGCCCAGCCAATTGCGGAAGTAGTTCAGTGGTAGAACATCACCTTGCCAAGGTGGGGGTCGCGGGTTCGAATCCCGTCTTCCGCTCCATTATCAACATAAGCATTGAGCCATTCTCTGGAATGGCGGTATAGCCAAGTGGTAAGGCACGGGTCTGCAAAACCCTTATCCCCCGGTTCGAATCCGGGTACCGCCTCCATTATTAAAGAGAAGCAAACGCCTGCCGGGGTGGTGGAATTGGTAGACACACAGGACTTAAAATCCTGCGGTTGGTCATCAACCGTGCCGGTTCGAGTCCGGCCCTCGGTACCATTTTTTAGTTGAACGGCGAAGTGGCGGAACCGGTAGACGCGCTTGACTCAAAATCAAGTGTCCTCTGGACGTGTGGGTTCGAGTCCCACCTTCGCTACCATTTAACGAGCCAGGAAGACGTTTCTAATGGGAAACGTTATTTTTATCTTAGATTGTCAATTTAAGCGCAACACTTCTTCATGAAACACATTTTCCGTGGTATTCCCATGTAGACAATTTCTGGGGCGGCGATGAATCAGTCCGATGACGTAGTCCACTTCCTGCTGGCTGAGGCGAGCTAAATCCATGCCCTTCGGGAAAAATTCCCGGAGAAGGCCGTTGGTATTTTCATTGGTTCCCCGCTGCCAGGCGGCATAGGGGTCGGCGAAATAGACGGGCACGCTCCGGGCTTCGAGGGCGGGAAAGCAGGCGAATTCTTTGCCCCGGTCCACCGTTATGCTTTCAAAGACACCACGAGGATACTGGTCCATCAGTGTTTCCACGGCAGTGGCTACGGTTCCGGACCGCCGGTCCGGCATGGGAACAGCTAACAGGTACCGGCTTTTGCGTTCGGTGAGCGTCACCAGGCAGCCCTTGCTTTTTCCACGCGATGAAACAATGGTATCCATTTCCCAGTGGCCAAAGGTTTGTCGGGTCTCGACCACGGCAGGGCGTTCCTCGATGCGCCGGCCGACCGTGAAACGGCCACGGCTTTCCCGCACTTTCTTCCGTTTGCCCTTCTGGCGAAGGCAGCGCAGGTCTCCCTTCGCCAATAACCCCTGGTACAGCCATCGATAGATCGTCCCGCATCCCACCGTAACCCCCGGGGCGTACCGGGCAATTTGTTCGGGCGACCAGGTGGCATGGAGATGATGGGTAATGGCTTGAAGCAGCTCGGGCGTCGCTTTGCCTTTTCGCCCGCAGGCCTTCCGCCGTTGATGATAGGCTTTCTGCGCCTGAGCGGCCTGATACGTATCGGAGGATGCCTGGCGCCGGCGTTCCCGGGAAATGGTCGATGGATGCCGGCCCAGAAAAGCCGCAATTCGCCGGATCGACCAGTGGAGGCTCGTCAGAGCCTCTAGTTGTCCTCGTTCGATCATGGTAAGATGAGAGTAGCTCATGGTATCCCTCCGTGTGAGTGTTTGGTGGTACTTTCATTTTACACTGGGATACCATGGGTGTTTTTTATTTTTTTACGTGTTGCACTTAATATTACAATTCAAGTTATGTTTAATTTTAAATGCTGAAGCTGTGCATAAAGAAAAAGTCTTTCCTTTTCAAAAAAGGAGAGACTTTTTTTATAGTCATAAGGAGAGCTCCCAGACAGGGGAAGCTGCGCGCAGAAGACGGCTTTCGGAGGTGCCGCCGTGTATTTGTGTAAACATGTTTCCAACCGCCTCAGTAAGTTCAGCAGCTGACTCTTTGGAAAGCTGTGGCCGCATAAAGGTTAATTGTATTGCTGTAGTAGTCGAACGGCTGGTTCGGCTGTACAGGCCTGGCCCGCTTAATGAGGCCAATGTTTTCTTGCGATCCTTGGCTATAATTTGTCCGTACATCGGGTGGAGATGATTTTCAGTAATCTGAAGCTGATCCTGCTCCACACCGAAGCCGATTTTTACATAATCGAAAACAGTATCTGCATCGATCAATATAACCGGAGTTTCATACTGCAGATTAAAAAAATGAATAAGGTCTTCACCGGAGTGCTCAGAAGGCGGGATATTATCTGCCTGTAAGTTTTTGTACAGCTGCTCATGAAGAGGCGGAAGAGACCGGTCAATAAGCCCTGCGTGTTCTAATATTTGTTGCCACTGCCGAACACCTGTATAGTCATAGATAGACTGGTCAAGCAGATCCATCTGGATTTGTTTATGAAAGAAGTCCATCCGCCCCCGGAGCATTCCCGGGGAGTCATCAATAACGATGTCACGGTAGATGTTGACGCCGCATTGAAAAGAAGGAATAATTTTAAAAACAGCAGAAGAAATAGAAATGTCTTTGAGCATATATATCCCCCTTTGTGTCTAGCTCATAATGTATCATATCACTTTTACAGACTCCGGCGAAATGATTTATAAAGGAGGGCCGTCCATGCGAACGGCAGAAGAATTAAAAGAGGAGATTCAGGTGTTTGCGGAGTCTATCGGTATCGATAAAGTAGGCTTTGCCTCCGCCTCTCCTTTTGTGACTTTAAAAGCGAGGCTGAAAGAACAGCAGCGGCTGAACTACCAATCCGGCTTTGAAGAAGACGATATTGAAAAAAGAACCCATCCCGAGCTGCTGCTGACGGAAGCAACAACGATTATCTCTATCGCTCTCGCATATCCAACAAAGCTTCCGGATGCGCCAAAAAATCGCCCGGGAGCACGCAGAGGCCAGTTTTGCAGGGCCTCCTGGGGAAAGGATTACCATGATGTGCTCCGGGATAAATTAAACCAGCTGGAGGCCTTTATACAAGAAACGGTGCCCGGGGCTGAGTGCAAATCCATGGTTGATACCGGTGAATTATCGGACCGGGCGGTCGCGGAGCGGGCCGGCATTGGATGGAGCGGAAAAAACTGCGCCATTATTACTCCGGAGTTCGGTTCGTATGTATACTTAGGCGAAATGATTACAACACTTTACCTGCCGGAGGATACGCCGCTGATGGATCAATGCGGCACGTGCAACCGCTGTGTGGATTTATGCCCAACGGATGCTTTGATTCAGGGGGGACAGCTTGACGCGAAAAAGTGTATTGCTTATTTGACGCAGACGAAGGAGGCTCTGCCGGAGCGCTACCGTCATAAGCTTGGTAATAGACTATACGGTTGTGATACCTGTCAGCAGGTGTGTCCGGAAAACAAGGGCGTGGATTTTCATAATCATCCAGAGTTTGAACCCGAGCCGGAGGTAGTTAAGCCACTGCTCGAACCGTTATTAACCATTTCCAACAGAGAGTTCAAGGAAAAATTCGGGTATATTGCTGGCTCCTGGAGAGGAAAAAAGCCAATTCAGCGTAATGCGCTGATTGCCCTCGGCCATATGAAAGAAAAATCCGCGATTCCAACGATCATACAGCTGCTGCGCGACGATCCGCGGCCGGTCATTCGCGGTGCCTGTGCCTGGGCTCTGGGAGAAATGCCCACGCAGGAAGGGATAGAGGCTCTGCATACTGCTAACAGTAGAGAAGAAGAGGCAGAAGTGCTTGAAGAGGTCACAAAAGCATTGGATAAAACCTCCCCGGAACGAGTATAATAGAAGAAAATGTAATAAGGAGGATCTTCATGGAAGTTTTTGCCGCATCACAAGCAATTAACGGTATTGGTGAAGTGACTGTAGTATTGTATAAAGCTCGAGTCTGCATGCTGCACTTCGGTTCGGTGGAAGAAAACGAAGACCGGATAAACTTATGGCTGAAAAAACACATTGGAAGTTCATGCGAACTGCGGGAAGAATTGCATCCGATGCATAATGAAGTTTTCCGGGAGCTTGAAGAATATGCGGCGAACGAGCGCACTACGTTTACCGTGCCGCTCGATATGAGGGGAACGCCTTTTCAAAAGAGAGTGTGGCAGGCACTTCAGAGTATTCCTTATGGAACGACGAAATCATATGCAGAAATTGCTGAGGAGGCCGATTCGCCGAAGGCTTTCCGGGCAGTGGGAATGGCCAATAATAAAAATCCGGTTTCCATTATCGTTCCATGCCACCGGGTCATTGGTAAAAACGGGAAAATGGTAGGATTTGGCGGAGGAGTACATTTAAAAGAAGGATTGCTTGCATTAGAAAAAGCGCAGGCAGTTTCGTGGTAGAAAAAGAAGGAGAGAGCGACTTGGCTTTACATGTAGTGTTATTTCAACCAGAAATACCGGCGAACACCGGAAATATTGCAAGAACGTGTGCGGGGACGGACACCCACCTGCACCTGATACGACCCCTTGGATTTTCCACGGAAGACCGGATGCTCAAGCGCGCCGGCTGTGATTACTGGCCGAATGTGCAGATTCACTATTATGATTCACTTGAAGAATGGATGGATACGTATCCGGAAGCGGAGTTCTTCTTTGTAGAGACAGTAGGATCGTCGTCATATACCGTTCATGACTATTCAGATCCTGCAAAAGATTATTTTTTTGTGTTTGGACGTGAAACAACCGGTCTGCCGGAATATGTGACAGAGCAGTACCGGGAAAAGTGCATCCGGATACCCCAGAATGATAAAGTCCGTTCCTTGAATCTTTCTAATACGGCAGCTATTTTAGTATATGAGGCGCTTCGCCAGCAGGCATTTCCACAATTACAATAATGAAAGAGGGATCAGGATGTACGTTGTTATAAATGAACTCGAGGTACCCGCAGAAGCAAAAGAACAAATCCAGGAACGCTTTGGTGCCAGCGCTGAAAAGATGAACCAGGTGCCGGGATGTCTGGAGTTTTTGTTTTTAGATGAAGCGACCGAAGATGGAAAACAGCTTGTTTTTACAAAATGGGAAACCAGGGAAGACTTCGAAAACTGGCTCGAAAGTGACTCATTTAAATCTTCTCACCGGGCAGGAGGCCAGGAAAAAAGAGAGAGTGCTGCGACCGGTAACCAGATTCGCCAATTTCGTGTAGTCCATGCCAGTTAACTCTGGAGGCTCGTGGTGAAAAATGCGTATTTAACCAGTCATTTTCCGATTCTTGCCATTTTGTTTTTTTGTTTATCCTTTGGCATGTGGTCGCAGCAGTATATCGCCGCTTTTTTAGAATCTGCCGGCATTTATCAGGGAATGCTCGAATTTTTTTCAGACAATGGAATTAAATTAACCATGCTTTTTGTACTTATGCTTGTGTTTTTTATGATTATTGCTGCATTAAAATTAATTTCAGATACGATGATGGGGCTCTCCCTGTTATTTTTTCTGAGTGAAGAGAAAGGGGATATCCGCTCCTATCTTCAGGGCTGCGCATGGATCTATTTAACGGCAGGGGGCGTATCACTGTTCCTTACTTCCCATCTTTATGTACTCGGTGGGCTTTTCATAGGAGCGACGCTTGCGTCGTTTGTCTATTTGATTATTCGCCTGGCTCCTTCCCTTCGTTTTACCGGAGTGGCTGGTTTTTTACTTCTGCATCTATCCTTCTGGGGGCTGTTTATCTTTGGCACGGGCTACGCCGGCCTGCGGCTGTACAATAGTTTTCTGCATAGTTTGCCAGTATAAAAAAGCGGACGGTTAAGGCTGTCCGCTTTTTTCGTATAGTAATGGGTACATCGTCTTCCAGAAAGAAATGGCGCTGTCTTCGGGATTTAAAGGACGGGGCTCGTCGTACCCATGCCAGACTCCCATGGTGTATCTGCTGTCATAGCCGGCAAACCAACTGTCTTTGGTATTGTTGGATGTACCGGTTTTACCGCTGACGTCTCCCACCTCTTTTAGAGTTGAAGCCGTTCCTGAAAGGACGGTGGTGCGAAGGGCTTCACGCATCTGGTCATTTGTTTCTTTAGACCATACGACTGTTTCCTTCGTTTCCCATTCAAACAGAATCTCTCCATCTGCATCAGTAACAGAAGTAATAGCACGCGGCGGTTCATACGTGCCGCCGCTGGAGAATACGGTATAAGCACTCGTTAACTCCACCGGGGAGACCCCGTACTCAATGCCGCCGAGGGCGGCGGCGTATTGCCTGTCTCCCGGGGTTAATTTTGACCACTCAAATTTTTCAAGGTACTGAAAGGAAGCGTCCAGTCCATTTTGATGCATGAGACGCAGAGCAGAAGTATTGTAGGAAAAGGCAAGAGCATGTTCAATCGTTACCCTGTCCTTTGTCGTACCGCTCTCATTTGCGGGACAATAGGAGGCTGCGCAGTACTTTTCTGTGGAGACCAGGTCGTTGATAGAGCGCTGTTTTTCTTCAAGGTACGGTCCGTAGACGAGCAGTGGCTTCCATACCGAACCGGGCTGCCGGTATGCCTGAAAGGCCCGGTTGAATTCATATTCCTGGTAATCTGCCCCGCCGCTTATTGCCGTAATAGCACCGGCCTTGTGATCAGCTATGACAGCGGCCCCTTCAATATTCCGCTGCTGCCAGTAGGAGCGGGATTCTTCTGTGAGCATGGTCTGCAGATCAGAATCCATGGCGGTATGGATCGTAATGCCGGACTGAAGGAGCTGCTCTGTACGTGTATCAAGCTCTTCGGAAAGAGCTTCTTTCTCGCTCTCCGCCGCCTGATTTATCCGTTCAGTCCAGCCTTCGTTTTGAGCAACAAGCTGTCTGAATTCATGCTTCACGTAATCGGTATAATCAGGATAAGGGTTGGCTTTGCTTTTTTGTAAATCTACAGAGACCGTTTCTTGGGCAGCCTGTAATTTTTCCTCAGCAGTTATAGCTTCGGTCTCTTTCATTTTTTCCAGGATCCACTGCTGCCGCTCCCTGGTCCTGTCCGGATGATCAACGGGGTGGTAGTAGGACGGATTAGCCGGAATGGCAGCCAGGAAAGCTGCCTGTGCAAGTGAGAGATCACTGCTTGGTTTGCCGAAATAAGAACGGCTCGCCGTTTCAAATCCGTAAATGCCTTCGCCGAAATAAATAGTATTCATGTACATTTCCAGAATTTCATTTTTTGTATAGGTTTGTTCAAGCTGATAGGCAAACAGAACCTCGGCAACCTTTCGTTCATACGTCTGCTGGTGGGAAAAATACATATTTCGTGTCGCCTGCTGCGTGATCGTACTTGCGCCTTCTTCAATGCTGCCACTGCTGGCATTGCTTATAAAAGCCCGGACAACGCCTAAAGGGTCGATGCCCTGATGCTCGTAATAATTTTGGTCCTCTGTTGCAATAAAAGCAGCTCTCGCATGTTCGGGAAAATGGGAGAGGGAGACGTACCGCCGGTTTTCCTCCGGCTGAAATTCAGCAATTTGACTGCCCTGCCGGTCGGTCACGTAGCTGTTCTGGGCAATTGGCACGCCGGAGACGTCAATCTGCTCCTCGAGGAAGGAAGAGAGAGCCTGCGTGCTGGTCATTTCCTTTGCAAACAGGCAGTAAACGACGGCCCCGCCGGTTATAAATAATAGTATCCATAGAAGTCCTAAAAGTTTTCTCATGTGTGCAATTCCTTCGCTTAAGGATATTTATTATATCGACAAAGAGAGCTTTAAGGTTTAAAAAGAAAGTACCCGTATAAATATGATATAATGCCTCTAGCCTGCGCGGATTTTCGGTTTGCCCGCCTGCAGAAACCGTGCTAAAGTAAAAAGGCAGATAGAAACGGAGGAAGTCGGTAATGACGAATTGGTCAAAAGAAATATGGGATTGGATTAAAGTAATCGTCGTCGTCGTTTTAATCGTCGTCATTGTGCGCGGCTTCTTGTTTGCCAACTATGTTGTCAGCGGCCCTTCCATGCTTCCGACAGTGGAAGACGGACAGCGGATGATTATTAACAAGATCGGCTATGCTTTCTCCGAGCCCGAACGCTCAGATATCATTGTTTTTCATGCAAATGAAAACAGTGACTATATTAAACGGGTTATCGGTCTTCCGGGGGATACGGTGGAGTATAGGGACGATACGTTATACATCAACGGAGAAGCTCAGGAGGAGCCGTACTTAGAAGAATATCAAAATCAGACGAACGGAGAGTTCACCCAGGATTTCACGCTCCAGGGAGTGACCGGAGAAACAACTGTGCCGGAAGACAGCTATTTTGTAATGGGCGACAACCGCCCCCGCAGTGAAGACAGCAGAGCCGACGCAGTCGGTTTTGTGGATGAGGAGCAGATTGTCGGGGAAGCGAGTATCAGGTACTGGCCGCTCGATGATTTCACCTTCAGTCCATGACAAGAGCTTCAGCAGGTGCTGCCTGCTGAAGCTCTTTTTAATGGCTTACAATTTTTATTGATTTCCGGGAGAACTATCCCAGTGAGCTTCAATAAATTCATCCCGGCCGGAGAGGGCCCGGTCTTTTTTATAGGCTTCACGTTCTTTTTTATAAAAGTTCTGATGGGATTCTTCCGCCGGATAAAAAGGCTCCGCCGGTCTGATCTCTGTCACTACGGGATCACGGAACCGGCCGCTTTCTTCTACCCGCTGCCTCGATGCTTCTGCCAGCCGTCGCTGCTCTTCATTATGGTGAAAAATAGCCGTCTGATATTGCGGGCCGCGGTCGTGAAACTGGCCGTCTGGATCGGTAGGATCAATTTGAGGCCAGTATAGGTCGAGCAGCTGCTGGTAGGAAAACAGCGCAGGATCAAACTCAATCTGTACTGCTTCTCTATGACCTGTGGTGCCGGCTTTTACCTGCTCGTATGAAGGATGAGCTATGCTTCCGCCGGTGTAGCCCGACGTAATGGATATAATGCCGGGGAGCTCGTCAAACGGCTGTACCATGCACCAAAAGCATCCACCGGCAAAGGTTGCCAATTCTTTATTTTTTCTCTCATTTTGCTGGGTCATTGCGAACACCGTCCATCACCTGTATAGTATTTTTTGTATTTGTGTAAAGTATAGCACAGCCAACAGCAGTCGTAATTCAAAAGGCATGAACAAGAAAGAGAGATAAAGGGGGAAGGATATGCTTACCGGCCAAAAAATTCTGCCAGCAGCCCGCAATGAGAGGGAGTTTGAAAAAGCGCTCAAAACCTCCGGGCCGTACGTGGTTATTTTAAACGTGCATCTGGCGAAGCTTAAAAGCCTGATGCAGTTAAGCAAACGGGCAGATAAAAAAGTGCTTTTGCATGCAGAT
Source organism: Marinococcus sp. PL1-022 (assembly GCF_033845285.1). NCBI lineage: Bacteria > Bacillati > Bacillota > Bacilli > Caryophanales > Bacillaceae > Marinococcus > Marinococcus sp. PL1-022. The sequence goes on along the minus strand of NZ_JAWXCX010000001.1, from coordinate 2,082,184 downwards.
CTGGTCCAGGGGCTCGCCCATGATGATTCCGCGGCCCAGTATTTATGCCAGAATATCCGTCCGGACGGATTAATCAGCACCCGCCGGCAGATTCTGACAACAGCTAAAAAAAACAACCTTATCACAGTACAGCGCTTGTTTTTACTGGATTCACTCGCGCTTGAAACAAGCTATAAGCTGCTTGAAGACATAAAACCGGACATGGTGGAGCTTCTGCCGGGTATTGTGCCATCTATGATTAAGGAAGTAGCAGAAAATAAAAATGTGCCTGTTATTGCAGGTGGTCTGATTCGCTCGCAGGAAGAGGTTTCTGCTGCCTGGAGTGCAGGGGCATCGGCTATATCGACGACGGAAAAATCATTATGGCCAAAATAGAGAAAAGATAAGTGGAGGATACAACGATGACTGAAAAGAAATACATTCTCTCAATAGACCAGGGAACGACCAGCTCAAGAGCTATATTGTTTGATCAGGAAGGCCGGATTGTAGGCAGTGAACAGCGTGAGCTGGAGCAGTATTTTCCCCGCGCCGGCTGGGTGGAACACAATGCCAATGAAATCTGGTCCGGGGTGCTTGGCTGCATTGCCGGAGTGCTGGAGAACAATGAAGTTTCCCCAAAGCAGATCAGCGGGCTCGGCATTACAAATCAACGTGAAACCACAGTGGTATGGGATAAGCATACGGGAAAACCGGTCTACCACGCCTTGGTATGGCAGTCCCGGCAGACCGCCTCTATCTGTGAAGAATTAAAGCAGCAGGGATATGAAGAGATGGTAAGAAGCAAAACAGGACTGCTGCTTGACCCTTACTTTTCGGGGACGAAAGTAAAATGGATTCTCGATAATATTGAGGGGACAAAGGAAAGAGCGGAACAGGGAGATCTGTTGTTTGGTACGATCGATACGTGGCTGATCTGGAGATTAACCGGCGGAAAAGCCCACGTAACGGATTATTCCAACGCTTCACGCACGATGATGTTTAACATTTACGATCTAACCTGGGACCAGGAGCTTCTGCAAATGCTGGATGTCCCCGAAGTGATGCTTCCTGACGTGAAGTCGTCGTCGGAAATATACGGATATACCGTGGATTACCACTTCTTCGGGGAAGAAATACCAATCGCTTCGGCTGCCGGTGATCAGCATGCAGCGTTGTTTGGACAGACATGCTTTGATGAGGGTATGGTAAAAAATACGTACGGAACCGGCTGCTTTATGCTGATGCAGACAGGAGAGACTCCGATACATTCTGACAACGGGCTGCTTACAACTATCGCGTGGGGGCTCGACGGAAAAGTGAAATATGCGCTTGAAGGAAGTATTTTTGTGGCAGGATCAGCTGTGCAGTGGCTAAAGGACGGCATGCGCCTGATTGACTCGTCCGCTGCTTCTGAAACCTATGCGCTGCGTGTAAACGACAGCGAGGGTGTTTATGTTGTGCCTGCCTTTACCGGGCTCGGGGCACCCTATTGGGACAGCGAAGTGCGGGGAGCGGTATTTGGCCTTACCCGAGGCACTGAAAAAGAACATTTTATCCGGGCGACCCTCGAAGCGCTTGCGTACCAGACAAAGGACGTCCTTGATGTAATGAGGGAGGACGCGGGTATGGAAGTAAAAACATTACGTGTCGATGGCGGCGTTGTGCCAAACAACTTCCTCATGCAGTTTCAGTGTGATATGGCTGAGGTCCGCGTGGAGCGCCCCTACGTACTGGAAACGACGGCACTTGGAGCTGCTTATCTTGCAGGCCTTGCCACAGGCTTTTGGAAAAACAAAGAGGAGCTTATGGAGAAGTGGGAGCTCGAAAAATCGTTTGATGTGCATATGGAGGATGAAAAACGGGAAGAGCATTACTCAGGGTGGAAAAAAGCGGTTGATGCAGCACGTGCGTTTAAGTAAACATATCGGTTGCATTTGAATGAAAGAGCGATTACAATTAGGTTAAGTTAATAAATGGTCGGAGATGCAGAGAGACCGCAGATACCCTTCACGCCAGAAGAGGAGATCTGCGGTCTTTTTTACTCTCTGATATTTAAAAAGGGGATGAATTGAATGGCAGATCAGCATTTTTCAGCACTATCACGCAAAGAGCGTTTGAGAAATATGACAGAGACCCACCTCGACGTGCTCGTTATCGGAGGCGGCATTACCGGAGCGGGCATTACACTGGACGCCACAGCCCGTGGCCTCAACACGGCCTGCATTGAAATGCAGGACTTTGCAGCAGGTACTTCCAGCCGTTCCACTAAGCTTGTACACGGGGGACTTCGTTATCTCGAACAGTTTGAAATTAAACTTGTAGCCGAAGTAGGCAGAGAGCGGGCCATCGTGTATGAAAATGCGCCACACGTAACCGAGCCGGAGTGGATGCTTCTTCCAATCGTAAAAGGCGGAAACCTTGGAAAAACCACCACCTCGTTCGGTCTGCAGGTATATGACCGCCTGGCCCAGGTAAATAAGCACGAACGCCGTTATATGCTGAATAAAAAAAGTACGATTGAAAAGGAACCGCTGCTTCGCGAAGATAACCTTCTCGGGGGCGGAGTGTATGTTGAATATCGTACCGATGATGCAAGACTGACGCTCGAAGCAATGAAAAAATCCGTGGAACTCGGCGCGAACGCCGTTAACTACGCCAAAGCCACTGATCTTTTGTATGATAACGGCAAGCTGATTGGTGTGGAAGTAAAAGATCTGATCAACAATGAGACCCATCGCATCTATGCGGACCATGTGGTGAACGCTGCCGGTCCGTGGGTGGATACGCTGAGAAAAGTAGACGGCTCCAACACAGGTAAACATCTGCATCACACGAAAGGAATTCATCTCGTGTTTGATCTGAGCCGGTTCCCGCTCCGTCAGGCTACGTACTTTGATGCTCCGGATGGCCGCATGATCTTTGCCATCCCGCGCGGCAATAAGGCGTATGTGGGCACAACAGATACTGACTACGGTTCGAACCTTCAGGAGCCTCGTGTCTCCCGTGAAGACCGCGACTATATTTTAGAAGTGACGAATTATGAATTCCCAACCCTGAAGCTGAAAGCAGAAGATGTGGAATCCAGCTGGTCCGGCATCCGTCCGCTTATTCAGGAGGAAGGAAAATCAGCCTCTGAAATTTCCCGGAAGGATGAAATTTTCATTTCCGATTCAGGACTGATCTCCATTGCAGGCGGTAAACTGACCGGCTACCGCAAGATGGCAGAGCGGATTGTCGATGTAGTGGTTGATAAGATGAATATCCACGCACCGTGCCCAACACAGGATATCCGGCTTTCCGGCGGTGAAGTGGGAGGCTCCTCCGGCTATGAAACATTTGCCGTTAAAGAAGCATACCGCGGTGAAGCACTCGGGATGACCAGAGACGAGACAGAGGACCTGTTCCGCTTCTACGGAGCGAACGGACTGAAAATGCTCGAGCTGCTTGAAGAAAATCTTGAAGAAGCGAAAAACAGCGGTATGCCGCTAAAGCTTGCTGCACGGCTGTTGTACGCACTCGAATATGAAATGGCAGTTACGCCGCTTGACTTCCTAAATAGAAGAACGGCCTTCCTGTTCTTTGATATGCCGGAGCTGAAGCGCTGGAAAGAGCCAGTAACGGCGTTTATGAAAAAATCGTTGAACTGGTCCGAGGAAGAAACCAAAGCCTACACGAAAGAGCTTGAGTCCGAAATTGCCTATGCGACGAAGCCTTATGAAGACGTTGAGGACCAAAAAGCCAGGGAAAAACAAGCGAATTAATGAACTTGCATCAAAACGCCTGCTCTTTAACCGGAGCGGGCGTTTTTTTGGAAAGAAGAGAACGAATGCCGGAAAACCATGGTGGAAACGCGTGCTTTCTTATATACTGGTAACAGATAGATCTACCGAGAAATACAATAAACGCTTCAGGAGTGATCATACATATGAGTTGGACGGACCACTGGAATCGATGGAAAAACCATGCGTTCATAGAAGAAGCATGGAAAGAAAAGCTTCATGAACTGGATGAAACAGAGGCAGAGGATTACTTTTATCAGTATCTGGCTTTTGGTACCGGAGGGATGCGCGGAGAAATCGGCCCTGGGACAAATAGAATGAATACATACACGATCCGCCGCGCAGCTGAGGGCCTTGCCCGGTATATAGAAAATGCCGGCGCTGAGGCAAAAGTCCGGGGAGTGGCTGTCGCATTTGACCCGCGCCACTATTCGGAAAAATTTGCGCTTGAAACAGCACAGACGCTCGGGGCACACGGCATCCAGGTGTACTTGTTTGAAGATCTGCGCCCGACTCCCGAGCTGTCGTTTGCGGTGCGGAGAACCTATGCATTTGCCGGAGTAGTAATTACAGCAAGTCATAACCCGCCGGAATATAACGGGTTTAAAGTTTACGGTGAAGACGGGGGGCAATTCCCGCCTGGGCCCGCGGATGAGTTGATCACCTATGTGGAATCGGTCGAAAATGAGCTGGAAATTCGGGTGAAGGACAGCGGAGCCATGCAGGAGGAAGGGCTTCTCGTGATGCTTGGGGAAGAAACTGATGCAGCCTACGATAAAGCGCTGCAGTCAATTCTGCTGCAGCCGGAGATGATCAAAGAAAACGGAAGCGATTTGAATGTAGTGTTTACACCTTTGCACGGAACAGCGAAGGACCCGGTATTGCGTGCGCTCGCTGCAGCTGGCTTTCAAAACGTATCCACAGTGGAAGAGCAGTTAACACCTGATCCGGAATTTTCCACCGTGCAGAGCCCGAATCCTGAAGAGAAGGAAGCCTTTGCAAAAGCCATTCAGGTAGGTGAAAACAATGACGCGGACATACTGATTGGCACCGACCCTGATGCGGATCGAATTGGCCTGGCGGCAAAAGACAGCAGCGGCGAGTTTGCAGTGCTCACTGGAAATCAGACCGGGGCGCTGCTTCTTGATTATCTTCTCATGCAAAAAAAAGAGGCAGGAACCCTTCCTGCAAATGGCATTGTCATGAAAACGATCGTTACTTCCGAACTCGGAAGAGCTATAGCAGAACATTACGGCCAGGCATGTGAGGACACGCTCACAGGTTTTAAATTCATTGGTGAAAAAATTAAAACCTATAATGAAACAGGGGAATATGCCTTTCAGTTTGGTTATGAGGAGTCCTACGGGTATTTGATCGGGGACTTTGTGCGCGATAAGGATGCGGTGCAGGCGGCACTTTTAATCGCGGAGATGGCCCTGTGGCACAAAGAGCAGGGACGCACTGTGTATGAAGGGCTGATGGATATTTACAGCCGTTATGGATATTTTATGGAAGGGCTGGATTCCTTAACGAAAAAAGGAAAAGAAGGCGCGGAGCAAATTGACCGTCTGATCGAAACATTCCGTACGACGCCTCCTAAAGGGGTAAGTGACGCTTCCATCCAAAAACTGGAGGATTACAAAACGGGCGAACGTACGTATTTGCTTGAAAATGGAAAAACAGAGCCTGTTGAGCTTCCATCCTCGAACGTACTGAAGTTTTTTACAGATGATGAATCCTGGTTCTGTCTTCGTCCTTCAGGTACAGAACCGAAAGTGAAGTTTTATTTCGGTGTTAAGGGAAAGACGTTCAAGCAGACAGAGGAAAAGCTTCTTCAGTTAAAAATGGATGTTATGGCAATGGTGCATGAACGTCTCGGGGAATAATAAAGCCTGCGGCGCAAAAAGAAGGCCCCATTTGTTTTTGCCTTACAGCGCTTTAAAAGGAGGTCGTTTTGCATGCAGTCATGGGTAGAGGACTATTTACACATTTTGAAGCTGAAAATAGAACAGCCGGATGTTCGGTTTTTGACAAAATTGATTCGTTCCCATCTGCAGCAGTTTCCCTTTGAAAACGTAGGTAAAATAATTGAAGCTGGGGAGAGTATAGAAGCCCGGGCACCAATGTCAGTCGGTTCATTTTTATACCGGCGCCAGGTTTACCAGATGGGAGGCACATGCTATACGCTGAATATCCACTTTCAGCAGCTGCTCGAGGCCCTGGGGTTCTCCACCCGGCTCATTTATTTGAATGAAGACCATGTGTCCGTCCGGGTGGAAACAAACCAGCCGGGTTCTCCTCCTTATTTTGTAGACGTAGGGACGACCGCCCCATTATTTGAACCGATCCCTCTTCGCATGGGAAAGGAGCGCTCAAAAAAATTTGATGGCGAACAGCTGTTGTTTCACTATCAAAGGGAGGCACGCCTGTACCGTTATATACGTATGAAAGACGGAAAGCAGGCGGATGAGTCCTGGGCATTTGACCCTGGCATAGAGGCAGGGGAAGCAGAACTGAGAAACAAGATCAGCAGGTCCTACGGTCCGGATGCGCCGTATATGAACCAACTGCGCCTGCAGCTTTGGGTGCCGGAAAAATATCTTTTGCTGTCTTTGAAAAATAATAAACTTATCGCCCGAAAAGCAAATGGCGCTACTATGACAAAGTATATACATGATCTACCAGCGCTTGAGCGCGTGGTCCAGGAGGAATTCCGCCTGCATTATCTGCCGGTTCGCCAGGCAGCTTCACAGCTCGAAAAACGTATGTCCTGGGCCTTTTAAGCAAAAAACTCTCCAGCTGATTATTTCAGCTGGAGAGTTTTTGTTTATAATTAGAAGCGAACATCAAAGGACTCATTATGGTCGACAGAATCAAGATCAGATGTTTCGAGGCGCTCCACGGTAGAAAAAGGGCTGCCTTCCTGCACGGCGATAAGAAAGCGGTCCATATCCTGGGGCGTTCCTTCGGCCTCAATTTCAACAGCGCCGTTTGATTTGTTGCGGACCCAGCCGTGAATGTTATGCTTCACTGCTTCGGATTGAGTGAACTGCCGAAAGCCGACGCCCTGGACATTTCCGTGGACTTCTACATGATAGCGTTTCATTTGCATGCTCCTTTCCATAGTTCACACTTTTTTAAAATGCTGCTGAAACCAGTGGTCCTGTTCTGGTGAAGGGTGTTCACTGATCACATGCATTACGTCTTCTTCATCGGTAGCCATCCAGACTCCGCTGTCATCAAAAAAGCCCGGGTATATATAGCCGTAACGGAAAAGAAGCTGGGGAGGATAAATTTCGATGACGTCCATTTCGACGTGTTTATAAACACTTTTCGTGCATTGAAATAGTTCCAATTTGGTCACCTGCTTATTTTCGGTCTGGGAGCCGAAAACATATTTAAGACTGGGGAGCGCGGTGGCGGTAGGCAGTGTGATTTACAGAACCAACATGTTCGTTCAGGCGGAAGGACTCCTGGATAGAAGCCTGAATGAACTGTTTTGCTGTATGAATTGCTTCCCGTACGCTCTTTCCGTTTGCAAGCTCCGCAGTAATAGCAGCAGAGAACGTACAACCGGCTCCGTGAGTATAATCCGTATTAATTTTTTCGGATTCGATATATTCAAAGCTGTTGCCGTCATAAAGCACGTCAATTGATTTTTCGGCTCCGGTATCTGCTCCGCCTTTGACAATAACAAAGGATGGGCCAAGCTGATAAATTTTTTCAGCAGCTGCTTTCATGTCTTCAAGCGACTGCGGCAGAGAGACCTGGGCGAGCTGGGACGCTTCAAATAAATTAGGAGTTACAATAAATGCCTTTGGCACAAGCGTGTCCCTCAAATAAGCGTCCATTTCCGGGTTGACCGGCTCATCGGCGCCTTTGCATACCATCACCGGGTCCACGACCAGCTGTTCTATCTGGTGCTCATCTATTTTTTTCGCTACCATTTCGATAACTTCTTTTGAACCAAGCATCCCTGTTTTTGCGGCTTGCACCCCAATTCCTTTTAACACCGTATCCAGCTGTGCTTCGAGCGTGGCCGTATCGATAGGATAGACTCGGTGAAACCAGTCGTTATCAGGATCCTGGGCTACAATGGTAGTCAGGGAAACCATTCCGTACGTGCCGAGCTCCTGAAATGTTTTTAAATCTGCCTGGATGCCGGCGCCTCCGCTTGTATCGGAGCCGGCTATCGTTAGCGTTTTAGGTATACTCATAATAATCTCCTTTCAAAAAATAATGGAAAAGCTATTCTGCCCATTCGCCATTCCGAAATACTGGCTCTTTTGTACCGTCGGGAAGAATGCCGTCTATATTCATATTTTCATTTCCAATCATAAAATCAACATGGATGATGCTCGTGTTTAAACCAGCCTGTTCCTTTTCCTCTTTGTTCATTTCCGGTCCATTTTCCACGTTAAAAGCATATGCACTGCCAAGCGCAATATGATTGGAGGCATTTTCATCAAATAACGTATTGAAAAACAAAATGCCGGACTGCGAGATAGGGGAGCTGTGCGGTACGAGGGCTACTTCGCCAAGTCGGGCAGCACCTTCGTCTGAATTGATCAGGTGACGGAGAGTTTCTTCTCCTTCACCTGCCTCCATGTCCGTGACAGCCCCGTCCTTGAAGTGCAGCGTAAATTGATCAATAACACTGCCGCCGTAGTTTAACGGTTTGGTATTGGTTACGTATCCGTTAACGAAATCCTTATGCGGAGCAGTAAATACTTCTTCTGTCGGCATATTCGGGATAAATGAAACACCCGATGTATTAGTACTTCCGCCGCCGGCCCAAACGTGTCCGTCAGGCAGGCCGATTTCAAGGTCCGTGCCGGGGGCGGTGTACTGAAGTGATTTGTATTTTTTGGCATTCAGCCAATCGACCTTGGCCCGCAGAATGTGATTATGCTCATCCCACGCCTGTACCGGGTCATCTGTATCCGCCCGCACAGCGCTGAAGATCCGTTCCCAAAGAAGATCGATGGCCCGGTCTTCCGGTTCATCCGGGAAAACTTTTTTTGCCCATCCTGCAGAAGGGGTGGAAATCACAAGCCAGCTGACGCGGTCAGCCTGAATATAATCCCGGAATCCTTCCATAGCAGCACCGGCTGCATTGTTCGCATTGGCGATTTTATCGGGATCAACTCCTTTAAGGAGGTCGGGATCAGTGGATTTGACCGTGATAAAAGCTGCCCCTTCATGGGCTAGCTGCTCTCTGCTTTCAGCACGCCAGGAAGGAAATTCATGAAAAGCTTCCTCAGGCGCTTTCTCGTATTTAATTTTTGTCAGTTCATCGTCTGCCCATTCCGGGTAGACATGCTTTGCACCGGCATCATATGCTGCCTCGGCCAGTCTTCTGACAAAAGGAGCAGCATCAATCGGAGCTGCAATTACTAAAGTCTGGCCGGGTTGGATATTAACACCTTTATCCACGGCAAGTTTTGCATAGTTGTGAAGTTTTTGTTCGAACGTTTTCATGTCTGAAGCTTCCTTTCTCATACAGTACTGGATAAACGTAGACAGTGGTCTCAAATGTCTTTCATCATTATAACACGTAAGGATTCATCATTCTTTTGCCATGTACTGCTTTTTTTAAACAGGACGAAGGTATAAAAAAGCCCTGCCGGAATAACCGGGCAGGGTACAAAAGGTATCGTACAGGTAAAGATGCATTCATCCAAGGAGAACCTGCCTGTTCAGGGTAGCACAGAACGAATAACGGCCTAATGTCGATGAGAGCTTGTTTTCACCTGTTTTCAGGGATGAGCGGAAAAGAAACAGGCTCAAATAAAAAAATATAATTATATGCATATTTGAATTATACAGACGTTTCCGCCTTTGTTTCAGCCTTGCTTCCGGGAGCAGAGCTCTGTCCCGGAAGAGGACTTCGGGTTTTAAAATGATGCAGCTCTGCTACAAACCTGACTGGAAACGATGATATCTTTGTATTGTATTTATCTATCGTATTGTTGTAAACGCTTGAAGAATGAATGATCTTATTCTGGGCATCGTCAAACTGCTCACGCATCGATTTCAGCTCGGACTGCAGCTGCTTCTCATCAGGCATGGAAGCGTCAAACACCTCGTGAAGAGTCTCTTCAATGCGGGAGTTAATATGCAGCTGCTCCTGTCTGCTCGATTCCGGGGATAGCGCTTCGCTTCTGTACTGTACCAGCGTTTCCAGTTCATCCTGTTTGTGGCGCCAAGCTTTTTGGGCAGATTCAACAAAATCAGGAATCAAGTTCATCCGGCGGTGCAGTTGAAATTCCACCTGGGTCCAGGATTCTTCCACCCAGTTTAAATATTTAATTAAGGCATTGTAGCCGATAATCCAGCTTATAATAGCAGTAATAATAACAATACCGAGAATGATACCGAAAATACTCATATCGCCGCCCTCCTTCTTTCGGGGTTTTTACTTAGATAATGGTAATTAGTATAGCATGTTTGTACCGTCAATTACACAGCCTTACTCACAAACACCTATCCTTTTTTGGCAAAATTGAGAGTGATTTTCCAATACGTGCATTAAAAAATCAGCGGTATTTCCAGTTGAAATCCGGGTGCCGTTTTCGGGAAGATAGTCAGTTTCATAGCGCCAGGAAGAGGTATTTTCTCCGTCCGGCAAAAATGTCGGGCAGACAATGGTCCAGCAATAGGATGTTTCCTTAATGTATTCATAGGCTGCCTTATGGTCCTCGGCGGCTATGGTGCTCCGGCGTTTGGATTCTGACGACTCAAACCGGTAAAGATGCGGTTCTGTCCGCGACTGAAGAATCCCGGCAGTGCCTACGGTAATTAAACGGGTGATGCTGAGATCGTTCATTTCTTTTAACAATAGCGGTGTGAAGCTGCTTAACACATTCTGTTTGTCAGTGCCAAGGGCACTGACGACGACGTCTGCCCCCTGCATTGTTTTTCTCATTTTCGCCTGATCCAGGGCATCGCCGTGTATCTGCTCTGCAGAAGCGGGCAGACTGTCTGCTTTTTCCGGTGAGCGGACAAGCATTTTTAATTCGTGCCCGGCAGCATGAGCCATGGACGCAAGCTGGGAACCGGTGCGGCCGGTTCCGCCAAATAAAGCTATTTTCATTTGAAGCACTCCTTTTTGTTTCACATATCTAAAAGCTATGTAAAAATAGATATACACCCCTATTCCCATTCTATAAAAGGAAAAACGTCGGGAGGCTATGAGAAATGCAGTGGACTACGTGGGAACCCCCTATTGTTCAATGGAGAACTAATGCGCTTTATCAATGGACTAAAGCACTTGGGCTGAGTGATACAGAAGAGCTGAAAAAGCATGCCGCAATCGATGTTTCCTGGTTTTGGCAGCAGGCATCTAAACGACTCGAAACCCGGTGGTTTAAACGGTATAAAGACGTTGTAGAGCTTTCGCACGGAAGGCGGAAGGCTGATTGGTTTTATAAAGGAAAAATGAACGCTGCGGAGCAGCTGATAAATAAATCAAAAGAAGTGATGGGGCAGACGGCTTTCATTGACGAAGACGGGGAATGGACATATGAGAAGCTGGCTGCAGAAGTGCAGGAAGCCGCAGGGAAACTGAGAAAAGCAGGTATACAAAAGGGCGGGCGGACGGCTGTTCTGGCCGGAGTCGGTAAACAGCCGGCGGTGATTTACATGGCACTGATGTATATCGGATCTGTTGTTTGTCCGTATAATCCCCGATGGACAGCCGCAGCGGGCGAAGAAGTTCACGCACATTTTCAGCCGGAATGGATCATTGTGGGTGCGGGAGCTTCTGCAGCTGAAGCGGAGGAAAGATATAACATGGAAGCTTCGCACATTATTCAGTTAGACAATGACTCGTCCTCAAGACATAAACAATGGGAAACTATGCCGGCTGGAAAGAAAAAGGAGACGCCTGCAAAAACAGAGGGCGCTGATGCTGCACTTATTGTCTTTAGCAACAGTCCGGCAGATCCTGGCCATGGGTATGTGCTGAGCCACACCAGTTTGTTTATGAAGTCAGGAACCGAAATAGGTTTAGTGTGGGACGTGCAGCCAGGGGACCGTTTATGGTGGCTCGCCAGGGAGTGGGGATTCGAGCAGCTGTTTGCTCTGGTCGGTACGCTTGCAAATAATGGCCAATACTGTCTGTTTTCATGGGACGGGCAGAGCGCTGATGCCGGCAGCACGATTGAAGCATACGGAATTACACATATCGGAGTTGATTCTCCCTCGGTACAGACGGCCTCCTCCCAGACGCAAAGTAAGTGGAAGGAATACCACCTTCATTCGCTGCGATATGTACTGACGTGGGAAGCAGATTGGATGCGGGGGGACCTGCAGTGGACAATAGACGTATTAACCCGGGGAAGAATACCACTTTTAAAGGCCTTCGGGGGCGCTCACGCTTCTGGAATGATTACTGCCGATCTGCCGGACCGCAGGGTGCATCCTGAAAAATATAACAGCCGTCTTCCAGGGATGGTAATGGACACATGGGATAGTGAAGGGTATGCAGTGCGTCATATTCCCGGCAGAGTAGTGATAAAAAAACCATGGCCGAACAGCCTGGAGACAATGATTGATGGAAAGACGCAGTATGACAGCTCGCCGTGGTCCTGGTGGAAAGACGTATGGGCCGGCGACGGATTTTTAATAGATGACGGAGAAGGGTATACGTATGCAGGGGAGCATTCTGACATTAATAAAGTGGAACAGCAGAATGTTTCTCTGCTGCCGCTTGAACAATGGCTCGAGGGCATGGCCTCAGTGGAAACGGCCATTTTGCGCTGGAACGGGGGGAGTGCAGAGGCGATTATAGCACCTGCTGAAGGATGGAGCGGAACTATAGGCTGGAAGCAGGACCTTTCGGAAAAATGGCTCGAAGCACAAAAGTTCCCTCTGAAAAGCGTACAAATAGTTTCAACACCTCCCGGGAATGTGAATAAAAGAATGTGGCGAAACGCGTTTAAACGCGGGAAATTCACGATAGAACGTGAAGAGTTTATTTTTACCGAAGAGAAGTAACGTTTAATTAATAGACGACTGCCAAAGGAGCAATCACCATGAACGCAGGTATTACAATTATCATTATGATCGCTATTGGGGCAGCCATTGGGGGAGTGACGAATTCACTTGCGATCCGAATGCTGTTCAGACCGTATAAGCCGGTGTACATAGGCTCTGTGCGGGTACCGTTCACACCGGGACTGATTCCAAAAAGACGTAATGAGCTCGCCGGTCAGCTCGGACGGGTAGTGACAGACCATTTGTTGACCCCGGAAGGCCTGCAGACAAAAATTCGCAGTGATATGTTTTCACGTCAGCTGAATGATTGGGTAACATTAGAAATGAAGGAGTATCTTTATTCCGAGAAAAGCTTATCCGACTATGTGGAGAAGTGGACAGGGCTGCGTGATGTTCGCGGCTTTCTCCGTGAAACGTTAAGAGAAACGCTCGATATAAAATGGGAAGAGGCAAAACACCGTCATGCTGACACTCCAATCAAAGAGCTGCTTCCTCCAGGCGCGGTCCGTCAATCGGAAATGATGACTAAAGAGCTTACACAGTTAATAATGGTGAAGGCCGGTGATTATTTTCGGTCAAGTGCTGGCAAGCAGCAGCTGGCGCTTTTACTCGAGCGTTTTTTAGAAGGAAAGGGCTCCATGATGAACTTTTTCGGTACAATGATCGGTAATGACCGGCTTGTTGACCGTATCCAACCTGAGGTGCTCCGTTTTTTTGAAGACCCCGGAACGGAAAAAATGATAACCGGACTGCTGCAGCAGGAGCGAAAAGCGCTGTTTGAAAAACCGGCTGCGACGGCTTTTTCCTATGTGGATTCCCGGGCAGCGGTGGATTATATTGTGGAAACCGTTGACACCCATGTGCCGGTCATGGAAAGGCTTGAACAGCCTTTAAAGGACTGGGCTCCCGCGTATGAAACGAAAATGCTGGAGGACTGGGTTCCAAAAGCGGTCAAGAAAGGACAGGACTCCATTGCGAAGAGGCTTCCAAATCTGTTTGAACAGCTTCATCTTCATGATGTAGTTAAAGAGCAGGTGGACACGTTTTCGACAGACAGGATGGAAGCTATGCTGCTTACGATTTCCGGAAGGGAGTTTAAGCTGATCACATATCTGGGGGCACTGATTGGCGGTTTTGTAGGCTGTATACAGGGAATAGTCGTGTTGTGGATAGTGTGAATAAAAAAATGCCATTGATTCTTCCGGAATGGATGAATTTTCTCGGCGGTTCATGTTATGCTCATACAGACAATCTTAAAGGAGGACTTATATATGTCCAATATTCATGACAAGGCTTACGAATTATCGAGTGCGCTTCGTGACAGCGAAGAATTCCAACAGCTTAAAGAGCTTCATAACGAAGTAGAGCAGGACGAAGTCGCAAAGCGTATGCTTGATAACTTCCGTAATGTACAGCTTGAACTGCAGCAAAAACAAATGCAGGGAGAGCAGCCTTCGGAAGAAGAAATTACACAGGCTCAAAAACAGTTTGAAATGGTGCAGCAGCACGAAGTTATCTCGAAGCTGATGCAGCAGGAGCAGCAGCTCAGCACAGTCATTTCTGACCTGAATAAAATTATTACTGAGCCGCTTGAAGAACTCTACGGTGTACCGGAAGAGAATAACGGCCAGCAGTAATAACAAAAACTTTCCTCATTGTGGGGAAAGTTTTTTTATTTGCCTTCCCGTTATAGATTCTGGCTGAAACGTGCTACAATAAACATGGCGGTATTCGTCTTTAGCCATGAGTTATGTTAACAGGAGGGGACGCTGTGCGCCCGCAGACCAAGCGTTATCGACACGTTTATTTAATTACAGCAGTGACAGCTCTACTCACAGCAGCTATTGTTTTTATTGCCACATCAGTGCAGGACAGCAGCATACCGACATACAATTCCCAGGAAGACTTTAGGGAGAATGAAGTTCCAAAAGAATATATTTCTGTTTACAAACAGGCGGGAGAAGATTATGATATTCCGTGGACCCTCTTAGCAGCGGTCCACCGGGTGGAAACTGTTTTTTCCACGATGGAAACCCTGGAAAGCCCTGTGGGAGCGATAGGACATATGCAGTTTATGCCATGCACATTTGTAGGATGGAATTATCCGGGCTGCGGTGGAAATGGCAGTACTGATATACCGGAGCAGGAATTAACCGATCCGGAGACAATTAATGAATACGGAGGCTACGGTGTTGATGCTGACGGCGACGGCAGAGCCGATCCATATGCTCTTGAAGATGCCGTTTACTCGACGGCGAACTTTCTTGCTTCTAACGGAGCGGCAGGCGGTGAGGTACGGCCGGCAATATATCAATATAACCAGGCGGACTGGTACGTAGACGATATTCTTAATTATTACAACACATATGATGAAGAAGTGGAATTGGTAAGTCTTGAAGAAAATCATTTAGCAGAGGAGGGGGGATAAGTTGTTTTTCATTGAAACGTTTACAGAAATAAACTGGATGGAATGGCTGCTCCTTGTAAGCGTGCTCATTACTACGCTTTGGATGGTCAGCCAGCATCTTACGAGTACAAATGCTTACTCCCTCCACCATGAGGAAGCAAGTGTCTGTTATGACGATTACAGCCGGGTTCCGGAAATGGCTGCTCTTCGCTTTGTTACTGTACAAAAGAAGATACCGGACAGCTCAGACAGCAGGCATGATGATGAAGACTCTTCTTATTTTTCATCATAATTTGAAAGCATGAAAAATAAGAAGGAGTGAATGTATTGAATAGTAAGTGGAAGTTAATAGCAATGCTTGGTGTTTTAATGCTGGTTCTTGCCGGTTGTGGCGGCGAACAGGAAGCCATATCGGCAGACAGTGAAGGAATTTGGAATCGTTTTTTTGTATACCCGTTTTCGTGGCTTTTAATCACGATTGCCCAATTTTTTAACGGTGACTATGGTCTTTCTATCATTGTAGTGACAATTATCATTCGTATTGTGCTGCTTCCATTGTTTTTAAAGCAGCAGAACAGTGCGATTGCCATGAAACGGCTGCAGCCGAGAATGAAAGAGCTGCAGGAAAAATACAGCTCTAAAAACCAGGCGGAAGCACAGAAGCTTCAGCAGGAAATGATGAAATTGTACCGGGACGAAGGTGTAAATCCAATGATGGGCTGTCTGCCTATACTGCTGCAGATGCCGATTTTAATGGCCTTTTACTTTGCCATTCAGCGTACAGAAGAGCTGGCTGCCCACAGTTTCTTATGGGTAGACCTTGGTGAACCGGATCCATTTTTCATATTCCCGATCCTTGCGGGGATAATGATGTTTTTACAAACGAGAATCACGGCGAAGGATATGCCTGAAAACATGAGACCAATTATGATGCTGATGCCAGTGATGATGATTGTAGCCGGAATCTTTCTCCCGTCAGCCCTTTCTCTTTACTGGGCGACAGGCGGTGTGTTTATGATTTTCCAAACTCTCGTGTTTACAAAGCGCAAAGAAAAAATGGAACAGAGCCAGCAGGAAAAATCAACAACGTAACTATAAAAGAAAGCCGCCTGCAGGTAAGCAGTGCGGCTTTTTTTATAGAAACATTGGTGCGTGAATATCGTCTAACACAGAGGAAAGTGGAAACTGAGTAATAATACTGCTACGATAATAACAGATCAACACGTATCTTCAGAGGAAGGAACGAGATAAATGACGACTGCATATACAATCTATTTAGTGGAAGATGAAGAAAATCTTTCGGGCGTATTGAAGCCCTACATGGAAAAGGAGGGGTGGGAAGTAACTGTCTTTGATAACGGTACAGACGCCCTGGAGGCTAAAGAAGAACCGCCTCATCTGTGGGTGCTTGATATTATGCTGCCGGGGACTGATGGATACCAGATATTAAAAGAAATTCGTTCCTCAAAAAAAGGGGAAGTGCCGGTGATTTTTATTTCTGCGAGAGACCAGGATCTTGACCGTGTGCTCGGCCTTGAAATGGGAAGCGATGACTATCTGGCGAAGCCATTTCTTCCCCAGGAACTGATTATCCGTGCTAAAAAACTGTTGTCCCGGGTGTACGGCGAATCGCAGACCGAAACAAAAAAGACAGAAGTAAATAATTATTATATCGATCCGGAAGCACGTACTGTAACGGATGCTGAAAATAACGAGGCCCATATTGAGCTGACTACAAAGGAGATGGACTTAATTCTGCTTTTAACCGAAGAGGTAGGCAAAGCCCTGTCGAGGGAAGATATCATTGAACATGTGTGGGGAGAAAACTATTTTGGCTCCGAACGGGCTGTAGATGACGTTGTGCGCAGAGTCCGGAAGAAAATGCCCAGAATTCATCTGGAGACGCTGTATGGATACGGATATCGTGTTCTGCCGTCATGATGAAAGTGAATTTAACCCAGCGCATTTGGCTCTCCTTTATCGCCATTATTGTTCTGGTCGGTCTGACAGTCATTATCGTCTATCCTATTTCGATCCGGGGGACGTTAACGGAGGAAACGTACCGGATTATCGAAGAAGAGCAGGCTCAGCTCGTTAATCCGCTGAGTGATTATTTCACGCCCCCGGAGTCAGACGATCTGGATTTTATTGAAAGGCGGGAGGCAGAGAGGTCGGTGGGGCACGTTTTTGTTACTGAAAATGAAACAGTCAGTGGAGAGCCTCGTCCCCCGGCCGAAGTGGAAAAAGAAATGCTCGAAAATGCCGGCAATCAAAATGCGGAACGGGAACGATACGAGCTTACTTTTAATGATGCTACACTTTTCTATGTGATTACAAAAGTAGAATCGGACGGAGAAGAAGCGTTCCAGATTTCCTACATGTGGGATACGTATAGAGACACGATGGTGAACCGGTTGTGGACCCGCCTGGTGTACATACTGCTCATCACAAGCGTTGTAAGCCTGTTGCCGGCGATTTGGCTGAAACGCTACCTCAGGCAGCCGCTGCGGGTGCTTGGCAACCGCTTTGAACAAATTGCGGAGAGAAACTGGCGGGAGCCTTTTAATTGGAAAGGGGATCAGGACTTTCAGAAGCTGTCTGAGCAGTTTGAACGGATGCGGCAAAATCTAATCCGTTATGATAATTCGCAAAAAACATTTATCCAGCACGCCTCCCATGAGCTTAAAACACCGATTATGGTCGTCAAATCCTATGCGCAATCCGTCAAAGACGGCATTCTGCCTAAAAAGGATATGGAAAAAACAATGGATGTCATTATTGATGAAGCGAACCGCATGGATAAAAGGGTCAGGGACATGCTGTATTACACGAAGCTTGATTCACTCAAAACAGAGGCGATTGAATATGAAGAAATCATATTCGGTAAACTCGCGTACGCGATTGAAGAACGTTTTCGTCTGCAGCGCAGCGATATCCGTTTTTATATTGAAGGGGCGAGCGTACGCATGGTTGCAGACGCTGAACATATGCGGGTACTTCTTGAAAATTTAGTTGAAAACGCGCTGCGCTATGCTGAAGACAGCATATGGATTAAAGCAGAAAAGGATCCGGACGGCCGTGTAAAAATCACAGTCGAAAATAACGGGGAAAATATTAATGAAGAAGAGCTCGAATACATTTTCACACCGTTTAGAAAAGGAAATAAGGGGCAATTCGGTCTCGGTCTTGCGATTGTAAGCCAAATTGCTGAATTGCATGGAGCGTCAAAAGAGGCAGTCAATACGGAGACTGGGGTCATGTTCACCATCATTCTTCCTGCAGAAAACGAAATAAAGACACAAAAAACCGAGGCCTAACCGCCCCGGTTTTTTGCAGAGCAGCTCCATTAACTGCTTGATTTCCCGCTGCTCGCTTCAGTATATGTTTTTACCCAATCCTTGTAATCCTTGTCTTCAACATTGATGTCTGCTTCCTGCATAATTTCGTTTAGGACCTGCTGCCCGTCTTTCTGCTCTTCAGTTTTAAGCGTTTGTTTAATATCGTCTTTTAACTCATCGTAGCTGTCTTTTTTGCCAGTGACCTTAATCACATGGAAGCCGTGCTCTGTTTCGACAGGCTCTTCAGAGATGGAATCCACCTCCATGTCAAATGCCGCTTTCTCAAAAGCTTCCGTCATTTCGCCTTTCCCGAAATAACCAAGTTCTCCGCCGCTTTCACCGGAAGCAGTATCGATAGACTTTTCTTTTGCAAGCTCAGCAAAATCTGCACCACCTTCAAGTTCCTTGATTATTTCGTTAGCTTCTTTTTCACTTTCAACGAGAATATGACTTGCTTCGACCTGCACAACTTCTTCTTTGTTTTCGTCGTAGTAATTTTTCATTTCTTCTTCGGTTACCTCAACGTCCTGGGAGCCCAGTTCCTCAACTACGAGCTGCGGCTTCACATACTGCTCCTTGAAAGCTTTGATGCTTTCAACCTGAACACCCATATTTTGCTGGATGGTTTGAAGGAACTGATCATTATCGTCTATTCCATACTGTTCTTTCATGGATTTAAATTCTTTATTAACCTGCTTATCTGAAATTTCAAGCTCTTCGGCTTTATTGTTTAAAACTTTTTGCTGGACAAGGTTATTTAAGGCGTTTTCCCCGTAATTTTCCTTTAAATCATCCATGAGCTCCTGCTCAGAAATGCTTTCTCCGTTCACTTCCACAATTGTATTGCTTTCTTCGGCACTGCCTTGATTACTGCAGGATGCAAGCAGAAGGGCTCCACTGAGACTTACGGCAGTAAAAATGTACTTCTTCATTCTTTCAGCTCCCTATGTATGTTCATGATACTCTGATATTATAGCACATTAAAAAGTTAAAAAATGTCGATTAATGTAAAAAATCCTATTGTATTTTACAATAGGATCGAAATTCTCAGCTTCAGGCTGCCAAAAGAAGTTCAACATACGAAGAAATAAGCAGGATGGTCACAAGTATGTTGATAGTGTTGAAGACCTTCGGCTGTTTTTCATCCGGGACTTCCCGCTGAGTTACAAACTTATTGGTCATGGAGTTCATGATAAACAGATAAGCAACAGCAAATACAATAAAGAAAAGAATAAACATAAAATTCCCCCATTCCTAACGATACTACCATAACAAATCATAAGGCAAAAAGATAGGCAGAACCCGGCGGAGCAAAGAAAAAGCTATTATATCTATAACGTTTCTGCCGAACATGATATAGTGAAAAAGCAGCTGTTACAAGAAAAAAGGAGTGGGTCTGCTTGACGCGGAACATATGGAAAATTTTATTCATCCTGCTATTAGTCATCAATGTTATTATTATTGGCGCAGTAGTCTTCTGGTGGGCATCTCTGGATCAGGAGAGCGGTTCAACCGAAAAAGAACCGCAAACTTCTGAGGAGGAAGAATTTCAGCCGTACTTTACCGGGGAAACAAATTCTGCCCAGGTAAATAATATTTTAGAAGCAGAAATGGAAAACGAAAGAGCCGACTTAGTGGTGGAAGACGGGCAGTTTAAAATTATTTCTGCGCTCGAGCTTCTCGGTCGTGAAATTGATATTGAACTGAGTTTTGTGCCGGAGGCTTTAGAAAACGGTAATGTCGAACTGCAAAAGGATGATTTCTCTATTGCAGGGCTGCCGCTGCCGGGAACAGAAGTACTGACAGTGGTGCAGAATCAGTCGGAATTTCCGGAATTTGTCCAGATTAATCCGGAAGAGGAAACGATCAGAATACGTCTTGATCAGTGGAGCGAAGATGAAGAATATACTGTACGGGCAGAAAGGGTCAATCTTGAAGAAGATGAAATTGTTTTTGTCGTAGGAAGATAAAAAAAGAAGCCCGGCGCTATTCGTGCGCCGGGCTTCTTTTACTTAAGAAGGCTGCTTCAATACAATATCCATACCGTCAAGCTTGCGTTCCACCGTACAGTGCTTTGGAGCCCGCACCAGCTGGCGGACAAACGCAAAATCATGGATAGCCATCCCGCTGTTTAATGAAAAGATAATAAGGAAGTAATGCATATAGCCTGGCATAAGCACGGCCCCGGCAATACTTGCAGTTCCAAGTATCACAAAAGGGCTGAGCATGGCTGCGACATACATATTTCTTGATACTGGTTTGCTGAAGCTGTATTTAATCACAGGAAGCTGTTTCCTGCGGTTTCTGTCAAATTTCCAGGTTGTAGCGATACCAATCATCCAGAGAGGTACGGCGTGCAAAATAGAATGCAGAGGGTAAAGAATGAGCATCATTAAAAGAAGAACTCCTAATCCGATACCTTTGAGCTGCGTATCGGGCTGCAGCGAACTAAAGATTAAAAAAGTAAACATAAAAGTTAAAAAGGAAAATCCTACCGACATGATTGTCATTTTTGTTGTGTTGTTTTCTTTTCGTAGATTCACTGATTTCCAGCAATTCATGCGACGGCCTCCTCTCTCCAAACCCCAACGTTGAATAATGTAATACCAATAGAAGAAAAAATCAATAGGGTTATAAAAAAAATATATAGAACGAAATTTCTAACAATTCGTTCTACAGAAGAGAAAGGAAGCCAATATGATGATTCAGGAGGCCAGAGCAGAGCAGGTGGTCTGTAAAAGGTTTATTTGGCAGATCTGTCCGCTGGAAGCAGAGTTCCGTCTTTATCCATAAAATCATTTTCAAAAGACTGGAGGGACTCTTCAAACAAATGCATGAATTCTTCTCCATAAATGTAGCGTACAATGGTCATAAGTTCAGAAAACTCGGGAAACTTTCCGTACAGCTCTTTAATGGGAAGGGCCCCTTCAGAAACCTGAAACGTTTCTTTTTCATAAGACTCGAGGATGGAAAGAAGCAGGCTTTCGCCGTCTTCTGTCAGCTCGATATACGTATTGCGCTTATCGTTCGTTTTCTTTGAAAATTTTAAAAGGTTGCGGTCTTCCAGCTTTTTCGAAAAATTAAATGCAGTTGAGACGTGCATAACCCCGAACTTCGCAATCCCGGACACAGAAGCGCCCTCTAATTGGTGAGCAACCCAGAGAATTTGAAATTCGTTAATGTTTAAATTATAGGGCTTCACCCATTCCTGCCAATCTTTTTCCACCGATTTCCATAATGCTTTAGACAGCTGTGCAGCACGGAGGCTGAATAGTATTGACTGCTTGGCATCAAATGAAGAGTCCAATTAAAGAACCCCCTCTCTTATAAGCTGGGTCATCAGTGACTAGGAACGCTTGGTTTCTTTTTTAATCTGCTTATTTAATTGAGAAATAGAGTCAGAAATTTCTTTTACCTGTTCCTGAATAGAGGCCACCTCGGGTTCAACTTCCTGCTTGTACCGTTTGTAGGTTTTTTTCATTTCTTTAGTCAGCACATCGAAAGCCTGGAAACCTTCTGTAGCAGCATACTGCCAGTCCTCCATGGCTGATTTATTTGTTGAGGATTTCAAGCCGGGGCGATTCCATTCCGAATGCTTAATGGAATGGCGTACGGCAGGACCAGAAGCAGGGGCAGTAAAAAGTATAATTAAACTGCTCGCTAGTGATCCTGTGAATATACCGGCAAAAAGAGATTTCAAATCCATCCGCCTCATTCCTTCCTTGAAATACATTTTTAATATATTATTCTTTAATAGTAGTATAGGTGAATTTAGGGAAAAAATAAAGAATTTCAAACAATTTCGGGTGCCTGGAACGAGGAGACTCCTGTAAATTTTTATTTTATAAAAATAATCAGCGGGTAATTCCGCTGATTAAAAACCTACTGATGATTTTTTTGAAACGTAAGCATAAAGTCCTGAAGAGCCTGGCAGCTCTCTTTGGAAACAGCATTATAAATGGAGGCCCGGCATCCGCCAACGGATCGGTGACCATTTAATCCGACAAAGCCGGCCTGTTTAGCTTCAGCTAAAAATTGTTTATTTAATTCTTCATTAGGAAGGTTAAAGGTGACGTTCATGGAGGAGCGGCTGTCTGTTTCAGCATGGCCCCGGTAAAAGCCATTGCTGCCGTCAATAGTGTCATATAGGAGAGCTGCTTTTTCCTTGTTGCGCTGCTGCATGCCAAGGACGCCTCCACGTTCTTCGACCCATCCGAGTACTTCATTCAGCAGGTACACAGCGAATGTCGGAGGGGTGTGGAAAAGCGAATTCTTTTCCGCATGGGTATCGTAGCGCAGCATAGTCGGGGTATGTCCGGGAGCCTGGCTGACCCAGTCCTTTTTGACAATGACGACGGTAACGCCGGACGGGCCCAGATTTTTTTGTGCCCCGGCGTAGATCGCTCCAAACGAGGAGACCGGTACCGGCCGGCTTAAAATGTCGCTCGACATATCGGCGACTACCGGGGAAAGCCAGTTATAATCAAGCTCCTGCCACTGCGTGCCGAAAATGGTGTTGTTTGTGGTGATGTGTACATATTTATCGCGGCTGTCGAGCTGAAGGGCGTCAACATCAGGAATATGGGTGAAGTTTTGCTCTTTTGCCGAAGCCCCGACCCGGGTCTGGCCGATCATCTGCGCTTCTTTTAGTGCTTTTTCCGACCAGGATCCTGTTAAAATATAGTTAGCCGTTTCCCCGGATTGGAGTACGTTCATCGGAAGCATCGAAAACTGCAGGCTGGCTCCGCCCTGCAGAAATAATACTTCGTAATCCTCCGGAATATCGAGCAGGCTCCGGAGCCTCTCCTGCGCCTGATTATGCACTTGTTCATAATCAGCGCTCCGGTGGCTGAGCTCCATAACGCTCATGCCAGTATTGTTGAAATTAAGCATTTCCTTCTGGGCTTTTTCCAAAACCTCGTCCGGCAGGGCAGCCGGACCTGCATTAAAATTATATGCGCGTGACATATGATCTCTCCTTTTAGCCATCCATATTTATTTTTCTATAAACGATCGGCAATCCCTTTAGCCATATCGGCTAAATCAGCGCTAGTATACTGTTCGTTGTTGTCGGTGAATGTAAAAGAAAATCCATCGTTTTCTGTATAACGGGGGATGAAATGAAGGTGATAATGAAAAACGGACTGCGAGGCCACGCTGTTATTGTTATTTAGAAGATTCATACCGGCTGGCTGAAAGGCTTCTTTTATAGCGTTCGCAATCTCGGGAGCTTTTTTAAATAGAGCCGCCGCTGTTTCGGGATGGAGTTCATAAATATTTTCCTGATGATCCTTTGGAATTAAAAGGGTGTGGCCTTTTGTTGTCTGTCCCAGGTCCATAAAGGCCAAAAGTTCGTCATCCTCATAGACGACAGAAGCAGGAATTTCCCCGGATGCTATTTTGCAGAAAATGCAGTCATCATTGTTGGCCATAGTGTTGATCTCCTTTCTAAACGTAAGTATATCTACTACCCTATTATACGTAGTTACAGTTTAGAGTTAAATGGAAATGTAAGAAGAAATAAATTCCTTTCAAAAATATACAAAATGCAATGAAACTGTGTAGAATATAAAAAGATTGTATTTTACTTAGCTGAAGGAGCGTTTGTATGACAGCACTACTTAATATTAATCATATTACCGGCGGATACAATATCCACAAGCCGGTGCTCCATGATCTGGAATTTGATGTGGCCCCCGGGGAAATTGTTGGCTTAATCGGGTTGAACGGCGCCGGGAAAAGTACGACAATTAAGCATGTTCTCGGACTGATGGAGCCGGCGGAAGGCGAAATTTATATTAATAATAAAACCATTCATGAGGATGCAGAGGCATATAGGAAGCAGCTGGCATACATTCCCGAATCACCTATATTGTACGAGGAAATGACACTCTGGGAGCATCTGCGCCTGACAGCCATGGCCTACGGAGTACCCGAAGGAGTCTGGGAGAAGCGAAGTGAAAGCCTGATGGAAACCTATCAGATGAGCCGGAGAAAACACTGGTTTCCCAATCATTTTTCAAAAGGGATGAGACAGAAGGTGATGATCATGTGCGCCTTTTTGGTAGAGCCAAAGCTGTATGTGGTCGATGAACCGTTTGTCGGGCTCGACCCGGTAGCCATTAAATCACTGCTCGACATGATGGTGGAAATGAAGGAGAACGGAGCAGGAATTTTAATGTCCACGCATATTCTGGCGACTGCAGAACGCTATTGTGACCGCTTTGTGCTGCTGCATGAAGGACGTGTCGCTTTGAAAGGAACCATGAGGGAAATCCAGGAGCAGGCGGGAATGCCTGGAGCGAATCTTGATGATTTGTATATCGAAGTGACTAAAGGAGAAATCACATCATGACTGGAAAGTGGTGGAACGAGCGGGCAGGAGCTTTCTGGGGGAAGGCCGGGCGTTACCTGCGGTTAATCGGTAACAGCGGTTTTATGTTTGCGCTGTATATTCTCCTGTTTGCCGGAGCAGTGTTTTATCCGACTTTTCTGGACTGGCTCCCGCATTCTCCGTGGGTGGTGATTGCTCTTTGGCTGATTTTTTCTGTATTAACGCTTCGCGGGCCTGTCCGGCCGTTTGTTCAGTCCGGAGACCTTGTATTTCTGCTCCCGCTTGAAAAACGGATGACCCCATTCTTTAAAAAATCGATTCGTTACTCAGCGGCTCTGCAGGGAGTGGAAGTGCTTGCCGCGTATATTGTTCTCGGCCCGGTTATTCAGGAACGCACCGCCGCCGGTGGACCCGGCTATATCGGAATGCTGCTGCTTTTGCTCGTAATAACCTTTCTAACCACATTTATTAAATGGGAAGAATGGAAATGGCACAACCACACTCATCGTTACATATCTACAGCGATCCGCTGGGTCTGGCCGGCTCTTTTAATGCTTGCTGCCTGGTGGGGAAGCATTTTTCTGGCCGGTGCTGGTCTCCTTGGATTGATTGGGCACTGGCAGCTGGTAAAGAGGCGTTCTGCTTCCATGCTCCTGCGGTGGGAAGTGCTTCTCGAAGCCGAGAACCATCAGCTGGCTAAATTTTACCGTTTTGTTCAGTCATTTGCGGAAGTGCCGCATATTGAAGTGAAAATTAAACGCCGGCGCTGGCTGGCCTCACTTGTGGACAAATTCACCCATAAGCAGGAAAATACGTATTTGTATTTGTACGGCAAAGCTTTTGTGCGTTCGGGAGAATATGCAGGTATGTTTATCCGCCTGCTTGTAGTCTGCGGTCTGGTCATGTACGCCTTTGCCCCGGAATGGATGCGTCTTGGGATTGGAGGCTTGTTTCTTTATATGACCGCAGTACAGCTGCAGGCACTGAAAAGCCACTATGCCACGATTGACTGGCCGGATCTGTATCCTGTGCCCGCCAAGTGGAAAGAACAGGCATTTATTACGTTCACGAGGGCACTTTTGATGGTGCAGGGAGCGGGAATTGTTCTGCTTCACGTCTGGATCGGGCAGTCGCTTGTGGTAACGGCAGCACTTATTTTATTTGTGGCGCTGCTTCTTCTGTATTATCCCCGCTGGGTTACCCGCAGAAAGCAAAAAGAGATGATATAAAAGACGACAGGCCCCCTTTCCGTCAGGAGAAAGGGGGCCTGTGATTATGATGAAGGGCCGGGGTATTCCAAAACGGCTCTTCCAATGACCTGGGCTGCGGTGAGCATCGCCCGTTCATCAATATCAAATTTCGAATGATGGTGTGGATACGTCGTTTCCCAGTCCGGATGGCCTGCTCCTGTGAAGAAATAGGTTCCTTTCACATGCCGGAGATAATGCGCGTAATCCTCTCCAGCCATCGACGGGCTCATATACTCTGTCTTTTGGACTGATTCTGTTTTTTCAGCACATTCAGCAATAAACCGGGCTTCATCACGATGGTTGTCTACCGGGGGATAGCCGCGCAGGTATTCATAGTCGGCTTCGGCTCCGGATGCTTCGCAGGTGCCGTGGACAATTTTTCCAATTTCTTCTTCGAATATGTCCCGCACGTTTTCATTAAAGCAGCGGGTAGTGCCGGTAAGCTTCGCGCTTTCGGCAATTACGTTAAAGGCGTTGACGGCTTCAAACGAGCCGACGGACAGCACTCCGGAATGAAGCGGATCGAGGCGGCGGCTGACAATCTGCTGCAGGCTGGTGACCACCTGGGAGCCAATGACGATGGCATCCTTGGTAAGATGCGGCTGGGCCCCGTGCCCGCCCTTGCCGCGAATCGTAATATGAAAACGGTCTGAAGCCGCCATCATCGGCCCTTCGCAATACTGGACAGTTCCGTAGGGCACCGTCGCCCATAAGTGCGTGCCAAAGATGACGTCCACCCCTTCAAGGCACCCGTCCTGAATCATCTCAATTGCGCCGCCGGGGGCATATTCTTCCGCGTGCTGGTGGATGAAAACCACAGTGCCGCTTAAGCTGTGCCTTTCTTCCTGCAGGGCTTTAGCGAGAACAAGCAGGTACGCAGTATGGCCGTCATGCCCGCAGGCATGCATCACGCCGTCCGTCTTTGAAGCGAAAGGAAGGCCGGTGTTCTCCTGGATGGGCAGGGCATCAAAATCCGCCCGGAGAGCGATAACGGGACCGGGCTTTTCACCACGGAGCACGGCGGTAACACCGCGTCCCCCTACACCGGTACGCACATCATGCCCCAGTTGACGATGATAATCGGCTATGTAGGCAGGCGTCTGTTCTTCCTCAAAGGAAAGCTCAGGGTACTGGTGCAGGTACCTGCGAATCTCCACCATTTCCGGGTAAAGCTCTTCTAATCTGCTGAATAAATTATCCACAGAGGTTCACATCCTTTATTGAAACGTAATGAAAGAGAATGAAAATAGGTATGTCTCCGCTTAGGAGTAGCGTATAATGAATACATAAGCTGTATAGTATTTTCTTATCATACATGATCCTTTCTGGAAAATAAAATAGGGGAATCTGGAACGGACAGACATGCTGCTGCGTATATTTATAAAATCAGTAAAAGAAGGGCGGAAAGAGAGCATGAGCCAAAGAATCGGTTTTCTGGGACTGGGTATTATCATTGCCGGCGTAAGTATCGTATCTTCCCAGCTTGGTTTTGACGCTAGTTTATTCATATGGCCTATCATTGCATTAAGCCTTGCGTGCTTTTTTGTATACCAGCGGAATTACTGGCTCAGCGCTATGTTTGTCGGTTTCGCCCTGTTGCATATATCCAACCGGGCGGATGTGCCTTTTATATTTACAGCAGTAATCACCGTGCTCTTCCTAACGGGAATTATTCTGTTTTATTTCTGGT
This sequence comes from Marinococcus sp. PL1-022, assembly GCF_033845285.1. Taxonomy (NCBI): domain Bacteria; kingdom Bacillati; phylum Bacillota; class Bacilli; order Caryophanales; family Bacillaceae; genus Marinococcus; species Marinococcus sp. PL1-022. Next base: position 2,054,407 of record NZ_JAWXCX010000001.1, on the reverse strand, counting down.
GGAGCAGCTCCAGGAGAGAGATAGATATTGATAAAGATCTGAATGCGTCTGAGGAAAAAAGCCGGCATGAAAGAAGCACCTCCTATGCACATGAGGTGCGCCGGGCCGGGCAGGAACGGGAACTTCCGGCACAGCACCGCTTTTTGGCAGGCCAGTGCGTCTATATAAAGAAGCCTTTCAGACTCCGTGAGGCCGCTGTCCAATACGGAGCCGGCGAGGTGATTATAGATTTTTCGAAAGCCAAAACAGAAGAAGAGACGCTGCCAGTGCGGATCAGTGGCATGGTCGGGAGCATTAAGCTTTTTGTTCCGGAAAACTGGGATATTAACATTGACGCAAAGACGCTTATTGGAGAAACGAAGGTGCTCGGCTATAAAGAAGAGGGTCTGAGGGCAGCGATGAAGGTAGAGCATAAGGCGAAAGAGCAGACACAGGTGACATTAAATATCCAGGCAGAGCTTGTTATTGGCAGCATTCAGGTTAAGTATGCAAAAAATCCAGCTGTTTCCGTGTAACTTAACGAAATGTCTGCCGACTAAAGCAGAGTGAAATATTTGTGCATAAAGCGAGGGTGGCAGAGCTCATGAATAAACGGAAATGGGGAAAACGGCTGCTGATAGCTGCAGCAGCTTTTCTTCTGATTTTTGGCATATATTTATCCTCCGTTGTAATCGGCGCTGCTGCGATCAGTGAAAAGCAGCTGACGATGAATGAAACAACGACAATAGTTGATGACAGCGGGGAACAATTAGCGGAGCTGTATTCAGAGGACAGAGAAGTTATTGAAGAAGAACAAATACCGGATCACGTAAAAGAGGCATTTATTTCCATTGAAGATATCAGGTTTTATGACCACCGTGGCATTGACCCGAGAGCGATTGCGCGTGCGCTTTACCGTGATATTTTAGCTGGCGGCATCGTGGAGGGCGGAAGTACGATTACTCAGCAGCTGGCAAAAAATGCTTTTCTCTCGAGTGACCAGACCTTCCTGCGTAAAACAAAGGAAGTGCTGATTGCTATGGGACTTGAAAAGAAATTCTCCAAGGATGAAGTAATGGGATATTATTTAAACCAGATATACTTCGGTCACGGGGCTTACGGCATCCAGTCTGCATCCCAGCAGTATTTCGGCAAAGACGCTTCTGATTTGAATGTCGAAGAAGGCGCTATGCTGGCGGCGATGGTAAAAGGACCAAGTAATTATTCGCCGGTGGATGAGCCGGAGGAGGCCAAAGAACGAAGAGATACCGTCATCGCTATCATGGAGCGTGAAGGGTACATATCAGAAGAAGAAAAAGCAACAGCAGCTTCTGCATCTCTTCCTTCCGGGCTCCAGGAACAGCAGACCCATCCGGAATACTATACGTATGTGGATATGCTCATGAAAGAAGCTCAGGAAAAATACAGCATTGAACCGGAAGAAATTTATAAAGGCGGCTACACGATTCAGGTGCCGATGAATGAAGAAATGCAGCAGGCTTCCTACAGCCTGATGCAGGAAGAGGCGTATTATCCGGACGGCTCAGAGGACGCGGAGAGTGCCTTCTTTATGATGAATCATAACACTGGCGGCGTGGTCGCTGTTCAGGGCGGCCGTGATTACGAACGACAGGGCATGAACCGGGCGGAGGTAAAGCGGCAGCCGGGTTCAGCCTTTAAACCACTGGCAGTGTATGGACCGGCCCTTGAATCCGGAGATTATGAGCCTTATTCGACACTCAAGGATGAACAACTGGATTACGACGGCTACTCTCCAAAAAATAATAGCGGGGAGTATCAGGGCGAAGTGACGATGAGTGAAGCACTGGAGCAGTCCATCAATACATCAGCAGTATGGCTTTATGATAAGCTCGAACGCAGCTCGACGAATGACTTTTTAGAGAAAACAGGCATCGAGCCGCAGGGGGACGGACTGGCGACGGCTCTTGGCGGTCTCGAAAACGGGGTCACGCCGGCTCAGTTAACAGAAGCCTATACGACGTTTTCAAACAATGGCACAAAAACTGAGCCGTACTTTATTACAAACATTAAAGATCGTAACGGAAATATTATTGTGGAACATGAAACAAAAGAGCAGGAAGTGATGGATCCGCAGAATGCATGGTACATGACCCGTATGCTCGAAAATGTAGTGGAAAACGGGACAGCATCAGCCGGAAGCACCTCCTACGATTTAGCTGGCAAAACAGGAACCACTTCATTTGAAGCGGTGGAAGGCGGGGCTAGAGACGCCTGGTTCGCCGGCTATACACCGCAGTGGACCGGCACGCTTTGGATGGGATACGACCAGACAACTGAAGACAATTATTTAACCGGCGGCAGTTCCCATGCGGTTGAACTGTTCAAATCCATTTTAAACGAGACTCCAGCTGGAAGCAGCGCGGTAGAATTTGAAAAGCCGGAAGGGGTACGTGATCTGGAAGAGCCTGTGGAGCTTCCGGAAATTGATTCGCTTGAAGGGGATCTTACATTTGCCGGTGACGGTTTCTTAAACGTGGAGCTTACGTGGGAAGCGTCTGAAGACGATCGCGTTAATTACACGATTTACGAAGTGACGGATGGAGAACGTGAAGAGATCGACCAGGTCCGCGGGCAGGGGAGCTACACGATCCAAAATGCAAACCCGTTTAATTTAAGAGAGTATATTGTCGTCCCTTCCTACGAACCGACAAACCAGGAAGGCGAAGAGTCGAACACGGCAGAGGTACAGGCCCGTTCTATCTTCGGATTAGGAGGGTGATTGAGACTTAGAGGCAGCCTTGGCGGGCTGCCTTATTTTGTGCTGAACGTTCATGAATTTTTTATGAATGTTGCCGAAATGCACTATACATGACAGGATCGGACAGGTTATGGTAAAAACAGAAAAGGTGATTGTGCGAGCTTGAGTGGTGAGCAGGCAGAGAGGAAGTGCCCAAAATGAAAGAAACCTTATATAATAATACTTTTTTAGAAGCAGCAGGAGGAAACTACACTGGACACGTGCCGGTATGGTATATGCGGCAGGCAGGGAGGTCTCAGCCTGAATACCGTAAATTAAAAGAGAAGTATTCGCTGGTGGAAATTACTCATGATCCCGAACTGTGTGCTTATGTAACCCGGCTGCCGGTGGAACAGTATCAAAACGATGCGGCTATTTTATATAAAGACATTATGACCCCGCTGCCGTCTATCGGCGTAGATGTAGAAATAAAACCGGGCATTGGTCCGGTCATTGACCGTCCGATTGAAACGGTGGATGATGTAAAACGGCTTGGAACGCTTGAACCGGAAAAGGATATCGACTACGTGCTTGAAACAATTAAGCTACTGCGCCAGCAGCTGAATGTGCCGTTAATCAGCTTTAGCGGGGCGCCGTTTACACTGGCGAGTTATATGATTGAAGGCGGACCGTCAAAAAACTACCACCGGACAAAAAGCTTTATGTATTCGCAGCCGGACGCCTGGTTTGCATTGATGGATACACTGGGTGACATGGTGATTCGGTACGCTGGTGCTCAGATAGAGGCGGGAGCCCAGTCTATTCAAATCTTTGACTCCTGGGTTGGTGCCTTAAACGCCTCCGATTACCGCCAGTATGTGAAGCCTGTGATGACCAGAATATTTGCAGCTTTAGAAGAAAAGAATGTACCGGTGTCCATGTTTGGAGTCGGTGCCGGCCATCTGCTTGAAGACTGGAACGATCTGCCGCTCTCCATTATTGGACTGGACTGGCGGACCTCCATACTTGAAGCCAGAAGCCGGGGCGTCACTAAAACGCTTCAGGGCAACCTGGATCCGAGTTTACTGCTTGCCCCGTGGCCGGAAATAGAGAAAAGAGCTGCCGCTATTATTGATGAAGGCATTCACCATCCCGGATTTATTTTTAATTTGGGGCACGGGGTATTCCCGGATGTGAAGCCTGATACGTTGAAACGCTTAACAGCTTTCGTTCATGAATATTCGAAAGAACAGTTGGAGGGAAGACGATGAAAAAGAAAACCGGCCTTTTGGTGATGGCTTATGGAACTCCGAGAAGCCTCGACGAAGTAGAAAGCTATTACACTCATATCCGGCGCGGAAACAAACCGTCCGAAGAAGCCCTGGAGGATCTTGTCTCCCGCTATAAAGCAATTGGCGGAGTGTCCCCGCTTGCAAAAATTACAGAGGATCAGGCCTACGGTCTGGGTGAAGTGATGAACGAACGCCACCCGGAACGGGAGTTTCACGTGTATATCGGCTTAAAGCATATTGATCCGTTTATCGAGGATGCTGTGGCTGAAATGAAAAGGGATGGCATCGAGGAGGCGTACAGTATTGTCCTGGCGCCGCATTTTTCGACATTCAGCGTAAAGTCATATAATGGACGGGCCCAGGAGGAATCCTCCCGTATCAACGGCCCGGCGATTCACAGTGTAGAAAGCTGGTACGACCAGCCGAAGTTTCTGCACTACTGGGCTGAGCGGGTGCGTACCATGCTTGATGGGCTTGATGAAACGAAAACATGCGTTATCTTTTCTGCTCACAGCCTTCCGGAAAAAATCATCGCCAAAGGAGATCCTTATCCGGAACAGCTGAAAGAAACTGCTCAGTGGATCGCAGAGCGCGCCAATGTTCAGCACTACGATATTGGCTGGCAGAGTGAAGGGAACACCCCGGATCCGTGGCTCGGACCGGATGTGCAGGACTTAACAAAGGATTTGCACCATCAATACGGCTATGAGTCATTCGTTTACTGCCCGGTAGGATTTGTAGCCGATCATCTTGAAGTATTGTTTGATAATGATGTTGAATGTAAAGACGCCTGCGACAGTGTAGGAGCGGCATACTACCGGCCGGAAATGCCAAACAGTCAGCGTGAGTTCCTGGAGGCGCTCGGCGACGCGATTGATGCTTTAGTGGAACAGAAGGTTTCCTCATAATGTAAAAGGGCGCCCTTTCAAAATGATGAAAGGGCGCCTCTTTGTATTGTTATGCTTTTCCTTCCTGCTTTAATCTCCCGGCAAGTACGTAGAGCACAGCCAGCGTGACAAAATGAGAGGAAAAATCGTTTTGGTCCTGCTGCGGGTAGACTTCAACAAAATCCATGCCGCAGACACCGTGTATACCGAATTCATGAATAAGGGTGAGCAGCTGCTCGGGGCGGAGGCCATTTGCATCCGCCGGGCCGCCTGGATTGTAAGCATAATCTAAAATATCGCTGCAGATACTTAAATATACTTCATCGGTCCCCTCAGAAGCAGTTTCATAGACTTCCTTGGCAAATGCTTTTAAATCCGGAGCATTACGAATTTTATCGATAGTAATCGTGACAGCCCCCGCTTCTTTGGCTGACCTGCCATTGACTGCTTTATTGCGCGGGCCGTGAATGCCAAGATGCACGAGGCTCTCATTGCGCACCTGCTCGTATTCATACAGGCGCGCAAATGGGGAACCGCGCCCGAACTCGTCGCCCATCGATTCATCGTTATTATCAAAGTGGGCATCGATATGAATGATGCCGATTTTTTTTCCGGTAGTTTCACCAAGCGCCCGTATGACAGGATATGTGATGCCATGGTCTCCTCCGAGACCGACAGGAAAAGTGCCGGACGCCCATAAAGAAGAAGCGAATGACTGGATGGAGTCCATGGTGGCCGGGACGTCAGCCGGCGTGGTGGAAACGTCGCCGGCATCAGCGAGGCTGTAATGGCTGAGTACATCGATGCCGTCAAGCTCAGGCAGATAGCCGCTGTAGCGCTCGGAGCACTGGCGGATCACCTTCGGCCCCAGCTCGCAGCCTGTATACGCTCCCCAGGTTACCGCTCCCTCCCATGGCACGCCGTAAATAGTGGCCTGGTAGTTTGCTGCTTTCGATAAGTCTTTTGCTACTGAAGAAGCGTGAAGGAAGGTCGGTGTATTTCCGTAAATAAGTGGCCGGTTCATATATCAGCACCCTCTCTGTGTATGATTTTCAATGTATAGGGAGTGAAGAAGTCTACATGCCCGGATACGTTTACCACGTGACATGTGATACAATAAAGTGTACCATATGTGAGTAGTTTTGCGTTCGAAGCAGTGAAACAAACTGTACGACAGCGCGGTGAAGTGGAAAGGCGGTAACCTCTATGAAGGCTGAAGAAAAATTGGACGTATTGAAGCATTCCCGTCATGACTGGATGAATGTCCTGCAGCTTCTGAAAACACACGCTGCGCTTGGTAAAGTGGAGGAGCTACAGAAAGTAATCGAAAAAACGGCCTTTAAAGCATCCCACGAAGCCAAGCTTTCAAACGTACAGGCCCCGGCTTTTGCTGTGGAGTTGATTACGTTTCACTGGCAGGAACACTGGTTTTCCATTGATTTTGAGGTGGAGGATACGTTCAATGCCCAGCCGGACGATCAAAAATGGACTGGTTTTTTTCAGGGCCTGGCTGCATGCATTGATGAGCAGGCCGGACGAACCAGAGAAAACCACCTCGAAATTTCCATCAACCAGAACGAGGGCGGGCTTGCGTGTCTGGAGCTCGATTTTGAAGGTGAATTGAAGAGTCCTGAGAGGCTCGAACAATGGATACGAAAAGAGTCCGTAATGATAGATATGATTGAGTATATAGAAGTAAGCACAGAGCACCTATATTGCGTCATTGTCGATCAAACAGGCGGTCAGTAAGAATACTAATGAGGTGAAAGAGTTGTTTGTAGATCACGTAAATTTATATGTAAAAGGCGGCGATGGCGGAGATGGCATGGTCGCCTTTCGTCGGGAAAAGTATGTCCCGGACGGGGGGCCGGCCGGAGGTGACGGAGGCAGAGGCGCAGATGTAGTTTTTGAAGTGGATGAAGGGCTTAGAACATTGATGGACTTCCGCTATCAGCGCCATTTTAAGGCAAAGCGCGGAGACAATGGAAGATCCAAAAACCAGCACGGCAGAGGCGGCGAAGATTTAATTGTCCGTGTACCGCCGGGCACAATTATCCGTGACCGCAGCTCAGAGGTCATGATTGCAGATTTGACAGAGCATAAACAGCGGGTAGTGGTGGCAAAGGGCGGCCGTGGCGGTCGTGGTAACACGCGATTTGCTTCTCCTTCCAACCCAGCCCCGGAAATCAGCGAAAAAGGCGAGCCAGCAGAGGAAAAAGACATTCAGCTTGAGCTGAAGGTGCTGGCAGACGTTGGTCTTGTCGGTTTTCCAAGCGTCGGTAAATCCACGCTATTGTCTATAGTATCAGCAGCACGGCCTAAAATTGCCGATTATCCATTTACTACATTAAAGCCGAATCTCGGCGTCGTGGATGCAGGAGAAGGAAAAAGCTTTGTCATGGCAGATCTCCCGGGACTTATTGCCGGAGCCCATGAAGGAGTTGGGCTCGGAGCCCAATTTTTGCGGCATATTGAACGGACGCGGGTGCTTGTGCATATTGTCGATATGGCCGGCGAACTCGAAGGCCGTGATCCATTTGAGGATTTTCAGCAGATTAATGCGGAGCTGCGGGAGCATAACCTCCGGCTGCTTGAACGCCCAATGGTAGTAATGGCTAACAAGATGGACATGCCGGGCACAGAGGAACAGCTTGAAGAGTTTAAAAAGAAGCTTCCGGAAGGCATTGAAGTATTTCCTGTATCTACCCTTAGAAAGCAGGGCATTCAGCCGCTTCTGCAAAGGGTTGCGGATCTGGTGGAAACGACTCCTGCCTTTCATTTATATGACGAAGAAGACCAGGAAGAAAAAGTGGTGTACACGCTTGATGAAAAAGAAGCACCGTTTTATATTGGCCGAGCCGACGACGGTGCTTATGTACTGTACGGCCCGGACATCGAAAAACACTATAGAATGGCAGATCTTTCCCACGAAGATTCAATGCAGCGCTTTTCAAAGAAAATGCGTAACATGGGCGTCGATAAAGCACTTCGCGAGCGCGGGGCTAAGCACGGAGATACAGTAAGGCTGCTGGACTTTGAGTTTGAATTTGTTGATGGGTAATCAGTCAGTATAAATCAGAGTATAAAAGAGTGTGGTGAAAGCAGTGGCAGACAGAATTGATCATTTCTATCTTGTGCGGGAAGATCTGTTGACAGATGCAATGCAGAAAACGTTGGAAGCAAAAGCACTGCTCGAAAGCGGCAAGGTGCAAAAGGTGGCCGAAGCGGTTCAGCATGTGGATCTGAGCCGCAGCGCATTTTACAAATACCGCGATGCTATTTTTCCGTTCCATACAATGATACAGGAGCAGATTATTACATTATCGATTCAGCTTGCCGATCGTTCCGGCTCCCTGTCGGAGCTGCTGCGTATTGTAGCGGAAGCGAATTCAAACGTGCTTACTATTAATCAGACGATCCCGCTGCAGGGGCGGGCAAATATCACGCTGACTGTGGATACGTCGGCGCTCAGTCTGGAAATCCGTGACTTTGTACGCAAAATTCAGGGAATGGAATTTGTTGAAAAGGCTGAAATAGTTGGTTCCGGATCACTGTAAAGAGTAGAAAGGTAAAGGAGTGGAGAGAGTGAAGCGAGTGGGATATCTTGGCCCAAGGGGAACTTTTACAGAAATGGCGGCCCGGGTGCTCTTTCATGAGCAGGTGCTCGAGCCCTTTGATACGATTGCAGAAGGGATGAAGCTGACGCAGCAGCAGGAGATAGATATTGCTGTCGTGCCGCTTGAAAATGCGATCGAAGGCTCGGTGAATGTGACCCTGGATTATTTGATTCATAAGCATGAACTGCCGATTATTGGAGAAGTGACTGTGCCCATTGAGCAGCACCTGCTGGCTCTTCCAGAGGAAAAGGAGCAATGGGAGCAGGCGGAATTTGTGCATTCACACCCGCATGCCATTGCCCAGTGCCATGAGTTTTTAAGCCGGTGGATGCCGAAAACAAAAGCGCAGTTTACAAATTCCACCAGTGCCGCTGCGAAAAAGGTGAGCGAGGGTACAGCTGAAGGCGTAGTAATTGCGACCAGATTGGCTGCGGAGCAGTACGGCCTTGAGATCGTGAAGGAAAATATTCATGACTATACAAACAACCATACCCGCTTTGTGGTCCTCGCTGGCAGTGAAGACCGGGCGGAAAGTCTTTCTGAAGAAAAGAAAGTAACGGAGAGAACGACGATGGTCATTACGCTCCCTTCTGACTATCCAGGTGCTTTGCATCAAGTTCTTGCGGCCTTTTCGTGGCGGAAATTAAATTTAACAAAAATTGAATCCCGGCCAATGAAGACCGGGATTGGAAATTACTTTTTTGTCATGGACGTAGAGCAGCCAGAGGACGATGTCCTGATTCCAGGCGTTATTGCGGAGCTTGAAGCGCTGGGCTTTGGAGTCCGGGTTCTCGGACATTATCCGTGCTTTGAGCTCTCTTCGGCAGAAGCAAAAGTAGACAGCAGGACGACGGGTTAATTATCTTCGCTGATCAGGTAGGAGTGGCTTTGTAAAGCCTCCAGCAAAACATCGAACTGAGCGTGCGAAGGAATTTCAATGGTATGAAGGTGCACACCGGCAGTCAGCTCCGAGAGCATGGAAGCATTTGTATTTTTCATGTTTTTGATAAAGCGGTCCGCGTCAATCCGGCTTTCGATCATTAAGGATGCGGTAATGTCACCGTAAACGGGATGCTCGACGGACACATCAACAATTTTCCCACCGTGGTCTACAATTAAGTACAGCTCCTTGAGAGTGCTGGCCGGATCAGAAGGGTGGGAGACGGCTACGCGTTTTTGTACCGTCTGGTCCGTGTTCTTATTCTGAATAATAATATAGCCCTGGGACGTGGCGAGAATTGGATGCCCCTGCGCTTTCAGTAACGACATGTCCTGGACGATAACCTGGCGGCTGACGCTCGCTCTTGAAGCAAGCGAGCTACCGGTCAACGGCCGGACGGACATTTCAAGCCATTCGAGCAGTTGACTGCGCCGATCGGCACCGAGCATTTTTTTTGAAGAATCTTTAGGCATGGTAATACCTCGCTTTGTAGGTTGTTACTCTATATCATAGCGGTAAAATGTTTTTATTGTAAATTAAAAACAGCCGCCATTTTATTCTATACAAGGCTGTGAAGACAGGAAGGAGAATCGTAATGGCAGGACATTCGAAATGGAATAATATTAAGCGCCGTAAAGAAGCTCAGGACTCCAGGCGGGCAAAAATATTCACGAAATTATCGAAGGAAATTTTCGCCGCTGTCCGGGAGGCAGGAGATGACCCCGACCAGAATCTTCGTTTGCGTATGGCGATTACAAAAGCACGGGCAGCGAACATTCCAAATGAAAATATTACACGGACCATCAAAAAAGCAAAAGGCCAGGGAGCGGAACTGCAGTACGAAGAAATGACGTACGAAGGATACGGTCCTGGCGGAGCGGCTGTAATGGTGAAAACGTTAACTGACAATAAAAACCGGACTGTAGCGGATATTCGCGCCGCTTTTAATAAAAATGGAGGCAACCTCGGAGAGAATGGCTGCGTTTCTTTTCTTTTCAACAAAGAGGGTTTTCTGGCCGTAGACCGTGAAAACGTTGAAGCTGATGAAGATACGTTCATGCTGGAGGCCGTAGAAGCCGGGGCGGATGACGTGGAGTACGATGACCACGAATTTTATATTTACACTGAACCTGATGATTTCGAAGCTGTAAAAGGGGCTATGGAGCATACGTATCATTTTTCCACGGCAGAGGTCACCATGATTCCGGAAACGAAAGCCCATTTAGAAGATGAACATGCCCGGAAGATGCTCAAATTGATCGACACGCTTGAAGATAACGATGATGTACAGAGCGTGTACCATAACTTTGAAGCAGAAGAAGAGCAGATGGAACGTCTGGAAGTCTCCTCGTAAACCTTTCACCCCACCGGTGGAAGGTTTTTAATGCGCAGGCCTTTGGCAGAGTGGGCGAATAGTCATTTTTCAACGGGGGCGATCTTTGCTATGATATAGGAAAGCATGTTCGCATTTTAATAAAGCAAGGAGAGGACGACAGTGATCGAATTCGTAAAAGGACGTGTGGATCATATAAAAGGTGACACGATTACGATTGAAAACAACGGGATCGGCTATTTAATCTATTGTTCCAACCCTTTTGTATTTAACGGCCAGCAGGCGGATGAAGAAACAGTAGTTTATACATATCAGTATGTTAAAGAAGATGTAAACCGTCTGTACGGCTTTCGTTCAAGAAAAGAGCGCGAGCTGTTTGAACAGCTGCTTCAGGTGTCGGGAATAGGGCCGAAGGGCGCTCAGGCTATTCTTGCATCCGGGGATCCGGGGCAGGTGGTGGGAGCTATTGAAAATGAAGACGAAACGTTTTTAACGAAATTCCCGGGAGTCGGTAAAAAAACAGCAAAGCAGATGATTATCGATCTGAAAGGGAAATTGACCGGCGTTTATGATGCGGTAACAGTAGCGGGGGCACCGGTATCCCTGCTTGACGAGCAGCAGCCGGGTGGAGATCTTGAGGAAGCGCTTGAAGCACTGACGGCCCTTGGATACGGAGAAAAAGAAATCAAAAAAGTGCGCCCTCATTTGGAAAAAGAACAGTTGAGTGCAGATGAATATGTAAGAAAAGCTCTGCAGTGGATGCTCACATAGCAGAAAACGGAGGAGGAAAAATTCTTGGAAGATAGAATTGTTTCCCAGGAAGCAGAATCAGGAGAAGACTTGGTGGAACAAAGCATTCGCCCGGACCGGCTTCGGGAATATATTGGCCAGCGAAAAGTAAAGGAAAACCTGGAGGTATTTATTGAAGCGGCGAAGCTCCGGGAAGAGCCGCTTGACCATACATTGCTTTACGGGCCGCCCGGTCTTGGGAAAACGACGCTTGCCATGATTATTGCGCGTGAGATGGATGTAAACATTCGGACGACGAGCGGTCCAGCTATTGAAAGGCCCGGAGATCTTGCCGCAGTCATGACAGCACTCGAGCCCGGTGACGTACTTTTTATCGATGAAATACACCGGCTCCCCCGGGCAGTGGAGGAAGTGCTGTACCCGGCAATGGAGGATTTTTGCATCGATATTGTAATTGGCAAGGACAGCTCTGCGCGGTCTGTCCGCCTTGATCTCCCCCCTTTCACCTTGATTGGCGCCACTACGAGAGCAGGTCTTCTCTCTGCACCGCTTAGAGATCGATTCGGCGTACACGCACGCCTGGAATACTATGTGGAGGAGGACCTGGCTGAAATCGTCCGGCGTTCGGGAGATTTATTCCAGCTTAATATTGATAAAGGAGCAGCCTACGAGCTCGCCAGAAGATCCCGGGGGACCCCGCGGGTGGTGAACCGGCTGCTGCGAAGGGTTCGTGATTTTGCCCAGGTGCAGGGGGACGGAAGCATCACGATGGAGCTGGCAAATCATGCCCTGGAACGGCTGCAGGTGGATAAGCTCGGCCTTGACCACATTGATCATAAATACCTGCTCGGCTTAATTGAGACCTTCCGGGGCGGTCCGGCCGGCGTGGAGGCGATAGCAGCAAAAATTGGAGAAGAGGCCCACACGCTCGAAGATGTGTATGAACCGTATTTAATGCAGATCGGATTTCTGCAGCGGACGCCACGAGGAAGAAAAGCAGCTCCGCTTGCGTATGAGCATTTTGGTTATCCGTATCAGGAAGAAAATACATGAGCCATGCTTGAGTAGCCAGCACTTTGTGGTGCTGGATTTCTTTCGTGCATAAAACGGTAAATTCCTATATAATAGCTTTTGGTTTTACGTGATTGAACGAATAGGAAGGGTTAGTCATGAATATAAATGAATTTGATTTTGAACTGCCTGAGGAGCTGATCGCGCAGCATCCGCTGAAAGAACGGGATCAGTCCCGGCTGCTTGTGATGAATACGAAGGAAGAGACCATTGCGCATGAACGCTTTCATCAGATTGAAGACCACCTTGAGGCTGGTGACTGTTTAGTGCTAAACAACACAAAAGTTTGGCCGGCAAGGCTCATTGGTGAAAAGAAAGAAACGGGTGCAGGGATAGAAGTGCTGCTGCTGCAGCAGGAGGGCGACACGTGGGAAACGCTTGTGAAGCCGGCGAAACGAGTGAAACCGGGGACCGTAGTCACCTTCGGGGACGGACGTTTGACGGCAGAATGCACGAAGGTGCTTGATCACGGGGGCCGGGAGATGGTGTTCACCTATGACGGTATTTTTCTTGAAATTCTCGAGGAGCTCGGCGAAATGCCCCTGCCTCCTTATATCAAAGAAAAACTTGAAGACCAGGACCGTTACCAGACTGTGTACGCCGAGCATTACGGCTCCGCTGCAGCTCCTACGGCAGGGCTTCACTTTACAACGGAGCTGCTTGAACGACTGAAGGCAAAAGGGGTTCAAACGGCGCATGTGACGCTGCATGTCGGCCTCGGGACGTTTCGCCCGGTGTCCGCCGAAACGGTAGAGGAGCATAACATGCATGCGGAATTTTATCATCTCCCGCAGGAAACAGCTGAAATTTTAAATGAAACGAAAACGGCAGGCAAACGTATAATTGCAGTGGGGACGACGTCAGCGCGTACGCTCGAAACCGTGGCAGGTAAACAGGAAAATAAATTTATGGAAGCAAAAGGCTGGACGGATATTTTCATTTATCCAGGCTACACGTTCCAGGGAATCGACGCGCTTTTGACCAATTTCCATCTGCCAAAATCGACACTGGTGATGCTTGTGAGCGCTCTGGCCGGGAAGCAATTTCTTTTCCGTGCATACGGGGAAGCTATACGAGAGAGGTACCGTTTTTTCAGTTTTGGAGATGCAATGCTTATACACTCGGGAGGAAATAACGAATGACCGCAGTAACATACGAACATATTAAGACGTGCCGGCAGTCAGGAGCGAGGCTCGGCAAAGTGCACACCCCGCACGGGTCGTTTGACACTCCAGCCTTTATGCCGGTGGGGACGCTTGCCACCGTAAAAACATTGAGCCCGGAGGAACTGGAGTCGATGGGCGCAGGAATGATTTTAAGCAACACGTATCATTTATGGATACGGCCCGGTGAAGATATCGTGGAAGAAGCAGGCGGCCTGCATAAATTCATGAACTGGAACAAGCCAATTCTAACCGATTCCGGAGGATTTCAGGTCTTCAGCCTGAGCAAGCTGCGGGATATTAAAGAAGAAGGCGTTCATTTCCGGAATCATATTTCCGGAGCCAAACTATTTCTCTCCCCGGAAAAAGCGATGCAGATTCAAAATTCTCTTGGTGCCGACGTGATGATGGCATTTGACGAGTGTCCGCCTTATCCGGCCGAGGAAGAATACATGAAAGCATCTGTTGAACGGACGACCAGATGGGCCGAGCGTTGTCTTGAGGCACATACACGCCCGGAGGATCAGGCATTGTTTGGAATCGTGCAGGGCGGGGATTACCGGCATTTGCGTGAAAAATCTGCAAAAGAGTTGATTTCAATGGACTTTCCGGGTTACGCTATAGGCGGATTATCTGTTGGAGAGCCGAAGGAAACGATGAACCGAGTGCTGGAATATACGGCTCCGCTTCTCCCTCAAAACAAACCACGCTACTTGATGGGAGTCGGGTCGGCAGATGCGTTAATTGATGGATCTATCCGAGGGATAGATATGTTTGATTGCGTTCTTCCAACCAGAATCGGTCGAAACGGAACGTGTATGACAAGCAAAGGCAGACTGGTCGTAAGAAACGCTTCAAATGCCAGGGACTTCCGTCCGATCGATGAGGCGTGCGGGTGCTATACCTGCCGTAATTATTCAAGGGCTTACATCCGGCATCTGATCAAAAGTGAAGAAACGTTCGGCGTCCGGCTTACTTCGTACCATAACTTGTATTTTCTACTGTCCTTAATGCAGCAAGTACGCGAGGCTATCCAGCAAGATCGTCTGCTCGATTTTCGGGAAACTTTTTTTGAACAATACGGCTTTAACCGTCCGGATGCTAAAAATTTCTAGATCGGGGAAGCTAAAGGGACAAGGGGTGAAACAGTGAGTACAATTATCGTATTGGTTTTGATGTTTCTCATATTCTATTTCCTTTTGATTCGTCCGCAGCAAAAGCAGCAGAAGCGGATCAAGGAAATGCATGCGAATCTGCAAAAGGGTGATCGTATCGTTACTATCGGCGGTATACACGGCACCATTGATGCTATTGATGAAAACAAACTTATCGTGGATGTAGACGGCAGCATGAAATTGACGTTTGACCGGAATGCGGTCCGCGAAACAGTAAATGAATAGCTTGTATAGAATTCCCGTTTACAAATAAACGGGAATTTTTTCATCCTGTGAGAAAAGTATGTTTGCCACATCTTCATGGTTAAGTATAATGAAAAGCAGGAGGTGTTCTTATGGAGGAAGTCTGGGAAGAATGGAAGGCGGTTGTTTATCCGGCACTTGAGAGCAAAGTGAAGGAATTTGAAACACTGGGATACAAAAACATACATATAAACGAAATATGGGAAATGAGCATAAGCCAGATGAAAAAACGGCGGGATACTCCGGCATTACATACAATTGTGCAAACGATTCTGCATATGAAAATGCACGACTACATGCAGCAGAAAACGATCGAATCGTACAAAGAGATCGAGCAAAAGAAAAACTATGATGATGCTCTGGAGGAAATACTGGCCCAGGTGAGCGGCAATGTAGCAGAAAAGGTCGATTGACATTTAATTCTGCGCATACGTATAATTGCTCTTGTTTGAGAAACATGGAACGTATACAGGAGAGAAGGACCAGACGGAGCGCTCCGTTCTGGTTTATTTATGGGAGCAGAAGCATCATATAACGGCGGATCGAAGCACGGAAGGATGAACCTGTAATGGTAAAGAAATCAAGGATTGTTTATTTCTTTTTAATTATTTTTGCGCTGGCGGCATTAATGATTCCGACGTCGGAAAAAATTGTGAACGGCATTGATCTTGGGCTGGATCTTCAGGGCGGATTTGAAGTGCTCTATGAAGTGGAGCCTCAGGAAGAAGGGCAGGAAATCACAGACGAAACGCTGCAGAACACGGTAGCTGCCCTGACGCAGCGGGTAAACATTTTAGGTGTATCTGAGCCGAATATTACCATTGAAGGGGATAACCGTATACGTGTTCAGCTCGCTGGTGTCGAAGACCAGCAGGCTGCACGGGAGCTGCTTTCTACAGAAGCCGACCTAAGTATTAGGGACGTGGACAATAACGAGCGGCTGTCCGGAAGCGATATCCAGGAAAACACCGCTTCGGTAAACTTCGACGACGCAAACAACCCTATCGTCACCGTTTCTCTAAAAGACGGTGATCAGTTTGGCGAAGTAACAGAAAACATCATTAACGAATACTCTTTTCCAAACAACCGGCTGGTGATCTGGCTTGATTATGAAGAGGGGGACTCCTACGAAGAAGAAGCAACGAAGGATGATCCGAAATTTATTTCTGCCCCCGCAGTAGATGAGCCGCTGTATACCCAGGATATTCAGATTGAAGGGGACTTTAGCGTAGAAGAAGCAGAAAACCTTGCGGACATTTTGAATTCAGGATCGCTTCCTGTGGAACTCGAAGAAGTATACTCGAACTCGGTTGGTGCTTCATTGGGTGAACAGGCTATGGACAAAACCATTTTTGCGACGTTTATCGGCGTCGGGCTGATTTTCTTATTCATGCTCATATTCTATCGCTTTACTGGCTTTATAGCGGTATTAACACTTAGTACATATATTTATTTTGTGCTGGCAGTATTCAACTTTATCCAGGGCGTGCTGACGCTTCCGGGAATAGCGGCGCTTGTCCTTGGGGTCGGTATGGCTGTGGATGCGAATATTATTACGTACGAACGGATTAAAGAGGAGATCAAATACGGGAGATCCATTTTATCGGCGTACCGTTCGGGAGCAAGACGATCTCTCGGCACGATTATTGACGCGAACGTAACAACACTAATCGCTGCCGGGGTGCTTTTCTACTTTGGCACAAGCTCGGTGCAGGGCTTTGCTTTGATGCTGATTGTGAGCATACTTGTAAGCTTCATTACGGCAGTGCTTGGGACAAGGCTGCTTCTCGGCCTATGGGTGAACAGCCGGATCTTTAATAAAAAACCGAAAGTGTTTGGCGTAAAGGAGCGTGACATCCATGAACCTTAATAACAGCAGGAAGATCTTAAAACGGGTGATTCCTTTCGTCAAATTCCGGAATGTCTTTTTCCTGATTACTCTCGCATATATTCTTGCCGGAGGCATCCTTTTGTCAACGATCGGTTTGAACCTGGGCATCGATTTTCAAAGCGGCTCAAGAGTAGAGGTTTCAGCGGAGGAGCCGCTGACCGAGGAGCAGGTGCGCTCGGATTTTGAAGCAGTGGAAGCGGATTTGGAGCCAGATGATATTACGCTTGGTGGAGAAAATAATACAATTGCTTCCGCACGGTTTATCGGGGAGCTTTCCCAGGAGGAAATAGCTGCGGTGCAGACGTATTTTGAAGAAGAATACGGAAGTATTCCAAATACAAGTACTGTCTCCCCGCAGGTCGGCCAGGAGCTGGCGCAGAACGCATTTATATCTGTGCTGATTGCATCGGTCGGACTGATAATTTATATCACGATCCGCTTTCAGTTTTTATACGGAGTGGCTTCAATTATTGCCCTGCTCCATGATGCATTTTTCATTATTGGCTTTTTCAGCCTGCTGCAGGTGGAAGTGAACGTGCCGTTTATTGCGGCGGTTCTGACGATTGTAGGGTATTCCATTAACGATACGATTGTAACGTTTGACCGTATCAGAGAAAACATGCCTCAGACAGAAGAGATTGAATCGTTTGAAGACCTCGCAGAAGTAGTGGACGTCAGCCTGAACCAGACGCTCACGCGTTCCATCAATACTGTACTGACAGTAGTGTTCGCGGCTGCAGCCCTGTTTATTTTCGGCGGCGAAGGCATACGGTCGTTTTCTCTGGCCCTGCTTGTCGGCCTGGTCGCTGGTACGTATTCCTCCATTTTCCTGGCTGCCCAGCTGTGGATGATCTGGAACTGGAAAAAAATTAAACGGGACCGTGAAAAGGCGCCGGCTGAAGAAGAGCCGGAATCCTGAAATGAAAGTCTCCCTTCTGAAAGGGAGGCTTTTTATGGTTATTTTTGCAATTATACGGGTATAATAAAGTAGAACACAGACTGTGAAAGGAGTGAAAGGATGAAAGCACAAACAGGTTTAATCATGGGACTCATTTTAGCGCTTATTATTGCTGTTTTTGCCGTGATCAATGTAAATAGTGTAGAAGTGAATTTGTTGTTTGGCACTGGAGAATGGCCGCTTATTATCGTAATTTTGGTCTCTGTACTGCTTGGAGCGATGGTGGCAGGATTTCTCAGCATGTTCCGTATCTATAAACTGAAGGCAGAAGTGCGCCGTCTCCGTAAAGCTTCGGACGATCACAGCGCCTCTGTCGGCTCCAGAACAACCGGCACGACGCATGAAGATAGTGATAAAGGAAAATCCAGCCGTTCATCATAAATTCAGTAATTTTTGCTTCTTTTCCCGTCTCAGGGAAAAGAAGCTTTTTTGTGAGGCTGCATACAGATAAAATAGCTTTTATCCCGTAAGTATTTTCGATACAATAGTGAGTGCAGACAAGGATCGTTTGAAACGCTGAAGCAAGAAAAGAGGAAGAGAGATATGCTGCAGTCACGAACAAGATGGCACCAGCCCGAAGTGGACGAACGTCTTGCAGAACAGCTTAAAAATGAATTGAATGTAAGTGTTATATCTGCACGGCTGCTTGCTGCAAGAGGATTTGAATCAGCAGAGAAAGTCCGGCAGATGATTCATAATGACTGGTCTATTGTACATAACCCGTATTTGCTTGATGGCATGGAAGAAGCTGTCCGTCGTATTCAGCAGGCGGTTGAAAATAAAGAACGAATACT
The DNA here is from genome assembly GCF_033845285.1 of Marinococcus sp. PL1-022. NCBI lineage: Bacteria > Bacillati > Bacillota > Bacilli > Caryophanales > Bacillaceae > Marinococcus > Marinococcus sp. PL1-022. Next base: position 2,035,595 of record NZ_JAWXCX010000001.1, on the reverse strand, counting down.
TGTTTTTGGGGATTACGATGCGGACGGGGTGTCGAGCACAACTATTATGATCCGGCTCTTAACCGAGCTTGGAGCTTCATTTGGCTGGTACATTCCGAATCGGTTTACGGAAGGATACGGACCGAACATTCCGGCTTTTCAGTCGGCTCATGATGAAGGAGCTTCACTCATTATTACCGTGGATACAGGCATTGCAGCGGTTAATGAAATCCAGGTTGCCAATGATTTAGGTATGGATGTTATTATTACCGACCACCACGAGCCGCCTCCGGAGCTGCCGCCTGCATATGTGATCATTAACCCGAAGAAACCGGGTTGCACGTATCCGTTTAAAGAACTTGCCGGAGTTGGGGTTGCCTATAAATTAGCACATGCTCTTCTTAGCGAGGAGCCTGTTCACTGGCTCGATATTGTCACGCTTGGCACGATCAGTGACCTTGTACCCCTCGTGGAGGAAAACCGGCTGTTTGTGCAGCGGGGACTCGATCTTTTAACGAACAGTAAACTCCCAGGTGTCCAGGCGTTAAAACGAATATGCAGTATTGAAGGGGAGCAGCTGGAGGAAGACCATGTCGGCTTTGCAATGGGGCCGCGTTTGAATGCAGCGGGCCGCATGGAGGAAGCGGATCCCGCTGTGCATCTTCTGACTGCAGCTACGCTTGACGAAGCAGAATCGTGGGCGGAAATGATCGATGACCTGAACAATGAACGCAAATCGCTTGTTGAGAGCATGACCAAGGAAGCGGTGGAGGAAGTAGAAACAAACTTTCCCGTGGAGGACAATCCATTTATCATTGTTGCAGGAAAAGGATGGAACGCCGGTGTTATTGGCATCGTGGCTAGCCGTCTGGTGGAACGGTATTACCGACCGGTGATCGTTATGAGCATTGATGCAGCAAGCGGGGAAGCCAAGGGCTCGGCAAGAAGCATCGAAGGCTTCGATATGTTCCAGGAGCTTTCGAAAAACCGTGACGTGCTCCAAAAATTCGGGGGCCACCCAATGGCGGCTGGCATGTCGTTGGACCCTGCAGATATCGATACCCTGAGAACCCGCATGGTCGGCCAGGCGAAAGAAACGCTGAGCAGTGAACTGATGGTTCCGGCGACATATATTGACGTGCATGTTTCGGTAAATGACATTACAATTGAGGCGGTCGAAGACCTGCGGAATCTTGCGCCGTTTGGTGTCGGTAATCCAAAGCCGGTTTTCCGGATTGAAAAAACGGTTCTCGAATCCGTGAAAACGATAGGAGCATCGAAAAATCACTTGAAGATGGCACTCGCTGCCGGTGGAAAAAAACTTGATTGTGTCGGCTTTCATCTCGGATATTTATCGGAAAGCCTGACAGAAAATGAAGAGGTTTCTGTCGTTGGGGAACTGAGCATCAATGAATGGAACGGTTTCCGTAAGCCGCAGTTATTTTTAAGAGACGCGAAGGTGGAGCAGATTCAAGTATTTGACCGCAGAAAAGAAAAACAGGTGACGTTTGCGGACAATACAGATACAGCGGTGCTGGCTTTTACAGAAGAGCAGCAAAAAGAGCTGGCGGCATCTGCCGGGCACGCAGCCATTCTTAACGGAACCGATATAAAAGGCCGCCTGCACCACGCGTCCAATGTAGTGATAGCAGATATGCCGACTTCGCTTGATATGCTCAAGCAGGCGCTTGCGGAGTTCCCACAGGCGGCGAATGTTTATGTATACTTTCATGGAAGAGAAAAAGCATATTTTCATTCGATGCCTTCAAGAGAGCAGTTCAAATGGTATTACGCTTTCCTGAAAAAGCGTAGTTCGTTTGACCTGAACAGTCAGGGCAGGAAGCTGGCCGAGCATAAACAGTGGAAAACGGAAGATTTGTTTTTCATGAGCCAAGTGTTTTTTGAATTAGGTTTTGTTAAAATGGAAGATGCAGTTGTCACGGCAGAAGAAAAGCCAGCGAAAAAGGATTTAACTGACTCCTCCTCCTACCAGGAAAAAATGGAGGCTAGAAATGTCGAGCAGGAACTGATGTTTACTCCGTTTCCGCAATTAAAAAAACGGATCCTTTCCTGGCTGCCGGAGAAGGACGAAACTATATTAGATGTAAGGAAGAAGGTAAACCATGGACTTTAAAGATTACATAACAGTGATCGAGGATTTTCCTGAAAAGGGCATCCGATTTAAGGATATTACAACTCTTATGCAGAACGGTCCTGTGTACCGGCAGGCCATTGACAATATGATCGAATTTGCCGGAAAGCACGATGTTGATGTGATTGTCGGCCCTGAGGCGAGAGGATTTGTAGTTGGATGCCCGGTTGCTTATGCAATGGAAAAAGCATTTGTACCTATCCGCAAAGAAGGCAAGCTGCCACGGGAAACCATTACGGAGGATTACGGACTGGAATACGGGGAAGCAAGCCTGTCGATTCATACAGACGCCATTAAACCCGGCCAGCGGGTGCTTATCACTGATGATCTGCTTGCTACCGGTGGCACTGTAAGAGCTACTGTGCAGCTGGTGGAAAAGCTGGGTGGAGTTGTGGCAGGCCTCGCATTCTTCATCGAGCTTTCCTATCTGGATGCAAGAAACAACAAAGAACTGAATGACTATAATGTCTATTCTTTAGTCACGTTTGATTAATACGGATATTTGTCTTAAGCCCCCTGCCAACCAGTGGTTCGGGGGTTATTATTATACCTGGAGAAGCCAGCGGCGAAAAAAAGGCTTGAGGCTTGAAATTAGAGCCAATTAGCGTTATATTTCTTCATATTCAGATATTTATGTCCGGTAGATATACCGTGTATCTATTATAAGGTGGAAAGGCGAATAAGGGTGATTCCATGACGATTGATGAAGTAATGGAAAAAGCGGGCGTTTATTTATCCGAAGCGAATGTCGCTTTTTTGGATAAAGCTTATCATTATGCAGAAAAAGCCCATCAGGAGCAATACCGGAAGTCAGGCGAGCCTTACATCCTGCACCCTATTCAGGTAGCCGGTATTCTCATAGAACTGCAGTTGGATCCTGATACGATCGCGGCTGCTTTTATGCATGATGTGGTAGAAGACACAGAGGTGACCGTCGAAGACCTCGAACGGGAATTTAACAGCGAAGTGGCTATGCTTGTAGACGGTGTCACGAAGCTGAAAAAGATTAAATACAAATCGAAGGAACAGCAGCAGGCGGAAAACCACCGCAAGATGGTGGTCGCAATGGCCAAGGATATCCGGGTGATCCTGATAAAGCTTGCAGACCGCCTGCACAACATGCGGACCCTGAAGCATCTTCCACCGGAGAAACAGCGCCGCATTTCTAATGAAACACTGGAAATTTTTGCCCCGCTTGCTCATCGATTAGGTATTTCCACAATCAAATGGGAGCTTGAGGACACGGCGCTCCGTTATCTCGAGCCCCAGCAGTATTATCGTATCGTGAATTTGATGAAACAAAAGCGCGCCGAACGGGAAGAATATATCGACCAGGTGATTGATAACATTCAGGAAAACGTGAATGATTTGAAAATCAATGCCGAAATGTACGGGCGGCCGAAGCATATTTACAGCATTTACCGAAAAATGGTGAAGGATAAAAAGCAGTTTAATGAAATTTATGACCTGCTGGCCGTACGTATTATAGTTGACAGCATTAAGGACTGCTACGCTGTTCTTGGAATCATTCACACCTGCTGGAAGCCGATGCCGGGCCGGTTCAAGGACTATATCGCCATGCCGAAGGCGAATATGTACCAGTCTCTTCATACGACCGTCATCGGACCGAACGGAGAGCCTCTTGAGGTACAGATCCGCTCGAGGGAAATGCACCGTATCGCTGAATTTGGTGTGGCAGCCCACTGGGCCTATAAGGAAGGCAAGGACGCACAGAACAAACAGTCCCTTGAAGATAAGCTCACCTGGTTCCGGGAGATTCTGGAATGGCAGGACGATACGCCGGATGCCCAGGAGTTTATGGAATCGCTCAAGATCGACTTATTTTCCGATATGGTGTTTGTGTTTACTCCAAAGGGCGATGTTATCGAGCTCCCGCGGGGCTCAGTGCCGATTGATTTTGCCTATCGGATTCATACGGAGATCGGCAACCGCTCGATTGGGGCAAAGGTAAATGGTAAAATGGTGCCGCTTGACCATGAGCTGACCACCGGCGATATTGTAGAAATGCTTACATCCAAGCATTCCTACGGTCCAAGCCAGGATTGGCTGAAGCTGACGAAAAGCTCTCATGCCAAAAACAAAATTAAGCAGTTCTTCAAAAAGGAACGTCGTGAAGAAAATATTCAAAAAGGCCGTGAAATGGTGGAGCGTGAGCTGCGGGCGCAAAACTACGAGCCAAAAGAGATATTAAACGAAGAAAACCGTCAGGAAACAGCCGACAAATTCAGCTTTTCCAATGATGAAGATATGTTTGCAGCAGTGGGGTATAACGGTGTCAGTCCGAAGCAGATTGTCACAAGGCTGACCGACCGGGCCCGCCAGGAGCAGGAACAGGCCGCCGAGCAAAAGTCTGTGGCTGAAGCTGTCAAAGACGTACAGCCGACAACGCCGACGAGAAAAACCGGAGCCGGAGTGAGGGTCAAAGGCGTCGATAACCTGCTCGTACGGTTGTCCCGGTGCTGTAACCCAGTCCCTGGTGATGAAATCGTAGGCTTTATTACGAAGGGCCGGGGCGTATCCGTGCACCGGAGTGACTGTCCAAATATTAAAAACGAGGATTCGGAACCGCGTCTATTGTCTGTGGAATGGGAAGGCGCGGCTGAGAAATCGAAAAACTACAATGTGGATATTGAAGTGACCGGCTATGACCGGCGCGGGCTTTTAAACGCTGTGCTGCAGGCGGTTACTGAAACGAAAACCAACATGAGTGCTGTCAGCGGCAAGGCAGATAAGAACAAAATGGCTATTATTCATGTAACCGTAAATATCAGCAATACTGATCATCTGCGCCGAGTCGTGGATAAAATTAAGGGGCTCCCTGACATTTATTCCGTGCGGCGGGTGATGCATTAACGATTTGCAGAAGAGAAAGGGTCGTTCAGCGTGAAAGTGGTACTGCAGAGAAGCAAGGAGGCGGCGTGCCGCGTCGGGGATGAAGTAACAGGAGAAATATCTTCAGGACTGGTGCTTTTTGTAGGCATTCACGGAGAAGATACGGAAAAGGACCTGGCGTGGATGGCAGAGAAGGTGAGCAATCTCCGCGTGTTTGAGGATGAAGCGGGGAAAATGAACCGGTCTGTGCTCGATGTGGGTGGCCGCGTGTTATCTATTCCTCAGTTCACGCTTTACGGCAATACGCAGAAAGGGCGCCGGCCGAACTTTATGGAGGCGGCACCGCCGGAGCAGGCCAAAGCGTATTACCTCCAGTTTAACGAACTTCTCGCAGAACAAAGCGTTCACGTGGAAACCGGAGTGTTTGGTGCGGATATGGATATATCTCTTACGAATGACGGACCGGTGACGCTCATACTGGATTCCCCGAAAAGCCAGGGAAATGGTTGACAATCCCCGGGAAGATTCGTAAGATTGTTTTACAGAAGAACAGCTAAATCCGATGATAAAGAAAGTAGACAGCGCGGCAGACTGCCAGAGAAGAAGGACCCGAGGCTGGAAGTCCTTCTCTTTCTCCCCTGTTGAAAGACACTTTGTAGGTTTTATTTCGAATGCTGCCGGGCAGCTGGTAGGAATAAACGTCCGCCTTCGTTACAGGTATGAAGTGGAAACGAGTGTCGTTTCAATTAGGGTGGCAACGCGGATCAACCGTCCCTCATGATTCATGAGGGTCGGTTTTTTTATGTGGAATGACTGAATAGATAAAGGGAGGAACGAGCATGGCTTATCGAATTCCAAGAGGTACCCAGGATATACTTCCGGGCGAATCGGAAAAGTGGCAGTTTATTGAACAAAAAATAGACGATATCTGCAGCCGGTTCAACTACAGTGAAATAAGAACCCCTATTTTTGAACAAACCGAGCTGTTTGCACGTGGAGTGGGGGATTCCACTGATATTGTGCAAAAAGAAATGTATACGTTCGAAGACAAAGGCGGAAGGCAGCTCACGCTCCGTCCGGAAAATACGGCATCCATCGTGCGCTCCTATGTGGAAAACAAAATGTACGGCTGGGCCGGTCAGCCGGTGAAGCTGTATTACACCGGACCGATGTTTCGCTATGAGCGCCCCCAGTCCGGACGCATGAGGCAGTTTGTCCAATTCGGCGTGGAAGCGATTGGGAGCGCAGATCCTGCGATTGACGCAGAGGTTATCGGACTTGCCATGCAGTTTTATGAAGAAATGAATCTCAAGGGCCTTAAGCTGGTTGTCAACAGCCTCGGGGACAAGGAGAGCCGGATAGCTCACCGCGCGGCGCTTGTCTCTCATTTTGAGCCCCGTATCGGAGAGTTCTGCAGTGACTGTCAGGAGCGCCTGCACACCAACCCGCTTCGGATCCTCGACTGCAAAAAGGATAAAGACCACCCGCTGATGGCGGATGCGCCTTCTATTCTGGATCACTTAAATGAAGAGTCAAGCAGGTATTTTAACCAGGTTAAAACAATGCTTGATGAAATGGGTATCCCTTACGAGGTGGATGCGAATCTTGTACGCGGGCTGGATTATTATACGCATACCGCCTTCGAAATTATGATTGAAGGAGAAGGCTTTGGCGCGATTACAACGCTTATGGGCGGCGGCCGCTACAATGGGCTGATTGAGGACATTGGCGGCCCGGACACGCCTGGCATCGGCTTTGCGCTTAGTATTGAGCGGCTTTTGATGGCACTCAATACTCAGAACGTTGAGCTTCCGGCAGAGAAAAACCTGGACTGCTATATTGTGGCCATGGGGGAGGAAGCCAAAAAACGCTCCGTTTCCCTGGTGCATGAGCTCCGGAGGGCAGGCGTTAAAGCCGATAAGGATTACATGGACCGTAAAACAAAAGCCCAGTTTAAAGCAGCAGACCGTACAAACAGTACCTTCACCGTCGTTATCGGTGACGATGAGCTGGAAGCAGAAGCAGTTAACATTAAAAATATGCAGACAGGCGAGCAGGAAGAAGTGCCACTGTCGGCATTTATTACTATTATGCAGGAACGTACAAGGAGGAAGAAACAATGATAGGACGGACGCATCATTGCGGAGAGATTCAGGAGGCGCTGATAGGCGAAAAAGTAAGATTGAAGGGCTGGGCCCAGACCCGCCGGGATTTAGGCCAGGTGGTCTTTATTGATCTCAGGGACCGTTCAGGGATCGTACAGGTGGTAGCGACTCCGGAACAGTCCCAGGAAGCACTGAATGCAGCGGAAAGGGTTCGCAGCGAATACGTGCTTGACGTAGAAGGAATTGTCGTACAGCGCGATGAAGAAACGTACAATGAAAAAATTCCGACCGGAAAGGTGGAAGTCCGTGTCGATAAGCTTTCAATTATGAATGCCTCAAAACCGCTGCCGTTTCAAATTGAAGCAGATACTAATGTATCTGAGGACGTAAGGCTCCGATACCGCTACCTTGATCTCCGGCGCCCGGATATGCAGGAGACGTTCAAGCTCCGTCACCAGACAACGAAGTTTATCCGCCGTTTTCTCGATGACCGTGACTTTTTCGATATGGAAACGCCGATGCTCACCAAAAGCACGCCTGAAGGAGCGAGAGACTATCTGGTGCCAAGCCGGGTCCATCCCGGGGAGTTTTATGCTCTGCCGCAGTCCCCGCAGCTGTTTAAACAGCTTCTGATGGTTTCGGGATTTGAGCGTTATTACCAGATTGTTCGCTGCTTCCGGGATGAGGACCTGCGGGCCGACCGGCAGCCGGAATTCACCCAGGTGGACATTGAGACGGCCTTTCTGGACACAGAGGACCTCTTCTCCATGATGGAAACAATGATGGCCGGGCTGTTGAAGGAAACGCGCGGGGTCGACATTGAAACACCGTTTCCCCGTATGACGTATTATGAAGCGATGAACCGCTACGGCTCCGACAAGCCCGAAACCAGATTTGGCATGGAGCTCGTGGAGCTGACCGAGGTTTTAAAGGACAGTGATTTTAAAGTATTCAAAAACGCTGCAGCCTCAGGAGGCATCATTAAAGGACTGAATGTCAAAGGCGTGGCTAACCAGATGTCGCGGAAGGAAATTGACGATCTGGCAGAATTTGTGGCTGCTTACGGAGCGAAAGGGCTTGCCTGGCTGAAGGTAGAGGAAAATGAACTCAAAGGTCCGGTCGCGAAGTTCTTAAGCGATGAGGAAACAGCAGCGCTCCGCGAAGCGATGGGAGCAGAAGCAGAGGATCTGCTGTTCTTTGGAGCAGACAGTCACCAGGTGGTCTGGGATTCTCTTGGCGCCCTGCGCCTGAAATTCGGAAAAGAGCTCGACATGATTGACCGCAGCACGTTTAATTTCCTGTGGGTTACAGAATTTCCGCTGATGGAGTATAACAAGGACGATGACCGGTATGTAGCGATGCACCACCCATTTACACGGCCGGTGGAGGAAGACGCCCACCTGCTTGAAACAAATCCGGAAGATATCAGAGCAGAGGCGTACGACCTCGTGTTGAATGGCTATGAAATTGGCGGAGGATCGCAGCGTATTTATGAAAAAGATCTTCAGGAAAGAATGTTTACAGCACTTGGGTTTAATAAGGAAGAGGCGAAGGAACAGTTCGATTTTCTTATGGAGGCATTTGATTACGGGGCACCGCCACACGGCGGCATCGCGTTTGGTCTTGACCGGATCGTGATGATCCTCGCAGGCAGAAATAATCTGAGAGATACGATCGCCTTCCCGAAAACGGCGAGTGCCACCGATCCATTAACGCAGGCGCCTGGGAAAGTAAGCAGCAGACAGCTTGATGAACTGCATCTTAAGCTCGATGTGTCTGAAAAAGAGGATGAAGACGAATAAAAAGCTATAAATGGTCAAGCTGATGAAACTGATCGACAAACCGACCGGGGTCTGAGTTGATCTGAAAGGTACGGATGCCCTGGATCGTATGAATATAAAGAAAGCCTATTTTTCCAGGTTCATAGCGGTAGGAAACGTCGAGCACTTCCTTGAGAGGATAAGAGATCTTTTGATCATGGCCGTAGGCGATGTGATCTTCTTTTAAACAAAGAGGGACTTCCACAGGAACCCGTTTTTTCTGGAAATCCTCAATCACCTGTTCCGTATACGTGGCATTAAGCCTGGCTAGTGTTTCTGTCATCATCTGCTCCTTTTAAGGCTCTGTGCACCTTGGAATGTTGTAGTAACGTTCTTGACCGAATTATACGAAAGTGCTAATATATAATCAAACAATGTGAAGAGTCCTGAGGTGTTCGTGAAGCACTGATCGTTTTGAGCCAACACTTTCACATTGGGAGCCTGTCGTCTTGTTCTGGAGTACAAGCCTCAATGCTTGAGGAAGTATGAACGAACAAGCAAGGCACCCACCTGCCATGAGCAGGTTCAAAAACAAGTTCGTTTGACGGCACATTGGGACTCTTCCTGTTTTATCCAAATTGTTATGAATCCTCCGGCGCGTGAACAGTGCACCGGAGGTTTTTTACATGAATCCGGGAAACGGGTGGATCGTCACGGCAGTAAGAGAAACGCAGGTGAACATACATTGAGAAAACTCCGCTCTAAGCTTCTGGTAATCACCTTAATCATAACAGCGCTCCCACTGCTGATTTTTGGAGTGGTTTTGTTCGAATCGCAGCGTTCAGAAATGGAATCCCAGCTTGAGGGTTCTTTATTTTCGCTGTCCAATAATCTGTCATTGACGATGGAGAGCGTTTTATCGGAACGAATGAATGACCTGGACATGATGACAATGAATCCTGTTCTGCAGGATGAGAACGCAGCGCCTTCCGACATACGAAACGAACTCGAGCAAATGGTGGAAGCAGAAAATTTATATATGGGAATTGTTTACATAGATACAAATGGAGATATTGTTACGTCCACCCGGGATGAAGTGATAGGCAAAAACGTCTCCGACCGCGTATGGTACCAGAAGGCACGGGAGGGGAATCCAACGCTTGAAGAAGCGTTTATAGATCCCATTTTAAAGCAGCCAATCATTCCTCTGGCAGCACCGGTTGAAAATGATGCAGGCAGAGTGACAGCGGTGATTTCTCCCTCCATTAATGAAAATGCGCTATGGGAGGTGCTCTGGCAGCGCCTGAATAAAATGGGCGAGCATGAACGTTTTTCCGGCCAGGCCTTTGTGGTTAATAATGAAGGAGAATACATTGCCTATCCCAACTCGGGCTACGTGCTCGAGGAAAGCTTTCTTGAAGAGCAGGGGATGGAAGAGAATTCTATTGAGGAACTGATCGCCGGGCAGGAGGAGCAGCTGATCGAGCACGGAAACGATGTTTCCGTAATCACCCCGGTGGAGAACGTAGGGAGTCTGGCAAATGAATGGTACGTAGGCTATACAGTGCCAAAAAGCGGATTTTATGCGAATCTCCGGCAGCTCGTCTACAGCTACCTGTTTGTTTTCAGCGTTGTTTTAATTATTACGGTGTTTGCCGTTTTTAAGCTGTCCAAATACATTGTGCATCCTGTCGAGCGCCTTGCAGAAGCGACAAGCCGTTTTGCTATAGGCAAAAAGGTATTTCCGCTGCAGACGAATGCCTACGAAGAAGTGGATGTGCTGACTAATACATTTAACCATATGTCAGAGCAGCTTGAAGAGCGGGAGCGGGGACACCGCCAGTCCACGATGATTCTGGAAACGACAGATAATGGAGTAATAGCTGTCTCCAGGGATTTTACGAATATCACCACGTTTAATGCCACGTGTGAAAAACTGTTTGGACTCGACCGGAAAGACGCACTTGGTCACTCCGTGCAGCAGGTAATGGAAAAATCTGAAGATTTCCGGAATTTTGCCCGTGAAATAGAAGAACACCGCCTGAACGACATGCAGCTTGAGATGAAGGAAATCGAAGTGCCAATCAACGAAAAAAACCGGACCTTTCTGGTGAATATGACAATTCTTCCTCCCGTGGATGCTCAGAAGTCCTCTGAGGGCATTGTACTTATATTTAACGATATTACAGAAAAGAAGGACATGGAAAATGAGCTTGTCCGGAGCGAAAAGCTGAAAATGGTCGGACAGCTGTCTGCAGGATTTGCGCATGAAATCAGGAATCCGCTCACGACCATAAAAGGATTTGTGCAGCTGTTCCGCCAGTCGGCGAAGAAGGAAAAGGACATTCAGCATTACGATTTAGTGCTTAACGAAATTGACCGGATGAACAGCATTGTGGAGGATTTGCTGGGTCTTGCCAGACCTACCGGCTCCGGGGATGAACACGGTATTCAGGTGAACAGTCTGCTTGAGGAACTGCTTGAATTGTACAGTCAGCAGGCTGTGAAAAACAAAACGTTCATTTACACGAATTTTGGTGATCTTCCGGAAATAATCGGGGATCGCAAGAAATTATCCCAGGTGTTTGTGAACCTGATCAAAAATGGCCTGGAGGCAATGCCGGAGGGAGGCGTGCTGCGGGTGGAAACATCCATGCACTGGACCGGGGAACCGTATTTTGAAGTGAAAATAAAGGATACGGGAAGCGGTATGAGTGAAGAGCAGCTGCAGAAGATCGGAAACCCTTTTTATACCACCAAATCAAATGGAACCGGTCTCGGGCTGATGACCGTGTTTCAGATTGTGGAGGATTTTAAGGGCACGCTGGAGGTGGATTCCACTCCTGGCAGCGGAACCGAATTCAATGTGCGTCTGCCGGCGCAGCTGGCCGGGGAATCGATAAGCAGTGACAGTCAAAACGCAAATTAAAGGCGCCTTCACTTAAGGCGTCTTTTTTGCGTAAACAATGTCTCGACAGACACTGGAAGCATCGCCGGCGGCTTACGTTTTCTTCTTGGCTGGTTTGATCTGGCGGTACACGTCCGCCAGGGCTTTTTCAAATTTGCTGTTGCTTTTTGGTTCGTAGTACTGCTCGTTTTTGAGCTTGTCCGGCAGGTACTGCTGGGAAACCCACCCCCGTTCGTCGTTGTGCGGGTACTCGTATTCGCTGCCGCGGCCGAGGGCTTCTGCCCCTTTGTAATGCGAATCCCGGAGGTGGGAGGGGATAGACGGCGTGCCTGCCTTCAGCATCGCCTCCCGGGCGGCATCAAGCGCTTTGTAGGCGCTGTTTGATTTTGGGGAGAGGCAGAGCTCTATGACGGCATCTGCGAGCGGGATTCTTCCTTCAGGGAAGCCCAGCCGTTCGGCGGCTTCAACAGCAGCCAGGGCTCTTGGTGCTGCCTGGGGGCTTGCCAGCCCGATATCCTCATAGGCGGTGACGATAAGCCGGCGGCCGATGCTGACTAAGTCCCCTGCTTCAATTAAACGGGCCAGGTAATGCAGCGCGGCGTCAGGATCACTGCCCCGAATAGATTTTTGGAAGGCGGAGAGCACATCGTAATGGTGATCGCCGTCTTTATCATGAGTGAAACGCTTCTGTTGAATGCATTCCTCAGCGACACTCTTAGTAATGCGGATGATGCCGTCGTCATCCGGCTTCGTACTTAGTACGGCAAGCTCAAGCGCATTAAGCGCAGCACGCACATCGCCTCCGCCCGCTTCGGCCAGATGTGTATGTGCCTCCCCGGTTATTTCCGTCCGGTACGCGCCCATCCCATTCTGCGGATCATGGAGGCTGCGTTCGATCAGCTGTTTCATTTCCGGTATGGAAAGCGGCAGCACCTCAAATATATGTGTGCGGCTGCGTATCGCGGGGTTAATAGCATGATAGGGATTGGCAGTAGTAGCGCCAATCATAATGATCAGCCCACTCTCAAGGTAGGGAAGCAGAAAATCCTGTTTCGTTTTATCGAGCCGGTGCACTTCATCCATAATGACAATAAGCTGATCGGACATTTTGGCTTCCTGAACGGCGAGTTCCATGTCTTTTTTATTGTTCATAACGGCGTTCATTTTTTTAAAGGCAATGTCTGTACTTCCTGCGATGGCAGAAGCAATCGATGTTTTTCCAGTGCCCGGGGGGCCATACAAAATCATGGAGGAAAGCTTTTTTGTTTCCACCATACGCGCAATCATTTTGCCTTCCCCGAGAATATGCTCCTGGCCGGCGACTTCTTCGATAGAGCCAGGACGCATCCGGTAGGCAAGAGGCTGTTTGGATGACATAGAGTTTCTCCTTTCATATACGTTTCATGTTGAAATTGTATCATGTTTTCTCATTTATGAGGATGAACAGCGTACTGCAGGTATGATATACTAGCATTAATTCCAACTGTTTTTATCAGCATTAGAAAAGGGCAGCCAGGTGACAAAGCAACTAATCAATCAGCGGGATCATTGAAGACGTAACAGGTAATGACAGGCCTGACAGGAAGGGATGACGGCATTGAAAATTTCAACTAAAGGCAGATACGGATTGACGATTATGATGGCGCTCGCGAGAAAGCATGGAAGCGGCCCCACGTCCTTAAAATCAATTGCACGGGACCATAACCTTTCCGAGCATTATTTGGAGCAGTTGATTGCTCCGCTTCGAAACGCGAGCCTCGTGAAAAGCGTAAGGGGGGCCTACGGCGGCTATATGCTTTCCAAAGAACCGGCTGACATTACAGCGGGAGATATTATCCGTGTCCTTGAAGGCCCGATCAGCCCGGTCGAAGTCCTCGATGACGAAGAGCCGGCTAAACGGGACTTGTGGCTGAAAATCCGGGATGCCGTGAAGGATGTACTCGATAGTACTACCCTTGATTATCTGGCGGAGTATCAGGGTGACGAAGAACAGGAAAATTATATGTTTTACATCTAAGCCCTGAAGCTCGGGCGCATATATGCGAAATCTCCATGCTGCATAAGGGCATGGAGATTTTTATAATGGTGTTTTTCACAAAATGCTATCACATGGTCTTCATTGCAAAATAAAATGCTTGCGCCGGGGTTAAAGATCATATTTAAGTGCAAGCTCGGCTGCCCGGAGCCTTGTGTCGACTGTTTGATGCTCTTCAAGCAGCTCCCTGACCGTTTCAATCGCTTTGCCCTTCAGCACGCCGCCGCTGATAAACGCTACATCAAAGATGATTTCATTCAGCACGTCCAGGTGATGGGTTAAGTCTGTAATAGTTTTTGGCGAGCGCAGGGAGGCCTGCAGCTCTTTACTGAAATCATTACGGTTGAGCGGCTCTTTATTAAAAAACCAGCTGACGGTCTTCTGATGGGGATAGCCGAGCCCCTTTTTCTGATTATCAACGTTTGGTACATAAATATACTGTGAGGTAACCGTGCAGAAATAAACGTCACGGTTGTTGTCGTCCGGAACAATCACAAGGTCGTCCAGTTTCATCTGGGAAATAAAATTGTACACGTTGGTGGCACCTTCATCCATATCAAAGCGGGCCAATTCTTTTTTGACCTTTTCGTAGCTGAGCCCGTTCAAGGATTTGCCGATAGGATATCCAATAGCGATAAAGTCATATTCCAGAAAATTATGCAGCTGGTTGGTGCCGTTAGGTAAAGGCCGGAGCATCCAAACATTTTTCACTCACACATCCCGCACTTTCATAAAATAATAGGAAACAAAATATATATTACACGGGAAATGAAAGCACAGGCAAGGAAATAGACAAAAAATCTCCTATTTGTTAATGTGAAAAATAATGTTATCACGATTATATGAAATAACTCCATTAGGAGGAGAAGAATATGCCTGCGATATATGCAGATCACGCAGCCACAACGCCGCTTCATCCAGAAGTGGCTGAAACGATGATCGAGTCTATGAAAGAGCCGGCCGGAAACCCTTCGAGTGTACATGAGTATGGGCGGATGGCCAGGAAAAGACTTGACAGGGCCCGGCGCAAAGTGGCTTCATCCATAAATGCAAGTCCGAAAGAAATCGTATGGACGAGTGGAGGTACAGAAAGCAACAATCTGGCCCTCCGCGGCTTTATGCACGCGAATCAGGAAAAAGGAAAGCATCTAGTGACAAGTGCCATCGAGCACCATGCTGTTTTGCACACAGCCCAGGCGCTTGAGAGAGAAGGCTTTCAGGTCACGTACGTCCGCCCTGATGAACAGGGCGTGGTGCCGGTGCAAAAAATTATGGAAGCAGTAACTGCGGAGACGATACTTGTTTCATTAATGCATGTAAACAATGAAACAGGAGTGGTGCAGCCTGTCCATGAAGCAGCCGGAAGGCTTGCGGAAAAAGGAATTGCTTTTCATACCGATATGGTGCAGTCCTATGGACTGCTGCCGGTCAACGTAAAAGAAACACCGGTGACAATGGCTACCATGACGGCCCATAAAATCAATGGGCCGGCAGGAGCTGGGTGTTTATTCGTGCGTCAGGGTGCAAAAATTCGCCCGGAATTAACAGGCGGAGAACAGGAAAGAAGACGCCGGGCAGGCACGGAAAACGTGGCCGCTGTCGAGGGCTTTGCCAGTGCCGTTGAGCTGCAAATGAACAGTCTGGAGAAACGCCGGCAGGAGCTTGAATCGCTCAGGGAGGCTTTTTTAGCCGAACTTGACCGTAGCGGGAGCCTGTATCAGATCAACGGCCGGGAAGCAGAAAAAAGTCCGCATATTCTAAACGTATATTTCCCCGGTATTCAGCTTGAAGCATTTCTTGTGCAGATGGATATGGAAGGAGTTTCCGTCTCAAGCGGATCGGCATGCACCGCCGGAACTGTAGAGCCATCTCACGTGCTTGAAGGAATGTATGGAAAAGACGAACGTATCTATGAATCCGTCCGGTTCAGCTTTGGGTACGGAAACACCGTGGAAGAAATGAAAATCGCTGCCCAGGCGGCAGCGAAAATAAGCCGGAAAATGAAGGAAAAGGAGGCTCTGAAATGACCAATGCAGATACACGAATTGTTGTGGGGATGTCCGGGGGAGTGGACTCTTCCGTTACGGCCGCTCTATTAAAAGAGCAGGGCTATGAAGTGATCGGTATTTTCATGAAAAACTGGGACGACACAGATGAGTCCGGAATGTGTACGGCTACTGAAGACTACGAGGACGTCATTGCGGTATGCAACCAACTGGATATTCCCTACTACGCCGTAAATTTTGAAAAGGAATACTGGGACCGGGTCTTTACGTACTTTCTGGAGGAATACAAAGCCGGCCGCACGCCGAATCCTGACGTGATGTGCAATAAAGAAATAAAATTTCGTGCGTTTATTGACCACGCGTTTAATCTCGGGGCAGACTACGTCGCGACCGGGCACTATGCACGCGTCAACCATACCGAAAACGGGACGTACCTCCTGCGCGGAGTGGATAACAACAAGGACCAGACGTATTTTTTAAACCAGTTAAGCGAAGAACAGCTGAGCCGTGTGCTGTTTCCACTCGGAGAGTATGATAAATCCGAGGTCCGGAAAATGGCGGAGGAACGGGACCTTGAAACCGCTGGAAAAAAAGACAGCACAGGAATATGCTTTATAGGAGAGCGGAACTTCAAGGATTTCCTGCAGGAGTATCTTCCCGCACAGCCGGGTATCATGGAGAGTCCTGAAGGAAAAGAGAAGGGCCGCCACGACGGGCTGATGTACTACACGCTCGGCCAGCGCCAGGGGCTTGGCATCGGCGGGTCCGGCGAACCGTGGTTTGTTGTGGACAAAGACATGGAACGAAATGTTCTGATTGTCGGGCAGGGCGGCAACCACAGGCGATTGTATTCGGAGCAGCTGACTGCCTCTGAGCCTAACTGGATTCATGAGCCGGAGTCCTTTCCGTTTTCATGCACCGCGAAATTCCGGTACCGTCAGAAGGACCAGGGCGTTACCGTGCATCAGAAAACAAATGGAGAACTGCTCGTAGAGTTTGATGAACCGCAGCGGGCAGTGACTCCGGGACAGGCTGTTGTCTTTTACGACGGCGATGTGTGCCTTGGAGGCGCAACAATAGAAGAGGCGATGATGAAGGAAAGCGTTGCAACGTAACGTTTTCCTTTTTCTTGGTTTATTCAGTGTGCCGGGGAGGCTTTTCAATCACCCCGGATCGTGAAATAATACAGTAAGAAGACTTGAAAAGGATGATAGTATGGATAAAAATCAGCAGGCAATGGAGCACTTACAAAACGGGGAGTTTGAAGAAGCAGCAAGGCTTTTGAACGAGCAGATGGAATTGGAGCCAAATGATCCTGTCGCGTACATAAATTTTGGTAATCTGCTTGCCGAAGCGGGGGAAGACGACAAAGCCATCCGTTTTTTCACCAAGGCACTGCAAGTAGATGAAACGGCTGCAACAGCCTATTACGGGGCTGGTAATGTACTATATAACCGGGAGGAGTACGCCGAGGCCATTACGATGTATAAAGGAGCCCAGCAGCAGGGGCTTGAAGACTCGAGTCTGTTTTTTATGCTCGGACTGAGCTACCTGCAGTCCGACCGTCTTCCGTACGCTATTGCTAATTTCAAGCGCTCCGTGGAGCTCGATGAATCAGACGCCGAAGCCAGATATTACTATGCGCTGTCGCTCGCCCAGCAGGAGGAGGTCGATCAGGCTGAAGCAGAATTTAAAAAAGTGGTGGAGCAGGACCCGGACCATGCCGATGCCCATTACAATCTGGGAGTGGCTGCTCTGTTTAATGAACGGGCGGAAGAAGCACTCAGGTTCTTCGAGAAAGCACTTGAAGCAGAGCCTGAACATGCACTGGCAGAAAACGGCAGACAGCAGGTTCAGCAGCTGCTCAGCGAAAAGTGAGGTTGTGCTATGGAGAACGGACACGATGAACAGGAACTGCTCGAACCCTACGTCCTCGGCACGGTGCAGCACGTTATATTCCGGAATGAAGAAAACGGCTACACCGTAGCGAAAGTGAAAATTAAAGAATCGATACCCTCCTTTGATGAAAGCACAACGACCATTGTTGGCATTCTTCCGACGGTGGAGGCAAATGAACGGTACCGCTTTAACGGCGAGATTAAACAGCATCCGCGGTTTGGCACCCAGTATCAGGTCATTTCTTATCAAAAGGAAATACCGACCGAACGATCAGCGTTAATTGACTACTTATCGAGCGACCGATTCCCGTATATCGGGCCAAAAACAGCAGAAAAACTGGTTGATCGCTTTGGGGCAAAAGTGATTGATGAAGTGCTTGAGCGTCCGGAAGCGCTTGAAAAAATCCCAGGCCTAAATGAAGAAAAGCGCAAACAAATCCGCACGGCTATGCTCGAAAATCAAGGCATGGAGCATGCCATGACCCTTCTTGTACGCTACGGCTTTGGTACCGATCTGGGCGTGAAAATATACAATCAATACCGCGAGCGGACGCTCGATATTATTCGGCATGATCCCTATCAGCTCGTCTGGGACGTGGACGGGGTCGGGTTTACAAAAGCGGACCGGCTCGGGGAAAATACCGGCATCCAAAAAAATGACCCAAGCCGTCTGAAGGCGGGAGTGCTGTTTGAACTGTATGAACGGACGATGCAGGACGGGCATGTGTATATTCCGAAGCAGCAGCTGCTTGACAGCGCAGAACAGCTGCTTGCAGACCCTGCTGTTACCATTGATCAGCAGGAGCTGAAGCTTGTCCTGCAGGAGCTTGTAAACGAAGAACGGGTGCAGATTGACGATGATCGTGTGTATATTGCCTCTTTGTATTTTGCGGAAAAAGGGTTTGCAGGTAGGGTGCATAAGCTGCAGGAGGAAGCAGAAGAAAAAGAACATTCCCAGGCAGATCTGCTGCAGGCTCTCGGAAAAGTGGAAGAAAAATTTGATATTGAGTATGCCGAGCAGCAGAAAGAAGCGATCCATACGGCTATGGAAGAGCCGGTAATGCTTCTTACCGGCGGGCCGGGAACCGGTAAGACTACGATCATCCGGGCCATCGTGGAAGTATACGCGTCGCTGTATGATGTTTCGTTGGATCCTTCCGAATATTCAGGCAAGAAGCCCTTCCCTGTATTGCTTGCTGCGCCGACCGGACGGGCGGCGAAACGGATGAAGGAGTCCACCGGCCTGCGGGCAGTGACGATTCATAAGCTTCTCGGGTTTAGCGGGGAAGGAGAGAACGAACTGTTTGAGAAGGATGAGTACGAGCCCCTCGAAGGGGAACTGCTGATTGTCGACGAAGTGTCCATGGTGGACATGTGGCTTGCAAATCAGCTGATTCGGGCGGTCCCGAAGGGAATGAAGGTCGTGTTTGTGGGCGATGAAGACCAGCTCCCTTCGGTAGGACCGGGCCAGGTGCTTGGAGATCTGCTTGAAGCCGGTACTATACCGACCGTGAGCTTATCGGTGGTGTACAGGCAGACCAATCAGTCGTCGATTGTAGAGCTGGCCCACGCGATGAAGGAAGGGGGGCTCCCGGACGATTTTGAACAGCCGTTTGAAGACCGGCGGTTTTTCCCGTGCACGAAAGGCCAGGTGGCCGATGTGGTGGAGAAAACGTGTGCCGGCGCCATTCGGAAGGGCTACGATCCGATGGATATTCAGGTGCTTGCCCCGATGTACCGCGGGGAGGCAGGGATCCACGCCTTAAATGAACGTCTGCAGGAAATGTTTAATCCCCGGACGCCTCAAAAGCGGAGTGTAACCTTCGGCGACGCTGTTTACCAGAAGGATGATATCGTTCTACAGCTCGTAAATAACGGTGAAGAAGGGATATATAACGGAGATAAAGGCGTGCTCGAAACTGTCTTTGAAGCAAAAGAAACTGTTGATAAAGAAATGCAGATTGTTTTTTCCTTTGATGAAAAGGAAGTCAGCTACACACGCCAGGACCTTAAACAAATAACTCTTGCCTACTGTACTTCTATTCATAAGGCGCAGGGAAGCGAATTTCCCATCGTGGTCGTCCCGATGCTGATGTCCTACCGGCGGATGCTGCGCCGTAATTTGTTGTATACAGCGATAACACGGGCAAAGGACTATTTAATTCTCTGCGGGGAAAAGGAAGCATTTATGTATGCGGTAAAGCAGGAGTCAAAAAATGAACGGTATTCGTATCTTCGGGAACGCCTGAAGAACCGGGAAGAGGATCCGGATGAGCAGGCTTGACAGAAAATACGGTTTCCGATATAACTGAAACAGAATAATAAAAACAGTGATGGAACGAGTACGGCGGATATATTCTCACAGAGACCGGCAGCAGTGGCTGAAACTGCCGGAGAATAACCCGCCCGAACGCTGCTCCGGAGTGCAGGCAAACCCTGTCGGATGATCCACGTTACGGATGCTGAGTTGGCCGTTTTTATATGCGGCAACCAGGGTGGTAACGCGAGCACACTCGTCCCTGTTTTCAGGGGCGGGTTTTTTAATGTAATTTAAACAAAAATGAAAAACTCACGGGAGGCTGATCAATAATGCCAGCATTAACATCTACTGAAGTCCGGCGGCGCTTTTTGGACTTTTTTGAGGAAAAAGGACATACCATTGAGCCGAGCGCCTCGCTCGTTCCGCATGAGGATCCGACGCTTTTATGGATCAACAGCGGGGTCGCTACGATGAAAAAATATTTCGATGGACGGGTGATTCCTGAAAATCCGCGGCTTGCGAATGCGCAGAAATCCATCCGGACAAACGATATTGAAAACGTTGGAAGAACGACGCGCCACCACACCTTTTTTGAAATGCTCGGCAATTTCTCGATTGGCGATTATTTTAAAAAAGAAGCCATCGAATGGGCGTGGGAATTTTTAACGTCGGAGCGCTGGATAGGCTTTGACGAAAACCGGCTGTCGGTTACCGTTCATCCGGAAGATGACGAAGCGTACCAGTATTGGAGAGAGATTATCGGCCTTCCGGAAGAACGGGTGATCCGTCTCGAAGAAAACTTCTGGGATATCGGCCAGGGGCCAAGCGGACCGAACACGGAAATCTTTTATGACCGCGGAGACAGCTGGGGAAATGACCCCCGGGATCCGGAGCTGTACCCTGGAGGAGAGAACGAGCGTTATTTAGAGGTGTGGAATCTCGTATTTTCGCAGTTTAATCATAACGCCGATGATACGTACACTCCGCTGCCAAAGAAAAACATTGATACCGGCATGGGGCTTGAACGGCTTGTGACCCTCGTTCAGGACGTACCAACAAATTTTGATACCGATCTTTTCCGGCCGATCATCCGAAAGGTAGAAGAGGTATCCGGAAGAACGTATGGAGAAAATGAAGAGCAGGATATTGCTTTTCGCCTGATTGCCGATCATGTCCGGACAGTCAGCTTCTCCATCGGGGACGGGGCCCTTCCGTCCAATGAAGGGCGCGGTTACATTCTGCGCCGTCTGCTCCGCCGTGCGGTGCGTTACGCCGGCTGGCTCGGGCAGGAGGAGCCGTTCATGCACAGGCTTATAGGCATTGTGGGCGAAATCATGGAAGATTATTATCCGGAGGTTCGTGAAAAGCAGTCCTTTATTGAACGTGTAGTGAAAACTGAAGAAGAACGTTTTCATGAGACGCTGACCGATGGGCTGAAAATGCTGCGACAGGTAACAGAAAGAGCCCGAAACAAAGGAGAAACAGTCATTTCCGGTAAAGATGTTTTCCGCCTGTACGATACGTATGGATTCCCGCCTGACTTAACGGCAGAATACGTAGTAGACGAAGGGTTCGCGGTGGACAATGAAGAATTCGAAGTGGAAATGGAAGCCCAGCGGAGCCGGGCACGTGCGGCTAGAAAAGACAGCGGTTCGATGCAGACTCAGGAGTCGCTTTTGACAGATATTGATACAGAGAGCACCTTCGTCGGCTACGAGCATTTTGACGTGGAGACAAGCGTTCAGACGCTGATTCACAATAAAGAACTCGTGGATACAGTCGGAGCCGGAGAGCAGGTGCAGCTCATTCTGGAAAAAACCCCGTTTTATGCAGAAAGCGGCGGCCAGGTGGCAGACCGCGGCACGATCGTAAATGAAGCCGCAGGGATGGAAGCGATAGTGGAAGATGTGCAGAAAGCTCCGAACGGCCAAAATCTTCATACGGTACGAATTGAAAAAGGATCGCTTCGTAAAGGGATGCATGTACGGGCATCCATCGAAGAAAATACGAGAAGAAGCATTATTAAAAACCACACGGCGACCCATTTGCTGCACCAGGCCCTTAAGGATGTGCTCGGGGAGCACGTTAACCAGGCAGGATCGATTGTGACAGATAACCGCCTCCGTTTTGACTTTTCCCATTTTGGGCAGGTCACTGCAGAGGAAATAAAGCGGATCGAATATCTTGTAAACGAAAAAGTGTGGGGCAATGTGTCGGTTCTGATTGAAGAAAAAGGAATCAATGAAGCGAAGCAGATGGGCGCCACTGCGTTGTTTGGGGAAAAATACGGGGAAAGAGTTCGCGTAGTACAGATCGGCGACTACAGTATTGAACTGTGCGGCGGCTGTCATGTCGGCAGCACCTCCGAAGTCGGAGTGTTCAAGATTACAGGAGAATCGGGAATTGGTGCCGGCACCCGCCGAATAGAAGCTGTTACCGGCCAGTACGCGTATGAATACTTTGAAAGCAGAATGCAGCTGCTTGAAGAAACAGGCAGCATCGTCCGCTCCCGTGCCATTGACGATATCCCGCAGCGTGCAGAAGCTCTGCAGGAGCAGATTAGAAGTCTCCAAAAAGAAAATGAATCGCTGTCGCAGAAGCTGAGTAATCTCGAAGCCGGGGATCTTGCAGACGCGGCCGAGGAAATAAACGGCATTCCGGTTATTGCCAAAGAGCTTCCAGGAGCAGATAAGGATACGCTGCGGCAGACCGTAGATGAACTCAAGCAGAAGCTTGGAAGCGGTATTGTCGTGCTTGGAACATCGGAGGGGGAAAAAGTACAGCTTATTGCCGGAGTAACTAAAGATCTGACTGAACGGTACAAAGCAGGAGATATTGTGAAAAAAGCAGCGGAAGTTTGCGGAGGCGGCGGAGGCGGCCGCCCGGATATGGCTCAGGCAGGAGGAAAACAGCCTGAAAAGCTTACAGAAGCATTGGAAGAAGCGAAGAACTTTATCTTAACCCTTTCCTAAGTGCCCCTATCTCATGTACAATATAATCGTCTATACAGTAATCGTATTAGTTACCACAGTATAGGAAGGGAGCTTCTCCTCCCTTCTGCTTTTTATGAAATGACATTTCGTGAAAAGTCATCTGAGGAGGTGGAGGAATTGGATACGAACGACCGGACCGTACGTTTTAACCGAAAGGAAGATTCTTCCGATCCAAAGGCCGAAGAAGTGCTGCTCAGTGTGTATGAAGCGCTTGAAGAAAAAGGGTATAATCCAATTAATCAAATTGTGGGATATTTGCTTTCAGGCGATCCAGCATATATTCCCCGTCATAAAGAAGCAAGAACGATCATCCGCCAGCTCGAGCGGGATGAATTAATTGAAGAATTAATGCGACACTATCTGAAGGACCACCAGTCATCTTTGTGAAAAGGGCGCTTGGCATCGATGTCGGAAAGAAAAGAATCGGGATCGCCGTCTCCGATGCGCTGGGCTGGACGGCCCAGGGTATAGAAACGATTCATTTAAAAACGACTGAGCCGGACGAGGCCTTTCCCCGTATTCTTGAACTGGTTAAAGAAAATGAAATCGAGCAGCTTGTGGTCGGCCTTCCCAAAAATATGGATGGCACGATTGGGGGCAGGGGAAAAGAGTGTCAGGCATTCGCAGAAAACCTTGAAGAATTTTCCTCGCTGCCGGTGGCCATGTATGATGAGCGATTGACAACGAAGGCGGCAGAACGCACACTATTACAAGCAGATGTCAGCAGAAAAAAGCGAAAAAAAGTTGTGGATAAAATGGCAGCTGTGATGATTCTGCAGAGTTATTTGGATCATCAATCAAACTTATAGTAAAGAGGTGAAATAAAATGGCCGAAGAAGAAGAAAAAGAAAGAATTGTCATACCTGATGAGGACGGCAATGAACATTTATTTGACATCCTGTTTACATTTGACGCAGATGAGAGCGAGCAGTCCTACATTGTAGTGGTTCCGTCAAGCGAAGCCGACAATGACGAAGTGGAGGTTTTTGCTTTCCGCTACGAGGAAGAAGGCGAAGGGGACGAGTCCGATATAAACCTTTTCCCAATCGAGTCTGACGAAGAATGGGAAATGGTCGAAGAAATGGTGAACACTTACAGTGCTAACGAAATGGAGTAGAACTTGTTCTAACCGTAAAGGAAGCACACCGGATCTTCTTCCGGTGTTTTTCTTTATCATTATGCCTGCCGTGCAGCTGAGCCCGCAGGTTAAGAGGAGAACATCCATTCATGAAAACGCTCATATATTCACACTCCGGGCGCCGCAGCTCTACTAAGAAAAAACGGAAGGCGGCATTTTATTTCCTGGGGACTATATTTCTGATGAGTGTCGCGGCAGCTCTCATATATGTGCTGTATATGCTTTTTCCGGCAGCAGAAAATAACAGGGAAAAACAGACTGTCATTATTGAACAGGGCACTTCCACGGAAGCAGCAGCTGAGAAGCTGGAAAAGCAGCAGCTGATCAAAAATGCCAGTGTTTTTCAATATTTCAGTTACTTACGGCCGGACAGCCTGAAAGCCGGTACATACCGATTATCTGCTTCGATGAGTGCCGGGGAAATTGCCCGTACGCTTGAAGCCGGGCAGCAGGCACAGGAACCGGTTGCCTCCATCACTATTCCGGAGGGAAGGTCTTTGGAGCAGATAGCACGACTCAGTGCAAAGAACGCTGATTTTTCAGAAGAAAAGTTTTTGGAAACAGCCACAGATGAAGCGTTCATTCGTTCTTTAAGTGAATCCTATTCATTTATTCGGGAAGCCAAAAACGAAAATGGCGTGCGCTATACACTGGAGGGTTATTTAGCCCCACAGACGTATGAATACTTCGGTGAGCCCCCGGATCCTGAGACAGTATTGAAGGATATGATTGAACGAACAAATGAAACTATGGTAGAATTTTCAAATCAAATCACCAACAGTCCCTGGACCGCCCGTGAAATATGGACCATCGCTTCCATTGTAGAACGGGAGGCGGCACGGGCAGAGGACCGTGCGCCGATTGCCGGAGTAATCGAAAACCGGCTTGAAAAAAATATGCGTCTTGAGATGGATCCTACGGTGGCATATGCTCTGGGCGAACACAGGCTTCGTACTTCCTTCAATGATCTGAAGGTAACTTCGCCGTACAACACATACCGAAACAGGGGCCTGCCGCCAGGGCCGATTGCAAGTCCGGGAGTACAGTCAATTGAGGCAGCTTTGAACCCTGAAAATACAGAGGCATTATATTTTTATGCCCGCCCGAACGGGGAAGTTATTTATAACGAAACGTATGAGCAGCATATGCTTACCCAGAGAAAGTATGAAAGTGAATGGGAGAATCAATAGCCAGGAAAGCAGGCGAAAAAATGCCGGACATAAACAATCATTTTAATGAATACCGGAAAGAGCTGGGTATCGGGCCGCCGCCGTGGTTTGATGAAATGATCAAAGAAGCAGAACGTGACCGTATACCGGTTATGGACGAAGAGGCACTGCAATTCATGATCGAAATTCTCCAATTAAAAAAGCCGGTATCGGTTCTGGAGATTGGCACGGCCATCGGTTATTCTGCTTTACGGATGGCATCCGCCCTGCCCGGGACCTCCATAGTGTCGGTGGAAAAAGACGAAGAACGCTACAGGCGTGCAGCATACTACCGGGCTAAAAGCCCGTGGAAGGAGCAGACTACATTTGTCCTTGGAGATGCTTTAAACCTGCAGGAGGAATTTGCAGACAAAACGGCATTTGACGCAGTATTTATAGACGCTTCCAAAGGACAGTATCAGCAGTATTTTCAATTGTGTGAGCAGCTGCTGGCCCCGGAAGGGATCATTATTAGTGATAACGTATTGTTCCGGGGTTTGGTCGCTGACCATGAAGCGGATATTCCTGGACGATTACAGCCGATGGTGAAAAAAATACGTGCGTACAACCGCTGGCTGATGGAAAGAAAAGACTTTCGCACCAACATTTTTCCGGTTGGTGACGGGGTGGCGGTCAGCGCCCGTCTTCCGGAAGCGCCCGGTAGTATAACGTAAAATACTATAAAAGTGAGCCAAAATATGATACATTTTTATATTGAATAGAGGAGTGAAAATATGCCAGAAGAAAAGCAGCATTTTATGACAGAAGAAGGCAGAAAGAAGCTGGAAGAGGAATTGGAATATTTAAAAACTGAGCGACGGCAGGAAGTCGTAGAGCGTATAAAAATTGCCAGAAGCTTTGGCGATTTGTCCGAGAATTCGGAGTACGATGCTGCCAAAGATGAGCAGGCCTTTGTCGAAGGACGAGTAAGCCAGATTGAACAGATGCTGAAAAATGCTGCCATCATTGAAGAAGACACAAGTAATAACTCCGTGGTGTCGCTCGGAAAGTCAGTACGGTTTAAAGAACTGCCAAACGGTGATGAAGAAAGCTATACGATCGTTGGAAGCGCAGAGTCTGATCCGCTTGAAGGAAAAATATCCAACGATTCACCGATGGCCCAGAGCCTGCTCGGACGCCAGATTGGTGAACAGGTAACGGTTTCGACACCAGGCGGAGACATTGAAGTCGAGATTATTGAAATAGCCTAGAAGTCTGCCAGTACCAATAAAACTTAAGCGCGGCGCCCTGCTTTGAGGATGTAAATCATAGGTCTATGTTCCCTCGTTATCCGGAAGTATTTCCTTTATGATAAAACATGTTACGTTCTCTCTGCAGGGCGTGTTTTTGTACTACAAAAGCATTACATACGATAAGGGCAGGTGGATCCTAAGATGTCGAACAACAACTATAACGACGAGTCCGGCTCACGCTTTCAAAAGAAAAGAAAGAAGCGGATGAATAATGTTTTAAATGCTGCTATTGGTATTGTAGCAGTGCTCATTCTGTTCTTTGGCATTCTGTTATTGTTTTTTAATAATAATAACGACCAGGCTGAAGATAACGGAGAAGAGATGGCAGACTCAACCAATACCGAAGAAGAGCAGAATGAAAGCGGACCGGAGGACAACCCGGACACTTCTTCTACAGAAGAAACTCCGGAAAATAATGCAGATGAAGAAGGTGCAGAAGATACCTCAGAAGAATCAGAAAATACCTCTGAATCTGATTCTTCCTCAGAATCCGACTCCTCCACAGAAGAAGAGCCGGCAGCTTCTTCAAATGATGAAGCCGAAAGTGACTCCCCTGAGGAAAGCACTACCAGCGAAGATTCATCAGAAGAAGAGGACAGCAGTACTTCCGAATCAGAAGGCAGTGACAGCGCTGATACGGAAACAACTCAGGAAGACGGTGAATACGAACCAGTAGGCACTGAACAGGAAAACTTTACGGCTGATTTTACTGAAGGTGGTCAGAACTGGGAGGAAATGGAGGATGCTGTGGAGGCTGCCACTGGGCTGAGATCGACAGAAGGCAACAGCACGGTGCTGTGGAGACTCGAAAACGGAGGATCGCAGGATACTGCAAGAGCAGTTATCAGTGAAGACGCCAGCAGTGAAAATCCGTACGAAGTACGCATGGAGTGGGTGGACGGCGAAGGTTGGAAACCAACAAGTGTTGAACGTCTCAGCAGTAATCAGTACGACTAGAAAAAACCGGCTTTCCTAAGGGAGGCCGGTTTTTCTTTATATTGTTCAGGCTAAACTAAGGGGTGGGTACAGCCCGGAAATGCACGACGGCGGTGTAAATTGAACGACCGTTTTCTGAACGGGTATGAACGTGGTGCTGAACGTGATGAACCCCGAGCATCAAAGCTTCATTCTGATCGATCTTTTTTTGAATATCTGCCTCCAGCTGCTCGAGGGACAATGATTCAAAAAATTCGACCTTGTCCCGGATTGTTTGCAGGTTTAAGGACATATGTATTCTCCTTTGCGTTATAATGTACAAGGTAGTTTTACCAGTAAATATAATTGTAAATGATAAAGGTGGGTCCGCCAATGCGTTTAGGAATTATTGGAGCAATGAAAGAAGAAGTGGAGTATTTAAAAAGCTTAATGAAAAACGTTGAAGAAAAAGAAACCGGAGGCTGCTTTTTTTCTTTTGGCCACTTAAACGGCCATGAAGTAATTCTTTTGCAGTCGGGTATTGGAAAAGTAAATGCAGCTATCGCTACCTCGCTTTTAATCGGGCTGTATAAGCCTGAAGCTGTAATTAATACAGGGTCAGCCGGAGGATTTAACCCGGACCTGTCTGTGGGTGATGTGGTGATATCCACAGAGGTGCGCTACAACGATGTGGATGCAACAGTATTTGGCTATGAATTCGGACAGGTGCCAAACATGCCGGCAGCTTATCCTGCAAGCCGGGAATGGATCGAGAAAGCAGAAGCCGCCGCTTCGCAGGTGGAGCTGAATACGCGGACGGGGCTGATTTTGTCTGGTGACTCGTTTATGAGTAAGACTGAGCAGGTAGACAGCTTAAAAGCTCACTTCGAGGAGCCTCAATGTGCGGAAATGGAAGCAGGGGCAATTGCCCAGGTATGCTACCGGTTTTCCTGCCCTTTTGTAGTTATCCGTTCACTCAGTGATATTGCGGGCAAAGAAGCAAAGCAGTCCTACGATGAATTTTTAAAGCATGCTTCGAAGCAGTCGGCTGACATGGTGATTGCCCTTTTGGCGCAGGCATAGGTCGCCTTTTATTTTATTCAGAGGCGAAGGCTAACGAAGAAGAGAAACAGCATGCCGGATAATTTGTGCGGTCAGCCCCCAGATGACGACATTCTGGTAGTGATAGATAAACTGGGGCAGCGTTGTAGTGTTTGTACGGTACGTTTCTTCATTTGGTATTAATGAAGTGGGAAAAGTTTCTGAAAAACGCATGCCCATATAAACATTATGCTTTTCGGGCTCGTGCTTTAAAAAGAAATCAAGCGGCACGGTGAACAGTTCGTCCACTTCTGAGGTATTAGGGGAAAAATCACCCGCGTAATCAACTTCCCCAATGTAGGGATAGACTATTCGCTGAAATGGCTGGACAACAACGTCCAAAGCTCCCCATATATCCATCGCGTGCGAGGGGATTCCGGTTTCTTCTTCAAATTCGCGAAGTCCTGCAGCAAGAGGAGTAGGATCGGAATCATCGATTTTTCCACCCGGGAAACATATTTCTCCCGGCTGCGACTGCAGCGACCATGCTCTGCGCTCAAACATTATATGATATTCATCGTGTAGTTGAAGCAGGGGTACTACTACCGCTGCTTTTCGCATATGCTCTTCGCCCATTATAGCGGCAGAACGGGTGCGAATTCTGTTTTTCCAATAGCGGGCATTTTGCATAGTATCCTCCTTCTGGAGTATCATTGTTTTTCCTTCTCCCGAATGTGGTATACATACTTACAGGTACTATATTACAGGAGGGATAAAGATGTCAGAATCAGAACGTCTTAAAAATAAAGTAAAAAAAGAAAAAAAACAGGAGCCGGAGAAAAAGCCGGGGAATGAAGGACCGCCTGCGAGCAAGGAAGATCCAATTCCATTGGCAGATATGAAATACGAAGAAGAAGAAAACAGGAAAAAACATCATACGAAGAAACGCTCCGGCAGTGAAGACAAGGACTATTAATGCTGACGTGTAAATGAAATCCCGCTTCTCTACTGAAGCGGGATCATTTTATGCTGCACGGCACCGAAAAAGTTGAATATTATTTTTCGATATAGTGGTGGAACCAGTCGACCATGTGATTCAGCCGTTCGATTCGAAGAGCGGGAGGGCCGGAGCGGCTTAGTTCATGATTGGCTCCCGGGAAACGGAGAAACGAGACCGTTTTGTTTAAATATTTCATGTTAATAAACAGCTGTTCCGCCTGTTCAATCGGGCAGCGGTAATCGTTTTCGCTGTGCATGATCAGTAAAGGCGTATGAATATCTTTGACGTAGCGGAGAGGGGAATGGTGCCAGAGCTTTTCCGGATCCTGATGGAGCGGCACACCGATCTCCCAGTCTGTAAAGAAAAAGCCTATATCACTCACCCCGTAAAAGCTGAGCCAGTTGGAAATGGAGCGCTGGGTGACGGCCGCTTTAAAGCGGTCAGTATGGCTGATCATCCAATTTGTCATAAAGCCGCCATAGCTTCCTCCGGTTACTCCCAGCCGATTGCGGTCAACAAACTCATAGCTTTCAACCGCATGATCCAGAATCGCAAGCAGATCCTCGAAATCCTTTCCGCCATAATCCCGTCGGCAGGCATCGGCAAAGGCCTGGCCATAGCCGTGGCTTCCCCGGGGATTGCTGAACAGGACACCGTATCCCTCGGCAGCAAGCAGCTGAAACTCGTGAAAGAACGTGTGACCATACATAGCGTGGGGGCCGCCGTGAATTTCCAGAATCAGTGGGAAGCTCTGTCCTTCTTCATAATCAACAGGATACATTATCCATCCCTGAACGTCCCAATGATCGCCTGTACGGACAGAAAAGGTTTCGGGCAGGGAAAGATCAATCTCTTTTAAAAAGCTGGCGTTTACGTCTGTGAGCCGGACACGGCGTTTGTCCTCAAGTCGCCGGCTGTAAAAATCACCTGGGTTGGAAGGATCACTGATGCCGAGCACAAACTGTTCATTTTTAGGATGAAAGGAGAACGAGAAAACGTGGTTGTCCTCATCATGAACAGCGGTGATTTCATTATGCATATCCATCTGATACAAGCCGACTTTTCCGTTTTCGCTCGCCAAAAAGTAAATATGCTCCTGATCGCTCGACCATACGGGCTTATCAGAGGTATGACCGGTTCTGATATCGCCAATCATGTAGTCGCCTATTTGGACGTCCCACTTTAACGTCATTCCTTTTCGTTCTTTTGTTAATGGATTGATCAGCCAGATTTGATTAATCGTGGCGCTTTTATATTCCAATTCGTGACCAGTGCAAGCTATCCAGGAGCCGTCGGGTGACCAGCTGGCATTAGTAAAGGTACCGGCAGAATCCGTGAGTTTGGAAATTTCTTTTGTTTCAATGTTTAGGGTATACAAATCCTGCACCGGGGAAATGTCTTCATCGCTGTTTCTGTTTGCTGAAAATACAATAAATTGACTGTCGGGAGACCAGTCAGGAGTGTGGTGATCGTAGCTGCCGTTAGTGAGCAGGGAACTCTCCTCGAGGTCGAATCGAAATAAACCAATGTGTACGCGTCTGCCGTGATGAAAGCCCCGGCTGTCTGATTTATAACGGAGACGGTCAATTTTCACAGCAGAAGGAGAATTATTCGGAGAGTCTCCCTCCGTAGTAAAGATGTCTTCTTCAGGAGCCTGTTCCGTTTCAAACAGCAGCTTCTGGCTGTCCGGCGACCATACTGGATTGGAGGCGCCATGTTTAACGAAGGTAATCTGCTTTGGCTCTCCTCCTGAGGTGCTCATTATCCAAATTTGGTTAAGGCCCGAGCGGTCAGACACAAAAGCGAGGCTGGAGCCGTCCGGTGACCACCGCGGCGAAACATTTGTATAAGACCCAAACGTCCACTGAACAGGAACATCGTCTGTTAAATACTGCGTGTATATATTTGAATAGTAGCTGTTCGTATTACTTTGAATAGATTTTTGTACAAAAGCATACCGTTCGCCGTCTGAAGAAAGACGGGCATCATCCACGACGTGAATACGTTCTAAATCTGCTGCAGTTAAAGGTCTTTTCATAGACAAGGTAACGTCCTCCTCGTAGTATACCCGTGATCCCCTTCATTTTGGAAAGGTTTCACGTATGTAGGGTGCTTTTTTAGTATAGTAAAACGATTCGCAAAAAACAATTAAACTGCAGGAATGAAAGCCGAAGGAAAAAAGAATGGAAGAACATCTAACATACATAATGAAACCCATGCAGTAACTATGTACACTAATAAATAACAGGAGGCAGATGCTTCGTTCCAACATTTACATTGTTGCCTTTCGCAGGAACAATCGAAATGGATCAGCCAGTGTGGTTTTTCATTTTGGAGCAAGCCATTTCCTGTAGCCGTGAATAACAGGCTCTCCTTTAGGCATCACTCTCTCTCCCTTTGAAGCTGCAGGCACAAATGCCTGCAGCCTTTTTTTGTTCAGGGAATTTGAGGGGAAGACGGAGAAAAAACGCAGAGTAATTCCTACTCTGCGTCACCGCTTTCCTTGTATTCAAATATAATCGTATCGTGCTTCCGGCTGAAGCTGACGTGCAGATTGTGCGAGCGCAAATACCAGCTGTCTGCGTCTTCCACGAAAAAGGTGAGTCCTTCCTCCTCTGTCATTACTGCCGGTCTCTCCGGTTTATCGAGAGCAATACCCATAGAAAATCCGGGATAGAGCTGCGGAGAGCCGCCGTAACGGACATAGAATCTTACGGAATCGCCGCTTTCCACATTTAGTTCTTCTTTCATCCATTTAATCGCTGGACGGGTAATTGTTATATCCATACGCAAGCTCCTTCAAAGAATGATATAGAATTGTTCCCTTATTCGCCCTGGAAGAAACACCAAAGAACCTCAAGAAAAAACAGCCCTCCTGATTTTCAGAAGGGCTGTTTTTAAAATATTTATGTTAGTTTACAGCGTCTTTCAGCTGTTTACCTGGGCGAAACGCAGGGTTTTTCGTGGAAGGGATCTTAATTTCCGCGCCTGTTTGTGGGTTACGCCCTTTACGTGCAGCACGCTCGCGTACTTCAAAGCTTCCAAATCCAACTAACTGGATTTTGTCGCCTTTTTTCAAAGTTTCTGTGATGCTGTCAAAGACAGCGTCTACAGCTTTGGAAGCGTCTTTTTTCGAAAGCTCAGCCTGGTCTGAAACTGCGTTGATTAAATCCGTCTTGTTCATGAAAATACTCCCTTTCATTCCATAAATTTAGAGTCTTTCATACCAAATTAACTCATGAAAAGCCCGGTATGTCAACCCTTCCATTTATTTTTGTAGGTTTCTAAGAAGAAAAGCCAGGAATAAAGCAAAAATATTTTAAAAATACTTACATTATTCTGGTTTTTTTCTTAAACCCCATCATAACAAGGGTTTGATAAGAATTCCAGTATTTATGAGAAAAAGATTGAATATCAAAAAACCAGACCAGATAAATGGTCCGGTTTTTCCTTAATGATGGTTATCGGTTTCCTCTTCATTGAAGGACCGGTTCTCTTTCCTGGATCGGCTGAGAGCGTCCTGGGAGCTCCCCTCCGCGAGTGGAACGCCGGCGTTATAAGCTGCCCTTGCGATCAAGTGTCCGCCCACAGGTGCTGTCACAAATACAAACACAAGGGTCAGCACGAAGCGGAGACTGAAGGTCTGCGTGTGTACCATGAAAAACAGAAAGGCGGCAAGCACAACACACAGTACTCCCAGAGTAGCCGCCTTCGTGGCAGCGTGCGAACGTGTGAAAATATCCGGAAGACGAAGCAGACCGACAGCGCTTATGATGCTGAAAGCTGCTCCAAAAAGGGCAAGCAGTGCTACAATCCAATCAACGATCTCGGTCATGCTCAATCACAACACCCTTTTCGATATATTTAGCGAAGGCTACCGTGCCAATGAAGGCCAGGATTGCAAGCAGCAGCATAACTTCAATGAACGCGCTCGTATTTAAAATAATGCAGAATAGAGCTGTTACACTAATCAGTTGGATGCCAATAACGTCGAGCGCAATGACACGGTCCGGCATCGACGGGCCTTTAAATACCCGGTACAGCGTGAGCAGGATGGAGATCGAAACAAGTGTTGCTGCTGTAATATAAATTGCATTTAATACCATTATCTGCTGACCTCCCTAATCGCTTTTTCGAATGAATTGCGGATTTCCTTTTCAGCCGCTTCCACACTCTGGAGGTCCATCGCATGGATAAACAGCGAGCGGTTGTCCGGGGCTACTTCTACTACCAGGGTCCCCGGTGTAAGAGTGATTAAAAGCGACAGCAGCGTGAGTTCCCATTCTTTTTCAAGAGTGGTTTCCATTTCAAAGATGCCTGGACTGATGTTTAATTTAGGACTCAGTATCTGCCGGGCAACAGAGAAGCTGGACAGAATTAATTCTTTAAAGAAGATAAGCATCAGCACCAAGGCCGCATAGACCCGGTGAAAATAAAGCCTCTCCCGGAAAAATCCTCTCATAAAATACAGGACTAGCAGGCCGAGGAAAAATCCGCTGATAAAGGATGCAAACGACCAGGCATCATTGATAATCATCCAAAGCAGGGCCATGGCAAGATTGATCATAACCTGAAAAGCCATTATGAATTCCCCCCTAACACAGCTTCAATATAAGCACGGGGATTGATCAGCGTTTCTGCTGCACTTTCCACCAATGGATACATGATTTCGGCACCGAAGCCCATGAATGCCGAGAGCGCTACAAGAAATACGATGGGAGGCATCTGCGCTTTAATGCTGCCATGCTGTTCTGCGTGGGTAAGCATTGGTTCTCCCAAAAAGCCCTGCAGGAAAATGCGTATTACGGAATACAGTACGAGCAGACTTGCAACCATCATGACTGCTACGACAATGTAATGACCGGCTTCGGCACCACCGACCACAAGCATCAGCTTGCCTGGAAAACCGCCAAGAGGCGGCACGCCGGCAAGGGCTAGGGCGGAAATGAAAAACATCCAGGTGAGAAGCGGGTGATGCTTAATAATTCCCCCCATCCCTGAGAGCTTACTTGTGCCGGCTGCAGTAATCAGCGCCCCAATAATCAGAAACAGGGCTGCTTTAATGACAATATCATGAAGCAGGTAGTATATGGCACCTATAAACGCATCGCTGTTCAGTGAAGCGACACCGAATAGAATAAATCCGACAGCTACAATAACATTGTATACTAAAATCAATTTCACATCTCTGTAAGCAATCGCGCCGATAACACCAACAATCATTGTCACCGCTGAAAGGACGAGAAGGATGGTGTGTGTCATGGCCGTGTCTTCATTGAAGATAACAGAGTAGGTTCTAAAAATGCTGTAAATGCCGACCTTGGTCAAAAGAGCAGCAAATATCGCCCCGATGGCTGTCGGAGGCACCGAATATGATCCAGGCAGCCAGAAGTAAAGAGGAAATAATGCTCCTTTTAGCCCGAACACGATCAAAAACAAAATGGCAATAACCGTAATGATCGGTTCAGCGCCTGCTTCGCTGACCCGCTCACTGAGCTGGGCCATATTCAGTGTGCCTGTTACAGCGTACAGATATGCAACACCAATAACGAAAAACGCGGAAGAAACAACGTTTACAATAACGTAGTTAAACGATTCCTTCAGTTGTGTTTTTGTACCGCCGTGGCCGATCAAAGCGTAAGAGGCTAAAAGAAGAACCTCGAAGCAGACAAACAGGTTGAAAATATCACCAGTCAGAAAAGCCCCGGACACCCCGGCGATTAAAAACTGGAAAAAGGAGTAGTAGTAATATTTTTCCCGCTCCACTCCAATGGTGCTGAAGGAAAAATAAATAATAGGCATAGCGACAAAGGAAGTAGTTGTTGTTAAAAGCACTGCTAATGAATCTCCCACAAACACAATGCCAAATGGAGCTTCCCAGCCGCCGAGTTCAAGAGTCATGATTCCATTGGACAATATGTACGTAAGCAAAAAGATATTGACGCCAATCAGAATCAGGCTCGTAATAAATGCCCAGATGCGCTGCGCGGTGACATTCTTTGGGAAAAACAATGCCACGATCCCTGCGATGAGAGGGATAAGGACCGGAAGGATCAGCCAATTACTCATCAGTATCAGTTCCTCTCAGTTGGTCAGTCTCAGCCGCTCCGGTCACTTTGTACGTACGGTATCCTAAAACAAGAATAAAAGACGTTACTCCAAAGCTGATAACGATAGCTGTCAGTATCAGCGCCTGGGGAAGCGGGTCTACATAAGTGTCAGCTTCAAGGCCGAGCAGCGGAGGGGCTCCTGTCTTCAGCCCCGCCATGGTCAAAAGCAGCAGATGAGCACCGTGGCTTAAAACTGAGCTGCCAATAATAATGCGTATTAAATTTTTCGTCAGTATTAAATACAAACCGACAGTAAATAAGAAGCCGGCAAGGATAGACATAATTATTTCCACTATTTATCCTCTCCGATCGTTTGAATAATAGTCATAGCCGTTCCGATAACAACCAGATAAACGCCTAAGTCGAAGGCGAGCGTCGTCGTCAGCTCCAGTTCACCCAGTACGGGAAAATGAAAATAACCGAAGGTCTGTGAAAGAAACGGTGCCGAGAAAAAGAACGAGCCTACGCCTGTACCAACAGCAAACACCAGCCCGACAGCCGTCATGATTTTGTAATCAATCGGCAGGGCCCGGCGGACGGTCTCCATATCAAAGGCGAGAAGAAGAAGAACTAAAGCAGCACTTGTCATCAGTCCCCCGATAAAACCGCCCCCGGGCTCCTGGTGGCCGTTGAAAAAGATATAGACTGCAAACAGAAAGATGAGAAATGAAATGAATTTTGTTACTGTCTGCAGGATAATGTCGTTATACTTCATTTATTCTCACCTCCTGCCAGCCGTAATTTAATTAAGGAGTACACCCCAAGGGAGGCAATACCTAAAACGAGAATTTCAAGCAGGGTATCAAAACCCCGGAAGTCTACTAAGATAACGTTTACGACGTTATTGCCGCCTGCTTCCTTATAGCTGTTTTCCAAAAAGTAATCAGAAATAGCCGGAAACAGCCTGGTGCCGCTGGCTGAAAGTCCAATGAGAGTGACGGTGAGTCCGACTGCAACGGAGATGACAAAGTTGGCCGTATGAAATTTCGTTTCCTTCAAAGCATCGAAAATCTGCGGAAAATGGTAGAAAC
This sequence comes from Marinococcus sp. PL1-022, assembly GCF_033845285.1. NCBI lineage: Bacteria > Bacillati > Bacillota > Bacilli > Caryophanales > Bacillaceae > Marinococcus > Marinococcus sp. PL1-022. Next base: position 1,998,950 of record NZ_JAWXCX010000001.1, on the reverse strand, counting down.
AAAGCAAAAACAGTGTCACTGAAACGGTCTCAATCGTCAATTGTGTCAGGGCAAGGTCCGGGGCACGGAACAATACGAAAAACAATGCTACCGTATATCCGAGCACGCCCAGAGAAATGACCGCCTTCAACCGGGAGCGGGTGAACATAAGAATGAGGGAAGACCCCACCAGCACAAGAGAGAGTATTGCTTCATATGGGCTCACCGGAACCATATTTTCAACATCGATGGTAAATGCCCCAGTGCCGAAAAGAGAGAAAAGGAGCAGTACCACAGTGAAAGAGAAAATATATATAAAGTAATCTCTCACGAGCCCCGTCATATGCCAGGACATTAAGGCGTGAGAAGAACGGTCGAGTCCTTCAAGAGAGCGGTTATACGCCTGGTTAAACAGACGGTTTTCCGGAAAGACAGCGTGCATTTTATTCCATTTCTGCAGCGCCAGGAAAATGCCCGTACCAAGCAGAACGACACCGATAGTCATAAACAGTTCAGGAGTAAAGCCGTGCCAGAAATAAATATCCACCCCAAACGACCCTGTCTGGGCAAGCTCAGGCATAATCGATGCCATGGCCGGTTCAATAATCGCAGGCACGAGCGTATTCGGGAAAAAGCCGATGAACACGACAAGCGCTACGAGAATGAGGGGAGACAAAAGCATGCCAAACGGAGCTTCGTGTGGCTTGGCTGGAAGCTTTTCCTTTTGAATTTTTCCGGTAAAGGTCCGGAAAACGATCATCATACAGTAAACAAAGGTGAAAACACTGGCTGTCCAGGCGACAATCGGAAGCAGAATACCAATGGATTCTGCGCCGTACTGCGGAAAGTGCGTAATTTCCACCATCGACATGAAAAACATTTCTTTACTTAAAAATCCATTGAACGGCGGCAGGCCGGCCATGGAAAAGCCGCCAATTACGGCGATTGTAAAGGAAATCGGCATTAGCGTCATGAGTCCTCCAAGCCGCCGTATATCCCGTGTGCCTGTTTCGTGATCAATAATACCCACCATCATAAACAGGCTTCCTTTGTAGGTGGCATGGTTAATTAAATGAAAAACAGCAGCTGCCACCGCAAGCGTATAGGCGTTGTTATCGACACTGTCATAGTGGAGCGCTGCAGCCCCGGCGCCGAGCATCGACAAAATCATACCGAGCTGACTGACCGTAGAGTACGCAAGAATGCCTTTTAAATCGGTCTGACGTATGGCTGAAAGCGATCCCCATATGAGAGTAAGAAGCCCAAAGCCGGTGACAAGCCAGAACCAATAGGCACTGACCGCAAACAATGGCGTCATGCGGGCCACCAAATAAATGCCCGCCTTTACCATTGTCGCAGAGTGCAGATAGGCACTGACCGGCGTCGGGGCTTCCATCGCATCCGGCAGCCAGATGTGAAATGGAAACTGGGCAGACTTTGTAAACGCCCCGAGCAGAATTAAAAGCATGGCCGGAAGAAACAGCGGACTGTCGGCAAGCTGGTCGGAAGCATCAAGAATGCCGCGTATGCTGTAGGTGCCGGTTACAGAAGCGATCAGTACAAAACCAACTAAAAGGGCAAAGCCGCCCATAACGGTAATAAGCAGTGATTTCAACGCACCGTAGCGTGATTTTTCTTTTGTATACCAATAAGAAATCAGCAGAAACGATGAAATACTGGTAATTTCCCAAAAGGTATACAAAACGATTAAATTATCTGACAACGTAAGGCCGAGCATAGCACCCATAAAAAGAAGCAGATATGTATAGAAGTTATTCAACTGTTCCTTATGCTTATCCAGATAATAGATGGAATACAAAACAACGAGAGCTCCGATTCCTGTAATCAGGAGCGCAAATAAAAGACCGAGACCGTCCACATAGGCAATGTAATTGACACCTAAGGAGGGAATCCATTCGAATGTTTTCATGACGGAGCCCGTGCCGGAAACATCCGGAAGGTAGCTCAAAAAATAGCTGAAAAGAATAATAGGAATGATGAGTACGAACCATCCTGTATGTATACGCGGAATAAATTTATACAGAAGAGGCACCAGCACAGCAGCCAGAAACGGCGCAATGATGGCAAGATGTAAAATAGTAAACATGAAGAACCTCCTTGTTAGTTTCGGTCGCCACTGAATTCTTTTCACATTATAGCGTATATCTAAACGCCTTGCATTAGAAGCGAATCCCGGAAACAGCAATCATTTCAAACACATATATAGGAAGAGACAGGGGCGTATTTCACAATTTTTTTCAATATCGTATTACCATGTCTAAAGAAAATTGAAAAAAAAGCTTCTGACGGTTATACTTGCTGTTTGTACGGCATATGGGCATATGACGGAAACGGCGTTAAGTTATTGCGATATTTGGATAAGGATTTGTTAAAATAGAAGAAATAGGTGCGTCTAATATTACAGTCAGCTGCAGGCCGGAAGTTAAAGCAGGCCTGCTCGAAGGGGGACGGGATTTTGATTAAGCGATTTATGCCAAATGAATACCTGCCGAGTGTTTTAGATCTCGATCTGGAACATCTGCGTGAGAATAATATAAAAGGTATTATCACTGATTTGGATAATACTCTGGTAGAATGGGACCGGCCGGATATAACAAGCGAGCTTGATGATTGGTTTTTCTTTTTACAGGAGCAGGGTTTTCAGGTAACTATTGTCTCCAACAATTCCGAGCACCGTGTCCGCTCATTTTCAGAGCCAAACGGTATTCATTTCATCCATTCGGCTAAAAAGCCCATGGGCCGGGCGTTTCGAAAAGCGACCAGGCGGATGGGACTTAAAAAGCGTGAAGTGGTGGTAGTAGGAGACCAGGTCCTGACGGACGTGTTCGGGGGAAACCGGGCCGGATTTTATACAGTGCTGGTCGTTCCGGTAGCTCAAAACGACGGCTTCCTGACAAAAATCAACCGGAAGGTAGAACGACTGGTAATGAAGCGGTTAAAAGACAGAGGATTAATTCAATGGGAGGATACACAATGACCGAAGAGCTGCACTGCGCCGGATGCGGGGCGCCTATTCAAAATGAGAATAAAAATAAAGCCGGGTATGTCCCGACATCAGCGCTAGTAGACAGAGCGACAGTGATCTGCCAGCGTTGTTTTCGTTTGAAGCATTATAACGAAGTCCAGGATGTGGACATGGAGGATCAGGATTTCCGTGATAAACTGCATGAGCTTGGCAGAAAAAAGGCGCTTATTGTAAAAATCGTTGATGTGTTTGATTTTGAAGGCAGCTGGATTCCCGGCTTTCAAAGATACGTCGGAGATAACCCAGTGCTGCTGATGGTGAACAAAACGGATCTGCTGCCGCACTCTTTAAATGAAAATAAGCTTCTCCACTGGATTCGCCGCCAGGCAAAGCAGCAGGGGTTAAAGCCGAAGGACGTTGTTTTGCTGAGTGCCAAAAATAAACAGGGTATCCAGGAAGCCGCTTCGAGTATTGAAGAGCTGAGAAACGGCCGGGACGTGTATGTCACCGGATGTACAAATGTTGGTAAATCGACATTTATTAACGCACTGATTGCTGAATTCGGCGAAAATGAAGAGCAGGATATCACCACTTCTCATTTTCCGGGAACGACGCTTGATATGATTGAAGTCCCTTTAGATGAGCAGACGAGTCTGTATGATACTCCCGGCCTTATCAATGATAAGCAGTTCGGGCGCAAGCGGAGCCTCAAGGAGCGAAAAGAATTCATTCCGGAAAAGGAATTAAAGCCGAAAGTGTACCAGCTTGAAAGCGGACAGACAATATTTATCGGCGGTTACGTACGCATGGATTTCGTCGAAGGCGACCCTAATTCATTTGTGGTGTTTATGTCCAACCGGCTTCCGGTGCACCGTACCAAGCAGGATAACGCTGACCGCCTCCACCCGGACAGGGTCGGGGATGTATTAACGCCGCCGTACCGCGTGGAAGATGCGCCGGAACTAACGAAGCACCGGATTGAAATTAAAGAGGAAAAGACAGACATTGTTGTGCAGGGGCTCGGGTGGATTACGGTAACAAACCCCCGTGCTTCCGTAGATATTTACGTGCCGGTCGGCACAGGAGTATCAAAACGGGAGGCGGTGATTTAATTGCCAAAAACGCTGCTCGGCTTAATCGGCCATCCGCTCGGGCATTCGCTGTCCCCGCAAATGCATAATGAGCAGTTTGGGAGGCTCGGCATCGACGGGTACTACCATTTGTTTGATATACGGGAAGAAGAGCTGGAAAAAGGCGTGCAGGCCCTTCGGCAGCTCGGCGCTGCCGGCTTTAACATTACCATCCCCCACAAAGTGAATGTGATGAACTATATCGACAGGCTTGATCCCTCGGCCGAAAAAATCGGCGCGGTGAACACTGTCGTAAGAGAAAAGGATGCCCTTGTCGGCTATAATACGGACGGGGAAGGCTATCTTGAATCTTTACTGGCCATACGTTCATTGGATCAAATTAAAAATGCCAACATCCTCGTGATTGGAGCGGGCGGAGCAGCGCGGGCAGTATGCTACGCATTAAGCCTGCGCGGCCCTGAGAGCATTACTATCGTGAACCGCACGCAGGAAAAGGCAGAACAGCTGAAAAGCCATCTGAAAAATGCAGCCGCTGTCAGGGTAGCAGCGAAAGAAGAAGCAGAAAGCAGAAATCATGAATTCGATATACTGATTAACACGACTTCGATTGGGATGAGCCCTGAGATCAATAAGTCCCCCTGGTCTCTCGAAAATGTAAAAGCTTCTGCATTGTGCAGCGACCTCATCTATAACCCGTGGGAAACCAGATGGTTAAAGGATGCCCGGGAGGCAGGACTCGATACATTGAATGGAAGTGGAATGTTTGTTAATCAGGGAGCGCTTGCGTTTAAGTACTGGACGGGAGAGGAACCGGACCGTCAAGCAATGCAGGCGCTTGTTGAAGATCATCTAAAAGGAGAAAATAATGCTTAATAATAAACAAAAGCGTACATTGCGCAGAGAAGCACATTCATTAAAGCCGCTTTTTCAAATTGGAAAAGAAGGCATGAATGAACAAATTATTACACACGTGGACGAAGCGATTGAAAAAAGAGAAATTCTGAAAGTAAACCTTCTGCAGAACTGCATGGAGGATAAGCATGAAGTGGCATCTGAGCTTGCCGAAGGTACAGGAGCCGAAGTCGTGCAGGTGATTGGAAACACGATCGTACTGTACCGGAGATCGAAAGACAATCCTGGGATTGAACTTCCAAAGTAAACAAGGAGAGCCTATTATGAGTGAACGTATCGGCCTGTTCGGAGGCACATTTGATCCGCCGCATTTAGCTCATCTGATTATGGCGGAAGAGGCAAAAAATGCATTAAATCTGGATGAAGTCTGGTTTATCCCAGTTCACACACCGCCGCATAAGCAAAGGGAGAATATGATTTCCGGGGAAGAGCGTCTGATGCTTGTAGAAGCAGCGATTGAAGATAACGCGGGGTTTCGCACTTCCTCTGTGGAGATTGAACGCGGCGGGCCCTCGTATACAATCGATACCGTACGTTACTTTAAAGAGCAGGCACCGGGAACGGAGTTTTTCTTTTTGGTCGGCGGCGACATGGCAGATCAGATGGATAAATGGAAGGATATCGAAAAGCTGCGCAGGCTGGTCGAATTTATATTTGTGAACCGTCCCGGCTACAACGGTCATAAGCCTTCGTGGCTGACCCAGGTGGAAGCTCCTACGATGCACGTTTCTTCTTCGATGATACGCCGCAGGCTCAGGGACGGCGAAACTGTCCGCTATATTGTGCCGGGTAACGTATTAAAAGAGATTGAGAGGAAAAAATTGTATGGACAAAAATGAAGCCCTTCAAATCGTTAAAGAACAATTGACGGAAAGCAGATACAAGCACACGCTCGGCGTCCGGAAGACCGCTTTATATTTGGCAGAACGGTTTGATATCGATTATAATAAAGTAGAGATGGCAGCTATTTTGCATGACTATGCTAAATACCGTCCTGTCGATGAGATGCGTGAGCTGCTCCGCGGGAAAGAAGAAGCTGGCAGGTTTATCGCCTATGGGGACGAACTGCTTCATGCCCCGGCTGGCGCTTATTTCATTCAGACAGAAGCCGGGATTGCAGACGCGGATATTGTTTCTTCTATTTATTGGCATACAACCGGAAAACCAGACATGACCGCTTATGAAAAGGTGCTGTTTTTAGCGGATTATATAGAACCAAACCGGACATTTCCTGGTGTGGAAGAAGTCCGGGAGGCGGCAGAATCAGATATAGATGCTGCCATCGTGATGGCTCTTGGAAACACGATTCAATTTTTAATTTCAAAAAATGTTCCTGTATTTCCAGATACGCTTGCCGCATACAACGATCTGGTGATGGAACGCAAATAATGGAGGTCTGTAGATGAACGAAAAAGAACTGCTTGAATTAGCGGTACAAACTGCTGACAGCAAGAATGCACATGATATCGTTGCACTGGACATGAGAGGTGTTTCGCCGGTCGCAGATTATTTTGTTATCGGACACGGCACATCAGAAAAGCAGGTCCAGGCAATTGCCACAGAATTGAAAAAGGCTGCACACAAGCAGGGCCTCGACGTCCAGAGGCTTGAAGGATATAACGAAGCAAAGTGGGTGCTGATCGATCTCGGGGACGTCGTCGTGCACATTTTTCATGAAGACGAAAGAGATTATTACAACCTTGAAAAATTATGGGGCGATGCTGTCTACGTGGAACTCGGAACGGTACTTTCCCAGTAACAATAAACGCCTGAAAGGCCTGAAAAATCAGGCCTTTTTCTAATTTAAACGAAGGGAAGTGCAGGATGACTCACTCAATGTATAACGGCTTTGCCGAAGTGTATGACCGGCTGATGGCAGAGGCTCCGTACGATGCCTGGAAAGAGGCTGTATTAAAAGAAGCTCCGGCGAGGAGCGCAAGGATGCTTGAGCTTGGATGTGGTACAGGCGAGATCGTGAAACGTCTTTACAGCGAAGGCTTCCGGGCCGACGGCATGGATCTTTCAGCAGACATGCTTGCAGTGGCAGCGCAGAAATGGAATGCTTCAGGAGAAAGACCTGTATTGTTTCAGCAGGATATGAGGTTTCTGGATACGCCAAATATGTATCAGCTTATTTTTTGTTTTTGTGATTCCCTGAACTATTTAACGGAAGCGGAGGATGTGAAATCCACCTTTGCCGGTGTTTATAACCATCTCGAAGCAGGCGGGGTTTTTATGTTTGACGTTCATTCCATTCACTACATAGAGGATATTTTGTCTGAGGTCTCTTTTGCGGATAACGATGAAGAGGTGTCTTTTATATGGGATGTGTATCCCTCGGAACAAACCTGGGAAGTCGAGCATGAGCTGACTATCTTTTCAAAAAATGCAGACGGCACCTACAGTCGGTACGATGAAGATCATATACAGCGGACGTTTGCTGTTAATGAATACAAAGAGTGGCTGGAGGAAGCGGGCTTTTCGAATGTTCGTATTACAGCCGACTTCACAGCTGATTTTCCAGATGAAGAAAGCGAGCGTATATTCTTTTTGGCGAAAAAAACAGACAAATAGTGTAAAATATTGTAATATGTAGAAGTGAATACTCTCCTCTGTAATACGGGGGCCCTTCCCCCCATCTCCTCTCCCGAATTTTCCTATACTAGTTAAACAAATAAAAAGAATCTGGAGTTGATGCTTTCCTTGACGAGCCGTTGGAAATTAATTGCAGTCAGCGCCGGCGGAGCCGTGTGCCTTGGAATTATGTTTCTATTATTCTGGAGCGGAGTGCCCAGGGAACAGGCGGAAACGCAGGAACCTGTTCCGTGGGAAAATCAATTGGATGAAAACGAGCAGGAAAAGACACCAGGAAGTGATTCTGATAAAGAAACCGAAGATCCAGACATAGAAGTCCGTGTCGATGTAAAGGGCGAAGTGCATGCCCCGGGTGTTTATACCCTTCAGGCAGATGAGAGAGTGGAAGAAGCGATTCAGAAGGCAGGCGGAATCACTGACAGGGCGGATATGCTTCAGGTGAATCTTGCAGAAAGAATAGAGGATGAGATGGTCATTCACATACCCGGAGAAGGGGAAGAAGCAATTACCGGCCCGGTTGAAGAAAGCAGTGGTGAAGGGGCTCTGGTCAATGTGAATGAGGCGGAGCAGGTGGATTTGGAAACCGTACCAGGAATCGGCCCGGCAAAAGCCACAGCTATTTTAAGCTATCGAAAAGAAAACGGTTCCTTTGAAACGATAGAAGAATTGTCCAATGTGAGCGGAATTGGGGAAAAGACAGTGGAACAGCTGCGGGATTACATTTCTCTCTAATATTTACTTTTCGAAATAGTCTGATAAAGTTAAGGGAGAAAAACTATTGCTTCAAGAGAAAGGAGCTTTCCCGTGGAAGAACATAAAGACTGGAAACTTGAAACACTTTCCGTACATGCCGGCCAGATCCCTGATCCGGCCACTAACGCAAGAGCGGTGCCTATTTATCAGACAACGTCCTATGAATTTAACGATACCGACCATGCCGCAGATTTATTCGGCCTTCAGGAGTTTGGAAACATTTACACCCGAATCATGAATCCAACCTCCGATGTGTTCGAAAAACGAATGGCTGCTCTGGATGGAGGCATTGGTGCGCTCGCTACTGCAAGCGGCAGCTCCGCCATTCATATTGCCGTTTTGAACATTTGCAGCGCCGGGGATGAAATTGTCGCTTCGAGCGGTTTGTACGGCGGAACGTATAACATGTTTATGCATACGCTTCCGAAAATGGGCATTCGGGTCCACCTTGTGGATGGTACTGACCCGCAAGCGTATGAGGAAAAGATAAATGAAAATACAAAATTAATATTCAGCGAAATTATTGGAAATCCCAATGGCAATGTACTCGATATCGAAAAAATTGCCGGGGTGGCTCACGATAACGGCTTGCCTTTAATAGTGGATGCGACGACAGTAACACCTATTTTATGCCGGCCCATTGACTACGGGGCGGATATTGTCGTTCATTCGGCCACGAAATTTATAGGAGGGCACGGCACCACTATTGGCGGCGTGATTGTGGACAGTGGAAAGTTCAACTGGGATAACGGCAAATTCCCTGGTCTTACAGAGCCGGATCCAAGCTATCACGGCGTTGTCTTTACCGAAGCGGCTGGAGAAATGGCTTATATTTTAAAAGCACGCGTGCAGCTGCTGCGTGATTTAGGGCCGGCAATCTCTCCAATGAACTCGTTTTTGCTTCTGCAGGGTCTTGAAACGCTTCATCTGCGAATGGAGCGCCACTGCGAAAACGCCGAAAAGACAGCGTCATTTCTGGAGCAGCATGAGCTGGTGGACTGGGTGAACTACCCGGGGCTTTCTTCGCATGATACGTATGCTACAGCGGAAAAATACCTCCCGAAAGGAAAAGGGGCCATTTTGACCTTTGGTATCAAGGGTGGGCTTGCCGAAGGGAAAAAATTTATCGAGGCCTGTAATCTGCATTCGCACGTAGCGAATGTCGGAGACGCAAAGTCATTAGTTATTCATCCGGCAAGTACCACGCATCAGCAGCTTTCTGAGGAGGATCAGCACGCAGCAGGGGTATCGGCAGACCTTATACGGGTCTCTGTCGGCATCGAACATATAGACGACATTCTCCGGGATTTAGAAGAAGCTCTCCAGGAAAGCCAGAAATAAACCACGAACGACAAAGCCTGCCTCGCGGGGCAGGCCCTTTCTTTTTTTCTATTCTAGTATTTAACAAATAGGGGGTGAAAACGATCCCCGTCCTTTGGATACTTATATCTATGACAGCCCCGGTCGGAATGCTGCTCCGCGGAGACTTCTGGGTGTGGGGGATTATTTGGTTTTGCTTCGGCGCTGGATGGATAATGCTGAGGCGCTTTGGGATATTTGCTGCTGGTGCAGCGCTGATGCTCGTTTTTGCCGGAAGCTCGTGGTACTGGGTGGAACACAACGATTCTTTTTTTGACGGTACCGAGACTGAAATTACCGGCACCATAGCTTCGCCTTTAATGTATGACGGCGGCAGGGCCCGTTTTGATCTGCGGACGGATCAGGGAGAGACTGTGCCGGTTACGTGGTGGTTTGACACTGAAGAAGAGCTGCAGCAGAGCAAAAATCTCCTCCCGGGAGAGCAGTGCCGATGGAGCGGGGAAATGAAGGGACCATCGGCTGCTGGCAATCCCGGCGGGTTCAGCTATCAGACTTATCTGTACTGGGAAAAAATGCATTGGCTGTTTACGGTGGAAAACAGCCAGAACGTGGAATGCTTTGCACGATCGGGGGGAGCTGTGGACAACCTCGAGCGGTTCCGTGCCCATCAGATGCAGCGGATTGAAGGGTTCTTTCCCGAACAGGCCGGTGGGCTGGCGGGTTCTCTGCTGTTTGGAGACCGCACGTCAATGGCCGGGGAGGTGGAGGAAGCATACCGCTCGCTCGGTCTTGTGCATGTGCTTGTCGTTTCCGGCATGCATGTTGCTATTGTCAGCGGAGCTGTATTTTTTTTGCTGAAACGAATCGGGGTGACGAAAGAGCGCTCCTATACGGTGGTCCTCTGCCTTCTCCCTGTATATGCTGTTCTGACCGGAGGGGCTCCCTCGGTGCTTCGTGCGGCCCTTGCTGCGGGATTGTTTATTGGCTGGCAGAAATGGGGGCCTCGCGGACGGCGCATGGATCCGGTAATTATTCTTTTGACGGTGATGGGGACTATGCTTGTCCTTAATCCTGGCTATCTTTTTCATATCGGTTTTCAGCTTTCCTTTTTACTAAGCGGGCATCTGCTTCTTTGCAGAAAAAGAATGGCAGCCGCCGGGAAATGGATGAATATGGTCTGGGTCGCCGGTTCATCGATGCTTGTCTCTCTCCCTGTAATTTTATGGAATTTTTATCAATTTTCTCTTTGGAATGTACTCATTAATTTTCTGTTCACTCCGATTCTTTTATTCCTCGTCCTTCCCTTTCTATTTTTGAATTATCTTCTCTCCTTTTTTATTGCTTCTCCTCCCGAAATCTTTTCTTTAGTGTTTTCAGGAATCGATTGGATGCACGAGCTTTTTATCTATCTGGCGGGTATGTCCTGGTCGACGGTGCTTCTCGGAAAACCGGGGCTTGTTTTTACCGTTGTATACGCGGCGGGATGCACAGTGTTTATTATGGCGTGGAATAAAAATATGCGAAAGGCAGCTGTGTATCTGTCAGCAGCAGTCATGCTTGCGGCAGCAGTCTGGCAGTGGACAGCTCCTTACATGGACGGCCGGGGAAGAGTAACATACCTTGACGTCGGGCAGGGGGACAGCACAGTAATCGAACTGCCTTACCGGCAGGGGGTGATTGTTGTTGACGGAGGCGGGCGGGTAAGCTTTAACGACGAAGAGTGGCAGGAGCAGGAGTCTCCCTTTGATCCCGGTAAGGCAGTCGTCGCGGAATACTTAAAATACCGGGGAATACGAAATTTGAACACAGTAGTGGCGACGCACGGTGACGCCGATCATGTGAATGGTCTGAAATACGTGGTGGAGCATGTACCGACCGATGAACTCTGGTACGGCAGAAGTGCCCAGTACGAGGACGGGGAACGGGAGCTTTTGGCAGCGTTTGACGAGCACACAGATATCAGGCTCGTCGGAGGCGGGGAAAGTCACCATATTGGGGATACGTCCTTTTATGTCCTGCATCCTAAAGGTGAATGGGAAGACAAAAACGATCGTTCTATTGTTTTGTATTTTGAGCTTAACGGAAAGCGCTGGCTGCTGACCGGAGACGTCTCCGCCGAACAGGAAAAACAGATAGTGCAGACTTATCCGGGACTGCAGGTTGATGTTTTAAAAACGGGCCATCACGGCAGCAGCACGTCCACAGACGAGGATTTCGTGGCAGCGGTGCAGCCGGAGCATGCAGTTATATCAGCGGGCTACTGCAACCGCTTTGGCCATCCTCATCCAGAGCCTCTCAAAATACTGGAAGAAGCGGGAGTGAACGTATGGCGTACGGATCTTCAGGGAGCCATTCAGTTTATTACCTCTTCCCGGGAGCAGCCCGGTATACGTACGGCAAGAGAGGAAATGCTTCCAGCGTGCAATTAAGTCAGTGTTTCTCGTAGGAATGAGAAAGAAAATACGATAAAATAGAAGGAGAATACGTTCGGAAAGTGTGAGCAGATGGATTATATAACGATGGAAAAGCAGATACAGCAGGAGGACGTGCAGCCATTCTATCTTTTGCAGGGTGAAGAAGGCTATATGATTCAGGATATTCAGCAGAAAATTATCGGAAAAGCATTGGCGGAAGAGGAAAGAGAATTCAACCTGTCTACATTCGATATGCGCGAAACGCCGGTGGAAATTGCTGTGGAGGAAGCGGAAACCCTTCCTTTTTTCGGGGAGCGGCGGGTGATAGTGCTTAAAAACTGCTATTTTTTAACGGGGGCAAGGGAAAAAGAGAAGGTGGAGCATAAAATCGAGGCGCTTGAAACATATGCCAGGCAGCCAAACCCTACTACCGTGTTAATACTATCCGCGCCGTATGAAAAGCTTGACGCCCGGAAAAAGGTAGTCAAAGAAATTAAAAAGCAGGCTGTTGTACTCGAAGCCGCCGCCGCTGGCGAAGAGACGATGAAAAAATGGATGCAGCAGTTTAATCAGACCCATCAGCTCACAATGAACCGTGAAGTCATGGACCGTTTTATTGCACTTGCCGGCAAAGACCTTCTGATGCTTGCCGAAGAGGCAAAAAAACTGCAGCTGTATATGGGCAGCGGGGAAGTTACGATGGAAACAGTGGATAAACTGGTGCCGCGCTCGCTGGAGGACAACGTGTTCGAACTGGTGGATGCCGTAGTTAAAGGGCAGGCAAAAACGATGCTCCGCATATATTACGACCTGCTTAAGCAGGGAGAAGAGCCAATCAAAATTCTGGCGCTGCTTGCCCGTCAGATCCGTATTATTTATCATGTAAAAAACCTCAAGCAGCAGGGCTATTCGCGAAAACGCATGGCCGGTTCGATCAAAGTCCATCCGTATGCAGTGCAGCTGGCTGAAAAGCCAGCGGCGGCATTTTCGCATTCGTATCTGCAGGAAGCCCTGAAGCTGCTCAGCACCACAGATTATCAGATGAAGGCCGGGAAAATGGACAAGCAGCTTGCCCTCGAGCTCTGTTTTATGAAGCTTGTCTCGGAACAGAAAATTGGACAATAAAAAAACGACCCGGGCCCGAGTCGTTTTATCCTTATTGTGCTACTGCGCTTAGGCGCTTGTGCATTCTGGATTTAGCGCGGTTGGCCGCGTTTTTGTGAATCATGTTTTTGCTGGCTGCTTTGTCTACTTTCTTCATCGCGAGCGCGTAGGAATTCTTCGCAGCATCAACGTTGTTTGCATCGATGTTTTTGTCGAATTCTTTAATAGCCGAACGCATGGAAGAACGGAAAGCCTGCTGCTTCACGCGTTGATTTTCGTTAATAATCACGCGCTTTTTTGCGGATTTAATATTTGCCATGGTGGTCACCTCCTTTAGTTACCGGTCATTTCTTTTATCAGCACAAAAGGATTCTATCAAAAATCACGGCCGAGCGCAAGATTCAGCAGGAAAGAGTTAAATGGAGGAAATTTTCAGAATTAAAGCGAAGCGAACGCGAACATTGAAGGAAGAGCGGGGCATTGCTATAATAGACGTTAGTCTCTGCGAACGGAACGCACGGCAAAGTAGTAATAACAGGAGTGATCGAATCAATGAAAGAGCAGGAAAAACTTGAGCGCCAGAAGCGCATTCGTAACTTTTCGATCATCGCCCATATTGATCACGGGAAATCGACGCTTGCTGACCGGATTTTAGAATCGACCAGTGCGTTGACCCAGCGTGAAATGAAAGACCAGATGCTGGATGCGATGGATTTAGAAAGAGAACGCGGTATTACGATTAAACTTAATTCTGTACAGCTGAAATACACACATACAGACGGAGTGGAGTACATTTTTCACCTGATTGACACTCCGGGGCACGTCGACTTTTCCTATGAAGTGTCGCGGAGCCTGGCAGCCTGTGAGGGGGCTCTTCTGATTGTAGACGCCGCTCAGGGCATTGAAGCCCAGACGCTCGCCAATGTGTATCTTGCCCTCGATAACGATCTGGAAATTCTGCCTATCATCAATAAAGTGGATCTGCCGAGCGCAGAGCCTGAGCGGGTGAAACAGGAAGTCGAAGACGTTATCGGCCTGGACGCTTCGGAGGCAGTGCTTGCTTCCGCGAAGGATGGGATAGGCACAGACGAAATTTTAAGACAGATCGTTGAAAAGGTGCCGCCTCCGCAGGGCGACCCTTCGGCTCCTCTGCAGGGGATGATTTTCGACTCTGTATATGATACGTACCGGGGAGTTATCGCCTATATCCGGATTAAAGAAGGAACGGTCAAGCCGGGAGAAAAAATCCGGATGATGCAGACCGGAAAGGAATTCGAAGTATCGGACGTGGGCGTATTTAACCCGAAGCCAGTCTCCTGCGATGAACTGACAGTGGGAGACGTTGGATTTTTGATTGCCGGCATTAAAAACGTCGGTGATTCGAGAGTCGGTGATACGATTACAAACGCTCACAATCCGGCTTCAGAGCCGCTGCCGGGCTACAAACGCATGAATCCGATGGTTTTCTGCGGCCTGTTCCCGACAGATGCAAGTAAGTATAACGCCCTCCGGGATGCACTTGAACGGCTGGAGCTTAACGACAGCTCGCTGCAGTTTGAAGCAGAGACCTCCCAGGCACTCGGCTTCGGCTTCCGCTGCGGGTTTCTTGGCCTGCTTCATATGGAAATTATTCAGGAGCGCATCGAGCGTGAGTATAATATCGAGCTGATCACCACTGCACCGAGCGTTATTTATCACGTGCAGATGGTGGACGGTGAAATGAAAGAGATCGATAACCCTTCCAATATGCCGGACGCCCAGCAGGTGGAATGGGTGGAAGAGCCGTTCGTAAAAGCGACCGTCATGGTGCCAAATGATTACGTGGGTGCCGTCATGGAGCTCTGCCAGGCTAAGCGCGGGGAATTTAAAGACATGAAGTATATGGATGATACGCGTGTAAATATCGTCTACGACCTTCCGTTAACCGAAATTGTCTACGACTTTTTCGACCAGTTGAAGTCGCAGACGAAAGGGTATGCCTCATTTGATTATGAGTTTATCGGCTTTAAAGAAAGCAATCTCGTGAAGATGGATATTTTGTTAAACGGAGAAAGCGTGGATGCGCTGTCCGTTATTGTCCACCGGGACGTAGCCTATGAACGCGGGAAAGCTATTGTTGAAAAATTAAAGGATTTAATTCCGCGCCAGCAGTTTGAAGTGCCGGTGCAGGCGACCATTGGAAAAAGCGTTATTGCCCGCTCGACGATCAAAGCCATGAGAAAAAACGTTTTGTCCAAATGCTACGGCGGCGACATTACGCGGAAGCGTAAGCTGCTTGAAAAGCAGAAGGAAGGTAAAAAGCGGATGAAAAGCGTTGGAAAAGTAGATGTTCCGCAGGAAGCATTTATGTCTGTATTAAAGATGGATAAAGACTAAGCAAAGCGGGCTGCCTTCCGGGCGGCCTTTGCTTTTTCCATAAAGAAGGAGAGAAAAGCGTGGCCAAAGGATTGTACGTCCACATCCCTTTTTGCGAATACATTTGTTATTATTGTGATTTTAATAAATTTCTCATTAACAATCAGCCGGTGGATGAATATTTAGAAGCGCTGGACCGGGAGCTCGATTCCTATACGATGGACCAGCTGCAGACGGTTTATATCGGAGGGGGAACACCTACAGCTCTTTCGGCCGTTCAGGTGGAGAAGCTGATGCAGATCATGGACCGGCACGTTCCGGTGGCACAGCTCAAGGAATATACGGTGGAGGTAAATCCGGGAGATGTGGGGGAAGAGAAGCTTTCGCTGCTGAAGGCAGGTGGAGTTGACCGGCTGAGCATTGGTGTTCAGACGTTTCACGATTCCCAGTTAAACAGTATCGGCCGGGGGCATTCGGCGGACGAAGCAAAAGAAACAGTCCAGGCTGCCAGACAGGCTGGCTTTGATAATATTTCGATTGATCTAATGTTCGGGCTGCCGGGCCAGACGATGAAGGATTGGGAAGAGACGCTTGATGAAGCGATGGCGCTTGATCCCCCGCATGTGTCTGCCTATTCCCTGAAAATCGAAAAGCAGACCCGGTTTTATAACTGGTGGAGGGAAGGAAAGATTGCTCCGCTGCCGGAGGAAGAGGAAGCGGACATGTATGAGCTGCTTGTGGAACGTCTCGAAAGCCATGGTCTTCATGCTTATGAAATCAGCAATTTTGCACGTGCCGGGCACAGCAGCCGTCACAACCGGATATACTGGCAGAATGAAGAATATATTGGTGCCGGCGCCGGCGCTCACGGTTACACCGACGGCGTGCGATATGCCAACATTAAACCGTTGAACCACTACATCCAGGCGGTTCAGGAAAAAGGGGACCCGGTCCAGACGACGCATCCGGTAACGAGAAAAGAACAGATCGAAGAGGAGATGTTTCTCGGGCTTCGTTTATATGAAGGTGTATCTACTGAGCGTTTTTATCAGAAATACGGCTGTGCCGTGGAAGACATCTATCCGGACAGCATTCAGGAAGCGAAGCAGAAGGAGTGGCTCACAGAAGCAGACGGCCGCTTGTTTCTAACAGAGGAAGGGAAGCTGCTCGGTAATGAAGTGTTTGCTTTATTTTTATTGGATGATGAGCCTGAAAACAATTGACAAAGCAAAAATCCTTTGATAGCTTATAAAATAGATTTAGCACTCGGATAAAACGAGTGCTAACAGAGGAGAATGTGTAATGCTTACCGATCGACAATTACTCATTTTGCAATCGATCATTGAAGATTATATTCAATCGGCCGAACCTGTAGGTTCAAGAAGCATCTCCAAAAAAAACAGCATTACGTTCAGTCCGGCCACCATCCGTAACGATATGGCGGATTTGGAGGAGCTCGGTTTTCTCGAAAAAACCCACAGCTCGTCCGGACGCATTCCTTCCCAGAAAGCTTACCGGCTGTATGTGGACCATCTGCTGCTGCCGTACCGTTTCAGTGAACCTGAGATGAATAACATTCAATCGCTTTTTGCCGGTAAAATACTCGAGGCTGAAGAAGCTGTAAAAGAAACAGCCGGCATTTTGTCTGAATTGACGAGCTATGCCTCTATTGTGCTCGGCCCGGAAATGTTTGAATCAAGACTCAGGCAGATTCAGATTGTTCCTATCGGAAAAGAAGCAGCTGTAGCCGTCATCGTGACGGATACAGGATATGTGGAAAACCATACGGTGGCTCTTCCGCCAACGCTTGAAGCAGGGGAGCTCGAACAAATTACGAACATTTTAAACGAGCGGCTGCGGGGGATTCCACTTTATCAGCTGCAGCGGGCCCTGTTTTCTGAAGTAAGAGATGTTTTAAAAAGATACGTGCTCAACTACGAAGCCGCTCTTTCGTTTACCGAGGAGGCTCTTCGAAAGTCACGGCATGAAAAGATCTTTTACGGAGGCAAAACTAATTTGCTCAACCAGCCGGAATTCAAAGACGTAGACCGTGTGCGGGCATTGCTCGAATTAATGGAGGAGGAGCATTTGATTCATGAGCTCTTAAAACCAACCATTAACGGCATGACAATTAGAATTGGCCAGGAAAACACGAATGAAGCGTTTGAGCACTGCAGCATCATTTCTGCTACGTACTCTCTGGCCGGTAAGCCGGTTGGGACCATTGGCATTGTTGGGCCCACAAGAATGGAATATCAAAAAGTCATCAGCCTGGTAAATCATCTTTCCTACGGACTTTCAAATGTGTTGGATGACTTGTACCGGAGAGACTCTTAATGATAGTATTTGTTATTGGTTGATGAACTTAATAAAGAGTCCGGTAAAATATGGCTTTTAAACGATAGCAACAGCATTTATGGAGGTGGCGCAGGTGAGCGAAAAGAACAAGCAGCAGGAAGAGGAAAAAAAAGAACAGCAGGCACCAAATGAAGAAGAATTAACCGAAGAAGACGTTGAAATTCTCGGGCCGGAAGATGTTGAAGAGGATGAACTTGAAGAGGAATCAGGCTCGCGCGAAGCAGAGCTTGAAAAAGAAATAGAAGAATGGAAAAACCGTGCTTTGCGTACCCAGGCAGACTTGGAAAATGTGCGCCGCAGAGCGAAAGCGGAAAAAGAAGAGGATGCCAAATACCGGGTCCAGCCTCTCGCCGAGGATCTTCTGCCGGTAATGGATAACTTTGAAAGAGCGATGCAGACCCAGCCGGATAACGAAAGTGCCCAGTCATTTATTGACGGTATGGCCATGGTCTATAATCAGTTCAGATCGGCACTCGAACAGCAGGGTGTGGAAGAAATCCCGGCACAGGGCGAATACTTTGACCCAACCATTCATCAGGCTGTCATGCAGGCTGACGAAGAAGGGTTTGAGTCCAATCAGATTGTGGAAGAAATGCAGAAGGGATACAGACTGAAAGATCGTGTGCTGCGCCCTTCAATGGTAAAAGTGAACAACTAATAATTCAGATATAGAGTACTGTATAGGAGGAAGAAAAATGAGTAGAACAATTGGTATTGACTTAGGTACAACAAACTCTTGTGTAGCGGTTATGGAAGGCGGCGAGGCACAGGTTATTCCGAACCCAGAAGGTAACCGCACAACTCCTTCAGTTGTAGCATTCAAAGACGGGGAACGCCAGGTTGGGGAAGTGGCAAAGCGCCAGTCCATCACCAACCCTAACACGATCAGTTCCATCAAGCGTCATATGGGTACAGATTACACTGTGGAAATCGAAGGCAAAGAATACAATCCGCAGGAAGTCTCTGCGATTATTCTCCAGAAATTAAAGTCGGACGCTGAAAGCTATCTTGGCGAGACCGTTACAAACGCAGTTATCACAGTACCTGCGTACTTTAACGACTCCCAGCGTCAGGCAACAAAAGACGCCGGCCGCGTTGCAGGTCTTGAAGTAGACCGTATTGTAAACGAGCCGACCGCAGCAGCGCTTGCGTACGGTCTTGAAAAAGAAGAGGACCAGACGATCCTCGTATTTGACCTCGGCGGCGGTACGTTTGACGTTTCCATTCTTGAGCTTGGCGACGGCTTTTTTGAAGTACGTTCCACATCCGGCGACAACAAGCTTGGCGGCGACGACTTCGACCAGGTAATCATCGATCATTTGGTGGATGAGTTCCGCAAGGAAAACGGAATTGACCTTTCACAGGACAAAATGGCTGTGCAGCGCTTGAAGGATGCAGCAGAGAAAGCGAAGAAGGACCTTTCCGGCGTAACGCAGACCCAGATTTCTCTTCCGTTTATTACAGCAGACCAAAGCGGACCGAAGCACCTTGAGCTTACACTGACACGTGCTAAGTTTGATGAGCTTTCCTCGAAGCTGGTTGAACGTACAATGGGACCTACAAGACAGGCAATGAAAGACGCCGGTCTCAGCGCTTCTGAAGTGGATAAGGTTATCCTTGTTGGTGGTTCCACACGTATTCCGGCTGTACAGGAAGGTATTAAAAACTTAACCGGTAAAGAACCACACAAAGGTGTTAACCCGGACGAAGTGGTAGCCGTAGGTGCTGCTGTTCAGGCCGGCGTACTCACTGGCGATGTAAAAGACGTGGTACTGCTTGACGTTACACCACTTTCTCTTGGTATCGAAACCATGGGCGGCGTAACAACCAAATTAATTGACCGTAATACAACAATTCCGACAAGTAAATCCCAAACATTCTCAACAGCGGCTGACAACCAGCCTTCTGTGGACATTCATGTGCTGCAGGGCGAGCGTGAAATGGCCGCAGACAACAAAACGCTCGGCCGTTTTCAGCTGACGGATATTCCACCAGCTCCGCGCGGCGTACCTCAAATCGAAGTAACCTTCGATATTGATGCCAACGGTATTGTAAATGTGCGTGCGAAGGATCTTGGCACAAACAAAGAGCAGTCCATTACCATCACTTCTTCTTCCGGTCTCTCTGAAGAAGACATTGAACAAATGGTCAAAGACGCTGAAGAAAACGCTGAAGCAGACAAAAAGCGTAAGGAAGAAGTAGAAGTGCGCAATGAAGCGGATCAGCTTGTCTTCACGACAGAAAAAACGTTGAACGACCTCGGCGAAAACGTAACAGAAGAAGAAAAGCAGCAGGCTGAGGACGCAAAAGAAAAAGTGAAAACAGCACTTGAGGGCGAGGATATTGAAGCCATCCGTACAGCGAAGGACGAGCTTCAGGAAATCGTTCAGCAGCTGACAACAAAAATGTATGAACAGGCAGCGCAGCAGGCTCAGCAGGAGCAGGGCGAAGCCGGCGGCGAAAGCAGTGACGATACTGTAGACGCTGACTATGAAGACGTTAAAGATGACAATGATAACAGTGATAACAACAAAAACAGCTAACGATCTGTAGCGCTGATGAATGGGGCTGTCCCGAATAGTGGTCACTTGACTGCTTCTATTCAAGGGGATGGCCCCTTCTTTCTGTAATGAATATGTTTTTCAGATTGAAGCGTCTTCTTGTAAAATGATAAGATAACACGTATGGACAAGAGCGAGGAGTGAAGATGAACGATGAGTAAACGCGATTATTATGACGTGCTTGGCGTCAGCAAAGACGCAGATGAGCAGGAAATAAAAAAAGCATATAGAAAACTGGCACGCCAGTATCACCCGGACGTCAACAAAGAAGATGACGCCGAAGAAAAATTTATTGAAATTAAAGATGCCTACGATACATTAAGCGATCCCCAGAAGCGTTCGAATTACGATCGTTTCGGTCACGAGGATCCGAACCAGGGATTTGGTGGCGGCGGAGCCGGAGCTGGCGGCTTCGGCGGCGGCTTTGGCGATATTTTCGATATGTTTTTCGGCGGCGGTGCTTCAAGAGATCCAAATGCACCGAGACAGGGGGCGGATCTGCAGTATACGATGACGCTTACCTTCAAAGAAGCAGCCTTCGGTAAAGATACAGAGATCGAAATTCCAAAGGAAGAAAATTGTGAAACGTGCGGCGGCGACGGCGCAAAGCCGGGCACAGAAAAAAGAACATGCCGCCAGTGCGGCGGGCAGGGCCAGGTGAACGTAGAACAGAATACGCCGTTTGGCCGTGTCGTGAATCGGCGTGTATGTGACCGCTGCAGCGGCTCCGGTGTTGAAGTGGAAGAAAAATGTCCTACGTGTAACGGAAACGGACGCATCCGCCGTAACAAAAAGATCAATATCCACATTCCGGAAGGCGTCGACCATGGCCAGCAGATCCGCGTGAGCGGTCAGGGTGAACCCGGCGCAAACGGTGGACCCCCGGGCGATCTGTTCGTTGTTTTCAACGTACAGCCGCATGAATTCTTTGAACGTGACGGAGATGACGTTTACTGCGAAATGCCGCTTACATTTGTGCAGGTAACACTTGGTGATGAAATCGAAGTGCCGACACTGCGCGGTAAAGTCAAATTGAAAATACCGGCTGGTACCCAGTCCGGGACAAAATTCCGTCTCCGCAATAAAGGTATCAGCAACGTGCACGGACGAGGCCAGGGCGATCAGCACGTCAAAGTTCAGGTTGTGACACCGAAGAAATTGACGGACCGCCAGAAGGAACTGCTGCGGGAATTCGCAGAAATCAGCGGTGATGAAGAAACTGATGAACAGCACGGAAACTTCTTTGACCGGGTGAAACGGGCGTTTCGTGGAGAGTAAAAAGAGAGGAGCAGGTATATGAATTGGATTGAAATTTCTGTCCACACCACCCAGGAGGCGATTGACCCTGTATCATTTGTACTTCAGGAAGCAGGTGCGAGCGGGGTTGTGATTGAAGATTCGGCCGATCTGGAGCGGGAATGGGAGGAGGCAGAAGACGAATGGTTCATGCTTTCTGAAGATAATTATCCGGATGAAGGCACGCTTGTAAAAGCCTACCTCCCGATGACAAGCTACGTCACCGATACTGTGGAGGAAATTAAGCAATCCATTAATGAACTGCTCCTTTACGATATTGATTTAGGACGAAACCAGGTGGTGCTCAAAGAGATTGCCGAGGAGGACTGGGCAGAGGCCTGGAAAAAGTACTACAAGCCTGTCCAGATCACGAACAAGGTCACTATTGTGCCCTCCTGGGAAGAGTATGAAAAAAAGAGCGGGGAAAAAATCATTACCCTGGATCCGGGAATGGCGTTTGGCACCGGCACGCACCCGACAACCGTACTCAGCATGCAGGCGCTTGAAGAGTACACACGTCCGGGTAATGCAGTGCTGGATGTGGGCACCGGGTCCGGCGTACTCGCTATAGGCGCATCCCTGTTCGAAGCAGGAGAAATTCTTGCGCTCGACCTCGATGAAGTAGCCGTCAGAAGCGCTAAAGAAAATATCAGCCGAAACGGGATGGCAGAAAAAATTACTGTGGCCCAATCGGATCTGCTGGAATACCAGTCGATGCAGGCAGATATTATTGTGGCTAATATTTTAGCTCCGATTATTATTCGTCTCGCTGAAGACGCGTTTAACTCCCTTCAGCCGGATGGTGTGTTTATAACTTCAGGCATCATTGAAAGCAAACGTACGGATGTTGAACAGGCTCTGACAGAAGCGGGATTTGTTATTGAGGATGCGCGCGCAGTCGAAGACTGGCTGTGCATTATCGCCCGCCGGCCGCAGACACTGTAAAGGAGAGGAATATGCAGCATTATTTTGTGGATCCCTCCTCCATACAGCATGAATATATAGAAATCACGGGTAATGATGCAAAGCACATTGCCCGTGTTATGCGTATGGGCCCAGGAGAAGAAATTATATGTAAAGACAACCAGGGACGTGCCTTTGTAACTAAAATTGAAAGCGTGGGGGAAAAAAGTATTCACGTGAAAATAATCAGCGAATGGACAGGTGGAGCAGAGCTTCCTGTAAACATCATCGCGGCTCAGGCGCTGATTAAAGGGGAAAAAATGGACACCGTCGTGCAAAAAGCAACAGAACTGGGAGCCGCGGCGATTTATTTTTATGAAGGGGACCATTCTGTGGTAAAATGGGATGCGAATAAACGGCAAAAGAAAATTGATCGTTTAAACCGAATTGCTAAAGAAGCAGCAGAGCAGTCAGAGCGGATGTATATACCGGAAGTTGTTTATTTTTCCTCAGCACGTAAGGTTATAGAAGGCACGGCTTCCATTGAGAACCGGGTCGTTTTATCGGAAGCAGAGGCAAGGACGGAACAGCCCGCAAAGCTCCCTGACGTGTTCAGCCGGCGTCCGGAAACGCTGCTTGCATTTATCGGGCCGGAGGGCGGGTTCTCCAGTAATGAGCTTTCCCTGTTTGAGGAACAGCGCATTCCATCGACCTCTCTGGGAAAAAGGATTGTCCGCAGTGAAACCGCTTCTTTGCTGCTGCTTGGAGCAGTGACATATTATTATGAAATTCAGGAGGGGAACATACAATGAGATCAGTGGCGTTTCATACTCTTGGCTGTAAAGTAAACCATTACGAAACGGAAGCCATATGGCAGCTGTTTAAAAACGACGGCTATGAAAAAAAGGAATTCGACCAGACCGCGGACGTTTATGTCATCAACACCTGTACAGTGACCAATACCGGAGATAAAAAAAGCCGCCAGGTGATCCGGCGCGCAGTGCGTAAAAATCCGGACGCAATTATATGCGTTACCGGCTGTTATGCCCAGACGTCCCCGGGAGAGATCATGGATATCCCCGGCGTCGACATTGTCGTCGGCACGCAGGACCGCAAAAAAATGCTCGACTATATTGAAGAGTACACGGTATCCCGGGAACCTATTAACGGTGTAAGCAACATTATGAAAAACCGTGTATATGAAGAGCTCGACGTGCCGGAGTTTACCGATCGTACGAGAGCATCGCTGAAAATTCAGGAAGGGTGCAATAATTTCTGTACCTTCTGCATCATCCCGTGGGCCCGCGGCCTGCTCCGTTCGAGAAATCCGGAAGAGGTTATGCACCAGGCGGAACAGCTGGTTAACAAAGGCTACAAGGAGCTGGTGCTGACTGGTATTCATACAGGCGGCTACGGGGAAGATTTGAAAGACTACAATCTCGCGGGCCTGCTTCGGGACCTTGAGACTATTGATGGGTTAAAACGGATCCGGATTTCTTCCATAGAAGCAAGTCAGATCACCGATGAAGTAATTGACGTGCTCCGCCGGTCAAACAAAGTAGTAAATCATCTGCACGTTCCGCTTCAGGCTGGATCGAACACCGTGCTTAAGAGAATGAGAAGAAAATACAGTGTGGAATTTTATGCGGACCGCCTCGAAAAACTTCGCGAAGCGCTCCCGGAATGCGCCATCACAACAGACGTGATTGTGGGATTCCCGGGAGAAACGAAAGAAGAATTTCAGCAGACATACGATTTTATCCGGGACCAGCGTTTCTCAGAGCTGCACGTGTTTCCGTATTCGAAACGTACCGGCACTCCGGCTGCTAAAATGAGTGATCAGGTTGAGGATGAAGAAAAAAATGACCGTGTGCACCGTCTGATTGAGCTTTCCAATCAACTCGCAAAAGAGTATGCTTCGCGTTTTGAAAATGAAGTTGTGGAAGTAATCCCGGAGGAAGAAGACAAAGAAAAACCTGGCTACTTTGTCGGCTATTCGACGAATTATATAAAGGTACGTTTCCCAGCGAAACCGGAATGGCGCGGTGAGATTGTGCGCGTGAAAATTACGAACGCGGGCTATCCATTGAATGAAGGGGAATTTGTACGCGTGCTCGACCACGATACGGCAACGCTTGTATAACTATAACAGTTGAACTGGAGGAGAAAGTATGGCAGATCTCGCGCAGTATATTGATCACACCCTGCTGAAGCCGGAAACCACATTTGAAGATATAAAACGTATCACTACGGAAGCCAAAGATAATCATTTCAAGTCTGTATGCATTAACCCGGCGATGGTGCCGTTTGCAGCTAAAGAGCTGGAAGGCTCCGAGGTGCTTGTCTGCACAGTGATTGGTTTTCCGCTCGGTGCCACAAATCCTGAAACAAAAGCATTTGAAGTGAAAAATGCCATCGCCAACGGAGCGAAGGAAGTTGATATGGTTATTAACATTGGCGCCTTAAAAAGCGGGGAAGATGATCTGGTCCGCGCGGACATTGAGGCGGTCGTACAGGCTGCAAATCAGGAGGCGCTGGTGAAAGTGATAATAGAGACGGCGCTGTTAACGGATGAAGAAAAGAAGACCGCCTGCGGTCTTGCCGTTGAAGCCGGCGCAGATTTTGTGAAAACATCCACCGGGTTTAACGGAGGAGGAGCAACGATCGAAGATGTGCGGCTGATGAAAGAGGCAGTGGGCGACCGTGCCGGCGTAAAAGCGAGTGGCGGGGTTAAGGACCGCCAGACTGCTCTTGCATTAATTGAGGCCGGAGCTTCCCGGCTCGGTGCAAGCTCTGGGGTGAAAATCCTGCAGGGCGAAACCTCAAGTGAAAACTACTGACAATCTCTGCCTGCCCGCTCGTTGATTTTTTGGCATAGATGCTTTATACTATTTACCAAATGGCTAGTATTTGAGTAATAGTCTTTATTCATATATTAGTTAGATTGGTTGTTCGGAGGGAGGGAATCACATGGCAGAGACAAGAAAGAAAAAGAATGAAGATATTGATGCCGCTCTTCGCCGTTTTAAGCGTAGCCTTTCCAAAGAAGGAACAATGGCTGAAGTGAAAAAACGCAAACACTACGAAAAACCTAGTGTTCGTCGTAAGAAGAAAAGCGAAGAAGCTAGAAAACGTAAGTTTTAAGTAAAGAAGGTGCTGCATCCTTGGAACTCATGGATCGTTTAAGCAGTGACATGAAGTCAGCGATGAAAAACAAGGAAAAACAGCGTTTAAATGTTATCAGAGGCCTGCGGGCATCGATGCAGAATGAAGCTATCAAGCTCAATAAAGAGCTTGATGAAAGCGAAGCAACAGCGGTTTTAAACCGCGAAATGAAACAAAGAAAAGATTCCCTCCATGAGTTTGAAAACGCAGGACGGGAAGATTTAGCAGAACAGACCAGGTTCGAAATGGACGTCATATCTGAATATCTTCCTGCTCCTTTATCGAATGAAGAATTGGAATCGATTGTGAAAGAAACCATTCAGGAGGAGAATGCATCTTCGATGAAAGACATGGGAACGGTGATGTCTGCGGTGATGCCTAAAATCAGCGGAAAAGCGGACGGTTCCCAGGTAAATCAATTAGTGAAAAAGCATTTATCTTCTTGATAATAAGAAAGCTAGAGATCGAATCAGGGTTTAGTTCCGGTTCGGTCTCTTTTTTTAAACATAAGCGAGTCTTCCTGCTGAAATAAACGGGAAAAAATTGAAACGCTTTTATCTTTATCCTCGTACATAAGAGTATAGACATATAACTAATGAACGGGAGGGGGGATAGAGGTGGAGCAGAGAAAAAGCAGATGGTTGTCCGTTATTCTTGCCGTGCTTTTCATGACAGCTGCCTGGCTTCCGGCATCTGTACAGGGGGCCGGTGAAAATCAGACCGTGTATGTTATCCCGGTTGAACAGACCGTTGAGCAGGGAATGGCCGCATTTTTGGAACGATCAGTGGAAGAAGCGGAGGAAGCTGATGCCGACAGGATTATTTTTGAGCTGGACACACCCGGAGGCGCGGTGGATGCCGCAGGGGAGATTGCTTCAATTATCAACGGCACATCTATTCCAACTACAGCATATGTAACGGATCAGGCCATGTCAGCAGGAGCGTTTCTCGCTTTGAGCGCTGACGAAATTGCCATGGCGCCTGAAACAGAAATGGGAGCTGCCCAGGTTATTGACGGATCAGGGAATGCAGCATCTGACAAGGCTCAGTCGGCCTGGGTGTCTAATATGGTCAATGCAGCTGAATCAAATGACAGAGACCCGGTGTATGCAGAAGCAATGGCGGATCCTGGAGTTAAGCTGCCGGATTATCGTGCCGGAAAAGGTGAACTGTTAACGCTTACGGCATCGGAAGCAGCTTCTGATGAGGTGGGCTATGCGGAGTACATTGCCGACAGCAGGGATGATCTTCTCAGTCAGATGAACCTGGGCGGTGCTGCAGTGGAAGAAGCAGATATCAGCGCAGCCGAGCAGGTCGCAAGGTGGGTGACGAGTCCTTACGTGATTCCGATTTTACTCAGCGTTGGCATGATCGGCCTAATACTTGAAGTATTTTCACCGGGATTTGGAATTTTCGGAGGTATCGGTCTCGCATCCTTAGGACTTTTCTTTTTCGGTCATATGATTGCCGGCTTTGCTGGTTTCGAAGGCCTGCTGTTGTTTGGCGTCGGCCTGCTTCTGCTGCTGATAGAATTCTTTGTTCCTGGTTTTGGAATTTTTGGTATATTAGGTATAGGGGCAGTCGTTGGCAGCCTGTTTATGTCCTCGTTTTCTATTTCCGTCATGGCGATTTCCGTTGTACTGGCAGCTGTAGCCGCCATCATCGCAGCAGCAGTCATGGTGGTGGGCTTTGGAAAACGGGGGCCGATGAAAAAGCTGGTGCTTCAGGACACTTTTTCTTCAAAGGATGGATATGTATCAAATGAAGGCAGAACGGACTTATTGGGCAGAGAAGGAACGGCATTAACCCCATTGCATCCGACCGGTGCGGCAGAAATTGACGGGGAAAAAATTGATGTTGTTTCAGACGGCCGCTACCTCGACCGCGGAGACGCTGTGCAGGTAGTGCGTGTAGAAGGCACGCGTGTTGTAGTAAAGCCTTATTCTAACAAAGAAAGAAGGGAATCATGACATGGGAATTGATATAGGCCTCGTTATTGTATTAGCTATTATTTTAATAGCGCTCGTTATTTTATTCACCTTTGTTCCGGTTGCGCTTTGGATTTCGGCGCTTGCCGCAGGGGTGAAAGTAGGTATTTTCCAGCTTGTCGGTATGCGGCTCCGGAGGGTTATTCCGTCGAGAGTAGTAAATCCGATGATCAAAGCAGAAAAAGCCGGACTCGATATTGAGTTGAACAAGCTTGAAGGCCACTATCTGGCTGGCGGTAACGTGGACCGTGTGGTTAACGCACTAATCGCTGCCCAGCGTGCAAATATTGAACTTACATTTGAGCGTTGTGCGGCTATTGACCTTGCCGGCCGTGATGTATTGGAAGCTGTACAGATGAGTGTTAACCCGAAAGTTATTGAAACACCATTTATTGCCGGTGTCGCAATGGACGGCATTGAAGTAAAAGCAAAAGCAAGAATCACCGTGCGGGCAAACATAGACCGCCTGGTCGGGGGTGCCGGTGAAGATACCGTTATCGCCCGTGTAGGTGAAGGTATTGTTTCGACGATTGGTTCTTCTCAAAACCATAAAAAAGTGTTGGAAAATCCGGACAGCATCTCGCAGACAGTGCTTTCCAAAGGCCTGGATTCAGGTACGGCCTTTGAGATTTTATCCATCGATATTGCCGATATTGACATTGGCAAAAACATTGGTGCAGAACTGCAGACTGACCAGGCGGAAGCAGACAAAAACATCGCCCAGGCGAAGGCCGAAGAACGCCGTGCCATGGCTGTAGCCCAGGAACAGGAAATGAAAGCACGCGTAGAAGAAATGCGTGCGAAAGTTACCGAGTCCGAAGCAGAAGTGCCAATGGCAATGGCAGAAGCACTGCGCTCCGGAAACCTTGGGGTCATGGATTATATGAATATCCAGAACGTAATGTCTGATACGGATATGCGTGAGTCGATCAGTAAATCCGGTAAAGACGACGATCAAAACGGGCCTTACAACCGTCCACACACCGATAAATAAGGGACTTTGTCCGTAGAAGAAGGTGAATGAAGCGATGGAGCAGCTGTTTGAACTAGTGTTTAATAACCTGTGGATTTTACTGCTGCTCTTCGGTGGTTTGATTACGTTTCTCGGCCGGGGGGACAGCAGCCAGCAGCAGGAGGGCAGCGACAGCGATTCGAGACGGCGCGGAGCGTTCGGTAAGCTTGAGGACCTGTTTGAAGAGTTTGAAAATGCCCGCAAGGAAAACACGCCGAATCGTCCTCAGAATGATCCCTCCGGAAGCCCTGGCAATCATCCAACGCGCCGGGTGCCGGAAGCAGAGTCAGAGCTGTACAAAGAAGAGTCAGATGAGCCTCAGAATAAAAGCAGTGCTTTAAAGGAATATGAAAAGCGCCGTGAAGAGCTTCAAAAGCAAAAGAAAAATGCAAGTCAGCGTCTTGAGCGTGCTTCGCGGCAGTCTGCTGAACGTGGAAGCATCACGTCAGACGGAGAAATTGGCGGAGCGCGGAGAAACCCGCGGTCGATAAACAAAAAAGAAGCGGCCAACGGGCTCGTATGGGCAGAGGTACTAAGCCCGCCGGTCACAAGGCGCAGCGGTTATCCTTACCAGCGGCAGTCAACAATGTCGCGTGAGAGAATTGAGCCGCATCGTTCCACTAAAAAAAGCAGTAATGAGTGAGCCTGATCTTCGGATCAGGTTCTTTTTTTGCCTTAAATGTTTAAAATGTCTGCTATTTTTTGCAACACCCTCAGCGTGGTGGTAGAGTAGAATTAGCATACTAACGAAAAAACTGATAACAGCAAGGATATGATATTATACTCAAGGAGACTGAGCTATATTGACCGAAAAGAAAACGCTAGAATTACAAGTGAATGAAATGAATGACATACAGCAGCTGTTTGGTCCGAATGATGTGCACATTGAGCGGCTTGAAGAAAAGCTGGACGTTTCGATCATTACCAGAGGCGGCTCACTGATCGTGGAAGGAAATGAAAAGCAGGCAGCACTGGTGGAAGAAGTGATTGAGGCTTTGGCCAGGCTTTTGAAAAAACGGGTGCGGATCTCTGAACGGGACGTTGTCTATGCAGCGCAGCTGGCTGAAGAAGGAAAGCTTGAAAAGCTTGAAGATTTATTCCAGGAGCAGATTGCTGTAAACGCCGAAGGCAAGCCGGTCATGATTAAAACCTTAGGGCAGAAGGAATATATCGACCAGATCCGCCGTAAAGATATGATATTTGGCGTTGGTCCGGCAGGTACAGGTAAAACCTATCTGGCAGTTGTGATGGCGGTCAATGCTTTAAAGGAGGGACGGGTGAAGCGGATTGTGCTGACCCGTCCAGCGGTAGAGGCTGGAGAAAGCCTCGGGTTTCTTCCGGGCGACCTGAAAGAAAAAGTGGACCCATACCTGCGTCCGCTGTATGACGCTCTGCATAATATTTTTGGGGCGGAGCATACACAGCGGCTCATGGAGAGAGGCACGATCGAAGTAGCTCCCCTTGCCTATATGAGAGGCCGGACGCTCGACGATGCTTTTGTTATTCTTGATGAAGCACAGAATACGACGAAAGAACAAATTAAGATGTTTTTAACACGGCTCGGGTTTGGTTCAAAAATGATCGTTAATGGGGATCTTACCCAGATTGATCTTCCAAAAGGCCAGCAGTCAGGTCTGAAGGTGGCGGCGCGTATATTAAAAAACATCGATCATATTGGATTCGTTTACCTGGAGGCCACGGATGTTGTGCGGCATACACTGGTGCAGCAGATTCTTGATGCGTACGAACAGGAGGAAGGCGATCCAAAGCGTACGTTGAACCGGCCGGACAAACCAACAAACAACTAGTCAGGGGTGGACAGGCGTGAGTATTGAAGTGGATATGGTAGACGAAACGGAACAAGTGGAACCGAAGCATTGGGAGCTGGTGCAGAACATCCTGCAGTTCGCATGTGAAGAAGAAGGAGTCGTAGATGGCTCGGAGGTATCTGTGAGTTTTGTGGACAACGAGATGATTCAGGCGGTCAACAGGGAATACCGGGAAATCGACCGGCCGACTGATGTGATTTCATTTGCGTTGAATGACGATGAGATTCAGCCGCAGGCCGAAGGCATTCCGAATCTGCTCGGAGACATTATTATAAGCGTTCCTAAAGCCCGGGAGCAGGCAGAGGAGTATGGTCATTCGTTTGAAAGAGAGCTGGGCTTTCTGGCCGTTCACGGCCTGCTGCATCTGCTTGGTTATGATCATATGAATAAAGAAGAAGAACAAACAATGTTTTCGCGTCAGGAAAGGATCCTGGAAGCGTATGGATTACCGCGATAAATCGCTGCCCAGGCGCTGGAGGGACGGGTTTGTGTTTGCCGGAAAAGGCATCCGCCTTGCCTTTCGGGAGGAGCGTCATATGCGCTTCCATGTCTTTTTTGGCCTCGCAGCTGTCCTTCTGGGCTGGCTGTGCGGGCTCGCTTTATGGCAGTGGACCGTTCTATTGCTGGCAATTGCCGGCATGCTCGTACTCGAAATGGTCAATTCCGCGCTCGAGCGCCTTGTAAATCTGGTGTCTCCGGAATGGAATAAAACCGCGGGAGAAGTCAAGGACATTGCTGCCGGCGCGGTGCTCATTTATGCTGTATTTGCTGTTATCATCGGTGTGATGATTTTTATGCCTTTCCTATGGGAATGGCTGAGCTGACAAAGGGGGAAATACATTGGCTATAGAAAACGAACTGCTTGAACGGGCTAAACAGGCGAGAGAACAAGCGTACGTCCCGTATTCCAACTTTCCGGTAGGAGCGGTCTTTGTAGGAGAGGACGGTGAGTGGTACGAAGGATGTAATATTGAGAACTCCTCGTATGGGTTAAGCAACTGTGCAGAACGGACAGCCGTATTCAGTGCGCTGCGTACAGGCATGCGAAGCGGAAAAATGGTAGCTGTCATCGCCGATACGAAAGGACCGGTCGCTCCGTGCGGCGCCTGCCGGCAGGTGCTTTCTGAGTTTCTGCCGAAGGACGCCCGGATTGTATTGGGCAACCTGCAGGGGGACATGAAAGTAACGACGATGGAAGAGCTGCTCCCGGGAGCATTCGGCCCGGAGGATTTATAGTATGAAAGCAGGAAAGAAGAGGGAAAATAATGAGTGAAGAGTATCATTCCGGTTTTGCCGCCCTAATCGGGCGGCCCAATGCGGGAAAGTCCACATTAATGAATCAGGTGCTTGGCCAAAAGATTGCGATCATGAGTGATAAAGCACAGACAACAAGAAATAAAATCCAGGGAGTCTACACGACAGAAGATTCCCAGATTGTTTTTATCGATACTCCGGGCATTCATAAACCAAAGCACAAGCTGGGCGATTTTATGGTTCGTGCTGCTCTGCAGACACTGAACGATGTTGATATTATTTTATACCTGATCGATGCGTCAGAATCATATGGCCCCGGTGAGGAATATATTATTGAAAAACTGAAGCGGACAGACACGCCGGTATTTTTAATCGTTAATAAAATCGATAAAGTCCATCCGGACGAGTTGCTCAAGGTGATTGCAAGCTATTCCGAACGGTATAATTTTGCCGAGGTCGTGCCAGTTTCTGCGTTGAACGGAAATAACGTGACGACGCTTCTCGAAGAACTTACCAAATATCTCGAGGAGGGACCGCAGTTTTATCCGGAAGATCAGGTCACCGATCACCCGGAACGGTTTATCGTGAGTGAACTGATCCGCGAAAAAGCCCTGCAGCTGACTCGCGAAGAAGTTCCGCATTCGCTCGCCGTCGTTATCGATGAAATGAAGGAACGGGAAAACGGTGCGGTGTATGTGGCAGCTACTATTGTTGTTGAACGCCCGACTCAAAAAGGCATTATTATCGGCAAGCAGGGGTCGATGCTCAAGGAAATCGGGCAGCGGGCCCGGGCAGATATTGAGTCAATGCTTGGCTCAAAGGTGTTTGTAGAGCTTTGGGTGAAGGTGGAAAAAGACTGGAGAAACAGTGCGTATCTGCTTCGGGAGAACGGATATCGCGAGGATGAATATTAAGAAATCGCCTGTGAGCGGAGGAACAGCATGATTCAGAAAACAGAAGGAATTGTTTTGCGGACTGCTTCCTACGGGGAATCCAACGTAGTGTTAACGGTGTATACAAGAGAGCACGGAAAAATGGCGATGATGGCCAAAGGGGCAAAGAAACCAAGCAGCCGCCTGCGCTCGATCTCCCAGCCCTTTGTTTACGGAACGTTTGTGTACTATCCGGGCAAAGGAATGAGAACGCTCAGCCAGGGGGATGTCACAGATTCATTCCGCAGCGTGCGTGAAGATATCGTTCTCACTTCCTACGCCTCCTATTTGTCCGAGCTTCTTGATAAAGTGACGGTGGACCAGGAACGAAATCCTTATTTATTTGAGCTGTTCTGGCAGCTTCTGCGGCGTATCGACGAAGGGGAGGACGCTGAAGTGCTCATCCGGCTCTTTGAAGTGAAAATGACTGCCGTGGCAGGCATTCAGCCTGTGATCGACCGCTGTGTGAACTGCGGCCGGCAGGAGGGCACCTTTCATTTTTCCATTCGCGAAGCGGGCTTTCTCTGTCATCTGTGCTGGGAGATGGATCCGTACCGGTTCCGCATTCAGCCGAAAACGGTGCGGCTCTTACGGACGTTTTTCTATATTGATGTGCACCGGATCGGTTCTGTTTCTGTATCAGCCGAAACGAAAAAAGAGCTGAAGGATGTCCTGAACAGCTATTATGATTCGTACGCAGGTATTCATTTAAAGGCGAGGCGTTTTTTGGAGCAGATGGAAAAGTGGAACGTCGAATGAGTGCTTGACACACTCGCAAATGTTAAGTACTATTTCAATACAATCATAACGATGCGCAGGGAAGGAAAGTAGTAGCAATCTTCTTCAGTCTTAGCGAGTGCAGGATAGTGAGAGCTGCACGCTGACCGGTTGTGAAGGCGTTCTGGAGCGCGGAATGGATAAAGCGGCTTTTCGGCTATAGTGCCCAAAAAGCAAGTAGGGTGGAACCGCGGTGATAACCGTCCCTATACCTGAGTGACAGGTATAGGGACTTTTTTAATGAAATAAACGAAAAGCAGAAGGGGTGTTTAACATGGCAATGAATATACAGGAAATGATTTTAACATTGCAGAACTACTGGGCTGATCAGAATTGTATTATTATGCAGGCCTACGACGTGGAAAAGGGAGCGGGCACGATGAACCCGATGACGTTTCTGCGCAGCATCGGGCCAGAGCCGTGGAACGCAGCATATGTAGAGCCGTCGAGGCGGCCGGGGGACGGACGCTACGGGGAGAACCCGAACCGTTTGTATCAGCACCATCAGTTTCAGGTAGTTATGAAGCCGTCGCCGGACAACATCCAGGAGCTTTATTTAAAAAGCCTGGAAGCGATCGGCATTGACCCGCTTGCCCACGACATCCGCTTTGTGGAGGACAATTGGGAAGCTCCGACGCTGAGTGCCTGGGGCCTCGGATGGGAAGTCTGGATTGACGGCATGGAAATCACCCAGTTCACATATTTCCAGCACGTCGGCGGCATGGACGCCCACCCGGTGACAGCTGAGATTACATACGGCATCGAACGGCTGGCGTCGTATATTCAGGATAAAGAAAATGTGTTTGACCTGGAATGGGTGCAGGGCGTTTCGTACGGCGATATGTTTTTACAGGCGGAATACGAGCATTCGAAGTATTCCTTTGAAATTGCGGATAAAGAGCTGCTGTTGAATCAGTTTGCCGCAAGCGAAAAGGAAGCAGAGCGGGCCATTGAAGAAAAGCTCGTGCTGCCTGCCTACGATCACGTGTTAAAATGCTCGCATTTGTTTAATCTGCTCGATGCCCGCGGGGCGATTTCAGTGACGGAGAGAACCGGATATATTGCGCGGGTGCGCAATCTGGCAAGAAAGTGCGGGAAGGCGTATTACGAAGAACGGGAAAAACTAGGATTTCCGCTACAGAAGCAGGAGGCGATGAATTATGGCAGCTAATCACTTTTTACTTGAAATCGGCGTGGAAGAAATGCCTGCCCGTTTTGTGGAGGGGGCAGTCAAGCAGCTGAAGGAAAAAACGGAAACCTGGCTGCGGGAGCAGCGCTTAAGCTATAGTGCCGTTCATATGTTTTCCACTCCGAGACGGCTTGCACTCCGGGTGGAGGATCTGGCTGATTATCAGGAGGATATGGTGGAGGAGGCCCGCGGCCCGGCTAAAAAGCTCGCTCTCACAGACGACGGGGAATGGAGCAAGGCGGCTTTAGGCTTTGCCAGAGGCCAGCAGGTCGAGGCCCAGGAGTTGTACTTTAAAGAGGTGAAAGGCACCGAGTACGTGTTTGTGGAAAAAGAACACAAGGGCCGGCCGACTTCAGAAATGCTCCAGGAGATGAAAGCAATTATTACATCGCTCACTTTTCCGAAAAACATGCGTTGGGGAAGTCACGAGCTTCGCTTTGTGCGACCGATCCAATGGCTTGTGGCATTGTACGGAGAAACAGTGATCCCCTTTACGATTACAGACCGGACAGCCGGAAATATTTCCTATGGACACCGGTTTTTGGGAAATGCCATTACGATTCATAAGCCGGAAACGTATGAGCAGCAGCTGAAAGAGGAGTATGTGATTGCAGATGCTTCTGAAAGAACTGAACTGATTCGCAGCCAGATTGAAGAGATTGAAGCAGAGAACAGCTGGCATATTCCGATTGACCAGGGGCTGCTTGCTGAAGTGAATCAGCTCGTGGAATACCCAACCGCGCTGCATGGATCATTTGATGAAGCGTATTTGGACATTCCGCGGGAGGTGCTTGTTACCTCGATGAAAGAACACCAGCGGTATTTCCCGGTGGAAAATGACGAAGGCAGTCTTCTTTCGTATTTTATTACAGTACGTAACGGTAATGCTCGGCACCTTGACCAGGTGCGAAAAGGGAATGAGAAGGTGCTTCGTGCCCGTCTGGCGGATGCCCAGTTTTTCTATGACGAAGACCGGAAAATATCGCCGGACGAAGCAGTAGAAAAATTAAATCACGTTATTTATCAGGAAAACCTCGGCACAGTCGGTGAAAAGGTAATGCGGGTGGAGGCTGTCAGCACCCGGCTTGCAGAATATCTGCAGCTCGACAGTGCGAAGGTGCAAAATGTTAAGCGAGCTGCTCACATTTCCAAATTCGACCTCGTGACATTAATGGTGGACGAATTCACCGAGCTCCAGGGAATTATGGGAAGAGAATATGCCCGGATGGCAGGAGAAAACACCGAAGTTGCCGAAGCTATTGCAGAACATTATAAACCAAAGTCCGCCGGGGATACTCCTGCGGAAAATGTTGAGGGCGCGGTTATCAGCGTAGTGGATAAAATGGACACTATTGTTTCGAGCTTTGGTGTAGGTATGGTTCCTACCGGATCGCAGGACCCTCACGGATTGAGAAGACAGGCAGCAGGTATTGTTCAGACAATCACCGGGCATCGGTTCCCGCTGACTATTCAGCAGCTGATCGCTCTGGTGATGGATGAAATCAACGAGCGTTCACTTCTTCAGCGGGAAGAAGCGGATGTCCTGAAGGACCTCGAAGAATTCTTTACCCAGCGTGTCCGCCAAAAGCTGCATGATGAAGGTATTCGTCATGATATCGCGGATGCCGTGCTGCTTCACCTTGGAGAAAGAATTGACGTAGTGACAGAAAAAGCTGTATTTATTCAGGCACGTGCCGAGGAAGCAGACTTTAAAGAAACGGTGGAGGCACTCAGCCGGGTGACCAATATCGCAAAAAACACAGACAGTGGTTCGGATATTCAGACAGAGCTTTTCCAGGCTGAAGAGGAAAGAGAGCTTTACGAAAAAAGCAAAACCTTGAATCAGCAGCTCGATGAAACGCTGGTGCAGGCGGATGTTGCCGGTGCGTACCAAGCGCTTCAGGTAGTTACGCCGGCTATCAATGCCTACTTTGATCATGTCATGGTCATGGCTGAGGACGAGCAGGTAAAGCAGAACAGGCTGCAGCAGATGGCACTGTTATCCAGGGAAATTGAACGGTTCGCCCGCTTTCGGAGCATTGTTTTTTCATCGTAAATAATGCCTCCGTGCGAAGCGCCGATGAAGGTGGGGAGTCACTATCGAATTAACAGAGCGTCAGGAAACCATCCTGCAGATTGTTAAAGACAACGGGCCGATCACCGGGGAGCACATTGCAGACAGACTTTCACTGACGAGAGCCACTCTGCGCCCGGATCTGGCCATTCTCACAATGTCAGGATTTTTAGAAGCAAGACCGAGAGTAGGATATTATTATACCGGAAAAACGGATACCGAAGAGCTGAATAATCAGCTGCAGAAGTTAACGGTCAAACATTACCAGTCGATCGCAGTGGTCGTCTCTGAATCGGACAGTGTGTACGATGCCATCTGCACCATGTTTCTTGAAGATGTCGGTACTCTCTTTGTGGTGGATAAACAAAGCCACCTGGCCGGCGTCCTTTCAAGAAAAGATCTGCTGCGGGCGAGCCTCGGCCGCCAGGATACCGAAGCAATCCCTGTAAGTATTATTATGACAAGGATGCCTAACATCACGATCTGCAAAAAAGAGGATCTGGTTGTTTATGCAGCGACCAAGCTGATCGAGCGTCAGATTGACGCGCTGCCGGTAGTGAAAGACGCCGGCGGTGGAAAGTATGAGGTGGTCGGCAGGATCACGAAAACGAATATAACGAAAGTATTGGTGGATCTGGCCAATAACCAATTATTTTAACCCGAGGAGGCAGACATGACCACAAAACAAGAGCGCCCAGTAGTATACGTAGTGTCCGATTCGGTAGGAGAAACAGCTGAACTGGTAGTAAAAGCCGCTGCGAGTCAGTTTGGGGAGGACGGGATGGAAGTACGCCGTATTCCGTACGTTGAAGATGAGGGCACGGTCGAAGAGGTCATTCAGCTCGCCAAGGAAGCCAAGGCAATGATTGCGTTCACGCTGGTAATCCCCGAAATCAATCAGTATCTCCGGGAGCATGCGGAAGAGGCAGGTGTGGATTCCGTTGACATTATGGGACCTGTACTCGATAAAATGGTGACGCTCACGAACCAGCAGCCAAGATATGAGCCTGGTCTTGTGTACCGCCTTGATGAAGATTATTTCCGTAAGGTGGAGGCGATCGAATTTGCGGTTAAATACGATGACGGCCGTGACCCTAGAGGCATTGTCCGGGCGGACATTGTGCTGATCGGTGTCTCGCGAACCTCGAAAACACCTCTTTCCCAGTACCTGGCCCATAAGCGTCTGAAGGTGGCAAACGTGCCGCTCGTGCCGGAAGTGGACCCGCCGGAGGAATTGTTTAATATTCCGAGTGAGAAATGCATCGGGCTTCGGATCAGCGCCGATAAATTAAACCGGATCCGTTCCGAGCGGCTGAAGGCGCTTGGGCTGAGGCCGGAAGCAAACTATGCGAGTATGGAGCGTATCCAGGAAGAGCTCGACTACTCGGAAGAGCTGATGAATAAAATTGGCTGTACGGTGATTGATGTGTCCAATAAAGCTGTTGAGGAAACAGCCAATATTATCTCCAATATGTTTCAGCAGCGCTAGGAGAGAATAAGCATGGCAAAAAAGGAAGCCACAGTGTATGTGGACGCGGACGCATGCCCGCACAAAGAAACGATCGACACGTGGGGGACAGACAAAAGCGTGCGGGTCGTTTTTGTAGCGAGCAGCGCCCACGTTTCAAATAAACTGTATGAAGCAGAAACCGTGATGGTGGAAAATGAACCCGAAGCGGCGGATATGTATATTTGGAACCATGTTTCTGCCGGTGATCTGGTCATCGCCGATGATCATGGCCTGGCAGCTATTGCTCTGGAAAAAGGAGCAGCGGTTCTTTCTTTCCGGGGAAAGCGCTGGAAAAAAGGCGACGAGGAGTGGCTGCTTGCCGGCCGGTATGCCGGCGTGCTGGCCAAACAGGGAAAGCACAGAGTTAAAGGCCCTAAAGCAATATCACTTGAAGAGCGCCAGCGTTTTTTTGAGGGCCTGGAGATTTTTGAAGCAGGCGGCAGTGAGTCCAATTGGTAATAGGCCCATCAGGGAGGAAACAAAGTGGCAGCGTTTATTCCAGAAGAAAAAGTTGCTGAGGTTCGGGAAAAGACAGATATTGTTGAAGTCATCAATGATTACGTACAGCTGAAAAAACAGGGCAGGCATTATCTTGGCCTGTGTCCTTTTCATGGGGAGAACACCCCGTCATTTTCTGTTTCACCGGAGCGGCAGCTGTATCACTGTTTTGGCTGCGGTGCAGGCGGCAATGCCATAACTTTTTTGATGGAGCACGACGGCCTGACATTTGTGGAAGCCATCCAGTCTCTTGCAGCCAAAACGGGTACAGAGCTGCCCGAGCTCGAAGATCAATACCCAGGCGAACGGGAACAGCACCAGGCCAAAAAGGATGCGCATCAAATGGCGGCCAAGTTTTATCATCATCTGCTGATGAATACGGAGCAGGGAAAAGAGGCGTATGATTATTTAACGGCCCGGGGCATTAGCGAAGAGATTATTGAAGAATTCCAGCTCGGCTATGCACCGGAGCGAAACAATATGCTTGTGCAGCTGCTTGAAAAAAGGGATTACGACCTTGAAGAAATGGAAGAGGCAGGGCTGATTTTCCGCCAGGAATCCAGCTGGCAGTGGAATGACCGTTTTCGCGGGCGGGTGATGTTTCCTATTCATAATCAGCGCGGTCAGATTATTGCCTTTGGCGGCCGCGCGCTTGGGGAAGGTGCGCCGAAATACTTAAACAGCCCGGAAACGCCCATCTTTTTAAAGCATGAAACGCTCTACTCGTTTTCCAAAGCCCGCCAGGCGATCCGCAAACAGGATGAAGCTGTCCTGTTCGAAGGCTATATGGATGTTATTGCTGCGTGGAAAGCAGGGGTGAAAAACGGGGTTGCGGGTCTTGGCACGGCTTTTTCTAAGCGGCAGGCCGAACAGATCCGAAAAGCAACAGACAAAGCGGTAATTGCTTATGACGGGGACAATGCCGGACGGACAGCAGCGTGGAAAAC
Organism: Marinococcus sp. PL1-022; assembly: GCF_033845285.1. Classification (NCBI taxonomy): domain Bacteria; kingdom Bacillati; phylum Bacillota; class Bacilli; order Caryophanales; family Bacillaceae; genus Marinococcus; species Marinococcus sp. PL1-022. Next base: position 1,959,148 of record NZ_JAWXCX010000001.1, on the reverse strand, counting down.
CGGAGATATTCTTGAAAAGCAGGACATCGATGTACGGGTGGCACAATTTCCGGCGGATATGGACCCGGACGACTATATTCAGGCTTACGGGGCAGAAGCATTTAATGCACAGCTGTCGGAGCGTGCAGTTCCTTTTATGTCCTTTAAAGTTCAGGAGCTGCGTAAAAATAAAAACCTTCAAAATGAAGGAGACCGCCTTGTCTATATCGAAGAAGTACTCCGGGAAACATCCATGATCAGCAGTGCTGTAGAACGTGAATTTTATATGAAGCAGCTGGCAGAAGAATTTGACCTGTCGATGGACGCTCTTCGGGAAGAAGAACGCAAGGTACAAAAAAAGGAAAAACGGGAACAGGCAGCTAAGGCTCCTTCGTCTGAGCAAACGGGAAAACGTTGGCGGAGCGGAGCGCTTCCAAAAAAGCAGGTGTCGATGCGCTCAGCCTATGAAAATGCTGAACGGACGCTCCTTGCGTTTATGCTTCAGAACCGGGAAGTGGCTGAGGAGGTCAAAGAGCGTATTGGCGGAGAATTTAACATTGATGCCCATACAGCGCTCGCAGCATATTTATATGCTTATTATGATGACGACCATGAGCCTGATGTAAGCCGGTTCATGGAATACGTCGAGGAGCAGGAGCTTGTAAACCTGGTATCGGAGCTGATGCACCTTGACATTCCAACAGAAATATCAGATAATGAAATGTCTGACTATGTTGAACAGATTAAAATTCGACCAAAACGGGAAGAATTACTGCAAAGGCAGAAACAGCTTAAAGACGCTGAAAGAAATGGTGATTCGGATACAAATCAGCGACAGTTGCTGACAAGAATCATGGAATTGATGATGCAGCTGAAGAAAAACTAGCCTGAAGCAATTTGCTTGCGCTTTTCCTTTGTGGTTGATAAGATATGATCACGATAGAAGGGAAGCGTGCCAGTTTGATGTGCACGCTCTTTCTATGTGCCTGCCGTCCTTTCAACCAGCTAAGAAAATACCAGGAAAAGAAATCGTCGGCACAGACAATTGCGGGCATGTAAAGAGACAGGGTAGGATTCAAGGTGTGAAGCTTGGAAGGAGGGAGATCGAATGGCGGAAAAACCAAGCCGTCCGCTGGCGGAAGGTGAAATGTCGGTCGATCAGGTAAAAGAACAATTGCTCGAAACGGGCAAAAAGCGTGGAACGTTAACGTATGCAGAAATAACAGAAAAACTCTCCAGTTACGACCAGGATTCTGAGCAAATGGATGAGTTTTTTGAATACCTTGGTGAACAAGGCGTTGATATTATCAACGAGGGTGAAGAAGTTCCAAGCATGGAACAGGTGGAAAAAGAAGACACCCTTGATTTGAATGATTTAAGCGTCCCTCCAGGCATTAAAATTAACGATCCAGTCCGGATGTATTTAAAAGAAATCGGCCGTGTGCCACTTCTTTCTGCGGAAGAAGAAATTAATCTTGCCACCAAAATTGAAGAGGGCGACGAAGAAGCAAAACGCCGTCTTGCAGAGGCCAACCTCCGTCTGGTTGTTTCGATCGCAAAACGTTATGTCGGGCGCGGTATGCTTTTCCTCGATTTAATTCAGGAAGGCAACATGGGTCTTATCAAAGCGGTGGAAAAGTTTGACCACAGCAAAGGGTTCAAATTCAGTACGTATGCTACGTGGTGGATCCGTCAGGCAATCACCCGTGCTATTGCCGACCAGGCGAGAACAATCCGTATTCCGGTGCACATGGTGGAAACGATCAACAAGCTGATCCGCGTGCAGCGTCAGCTGCTGCAGGACCTTGGCCGTGAACCGCTTCCGGAAGAAGTTGCCAAAGAAATGGACCTGACTCCGGATAAAGTAAGGGAAATTCTTAAAATTGCCCAGGAGCCGGTATCGCTCGAAACTCCTATCGGGGAAGAAGATGACTCCCATCTTGGTGACTTTATTGAAGACCAGGAAGCGATGGCGCCATCGGATGCAGCTGCCTATGAACTGCTGAAGGAGCAGCTCGAAGATGTGCTTGATACGCTGACGGACCGCGAGGAAAACGTTCTCCGTCTCCGGTTTGGCCTTGATGACGGACGCACCCGCACCCTTGAGGAAGTAGGGAAAGTGTTTGGTGTGACAAGAGAACGTATTCGTCAGATTGAAGCCAAAGCACTGAGAAAGCTTCGTCACCCGAGCCGCAGCAAGCGATTAAAGGATTTCATGGACTGATGAATTCATCATAGATACAAGGGGACGCATGCTTCTAATAAGCAGGTGTCCCCTTTTTTATTTTACATAGAAGAGAGAGGGAAACATGAAAAAAGCTGTATTGCCGGACAGACTGGCTGGCATCGTAGAACAAATTGACCGGGGGGCAGTGGTTGCAGATATTGGCACGGACCACGGGCTTGTCCCGGTGGAAGCAATCGTGCGCCGGGGCGCGGAGCATGCAGTAGCAGCAGATGTGAATGCAGGCCCGCTTCAGGCTGCCTCGGACTACATTGCGGCCTGCGGATTAACAGGTAAAATTGATACCCGTCTCGGGAGCGGGCTCACGGTACTGACAGAAAATGATCGTATTGATACAGTAGTTATCGCCGGAATGGGCGGCACGCTGATCACTGAGATTATAGAGCAGGGGAAGACGCAGCTGTGCTCCGTGCAGAAGCTGATCCTGCAGCCTAACGTTTCCGCGGGCCGGATCCGCCAGTGGCTGCTCGACAACGGCTGGCTGCTTACCGATGAGCGAATCCTGAAGGAGGATCGTCATGTGTATGAAATACTGACGGCGGTGCCGGGAGAAGCGGAAGCGCCGTACCGGGTTCATCAGGAGCCGCTCGAAAAACAGCTGCTGTTCGGCCCATATCTGCTTGAGGAGCGGAACAATGCTTTTAAGGATAAATGGATGAGGGAAAAAGATAATTGGCAGCAAATTTTACAACAGCTGGCAAATGCCGTTCCGACAGAACAGACAACGGCAAAGAAACGAAAATTAAACCAATATATTGCATGGGCTGAGGAGGTTATCACATGAATACTGTACGTGACGTTATCCGGGTGTTTGAAGAATGGGCGCCGCCGTCGCTTGCTGTGGAAGGCGACCGGGTGGGGCTGATGATCGGGGACTGGAACCAGCCGGTGACAAAAGTGGTCACGACCCTTGACGTATCCGAAGAGGTGGTGGATGAAGCTGTTAAAACAGGGGCGGAGTTAATCATTGCCCATCACCCGCTGCTGTTTCGTCCTATAAAATCACTTGATGTGGCAAATGGCCAGGGGCCGGTAATTGAAAAGTGCATTAAGCATGATTTAACTGTCTATGCTGCTCATACAAACCTCGACATTGCTCCAGGGGGTGTGAATGACATGATGGCAGAAGCGCTCGGTTTAACGAACACGGAGGTGCTGGCTGTGACAGGCGAAGACCAGCTGTATAAGCTGGTGGCCTTTGTACCGGTGTCTCACACGGAAGAAGTAAGACAGGCAGTAGGGGACGCGGGCGCCGGCTATATCGGTGGGTATAGTCACTGTACATTTTCCGCTTCGGGGACTGGAACATTTATCCCCGGGGACGGCACGGATCCTTTTTTAGGCGAGCAGGGAAAAATGGAATTCGCGGACGAAAAGCGGATGGAAACGATCGTGCCGGCCTCACTCCGGCAGTCTGTGGAAGCTGCTTTAACTGCAGCCCATCCGTATGAAGAACCGGCGTATGATATGTATCTACTGGCCCTTCCGGGAGAGCCTTACGGACTCGGCAGAGTGGGAGACCTTCCGGAGGAAATGACGCTTGAAGCGTTTGTGGAGCAGGTAAAAAAAAGCTATGACGTGCCGTTTGTCCGCGTTGTGGACGGAAAAGCCGACCGGGTCAAACGCGTGGCCCTGCTCGGAGGCGATGGCAACAAATACTGGAAGCAGGCGCTTTCGAAGCAGGCGGATGTGTACATTACCGGCGATATTTATTTCCATACAGCCCAGGATGCGGCGATGGATGGCCTTACGATGATGGATCCCGGCCACCATGTGGAAAAAATCATGAAAAAGGGTGTGCAGAAGGAAATGCAGCACCGCAGTCAGGACCGGCTGCAGGTGGAATGGGTGGCTTCTGCTTTGTCCACTGAACCATTCCGGCTGGCATAATAGAAAAAATCCCTCCGCGCTCAAGCGGAGGGATTTTTTTATGATTTTGCTTTGATTTTTGGAAGAATTTTTGATTTATCAATATGAGACTCAGTGTCCCATGTGGATGAATCGTTTGGATCGTACTGGTCGATAAACAGGATGACTTCCTTTGTGATTAATGTCGGCGTGGAGGCACCTGCTGTAACCCCTACAGAGTTAACATTTTCAAGCCAGCTTAAATCCAGCTCGGTTAAGTTGCTGATCCGGTACGCTGTGGTACCTGCCACCTGCTCGGACACCTGGGCCAGCCGGTTGGAGTTGTTGCTTTTCGGATCGCCGACAACGAGCACAAGATCTACATCCTTCGCCTGTTCAGCTACCGCTTCCTGGCGGACCTGGGTGGCATTACAGATTTCATTGTGCACCTCTGCGTGTGGATAAATTTCTCTCGCCCGGTCCATAATGTCGGATACGTCCCACTGGCTCATGGTCGTCTGGTTAGTCATAATAATCCGTTCCGACCGAATGTTTAAGCTTTCAAGATCATCGAGCGTTTCCACTAAATGCACAATGTCCGGAGCGACACCGACAGCGCCTTCCGGCTCCGGATGCCCTTTTTTGCCGACATAGATAAACTCATAGCCCTGATCCCGCTTTTGCCGTATTAAGTCGTGGGTGACGGTAACATCGGGGCAGGTGGCATCAATGGTCGTCAGTCCTTTTTCTTCGGCAAGCTCGCGTACTTCCGGAGAAACGCCGTGAGCTGTAAATACGACTGTGCCTTTATCCACCTGCCGGAGTATTTCAAGCCGGTTGGGCCCGTCGAGGGATATGACCCCTTCTTCTTCAAATGCGTCAGTCACGTGCTTGTTGTGTACGATCATGCCTAAAATATAGATTGGGCGCGGAAGCTCCTGGTTACCGGCGGCTTTTTTCGCCATTACCATCGCATCGACAACGCCGTAGCAGTATCCACGTGGTGAAATTTTCGTTACTTCCATAAAGGCCTCCTGTTTCATAATTTGAACCGTGAGGTCTTGCGTGTACGCGCTGACTTTACGTATGCAGTCATGTAAAACGATTCTGGATTCATTATACTACCTAAGTGCCTGGTTGAAAAGAAAGGACGGCTGGCTGAATGCAGTCCTTTAATATTTTGTGAACAGAAGCAGCGGAGAAGCTATGGTTTCTATTTTAACTATGATAAAATATGGAGATGCAAAAAATGCGTAAATGAAAAGAGAGTTAGGTGAACAGCGTGGAAAATCGCTTTAAACAATACAATATTCCGGCATACGCCCTCAGGCTGCTGGATAAAAAACGAATTCAAAAACCAACGGATATTCAGGAACGGCTGATCCCTTCTGCGATTAACGGAAAGGATGTTATCGGCCAGTCGCAGACCGGTTCAGGCAAGACGCTTGCGTATCTGCTGCCGATCCTTAGCAGAATAGACACCTCCAAAGCGGAGGTGCAGGCAGTCATAACAGCCCCTACCCGGGAGCTTGCCGGCCAGATTTTCGGTGTCCTGAAGGAACTTACGGAGGAAGATGAAACGTCTTCGGTACGTGCCAAGCAGGTGTCCGGGGGGACGGACCGTTCAAGAGTAATGGAACAGCTCCGCAACCCGCCTCATATTATTGTAGCTACACCGGGCCGCCTGAAGGACATGGTAGGAGAAAATGTTATCAATGTACACACAGTCAGCATGCTCGTCATTGATGAAGCGGACCAGATGCTTGATATGGGCTTTCTGGAAGAAATTGATCCGGTGGCCGGCAAAATGGCAGATAACCTGCAGATGATGGTATTCTCTGCCACAGTACCGGAGAGCCTGCAGCCCTTCTTAAGAAAATATATGAACAATCCCAAGCATGTGCACGTAAAGCCGGAGCATGCGACGCCGAAAGAAATGACGCACTACGGTATCGCTCTCAGGCACCGCAGCCGTCTTGATGTGACGATGGATCTTGTGGACCGGCTGCAGCCGTTTCTCGCCATCATATTCGCAAGCACAAAGGACGAAGCGGATGAACTGGCCGGAGAGATGTTTAAAAAACAATATCCGGTAGAGGTTCTGCATGGCGGTCTGCCTTCGCGGCAGCGCAAACAGGTTATGAAACGGATTCAGAATCTTGAGGTCCAGTATCTGGTAGCTACCGATCTTGCTGCCCGTGGCATGGATATTCCGGGCATTTCGCACATTATTAACTACAGCCTGCCGAAGGAATTGGAATACTTTATTCACCGGACGGGCCGTGCGGGAAGAGCCGGACTGACAGGGGAGTCTTATACTCTGATGGGAGAAGAAGACCGCAAAGCCGTTCTTTCTCTTCAGAAGCAGGGTATCCGCTTTACGTTCATGGACTTTCGTAAAGGAGCATGGACCGAACTGTCCAAACCGCTGTTTGCCTCCAAACAGACGAAGCGAAAGCCCGCACCTGCTCCTGCTGATTCCATGCCGGTGAAAAAGCCGAAAAAAGTGAAGCCGGGCTACAAGAAAAAAGCGATGGCAGACCAGACGGCCTCCCGCCGGCACAAACGAAAATAATAATTGAGGTGATGACTGTGCTTTTAGGCTCACACGTATCCATGAACGGAAAGAAAATGCTTCTTGGTTCAAGCGAAGAAGCGGCTTCATACGGAGCGACAGCGATGATGATCTATACAGGAGCGCCGCAGAATACCCGGCGTAAGCCTATCGAAGAATTAAATATCGAAGACGGGCACGCCCACATGAAAGAAAACGGCATCGAAGAGGTAGTGGTCCATGCGCCGTATATTATCAATATCGGCAATACGACCAAACCGGAAACATTTCAGCTGGGCGTCGATTTTCTGCGCAATGAAATCAGCAGATCCGAGTCCCTTGGGGCAAAGCAGATTGTTCTTCACCCGGGCGCGCACGTCGGCGCCGGAACAGAAGCGGGCATTAAGAAAATTATTGAAGGCTTAAATGAAGTCATTCACCCGGACCAGAAGGTTCAGATCGCGCTTGAAACAATGGCGGGAAAAGGATCGGAATGCGGAATAAGCTTTGAAGAGCTCTCGGAGATTATCAGTGGAGTGACTCACAATGATAAACTGAGTGTCTGCTTTGATACATGCCACACGCATGATGCGGGCTACGATATTGTGGGGAACCTGGACGGCGTTCTGGAATCATTCGACCATTATGTCGGGCTCGACCGGCTGAAGGTGCTTCATATTAACGACAGCAAAAACGAACGCGGGGCAGGCAAAGACCGTCACGAAAATATTGGCTACGGCTATATCGGCTATAACACGCTGGCAGAAATTGTGCACCACGAGGCGTTTGCTTCTGTGCCTAAAATACTGGAAACACCTTATGTAGGCACGGACAAGAAAAACAAAAAACCACCGTACAAGCATGAAATTGCGATGCTCAGACAAAAAGAATGGAAGGCGAACTGGCGGGACGAATTAATGCCGGCCGAAGTATAAATGTCAATTGCATGAATGTGTGACGCGTTCATGCTTTTTTTGCAGATGCAAAAACAAAGTATTTCCGTATAAAGATGATAAAAGCACGCCCCGCATGAATCCTATGTGCAGGGCGTGCTTGTTTTATTCGTTATTCATATCAAGAAATCTCGATGCCCATTCAAACAACACCAGCTGGCTGTTAACGGCGGGCTCTCCGGCCGCAGGCTCGACGTAATGATAATAGCCGCTGCTGTCCTGCTCCCGTGCCTTCACATTGTCCTGCAGAATCAGCTGTAAAATAGCGTGGAGCCGCTTTTTTAAAATGGGTTCGTAGACGGGAAACATAATTTCGATTCGTTTTTCCATGTTTCTTGTCATCCAGTCAGCCGAGGACAAATAATAGTCATCACGGCCGTTGTTGGCAAAGTAAAAGATACGGGTATGCTCTAGGAAACGACCGACGATGCTTCGCACGGTGATGCTTTCGCTTACTCCGGGAATGCCTGGCTTCAGGCAGCAGATACCGCGCACAATGAGTTCAATGCGGACACCGGCCTGAGAGGCTTCATACAGTTTAATAATGAGCTCTTTATCTGTTAACGAATTCATTTTGGCGATGATGTGGCCGCTCCCATTCCGCTTGTGGCAGTCAATTTCCTGCTGGATCAGGTGGAGGAGTTCATCGCGTATACCGTCCGGAGAAGTGCTGATTTCATTCCAGGACGGCTGCTGGGAAAAGCCGCTTAAATGATTGAAAAAGTTAGTGGCATCTTCACCGAAGGAGGGGCGGGTCGTAATCATTCCCATATCGGTATACACTTTAGCGGTGGAATCGTTATAGTTGCCGGTACCAAGGTGTACATACCGCTTGATGCCTCCTGCTGTCTTCTTGACAACCAGTACAATTTTACTGTGGGTTTTCAGCGACGTAATGCCATAAATGACATGCACCCCGGATTTCTCGAGGGTTTTTGCCCATTGAATATTATTTTCTTCATCAAAGCGGGCCTTCAGCTCCACAAGAACCGTCACCTGTTTACCCTGCTCTGCAGCTCTTGCCAGTGCAGCAATGATGGGGGAGTCTCCACTGACCCGGTAGAGGGTCTGCTTTATGGCTAAAACGTCCGGATCGTCGGCAGCTGTGGAAATAAAGTCGATCACAGGCTGGAACGATTCGTAAGGGTGATGCAGCAAAATATCACGGTCGTCAGCAGCGTCAAACACATCGGCCTCGGCAATCAAATCCTCCGGTGGCTGGGGAATAAGCGTTTCGTACACAAGATGCTCCCATTCCGGCGCGAGTTCATCGCAGAGCGGAAATAAAAAGGTTAAATCAATCGGCCCCTTCAGTGTATACACGTCATCCGGATGAACCTCGAGGGCTTCAAGCAGAAACTCGAGAATATAGTCATCCATCATGCCGTGCTGGCATTCCAGACGAACGGCGGCTCCCCATTTACGTTTTTTTAATTCCTTTTCAATTTCCCGGAGCAGATCGCGGGCACCTTCCTCATGAATGGTTAAATCCGCATTCCGGGTGATCCGGAACGGAGAAGCACTTACGACAGTAAACCCTTTGAAAAGCATATGGATAAATTCCGCGAGCACCTGTTCAAGGAGAATATACTCCCGGCTGCCGTCGGATGACGGAAGCATAAGGAAGCGGGGGAGCACCCCGGGCACCTGTACAATGGCGATGCTCTCTTTTTCATCCCCAGCGTCCTTCTGCAGCCGGACGGCCAGGTTCAGGGACTTGTTTAAAAGCATGGGAAACGGACGATAGGCATCCACAGCCATTGGGGTCAGCACCGGCATAATATTGGACATGAAATACTCCTGGACATATTTATACTGGTCGCTGTTTAATTCAAGCGTCGAAAGAAAACGAATATTTTCCGAGGATAACAGCGGAACAGCCGTTTCCGTAAAAAAATGATCCTGCAGCCGCACGAGCTCTGAATTTTTTTTGGTGATGGCTGAGAGCTGCTGCTTCGGCGTAAGTCCGGCTTTGTTTTCCGGCTTATTAAATCCTGCTTTCACCTGGTCTTTTAACCCCGCCACCCGGACCATGAAAAATTCGTCCAGATTGGAGCTGAAGATACCTAAAAACCGCAGGCGTTCAAGGAGCGGGTTGGTCTCATCAAGCGCCTCCTCGAGCACCCGCTCATTAAATGCAAGCCAGCTGATCTCACGGTTGTTATAGTATGCTGGATTTTCAAGGTCAATATGTGTCTGAGTCGTTTCGGTCATGGTAGAATCCGCCTTTCTTTACACCCTGGTCACTCCTGGGCCAATTGTATCAACGAAATGTTAAGTGCATGTAAAGATTCACGAAAAAAGCATTGTTCAGCTGGAAAAAGCAGAAACCGGCGACTGTTCGTGGAAATGAAGCACGATCTCGCGGTTAATCATTTTTTCCAGATGTTTTTTATACTTATCAGCTTTGGCTTCTTCAAAGGTGGAATTCATGCCCTCGCGGCAGTATATATGGAAATGAAGCTCTTTGCCGTTCCTTTCAACGCCGAGCCCGGAAACGATATTGCGGCGCGTGCGGTTGAGTGAGTACGAGAACTTTAAAATACTTCCGAGAAATTCGAGACGCTTCAAGCTGTTTTTCTGCATATACGGCCGGAACGGTTTCACAAACTGTTTGAACATCGATTTAGATTTAAAGGAAGAGACCAGTGACATGGCGATCCGTTCCTCATGCGTAATCCCGTCGATGGAACGGTTGGTCAAAATGTAAAAGGTATGCTGGCTGCTTGCCTCGGAGCTGATGTATTCCCCGATATAAAGAACCTGGGCTGCACGGTTCAGCAGGCGTTGGTTATCTTCATGCAGGTATGATTTTGGAATATAGGGCTCAAGGCTGTTATACATCGAAGAAGCAATGTTCCCAACTTCATCCACGTAATCCGGGTTAATCTCAAACTCCCGGTTCAGCTGATAAAAGCTTTCCTCGATTACGTCCGGAAAATGAGGGTACATTTTATCCCGGAGCAGCTCTTCAAACAGCAGTCCGTCGCGAAGGCCCTTATTGCTGATCAAATAGTAGGAGGCATCGATATGTTTATAAAGCTGGGAAATGATCCGGACAGCCGGAATAATAACGTCCGCCCGGTCTTTGGAAAGCCCTTCGATATTTTCCCGTTCGGATAAGCTCGATTTTTCAAGCAGCTCCATCGTTTCGGCAATATCGTCACCGGTCATGGAATACTGATGCAGGCCGGCAAGAGGGTAGTTGATGGAAGACTGGTGAACCAGAACCATATTCCGGGAGCTACCGCCGATACCGACAACCGGAAGATTTTCCCCTTCTTCCTTCAGCCAGGACACTTTTTGAAATTGTTTTTCAATCCATTTATTCATCTGCTTCAGGTTGCTGGAGGTAATTTTGTCATCGTCTGGAAGAAACTTCTGCTTTAATGTCAGGGCGCCGAAAGGAAAGCTGTGGGTGCGCACGAGTTCCCTGTTTTTAAACATGGTTACCTCTGTACTGCCGCCCCCGATATCAATTGTGATGCCTTCAGACAGGCTGGTCGAATTCACTACCGCAAGATACCCGTAGGAGGCTTCTTCCTCGCCGGAAAGAACACGGATGGGAAAATCGATGTGTTCTTCAATATACTGGAGAACTTCTTCGCGGTTGGAGGCACCACGCACAGCTGCGGTGGCCACGGCATGAGTAGTCTGAACGTCGTGAAAGCGGAGAACTTCTTCAAACTGCTGAAGGGTATGCAGCAGAATATTTTGTCCTTCCTGGGTAAGCGCATTCTGATCGTCAATATGATTGCTCAGGCGGGCAACGGTTTTTAAATTATGAAGCTCGCGGTATCCCCGTTTTTCGTCGACCTCATTAATTACGAGCCGGATCGAGTTGGAGCCTATATCAATAACGGCGACTTTTTCTTTCGCTTGAAACATCTTCATCATTCCTTAGAATTGGATTTGATTTCGTTGACCTGCTTTACTACTAACTATCATACAAAGAATAACCATGAATTGTATACACGATTAAGCAAAGAAGATTTACAGAAGCAAAAAGGTTTTGTATACTTTTCCTATCGATAAATCGTAACGATTCTTAATTGTTTTTGGAAAGAAGGAGGCTTCCTGGTGGAAGATTCAACGAATACGCTGCTTGAAGTGAATCATCTTTCGTTTCGCTACGAGTCAGAGCTCGTGCTTGACGATGTCAATATGAAGATAAACTACGGAGATTTTGTAGGTCTGGTCGGTCCGAACGGGTCGGGAAAATCCACGCTCGTCCGGATTCTTTTAGGCCTGCACAAGCATTATAAAGGAGAAGTGCGCTGGTTTGGGACGCCGGTGCGCCAATTTCACCAATGGCCGAAGATTGGCTATGTTTCCCAAAAAGCAAATCGTTTCAATGCTGGATTTCCGGTAACGGTATATGAAGTCGTAGCTATGGGGCTGTACGGCAAAAAGGGCCTGCTCCGGTTTTTGAACCGTAAAGACAGGCAGCGCATTCATGAAGCGCTCGAGCAGGTGGATATGCTCGGCTTTAAAAAGAAAAATATGGGAAGGCTTTCCGGAGGACAGCAGCAGCGGGTATTTATTGCACGTGCTCTTGTGAGCGATCCTGAGGTGCTCATTCTGGACGAACCGACTGTCGGGGTGGATGCTTCCTCCGCCCAGGCGTTTTATGAGCGGCTGAGCCACTGGAACAGGGAAAAGGGGATTACTCTTATCCTGGTTACCCATGATGTAGGAGCAATGACAAAATACGTGACGAAAGTAGCCTGCCTGAATCAGCAGCTTCATTTTCACGGTACGACGCGGGAGTTTGAAGAAAGTGATCTTGCCGGCACATATGGACATGACGTGCATATTATCCATCACGAGCACGATCACCATGCAGGGGGCGCCTGATGGTTTTTCTGGAATTTGACTTTCTAAGATATGCGCTTATCATCGGGCTCATGCTCGGGGTGGTCGCTCCGGCTGCAGGCGTGTTTGTGGTGGTTAGAAAGACGCCGATGATTGCCGATGCGATGTCGCACACAGCGCTGACCGGGATCGCTTTTCATCTTTGGCTCGCGTCGTTCTGGGTATGGCTCAGCGAATGGAATCCTCTTTATACCGGTATTTTATTTACGTTCATCGTATCGTTTGTAATTGAATATCTGCGCCGGAGGTTTCAAGCGTTTCAGGAGCTTTCTATTCCGGTAGTAATGGCTTCAGCCATTGGGCTCGGAGTTGTATTTATTTCCCTGGCGGATGGCTTTAATAATGATTTGTTTAACTATTTATTTGGAAGCATTCTTACGGTAAATGCTGCAGACGCAGTGGTGATTGGTGTTATATCTGTCGTATCGCTGCTGTTGTTTGTGCTGTTTTATAAAGAATTATTATTTTTGGCCTTCGATGAAGAGCAGGCCACGGTAAACGGCATCCCCGTGCAGAGAGTGAATTTATTATTTGCGGGCATCGCGGCGGTCATAGTTGCTTCTTCCATCTCTATTTTGGGAGTACTGCTCGTTTCCGCTTTAATTACTCTGCCGGCAGCAGCGGCGCTACGGGTCGCCTCCACCTTCAAAAGCATGTTTGTATATGCCGTGATTTTCGGGGAAACAGCCGTGATAGCCGGGTTTCTGATTTCTTATTATTTTGATCTGAGCTCAGGCGGCACGATTGCAGTCCTTTCATTTCTTATATGGGCGGTCGTTGTGCTGGCTGAAAAAGTCGCCGGACGGCTGCGTCAGCGTTCATGGAAGGAAGCGGAATGGGCGGGCAAAGCAAATCAATAGCAAAGAAAAGCAACCCTTGTGTAAAATAAAGAATAGAGAGTGACGGCTATGTTTGATATGAATTTTGTGGAACGAAGCATTATAGCAGCAGTGTTGATTGGCCTGACGGCACCTTTGATCGGCTCGTTTTTAGTCGTGCGCCGGTCCTCACTGATAGCAGATTCTCTTGCTCACGTCACGCTTGCCGGAGTGACAGCAGGAGTGCTTGCCGGTAATCTGCAGGCTTTTTGGGATATCAATCCTTTATATACCGGCTTTTTATTTGCGTTTGCCGGCTCGTTGATCATCGAACGGGTGCGCCATACCTACGGAGGCTTCCAGGAGCTTGCTGCCCCGATTTTAATGGCAGCAGCGGTAGGGCTTAGCGCCGTATTTATGTCTGTATCCGCTGACGGGGTGACGGAATGGTACGGCTATCTGTTTGGAAGCGTCGTTTCCGTGCAGATGGAGGATCTCTGGTTTATCGGATTAATGACGATTGCTGCCCTCGGGCTGCTTGCAGCATTTGGCAGGGAATTGATGTTTCTTTCCTTCGATGAAGAAATGGCAGCAGCAGCCGGAATTCCGGTTAAAATGCTCAATGTGCTGCTTGCCGTTCTGCTGGCGATTGTTATTTCAGCGTCGATGCAGGTGGTCGGTGTACTGCTTGCCGGGGCGTTGATTACGCTTCCGGCAGCGGCAGCGATGCAGTGGGCCTCCGGCTTTAAACGGATGCTTCTGATTGCTGTTATCATTGGGGAAGCCTCCGTGGCAGCCGGGGTGACCGGGTCCATCTTTTTTGGCATTGCTTCTGGCGGAGGCACTGTAGTGACAGCCGCTCTTATACTTTTTGTTACTTTAGCTCTCAGAACTTGGATCAACTGGAAAAGAAACAGGAGGCTAAAATATGAACGTCACCCAAGCGCTTAATATAATGAAGGAACAGGGATTTAAATATACAGCCAAGCGTGAAGAACTGCTTCAGCTTTTTTCAGATGAAAGACGCTATCTGACTGCAAAGGAAGTGCTGCACTCCCTGCAGACAAATTATCCGGGAATGAGTGTGGATACCGTCTACCGCAACCTGTCTCTGTTTGAAGAAATGGACATTCTCGAAATGACAGAGCTTGAGGGAGAAATGCATTTTCGTTTTTCCTGTTCGACCACGGCCCACCATCATCATCTTATCTGTCTTGAGTGCGGAAAAACGAGAGAAATTGAAACGTGCCCGATGGACTGGCTCAATGAAAATGTCGATGGCGGCTTTGAAGTGACGGGGCATAAATTTGAAATTTACGGACTTTGTGCCGAATGTAAAAAGGCGAAACAAAAGGAAACAGCGCCGGCATAATCAAAGGATCTGCAGCAGGATAAACAAAAAAGAGCTCCACCCGTAAATGATGGGTGGAGCTCTTTTGCATCGAATGCTTAGTTTGTCAGCTCTTTTTCTTTAGCTTCCCGTTCTTTTTCTGCTTCTTTAGCATAATGCTCTTCAGCAATTTTATCGACTTCAATCTTCAGTTCCTCCACCATGGTTTCCTCCGGAACCTTCCGGATGATTTCCCCGTGGCGGAAAAGAAGGCCTTCACCCTTTGCACCGGCAATACCGATATCGGCTTCTCTTGCTTCGCCGGGACCGTTAACTGCGCAGCCGAGCACGGCTACTTTAATCGGAGCTTTGATGGTGGAAATATATTCCTCCACATCATTGGCGATGCTGATCAGATCAATTTCAATACGTCCGCATGTCGGGCATGAGATAAGCGTCGCGGCGTTGGAGGCAAGGCCGAATGTTTTCAGCAGCTCGCGTCCAACTTTCACTTCCTCTACCGGGTCCGCACTGAGCGAAATACGAAGCGTGCTTCCAATTCCTTTACTTAGTATAGCCCCGAGACCGGCGGAGCTTTTGACTGTGCCTGCGAATTGAGTGCCTGATTCAGTGATTCCCAGGTGAAGCGGGTAGCTGAATGCCTGGGCCGCTTTTTCATAAGCTTCAATAGCCAGATGCACGTCTGAGGCCTTCATCGAAACGATAATATCGTAAAAGCCGAGCTCTTCAAGGATAGAAATATGGTAGAGAGCACTTTCGACCATTCCGTCTGCAGTTGGATATCCGTATTTATCAAGGATCCGTTTTTCGAGGGACCCGGCGTTTACGCCGATACGGATTGGAATACCCTTGGCTTTGGCTGCCTCAACAACCTCTTCTACTTTTTCCCGCTTTCCGATGTTACCGGGATTGATCCGGATTTTATCGGCGCCGCCTTCAATGGCTTTTAAGGCCATCTTATAGTCGAAATGAATATCGACAACGAGCGGAATGTTAATGCGCTGTTTAATTTTCGGAATTGCTTCAGCATCCCTCATCTGTGGGCATGCGACACGGACAATCTGGCATCCGGCTTCTTCAAGGCGGTGGATTTCCGCGACGGTCGCTTCCACATCGTGAGTTTTTGTTGTGGTCATGCTTTGTACTACTACTTCGTTACTTCCACCGATCGTCACATTACCTACTTTGACTGCTCGGGTTTCGCTGCGGTGGGTTATTTGGCTCATGTATCCATTCGCCCCTTTATATTGGTGAATTTATTTCGTGCCTCGTCTAATGCAACAACAATGGTTGATAGTGGTCTATAACACATCGTAATTGTATCAGTGGGTGTATACTCTTGGCAAGCAGTTGCTTCCAGAGAGCGAAAATCAGAAATGCAGAAGCCGCCATTTTGTAAAATGATGAGAAACTAACAAAAGAGTGCGGGCAGTGTAACTTTTTTCCGGGGCTTACGACTATAGATGCGACGAATATAAATATATTGGTCATGAAAGTATAGGGTTGGAAATGAAAGGGCATAAAAAGGAGAGTTGAGCATAATGAAGTGGTGGCAGCAGACATTAGCAGCCGGGGTAGTTACGTTAGGGGTTCTTGGGGTGAGCCAGGAGGCGTCTGCAGACGCTGCAGCAGGAGATGTAACAGTGACACTCGGCCAGGATCTGTCTTCAGAGCAAAGAAGTTCGCTGCTTGAAGAAATGGATGTAACTGAAGGGGAAGTACCGGTGGTCGAGGTTACAAACGAAGAAGAATACCAATATCTCGGAGATTATTTAAGCAGCTCTGAAATCGGTTCGCGCGCGCTCTCCTCTGCGAAAATTACTGCAGTTGAAAACGGCGGGGGTATCGATATTGAAACGAATAAAATAGATACGGTTACAGAAGGAATGTATGCAAATGCGCTGGCAACAGCGGGCGTAGAGGACGCAGAGGTTTACGTGACGGCTCCGTTTGAGGTATCCGGGACGGCCGCGCTGACCGGGATTTTAAAGGCCTACGAACAGCAGAACAATGTGAACATATCCGAGGATCAAAAGCAGGTGGCAAATGAAGAGATTGCCAAAACATCTGAGCTCGGCGAAGATATTGGAAAAGAAGAAGCAACAACACTGATTACACAAATCAAGCAGGAAATAAACAACACGGAGATCAATAACACGGAGGATATCCGGGTCATTGTGCAAAATGTTTCAGGCGATATGAATATTGAACTGAGCGAAGAGCAGACAGATGAGCTTGTCTCCTTATTCGACCGGATGCAGAACTTAAATATTGACTGGTCACAGATGGAGAAGCAGCTTGATAAAGCTTCGGAAAACATCGACAGCTTTGTAAACAGTGAAGATACGCAGAATTTCCTTTCGCGCGTTGTTGCTTTCCTCGAGCAGATGCTTGATTCTGTCCAGGGATGGTTTAACAGCGACTCCGGGGAATCGGCATAATATTAGTATAAAAGAGAAGGGGCCGCAGGGCCTCTTTTTTATGCAGAGAAGACGCTTTCAGCTGACAGCTGGCAGACAAAAGAGTTACAATAAATGTGAAACGATTACGAGAGTTTACGCGTATATATGATAATCAGGCGTTTAGGGGCCGTATTGCTTAATGAATACAGAAGTTTATGGAAGGGAGTATATACAATGGAATGGTTAGCGAACCCGAGTATAGGCTTTATTGTCGTTTTTCTTGGGACGATGTTTTTAATCTCGGAATTTCTTGTGAAGTCCAAAAGCTTATTTTTTATTCTGGGAACAGCTTTTATGGTCTTATTCTTTTCCTACCATCTTGAAGGGGCAGCCGGCATCTGGGTGCTTGTACTGTATGCAGCCGGGCTTGGGCTGATCCTGCTTGACGGCAAGCTTATTGGAGACGGGACTGTCTCTATTGTAGGGCTCCTGTTAATGGGAGTATCCATCGCTGTACCAACACCCACTATTATATACGGGGTACTCGTTATTTTCGGCTTTTTGGCCGGCGCCATTGCAGCGATGTTTTTCCTCAAGGTTTTCCCGCGGCGGGACCTGTGGTCAAAGCTGATGCTAAAGGACAGTTTGACGAGCGAACAGGGCTATAACTCAATGAACCAGACATACGGAGGACTGGTCGGTAAAACGGGGACCACCGTTACTCCGTTCCGCCCGACTGGTACGGTTGAGATCGAGGGAGAGCGTTACAGTGCTACAAGCGGCGATCAGTGGCTGAATGCTGAAGAGGAAATTGAAGTAATGTCTGTGGATGGTACGCGCATCCGGGTCAAGCGCCTTGAAAAGGCTGTAAAAGAACAGTAATTTCCATATTAAAGGTTGTTTATCGAAAAAGAGGAAGCTGCGGCTTTCTCTTTTTTTACGGGAGAAAACCAAAAGTTAAATAACTTTGGAAAAACATAATATTTCCTTTACAAACCATTCGATTTACTTTAAAAATAGATTGGGTGCGGCAAAAAAACTGCCAAAATTCATAAAGCGACTAAGGGGATGTAGAGTTTGGATATTCAAACGATTTTGTTTACTTTTTTTGGTGGTTTGGGGATATTCCTGTTCGGAATCAAATACATGGGCGACGGCCTGCAGAAAATTGCTGGCGACAGGCTCCGGGATCTTCTGGATAAATTCACTTCCAACCCATTTATGGGCGTGCTGGTTGGGATTATCGTAACTATACTTATTCAATCAAGCTCTGGAACTACAGTACTTACAGTCGGTCTTGTCAGCGCAGGCTTTATGACACTGCGGCAGGCAATCGGCGTTATTATGGGGGCAAATGTCGGAACAACGGTAACGGCATTTATTATCGGGATTAAACTCGAAGAATATGCTCTTCCAATCATATTTATTGGTACAGTAATGATCTTTTTCTTTAAAAACAAAAAAGTAAGCAACATAGGACAAACCTTTTTCGGCTTTGGTTCCCTGTTTTTCGGACTTTCACTTATGGGGGACGGAGTGGCACCGCTCGAAGAACTGCCGGCATTTAACGATTTAACCATCAGCATGAGTAACAATCCGCTGTTGGGATTATTGGTAGGGGTCATCTTTACAGTAGGACTGCAGAGTTCCTCGGCGACGATCGGACTGCTTCAGGAGCTGTATACCCAGAATGCTATATCGCTCGACGCCGCACTTCCAATCCTGTTCGGGGATAATATAGGTACAACTGTAACGGCGGTTATTGCAGCTATTGGTGCTTCCGTGGCAGCAAAGCGTACAGCCTTGACGCACGTTATCTTTAATCTGATCGGTGCGACGATCGTACTCATTCTGCTTGTTCCGTATACGGCTTTTATTAGTTTTTTGCAGGATGCGCTCAATTTAAACCAGCCGATGACGATTGCGTTTGCTCACGGTATATTTAACATCTCAAACGTAATTATCCAGCTGCCGTTTGTAGGGGCTCTTGCGTATATAGTGACCAAGCTCGTCCCTGGAAGTGACGAAGAGATTGAATATAAGCCGAAGCATCTGGATCCAAGCTTTATTTACCAGTCTCCGGCGATCGCTTTGGACCAGGCGAAGCTCGAAACACTCCGGATGGCCGATTATGCGGGAAGAGGCTTAAGGAAAAGTGAAAGCTATCTGGAAACAAAAAATAAAAAAGATGCTGAAAAGATTGTGCGGTATGAAGAAGCAATCAACAACCTGGATAAAGATATTACGGATTATTTGATCGGTATTTCCGCGCGTTCCCTGTCTAAAGAAAATTCACGCAAGCACTCCGTAGTGATGGACACCGTCCGTGATATTGAACGCGTCGGCGACCATATGGAAAACGTGATGGAGCTTGTGGACTATCAGCTGACCAACAAAGTGACGCTTTCAGAAGAAGCGTACAAGGATTTAAATGAAATGTTCACGCTGACGATCAGCACATTTAACCGTGCAGTTGAAGCACTTGAAAAAGATGATTATGAAATTGCCCAGCAGGTTGCCAGGCAGGAAGAAGACATCGATAAAATGGAGCGGAAACTGCGTAAAAAACACATACTCCGCCTGAATGAAGGACGATGCTCCGGCTCTGCAGGTATTGTGTTTGTGGACATGATCAGTAATCTTGAACGGATCGGCGACCATTCAGTGAATATTGCTGAAACGGTACTGGATGACCGGGAAGTGTCATAAAAAAGAAGGAGGACCGCCTCCTTCTTTTTTATTGATTATACAAAGAGAAAAGCGGCTATAGAATACCATTATGGCTGCAAAAGGAGGAACGTATGGAATTTATCTGGTATTTGCTGGGGATTGCCTGCTACGCGCTGGCGCTTGTCGCGGTTGTTTATCCGATTCTGCCGGGCGGGATTTTTCACGCAGCAGCTGCGCTTTTGTTTGCACTGGGCTACGGATTTACGGATATCGGTGTTGTATACTGGGTGATACAGGCGGTTATTGCTGTGCTGCTGTTTGTAATTGATTACGCGGCTAACTATTATGGAATCCAGCGGAGCGGTGGTACCAAATACGGCATTTGGGGGAGCCTGATCGGACTGGTCGTCGGCCCGTTTATTATCCCGGTCGCCGGTATTCTGATCGGCGCGCTTGCCGGAGCCGTTATTGGAGAGTTAATTGGTGGCCAGAAATCGTGGAAACAGCTTGGTAAAATTGGTGTGGGATCTGTTGGCGGGTTTATCGCAAGCGTTGTTATAAAGGGCGGTATATTGCTAGTGAACGCCATTTATATTATAATAATTCTTGTTTAAAGAAATACAAAATTCTGTTTGACGCGTTTTTGGGGAAATGATATAGTAATTACTGTCGTAAAAACGGCAGTAACACATTCCGCAGTAGCTCAGTGGTAGAGCAATCGGCTGTTAACCGATTGGTCGCAGGTTCGAATCCTGCCTGCGGAGCCATGGCGGCGTAGCTCAGCTGGCTAGAGCGTACGGTTCATACCCGTGAGGTCGGGGGTTCGATCCCCTCCGCCGCTACCAATATATTTACATACTCATACGGCGGTTGTGGCGAAGTGGTTAACGCACCGGATTGTGGTTCCGGCATTCGTGGGTTCAATTCCCATCAACCGCCCCATTTTTTTGTCTGCAATACTGTTAAGGACCCTTAGCTCAGTTGGTTAGAGCAGACGGCTCATAACCGTCCGGTCGTAGGTTCGAGTCCTACAGGGTCCACCACCTTAAGAAGCGGTGGGTAAATATGTATATGGAGGAATACCCAAGTACGGCTGAAGGGGACGGTCTCGAAAACCGTTAGGAGCTTTACGGCTCGCGAGGGTTCGAATCCCTCTTCCTCCGCCATAATTATTATGTTAAACATCGATTTCTATATAGCGGCACCGAAAGCTTTTCCGTCCTGCACGGGAAAGTTTTTTTGTTTTGAAAAAAGCCCTGACCGGGACGGCGTCAGCCGGGGATGGAGCCGGTATTTGTTATTTGGTTTTTTCAAATGCAGCGGATGCTGGTGCGATTTTTATGTTTAAAGAAGAAGCATACGGGAATAATCAACCGTGGCAGGCTTTCTAGTTTGAATAAACCGGAAAGCTGATTTGAAAAATAAGAATTGTTTTGGTAAAGTAAAAGTAGACTAAGTGTAATTTTGTATACTAAATTATTACAGAGTCACTTTGAACAAACCACCAGAACTTTCAAGGAGGGCATTTTGTATGAGTACACATCAACTACCAGATCTACCTTTTGCACCAAACGCATTAGAGCCTCATATCGATGAGCAGACAATGAACATTCACCATGATAAACACCATAACACGTATGTAACAAAATTAAATTCAGCCTTGGAAAATCACAGCGACCTTCAAAACAAAAGCGTTGATGAACTGATCAGCGATTTGAACGCTGTTCCTGAGGATATCCGCACCGCAGTAAGAAACAACGGCGGCGGCCATTCCAACCACTCCATCTTCTGGAAGCTTCTCAGCCCTAACGGCGGCGGCGAACCAAAAGGCGAAGTGGCAGATGCCATTAAGAGCAAATGGGGAAGCTTTGACAAATTCAAAGAAGCATTCGGCGCGACAGCTACCGGACGTTTTGGTTCCGGCTGGGCATGGCTCGTATTAAATAACGGCGAGCTTGAGCTTATGGATACGCTCAACCAGGATTCCCCGATCATGGAAGGCAAAACGCCTCTCCTCGGCCTCGACGTCTGGGAGCACGCGTATTACCTGAAGTATCAAAACCGTCGTCCGGATTATGTAGCAGCATTCTGGAATGTTGTAAACTGGGACGAAGTTGAAAAGAACTATCAGGAAGCTAAATAATATATTTTAAGAATCCGTTCCCTATTGCCGGGAACGGATTTTTTTCTGTTTATGGATGGAGTTGAAGTTCGGCATCGGCTTTTTTCTATGCTATACTTAAATGGAAACAAGCAAACTTACATATATTAAGAGAGGGATTGCGTGTGGCTTCCAGAAAAAATAAAAAACCTTCCATTCCTTTTCGGTTGAACGTTCTTTTTTTCGCTGTCTTCATATTGTTTTCAATATTAATACTGCGTCTTGGATACGTTCAGATCGTTGAAGGGGATACGTATGAAGAGGACGTGAATGAAACGGCTTCCACCTCAGCGAGCCGTGTCGATGCCCCGCGCGGGATTATGTATGACCGCAATGGAACGGAGCTGGTGGACAATAATCTTATTCTGACGTTAACGTATACAAACCAGAGAAGCTATGAGGATGAAGAACGCATCCAGACGGCTGAAGAACTGGCTGAACTGATTGAATTTGATGAAGAGGAAACAGATCGTGACAGCATGCCGGAAAGAAACCTGCAGGACTACTGGCTTTTAACGCGCGAAAATGAAGCGGAGGAGCTTGTCTCAGACAAAGAAGAACAGCGGCTGATGGAAAACGGCAAAGATCCATATGACGTACAGCTTGACCGGATTACAGAAGAGCAATTGAATGACATCAGCGATGAAGAGCTGGAGGTCGTAGCGATCTGGAGTGAAATGATTTCCGGATACTATGATTCGCCGCAGCGCGTCAAACGGGACTTGACAGAAGGAGAGGCCACAGCGATCAGCGCGCGTCTCGATGAACTGGAGGGCGTGGATGTAACCAGGGACTTCCGGCGTGATTACCAGTACACGCAGGCCTTTCAGAGCCTTTACGGGAAGGTGGGATCAATTCCTGAAGAAACGGTAACCGAGTTTCTTGCTAAAGGGTATCAGCGTTCCGATGAGGTCGGTCAGAGCTTTCTCGAGCAATACTATGAAGACACGCTGAGGGGCAAAAAAGGAACCGTCAGCGGTGAGGATGATGACGCTGAGGAAACGAACAACGGAAGCCGTGGTAATGACCTCGTGCTGTCGATTGACATGGATCTGCAGCAGGAAGTGCAGACAATACTTGATAATCAGATGGCACAGTCGGAAGGCTCATTTCCAAACGATCAGCAGGCATATGTGACTGCGATCGACCCGAACACGGGGGAAATACTTGCCATGAATGGCTATGACAACCAGCTGGGAAATATAACAAATACGTATGAGATGGGTTCGACGATCAAGCCGGCGACAGGCATGATTGGTCTCCAGGAGGAAGTCATTACAGAAGATACGAAAATCAACGACAGGCCGATTAACCTTCCTGGTCCAGGGGGAGACGTCAGTTCTTCTCATGAAATCGGTACGATAGATGTTGTCGGCGCCATTCAGGAATCCTCCAACGTGTTCATGTCCGAAATTGCGATGCGGCTGATGGATTATGAATATGGAGTCAGTGATGGTTTTAATGACGAAAAAGTGGATGAGGCATATGTGACGATGAGAGACTACTACCATCAGTTCGGGCTTGGGGTGGAAACCAGCGTCGATCTGCCGTCAGAAGCTACCGGTTTAAATGCTGGGAAAGATGTGCCAGGCAGCTTGTTGTTCTTCTCCTTCGGCCAGCTGGATACGTACACGCCGCTGCAGCTGGCACAGTATTCCGCGACTATTGCTTCGGACGGCAAACGGATGGAGCCGCACCTGGTGAAAGAAATCCGTGAACCTAACCGCAATACCGATGAAATGGGAGCGGTGCTTCACCAGTTTGAACCGAACATGCTGAACCGGGTTAATATTGACAAAGAATACTTTGATATTGCCCAGGAGGGCATGTACGACGTGGTAAACACCGAGCTTGGAACCGCGGACAGCTATTTCACCGATGTAAATATGGAAATTGCCGGTAAAACCGGTACGGCTGAGCGAAGTGTCCGCAGGGAAAGTGATGATGAAGTAGTAAAGGTAAACAACCAGACCTTTATCGCCTACGGGCCGTATGAAGATCCGGAGATTGCGATTGCGGTAGTTGTCCCTAACACTTATTCAAGTGATAATGGCGGGCGCTCAGGTATTGCCAACAGCATTGCCGCTGATACAATGCAGGCATATGTGAATCTTAAAGAGGAACGTCCGGGCGCTGGAAGCGGCCAGGATGAGAATGAAGAAGACGGCGGGAACGCGGAAGACAGTGACGAAGATGAGGAAGAAACCGGGGGCGGCGAAGAAGAACAGTAATTCCTCCGGAATAAATAACTGCGGCAAATCGATGTGCTGCTAACATTTTTCACTGATTTGCCGCTTTTATAAAAAATCTTCTTAACTTTCCTTAGAAAAACTAACACCACAGACTTGAAGCACAAATAGGAATCTGATAGTATTACTAAGTATGAAAAATGTACGAAAGTAGGGAGGGAATCACATGCGTGTACAAGTAACACTTGCCTGCACAGAGACCGGTGACCGTAATTACATCACCAGCAAAAATAAACGCACAAACCCTGAGCGTATTGAGTTGAACAAATATTCTCCTCGTTTAGGAAAGCACACTCTTCATCGCGAAACGAAATAAGCAGCAGGAGATTACATCTCCCAGCTGCTTTTTCTTTTGTCTTTAAAGCATTCTAAAATGAAAAAGGCACGGGAGGGGAAGACAATTGAATAAACATATGCTCCGGCAGCAGGTAAATAACACCTATCAAACTCTTTCCGCGAATGAGCGCCTAAAGGCAGAAAAGAAGATTTACGAGTATTTATTCCAATGGAACGGCTGGAAGCAGGCGGAAACAATAGCCGTGACTGTTTCACTCAAAAATGAAATAAATACCGGTCCTATTATTGAAGCCGGATGGAAGCAGGGAAAACGGATGTGTGTCCCTAAAATCGAGCCTGAACAACGCGGAATGGATTTTTATGAAATCCAGCAATTCGGTGAACTCGAGCGTACGATCGGTCAGATTTACGAGCCTAAAAGAGGCGTTTGCCCCCTTGTGCCTCCGGAGCAGCTTGACCTTGTTCTTGTCCCTGGTCTTGCGTTTAACAGGCAGGGCTACCGCGTTGGGTTCGGGGGCGGCTACTATGACCGCTTTTTAAACAGGGGGGATTTTTCTACGGCTGCCCTAATTCATCCATTTCAGCTTCAGGACCGTATTCCGGTGGAAGCGCACGACGTGCCGGTACAAACCCTGATCAGCAGCGAGGGGCTTATTCATGTGGACTGAAGCAGCGCTTGGTTCAGCATTTGTGCTGTTTTTGCTGATAATTTGGCGGAAACGAGCATTAACACCTGTCGCTACCGTATCAGCAGGGGTGCTAGGCACGCTTATTTACACGTGGACAGGGTGGCCGGGGACGGCAGCCCTGCTCACTTTTTTTGTGAGTTCAACAGCTCTGTCCCGTTTGAATAAACAGGAAAAGGAGCAGCGGGACAGCTGGCAGGTATGGGCAAATGGAGGACCCATGCTTATGTTTGCTGCTTTGTTCAGTGTCACTTCGTGGGAAGGGCTTCTAGCCGCTGCTGCTGGTGCAGCGGCGGCGTCAAATGCGGATACGTGGGCATCAGAGATCGGCCGCCGGTTCGGGGGCAGGCCGCTTCATGTGCGCAGCCGAAAGCGGATAGATAACGGCTTTTCCGGAGCGGTCTCCGGAGCAGGAACGCTGGGGGCTGTCGGCGGTGCTTTTCTCGTGGGAGGGGTGGTCTGTTTCGTCTCTTTAGAACCGGCCGTCTTTATGTTTATCGCTGTAGGTATTGCTGGCGTGTGCGGCTGCTTTATCGATACATTTCTCGGAGCCTACGCAGAACGGCTGAATCATTGCATCGTGTGTGGATCCTATACGGAAGCCGACGTTCATCATGAAAGGAAAACCATGCACGTC
This sequence comes from Marinococcus sp. PL1-022, assembly GCF_033845285.1. Classification (NCBI taxonomy): domain Bacteria; kingdom Bacillati; phylum Bacillota; class Bacilli; order Caryophanales; family Bacillaceae; genus Marinococcus; species Marinococcus sp. PL1-022. The sequence continues at coordinate 1,933,423 of NZ_JAWXCX010000001.1, read as the reverse complement.
TCGGGCATTTCATGGATGACAAACAACGCTGTGAACGCGTTAAGTTCTTTTGGCGGCGGTATGGTGGTTGTAGTACTGTATATTGTTTCTTTCTTTTCCTTTTGATTTCGCCTTTAGCGGGAGGTTGCTATAATGGAAGGAAGAAAGGTGGCACAAGTACATGCGCTGGACAACGATTTGTTTCGACCTCGACAACACCCTTTATGATCACGAAAAAGCTTTTCAAAAAACAACTAAAGCTGTGTTTGTTTCCATCAGACAGCAGTTAAATAAAGAAGCTCCGTTTGTTCATGAAGACAGGTGGTTCGAGGTGTTTAAATATCACTGTGATTTGTTTTGGCAGGAATATGAAGAAGGCATTCTTACGCAAAAGCAGTACCGTATCAAGCGGTATCTAGAAACGATGCGCGTGTTCGGGCTCCCGGGATCTGACCGGGAAGCTCTGGATTTTCATCAGGAGTACGAGCGGCGGCTGCCGGAATTCAGCGAATTGTTTGAGAGTGTACCTGATTTGTTGGAATCGCTCACAAAAAGCAGCATCCGCCTCGGCATTATCACAAATGGTTCAGAGGATATGCAGAAGGAAAAGTTTTATCAGCTGAAGCTTGATCGCTGGATCGATCACCACCATCTTTTTATTTCTGAAACGGCTGAAGCCCCGAAGCCGAAAACGGCCATTTTTGACGAGGCGCTGCAGCTTTTGGGCAGCCGCAAAAAACGGGCGTTGTTTATCGGCGACTCATGGGCCCATGATATACAGGGAGCGGAAAATGCAGGATGGGAAGCTATCTATGTGAATACCCGCGGGGAGAAAGCGGGGCATTCATCGAACACAGTAAAAGAGTTTAGTGAATTCAATCAGGCAGCCTCATATTTAAGAGAAATAGTGGAAGAAGGACGGCGTTCAGATGTCTAAACGGGAAGCTCATCAGTTTTGGAAATTCACAGAGCAGCTTATGGAGGAAGAATCCTTCCGCCTGATTGATGTCGGCCCGGACCGGAAGCGGATATGGCTCCAGGGGGATGTCGATGGACAGCCTTGGATTGTGCGTGTGGCTCGGGTGGAATATGAACGTCTAGGGCGGCTGGAGGACGACAGGCAAGAAGCGGAGAAAAGCTTTCACGGGTGGAAGAGGCGGCTCGCCTTAAGAAAAGCAAAATTTGCAAACGTATATATTACTTCCTATCCTCCGGCGGATATGGCAGAGCCGCTGGAGAGCGGGGACCTGGATGCCCGTTCCTTTTTATTCGCCAATGACAACGGGCGGGGTCTGGCGGATGCGCCCCCGGCTGTCAGTACGTATCTAAAAACCAGTGAATGGACATGGGGAAGACTTGAAGAAGAGCTTGAAGCCGAAGAGCACGAACAAAGAGCCTCCTTTTACCGTCGTCAGGCAGAAAAAAGGCAGCGGGAGCTTGAAGAGCAGGACATGTCCTTTTTCTCGAGCGGAAAGCCGATTGTGACCTATACGGTGCTGGCATTACTTGCTGTCATTTTTTTAGTGCTGGAACGCTCGGGAAGCAGTATGAACGTCAACACCCTCATCGAGCTTGGCGCGAAATATAACCCGGGAATTGTAGACGGGGAATGGTGGCGGCTCGTTAGTGCCATGTTCCTGCATATTGGTTTTCTGCACTTGTTTATGAACAGTCTGGCATTGTTTTTTATTGGCGGCATCACAGAACGTATTTACGGCACAGCTCGCTTTATTATCATTTATTTTGCTGCAGGCGTATTTGCATCGACAGTCAGCTTTGCGATGAATGAACAGGTGTCAGCCGGGGCCAGTGGTGCTATCTTCGGCTGTTTTGGAGCCCTTTTATACCTGGGTCTTGCCCACCAGCGGCTGTTTTTCCGCACGCTTGGCATGAACGTGCTTGTTATTCTCGGGATTAATCTGGTATTTGGATTTACCGTGCAGGCAGTGGATAACGGTGCCCATATTGGCGGCCTTGTCGGCGGATTTATCGCCTCCGTATTTGTGCATCTGCCGGGACACCGCTGGCAGTTTGTACGTGTAGGGGCGCTGGCGTTTTTTGTTCTTGCCTTTGCCGTCTTTTTTGCGATCGGTATGTACCGGTGGAATTAATCAGAATACGTAGTAGAAAAACGCCTTTCGCTTGATATAATGAAAGGAAGCAGGATAACTATGGAATCCATGACAGAAATCCGGATGTGGCTGCGCACAGTCGGAGCTTTTATCTATACGAAAAATCGTTTAATGGATCTAGATTTAATGGAAGAAGAAATTAGAGAGGCCTACAAAAACGGGCTTATGGATGTCAGGATGTATCAGACTTCTTTGTTAACGATAAAAAGAGAACGACGAATTGAGCAGGAAAAGGGGTAGACAAATGGCTGGAAAATACGTGATCGGAATTGATATCGGAGGCACCGCGGTAAAAATGGCGCTGTTTGACCAGGACGGCGGCATGCAGCACAAATGGAGCATTACCACCAGCAAGGAAGAAAACGGAAAATACGTTCTCGATGAAATTGCAGCATCGATTGAGCATGAACTGAATGGAAAAAATATTCCGCTTAAGGAAGTCGCCGGCGCCGGCGCGGGGCTTCCCGGCTTTATCGACATAGAAAATGGCATTATTGAATTCGCAACAAACATAGGATGGAAGGATTACCCGGTCGCACGTATTCTCGAAGAAAAGCTCGGTTTTCCCGTGGCGCTCGATAACGATGCGAACCTGGCAGCGGCGGGCGAATACTGGAAAGGGGCCGGCACGGACGTCCAGGATATGATTTTTATCACCCTTGGCACGGGGGTCGGAGCCGGCATTGTGCTCAATGGGGACATTGTGAACGGCAAAGATAATATGGCTGGTGAAATTGGCCATGTCACCGTAAAACCGGAGGGCGGCCGGCTTTGCAACTGCGGTAAACGCGGCTGCCTGGAAACCATCTCTTCGGCAACGGGTATGGTACGCGGGGCCCTCGAACATATAGACGAAGCAGAAGGCTCTCCGATTTATGATGTGCACCAGCGCGGAGAAGAAATTACGACCAAGGATTTGTTCGCCTATGCCACCTCCGCTGATCCATATTGTGCCGGTGTGATTGACCACGCCATGTATTATCTGGGGCTTGCTGTCGGCAATATTGCCAACACCCTGAATCCGGAGAGAATCGTGATCGGAGGCGGAGTGGCCGCTGCCGGAGACGATTTACTGCAGACACTGCGCGCTCATTTTGATATGTTCGCGCTCGACAAAGTAAAAAGAGGAACGGATTTTGTCATTGCCGATCTCGGGAACGACGCCGGGGTAGCGGGAGCCGCCTGGCTGGCTAAAAATCATTATATGAATAAATAAGATAGAAAAAATGATTGTTAAAAAGGGGCTAAAAACATGGAAAACTACCGTGTGGAACGTGACTTTTTAGGAGAAAAGAGAGTACCTAAAGATGCTTATTACGGAATTCAGACGCTGAGGGCAAAAGAAAACTTTCCAATAACCGGCTACCCGCCGCACACGGAATTGATTAAAGGGTTCGGTTACGTAAAAAAAGCAGCAGCCACTGCCAACGCGGAAGTTGGCTTTCTGAATGAATCTATTGCTCAGGCAGTTGTAGAAGCAGCGGATGAAGTGATCGAGGGCAAATTTGATGATCAATTTATTGTGGACTCCATTCAGGGCGGAGCAGGGACTTCCTTTAATATGAACGCAAACGAAGTTATTGCCAACCGGGCCATTGAATTACTGGGCGGCGAAAAAGGGGATTACCTGCGGGTCAGCCCGAATACTCATGTGAACATGGCCCAGTCCACCAACGACTCGTTCCCGACGGCGATTCACATTTCAGCGCTGCGCCTTTCACAGGGGCTTGTGACTGCGCTCGACAACTTGATCGAAGCGATGGGGCACAAAGAAGAAGAGTTTGACAATGTCATTAAAATGGGGCGTACGCATCTGCAGGATGCTGTGCCGATCCGCCTCGGCCAGGAGTTCGGTGCCTACCGCCGGGTGCTGACGAGAGACCTGCGCCGCATTAAACGGTCAGTGGATCATTTGTATGAAATCAACCTCGGGGCAACAGCGGTCGGCACAGGACTCAACGCGATGCCTGAATACATTGGCCGCGTAGCAGAAATTCTTGCTGAGCAGACCGGGATGCCGTTTTACAGTGCCACTGATCTTGTGGATGCGACTCAGAACACGGACTCCTACACCGAACTGTCCGCGGCACTCAAGGTACATGCGATTAACCTTTCCAAGATGGCGAACGATCTGCGGCTGATGAGCTCCGGGCCTAGAACCGGCCTGAATGAAATTAACCTTCCTTCCCGTCAGCCGGGCTCCTCGATTATGCCGGGGAAAGTAAACCCGGTCATGTGCGAATTAATCAATCAGATCTCCTTTCAGGTTATCGGCAATGACCATACGATCAGCCATGCTTCGGAAGCCGGTCAGCTCGAATTGAATGTAATGGAGCCAGTGCTCGTCTTTAATCTGCTTCAGTCCCTGTCAGTGCTCCAGAATGGTTTAAAGGTGTTTCGCGAATTTACTATTGAAGGAATTACAGCCAATATTGAACACTGCCGGAACATGGTGGAACGAAGCGTAGGTATTATTACAGCCATCAATCCGCATGTTGGGTATGAAACAGCTGCGAGAATAGCAAGAGAAGCGATTGAAACGGATCAGAGTGTACGTTCGATCTGCATCGAACGGGGGATATTATCGGAAGAAGAGCTCGATGAAATTTTGGATGCCAAGGAAATGACCAAACCCGGAATTGCCGGTTCGCGATTCATGTACGGCGAGTAACAGCCGGCATGAAAATTCGCGGGCTTTCCTATCAGCGCGGCGTATTTTTCTTCGGGGCTTCCTTTATCAGCAGAGCCTATGTCGACAGCGAAGGAAAGATACATGCCGAACTGCTTCCACTTTCCCTGCGGTCTTATTCAAGAGTGGCAGCAGTAGTTACAGGTGCGATGCCTGCCTGGTACAAGCTCACAGCCGCAGCCTGGCTCATAGCGGCCATTTTTCAGCTGCTGCCTTTATATTCGTTTTTACTGTTTGTCATGGGCACTCATTTTATTTTTCCACAGCAGCTCAAAAAGTTCCACGGCGCAGAGCACAAAGTATTCAGCTTCACGGGCGTGCCTGGAAAAAGCTCTTGGAGAAGAGTGAGAAGGGCAGCGATTACAAACCGTCACTGTTCTACCAATATTGTATTTATATACTTCGTTTTGTTTCTTGTCATGGCGTCTCCGGTTTATATTGCTTCTTCCCCGGGAAATGTTTTTATAGCTGTCAGTGCTTATATATCTCTGCCGATGGCTTTAGCGGCAGAAGAAGTGCTTCAGCGGCACTTTGCCGGGAGCAGAAACACATGGCTGAAGCCTTCGTACTGGCTTCAACGAAATGTTACATGTTCTGTGCCGGAGAAGGTGCACATTCAAACTGCGATTGCAGCGTTTCGGATGCTTGCTGAGCGTGAATTCCCGCACCGGCTTGGAAGAAAACGAAAGGAGCAGATATCTATGGCAATTGTTGATGTGACAGTATCGCCTGTAGATAAGCAGGGGACTGGGATGTCGGACACAGTAGCAAAAATTCAGGACGTGCTGGAAAAATATAATGATAAAATTGATATTGAAATGACGCCAATGAGTACGCTTCTCGAAGGAAATATTGATGATCTGCTTCAGGCCGTCAGAGAAATACACGAGCTTCCTTTTCAGGAAGGCTATCAGCGTGTATCAACAAATATTCGTATTGACGACCGCCGTGATGCAGAAGGCAGGCAGATGAAAAAGAAAATGGAATCAGTACGCAATGCACGAAAGCAATAACCAATATGAAAGCCGGCAGAATAAAATCTGCCGGCTTTATTTATGTTCCGGGTAAGAAAGAGCTTCATAAACAGAGGCTTTCCAGTCTGCGGAATAAGTTACCTGTTTGGAAAATCCCAGACGGTGACGGGCGGTGAATTTGATTTCGCCGTTCTCTGATTCCACCCATTCCACAGTTCCATCCGGCATCGAAACGGCTCCGGTTTCAGATGGAGCTTCAATATAAATATTTTCAGCATTGCGGATCATCCATTTTACGTCCAGAGATCCAAACTCCTCGTTCTGCTGCAGAAGCTGAAGCTTTAAAAGCCCGGCAGCCAGCACCATAAATAAGAAAATGAATAAAAGAAAGAAAATGGTGGAGGGGAGAATAAAGCCTTTACGAAGGGAAAAGCTTCTTTGTTGCTGCATGATAGGAAAGAAACGATTGAATGTACTGCCCATCGTTTAAAATCACCTCCACATCTGCCCCGTACTTTTCTGTCTCCACAAAAAATGAAGAAGCTCCCTGAAGCATAATTTCAAACCCTTCGTTGTCCACCCGGCGTATGACCCGTCCGTTAGACATAAAATATTCGTACGAATGTTGTCTGGACTCAATATAAAACCGTTGCTTATCATACGCTAATGATTGAGCGTTCTGCATATCCTCCTCCATCTGCTGAACAAATAAGCGTGCTTCAGTGTCCGGGACCGGAACCTCAGTTAAAAACAGGCTGCTGAATTTAGCGGCGGCCAGCGCCCACAGACTGAACAGCAAAAGAGTAATAATCATTTCAGGAAGTGTGACTCCCTTATTGTTTTGCAAGGACGTAAACACACTGTTCGTTTCGACTCCCTTCGATCGAGGTACACACTTTATAGCCTTCTTCGTGTTCTTTAATGTGAACATGAATCCTTCCTTTCGCATAAGCGGCAGCAGTGACTGCAGCAGAGGCAGACTGGTGAATGCGCCCTGCTTCCTTTTCCATCACATACAGCTGCTCGTAATACAGCTGCTGACTGCTCCAGGTCTGATAGGTCTGATGAAGAAGAGGGAGCATAAATAGAGTGACTGCGAACAGAAGCGAGAGGGCGCTGACAGCTTCAATCAGCGTGAATCCTTTACGGGGATGTTTCAACACGGAGCCGCCCCCTTCCGATTTGAAATATAAACCGGTACGACCGGGACGGGCCGTGAAGAGATATGGTGCCTGCTTTTTTAATATTTCCCTTCCCCGTGTAAGACAATGTATGAAACTGCAGCTTAGATGCAGTAGGAGAAAAAAAGCCTTCGGGGATAGTTCGCCTGATTAAAGGTTCAATGCGGTCGTTGCCTGAAATGGCATAGTAGCCCTCCTCTTCCTTCCAATCGAGACGGGTGGATGTATTGTGAGTATAAGCATAGTGCTGGCTGTAGACGAGATCGGCCTGAAGCTGCTGAACAAAATGGTCTTCACGGGTGCTCTCGTAGGCCGAAGAGAAATGAATAAATGGAACGCCGGCCAGCACACTTAATAGGAGCAGTACTATGATAGTCTCCGGAAGCGTATACCCCTTTGAACTGAAAATGGGCATCAGGATCCTTTACTTACGGCTCCGTTGTTATATACAAGCGGAGTATTGTCCGGGCAGGTGATCGTTTCTACATAGTCAGCTTCAACAAGGTCCTGAAGGGAAGACGGTTCGCTGCCGTATTCAACCTCATAAGCAGCAGCCTGCGTTTCTAAAAGCTGGATGGTGGCTTCACATCCTTTGGACTGGGCAACCTGGTTATTTGTACCGATATTCGGGATAGCAATTAAAAGAAGCACAGTAATAATGAGCAGTACAATCAGCATTTCCACCATAGTAAAACCTTTATTGTTTTTAAGCATATGTTTTTTCCTTTCTGGCAGGGCGGGATTGGTGAAGCAGCTGCAATAAAGAAGCAATGTCTTCTTCTTTATGCATTTCGAGTTCCGTCAAGCGTTTTTCAAGTGCCAGGAGTTGTTCAGAAAGATAATCGTGAGGGGTGTGCATGAATGGTCGCTCCTTTTATTGTATGGAAGTAATCATGTGATACATAGGTAAAAATACAGCAGCAAAAAGACTTAAAATCAGAATGCCGACCGAAAAGAAAAGAATGGGCTGGGCGGTCATGGTCATCCGCTGGATGTCTGCTTCAAGTTTGTGCTGTGTATGGCTGCTGTATTGCACCAGCACTTGGCCTAGCGCTCCGATGGACTGGCCGTATAGTACCGCCTGCCCGAGACTTTCAAGATACCATGGCCGCCGGAACGTTTCCGGCAGAGGCGTCCCGGCAGCGAGCATTTGTTCTAAGCGCGCCCCTTCCTCCTGAATCAAAAGGGAATGCTTTTGGTTTTTTAACACCGTACAGCTCTCGGAGAGAGATAATCCATTCAGTAGCAGGTAGCCGAACTGTTCAGCAAAAGAGGCAGTAGTTCTCATAGTAATAAAAGCCTGGAGAAACGGCAGCCTGGTCCAAAAATAAGCTCGCGTTGAAGCGGGCTTCGGACGGACAACGAAAGCATAAAATGCCCCGAGGCCAGTCAGCAGAACAAAAACAAGGGCAAAGAAGAAAGGAGCTGCAGAAATCATGTTCATCACCATCCGGGTGTAAAAAGGAAGGTCCATGCTCAGCTGTTCAAACAATTCGAGAAACTGTGGAAAAAGATAGCGGACAAATACATAAGCTAGAATGATCAGAAGCCATAGAAGAAACAAAGGGTAATACAGAACTTTACGGAAACTGCTCCAGGCCTCCAGGCGGCTCATGTAATGATCACCCGCTGCAGTTAATCCTTCAGAGAGCCGGCCGGACTGCTCCGCGAAATAAACGAAAGCAGTAATATCAGAGGGGAAATGGTGTTCAAGTAAAAGCTCATGCAGCTCCCGGCCGCTTCGAAGTTGTCTTCGTATGCTGCGCAGGGAAGCAGTAACGAAAGCTGGCTGTTCCCAGGAAAGCATCTGGATGGATTGATCCAGATGATACCCGCTGCCGAGCAGCTCGCCCAGCTGTTGAAGAAATAATGCTTTAGTCTCCGGCTTCCAGTTTTTTTTTAATGGCTTGTTCATGGCTGAACCCCGGCAAAAGCTTCCCTGTCGAATAAGCCGAGTGCATACCCCCGCCTCAGCTGCTCATTTATACGGGACGAATGGAGTGGTTTATTGGAATGAAGCATGGAATGGATATCCTTTCGGGTGGAAAAATCAAATAGCGCCAGGCGCCCGGGGGTTGAAAGAGAAATTGTGGGAATAAGCCGCTGGTGGGCAATGAAGGTGGTTGTTTCAAGGAGGTCGGTTTTTGAAAGACCTAGGTCGAGCAGTCTGCGGAGAACCCCAAAGGTACTGCCGGCATGAAGCGTAGTGAGTACAAGGTGGCCGGTGAGTGCAGCACGGAGTGCGAGCTGTGCTGTTTCAGTGTCGCGTATTTCCCCGATCATAATCACGTCGGGGTCATGCCGCATGGACGCCTTCAGGAGAGAGGCATAGGTAAGCCCGGCTTTTTCGTTGACCTCTGTTTGGATGCAGCCGGGTACCCGGAGCTCTACAGGATCTTCAATTGTAATGATACGCTGCGATTGGGAGGTAAGCAGATGCTCGAGCATAGCGTACAGGGTAGTGGATTTTCCAGACCCGGTGGCGCCGGTCAAAAGAACCAGTCCTTTACGGGAGGCAAGCACGTCTTCGAATGATCGTGCAGCGGTGGAAGTTAAAAACAGCTGCGGGAGGGTAAACTGAAAGGTCTGCGGGAGCAGTCGGATAGAAAAGCTTTCCATACGATCGGAAGGCATGGTGGAAAAACGGAGATGTACAGGAGGATGAAGCGAGCGGTACGTAAGCGAGCCGTCCTGCGGACGTCTTCGTTCGCCGATGTCCATGCCGGCTCTGAACTTTAAGTGCGTTATAAGCCGGTGGGCAAAAGCCGCAGAATACGTATCTGAAAGCTCAAGGCGTCCATGAATACGAAAATAGAGAGAAGCTTCTGAATAAGCCGGCAGTAGATGAATATCCGATGCGCCGGCGGCTGCTGCCTGGTGGATCAACTGCCGTGTAAATGATTCGATGTTGGTCAAGGCCTCACCTTCTTTCTGAAAAGTAATTTTATTATATGGCAAAACAAAGGAATAATCTACCATTTTTTTCAATGCATAAAACTTTTGAAGAAAGCGTAACGGAAGCAGGGATGTGATAAAATATAAATGATTGCCCAATATTCTGTTAGGAATTTAAAACCAACTTGACACATAAGAATTATACGGATAAAATTGACCATAATAAAATGACCAGTTTATACACATGGATAAGATAAAGCTAAAGAGAAAATTATTTTGTCCTTAGAACGACAGGATTGCAGTTAAATTTATTTGTGAGGTGGAGAGAGTGCAATTGCAGGTTACGAATAGTCCTTTTAGCCAGGAGCAGGTAGATTTACTGAACCAGCTCCTGCCGACATTAACAGAAAATCAGAAAATTTGGTTAAGCGGGTATTTGGCTTCTCAGGCGAATTCAGGCGCTGCACCAGCAGCTGAAGGGCCGGCTGTCCAGGAATCGGTTGCACCCCAGGCATCCCAGGCGGAGGCGGCTTCCAAGGAGGTAACCATTTTATTTGGCTCCCAGACCGGTAACGGTCAGATGATTGCAGAAGACAGCTCAAGAAGGCTGAAAGATCAGGGCTACAATGTAACTGTGAGCTCGATGGATGATTTTAAGACAAAAAATATGAAAAAGGTGGAAAACCTATTAGTTATCGTGAGTACACACGGAGAAGGCGATCCTCCGGACAACGCTATTTCCTTCCATGAGTTTCTGAACGGGCGTAAAGCCCCGAAACTTGAAGATGCACGCTTTTCCGTTCTCGCGCTTGGGGACACCTCCTACGAATATTTCTGTCAGACAGGTAAAGATTTTGATCAGCGGCTTGAAGATCTTGGAGGCACCCGTCTTTATCCAAGAGTAGACTGTGATGTTGATTTTGACGACGATGCCGAAGAATGGATCCAGGGCGTCCTTTCAAGCCTGAATGAGCTTCAGGAGGAAACGGCGCAGGCGGCAGCAGCCCCTGCCGGAGCGGCTGCTTCAGCTGCTCCCGCCACAGAACAGCCGGCGTACTCAAGAACTAACCCGTTCCGGGCGGAAATATTGGATAACATTAATTTAAACGGCCGGGGATCGGCAAAAGAAACTCGTCACGTAGAGCTTTCGCTTGAAGGGTCAGGACTGACCTTTGAACCTGGGGACAGCCTCGGGATGTTTCCGGAAAATGATCCGCTTCTGGTGGACCAGCTGATTCGTGAAATGGACTGGAATCCGGAAGAAACCGTAGTATTGAATAAACAGGGCGATATTCGCTCGCTTCGTGAAGCACTCCTCTCTCATTTTGAAATCACGGTTTTGACTAAACCACTGCTTGAAAAAATGAGCAAGCTGACAAACAACGAAAAAATTCAGGAACTGCTCGATACAGAACATGCGGATGACCTGCGCTCCTACCTGGAAGGACGCGACCTATTGGATCTATTAAAGGATTACGGACCGTGGCAGGGCGGAGCTGCAGACGTGGTGGGTAATTTACGGAAAATACCGCCGCGCCTGTACTCAATAGCAAGCAGCCCATCCGCAAACCCTGATGAAGTGCATTTAACAGTGGGGGCCGTTCGCTACGATGCTCATGGAAGACCACGGACAGGTGTCTGCTCCGGTCAGTGCGCAGAACGCACGGAGCCGGGGGATACCCTGCCTATTTATATTCAGCACAACCCCAATTTCAAACTTCCGGATAACCCGTCTGCCCCTGTTATTATGGTAGGACCGGGAACTGGAATTGCTCCGTTCCGCTCATTTGTTGAAGAACGCGAAGAAGTGGAAGCGGACGGCAAATCATGGCTGTTCTTCGGGGACCAGCATTTCCGGACGGACTTTCTGTATCAGACAGAATGGCAGCAATGGCTTGAGGAAGGCTCGTTGTCAAAAATGGATGTAGCCTTTTCGCGGGATAACGAAGAAAAGATATACGTTCAGCACCGGATTCTTGAAAACAGTGAAGAAGTTTATCAGTGGCTGCAGGACGGGGCGTTTTTATACATCTGTGGAGATGAAAAGCGGATGGCCCATGACGTGCATGAAGCCCTGGTGTCAGTGCTTGAAAAAGAAGGAAATATGACCCATGAAGAAGCTGAAGCATACATGCTCGACCTGCAGCAGCAAAAACGCTATCAGCGTGACGTATATTAATAACTACCGGGGAGGAACCAAACGCATATGTCAGAATACAGCAGCTTAAAAAACATTCAGGATGCCCCGTTAGATGGCATGGAGCACTTGAAAAAAGACAGTAACTTCTTACGCGGTACGCTTGTTAAAACGATGGCAAATCCAATCACTGCGAGCATTCCTGAAGCAGATGGAAAGCTGATGAAGTTTCACGGCAGCTACATGCAGGACGACCGGGACCTGCGCAACGAGCGCCGCCAGCAAAAGCTTGAACCGGCATATCAGTTTATGCTCCGTGTCCGTCTGCCGGCAGGCGTCATTACACCGGAACAGTGGCTCACAATGGATGAAGTGTCGCATAAATACGGCAACGGCACTCTCCGGCTTACTACCCGGCAGACGTTTCAAATGCACGGGATTCTCAAATGGAATATGAAAAAGAATCTCCAGGAAATTAACGCAGCTATGATGGATTCGATTGCCGCATGTGGGGACGTTAACAGAAACGTTATGTGCAATGTAAACCCGAATCAATCCGATGTGCACGGGGAAGTGTATGAGTATTCCAAACAGATCAGCGACCATCTGCTGCCGCGCACGACGGCCTACCATGAAATATGGCTTGACGAAGAAAAGGTGGCGGACAGCAAGGAAGAAGTGGAGCCGGTTTACGGCGAAACGTACCTCCCAAGAAAATTCAAGATCGGTGTGGCAGTTCCGCCGTCCAACGACATTGACGTTTTCTCCCAGGATATCGGCTACATTGCTATTGTGGAAGACGGCGAGCTGAAGGGATTTAACGTGTCAGTCGGCGGCGGTATGGGAATGACGCACGGCGAACCGGATACGTATCCGCAGCTTGGACGTGTGATCGGCTATGTACCGAAGGAAGAAGTGGTGAATGCTTCAGAGAAGCTTCTGACAATTCAGCGCGATTACGGCAATCGTTCCAACCGGAAAAATGCCCGTTTCAAATATACAATTGACCGCTACGGGGTCGAATGGCTGAAAAGCGAATTGAATGAACGGCTTGGCTATGAAATAGAGGCGGCCCGTTCCTATGAATTTGAAAGCAACGGAGACGAGTACGGATGGATTAAAGGCAACGATGGTAAGTGGCACTTCACTCTGTTTATCGAAAATGGGCGGATCAAGGACGAGGAAAACTATCAATTAATGACCGGGCTTCGGGAAATAGCCAAAATCCACACCGGCGATTTCCGGATGACGCCGAATCAAAACGTTGTCATATCCGATATAACAGACTATAAAAAACGGCAGATCAGCAAATTGATTGAGGATTACGGTCTGACTGACGGAAAGCACTATTCCGCTCTCCGCCGCAACTCGATGGCCTGTGTTTCCTTCCCGACCTGTGGACTTGCCATGGCGGAAGCAGAGCGTTATCTTCCTTCGCTGGTCGATAAACTCGAGGTTACGCTTGAGGAACAGGGCCTGCGGGATGAAGATATTATTATCCGAATGACGGGCTGTCCAAATGGCTGTGCCCGTTCGGCGCTCGGAGAGATCGGCTTTATCGGAAAAGCACCCGGGAAATACAATATGTATTTAGGCGCAAGCTTTACCGGTGACCGCTTGAGCAAGCTTTACCGGGAAAATATTGGGGAAGAGGAAATTTTAAGTGAACTCGAACCGATGATTGCCCGTTTTGCGAAGGAACGTTACGACGGAGAGCATTTTGGGGATTTTGTCATCCGTGCAGATTATGTTAAAGCCACTACAGACGGAACAAATTTTCATGACTGATAAAAACGGGGGCGCGCAAAAGCGGCTCCCGTTTTTATATGAATGTAAAAGGGATATTTTTCCTCCGTGCTTTTGCTTTCGGGGTTGTATCATGTTTCTGTGTGCCATAAGATGAAATATAGTGCGATAAAACAATTAAACGCAAGGTAATAGAACTATGCAGGAGGCCGTCATGAGTATAAGAATACGAACCGTAGAAACAGAAGATATCCCCAGTCTCGCAGAAGCCATGCAGGCGTATATTGTGGACCATTACGAGCATCCCGATCCGGGTATCGGCAAATTAAAGACACTGATTAAAAAGCTTCTGGCCCAGCCGGAAATCGGCATCCAGTTTATCGTGGAGCATTACGGCGACTTGATCGGTTTTGCTACCCTGTATCAGACGTTCAGCACCTTACAGGTTAAAAAAACAGCCATTTTAAACGACCTGTATATCTATCAAGAATTCCAGGGTCAGCATTACGGAAAAGAGCTTCTTGAGTTTGTTCTTTCTTACGTGCAGTCAGAGGATTATGCCGGTATGGTGCTTGAAACAGACCGCAGCAATAAAAAAGCACGCAGACTTTACGAATCGCTTGGCGGGGTTAAGAGCGCATGGACGCACTACGAGTGGGAATTTTAAATAAAGCAGAATATTTTACTCTGATAAAGTTTGAGCAGGCTAAAGGATCTATGCTAAAATCTTCTTTGTGCGTTTAATCTGTATCCATGTACATAAACGATAAAAGAAGAGAAACGAGGGAAACAAAGTGGAGTACGCAGTTATAGTTTCAGTCCTGGTGCTGATTGTTCTCAGTCTGTTCCGGCTGAATGTCATTCTTGCACTGATGGGGGCAGCAGTGACGGCAGGGCTGCTGGCCGGTCTGTCATTTACCGATTCCATTGAAATGCTCGTATCCGGCATGGGTGGGAGGGCTGGCACCGCCCTCAGCTACATTCTGCTCGGTGTTTTTGCAGTTATGATTGGCTATTCGGGGATTACAGGGTTTTTAGTGACAAATCTGGTAAAGCTGTTAAAAAATAAACGGGCAGCTTTGCTTTTGACCATTGCAGGAGTGGCTTGTTTATCGCAGAATCTTGTGCCGGTACATATTGCATTTATCCCGATACTTATACCGCCGCTTCTGCATTTATTTGATCATATGAAAATTAACCGCCGGGCGGTAGCTGTAAGCTTGACCTTTGGCTTAAAGGCGCCTTATATGCTGATCCCTGTCGGCTATGGACTGATTTTTCAGGAGATTATTCAGGAGAGCATGAACGACAACGGCATGAATATTGCGTTCGGGCAGATTTGGCAGGCGATGATTATTCCAGTCGGCGGCATGGTGATCGGCCTGCTGATAGCTATTTTCGTTACGTACCGTAAAGATAAAGAAATGGAAGCGGGAAACGTAGACGTTACAGAAGCAGAGGCTTCCCTGAAGAACACTAATAAATTTCAGCTATCGCATTTGTTAACACTGATAGCGATTGTATCTGCGCTGTTAGTACAGGTATGGACCGAATCATTGGTAATCGGTGCACTGACCGGTATTGCAGCTATGTTTATTTTCCGGGTGGTTCCGGTGAAAGAAGCCGATCAGACGGTGAACGACGGCGTTCGAATGATGGGGATGATCGCCTTTGTGATGCTCCTTGCCTCCGGCTACGCGACTGTTCTGAAGGACACTGGAGCAGTAGAGCAGTTAGTGGCAGTGACGTCTGACGTTCTTGGCGGCAGCCAGCTTCTCGGAGCAGTCGTGATGCTTTTGACAGGGCTATTGATTACAATGGGGATAGGCTCTTCATTCGGGACGATTCCAATCCTTGCAGCCTTGTTTGTGCCACTAAGTGCCTCACTCGGCTTCTCTCCGCTTGCCACCGCAGCTTTAATCGGCACTGCAGGTGCGATTGGGGATGCAGGCTCACCGGCCTCTGACAGCACGCTTGGACCGACAGCCGGCCTGAATGCCGATGGACGCCATGATCACATATGGGATACATGTGTACCGACATTCCTGCACTTCAACATTCCGCTGTTTATCTGCGGACTGGCCGCAGCGTTTCTTCTGTAGCATTCCTGCAGCAAATGCATTGCAAAATCAGTTCAAAACAGGTAAAGTGAAACATGAATAAATAATGTATGTTTTATAAGGACGATAGAAATTTTTGGACAATAGGGCTGAAAATAAGTCGTTACACTCACAGGAAATGAAGCCCCGGGTGTCGTCCCAGGCGGCAATGTAAAATTTAATAATCAGTAAATGATGCAGGATCGTTAGACAATTGAGCTAAACGGTAAGCTACAAAGGATATTTTTCCTCTGTGGCTTTTTTTATGCTTTTATAAGCTTTCGTTTTTTCCGGAAAGACTGGAAGAGCGGGGGCAAAACAAGATGATGCTTGGAAGAAAGGGAGAAAAATGTGATGTCAGAAGTAAAGGAAGTACAATCAGCGATAGCTGGATATATTGGAAAGGTTTTGAGGGAAAGCTTTGGAAAAGGACCTATCTCTGTACATACTACGTGGGCCCCGCCTTATTTTTGTGTCCACATTCGTGATTTTTTGGTGCCGATGGAACAAATTTTAATTCAAAAAAATGAAGGCAAAAAAGTTGAAGAGTTGAGGGAGATGCTGATGAGCGTTATCTATGCTGATATAAAATCAGAGCTCGAAGCAGTGACCGGAAAGGAAATACTCGATATTTACACTAACTGGAACCTTGACCAGCGTTCAGGGGTGATTTTCGGTACTGTGGAGGCGCCAGCGGAATCCGGAATTGTAGAAAAGTGGCAGGAAGAGTTAAACAGCGTTGTGAAAAAAGCGGGAGAAAACAAAGAAGGTCTCTCTGCGTTTGTGAACACAAAACCTTTAAATCACCGCGTAGTGCTGATTGAACGAACGAATGTATTGACCCCGGTAGAACGTCAGCTTCTTGAAGAAGGGCATGCAGAGGAAATTGAAGCAGCAAAAACAACACTCGTTAAAAGCATCATCGATGAAACAGATTTACTGGCACGGATGCCGCGGGAAGTGATCGATCCATTTATTATCTGGGACGTGGATAAAGACATCAATTATTTAATATTTGTCTGCAGCAGTAAGGAGCCCGAAGCAAAATAATGCCGCTCCTTTTGATTAAAAGAGCGGCACCGGTATTACAGGGAAGTAGGCTTCACGACAATTTCGTCTTTTTGGGCAGCATATTCATGATACAAATGCTTTAAAGGGTGCTTGGTATCTGGCTGCCATGGCTTTTCCGGCCCGGTAAAATGAATGACAGCCGGCTTTTCGACAGCACTCATCACCTTTTTTCCCTGGTGGGTGTCAGGAACAGCCTTCAGGAACATATCAGTCATTGTATTCCATTTAGGATGAAGCTCGAACCAATGATTGTAAAGCACGGCGTTTAAGCCGTCCTGATCGTGATAAAGCATCCGGCTCTCATGCTTTTGGATAAACTGGACGACCTGGTCGGTCACCTGGTGTTTTTTCCAATTTGGCACGTGAATCATCATAACCCCGGAATTAAAATATTTAGCTTCCGGCGGCATAAACAAATCATCGTTGCGGTAGAATCCGCCGAAGTTTTCTGCTGCGGCCATAACCTGGCGCCGCAGAGGGATCTTCCACAAAATAGTAATGTCTTCCTGGACGATGGTGTCGCAGTCGATATACAGTATCTTGTCTACATTCGTAAACAAGTATGGAATGGATAACCGGTAATAGGCAGCATTGGTAATATGATAGGAATATTTGTGATTTGCCTGAAAAAGATTTTTATATCTGTCGGTGTCGATGGCATGAAAAACGACACGGGAATTAAAGTAAGCTCCAAGCTGCTCGAGCATTTGTTTTTGATAGCTGCTCCAGCCGGTTTCAATAACGTGGAATTCAATTCTCTCCGGCCTTGCAGTGTTCGTGAGAAGAGAAGTAAAGGACACAGCTGTATGCTCAGCATAATTAGCATCAGCTACAGTGGTAACAATATAGGGAGAAAAATAAGACATAACAAGCACTCCTTCGTGGGGTAGTAGTAATAATCTGTTTCAGTCACAGAAGCACCCGGTGCATGCCTGGAACTAAAAAGAAACAGCTCTCAGGCTTTTTCTTTTCAGCTTATGATTAGCTCCCAATGGTCTAACTCATTGCTGCTGAAGCTGGTTATATTCACTTTTAAAAACCGGCATAAAAATATGCAGGTAGCTATACATATATCCTTAATGCATCTTTTTGAAACAAAATTACGGTAAATTAACAAAAAATAGGCTGTTGGAACTAAGCTTAGCGCAGTTTGAATTCCAACCGCCTAAAAGAAGATGGCAAAAATCATATATTGTGGTAATGCCTGCATGTTAAAGTAAAGTAGAATAGAAAAAGGAAGGAGAGAAAATAATGGAAATGAGTGAAGTCACCGCCAAGCTGATAGAAGCAAAGAACCGGAAAAGAGCTACTTATCAGGATCTAGCGGAAGCCGTGGGCCGTAACAAAACATGGGTTGCTGCTGTAATTCAGGGTCAGGCATCAATGGACGAAAAGGAAGCAGACGCGCTCATTAACTACCTCGAAGTTCCTTATGAAGAAATTAAGCATGAACTGATGGCTGTTCCATACAAAGGTTCTCTAAACGAGGATGTTCCGACAGATCCGCTTATTTACCGGTTTCATGAAATTACTCAGGTATATGGAACGACATTAAAGGAAGTTATCCATGAAGAATTCGGTGATGGTATTATGAGCGCCATCGATTTTAAAATGGATGTAGAACGTGAAGAGGACCCAAAAGGGGACCGGGTCGTCGTCACGTTAAACGGCAAATTTCTTCCATATACAAAGTGGTAAAGGAATAAAAAAATAGAGACGCCTTTCCATTTCGAAGGAAAGGCGTCTCTTCATTTATAAAGCTTATAAGTAGATTAATCTACTACGGTTACTTCAACGCTTCGGCGGCCGAAGGAATAAGCTTCGGACTTACTTGGAACGTGAACGTCAATGCGGTTTCCATTTATCGCTCCGCCGGTATCCGCTGCCGTATAAGTACCCATACCTTCAATTTGCACTTCAGAGCCGAGTGGAATAACATCAGGGTCTACAGCGATGACTTTCGCATAGCGGTTGGTATTTAAATTCACGCCGGTAGCTGTAATGCCGCTGCAGCCTGCGCAGTCTGCTGTATAAGCAGTAGCTTCAACTGTCATGGATTCTCCGCCGGAGGTGTCTGCAGAGCTGCTGCTTTCCGAGGTGGAAGCAGATTCGACCGCTTCATCATCGCTGTCGTCTGCTTTAGAGTCTGCTTCAGTATCATTGTCACTGGAGCTCTCTCCATAAAGCGCTGCTTTTGTATTCGGACCGATGATACCGTCGACCGTAAGGCCTTCATCAGCCTGAAAATCGCGGACAGCTGCTGCTGTAATCGAACCAAAAATCCCGTCTACTTCATAATCATAATATCCTTTATCATCGAGTACCGATTGGGCTTGGGATACAGAGTCACTGGAGTCTCCCTGGACCAGCAGGCTGTCTGATGCATCACTTACCGCTGGTGCTGCAAAAGCTAGAGCTGTACCAAGAATTGCGCCGCCGATCCAATGTGAAGCTTTCGTAGATTTCATCATGGTTGAAAAATTCCTCCTTGGAAGGTATAAAATTTTTATTTAATGAGCATTAAGTGTGAATGAGCGTAAACAAATTAATAGTTGGATGCGTATGTCAAAGTAATCTATCGCACGTTTGTAAATTTAACTTGAAGAAGAAGAACTTTCAAGCGAATAGGACGAATGTAATGCAAACGTAACAAGATTAAGCTTTATGAAATATATGAGAAATTATGTGTAATATTTACAAAACCCTTATAAAACGAGGGTTTTAAAGCGAAAAATTTAAAATTTCAGTGAGGAAACGAACATAATGTTACAAATGAATAATGTGAGAAAAATAACCTGATTCTTGTGTTTCATGAGGAATGAACTAATTTATATAAATCAGTAAACCTCTTAAAAATGCTGCTGAAAAAGAGCTGATGCCGGACAAGAAAAGTATTCAGCCGGAACAACAAAAAACCTCCTGAAGTATCAGGAGGTTCGCGGGAAGCTATGTGGGTAAAGCATAAACCATGAGAAATTAGTTGTGCTTCAGTCGCTGCTTAAATGCTGGTAAAGTGTGGTTTTAAGTAAATCTGTCAGGACGGTCAGGGGGATGTTGGACATCGACCAACCCTTTTCCATGGCTTTTTCCTGTGTTTTGTTCCAAATATTGTCGTCTTCAGCAACATCAATGAAATCATGGCCGGCAAATGTAATCTTAATATTATGGTAGCTTGTCACCTGTTTACTCAAGGTTTTGTGCCTGGTGGCCTCGATCAGGCCTCCTTCGGTGAGCAGATACATGTAATAATCGGTTTCTTCGTTTTTAGATGTCAGGCTGAAGCCGGGTTTTTGCTCCTTCAAATCAATCAAAAGCTTCCTGATTGATTCCATGTCTCTTTCCATAACCATTTTATCTTCCACCTTTTTTATACTTACTGAAATTATAATATCGGGACTGGCCTAAATGCCAGAAAAGATTTAGGCATCCGGGTGCCTTGGCAGGGAGAATTATCGTACGTGTCTGTTAAAAAGAAGCCGGGGAACGCCGGCTTCTTTATCAAGATACCTATTTCCAGACGTCTTCGGCAAGTGAAACGACGTGGCGCACCTTCGCCCATTGCTCTTCTTCAGTGAGAATATTACCCTCTTCGGTGGAAGCAAAGCCGCATTGAGGGCTTAAACCGAGCTGTTTAAGCGGTACATGTTTTTTAGCTTCCTGCAGTCTGGATTTGATTAAACCAGCATCTTCGAGTTCAGGAAATTTTGAAGTGATTAAACCGAGCACCACCTGCAGATCACTGCGGTTTACGTACTTTAATGGCTCAAAGCCCCCGGAGCGTTCATCATCAAATTCCAGCAGAAGAGCATCGACGTTTAATTTACTGAACATGTATTCTGAAACGGCATCGTAGCTGCCGCTGGAGGCATACGTGGACTTGTAATTGCCGCGGCAGACGTGCATATAGATCCGCATATCCTCAGGCTTATCAGCAATTGCTTCATTGACGGTGTTTACAAACATCTCCAGCGTTTCTTTCGGATCCAGGCCTCGTGCTTCAAGCAGACCGCCGGAAAGGACGAGGTCCCTGTCCTTTTCAGCGCCGAGAAATAAAGACCAGGTCGTATCATCAAACTGAAGGTGGCGGCAGCCGGCTTCGTACAGAGCCTGTATCGTATCCTTATAAACCTGCACGAGGTCGGAAAAAAGCTCCGCTTCCGAGTGATAGACATTTTTTTCTTCTTCAGTTACCGTCCGGAAAATAAACATGCTTGGACTTGGGACTGTCACACGGGCAGCATGCTCGCCTTTCAGACTGTGCAGAAATTCGTACTCGCGCACCACAGGGTGATCGCGGAAGGCTAACTTATTAACAACCTTGACCCCTTCGGCTTTTGTTTCCGTATTGTCGCTGAATACAAGCCCCTGGTCCAATTTAATAAATTCTGCTCCCTCGACCTCCTGCATAAAATCGAGATGAAACCAGGCGCGGCGGAACTCACCATCTGTAACGACCGGCAGGCCGGCTTCTTTTTGCTTTTTTACAAGAGCAGTAATTTCTTCGTTTTCAATGTTCCATAGTGCTTCGGCGCTTAACTCTCCCTCTGCGTACTGCTGCCGAGCTTTTTTGAGTCGCTCCGGACGAAGAAAGCTTCCTACGTGTTCTGCGCGAAACGGTGCATTTGTCAAACCATCCACTCCTCTGTAATATGTATGGATTCAGAACCAGGACAGGGAAAAGCCGGGCTTTCAGCTTCTCCTGTATATAATTTGCCTACTAATAGTATATGGAAGCAGGCGACGGTTTGTCTACAGAAACCCTCAGAAGCAGGATATGCTTCCAGGAAAATGAAAAGCAGTCCGTATACGGTCTCTGTTAAGAGCGTCGCTGAAAGACCACGACCGGTTCGCCTCGTTCATTTGTATGACAATCAGCATGGTAAGCGGAAAATAAACGGTAAAGTCCGGTGAACCCTTTCAGTTTGATTACAAATGCAATATCCTTCATCTTCAACCTTTCCCCAGTGAGAGCGTAAATCGTTTTTTTCGGACGAAAGCTGTTGTCCATTTTATCAGCACTCTGCTTATCGATTTCCTGAAAAACAAGAATACTTTTAAGCTGCCTGGCAAACTCGCCTTCTGCCTTTATGGCAGCGGCTTTTTTCTTTCGCGCCCGGTTGAGCGCAGATGGTTTTTCCACGGGGGTCATTGTAATATTCCTCCTGACAATAGTTTAGCTGTTTTCTTCCCATACCCCGGCAGCTCTATCATTCAATCCCGTAAAGCATTATGGAGGGAGTTTATGAAAAAAGAAAATCGTGAATAAAACAACCATCTCCCGCAGAAAGAAGGAACGGCCTGTGATTGAAATTTTGATTGAGCACGTACCGAGTACACTGCTGCATCTGCTGACCGGTGCAGTGGTGATGTATATATTTTACGGAACGACGGATTTAACTATTACGCGGCGCTTAAGGGTGATGGCGTTTGGTGTGATGGTGCTTGTGCCGGATATTCCGAAGCTGTTTGGCAACTATATTTTTCATACGCTGCTGACGCTGCCGTTTATTGCAGCAGCATTTGCCCCGGTTGTCCGCCGCATGCTCGGGGGAGAATTCCTAAAAGCCTGGATAGCTGCTTTTTTCACGCTGGCCCTTGGTTCTATGCTGATTGACTTTCTGGGAAACGGTACTCAGTTTTTATTCCCGGTAACCTCGAAGAATTTTTCCTACCATCTGATTGACCAGGAATGGTGGGTGATTGTGCCGCTTGCGGCTGTTCTGGGGACGCTTGCTGTGCGTGGGAGGAAAAATGGTACGCTCCGGCAGGCATAAAAAAATGCATGAAAACCTCTTCATTTCCAATGAATATATTAGTAAACTTATAGTATATTTAGACTAGGAATTCTATTTGTAGAAAAGAGGATGTCATGCGAAAACTTTATTATGGATTAGCGTGCGGAGCTTTCCTTTTGAGTGGCTGCAGCAGTGCTCAGGAAACTACCGAAGAAAATGGTAATTCAGAGGCGCAGAATGAAAAGTCAGAGTCACAGACAGAAGAAGAGTCCGGAAAACAGGAGCAGAAGGACGAAAATGTTACGATTGGCGCGGCAGGAGATGTTTTGCTGCACGGACGTGTCTATAAAAGAATGGAAGAGGACGGAGAGTATGACTTCACCCCGGCACTTGAGGCTGTTACTCCGATGCTTGAAGAACCGGATTACACAATTGTGAATCAGGAATCAATCCCCGGGGGCGAAGAGCTTGGCTTATCAGCTTATCCTTCCTTTAACAGTCCATACGCGATCGTGGATGACCTTCAGGATGCCGGAGTGGACATGCTCTCCGGAGCCAATAACCATACGCTTGACCGTGGCATGGAAGCTGTAAACAATGCGATTAATCATTATGAGCAGACAGGAATGGATTATGTAGGAGTATATAAGGATGAAGAAGATGCAGCGAGGCAGCGTATCATAGACGTAAAGAATATAGATATGGGTGTGCTTTCCTATACATACGGGCTGAACGGCATCGAGGTGCCGGAGGGAGACGAATATGTCGTTCAGGAAATTGATAAGCAGCAAATACAGGAAGACATTGAAGCAATAAGAGATAAGTCCGACATTGTAGTCGTCAATATGCACTGGGGAAATGAATATGAGCGGCTTCCGAATGAAGAGCAGAAAGAGCTGGCCCAATTTCTTGCAGACCAGGAAGTGGACGTAGTTATCGGTCATCACCCTCACGTGCTTCAGCCAATGGAATGGGTGGAGGGTGAAGAAGGCAATGAAACGCTTGTTTATTATTCTCTAGGTAATTTTTATTCCGGTCAGGACCACGATTATACCGATACAGGCGGCATTGCCACATTCGAGGTGGAAAAAAACGGTGAAGAGGTGAAAATCACGGAGCCTAATGTTGATTTTACCCAGGTCGTGCCGGGACCTGAAGACCAGTACACCGTAAAGCCGATGGCCGAAGCAGATCATCCGGCGAATGGCGGCGAAACAGAAGAAGAACTGCATGAGCACGTATATCAGTGGATCGAGGATCAGGAATAATGTATACAGAAGTAAGGTAATATCCGCCTGGAGACAGGTGGAGAGCTTACATAATTTCAATTACTGTATTGAAATAGTAAGGAACCTCTGTTTAAAATCAGAGGTTCCTTACTGATTATGCACCAAACCCATTAATGAACGGATTGGAGTCCATTTCGGTTTCGATATCGGTAAAGGGCCCATGGCCGCAGGCTACTACCGTATTATCCGGGAGCTCAAGCAGCTGCTCGTGAATAGAGGCTAACAGTGTATCCATATCGCCTCCGTAGAGATCGGTCCGGCCGACGCCGCCTGAAAATAATACGTCGCCGGAGAACACCGTGTTTGTTTCTTTGTGCCAGTAAGACACACTGCCCGGCGAATGACCCGGCGTATGAAGCCATTGGAATTCAAAGCTGCCGAATTGAAGCGTTCCTTCAGCCTGAAGCAGGTGATCAGCGGGTTTTGTAGTGAATGCAGCCTCCGGCATCATACGTCCGGAGCCGTTTTTCTGTGGATCTCCGAGCCAGTCGCTTTCCTGTTCATGAAGATAAACAGGAATATTGTAGGCGTCCCGCACGGCATCAAGCGCTCCGATATGGTCAAAGTGGGCATGGGTTAACAGAATGACGACAGGGTGCAGGTCGTTTTCCTGAAGATAGGCGAGGAGTTTATCGGCATCTCCGGCCGGATCAATAATCACGACATTTTTATCATTATCATAAAGAACATAGCAGTTAGTCTGCAGTGGTCCTAGCGGAAGCTGTTTCCAGTTCATAGTTTCCCTCCAATTTTTATGCTGATTTTAGTATAAACAATATTTCATCGGGAAGAAATGGCCGATCCAAAGTGTGGGACGAATAATAAAAACAAATTTATCAGGAATGTTCGGTTTAATTTTTTTCAGCATTGGTTTTTATCTGAATTAGTGATAGAATATGAGCAAATAAAGAAGTACATATAATGCGCGGATGATGGTAAGGGGAGAGACTGCCAGGCAGCGCCGAAGGAGCAAACCGTAACAGGTGAATCTCTCAGGCAAACAGACTCTTACTGGACGCTCCTCTGGAGAGCGCTTCTTTTAGAAGCCACCCACGAAGACACTCTTTCCGTACGACGGAAAGGAGAAACTTTCTGGTTATAGGACAGAGCTTCCATAGTTTATGGAGTTCTGTCTTTTTTATGCTTTTTACTGTTTTGATTTTTCAGAAAATAATGAATGAGGTGATTTTCTTGGCGGAATTAAAACGAACTCCTTTGTATCCTGTGTATGAGAAATACGGAGCAAAAACGGTCGATTTTGGCGGATGGGAAATGGCTGTTCAGTTTTCCGGCATCAAAAACGAACATGAGGCAGTGCGCACAAAGGCCGGTCTTTTCGACGTTTCCCATATGGGCGAGGCGATTGTAGAAGGGGATGGGGCCGCTGAGTTTCTGCAGTATATGCTCACAAACAACATAAAAAATGCAGAGCCCGGAAAAGCACTGTATACTGCCATGTGCTATGAAGATGGGGGCACGGTTGACGATCTGCTTGTGTATCAGCTTGAAAAAGAAAAATACATGCTTGTGTTAAACGCAGCCAATATTGAAAAGGATCTGGAGTGGCTGCGTGACCATGTGACGAAAAGCGTAACTATTACCGATATATCAGAGGATACAGCATTACTTGCTGTGCAGGGCCCGATGGCAGAAGCGGTGCTGCAGAAAGTAACCGATGCTTCTCTTGCAGAGGTACTGCCTTTTCGTTTCGCTGCCGGAGCTTCGGTAGGGGAAACGGGAAATGTCATCATGTCAAGAACCGGCTATACCGGTGAAGACGGCTTTGAATTATACTGTCCGGCCGCGGAGGCGGTCCGCTGCTGGGAGACAATCATAAAAGCAGGAGAGCCTGAAGGGATCATTCCATGCGGTCTTGGCGCGCGGGACACCTTGAGGTTTGAAGCAAAACTCCCGCTGTACGGTCAGGAGCTGAGCGCAGATATTTCGCCGCTTGAAGCAGGCATTGGCTTTTGCGTCAAGCTGAAGCAGGAAGATGATTTTATTGGTAAAGAAGCTTTAAAAAAACAAAAAGAAGCGGGCTTAAAACGAAAACTCGTCGGCATCGAAATGGTTGATAAAGCAATCCCGCGCCCGGGTTACAAGGTACATAGCGACGAGGGAGTGGAAATCGGATGGGTCACTACCGGCACCCAGTCGCCTACGCTGAAAACAAACGTAGGGCTTGCACTTCTGAATATCGAATGGACAAATCTGGATCAGGCTGTCGAAGTGAATGTACGGGGCAAAGCTAAACGGGCGAAAGTGGCGGCTGTGCCTTTTTATAAACGGGAAAAATAAACAGAGGAGGCATCAGAATGGATTATCGCTACCTGCCGGTAACCGGCGAGGATAAGGAAGAAATGCTTAAAACAATCGGTGTGGATTCGATCGGTGAATTGTTTGAGGACGTGCCGGAAAATATTCGTTTTTCCGGGAAGATGAATCTGCCGAAGGCTCTTGGAGAAACGGACCTTCTAAAGGAAATGAAACGCCTGAGCGACAGAAATACTAACGTGCAGGACTGCGTCTCCTACCTCGGGGCGGGAGTGTACGAGCATTATATACCAACGGTCGTTGATCACGTGCTCCGGCGCTCGGAATTCTACACCGCGTATACTCCGTACCAGCCGGAAATTTCACAGGGCGAGCTGCAGGCAATCTTTGAATTTCAAACGATGATCAGCGAACTTACAGGGATGGATATCGCCAATTCGTCTATGTATGACGGGCCAACGGCGCTTGCGGAAGCAGCACTGATGGCCGCAAGTGAAAACAGGGGAAAACGACGCACCATCGTCGTCTCGGAAACGGTTCACCCCGAAGCACTTGATGTATTGAAAACATACGCTGCAGGCCCTGGACTTACCGTGAAAATTGTTCCCGAAAAGGAAGGGCACACGGACCTGGATAAGCTTGAAGACATGATTGATGCTGATACGGCAGGAGTGATCGTACAGTACCCGAACTTTTACGGTACTATTGAAGATTTAGCTGCTGTAAGGCAGGCAGCTGATAAAGAAAACTCACTGATGATTGTTTCGGCAAATCCTCTGGCGCTCGGTGCCCTGACACCGCCAGGACGTTTCGGGGCGGATATTGTGGCAGGAGACGCCCAGCCGCTTGGTATTCCAATGCAGTTTGGCGGTCCGCACTGCGGATTTTTTGCCACGACTAAAAAGCATATCCGGAAGGTGCCCGGGCGTCTCGTCGGACAGACGGAGGATGAAGCCGGAAGCCGCGGCTACGTACTGACGCTGCAGGCAAGAGAGCAGCACATCCGCCGGGATAAAGCGACCTCCAACATTTGCTCGAACCAGGCTTTAAACGCACTGGCTGCTTCTGTGGCGATGACGGCACTAGGAAAAAAAGGCCTGCGGGAAACGGCCGAACGAAATATTAAAGGCGCCCACTTTTTAAAGCAGCTGCTCAAGCAAAAAGGGATACAGATTGTCCATGAGTCACCGTCGTTTAATGAATTTGTCATCAATCTCGGCCGCCCGGCAGCGGAGGTAAATGAACAACTATTCCAGCATGGAATCATTGGCGGTTATGATTTAGGGGAGGTCTCTAAAGATAAAAACGGACAAATGCTTATATGTGTGACTGAGCTTCGGACAAAGGAACAGCTTGAAACCCTTGCCAATCATTTGGAGGTGCTTATACATGAAACAGTCTAACCAGCCGTTAATTTTCGAACAAAGCAAACCAGGCAGGGTAGCGTATTCCCTCCCGGAAACGAATATACCTGAGCAAAGCCTAAGTGATATTTTGCCGGAGGCGAGCATCCGGGAGGAAGAGCCGTCTCTGCCGGAGGTGTCCGAGCTGCAGTTAATGCGTCATTATACGGCGCTTTCGAATCGAAATTACGGAGTAGATTCGGGCTTTTATCCCCTCGGGTCCTGCACGATGAAATACAATCCGAAAATTAATGAAGAAACGGCCCGTATGGCCGGTTTTGCCGCTGCGCACCCGTATCAGCCGGAGGCGCAGGTGCAGGGAAATCTCGAAATGATGTACGACCTGCAGCAGGCACTTGCCGAAATAACCGGCATGGATGAAGTGACGCTGCAGCCGGCGGCCGGCGCCCAGGGAGAGTGGACCGGCCTGATGCTGATCCGGGCGCTTCACGAGGCTAACGGGGAAACAGAACGCACAGAAGTGATCGTTCCCGATTCTGCGCACGGAACGAACCCTGCTTCAGCAACGGTGGCAGGATTCGATCACGTAACGGTCCGGACCGATGCACGCGGACTGGTGGACCTTGAGCATTTAAAAGAAGTAACGAGTGAAAAAACAGCTGCTCTCATGCTTACGAATCCGAACACACTCGGTTTGTTTGAGGAAGATATTATGGAAATGGCAGATACGATTCATCAGGCCGGCGGCCGACTCTATTATGACGGAGCCAACTCCAATGCCATCATGGGTATCACAAGACCCGGGGACATGGGATTTGATGTTGTTCACCTGAATCTGCATAAAACATTCACCGGCCCTCACGGAGGCGGGGGCCCCGGCAGCGGGCCGGTTGGCGTAAAAAAAGAGCTGATCCCTTATCTGCCCGGACCGGTGCTTATGAAAGACAGCGGTAAGTACTACTGGGACAAAGACCGTCCGCATTCCATCGGCCGTGTGAAGCCGTATTACGGCAACTTCGGTATTAACGTGCGTGCCTACACGTACATCCGTACGATGGGCGCAGAGGGACTCAAAAAAGTTTCGGAGTATGCTGTATTAAATGCCAATTATTTAATGAGACGGCTCGAGCCGTATTTTGACCTTCCGTATGGCCGCCACTGCAAGCACGAATTTGTGATTTCGGGCCGCCGCCAGAAGAAGCTCGGTGTACGTACGCTCGATATGGCTAAACGTCTGCTTGATTATGGCTACCATCCGCCGACCATTTATTTTCCGATCAATGTGGAAGAGTGCATGATGATCGAACCGACAGAAACCGAAGCGAAAGAGACGCTGGATGCATTCGCAGACGCCATGATCGGGATTGCCAAAGAAGCAGAGGAAGACCCGGAAATGGTGCAGGAAGCACCTCACACTACCGTAGTCGGCAGGCTGGACGAAACGCTCGCAGCACGTAAACCAGTGCTGACATACAATACCGAAACGTCGCTCAAGTCTATGAAATAAAATAAGACGGGGTGGCCCCATGTCTTCAAAAATATAAAAAAGGAAGAGCATCTCCCGCTCTTCCTTTTAACTATGCGCTTTTTTTCTTTTTGCTGATTTTTCCTGTCCAGCGCTTGAAGCCGCCTTTCAGGTGATAGATGTCCCGGTTCCCTTTATGCTTTTTGATCAATTTTGCCGCTTGCTTTGAACGCATACCTGACTGACAGTATAAATAAACAGGCTGGTCTTCCCGGATTTCCACCATCCGCTGCTTCATCTGGGAAACAGGAATATTCCGGGCCCCGAGGATGTGGCCGCCGTCATATTCCTTCGGCTCCCGCACATCGATAAGCTGGGCTTTACGATAGCCTTTTATAAAATCTTCCTGTGGTAATGCAGTTAAGTCCTTCGGACCGACAAACCGGCGCACAATAAGAAAAACTAATACCGCAATAAGCACTACCCATAACCATTCAAATATCATATATATTATTTCACCTCTTTCCAGGTCGATTGCAAATTAATTATAACGCATAACCCTGTTGTTTTGCTAGATTTCTAATTAACGGGCGGTCATTTTTATATATGGAAAGCAGTGATCTCTGCTACAATGGAAATGGAAAAATCGAGAAAGAGAGATGAACATTAATGGCAAAAGATACTTGGCTTTTTATAGATTCGGGTAATCAGTCACCGGCCTACAACATGGCACTTGATGAAAAGCTCCTGCAGTGGCACAGCGAAGGGCAGATTCCTCCGGTGATAAGGTTTTACGGATGGAATCCGCCGACACTGTCGGTCGGCTATTTCCAAAAGGCGAAAAAAGACATTGATATGGACGCGGTGGAAAAGCACGGTGTAGGCTTTGTGCGCCGGCCGACGGGAGGCCGGGCTGTTCTGCATGATCAGGAGCTGACCTACAGCATTATTGTGTCAGAAGATCATCCGGAAATGCCGGAAACGGTGACTGAAGCCTACCGCGTGCTTTCGGAAGGGATTCTGCAGGGGTTTTTAAAGCTTGGTCTGGATGCTTATTTTTCCGTGCCGAAAACGAAGGAGGAAGAGGATTCATTGAAAAATCCCCGTTCGGCTAACTGTTTTGACGCCTCATCCTGGTATGAGCTGGTCGTAGAGGACCGGAAAATTGCAGGAAGCGCCCAGACAAGACAGCGCGGCGTCATTCTTCAGCATGGCTCGATTATTCTGGATCTTGATGAGGATAAATTGTTCGATTTGTTTAAATACCCGAGCGAGCGAGTGCGGGAGAGGATGCAGAAATCATTTAAAAACAAAGCTGTAGCCATTAATGAGCTGACAGACACCCCGTTTACACTGGCCGATCTGCGCGCAGCATTTAAGGAAGGATTTGCCGACGGTCTGAATGCCGGCCTGGAAGAATATCAGCTGACCACTGCCCAGGAACAAGAGGTGCAGGAGCTGGCTGCTGAGCGCTATCAGGCAGAGGAATGGAATTTCAGGCGCTGATACGGGCATAAAATAACGGAATTAAAATACAAAAGACCGCTCCGCAGCGGTCTTTTGCTGATTATACATAGCAATACTCAGTTATAGGTCACAAGCGGCTGGGTGTCGCCTGCTTCGAATAGTTCGACCTCCCGGCGGAATTCTCCAAGAAGTTCTCTCGTCACCGGAGAATCCCCGTACTCGGCTTCAAAGGAGCCCTGAACGGATCGCACAGGCACGATTTCAATTGAAGTGCTCGTCATAAACATTTCGTCAGCCTCCTGGGCCTCCTTAATGGTAAATGGACGTTGTTCAACGGGAATATTCAGCTGCTTTGCAAGCTGAAGCACATAGCGCTTAGTAATGCCTTCAAGAATATAGTTGCTCTGTGGGTGGGTAATAATTGTTTCATTTTTAACAATAAAGGCGTTAGTGGAAGAACCCTCCGTAATAACGTCCCCGCGGTGCTGGAGCGCCTCGGCGCAGTGGTGGTCTTCTGCAGCCCGTTTAGCGAGCACGTTTCCGAGCAGATTAATGGTTTTTATGTCACAGCGAAGCCAGCGGATGTCATCAGTGGCGTACACATCAATACCGTCGGTCTGTTTAGCAAACGGCACCCCAGCCGTCTTTGTAAAGCCGGTTAACACAGGGGCGGTACCGCGTTCATACAGATGATCCCGGGCCTGGACCCCTCTGGTCAGCTGAAAGTAAATATAGCCCGTGGTAAGCTCGTTTTTATCGATCAGCTGGCGGAGAAGCGATTTCATGGTATCGGGGGAATAGGGAACCACCAGGTCGAGTTTAGAAGCGCTGTCCTGAAAACGCTCAAGATGACCCTCCTGGAGGAACAGTTTCCCGTTGTACACCCGGATCACTTCATAAATGCCGTCGCCAAAATAATACCCGCGGTCTTCGAATGAAATAGCGGCTTCCTCTTTTGGAATGATGGATTCGTTATACATCACATAGCTCATGAATGCTGCCTCCTTCAATACTTTATATTGTACAAGATTGCACGGACGAAAAAAAGAAAAGCTCTTCAAAAGGGAAAGAATTATTCAGAAAACAAAAAAGTTTCTTAGGGGCAATTTTGAAATAAGGGTTAATTATAAGAGAAAGAAGGTTTGTTTTTTAGAAATAGTTTCGTTAAAATGAAGAAAGCCAATTTTTTTGTGTGACGGTTTTTATCATATTTATTGGAGGGTCTCGATGCCGACTCCTAGTATGGAAGATTATTTAGAGCGGATTTATCAACTGATTGAATCGAAAGGGTATGCGCGGGTCTCAGATATTGCAGAAACGCTCGAGGTGCATCCTTCTTCGGTAACAAAAATGGTTCAAAAACTCGATAAAATGGAATATCTGATTTATGAACGGTATCGGGGACTTGTACTGACTTCAAAAGGAAATAAAATAGGCAAGCGCCTGGTTTACAGGCACGAGCTGCTTGAGAAGTTTTTACATATTATCGGGGTGGAGGAAGATAAAATATATGCCGATGTGGAAGGAATTGAACATCACCTCAGCTGGGATGCGATCGACCGCATCGGGGACGTTCTTCAGTATTTTGAAGAGGATGACGAACGTGTGCAGTCGCTGCGCGATATTCAGCGTTCGTACGAATAAAAAGATCAGGCGTTTGTTTTACGCCCGATCTTTTTTTCGGTTTTTATTTCCCTGAATTACTTTCAGGTTTGCATCATTCCGTCGTCTGCTGGAGTTTTTAGCGGATTTTTTCTTCTGCTGCTTCTGGGCCTGTTTAAAATTTTTCGCCTGAGTGCCCTTCGCTGCCCCGGATCGTCCGGATGCGGCATTGGAGCCGGCTTGGTATTGGTTCATCATCGCTCGCTTCATAATAACTCTTGTGAAAAGAAAATATAATCCAACCGCGATGGCTGCACCAATAACAAGGTAGAGAAGCAGACCGAGCGGATCTGTTACGAGCCGGTAACCCACCCCTAAAATGGCAAGTCCCAGCACAACAGTGGCAATGGGATTCTTCAGCGCTTGCTGCATGGAACACACCTCTCGTTTCATTAAAATTTTCATCCGTTATCAGGGGGCATGGTGAACTGTATCGAAATTAAGCAATTAGTATAGTGCATTAAATAGTGAAAATCAGAAATGCTCTGGCTCTCTTTTTCCCGTACGGAACAGTTTTATTAAGAAGATTTACTTCAATACCCGCTGTGTACTGCGGTAAAACTATAGGCGGAAAATAACAGCAGTTCGCAGAGGCATAAAGCGTGAGGGGATGCATAGAGCATTAATCGAAATAGTACTTAAATTTTACAATAAAGATTTAAAATGCGCTACTTTTAACTATTCCTTATACGGTAATCATATTATTCCCATATTTTAATGAAACTACACGTAATATATAAAAGAGCTCCCTTCTCGCTGCTGATGCCTGTTTCCCTTCCGCGCGTTGTGTTACGATTAACAAGGAAGCAAAGTTAATCCAAAAAGAGGTGTCGGTAAATGCATGAGATCACAGCACGTATTCGGGAAGACCTTGAGCATAAAAAGCTTGATGCACTTGTCATACAAAGTCCCTACAACCGCCGTTATGTGAGCGGTTTTACCGGTTCGGCAGGTACGCTGATTATCACTAAAAAATCGGCACGGCTGATTACAGATTTTCGTTATGTCGAACAGGCTAATGACGAAGCCCTTGATTTCGACGTAATCGAGCAGAAGGGTTCGGCATGGGATATGGTCGAAGAGATTGCCCAAAAAGAAGAAGTGAGTTCTATTGGATTTGAAAAGCAGCATGTAACCTATGCGCAGTTTGAAGATATGAGAGAAAAATTGAGCGGATCTCTTTCTCCGGTATCAGGCATCGTGGAGAAGCTTCGGGTTTATAAATCAAAAGAAGAAGTGGAAAAGCTGCAGACAGCGGTCAATATCGCTGAAGATGCGTTTGAACACATTAAATCGATCATTGCTCCAAACATGACCGAGCTCGATGTCAGCAATGAACTGGAGTTTTATATGAGAAAAAACGGAGCAGCAGGATCTTCGTTTGATATTATCGTTGCTTCGGGATGGAGAGGTGCTCTTCCTCACGGTATCGCTTCCGATAAAGTGATAGAAGACGGGGAGCTGGTGACGCTTGACTTCGGGGCCTATGTGGACGGCTACTGCTCGGACATTACAAGAACGCTCGCTGTCGGCGAACCAATTGATGACATGAAAAAAATATATCAAACCGTATATGAAGCCCAGATGAAAGCCGTGGAGCAGGTTGGGCCGGGAATGACCGGGAAAGAAGCAGACGCAATCGCGCGGGAGCATATTAATAAAGAAGGGTTCGGCGACCGCTTCGGACACAGCCTCGGTCACGGTCTTGGCATGGAAGTGCATGAACAGCCCGGTGTTTCCCCGAAAAGCGATGTCGAGCTCGAGCCGGGCATGGTAATTACCATTGAACCGGGGATTTATGTTCCGGAGCTTGGCGGCGTTCGAATAGAAGACGACGTTCTTATTACCGAAACGGGCAGCCGGAAGCTCAGTTACTCTGCAAAAGAGCTGACGATTGTCGGCAATTAACCGGGAGTGCGTATAAAAAACTGGACAGCTGTGATATAGTAATAATCGATCAATTGAAGAGTGGAGGAACGTTTATGGTTTCAGTTAACGATTTTAAAACAGGACTCACCATTGAAACAGACGGCGATATCTGGACAGTTGTCGAATTCCAGCACGTAAAGCCTGGAAAAGGGGCAGCATTTGTCCGCTCGAAGCTTCGCAGTCTGCGTACGGGTAACATCCAGGAAAAAACTTTTCGTGCTGGTGAAAAAGTAAATAATGCACATATCGAACGCCGGAAAATGCAGTACCTGTATGCAAGCGGTGATGTGCATACATTTATGGACATGGAAACGTTTGATCAAATGGAGCTGACAAGCGAGCAGCTGAAATATGAATTAAACTTTCTAAAAGAAAACATGGAAGTATCCATTACCAGTTATGGTACAGAAACGCTTGGTGTTGAAGTACCTAACATGGTAGAGCTCGAAGTTAAAGAAACAGATCCGAGCATTAAAGGAAACACCCAGTCCGGAGGATCCAAGCCGGCAGTGATGGAGACCGGCTACCGTCTGCAGGTTCCTATTTTTATTGAAGAAGGCGAGCGGATCGTCGTCGATACAAGGACTGGGGCATACGCCTCCCGTGCTTAAAAACTAACGGCCTGCCATTGGGGAGGCCGTTTTTTCTTGAACAATACACACAGGCGGCTGTGGACCGATGAAATTGCAGAATCACCGTGATATAATGAAATGGAATTTTGAGCGGTAATACGGAAAGAGAGGCTATTATATGGAATGGAATGATTTAACGGAAGGCGCAAAAGCGGTACTCGAACAGACCCGCAATATGAAAAGCGACCAGATTCAGATCGTGGAATTTGAAATAGGGTTTGAGCACCAGTACGGGGAACCCGGCCATGAATATACGGTGTCCATTCAGGAAGAGGATTACCAGAGCATTAAACAATTTGCTGAAGAAAACGAGTACGGTGAAAAGTATCATATGGCCCGGAACAAGGATATTGTCAAATTGATTCTGCTTGAGAAAGGAAAAATTCCTGATAATCTTTCCGAATATCCCGTCTTCCGCCAGTATAAGTATGAGTATGTACAAAAACAGAAGGAAGCGGAAGAAAAAGAAAGAGCAGAGGCAGAGGCGGAGCAGGAAGAATAAAATCATGCTGCATAGAAAGCGGGGAGCGCTGTGAGCGAATACACGCTGCTTACGATAGGTGAAGAAAAAGAAAGCCTGGGAAATATTGAGATCGCCCGGGACGTGATTGAAGTAGTGGCAAGCATTGCCGCGCTCGAAGTCGAAGGGGTATACGACCTGCAGGGCAGCATCGCAGATGATGTTGCAGAGCGTTTCGGACGGAAATCATACGGAAAAGGCGTGAAGGTGGACCTGAGCGATAGCGGTGCGGTGGTGACAATCAGCATGCTGATTCACTACGGAAGCTCTGCGCCCGTCACGGCTAAGCAGGTCCAGGAAAACATTCAGCAGACCGTACGGGGAATGACAGATATTCACATCGATGCGGTGAACGTACACATTATCGGCCTGCAGTTCCCTGAAGAAGAGCAGTCGTTACAGGAACAGGAAAAATGACCAGGGAGGGCTGTCCCGCAACCGCTTTTCGGGGGAGCCGTCCTTCTTTCATTTACGAATACGGCTCCGGGTACATAGGAGAAAAGGAGAACACGAAATGAATCGACGTTTAGCCAGGCTTCGGTCCGTACAGGCACTGTACCAGATGGATATTACAGATGTTGATGCAGACCAGGCAATAAAAAATTCCATGCTAGAGGATGAAGAAGCAGATGAATTTCTGATTTCTGCGGTGCATGGCGTATGGGAACACCTTGTAGAAATTGATGAACGGCTCGTAGACCAGCTTGAACACTGGACACTGGAACGGGTTGGTAACGTGGACCGGGCTATTTTAAGAGAATGCGTCCATGAAATGTTATATGTGCCTGATATTCCGCTTCACGTCAGCGTCAATGAAGCTATTGAACTGGCCAAAGCATTCGGTGGTGTAGAGGCAGGGAAATTTGTCAACGGCGTATTGTCGAATATTTTAAGTGACTGTGAACGGGAAGGGAGAGAAAGCGAATGAGCGCCCAGCTGATCAGCGGCAAAGAAGTAGCAGCTTCTTTGCGTGAAGAAATTAAGCAGGAGGTCGCCTCCTGGAATAATGGAGAGCAAATACCGGGACTTGCCGTAGTTTTAGTAGGAGACAATCCGGCTTCGAGGTCGTATGTTAAAGGAAAACAGAAGGCGTCTAAAGAAGTCGGAATCCATTCAGAATTAAAAGAACTGCCTGAGTCGGTGACTGAAGAAGAACTTCTGCAGATTGTAAAGGATTATAACGACAATGCGGATATCCACGGAATTCTTGTGCAGCTGCCGCTGCCAGATCATATTTCGGATAAAAAAGTAATTGAAACTATTTCGCCGGATAAAGATGTTGATGGATTCCATCCTATTAATATCGGCCGGATGATGACTGGCCAGGAAGCATTCCTCCCTTGTACGCCGTACGGCATTATTAAAATGCTTGAATACGTCGGCGTTTCAATTGAAGGCAAACATGCTGTTGTCCTTGGACGAAGCAACATTGTTGGTAAACCGATGGGGCAGCTGCTTTTAAATAAAAATGCCACGGTTACCCACTGCCATTCGCGCACAAAAGATCTGGAGTCATATATGCAGTCGGCAGATATTTTGATCGCGGCAATTGGCCGGCAGGAATTTGTAAAAGGAAAGGATATTAAACCGGGAGCTGTCGTGATAGACGTTGGGATGAATCGCAAGGATGACGGCAAGCTGTGCGGAGATGTTGATTTTGAGGAAGTGAGCGAAAAAGCCTCGTATCTCACACCGGTACCGGGAGGCGTCGGTCCGATGACGATCACGATGCTCCTCTACAACACGCTGCAGTCCGCTAAACGCTTTCAGCGGCAGGAGGCATGACGTCATGCAGTCACCTGCGGATAAATGGCTCTCCGTTTCCCAGCTGACGGGGGCGATCAAGCGCTCTATCGAACAAAACCCGGGGCTGCAGAAGGTATGGCTCCGCGGAGAAATCTCGAACTTTAAAAAGCACAGCAGGGGACATATGTATTTCACCCTGAAGGACGAGCAGGCGAGAATATCGGCAGTGATGTTTGCCGGAAAAAACAAAAATCTTTCCTTTATGCCGGAAAATGGCATGAAGGTGCTCGTTACAGGCAGTGTCTCTGTGTACGAGCCTTTCGGGCAGTACCAGATGTATGTGAACGCGATGGAGCCGGATGGTATCGGCCAGCTGTACGTACGCTTTGAACAGCTGAAAAAACAGCTGGAGACAGAGGGACTGTTTGCAGCGGAGCACAAGCGCGCGCTCCCTCCCATCCCAAGACATATTGTCGTCATTACGTCGCCGACGGGTGCGGCCATACGTGACATCGTTTCCACGCTGAAGCGGCGTTTCCCGCCGGTGAAAATCACGCTGTTCCCGGTGCTGGTGCAGGGAGAGCAGGCCCCGGGGTCAATCACACGGGCTCTTGAGAGAGTCGAAAAAATGAGCAGCGCGGATATGGTCATCGTTGGGCGCGGAGGCGGCTCTATCGAAGACCTGTGGGCGTTTAATGAAGAAGTGGTCGCACGGGCTATTCGGAACGTAATCGTACCGGTTATTTCCGCTGTTGGACACGAAACAGATGTTACGATTGCCGACTTCACGGCGGATGTGCGCGCAGCAACGCCGACAGCGGCTGCCGAGATAGCTGTCCCGATGATCAGCGAACTTGAAGAAAAAGTCCGACAGCTGCAGAATCGCCTGCACCGGCAGATGCATTATAAAGTTCAGGAACAGCGCACCCGGCTTGCCAAGCTCCGCCGTTCGTATGCATTTAAATACCCGGCCCGCCTGTTCGAGCAAAAAGAACAGGACCTTGACCGGATGATGGAACGGCTCGAAAAGCAGGCGGTGCAGACAGTGAAAACAAGCAGACAAAAGCTTGAAGACACAGAAAAGCGGCTTATGCGCCAGCACCCCGAGCGCTTAATCGAACTTGAACGCCAAAGAATGTACGAAAAGCGGGCCCGGCTGCAAAAAGCGATGAATCAGCAGGTGGAACGGATAAAAGCCACCTTTGCAAAATCGCTGC
Organism: Marinococcus sp. PL1-022; assembly: GCF_033845285.1. Taxonomy (NCBI): domain Bacteria; kingdom Bacillati; phylum Bacillota; class Bacilli; order Caryophanales; family Bacillaceae; genus Marinococcus; species Marinococcus sp. PL1-022. Next base: position 1,895,220 of record NZ_JAWXCX010000001.1, on the reverse strand, counting down.
AGGCGCTTGAACTTCTGAACCCGCTCGCCATTTTACAGCGCGGGTACAATGTTGCTTACGATGAAAATGATAAGGTGCTGACTTCGATTGCCCAGGCAGACGAAGGAAGCAGCCTGCGGATGTATATGACAGATGGATACCTGCAATGTGAAGTTAAAGAAAAAGGGGAAGACGGCTTTGAGGCACTTTCCCGTCCGGAAAAGGAGCGGTAATCTTGGCAGAACAAGAACAATCATTTGAACAGGCAATGGAAAAGCTCGAGCAGATCGTAGAACGGCTTGAGGAAGGCGAAGTGCCTTTAGAAAAAGCGATCACGATGTATCAGGAGGGTATGACGCTTTCCAACACGTGTCACGAAAAGCTGCAGAAGGTTGAAAAACAGATGGACGAAATTGTGGACGAAAATGGAGAGGTAACACCGCTTGAAAACGAGGAGCCGGGCGAATGAGTGGGGAGCTCCAACATTTTTTCGATACATACCGGCCGTCTGTCGACCGCGCTTTAACTGACCGTGTAGGTGCATTGAAAACGCCGGAGACGCTGAAGGATGCAATGCTTTATTCCCTTGAAGCGGGGGGGAAGCGTGTGAGGCCGCTGCTTTCACTGGCCGTGCTTCAATGCTACCGCCCGGTGAAAGAAGAGGATCTTCCGGCTGCCTCTGCAGTGGAGCTGATTCATACGTATTCACTCGTGCATGATGATCTGCCCTCGATGGACGATGATGACTGGCGCCGGGGACAGCCGACGAATCACAAAAAATTCGGGGAGGCCGCTGCCATCTTAGCCGGGGACGCCCTGCAGACGACAGCCTTTTCCTTGATTGTGGAAGCAAAACGGCCTGCTTCTGCCGCTGCTAGACTGAAGCTGGTACAGGAGCTGGCTGCTGCTTCAGGGAGCGAAGGCATGGTCGGCGGTCAGATGGCTGACCTTGAAGGGGAGAAGCAGAGCCTTACCCTGGAAGAGCTTGAATACATTCATCATCACAAAACGGGAGATCTTTTGACCTTTGCCGTGGTCTCCGGAGCGTTAATAGCAGAAGCGGCAGACGAAGATGTGGAAAACTGGCGGGCGTTTGGCCGGGAGCTCGGTCTCGTTTTTCAAATCAAGGATGACATTCTGGATGTCGAAGGATCTCTTGAGGAGATGGGGAAATCCTCTGGAAGCGATGAAACGAAAGAAAAAAGCACCTATCCAAAACTGCTGACACTGGGAGGGGCAAAAGAGAAACTTGCCCACCATATTGAACAGGCAGAAAACGTGCTGGAGCGCATGACAGTAGATACGTCTCTTTTAACCGCGTTTCTTCAATATATTGGACAGCGTAACCACTAAAACAGAACGAATTAGTTTTCAGAACAGACAAACCATGCTAAAATAATTTTGAAAAGTTGAATGGTGCAGTATCCTAGTCGGTTCTCCATTTTCGAAGGCGGGCCTAAAAATCCGCTGAAGGGCACATCGATGAAGTTCCTGGCGTCGGCTTGCGGCGCCCAGCCCTGGGTCGGTGCTGGGAGTTAAGGCGTAAGGGCGATCCACAATGGCATGTGGGCGCGAACCCTTTCGCCGTGGAGGCTGCGGTGATGCATCCGGGTCATCCTGGAAGACGGATACCGTCCCGGGTGCATGCTGCGGTAAGACCTGTTGCAAAGGCCAAGGGAAGGCCTTTCAACAGCGTAGCCTGCCTTGAGTGGAACAGCGGGGAGGTTGTTCAATTGGTATCATACCGGTAGGCCAACTGGTATGGGACCCAACAACTGAAACCTGTTCTGCAAAAGAGGATAAGAAAGTGGCACGGAACTGCCGGGGAAAACCCCTAGGCTGTTTGACGCACGTCCGGAGTGGATTGCAGTGTGGTCTGAGTGGTAATTCAGTCGAACTGCCGGTGACGGCGTTCACCAGGCATTAAAGGGAAACCACCGATTCGGCGACGAATTGGCTGCCTGGTGGGAAATCCTACTGGACCTAAGCCACAAGGTTTACGCTCCGGGCGACCATTCAACTTTATACATAAGCAGTTGAAGAAGCGCTGACAGGCGCTTTTTTCTTTTACGTGAGTGTTTGAGGATAAAGCGGGGAAAAGCTTAAATGTATGTTATTTAGGGTATAAACAATCAGGCCAGGGCATAAAATGATATTAAAAGAATGAGATGTACGTTATGATAAATACAAAGAATTTGGTGATAAGTGAACATGAATAATTTATGGAGAAAATCGCTCCAGTGGAGTACGTTAATTGGGTTTGTCACCCTGATACTTGCAGCAATCTTCTCAGTAGTCTCGACAGCAGTGCTTTCGGGAGTTGGCTGGGCGATCGGCATGGTCGTCGTGCTGATCATCGTATTTACCGGTGTCATCTTTGACGTGATCGGCGTAGCTGCCACCGCGGCAAAGCCACGGCCGTTCAATGCCATGGCTGCCAAAAAAGTGCCGGGGGCTTCCCACAGTGTATTTATTCAAAGGAATGCCGACCGGGTCGCGAACTTTTGTGCCGACGTGATCGGTGATATCAGCGGGGTTGTGAGCGGGACGGCCAGCTCGGCCGTTGTCGTGCAGCTTGGTATGACGATTGGGACAAATAACAGCTCCAACGGCCAGCTGATTCTGAGTACTATATTCACAGCTGTGGTGGCAGCGCTCACAGTCAGCGGAAAAGCACTTGGGAAAACATTTGCGATCACGTACGCGAACAATATTGTTTTTCAGGTAGGAAGAATCTTGTATTTTATTGAGAATAAGTTAAAGATTAAGTTAATTCCAAAGAAAAGAAGATGGAAATCATCAGCAGAAAAACATAGCAGGTAGGGGGATTCAAATGAACCTGGAAACGATCCAAGACCCTGGATTCATGAAGCAGTACAACGATAAAGAACTAAAAGCGCTGGGTGAAGATATACGGGCGTTCCTGATTGAAAAATTATCCGTTACCGGTGGTCATCTCGGTCCCAATCTCGGAGTAGTGGAATTAACGCTCACCCTGCACCAGCTGTACAACACACCAAAAGATAAACTCATCTGGGACGTTGGGCACCAGTCATACGTGCATAAAATCTTAACCGGACGTGCGGATCGCTTTGATTCACTGCGCCAGTACCAGGGGCTTTGCGGCTTCCCTAAACGTTCAGAAAGTGAACATGACGTATGGGAGACCGGCCACAGCTCAACGTCACTGTCCGCAGCAGAAGGAATGGCGCTTGCAAATCAGCTGAAGGGCGAGGACGCCAAAGTTGCCGCTATCATTGGTGACGGTGCTCTTACCGGAGGCATGGCCCTCGAAGCACTTAACCATATCGGTCATGAACAGACGGATGTCACTATTATTCTAAACGACAATGAAATGTCTATTTCTCCGAACGTAGGGGCGCTTCACAGTATGCTCGGCCGCATTCGCACAGCCGGTACTTACCGAAGAACGAAAGAAGACGTCGACCATATGCTGCGCAGAATTCCTGCGTTCGGCTCGAAGCTTGCTTCCTACGCCGACCGGATGAAAGACAGCATGAAGCAGATGGTTCTGTCCGGCATGTTTTTTGAAGAGCTTGGATTTACGTATCTCGGCCCGGTAGATGGCCATGATCTTGATGATCTGCATGCCAATATTAAATACGCCAGAGACACTAACGGCCCGGTGATTGTGCATGTGCTGTCCAAAAAAGGCAAAGGCTACACACCGGCGGAAAACGATGCCAAGGGAACCTGGCACGGACTTGGACCATATAAGATCGAATCCGGTGAAGTAATCAAAAAACCGGCAGCCGCGCCTGCCTACAGTGCTGTCTTCAGCAATACCCTGCAAAAAATAGCAGAAATGGATTCCCGTCTTGTGGCTGTGACCGCTGCTATGGCCGGTGGCACGAAGCTCGACACGTTTGCGGAAAAATTTCCGGATCGCATGTTTGACGTAGGTATCGCCGAACAGCACGCCACGACAATGTCAGGTGCGCTTGCGACGCAGGGAATGAAGCCGGTATTCGGGGTGTACTCTACGTTTTTGCAGCGGGGATACGACCAGCTGGTGCATGACGTCTGCCGCCAGAATCTGAATGTGCTCTTTGGGATCGACCGTGCAGGCCTCGTCGGTGCTGACGGGGAGACGCACCAGGGCGTTTTTGATATTGCATACCTGCGGCACCTGCCAAATATGAAAATACTGATGCCTAAGGATGAAAATGAACTGCAGCACATGCTGTATTCGGCTTTTCATAATGACGATGGCCCAACAGCCGTCCGCTATCCGCGTGGTAATGGACTCGGGGTGGAGATGGACGAAGAGTTTCAAATGATTCCTTACGGCAAATGGGAAATCGTCCGGGAAGGCACAGACTGTACGATCCTCTCGTTTGGGACAATGCTTCCGATCGTAGAGGAGGCAGCTGCCGAGTTAAGCGGACAGGGAACCAGTGTCCGTATCGTTAACGCCCGTTCAGCCAAGCCGCTTGACGAAGCAATGCTTGAAGAATTAGCTGAAGAAGGCAAACCGGTGCTGACAGTGGAAGAAGCAGCACTAAAGGGAAGCTTTGGAAGTGCAGTGCTTGAATACATGGCCGACCATGAGCATGACTCGCTTCCAGTCCGCCGGATGGGCATTGCTGACTACTACGTCGAGCACGGCAGCGTGCCGGAGCTTTATGAGGAACTGGGTCTCACTCCAGAGAAAGTAGTGGAAAAAGTGACGGCGATGACCAGTAAAGAAAGAACAAATATCCGGGGATGAATAAAGAACGAATTGATACGCTGGTAGTGCAGAAGGGACTGTTTGATTCCCGGGAAAAAGCCAAACGGGCAATCATGGCAGGTCTTGTACTGGCAGATGATGAAGTGGTGGACAAGCCCGGGACAAAAATCAGTGATGAGGCAGCTTTGCGCCTGAAGGGCAAACAGATGCCATACGTCAGCCGAGGCGGTTTAAAGCTGGAAAAAGCCATTCAGTCGTTTCAGCTGGAGCTGCAGAACGCCGTGGTACTCGATGTCGGGGCCTCCACCGGAGGCTTCACGGATTGTGCGCTGCAAAACGGAGCTTCTATGGTATATGCTTTGGATGTCGGCTACAATCAGCTCGCCTGGAAGCTGCGCCAGGATTCACGGGTAGAGGTAATGGAAAGAGTGAATTTCAGGTACCTCGATAAAAGTCAGCTGTCGCGGGGGCTGCCCGGGATGCTGATCGCTGATGTATCCTTTATTTCCCTGGAAAAGCTTTTCCCTGTGATGCCGCAGGTGCTGGACGAAGGCGCCGGCTTTTGCGTACTCATCAAGCCACAGTTTGAAGCGGGACGGGAGAAGGTAGGCAGAAAAGGAATCGTCAGGGACCCATCGGTGCACAGGGAAGTACTGGCAAAAACAATCCAGTCAGCCGAAAGCGTTGGTTTAGCACCGGAAGCGCTCGATTTTTCCCCGATTACCGGGGGAGACGGCAATATTGAATATCTGCTGTACGGATCGGTATTAAGCGATAAACCGTCTCCTCCCGGGGAGGAGCGAATAGAGGCTGTCGTCCGGGAAGCACACGAGTCATTCAAGAATAAACTGGAACCTTCGTAAACGCCGATGCCCGTCGGCGTTTTTTTTTATTTGGACTATGGTTTCAAAAGAATTTTTAAATCAACGCATGCTATTTACTCATAAACTTGTATAATTATAATGAAATAGTTATGATGAAAGTAGTTTTGCACAGGAGGTTTCGGGATGAATAAGGGACAGAGACACATAAAAATCAGGGAACTAATTTCAAATACAGACATAGAAACGCAGGATGATTTAGTAGCAAGACTCCGGGGAGACGGCTACAACGTAACTCAGGCGACGGTGTCGCGGGATATTAAAGAGCTTCATCTTGTAAAGGTGCCGATGATTGACGGCAGATACAAGTACAGCCTGCCTGCCGATCAGCGCTTTAACCCCATGCAGAAACTAAAACGGGCACTTGTGGACAGCTTTGTCGGCATTGATCATTCGGAGAATTTAATTGTCATGAAAACACTGCCGGGAAACGCCAATGCGGTAGGGGCCCTGATTGATAACCTGGACTGGGAAAACATTATGGGCACCATTTGCGGCGATGATACGATTCTCATTATCTGTAAGCAGAAGGAACATTCACCGGAGATTGTAAACCGATTTTTAGAAATGCTTTAATGCTAATTGGAAATGGGGTACAGAAATGCTTGAAGAAATTTCCATCAAGAATTTTGCCATTATCGAGGAGTTAACCGTTTCATTTGAAAATGGCTTAACAGTATTAAGCGGTGAAACGGGCGCCGGGAAATCCATCATCATTGATGCGATCGGCCTGCTTATCGGTGGAAGGGGATCGGCTGAATATGTGCGCCACGGAGAAAAACGGGCGGAAATGGAAGGGCTGTTCCGCCTGGAGGATAACCACCCCGCAGTTGAGAAATTAGAGGCCGCAGGCATTGATATTGAAGATGACATGGTCGTTCTGCGCCGGGACATCACGCATCAGGGTAAAAGCATCTGCCGGATCAACGGCAAATTAGTAACGCTTGCTGTATTGAGAGAAACCGGCCACAGCCTCGTAGATATCCACGGTCAGCACGAGCACCAGGACCTGATGCATGCTGAGCGTCACCAGCAGATGCTCGACCGGTTCGGAAAAACAGAGCTTGAAGAAGCACTCGAAGATTATCAAAAGCGCTACCACCGTTTTGGACAGCTGCAGTCAAAATTAAAGCAGCTGAAGGAAAGTGATCAGGAAACAGCAAACCGGCTGGATTTTATTCAATACCAGCTTCAGGAAATTGAAGCCGCCGGCCTGCAGCCGGGAGAGGACGAAGACCTGGAAAAGGAACGTCATATTCTGGCTAACAGTGAAAAACTGTTCGAGGCAATCCGGGGGGCCTATGACCACCTGTACGGCGAAGGGAAGGCGCTTGACTGGGCAGGTATGGCAGTATCAAGCGTAGAAGAAGCCGCAGAAATCGATACAGATCTCGGAGAGCTTTCCGAGTCAATCAGCTCAGCTTATTACATGATGGAGGAGGCAACGTTTATACTCCGGGATAAAGCTGATTCCATGGCGTTTGATCCTGAAAGATTAAACGAAGTGGAGAACCGGCTCGATGAACTGAATAAGCTGAAGAGAAAATACGGAGATTCCGTCGAAGAAATCTTAGTTTATGCATCCAAAATCGAAGAGGAAATTGATTCACTCGCCAATAAAGAAGAGCGAATCGCCGAATATGAACAGGCGCTCTCCCAGGCAGCGGAAGAGCTGATTGCTGAGGCTAAAACATTAACTGATTTGCGCCGGCAGGCCGGCCACTCGCTTGCCGGGAGTGTTCAGCAGGAGCTTCAGGCGCTGTACATGGAAAAGGCTACGATGGAAGTGCAGATCTCACCTCTTAACCGGGGGAAAACCTATCAGACACCTGATGGGGAGACGTGGGTATTTAATGATAAGGGAGCGGACAAGATCGAGTTCCTTATTTCAGCCAATGCCGGTGAGCCTTTAAAGCCGCTCGCAAAAGTAGCTTCCGGCGGGGAAATTTCCAGAATCATGTTGGCATTGAAAACGATTCTTTCCGGCTTCCAGCACGTTACCTCCCTGATTTTTGACGAGGTTGATACAGGTGTAAGCGGCCGTGTCGCCCAGGCGATTGCGGAAAAAATCCATCTGGTGTCCAGAGGCTCCCAGGTGCTTTGCATCACCCACCTGCCGCAGGTTGCTGCGATGGCAGACAGTCATTTGTATATTCAAAAAGAAGAAAAAGAAGAAAGAGTACAGACGATTGTCACTCCGTTAACGTCAGATTATAAGATTGATGAAATCGCCCGGATGATTTCCGGAGTTGAAGTGACGGCACTAACGAGAGAAAATGCGACCGAGCTGTTAGAAATGGCTGAGAAAGCTAAAAGCAATGTGTAGTCCCAATAGAATGTGTCCACCTGAAAAAGACAACTGTTGAAGTTGTCTTTTTCTATGCGACACGCTATGGTAAAATAATGTTGAGAGAGAAAAGGAGTGCAGCAAAAGCCTGCGGCAAAAGGAGTGGGAAGACATGATACGGGTCATGGTGGCCGACGATAACAAGGAACTCGTCGAAGTATTAATCGAACATATAGAAGAACAGGAGGACATGGAAATAGCAGGCACAGCCCAAAACGGGGAAGAAGCACTTGAGGTGGTGGAGCAGGAGCAGCCCGAGGTCTTACTCCTTGATATAATTATGCCGCACCGGGACGGGCTTTCTGTATTAACGGCACTGAAAAATAAACATACTGTTAACACGAAAGTTATTATGTTAACTGCATTCGGCCAGGAGGATGTAACGAAAAAAGCAGTGGAGCTTGGGGCTGCTTATTACGTTTTAAAGCCATTTGACATGGAGGCGCTGATGGCAAATATTCGGGATGTACACAGAGAAAGCCTAAATTCCCAGGTGCTGACGGAAGAGGCTCCGAAAAAACCTGCCAGCCGCCAGTCAATGGAAGAGCGTATCAAAGACATTATCCAATATGTTGGCATTCCTTCCCATATTAAAGGCTATGTATATATGCAGGAAGCAGTGAAGCTCGTAATGGAGGATATGCAGATGATAAATGCAGTCACCAAGCAGCTGTACCCTGAGATTGCAAGAAAGTTTCAGACGACGCCAAGCCGGGTCGAACGGGCGCTCAGGCATGCCATCGTTGTTGCATGGGACCGCGGACATACGCAGGCGATTTCCGATCTGTTCGGCTGGAGTCAGGACGGGGCTCTGCCCTATAAGCCTTCAAACAGTGAATTTGTCGCGGTAGTAGCTGACCGGCTGCGTACAGAGCAGATAGAAATATGAATTTATACAAAAGGAGAACGAAAAATGGAATTGTTTGAGCGTATGGAGCTGCACGATTATGAACAGGTAGTGGTCTGCCAGGACCGGAACTCAGGGTTAAAAGCAATTATTGCCATACATGATACGACACTCGGCCCGGCTTTGGGGGGCACAAGAATGTGGACGTATGAGAACGAAGAAGCAGCATTTGAAGATGTGCTGCGCCTTGCCAAAGGAATGACCTATAAGAATGCAGCAGCCGGCCTGAACCTCGGAGGGGGCAAAGCTGTGATTATAGGAGATGCGCGCACAGATAAAAATGAAGAAATGTTTCGTGCATTCGGGCGTTACATTGAGGGCCTTGCCGGGCGCTATATTACGGCAGAGGATGTCGGTACCACAGAGCATGATATGGATATTATCCACGAAGAAACGAATTTTGTGACTGGTATTTCACTGTCGACTGCTTCCGGATCGAGTGGAAATCCTTCTCCGGTCACGGCCCGGGGCGTGTATCAGGGCATGAAGGCAGCGGCAAAGGAGGCCTTCGGTACCGATGATCTTGCCGGCAGAACGATTGCAGTTCAGGGTGTGGGGCACGTATCGTTTGAAATGTGCAGATTTCTTCATGAAGAAGGAGCATCATTAATTGTGACCGATATCCGGGAGGCTTCGGTGGAGCGTGCCGTTCATGCCTATGGGGCAAAAGCAGTGGCACCGGAAGAAATTTACGATGTTCCGTGCGACATATTCAGTCCCTGTGCACTGGGGGGCGGTTTGAACGAACATACCATTTTGCGTCTTCAGGCAAAGGTAGTGGCGGGAGCAGCCAATAATCAGCTGCAGACAGAAGAGGACGGCATCCGTTTAGAGGAGCGGGGCATCGTTTACGCCCCAGATTACATTATTAATGCAGGCGGCGTCATTAACATCGCCGACGAGCTCTATGGTTACGATCGTGAGCGGGCCCTGAAGAAAGTCGACGGTATTTACGATAATATTGTCCGTGTATTTGAAATCGCTAGACGCGACGGTATTCCATCGTTCCAGGCCGCAAACCGGCTGGCCGAAGAGCGCATTGAATCCATCAAACGTTCAAGAAAACAGTTTCTGCCCCACTCGCGGCATATTTTAACGAATCGGTAAAGCAGCCTGAGCGCTGCTTTTTTTTATTTTAGCACCGGCGTCTGTTTTCCGGCATATCGAAAGGATGTGCTATAATAATCTCCAAGTGTCAAAACTTCTCTTTACCAGATCTATTTTCGTGCTATGATGAAACGGAAAAATCCATTAAAATAAAGTAGAGATAAACGAATAAAATCCTGGGTGAAAGCCCGCAGGAGGAATTTTTATGGCTAAAGAATATGACCTGGTCATATTAGGAGCTGGTACTGGCGGATATGTGGCCGCTGTGCATGCAGCAAAAAGAGGATTATCGACGGCGGTGGTAGAAGCGCGTGATATCGGCGGCACCTGCCTGCACCGTGGATGTATCCCAAGCAAATCGTATTTAAAAAGCGCAGAGGTATACAAAATGGTGCAGGAAAGTCTGAGCTACGGCGTCGAAGCAGACAATGTGAGCCTGCAATTCGGAAAGGTACGCGAAAAAAAGAATCAGACGGTGCAACAATTACATAAAGGGGTTCAGCAGCTGCTGTCCAAGCACCAGGTGGATGTATATTACGGTCACGGGCGCATCCTCGGAGCTTCCATCTTTTCTCCAACAGCAAGCACTATCTCAGTGGAAACAGAAACTGAAGGGGAAAATATTATGCTGCAGCCCAAGCAGATTATGCTCGCCACCGGTTCACGTCCGGCTACTGTCCCGGGGCTCGAAATTGATGGTGAATACATTTTATCCTCCGAAGAACTGCTCGAGGCAGAAAAGCTCCCTTCATCGATGGTTATTGTCGGGGGAGGAGTTATCGGCGTGGAATGGGCTTCAATGCTTCAGGATTTCGGCGTGGAGGTACAGTTGGTGGAGCTCGGAGACCGTCTGCTTCCGATGATGGACCACGCTGTGTCGAAAGAGGCGGAAAAACGCCTGAAACGAAAAGGCGTCCGTATTTTTACAAATACAGAGCTCGATCCTTCTTCACTCACGAAAAATGGAGAAATAACGGTCCATACAACGTCCAAAGAGGTACTGACGGCCGGGAAAATGCTCGTCGCTGTAGGAAGGACCGGCAATACGGGGGATCTGGGACTCCACAACACGGAAGTCGAAGTACAGAACAGCTTCATCCAGACGTCGGGCATGTACCAGACGAAGGAATCACATATGTATGCTATCGGCGACGTCATCGGCGGCATGCAGCTGGCCCACGTGGCTTCGCGTGAAGGCATCATCGCTGTAGAGCATATGCTTGGAAATCACCCGGAGCCTCTTGACTATAAAAACGTTCCTTCCTGCGTCTACTCGGATCCGGAAATGGCTTCGGTAGGCTGGACAGAGCATGAGGCCACTGACGCCGGCCTGAATATCAAAACAAGCAATGTTCCTTTTCAGGCAATAGGCAAGGCCCTGGTGGAAAATGATCCGGAAGGATTTATGAAAATGATTGTGGATAAAGAAACAGAAGATGTGCTTGGCGTTCATATTGTGGGGAAAAAAGCGACCGAATTGATTAACGAGGGAGCACTTGCTGTCTATATGAATGCCTCTCATCTTGAAATACAGGGAGCGGTGCACGCGCATCCGACACTGGCGGAAATTTATGCTGAAGGTGCCCTGGCGGTAGACGGAAAAGCTATTCACCACGGGTGAAATAACAAGGAGGAACGAATATGATTCAGGAATACAGTACCCACCGGGAAGTAGGCTTAAGCGACGAAGAAGCGCTCACAATGTATGAAATCATGCTGCAGGCAAGACGTCTTGATGAACGGATGTGGCTGCTGAACCGTGCCGGTAAAATTTCATTTGTTGTCTCCTGCCAGGGCCAGGAAGCGGCACAGGCAGCTGCAGCTATGGCACTTGACCGTGACAAGGACTACCTGCTTCCGTATTACCGGGATTTTGGTCTCGTAATGGCATTTGGGATGACAGCGAAGGATTTAATGTTGGCGGCTTTTGCCAAGCAGGGGGACCCCAACTCTGAATCCAGACAGATGCCGGGCCATTTCGGCCAGCGAAAAAACCGTATCGTGACCCAGTCCTCTCCGGTAACTACACAGATTCCCCATGCTGCCGGTTTCGGACTGGCAGCTAAAATGAAAAATAAGGATTTTGTTACGATGGTTACGTTTGGTGAGGGGTCCTCCAACCAGGGAGACTTTCATGAAGGCATGAACTTTGCCGGCGTCCACGATCTACCGGTTGTATTTTTCTGTGAGAACAACAAATATGCCATCAGCGTGCCTCTCAGTAAACAGCTCGCCTGCGAACATGTTGCGGACCGCGCAAAGGGATATGGTATGCCGGGGGTCACTGTGGAAGGCACACGGCCGTTTGAGGTGTATAAAGCTATGAAAGAAGCAGTGGACCGGGCGCGGGACGGTAAAGGCCCGAGCCTCGTTGAAGCGCTCGTAGCAAGACTGACGCCTCATTCAAGTGATGATAACGATAAACTGTACCGAAGCGTCGAAGAAATGGATGAAGAAAAGCAGACCGACGCTGTCGTGGCTTTTGCGGATTACCTGCGGAATGAGGGGATCCTTACCGAAGAAAAAGAACAGACGATGGAGCAGCGGATCCGCGAGGAAGTGGATGCCGCAACGGATGCCGCTGAAGCAGCAGAATATCCGGCTGTGGAAACGCTTGGGCAGTATGTTTACGAGGAAGAAGGGAACTAATATGGCAGTCATGTCTTATATTCAGGCAATCAATACAGCGATGAAGGAAGAAATGGCACGTGATGAGAACGTGTTCGTTCTGGGTGAGGATGTCGGTCTGAAGGGCGGGGTGTTCCGTGCGACCGAAGAGCTGCACAGCACGTACGGCGACGAGCGTGTCATCGACACTCCGCTCTCCGAATCAGCAATTGCCGGAGTGGGTATTGGGGCTGCGATGTACGGCCTCCGCCCGGTAGCGGAAATGCAGTTTGCGGACTTTATTATGCCGGCAGTCAACCAGATTGTCTCTGAAGCAGCAAAAATCCGGTACCGCTCCAACAATGACTGGTACTGTCCAATTACGATCCGGGCGCCGTTTGGCGGCGGAGTGCACGGTGCTCTGTATCATTCACAGTCAGTGGAGGCGCTGTTTGCGAATACGCCGGGGCTGAAAGTGGTCATTCCGTCCACCCCCTACGACGCGAAAGGACTGCTGAAGGCTTCGATACGGGATAACGACCCGGTGTTATTTTTTGAGCATAAGCGCGCGTACCGGATGCTTAAAGACGAAGTGCCGGAAGAGGACTACACTGTGCCAATCGGAAAGGCGGCAGTCAAACGGGAAGGCACGGATGTTACCGTGATTACATACGGATTGTGTGTACATCTGGCCAACCAGGCCGCTGATACACTTGCCGCAGAAGGCATCGATGTGCATCTGGTGGATCTGAGAACCGTCTATCCAGTCGACCAGGAAGCAGTCAAAGAAGCCGCGGCGAAAACCGGAAAGGTGCTCCTTGTCACTGAAGATAACCTCGAAGGAAGTATCATGAGCGAAGTGTCGGCCATCATTTCCGAACACAATTTGTTTGACCTTGATGCGCCGGTCCGGAGACTTGCAGCTCCCGATGTGCCGGCCATGCCTTACGCTCCAACACTGGAAAAAGAATTTTTAATGAATACGGATAAAATCACGAAAGCGATCCGGGAATTGGCGGAATTTTAGGAGGGTATCAAGGATGCGCAAAGAAGTAACAATGCCCCAGCTCGGGGAGAGTGTCACTGAAGGCACGCTATCCCAGTGGCTTGTAAAGCCGGGCGATAAAGTAAAAAAATATGATCCCATCGCAGAAGTGCTGTCAGATAAAGTGAGTGCAGAAATTCCCAGCTCGTATACAGGCGAAATCAGCGAGCTCGTTGCTGAAGAAAACGAAACAGTGGCTGTAGGCACGCTCATCTGCTATATGGAAACAGAAGATGAGGAGCCGGCCGAGGCAAAAAAAACTGAAAAGCCTTCTGCAGAAACGATACAACCGGGCGCAGCACAAACAAATGGAGAAGAAGAGAAGTCGATGAAAAAAAGGTATTCGCCGGTTGTATGGCGACTCGCCCAGGAAAACGGGCTGAATCTTGACGATATCGAAGGATCCGGCAGACAGGGGCGCATTACAAAAAAGGATGTTGAAAAAGCGATCCGGGAAGGCGCAGAAAAAACCAAACAGGAGGAAGCTGCACCTTCGCCATTTCCAATCTATTCAACAAAGCCTTCTGAAAATCAGGAGGAGCGTGAAGGCGACACGATCATTCCGGTAACCGGAGCAAGAAAAGCAATTGCAGACAACATGGTGAAAAGTAAGCAGGAAATTCCCCACGCCTGGACGATGATAGAGGTGGACGTGACGGATCTGGTGGCGTACCGGAACAGCGTGAAGGATGAGTTTAAACAAAAAGAAGGCTTTTCGCTTACGTATCTGCCATTTTTCATGAAAGCTGTTTCTGAATCTCTGCAGCTGTTTCCAAGCCTTAATTCCACCTGGGACGGCGACCGGATCATTCAGCGCAAGGAAGTGAACCTGTCGATGGCTGTAGCCAGCGAAGAAGCTCTGTATGTTCCAGTCATTAAGCGGGCAGACGAAAAAAACATCCGCGGTCTCGCCCGGGATATGCAGTCTCTTGCCACTAAAGTACGCCAGGGCACCATTAAGGCTGAAGAAATGAGAAGCGGGACGTTCACGGTGAATAACACCGGGTCTTTCGGTTCTGTACAGTCCATGCCGATTATTAATCACCCGCAGGCGGCCATTCTTTCTGTGGAATCGATCGTGAAACGACCGGTAGTCATGCAGGGGGATATGATAGCAATACGCTATATGGTTAACCTGTGTCTCTCCCTGGATCACCGGATTTTAGACGGCCTGCTGTGCGGACGGTTTCTAGCTGATTTAAAGCAGCGGCTTGAAAATTATAAAGGCACGGAAAACATTTAAGAGAGTCTTCCTAGGGAAGCTCTCTTTTTTAAATATAAAAAAGAATCATTCTTATTTACAAATGAATTCCCGTGCGCTAAAATCAATGTACATACAAAACGTAATCATTACGATAAAGAGGTGCCATGATGAAAAAACCATTTATTTTAGGGGCAGCCGGGGCAGCATTCGTTTCTTTAAGCGCCTGCGGTTCGGAGGATACTCAGGAAGAACAGGGAGCAGAAAATGAGGAAAAGCTCGAAGTATATACTACACTTTTTGCCTGGGAAGACTTCACAAAACAGATCGGCGGCGATCATGTAAATGTAGAAAACGTCGTTCCGGCAGGGTCAGATGCGCATACATATGACCCAACGCCGCAGACACTAACAAACATTGCGGAGGGCGATATGTTTGTGATGACCGGAAACGGAATGGAAGGGTTTGCCGACGAAGTGGAGAGCACGATTGGCAACCAGGATGTGCAGATAGCCAGGGTGGCAGAAGCAGTCGGGGACGACGGAGAAGGCCATGATCATGAAGAAGGCCATGACCATGAAGAAGGCCATGACCATGAAGAAGGAGAGTCTGAAGAAGAACACGCGGAGCATGCTGAAGAAGGCCACAGCGGGGAAGAGCACGACCACGGCGGCACAGACCCCCATATTTGGATTGATCCGGTTCAGGCGAAAGAAGCAGCCGGAGTGATTAGAGACGAGCTGATTGAGGCAGACCCAGATAACGAGAACGCCTACGAAAATAATTATGAAGAACTGGCGGCGGAGCTCGATGAACTGGATGAGCGTTTTGAGACCCTTGTGGATGAAAGCAGTAAAAATCAATTTATTGTTTCCCATGCAGCATACGGATACTGGGAAGAACGATACGGCCTGGAGGAAATCGCTGTTAACGGCGTGAACGCCCAGAATGAGCCTTCCACGCAGGAAATCAATGAAATTATCGATACAGCAGAAAAAAACGATCTGAATGCCATTATGGTGGAGGAAAATATTCCGTCTGACACCACAGACGTTCTTCAGGAAGAAATCGGGGCGGAGGTTTATACGCTAAATAACCTCGAATCAGCCAGCGAAGAAGAGATTGCTGATGGCGCGGGCTACATCTCATTGATGAATCAGAATATCGATAACCTTGAAAAAGCATTGAACGAATAACTTTTCAAGCTTCTCACTTGTGATTCCCTGTTCTTATCCGCTACAATATAGGTATCCGATGAAGGAAAGGAAGGATTTTAATGAATTTTGATTTTTACGTTAATGATATAGTACAAGCTTCCCGGGATGAAATCGAAGAAGCGGGCTACCAGTCTCTTCGTACTCCGGAAGAAGTCGATGAAGTATTGAACAAGGAAGGCACAACACTCGTTATGGTAAACTCTGTATGCGGCTGTGCCGGAGGCATTGCCCGTCCGGCGGCAGCGTACATGACGAATTATGATACGAAGCCGGACCGTCTTGTGACCGTATTTGCAGGTCAGGATAAAGAAGCGACCGAGCAGGCCCGTTCTTATTTCACAGGATTTCCGCCATCGTCTCCATCATTTGGTCTCCTAAAAGACGGAGAGCTGGTACGCATGGTTGAACGTCATGAAATTGAAGGCCATGAGCCGATTCAGGTTGTTCAACAACTTGAGGAAGCGTTCGATCAGTACTGCACAAAATAAAAGGTGCCCTCCGGGGCGCTTTTTTTTGTAAAAAAGAGCTCCTCCCTAAAGGAGGAACCCATTGGATTTATTTTTCCAAATGATAAATGTTGCCGTCCTGCTCTACAGTAGTATCAACATCCGGAAATACAATTTCGCTCGTTTTCGGCTCAAATTCCTGGGAAGTTTCAAACCCGACCCGGAAGTCATTACTTTTTGTTGAAGGGCCTTCTTCCTTTGTCACACTGTACCAGAGTGTTTTGCCGTTGGAAGCGATCGTTGTCTGTGGTTCTCCTACATTAGCTTTAAAAGTTACTTCTGCCATATGCTATCCCTCTTTCTTCGTGTATGATCTATTAAGGTTTGTTCCCCCCACCGCTTTTGATTTAAACGTCAATTGCAAAAATAAGAAAAGACAGGGAAGTACCTTGACGCTCCGCTTTATATTCATGGTATACTGTTTCGGAATACATAAATGAAAAGGGCGGAGACAAATGATTCAGACGTACTATGAAAAAATACAGGAATACTTAAACATGGACGAAGAAATTTCGTACGACGAGTTCCGCAATTACTACCAAAACGTCATCGATGAACTTGACGCAAACGCCTCCGGCTACGGAGAAGAGCAGGTGTGGAAAGCCTTGTTTATTACCGAAAGCATCATGTCCAACGCGGAGGACCGGGAGAAGCGGACGAAAAAAAAGCAGGAGTCAAAGAAATTCGGCAAAATGCAGGAACGCTCCAAAGTGTATTCCCAGCATTTCACCAAACGCCTGAAGGAAGCAGGATACAGTGAAGAGGATATCAACGAACAGTTTGAAAAAATGCTCGAAGGGTCTTCCGGGGAAGCGTAATTAAAAAATGGGTTGACTTTCATATTCGTTCATTGGTATAGTATTCATTGTCTTGTTAAAACATATGACAAAAGCGCCTATGGTGAAAGGGATATCACTCGAGATTCCGGTTCTCGCATTCCAGGTTCGAGTCCTGGTAGGCGCACCAATGAATAAATGTGTAAGCAAAGGAGCTGTCTCCTTTGCTTTTTTATTTGGTTTTTGGGCTAGAATCAGCACAGAAGAGGGGCCAGGGCCGAAAAGCGCCAGTCAGTTTCCCTCTGCCGGTGTTTACGATATAATATAAGTACGAATGAACAAACAGAGAGGTTTTTTAGATGGGGAGATTCCGAATTGGATATCGGACGCTGAAAACAGCAGTAGGCACAGCTATATCCGTATACATTGCTCAGCTGCTGCAGCTGGATTACTATATATCAGCAGGCGTCATTACCATTCTTTGTATTACAACGACTAAGAGGGGCTCCCTGACTGTCAGCATCGAACGACTCGTTTCCTGCGTGATTGGGCTCGGGGTCGCGAGTGTATTCTTTGAACTGATAGGATATAATCCAGTGGCCATAGCTGCACTCTTTCTGATCAGCATTCCACTCAGCGTAGCAGCAAATGCTGCCCGTGGTATCGTCACAAGCAGCGTTATCGTGCTGCACCTCTACACAGAAGAACAGGTAAGTGCAGGCATCTGGATGAACGAGCTCGCTATTATTTTCGTCGGTATTGGGGTAGCATTAATTATGAATCTTTATATGCCGAGCAGTGAAAAAAGCCTGGCCCAGGACCAGTTAAGCCTCGAAGACGCTTTCCGTAAAATATGGGAGGAGTACGCAAACTACCTTCGTTTTGGCGATAACATCTGGGACGGGGCAGAATTTTCGGATGCAGCGAAGATCATTGATGAAGCTAAAGGGAAGGCCCTAAGGGATATAGACAACCATTTTCTGCGGGATGATGACTACTTTTACCACTATTTTCGTATGAGAGAAAAGCAGTTTTCGGTACTCGAAAGTATTCTGCCGTTTATTTCTTCGATTGACCAGTCCGTGCCCCAGGGCCATAAAATGGCTGATTATATGGATGAACTAAGCGACGCCGTCTCCCCGGGCAATACTGCCGGCTATTTTTTATACCGTCTTGACGAAATGAAGTATGAAATTCAGCAGATGGAGCTGCCAAAAACAAGACATGAATTCGAAATACGCTCATCCCTCTTTTATATTTTGTATGAAATTGAAGAATACCTGCTCATTAAAAAAATGTTTAAGCCCGATCCGAAGCGGACTCATACAATATCGGGCAAAAGACTACACAGGCAGATGGCACGCAGAAATAAATAAAAAGCAGAACGAGCGGGCATGTACACCCGTAAGTTCTGCTTTATCAAATACATACAAAAATTGGCGTTCGTTTAAAACATCACCGCTCCGCCCATTAACAGGCTGCTGCCGACAAGCGCAAAGATCATAATGTAAATAATGACTTTCTGCATTTTAACCCCCGCTTTCAATGGAAACTAATGCTCAAATTATAACACAGCAGGCGAAAAATATATAATAAACCTAAGCAATCCATAAAGGAGTTATAATAGTGATGGCAAATCAGGAACGTTTAATACAGGAATTTATCGAACTGGTGAAAATTGACTCGGAAACAAAGCATGAAGCCAAAATTGCAGATGTCATTAAACGGAAATTCCAGGAGCTTGGACTTGAAACAAAAGAAGATAACGCTAAAGCCACCACCGGCCACGGGGCGGGGAATCTGGTCTGTACGCTGAAAGGCACAGACAGCGCAAAGCCGGTGATTTATTTCACCTCCCATATGGATACAGTTGAACCGGGAAAAGGTATTGAACCTGAGGTGCAGGATGAATATATTGTTTCGAAGGGAGAAACAATCCTCGGTGCTGATGACAAAGCGGGAATTGCGTCCATGCTCGAACTGGTAAAAATGCTTCAGGAAGAAGACGAGCCTTACGGAGACATCCAGTTTATCATTACGGTCGGGGAAGAGTCCGGGCTTGTGGGTGCAAAGCATCTGGATACCGGCCTGGTGCATGCCGATATGGGCTATGCGCTTGACAGTGACGGCCCGGTAGGCACTCTCGTCACCTCGGCGCCGTATCAGACAAAAATGCATGCGACTATTTACGGAAAAAAAGCACACGCAGGGGTGGAGCCGGAAAAAGGCATTTCAGCCATCAGCGTGGCTTCTAAAGCCGTAACCAAAATGCCGCTTGGACGAATCGATGAAGAAACAACGGCCAATATTGGAAGCTTTGCCGGGGGCACCCAGACGAATGTCGTGTGTGATGAGGTCGTGATTTCTGCGGAAGCACGCTCCTTTAAACCAGACAAATTGAGCAGACAGGTAGCTGCGATGCGGGAAGCCTTCGAAGAGGCAGCCGGGGAAATGGGGGCCGAGGCTTCTATTGATATACAGCCAATGTATGAAGGTTATGTGCTGGCTGAATCGGATGATGTGGTGCAGCGTGCTGTTCAGGCTGCCCATCGGCTCAATGTGGAGCCGAGAACTGTACAAAGCGGAGGCGGCAGCGATGCAAACGTAATTTCGGGCTACGGCATTCCTACCATCAATCTGGGTGTCGGCTATGAAAACATCCACACTACGGAAGAACGGCTGCTCATTAAAGAATTTGTGAAAGTACCAGCATTTATGGCGGCTATTGTAACCGGGCCGGCAGAAAATGCGTAAAGGAGGAAAATATACGCGTGGATATTCAGCGCCTTCAGGGAAATATTAAATCACCGCTGCCTAACGTAAAGGAGAGAAAAGCCGAAAAAAATCCATTTTCAGAAATGATGCAGACCGAACAGGCCAAAACATTCAACCGTCAGATGGGTATCATGCTTGAACAGCTTGACCAGCAGGGCCGGCGTCTGATGGAGCACCAGACCATTCCTGAATTAAAAGAGTATAAACGCCTTGTAAGGGAAATTATTACAGAGCTGAAAGACCATGGCTTGAATCTGCATGAAGAAAGGTCGTTTGGCAGTGACGGCAGGCTCAAAACCCATCAGCTGATTGAAAAAATTGATAAAAAATTAGTGGAAATGACAGACCAGATGCTGCAGCAGGAACAGGAGCCGCTCTCCCTCCTCGATATGACCGGGGAGATAAAAGGCATGATTATTCATCTCTACGGGTAAAGGAGAGAAGCTATGAGTATAAAGGTGTTATTTATCTGTTTAGGGAACATCTGCCGTTCGCCAATGGCAGAAGCGCTTTTTCAAAAGCATCTGCAGGAAGCGGGAGTGGAAAATAAAATCAGCGTGGACTCGGCCGGACTCGGTGATTGGCATGCAGGCTCTTCTCCGCACGAAGGAACGATCGGTGTACTCGAACAACACGGTGTATCTGCCGGCCCGGGGACAGCCCGGGTAGTGGAGGCCGGAGAAGAAGCCGATTATATTGTGGCTATGGATGATCAGAACCTTGATATGCTTCAGGATTTTCACGTTTCCACTAAAGACGGCAGAGTATGGAAACTGTTGGACTTTCATCCTGAGCGCCGGAGGGAAGACGTGCCTGACCCTTATTTTGATAATAATTTCGGCCATGTGTTTGAACTGATTAATACGAGTACCTTTCATTTACTACAATGGATTAGAGAGCAGGAGAATGTATAATGGAGCATATTCAAAAAGCGATACGGTACGTGGATCCACAGGCAGAAGTGACCAATATAGCAAGCCTCTCCGGAGGAAGCATCAGCTCTGCCTACCGGGTGGATACAAACCGGCGCTCCTATTTTTTGAAATGGCATGAAGAGGCACCGTATGATTTTTTCCGCCAGGAAAAACGCGGACTCGAATTCCTGCGTGAATCGGAAGCGGTGCATGTGCCTGACGTACTGCACTGGTCCAAGAAATTTATTATTATGGACATTATTCAGGGAAGCGGAGACAGTCGCACTGATGAGTGGCTTGGGATCGATCTGGCCAATCTCCACCAGTCTTCAGGGGATTATTTCGGCCTCGAGGAGGATAACTTCATCGGGGAGCTGCCACAGGAAAATTCATGGGAAACGAGCTGGGTGCGTTTTGTGAGGGATCACCGCCTGAGGCCGCAGATGGAAATCGCCAGGTCCCTCGGTAAACTGACTGACGAACGGTCCCGCCGCCTTCGCTACATTCTGGACCACCTCGGAGAGTGGATACCCGATGACCGGCAGCCGGTAAAGCTGCACGGAGACCTTTGGGCCGGCAACTGGCTCACAGGAGAAGAAGGACGTCCGTATTTGATCGATCCTGCTTGCTGGTATGGGGACTACGAATTTGATCTTGCCTTTACCCGTCTGTTTGGAGGCTTTCCGGAACGGACGTATGAGGCTTATGAAACCATTCAGCCGGTGGAAGCTGAATTTGAGGAACGGATGCCTCTCTATCAGCTGTATTATTTGCTTGTTCATTTAAACGTGTTCGGGGAAATGTATGGGGCGCAGGTGGACCGGGTGCTTGCATTATACAGCAGAACCAGCTGAACGGGACCTTTCTTTCTGAAAGGTCTTTTTTATGCTTTTACAATGTCTATTTTCCCAGGCTTTTGGGCAGGTTGAGAATGCAAAAAAACGGGAATAAAACTTTGGACATGAACATTAGGTTTTGACAGAGAGGGGCTTTTTGGAGTGAGAGAGACACGAATTGCGGTCGTAGGGGCGGGCCCCGGAGGACTTACCGCTGCCATGCTGCTGCAAAGTCAGGGTTTTCAGGTGAGTGTGTTCGAAAAGGACGATAAGCCGGGCGGGCGTACGTCCCACGTGGACGTTGACGGATACCGCTTTGATAAAGGCCCGACATTTTTAAGCATGCCTCATATTGTTGAGGAAATTTTTTCAGCCACTGGAAAAGATCTGGCACACTATATTTCCTGGAATTATTTGGATCCAATGTATGAATTATTTTTCGAAGATTCAAGCTTCCGTCCGACTTCCAATAAGCAGGAAATGAAACGGCGGATCGCTGCTTCCTTTCCAGGCGATGAGAAGGGATATGATCGTTTTATGCATGATCTGGGCAAACGGTGGGAGGCACTTCTGCCGGTGCTTGAGCATGAACACGGATCGCTCCTGGACTATATGAAGCCCCGGACGCTTAAAGCCCTTCCGCACCTGGCACTCGGGAAATCTGTCTACGATGTGCTGAGCCAGTATTTTTCCGATGAGCGGCTGAAGCTTTCTTTTACCTTTCAGTCCAAATATTTAGGAATGTCACCATGGGACTGCCCAGGGGCGTTCAGCATTCTTTCCTACATGGAGCATGAATACGGAATTGTTCATCCTACGGGGGGATTGAACCAGATACCAAAAGCAATGGCTAAAGCATTTGAAGAGGACGGCGGCCATCTTTATTTGAATACGCCGGTTAAAAAGATCCGTACGAAAAAACAACAGGCCGTGGGGGTGGAGCTTGAAAACGGGGAAGTGTTTGGAGCAGATGAAGTAGTGGTTAATGCAGATTTCGCCTACGCTGCTACCGAATTGTTTGATGAACCGCTGAAGAAATGGAAAAAAGAAAAAGTGGCTGAAAAAGACTATTCCTGCTCGGCGTTTATGCTGTATGCCGGCGTGGACACTACCTATCCCGAAGCAGCCCACCATTCTATCGTTTTTTCCGAGGACTATAAAAAGAATGTGGAAGAAATGATTCATGAAAAAATTGTTTCGGATGATCCGTCGATCTATATTCATAATCCGGCTGTTACCGACGACACGCTGGCGCCTGCCGGAAAATCGCCAATTTATATGCTTGCCCCGGTACCAAACAACCAGAGCGGCATCGACTGGGAGAACAATAAGGACAGCTTTCGGGACCTGGTGCTTGATCAGGTGGAAAGTCGTTCGCATTTTAAAGGACTCCGGGATCATATTGAAGTGGAAAAAATTTATACGCCCACAGACTGGCAGATCGACAGTAACGTGTACGAAGGAGCCGTGTTTAATTTGTCCCACCGCTTAAATCAGATGATGTATTTTCGTCCGCATAACAAGTTCGAAGATGTCGGGAACTGCTGGCTTGTTGGCGGAGGTACGCATCCCGGCAGCGGCCTGCCGACGATTATTGTATCCGGCAGAATCACTGCTCAGGCACTGACGGCTAAATATTCCAGGGAGCGGGCGCAATGAAAAATATTATCGTGGGAAGCGGGATCGGCGGACTTGTGACAGCTCTCTATAGGACCCAGGCGGGTGAAGAAGTAACGATAGTGGAAAAGGATAAAGAAGCAGGCGGGAGGATCAAATGGGTAGAGCAGGACGGTTTTAAAGTCGATGAGGGGCCAACGATCGTGCTGCTGCCCGAAACAATTAAAGCAATACTTGCTGAAGCGGGGATGGACCCGGAAGTGCTTGATATGGAACGGATTGATCCATTATACCGGATGGTTTTCGCCGACGGCACGGAATTTTACAAATGGAGTGATCCTGAAAAACAGAAAGAAGAGATGGCAAGGACTTTTCCCGGGGAAGAAGATAATTTTGAAAGATTCATGAACGATATGAAGAAAAATTTTCTCCAGGGGGAAAAAGATTTTTTATCCCGTTCATTTATGCGCAAACGGGAGTTTTTCACTGCGGCTAATATCCGTTCCCTATGGCAGATGAAGGCTTATCAGTCGGTTAGAGCGCAGGTGGCTGATTATTTTACAGACCCCCGGCTCCGGGACGCGTATTCCCTGCAGACGCTTTACATTGGCGGCAATCCTGCCTCTACCCCCGGTATTTACTCCCTGGTCTCCTTCAGTGAACAGTATCACGGCATTTGGTATATCCACGGAGGGTATGCAATGCTGATCGAGAAAATAAAAGAAGAGCTGGATCGTCGCGGAGTGACATTCCGGTTTGAAGAAACAGCATTAAGCATCCAGTCGAAGGGACAGGTATTTACTGCCCTGAAAACGAATAAGCGGGTAGAACCGGCAGACCGGCTGATCTGTAACTGTGAGCTTCCAGCGGCAGAACAGCTGGTGGAAAATAAATCACAAAAAAAATACACTTCTTCATCAGGATGCTTGCTAATTTATTTGGGATTAGACAAAATATATACAAAGGCATCTATACACCAGTTTTTTATGGGCAGCAATTTTGATCATCAAATGAAGCAGGTTTTTGACAAGAAGGATTTACCGGACGAGCCGAGTATTTATGCATTCCACCCGTCATTAATAGACTCTACCCTCGCCCCGGAAGGTAAGAGTGTGCTGTATCTGCTCGTTCCCGTGCCATCAGGAGACAACGTCGACTGGGAGGTGCAGGAAGAGTTTATTCAGTCTATTTTGGAGACGGTCGAGAAAAAAGGGTTCCCGCACCTGCGTTCTTCGATTCAGTGGATGCAGATCCGGACGCCTCAGGATGCCGGCAGATATGGGCTGTATGAAGGAGGCAGCTTTGGCATCGCTCCAAGCTTTGCCCAATCAGGTGCTTTCCGGCCGCAGCTTAAGCCGTTCTCCTACAGCAACGTATACGCGGTAGGCGCTTCTACGCATCCCGGTGGCGGTGTTCCAATTGTCATGCAGGGAGCAAAACTGCTAGCAGAGCATCTCAAAACAGGGAGAAAGCAGGATATGTTCTGATAAACACCCGGCAGGGGACCAACCACCACTTGGCTTCTGACACGCGGGAGAGGGGATGAGAAGTATGAAACCAACGTTAGAAGAAGCATACGAAGAATGTCATCGTATTATTACCATGCACAGCAAAACTTTTTCGAAAGCTTTTGATATTCTGCCGCTTGAAAAAAGGCGGGGCGTCTGGGCCGTCTATGCTTTTTGCCGGACTGTCGATGATATTGTGGATGAAGGAGAAAATCCGGAAGAGGAATTAAAGGAATTTGAAATCATGTTTCATCAGTTTCTCCGCGATCCATTTTATCAGCCATCCCCGCAGTGGATTGCACTGAGAGATACTTTCGAGCGATTTGATATGGAAGTACAGCCTTTTTTGGATATGATCCAGGGGCAGTATATGGATTTGGAAAAAATTTTTTATTACACACTGGAAGAAGTTGAAGGGTATTCCTATTATGTAGCAGGAACTGTAGGACTGATGCTTCTGCCTATCCTTTCCCCGGAGCGTTTTGAACACCTGAAGCCGGGCGCAATCGCCCTTGGAAAAGCGATGCAGCTGACAAATATTCTTCGCGATGTAGGTGAAGATCTGGAGCGGGGGCGCATTTATTTCCCTGTTGAAATACTTGAAAAGCACGGCTATACCACCAGGGATCTTTACGAACACCGCCTTGACCCGTCATTTGTCCGGGCATGGGAGGAGACGGCCGCACGCGCAGAGGAGCTGTATACAGAGGCACTTGAATCTATTGAACAGTATCCGAAGGATGCAAGGTATCCCGTCAAGGGCGCTGCTTATATGTATCAGGCAATTTTAGAATCGGTACGGAAAAACGATTACCAGGTGTTTAAGGAGCGGGCTTACGTTTCTAAACGGGACAAATGGAGTATTTTAAAAAGGCTTTCCTCCTGAAGGATATTAAGCAGGAGCAGAAGAAGGCCGGCCGAAAAAGCAGAAATTCTGCTCTTTTTTCTAATAGGGAAGTTGAAATCCTAAAATGGGATTTTATGTATGTTGCTATAGTGGTAAATATAAACGATTGGAGCCGCGGGATGTTATTATATCCGGCGGTTTTAGTCTGCTTATACACAAAGCTTACGCAGATGACGAAAAGTATGCGGAAAAAACTGATATATGAACGGAACATAAAATACCACCAGGCCCAGGCCCTGGTGGTTTAACTCGTTTTAGAAATCTTTTCTGCGGAGAGAAGCTTAGTTATTATCCCTGCTGTTTGGGTCCCGCTGATTTTTTCCTTCTTCCTGCGGCTCAATGTCCGCCTGATCGTCTTTTCTTTTTATCTCTTCTTCCGGTGACTCCTGGATATTTTGATTGGTACTGCTTTCAGAAGAAGAGCCGGAATTATCAGAGGAAGAATCAGAGGCAGAAATGTGCTCTGCGCCCTGTTTTGCCTGGTCCTTGACTCCTTCGAGCTCCTGTTCAGCTTCTTTTGCTGTGTCAGCTACATCCTTCAGCTCATCACCGGCTTCTTTTGCTGTGGATACTACACCTTCGGAGTCTTTTTTCACCTGCTGGATCTGCTCAATAATGTCTTTGCCGTAATCATTGTAAATCTCCTGAAGCTGGGTCGTTGCCTGCTTGGCGAGCTCTACTGTGCGTTGAAAACGGCTTTTCAGTTCATCCGTATCGACTTCCTGGTTCGCTTTGTTTACTTTATCTTTGATGCCTTCGCTGCTGCCGCTCTCGCTGGTACTACCGGATCTTTTCGCATACCAGTATACGCCTCCCCCGATAGCCGCAGCTGAAAGCGCAACAATTGGCAGTGTTTTGCCGGTTGATGTGTTACTCATTATATCTACTCCTTTTTGTTAAAATATGGAATAAATGGTTCAGGAAATTAAAAAAAGAGTCAGCAAGAAAAAAGATTTCTTTTGCTGGCTCATGGGTTAGCTTATTATCCAACCATTACCGCCGTGTCTGATATGCAAAGTAAGAATGAACTATAAGCATATATCCTTTATGCTTCTTCAGTAAACATCGTTGTTAACAAAATTTCTGATAATAGCGTTCACCTCGTTGGAGGCTCTGGTGGGAAGCTGGTGTACTTTACCCTGAATATGAACATTGTGCATGTTGGGAAGCCGGGCTTTAAAATCATGCTGATGTTTTTTTACGAACACGTCATTGCTGCCAAATATCGTAAGCACGGGACAGGTGATATAAGGGAGAAGGCCGGTGCTGTCATAGTGCCTGCCGTTCAAATACATCTGCTCTAAAACACCGGGGTCGCTGTTTTCAATATTTTTTTCGATGCGCGCCTGCTGGTCCTGCTTTTTGGTATGAGAAAAGGCGAGCCCTTTGCCAAGCGTTCCCAGCAGATTTTCGTATGTGCTCCAAATGCCAAGACGGAATTTCCCGGCCAGCATATACGTTCGTACTTTTGGAAAGCTGCTGATTAATACGAGTGCTTTTGTCTTTTCAGGATATCTGTAAGCAAATTCCTGAGCGGGGAGTCCGCCAAAGGAATAGCCGCAGAGAATAACCTGGGAAGTCTCAAGATGAGATACCAGGGCGTAAATATCCTCTGTCCACTGGCTGATGGTGCCGTCAGCAGTGTCCCCGCGTTCGCTTCTTCCATTTCCGCGTGGATCGAAGGTAACGACTTTGAACTGATCTTCAAGCGGATGCTGCTGCTCAAAGGCCGTACAGCCAAGGCCGGGAGGGGAAATAAATAAAAGCACAGGCCCCTGGCCCCGCTGTTCATAATAGAGTGATGTGCTTGTTGAAGTAAAAAATGGCATAAGCATGCTCCTTCGGCTTTCGTCAGCCGTGAAATTAAATTTTTATCTAATTCTTTTTTACCTCCAATCTGTATAAATAAACTTCCAAGCTTGAAAACGCTGTGAAAAAAGCACCCTTAAGCTTTCATCTGCTTAAAGGCGCCTGGTTTTATATGCAAAGCTAAGTCTGCATTAACGATTAACGTTCTTTCGCTGTTTCATCTGCAGATTTTGGGCTGGATAAAAACCAGCCGCTGGCCGCAATTACAACGAGGACAATATAGAAGGAAGCCTTCCAGAGCGGTGAATGGGAAAATGCTTCTGGAATAACGTGCAGCGCCGGGTGACTCAAAGCATAAACGGCGAGTTTTACACCGACCCAGCCAACGATCACAAAGGCCGTGATCTCAAGACCTGGACGTTTTTCCAGCAGAGTAACAAATTTACTGGCAGCAAACCGCATAATAATAACCCCGATTAATCCACCGAGTAAAATGACAGCGAAGATTCCACCGTCAAGCCCGCCAATGGCCGGGAGCCCGGAGGGTGGAAGGGTAATAGCAAGAGCGACACCTGCAAGAATTGAATCGACGGCAAAAGCAATATCTGCAACCTCGACCTTCAACACAGTTTTCCAAAAACCGGGTGATTTATTTTCTTTAGTTACAGCAATCTCGCTTTGCTGCTGGCGGTGGCGGACGAGGTGCCTGATAATATGATTAATGGCGATATAGAGAAGGTAAGCCGCGCCAATAGCCTGGACCTGCCATACACCCGCCAGAAAACTGATGATAAACAGCGATCCAAAGCGGAAAAGAAAAGCGCCAAATAATCCGTAAAAAAGAGCTTTTTTCCGCTGTTTTTCGGGCAGGTCCTTAACCATTACCGCTAAAACCATCGCGTTATCAGCTGCTAACACACCCTCAAGCAGGACAAGTATAACCAGCACCCAGCTGTACTCCATTAATAAACCTACATCCATTCCTTCTTCTCTCCTTTTAAGAAAAGGCATGAAAAAACCCTTTTTCCTGAATGATTCGAAGGAAAAGGCATCAAAAAAACCTTTTCCTCCCCGTAGCTGCTACGAAGAAGAAAAGGTCTCGCTTATAGTCGGATAACTATCATCAGCACCGGGGCCTCAAAGCCCGTCATGACGATGCAGATGCAGAAAAGCTACTCCCCTTTTATTCTATGTTAATCATATTCCAGAGCGCATATAAAGTCAATCTTTATTTGCTGAATATCATGACGAAGCTATAAGCAATAAAATACCCGGGGCCCTGGCATGTAAACGCTTTTGAAATCCAAAGGCAGAGACTATATACTATTAATGAAGCACTTATTCCACGGAAGACAAAGGAGAAGGGTATGCCGGATTCAAGAAAAAACCTACGCTACTATTTCGAAGATCGACCACTGCACGGAACCTTTTTCATATACCGTATGGACAATACTATCGTCAACAGCGCAGCAGGAGACATAACGATCCATGATCTTTCCGGCGGGGGCATGCGGTTCTTTTCCCGGTTAAATCTGCCGGTCACAGACCGGGTGCTGTTGACTTTTTCCTTTCGCTCGCTCCATAAAAACTTTACCCTGCACGGCTATATAAAACGAAAGGAAAAACAAGTCGATGGCTGCATGTACGGCGTCTTTTTTCCGGATGAAGTCAACGATCAAAAAAATGACCTGGTGCGCACAGTGCACCAATTGAACATTGAACATAAAGAACGCCAGAGTTAAAAGGGTACTGAAATTTTCTGTTCATCAAAAACGAAAAATAAAAGAGGAGGAGGAGTATGGATAACGATTTACTGAAAGAGCTGCTGCTGATTGCGCGTATTGCTGCTAAAGAAGAAGGAACTATTACTCCGGATGATGCCAAGGAAGAAGCTCATTTTGATCATTTGATCAAAGAAGCGATGCTCGAAGCAGAAAAAGTGACAGACGAAGAAGAGAGAGTCGAATATGTGGACCCAGTGGTGACAGAAAAGGGCAGCCGTTTTATTAATGTATAGTTTTAGCCTTCATGAGGCGGCCAAAATTTATCGGAATGACAGTAATATAAACAGGCTCTCCTGCGCTAAAGCTGGAGAGCCTGCTGTTGTAAAGGGAACTCATTTTTTACTGGGCTGCCATACCGCCGTCAATACGGCACTGGGAACCGCTGATAAAGCTCGATTCGTCAGAAGCAAGGAATAAAGCAAGGTTAGCAATGTCTTCAGACTCTCCGTAGCGGTTCATGGGGATGGCCTGCTCCTGCTCGGTACGCGCGGATTCGGCATCATCCGGATTAAACCCTTTTTCAAGTGAACGCATCATTCGTGTATTTACCGGCGATGGGTGAATAGAGTTCACACGCACATTGGAGTCTGCGACTTCAAGAGCCGCCGTTTTGGTCAGGCCGACCACTCCGTGTTTAGAGGTAGTGTACGGACTAACTCCCGGAGTTCCCATTAAACCGGCAACAGAAGAAGTGTTAATAATACTGCCGCTGTTTTGTTTCGCCATGACGGGCATTACATATTTTAAACCGAGAAAGCTTCCTAATACGTTGACGTTCATTACCTTCATAAAATCTTCTGCGCTCTGTTCCGGAATAGGAGCTACCTTGCCCTCGATTCCTGCATTATTAAAAAATACATCTACCGTGCCAAACTGCTGCACAGTCTGATCCACATAATTTTTTACATCATCTTCATTGGTAACATCGGCCGTCGTTGTTTCCACTGGTCCGTACTCATCGAGTTCAGCTTTAACACTGTCCAATGCCTCCTGATTCATATCAACGAGCATCACATTAGCGCCTTCCTGAAGGAATTTCTTAGCAGCAGCCTTGCCAATACCTCCTGCTCCGCCAGTTATTATCGACGTATACCCTTCCAGTCTTTTCATGAGAAAAGCACTCCTTCCATATGAGGGTTTAATTTATAAAAATGCTTCGTCCATTGTTCTTCCCCCTGTCTAAAGAATTAAAACTGTGGTGGAGCTTTGTCATTTGTTTCAGCATCTAAAGACCTGTGTTTCCTATAAACAAAAAAAGCACATGCCCACCCGGCACATGCTTGTAAAGCTCAATGATTAGTATTAACAGTATGGGGGAGAGAATCGAGAGGCTGCTCCTGCGGCCTGGCGAAATAATATCCCTGAAACAGCTCGTAGCCCATGTCAGCTAAGTAATCGGCGTCCTCTTTATGTTCGACTCCTTCAGCAAGCGGCTGAGAGCCGGTATGGGCAGCGACCTGCAGCAGCGACGCCGCGACTTTTCGTTTTTCGGGATCCCGGCTTACGCCGTCAGAATACTCTCTGGCCAGTTTAACAATATCCGGCTCAAGGTAGGATAGCTTTTTAAGGTCATTGGCCCCGGTGCCTACGTCGTCTAAAGCATATTTAAAACCGTGCTCCCGGTAGTAGTTGAGAATGCCCTTTAAATGATCGATATCCTGGACTTCATCGCTTTCGACCACTTCAAAAACGACGTTTTCCGGCGGAATGCCCATTTCATTGATCAGGCGAATAGTGGTCGATAAACAGTGTTCAGGCACGTAAATAGCGGTGGGAATAAAATTGATAAAAATGAGTTTATCTTTAATGACGGCTGCGTTTCTGACAGAAGCCATCCGGCAGGCGCGGTCAAGCGCAAACAGCCGGTGACGGATGCGTGCGGCCTCAAGCAGGAAAAATGGGGCAATCGTTTTGCCATCTGCTGCTCTCCCGCGGGAAAGCAGCTCGTGCCCAATAATAGTATAGCTTCCGTTTTCCGGCCGGACGATAGGCTGGTAATGCGACTGTATCTTCTCCTGATCAATAATGTCATCGATCCACCCTGCTTCTTTATAAGCGTGGAGGGAGCGGAGCGGCTGTCTGCCAGCTTGGTCTTCTAAAGGGTTAGTCTTTTTCGCCGGAAAAATAAAAATTTCTTCCGAATTATAATGAACTTCCAGGTAATCCAGTAAATCAAAAGCAATGGTTTCATTCATCCATACCATATGGTTGTTTACTTCCTGCCATTGGTTTTCGCTGTATTCATTAAAATAAGGATGGAGCCGAGCGGGAGACTGATCGTTTTCAAAAATGAAAGTATAGCCCTGGTGCCCGGGCAGGCAAATGTCGCAACCGTTCTTCATAGATGACCTCCAAATGATGTCGTTTTAATAATAATATCGGCTGGAAAAGGATGTATTCAAGTGCTAAATAAGAAATTTTACCTAAAAGAGTGGTAGTGGGATGAATACCACCTCCGTTTGGACATGATGTTTAAATCTTACTGTGAAAGGTAACTAAAATAAAGTGATCATTGGTAAGAGCCTGCATCCGTTATCGGTGAGATGCATCAGACCATCCACTTATATGCGAACAAAAACGAGGACATTTTTATAAAGGAGGAAAAAGATTATGATTAATTTGAAGCAGGAAGGGAAGCTCGGCTTCGGTACCGCTCCACTTGGGAATATGTACCGCGATATCCCGGAAGATGAAGCTTTAAAAACAATTGAGACAGCTTGGGATCATGGCATCCGTTATTTTGATACCGCGCCTTTTTACGGAGCAGGGCTTGCGGAGCAGCGCCTGGGAAAAGCACTCGCCAGGCATAATCGTGACGATTTTGTATTGAGTACGAAAGTAGGCCGTTATATTTCCGATGAAACGGAAGAAAAGGAAGGATTGTTTGCTCACGGCCGTAAGAATAAAGTAATTGATGATTATACTGCGGAAGGCACACGCCGGTCGATCGAGCAGAGCCTGGAGCGTCTGCAAATGGATCGGATTGACTTTGTGTATGTGCATGACATTTCTCCGGATTTTCAGGGAGATGAATGGCTCGCCAAGTTCGAAGAGGCAAGAACAGGTGCATTCCGTGAACTAACCAAACTCCGGGATGAGGGCGTCATTCAATCCTGGGGAATAGGAGTGAACCGGACGGAGCCTATAGAGCTGGCTCTCGATCTTGAAAATTCCAATCCGGACATCAGCCTGCAGGCAACCCGTTACACGCTGTTGGACCATGAACATGCCCTTCAGCGCCTAATGCCAAGAGCCGAAGAACAAAAAGTCAGCATCGTTGTTGGCGCGCCGTTTGGTTCAGGGGTACTCGCCGGTGGATCTTCGTATGAATACTCAGATATTCCACCGGAAATTGCTTCGCGTGTCGAACAGATGAACACCATTGCTGAGCGTCACGGTGTAAGCCTGATTGCAGCATCCCTGCAGTTTTCAGCCGCCCATCCAGCAGTGGGAGCTGTTATACCGGGAGCGAGTCGTCCACAGCGAATCCAGGACAACCTCGAAGCATTAAATGCCGACATTCCTGCAGCATTCTGGCAGGAGCTTCGTAAAGAAAAACTGGTTTCCCCCGAAGCGCCGCTTCCAATCAAAGAATAAACTAGGTTAAAATCGTAGCCGCCGTGCCTGTATTAGGCGCGGCGGCTTTTTATTCATCAAAAAATAGGCCGGGAAGCCCCGGCCTTACTGAACAATTAAAGTAGCGGTCATATCTGTATGTCCTTCACCACAGGGAACGCTGCAGTAAATGTTATACTCCCCGGGTTCCTCCGGAGTGAACGTTGCTTCTCCTTTCCCCTGAATGTCTACGTCAAAGCCATCGATAGCAAGGCCATGTCCGCCCTCCTGGCTCGTTAAGCTGACGTTTACAGGCTGCCCGGCATTGACTGTATACTCTTCCTGGTCGAATTCAAAGTCAGTAGCGGTGACATCCATTGTTTGAGCCTCGGCGTTCTCACTGGTGCTTTCGGATCCATTATCTCCATCATTGCTGCCACATCCGGAAAGAACAACAAATAAGGCAAGAAAAAGTGCTGATACAGAATATTTCATAGTAAAAGTCCCCTTTCGGTATTAGTATACGGTGTTTCAGACGAAAAAAATTGCAAAGTCACCTGTAATTGAAACGAAATGTACCAATCACAATTATTGTAAAACATAATCATAGTAAAAAACAAAAAAGCTTTCATCGTTAAGGAAAAATTATTTGGAAATGACGGAATATTTGTTATTTTCAAAGCAGAAGAGTAGATTTAAAGGCTTGATACCTTTATACTAGTTATAGTTTCATTGATAAAACTGAATGAATTTTTAGGAGGAGTTACTTATGGCAAAAACAGTCTGGTCCGTTGACCCTGTACACAGTGAAATTGGATTTTCGGTAAAGCACATGATGATTTCAAAAGCGAAAGGCACGTTTGACCAATTTGATGCGACGTTAAAGGTGGACGTCGAAGACTTAACTGATGCAGAAATCGAAGTGAAGATTGATGTAGCGAGTATTAATACCAGTGACGAAAACCGTGATGGTCATTTACGGTCTGCAGACTTCTTTGATGCTGAAAACTATCCCAACATGACGTTCGTAGGCAAAGAGATTAAAAAAACGGGCGACAGTGAATATGATGTGACCGGAGATCTTACGATTAAGGGCACAACGAAGGAAGTTACTGTTGATGTTACATTTGAAGGACAAAGCAAAGATCCAATGAGCGGAAATATGGTAGCCGGCTTCAGTGGCCAGACAACCATCAACCGTAAGGAATTTGGTTTAACATGGAACGCCACGCTGGAAACAGGCGGGGTACTGGTTGGCGAAGATGTGAAAATTAATATTGAGTTGGAACTGCATAAGCAGGACTAAAGCGTAAAATACATGTAATATGAAAATAAAGGCCTTTTAGAGCTCCTGAGGAGATTTCTGAAAGGCCTTTTCTTGCGAGAAGCCACGGTCTGCCAATGTAAGGGCAGTAAGGTCAGGGGTTATCCGTAGGCGCCGGCAGCTAAAAGCACAAGGACAAAAAAGATTGCCAGCCCAATTGCGAGTCCAAAATACAATTTAATAAAATGCCACATAGCTTTGATCGCTCCTTTCGAAGGGAAAGGTGGGGATTACTGTTGAAAAAATGTTTTAATAAATAATCAGGCCCCCAAGCAGAGCGTATAAAAATAATAATACCAAAAAGAGCAGGCTCTGCCCAGAAAAAGCAGACCTGCTATTGTTAATGAAAGCTATTAATTCGAAAGCTGTATCACTTAAATGCTTCTATATTTAAGACGCTGAATTCACAGTCGCATATAAAACTTAGTTCAACTCTTTTTGTTTTCAAAAGGTTTGTTTAAATCTTCAAGGTCCTTTACATCTTTGTTGTTGCCTTCCCGGATTTCTTTCCGATACTTATCGAGACGCGCTTGTTTTTCATCCAGCTCGGCCAATAATTTTGGACAATCTGTACTATTTTTCTTTTTCATTTCAAGCCCCTCTTTCTGAAAGTTATCACTAATACCAGTATGTTGGATTTTCACTGCTTTTACAATAGGTATATAGATGATAAATGGATCATATGTTTAAAAATGGTAAATAAGCATGATAGAGATTAGCAATTTGGCCAAAAAAGCAGCGCCCAAACTGTAAGGGCGCTGCCTGTTCATCAATTGCTTTGTTTCATTTTATGATCGTCATCGAGAACGGTTTCCGCAATATTTACCGCATGGTCTCCGATACGCTCTAAATTACTCAGTATGTCAACAAACACAATGCCCGCAGAACCGGAGCACTGGCCTTCATTCAGGCGCAGAATATGCTTTTTGCGCAACTGCCGTTCAAGCCGGTCAATCTCTTCTTCCTGCGTCAGTACCTGTCCGGCAATTTCATGGTCATCCTGCTCAAGCGCTTCAATTGATCGGGAAAATGTGCTCATCGTTAATTCGTACATCTGATTTAAATCCTTATAGGCTTCCGGAGACAGAGTCACTTTGTTGGATACCTGATAATCAACAAGCTCCATCAGGTTTTCAACATGGTCGCTCACGCGTTCAATATCTCTAGTGGTATCCATCAAAACCGAATGCTGGCGTGAGCTTTCGGATGACAGAGACCTTGAAGAAATGCCGGTTAAATAATTGGTAATATTTTTGTCGAGGTTATTGACAGCTTCTTCATAGCGGGTGATGTTTTCTGCATTTTTTTTATTTTTGGTTTCTAAATACGTTTCGCTCTGTTTCAGTCCCTTTTCTGCGTAAGCTGCCATTCGCAGGGTTTCCAGTTTTGCCTGATCGAGGGCGATGGAAGGAGACTGCTGTATAAACAATGGATCAAGGTGCTTTGTCTGGTAGTCAATTTCCTCTTCGCTACTAGGGATCATTCTGGTTACGATATAGGCAAGCACACCGACAAACGGCAGCTGAATCAGCATGTTGGTCACGTTGAAAATGCCGTGTGCGAACGCAATCGTCATCGGCGGGTTAAGCTGCAGGGTATCCTGCAGATAGCTGATAAATGCAGTGTAGGGAACGAGCAATACCAATACAATTGCTGCCCCCAGAACGTTAAAGATTACGTGAATCATTGCTGCCCGTTTGGCTGCGACAGAGGCGCCAATGGCAGCAATCACCGCTGTGATCGTCGTACCGATATTGTCTCCAAATAGAATTGGCAGCGCGGCATCAAGGGGAATGGCTCCCTGGCTGAACAATTCCTGAAGGAGCCCGATTGTCGCTGATGAGCTCTGCAGACCAACGGTGAACAACACTCCGACCAGTACGCCAAGAAGCGGGTTAGTGCTCATACTGATCGTTAAATCATTAAAGGCCGGAAGGTTTTCTAAAGGTGCGACCCCCTCGCCCATTAATGTTAAACCGTAAAACAAGGCACCAAAGCCGAAAAAGGTCTGGCCGATATTGTTGGTTTTTTTGTTTTTAAAGAAAAAGATCAGTACTGTTCCAATAAATAAAATTGGCAGTGCATAAGCTTCCAGATCGATACCGATAATGAAAGCCGTAACAGTGGTTCCTATATTTGCGCCCATGATAACGCCGATGGCCTGGCGCAGAGTCATAAATCCTGCACTAACAAGCCCCACGGTTAAGACAGTAGTGCTGGAGCTTGACTGAATGAGTATCGTGACCACCATCCCAGTAAGGACGCCAAGAAACGGGTTGGTTGTAAATTTATCTAAAAGGTTGCGCAGTCCGTCACCGGCAATTTTCTGGAGTCCATCTCCCATGAATTTAATACCAAATAAAAAAATGCCCAAACCACCGAAAAACGTAAACAAAAGCGATTGAATATCCAAAACAATGATTCCTCCCCTTGATGTCTATCTAAAACAGGTTACTGCATTACCCTCTACATTTTTAAAGCATTAGAACCCGTGGTGTAAATAAAGGAATTGTTAAGATTTTGTAAAGGTAGGAAGGAGGGAAGCGAGGGAAAAGAATTCCTTTCATATCTATAGTACAAGTAAAAGTATACAAATTCACAAAAATAGAAGAAAAATATTTGAAAGGGTTTACATATAGAGTCGAATTAATTACAATGAGTTTATATTACGAAAGCGCTTACTCTAATCTTAGGAGGTTCACATATGAAAAAAGTGAAAGTGGGTTTTTTAGGATCAGGCTTCATTGCTTCTGTACACGGCTCTATTCTTCAGGAAGACGAGCGGGTGGAGATCACAGGAGTCGCTGACATTGTACTGGATAATGCCAGAAAATTAGCGGACTCCCTGGAAGGAAATGTGCAGGCTGTGGAAACTCTGGAGGAACTGATCGCCTTAGGCGTCGATACTGTATACGTGACCACGCCGAATACAACGCACGTGGGGCCTGTCGTTAAATGCCTGGAAGCAGATTTGAATGTATTCAGTGAAAAACCGATGGCTGTGACAGAGGAGGGCGCTGAAAGAATCCGTGAAGCAGCGAAGGGATCAAAGGGTGTCTACAATTTAGGGATGAACCGCCGGTATGCCAGCACCCATAAAAAGGTGAAGGAATGGATTGAGGGTGGAGCACTCAACCCTCATCTCGGGCAGTTTAAGCTCAACCGGGGAGAACTGCTGAAGCCTGCATGGACAGCGGATTCGAATAAAACGGGTGGGTTCCTGT
Source organism: Marinococcus sp. PL1-022 (assembly GCF_033845285.1). Taxonomy (NCBI): domain Bacteria; kingdom Bacillati; phylum Bacillota; class Bacilli; order Caryophanales; family Bacillaceae; genus Marinococcus; species Marinococcus sp. PL1-022. The sequence continues at coordinate 1,857,701 of NZ_JAWXCX010000001.1, read as the reverse complement.
ATGAAACGACCATTCATCAAATTGACCTGCTGCCTTACTTTTTCGGCCCGGTGAAAACTATTCGTTGTGAAGCAAGACAAAACATTTCTGATAATGAATTTGATGATTTTGCAGTGCTGGTAACATTTGAAAATGGTGGTATTGCCACGCTTGTATCCTCTGCTCATTCCGGCTGGAGCTTTCCATTTGAAACCATCGAAATTTACGGGAAATATTCTACAGCTACAACAGCAGAGCTCGAAACGGTGCGATTGTCTCCCGGGCTGAAGCAACAGATGATAGCCGAGGATTACACCCAGGTGCCATTTTATGAAAAGGGCGGCTATGTCGAAGAGGACAGACTGTTCATTGACGCACTCATCAATAACACGGCCCCGCCGGTGGACGTGGAGGATGCTTATCAGTTAACGATGCTCATAAATGCTATTTATGAAAGTGCCGGAACAGGCGAAGAAATTGATTTTGCGAGCCGGATAAAAGCATTAAAAAAGGCATAAAATTTTAAAGAATTACTTAAGCGCTTACGTAATTGTCAAAAGGTAAGCATATGCAGATCCCTGAACAGAGAGAATATATGGAGGTGGAGAAATAGTGGGAGAAGAAAAGAAAACGATTAATGTCGGAATGGTGGGCTACAAAATGATGGGAAGGGCTCACAGCCATGCGTACCGCGATGTTCCCTTCTATTTTGACAGTCCGGTAACGCCCAGACTCGATACGATCGTCGGAAGGGACTCTTCACGGGTCGGACCGGCTGCTGAAAAAATGGGCTGGGCCCGCCATGCAACAGACTGGCGCTCTCTTATTGACCGCAGAGATATTGATTTAATTGATATCGTAACCCCAAATGATACCCACAGTGAGATTGCCATTGCAGCAGCGGAGGCCGGCAAGCACGTGCTGTGCGAAAAACCATTGGCATTATCCGTGGAAGAAGCCGTACGGATGCACGATGCTGTGAAGAAAAACAATGTTACCCATATGCTCTGCCACAATTACCGGTTTGCTCCGGCGGTTCAGTTTGCCAAACAGCTGATTGACAGTGGAAAACTGGGTCGTATTTATCATATTCGGGCAACATTTCTGCAGGACTGGCTGATGGATCCCAACTATCCGCTTACCTGGCGCATGCAGAAAAATATTTCGGGCTCGGGCACGCTTGGCGATCTGGGTGCTCACATCATTGACCTTGCCAGATTTCTGGTTGGGGAGTTTGACGAAGTAGCGGGGATGATGAAGACCTTCGTTAAAGAGCGTCCACTTGGTGACACCGTGCACAATCTCCAGACAGAGATTCGTGAAGGCGAATGGGGCGAGGTAACGGTGGATGATGCCTCTGCTTTTCTGGCCACTTTTCAAAACGGGGCGATGGGCACATTTGAAGCCTCCCGTTTCAGCCGGGGCAACCGTGCGGGCAACCGTTTTGAGATCAACGGGGAAAAAGGATCCATCCGCTGGGATATGGAAAACATGAACAATTTAGAGGTTTACTTTGAAGAAGACGAAGCGGGACTGCAGGGATTCAAAACCATTAACTGTACGGAAGCGGAGCACCCTTTTGCCGGAAATTATTGGCCGGCAGCCCATATCCTCGGGTATGAGCATACCTTCGTCAATTTGATTGCTTCTCTGATGGACAATATTGGGAATAAAACAAGCGCAGCACCGAATTTTGAAGACGGAGTGATGAACCAGGCGATCCTGGAGGCTGTCGAGCGTTCCGTACACAGACGCGGATGGACGGCCGTTTCTGAAATATATAAGCCAGACAGTGTTGAAATTAACTAAAGGAGGGCTTGTCATGGCACAGCAGGATATACGGGTAGCGGTTTTAGGTCTTGGAAGACTGGGGATGTTTCACGCAGGCAATATGATGAATAAAGTAAAGGGAGCAGAGCTCGTGCTGATTTGCGATCCGATCGCCGAGCATGCACAAAGGGCTGCAGACCAGCTTGGGGTGCCGGCGTGGACAGCGGAGCCGGAGGAAGTTTTTCAGAACCCGGACATTGATGCAGTAGTAATCGTTACACCAACGAGCACGCATGCAGAAATGATTACAAAGGCGGCCCGCAGCGGCAAGCAGATATTTGTGGAAAAACCGCTCACTTCCACGATTGAAGAGGCTGATGAAGTCATTGAAGTGGTGAAAAAAGCGGACGTCATCTGCCAGGTTGGCTTCATGCGCAGATACGACCCGGGATACTTTGATGCCAAGCAGCGTATTGATGCCGGTGAAATCGGGAAGCCGATTTATTTTAAGGGCTTCACCCGCGACAGCGGTTCCCCGCCAGCCTCCTTTATTAAAAACAGCGGTGGTATCTTTTTAGACTGCTCTATTCATGATTTTGATATAGCACGGTATTTAATGAGCTCGGAAATCTCCTCGGTTTCTGGTCACGGACGGATTTTAATGAATCCATTCATGGAAGAATATAATGACGTGGATCAGGCGATTACTTATCTTGAGTTTGAAAACGGCGGGGCAGGCGATGTTGAAGCAAGCCGGAATTCCCCGTATGGCCACGACATTCGCGCTGAAATTATTGGAACAGAAGGTGCCATCTTTGTCGGTTCCCTGCGTAACAGCGACGTCACCGTTCAAAGCAGCACAGGCAGCAATCATGAGATTGTACCTAACTTTCAGATGAGATTCCGGGAGGCATATGTGCAGGAGCTTGAACAATTTATTAAATGTGTAAAAGGAGAAGAAAGCCCGCGGGTTACATCAGTGGATTCCAAAATCAACATGCAGGTAGCGCTCGCAGCCACCCGTTCCTATATGAATAACGGAGAGCGTATCAATATGCAGGAGCTGTACCAGGACAAAGTTTACGTACTGTAAAAAAGAAAGGTGGACGAAGAGATGCTGTATGGGTTAAACGGCTCTACGACAGATCAATGCACCCTGGAAGAAGATATTCTCGTTGCCGGGCATGCGGGCTATGATGTAGTGGAGCTAAGGACGTATAAGCTCGAAGCCTTTTTGAAGGAGCATACACTTGACGACCTGGCTAAGCTGTTTGAGCAGACATCCGTTAAGGCAGACGCCATCAATGCCATCGAGTTCTTTAACCTGAAGCATGGAAAGAAACGCGAGCAGGTATTAAAGGATACAGAAAAATGGTGCCAAATTGCTCATGCAGCTGGTTCCTCCTATATCATTGCTGTGCCGAGTCCGAGACCGCCGGACGTGTCAGATGAAGAGATCATCAAAGACAGCGTACAGATGCTTCACGAAATGAGCGACATTGCAGAAAAATACCAGGTGAACATCGCACTTGAATTTATAGGCATCGAAAATTTTTCGGTGAAAACCCTGGAGGCTGCCAGAGAAATTATGGATGAGGTGAGCCGTGAAAATGTCGGGCTCGTTTTAGATGTTTTTCACTTTTACACTGGCGGCTCGTCTCTGGATGCTATTGATGACACGCCGGCAGAAAAAATATTTGTTTTTCATATTAACGATGCAGAGCATGCACGAGTAGAAGAGCTTGAAGATAAAGACCGTATTTTTCCGGGCCTTGGGGTTATTCCGTTGAAGGAGATCGGAGAAAGAGTGCAGCAAAAGGGAAATATACGTATGGTTGGTCTGGAGCTGTTTCGTCCCGACTACTGGGAAATGGAAAAATACCACTTAGGAGAGCAGTCTTACCGGTATGTCAAAGAAGCATCGGATAAAATGTTTGTGTAAGGGTCAGATAATTCTTACAAATAACTTTCCAGCAGGCAGTAAAAAGCTTTCAGTGAATAAACTTCTTTCTCGAAACGACGAAAACGGAAACTCATATTGAGCCTAGTTCCTTTAAGGAAAGAAAGGAGGAAGGGAGGGAGCAACATTCCCTTCTTACATTCAAATGAAAAACAGTCAAAAATTCTACATTGTGTCAGTGGCGCTCGTTGCTTCGCTGGGAGGACTGCTTTTTGGGTACGATACAGCAGTTATTGCCGGGGCGGAACAATCTGTGCAGCTGTATCTGGTAGACAGCTTAGGGCTGGGGTCGCTGGTCCATGGCTTGACCGTCTCAAGCGCACTTGCCGGTTGTATAATCGGAGCCCTGATATCAGGGATAATTGCTAACAGTATCGGCCGGCGGAATACGCTGATTATTGCCGCGACATTATTTGCTTTGTCAGCCCTGGGCTCTGCTTATCCGGAGCTGTTCTTTTTCACGCGGGGAGAACCGACATTATCTTTACTGATTACATTTAACCTGTACCGTATTCTCGGTGGTATTGGTGTAGGCCTTGCCTCGGCGATCGCGCCAGTATACATTAGTGAAATGAGCCCCCAGCATATCCGGGGAAAGCTGGTTGTCTTGTACAATATGGCTGTTGTTTTCGGACAGACTGTAGTTTACATCGTCAACTGGGGGATCGTGCGCGGTCAGTCGAGCGCATGGGTTGATGACACCGGCTGGAGACTGATGTTTGCTTCGGAGCTTGTGCCGGCAGCTCTGTTTTTCTTCCTGTTACTCTTTATACCGGAAACGCCAAGGTATCTGGCGCTTAAAAATGAAGATACACAGGCATATAACGTACTGGAAAAATTACAGGGGTCCAAGGAGGCCGCAAGCCGCACGCTTTCAAGCATCCAGGACTCACTTAAGACAAAGACCCAGAAGGTTAATCTGTTTTACTACGGAAAATTAGTGCTGGTGGTAGGCTTTACGATTGCGGTTTTGCAGCAGTTTATCGGAATCAACATCATCCTTTACTATGCTCCGCGTATTTTTGAAAGCCTCGGTGCCGGACAGTCCGCTTCGATGCTGCAAACTATATTAGTAGGGGCGATCGGCGTTGTTGTTTCCTTAATTGCTATTCGCCTGATTGACAGAAGCGGCAGGAAATTCCTGCTTTTGCTCGGCTCAGCAGGTTGTGCAATTTGTTTGTTCACTGTAGCGACACTGTTTTTCTCAGGTATCTACGGCGTCGCGACACTCGTATTCATTTTAGGATTTGTCGCGTTTTTCCAAATGACCTGGGGTGCTGTTACCTGGGTAATGCTTTCAGAAATATTTCCAAACAAAATCAGAGGCCAGGCTATGTCTTTAGCTGTGACACTCCTCTGGGGTGCTAATCTGACAGCTTCAGCTACCTTTCCACCGCTAAATGCAGCCTTTGGTGTCGGCTCGTTTATGATTTACGGCGCTGTCAGCACATTCGCCTTCTTCTTTATATGGAAGTTCGTGCCTGAAACGAAAAATAAATCACTCGAAGAAATTGAGCAGATCTGGTTTGATAAAAAATCTAAAAGCGATCAGGATAAAGCAGATAGACAGGCTAAATCTTCTTAAGACAGTGAAGATAATAAGTTTTTTAAAGCTATGCTGTCGTTAAATTAAACGTAAGAACGAAAAGCCGGAAAAATTCCGGCTTTTCGTAACTGAAAAACACTGCCAGAAAAAGCCCGGGGCAGGCTGTGAATGAAACGTAAGTAATTGAATATACAGTATTTATTTGTTTATAATAAAATGTCAATAAGTATAAATGATGAAGGAAAGAGGGACGTCAATAAGAAAGAGGAAGAGGAGAGAAATGAAACCAACCATATACGATGTGGCAGAACGGGCAGGAGTTTCGATTGCTACGGTGTCAAAAGTAATCAATGATAAAGCCGACGTCGGACAAAAAACAAAAAAACGAATACTAAAGATTATAGAAGAAGTAGGATATCACCCGAGCATGGTAGCTTCTGCGCTCACAGGCAAGCATACGCATACCATCGGGCTGGTGATTCCTGACATCGCAAACCCCTTCTTTGCGGAGCTCGCGAGAAGTGTAGAAGACACTGGACACGCAAATGGATACAGCGTGGTTATATGCAACACAGATAATGATCCGGAAAAGGAAGTCCAGTATCTTTGGTGGCTGAACCAAAAAAAGGTGGATGGAGTCGTTCTTGGCACCGGTATGCACAACATGGAAGCCCTCAAAGAATTTATGGAGCAGAACATTCCCGTGGTTCTGGTCTCGCGTGACATTCCAACCCTTGCTGTAAGCACTGTACTGGTGGATGATTTTCGGGGAGGCTACCTGGCGGCACAGCATCTGCTTGGTTTAAACCACCGAAAAGTGCTTTTGCTGGTTGGCGATTTAGATAATTCAAGCGAACAAAACCGTTTGAGAGGGTTTTACGCAGGATTTGAAGAGGCGGGGCTTTCTAAAAAGAATGTTAAAATTATCGAGGAACTGATGACGACCCAGCAGGCAGGTAATGCTGTCCTGGAGACGCTAAAAAAAGACATTAATGTCAGTGCGGCGTTTGCCCTGACAGATTTTCTGGCTATAGGATGCATCCAGGGAGCGAGAGAGACTGGAAAAAGCGTGCCGGAAGACTTCTCTGTAATAGGATTTGATGATACGTTTATTGCTGTTTTAAGCCATCCACCGCTAACCACGATCTCCCAGCCAATCGTGGAAATGGGGGAAATTGTTACTCAGACGCTTGTAGATCAGATTAAAGGAAAAAAACAGTCAAACAGAACAATTATTCTGACTCCGGAAATAAAAGTCCGGCAGACTACAGCCGAAAACAAAATGAGCCTGCAGGAACCTGTGCAATGAAGCACCAAGGCCTGGATGTCAAAAAAAGCAATGCCTTACCGTTTACAGGAAAGGCATTGCTTTTTTTGCAATTAATTGGTTTTACTGATCTCTGCCTGCCGGATTTCGGATTTCGTTTGTTCGATCAATTTATCACTCATATTAGCCATAGCCTGGGTGTGAGGGTTATAGCTGAAAAAAATGGCTGGGAGAGGGAAGGAAGCCTCCTTTGTTTCAGCCCAGACCTCTTCTATTTCTTCAGGCAGTTCATAAAAGCCCACGGCCCATACGTCCGGTAGCACGTGGCAGTGGCTGTTTCGAAGGTTTACGCTTTTTCCGTCACCAAACAGCTGCCCGCGGGTGTAGTGCCTCTCCACTAACGTGCCATCCTTTTGAAGCATCACTGCCCGGTATTTTGTTTCTTCCATAGTAGCTGCCTCTCTTTCTGTACAATTAATGTATTGAATGAAATCTAAGCTTCATGTTCCCGGTGAGGAGCAAAAATAAAAGTATTAATAGAGAGGGACGGTTTGTCTTTGCGACAGGACTGTTTTGAAGAAACATCTATGGCATAAACCTCAATAAAAAAACTTATAAATAATTATTCATCTTTTGTTTTATGGGATTTTAAAAGATTTTTATGTAGACCGCCGCTCATTTATGCAGCACATCCTTAATTTTACGAGATTATTAATAGAGTTCTTTAGTCCTAATTTCAATAATAAATCATCAAAAAAAGCGATAAAATCCGTTTAAGATCAATATATAGATCTGAATAGTCAAAAAGTCCATATATATTAAACATAATAAGTATATATATCACATAGTTTATTTTACTATCCTATGGGGGATACTGGGAATAGCACTTCGCTGCATATCTCAAGAAAAAGAGAACCGGGCGTTGATGCGGAGAGGAGGGGAGAGAGGGTGAATGGTTTTACTCGTCTAGTTGGATTTTTATTCGCGGTGGCTACCATTATTTTTTCGGTCGGGGCGCTTCTTTATCTTTTTGATATCGGTGCCAGCACTTCGGTAATCGATGGATGGATCAGCAGCAGCGTCGGCTTCTGGATCATTATCGGTATGGCGGTTTTTATTGGACTCATATCATTGGTAATGCTCGTAGCATCTTTATCAGGATCGTCCAGTTCCGCCGAAGGACTGAAAATCGAGACAGCGGATGGAACAATTGATATTACAAAAGCTTCTATTCGTTCCACTGTCCATCAAACACTTAAAAAATACACAGAACTCCGGTCCCCGCAGGTATCTGTTCAGATCCACCGCCGGCAGGAAGCGGTGACGATTCGAACGTCGTTTCATTTATTCCGGGAGACCGGTGCGCAGACGCTGACAAAAGAGGTTCAGCAGCGTGTGAAGGAAAATGTGGAAGCATGGCTCGAAGTTCCGGTGCGGGACGTAAGGGTAACTGTGCATGAGCCAAAGGTAGACAAGAAAAAAGCCCGTGTGGTGTAAGGAGGGAGACCCATGAAGGAAGAAACGTGGCAGCGGCTGCACCCATACAGAGGACGTATTATCAGCCTGCTGTTTGCAGTGGTGTTCAGTATATTATATCTTACTGTTGGCTTCGGACACGCCCTGGTGGTGCTCCTCTTCTTATTGATTGGGATCATTATCGGCAAAATTATTGACGGAGATCTGCGTATCGATCAACTGCTCACCTTTTTCTTTCAAAGGTAAAGCTTGGGATTTTTTTAAATCAGCATAATAAAACTATTGAAGGAGGTTTTTCCAATGGAAAACCAACCACAAACAAATACACCGGCTGAACGCAAGCAGGAAAGCAAATTAACGTTTGAAGATCACGTTGTGAAAAAAATTGCAGCTCTTTCGGCGCAGGAAGTCGATGGCATTCTGGAAATGAGCGGAGGATTTTTTGAGGAGATGTCTGAGCGTATCGGCAGTAATGACAATATTACTAAGGGCGTGAACGCTGATGTCGGAGAAAAGCAGGCTGCAATCGATATTTCCTGCATTGTGGAATACGGCAAAAGCATTCCAGGTATGTATGAACAGTTGAAACAGGTAGTTAAACGTGCAATCTCCGAAATGACAGGGCTGGAAGTAACAGAAATAAATATGCATGTAGAAGACGTGCTGACAAAAGAAGAGTACAAACAGAAGAAAACTAGCCGTCGCGATCAGCAGAATGATCGGGTTGAATAGTTTAGAGCCAGGCTTTCTTAAACGTTAAAAAGAGCACGCATTTGATAATAACCACCTTACTCTCCATGGGAGAAGGGTGGTTATTTTTACAGAATGTTCTTTAATACATGGACCTCCCCATATTTTGGTTGTATAAAGGAAAGGAAATGTGTCATGAGGCATCAACTGCGAAAACTATTTCCAAAAACACTGATGAAAATATTAAGCATGTCCAAACGACAACGCTGGCATGAACTCCGTGCGAGCCTGTGGATTCTTCCGGCCATTTATATTGTATGGGCTCTTCTGCTGGGCGTAGGTTCATATTTTTTGGAATACCGATGGGCGAGTAGTCTTCCAGTGCCGGCGTTTTTTTCTACAAGCTATGATTTAACCCAGACGATGTCGAGCGCCATGTTTTCCGGGGTGCTGACCCTGAACGCATTTACGTTTAACTCTATTTTAGTCGTGCTGACCAGTTTTTCGGGCCAGTTTACGCCGCGAATGCTTTTCAATTTTATTGCAGATAAACGAACGCAGCACGCACTGGGTATTTTTAATTTTTGTTTTTTTTATTTGATGCTCGTGTTTTTCTTTTTAAACGCCAATAGCGATGATTTTACCGTATTTCCGTTAGCTTCAGTGCTTGTAACAGCGTTCGCTGTTCTTAATTTCATTTTATTTATCAACCATGCAGCAAAATGGATGCAGGTGCCGAGCATTGTTAATCATATGAAGGAAGAATCACAGCAGCGTATTCTGAATACACTTCACTATGATTTGGAACCATTTCGTATAGAGGAGCCGCGGGATATTAATAAAGTCATCGATCAGGGAAAAGGACACACCATTGCAAGTGAAGCCACAGGGTTTTTACAGGTGCTGGATTATCAGGCGCTGATCCGGGAAGCCCAGAAGGACGACATCGTTATCCGGATGGACCGGCGGGTAGGTGATTTTGTAATGAAAGGCATACCACTGCTCACGTATTGGAAGAAAAGCATCCAGGCACTGGATGAAAACAAGTACCGGCGCATGATGTATTTAGGAGACCGTAAAACAGAAGTACAGGATCTTGAATATGGGATTACAAAGCTGACAGAAATTGCGATTAAAGCTGTAGGAAATAACGAGGAGCCAACGACTGCACAGGATGCCATATATCAATTGGCAGATCTGCTGCTTTCAATTTCTGATATTACCCGCTACTCCTCCTGTCTTACGGATAGCGAAGACCAGCTGCGAATGATTTTGCAGGAAGAGTCCTTTTCTTATTATGTATACTGTGCTTTCGGTCCTTTAAGCTCGTATGCCCGCGAGGACGCAGTGACTACATTAAATATTCTGGAAGCATTGGCTATATTGACGCAGGCTGTGAAGGCCCAGGATAAAGCATGCTGCTGGGAATATGCCTCTATTATTGCTGATAAATTCAGTGGAGATTTTGCTTTTGCTTATGAAAGGCACCAGTTTCATAATGCGCTGCAAAAGATGGCTGCTGAAGCAGAAGAGTGGGAAGTGTATCAAGCAAGTTTTGGGAACTAATTTACAACGGCAAAAGTATAAAGATGCGCTCATGCCACAATTAAATCAGCAGAGAAATGAAGAAAAAGAATAAACAGGATTTAATACTAATACGTGTGATTAAGGGGTATATAAGGTAAAGAAGCTTAAATTTGAAGAAATTTAAGGAAATTAGCAAATTCGACCACTGAAAATTTTAAGAAAAATCTCCGGAAACGGGCGGGAAATGAGGGATAACCGATGGCTTTAAGAGAATCAACCTCCGATGAATTCCAGCAATCGGCAGTAGTCATCGTCGATAATGGGGGAATGGAAGAAAAGGTAAATCTTCGGGTGTTAAGCAATAAAGCTATTAAAGCACTGGCAAAGGACAGTGGCTTAAAAATTAAATCAACCAGAAAACAGGATATGATTGATGAAATTATGAATCAGGCAGCCGGGTCTAAACTGACGATTGATAATGAGGAAGCAGAAAAGGCAGAAAACGTTTCCGGCAGTCAAAAAAATGAAGAGAATTACGCCGGGGTCATTATTACTAATAAAGACGGGAATGAAGAAGAAATTAACCTTTATTCCATGGAAAAACAGGCTCTTAAAAAACTGGCGGCAGACAGTGGGCTGCAAATAACGAAAGAAGATAAAGACAGTATGGTTCAGGAGATCATGAAGCAGGTAAACGAAGCGTATCAAGCGACAGAAGAAAAGCCTGTTGAGAATAATGACAATAACGGGTCTGAAAATGAAAAGGAGAACAGCGGCGAAGAAAAATCAGCTCCGGCGTCTTCCTCTTTTCTTTCGAAGGCCGCACATGAAAGCCTCGTCCGTGACATTACACATACTCTGGCTGCACAATGGAAGGAGGACATGTATGCAGAGTTAAAAGAAGAGCTCAGCCAGCAGGTAAAAAACGACTTTATGGAGAACTCATGGAATGATCTGGTGAAGGAAATTAAATCAGAGGCTGCGAAAAACAGCAGAGGCAGCAAGAAAGCTTCTTCGATTAAGACCCTTGCCGACGAATAAAGGTTCGGCAGGGTCATGCACGCTCGGCCAGTAAAGAAAGGGGAAAACATAATGAGTGATAAAAAAGATAAAGTTACCTATGGGCTGATGGCAGCCGGAAGCCTGATCGGAGGAGCTATTCCGATGATTACAAGGGGAATGAAAAAGAAAGACAGCAAAAACGAGTCCTCTGAGGATGCCAATGAAAAAACCAATGCTTCTGAGGAAGAAAACGAAAGCGGAGCTGCAGCTTCCTTTTTGAAGAAGCCTCTAAAAAAAGCTGGAGAAGCCAAGGAAAGTGTAAAGCAGACGGCAGAAAAGTCAAAAGCAAAGCTCCCTGGGGCAGGAGAGTCATCTTCAGAGAATAAAGGTAAAGAGCAAGTGCCCAAAAAAGCAAGAATGGTTTCTAAAAAAGACAGCAGACCGCAAATAAAAAACGCGGGAGGTACGACCGGCGACGCTTCTAAAGAAAAACCGGCGCCTTCTAAAAAGAAAAAATCCAAGCAGAATGGTCCCCGGCTTACTGAAGTAATGGACAGCGTTAACGCATTTTTCGAAAGCTATGTAGCTGAACCAAAGCGTATTACTTCTACAGAAGAAAAAGACGGCCTGTGGTACGTAAAGATCGATGTGCTGAACAACGATGGAAGGAAAACAAAGGTAGAAACTTACGAAGCCACCGTAGACGAAGAACTGGAGGTTACCTCGTACAAACAGGTGAAATAAATCTTATTATTGGGATTCAATACCGCCTCTGCAGACTTCTTAAAAGAAGAGCTGCAGAGGCTTTTTGTTATTGATGTGCTGCAGTAAAGCGAAAAACCAAAAAATTTACCCCGTAAGGGCAAAATTCAAAAGCGTGTTTTTCATATATTTTTAGTAATGTTACGCAAAAAAGGTCTTGCTGTAATCACAGCGTAATATTGTAAATGTATTATCTTTAATAATAAGTGGAAATACGGCAGTTTTGCATGAAATGTGTGAGAGAAGACCCGTGAATTTTACATAATATGAAAAACTATTAAGGTTAGATTACAACTAAATTAATGTCATTGCCAATTGTGCTTTTTCAAGGCATAATCGGTAGCGTTGTGTTTAAGAGACGGCACAAAAAAACAACAGCAGGAAAACAACAATGAAAATCAGTGTAGTGACGATGTAAAGGCAAGTAAACATATAGGTGAACTTTTCAATGGACTTCGTCATCAGGACGAATAACAATATTATGATTACAAAGGATGAATTATTTATGATGAAAAAAACATTATTCGGTACAGCAATTACAGCAGGCGTAGTATTCGGAGCGCCACAGGCAGCAGACGCTTCCATCGGTGATCATGGTTCTATGACTTACGGCGACGTTAACTCTTCTGTTGCAGAGCTTCAGGACACGCTGAAAGAAAAAGGCTACTTCCACGGCTATACTGGTTCTACATTCGGCCCTAGAACGCTCAGCGCTGTAAAAGACTTCCAGGAGGCTAACGACATTTCTTCCCCAGCGGGCGACTACTTCGGCGTTGCCGGCCCACAAACACAGGCAGCTCTTGGCGGCTCTTCTGATTCTTCTGATGAAGAAGTAGCAGGCGCGTCGACTTCCGAGTCCTCTGAAAGCACAAGCGGCGGCGACAGCATGACGATGGAAGCTACCGCATACACAGCTGAATGTGCTGGCTGCAGCGGCATCACGGCGACAGGCGTTAATCTGAACAACGACCGTGACGCGAACGTCATCGCCGTAGACCCGGACGTGATCCCACTCGGTTCGACAGTAAAAATCGAAGGCATGGGCACGTATGAAGCAGCAGACACAGGCGGAGCGATCAATGACGACCGCATTGACATCCACGTACCAACGAAATCCGACGCATTCGCGTTTGGCCGTCAGGACGTTGAAGTAACAGTAGTCGACTAATTACCATAAAAGAAGCGAGCCGAAGCCGGGAACTATTCCCCAGCTTCGGTTTTTTAGCTTGAAAAAGGCTGTAAGAACTTTTGAATTGTATTAATTGTTTTTCTGTGATTATAAACGGTTATTATATTAATAATAATGATTTTAATCTTCGTCTAATAATGATAATCTATATTTGGTGTAAAATTATTGGAAAAGATGCCTCCCTGACGTGAACAAAATATGGCCGGAAGATATCCGCCAAAAGGAGACGTCTTTTTCTATTATGTAGGGAGTAGGAAAGTAATGAAAAAACAACAGGATGAAAAAGATATTGTTTTAATCGGGGCCGGAATTATGAGTGCAACGTTAGGTGCACTGCTGAAAGAGCTCTCCCCCGGCTGGAACATTAAGGTGTTTGAAAAGCTTGAGAAGCCGGGGGAAGAAAGTTCGAACGAATGGAATAATGCCGGGACAGGTCACGCGGCTTTATGTGAGCTAAACTATACAAATGAGCAGCCGGACGGCTCTGTTGACATCAGTAAGGCCATCAGCATTAATGAAAAGTTTCAGGTGTCCAAACAGTTTTGGTCCTATCTGGTAAAAAGTGACTTGATTCAAAATCCACGCGGCTTTATTATGCCTCTGCCGCATATCAGCTATGTGCGTGGCGATCACAACGTCTCGTTTTTGCGGACACGCTATGAAAAAATGTCTGCGCATCCGTTATTTTCAGGAATGGAGTTTTCGGAGGATCCGGAAGTGCTTGAAAAGTGGATGCCGTTAATGATGAAGGACCGTCAGATTGAAGAACCGATAGCTGCCTCTAAAATTGCAGATGGCACCGATGTGAATTTCGGCTCGTTAACGAGCCAGCTGTTTAGTCATCTGGAAAAGAACAATGTAGAAATGAAATATAACCATGACGTGGATGACATTACACGTAATGAAGACGGTACCTGGGAAGTGAAGGTGCGCAATCATCAAAAAGAAACGCTTGAACTTCATGAAGCGGATTTTGTGTTTATTGGCGGAGGCGGCGGAAGCCTGCACCTGCTTCAAAAATCCGGTATTCCAGAAGGAAGGGGCATTGGTGGCTTTCCGGTAAGTGGCCAGTTTATGGTTTGCCAGAATCCGGAGGTCGTCAACGGGCATTTCGGCAAGGTTTACGGCAAAGCGCCCGTTGGAGCACCACCAATGTCTGTGCCGCATCTGGATACGAGGTACATTAATAATCAGGAAACGCTTTTGTTTGGCCCGTTCGCCGGCTTCTCTCCAAAGTTTCTGAAGACGGGTTCACTGATGGACTTATTAAACTCCGTCAAGCCGGATAATTTGATTACAATGATGGCAGCTGGAGCCAAAAATATTCCGTTGACCAAGTATTTAATCAAAGAAGTGATGCTTTCCAAGGAACAGAGGATGGAAGAGCTGAGAGAGTTTGTTCCAAGCGCTAAAACAGAGGACTGGGAGCCGCTTGTAGCCGGCCAGCGGGTCCAGGTTATTAAGGATACCGAGGAAGGAAAAGGTATTCTGCAGTTTGGCACAGAAGTAATCAGCGCGGAAGACGGCTCCATAGCCGCGCTCCTTGGAGCGTCTCCGGGAGCTTCTACAGCAGTATCTATAATGCTCGAAATTATTGAAAAATGCTTTCCACAGCAGCTCAATGAATGGGAGCCGAAATTAAAAGAAATGATTCCTTCATACGGGGTTAACCTGTCGGAGAATCCAGAAATGATTGAAGAAATTCATAAATCTACCGAGCAGGTGCTTGGATTGAAAAATCAAAAGCAGCCGCAAATGATATAAATACGATGTTAACTATTTTAAAGCCTCTTTTCAGTTTAAACAGCTGAAAAGAGGCTTTTTAATGTGGTTTGAAAATAATGATCAATACAGGAAAGATTGAACGTTACTGGAAAAAGTAATCCCGGTAATAGTAGATTGTTATGATTAAAGCAAGAACAGTATACGCCAGTGCCACGAAGAAGGGTGTCGAGGAACGGAGACCACTGCGGGCTTGTGTTTCCATTCTAATACCAGTATCCCCCTGAGTCTGCATGCGAAAAGCATCGGAGGAAAAACCGCCGGAAGACGTGAACCAGCCAATTAAAATCACTGCAGCCAATCCGGTTAGAAACGAAAATTCAATATATCCCACAGAAAAAAGGAAGGCTGCGAGCCAATTGATGGAAGTGATGGCTATCAGCGTTATCAAACCGGATAATGATTTCTTCATCGTAAGGACTCCTTGGGTATTTATGATCAGCATGGTACTTTTCATAAGAATAAACAAAAATTTGAATTTTGTAAATATTATGTGGAGCATTTGTAGGTATTTAAGCACCGGAAAAAAGTAGCTGAAAATAGGAAATTATATACCGGAATTTTAAACACTGGTTTGATAAGATTCTTTATATCAAAACAAAAAGAGATGATAATAAAGGATGGAGAGAAGAAAGGATGAATAAATCAACAGCATTTTTACTGATAGTATCTATTATTGCCATTTCTTTTGCGGCGATATTTGTAAAATGGTCCGAAGCCCCGGCCACCATTCTCAGCATGTACCGCATGTATATTGCCAGTTTGTTTTTGCTCCCGTTTGTCTGGTTAAAGAGGAATGATTTCAAAAACATAAAAAAACAGGAATGGGTGCTTTTCGTCTTTTCAGGCGTTTTCCTCGGCATGCATTTTGCGCTCTGGTTTGGCTCATTAAAACTGACTACGGTGGCAAGCTCCACCATTATTCTGGCCCTGCAGCCGGTAGTAGCTCTGGCCGGCGGCTTTTTGATTTATAAAGAACGAATCAGTGTGCCGCAGCTGATTACGATCAGTCTGTCGATTTTCGGGGTAGTGATTATTGGACTGGGAGACCTGGGGCGCAGCAGCAGCTCTGCATTACTCGGCAACATGCTTTCCTTTTTTAGCGTGATAGCGGTGGTCGTCTATTTATTGATTGGCCAGCGTGTCGTGAAGCGGGTATCGCACTGGCTGTACAGCTTTATTGTGTTTTTCGTGGCCGGTGTATCGCTGCATGTTTTTAATGCAGTCTCTGGTATTCCAGTAAGGGGATACGGGGCTGAAGAGTGGCAGATATTTATGCTGCTTGCGATTCTTCCGACGATCGCCCACGTTATTTACAATCATCTGTTGAACTTTATTAACACGTCCACCATTTCCATGACGATTTTAGGGGAACCGGTTGGAGCTACCATTCTGGCGTTTTTCATTCTGGGAGAAGAAGTTGTCGTTCTGCAGATCATCGGCGGGATTATCGTGCTGCTCGGTGTTGGATTATTTTTAATTCAGCAGCAGAAAGCATATCAGCTGTAGAAATGATGAGGAAAATTTAAGGAACGGGAAGAATAGAAAATAGTATAATCGAAGTGAAAGCTTCTGTATTTTAATAACAGTCATCTCTAAACCGTGAGTAAATGGCAAAAAGAGGAGGGCTGAAAATGAACAATGAAAAACTGGTGCAGAAATTCAACAAACAGGCTTTTAAGCACGAGAAGCATAGAAGAGATGAAGCAGATAATAAATGGAGAAGAAAGATATGCGGATCGGTAAAGGGGAAAACATTGGAAATCGCGGTTGGGGCAGGGATGAATTATGCTTTTCTGCCTTACGACTCTGAATATACCGGGGTTGACTTCAGTCCGGATATGCTCGAGGCAGCAGCGGCTGGGGCAAAAGAATACAAAATAGATGCTGATTTTATTTTATCTGAAATAGAGCAATTATCATTTCCGGAAAATACATTTGATACGATTCTTTCCACAGGAACACTTTGCTGCTACAAAGATCCAGTTCGGGTATTGAATCTTTTAAACACATGGTGCAGGCAGGAGGGTCAGATTTTGCTGCTTGAACATGGATTAATGAACAATAAAGGCCTGCGTTGGCTGCAGCATTACCTGAATCCTTTACTTTTAAAATTATACGGCTGCCACCACGACCGGGATATTTTAGAAATAGTCGAGGCATCTGAGCTGCAAATTGTAAAACATGAACGGGTCCAGCTGGGAAATCTTTATCTGCTTTGGGCCAAGCCAGCCGGTTAACATAAGAAAGCAGAGCTGCTTGTTTATTGAAATCAGCTTTTTATCGTGTGGATTTCACATTCAACGATTAAGGAAGAACCTAAACGGAAATAAACGAAGAGAAGCAGTTATGTTTCTGCTGCTTCAAATCATTTTGCACGCGAGTGTTTAAACAGGAGGAGTATTTTAATGGCTAACCAGCCGAAAAGTTTAGAAGAACAGTTTGATGGGCAGGCCGAAGCAGAATTAATGCCAATCGCAAAGTATTACTTTGAATTGAAGCAGCAGGATAAAAGCGTTCACTGGGAGATTTCCATTGTGGACAAGGACGATGAAGAAGACCTCTTCATTGGCTGGGCCGAAGAATTGACTAACCGGAGCAATTACATTGAAGTGGATCCCATCCGGGCAAAGGACGGGGAAGACGCTACCAACCAGGTCATCCAAAGGATCAAAGAGCATATTTAATAGATAAATAAAAAATGCCCGAAAACAAATGATTAGCTCAGTAAGACAAGACTGGATCAATACCAGTCTTGTCTTATTTTTATTGAAAAACAGGCTCAGAGCTACTTTATTAATCGTTTTAGACAGTAAGTACATTTATTTTCGATTAGAAATAAAAATTTATCGATTATCAATACAATCAATGATAAAATAAAAGCATCAACAAGGAGGTGCCTTTCATGAAAAGAGGCTCTACGCTCTTTTTAAAGATAGCTGTGATTTGTATCGGACTGCCGGTACTTGCTTTATGTTTGTTCGGGCTGCCTGTGATTGCGGGAGAGGCTGCAGGCAGTGAAACGGGATTTGCTTATGTTATGTACGGAATTTTAGCTGTAATGTATGCAGCGGCAATACCCTTTTTTGTCGCTCTGTATCAGGCGTTCAAGCTCTTGAATTACATTGACAAAAACAAAGCGTTTTCAGAATTGGCTCTTAAAGCTTTAAAAGTGATCAAGTACTGTGCGGTCGCCATCAGCGGTTTATATGTAGTAGGAATGCCCCTGTTTTACATCTTCGCGGAATTAGATGACGCCCCGGGGGTCATCCTTATTGGAGCGGGCTTTGTATTTGCCCCTGCAGTAGTGGCAGTCTTTGCTGCTGTCCTTCAAAAATTATTTCAGCATGCGGTAGATATAAAATATGAAAATGATTTAACGGTCTGAGGTGAAAGCAATGGCAGTGATCGTCAACATTGACGTAATGCTTGCAAAAAGAAAATTGAGTGTAACCGAGCTTTCGGAAAGGGTGGGTATTACGATGGCGAATCTTTCGATACTGAAAAATGGCAAGGCAAAAGCTATA
This sequence comes from Marinococcus sp. PL1-022, assembly GCF_033845285.1. Taxonomy (NCBI): domain Bacteria; kingdom Bacillati; phylum Bacillota; class Bacilli; order Caryophanales; family Bacillaceae; genus Marinococcus; species Marinococcus sp. PL1-022. The sequence continues at coordinate 1,839,224 of NZ_JAWXCX010000001.1, read as the reverse complement.
CGTTTTTCCACTCTCGAAGCAATATGCAGGGCTCTGGAGTGCCAGCCTGGAGATATTTTGGAGTACCAGGAAGAAGAGGGTGGGGAAAATTAACTTGAAGCGATGGGAATTACTAGTTTATCCTTATTTCATTCAATTTTGATTAAGATTTTTAGCACCGATTAGAGTGGTTATTTAAGCTTAACACTTCAAATTGAAAGTCTAAATTAGAAGAAAAAAGACTTAAAATCAAAATAAGACAGCATTAAACAGAACGACTGTGGTGCAAACCTACAGTCGTTTTTAAGGTATTAACCCCCCTTTTTCTTTTATCAAAAAGGGTTTTTTGTATGCATATAACTTTTGGTTATATCTTCATCCATGATAAGTATTATGCACAACGAGGATATGCCGTTATAGTGTTTACAGATCGAAGCCTTTCCGAAGCATTTCCAGATAGATTTGATCTGTGGCAAACAAATACATGTCGCGGTGAAGAGGGGCATCCTGCAACGGGATAAAGACCACTCCTTTATAATCAACCTTCTGGACGATTATAGAAGGAAGATAGGAAATGCCGTACCCCTGGGCCACAAACCCCACAATAGCATTATAAGGAACCTCTATAATGGAAGGAGCCGAAACGTTGTAGTCATCTATAAGCCTTATGATTCGCTGATATAAAGGGGTGGGCGGACTGAGTATTTGCGGGTATTGGAAGCATTGGGTCATGGAAAGACATTCGTAATGTGCTAATGGATGATCGGCAGGAACTGCCGCAAAAAACTCGTCGTGAAATAAAAAAGCAGAAGCCAGGCCGTGGTACATGGATTGATCCTGGACAATAGCTGCATCGATGTCTCCTGAACGAATCAGCGGCAATAAATCGATTGTATCGTCTTTAATATGAGTGAGCTGAAGCTGAAAAGGGCTGAAGCTCTCCATACGCTGCGGAAAATAATACGAAGCCAGTAAAGGGTCAGCTCCTATGTGAATAATTCTGCTTTCCATATGCTTTTTCAGACGGGAGTGCAGCTGGTTTACAAGAGGTTCGATATCATCATACAGCTTTTCTCCTTTTTGAGTAAGCATCATCCCCTGCGAAGAACGAACGAAAAGTGAAAAACCAAGTACGCCTTCTAATTGTTTGATTTGTTTGCTTAAAGCCGGCTGGGAAATAAATAATTTTTTGGAAGCTCTGGATATGTTTTTTTCCTGGGCGACAGCCAGGAAATAATCCAGCATGCGCATATTCATCTGTACACATCCATTCTGAAAATAAAAGGAGTTTCTATGCTAAAATACTACACTTTACTGAGCTTTGCTATTGTTTTAGAAGTGATAGGCGCTGCCTATATGAAGGTGGCGAATGGTTTTGACAACCTGGAGGGCACTCTTATGGTTGCTTTTTGTTACATTGTAGCACTCAGCTGCTACATTATTCTTACTAATAACTACGAATTAGGAATTGTAAATGCCTTATGGGCAGGAGGAGGTACGGTTCTGGTCGTTTTGATCGGCTCCGTTATCTTTCAGGAAAGTATGTCTATTATTAAAGCCGCCGGGGTGTTATGTGTGGTGGCGGGAATGATTGGGCTGAATATTCCCGAACGGCAGCATGATGATAAAGAAGCTTGGTGATGGGAGCCTTATTGTTAACGACAAGCTTAGTGTTTGCTGTTATCGCAAACGTGGCAGTGAAATTATCCAGGGGGTTTCAGAAAAAGCTGCCAAGCGCTGCTGCCTATTTGTTATTTCTGGGATGCATTTATTTTCTGACCTTAAGCATTCAATATATGGACATCAGTATCGCGTATGCAATCTGGTCAGGGGTAATGGTTGCTGCGACGGCAACACTTGGTGCTCTTTATTTTCAGGAGCCGCTCACGAAAAAAAAACTTGTCTCCTTAGCATTGATCATTGCTGGCGTTTTAATGCTGCATCTTCAAAGTTAAATAAATCGCGTAAAAGGCATTAAGAGCAGAGGTGTATTTCACCTTTGCTCTTAGTTGTATTCTGAAATTTAAAGATAATATTGATCAGCCTGCTGATAAGCCCGTCGTGGGTTCTTTTTAATTTTTCTCGGCCCAAGATCCATCGCAAACACTCCGACGCCTCCGTAGACAGCGAAGGCCCAGGAATAATTAAATGCTCCGATTAACGCACCAGCAAAGAAAGAGCCAAGCACCTGACCGAGTGCAAGGAGTAAAAAAGGAGTGCCGATCCCAAGAGAAGCATTGTTGATAAATACCCGGATCCCCCAGACCATTAAGACGCCGGTAATAAAAATGTAGGAGGAACCAAAGCATGCAGCTGACAGGTAAACCAGCGCCCATTGTTCAGGAAACAGGGCAAGCAGTAAGGAGGAGGTACCGATAACCAGACTCGCCCATTTGTAAGCAAAGGGGAGACCCAGTTTTTCGATTAAAGCACCGGAAAACCCGCCCAGCACCCCTGAAGCCCCGATAACAATCCAAAAAAGGGAGGTTTCGCTGCCGCTGTACTGATTGGTGGAGGATAAAAAGTCGACAGAAAATGTCCAGAAAGCAGCGGTGGAAATTCCTAAAATGGTGGAACAGACGACTAAAGGAATTGCTCCTTCTACGCCCCGAAAAGAGAACTTCCCCCGCTCGAACATTACTTTCGGCTTTGGACCAAGGGAAGGAATCATTTTCGCATTCCATATAAATGCTATCAGAGCAATACCCGCATAGATCATATACGTCAGCCGCCATTCGGATGCGAGGAACAGAGCTCCGGCTCCTGAAAGCGCAAGGCCCATACTCGTGCCGGAATTAATCCACGTGTTAGCTTTGCCCTGCTGCTTTTCCTTAAGCCAGAGAGAAATTGCAGCTCCGTATGGAGGCGAAACAAATCCTGTGCTGGCTCCGGCAAGCAAAACGCCACCTCCAAGAAACCAAACGTTTGGGCTTACACTCATCATAACCAGGCCGAGAAAAGCGGAAGCGCCGGCAGCGAGTACCATCCCCCGCGGGCCTTTTTCCGTGGTAAATACCGTGGCAGCGACAATGGCAAAGCAATAGGAAAAATAAAATAGTGACGAAATAAAACCGGAAGTAGAAGGGCTCATGCCCAGGTCTTTACTGATACCTGGCAGAAGCAGTCCATAACTGAACCGGGCCAGGCCGTAAGCGACAGCAATCATAATAATTCCCGGGGCGACTAGTGCAGAAAAGCGCAATTTTCATAAACCTCCTTTTAGATAGAACGACCTTTATAATATAATGATAAAAAAATAAGGTGGCTAGGTAACTATTTTTTTTGCCATAGCTAGTGAATATTCGGTCGCCTGTTCAGCTCCTATGAGCGTTGTCATCGATGTTGTGCCCTCGAGCAGCAGGGTAAAGTAATGGGCGAAATCATTGTGATTTTCTTCACCAAGACGGACCGCTGACTGCTGCAAATACTGCAGTAATTTTTCTTTATGTGAACGTGCAATACTTTCAATGCTGTTATCGGTGCCGGCGTAGTCTTCAATGGCCCTCAGAAACATGTCCCCCTTATAGGATTCTTCCTTCAGCCAGGTTCCGTGTGCTTTGACGACAGTGATAAAGGGATGATCATTCTCGTCACGAACGAAGTTGTCCAGATAAGACCAGTATCTTTCTTCCCGCTGCTTCAACACTTCTTCAACTAAATGCTCCTTGGACGAAAAATGATTATACAGTGTCATCGTTGCAACGTCCGCCTCCTGAATAATTTGCTTCAGGCCGACGCCGCGAAAGCCGTGTTCATAAAAAAGTCTTTCCGATACTGTTAAAAGTGCCTTTTTTTTCGCAGAAATAGCCATTGAATACTCCTTTATTAGATAGAACGTTTATTATAATTTAGGATACCATCCGAAGCGTTAATCTGTCATTCTTTTTAAAAGAAGCAATTGTGAAATCGGAGCACGGAATTAAGCAAGATTGGTATGAGGCCTATCAATATATTTTAGAAGCAATCATTTGGAAGTAAATTTTAAACTTTTATATAGTGATACATGTATGAAAATTTTTTAGTGATTGGGAGCATTTTTTCTGAACGAAGGCCACATCACCGTTTTTTAGGTGATGTGGAAGAAAATGTTGTGGGGAAGGGGGTAAATAGAAGAACCACATTTTAATACAAGATTCTTTTATGAAATTTGAAAATTAAGATTATTGATAAAATTTTCTGTTCGTCAGGTGATCTGTTAATTGTTAATAAATTTTTCTGAAGATAAAAATAAGCACCGAGTGAAGGATCATAATTCCCGTAATCAAATACCACATGGCGTCCCGCCACGCATCTCCGTCCAGCGGAACGACGAAGTCCTCGATTAATCTTACCATGACCCAGCCAACGAGAAACATTGGAAAAATAATCGAATACGAGCGGTTGATAATTTCACGGCCGCGTTCATCCTTACCTTCTTCGCCGTGTTGAAAACGGAGCCAGACGAGAATAGAGAAGATGACGACAACTAAATACGGATAGAAAAACCATTCCATGCTAATCCTCTCCTTTTAGATTGTATTGAAAAATATCTTCAATACCGGTATCAAATAGATGTGCCAGTTCAAATGCTAATTTGAGCGAGGGGCTGTATTTGTTTTTTTCTAAGGAAATAATAGTCTGGCGGCTCACACCGATTCTTTTTGCAACCTCGGCCTGGGAATAACCTTTTTTAGCCCGGAACACCGACAGTTGATTAGATAGTTCACCTAGTTCATTCATTCATCTATGACCTCCTTAGGTTTATAGTAATATATTTTTAACATAATGTCAAAAATATATTACATAAATAATGAAGTAGACAGGCTGCTTTTTGGTTGATTTAAAAAACTTTATACAGGCCCCTGTTACCAGTTCAAAAGCAAAACCGTTTCACCCGTCCTTTAACGCTAAAGAAAATAATTATATTTCCTGAAATTTGCGGCTGAGCTCCTGCCCGCAGGTGAAGCACGTCACCAATTTGGGGCTTTTTGAATTCAGTAATTCAAAAGTACTGCTTCTTCTATTTAAAAATATTTTTTTGAAAAACATATTTAGTGCTTTATTACTAAAATTTTAAAATATTAGTTTTTTATACATATTTATCGGTTGATTTTTTTATGAAATAATATATAAATATTAAATATATTTATCATAAAGATATCTATTTTAAACTATTCGAATAATTTAATTGATCCTGATTCTGGAATTACCTTGCTTTTAATTGGGACTAAAGATATACTATAAATATTGAACAATACAAAACAACAGGGGGAATAAATATGAAAAAGGTATCGAAGAAAATAACTGTAAGCGCGATTGCGGCGGGGGTCGCAATGACAACCTTGTCGGCGCCTGTGTTGGCAGCGACAGAATCGGGCACAACTGAAGCAACCATTAATGGCGGCTCCTTGTCTATCGAAAATTTATCCATCAGCAGTTTCGCAGAAACAACTCTGGACGGCTCTGTACAAACTTTGACGACTGATATTGGCGATTATACTGTAGTCGATTCCACAGGAAGCGGGAGCGGCTGGCAGCTGAATGTAGATGCAGCGCCACTGACCAACGCAGATGATTACGCTCTTCCGGCTAATTCCTTGAATATGAGTGCTCCATCTGTTTCGGCCGAAGAAGGTTCTTCTGATAGTGGGACGATCGCTACTCAAGAAGGAGATATCGATACGGGCTCTGAAACGGGCGTCAACATTCTCAGTGCTCAGGCGGACGGAGGCATGGGGACCTTCACGCTATCCGATACTGATTTAAGCCTTGATCTGCAGCCAAAAGATGTGAAGGAAGGCACCTATACATCGACCGTTACCTTCAGCCTGGTATCAGGACCATCATCTTAATAAAAAAGTATATGAAAGCATGTGTTCAAAAAGCCGCGCCTGGGCAGGCCGGCTTTTTATTCATGCATATTTAACAAAAGGAGGCGCTTGGTATGAGGAAATGGCTGATCGCAGCGTTCGGTGTTCTGATTCTTAATATTCCTGTGCAAACTGCCGCAGCAGAAGAAGAAGTTCCCCTGGAAATCGAACCAGTTTATCCGGAAAATCAGGAAACAGGGACGAAGGGATATTTCAGTTTGGCCATGGACCCCGGGGAAGAGCAGACGGTAAATTTTCGTATGACGAATAATTTGGATGAAGAAGTAACGTTAAGTGCAGAGCCGGCGAATGCGTACACACATCCGAAGGGTGGCATCCTGTATAATCCCAGCGTGGATTCACCGAATACCCGGCTGTTGGACGATGCGGTATCCATGAAGGAATATTTAAGCCTGGATGAGACAGTTACGCTGGAGCCGGGAGCCTCTGAAGAGGTCCCGGTTTCGGTGGAAGCTCCGGATGTGGAGGGACAAACGGCGCTGGGAGCGGTTGTGTTTACGACCGAGGTATCGGAACAGGAGGCAGATGGATCAGGCGGCAATGAAGAGGCCAACATTGTTTTAAATACGGAAACATCCTATAAGCTCGCTGTTCAGGTTAATCTGCCTAATGAATCCACGCCGGATTTTTCTGTTGGAGAGGCAGGGTTTCTGACGGAAACCGGTCAGGTATTTATCGAAATGACCAATAACGCCCACCTTATTCAGGGTGATATTTTGGGAGACTATATAGTTACGGATTCCGAAGACGAGGAAGTATTTAGCGGAGAATTAGCGGAATTTAACATGGCCCCCAAATCGAACATACGATACCAAATCCCCTGGAACAATGAGAGCCTCGATGACGGAGATTATACGCTTACGTTGAATGGTTCTGCCGGTGATGATAACTTCTCGGTGGAAGAAGATTTTACGATTGCCCAGGATGATATTGAAGAATATGCGGAAGTTAATACGCCGGAAGTGAATGAACCGGATGGTTTTTCCATGCCAATCTGGGTATGGATACTCGCAGCTGCTTTATTTGGCGGGCTTATGCTTGTGTTGGGAAAAAAGCTAAATAGACCCCAGGCAAAAGAAGAATAAAGGGTATATCAACTGTAGATTCCAATAAATCAGTTCCTTCTTAAATTCAATTATGTGAATAAGTATAGATCATCATGTTCGAAATGAGGCCAGCTTCCTCCATTTCGGGCATTTTTTTGACCAGACAAGCTGAATCGGGGTATTCTTATGATGCAGGAGAGGGGAGTTTATGAGAATATTTGATGCGCACTTCCACATTATTGATTTTAACTTTCCCATTACCGAAAATCAGGACTACACGCCTCCGGAATACATTGCAGCCGATTACCAGAAGGATACAGCTGATTACAAGATCCGGGGCGGGGCAGTGGTATCGGGATCGTTTCAGGGGTTTGACCAGGGCTACTTAATTAAAGCCCTTCAACAGCTGGGCCCCTCGTTTTGTGGGGTAACGCAGCTGCCGTCCAGTGTCAGTGATGAAGAAATTTTACGGCTGCACGATCACGGCGTGAGGGCGCTGCGGTTTAATATCCGCCGGGGCGGGTCCGAAGACCTTTCCAGACTCGATTACCTGGCCCGGAGAGTGCATGAAATAGCGGGGTGGCACAGCGAGCTTTATATGGATGCCAGAGAACTGCCGGAAATAGCCTCTGTTATTGAAAATTTACCTGCTGTATCCATCGATCATTTAGGGCTAACAGAGGAGGGGCTGCCTCACCTTTTGAAATTAGTGGATAAAGGCCTCAGAGTGAAAGCCACCGGCTTTGGACGTGTGGAACTAAATGTCGCAAATGCTTTAACGTCTATTTATTACGCGAATCCGGATGCTTTGATGTTCGGCACCGACCTGCCGTCGACAAGAGCCCCGAGGCCTTTCAAATATGAGGATGTCCAGCTGGTTCAAACTTTATTTGACGTTCAAGCAGCCGACAAAATTCTGTACTCGAATGCGTTGGAATGGTATAGGAAGTAAGTTATTTTTTTGTAAAAATAATTATAAGGTAACAGATACATGTAATCTTCTTGGATGTGTAACCAAAAAACGAGCAGGCCTGTTTAAATTAGGGCCTGCTCGTTTAAGGTAGGAATCATTTATTTAGACTGCCCGTAATAAGCGTTTTCCCCGTGCTTTCTTTCATAATGCTTTTGCAGCACATGGTTATCAAGGGGGAGCTCACCCGAAAGCTGATAGGAAAGAAACGTCATTTTTGCGACTTTTTCAAGCACCACAGCATTATGGAGCGCGTCTTCCGGAGAACCGCCCCAGGCAAACGGTGCATGCCCGTGAACGACAATTCCCGGCACTTCTACAGGATTTCTTCCATGCATGGCTTCTATAATGACTGACCCTGTTTCTTTTTCATAACCATTCTGCACCTCTTCTTTTGTTAGTTGACGTGTGCAGGGAATGTCCCCGTAAAAATAATCCGCCTGAGTGGTTCCGGAGCAGGGAATGCTTTTACCAGCCTGTGCCCAGGCTGTGCCCCAATCCGAATGCGTATGAACAATACCCCGTACACCTGGAAAAGCTTTATACAGCTCGATATGGGTAGGAGTGTCAGAGGAGGGCTTTAAATCGCCTTCCACAACATTTCCTTTTAAATCCACTAATACAATATCTTCGGGGGAGAGCTCTTCATAGGGCACTCCGGAAGGCTTAATGGCTAATAATTCTGCTTCAGGGTCAAATCCACTGACATTTCCCCAGGTAAAAGTAACGAGATCATGATCAACGAGTCCCTGATTTGCGCTGCAGACCTGCTGCTTCAATAGTTCCAGCAATGGGAAACCTCCTTCAATGTACTTACATGTATGTTCAGGAAATTATTCCTTGGAATTTTCTGTCGTTAAAATTGTTGGCGTGTCTGGAGTCCACCGGTCATCCGGGACAGGAATACCAAACACGGGGTTACCGCTTTCGTCCCACGTAATTTCCTGTGCACGGGCATGACGATTCGGATCATAAAGGGGATCTCCAACAATCTCGGTATAATTACGGGCATGATAAACTAAAATGTCGCTGCCGCCATCTTCGGACACGGTAAAGCAATTGTGGCCCGGTCCGTATTGTTTATTCGGTGAATAGCTTTCAAAAACTGGCTCCGGGCTTTTCGTCCAGGAATTTGGATTCAGTAAATCTGCCTTGGCATCACTTGTCAGCAGACCCATGCAGTAATCGATGCCAGTGGCACTTGCTGAATACGTAATAAAGACCTTTTCATTTCTAATCAGAACGGAAGGGCCTTCATTGACCCAGAAGCCTTTAATTTCCCAGGGCAGTTCAGGTTTAGTCAGCAGCACGGGGGTAGACGCCAAAGTCCATGGGTTTTCCATCTCAGCTATATAAATATTTGAATGGCCCTTTATATTTACATCCTGCTGTGCCCAAACATAATATTGAATACCATTGTGCTCAAACGTTGTTGCATCAAGAGCGAATGCACTCCACCCTGCATCTATTTCACCTTTTTCTTTCCATTCGCCTTCAATTGGGTTGTCTGAGTCATTTTCAAGCACAAACATTCGGTGATTGAAGGTATTATCGTCAATGTTGTCGTCAGGAGCGGCGGCATAATAGATATACCATTTCCCGTCTACTCGGTGAATTTCAGGTGCCCAGATTAAGTGACTCTGAGCCCCGCTGCTGTGTTTACGCCAAATAACGTATTCTTCTGCGTCGTACAGGTCATTCAAATGTTTAGCCCGCCGCAAAATAATCCGATCGTAGGAAGGGTGAGAGCCGGTAAAGTAATAAAACCCGTCATGGTGCTTATAAACAAATGGGTCGGCTCTTTGTAAAACAATAGGGTTTTTCAGATTCTCCATAAAGCTCACTCCTTAAATATCAATAGCTTAAGCTGATGAAATATATTAATTAATAACGACGTACTCAAGACCTACCAGCTTCGCATAATTAATAATCTGATCTGTCGTTACATTTAATGAAACAACGGTGTGGTGCCCGCCTCCATTTTCAATCCAGGCTTTTATTCCATCCTGAAGGTTTGGCTTAACACTCCAGAGTATTCGGGCCACCGGGAGGTTCGGAGCAGGAACAGGCGGTTCAAATGCCGAAACCTCATTAATCAGAAGCTTGTAATGCGTTCCAAAATCCGCCATGGAAACCACGACCCCGTCTCCGGCTTTACCATCAAAAACTAAGCGTGCAGGATCTTCTTTATTACCAATGTCTAATGGCGATACCACGATTTTTGGCTTATGGTTTGCCAGGGTAGGATCTACTTCAAGCATATGTGATTGAAGAATAGCTTCTTTTCCAGCCGTCAATTCATAAATATAATCTTCCATAAAACCTGTTGATTCGTTATGACTCATCACCTTCATCAAACGGTCAAGAGCAGCCGTTTTCCAATCCCCCTCAGCAGCAAAGCCGTACCCTTGCCCCATGAGGCGTTGAACAGCAAGGCCTGGCAGCTGCTTCATTCCATGTAAATCCTCAAAGTTGGTCGTGAAAGCATTGTAGCCTCCATCATCCAGAAAGCGTTTAATAGCAATTTCATAGCCTGCCTGTACTTTAACGCTGTCTTTCCATTCTTCTTCTGTATAGCTGCCGTACTCAAATTCATAAAGGTCACCGTATTCCGAAAGGAGGGCTTCAACCTCTTCGTCTGTAACACGGTGGACGTATTCCACAAGGTCTCCAATTCCGTAGTAATCGACGACCCATCCAAATTGAATCTGCGCTTCAATTTTGTCGCCTTCCGTAACACCTACATTGCGCATGTTGTCACCGAAGCGGGCAACCTTAATGTTGAAGCTTTCGTTATAAGCCGCAGCCGTGTTCATCCATTGGGCAATTTCCTGTTGGATGCCGGCATGCTCCCAGTGGCCTGCGACCACTTTGTTCTGCTTGTTTAAGCGGGCATTGATAAAGCCATATTCTCGGTCACCGTGCGCCGACTGATTCAGGTTCATGAAGTCCATATCAATGGTTTCCCACGGGATGCTTTCATTAAATTGGGTAGCTAGATGAAGCAGTGGTTTTTGCAGTATCTTCGTTCCGCGAATCCACATCTTTGCGGGAGAGAAGGTGTGCATCCATGTGATAACGCCGGCCACCTCATCACGATAGTTCACTTCTTTCATGGTGCGTGTAATTTCATCTGTATTGATTGCTAAGTCTTTTAGAACAAGCGGATAAGGTAAAACACCGCTTTCATTTAATGCATCAGTTATGTGCTGGGCATGGGCTTTGACTTCTTTTAAGGCTTCTTCTCCGTAAAGCTGTTGGGAGCCTACAATGAACCAGAATTCTTTTTTTTCAATAGCGGGCATAAGTACTCCTCTTTTCTTATTGATAGTTTAATTTACTTTGACTTGTTCGCCGATTGCATCAGCCGGTGTTAAATGATCAACTGCCGCCTGTTCGATGACGAGACCTTTTTTATAACGTTCCATAAAAATTTCAAACCCTTCTACATCAGCGCGATCAGGATGAATTTCCGTGGTTTCGATTTCTTTAAAAACTTTATTATCCAAAAATTCTTCCAGTGTCTCAGCCGGGCCTTTGTTCTTCGTATAGGAGGCCAGTACAGCAATTCCCCAGGCTCCGCCTTCTCCGGCCGTATCCATAACAGAGACAGGCGTATTCATGGCAGCAGCAACTACCCGTTGTCCCACGACTGGAGTTTTGAACAAGCCGCCATGAGCGAAGACATTATCGATCGCTACCTGTTCTTTATCTGTTAAAAGAACCATGCCGATTTTTAGGGCACCGAAAGCAGAAAAAAGATGCGTCCGCATGAAGTTAGCTAAATTGAAATTGCTTTCGGGAGAGCGCACAAACAAAGGGCGGCCGCTTTCCAGTCCTGTAATATTTTCACCGGAGAAATAACCATAGCTGAGCAGGCCGCCGCCATCAGGATCCGCTTCGAGAGCTTTCTGCAGCATTAATTCAAATAAATCGCCAGAATTAAGCTTTTGTCCCGTTGCTTCTGAAAACTCCCGGAACAACCCAAGCCAGGCGTTCAAATCACTTGAACAGTTATTTGCATGCACCATGGCGACAGGGTTTCCATTTGGTGTAGTAACTAAATCAATTTCCGGATGAGTGTTAGAAATTTTTTGATCCAGCACAATCATCGCAAAAACAGAGGTCCCTACAGAAACGTTTCCGATACGTTTTTTCACGCTGTTTGTAGCCACCATTCCGGTTCCGGCGTCACCTTCCGGAGGGCAAAATGGAATCCCGGGCTGCAGGTTTTGTGATTTATCCAGAATTTTAATGCCGTCATTCGTTAAGGTGCCTGCCTGTTCGCCAGCTGTAAGAACTTCAGGAAGAATGTTTTTAATTTTCCATGGATAATTTCTTGCTGCAGTGAGGGTGTCGAACTGCTCAAGCATGAAATCGTTGTAGTCCTGAGTAGTGTCGTCGATTGGAAACATCCCCGAGGCATCCCCGGCCCCAATGACCTGTTTTCCGGTCAGCAGCCAATGGATGTATCCGCTTAAAGTCGTAATCAACTGAATACGCGGCAAATGTTTTTCATCATCGAGTATGGCTTGATAAAGGTGGGCGATACTCCATCGTTCCGGGATATTGTACTGAAAAAGACCCGTCAATTCGCTGGCCGCAGCGCCGGTGGTATTATTACGCCACGTCCGAAAGGGGACAAGCAGTTCTCCGGTGTGGTCAAATGGCATATAGCCGTGCATCATAGCTGAAATACCTATCGAACCAATAGTGCGGAGGGTAATCCCGTACGCGCTTTCCACTTCGGATTTCATGCTCCCATAAGCCTTCTGCAAACCAGCAATAATATCTTCCTGATGGTATGTCCAAAAACCGTTTTTCATCTGGTTTTCCCATTCATAGCTGCCCGAGGCGATTGTTTCAAAGCTGTTGTTCATCAGTACTGCTTTAATACGAGTGGAGCCAAATTCAATTCCGAGTGAAGTCTGACCTTGAGTAACGGCGTGTTTCATTTCTGACTGCTTCATTTTGACTCATTCCTTTGAAAAGCATTTTTAGTAATTCGAATGAATCTCTCATTTCTGTTTTATTGCGTTAATGAAATCAATGGATAAAACACAACTTGTACGTATAAGTTAAGTTCATTTAATCATGAAACGAAGCTTATTGCAACCGCTTTCTACACTTATTAAACAACATAATTAGAAAAGCTGGAGTGAAAAAATCCTCAATGAGTTTTTTGAAGATGAGCTTGTATGTATTAAATGTAAATATAAACCATATTATTGAAACTTGTACGAACATATGATAATTTTCATGTAATCGTTATCATTTCCAATTATTGAAAGGGGATATTGAACATCATGAAAGAGAAGCAGTCAGTCTGGTATGTGTTGTTGATAGCTTCCGCAGCAGGAATGGCAGGTTTTTTATATGGCTTTGATACCGCAGTAATTTCGGGCGCCATTGGCTTTTTGCAGGAGCTTTATAATTTAAGCCCGGCTATGGAAGGATTTATCATTTCAAGCGTTATGGTAGGAGGAGTTGTCGGGGTCGGGTTGTCCGGCTATCTAAGTGACCGTTTTGGGAGGAAAAAGATTTTAATGCTGTCGGGAATTCTCTTTGCTGTTTCCGCTTTATGGTCAGCGCTTGCTATGAGCGTTACTTCTCTTATTCTTGCAAGAGTTCTGGGCGGCCTCGGAATTGGTTTTGCCTCTGCGTTGTCAGTTACGTATATTGCTGAATGCGCTCCGCCTGCTATACGCGGCCGACTGGCGTCTATGTATCAGCTGTTCACTATTATTGGTATTTCGGCTACGTTTTATATTAATCTTGCTGTTGCAAACTCCGGCAGCTATGGCTGGGGAGTGGAAACAGGATGGAGATGGATGCTGGGCTATGGAGTAGTACCGGGAGTTCTATTTTTCATCATGCTTATTTTTATTCCTGAAAGTCCCAGGTATTTAGTCAAAAAGCAAAAGCATGGAGAAGCGTTTCGGACATTGGAAAAAATTAATAACACGCGCTCAGCTGAACTGGAGCTGGAGGCTATTCAAACCTCTCTTCGAAGCGAATCAAACACATCAATGAGAGAGCTGTTAAAGCCAGGTCTTCGAAAAGCGATGGCAGTCGGTATTTTTCTGGCTTTATTTAATCAGGTTATCGGAATGAACGCTGTAACTTATTACGGACCTACAATCTTTCGGCTGGTAGGATTTGAAAACAATACTGAATTTCTGGCGACGAGTTTAATAGGAACCGTGCAGGTAATATTTACAGTGGTTGCTATTTTATTAATCGACAAAGCAGGAAGAAAACGTTTGATGGGCGTCGGATCTAGTTTGATGGCAATTTTTATGGTCCTTATTGGAAGCGTTTTCTATTTTGATGTAGGCAATGGAATCTGGGCGTTGCTTTTTATCATGGGCTTTACAGCAGCGTTTTGTATTTCAATGGGCCCAATTCCGTGGATTATGATTCCGGAAATTTTTCCAAACCATATGCGTGCAAAAGCAGTCGGAATTGCCACTATGTTTTTATGGGGAGCCAACTGGGCGATAGGGCAATTCACGCCTGTACTCATCAATAACGCCGGAGGCGCGTTTACGTTCTGGATGTTTGCGGTTATTAACGTCATTTGTTTTATATTTGTGATGACCATAGTTCCTGAAACAAAAAACAAGTCTTTAGAAGAAATCGAAACAATTTGGAAGCCTGTAAAGAAATCCTATCGTTTTGAAAAGTAAATGCTCTAAAGAGCCGGGAGAGGCCAGATTTACTGGACTTTACAACAATATATACTGGAGTTACGACTTGTAATCATACAAAAAAGGAAGCTGCGCGCAATAAAAGAAGCAGCTTCCTTTTTTAAATGCAGGCCAGTTGTTCGACGGTCCGCATTTATTATTTATTCTGTTTCCAATGCTGGTGTGAATTGGAGACTCCGTGTCGAATGGCGGTCGATAAAATGAGGCTCGTATACAATAGAGGAAAGGGCAGCATCCGGCTGTTCAATGAGAGTCGTTACATATTTGGCTGCGTCCTCTCCCATACGTTCTTTGGGATGCACGATGGAAGAAAATTTTACTTCAGAGATTTGGGTAAAATGGGAATCGTCAAAGCTTACAACAGAAATATCCCCAGGAATCTGCAGGTTTTTATCGCGAAGCACATCAAGAAGCTGCAGCAGGAGTTCATCGTTATAGGTGACAAGTCCGGTAGGCCCTTCAGTCTGGTCCTTTAAAATCTGTTCGACAGACTGAGCGGCCTTTGAATACTTTTCGTCGGTGGAATATGTGATCAAAAGTGATGGATCTACTGGACAGCCGTAGTACCGGTGGGCTTTAAGGTAGCCTTTCATCCGCTGAACACCCTGCATATCATCAGTCTTAAATAACCCTATAATACGCCGGTGCCCGAGCTGGATTAAATGCTCCGCATTTCGGAAGCCGGCATCCTGGTCGTTTAAGGTTAAACTCAGCGGTTCAAGCTCTTCATAATACGCGTTTATCATAACGTAAGGAATGCCGGCATTTTCGAGATTCAGGTAGTAATTTAGATTGGGATTAGCTTGCGCGCTGCGCGTAGGTTCAATAATTAGTCCATCGACCTGCTGGGTAAGAATATTTTCGAGCGCCTGTTTTTCTTTATCAAAATCGTTATTGGTACTCATGAGAATAACGTTGTAGCCTTTATCGCTTAAATACCGTTCCGCTCCGCGTATAATATAGGGAAAAATATAATCGGAAATGTACGTAGTGATAATGGCCACATTTTTACGGGTGGAGGGAGAAGTAAATTTAGAGCGGTCTGCACAAAATGTTCCCACGCCGTGCTCCCGGTACAGCCATCCCTCACTCACTAGCTCACCGATAGCCTGACGCACGGTATGTCTGCTTACTTCAAAGTTTTTTACATATTCGTATTCGGATAGAATTTTTTGATGGGGACGGAAGCTGCCGTCCAAAATTTTAGACTGGATGTTCTGCTTTAATTGTTTATATTTTGAGACCATCATGCACCTCTTTTTCTTTTTATCGTATCACACACATGCGTACAACTGAAGAAAAATTGTTGTGTCAGTATTTTCGTCATTTAAGATCTAAATATTGAAATAAATGTATAGAAAGCGCTTGCAATAAATGCACCTGTATGGTTAAATAAAAAATAACTTGTACGTATAAGTTAGGAGAATAAATAAGGGGGACAATTATGAAACATTGGTCGATTTTTGGTGGGGCGATGCTGTCTTTGGTTTACTTAGCAGGTTGTGGCGGCGGGAGTGGTGGCGGAAGTGACGGTGAAGGAAGTGGAGGAGAAGGCGAAGCAGATGAAGTGGAAGTAATCGGCGAAGATAGCGAGAATGCTACCGAATTAACTTTTTGGACATTCAACGAACAACATATTGGTATTTATGAAGACGCAGTAAATAGATGGAATGAGGAGCATGCAGACCGGCCGATTAAATTACAGGCTGAGGTCTACCCTATTGATCAGATGAATAATAATTTGCTTCTTTCTCTACAGTCGGGGTCTGGAGCTCCTGACATGGCAGACATAGAAATTAGTTACTTTGCCAACTTCCTCGAAGGTGACGTTCAATTAGAATCAATGAATGAATACGTAGAGCCAGTGCTCGACGATATGGTGGAAGAACGGTTTGATATATATTCCAAGGATGATAATTATTACGGTATGCCTTACCACGTTGGCGCTACAGTAATGTATTATAATACGGAGATTATGGAAGAAGCCGGCGTGAATATAGATGAAATTGTTACCTGGGATGACTATGTAGAAGCAGGAGAACAGGTGGTAGAAAATACAGATTCTATGATGACTACAGTAGAGGTGGATGAGCATTTCAGCTTCTGGCCTTTAATCAGTCAAAGAGGATCCGATTACTTCAATGATGAAGGCGATCTAACCCTGGCAAACGATACTAACGTTGATACACTTCAATTTCTAGACGACATGGTGAATGAACATGAAGTAGCGGAAGTAACACCAGGCGGATTTCATCACTCTGAAGAATACTATGGCTATATGAATAACGGCGGAGCCGCTTCGTTAATGATGCCAACCTGGTACATGGGCAGATTTATTGATTATATGCCTGATCTCGAAGGAAAAATGGAAATTCGTCCACTGCCGGTATGGGAGGAAGGCGGAAACCGTACAGCTGGAATGGGCGGTACAGGTACAGTAGTGACTAATCAGACGGAAGAGCCGGAACTGGCTAAAGAATTTTTAGCCTATGCGAAATTGTCTGAAGAAGGAAATATTGCACTTTGGCAGGAATTAGGATTTGATCCACCAATGTACACTGTGTGGGATGATGAAGCCATGGATGAACCTAACCCTTACTACGACTACTTTGACGATGAAATCTTTGACACTCTTCTAGACTTAAACGGAGAAATTGAAGCATTGAATATTACACCGGATCTGCCGGATGTACAGTCCGAAATTCACACGAATGTGCTGAACAGCGCTATCAGGCAGCAGAACCAGGAGCCGGAAGAAGCATTGAAGCAGGCTGAAGAAGCAGTGAAAAGCGGTCAGACAGAAGAATAGGGTGGGGGGCTTTTGCCCTCCTTCTATCATTATTTAACGGAAAGGAGCCGAAAATGGAACGTTCAGAAACAATGTCCAACAAAAAGTCTTTTTCTTTAAAAGGTATTCTACGTTTTCTGAATTCAAGAAAGGTTGCTCCTTATGTTTTTGTATCGCCTTTCATTGTATCTTTTTTGGTACTGTACCTGTATCCAATGATTCAGGCGATCGTTATGAGTTTTCAGCAGGTCCTTCCCGGTCAGACAACGTTTATAGGAACTCATAACTACCAACGGATTTTAAACCCGACGTTTTTTCAGGCGCTGGGAAATACAGCAACCTACGTGTTCTTTACGGTCATTATATTAGTAATGATTCCGATTGTGCTTTCGGTATTTTTAAACAGTAAATCTTTGTATTTTAAAAATTTCTTTAGAGCTTCACTTTTCATACCGGCTCTCACCTCAGTCATTGTCGCTGGTATCATTTTCCGGATGATGTTTGGGGAGTCGGAAAACTCCTTTGTAAACGAATTGCTCGGCCTTGTTGGTATGGAACCGGTGCAGTGGAGGTACGGAGCAGGCACAGGGATGTTTTTAATGGTGCTGCTTGCTTCATGGCGCTGGATTGGTGTGAACATATTATACTTTCTAGCTGGTCTGCAGAACGTTTCGGAGGAATTATATGAAGCGGCTGACATCGACGGGGCCAACCCCTGGCAGAAGTTTTTATTCGTTACGATGCCCGCTTTAAAGCCAGTTATTATTTTCGTAGCCACAATTACGATCATTAACGGCTTCCGGATGTTTGAAGAAAGCTTTGTATTCTGGGAAAACAGCTCTCCCGGCAATATTGGATTAACTGTTGTGGGATATATTTACCGCGAAGGTATTCAACAAAACGACATGGGATTCGGCGCAGCTATCGGAGTTGTGCTAATGCTGATCATATTTGTTGTAAGTATTGTTCAACTGAAATTCTTTGGCGCCTTCAAAAAGGAGGATTAGAGAGTGATGGGCAAAAATAATAAAAAATGGGTGTCAATTCTATTGACTGTGTTGTTTGCAGTAATAACCGTAATTGCTCTCACCCCGGTAGTATCATTAATTGTAGCTTCCATGCGACCCTCATCAGAATTAATGAGGCAGGGCCTTTCCTTTTTCTTTGATCCGGCTGCCCTGGATCTTGGTAATTACTTGGCCGTATTTTCTGAGGAGGGGGCCAGCTATTGGCAGTGGTATATGAACAGTCTTATTGTTAGCGGAGGCTTAATTGTATTATCGCTATTCTTTTCCTCCATGGTGGGCTATGCGCTAGCGATGTATAATTTTAAAGGCGCGAGAGTTATCTTTATGCTTGTATTGTTTGTACTTATGGTGCCATTCGAGATTTTAATGCTTCCATTGTACCAGATGATGATTGGTTTGAATTTGGTGGACACCTACTTTGCCGTCATGCTTCCTTTAATTGTCGCTCCAGTGGCAGTGTTCTTCTTTAGGCAATACTGTTTGGGACTTCCTAAGGAATTGATGGAGTCGGCCAGGATTGACGGGTGCACAGAGTACGGCATTTTTTTCAAAATAATGGCTCCGCTCATGGGGCCATCATTTGCGGCAATGGCTATTCTACAGGGACTTACCAGCTGGAATAATTTTTTATGGCCGTTGTTGATATTAAGATCGAATGAAATGTTCACGCTTCCGGTTGGCCTGGCCACATTACTTACTCCGTATGGCAATAACTATGAGCTTTTGTTTTCCGGGTCAGTGCTGACGATCGTGCCTATTGTCATTCTGTTTCTATTCTTTCAAAAGTTCTTCATCTCCGGACTTACTGTCGGCGGTGTTAAAGGCTAATTACCTCATGGGGAGGGAAAGATATGAAAAAGCTCCCATTAGAAAAATTAAATATGATTTTTATGTGGATCAATAAGCTTTTTATATTAAACGTATGCTGGATTGCAGGGATGCTTGGCGGACTAGTAGCGTTTGGCGTATTTCCTGCTTTTACAGCAGCTCTGGGTGTATCAAAGGAGCTCTTAAACAGCAGGGAGGTAAAAGTAGGGAAAAAATTTATTCAATTCTACAGGCGGGATTTTGCTCAAGCAAACATGCTTGGTTTCCTGTGGCTTGGAGGCGCCGTGCTTATTCTGGTAAACTATGCGGCACTGAATAACGGTTTTTCCGCAAACGCAGTAACAATATTTTTCTACATTGTTATTTTAGTCGTTTACAGTTCACTAACAGTGCATCTTTTTGCTTTACATTCAAGCTTTCAAACGAGTTTATTAACTTATTTTAAAAACGCTTTGATTATTGGAATCACAAAAATGCACATTACTGTTTCATTAATAGCAGTTCATTTTGCTTTAATCTATGGGGCGTTAACGATCCCGGCCTTTTTTCTTTTTTTCTACGGCAGTCTTTCCTCGTTAGCAACAGTATTTATTACGAAAAATCTTTACCAGCGTTTGGAGGAAAAGAGTGTACGAGAGCAGGAATTTACGAATTACAGCATAACCAAGGAGCGTACAAAATATGGCGAAAAAACAACCTAAAGCTACCGTTATTGTCGATAAGGATTTTGTAATTTCCGAGGTGGATGAGCGAATTTATGGCTCTTTCATCGAGCAATTGGGCCGGGCTGTATATGGAGGCATTTATGAGCCGGGCCATGAACTGGCAGATGAACAGGGCTTTCGCCAGGACGTACTGCAATTGGTCAGGGATCTGCAGGTTCCCATTGTTCGTTATCCAGGTGGAAACATGGTTTCTGCGTATAATTGGGAAGACGGCGTAGGGCCAAAAAATGAACGGCCGAGACGGCTCGAGCTTGCCTGGAGTACCATAGAGACAAACGAAGTGGGAACAAATGAATTTGCCAACTGGGCGTCAAAAGCCGGCACCGAGGTTATGATGGCTGTAAACCTGGGAACCAGAGGCATCGATGCTGCAAGAAACCTGCTGGAATACTGCAATCATCCCGGCGGTACGTACTATAGTGATCTGCGGAAAGCCCACGGCTACGAGCAGCCGCACAATATTAAAACGTGGTGCCTTGGCAATGAAATGGACGGGCCCTGGCAGATCGGCGGCAAAACGGCTGACGAATACGGACGTCTCGCTTATGAAACAGCAAAAGCGATGAAAACCGTGGATCCATCGATTGAACTGGTGAGCTGTGGTAGTTCGAATTCCGATATGCCGACCTTTCCGGAATGGGAAGCAACAACGCTTTCACACACTTATGAATTTGCCAATTACATTTCGCTTCATCAATACTACGGAAATCCGGAAAATGATACGGCTAATTTTTTAGCAAAATCGTTAGATATGGATCAGTTCATTCGTACGGTCATCTCCACGTGCGATTACATCAAGGCCAAAAAGCGAAGTGAAAAAACGATCAACCTTAGCTTTGATGAATGGAACGTATGGTTTCATTCGACCGAAGCGGATGAAAAACTAAAGCCCTGGCAGATCGCACCGCCGCAGCTGGAGGACGTTTATAATTTCGAAGATGCCCTGCTGGTGGCCAATATGATTCATACACTGATTAACCATGCAGACCGCGTAAAGATGGCCTGCATGGCACAGCTCGTAAACGTGATCGCCCCCATTATGACTGAAAATCAGGGCAGAGCGTGGAAGCAGACGATTTACTATCCATATTATTATTTGTCAGTTTACGGTCGCGGCCAGGCGCTGAAGCCGATCATTCATTCGGATAAATACGATTCCAAAGAGTTTACAGATGTCCCTTATTTAGATAGCGCCGTTGTATTAAATGAAGAACGAAACGAACTGGTGCTTTTTATGACGAACAGGCATTTGGAAGATTCATTGTCCATTTCGTATGACCTGCGTTCATTTGAACAGGCAGAGGTAGTGGAGCATATCGTGCTCGAACATGATGATCCAAAGGCGGTGAATACAAAAGACAGGGAAGAAGTAGCACCGCACCGCGGAGGAAATGCTGTGATGGAGGACAAGCAGCTGAAGGCAGAGCTGCCACGCATGTCCTGGAGTATGGTGAGACTGCGTATAAAAAAATAACTTGAAGTGATTAACAAGGGTTCTTAGATAAATGTCTAAGAACCCTTCAGTCTGCTAAAAATATTTTTAATTTTTGAGGCTATCGCCAGTCTTTTACTATAGTTAGTGATGAAGGAGGAGAGTGCTTGTAGCTTATGCTTTCAGTTAAAACACATTAAATAAAGGTATTTTAAATTTATCTTCAGAGTACATGATCTATAGCATAACCCTTTGGTAGTAATGCAACATTTATCGAATCAATAAATTTACTTTAAATCATGGAAACGATGAACTTTTTTGAATGCATTTTTAGTGTTACAGGCTACCTCTCCCATGATTACTGAAGATTTGGCTCCGGTAAAAACAGGAAGCTGATTATAATCACCCGTTAAACGTTTGTACCCTAAAATCGCAAAAGCCATAGCTTCTTTCATTTGATTGTCAATTCCAAAATCATCGTGGGAGAGAAATTGAGATCCGGTGAGTTTTTGGCGTAAATCATTCATAAGCACGGGATTACGACTTCCACCACCGCCAATAATCACTTTGGAAACAGGAGAGGCGGGGTTTAACTGACGATAATGAAAAGCGATGGTTTCAGCTGTCCATTCCGTTACTGTTCGAATAATATCCGGCATCTTTAAACCTAACTTTTCACCTGTTGCCAGTATATGATTAACATAGGTATATCCAAATAATTCGCGGCCAGTGGTTTTCGGGTACTGTCGGTACAGATAAGGCTCCTGCATGAGCCATTTAAGCAACTGCTGACTAGTTGACCCTGTTGAAGCTATCTCACCTTCAGAATCGTAGGCCAATTTACCGTTAGTGAACCTGCTTACCAGCTGATCAATCAGTATATTTCCAGGACCAGTATCAAAGGACACAGGTTCAGATTGGCTCTGCTTTGGGGGTAAATACGTTACGTTTCCTATACCACCGATGTTTTGGACAGCTACGTCTTTTTTATCTTCTCGAAAAAGCAGCTGATCAACATAAGATACGAGGGGAGCACCCTGACCACCAGCTGCAATATCAGCAACACGAAAATTTCCAACAACCGGAGTGTCTGTGTGGTAAGATAATGCTGAAATATCACCAATTTGCAAAGTGTTTGGGATATCGAGCTCGTCAGTTTGATTCATAGTTGGCTGGTGAAAAATAGTTTGGCCGTGAGAGCTGATAAAAGAGAGATCATCACTGCTTCGATGATATTTTTTTAATGTTTTGTTCACTATATCTGCATACATATTTCCCAGATAGGCATTCATCGAAGAAATTTTTTCAATTCGGGCAGAAGAAGGTTCACATAATTGATGCAACACCGCTTTAATTTTTGCAGGGAAAGGTTCGCTATACTGGCCTGCAATTTTATAGTTTGTTTGTGAATCAGTATCATTTATTTCAATAAGAGCAGCATCAATCCCATCTAAAGAAGTTCCGGACATTAAACCTATACCTAAAATAGTCATCGTTTCTCCTCACTTTAGGAATTATGATTTTTAGTTTTAGCCTTTTTAGCATCTTTGCTTTCAATATTTGTAGAAGATAATGATTTGACTCCATACGTGTAGTCTTGATCTTTTTCAGCCTCTTCATCTACAAAAAGGGTTTCCTTGCCTTCACTATAAACAACGCCGGCGATATTTTCGGGATTGGAGTAATCGCCTTCTTTATTTCCTTCAAACCGATAGACTACGAATTTTTCTGCTTCTTTGTTGTCATAAATATAAATATTATTATGTTCAACTTTTATTCTATTCGGTTTTTTGGGCTTTTGTTCTCCGTTCCATGGGGCCTCGGGCACTAAAGCTTTTGTATAGTAAACTTCGTCCTGAACGAGGTCCATGTAGCTAAGTTTATTTTGTAAGATTTTAGACCATGAAAAATGCATTTGTCCTTCAACACCGGAGTGGTTGCGATTATCTTTAATTTGTTCGGTCAATTCGGCAGGGTTATTCCATGTATCGTCAATAGTATCTGTCCCTACTTTATAATCAGCCAAACCAATGTATAAATTAGTAGGGTGAACTTGTGAGTATTGGTCTACTTCGTTTTCCCACCATTTCTGCAATATTGTATAATTTGCTGGCTGGAAATCTCTTGACCAATAAATTTGCGGAGTAATGTAGTCTAAAGAGCCATTTTTAATCCACTGACGAGTATCTGCATATAAATCGTCATAGTTGGTTTGAGCGGCTGTAGTATCACTGCCACTTGGATCTACGGAGTCATTTCTCCATACTCCGAATGGGGATATACCGTACTCCACAGAAGGGTCTATACTTTTAATCGCAGTATTGATATCGTCCACGAGAGTATTTACATTATTTCTTCTCCAGTCTTCTTTATCCTCATAATTTTCTCCGAACTGATCGAAAGAGTCACTATCCGGAAAATCTTCACCTGCAATTCTGTAAGGGTAGAAATAGTCGTCCATGTGCACTGCATCTATATTGTAGTTGTTCACTAATTCTTCGATCGTTTTTATCACATACTCCTGCGTTTCTGGAATACCAGGATCCAAGTAATATTGATCTCCGTAATTTACTACCCACTCAGGATGTTTAACAGCCACATTTGTTTCAGACAAATCCGAAAGCTCTTCTCCCGGCATCGTCAATCGATATGGATTAACCCAGGCATGTAATTCAATACCACGCTGATGTGCAGCATCGAGCATTATTTGTAAAGGGTCATACCCTGGATCAGTCCCTTGATTTTCTCCTGTGATATAAGAGGACCAGGGCTCTATGTCAGAAGGGTAGAGGGCATCGCCTGCGGGTTTAACCTGAAACACAGCAGAATTAAAATTTTGATTTTCAATCTGGGACATAGTGTTAGCAGCCCAGTCTTTAAATTCTTCTTTATTTTTTCCTGACGGCATATCAATATTTTCAACACTGGCTATCCAGGCTGCTCTCATCTCTCTTTTAGGCTGGTAAGAATCACTCTCTGCTTTAGCGGTAGCGGTGCCTGTATAAGGGATTATCATTATCAAAGCCATTGCTAAAAATGCTAATCTTTTTTTCAAAATAATCACCCCCTGAATTCTTGGTTCAGCTTTTATTTAAAGTATCAGCAGAAGGATATCCATTTAATATATCCTGAATGCGACCGCGATGACGAAGAAGGGCATTAGCTACTTCGTTACCTTGAAGTGAAGTTAAAAGCGAGACTATAGCGGGTTTAACTTCTTTATAATTTTTCAGTGCATCAATGGCTTCAGATTCCGAGCATCCTGTGGCCTCGATAATAATACTAAGAGCCCTTTCACGAAGTTTAATATTTGAAGGCTGAAGGTCCACCATCAGATTTCCATAAACTTTTCCCTGGCGAATCATAGTGCCTGTTGATAGCATGTTTAGTATTAATTTTTGAGCAGTTCCGGCTTTCATGCGTGTTGACCCTGTGATGGCTTCTGGTCCTGTGTTTACTTCCAAAGCGGTGTCGGCGGTTTCAGCCAGTGGAGATCCGTAGGAACAGACTAATGCAATGGTATAAGCACTGTTTTCATTAGCAGCTTCTAAGGCTCCTATAGTATATGGGGTCCGGCCGCTTGCGGCGATACCAACAACCGTGTCGTTTTTATTTACATTAAGATTTTGAATATCTTTTCTGCCTGCTTCTATATCATCTTCTGCACCTTCTGCCGCCTGGAAAATTGCTTTTTCGCCCCCGGCAATTATACCTAATACATTAGAAGGTTCTGTGTTAAATGTCGGTGGGCATTCGACAGCGTCAAGTACGCCTAATCGTCCGCTTGTGCCGGCACCTACATATAATAAACGGCCTCCTTTATTCATGGAAGAAGTTATTCGATCAACCGATTCAGCGATAATTGGGATGATGTCTGCAATAGCTAAAGGAACCGTTTGATCCTCCTTGTTAATCAACTCCAGCATCTTATCGGTTGGTAAATTGTCAATGTTTGTAGTTTTCGGATTTCGCTTTTCTGTATCTATATTTTTCATTTTCTCACTCCCTTGTAATAATTGAAGCAGGCGGCTTCAACAAATATGTTTTTATTCGATTTTGATACCGTATTTGTTAATTGAAAATTGCTTATATGCTTTTGGAATTCGCTAAAGTATCTGTCATTGTTTTCAAACATTCCTCCCTTAACGATCAAGGGAATACTGGAAGACAAGCCGAGAGATGTAATAGCTTTATAAACACTGCCGGCCATTTTTCGTGAGGCATCGCTTATAATGCTCTGTGCCTCTGAATTACCGTTTTTAGCTGTTGATTCTACCCAGAGAGAGAGTTGGGCAATGGCTTCTTTATCCTGAGAGTAAAACCATTCTTTAAGTTTATTGCTTGAGGCGGGATAATCATCTTTTATCCATTGGTCTTTAAGTATGGATCTGTAGCAGTATTCCATACTTTCTAAAACCTGCTGTATAGCCTTTTTGCCAATTCCATATGCACTTTCTTCATCACCCAATAGATGCCCCCAACCTCCAAGAGTCTTCAATTTGTTTTGATGCTCCAAGCAAATAATAGCCCCAGTGCCGGAAATTACAAGCATACCTTCTCCTTCAGGGAATTCTGCCCGATAAGCCAATTCAATATCACTGGTAACTGCAATGTTTTCGTTTATATAGTTGTACCAATGCAAAGGGGTATGCCATCGGTGTTTATATGTGTTAAACCCAGCAATTCCTATAATGGCCCGGAGTGGTTTTATTTGTATTTGTTCAGCACATTGTATTAAGGCATCTTCAATATTTTGTTCAGCGTAATCATTATTACTGACAATGTTGCCCGGCCCGGTCTGAATTTGAAATAAAATCTTTTTCGACTGCATTTCTACAAGAGTCCCTACAGTTTTTGTGCCACCAGCATCTATTACTACGATGTATTGCCCGTAAAAAGATTTATTCAAAGGCGAACATCTCCCACGGCTTCAAATAGTTCATTAAAATATTTTCTTCATCATCAATTCGGGCAATGATGTTCTTATTACCATCGTTCTGCATTTCTTTTAGAGCGATTTGAAGTTCTCCTTTGTATTGACCGTAATTATCATTACCTATGACAATGTCTCCGCGTTGAATATTGTTGCAGTCATGAGACGGAAAAGAATATTCTTTGTACTTTACACGGCTTTGTGTAGACCGGATAACATAGTCAGAAACATCCCCGCGATAAAAGTGGGGTTCTTGAAAAAGGATTGTTTTTTCCAACTCAGTAACGTCGTCGGACAAATGAATCTTAAAAATGATCATGCTTTTAGATAAATTTGAAAGAATGCTCATCTCTTCATTTGAGGCAAAACAGTTGCTAATAATAACGTCATTGATTAATTGAGTCGCAAAGAAGTGTTTTGCCTGCGTTTTTAATGAAAGATTTCGGTGTTCCTCCAGAGTAGGCATGCCTTCCATAATAGGCCAGGGACCGAAAGAACTTTCAGGAGAGGTAATGAATGCACTGGTATGGAGACCGTACTTAAGGAACTTCAGGCTGCATTCTTCAAAGAAGTCATAGGATAAACCTGTGTAGCGCTGTGGGTAAAAGTTGTGGCTGCCAATTAGATTTTCACGGTTGGGTTGATATGAAAGAATATTATCGATGTAGTGGGTGGCGTTGCTCATATTAATTTCGATTTTTAAGTCGAATTTATTATGAGTCATCTTTGCTTCTTCAAGTCCAGTAAAACCGAGATCTAATCGGAGGCCATCAGCGCCTAAATCGTTAAAAAAAGACAAATCATTGTAATCGATATCCAATGCGGTAAAAGTTTTTGGGCTGACATCCACTATAATTTCAAAGCCTAAATGTTTTGCTTCCGTTATCGTCTTTTTGAAATCGCTTAAAATAGCAGATTTTGAGCCTTCAACGGAGAGAAGGCACATAAATATTTTCGAAAAACCGTACTCATGAGCCTGGCAGATGTAATTAATATTGTCTTCATAAGAAGCGTGATTTGGGTAAATAGAAATGCCTAGCCTTTTAATTATAATCATCCTTTCTTTTTGAAATAAAATTTCAAAATAAAATAACTTAAGAACTGGTTTTTTCGCCATGAATTTGCTTTTGTAAAGAAATTAAATGCTTAATCAAGGTGATTTCTGATTCAGCGCCCATAAGGTGATCCTGGGCATGAACCATCAGTAAGGACATAGTGACTTTATCGCCATTAATTTCATTCTGAATTAATTTTGTTTGTGTATTGTGCGCTCGTTTCAATTGATCATCCGCCAATTGTAGATTTTCATCAGCTTCTTTATAATCTTTATTCTCGACCATTTCCAGGCTTTCATAAGCCAGGCTTTTAGCATCACCTGCATTAGAAATGATTTCAAAAATGTCCTGTTCGTATGTTGTATCCATAGAAAAACCCCTTTCAAACCAAAATTTTGAAAAATTTCAGTAAATTGTTGAAATTTAATTTTATATTAGCATATAATGTACTCAGGTTAAAATAAAATTTTAAAATTCAGGGGGTTTATGATGAACGTATTATTTATTTGTTCGGGTGGAATGTCGAGTGCTATCGCTGTGGATGCATTAAAGAAAGAGGCAGAAAAAAATGGGCAGGAGCTCCACGTAAAAGCAATTGGGAGCAGCGAGGTAGAGGATGAAATAAAAAATGGATGGAATGTTTGTATGGTAGCTCCACAAATACGCCATCAATTCAAAAAAATCGAAGGAATTGCGCAAACTGAAAATATTCCGTGTGGACAAATTCCCCCAAATGCCTACAATCCTATGGGAGGTAAACGAATGCTTGAAACCATGAATAATACAGTGGACCAATAAAGGGAGGCGGGCATAATGAATAATTTTGCAAACTGGATGGATCAAAAGTTATCTGGACCTATGGCAAGATTGGCCGAACAGCGACACTTGCAGGCAATCAGAGATGGTGTTATTTCAGCGCTTCCTTTTATTATAATCGGTTCCTTTTTTCTAATTGTAGCTTCACCTCCGTTACCTCAAAATTGGGGAATTACAGAATGGGCAAGTAACAATGCAGCAGATATATTAATCCCTTATCGGCTCACGATGTTTATAATGTCCCTCTACGTAGCTTTTGGTATAGGATATAACCTGTCCAGAAGCTACGGGATAGATGCGTTGTCTGGTGCACAAATTGCTGTAGCAGCGTTATTACTTACTATCACGCCGCAAGTTATAAATGAAACCGAATATGTACTGCCAATGGAGCCGCTAGGCCCAGCTGGTTTATTCGTCTCTATGCTTTGTTCTATTTTCGCGGTGGAAGTTATGCGTTTATGCAAAGAAAAAAATGTAACAATTAAAATGCCACCACAGGTACCAACCTCTGTTTCACGTTCATTTGAAGCTTTAATCCCTGTAGCAATTGTTATTGTGGGCATTTCGATAGTAACTATATTAATTGGATTGGATATTCATCATCTAGTAGAACAAGCCGTAGCTCCAATTGTTGCTGTAGGTGACAGCTTTGTCGGGGTAATTATTCCAGTATTTTTGATAACATTTTTTTGGTCTTTTGGGATTCACGGGGTCTCTATCGTTGGTACTGTTGCCCGTCCGTTTTGGGAAGTGTATTTGGTGGAAAACTCAGCTGCAGTGGCAGATGGCCGGAACAGCCTGCCTCACGTAGCTCCTGAAACGTTTTTCCAATGGTTTATCTGGATTGGGGGCGCGGGTTCTACGCTGGGACTCATAATTGTCATGCTCCTGTTTGCAAAATCAAAATATTCGAAAACACTTGGACGTACTACAGCAGTGCCAGGATTGTTTAACATTAATGAGCCAATTATTTTTGGCGCCCCTATCGTGCTGAATCCTATTCTCATCATTCCATTTGTTTCTATTCCGCTTATTTTGGCTACTCTTTCTTATATTGCTACAGTACTCGGATTGGTTTCGGAAACATATGTAATGCCTCCATGGACGCTGCCGGCACCTATTGGAGCGTACTTGGCAACTGGAGGAGACTGGCGGGCAATTGTACTAGTATTTGTGAACATCTTTTTGTCCTGCGTAATTTATTATCCATTTTTCAAGATTTACGACAATCAGTTGTTAAAGCAGGAACAAAATGAAGAAAATGAAGAAATGGATAACGAAAAAAAGCAAAAAGAAAGAACATCATAATAAAGTAAAAAAGGCTAAAATAATTTTTAGCCTTTTTATAGGAGGTTTAATATGCTGCCTATGTCTTTTCCGAATAGAAATTTTAAAGTTGTTGGACTGTTAATTTTAATATTAAGTGCGGGTTTATTTTTCATTTATCCTTTTTTTCAGTCTGTATTTATATCTGACAGCTTGAGCATGTTTTTGGCTATGAGTATAAGTTTATTTACT
This sequence comes from Marinococcus sp. PL1-022, assembly GCF_033845285.1. Taxonomy (NCBI): domain Bacteria; kingdom Bacillati; phylum Bacillota; class Bacilli; order Caryophanales; family Bacillaceae; genus Marinococcus; species Marinococcus sp. PL1-022. The sequence continues at coordinate 1,809,526 of NZ_JAWXCX010000001.1, read as the reverse complement.
TTTTTCAGTATTTTAACGGTAAAAATTATAAAGTTGCAAAACTACTCTTTTTCTAAATTAAGTTGGATTAGTTTTTCTTTAATAGGTAGTATTGTATGTAATTACGTTGTTATTATTATTTTTTAGTAGGGAGTAGGTTTATGGCACAAATATCAGGTGGATTATCAATGCTTAAGGTTATTGAGAGTAGACTGCCGCTTTCTGAGAAAAAAATTGCTCAATATATTCAAAACCATCCTGACGCAGCTGTAACAATGACAGCACAGGAATTAGGTGAAAGCAGTAATTCCAGCTCAGCAGCTGTGGTACGTTTATGTAAATCAATGAAATTATCCAGTTTTCAAGATTTGAAAATGAGAATAGCTGGTGATCTTCAGCAAAATGATTCATTTGAGTATAGAGATATACAAGTAAATGAGCCTGTTGTTAATATCATTGATCAAATGACATATAATACAGTTAGTATGATCAGCGAAACTAAAGATTACATTCAAAAAGAAAAAATAGAAACAGCATTGGAATGGCTAGAGAGCAGCTCCAAAATAATTATTTACGGGATCGGCGCTTCAGGCATAATCGCGTATGATTGTCAGCAAAAATTTCTTCGTGTTGGGTTAAACAGTTATTATTTTGAAGACCCTCATTTAACTCTAACTACATTAGCTCACTGTGGTCCAGACGACTTAGCTATTTTTATATCTTTTTCGGGGGAAACGAAGGAAACGATAAATATTTTAAAACAGGCGAAAAAGTTAAAAGTACGCACGTTAGGCATTACTAAATACGGAAAGAGTCCAATGTCAGATCTGGTGGACTGTGCGATATATTCTTCGCCTAAAAAGGAAGCTATCAGTCGCAGCGCCGCAACTTCAACAAGAATAGCCCAGCTTCATATTATTGATATTTTATTTATGAGCTATGTCTCTAAAAACTTTCAAGAAACCATAGACAGTATAGATAAATCTAAAAAATTAGTGGAAAATGATAATGATTAGAAATTATTAAGCGAGTAAAGACGTGTTTACGTTGTACTCGCTTTTGCTGTTTGCTTAAACATGTTTTTAGCTTAATGTTATAGGGTGAATATTATCCATAATATTCCTTCTATTACTGACTCCTGATATGATGAAAAAATAAAGAGTAGAAGTTGCTGGTGATTGGAGGGACCAACTGTGAAGGGAAAACAAATGATAACTCCGGTTTCACTGCTATTGGCAGCACTTATAGCTGGAGGTTTGGGGCTTGGTTACGATTTAGGGATGCCAGTAATATCTGCTGGATTAATAGTAATCTTTATTCTGACGGCTGCCTGGGGCACTTCCTGGATAGGCACCGCGAAAAAATAGCCGGATGGTTAGTAATACGAAACGCAAAATGACCTGTCAGGAGGAAGCTATCATGACATCTACATTCCCGGATCATCCAATACCGCCCGAGGAATTTGGAAATTCATTTCTGCGTGGCGAGTTTGTTCACATTTATGAACAAACCACGAATGATTTTAAGCAGCTCGCTGCGAGCGATGAATTTCAGGAAATGGCCGCTGACTTCAATGAAGGTGTAACAGCATATAATCTTCTGTTTTCATATCAAATAGAAGAACATTTAGTTCAGTACGTTTGGAACGACGACAGTAATGAACGGGCGCTTGAGGTATATATGGACCATCAACACCTCATTCATGGCCTAGCTATGCAACCCGTAGCTATTGATCCGGTTGGCGAAAAAGAGGAGTCCAGGCAACAGTATCGCTGGCCGGTACAGCCGGGGATTGGATGGGCAATCGTCTGGGGTGGAAATCATCCTCTGGCCAACGCGCATCACCCCTTATCCAACCAACGCTATGCGTATGATCTGGTGATTCAAACAGAGGGAAAAACCTATGAAAAATCGCTGACATATAACGAACATTATGCAGCCTACGGGCAACTAATTTATGCACCGGCAGAGGGTACTATAGCTGAAGTAGTGGATGGGATTCCGGACAACGAGCCGGGAGTAATGAATGAAGAGAAACTGGCCGGTAATGTGGTGGTTATTTATCATGCTCCTGAGGAGTACAGCGTTCTGGCTCATCTGCAGCCTGGTTCGATTCTGGTGCGGAAGGGCGAGCGTGTCTCGATGGGAAAGGTTATAGGAAAATGCGGTAATTCAGGCAATTCCTCAGAGCCACATCTGCACATGCAGCTTTCGAACCGGGCGGATTTTATTCATGGAAAATCCATCAGTATGAAATTTGCCAACGGCTGCCATCCTATCCGCGGCGATAAGATCAATGAATGATAATAAAATTTGTTCGTCAGCATTTCAATTGTATATACACAGAAATACCAGAAGTCAGCAGACGTGCTTCATAGTTAAAAACAATTAGGCTAAAGCAGGAGGTGGGCAAATATGAGAGATAAGGAACAGGAAACTCTTGAACACACTTTTGCTCAAATTAATACATATGATCTTATCTTTTTGCTCCCAATGGCCTGGCTATTTTCATACCTCCCCGTGCATGGTTTATGGAGTATTGTAGTAAATCTATTCATTATTATCTTTGTTGGTATTGGATTATTTTACGTTACTCATACGCTTGTAGAAGCAAAAAAGCGTAGAAGAAGATAATTTGTCCAAAATAAAGATGTGTATTGCGATAGCGTTAAGCGCAGTATAGGGATAGAGGAAATGAACGAGTATATTTCGTATTTTGACGTTAAAATAAACAACGTAAATACGCAACTGAATATATACTATTGGGAGTGCCTAAATTGAAAAATCTTTATATTGTCAAACATTGTGAAGCACTGGGACAGGAATCTGATGCGCCTTTAACTGATAAAGGCTTAAAACAAGCAAATGACCTGGCAGCCTTTTTCAAAGATTTAAGGGCAGAAAAAATTATTTCAAGTCCGTATAAACGTGCTGTACAAACGGTAGAGCCTCTGGCAAAGGAAATGGGAATTGGAATAGAAGTAGAGGACGAATTGAAAGAGCGTATATTAAGTGAAGAAGCTTTTTCTGACTGGAAGGATAGGCTTAAGATGACATTCGGGGATTTTGATTTAAAGTTCAAGGGTGGTGAATCAAGCAACGAAGCGAAAAAGCGCATATTAGGAATAATAAAAAAGGTTATAAACAATGAATTTGAAAATACAATAATAGTGACGTACGGAAACTTAATGTCATTACTATTGCAACACTACAATAATAGCTTTGACTTTGAACAATCAATTAATTTAAGCAATCCGGATGTATATCATATTAAAATCACGGACCATAAAGTTACGCAGGAGCGAATATGGAATTCAGACTGCATAAATGAAATCAGGTGATCCTTTGAAGAATATGGCGCACAAAAAGATACATATTATTGGATCCGTGGGCAGTGGTAAAACTACTTTAGCCCGGAAGCTATCATCAGAGCTGAATATACCGCATTACGAATTGGATAATGTTATGTGGAAAAGGCGTAGCTCTGGGGATATAAAAAGAACTGAATGGGAAAGAGAAGCGCATTTAAAAAGCATAGTACAAACGGATTATTGGATAATTGAAGGAGTACACAGTGAGGATTGGATAAGCAGCAGTTTTCATCATGCAGATCTGATTATTTTTCTGGATACTAAATATCCAATAAGAACCTATCGGCTGATAAAAAGATTTTTAAAACAAAAGCTTGGGTTGGAGAAATCAAACTACAAGCCATCATGGAGAATATTTTTTAACATGTTTAAATGGAACCGTGACTTTGACAATGTAGAGAAAGTTAATTTCTTCAATGATTACGGTATGTATAAAGATAAAATAAAAATTATTAAAAGCAAATATGGAGAATACTTATGAAAATGGTAAAGGTTATTAATGAACTGTTTCACCAGGGCATCATTCAATCGAAGCATATCGATTGTGATGCGTTACAGGGAGGCACCGCCAGTGAATTATACCTTCTTCAGGACAGTACTAATGCTCAATGTGTGGTTAAGTTCAATGAACCGGAGGTTTTGCAGGCAGAAGCGGCTTTTCTGGACTGCTATAACCATTTAAGCCTAATTCCGACACTGCTTTACGCTGACTCGTCACATCGTTATATCGTTTATTCATTCATTTCTGGTACAACGCAATTAACAGGCATTAATAAACAGATATTGCTTAGAACATTCGCAGAAGAAGTATTAAATCAATATAAAAATATTGCTGATGATAATGAGATTGGTTTTATGGATGAACGAATGGAGTCCTGGCCAAGCTTTCTTCAAAAAGAAATTTTGGAGGCCAGTAAGATTATAGGTTCCTGCGTAGAGGACGCGGAGCATGACTTTGTTTTAAATATTTTGAAGACCCTGGAGGCTCATCATACAAAGAGAGAACCGTTTTTATTGCACGGGGATTGCGGGATTCATAATTTTATATTTAATGACAGCAAGCTCGCAGGTGTCATTGATCCAACGCCTGTCATCGGTTATCCCCTTTACGATTTAATTTATGCTTTTTGTTCCTCTCCTGATGATTTAACAAGGGAAACCTTTGATGCGGCAGTCCACTGTTTAATCGTTGAAAATGAAAAAAGCAACGCATTTTTATATGAAGAAGTGGTTGTCGGTTTGTATCTTCGGCTGGGAGTCTGCATTAAGCACCACCCCTATGATTTTGAAAGGTATCTAGAAGCCTGGTTTTATTGGAAAAATGTAGTTTGTGGAGCGTAAATGGAAAAAACTTTATAGCTTATAATTGCGCAGAATTTTGAGTATTTATTCCCTTTTTTCGGAAGGAGTAAGTAAATGCAAAACATTATATGGAATCCAAATATGTCTCATTACGAGTGTATTCAGTGTTCACAATTGTATTCACTGGAAGAGGATATGTTTGAAGGCTGTCCGGCATGCGCTCGTGATCATGAGCCGTCCAGTGTAAAGCCTGTATACCAAGAATCCTGGAGCAAAGATAACCTTCTTCCATTTCGCCAGCATATCACGATGGGAGAAGGAGGCACGCCCCTGCTGCCGCTGAATATTGAACAGGAGTCTGTCTACATAAAGCTAGAATCCCAGAATCCCACTGGTTCTCATAAAGACCGAATGAGCGCTTACGTAGTTTCGATGGCTAAGAGCCGGAAGTATAAAGGGATGGTGATTGCTTCAAGCGGAAATGCCGGATTGTCTGTAGCGTCCTACGCTGCTTTTGCAGGCCTGCCCTGTGTGCTTATTGCGACGCCACATTTAAATGAAGAGCTGGCTAAGGTGATTCAAGCAACGGGGGCTGTCATTGTCTGGACTGACACCTCTATGGAACGATGGGAGCGGATGAAGGATTACGTTAATGATGGTTATTTTCCCGCTTCCAATTATATAAATCCCCCGGTTGGGACAATGCCTGTCGGTGTTCAGGCGTATAAAATGATTGCGAGGGAAATTTATGAAGAATTCAGCGGGCAGAGCCCTTCGCAGGTAATTGTGCCAAGTTCAAGAGGAGATCTGCTGTGGGGAATTTATGAAGGCTTCCAGGAGCTTAATCAAGCTGGGAAAATCAATAGAATCCCTCAAATGATTGCTGTAGAGCCGTTTCCGCGACTTAAAAGAGTATTGGAGGGGGAGCCATATACAGGGTGGTTCGAAGGGGAGACCAACTTAGTTTCGATCAATGGCCAGACGGTTACCAAGCAGCTTGAACAGGCGGTCAGGGAAAGCCGGGGGGAGGCTGTAGTAGTTGATGAAAAACAAAGTAGAAATGCCCAGGAGCAATTACACCGTTTGGGCATACACCTGGAGCTATCCTCGGCTGCTGCCTTGGCAGCTTACTATCAAAAAGTGAATAAATATCTTTCCACGACTGTAGTTATTGGAACTTCCTCTTCTTTTACACCAATTTAAGTAGACAGCGCTTAGTTCTATAAAAGAATTATTTGAAACGGAGTGATTTTAACAATACTAATTAAAGGATTGAATCACTTTTTATTTTCTGTGTCTGATTTAGATACTTCTATTGATTTTTATCAAAAAGCATATGAAGTTTTTTGATTCATAAAGGTAAACAAAAATACTCTTTGTTTTAACAAAACAAAAAAGAAAATATCATCCATTGTATGATAAAGAGGTAATTATAAATGTCTGAAGAATTTAATCTCGTATTGGCTATAGTATCTATGGTTATTTGGATCCTGCTTTCCTTAGAGCTTTCAGCAACGTCAAAGGAAAGTAAGAAGAACAGACGCGGAAAATTAATAGTCTTAATGTCTGCTGGGATCGTATCGACCATCTTTATAACCCTTTCACTTGTTCGAAGTATTTAATTAAAAGTTAAAACAAAATTAATTCATAATTAGGCTTAAAAGGATGATAATATGTCGTCTGTCTATTTATTCATCACCATTGTTTCTTTATTTGTCATGGGTATTATTTTATTTATTAAGCATGCCCGGTTCGTGATGAGAATGAAAAATTACATATTAGGACCAATTGTAGAATACAATACAATGTTTTTTGAAGGATTAAGGCTTTTCGCCTACACAATGTTTGGCAATTCCGTTCTTGAAAAGCCTAAAACGTGATTATGTTTTTTTCAGATGACGGAGTGCTTAAATGTCTTTGAAATAGAGGAAATTTTTAATCATTATGATGCAGGTCCAGTTTTTTGGGGTGAACTGTTTTCATCCCTAATTGTTATTTCTTAATCAAAGGCTGGGCAAATGCTATAATGAGTAAGAATAGACGATAGCATCGTTGTCCCACTGTTGGAATGTCTCATAATGAATAAAACGAACCTGGCGAGGGTTCGTTCTTTTCTATAGTTGGAGGTGTTTACTTGAAACAAACGATGAATACCGGATCAGTTATTGGAGGAATTTTTCTCACAGCCGTTATTTTTTTTAATATCTATTTAATGATTGTTCAAAACTCTCTCATTTCCAATCTATTATCAGCGGCTGCTATTGTTTTGCTTCTTATTATTGTCATCCCGTTTTGGGTGCTTATGGTAAAGCACTTCTTTAAATCGTGAATACGAAAGGGACTGTCTCTATGTGGATAAAGAGACAGTCTTTTTTTAATATGCTTCACTTTTGTATAAAAACTTCTTCAATGTACATCCAAAAGGGTAAAGTATAATTGAAGTATAAAATATTATTCGAAAAGGGGAAGCGAGATGGAATATCGGGAGTTTTTAGAAGAAATTGTCGGTATTATCTGGGGCGGGGATGCTGAGAATATTTCCGGGGGTGAGGAAGAGTACATGAATGCTTATAATGGTAAGCTACTGGATTTAATGAAGGAAGGAAAAACAGAACAGGAAGCGAAAAGCGCGGTTATTGCTGAAATCCGTGACGATTATAAAGAATATAATATAGACGAATTTTTAAATGATACGGCAGAAAAAATCAGAAAGAAAAAACAATAAAGCAGCATTCCGCGGTAGAATGTGTTATGATTTATTATAATGAACGTTCAATAAACAAAAGGGGGCTATCTATGAAAGCGGCATCGAAAAAAGAGATTATATTGAACACCGCGGAAAATCTCTTTTATCAGCACGGATTTCACGCTGTCGGGGTGAAAAGCATTTTGAATGAAGTCGGAGTGGCTCCGATGACGATGTACTATCATTTTAAATCCAAAGAAGTGTTGATTATAGAAATATTAAAGCGCCGGGAAATGCGGTATTTTGACTTTATGGAAGAGGTGATCGATAAAAAGAGTGATTTCAATCATTACGCAAGGTCACTGATTAAGGCCCACATGGACTGGATGAAAACGGACGGCTTTAACGGATGTCTGTTTTTAAGAGCGAAGCAGGAATATGAGGGAGTCAACGAAGAGATTACTGCTATGAGTAGAGACCATAAAACAACCCTGTTAAATAAAATTGAGCGTGACATCAAGCCTTTTGATGCTTCCAAAACGCTCGGAACGCAGCTGGTTCTGATCATGGAAGGAATTACGTCGATGGCTCAGATTCTGGAGATGGACGAAGTAGAGGAGTCGGCCTTCGATTTAGTAAAAGGCATGCAGGCGGACAACAAATAGATATGGAAAAGAGCATCATTATTAATGCTGATGCTCTTATTATTTACCTGTTTATTGAATGAACGATCAATAAATAAAAAGGAGTGAACAAATATGAATGCGAATAAACTAATTCTTGCCGGTCTGCCTATGATTGCCGTGACCTACGGGCTGTCCCGGTTCAGCTACGGGCTGATGCTTCCGTATATTAATGAAGCGCTCCATATGAGCCAGTCCACGAGTGGAATCATTTCCTCGTTATCATACGTGGCGTATTGTATAGCGATAGTAGCAGCGATGATGTTTTCCCGGAGGGCGACATCCAGATTCATTCTGGTGGCAGCGGGGCTCCTGTCGATTGTTGGTCTTGGCGTCATCTCCGTTTCCTTAACTCCAGTGGGGCTTGGGGCAGGGATATTTTTAGCAGGAATGAGTACAGGCCTATCCTCTCCGCCATACGCCAGCATTGTAAATACAAATGTCCAATCAGGGGCGCAGAACCAGACGAATGCCTGGATCAACTCCGGTACAAGCATAGGGACGGCATTCACCGGAGCCGTTGCGATTATGATGGTGGACAGCTGGAGGGAGACGTATATAATCTTTATGGTTATCGCTGTTATCGTGCTGGCTGCCAACTATAAAGTGCTGCCACGTACACAGACATTTGAAGAAAAGAGCTCGGTGGGATTTGTAAAGGAGGAGTGGAAGCAGTCCGTGCAATTGATTTTGGCCTCGCTGTTATTAGGCATCTCTTCGGCGGCATACTGGACCTTTTCGAGAGATTTTATTGTAAATCTGGACAGCGTACCTGCCTATCTGGGGGACTGGCTCTGGGTGATCATTGGTCTGGCAGGCTTATTGGGCGGGACTGCCGGAATCGTTATTAACCGGTTTGGCATTAGGAATGCGTTCAGGCTTTCCACAGTATCGCTGTCTACTGCATCCCTGCTTCTCGGAAGCTGGCCTGGCAGTCCTGTAGTAGGGGTTTTGTCCCCGTTTCTTTTCGGAAGCTCGTATGTCTTCATCACCGGGGTTCTGATTGTTTGGGGCGTTTCAGTGTTCCGGACGAATCCTTCCATTGGACTGGGCCTGCCGTTTTTAATGCTTGCCCTTGGCCAGGCTGCAGGCTCCATTTTTTCCGGGGCCATTGCTGGTTCGTTTGGCTATCATGCGCTGTTTCTTATCGCTTCTGCGATCGGGTATGTCACGATAATATTTAAGTATAAATCTTCATGAGAAATTTTCCGGGAGCGTCATTTATGAATTTCTTCTTTATATTTTGCCTCGCGCGGCCATATAAAGTACGTGATGGAAATAACTAAATCGATCACTACGACGAGAGACCATAGTTTAATAGTGCCGCTCAAAGCTTCTGTTCTGGCTGCGTTATTTACGAGTAAAATAACTATCCACAATAGTCCCGTCCCCAGGATATACGCCAGGACGTGTCTGAGCCAGTCCTTAAAATATTTTCGGGAGTAGGCATAGCCGTAAAGCCGGGACGGCCTGTCGCCCTGCCTCATAATATAGTACCTGAAACGGTCGTCGGCCCAGCGGATCATCTGCTTTCCAAAGACAATGGAGACTGCAATATAAATGGCAGCAATGGCATGAGCCGTGGTAGCAATTGCTCCGCGCATAAGATCTATGGAGGCTGCAGTCAGCAGAACCAAGTCCAGTACGGGTGTTAAGGCGAGAAAGAATAATCCCAGTCTTGGCATTTGAAACACGTAGCGAACGATTAACCCGGTGGCAATAACAATCCAGAAGGCTATTTCGACCATAATAATAAGCAGCAGGATGAAATTCATCTATACTCCTCCTTCAGCCAGACATGTATTTCGTCACGAATCAGTTTCATGACCTGTTCATTGTTTATGCGGTCAGGGGTTAACCATTTATGCAGGGCTAGTCCGTCAACGAGGGCGTGAGCACGCATTATAGTCAGCTCCATAGGCAACTCCTCCTGAAGCATCTTTTTTTCGCTTAAGTACTGTAAGGATTTTTGAACAAGCAGACGGATCTCGTTTCCCATGGTATTCGCTCCTGCTTCGTGGATTTCGTACTGAAAAGCCATCCACACCTCCATATCCGCGTAGCGGTCATCGTCTAAAGGGAGAACCGCGAGAACTGCCTGGATGACCCGTTCCTTTTCGGTTAAATCTTCCTGCCCGAAAATCTCCTGGATTCTTTGTGCCACTTTACGGTTTACTTTTTCCATGACTGCATCGAGCAGTGCACTGTGAGTGGGAAAGTAGTAGCGGATCTGCCCGGGCGTCTTGTCCGCGAGCTTTGCGATGCTTCTAACCGTCGCGCCTTTCGCACCGCTGTTTACGATGGATTGCCACGTGTATTCAACAATCTGCTCTTTTTTCTTCTGGTGGTCAATGAGTTTTGGCATAGCACACCTCAGGGTTTAGAAATTAATATAAGTATAGCATTTTTTAATACAACTGTGTTAAAAAAGAAAGGGAATTTCTGGAGCATTCCGTAAAACAAATGTCCGGAGTCAAACGAACAGTGGTATAGTGGGCGTATAGAAGCGTGGAAAACTCAAGAAGCGAAAATAAAAGAGGTGTACGAATGAAAAGTGAGAAGGAAAAAATGATGAACGGAGAGCTATTTCTACCGCACGATCCTGAGCTTGCAGCGGAACGGCTGCAGACGAAGCTTTTGCTTGAAGAATATAACTCGATCAGCGTCCGTGAAAAGGAAAGAAGCAACCAGCTGTTACAGGACATCGTAGGGACGATGGGGGAAAAAGCCCGTATCGGGCCGCCGTTCTGGTGCGACTATGGCTATAATATTCACCTTGGAGACCACTTTTTCGCCAACGTCAACTGCGTCATGCTTGATGAAGCGCCAATTATATTCGGTGACGGGGTAATGCTGGGCCCGGGAGTGCACATATATACCGTAAACCACCCGATGGAGGAAGCAGCCCGCGCGACGCTCCAGGAGTACGGATCGCCTGTGACGATCGGGCACAATGTATGGGTCGGGGGAGGAGCCATTATTAATCCCGGCATCCGCATCGAAGACGGCGCAGTTATCGCTTCCGGCACGGTCGTCACAAAGGACGTTTCTGCACGCACGCTGGTAGGAGGAAATCCGGCAAAATTTATTAAACAGCTGGACTAGTAAAGCTTACCCGGAAGACAAGTATGCCTTTATAAGGAGATGATGCTGATGAAACCCGCTGTCTCTGTCATTACTATCGGAGTAGATGACTTGCAACAATCGGTGCATTTTTATCGTGACGGGCTGGGCTTCCCTACTGAGGGGATTGTCGGAGAGGAGTTCGAGCACGGAGCGGTAGCCTTTTTTGATCTGCAGGCAGGTCTGAAGCTTGCCGTTTGGAAGCGTGAAAGTATTGCGCATGAAGCCGGGATAACGGCTGGCCAGCCGAACCCTGCGGAATTCACTCTTGGCCACAACGTAAACAGTAAAGCGGAGGTAGACGCGATTATGGAAAAGGCGGAACGTGCCGGTGCCTTTATCACGGACCCGGCACATGAAGCGTTCTGGGGAGGGTACTCCGGACATTTTCAGGACCCGGACGGCCATCTTTGGGAAATTGTATGGAATCCGGGATGGATGGAAACGGATTAAGCGTTCTCATTTTGACTGTAGCGTTATATGTAACGTTCCAAAAATCAGTTTGGAGGGGATTGCTGTGAAGCAAGCAATATTTCTGCTTTTAGATGAGTACGCTGATTGGGAAGCCGCTTATTTGTCAGCAACGCTGAACGAAGGCAGGGAGTGGACTGTTAGGACAATTTCTCTGCATGATCACGTTACATCCATCGGAGGCTTTAAAACAGAGGTGGATTATAGAATCAGCGGTCATCCGTCTTTCGATTTGCTGGTATTAATTGGCGGCAACACATGGGATATTGAAAGCGATGATATTTTTAATTTAGTGGACGAAGCGTTCAGTAAAAATACTCCGGTCGGTGCCATATGCGGAGCGGTGGATTATTTAGCAAAGAATGGATTTTTAAATCATTTCAAGCATACGGGCAATTCGGCTTACCTCTGGCAGAACTACGAAAACTATAATCCGGAAGTAGAATTTATGGAAGAGCAGGCTGTGAAGGATAAAAACCTGGTGACCGCAAATGGAACGGCACCTATAGAATTTACCGAGCTGGTTCTGCAAATGGTTAATTTTGACACAGCAGAAGAGATTGAAAAGACAATGTATATGTATCGGTACGGCTTTTACGAATACGTTGAAAAATACGGGAATCCATATTTATAGACAATGCATTAAGAAAGTAACAATGATCGCTTCTGAAAAATTATGCAGCACCTGCTCCCGGCCACTATGTTTCCATAAACATAGGGGCTTTTTTGTATAATTTGAACTGTAATAGATGGTGTTATCAAGAGCTTGGATAAGAAAAAAGACACTTAGGATGCCAATCACAATATCGTTTTCCCAGATGTGTTTATCATTTTTGAAATGTGTCTGCCTGAGCTATCTATTCCGAAGGAGCCACGAGCTCTACTTTAATACGATCAGGGTCTTCAAAATAGACCGCGTAGTGCTCATTGCCGCCAGCATAGGGATGCAGGTGTTCATAAAGAATTGGGACGTTTGCTGCACGGAGCTGCCCGGTCATTTGATCCACATGAGATTTCGAACTGGCATGAAAGGCAATGTGATTCAACCCCGTCCGGCGCCGGTGGTAGGGGACATCCAAAAAACGGTCCTCTGTCTGTACAAATACGATATAGGAGGGGCCCAATTTGAAGCTGATCCCCTCCGGCCACTGCTGATGGATATGATAGCTAAGGTCCTCCAGCAGCCACTGCCAGAAGGCCATCGACCGTTCGAGATCGGATACATAAAGCTCGATATGGTGAATGAGTCCGTTCATGGGAGATTCTCCTTTTCATCCTTGAAATAATCGAAGGTGATACGCTGTAAAGCACCAGTCAAACCAGGATTATGTACTAAAATATCCTTGCAGAGAGCCTCCCATTCCAATAGCTTTAGTTCCCCTGCATGTAATGGAAACGAAAGATAGTAGGAGGCCACCGGGTCTTTAAGCAGAAGTAGTGGGCGCACGGCTTCATAGTCAGAATTGTAAACACCGCAGCCCACAATAAAAGAATACGGTGGCGGCGTCAGGAATACAACTAATGATACGTTGGGAGAGATTTTATACGGAATCCATTGCTGAGAACCGTTGGCCCAGCGACGAACTGATGAATAATGATGCTCATCAATAATGCATTTTAGATTCATAGGCGGTGCTCCTTTAGCCAACTATATTTTTATGCTTCATACTTGGTCAATTTATCAATTATCCGGGGAATATTCTTTAAACAATTTGTACTTGCGTGAGCATTAGAAGAGGCGTCCGTCGTTTTATGAATTGTAAGCATTCCCAGTTCTTTAGCGGGAAAGATATCCGCTTCAAGATGATCTCCGATAAATACTGTATTCGCAGCCTGTACTCGAAAATAATCCAGTGCATATTGGAAAATTTGCGGCTCCGGTTTGCGAATACTGAGTTGATCCGAGGTGACGATAAGATCCATATATTGTTCAATGGCTAAAGCAGTTATCTTGTGACGCTGGTAAAAATCACGGCCATTGGTCACAATTCCTATTTTATATTTCTGTTTGTGTAAAGCTGCAAGCATGTAGTGTAATCCTGGAAAGCCTTTGCTGAATTCGGGAAAGTACTCATTTAAATTTTGTAATAACTCCTCGAGAAGTTTGTCCGGAATATCACATTGACGGCCAATTTCCTCGTAAACGACAGTTTTAGGCAGCGGCTGATTATTCAGGGACATAAAGAAATTTTTAAACGTCTGAAGATCTGCATAACGGTGCAACGCAAAACATTTGTGCTGATATTCAGAGAAAACCGTTAGTGTTTGTTGTTTGTCGAGCAGTGTCTGGTCTAAATCAAATAAAACAACGTCGATGGCCAAGGGAAAACCTCCTGTGAAATTCAATTTTCCAGACAGAAAGACAAGCAGTTCTCTCTTTCCCTATTTATTGTAAAAAAGTATCATAGAGGGAAGATAAAGTAAAATAAATACCTGGAGACATCTTTCTGGAGGAGGTGCGCACAAAATCCGTGTTCATCATTATGATGCGTTTAGTGAAATACCTCATAAAGGGAATCCGGCAGGGGTCGTTTTTGACGGAGACCATCTGACAGAAACAGAAATGCAGAATGCAGCGTATCAGGTTGGATTTAATGAAACGGCCTTTGTATTATCCTCCGAAGCAGCAGATATACGACTGTGCTTTTTTACCCCGGGTCACGAAATGGATTTATGCGGTCACGCTACGCTGGCTTCCGTTTATTCATTAAAAAGTGAAGGGGTGCTTGATGACAAAGAACGTATCACGGTGGAAACAAGGGCTGGTATTTTAACGGTTACGATACAAACTTCTGAAAATCAACAGCACACAATTACGATGACTCAGGCACCGCCTAAATTTGAAATGTTTCATGGCTCCCGGGCTTCTCTGGCTGCTTCGATGGGGATAGAGGAAAATGATATTCACACTGATCTGCCCATCGTGTATGGAAACACCGGAACGTGGACGCTGCTGGTGCCGATTGCTCACATAGCCAGCTTTGAAAGGATGAGGCCTGATAATTCATTGTTTCCAGATGTGCTTACGAAAATGCCTAAAGCTTCCATTCATCCGTTTTGTCTGGAGACGTATGATGAAGCAGCTGATATGCATGCGAGGCATTTCTCCTCCCCGTATTCGGGGACCGTGGAAGATCCTGTCACAGGGACTGCATCCGGGGTTTTGGGCGCTTTTTGGGCGGCCTATATAGATGAAAGCTTTCGTTCGCCGCTGCAGCTTACCGTAGAGCAGGGGCAGGAGATGAATAAGGATGGCCGGGTTTACGTGCAGGTCGAAAGGCAAAAGGATAATGTTGATGTGAGTATTACCGGCCGTGCGGTTTATGTAACCAGCTTTGATGTAGCTTTATAATAGAAGAATTTTTCGGAAGATCAAAAGGAGCAGAGAATGAGTGAACTGGATGGTAATAAAGTATTTTTAAGGCAAGCCAACGAGACCGACATAAAGCAGCTGTACGAATGGAAATACATCGACAAGCATCAGGCAGCAAAAAAATGGAATGCGCCGTATATCGAGGAAAATTTCATTTCTTTTTCCTCCTATCAAGAGCAGTGGCTGGCAGAAATTTTTCCCGGTATCCCTGCTGCATTGGCTATTATCGCTGACCGCCAGGCGATTGGTTATACAGGAGCTTACTGGGTGGATGCCAATACATACTGGATGGAAACAGGTATTGTCATTTACGATTCTGCCTATTGGAACGGGGGTTATGGCACAGAGGCATATCGCTTATGGATTGATTATTTATTTCACTACACAGATCTTCACCGCTTAGGCATGACTACCTGGTCAGCGAACGAACGCATGGTGCAGGTCGCTAAAAAATTAGGAATGAAGGAAGAGGCCCGTATTCGGGAGGCGAGATACTGGCAGGGAAGCTACTATGACTCGATTAAAATGGGCATATTAAGAAAAGAATGGGAAAACCTGCAAAGCATTGATGGCCAAAGGAACAAATAAGAAGGCCGAAACATATGCTTTTTCTTGTGAAGAATAACCCGAGGAAGAAAGGAATGATCTGATGAAAATCTTACGTGATGCCTCGACCCCCGACGATCCGGAAAAGCTTGTGGATGAACTTTTGCAGCGACCGTTATTTGCTCATTTATCTACGGTTCATGAAGAGGGGCCCCGGGAGTCTCCCGTATGGTTTTTATGGGAGAACAAGGAGATTTGGATTCTTGGGAATACGCGAACCAATTCGTTTTCTGCACGGATTGAAAGCGAACCCCGATGTGCGCTTGGTATCGTGGATTTTAACCCTGCAACCGGTCTCGTTCAGCACGCAGGTATCCGGGGCTGGGGCAGCCTTCTTGCTCATGATCGTGAACGGGTTTTCCGGTTGTTCTGCAAATATATGGGTGCTCCGGAGCATTGGGATTCACGATTTACAAAAGTTTTGGGCGACCCGGCTTGGGTTCTGGTTCGCATAAGTCCTGAGACGGTCGTTGTACGTGATCAATCGTATGATCGTATTTAAAATGGGAAGGGAGTTGCTATAGTGCAGCAGTCGCCTGTCTATTTGTTTCGGTGGATGTGGATTTCGTTGCTGCCGGTGACTATCATTGCACTTTTGGGAGTTATTCAATTACCGGGACTTAAATGGGTGTGGGAGTTTATTGGTTCGGTTACAGTGGTCTGCTTCTTTCTCTTCCTGGACTTCACATGGAGCAAAAAGCATCGCCATAAAGAACGCTCCTGACTTCATGAAGGGTGGGAGAAAATAGGGAATGGAAGAGGAGGGACTCCAATAGATATCTTTGGTGTGATTGCGGTTGTTTTATTTTCAATTTTTCTTGGTCTGCTTCCGGTAGCGTTCTTTGTTTATCCATATTGGCTTCAGCAGCAATCCGCCCGGGCTGTTGAAGCGAAAACGTATGGCATGACCCTCCTGATTTTTGCATTGATGATCCTGTCCGGGTATGTAGCGTTTTATGTATGAATGCGTAAAGCTTAAATTTGGTTCAAGGAAAAGACGTACTCGATATTCATCAGTGGAACAGGAAAAGCCATGTCATTTATTAGATGTAACAATAGCGGAGAAATTCAAATGAGTGAAAATAAAGAAGAGGAAGAAAGAAGAAGAGAAAGGCTGAGACAAGAGGAATTAAAACGAAACCCCACTGGTAATATGAATGATTCCTTTCACCGCGCAGGAAGCGGAAGCCTTGTGGATCTCGTTACCGGTTTGGGCTGGAAAGGAACAGGCATACTTATTCTTGTAATTATAGCGGGGTTCATAGTTGCTTCGTTTTTCTTCGGCTAAAAAATAGCTTAAGGAACTGGTATCCATATTTTATTAACATTTCAAGCTTGATATAATGGGATTTATCGCCTGTTCACCTTCTGGCGAAATGTGTCAGAAGGGAGGTGACAAAGTGTTTGAACTTTTATTGATGGACTTTCTTTTTCCACTCGCTTCGACCGTGATTGGAATAGTATTTGCTGACTTGTTGCTAAGGCGAATACGTAAGAAAAGCAAGAACAGGCGATGATAGCAACAAAAAAGAGCACTCAGATGGTTACGACATCTGGGTGCTCCCTTTTTATGGTGACAAAATGTTGAACTTTTATACACCAATCCTATCACAGTAATTGAGAAAATGTAAATCTGGTATAGAATGAGATAGGGTGAAAATAAGAGAGACCTTAGAAGCTTTATCTTACTACAAAGGTTTCTTATAATTCTACGCCTCTTTCTTTTGCTGAAGCTGGCGCACTTTGAACAGATAGCCAAAATAAGGAAGGGCGGTAAAAATGAGCGGCATTAGCGCAAGCATTGTCGCAACAGTATCAATAATACTAAACCACGAAGAGGAAGGAAGCAGCGATGATAGAATCCAGAGCACAGTAACGAGGAACAGAAAAAATACCAGTGATACGAACGCGTATCGGCCAAGCTGCTGCTTTTGCTGTAGGTAGACGTCCTGCTTATCCTGCTCTTTCGTATATAAAGGTTTCGTTTCAGGTGGAGCACGAAAAATATGTGTCGTTTCTTCGGCGGAGCACACATGCTCCCAGCCGGCATCCTGATACAGTTGAAAATAATCTGAATCGGGGCGGACACGGTAATCCAGTTCGTAATGCATGCTTGCAGGCTGACCGCGTTTCAGCTTGTAGCCCATAAATCCAAACTGCTCCAGATGCCAGCCTTTGCTGGACTGCTGCTCTAATTTTTGCATATCCTTGTGTTCCGAGAAGGCGAGACCGCCGCTCGTTATGTATTTTCGTTTCGCCATGGTAAAGGCACTCCTTTCTGTTCCAATGCTTCTTTTCCGTGATATACCATCTGTTCCCGACGCTGGACCTCCTGCTGAAAGATGTCCATCCCTGTTTCTGTAATAATATAGACCTTTCGCTGCTCGGCTTCCTTCCATAGCTCGATATAGCCGGCATGCAGCAGCTTCTGGGTCATTGTGTATACCGATCCTGGTCCCAGATTGACCTTTCCCTCTGTTAAATCAGCAATGGTCTGCATGATGGCATAGCCGTGCTTTGGCTTCATCAGAGCTAAAAGAATATAGTAGTGAGTATCCGTTAAGTCGCCGGAAGCCAGACTGTCTTTGCGTCCCAAAAAAAGGCCTCCTTTCATATCATTTAATGATAAGTTATAAAATATTATATCATTAAATAATATAAATGCAACTTGAATAATTTGAAATGTTTGGAAATGGTATGTAGATGGGAAAAAAGTTGGTGATGGAATAAAGGAGGCAAACCAATGAAACGCATTTCAAAATGGATGCTCTCTACGATTACTGCTGCCGGTATGATCGTGACGCCGGCCGGAGCCCTGGCATCCAATGACGAATCAGAAGAACCAATGATGAATGTACATACTACAATGGCATCGGAAATGGCGGTAACAAATGAGGACCCAGGAAAAAGCATAGCGATCATGCGGGCTGCCTTAAATGCGCATGGATATTTGATGGATGTTGAGAGCATCCTTGGGATGAATACATGGGCCTTTCTCGTTGAACATCAAAATACTGAGAATGAAAGCAAAAGCGGGAATGCTTCAGAGAGCGAAAAACAGGGAGCAGCAGTAGCTTCAGGGGAAGAAGCCGTTGAAACAGTGAAGCAAAATGAAGACTTTGGCGATGACATACGGTTCAGTGATCTTGGCGGTGACTTGCGGGAAGACGGGAAGGGATCCTATTATACAGTCCAATTAACATCACAAGAGCTTTCAGAAGCCGGTGGAACGGGGACCGTGGACCGTTTTAAAGTGTATCAGAACGGAGAGTATACCTCTGTCTACGGAGAGGAACAGAATACAAGCAGTGATCAAAATCAATCCTCGGCGGAAGACACCGACCGATATGTCAATGCCCGCTTTGGCTACCGGATCGATTATCCGTCTGACTGGGAGCCGCAGCAGGAAGCGGACAACGGAGACGGCAGGGTTTTACAGGTGTTTGATGACAGCCATAATGCTCTGGTATTTGGAAGTCATGAGGACAGTAACAAGGCAGAGTTTACAGAGAGCAGCTCATACAAAGAAATGGAACTAAAAGAGGGCGGCACGGGATATTATCAGCTATCCGAAGAGGAGGACAGCTTTACATTTTCCCTTCGGATGTTTGAAAACAATAATAGATATGGATTCGAAGCTGAGGTGCCGGAAGAAAAGGGGGCCCCGTCGCAGGAAGAGATTCGGGAAATTGCCAGAACACTTACCGTGCTGGAATCCGAAGAAGAATAGAAAAAGCGGAGGTGGATTATTTCCCTCTCCGCTTTATTAGGAATTTTCACAATGAGTATAAACTGTTTCTTCTAAGAGGTCTGGTAGCATTGCGAGCTGGTATTGCCAAAGCTTTTCCCATCCTGACATAATAAATGGAGAAACCGGGGACCATGTCGAACGTAAAAATACATAGGCTTGATGAACAGGAATAAAATTAAAGAATTCATTACGTCACAGGCGGGGAGATGAAAAATGAAGGCTATGACATTGTGTCACCAGGCGTTTTGTATTGTGTTTCTTATTTTAATGGGATTGGATTTTACAGGAGTTATTACTATCCCATTCTGGCTTTTTAATGGTTTGGTAGCTGTACTCCTTATATCTACAATTGTTATTTGGATAGACCAGAGAAAGAAAAAACAAGAAAGCATCGGGCGATGAAATTTTATACTAGTGCTGAATTAAGCATTATTGAGGTGGTGGCTACAGATGAAAAATAAATCCATACGGTTTTTGGCGTATTTTCTTATTGGCATGCTTGTAGGGGCGTTGCTGCTGCAGCTGATAAATTAATCAGACGGAGTATTTGGATTTAGAGACAGCCTTGGTGATAAAGGAGAGAAGCATGGATGAGTATTTTTTCGTACTGGGCAGTATCACCTCCGCAGTATTTCTCTTTTACTGGGACAAAAAATCGAATAAAAATAAAAAGTAAAGGCTGGCCGTTAGTTAATAGAATTTCCGTTCTTTCATTTCTTTATCATTTCATAAATAGCGATCCCTATCCATCCAACCCCCGTACCTAACCAGATACAAAATGTTACAAAAGCTAAAGCAATCCCTGTAAATGGATCATCCGGCCCCAAAAAACTATAAATAATAATTCCTGTTCCTCCCAATACCAATAAAGCAGTCAAAGCATGCACAAATCTCTCTGTTTTCGGCAGCAGGTAGCTGAAAAATATTATGGGTGCGATAACAATTAGGATAGCAATAAAGAATCCATACTGCGCTATAAACGTCATGAACTTGTCCCTCCAGCTTATGTGCTTTAATTATGCCAATGCTGATAATACCTAATTTTACCATAATAATAAAAGGTCAGGTCTCGGCATTTAATTGTACTTTCAGCGCTCCAAAGCAATTTTGAATGATGACAAGTTGGAATAATGTTAAAGTTCTCTCTTTTTCCTTATAATGAAAGAAAAGATACTAAAAGGGGAGTTATATGAATAAAAAACGGTGGCTTATTAGTATAATAACCGTTCTTCTTCTGGCTGGCGGCTGGTATTTGTACCAGGCGTTTACGGCCGCAGAATATGAAGAAGTGGTGGCGACGGAACAGACGGAACTACAGGGGGATCTGGAAGGCATGGAGCAGGCTACGTTTGCCGGGGGGTGCTTCTGGTGCATGGAGCCGCCATTTGAATCCCGTCCCGGCGTCGTCAGCGTGATATCCGGCTATACGGGCGGCGAGGAAAAAAACCCTACGTATGATGAAGTGTCAAGCAAAGAAACAGGCCATCAGGAAGCAGTTCAAATTACGTATGATCCGGAGAAGATCAGCTACGAAGACCTTCTGCAGATTTACTGGCGCCAGATTGACCCGACGGATGACGAAGGGCAGTTTGTGGATAAAGGAGAGCCGTATTTGTCGGCCATATTTTATCATGATGAGGCGCAGCGTCAGGCAGCGGAAGCTTCCTTAATGGAAATGGAGAACTCCGGCCGGTTTGATGGAGATATTGTGACATCCATTGAAGAATACGATACGTTTTACGAAGCAGAGGCCTATCATCAGGATTACTACAAGAAAAACCCGGGAAGGTATGAATATTACCGTAATAATTCCGGACGCGATGCCTATTTGAACGATGTATGGGGAGAGGATAAAAAGTATGAAGTCAGCACGGACTCCCCGTTTACCGTTGAAGATAAAGAAGCGGCCGTTTCGGAATTGAACAGCATGCAGTATGAAGTGACGCAGGAAGACGGCACGGAGCCTGCTTACGATAATGCTTATCATGATAATGAGCAGGAAGGAATATACGTTGATATTGTCTCCGGAGAGCCTTTATTCAGCACGCGTGATCAGTTTGACTCTGGTACAGGCTGGCCGAGCTTCACGAAGCCTCTGGAGCTGGGCAATATTACGTATGAAGAAGACACTGGCATTTTAGGAACGAACGTAGAAGTGCGAAGCAAGCACGCAGATTCCCATTTAGGCCATGTGTTTCAGGACGGCCCGGAGCCAACAGGGCTTAGGTACTGCATGAATTCAGCAGCCATGGAATTTATTCCGGCTGATGAATTGGAAGGTACCGAATACGAGCAGTACGCGAAAAATTTTCAATAGCAGACAAAGCAAAGCTCTCTTCGTTTGGAAGAGGGCTTTTTTGCTGCTATTTATTCTACCAGCATAGATAAGACAGCCGTATTCTGTTAATCCTTCTTCAGGGACTCCTGCATACGAACGAGCGTGACGATGCCGGCGGCAAACGGAAGCACAGCCACGAGGCCGATGGCCCAGGAAACGTTCAGCGTGTCCACAAACAGGCCGGCGAGAAGCGCCCACAGGGAAAAGGCCTGCAGCCAGAGGCCGCCGACGATGAGCCACTTGCGGCCGATCACATCGCTCCAGGGGCCGGTAAACAGCTGAGCCATGCCCCAGGTGAGGGGATACGCCGCCACGAGCACACCGATTTGGCTGACGGATAATCCGCCGGATGCGAAAAAGAGCGGGAATAGGCCCCAGGCCATGCCGTCCTTGAGGTTGGTCGTCAGCCCGGCAAAGCTGAAGCTCGAAAGGGCGGGCTGCTTCCAGGTCGTCTGGGTAAACGCCTGCCAAAAAGGGAGGGAGGATTCCCCGGAAGCCGTCTGACGGACCACCTGCCTGCTAGTATCCGGTACGAACAATGAAAGCAGGAACCCGAGGCCCACGATGCCGAAGCCAAGAAGGAACGGCTCGGGGCGTAGGGAGGTCGTCGAAGCCACGTAGCCGGAAACGGCGGCCATCACGGAAAGCCCCATATAGCCGGCAAACTCATTCAGACCGACAGCCATCCCGCGCTGAGACGGTTTCGCCAGATCCACCTTCATATTTACGGTCATCGACCAGGTCAGCCCCTGATTGATGCCTAAAAAGATATTGGCGACGATGACCATCCACCAGGCGGAGGCAAAAATAATCAGGAGAGGGACAAAGAGGCCGAATACCCATCCCATTAATAATATTTTCTTGCGTCCAAAGCGGTCGGCAAGCGCACCGGCCAGGAGGTTGACCAGGGCTTTGGAAAACCCAAAGCTGACAATAAAGGAGAGAGCGGCGCTGGCCGATGCAAGGCCAAACAGCTTTTCGCCGATCAGCGGGAGCACGGTGCGTTCCAATCCGACCATCGAGCCGACAAAGACGTTAATGAGTATTAATAGAAAAAAGGGAAGACGGTTTTCAACAATACCGATGGAAGCCGCTTTGGATGTCATCATTTATTCCTCCTTTACTTGGTAAAATGAGGAGCCTTTACGTGGATTCATTGGAGGTTTTACGTTTGCTCCGCTTCCACCATATACTGGCCGTCGTTCAGGACGTGGATAGTGGTGGTAAATCCGTAGCTCTCGATGGTCCTGGCGAACCCCTCCGAAGATAACCGGATTTCAAGCGGCGGCCCGGAGGCTGTCTCTGTGGCTTCCCATTCGTAAAAGAAGATCGTGCCTCCGGGCTTCAGAATACGCCGGAGCTCGGCGAACCCCTGGTCAAAATCATCGATTTCATGCATCACAAAGGCAACGACGATTTTATCGACCTGGTGCTCTGTTAAGGCAATCTTCTCCAGGCCCGATAGGATCAAGGTGATATTGGAGGCACGGGCTTGTTCGGCATAGGCCTTTAATTCGGTTAACATCCGGTCCTCGATATCGACGGCGTATACGTGGCGGGCCCTTTCGGCCATAGGGATCGTGAAGTATCCGTTGCCGGCACCGATATCTGCGATCAGATCCGTTTCCTGAATATTCATCAGCGGCAGCAGCTTCGTCATCGGAAGGGCCTGCTGCCGTTCGTCACTCCGGAGTTTTTGGGATTTGGCAGGATCAAAGCGGTGGCTCATATAATCTCCTCCTTAAGCATGATAAAAGGGGCCCTGCATCGTACAGAGCCCCCGGTATTTCGTTTGTTTTGTGCTCACCCTTAGCTGGTGGTTTCGAGCTGTTCCTTTTTCCATTTCATGAAGCCACCCTCTACGTTAATCACGTCAAAGCCGTGGTTCTGGAGAATGCTGGCGGCGATGGCGGAGCGTTTGCCTGAGGCGCAGTGGACGGCTACCGGCTGCTCCGTGGAAAGTTCATCGGTACGGGTTGGCAGCTGCTGAAGCGACACATGCACCGCGTCCGGTACGTGGGACTGGTCCCATTCGTCCTGGTAGCGGACATCGAGAATCTGCACATCGTTGTGGCGGCGGCGTTCCTCCACCTGCTTCGGCTTTTCGTTCGTATACGTGCGCAGGTTCGAGGCGCTGGCGACCACCGACGTGGCAAAGAATCCTTTCAGCCGGTCCATGCCCATGCCGGTAAGAATCCGGCGCAGCTCGTGGTGATCGGCTGGATCAGCGATCAGGTAAATATCCGCGTCATAGTCGGCGAGCCGGCCCATCCATTCGGCAAACGATCCGGGGAACGGCAGGTTGATCGTGCCCGGAATGCTTCCCATTGCGAAAGCGGCGGCACTGCGGGTATCAACGACCATCGTATGGTCCTGCCCGGCCAGGGCGGCCACATCGTCGCCGGAGCCCTGCATTTCCACGGCCGCCGGGATCTCGGCGAGCGGGGTCATGGCCTGCTTGTTCACTTCTTTCATTTTGGCAAAATACGCTGGCGGCTCGCTCTGGCCGTCGAGGAGAAAATTTACGAAGGCCTGCTCGTCGGTCGGCTGAAAGGCGGGATTGTACATCCGCTCGTAGCCGACGGTGCTTGTTGGCACCGCGCCGAGTGCTTTGCCACAGGCACTGCCGGCGCCGTGCCCCGGCCAGATCTGCATATAATCGCCGTATTTCTTGAACTGCTGGAGGGACTCGAACATCTGCCGGGCGCCTTTATCCGCGGAATCCTTTACGCCGACGGATTTTTCGAGCAGGTCCGGACGGCCGACATCGCCGACAAAGACGAAGTCGCCGGTAAATACCCCCCTCGGGCGATCGGCAGCTGCACCGTCGGTGAGCTCATAGGAGACATGCTCCGGCGTATGGCCCGGCGTGTGCAGGGCTTTCAGCTTGATGTTGCCGATATAAATGTCTTCGCCGTGCTTCACGCCATGGAGCGGCAGATCCTGATTCCATTCGTAGCCGCCATTGTCGGTGCCTTCGGTGGAATAATAGATGGTGGCGCCGGTCCGGCGGGCAAGCTCGGTGACGCCGGAAACAAAGTCTGCATGAATATGGGTCTCGAACGCCCCGGTAATACGGAATCCCTGTTCGCGGGCGATCTGCAGATATTCTTCAATATTGCGGGATGGGTCGATCACGGCTGCCTCTCCGGTCGCCTGGCAGCCGACCATGTAGGAGGCCTGAGCTAACGCGGTGTCATAAAAATATTTCAAATACATCAATCATCGCTCCTTAAGTTTAGAATAAGTCTTACTCGGTTTTTCCGGTCCATTCGTTCATGCCGCCCGCCATGCTGCGGACGGTAAAGCCCTGATCCTGGAGGGCTTCCGCCGCCCGGGCACTGCGTTTGCCGGAGCGGCACACGGTGACATAGGTACGGGAGGGATCGAGTTCGTTCATCCGGTCAGGAACTGTGCCGAGAGGGATATGGACCGATCCCGGGATGCGTCCTTCGTCGAGTTCTTCGTCCTCCCGGACGTCAATCACCTGATAAGCGCCGTTCTCTTTTTCGAGCAATTGCTGAACATCCTTCGGCTGTACTTCTTTAATACGTTTTTCATCTGCCATTTAATTCACCTCATCGTTATTCGTGGTTTTCTATTCATGATACCTGTATTTGCGCTTTCATTTTCTAAATGTCATTTACGGGGGAGGGTATCAAGCGATTCAAAAAATTTTAGACGGTCTGATCGATGCCTTTTTTCAAGCGCTGTTCAATATCTTCAGCGGTCGCTGTTAATGCTGGTTCTTCGGCCAGCTCCATTAATACAGAAGGGCGGGGCATGCTGATATACGTGGACCCTGCTTCTTCATACACGGTGATTTTACATGGAAGAAAATTGCCGACCAGCTTGTTTTTGTTTAATACCTGTTCAGCCTCTTTCGGGTTGCACACTTCAAGCACCCGGTGCTGGTCCGGAAAATCGATGCCTTTTTCCTGTAATTTGTCTTGCAGGTCAAAATTCCAGAGCACGCCAAAACCAATGTCTTTAAGATTGGCTTCGAGATCTTCGACGGCTGTACGGACAGGTTTCGACGTGGTGACGGTATAATGAAACATGGGAATACCTCCTCATTAGCTCTCTAGTTGTTGATATGCCCTGGGGCGTATAAAATTAAACGCGTTATCCGCTGACGATCTGGATCCATATTTGAATAGCAGTTCCTAGAATGATGACCGCCAAAATGCTTTGCAGCAGCTTGGTATTGACCTTCTGCCCGGCTTTGGCTCCGAGCGGCGCTGCGATCAGGCTGGCGACAATCATGGTCAGGGCCGGGCCGTACAGCACCTGGCCGGTCGCCACCTTGCCAACTGTAGCTCCGATGGAGGACATCAGGGTCACGGCGAGCGAAGTTGCGATCGTCATCCGGGTTGGAATTTTTAACACGACGAGCATGATAGGCACTAGAATAAACGCGCCGGCGGCCCCGACAATGCCTGACCCAATCCCGACCACAAAGGACAATCCAGCGGCGAGAGGCTTGGGGAACGTGATCCGTGTAAGGTCCTGGTCGTCCAGGCCTTTTTTCGGTACAAACATCATTACTACGGCGATGGTCGCCAGCAGGGCGTAGACCATGTTGACGCCAGCCTCGCTGAAGAAATTCGAGGCATAGGCACCGATGAAGCTGCCGATCAGAATACTTGCGCCCATGTACAGGATCAGCTGGCCGTTCAGGTAGCCGCCTTTACGGTAGGCCCAGACGCCGCCTATGGTGGCGAAAAAGACCTGCACGGCACTGATGCCGGACACTTCATGAGCGGAAAAGGCGGCGACACCGAGCAGCGGAGGAATGTATAATAGCATGGGGTACTTGATGATCGATCCGCCGATCCCGATCATGCCGGACACAAAGGAACCTACAAACCCCAACAGGAAAATGACGATGATAAATACAAGTGACAATGGAATAACCTCCCTAAAAGAGAAGTGAAACCGTGACTTCCCTGTGCTGTGATTTTGTTAGCCTTTTTGAATCCAGAATTTATAGATGCCATTATCCTCGGTGTGGTCGAGCAGTTCGTGGCCGCCGGCCTTGGTCCAGGCCGTTAAGTCGCTCTGCGCCCCTTTGTCGGTGGCGTGCAGTTCAAGCACCTCGCCGCTGTCCATGTCTTTAATGGCTTTTTTGGTTTTTAGAATTGGCTGTGGGCAAGCAAGCCCCTTCGCATCAATCGTTGTTTTTGGTTCCATCCATCATTTCTCCTTTAGATTAATTTTTTATGATTCATGCTGGTCAGAGTTCATTTATGTTCTGACCTTTAGGTAATCCGGCGAATGCCGCTTAAATAAACAGGTTCACGTTTCCGTCGGAGGCTTCGCCCAGATAGGCGGCCACGCCGGCATATTCAATGTCGTCGCGCAGTTCTTTTTCATCAAGACCGAGCAGATCCATGGTCATGGTACAGCCAATCAGCCGTACGTCCTGTTCCCGGGCCATATCGATCAGCTCCGGCAGCGGCATGGCGTTGTGCTTTTTCATGACTTTTTTGATCAGCTTCGGTCCGAGGCCGAGAAAATTCATGTTGGAAAGGCCCATGCGGTCGGCGCCGCGGGGCATCATTTTGCCGAACATTGCTTCAAGTTTTCCCTTGGCGATGCTTTGCTTCTCCGGTTTGCGCAGAGCATTCAATCCCCAGAAGGTATGGAAAATGGTGACTTCGTGGTCATACGCGGCTGCACCGTTGGCGATAATGTACGCTGCCATGGCTTTGTCGTAATCTCCGCTGAATAATACAATGGTGGTTTTTTTGGTTTCCGCCATCCAATCAACTCCTTTTATTGTTATACATTTACCAGTAAGGGTATATAGGTGATCAAAAAATTTTACCGGCTTTTCACGAGAGGGTTAACGGCTTCCTGAATAAATGTTTCGTCGTTTTCTCCGTTTTCGGTCTGTTCCCGAACGCATTGTTCGAGATTGGAACCAACAATGAGGCCCAAGTCGCGGTCTAAGACTGTACGGGCAGCGTTCATCTGGAACACCAGCTTCTTACAGTCCTGCTCCTCATCCATCATACGGAGAACACCGCGTTTTTGGCCTTCCAACCGTTTGACCCGGTGCTTCATTTGCTCCGTGTATTCCATCCAACCTTCCTTCATAAAATTATTACCCTACGGGGTATATGAATACTTTAAAACAAATCCATAAGAGTGTCAACTAATTTCCTAAAAAAATTTGGGACCCAGTATACGGGTACCTGTATGCTAAAATATAATAGCAGTATTTACAGGTTCAACAACAGAAGGGGATGAGTAGATGAATAAAACATATGCAGACAGCTATCGGCGCCGTCGTTCAGGAAAAATTAGCTGTCTTATGGTTTTTGCTGCAGGTATTTTATTATGGAAGTACTATCGGCAAACCTCTTCTTCACAGGATGCCTGGACCGCTGCCATTCTCCGTCACGTGGTGGATCCGGAACAGTCGCGTGAAGAACAAAAAGAGCAGATGAAAAAGGCATTCAGGCTCGCAGAGGCCGCCGGCACAACAAAACAGGAGATGGCTCAGGCCTACCAGCACATGGCCCCGGAAGCCTTCAGGTTCAAAAAACACCAATAACATTTATTCTGTTATTGGTTGACAGCTTTGCGAAAGCTTTTCTAGAAGCCAAGCTGTAATTTAAGAAAGAAATTCTTTTTCTAGTAATTGTAAATCAAAGGCTGAAGTAGTACGATAATCATGAAATGCTTACAATAAGTTACAATAGATAACTGGAAGAAGGATGAATACATATGAAACGAAAACTGCTGTTAGGAAAAGAGCTTCTACTGATCGGGCTGACGGTAATACTTGTCGTATCGGCGCTCATTTTTATACAGCGGGAGCCGGAGATGATCTCGCATTCATACTCTACAGATGAGGCTTCTCGTTCCTCTGCCAATGAAGAGAGTGATGGAACAGAGGAGACAGAAGCTGATGAACCAGAGGAAAAGGCAGAAGAAACGAAGCCTGAGCAGGTATATAAGCCTGTAGAACCAGAGAGTGACAGTATCCCGTTAAAGGATCAACTGGAGCAGGAAGAATTGGAATCGATGCCTGAATCTGAAGCAGGAACAGGAGAAAGTACAAGGATGGTTCCGTTTGGGGAAACACAAATTAAAGGCACGGAGGACCAAACGGATGGGCCGTTGAAGGAGCATCGGCTGGTTACGTATTACGGGCATCCCAATTCCACCAATATGGGAATCCTCGGAGAAATGGAGCCTGACGCTTTAATGGAAAAATTAAAGGAACAGACCCAGGCCTATTCCAACGCTGATCCATCTCATCCAGCTGTTCCAACCATTGAACTCATAGCCACCGCAGCTCAGCGAGATCCCGGTTCGGATGGAAACTACGTTCGCATGACTCCGCCGGAGCAGATAGATAAGTATGCCAAGCTTGCCAAAGAAAATGACGCTTTATTGATGCTCGATGTCCAATTGGGCAAGGATTCGGTGTTAAACCAGGTGAAATCCCTGGAAAAATGGCTGAAGCTTCCTTATGTTCAATTGGCCATCGACACGGAATTCCAAGTGGGTGAAGGAGAAACGCCGGGAGTCGAGCTTGGACAGGTTAACGGAGCGGATGTTCAAAAAGCCGTGGACTATCTTACGGAGATGGTGGAAGAGAACAATCTTCCTGACAAAATGGTGCTCGTTCACCAGTTCACCGATGCAGCGCTGACGAATAAGGAAGCCATTCAGCCAACTGATCACGTGGAAGTAGCTTTAAACTTCGACGGGTGGGGAGGCTCTGCTGTGAAAATGGCCAAATACAGAGACCTGGTGCGGAATGAACCTGTGCAATACGGTGGGTTTAAAGTGTTTTATGATAAAGATGAGCCGGTCATGAGCCCCGAAGAAGTCATCCAGCTGGACCCCGCTCCAGCCGTGGTGAACTACCAGTAACGGATCTTTGAGCTTGAAGCGCAGGATTTTCACAGGTTCGGCTGATTAAAACATTATTGCTGTTAAATTTGTCAGTTACAAACGTCCAACAATTATTTATTTTATTGGAGAGAAGTCAATCTTTATAAAGAATGGCTTCTCTATTTGTCTATATCTTCAAAGCTGCAATTTTTATGCTGATAATGTTGTTCTGTTTTGAGGGCCTCCTTCTGCCCTGATGCTCCGTAATAAACGTAAAATACGGTGACAAACTTCTTCTAGTGATTTTACTGGCAATTAAGAGGTGGGAGAGGAGATCAATGTGATGACGACGCTTCCATGTTTATGGCCTGTTTCCACGTACCTGTGAGCCGCAGCAACTTGATCCAGGGGATAACGTCTGTCGATGATGGAGTGAATATTCCCTGCCTCGATTAATTCCTTGAGGAACAGCAGATCTTCTTTACGCATCGATGCTAAGCCGCCTTTCAGCTTTTTGCTGCCAATCAGGGACGTCACTATCATCTGCGCAAACTGAGGAGCTCCTGCCACGGCTGTCACATAAATCCCTTTGGTGTTTAAAAGGTTTTTGCATGTCATAAAGGAGGTTTTGCCCACTGTGTCAAAAATAAGGTCGTACTTATGGTTGGACGCCGTAAAATCCTCCTGGGTGTAATCGATCACTTGATCCGCTCCCAACGATTTTACAAGCGCTACGTGATTGGTGCTGCAGACACCAGTAACGTCTGTACCGAAGACTTTAGCCAACTGGACGGCATAGGTGCCCAGCGCTCCTGAAGCGCCGTAAATAAGCACTTTTTGGCCTTCTTTAATACGCCCTTGATCCCGAAGAAAAAATAAAGAGGTAGTAGCACCGAAAGGCACAGAAGCCGCTTCATCAAATGTCATGTTACCGGGTTTAGCGACGATCGCTTCCTTTTCTTTCACGCATACATATTCGGCGTTGGCGCCCAGCTTCACGCGTGTGCCGCAAAAGACAGCATCCCCCTTTTGAAATGACGTTACATTTTTTCCGGTCGCTTCTACCACGCCAGAAAACTCCGAGCCTAATATCCCTATTTTGGGTTTTTTCAACCCGTAGAAGAGTCTGACAAGAAATGGATCCGCCTTCCGCACCCTGCAGTCTCCGGACGTTACTGTGGTCGCATATACTTTTACCAGTACTTCATCTTCCTTGGGAATGGGCTGTTCTACTTCTGTCAGCTCCATAACCTCCGGGGGACCGTACGCTTTATGCATGCTGGCTTTCATAGAGAAAACTCCCTTCTGAACACTTCTGCTGGTTATGGTTGTTTGCTTTCTATCATAAGAAAAACACCTCCACCTGTCGGTATGACTGCGAATACGACATGGGAGGTGCTTTCATCTGTCTCATTTATTGAGGTCACTTCACTTCAACTTCTGGAGGGGCTTTTTTTGCTACCTGTATCGCCCAAATAACGTTATAAACCATAATTACAATCTGAATAAATGAAATGGCCGAAAAGAGGAGCCAGAAGAGAAAGGAATACATAAATGTGCCGTTGGACACGTACACCCAAAAGCTGAGGCCCAGAAACATTAGTGCAGGAATCAAGTGGGACGTCAGGGCCCTTCCGGCATGGAATCGAGAATAATCGTTCCCTGCGATCAATACAATCAAGGGCACAAGAACGGGAGCAAAAAAAACACTAATATAGGAGATAATTGAAGAAATTTGGGAGCCAGTCATCGAAATCAACTCCTTTCGCTAAGCTAGAGGCAAGTTCTGTTCCTGCATGGCTTTATGAAAAAGTTGAACTTCATCATTAGCTTCATGTATCTCATCAAACGACACCTCATGAAAACATAGAGCGCGAGGCGATCATACGATTTTATACATGATTGTTGTGCTGCAGCTGATGGTATTGGCGAAACAAATGATAAACCCATTCTTCAAAGGGCATAACGGTGGGGTGGTCAGTGGGAAGAGGAGCGAGCATGGACGTGCTGTAAAAAAAGCGTATGATAGAAGGATCGGCTTGCAGCGAAGGGGCATCGACCGCAGCATAGGCGGCATGGTTAAGCATGACGGAAAAAGGGGCCGCAGTAAGCAGCGTGTGTGTTTGCCATTCGTGTGGGCGAAACATATACATGTAAAAGGGGAGAAGCAGAGCAACCGGCTGGTGAACCTGGGCAACATGGATATATCGCTCAATACTGAAAGGCTGAGTGTCTTCCGTGGCGTGAGTCATGGCGTCTTCCACGGCACGCTTCATGTTATAGGGCATCATCACTCTCCTTTCCTTTGTTGGAGCGCCTGCGGTCACCACGTGGAAGAGAAGGGACCTAAAAACACTGGGAAGAAGTGCTGGCAAACTATATGCCTCGAGAATATAAGAGGGTCTTCCTCCCTTATTAATTTCCAGTATACAGGGTTAAAAATGATTTTCATCCACCCAAAGAACGGGTAAGAGATCCCCCCTAAATGCTCAAACTAACTACCTCTTTTTTAAAATTAGAAGAACACTTATACCACTTGTCACATGCGTTAAAATAGGAAAAATGAGCTTGAAAGGGAGCGTGAGCCATTCGTTATCTAATGTTATCGTGTACCAACACTTTCCCCCCTAAGATCTAAAATCTCCATAGTAGTTTTCTTTTTCTTTTTTCTTCGACCATTGGACTTAGATTAATATCAAAAACTACTCGTTTGCCCAGGTGTTTTTCAATAAAAAATCCAGGTAAGTGATATCGGTGCAAGGTTTATTTCCGCAAAGAATTGAACGCCAGCCGGATGGCTTACGGAACTTCAATGGATTGGAGTCAAAATAACAATAAATCGCAAAAAAATAAGTGGGATAAACGAAGGTTTATCTGAGCCTGGATATAGATTCTCTTAAATCAAGTGCAGCACTTGGTATAAAAACACCAACTCCGTACCATATAGGAGGAAACGACCTTGGATTATGTACAGCTTTTCCCGGGTGGAAGACATTTTTTCATTCTATACGGGCAAAAACGGACCTGTGAAGATTGAACGAGTTCCCTATTATCATCCGGGAAGTCAGGAATTAGCAGAAGCTGTTGAGAATAAAGCAAAGGCAGCGAATATCATGCTTCTCGAAAATCACGGGGTCATCGTGTACGATAAAAATTTAAAGGAAGCACGAATGGCTTTACAAACGTTGGAATACACGGCAAAGATGCATGTAGCAGCGATGGGGAGCAGCGTTAATATGAAACAGGTCTCAAACCAAACTGAAAAAGATTTTCTTCAAAACTCCGGCTATAAGCCGAAAAGAAATTGGAATGAAACCGAGTAGCAGCTTAACCAAATACTATGAAAACACTCTACTTTATACTAGCTGCTGAAATAAACAGTGATAGCCAATTATTTCACACTGATTCTCCCAACGAATTCATAATTCATTAAGTTTCTGAAAAAGCCATCGCTCTAAAAACTAAGAAAAAAACTGCTTTTTCTGTTGATATCAATTGGGACCCATCACCGTCATAGTGATGGGTCCCTTTGTAGGAAAAGATTATAGTTTTCCCTCTTTGACAAACGTACGAATGGTATCCAGAGTCGTTTCCACTGCCGCCGTATAGTTCTTCTCCATGCGTTGTGCATAGGTCTGAGCGCTCACGTTTTCGTCTTTGGGCAATTCCAAAGCAAACGTAAAACGAATCGACAAGTGTCCATGCGCATCTTCTTCGATGTCGTTTTTAATGAGGCCATCGCTCTCCAAGGGTTCAAACACGACCATATGCTTTGGAAAAAAGGTAACTCGTTCCTGAGCCTTGGTGCCGTTGATTTCGATTTCGCGTCGTAAATACCGATCCCCACGTTCCAGCACACGACATTTGTCCATGACTTCCACAAATGGGGTGGCATCTTCCGCTTTCATGACCAATCCTTCCCAAATGTGGTCTCGAGTTAAAACAGTTTCCTGCTCTGGGGACGGATTGACCCATATACTTTTGGATACGGTGAACATCTGATTTCCTCCTTGTTTAGAACGATCTTTTCCATAAATTGTTCGAAATGTTCTAAGCATAAGGCCGATACACGGCTGAAGAAGCAGGCAGCCGGCCATGCCTATGTTCCCTGCAATCAAACCTGCTGCCCGTTTATTGGATGATTGGGCATGGGAATAAAAAAGAGGCTGCTATAACTAACAGGCGAAAAGCAACCATAGATCGCCGGGCCAGCACCCGTCCTAGATTTGCTTCCAAAACCAAGCATTCGCAGGACGAACTCTATAATTTGATAATTGAAAAAGAAAAAATTTTATTTTAAATTTATTTTTTCATTTACGCTTTGGTTGTATTTTTGTAACATCTCACCAAAAACCGCTTTTTCTTCTTCATTCCAATCATCAAGAATATCGGCTAATCGATTATATCTACGTATTTTGTTTTCCGCTAATTCTTTTAATCCAAGCTGTGTAGTTTTATAAAAGTAGGCTCTTTTGTCTTCTGGGTGTGGGACTTTTTCTATATACATTCTTTGTACTAACACACGTGCTTGACGGCTAACGGTTGAGATATCCAAATGCAGATCTTTGGCTAACTGTTTCACGCCGGAAGGGCCGTATGTTGACAAATGTCGCAATAAAATATAAGCAGAGCGATCGAGGGCATCGTGGCTTTTTTCCGTAAGAACAACGCGTCGAATGAAATCAGTTACTTGTTGTTCAATTAATTCGAGAGAGTCATCATTCATGCTTTTCACCCCTGTATATAAAAAATCTTTTTTGATGATATCATATTTCTTGCCATTGACACTTATTTCACTTAGTTGTATTATACAATAATTAAGTTGTATAATGAAACTATTTAATGAATTGGATGCCAAAAACACAGGAAACCTAGATTTACATCAGAAAGAAGGATTTTTCATCATGTGTGGAATAACTGGATGGGTGTCTTGGACACAAAACCTAAGTAAACAGCATTGTATTTTAGAAAATATGACAGAGGCTCTAACACATCGAGGTCCTGACCGTGACGGCATGTGGCTGACGAAGCATGCAGCTTTAGGACATCGCCGGTTGATCGTTATTGATCCCGACGGGGGAAAACAACCGATGATCTATCGTAATGGTTCTTATGAGATCGCTTTAAGTTATAACGGAGAGCTTTATAATTTTGCAGCACTAAAAAAAGAGCTGATGGATAATGGCCATCAGTTTATGAGTTCAAGTGATACTGAAGTACTCCTTCACGCTTATTTGGAATGGGGAGAAGCTTGTATAGAACGATTAAATGGTATCTTTGCTTTCGCTGTCTGGGATGAGCGTAATGAACAATTGATGCTTGGTAGAGACCACCTTGGTGTGAAGCCTCTTTATTTTGCCAATCGAGGGGAAGACATTATTTTCGGTTCTGAGTTAAAAGCTATGTTTGCCCATCCAGAGGTGGAGCCGGTAGTTGATCAACAAGGACTTTCAGAAATTTTTGGCCTTGGCCCGATCCGGACACCAGGCCAGGGAGTGTTTAAAGATATCGAAGAGGTGCGGGCGGGGCATTATGTTACATTTAAGAAAGACACACGAACGGAAGAATGCTACTGGATGCTGGATAGTCATCCACACCCAGATGATCTCGAGACGACGGTATCGACCATTCGGTCCTATTTAGAGGACACCGTCAAGCAACAGCTTGTGGCTGATCGGCCGGTCGTATCCATGCTTTCAGGAGGGCTTGATTCCAGTGGGTTAACCGCGATTGCCGGAAACGAATTTTCAGAAGCAGGAAAAACGCTGCACACATATTCCATTGATTTTGAAAACAATGAGAAGGATTTTGAAAAGGATTTTCTAAGAGGAGATTTAGATGAGCCCTGGGTGAAAAAAGTTTCCGAAGAGGTTGGAACGAATCATAAGTCTGTCGTCCTGGACGGGGATGAGCTTGTGGAGAATCTGCTGGTGCCGATGAGAGCACGGGATCTGCCTGGGGTAGGAGAAATTGAAACTTCTCTTTACTTACTTTTTAAAGAAATGAAAAAAGAGGCCACTGTCGCATTATCTGGAGAATCGGCAGATGAAGTGTTTTCAGGATACCCATGGTTTCATCAGGAAGAGTTTTTAGATGCGGATACCTTTCCATGGCTTATGAATATGAGTGGCATTAGCGACATTTTATCTGATGAATTGAAAGGGCGACTAGATCTTTCAAATTATCAAAAAGAACGTTACCAAGAGGCATTAGATGAAGTACCCGTTTTAGCGGGAGAGTCAGAGCTTCAAGCGAAGCAGCGCCGAATGTCTTATATGTTCATCACCCGTTTTCTTCCTTTTATGCTTGATCGTAAAGATCGTGCAAGTATGATGACAGGATTTGAGGTTCGTGTTCCTTTCTGTGACTATAGACTTGTACAGTACTTATGGAATGTGCCGATTGAGATGAAAAATGTAGACAACATTGAAAAGGGAGTATTGCGGCGAGCGTTTGAAGGCTATCTATCTGAAGACGTGCGTTATCGCAAAAAAAGTGCGTATCCAAGCACCAAGGATAAGGAATATTTAAAAAGAGTCCAGGAATGGATGCTGCAAATATTGAATGATCCAAATTCTCCGATTCTTCCTTATATCAATGTAGAAAAAACTCGTCTTATCGCTGAAGGAAAAGATGAAAACCTACAAGGTTCCAGTGCCAAAGGATTGCTGGACTACTTGATTCAAGTTAATGCCTGGCTTGTGGAATACAATATACGCGTTACCTTATAATATATGGAATTGAGAAATATAATAGAGAGAAGGGTGGTCTGAAATAGGACTGCCCTTTTTTATGCTTGTCCGATGGTGTTCGTGCCTGTCATTTTTTAGATAAAGATGCGATAACATCCGGCTTCTTCCGATACCTAGTGGGAACTGAAATCCTGGTGAAAGGTGGGGACGCGTGCGTAAACAATACATTACGTCATGGTGTGTCTCTTTGGAGGTTTTAGATGTATGACTGTCGTTACAAACCAAGGGTTATTGACTGGCGATAAGCCGATGACTTCTTAGGAACGTTACTCTTTTTTGAAAATAGTGCTTTTACAAATGTTTTTGTAATGAATATCTTTGCTAAAATTTGAACATATTATAGTTATCTTTATAGTGCGAAATAATGGAATCGCGAAAATTTTTACTGAAGAGGGTAAGGTTTTGTGTCTTATCCAGGATAAACCGATTGGATATGTCGCAGAGTCATCAGCAATTTTTATATAATTCAGCCCCATGGTTCTACAAATTGAAATAGGCAGTATAGCGACTCTATATGATACAATAAATGGAAATTTAACCCTTTATAAGGAGGTTTGCTATAGATGGTGACCGAGGTGGCCTCGATTCGCGAATATCGAGAGCGATTTCCAATCACTTGGGGGATCGCCGTTCTATTATTAGGAATCATGGTATTGGATGTGGCGGGGAAAATCATTACTGGAGCTGAAAGCTGGAATCCTTGGATTGGCGTTGGCCAGGAGGTTTCTTTATCTGATGACCCCTATCGAATCGTAACCTACGCATTTTTTCATTTTAATTGGCTCCATCTGGCTGCAAATGTAATGGCCATTCTTGTCATGGGGGCATGGATGGAAAGCTGTCTCCCACGTCGCTGGTATCTCGGATTATTCCTGGGCGGTATTGTGGGAGCCGGTCTTGCAGTATGAATCTGGCAGACCGGAACTGCTGTGGGATCTTCTGGTTTTGGCTTTGCTTTATTAGGGGTAGGTACGATGTTCTTTCTTTGGGACCGGACCATGATAGAGCCTCCGGTACAGTCATTCATGATAGGGCTTTGTATCGTTGGATGGCCCTTAACGTTTTTGACTCCGTTTGCTTCTACTGCCGGACATGTGGGCGGTTTTTTAGCAGGATTTTTGGTAGGCGGTCTTTATATCATAATTCAGCCAGACAAGAAGAGTGCTGACAGGACGTCTTAGCCTCGTAAAGCTAAAAATTATTAGATTTGTCCCAAACATAATGTAAATTAAGTAGCGGGGATATTAAACATGTCTATGCGACTGAGCATTAGAAGAAACTAACAGCACCGCGTTTTTAGAAAGCAGTAATCATGGAGGCTCTTGAATGATTAAACCAGAGAAATTAGAACATGGAGATACCATAGGTGTTATTTCTACATCGTTGCCGGCAGCTGCTACATGCCCGAGAAGGTTTCAGCGTGGCATCGATGAACTAAAGAAGCTCGGATTCAATGTCAAGCAGGGAAAGCATTGTCAAAAAAACACAGGGCATCTGGCCGGAACGGTGGAAGAGCGATTACAGGATTTTCACGAATTCATTGCAGATAGGGAAGTCAAAGCGGTTATCAATACTGTCGGCGGATATAACTCCAACCAATTATTAGAACAATTAGATTATGAATTAATTCGTAAGCATCCGAAAATTATCATGGGGTATAGCGATTTTACGGCGATGTTATTAGCCATTCATCATGAAACTGGATTGGTAACCTATGCAGGTCCGTCGCTCCTTCCTCAATTTGGTGAATACGGAGGAATGATGGACTATACGCTGCATGCTTTTCAAAGTATCTTAATGCACACAGATACGCCCAAAGTTCTTTCGTCCAGCAATTATTGGACGAGTGAATTTTTAGCATGGGATCAAGACGACCATCGGGAA
Source organism: Marinococcus sp. PL1-022 (assembly GCF_033845285.1). Classification (NCBI taxonomy): domain Bacteria; kingdom Bacillati; phylum Bacillota; class Bacilli; order Caryophanales; family Bacillaceae; genus Marinococcus; species Marinococcus sp. PL1-022. Next base: position 1,771,353 of record NZ_JAWXCX010000001.1, on the reverse strand, counting down.
CGAACATTGATCGAAAATAATGGCCCGTTCATGTTAAAAAAAGGACAAGCGGAAGGAAAAATTCTATCCGGGCATCTGGGAACCATACTTTCGTTGGCTGGGACGGCGTTCTTTCCAGATTTCACTGAAAAAATTGTATTTATCGAAGACGACCATGATCATCCGGGCACTTTTGATCGCTACCTATATCATTTGAGGCATCTAGGCACCTTCGATAAGATTAATGGCATGGTGATCGGCCGGTTTCATGCGGACGCTGCTTTATCGTACCCGGCTCAATTGCAGTCGGTAGTGGAACGGGCAACGAAAGGATATCATTTTCCTATTGCTTCTAATGTGGATTTCGGGCACACCGATCCCATGATGACGATCCCTAATGGAGTACATGCGAGAATTCGTATGACAGGTAATGACGTTCAACTTGTTTTGGAGGAACAGGCAGTAGAAAAATAGCATTTGCCCTTTAGAATGCGCAAATTAATTCCTATGACACCTATTACTGGCCAGGGGGCGTTACAACGTTTCATTGAAACAGAGGAAGATTCCTATCATTAACCTGTTTAATAATGGAAGTAGCGAAGGGTCATTTGCAGCCACTGTTTGGAATCAAGAAAGGGGAGAGTTCGATGAAATTGGGTATCATCGCCGACATTCACGGCAATGCTCCGGCGTTACAAGCGGTCCTTCATGAGCTTGACGGCAAGCAAGATGTGGATCACATTTACTGTCTGGGTGACATGATTGCCATTGGGCCAGACACGAATCAAGTGCTGCAGATGTTGTTCACCCGGAAGGATGTGTCATTGGTTAGTGGCAACCACGACGAAGCGGTCCTTGCCCTGGCGAACAACGACCCATATCCCGCCAGTCACGCTCATGCGAAACGTCACCATCAGTGGGTAGCTGATCATATTCACCCCGAGTTCATTTCCCAGCTTCAACAAGTACCGCGTCACATTTGTCAAACCATTCACGGCCATACATGCTTATTTACGCATTACCATATAGAGAAACAAAAGGTTGATGCCCCGATCCATGAAGATCCCTTCAGCAGCATTGTACCCGCTACGCTGGAAAAGATGCAGGCTCTTTTTCAGGATTGCCGGGCAGATGTGATTGGTTTTGGACACCATCATCCGGTACATGATTTCCGGGATCGCGATACGGTTTACATTAATCCAGGGTCGCTGGGCTGCCAGCCCTCGTCGTTCGCTCCGTTTGCGATCCTCACCATCGAGCAGGAGCATCTATCCATCGACCGGCAAGAGGCGGTCTATGACAAAGCGTCTTGGATGGCTTCCTACGAGACCTACCAGGTGCCGGGACGTGATTTTCTTCTTTCGGCCTTTCACGGACAAGAGAAAGCTGTTTTAAGGAGGGGGATATGATGACATCCTGTGTGTTTTGTGATTGGAGCCTGGAACCCCGGCAGCATGTCGTCATTGAACATGATACGTGGGCTTTTCTGCAGCTGGAGGAAGCCGATCGCAAAGGAGCGGTGTTAGAGGGAGCCGGGGTGCTTATTCCCAAAGCTCACCGGGAAACGGTATTTGATCTTACGCCCGAAGAGTGGCACGCGATGCACGCATTGCTTCAGGATGTTTATCAGTATATGAATGATCATTATGAACCCTCGGGATACACCATTGGATGGAACAGCGGCGAGATTGGGGGCCAACATATCCGTCATGCACATATGCATGTGCTTCCACGCTATCAGGATGAACGACTGGCTGGTCAGGGCATACGATATATGTTTAAGGAAGGGCGCAATGCACGAGCATTGGAAAACCATATTCGGTCACTTTCCTACAGGGAAGATTCTTAAGGAGGTCAGCACCATGAACCAGGAGGTCCATATCGAGGCTTATGATGCTGCCTGGGCCGACCAATACGCTGCGGAAGCCATGAATATTTGCTCCGCTCTCGGGAATGCTGAGCTTTTGCTTGAACATATTGGTAGTACTGCTGTTCCGGGCTTGTCGGCGAAGCCCGTGGTGGATATGATGCTTGGGGTCGAGAAGCTGTGCCAGATCGACGAGTGGAAAGGGCAGTTAGGGGCCATAGGCTACGAAGAGATCCATCACCCCGATATGCCCGAACGGCGATTTTTTCGAAAGGGGCCAAGAGGGGCCGGCACGCATCATCTTCACATCTATGTGTACCAGAGCGAGGCATGGAACCATCAGTGGCTGTTTCGAGAGGAGCTGCGCAGGTCCCTAGCCAAGCGAAAGGATTATGAACGGTTAAAACAGACGCTGGCTCGTTTGTATTCGCATGACCGAAAACGTTATACGGCAGCAAAAGCGCCTTTCATTCAGCGAACTATCAAGCAGGCCCAACGCTGTCGATTACCATAGAAACGTCCAATATGGACGAAGAAACAAGCATTTCGGATTCGGAAGAACCGGAAATGCTTGTTTTTTTAATGCTACTAGATAATTATGATTATGTTAAGAATGGATAGGGAGTAAAAATATCAGCCGGAATGGAGGAGGAAATTCAGCGCATGAATCGCCATGACGCCCTGGTGTATGTGTTTCCCCTATGGTGGTGGAACATGCCAGCCATGTTGAAATTGTATATTGACCGGGTCTGGAATTATGGGTATGCGTATGGACCGTCCCGGCTTTCACATCAAAAGGTGTTATGGTTAACGATTGCCGGAGCTCCTCGGGAGCGATTTGAAAAACGATACTATGATCGCATGATGGAGCATTATTTCAACGTTGGTCTGGCGAATTACGTCGGCATCTGCGAGTCCCAATTTCATCTATTAGTGCAGGGGATTGATCCTTCTGCGGAGCATGTGGACCATCTCCTGCAGGAAGCATACGACCAGGGACGAAATTTTGATTCATGATTTCAATCATATAGACAAATGGTCGAAAAAATTTTCTTGTTGAAAGCCTTTCCTGTGCGTAAAAAAGAGAATCAACTTGTTTTCCCGCTGCCATCCGATTGCGGATAGATCCTTTAATAAAGGTTTTATCTCTGAGGTGCACTGTACATTAATATACGCTAAAAATATTAAAAGCACCGTTCTCCTTAAGAAAAGAGAACGGTGCTGCATTTACTTTTATTTGAAAGGACCTTCCAGAACTACTTTGCCAATTGTACTTCCCTGTTGAATCTGATTGTAAGCTTCCTTCAACGTTTCCACTGAAATAGGGTGAAGGGTTTTCGTTACTGTGGACTGGATTTTCCCAGCCTCCACCCAATCGGCCAGCTCGTTCAACAGGCTATGCTGCTGCACCATATCCGCAGTCTGGAAAAGAGAACGGGTGAACATCAATTCAAAAACGAAAGTGACACTTTTGCTGAACAGCGCTGTGTCCAGCGGTTTCTCAGTCGGCAGAATAGAACAAATTTTTCCCTGTGGCAAAATAACGTTTGCCATTTCTGCCATATGGTCATCGACATTATTTAAACAGAAGATGTAGTCAACACCATGGAGGCCAAGATTCTCCAGTTGGGGGCCAAACGGCTCGTGATGATTGATGGTTTGATCTGCACCATGGTCTTTAACCCACTCTACCGTTTCAGAACGGGAGGCAGTGCCAATGACTGTTAGTCCGGCCAGTTTGGCAATTTGTACAGCAATAGAGCCTACCCCGCCTGCGGCTCCGATAATGAGAATGCTCTTCCCGGCATTTTCTGCAGCGTCTTTTGAAAGGCCCAGACGGTCAAAAAATGCTTCATACGCAGTAATGCTGGTCAGAGGCAGGGCAGCAGCCTGAGGGAAATCAAGATTTTTTGGCTTTCTTCCCACGAGTCGCTCATCCACCAGATGAAAGTCGCTTTGGCCGCCCGGGCGATCGGTTGCCCCGGCATAAAATACCTCGTCCCCTTCTTTAAATAGCGAACTGTCTTCGCCAGTCGCTACAACAACTCCTGCAACATCACGGCCAACCACTGTAAATGAATCATCATCCTCCCGCTTTCCGTCACGTGTCCGAATATCAGTTGGGTTACCGGAAATCGCTTTTACTTCTATTAGTAGATCGTGTCCTGCTGGTGTCGGCTTCTCCTGCTCTATCTGTTCAAAGTCAGGTGCTCCTTCTTTAGCGCCTGGCTTATAAAATCCAAAGGTTTTCATTGTTTCCGGCTTCATTTCAAATCGCCTCTCCTTTAATGCATGTATTAGTGAGAAAACACTATTTTTATACTACACATTGGAGTTAGATCTTACAAAATATTGGATTTTGAAAGCTGTAATCTCTATCTACCGCTTTATGTAAATCAAGTGTGAATTGATGAAGGGGCAAAGGGAGGCAGCGAGAGTAAAAAAACGTTTAGGTTTCGGATGTAACTAGGAATCAAGGAAAGAACAATGAAAGAGTGCAAGCCTTCAAGTACTGTTACATCAATACTCATTGATTCACCCTTTATTTTTGATATAAACCTTTATATTAAGAAAATTATGGTTTGGTGCGAAGGTTTCTCCAAACCATTTTTAAAAAGTGGATGATGCTTTTACATTAGGCAGAGAGAAGCTGTTGGATTATCAACAAATGAGAAATCCTCTGGTGCGAAGGAGGAAGCGTAAATATCTGAACAGCACATGAAATGAAGACTTGCTGGAAATAGGGTTCCGGTTTACGAAGATTCTGAAGGTGAAATAACATTTCTGCTGTTGGTCCATATCTCCAAGTATGGAATTTTCTCTATCCGATTATCTGACAACAAGCTTGTATATAATAATCAGAATATTAAGATAGGTGTTGAAATGCCTCTACGACTTTTTATTCACGGGGGAATATTAAAGGGGGAAAGCATTCATGAACAGGCCGACAGGCATGAGAAAAACGTCAATGCAAACAAGTAAACTGGCACTGGCAGCAGTTATTGGGACAACGATTAGTTTCACTCCGGTCACTCATGTCTCTGCGGAAGAAGAATTTTCATTTGAAGAAATAACGACAGCTGAACTGACAGAAGGATACCAAAATGGAGAGTTTACCGCAGAAGAAGTGGTACAGGCGTATATGGATCGTATTCAAACCTATGAAGAGACCTACAACGCATTTACTTTTCTAAATGAAAATGCATTGGAAGAAGCAAGGGCCATCGATCAAAAACGGGAAGCGGGGGAAGAGGTTGGAGAACTGGCGGGTATCCCTATTGTGATTAAAGAAGCAGTGGATGTTGAAGGTTTTCCTACAACGTTTGGCTGGGCGCCTTTGAGTAAGGAAGCCGGGGGGATCGAATTACAGCCAACAGCAGACGCACCCATTGTCGAAGACCTGAAGGATAGCGGCGCTATTATTATGGGTAAAACGAATATTCCGGCGTTCAGCGCTTCGGGAACCAATGCTTCCAGCAGCTGGGCAGGCGACACATATAATGTGGTCGATCCAAACCTGGCCCCAGGCGGCAGTAGCAGCGGCACAGCGGCCTCGGTGTCAGGAAATTTTGCTGTTCTTGGCATAGCGGAAGAGACAGGAGGCTCAATTCAAAATCCAGCAGCGGCGCAATCGTTGGTGGGGATCAAACCAACCTTTGGATTAGTTCCTACTACTGGCGTGACGCCTTTAGCCGGTAGTACTCGTGATGTCCTGGGGCCACATGCACGATCCGTGGAGGATGCCGCGGTAATGCTGGATGTGATCGCGGGATATGAAGCAGAAGATCCGAAAACGTCTGCCTCCGTAGGAAAAATGCCAGAGGAAGGATACGGAGCTGACCTGGATGATACCTCGTTAGAAGGCAAACGCATTGGTTTATATGGCCAATCCTGGCGTGGGGAGGCATTGAGTGACGAAACGAAAGAGCTGTATGATCAGGCGGTGGAAGAGTTAGAATCGCAGGGGGCAGAAGTCGTGGAAGACCCATTTGCTGATACCGGATTTGCTGATTTTACCGAAGAAGCCGGAAACGTTGGTTATGATGCTTTTGTGTATGACGTAAACAACTATCTGCAAAACCTGGACCCTGAGGATCCTACGATGAACATTAATGATGTATTTGAAGAAGCGGGCGAAGTACCTTGGACAGAGGATGGGGAACTTGGTTTTCTCATTGAACGAGGGGTCGATATTGACAGCACCCTCGAGGAACCTAATACGCCTCCAGATCAAGAGGAATTCGAAGAAGTAAAGGCAGAATACCTAGAAAAAATTACGGAAGTCATGGAAAATCAGAATCTGGATGGGTTTGTCTACCCGCAGATGTCTGAGGAGATTCCGCCATTAGATGATCAAGAAGCGAACATCGAAGCAACGACGGTTCCGGAAATCAATATTTCTGGTCTTCCTCTTGTAACAGTACCTGCTGGTTATTACGATAGTGGTTCTCCGTTCGCGCTCTCGTTCTTTGGCGAACAATGGACGGAAGAATCGCTGATTAACATGGCGTATGATTACGAGCAGGCTACCAATCACCGGGAAACGCCAGAATTAATGGTAGCGGAGAACGGGGCAGAAGGAGGAGAATTGCCAGAAACGGCTTCTCATGCTCCTGCGTATATCATGGGGGGATTGCTTCTTAGTGGTATGGGAGCACTATGTTTACTTCCGCGTTATCGGAGAAAATCTTCGATGACCAATGAATAAGGGATTAATAAAAAGCTAGCCAAGGGGCTAGTTTTTTATTAATTATCAAAAAGAAGATAATCGATTCGAAAGCTGCCATGAGGCGGTTCGAAAGCGTGTGAAACGGATAAAACAGCTGCTAGCTGTGGAGGAATGTGGTGGATAGCGATGAAGCTCTTTTCATAAGCGAACAGAACTTTCGGCTGCTCAATGATTTGACGCCTGCGAAATGCACCAGCTAGTTTTGATCCAGCAGTATCATCCGCAGAAGATGGAGGCTTTTGTGCGCTGTAATCATCCGAATTAAAGTGTAAACCTCGCGTTATTTTTCCGGGTCGTCGATTATGGGATATATTTCCATTATAAAGGAAGAGAATGGGTACAGTAGATTTCCCACGAAGGAAGAAGCACTTTCGCTTCGGGAAGAAAACGTACAGGTACACCGGCAGCCACAAAAGGGGCTAACGCATGAAAAAATTGATTGGTATCGGTATAGAGGACGATCCAAGTTCCTTCCCGGTATAGGGACAGACTTCGCCCCGTCCCCACCACAATCTCGTGGCCATAAATGGCGTAGCCATAAGTGACAGGTGTCATCATCATCACCTTCTTTCCCCACGAAACAAACATGGGCGATGCAAAACATTTGGTCTTTTCTCTCAGTTTCCCCATCCCGCATTTTCTGCTGTTTTTACTGGGATAACGACAGGGTGACCAGCGACAGCCACTGCGCCCGGTAGTGCTCGTAGTCGTATTTGTACGGGTGAGGGCAGTAGGCATGCCACGGCTTCACTTTCCCGGTAAAATGAACGACCGCCGGGGCACAAATGGCTTCGATGATAGGCTGTCCGTCGGGGGTCGCCGGCAGTGTCTCGGTGAACATGGCGGTCGTGGTGTTCCATTTGGGATGCAGTGAATATCGCTGGTCCCCAAGTACCATATGGAGGGCCCGGGGAACGGCAGAAGGGGTGATGGGTTTATCTTTTTTCATGGAGGAAAAAATGGCTTCCGACAGGTGCTGGTCGCGCCATTTCTGTGCATTCACCATCAGCAGGCCGGGGTCGAATGGCTGAGCTGGGCCGGAAATAGGCAGCCTCGACGCATGGAGACGGTTGCCGAAATCATCCGTGGCCGCTACGGTAACCTCGTCCCAGAGGGCGGTAATATCTGTCTTGATCACCGTATCCGCATCGATAGAGAGAAAGCGGGCGGCCGACGGATCGACAATATAAGGAAGAAATAAGCTATAGTACCAGTTGAGAGAGGAAAAAGAAGCATGTTGAATGACAGACCCTGAAATAGAAGCCGTAGGTACGTGATCCGCATGGATCATATGAAGGTCCGAGTGGAAAGAGGCGGCGATTTGTCGCATATAGCCCTTGTAATGCTCGGATAGTCCTTTGTCGATAATATAAAAGGCGATATCGGCAGGCTTAGCGGTGTGGTGAAGAAGTGGCGTCATCATCACACTTACCCCTTCGGCATAATGATTATCAGCCACGGACGTGATGATATACTGTTGGTTATAGTTCATCGTGTTCCTTTCCTGAAAATAGAATTTTCACAATATTTTCGCAGCCAGCGGCGGAGCATCATAAGACAGTGGAGTGACTTCGACGGCGACGCCCTTCGCCATGCCTTGTCGAAAGTAAATGTCGTTCCCCGGTTCAAAGCAGATCTCGGAATGATGCTCCAGAAAAAGTTCTTCCTGGACTTCCAGCGCACTTCCGATGTACCATAACTCATTTGGTTCCCAGGCTTCTGTCGCAAGGTACAAAAACCGAATGATGGAGGAGGGGTCAAGGTAAAAAGGATATTTTCCATCATGGCTTGGTGAGATGTCCATCCTAAATGCCCTCCCGCCGTTATTTGCTGGTTTTAATCAACCAGTCTTTCGGGTGATGGCTCCGGACATTCACGCGATGTTCCAAAAAAATCGTTTGTTGGTGAATCTGAGAATACTGCCGAAACAGATGATAGGTCCAGTCTTCAATGGATCTGGAGGTCTGATGGTTATCAGGGATGGGAACAATGGAAACCACGCCATAAAAGAAACGTTTAATCGGTGGGTCAGCGTGAAGGGCAGGCGCATCCAGGGCAATATAAGTGGCGTAGTTTAAGGTAGAAGGGAGAGGATCAGTAGTGAAAAGCGTGTATTCCTGCCACTCGCGAGGATGAAAACAGTACATATAAAAGGGAAGAACGGTCGCCACCTGGTTGTTTTGATGAGCAGCGGCTGTGAGCGCTTCTGCGCCCATCGGTATTTGTCCCTCGGTGGCCTGGAACATTTTTTCAAATACGGCATGTTTCATTTCGTATTTCATCATTTGTCTCCTAACTTCAGATGAGTATGAATCTGAATGAAACGTTGCGGAATAATTGAGGCCATGACTAAAAATTTCATAAAACATTAGTATAAGACTAAGTCTAATATCATCTTTAATTGGTATTATACGCTTGAAATAGGGAATATCAACCATATAAAGGTCTTTTAGTCATATTTATAACTATATGTTCATTCTAAATAGAGGAGTATCGACAACAACACTTTTCCGGGAACAAGTATTTTTGGGGGAGATGAGCGATGATGAAGGAATTCAACAGGAGCATCAAGGTGTATAAATGTTGAACCAATTAATGATCGTGTAAAATTATTTCTATGAGTTTGAAAAAATAGGTGAAAGCTTAAAGCAAAAAAAATTTCATGGACCATATATATCTATAAATAAGACTTTATTTCAAACGGATGATCACTGTGGGGATACTTTTTGCGTGGTTGAAAAATATAAATTATTAAAAGAAAGTCAACTTGGACGAAAATAGGTTGCATCATTTTCAATCCTTAACCAAAAGAGAACGTAAAAAAACAGCAGGCGCCTGCTGTTTTTTTACTTCTACTATATTCGGTCGAAGGGCATCAGCGTTTCGATAACAAAGCCATCGTTTTCAAACAATACATGACTTTGATTGGTAGATGGCTGATCTTTTCTCTCTCTAAGAACATTTGGCTAAAAATAGTAATAATACGAGGAAGCGTCCTCCTTAGGGGCCAATGCTTCCTTTCTAGTACGGAACTGCCATAAGCAGCGTGGCCTCTCCATTAGGAGGATGATTGCTGTTGCTGCTCTGGTTTCGTCTGTTCATGGCGAACGCGCTGGCGGTAGCCATAGGTGGCTTTCAACACCGTTTCTTCCTTTTCCAGACCTGCTCCAAGGGCTCCTCCAAGGGTGGCGACGGTACAGGCAAGCCAGGAGATCTTGAGGTACGTCATCACTCCGACGGTGCCCTGCAAATTCAGCGTCAATTGGGAAGCAGGAATAAATAACAATGAAACCACGATAAACAGGATAAATAATACCAGGTAATAATGAATAACGGCAATGCCGATCGTTGCCGTCGTGGCTTTGTTATAAGAACGGGCCAAAAAGGTCGATGAGGCCTGGGATTCTTTTTCCCATAAGCCATGGGCTGCGATAAACCATACCGTCATGGTGAGCATCGCCGTGATCATGACGATCAGAAAACGCCAGAATCCATACGTATCACTAAGGGTCCAAAAGCTTGGGAAAATAAGGCTATAGGCTCCGGTAGCAAAAGCTAAAGCAATGACGCTCTTGAAGGCCGGAAAAATCGTCCAGGGCCGGTTCGCCAGCACCATTCCTGAAAGCAGCCGGGTCCGTCCCCTCATGTTCAAATTGGCATAGAAACGGACATGCTGGCTTTCTTCGTTATTCTTATACACGGTTCGTTGAATCGGGAAAAAGCGTTCATACAAACGATTGCCCATCAGCTCCCTCGAGCCCCTGCCGCGTACCTGGTAGGAATGGTCGTTTTCGTGTTCTTCCAGCTCTTCCTGGTTTTCTTCAATTCGTTCATTCTGCCGTTCCCGTTCTTCTTCGGAGCTTCCATGGTGCATTTCATTAACTAACTGCATCATGGCCTCCCGGACGCGTTTTTTCATCGGCATGGCTCCGAGCGAAGGCAGGGAAATCAGACCGATGTCCCGGTCGGAACTGGCGTCAGCGATTACCAGCCTTTTCCCATCGACAATAGGCAGGTCCGTGAAGCAGAGAGCATAATTCCATGTATGATGATCCCGGTGCTTTTGAGCTTCTTGAATCACCGATTCGGCTTGTTCGGTCACGCCGGCAAAGGGTTCTAGAACAACTTCCACGTCCCATTGTCTTCGGTCATCCACGTAGTTATGAAGTAAATCCGGGAGTTCCTCCGCCATTTGATCACAAATTTCCTTGGGAAGGTCCGGTGCAGCGATCAGTCCAAGGGTGTAGCGGTCCGAAGATGGTTTATTTTTTTTCGACGTCATTCGTATCCTCCTTTCTTTTGGGTATGAGCAGCCAAGGGCCACCCACCGTACGGAAGCATAGCTATCGGGAACAAGCTATCTTCTCCATCGGTTCATCGGTGATGGAGGGAGAGGAGTCAGGGTCCATGCCTGACGCTCACCACGAAAAATGCTCCTATGATGTCCATTTTCCCCCGGTTTTGTGGGTGAAAAGAAGCTGAATCACTTCAAAATACGCCCCATTATTCCATGTTTTCTGCAGTATTGCAAATATAGAATCAAGGAGAGGGAGGAATAGCAAGCTTCTAACGTTTGTTGTTTCGCCAGCTGTTGATGAAATCGGATCTTTTTGATGATTCCATCATGATGGCAATCACTAATGCTGGGTTTAAAAATATGAAAATGATTAGCGTGACAAAAGGTAAGGCTTTTTGAAAGGTTTTATCGATTTTTACCTCCACCATACTTCTCGTTTCAATACGTTACTAGGGAAGATTCTAATTCTTATGAAATATAATTTATAAAAGAACGAATTCTGATAATCGCGATTATGTTAAATGGACACTATGTGCTCAGGATATTCAAGATACGTTGATACATCTCGGAAAACATTGTGCTTTCTCCCCAACTATTCGAACAAATAATAACAGAGGTCCTGGATGCGGCATCAACGTACATATAACTGCTGTAGCCGGGGCCGGTGCCCGTGTGTTCAACGATAGGGGCGGCAGCCGTTTGATCCACAATCCATCCATAGGCATAAGCGTAAGAGGATCCATACATGTTGGTTGCAGGGGTAAAGAGTCGTTGAGTTAACGATGCCGGCAATAAAGAATTGTTATGAAGCGCTTGGAGCCACAACCGCAAATCGCGCACCGAACTGGTTATTCCTCCGGCGGCAAACAGCAGCGAATTATGAAAGGAGAACACGGGAGTGGGAACTGGGACGATGGCGTCGTACCCCTTGCTTGATGTCGGATTCGAAGGTCCGGGACAGTACTGCGATTGCGTCATACCTAAGGGAGCAAAGATATGCTTTTGGAGAAAATCGCTATAGCTGTGCCCGGAAACGACTTCTACAACATGGCCTAACAGAACGTAATTGGAATTGCTGTAGGCATAGGCAGAGCCGGGGAAAAATACTAAGGGCTTGTCCTGAAAGCAGGCGATAAGGTCCTGGGGCGAAAACAGTTGATCTTTGCTGGTGCTTGGTTGATAGGCGCCGGACTTGATATTGTACCGACTGAACAGCAAGTCATTCAGATAATTAGGAATACCGGAGGACATGCTTAACAACTGATGCAGGGTGATACGATCGCCGTTCGGATAATCGGGGAGGTAATGGGCCACCGGATCATGGACATGCAGCCGCCCTTGAGTCTGGAGGAGAAGAATCGCCGCAGCCGTGAACGACTTGGTGAGCGACCCAATCCGATAGGTCGTCGAAGATGTGTGAAGCGTTTGTTCCGTCTCATCAGCAAATCCGTACCCTCGTTGGAATAAAATGCGATGCTTATGCTGCACCGAAACATAGCCGCTAAAATGACGGAAGGCTTTCAATTGGCGATGCAATTGGTTCTTCTTTCTTCGGTATGTAAGCATATGATCCCCTCCTTTTGCTGTAGCAACATTTCCATTTTTTCTCAATAATAAGAAAAAATCAAGCGATCTTCTGATAAACTGGGGGATAGAAGAACTTGTCGCTTATATAGGAAAAAAGAATAAACAAGGAAAGGATAAGGTGACACTTGAGCGAACAGAGAGCTAAACAATACCTCATAGATACTTATCATGCTTCCAGATTGGAACAACTGACTGGAGGCTATACCAATCAGACGTATTTGCTGCACGGCACTGCTCCATTATTGGTGGCAAAAATCGCTTCTCCCTTCCATACCGATATGACTGTAGAAGCCCGAAGTTTAAGGCTTCTGGAAGATACTGCACTAACACCAGCCCTTTATGAATAGGTGCAACAAGAAACCTTTCAGATCATGGTAACGACCTATCGGAAAGGGGAGCACGGGCAGACCATCGTCGAAAAGAAGAACGCTGCCTCTATCGAACGATTATACGAAGATATGGGCCGATACCTAGCCAGCGACATCCATGTGATAACATACCAGCCGGGTTCAACGAACTTAGCAAATCCTGGTACGGGCCAGGTTGATTTTGTGCCGAAACATCTCCTCGTCCTTGCTCAGCAGCGGATGAAGCTCCTTCAGGAGCATCAGAAGGAATGGGTGCTAACCCATGGGGATTTTGGGATCCATAATGTTTTGTATACAGATGATCACCAATTGACCGTTTTAGATTGGGAGTGGGCGTCATGGGCCCACCCGCTCACTGACGTCAGCTGGGTATGCTGGTTCACGGCGTTTCATTATCCGAAGCAAGCACCAAGATGGAACCAAACGTTTCTACAGGCGTATCAACAGCACCGGACGCTGCGTATCACCGAAAATACGCTGCAGGCGTACGCGGTAGCGAATGTCTGGAAGATCCTGCAGAAGGTCCAACAAGCGCCCCGGCATGTGCAACAGGAATGGGTCAGGCGATTGGAATGGACGTTGGCCCACTCGTTTTCTTATGACTAACCATGAACAACGACCCACCATTCTCTTTTAACCAACAAAAATAGAAGTAATATACTAGGATTAGGTCAAGCTAGATAGAATAGGAAAAACGACGATGGAAGGTAGGTAGGTCATTGATAAACATAAGAGTATTAGAGCCTGCAGAACAACCACCGACGGATCTCTTGTTATCAGCAGCCCCTTCGCAAGCTGTGGTAGAAGAACAGTTATCGAAAGGGACATGCTATGTCGCAGAAAACCAAGAAAAGAACGTCATCGGCGTCATTATCACGGTCCCTCGATCCTCCGGGACGCTAGAAGTGGTCAATATTGCTGTAGATAATAACGAGCACCATCAGGGCCTTGGCAAAAAGATCATGCAATATATTCTGGCCCAAGCAACCGAGGAGGACTATCAAGACGTCTGTGTTGGGACCGGAAACTCCAGCGTTGGTCAACTGGCATTTTATCAGAAGTGTGGGTTTCGAATCACGAGTATTGACCCCGATTTCTTTATCAGAAATTACGACACCGCCATTTATGAGCATGGCATTCAGTGCCGGGATATGATTATTCTCTCTCAAGCACTGAAATAATCAAGGTAGACCCTCAAAAAATTTCATGGACCGTAATAAAATACAAGTAAAGGTTAACAGTCGTAGATATAAGTGTTTTCATTTCTAAGGAAAGCGGGCATTTCTTTATATCTTACCAAACGCGCTCGTTTAGACATCTCCTGCATGGTATAATAAATGGAAAAATCATCCTTTCTTCCATGGGTGAACAATTTGACCAATGAAACAGGAAAAGAATAAAGGGCACATGACTGGCTATGAAGTACAGAAACGTACGAAAAGGGAGGGGAGGAAGCATAGAATGGAAAACGATAGTATCTTATGACAAAGAAGCTCGCATGGGATATGTTACCTTACAACGAGCAGTGTTTCCTAATATTATGGTGACAGATGACCTTCATGATGAAGCCTCCATTATGGTTGATGTAGATGACAGGGAAACGATATACGGGTTTGAATTAGAAGGAGAAGAGGCTAAAAAATTAGAACCCTTTCTTCATCACAAGCGTGTTCTTGTTAAGGAGCACGAAGTCTATAGTTTGCGCCTGGTTGAAAACAAAGAGGTGCAAAGGAAAGCGAGCATGTTAGGTGTAGAATTTCTATTTGCCGGGAAAAATTATACGGATCTTATAGGCATATCCATTATTGATGGAAGCAAATACGACAGCAAGTTCCTTGATGCATTTACCATAAATGCCGAGTAGGTTTTCTTTCAGGGGCCAACCAACCTTAATCATGGAGGAGAAATAAAAATGAGAACATCAACTCGTGTGATCTTATTGATCCTCTTTTGTGTATTGAACGTAGCCACGATGCAGTTAGGTTTTTTAGGGCATGGCGGATATATGATCCTCACTATGCTTTGTACCTTCTTGATCCTCGTCATCATGGAAAAATCAAAGTTTCTCTCCTTGATCCAACAAAAGAGGAAGAAGAGGAACCGTTATTAAGAACGCTCCATCGTCCTTAACGACGAATAACTTTCGAGAGGAAGAACGAACATGGGTTTTTCTATCATGCTGATCTCCTTCGTGCTTGGCCTATGCTTTACCTTTCTTGGCGTTTCTCGTAGAAAACGTCATTGGTTATATCCGTTATTTCTTGCGCCCGGCATCCTTCTCCTCCTTGTTGCTGTTTATCTAGCAAGGCCTCATTAAGCATCATCGCTACGGATGTCCTTTATTTTTTCTATAACTAAAGGAAGATGAACATCAGTTATGGCGGAGGGGATTTTTAATGGAGGAACGAATCATCGAAGCTCTTCGTGAAATCGATTTTGACCAGGCGGAACAGACGAGCCACTATATATTAGCTATAAAACCACATAATGAAATTGCTAAAGATTGGTTGAAAGAGCACAGAAATAAATAATAGGTTGTAATCAAGGCGGTGAATAATATCTTTCACCGCTTTTTTAATAATTTTAAAGAAAGAAAAATAAGAAACGAAAAAATATTTAACTCTCCAATGCCTACTCTCTCAAAAAGTACAGAAAAATTTATAGCACAAGGAATTTATACGTGCTTTGTGGAAATAGGTAAAGAAAATAACCCTTTTCATATTTCAATATTGAGAGGATGATATAAAACATGGGAAAGCTGATTGTGCACATGTTCATGACGTTGGATGGTATTATTCAGTCCCCGGGTGGCGTTGAAGAAGACATAGAGAATGATTTTAACTATGGAGGTTGGCAAGCGCCGTATATGGATGCCGAAGCCGAACAACAGATGGCGGCTGATTATGCCAATATAGACGCGTTATTACTCGGACGCAAAACGTATGACATTTTCGCGCCATACTGGCAGAAGGCCTCAGCAAGTAACCCGTTCACGGAGCTCTTTAATAAAAAACCTAAATATATCGCGTCCCGTACATTAACTAAGGTCGATTGGAGCAACTCTCGAATACTTGATGCGGACGTGGCCACAAGTGTACCCTTACTGAAAAACAAGTATACAGAAGTACATGTCGTTGGTAGCTGTGATCTGATTCAAACATTGTTGCGTGATGATTTGATCGATCGTATGAATATTTGGCAGTACCCGGTCGTGTTGGGAAAGGGGAAACGATTATTCGAGGAAGGAACGACACCCGCTGCTCTTCAATTAGTGGAATCCAAGTCATACCCGGGTGGATCCGTTCTATTACGCTACGATTTTTCTGGAAAACCAGTTTTCTATAACATGGCATAAATGGATAAAGGAGATCCATGAGGAAAGGTGAAATTGTAAGTACGAAGCTAACTTTCATCTGAAGGCTAGCTTCTTTTTTATCTTCCTCCCAAAAAGTACGCTTTTTGAGAGAATTCCTCCACTTGTAAAAAAGCTTCCTGGAAGGCACCAGTAAGCTTTTATGTTCGCTATCTTATCTTATAAGGAACTTTCTCGACAAGCTTCATCTAATAATGATATCGGCAGGCAATAATACTGATTTGCTGTTCATCGACGGTATACACCAATCGATGTTCAATATCGATGCGACGATTGTAAAAGCCGGCTAAATTGCCTTTTAATTTCTCTGGTTTCCCAATGCCGTCTAACGCACCATCCCGTTCTATGCTTTTAATCAATTGATTAATGCGTTTGAGCGTTTTTTTATCTTTGGTCTGCCAGTATTGGTGGTCCTGAAACGCATTATGGGTGAATAAGACATTCAACTTACTCATCGATATCGACGGTCGTGGTTTCTTCCTGCTTCAATTGATGGATGGATTCCGATAGATGCTTGGCATTGCTCGGGTTGTTTAAAAGATAGATGGTTTCAAGGTATTGGTTATATTCGTCTTCCGAGATAAGAACAGCGTTACGTTCTTTGGTCGTGATGGTGACGGCTTCCTGGTCGTCATTGACTTTATCAATCAATCCCTTAAAGTTCTTTCGCGCATTGGAGTAATTCATGACGGTCATCGCTATCAGCTCCTTTTTTATATTGTACAATTAAATGTACAATTTTTCGATGATCCTCTCATGTTGTTTTCGTTTGAAAAAAAGCGTTAAAAAAGGTAGACCTTTTTAGTCATTCTATATACCAACCTGAAAAAGTACCAATGCGTATTAAAAGGTCTTAAATTATTTTTGATGTGTTTGAAAATGAATCTGGACATTTTGGCCCGCTATTAAACTGTATTGCCATTAATTTTTAATAATATTTGAATTCACTTAGTGCACGTTCGAGATTGTACTCTTAGAAATTAGTGGTAATTCCATAAATCAGCTGGAGTAAAGAAGCTGCTAGTAAAAAGCATATTGATATAGTGAACTTTGGGTGTCTGCTTCCCATTTTTGATTTTCTGTACTCCCTGAACATAACAATGCCGGCGGTTATGATTAATAGAAAGCAAACCGCGTAAACAATCACGTCAACTGCATTCATTAAAATTCTCCTTTCTAATATATAATATGAAAAATTTATTTACTTCAATACAAACAGCAGCGCCCCCTAAATACAGAAAGCGCCGCTGCTTATTTTTAAGTAGAGAAATCTTCCTTTTCGGCAGACGTCAACAATACATTCCGGTGCCTTACATATATCAGCCCGCTGATAGTCAAAAGGACCGAAGCGATGATAAAAACGCTGCGCACTCCCGCTATTTCTGCAAGGCCGCCGACCAGTAGCGAAGAGAAACCAAAAAAGCTGGTCAAAATTACGTCTCTGGCAGAGAACACCTTTGCCAGCTGTTTTTCCTCCGTATGGGCTTGAATGAGAGTAATCTGCGTAACCTCCTGAACCTGCGTTGGAATACCGATCAAAAGGGAAATGAGCAGGGCGAAAACGCTGGAAGCTGGAAATGCGAACCAAAAGGTGAATACCGCAACACAAAACGAACTGCCGATTAAAAAATAACGGGCTTTTGCCTGAAGAGCTATTTCAAACCGGAAGCAGAGCATGCCTCCAATTATCAGTCCGGCGAAAAACGAAGCATTGATGTATCCCCACCACGGTTCATTCTCCTGCAGCACATCGGCAACATACACATACAATAACGCAGCGATCCAGATGGCCCCTGTTAAAGAAGTGATGCCATCGACAATAAACATGGTGCGCAGCGGACGATGCTTCCATACATACCTCCATCCCGATTGAAGGGTTTCAATCATCGAGGAGGCTGATGATGTTTGAAAAGAAGCGTCGCTATCCTCAATACGAACACCCAGAAGCAGGAAAGAAATCATCATAAAGGTAAGGGAGGTGCCCATAAGCACCACGTCTGGTGGAAACAGTACGATGAATAGAGCGCCGACAGGCCATCCGGCCAATTGAATCGATTGATCCGACATGGCCATCAGGCTGTTTGCCCGAACCAGCGAATGTCGGGGGACGATTCTCGGGAGAAAAGCATTCCGGGCTGGCGTGATCCAGCTGTCCAGTACGGCAATCAGGCCTACAACCGTCAGCGCCCACATTAAGAATGAAGACCCGACGCCTGTCGGTAGAAGCACGGGCAGAATCATCAACAGTAGCCCTTTGCCTGTCGAGGCTGCAGCTAAAATCGGTCTCAGGTTCCCTTTTTCCAGTATCCAGGGAGCGAACAGCCCGCCGAGAAACCGGGAAAATGTATTGATAAAAGGGATAAGAGAAACGAGAAACACGGAGGAAGTGCGCTCGTAAACAACACTGATGATACTTACAAGATAAAAAATATCGCCGGCACTGGCGATAGACTGATTACTCAGCAACAAAAAGAACGAACGCTTACGGCTCATCATATCACCCACTAGTATTTAGTTTTTATATGGGAAAAAGATGAGCTGCCTACATGGGCTTTCGTCCTTTCTTGAGAATGCTTTATTGGATAGAGATGTTGTATTAATGTCAGTATGACTGCTGTTAAAATATCACAATTTATGGAAAAAATACAGCGTTGAAAACCACATTTGTAATTTTAAGGTTGATTTTTCCATCCTTCACGTATATACTTCATCATTAATAAATCATATCCGGGGAAGAAGAGAGTAATGATGCGGCCTGTCTGCAGCGACTCAGGGATGGTGGAAGCCTGGGAGACAGCGCGTGATGAAGCGCACTTTGGAGGAACGGTCTGAAATCAAGTAGGAACCGTCGGGTCATTTCGTTACCAATGGGCAAGAAGGTTCTTCGGAACAATCGGAGTGGTACCGCGGGTGATATCTCGTCTCTAATCAGAGGCGGGATTTTTTTATGCCATATTTAGGAGGAAAAGCAGATGATGGAATATGAAACACAGTATGCCGAAGCCATTTTACCGCACGTTGAGCACGTACTGGAGATGGAGGAGATTCAGGCGTTAATTGAACACCCAAAACATGACGGGCAGGGAGATCTGGCCTTTCCCTGCTTTGTGTTGGCCAGGCATTTCCGAACCAGTCCGAAGGAGATCGCTGAATGTCTCGCTGACAGCATCCACAGCCCGTTGTTTGAACAAGTGGTGGCCGACGGACCGTATGTGAATGGGTTTTTAAACAAAGCCGCCGTCAGCGGGCAGCTTCTTCAGCGCATTCAACAAGAAAAAAGCCATTACGGGACGCAGACATGGGGCGAAGGAAAAACGATTACACTGGATTTTTCGTCACCCAATATTGCCAAGCCGTTTTCCATGGGGCATTTACGGTCGACGGTGATCGGTAACGCTATGGCGAACATTGTAGAAAAGTGTGGATACACCCCGGTGAAAATTAACCATGTAGGTGACTGGGGAACCCAGTTTGGGAAATTAATGGTGGCCTATATGCGCTGGGGATCAGAGGAGCAGGTACAACGGAATACGATTAAAAAGCTGCTGGACTTGTATGTGCTGTTTCATGAAAAAGCGGAGGCTGAACCGCATCTGGAGGAAGAGGCCCGGCAGTGGTTCCGAAAGCTGGAGCAGGGGGAGGAAGAAGCGGCCCGTCTCTGGCGGTGGTTTCGGTACGAATCCCTGCAGGAATTCTCAAAGATTTACGATCTGTTGGGTATAGCGTTTGATACATACCAGGGCGAAGCCTTTTATAACGATCAGATGAAGGGGATGGCGCAGCTGATTCAAGAGAAGGGACTGCTCGAGACATCCGAAGGAGCAGAGGTTGTCGATTTGAGCGAGCATCAGCTGCCGGCGTGCCTGATTCGAAAATCCGACGGGGCTACGCTGTACGCCACGCGGGATCTGGCTGCGGCCATCTATCGGCATCAGCAGTACGGGTTTGATCAATCGTATTACATTGTCGGAGACGAGCAGCGCCTGCATTTTCAACAGCTGTTTTTGGTTCTGGAAAAGATGGGCTACGACTGGGCGAAGGGGATGGTCCACATCCCGTTTGGCTTTATCCTGCAAAACGGAAAGAAAATGTCGACGAGAAAAGGAAAAGTGATTTTACTGGAAGAAGTGATTCAGGAGGCCATTGATCTGGCCCAGCGAAGCATTGAGGAGAAAAACCCGGAGCTCGGGCCCAAGGAAGAGACCGCGCGAATGGTCGGTGTAGGGGCGATTATTTTTCATGATTTAAAGCACGAACGGCAACATAACATCGAATTTCAGCTGGAGAATATGCTTCGGTTTGAAGGGACGACGGGACCGTATATCCAGTATACGCATGCAAGAGCCTGTTCGATCTTAAGGAAAGCTGGTTATCAGCCGTCGTCGGTGGAGCAGGGGTTAACGGATGCTCCGAGCTGGAATGTCATCAAAAAGCTGGCAGCTTTTCCATCGGTTATTGAAAGAAGCTACCATCAGAGTGAGCCTTCGGTTTTGGCCAAGTATTTGATTCATTTAAGCCAGAGCTTTAACAAATACTACGGCCAGGTCCGCATACAAACGGAGGACGAGGAACTAACAGCCAGACTGGCCCTGGTACATGCAGTGGCGATCGTTTTATAGGAGGGGCTGCGTATTCTTGGTGTTCAGGCACCTAAAGAAATGTGATTGCTCCATGCAGGAAGAAGGGGCACCATGCACGAGCGTTGAAAACCACATTGGGTCACTTTTCTATGAGGGAAGATCCTTAAGGAGGTTAACGCTATGAATCAGAAGGTCTATCTTCAGGCTTCCAACCTAGCCTGGAAGGAAGAGTATGAGGTGGAAGCTGAAAATACCTGCTCCACCCTCGGGGATGTTCAGCTTCCGATAGAGCATATTGGCAGTACCGCTGTTCCGGGTTTGTCGGCGAAGCCCATGGTGGACATGATTCTCGTGGTCGAGAAGCTGGGCCAGGTCGACGAATGGAAAGGGCAACTGGAGGTCATTTTAAATTCGATTTTTTGATGAAGCAAAACGTGAAAGTTTTTTGCGCTAAATATCAATGCTGGGCCACCTATACATTTGGTTTATTTCACATTTTAAAGCGGTGTACGTAGCCTTCCATCAGCCCGTTACTTTAAGGGAAACGATAAGCATATTGACCACAAATTTCCATTCCGGATAAAAGAAACCACTAGGCTTTAAAAATAGGCCAATAGGGTAGATGTTAAAATTTTTCACTAGGTATTAAACTTCTCAGAAGAAAAAATACTGGTTTTCCAGTGCCAGGTTGAACATAGTTGCTTGTGATGAAAGTGGTGGCGCAACCACAGATACGCAGGGAGCCGAATGCGCAAAAAATAGAATAAAATGGATTGGAATACTCGATCGGGAGAGCACATAGAAGACGAGCGAGAATACTTTGCATTATTATGGGCTTTAATTAAAAAGGAATTATCACTAATTTTGTACTTACATAAATTATCTAAATGAGAATAAATTACCCTGGTTCATTTCCATTATTTTCTTCTTTTTTTAATTCTGTTCTGGGCATAAACAATGTCACAAGAAGAGCGACAATGGCTAAAATCATCATAAAGAAATACGCATCTCCTGAGCCCGATACAGAAGATAACTTTTCAATTTGTCCCGAGGAAGCCGATGGGTTTTCATTGATAATTGTTGAAGTATAACTCATCACTTGAGACGTGTAGATAGTGACGACGACAGCTGTACCGATTGCTCCGGCAAGGAGACGAACTGTATTAACAGCTGCAGATCCATGCGCCGCTAATTGCTTAGGCAATGCGTTCAATGCAGAAGTATTGATCGGCATGGTAATGAAACTCAAACCTATACGTAAAATAATGGTACGTATCATTAAGTAAACGAAAGAAGTCGTAACGGTTAAATCCGTAACCGCCCACATGGAAGGGATGATAAATAAAAGTCCAACGATAAACAATGGCTTTGCTCCCACTCGGTCGTATAGTCTGCCAGTAAAAGGAGATAATACCGCATTAATAATAGCTCCGGGTAACAATAAAAGACCTGCTTCCAGCGCTGTAAATCCTCTTCCTGTCTGCAAATAAATAGGCAATAGAATTAAATCAGCGTACATAATCATGGTAATCAGGACATTAAGCAGTGATGTTAAAGTAAATGTCTTATATTTGAATACAGATAAATTTAAGACGGGCTCTTTTGATTTTATTTGGCGCACGCAGAAAAAAATCGTAAACAGTAGGCCAATAATTAATGAAAAAACAACTACGGCAGAAGCCCAGCCATTATTACCAGCATTACTAAATCCGTATAATATGAAACCGAAACCAATGGTGGAAAAAACCACACTAACAATATCCAGCTTTGATTTTTCTGTTTCAGATACATTCACTAAAAACTTGAATGAAAGTCCGATAACTAGCACAATTAAAGGGGTTAATCCGATAAATAACCAACGCCATGAGACATAGTCAATAGTAAAACCAGCTAAAGTTGGTGCAATGGCAGGAGCAAATATCATAGCGAATCCAATTAAGCCCATCGCACCGCCTCTTTTTTCAGCAGGAAAAATAAGCATAATTACGTTCATCATAAGAGGAAGGATAATCCCTGCTCCGATGGCTTGAATCATGCGTCCGATTAATAAAATCATAAAGGTAGGAGCTGTTGCACAAATAATAGTACCTAGCAACAAGAATGACATTGAGCTGATAAATAATTGCCTGGTCGTAAATCGCTTCATTAAGAAAGCTGTTATTGGAACCAGCATACCGTTTACGAGAAGAAAGCCTGTTGATAACCACTGAACAGTGGCAGCTGTCACCTTGAATACCTCCATTAAATTACTTAATGCCACATTCAACAGGGTTTGATTCAATACAGATAGAAAACAGCCTGATATAAGGACAAACAATAATACGCCTTTATTTAGTTCTTCTTTTTGGTCTTCCATACATAAACTCCTTTGCCAGATGCTTTTGATTTGTTTTATCGACAAAATGTCGATAAAATTTATACTAACAGAGTTTTGATGCTTTTTACCATTAACATTTTCATTAGAAATGTTTATTAATGAACAAAAGAAATATTTATGTTAATAACATAATCCAGTCATCGATAAAGGAGTTTAAATTGTCTATGCCAAAAAAAGAAGATCCCCGTACCATTCGCTCAAGAGAGATGTTTAAAAGGGCTGTTTTTTCTCTTTTGGGTGATGGGTTCACTCATTCAAATTTAACGGTTCGAAAAGTCGCATCAAAAGCTGAATTAAATCGCACCACTTTTTATTTGCATTTTCATGACATCCAAGATTTATTGACACAAATTAACGAGGAGATTTTGCAAGAACTGGCAGATAAAATTAATGATTTAATACTTGCCAAAGATTTATCCGAAAAACAGCAACTGATACAATTGCTTGATTATTTATATGCTCAGCGGAACTATTTATTTATTTTGTTTAATGTAAATCAGTTTGAAGAACAGTTATTTATATTTATGAAACAATTAATAGAAACAAAAAGGGAAAACACCAGTAAGCAATTGCCTGAGAATTATGTTGGGATTGATATCAAGACAGCATCTTTAGTAGGTATTATTATGTGGTGGTTAAAAAATAACAGACATTATAGTTCAGACTACATCGCGGATCAGATTCATGTCATGTACAGGATGTAAAAACAGAGACCTTTGAATAGATGAGCCAATATTCTTAAACAAAGATTTCATTTCCGCTGTTAATATAGTAGCCGATGGATTTTAGTGTTTTTAATGTTGTTAAACCAATAAATAGTGTGAAGTTAAAAAATCGATCCCATACTCTTTAAATATGCAGAGTGCAGGATCGATTTTCTTATGAAGTAATCTAAAAGATGAAGTAATTTCTCAAAAGCGAGAAGAAATTCATGTTTTCAGTATGAAATCACTGGGATATAGAGGTACTAGAAGTAGATGCTAGTTCTTTTTCATTCAGGATTTTTTATTCATCTTTCCTGATAATAGGAAAAAGCTAAAAAGCTGCTGTCCATCCGCCGTCAGCTGTAATTACTGTCCCGTTAATAAAGCTTGCTTCGTCCGTAGCCAAAAACAGCGCGACATTCGCAATCTCCTCTGACGTTCCCATGCGTGGCATCACCGATTGGGGTAGTTTAGTACGACTAGCCCCAAATTCACTCACGTGCTGCAGGGTGGAGGTAATGTTCGTATCGACGCCCCCGGGAGCAATCGCATTGCAACGGATACCTTGTTGAGCATACATATATTCCGTATTTTTGGTAAGTCCTACGATAGCATGTTTAGAAGAGATCTAGGCAGCGCCGGCGTGAGACCCATTCAAACCGCCCGTAGAGGTAGTATTAATATTGACCCCATTCTGTTTCTCGAGAAAGATTGGCAGGGAATAACGAATGGCTTGCATCGTGGCGGTCGCGTTAATTTGAAATAAACGATCCCATTTATCAGCGGTAATGTCGCCCGCGGCTTCCATGCTGGCCATATGATCCCGGCATTATTGATTAAAATATCTAACGTACCGTACGTCTTCACAGCAGCATCAATCCCATTTTCGATATCCTTCGGCTTGGTCACGTCTGTTGTTACTGCTAACGCCTGGCCCTGGTTTTGTTTGATGCTTTCGACGGTTTGCTGGGCCCCTTCTTTGTTGATGTTCGCTGCAATAACCATGGCTCCTTCAGCAGCAAAACGCTTGGCCATGGCTTCTCCCATGCCTGAAGCGCCTCCTGTGATGACTGCGAGTTTATTTTGTAATTTCATACGGTTCATTTCCTTCATATCCATAATATTTTCGAACGTGGTTGAATAACCAAGATAAGGCAGATAGCAGAATATACTGTTGTGAAAGATAGATGGTTAGTTACAGCGAAAGATCAATCAGAAGTATATATCGGAAGATGCGTGAGTGATTGGCCGGTAGCAGATGCGATTAAATTGCTTTCTAAATTGAATGATTCGACCGGTTTGATATGAGAAAATTTCTGCAAGAATGTTTGTAAGGCGATCGTTAATTCTAATCGCGCTAGCGGGGCCCCTAAACAGAAATGTTGGCCTTTGCCGAATGACAGATGTTTTTTATTATTAGGCCGATGAATGTTAAGCGTGAAAGGGTTCTCGAACATGTTTTCATCCATATTCGCAGCGCTTTGCCAAGCAATAACAGCTTCTCCTTTTTTCAATGGCACGCCTAATAAGTCGTTATCCTGTTTCACGGTCCGGTCTCTTTTAGCGATATGGAAACGGTAGCGCAGCATTTCTTCGACGGCTCCCGGGACCAACTCCTTATTCTCCCGTAGTTCCTGATAGAGGAAAGGATCGTCGTAAAGTAACGAATAAAACGTGTTCGCAAGAGCATGACTCGTGGTTTCTACGCCTGCCCCTAACAGGAACATGGAAACTCGAACAATTTCATCATCCGTAAACCTTTCGCCATCTACTTCAGCCTTGATTAAGTCCGACAGAATATCGTCAGCGGGATGGGCACGTTTGTGAGCTACGATGGGATAAAGAAACTGATAGTATTCTTTTGCCGCCTCCTGTTTTTGGTGTTCCATGTTTTCTTCGTTTTCTTTATCATACGGTTGGAAGAGAATATCCACCCACTCTTTAAATTGAGCTCGATCCTCTACAGGAACGCCAAACAAAGCGGTGATGACCATGCCTGGAAAAGGAGCTGCTAATTCCTCCACGATATCTACTGTCGCATTTGCTTGTATATTGTCAGTGAGTTCGGTCGCAATTTCCTGGATACGGGGTTCCCAATTATTTAAACTGCGAGGAGTAAAAGCGCCGGATAATAAGGAACGTACTTTTCGATGTTCTGGTGGATCCACCATAATATTGGCCTTATCGGAAATCGTGCCTTCCTGATTATTGGCGCCTACAGAAATAGTGGTTCGTGGGCCTTCAACAGAAAAAACCTCGTGATTGGTGAGAACCTGTTGCACATCCGCATATTTAAAAACATTCCATGTCTTTGTATGCTCATCATAGTAAATGGGTGTTTCATCAAGCATTTTTTCGTACCAGTGCAAAGGAAAAAATTCTTCGGACCGGGTTTGAAAATTTTTGACTTCTCGCAAGGAAATGACTTTTTTATTCATAAAATAATTCACCTTTAAATTCAAAATGTAGGGTTAAGTCCGTGATGGTTCAGGTAACTTGGCCAACTTCCAATAGCCCCATGCTGTACGGGTAGCTATATATTCATTTCAGCATACGTAATATGACGCTAGCAGTGGTTTTACTTTGATTTGTTAAAAGGACGCTCTGCTATTTGAATAGCCTCCGTGGGGCATTCTTCAAAGGCTTCTGCTAATTGATCCATTTTTCCCTCTGGCATTGGGTACGTTCCCTGATTCTCATCCAGCGTCACAAAAGCCAGGCCTTCGTCATCAAATTCGAAAATGTCTGGGGCTATTCCTTCACAATTACCACAGCCAATGCATTCATCTCTATCGACAGTCACATATCTAGCCATCAAAGGCCTCCTTAGCGAGCAAACGAGTTTTTGCTTCTTTTAAATAGGAAGAGCGAGTGCTCTTCGGAATAAACTGGCGCATGTCTTCTTTGCTGTAGCCTACTTGCAAGTGGTTGTGATCATAAAGTAAAGGTTTGCGCAACAAACCGGGGTGCTGGCTCATTAATCGAAATAGTTCCTGCATCGTCAAGGTGTTCCAATCCATATTTAAAGCCTGAAAATCTTTGGAGCGGGTAGCTACAATGTCATCAGTGCCTTTTTCTGTTTTACGAAAGATCTCTTTGACTTCATGAACCGAAAGGGGATGGGCTAAAATATTCCTCTCTTGAAAAGGAATACGATGATCTTGTAACCATTTTTTGGCTTTTTGACAAGAGGCGCACCCCGGTGCTGTTAATAGCGTTACCATCAGAATGTCTCCTTGCTACTCGAATCGCCAAAGGCGTGTAAGAACGGGCATTTAATGAAAGGAAAAAGTAACTGGCAGGGATTCGAGGCCTTGAGAAGATAGAGTAAAACTCCATGCGATCTCCTCCCGGGGATATTTCAGCTGCAGATTCGGTAGTCGTCGAAACAGTGTGGAGAAAGCCACGTCTCCCTCTACCCGAGCAAGGGGGGCCCCGAGACACATATGAAGGCCCTGTCCGAAAGCCAAGTGACGATCAATCTCACGCTGAATGTCCAAGTTTTCCGCTTCCGTGAACTTTTCTTCATCCCGATTGGCTGATTTAACGAGCACCAGCACCATGTCTCCCTTGGCAATAGGCTGCCCGGCAATCTCGGTATCCTGGGTCGCATAACGAGGGCCGACACTTGTCGACGGGCCATTGAACCGTAATAACTCTTCGACTGCTCCCGGAACGAGGCGGCGATCATTTTTTAGTGTTTCAAGTTCTTCTGGATGATCGAACAATTCAAAAGCACCGGTCGCAATCAGGTTGGACGTCGTTTCATGACCGGCAAAAATCAACAGGGTGATCATGGAAATCAGCTCGGATTCACTGAGGCGGTCTTCCTCGTCTTCCATGGTGACGAGTTTACTGATAAGGTCATCCCCGGGCGTTTGTCGCTTGTCTTCCACCAGCTGTTTGGCGTAATTTCCGAATTGAGCCAGGTGTTCGGTGACGGTCGGATCCTGCCTCCCCCATCCCATCCCTTTGGCGATGGCCGAAGACCAAATCTGCAGTTTGTCCCGGTCTGCCTCCGGGACCCCGAGCATTTCACAAATGACATTAATCGGTAAAGGGTACGCGTAATCTGTCACGAGGTCCATTTCTCCGTCAGCCTCCACCTTATCCAACAGTTCATCTGCAATTTCCTGCACCCGCGGCCGCAGGCTTTCCATATATTTCGGGGTGAATGCTTTCGACACCAGGGAACGCAGACGCCGGTGATCAAACCCGTCCACAAAAAGCATGGATGTTCCTGAGAAAAACGTATCCGGTGCCTCGTCATCTACCGAGAGGTTTTCCCGGACGCCTTCCGCTTCAATGGAGGAAGGATCAACAGTAAAGCCTTTTTTATCTTTCAGCACTTTCAGCGCTTCGTCCATATGGGTCACCAGCCACGCTCGGTGATCCTCGCTGCCCATCGGATGAGGGATGGACAACACCGCTCCTGCCGCTCGTGCTTCGGCAAAAACTGAAAACGGCTCCTCCGTACTTCTTCCACTGAGTATGCCTAACACTCTTGCCTGTACAGATACGTTAGATTGATCCAAAATGATCGTCCTTTCGTGAGTGAGATAGCATAGGTTGTATAGATCGATCCCTATAAATCAAGTATACTAACAGTATGTACGATAATGAACATATTGTTCGGTAGAAACTTTTAAATAATGAACAGCTCCAGGCCTTTCTGTTCGTTAGTCATAACAATGTCACATTCGTTAAGGAGAAATCATGAAATCTATATCTAAAACGGACCGGAGGGTCAAGTATACAAAAGCAGCTCTTAAACATAGCTTATTTGCATTAATGCAGGAGAAACCGGTTACATTAATCACAGTCACGGAACTTTGTAAGCATGCCGACATTAACCGTAACACCTTTTACTCTCACTACCGGTCCCCCAGTGAATTACTTTCTGATATTGAAAAAGAATTTACCCGGATCTTTATCAATAAAGTGGAACAATCGCTCGACCACCCACAATATAACGATCTCATGTACAGGCTGTGTGTCTACCTCGAACAGAACCGGGATACCTGCCGTGCGCTTGTGATACTGCAAAGCAGCAGGGAAGATGTATTTACTCGGATTCATCATTACTTTCATCCGCGAATCGTAAACAAATGGGCCCAGGAAAGCGCCCTGGAGTACTCCGAAGTGGACGCGTTGTATGTATTTATTGCAGGAGGAAGCAGGTCCCTCATTGAAGAGTGGGTTCATGCTGATTTTCAACAAAGTCCCAAAGAAATTTCTGACAGGATCGAGAACATCATGCGCACCCTACACAAATATCTCCTAGATCATTAATATTTGTCTGCCTGATTCAACCAATAAAATTTCATAGACCGTAAAATTCTTGAATCACAGATAGCGCTAAGACTAGCTTCTTCTTCATTTTTCTTTCAAAAGTACGCTTTTTGGGAATTCAATGATTTGTACAGCCGGCATTTTCTATAACATTTAAAAAGGCTTGCTGGTTCCTTTCAGCAAGCCTTTTGTTCGATGTGCTGTTATAAGAAAATTTTAAATGTGTATGATCGTATCGTTCAAAAGTTGCCCGGTCAGCCTAATGGAACTCAATCGCCTTCATCTGTAGGCTGTTCCGATATTGTAATCACGACATTTCCTTTTTTATGCTGTTGATCAACATACCGATGTGCCTCTGACATTTGTTTCAATGGATAGCTTCTATCTATGACGGGTTTAATCTTTCCAGCCTGAAAAAGTTCTTTGAGATGAAATAAGTCTTCTTTTTTATAACCTGCTAACTCAAATAAAATTTTCTTGTCTGATGTCATTGAAGTCCAACGCCCTCTGATCATCCTTGGAAGACTTGGATTACCTAAAATATAACGTCCGTTTTGGTTCAGCGACTTTACTGTTCGTGCATACGGACTTTTTCCAACCACGTCTATAATTACATCATAATTCTTACTGTTTTTAGTGAAGTCTTCTTGAGTGTAATCAATAACATGGTCTGCACCAATGGAGCGAAGCATATCTAATTTCTTCGTGGTGTCAATACAGGTTACTTCAGCTCCAGCTGATTTGGCCATCTGTACTGCTAAAGTACCTATACTGCCAGCAGCTCCGACTATAAGAACCTTTTGTCCTTGCTGAATAGTTGCTTTTCTAATGAAATGTAATGCATTTAGGCCTCCGGTAGGGAGGACAGCAGCTTCTTCAAAGCTCATATTGTCTGGCTTAATCACTATTGCATATTTGCTCGGCAAACAAACATACTCGGCGTAAGCACCAAATCTTAACTGTGTAGAACCAAAAACCAAGTCCCCCGTTTTAAATTCAGTAACCTCTTTACCAACAGATTCAATTTCCCCGGACAGTTCTTGCCCCAATATATTAATTCTTGGTTTGATTATGCCAAAATAAATTCTCAGGGGCAGCCAAAACAAGGCTGGAATTTTGAACTGGCGCAGCTCACAGTCCCCGGCTGTCACAGTAGTTGCGTATACTTTAATCAGTACTTCATCGTTCTTGGGAATAGGTTTTTCTACTTCCTTGAGCTGAAGAACTTCTGCCGAACCGTATTTTGTCGCTATAATAGCTTTCATATAAATTTCCTCCTTAGAGTGGACAAACTCTTGCAGGATTTTCAAATGAACTATTTAAGAAGTGGAAAATATAGGCGACAGCGCTCCAATCACAAAGTCGAAAACTTTAAGAAGGATTTGCTTTTTAGCTTTTCTGCTAATAAATATCCGGATCCGGCGTTTAATCCTCCGCCGGGCCAGGTGGATGCCCCGATCATATAAAAATGCTTGATCGGTGTTTGATAACGGGAGTGGCCGACGAAGGGTCGGAATAGAAAATGCTGAAACAGCTGGTGGCTGCCCGCCATATGGTCACCTTCGACAAGATTCGGATCCTCCTGGGGCAGATCCTCCGGGGAAAAGACGTGCCGGCATGCTATCGTATCCTTCACCCCGGGAGCGTATTCTTCCAGTTTATCGATAATCCGGTCGGCGTATTGTTCCTTGATGGAGGACCAGGGACCCGGCCCAATCTCGTTTAGCGCGTCGTACTTAGGGTGAGCGGGAAGGGAGCGAACCATGATCCATACCGCCGCTTTTCCCTCCGGAGCTCTGGTTGGATCAACGGCGCTAGCCTGGCCAACGATCAGCAGGGGGCTGTCCGGAAGCGTCTCATTCAGCGCCTGGGTATGCGTGCGGGCGAGGTCTTTTACATAAGGCGCTATGTGAACATAAGCCGATTGCCCGATTTCCTCCCCGGCTGTCCACTGGAGCGGCTCGTCCAGCGCCAGATGAATGACCATCGTTTTCGGCCCGTACTGGTAATTGCTTGCCTTAGTGACGAAGGAAGCAGGCAGATGGGCCGTATCGACTAAATGATCAACGATCTGGGTAGGCGTAGCGGTGGCAATGACGTCCCCGGCTTCTATATACGTTCCGTCGTCCAGAATCACTCCTTTGGCTTCGCCGTCCTCGACGTATACTTCATTCACCCAGGTGCCGGTTTGCAGCTCGCCGCCTCTTGCTTCGAGCATCGTTACCATCGCCTGGATCACCGTTTGGATGCCGCCGCGGGCAAATGGAACCCCCTCCCGGTAGTGTCCTATGGCTTCCATTAATGGAAAGGCAGCACCGCCGCTGACATCCGGGGCGTAGTCCAATTGATAGCCCCACGGAACGACCAGTGATTTTACTTTATCATTTTCAAACCATGAGTCGACGAATTGCCGCGGGGACTTGGCGAGCTGGCTGGAGACCTCCAGGGCGGATTTGATTTTTAAATCAAGCAGCGCCCTGAATACGACAAGGCCGGCACGGAGCGAGGGAAGCTCCCGGTGCATCAGTTTATATAAATAAGGGGAAACACGGTCGTATAAGGCATCAAAATCCTTCCAGGTCTCTGCGTCAGCGGCGGAATAGCCGGCGATATTGCGGTGCGTTTTGTCCGGGTCCTTGTTAATGGCGAGCCCGTGCCCGTCGGGAAAAACGCTTGCGTACGGGTGGGGCCCGTAGACAGGGGAGAAGCCATTTGCCTCGAGCTCCCGCTGATTTTCCGAATAAAACCGGGATTTTAAAAACAAGCTGATGTTCATGGAAAATAAATCATGAATAAAGCCCGGAGCGGCTACTTCACCAGATTTAGCAGCTCCTCCGGGGCGGGGCTCCTTCTCCAGCACCAGTACTTTCTTCCCCTGCTTGGCGAGCTGAATAGCAGCGGTGAGGCCGTTATGGCCGGCGCCGATGACAACTATGTCATATTTCATGTTTTCCTCCTTTACAATTACGTTCTTTATCATCGCTCACGTATACGTTGAACTCTTAACCTTTTCCCAAAAAACTAAAGGGATAAGAGCCTGATTGAGTGAAATATCATATGAGCACATTATTTGTGCTTTAATATAATATTGTATACTATTTAATTGTGCACAATTAAAAATAAAGGATGGCCATCCGCATGAATGATTCACCATTATCGCTTGATCACCAGTTATGCTTTGCTGTTTACGCCTGCTCCAAGGAAATATCGAAAATGTATCGCGAAGAGCTGGATCCGCTCGGGCTCACCTTCTCGCAGTACCTGATGATGCTTGTGCTGTGGGAGGAGGACCATCAGTCCGTCAAAGCCATTGGCGAAAAGCTGTATCTCGATTCCGGGACGCTGACCCCGATGGTAAAACGGATGGAGGGCGCGGGTCTGGTCACAAGGAAGCGTTCTACGGAGGATGAACGAAGCGTGCTGGTTCATCTTACCGAACAGGGACGCCTGTTAAAGCGCGATGCAGCGTGTCTGCCTGAGCGTCTTGGCAGCCGCCTGGGGATTGATGAGGAAGGCGCGAAGCAGCTGCTTCGTCAGCTGCACCAAATTACGGAACATATTCAAAAAGGAGAGAATTAACATGCAGCCACTTTATACAACCACCGCTACCGCTGTCGGAGGACGCGACGGCCGTGTCACTTCAGAGGATGGTAACCTAAACCTTGACGTTCGTACGCCAAAAGAGCTCGGAGGCAGCGGGGAACAGGGCACAAACCCGGAACAGCTTTTCGCCGCCGGCTATGCGGCGTGCTTTGAAAGCGCCCTGAACATGGTCGCCCGTCAGAAAAAAATCAAGCCGGATCATACAGAAATTACTGCCAACGTCTCCATCGGCAAGGATGACGAAGGCGGATTCGGCCTGGCCGTGAAGCTTGCGGTTCATGTGGAAGGCGTGTCGGAGGAGCAGGCGAAAGAGCTTGCCGAAGGCGCCCACGAGAACTGCCCGTATTCGAAAGCGACACGCGGAAACATTGAAGTGGACGTTACAGTAGCTTAACCCGTTTTAAGAATTAGGTAGTGTAAAGACTGATGCTGGAGAACACCCTCCATCATCAGTCTTTTTATTTTGGTTTTTAAGTATTTAAGCTTGTGTATGTCATTATATGAGTATATAATAGATTTATAATATCTATTATTGGAAGTGAAAAGCGGGATGAAATTTTCAAAAGCCACCGACTACGCCCTGCATGCGCTGGTGTATATGATTCATCGTGACGGGGAGACAACCAAAATCCCGGTCCAGGATTTATCGTTAGCACTGAATGTCTCTACGACGTACTTATCCAAAGTATTAACGCGTATCGTAAAGGCGAATTACATTAGCTCGACGAGCGGTGCCAAGGGCGGATACAGGCTGCAGCAGAACTGGGAAAACGTGAGCGTGTACGATATTGTGGTTGCGATCGACGGCGTACAGACGCTGTTTGAAGACAGCTTTGATCACGGAGATGAATGCAGAATTCAGGCGGTCATGATGGAAGCCCAGGAAAATTTAATCAGCACGCTAAAAAACAAAAGGCTGAAGGATTTGACGGTGTAGCAAATCCTTTTGCATTATTACAATTATAGATAATAAGAATCTTTAATATATAGGAAGGAGTTTTAAAATGATGTATGACGTAGTTATTATTGGTGGAGGACCGGCTGGATTAAGTGCGGCGCTTTATTTTGGAAGGGGATTAAAAAGGGCGCTGATTATTGATGAGGATAGGCCGAGAAACATCGTAACGCATGAAACGCACTCCTATTTAACCCAGGATAGAGTGACTCCGCAGACGTTCCGGAAGCGGTCCAGGGAAGATGCGCTGAAGTACGAGGGCAATACGATGTTAAATGATAGAGTGACTGCAATACACCAGCATAATGACGGCTTTATCGTCCAAACGCCAGCGGGTCAGTTTCAATCAAAGCAGATGTTGGTCGCCTCGGGATTAATCGAACAGCTGCCAGCGATTAAAAATATCGAACACTATTACGGGCAAAGCGTCTTTTACTGTCCGTGGTGCGACGGTTGGGAAATGAGAAACAAAAAGCTTGCCGTCATCAATCCGGATGAACGGGTCTTGCACATGGTTATGCTTCTCTCCAACTGGACAAACCAACTCGAAGTATTCACCGACGGCTATACCAGCCTGACAGATGAAAATAAGAAGATACTCGAAGATAAAAATATTCCTTATCATCTGGAGAAAATTGAGGAAATGTCTGGAGAGAACGGGCAGCTGCAGGCGATCCGAATGACCAACGGAGAAACGGTAGAGGTGGAGGGTGCTTTTACGTACGTGCACTGGAACACCAATTATGAATTTTTAAGCGGTCTGGATGTGGAACGGGATGAAAACAGCCGATTTGTGCTCAGTCAGTTCGGAGAAACCTCTGTGAAAGGGCTGTATGTGGCCGGCGAAGCAAAGGACAATTTTGGCAGCCAGCTGATAGCGGCAGCGGCGAACGGCGGGGAGGTTGCAAGATTCATGATGATGACGCAAATTCAGGAGGCGTTTAATAAAGAAGCATAAAAGGGGCGGATGTTAATTACCTCCTGAGTGCTATAATAAACCTGAAAGCTAACGAAATGAGGGAGAAAAGTGAGCTATCAGGTTGTACACACCACCGTGTTTTCTATGGAAAAGGGTGGGGGTAACCCATGTCCTGTCGTTTTAGACGCGGATCATCTTTCCACAAAAACCATGCAGCAGATGACAAAGGAGTTTGCGCATGAGTCAGCCTTTGTTATATCCTCCACCCGCCCGGACTGTGATCTAAAGCTTCGTTTTTTTGTTCCCTCCCATGAGATGGAAATGTGCATTCATGCCACCATAGGGAGCATCACGGTTTTAGTGGACAAAGGGGCCATTAGCCATTCCCCGGTCATTGTGGAGACCATGCTTGGACCTGTAAATGTAAAATGGGAAAAGCATGATTCAAAGCTGGAGATAAGTGTCGAACAGTTCCCGCCCGGGTTTCTGAACACCGTTCCGTCGAAAGAAGAAATAGGCAGGGCACTGAATATTGAACCAGAGGAACTGGCGGAATGGCCGGTTCAATCCGTTTCCACGTCCCGTTATAAATTAATGATCCCTTTAAAAAGCGTAGATACGTTGAACGCGCTTCAGCCTGATTTTAATTATCTCTGGGATTTATGTGACGAATTTAACACGACCGGCTTTTATCCTTTCGCTGTTTCACAACAACACGAAAAATACTTGCAAGCACGCCAGTTTCCCCGAAGGGCCGGCTATCCGGAGGATCCGGCCACCGGGGTAGCTGCCTCGGCCTTAGGCGCCTATTTAACGGCACATAAGATTTTGCCCCCAATAGAGGAAGGGTGGAATATCTTTCGTATTGTTCAGGGAGTCGCTATGGGAAAGCCGAGCATGATTGAATCGGAAACGTTTGTACAAGATAATCAAATTGTAAACACCCGAATCAAAGGAAGTGCCGAAGAATTGAAATAGTGTTTTATACTTTCAGTATGCCCCGGAAGCCTCTCGCGGCGTAGTATGATTCGGCTCCGTTATGGTAGATGAACGTGCGGCCGTACCGGTGGTCCCCAAACAAAGCGCCGCCCCGTTTTCTTATATCCGCAGGCGTCTGAATCCAGCTTGACGTTTTCGTATCGATTTTTTCCAGCTGTTGAAGAGTGAGATACTGCTCTTCGGTTAAAAGCTCGATGCCCATAGTCTGAGCCATGTCGACAGCAGTTGTTTCAGGCTTATATTTCTTTCTTGCCTCCAGTGCTTCGCGGTCATAGCAGACGCTCCGGCGTCCCTTAGGGCTTTCTGCCGAGCAGTCACAGAACAAATATTTATTCTCTACACGGTCGAAGCCAATCACATCCGGTTCACCGTCGGTCGACTCCATTTCGTTCAATGACCACAGTTTTTCGTCGTCTCCCTCAAGCTTTTTCAAGACAGAAGTCCATGCTAACTCTTTATGGCGGTGCATATGCTGTTCGAAACGGTCTTCGAGTATTGCCAGAATGGATTTCTTCTGTTCGGGAGTAAGCTGAAAAGAGGTGTCGTTTTTCTCCACCATGGGAAATTTCCTCCTTAAGATTTTATAGGTTTGTCTAAATTATACCATTTCAAAGGGTATTGATTACCCGCCGAGCATAATGGGTATTTATACGAGAGAAAACGGATGAGTCTGAATCATTGAAGGAGGAACTAGATTGGCACGTTTACAAAACAAAGTTGCAATTGTGACCGGGGCAGCCGGTGGGATTGGTCTCGGTACTGCCAGACTGTTTGCAGAAGAGGGAGCGAAGGTTATAGCAGCCGACGTTCAGATCGACCTGCTGCAGGAGGAAATAAAGAAAATACAGGACGAGGGGGCAGATATCACTGCCTTCGAACTGGATACCACCTCAGAGGAGAATTGGAAAAAGGTGGTTCAACAAGCGGTGGATACCTACGGGCAGGTGGATATTCTGGTAAACAACGCAGGCATCCACTATCCGAGCAAAATTCTCGAAACCTCCCTGGAGGAATGGAATAAAGTCATGAACGTGGACTCGACCGGATACTTTCTTGGCATGCGCGAGGTTATTCCGGAAATGCAGAAGGCCGGGCAGGGATCGATTATTAATATAGCATCGATGGCCGCCTTAACCGGGTCCGGAGCAGCTGGCGGCAACGGCACAGCCTACAGTGCGGCCAAAGGGGCGATACGTTCCATGACGAAGCACGTGGCTGCCCATTTTGCCGAAGAAAGCATTCGGGCAAACAGCATTCATCCAGGTCCGATACGGACGCCAATCATGGGCGAACGGCAGAAAACCATTTCAGAGGATAATCAGGACGTTGTGCCTCTTCCGCCCCACCACGGGGAAGCGGTGGACATTGCCTACGCCGCTCTGTACTATGCTTCCGATGAATCCCGGTTTGTAACCGGGGACGAGATGGTCGTCGACGGGGGCTCGCTAGCTTAACTGTTTGTAGAATAAGGATTACCCCGGGAGCAGACCGTATGCTGTCGGGGTAATCTTTTTTATGTTGAAAGCTCCCGAAACCTGCGGGGTGAATCGCGGACGAATGCCTGAAAATTCCGGTTAAACGAGCGGAGGCTGCTGTAGCCGCAGTCTGCAGCAATTTCGCCGATCGGCTGCTGGCTGCTTTTCAGTAAATAACAGGCACGCGAGATCCGGTAATAGTTTAAGTATTCGGTAAAGGTCATGCCGGCCATGTGAACAAACAGCTTGGACAGGTAGGGATAGTCATACTGCAAATGTTCAGCCACCGCTTTTAACGTACACTCGGAGGCGTAATTATTATCCACATACAGAAGCATTTGATGAAGAATTTTCGTTTTAGCAGAATACTGGACGGGCTTGAAATCGGTGTTTTCCTCTAACGTACTGCAGATGCCGTACAAAAAGCTTTTCTGCCTGTAGACGGATCCCCGGGACGGCAGCAGCACGTCCGGCGAAAGAGAGAACGTATTATTTACAGGGATAAAGCCTTTATAATCCATAAAAAAACGGCCGATCAATTCAGGAGAAAAAATGACGATGGTGATAGCGGAATGCCCGACCGTTGTAAATTCATGCATTTGATTATTAAAAATAAAGGCCGCCCCGTTTTGCTTCAGAAGATACTCTTTCTGGTCAATGGTTACCCGCAGCTGTCCTTCATGGACAATGATCAGTTCATAGGCACGGTGAAAGTGAAGCGGAAAGCTGAAATTGGTTAAGGTAACACGTTGAAATGATTCCTGTTCTTCGACTCCATGAGGCTCAAAAAAGACCAAAGCTGTATCCCCTTTCAAAAACACTAATATTGTCTTATATTATACTATTTTTTGAATAGAAGCATAAGAAGCTTCCCGCCTATAATAAAAACAGATTGATAGAAGGGGGAAAGCTTCATGGCACTTGAATATCATGTAGCAAAAAACGGCTCTGACAAAAACGACGGCACAGTGGAAAAACCTTTTTTAACAATTAATAGAGCAGCTTCATTAGCCACCGCGGGAGACACCGTAGTGGTGCATGAAGGTGAATACAGAGAATGGGTGAAACCGCGAAATGGCGGCCGGAGTGAGACCCGGAGAATTATATATACCGCAGCTCCTGGAGAAAAAGCAGTAATTAAAGGTTCGGAACAAATTGACTACTGGGAACAGGTGGAGGGAACGGTCTGGAAGGCACACGTCCCAAACACGTTATTTGGCGACTACAATCCATTTACGGAAAAAATATTCGGGGACTGGATCGTTCACAATCCAGGCAGGCATCTGGGTGATGTGTATTTAAACGGAATGTCTTTTTACGAAGCAGAAACCTTTGCGGAAGTGCTGAATCCCGAAAAGCAGACCGAGGTTTTGGATCATTGGACAAAAACGACTGTTCCTGTCCACCGTCCGGAGCAGACGACGTACCGCTGGTATGCGGAAGCAGACAGCAGCCATACGACGATTTTCGCCAATTTTCAGGGCGCTGACCCGAATAAAGAGCTGGTGGAAATAAACGTGCGGAAGGCCTGCTTTTATCCGGAACTGACGGGGCTCAACTATATCACGGTGCAGGGGTTTG
Source organism: Marinococcus sp. PL1-022 (assembly GCF_033845285.1). Classification (NCBI taxonomy): domain Bacteria; kingdom Bacillati; phylum Bacillota; class Bacilli; order Caryophanales; family Bacillaceae; genus Marinococcus; species Marinococcus sp. PL1-022. Next base: position 1,732,668 of record NZ_JAWXCX010000001.1, on the reverse strand, counting down.
AAATGGCCCAGGCAGCAACGCCGTGGACGCCTCCGACGGCGGATCAGCCGGGATTGATCGGGCCGAACTGGAGCAAGGGGTGGATTATTGAAAACAATGTGATTCACGATTCTAAATGCAGTGCGATCAGTATTGGAAAGGAAGCGTCCACCGGGGACAATTACCGGACGAGAAGAAAGGACAAACCAGGCTACCAGTACCAGCTGGAATCTGTGTTTATGGCCCGGCATATTGGCTGGAGCAAGGAGCGCATCGGCTCTCACATTATCCGTGATAACACCATTTATGATTGCGGCCAGAACGGGGTGGTCGGTCATCTGGGCTGCGTGTTCAGCGAGATCTATCATAACCACATTTATAATATCGCATTAAAGCGGGAGTTTTTTGGCCACGAAATCGCCGGAATTAAACTGCATGCAGCGATTGATGTCCAGATTCACAGCAACCGTATCCATGACTGCTCGCTTGGGGTATGGCTCGACTGGCAGACCCAGGGCACGAGAGTAAGCAAAAATCTATTTTACAGAAACAGCCGTGATCTTTTTGTAGAAGTGAGCAGCGGACCGTATGTGGTGGACCATAATATTTTAACGGCAGACTATGCCCTGGATAATCATGCACAGGGAGGAGCTTACGTTAACAATCTGATTGCGGGCAAAATGGTGCACAAGAAGATGCTGGACCGGGCAACACCGTATCACGTGCCCCACAGCACGGAGGTATCAGGATTTGCGCCTGTCTACGGCGGAGACGATCGTTTTTACAATAACATGTTTGTAGGAAAATCGGATTTGAATGATGTAGGCACGTCCCATTTTAACGGATACACGGCGTCGCTTGAGGAATATATCGAAAAGGTGGATCAGGTCGGCTTGGACCATGAAGCGTTCCACAGTATAGAGCAGCCGGTCTACATTAATCATAATGCTTACTTTAATGGGGCGGTTCCGTTTGAAGGGGAGCATGAGGCATTAACTAACGACGCTTTTGATCCCCAGCTGACGATAATTGAAAAAGGGGATGAGGTGTATCTGTCCTGTGAACTGCCCGGTGAATTTGAACAAATGCGCGGGGAGATAAAGCATACAGGAAACCTGGAGCGGGCGCGTATCGTGGATGCGGATTTTGAAAATCCGGACGGAAGCGAGCTCCGGATAGAGAAGGACTTCTTAGGCAAGCAAAAAGCCAAAGCCGACGTGCTGGGACCGATTGGGCAGCTGCAGGCTGGTAAAAATGAAATAAAGGTGTGGGGTTAATTTTTAATAGTACGGTGTCTGTTTATCATAAACGGGCACCGTATTTTTTATAAAAAAGCAGTCAGGCTATTTAATAAAGCGTTTACAAAAGAAAAAGTTTGGTTTATATTGAATACGTATTCAAAATTAAAGGAGGATGCTTGATGCCCACTTATCTGAAACGAGGAAAAAGCGATCAGGAGAAACAGGAGGCGGACACGAAGGTTCAGCAGGCGGTGCAGGCGATCATTCAGGATGTAGAGCAGCGGGGGGATGAAGCGGTCCGGGAGCTTTCTGAGAAATTCGACAAATGGTCGCCGGAATCGTTCCGCCTGTCGACGGAAACCATTCAGCAGGTGATGGATGAACTGCCGCAGCAGGTGATTGATGATATTACCTTTGCGCAGTCGCAAATTCAAAATTTTGCCCGGCATCAGCGGGAGTCCATTCAGGATATTGAAGTGGAAACGCGGCCCGGCGTTATTTTAGGACATAAAAACATCCCGGTGAACAGCGTAGGCTGCTATATCCCGGGCGGACGCTATCCGATGGTGGCCTCTTCCCATATGAGTATTGTGACAGCGAAGGTCGCCGGGGTCGACAGAGTGATCGCCTGTACGCCCCCGAGTAATGGGGAAATACCGGCAGCTACGGTGGCAGCTATGCATATGGCCGGGGCGGATGAAATCTATCTGCTGGGAGGAGTGCAGGCAATGACCGCCATGGCAGTCGGAACAGAAACGATTCAGCCGGTGGATATGATTGTCGGACCGGGCAACGCCTTTGTAGCGGAAGCCAAGCGGCAGCTGTACGGCAGAGTGGGGATTGATTTATTTGCAGGCCCGACCGAAACGCTTGTGATTGCTGATGAAACGGCCGACGTGGAAATGGTGGCTACCGACATTCTCGGTCAGGCAGAGCACGGACCAACGTCCCCGGGCGCCCTTATTACAACGTCCCAATCGCTTGCCGAGTCTCTGGAGGAGGAAATTGCCCGTCAGCTAAAAACACTCCCGACAGCGGAAGTCGCAGAGCAGGCGTGGCGTGATAATGGTTCTATCATCGTCGTGGAAGATGTGGAAGAAGCGGTTCGTGAAGCGGATAAGCTCGCCTATGAACACGTAGAGGTTCTTACCAGGGACCCGGATTACTTTCTGGAAAACATGACAAACTACGGAGCTCTCTTTCTCGGGCCAGAAACGAATGTCGCTTACGGAGACAAAGTCATCGGGACCAATCATACACTTCCGACCAAGCAGGCGGCAAAATATACCGGCGGTCTATGGGTAGGCAAGTTCTTGAAAAATTGCACGTATCAGCGCGTAACGGAGGAAGCCAGTGCAGAAATAGGCAGATACGCCGAACGTCTTTGCGAGCTCGAAGGCTTCATGGGGCATAAAGCTCAGGCATCATTACGTGTGCAAAGATACAGCACCACCGACTGACCACCGGCATGAAAATTGAACTATATGGATAAATGTGCTAATTTAAGGTTAGTTGAATACGCATTCAACTAATTTCGGGAATATGAAAAGGTGATTGGTAAGTGGTGAAGCTAACGGTGACGTCCAACGATGTAGCCAAAAAAGCAGGCGTGTCCCAGGCAACGGTTTCAAGAGTAATTAACAACTATCCTTATATCAAGGAGGCCACACGGCAGAAGGTGTTAAGCGCGATAGATGAGATGGGCTTTACGCCGGATGAGGTCGCGAGAAGTTTAAACAAACGAAAAACCGGAACGATTGGCTTAATTGTCGGGGACATAGCAAATACCTTTTTTGCGGAAACCGCGAAAATTATTATCACCGAAGCCAGAAAAAAAGGCTATGACGTCATATTAACAGATACCAATCACAGCAGTGATAATTTAAAAACAGCGATTGATACGCTGATCGGAAAGCGCGTGGAAGGGATCATTGTAGGATCCGTGGAAAGATACGAAGAAGAAATCCACCGGCTGTACGCCTCGGATACGCCTGTCGTTTTGTATAATACAAAAACGTATTCTAAAAAGGGTCATTCCTTTGTGCTCGATAACGTTAAGGGCGCTCATATGGCGATGGAGCATTTAATCGGAAAAGGACATAAACGAATCGGGTTTGCAACATTATTAACAAAGTATTCGACTCTGTATGAACGAAATATTGGCTACGAAAACAAGCTCGAAGAATATAATATTCCTTATGATCCTGGGCTCGTTTACGTTGGTGATTTAGAGAATACAGCGATTTCGGATTATATAAAAGAAATAATGCAGGGCCCGGATCCGGCGACAGCTGTATTTGCCGCTTCAGACCAGATGGCGCTTGCCATCATGGAGAGCTGTAAAACGATGAGGGTGCACGTGCCGGGAGATTTGGCAGTTATTGGCTTTGATAATATCAATCTTGCGGCGAATCCTTTAATAGATTTAACGACTATTTCGCAGCAGCATGAACGTATGTCGCTTTTGGCAGTGGAAAAATTAATTAATTTATTGGCCGCCGGAGAAAAGCAGGAAGACTATACGGACGAGGTTATTGAACCAATTTTAATTGAGCGGAGTACAACGTAAATAAAATTAAAAATGGAGAAAGCGTTTACAAATAAACGCTTGCCTGTTACTGTATACGTATTCATAAAATTTTTGAGTGTTTTGAATACGTATACAAAAAAGGAGGAAAAGCCATCAGCGCTAATCTATTCTCTTTAGAAGGGAAAACGATCGTCGTTACGGGTGCTAATAAAGGCATTGGAAAAGAAATAGCGGTCATGCTGGCTGAGGCCGGCGCCAACGTGGCGTTGGTAGCCCGGGATGAGCAGGCTTTACAGGAAACGGCCCGGATGATTCAGGAGAAGGGCCGATCCGCTGAGCCATTCCCGTTTGATTTAACCAACATCGAATATCTGGATGAGCTGTTCGCGAGTATTTACAAACAGTTTGGCCGGATTGACGTGCTTCTGAACAATGCCGGCACGAACATTCCGGCGCCGGCAGAAGAGGTGACGGAGGAGCAGTGGGACCGCATCCACGACATTAATCTAAAAAGCGTCTTTTTTGCCTGTCAGGCGGCCGGAAAATGGATGCGTGAGGCAGGACACGGAAAAATTATCAATATGTCCTCCCAGATGGCTTTTGTCGGTTACTATAACCGCGCAGCCTACAGCTCGAGCAAGGGAGGAATTACGCAGCTGACCAAGTCGCTGGCCATTGAATGGGCTTCTGACGGTATCAACGTTAATGCTGTAGCCCCCACCTTTATCGAAACACCGATGACAGAAAAAATGTTTGAAGATACAGAGTTTAAAGAGGAAGTGCTTGCCAGAATTCCGCTTGGCAGGCTGGCCCGTCCAGAGGACCTTTTCGGAGCCGTAGCATTTCTCAGTTCGGCTTCCTCCGATATGGTTACCGGGCAGACGATCCTCGTCGATGGCGGCTGGACTGTCTGGTGAGAAGCTTCCAATAATAAAAAAAACAACAGAGTCTTAGGAGGACTATTACATGAATGAAAACTCGACAAAAAGCATTAATGAACAAATGAAGGAACGGATTGTACGATTTAAGGATATGAAATCGCAGGGCATTCCGCTGATGTTTATCGACAGCATTATCCCGGGCCACAACCGGATCAATTACGCGGTGATCGGGGATACAGCAAGCGAAAATCCTGAATATAACCCGATTATTACGGAGCCGCACGGCTTTCAGATTGGAATGGTCAAGGCGCCGCCCGGAAATGGACCGGCCTTTCATACGCACGATTATATTGAATCGTTCATGCCGCTGAGCGGAAAATGGCGTTTTTATTGGGGTGAAGGTCCGGACGAGATTGAAGGCGAAGCCATCCTGGAAGAATGGGATTTGATTACACTGCCGAAAGGGCTGTACCGCGGTCTGGAAAATGTAAGCGATGAGGATGCCTGGCTGTTTGCAGTGCTCGAGCAACATGAAGTGTTTGAAGGGAAGGATCCCTACTGGGCGCCGGACGTAATGAAAAAAGCCTCCCAATACGGGTTTAATGCAGACGAAAAAGGCAAAATGGTGCCGCCGGAGGATTTTAAGGAAAGAGAAAAAGAAATGGCAGAAAAACTGAAGATGGGAGAGTGAAAAAATATATAATAAGAGAGTTGCATAGACGGTAGTCTATAGGCAAGCGAGATACAACCAATGCTCAGGAGGGTGTTTGATGGAAAACAAAAATGCAGCCAAAACAGGAAAAAAGCAGGAAGAGTCTCTGACAGCCGGGAACGAAAAGCCGGCACAGGAGGAAAAGCAGGGTTCTGAAGCCAAGGGCGGCGGTAAGGATACCGCTCACAAGCATTTGATCCATTACGCTGACGGCAGTGAAGTAAATGCGATGGACGCCCGGGATGATGAGGATTACCTGCGTATCCCGGAGCATGAAATCAAAAAGCAGTCGATGAAGGGCTACGGGGATTATCACAATATCGTTGACTATATTGTACGGATCACCCGGCAGATCTGGAAGGAGAAGGACATCGGGCTTATCTATGATACGTACAGTCACGGTGTGCAGATCCACCGCGGGCTGATTAACAGCCACGGTGTCAACGAAGTAATTTCGGGCACGCTGCAAACCCTGCAGGCATTCCCTGACCGTACAGGCCTTGGCTGGAGCATAGTATGGTCCGGCAATGATGAAGAAGGCTTTTTCACCTCCCACCGCGGCCGGTCCGTAGCAACAAATATTGGTGATACCCTTTACGGTCCTGCGACAGGAAAAAGAGTCGTTTTCCGGACCACTGCCGACTGCCTGATTCATGAAAATAAAATATATGAAGAATGGCTCGTGATGGATACGCACCACCTCGTGCAGCAGCTCGGCTATGATCCGGTGGAAATAGCGAAGCGTACCGCCAAGCAGACAAAGCAGCTGGCTCCAAACCTGCAGTTCAGCCTGTCCCAGTCGGCAGAAGAAGGACTGCCGCCAAAGGAATATATCCCACAGCATGAAGATTTTGAAATTGGTGATTTTATACTCGGAATGTTTAACAAAGTGTGGGAACGGCGCTCGTTTAATTATATAAAGAATTTTTACGAAAGCAATGCCGTGATTCATTACGTGTGCAATAAAGATATGGTCGGACACAGTGAAATCCAGGGCATGTTCATTAATCTGTTTGCCTCTGTGCCGAACGCAAAGGTGCTGCTCGACCGGGTGACCTGCAACAAAAAAGGCTCGGATGATGATTGGGATGTAGCTGTACGCTGGAGAATTCAAGGGGTGCACGGAGGTATCGGCTATTTCGGTTCCCCAAGCGGAAAAGCAGTGGAAATCAACGGGATGAACCATTTTAAAGTCCGCAATAAAAAAATTCAGGAGGAATGGATGCTGTTTGACGGCATGGAAGTGCTGCGCCAGATCTATGCTCAAATGGAAGAGAGCAATGAGGATGGCGACAACCAGTTTTCCTCTGAGGATGGTAACTTTACCGGTGTTTCATAACAATCGCTGGAGGGAGGTATTATGAATTCCATCCAATACATGCACAAGGGATACCGTCATAAATGGTTTTCCCCGGAGGAAATAATTACAGACTGTCTGCAGAAAGTAAAAGCCCGGGAGAACGAACTGCGTTCCTTTATTACCGTTACAGAAGATGAAGCAGTACATGAAGCAAAAAACATAACCAGAGCGTTTGAAGAGGGGCGTCACGAAAGTGAATTGGCGGGCGTCCCTGTTTCATACAAAGACATTATTAACACTAAAGGAACAAAAACGACGAACGGCTCCTGGATTGATAGGGATTATGTTCCCGAAGAAGATGCTGAGGTGGTAACGAATCTAAAAAGCCGTAGCGCGATTACTTTGGGAAAGAACAATTTACATGAGTATGCGTTTGGGATCACATCAAAAAATCCTTTTTACGGAGATGTTCTTAACCCGTGGCACGAGGATTGCATGGTAGGAGGATCCAGCGGCGGCTCGGCAGCTGCTGTAGCTGCCGGCTTTTGCTACGGCTCCGTCGGCACAGATACTTCAGGGTCCATCAGAATACCGGCCTCATGTACAGGAATCGTCGGATTAAAGCCAACATACGGACTTATCAGCACAGAAGGCATTTTTCCTTTATCCACTTCAATGGATCATGCAGGGCCGATGGCTAATTATGTATCGGATGTTTCACTACTGCTTCACGGCATGCAGAAAAACGCTCCAGGAAACCCACAGATAGGGGAAAAGCCGCTCAAGCTGGGCGTTCCTAAACAATACTTTAATGAAGGCATGAGTGCGGAAGTGCGGACGGTATATGATCAGTTTCTGGAGAATTGCCGTTCGATGGGAGCTGAATTAATAGAGGTGGATACGAACTTCTTTAGTCATTCTATGAGCCTGGCCCGAATAATTGCTGCACCGGAGGTCACACTCGCACATCAGGGGAAAGCCTCTCTTGATGATTACGCAGAAGATATCGGCCCAACGTTTGAACGGGGAGAAAATGCTTCTGCTTTAGAGTATTTGGAAGCGCTTCAGCATAAGAAGGAAATGACACTCAGGCTTTCCAGTATATTTACACAAGTGGATATTTTAGTAACACCTACTCTTCCTATTACCCCGCCGCGTCTTGGGGAAAACATCGTTTCAACCGGTGAGGATATCAGTGATGCGATGACCAGGTATACGACTCCATTCGATATCACAGGGCATCCCGCACTATCGATGCCCGGGGGTCTTTCCGGTGGACAATTGCCTGTGGGTATTCAATTAGTTGGAGGGTGGTATCAGGAGGCAACGGTGCTGCAGCTTGCTGCAGAATACGAGAAATTGTTTTTAACACCTTTTTATGAACAGAGAGAAAAGCGATGCATGACAGCCAATTAAGTAATGACACTCAGTCAGCGGTGGATATTCATTAGTGATTTGTTAGAAGAAAACAAAATAGGGGGCATAAAAATGTATAAAAAGCCATCACTGTTACTACTGTCCGGAACAATGGTGTCGACACTGGCGCTCAGCGGCTGTGGAGGTTCCTCAGGCTCGGAGGATCTAGAGGGGGAAACCGTCACTGTAGCCGTAACCGAAGGTGATATCGGCCAGTTTAATGCATGGGAAGCGAGAAGTGACGAATTCACGGAAGAAACGGGCATTGAAGTGGAATTTATCGGGGTACCCTACAATAACCTGCTCGACCGTATCACCACCGAAGGAATTTCGGGGGAGGGAACCTTTGATCTGGTCACGTACCTGGATACGATGGGACCGTCCGTGCAGCAGTTTCTGGAGCCGTTGGATGAGTACGCTGCCGAAGACGATTATAATTTTGACCGCTTTCCGGAATCATCGTTAAATTTATCCACCTTTGACGATGAAGTGCACAGTCTGCCGGTTCGTGCGAATGCGCAATTAATGTTTTACCGCAAGGACGTTTTTGAGGATTTAGGTATCGATCCCCCGGAAACGTGGACGGAACTGGAGGAAGCAGGTAAAGAAATTACAGAAAATACAGAAATGTCAGCCATTTCCCCTTATTACCAGGGTGGAAACAACGGGCAGAACATGTACATGTGGACCTCCTACTTGTGGAGCAACGGATCCGATATTTTTGATGAGGATATGAAGCCGGTATTTAACTCCGAAGAAGGCATTGAAGCAACCCAGAGATACGTTGACCTGCTGGTGGAGGATGAAATTGCTTCCCCTGGATCTGTGTCCTTCGGGGAACAGGACGCCCGGACCGACTTTAAACAGGGGAATTCCGCCATGTGGGTCGGCTGGTGGTGGGTATATTCCGACTTCAACCTGAGTGATTCCTCTGGAGAAGAGGTGCGGGGCAATGTTGGCTTTACTACTGTACCCGGATGGGAAGGAAAAGGAAGCACCTCTAACGTTTCCACCTTCCCGCTTGGCATGATGAAGGATTCAGAGAACAAAGAAGCGGCCTGGGAATTTATGAAATATATCAGTGAGCCGGAATTTGAAAAAGACATGGTCCTGGATGCGCTGAACGGAAATTCTCCGTCGGATCAGTTTACGACAAACATTTCCCAGACTCAAAACTTTAATGACGAAGAATTGAATGAAGCGGGCGACGATTTGTTCAAAGTAGGCGGAGAAGCATTCGGAAACGCCCAGACACTTCCAAAGATTCCGGAATGGCCTGAAGTCTCCAATATTATCAGCAGCGCTATTTCAGACATGGCAGCTGGCGCTCCGGTAGAAAAAACGACGAATGAAGCGGCGGCGGAAGTAGAACAGTTGTTGGAGGAAGAAGGGTATTACGAATAGTAAAGCCGTACAGCTCCCTCATTTGAGGGGGCTCCCTAACAATGTTTTATAAGCATCGGCCTCAAAGAGGAGGATAAAGGCATGACCAATAAGTATTTCAAATATATACTGCTCGCCCCGGCACTTTTGATCGTTGGAACGATTACTGTTTTTCCGCTGGTCCGATCGTTCTGGATCAGTCTTCATGAGTGGGATTTAACCGAAACACTCGAAACAGGACCTTTCGTAGGGTTTGATAACTACCTTCAAGCCATGTCGGACGGAAATTTCTGGAATAGCGTCATTGTCACGCTCATATTCACTATCAGCACTGTTTTTATCACCATTGCAGCCGCAATAGCCGTAGGCATGCTGCTGAGTAAAGAAAAAAAGCATCTATCGTTTCTACGGGCTGTATTGATTATTCCCTTTGCTTTAAGCCCGGCGCTGGTAGGGTATTCCTGGCGGTTTATGCTGAACCCGGAATACGGACTGTTTGATCGTATTGTCGGATTTTTAATCCCTCCATTGTCAGATGTAGTCTGGCTCGGTAACCCTTCTACGGCAATGGCAGCCCTGATTTCGGTGGCTGTCTGGATATGGCTGCCTTTCATGAGTCTAATGTTTATCAGCGGATTAATGGGCATGCCGGGAGAGGTATTTGAAGCTGCAAAAATCGACGGGGCTTCCGCCTTTCAGACACTTTTCCGGATAACGCTGCCGATGCTGCAGCCGATCATTTTGATTGCTTCCATTTTAATGACGATGTTTGCACTAAAGCAGTTTGACCCCATTGTCACGTTGACCAGCGGCGGGCCGGGGAACTCCACTGAAGTGCTGAATTTCCTTATTTATAATACGTCCTTTAGGTACTATGACATGGGTTACGGAGCGGCGCTTGGCTATATTCTCGCCATTATAACGATCGGCTTCGTTCTTATTTACATGAGGAAACTCGTGAAAGGAGGCGAGTGGAACTGATGAATACTACAGCGGCACCCGCAACAGAAGAGAAAAAAGCCAAAGCGCTGCAAAAACGCAGAATAACGCTGGGTGTGGTGGAAACCATTGGCGTATTGCTCGTCGTAACGTTTTTATTCCTCCCGATTTTCTGGATCACCTTAACCGCCTTCAAGCCGGTATCGGAAGTGTATTCCTTAAGCGTTTTTTTTCAGCCGACCCTGGAAAACTTCAGCAGAATATTCAGTGCAGAGTATAATTTTGGCAGGTTTTACTCCAACAGTACCATCGTTGTGTTCTTCACGCTGCTGATCACGATGCCGGTCAGTGTGCTCGCAGCTTACAGTATATCCCGCTTTGATATGAAGGGGAAGCAGGTATTCATGTTTGCGATTCTGGCGACACAGTTTATCCCTTTAATCGTCAACGTTATTCCGTTTTTCATTATGTTCCGGAACTGGGGCATTCTGGATACCACGATGGCACTGATTATTGTAAATCTCGGCCATACCATCCCGTACGCTATCTGGCTGATTAAAGGCTTTATCGACAGCATTCCACAGGATATGGAGGAAGCCGGAATGATTGACGGGGCCGGCAGGCTTCGTGTCATATGGCATATTCTTCTGCCGATGGCGCGGCCGGGTATTATCACTGCAGCCGTCTTCTGTTTTGTCATCACGTGGAACGAGTATATGTTTGCCCTCATTTTAACGAACGAAGAAGCAGTAACCCTACCGGTGGCCCTGTCCTACTTTGTCGGCCAAAATGGTGTTATCTGGAACGAAATGGCCGCTGCAGGGATTATCTATGTGCTGCCGACGATTATATTTATGCTTATCGTTCGTAAACAGTTTGTTAAAGGAATGAGTGCAGGAGCAGTCAAATAATTTAAAGAACCTGGGAGGCGCTTATGCAGTATTTAAAGAAAGCTGATGCTATTTCTTCCGAAGTGACAGAAGAAACAGAACAGATTGTCAAACAAATTATCAAGGACGTAAAGCAGGGGGGCGACGAAGCGGTTAAACGCTACGAGAAAAAATTCAGTGATTCGGTACGCCCGATTCGCATTTCCGAAGAAGAGCTGAATGAAGGTATTGCTTCCCTGTCGGATGAAACGAAGCGATTGATCGAAAGGGTAGTAGATAGGGTGACCGCTTTTGCCGAAGCCCAGCTCGAATGCCTTCAGCCCCTCGATAAAGATTTTGGGGAAGGGATCCGGATGGGGCACCGGGTAATACCGGTGGAAAAGGTGGGAGCTTACGTTCCGGGCGGACGGTTCCCGCTGCTTTCCTCCGGACCGATGGTGACGGTGCCTGCCAAAGTGGCAGGAGCCAAACAAATTATTGCGTGCAGTCCGGCAAACTACAAAGGAAGCATTCACCCGGCGGTATTGTACGGGCTTCATTGCTCCGGAGTAACGGATATTTTCGCCGTAGGCGGAGCGCAGGCGGTGGCAGCGATGGCTGTAGGAACAGACACGGTACCGGAAGTCGATGTGATTGCCGGGCCGGGTAACCGGTTTGTAGCGGAAGCAAAGAGACAGGTTTTCGGCAGGGTGGGGATCGACCTTATTGCCGGACCGAGTGAAGTGCTCGTGTTTGCCGATGAGCACGCAAATCCCAGATGGTGCGCAGCCGACTTATTGGCTCAGGCAGAACACGATCCAAACGCGAGGGCGATTCTCGTGTCTACTTCGGAAGAACAGGCCGCCCAGACGATCATCGAGGTGGAAAAATATTTAAAGCAGTTGTCTGAAGACTCCCCGGCCCACACGGCGTGGGAAAAAGCGGGAGAGGTTGTTGTTGTAGACAGTACCGAACAGGGAATCGACGTGTGTGATGACTACGCTATCGAGCATCTGCACGTGCACCTGCAATCGTACGAAGAGATCAAGAACAGCTTAAGTAACTACGGATCCATATTTTTAGGGGAAGAAAGCTCTGTTGTATTTTCGGACAAGGTCTCAGGGACGAATCACACTCTTCCGACGCAACGGGGGGCCCGCTACACCGGCGGCCTCTGGGTCGGTAATTTTGTGAAAGTTGCCACCCACCAGGAAATTACAGGCAGAGGCACGCAGCATCTGGCCGCCCACGCTACGCAGCAATCAGAAATTGAAGGATTGGAAGGGCACCGTTTGTCGGCAGAAGTACGGCTGGAAAAATAAGTACTCCAAAAGGAGGGGAAAGCAGCATGGAACCTCTTGTATTAATTCCCGGAACGTTGTGCACCTCGGCGCTATGGGAGCATCAATACCGTGCTTTTTCTGCTGATAGGGAGGTCATCATTCCGGACATTACCCGGGACGCCTCCGTGAAGGAGATGGCGGAGCGGATACTGAACAGTGTTTCCGGCTCCTTTTCGCTTGCCGGACTGTCGCTTGGCGGCATCGTGGCCATGGAGGTAATGAAAGAGGCTCCGGAAAGGGTGAATAAGCTGTCGCTGCTCGATACCAATCCCTATCCCCCGACGAAAGAACAGATAGAGCTTTGGAATAATCAGCAGAAACAGGTGCGGGCAGGCGGGTTCGAACAAATGGTTTCGGAGCAGTTCCTGCCCAGCGCTGTATTTCAGGAGCATGCTGGTGAGGACGTTAAAGCAGTGATTCGGCAAATGAGTAGGGATGTCGGAGAAGAAGGCTATTTCCGGCAGCTGGAAGCCAATAAAACCCGCCCGGGTGCGGTGGATGCACTTTCTGCTGTAAACTGTCCGTCCCTGGTTTTGGCAGGCAGACAGGATGCGCTGTGCGGGCCTTCCATGCAGGAGGATCTCGCGAAGAAAATACCGGGGGCAGCGTTAGTTTTAATTGACCAGTGCGGCCATTTAAGTCCTCTGGACCAGCCGGAAGCAGTCACAGCAGTTTTATCCTATTGGCTTCAGGAAAACTAACAAAGGAAGATGAGAATGCTGAAAAACGAAATTAAGGAAAAGATCAAAAAAAATGAGCTGACCCAGGGGGCTATTACGAGCCTCTATTCGCCAGCGGTCGTAGAGATGCTCGGATACGCCGGCTATGAGTTTATTATTATGGATGATGAGCACGGCGCCTACAGCGGGGCAGAAATGGAGGAAATGATCAGGTCCGCGCGGTTAACCGGAATGGTGCCTATCATACGCGTAAGCTATGATCCTTCGAGTATTCAAAAGGCGTTGGACCGGGGGGCACTGGGCATTCAGGTTCCGATGGTAAACTCCCGGGAGCAGGCAGAAAGGGTGGTGCAGGCAGCTAAATATCCCCCGTATGGAAAACGGGGCACCGCTTTTTCAATGAGGGCGGCGGGCTACGGCTTTCACGGGGGAGAAGCGTTTATGAATGCGTCCGATGAACAGATCCTGATAAGCGTTCAAATTGAGACTCCGGAAGCGGCTGAAAATTTCACGGAAATTATGGACGTTCCCGGCATCGACATGGCGTTTTTAGGGCCGACGGATTTGTCTGTGAATATGGGGTATAGAAACGGAGCCGATCATCCGGAAGTGCAGGAGGTGCTGAGCGGGCTGTATCGGGAAGGTGCAGTTATGAAAACGCCAATCGGTACGATTGCAAGCTCCCGGGAAGACGTGCTTCAGGCCCAGCAGAAAGGAGCCTGTTTTGTTTCATTGGTTGTCACCAATGTTATGAAAAAGGCATTTGTGAACAGTCTGGCTCCGCAGCAGTCTACCAGTTAAGCGTGTATTAATTGTTTGGAATGATAAAACTCTTTTGTTTGACGAAGGCTGCTGAAGGGAAGCCCTGCTGTAGACAGACATCATGGAGGGATCACAGATGAGCAGTAAAAATGGTTTTGGTGACAAACTAAAAGGAAACGTGAACAAGGTTAAAGGGGAAGCAAAAGACCGGATGGGAAGCGCCACAAATAATTCCAAAATGCAGCGCGAAGGAAAGAAAGATAAGATTAAAGGCGTCGCCCAGGACAAAAAAGGCGACTTTAAAAACAAATAATGAACCGGAATAGAAGTATCCCACCCATGGGGCTTCTATTCCTTTTTTATGATTATACATAATCCGATATTCTTTTTAGATAGAAAGTAAGTTGTTAGTATCCGACTTTATCAGGCACGAAAAGCAGGCGTAATTAATTTGTTATCGGTATCCTTTAGATAAGAAGGATTGGTGTTATGGATAATTTAAAAGAGATGAATAATGCCCTGCATTATATTGAGAATCACTTAACGGAGGCAATCGATTTTCAACAAGTCGCCCGTATCGCCTGCTGTTCGGAGTATCATTTTAAGCGTATGTTTTCTTCTTTAGCGGGTATTCCCATCTCCGAATATATTCGGCGCAGGCGTTTAACGAGAAATAGTATGGATGGAGGGAAATCAGTTTGACAAGCCTGATTTCAAAAGTGAAATATGGATACCGGTAGAGGAAGAAGAAGGGGGTTAATCATAACCCTACTACTGAAACAGCCCCGCTGACGAGAAAAGCGGGGCTGTTTGTATGCGCCGGTGATATTGGAAGGCAGAAAGCCATTCAAGTCATTTATTTCCCCAGAAGTCGAGCAGAATGCCGTTATCCTTAAGCAGGGCGGACGCAGCAAGAACGCCGCTGGTGGTCACCATTGGCGAGCCCCCGCCGGGGTGGGTGGAGCCGCCGGCAAAATAGACATTCTTCAAATCCTGGGATCGGTTGAACGGCCGCAGAAACGCATCCTTTCGCCGGTTGGAGGCAAGACCGTAAATGGAGCCTTTGTATGCGCCAAACGTTTCTTCCAGATAAGACGGACCGAGTACTTGTTCCTCCACAATATGCGGACGAAGAAAAAGATCAAATTCCTCCAGCTTGTCGTAGACCAGGTTTTTATAGGACTGTTTTTCTTCCTCTGTCATAGCGCCTCCAGGAAGTGCCGGAGCGTTAATAAGAATAAACAGGTTGTCGCCGTCCGGGGACTGGCCGTGATCACTATAGGAGGAGTTGCTGATATAAACGGTCGGATCGTCTGGAAACGTTCCGTGCTTGAACTGTTCGAACTCTTCATGGTAATCCGCAGAAAAATACACCTGGTGATGCTTTAACTGCGACAGGCGGGTGTTCAGCCCGGCCATGATTACAAACGCGGAAATCGATGGTTCAGGATCCTTTGGAATCGTTCGGTCTTGTTGAGCAGAGGCCGGGAAAAGCAGCGGATACTGGCTGAGCAGATCCCCATTCAATACCACGCTGTCCACCTCCAGAGAGCCTGAGGCCGCATATACAGTTTGAGCGCGTCCGTCACGCGTGGAAACGTGCTGGACAGGATCATTAAATGAAAAGGTGACTCCAAGCTCTTGGGCCGTTTCATAAAACGCCTCGGCAATCTTCGCGTTCCCGCCCGGGGTGTAGTACACGCCGTCAGCAAGCTCAAGATGGGCAATCAGAGCGAATGTTGCCGGCGCGTCATACGGAGAAGAACCGATATAGGTCGCATACCGGTCAAACGCCTGCTGCACATCCGGATGCTTGAAAAACCGCCGGTGGAAAGCATGCATGGAAGTGGCCGGACGCACTTTGCGAAGGGCTAGGGCGAGTCGTGGGGAAAGGTAATCCAGGGGCGACTCGAAGGTGCGCTGCAAAAAATTTTCAGTAGCTAGCGTGTAAAGCCGTTTGACCTCCCGGAGATAGTCATCGTACCGGCTGGCATCGGCTTCGGAAAGACGGGCAATGGCCTGTTTTGTTTCTCCAGCGTCTGAAGAAACCTCGAGTGTGCTCCCATCGGGGAAATAATTACGGGTATGCTCCGGCAGCTGTTTGAACGGGAGGAGCTGTCCAGGGTCTTTGTCGGCAAAAGCAAGCACGCGGTGAAATATATCTGGCATCGTGATGGTATTAGGGCCGTAATCAAATGCGTGGGTGCCCAGCTGAAACGGGCGGAGCTTGCCTCCTGCCCGTTCGTTTTTTTCAAATACAGTAACCTCTTCACCGGTTTTAGCTAGAACAATGGCAGCGCTTAAGCCACCGAGCCCGGCACCGATAACGGCAGTAGTCATTGATAGGTACGCCCCTTCCAGGAATAGCCTTTTTTCGTTTTATCCAAGTAAATTGAATAGATCAGCACTGCGATCATTGCCCCGGATGAAAGAGGCTGAATAAGCACTGTCCACCACGGGTGTGAGGCCTTTATCGTAACCGCGGCACGCAGGGCAGCAGCCAGAACGTATGGAATGGCAAGCTGCCACTCGGCTGTGGCAATGGCAGCCAGCAGAAGAAAGCCCGGCACGATAAAAAAAAGAGTATGCACAGTGATGACGGCTGAAGCAATAGGCATCGAACGGCCGATACCGGGAAAAATGTTTTTGCTGAAGCCAAGCCACGCTTCCCGGCTCGACGCATACATATGGCAGGTAACAGCTGGGCCCGGAGAAACGAGCAGTGTTTTCATGTCTTGTGATTTTATGTTTTGGGCAAGCGCCATATCATCAACGAGCGACTGTTTAACAGCGGCATGTCCGCCAGCCTTGTCATAGGCTGTCCGGCTGAAAAACAAAAAAGCCCCGTGTGCTGCAGTAAAGGGTTTCCAGGTAGTGCGGTTGGCAGCTGCGACGGGCAGATGGGCATACACGACAAAATGCTGCATATACACAAGCAGCCGGCCCCAGAAGCCTTCTGTTTTGAAATGAGGAAATCCAGTCACCAGGCTGGCATCTTGCTTCCGAAGAGCCCCCTCTGCCCAGCGGAGGGCGTCCGCGTGCAGCCTTGCGTCGGCATCAACAAAGCACAAGTACTGTCCGGCAGCTTCTCTGGACAGCTGATGGCACGCATGAACTTTGCCGTTCCAGCCTTCCGGCAGTGCGGCCCCTTCAATGTAACGGGCATTGGGCCAATAGAGGACAGCCTCCTGCAAGAGCATTTTTGTGCGGTCCGTTGAATGGTCATCGAGAAAAATGAATTCTGTTTTTAGATCGTCCGCCTGGCGGAGGCTCCGCACAAGCGCCGGTATGTTCCGTTCTTCATTACGGAGCGGTACAAGCACGCTGATTAAACCGGGGCGCTTCGGTACAGAAAAAGAGGCGAGAGAGGGCAGGGTCCACACGTTAATGACCGTAAATACCGTCCAGGCGCTGAGGATACATATGAGAATCCATAGGAACATGGCGGGAGTCCTTTCTATTTTTTCTGCCGGAGAGAGGTCCACCAGCTGCTCATTGTCTGCGAACCTTTCAAAACGGTAGTGTAGTTCTCCAGGTGCTCGTAAGCGATGTCTTCGCGCATTTCATCCCACTGATGCTGCAGATGGCGCTCCAGTGCATCCTGGGCTGCCGCTCGTGAAGCGAGGTTTTCCGGCGTCCTTGGGAGCGGTGGGCCGATGTTTATAAAGATTTCGGGCTTTTGATGGTGCAAAAAGGTGTAGTGCATCGTAACCGGAACGAACGGAACGTCCACCCGGGGAAGAAGATAGGAAATGCCGGGCTGAAGAGTGATCGGAAACTGATCGGCGTGGGTTTCTGCCCCCTGCGGGAAAAGCCAGACGTGATGACCTTTTACTAGTTTATCCTCTGTGTAGCGGAGGGCATTAATAACATCGCGGCGGCTGTCCCGGTTTACCGAGTAGGCCCCGAGCCTGCGGAAAAAGGGAAATTCGCGCAGGCCTTCTTCGTCCATCATGACGTAGCCGGGGTGACGGAACCAGTGTTTATTTAAAAAATAGATTAAAAGTCCGTCCCACCAGTTGCTGTGGTTCACGTAAAAAAGCGCAGCATCGTCTGTGTAGATACTGTTATTGTGCATATGTACGGCAGAAAAATGCTTTTGGATCAAGCGCCGGTCATACAAATAAAACAACTTTTCAAAAAGCGGCTGTTTATTTTCTGTAATCATCTGCGCACCCCCTGTGTTTGACTATATATAGAATGAAGGTTTAAATCGCTATAAAAAGAAGGTATATACAATTAGAATAGAGTTCTATTCCTTATTCGCGCTCATTTAAAACGTGCGGTATAAACGTGCGAGTAGAAGTGTTCCGCTTTTCCTTTCCTGAAATGTACCGGTAAAAGACGAACCGGGAAGTTTGTGCGCAGGAGTGAAGTTCGTTACACTTACTAAAGCATGCGCACAGCTTGAACGCAGCTGTGACTATTTAAAAAGGAAGTGAATGATATGTTAAAAAAATTATTTGGAAAAGAACAAAAGCCTGTAGACGTTTCCATAAAATCACCGGTCAGCGGAGCATTCGTTGATATTACAGAAGTGCCTGATCCGACATTTTCAGAAAAAATGATGGGAGAGGGATTCGCTGTAGATCCATCGGAGGGAATTATTCTTTCCCCGGTTAAAGGAAGGGTCGAACAGATCTTCCCGACAAAGCATGCCGTCGGCATCCGTTCCGAGGAAGGGCTGGATATATTAATTCATATCGGTCTTGAAACAGTATCTCTGGACGGAGAGGGCTTTACATGCAAAGTATCGGAAGGGGACAGCGTGGAAGAAGGCGATCTGCTTATGGAGTTTGATATGGATGTGATCAGCGAAAAAGCTGCCAGCAAAATTACGCCGGTCGTATTCACCGAAGGCGATCAGGTTGAAAATATTCAGATGAACAGCGAGAACCGTCTGAAGGCGGGAGAAACTGTAGTGGCGACTGTTACTGTGAAAAAATAATGAATGAATGACAAAATCCAGCCGGCTCCGGCTGGATTTTTATGTTATAAATCGTTATTCGACTACTGTACTTCCCGGATCGAGAAATAAAATAGTTATAAGCGCAAGCAGAAAGCAGTAGATCGCAAAGTAGGTGAGTTTTCCTTTATTCAGGAAGTTAATCAGCCAGACGATGCCAAGCCATGAAGTGATCAGCGAGGCGATGAATGCAGCAATAAGCGATACAGCACCTATGGAAGCGAGACTGCCGTCGGTAATATCACCGAGAGCGAGAACGGTGGATCCTAAAATGACAGGGATTGAAAGCAGGAATGAAAACCGGACCGACGTTTCTCTGTCCAGGCCGGAAAACAAGGCGGCAATCAGTGTACTTCCGGACCTTGAGATGCCGGGAATGACAGCCACCGTCTGCGCCAGGCCGACAATGACCGCATCGAGCGTTGTTATTTCATTAACGGTACGGCTGCCAATGGTGTAGGCCCTCTCGATGATGATGAGAAAAATGCCGGTAAGGGTGAGTGATACGGCAATCATCACTGGTGTTTTCAGGGCGCTGCCAAGAGAATCTTCAAGAAAAACACCAAGAATGCCGGTAATAACGGTTGCGAGTACTATGTACAAACAAAGGAAAAACTCGGGACGATCCTCCCGGCGCCGTTTGGCGATATACCGGAAAAATACCTGAATCAGATGAATGATGTCTTTGCGGAAATAAAAAATCACGGCTACGATTGATCCCAGGTGCAGAAAAATTTCAAATGACAGGCCGGGAATCGAATGGCCGAGGAGAAATTCTGCGATGATGATATGGGCGGTACTTGAAATCGGCAGGAATTCTGCAATTCCCTGGACGATTCCTAGAAAAATAGCTTCAAAAATATTCATGGGGTCCAACTCCTCCATCAGATTACTTGGATAGTGTAGCAAATCTGGTGATAATTAGGAAGAGTGAAAATAAGCAAATGACTATTCTCACAGACAGTTAAAGACTGGTAAACTAAAACGAATGAATCACATTCGAGGCAGAAAGGACGTTAATAATGGATTTTACAGAAAAAACAACGCAGAAGGAAACGATATTCGAAGGAAAAGTCGTCGATTTATCGGTGCACGATGTGACGCTTCCGGACGGGAGGAGCAGCAAACGGGAAGTGATTAATCACAGCGGCGCGGTCGCCGTGGTGGCAGTCACGCCAGAGCAGAAAATAGTGATGGTGAAGCAGTACCGCAAGCCGCTCGAAAAACCGCTGGTGGAAATACCGGCCGGAAAACTCGAAGGCACTGACAGCCCGGAAGAAACCGCTGCCCGGGAATTAAAAGAAGAAACCGGGTATACTGCAGGGCGGCTGCAGAAAATTGCTTCATTTTATACCTCTCCCGGATTTGCAGACGAAATTGTTCATCTGTATGAAGCGTTCGATCTTGAGGCCGGCGAACCGGAAACCGAAGAGGATGAATTTATTGAACTGAAGGAAGTAAGCCTGAAGGAAGCGGACGAATTGATCCAGCGAGAAGAGATTCATGATGCTAAAACTATGTATGCGGTGCAGTATGTGAAAACCATTCTCGATCAGCGGTAATTGAGATTGAATATCGTCATTTTTCTGTCACATAGGAGTTTCATTGATAATCAACGACCGAATGACTGAGATTGCAGGACAGATAAGGTCTGTATGCAAATTTCATGCCAATTTATTTATAATAATTTTAAACTGAGAATGGTTATCGGTTTTATATTGACAGGCTTATTTAAAATTATTATAATAAGTTTATTACCCTTGAAGGAATAAGGGAGGTAGCGATAATTGGAAAATCGGGTAGAACGTATTAAAAAACAGCTGCATGAACAGAGCTACAAGCTGACCCCGCAAAGGGAAGCGACCGTACAGGTGCTTTTGGAAAATGAAGAAGATCATTTAAGTGCAGAAGATGTGTACCTTCTGGTGAAGGAAAAAGCGCCGGAAATTGGTCTTGCCACCGTGTACAGAACACTTGAATTACTTAATGAACTTGAAGTCGTGGACAAAATCAACTTTGGTGACGGAGTTTCACGGTATGACCTGCGAAAAGAAGGAGCCAGCCACTCCCATCACCACCTCGTATGTATTGAATGCGGAACCGTTGATGAGATCCAGGAGGACCTGCTGGCAGAGGTCGAAAAAATTGTAGAAAAAGACTATCAGTTTAAGGTGAAGGATCACCGTTTAACGTTCCACGGGGTCTGCCACCGCTGTCAGGCGAAGGCAAAAAAGAACGAAGAAAGTGCGGAGGCTGCTTCGCTGCACACGAATTAACACATGTATGGGCATCGTCTTTTAACAAAGAGCGGTGCTTTTTTATTGTCCGGCAGAATGAAAGCGGTATATTTACTGCCGCATTCGCCCTTCCCTAGTAATAAGCGACTATGCTATTCTTAGAAGGGAAGATTGGGAAGCAGGAGGCGGTCGTATGACCACGGAGGTACTGGATTTTATACATTATTGCCAAGTTGAAAAGGGCCTCTCCAAGAACACGATTCAGTCGTATCAAAGAGACCTGGAACACTATAGAAAATTTATGCAGCTTCGGGGGAAGGAGTCATGGACGGACACAGAACGTGCGGATATCGTGGATTTTTTGTATGCCCAAAAAGAAGCCGGGCGCTCTACAGCTACGCTGGCGCGCTTTTTGTCGTCGGTCCGGGCGTTCCACCAGTTTCTTCTGCGTGAACAGGTAGTAAAAAAGGATCCGGCGGAATTGATTGAAATTCCAAAGGGAGAAAAAAAGCTTCCGACCGTGCTGTCCACTCAGGAAGTTGAGCGGCTGCTTACAGCAGCCGAAGGAACAACGGCCTTTGCAAAACGGAATCAGGCGATGCTTGAATGCATGTACGCTACCGGTCTGCGGGTTACGGAGCTGTGTGAATTGAAAATTTCTGATGTGCACCTGCAGATGGGATTTATCCGCTGTATTGGCAAAGGAAACAAAGAGCGGATTGTGCCGCTTGGAAAAGTGGCTTCCGAGGCTATTGATACGTACATACATCACGGGCGCAGTACCCTGATGAAAAACAAACGCCACGACCTGCTGTTTGTAAATCATCACGGCAATCCGCTTTCAAGGCAGGGTTTTTGGAAAATATTAAAAGCAACGGCAGGGAAAGCCGGCATAGAAAAGGCATTGACACCGCATACGCTTAGACATTCCTTCGCTACACATCTGCTCGAAAACGGGGCTGACCTGCGGGCGGTTCAGGAAATGCTCGGGCACGCCGATATTTCCACTACCCAGATTTATACCCATGTATCCAACCATAAATTAAAAGATGTATACCTGCAGGCTCATCCAAGGGCCTAGCAGAAAAGGAGAGAGAGCAATGGAAAACTACAAGTATCCACGCGTTTTTTTAGTTGTGATGGATTCTGTCGGCATCGGCGAAGCTCCTGATGCTGAAGAATACGGGGACAAAGGTGCTGACACACTCGGTCATATCGCCCAGCATATGAATGGAATTAAGATCCCTAATCTTGAACGGCTCGGTCTCGGAAACATCCGGGAAATCCCGGGCGTCCAGGCATCAGAGGCGCCGGCATCTTCGTACGGCTGCATGGAGGAAATGTCGCGAAGCAAAGATACGATGACCGGGCATTGGGAAATCATGGGGCTCTATATTGACGAGCCATTCCGCACATTTCCGGATGGCTTTCCGGATGAGCTTTTGCAGCAGCTCGAACAGGAAACTGGCCGTGGGATTCTTGGAAACAAAGTAGCTTCGGGTACAGAGATCATTGAAGAACTCGGCGAAGAGCATCAAAACACCGGTAAGCTGATTGTCTATACCTCGGCGGATTCAGTGCTTCAAATCGCGGCCCACGAAGATGAGGTGCCTATTGAAGAACTGTATGACATCTGCGAAAAAGCCCGGGCGATGACATACGAAGCACCTTATATGATTGGCCGCGTGATTGCGCGTCCGTTCAAAGGCTCTCCGGGAAATTATGAACGGACGTCCAACCGCCACGACTACGCGCTCAAGCCGTTTGGCCGCACGGTCATGAACGACCTTGAAGACGCAGGCCTCAACAGCATTGCTATTGGAAAAATCAGCGATATATATGACGGCGAAGGAGTGACGGAGTCGATCCGGACCTCCTCCAATATGGACGGTATGGATCGTGTGACGGAAACGGCGCAGAAATCGTTTACCGGGCTCAGCTTTTTGAATCTGGTGGATTTTGATGCCAAGTTCGGCCACCGCCGCGATCCGCAGGGTTACGGAGAGGCGCTCGAGGAATTTGACGCCCGGCTTCCGGAGCTGCTCGACGCAATGGACGAAAATGATCTTCTGCTTATTACCGCCGATCATGGAAACGATCCTGTCCACCACGGCACTGACCATACCCGTGAAATCGTGCCGCTGCTTGCCTACAGCAAAAGCACCGGCTCTGCCCCGCTGGGTACCCGGAAAACATTTGCCGATATCGGTGCCACGGTAGCGGATAATTTCCGCCTATCCATGCCAAAGTATGGCACGAGCTTTTTACAGCAATTAAAAAGGAAGGGTGAATAACTTGAGTATCCAGCAGCAAACCAAAGAAGCAGTTCAATACATTCAGTCCAATATATCTGCCGTGCCGTCAGCCGGCCTCGTGCTCGGTTCCGGCCTGGGGGTGCTGGCCGATGAAATTAAAAACCCGGTCGTTCTAAAATATGAAGACATCCCCGGCTTTCCCGTTTCGACAGTGGAAGGCCACGCGGGCCAGCTTGTCTTCGGTGAACTTGAAGGCATGCAGGTGGCAGCGATGCAGGGACGTTTTCATTACTATGAAGGATATTCTCTCCAGGAAGTGACGTTTCCCATCCGGGTAATGAACGCCCTCGGAGTGAAGCGGCTTCTTGTTACCAACGCTGCGGGCGGCGTAAATCATGACTTTGAACCGGGCGATTTAATGATTATTGATGATCACATCAACTGGCTCGGCGCTAACCCGCTTATCGGGGAAAATGATGCAGAGCTCGGTCCCCGCTTTCCGGATATGAGTTCGGCGTATTCAAAAGGCCTGGCCAAAATAGCTGACGAGGCGGCGCTGTCACTGAATATCCGCATTCAGCGGGGCACGTATATGGCAAATACCGGACCGGCCTATGAAACTCCGGCAGAGGTCCGCATGGCACGGGTGCTGGGTGCAGACGCCGTTGGCATGTCCACGGTGCCGGAAGTGATCGTTGCTGTACACGGAGGCATGGAAGTTCTCGGCATTTCCTGCATTTCAAACCTGGCTGCCGGCATGCTCGACCAGCCGTTAAGCCATGATGAAGTCATGGATACGACATCAAAGGTACAGGAAGATTTCTTGAAATTAATGAAAGAAACCCTTCGCCGGATCGCACAGGAGGATGCCTGAATGAATGCTGTAAAAATAGAGGAAGCAAAGGATTATATACAGTCGAAATACAGTGCTGCGCCTGAGGTCGGCATGATTCTTGGCTCCGGGCTCGGCGACCTGGCTGACGATATTGAAGCGGGCACCGTGATCCCTTATGAAGACATCCCGCATTTTCCTGTTTCCACAGTGGAAGGTCATGCCGGACGTCTTGTGCTTGGAGAGCTTGAAGGAAAAACAGTGGTAGCGATGCAGGGCCGCTTTCATTACTATGAAGGCTATTCGATGCAGGAGGTAACGTTCCCGGTGCGGGTGATGAAAGCGCTCGGCGCCGAGTTTTTATTTGTCACCAATGCCTGCGGCGGGATGCAGTCATCGTTTCGCCCGGGAGATTTAATGGTGATTGAAGATCATATAAACTTTACCGGCAGCAACCCACTGATCGGTCCGAACAACAGCGATCTCGGCCCGCGTTTTCCCGATATGAGCCAGGCGTATGATCCGGTACTCCGCGGGAAGGCGTTCCAGGCCGCTGAAACGCTGGAAATTGACTTGAAACGCGGCGTCTATGGCGGCATAGGTGGTCCAAACTTTCTGAGCCGGGCAGAACTGATCCTGCTTCGCAACGTCGGCGCTGATGTGGTTGGCATGTCCACGGTGCCGGAGGTGATTGTGGCCCAGCATGCGGGGCTGCGCGTCCTCGGTGTTTCGTGTATAACTGATATGGCCATTGGAGAAGAAATCGTCAGCATTTCCCACGACGAAGTGATGGAAACGGCGGCTAAAACCAAACCGATTTTTATCTCTTTAATGAAAGAAATCGTCAAAAATACGTAATTAACAGCAATGTGTAAAGGGGCCGTACTATGAGAATGGTGGATATTATTGCAAAAAAGCGAGATGGAAAAGAACTGAGTGAAGAAGAAATCCGCTGGTTTGTGGAGTCTTACAGCAATGGAGAGGTGCCGGATTACCAGGCATCGGCGTTTGCAATGGCGATTTATTTTCAGGACATGACCCAGAAGGAATCTGCCGCGCTCACCTACGCGATGGCAGAGTCAGGCGATCAACTCGACCTGTCGGCCATCGAGGGCATCAAGGTGGACAAGCATTCCACTGGAGGCGTCGGCGACAAAACGACGCTTATTATCGGACCGATTGTGGCGGCATGCGGCGTTCCTGTAGCGAAGATGTCCGGACGCGGGCTCGGGCACACCGGCGGCACGATCGATAAGCTGGAAAGCTTCCGTGGGTTTGAAACAGAGATTCCAAAGGAAGAGTTCGTCAATCTTGTTAATGAACACAAAATTGCTGTCGCAGGTCAGAGTGGAAATCTCACCCCGGCAGACAAAAAGCTGTACGCACTCCGGGACGTGACAGCAACCGTAAACTCGATTCCGCTGATTGCAAGCTCGGTGATGAGTAAAAAAATTGCTGCCGGCGCAGATGCAATTGTGCTTGATGTAAAGGCAGGATCGGGTGCCTTTATGAAGGAAGTGAAGGAAGCGAAGCGTCTGGCGGAAGCAATGGTGGAAATCGGTCAATCCCTGGATCGTAAAACGATGGCGGTCATTTCCAATATGGATCAGCCGCTGGGCCGGACCGTCGGGAACGCCCTCGAAGTTAAAGAAGCCATTGAAACACTGCAGGGGAACGGGCCGGAAGATCTGCACGAGCTGAGCGTCACGCTTTCCTCCTATATGCTTGTTGCGGGCGGTAAAGCCGACAAGCTGGAGCAGGCGGAAAAAATGGTGCTTCAGGTGATTGAAAACGGGGACGCGCTTGAAAAGATGAAGGCATTTGTGCAAAACCAGCACGGGGACGCCTCCGCTGTAGACAACCCGGATGGTCTTGCAGCTGCCGAGCACCGTGTTGAAGTAAAGGCGGAAGCCTCAGGCTATGTGCACGGCATTGAAGCCGAAGAAATCGGCGTAAGTGCGATGCTTCTCGGAGCCGGCCGTGCTACCAAAGACGACGTGCTTGATTACAGTGTGGGAATTGAGCTCATGAAAAAAATCGGTGACCCTGTGCAAAAGGGCGATACGATCGCTATTATGCATGTGAATGACCAAAACAGCGCTGAGAGCGCCAGGAAAATTTCCGAAGCCTTTACAATTGCAGAAGCTGCTGTTGAAAAACCAGTCCTCATTTATGAAACCGTGCAGTAATTGCGCGGTTTCTTTACTTGCATAAAGCTTTTGTCTTTTTCAGAAGCGTGCTAAAATAAACGAACGAGGAGGAGCAACGAAGGAGAGAATAATATGCAGCTTCATGGAACGCACCATATAAACGAACACGGCCACCTGGAGATCGGCGGGGTGGATACGGTTGATATAAAGCAGGAATACGGAAGCCCGGTTTACGTTTATGACGTCGCTTTAATGCGCGAGCGGGCCCGTGGGTTTCAGCAGGCTTTCGAAGATAACAAAATGACGTATCAGGTTGCCTATGCAAGCAAAGCATTCAGCTGCGTCGCAATGGCGCAGCTTGCGAAGGAAATGGGACTCAGCCTGGATGTGGTTTCCGGAGGAGAATTGATGACGGCGTCAAAAGCCGGTTTTCCGATGGAAAAAGTTCATTTTCACGGCAATAATAAAAGCGAAGCGGAAATCGCCCTTGCCATTGAACTCGGCATTGGCTGCTTTGTAATTGATAACTTTCATGAAATTCAATTGATTGAGCAGCAGGCGGCAAGGCAGCAGACCCAGGTGGAAGCATTGATCCGGACGACTCCAGGCATCGAGGCGCACACCCATGAATACATCTCCACCGGGCAGGAGGATTCAAAATTCGGCTTTGACCTGACATCCGGCCAGGCCGATCAGGCCATTTACCGCCTGCAGCAGAGTCCGTCCATCAACATTAAAGGCGTGCATTGTCATATTGGTTCGCAGATCTTTGAAACGAGCGGGTTCACCATGGCTATCAAAAAACTGTTTGATCAGTTTGTGCACTGGCAGGAGCACCTTCAGTTCACGCCGGATGTGCTGAACTGCGGCGGCGGCTTTGGGATCCGCTATGTGGAAGGAGACGAACCGCTCGCGCCGGAACAGTACGTCCAGGATATGATCCAGTCAGTTAAACAGGAAGCGCTCCGTACCGGCATGGACGTGCCGGAAATCTGGATCGAGCCTGGAAGGTCCGTTAGCGGTGATGCCGGAACAACGCTGTATGACGTAGGTTCGAAAAAGGACATTCCTGGTGTTCGCCGCTACATTTCAGTGGATGGAGGCATGTCTGACAACATTCGTCCGGCTCTTTATCAGGCAGAGTACGAGGGCATTTTAGCCAACCGGGGCCATGAAAAAGCCGATGACACGTTTTCGGTTGCCGGCAAGCTCTGTGAAAGCGGCGATATGCTGATCTGGAACCTTCCGCTTCCGGAAGTGAAAACTAATGATACGCTGGCGGTTTTCTGCACAGGAGCCTACGGATATTCCATGGCCAACAATTACAACCGCCTCCCGCGTCCTCCGGTCGTTTTCGCCGAAGACGGGGAGTCACATCTGGTGGTTCGCGGAGAAACGTACGAAGATATTCTTCAGTACGATCTGTCGTATGCACCGGCAAAGGCAAAAACCAAATAAAAAGGGGTAGAGAGACATGAAAAAAGGTAAAATCGCATTTGAAAACGGAGAAACAGTAACATTGGAATTTTTCCCGGAGGATGCACCGGGAACAGTGGAAAACTTTGAAGGTCTGGCGAATGACGGCTTTTATGACGGCCTTACGTTCCACCGCGTTATCCCGGGCTTTGTCGCCCAGGGCGGATGCCCGAATAACCGCGGAGACGGCGGTCCGGGGTATACCATTCCGTGTGAAACGGAAGGAAACCCGCGCACCCACGAAAGAGGCTATCTCTCGATGGCTCACGCTGGAAAAGACACCGGCGGCAGCCAGTTCTTTATTCTCTTTGACCAGCAGCCGCACCTGAACGGTGTACATACGGTATTTGGCCGTGTGACAGACAATATGGACCAGGTGGACCGCATCCAGGCACAGGATGTTATGAAGGAAGTACGTGTCTGGGACGAAGCATAAGCTGAATGTTTTGACGGATAAATAAGAAAGTAATAAAATGTATTTTAACTTCATACGGTACGTTGATTGCGATCAACATCCTTCGGGGTCGGGTGAAAGTCCCAACCGACGGTGATAAAGCGAATGCTTTTCAGTCCGTGACCCGGTAAGCGCCAAAGGCGCGGACGGTGGATTCAGTGCAATTCTGAAGCCGACAGTAACAGTCTGGATGGGAGAAGGAAAACCGTATTCGAAAAAATTCTGTTTTTCTGTCTGCAGGTGTATGTTCCGCAGAATGGAAGTGGAATATTATTTTGGATACGTATGTATAAAAGCCCCCGGATGTTCATCCGGGGGCTTTTTTTGTTTCTGTAATTAAAAAAAGCAAAAATACAAGGAGGTCCGGCCATATGGATCATACATGGATGCATACAGCACTTGAACTTGCGCGCTCAACTGAAGGGCAGACTTACCCGAATCCAATGGTCGGTGCCGTCGTCGTTAAAGATGGCAGAATCGTTGGAATGGGAGCTCACCTTCGCTCCGGTGAAGCACACGCAGAAGTCCATGCGCTTGCAATGGCAGGAGACGAAGCTGAAGGAGCTTCGATTTATGTCACTCTCGAGCCCTGCAGCCATTACGGCCGCACCCCGCCGTGTGCCAAAAAGATTATTGAAGCAGGCATTGTAAAAGTGGTGGTGGCAGCTTCAGATCCGAATCCGCTTGTAGCCGGCAAGGGCATACAAATGATGGAGGAAGCGGGTCTGGAAGTTGTGACTGGAGTGGGGCAGGAAGAAGCAGCTTATTTAAACAGGAAATTTTTTCATTTTATTAAGAATGGACAACCTTATGTGACGGCTAAAACTGCTTCTTCCCTTGACGGAAAGACTGCGACAGCCAGTGGGGAAAGCCAGTGGATTACCGGAAAAGAAGCCCGGGAGGATGTGCACCGGGAGAGGCGCCGGTGTGACGGCATTTTAGTCGGTATCGGGACTGTACTGAGTGACGATCCGTCCCTCACAGCCCGGGTTCCGGAAACGGGAGTGACGCCGGCGCGGGTAGTACTCGACAGTACGCTCCGCATGCCGGAGAACAGCCGAATGCTGAAGGATGCAGCAACTCCGGTCTACATCTTGACGAATGAGCCGGCCGACACTGAAAAGCAGCACCGCCTCGAAGAAGCGGGGGCTGAAGTGATACCAGTCGCTTCCGGCGTGAAAAATATCTCCGCGGTACTGGATGTGCTCGGAGAAAAGAAAATTGTCTCATTATTTGTGGAAGGAGGGGCCGGCGTTCTCGGGTCCTTTCTGGAAGCTGCAATGATTCAGGAATATTTAATGTATGTAGCGCCGATGGTGATTGGCGGGGAAAATGCACCCGGAGTCTACCAGGGAAGCGGTATTTCGACACTTCAGGAGGCCCGGGCATTTTCACTGATAAAAGAAGAGACATTCGGGCAGGACCGGAAATATACAATGCAGGCCGGGGAGTGAAAGCATGTTTACGGGAATTGTAGAAGCGACAGGAACAGTGTCAAAAATGACACACCAGGAAAATTTAATTCAGCTGGAGCTTGAAAGTGATCTGGATATGAACAGTATTCAAATTGGCGACAGCATTGCGGTAAATGGCATCTGCCTGACGGCGACGGCTAAAAAAGGCCGGTGCGTCTACGTAGACGTGATGGCTGAAACGCTCAAGCATACGAGTCTGAAATATATGGAAGAAGGCACACACGTTAACCTGGAGCTTGCGATGCAGGCCGGCGGACGCTTTGGCGGGCACTTTGTGCAGGGACATGTGGATGCCACAGGAACCATTGCTTCTATTGAAGAGGAAGAAAACATGATTTACGTGCACGTAAAGACGCCGAAGGAGCAGCTCCGCTACATGACCAATAAAGGCTCCGTCACAGTTGATGGCATCAGCCTGACGATTTTTGGAGTGGATGACGAAAAAGAAACCTTTACCCTGTCGATTATTCCGCATACGTGGCAGGTAACCAACCTCGCAGACAAACAGGCCGGCGATCTGGTCAATATTGAATGTGACATGCTTGCCAAATATACAGAACGTCTGTTAACTGTAAATAAATAAAACCTTTGCAAAGAAAGTAGGAACGATACCATGGAGGAACGACGCTGGTTTGACCCCATTGAAGAAGCATTAGATGAACTGAGGAACGGGCAGGTTGTGATCGTTTGTGATGACGAAGACCGGGAGAACGAAGGAGATTTTGTCGCTCTGTCGGAAAACATTGATGCCCAGACAATTAACTTTATGATTACGTACGGCCGCGGTCTCGTCTGCACGCCGATCACAGAAGAGCAGGCCGAGCGCCTGCAGCTTCAGCCGATGGCTGATCAGAATACTGATCCGCATGGCACTGCTTTTACGGTGAGCGTCGACCATGTGTCGTCCAAAACCGGTATCAGTGCCTCCGAGCGGGCGCTGACAATTCAGCACCTTGCCAATAAGACCGCCGAACCGGGAGACTTTCAGCGTCCGGGCCATGTGTTTCCACTAATTGCAAAAGAAGGCGGAGTACTGCAGCGGGCCGGTCACACGGAAGCCGCGATTGACCTTGCGCGCCTGTCCGGAAAAACGTCGTCCGGGACGATTTGTGAAATCACAAGAGAAGACGGGGAAATGGCCAGGGTGCCGGAGCTGCGCGAAATCGCTGACCGGTTCGGATTGAAAATGGTAACGATCAAAGACTTAATCAGCTACCGTCGCCACCGCGAAAAACTGGTAAAACGGGAGGCGGATACGAGCCTTCCAACCGAATTTGGTGATTTTCGTGCGCTCGGCTTCACATCATCTATTGATGGGAAAGAAATGATGGCGCTTGTGAAAGGGGAAATCGATCCGGAGGAGGAAACGCTGGTCCGGGTCCATTCAGAATGCCTGACAGGGGATGTTTTCGGCTCCAAACGCTGTGACTGCGGGCCGCAGCTGCAGGCGGCACTGATGCAGATCGAAAAAGAAGGCAAGGGCGTGCTGCTGTATATGCGTCAGGAAGGACGCGGCATTGGTCTGATCAATAAATTAAAAGCGTATGAACTGCAGGAAGCGGGATACGATACAGTGGAAGCAAACAAAAAGCTTGGCTTTCCGGATGATCTGCGTGAATACGGGATTGGCGCCCAGGTGCTTCGCGACATTGGCGTAGGGAAAATGAAGCTGCTCACTAACAATCCCAGGAAAATAACAGGCATCTCCGGCTACGGCCTTGAAGTGACGCAGCGCATTGCAATACAGCTGCCGCTGCAGGAGGAAAACGAGAAATATATGCGTACGAAGTATCAA
Source organism: Marinococcus sp. PL1-022 (assembly GCF_033845285.1). NCBI lineage: Bacteria > Bacillati > Bacillota > Bacilli > Caryophanales > Bacillaceae > Marinococcus > Marinococcus sp. PL1-022. The sequence continues at coordinate 1,700,993 of NZ_JAWXCX010000001.1, read as the reverse complement.
AAATTAGGACATATGCTTCATTTTTAGGAGGAAAATAAAATGACAACTACTATTGAAGGCAACGTAAACGGCAGTGGACAAAAAATAGCGATCGTCGCAGCACGGTTTAATGAATTCATTAATAAACAGCTGCTAGAGGGAGCGGAAAGCACACTGATCCGCAGCGGAGTGAGAGAAGAAGATATAGACGTTATCTGGGTGCCCGGGGCATTCGAAATTCCCTTTGCTGCTCAGCAGGCAGCCAAAACGAAAAAATACGATGCAATTGTGGCAATCGGGACCATCATTCGTGGCGCCACTCCCCATTTTGACTATGTGGCCAACGAATCCGCCAAGGGAGTCGCAAATGTATCGCTGCAGGAAGAACTGCCGGTTATTAACGGTATCATTACTGTGGAGACAATTGAACAGGCAATCGAACGAGCCGGGACAAAAGCCGGAAATAAAGGATCCGAGGCTGCTATGGGGGCCGTGGAGATGGCTAGTCTTGCAAAAAAAATCCGCATGGAGTAAAATAAATCACACGGTTTTAAGCCGTGTGATTTTATTTTGAGGGATTACACGTGCATGAGCGGTGATGAGCGGCTTTCAGTTATAATTACCTATATTCCTCTTGCATTTCTGTCCAAAAGCGTGTATGGTCAATGGTGAATTTGGATACTGCTTTGCGTAAATTATGGAAATGAAGACAAATTTGTCTGAAATTCTGATCACAATGAGGGATAATTGGTTATGTTGATTAAGTATAAACAATCCTATAAAAAAATAGCGATGGGGCTTCTTTCGTACATGCCGGAAGAAAAAGATGTAAAAAAGCTCCAGGAAACGGTCCAGCAGTATGAAGAAACAGATGACTGGCAGCTGTTTATGTGGAAGGAAGACGATGATATTGTCGGAGTCGTCGGTCTTCGTTACACTGAAAATGGAGATGCAGAGCTTCACCATGTATGCGTGAACCCCTCCTACCGGGATGAAGGTATAGGCAAAAAAATGGTGCAGGCGGTCAGAGGCCGTCTCGATCACGACCTGGTCGCCAGCAAGGAAACGGTTCAGTTTCTGCAGGTGTGCGATGAACATCAAAAAGATATTCTGGAAAATGAAGTGAACTAATACTTTCCCGCCGGTGAACGGCGGGTTTTTTAATGGGAATACGAAGAACGTCCGGATTACATACCACGGCTTCGTCGCTGTTTATCCCGGATGCGGAGCTGCTTATCGCGTTCATGAACGATATCGGTGCGGTCACGGAGCGCGTGTTTGTGGACAAGGTCCGTATCCTCAAGCGGGGAGTCCTGGAGCCAGCAAATCTTTTTTTGTTCACAAAGACGAATACACTGGGCTTCGAGTTCGGGATCAGTAATCGGCAGGTTCATGTCACGAAATGGCTCTTCAAGGTGATCGAGCTGCTCCTGGATAGCCTGCAGCAGCCTGTCGGCGTCGAGCCCCAGGGCCTGCAGACGGCGGGGAAGCGGCCCAAGAATCAACCCGGCGTTTTTCAAACATTTTGAAGCCCCGGTAAGGTTACCCCTCCGCTCATGGTACAGACCGACAGCGATCTGAATCAGGCCGGGCCATACAGGATCACGTTCTCCGGAAGGTGCTTCCTTCCAATGGTCTTCGAGTATTTCGTGGCATTCAAAGTAGTCACGGGTGCTGTGAAACTCGACAAGAAATAGAATATAGGCGTCTGGATACATACGGCGGTTTCTCCTTTCAAAATTATTGATAGGATTGATTGTATCAAAAACAGCCAGGGAAAACGCATGCCCTGCTTACAGCGGATATGATATACTTGCAAAAGCACTCAACAAGTGATGAAGGATGGGAATTATGTCCGAGCAGTATAAAGTAAAAATTGATCAATTTGAAGGTCCGCTTGATGTGCTGCTTCATTTTGTCCAGCAGGCGGAGATGGATATCCAGGATATTCCGCTGGCTGCAATTACGGATCAGTATCTGCAATACGTAAGGACCATGCAGGAGCTTGAGCTTGATGTGGCGGGAGAATATCTTGTGATGGCAGCCACGCTTTTGCAGATCAAAAGCCAGACATTACTGCCTGTGCAAGTGGACGAGGATGCATGGATCGAGGAAGAAGATCCTAAAGAACAGCTGATTGAGCAGCTTGAAGAATACAAGCGCTATAAGGAAGCAGCCGGGAAACTGCAGCAAAAAGAACAGGAGCAGCAGCAGGTGTACAAAAAACCGCTCAGTGAATGGAGCACCGGAGAAGAAAAGGAAGAAGGCCTTCCGAAAGGGCTGACGGTATATGACATGGTGGCAGCGTTCCAGAAAATGAAAGAACGGGCAAAAAACGCCCATCCTCCCGAGGCCACTGTCCGGACGGATGAATATTCGGTGGAAGACCGGATGGCAGAGGTAATGGTGGAACTCGAACAGCTCGATGCCTGTTCGTTTTACCAGTTATTTGAAGAGACGAGAACCAAACCGCAGATGGTGGTAACATTTCTTGCTCTGCTTGAACTGATGAAACAAAAGCAGATCCGCTGTGAGCAGTCACATAATTTTGATGATATAACGATTCAACTGGCAGAAAAGGTGAAGGTATGAAACGGGAAAAAACGATTGAGGGGGCGCTGGAGTCGCTGCTGTATATTAGTGGGGATGAAGGCCTGGAGGCAGAACAGGCTGCCAGAGCACTCGGTATAGAGACGGACTCTGCCCGCAGACACTTAATCTCCTTAAAGGATGCCTGGGCCCAGCGGGAAGGCGGCCTGCAGATTACCCAGGCGGAAAATACATTTTTCTTCGCGACAGTGCCCGAGGCGGCGGAAGCGATTGAACACTTCAGTGAGCAGCAGAACCGGCAGACACTCAGCCAGGCAGCACTGGAGACGCTTGCCATTATTGCCTACAATCAGCCGGTGCTGAGGGCAGACATCGACCAGGTGCGCGGAGTGAAATCGGATCGGGCGCTTCAGACCCTGCTGTCCAAAGGGCTCGTCAAAGAATTCGAACGTACCCAGAAGCCGGGGAGACCGATGTCTTTTGTAACGTCCACCCGATTTTTAGAGTATTTTGGACTTGAAACCCTGGAAGAATTGCCGCCGCTTGAGGATGAAGAACAGCCGGAACAGGCGGATCTGTTTTTCCGGGAACTGGATCAGGATGAAGAATAAATGAAAAGCGCTGATAAGCGCTCTGCTTCCTGGTACAGTGACTTAGTGGCGGCGTGGACAGTTTCCCAACTGTCAGCGCCGTTTTGTGCGTTCGACACAAATACGGTTTTCCAGCCGCCCGTACCGGTTTTCCAGTATGAATCAAGGTACAGTCGGTAGCGCTGGAAAAACTGTTGCAGTTCATCTGCTTCGCCGGAGGAAAAGACAGTGAGCAGCTGATCTTCCGAAAAATGCAGAGCGTGTTCAGACTCCCGTACTGCCCGGGGGTGAGGCGCATTGAACTGCCGGAACAAAGCATCCTTTACCGTCATGAACCGGATGTAGATGTCCTGCTCGACGGAAGCGGTATAAGCCTGTGTCCGGGTAGTTTCTGCTTCGGTTTCGAGCTGGTCTGCACGCTGGACCAGGTGCTGCAGCTGCCTGTTTGTAAGATGTGTGCGGACAGCGGACCAGACGGTTATCCCGGCTAGCAGCAGCAGAGCTGCATAAAGAATTAGAAAATGAATTGTCATGTGGCACGCTCCTTTCTCCGTATTGTAGCGGAAGCAGGACGAAAATAAAATAAGCAGAAAAAACTGTATGAGGAGGCCTATTTATGGAAAGATTACAAAAAGTGATTGCCCAGGCCGGCATCACTTCAAGAAGAAAAGCAGAAGATTATATTACGGACGGCCGGGTAAAGGTGAACGGCAAAACAGTCAAAGAGCTCGGCAGTAAGGTCGGGCTCCACGATCAGGTGGAAGTGGACGGCATTCCGCTCACGAAGGAAGAGCCGGTCTATTATTTGCTGTACAAGCCAAAGCAGGTTATTTCTGCGGTAGCAGATGATAAAAACCGCAAAGTGGTCACCGATTTCTTTCCCGAAGTAAAGGCGCGTATTTTTCCTGTCGGCCGGCTGGATTACGATACCTCCGGACTGCTGCTTTTAACCAATGACGGCGAGTTCGCCAATAAAATGATGCACCCAAAAAGCAACGTAAAAAAAACGTATATCGCAAAGGTGACGGGGAAACCGTCAGCAGAAAAGCTGCAGCTTCTCCGTCACGGCATTGAGCTTGACGGGGTAAAAACGGCCCCTGCGAAGGTGAATGTTAAATCCGCCAATAAAAAAGGCAACAGCTCGATTATTGAAATTGTGATCCATGAAGGAAGAAATCACCAGATCCGCCGCATGTTCGAAAAGATCGGCCACCCGGTGGAAAAGCTGAAGCGCGAGCAGTACGCCATGCTTGATCTGCTCGGAATGAACCCAGGTGAAACCCGGCCGCTGAAGCCAAAGGAAGTTAAACAGCTTAAGGATCTGGCCTAAAAGTTCATTAATGTTTCAGATCTGCCGCTTTGAATCTCGGTCTGGGGGCGGGTAAAATGAATGCATAAGCTTTTTAGACAGGAGAGGATTTCATGGACCAGCAGACAACCATATTAGTCGTAGACGATGAGGCCCGGATCCGCCGGCTTATCCGGATGTATCTGGAGCGCGAAGATTTTTTGATTGAAGAGGCGGAAAACGGAGAGGACGCGCTTGCGATGGCCCTGGAAAAGGATTACGACGTTATCCTGCTTGATTTAATGCTTCCCGGCATGGACGGCGAAGAAGTATGTGAACAGCTGCGTGAAACGAAAGCGACGCCGGTCATTATGCTGACAGCTAAAGGAGAGGAATCCAACAGAGTACAGGGGTTTGAAGTAGGGGCGGATGACTATATCGTTAAGCCGTTCAGTCCGCGCGAGGTAACGCTGCGTGTGAAAGCACTGCTTCGGCGTTCATCGTCCACCAAATATATGAAGCCGGAAGCATCTGCCAATGAAGTGCTGGTTTTCCCCCATTTAACAATTGATAACGATGCCCACCGGGTGACGGTGGACAATAAAATCATCGGCCTGACACCGAAGGAGTACGAGCTGCTGCTGTATCTGGCCCAGTCGCCGGATAAAGTATTTTCCCGGGAGCAGCTTTTAAAAGACGTCTGGAAATATGATTTCTTCGGGGATCTCCGGACGGTGGATACGCACGTCAAGCGACTGCGTGAAAAGCTGAATAAGGTTTCTGAAGACGCGGCAGACATGATTTCCACAGTATGGGGCGTCGGCTATAAATTCGAGGTGGAGCAAAAGCAATGATCTGGCGCAGTGTCGTCGGAAAGCTCTGGCTGACTATACTTGGACTGCTAACGGTGGTCCTGTTAATTCTTACTATTCTGCTGCTTCAGTTTTTCGAGCAGTTTAATATTTCCGAAGCAGAGAACCAGCTGACTAACAATGCTGAAATCATCGCCACAGCGCTTCAGGATGAAAACTCCCCTGAGAGTTCGCAGCCGGTCATTGATCAGATTGCCGGCACGTACAATTCGGAAGTGATGGTATTTATCGATGGAGACCTTTGGTATGGATCAGGGGGAGGGGACGGCCTGGCCGCCTCTGATATTCAGAATAGTAATGAGCTCGGGCGGGTGGCCGGAGAACGGGAGCAGGTGACGGTTCATGATACCTTTTCCATGGATGGCGGAGAGGACGAGATTTTTGCTGTCGGCGAGCCGTTTACAACTAACGACGGCCGCGAGGGGGAAGTATATGTGTACCAGTCACTCTCGGTCATTGAAGAGACCACTGGGGAAACAAAGCAGATTATTCTGCTTTCGGCCGGTATTGCGATTATTTTAACCACCGTTTTTGCTTTTTTTCTGAGTACCCGTATTACAGCACCTCTACGGAAAATGCGCGAGCTTGCCCTCAATGTGCTGAAAGGGGATTTCGACTCCAAGGTGCCTGTAGTAAGCAACGATGAAATCGGCCAGCTTGGCAATGCGTTTAACCGGATGCGACGGGAGCTTTCACATAACCTGACAGCCTTAAATCAGGAAAAAGAGCAGCTGAGCCGCATCCTGCACAGCATGGCTGATGGGGTCATCACCTTTGACCGGGGGGGGACGATGGTTCTGACCAATCCCCCGGCAGACTACTTTATCCGTTTAAACCGGCTCGAGGATAAACAGGAAGCAAGCTCGCTCCCGGCGGAGGTTATCAGTCTGTTTGAAAAAGCAGTGGAGACAGAAATGGAGCAGCTTGATGAATTTGAGGTGCAGGGCCGGAGCTTTGCGGTGCTTGTTACCCCGCTTTACGGCAACGAAGATGTGCGTGGTGCGGTAGCCGTGGTCAGGGATATGACAGAAGAACGCCGGCACGATAAGCTGCGTAAGGACTTCATTGCCAACGTCTCTCATGAACTGCGGACACCAATCAGCATGCTCCAGGGGTACAGTGAAGCCATCGTAGATGATATTGCAGCAACGGAGGAAGAAAAGAAAGAAATCGGCCGCATCATTTACGATGAATCCTTGCGGATGGGACGCCTGGTGAATGAACTGCTGGATCTTGCCCGAATGGAGGCCGGCTACCTGAAGCTTGAAAAAGAAGAGGAGGAGGTCACCTCCTTCTTTCAGCGGGTGGAGCGGAAATTCCAGGGTCTTGCCGATGAATCGGAGGTGCAGCTCGACCTGGATCTGCACGCTCCGGAAGAATACGCCTTTATCGATGTCGACCGGGTAGAGCAGATTCTCACAAACCTGGTCCATAACGCGATCCGTCACACCGAAGCAGGAGGGTCGATTACCATCAGGGCTGTAAACGCCGAGTCCCTGCATATGGAAGTGAGTGACACAGGCAGCGGAATTTCGAAAGAGGACCTGCCGTATGTTTTTGAACGTTTTTATAAAGCAGACAAAGCAAGAACGCGGGGCAAGGGAGGCACCGGGCTCGGCCTTGCCATTGTCAAAAACATTGTCGATGCCCATCACGGGGCTATTGCAGCAGAAAGTGAGCCTGGGGAAGGAACAACGTTTTATATTGACCTGCCGAATAAGTAAAGCCCAGAGGAGCGGTTCAGCATGAAAGCTTGGTACGAAGAACACTTTCAGGAAGACTATTTACGAGTGTACGATCACCGCGACGAAACGAAAGCGGCCAGTGAATTGAATGCGATTATGGAAAAAATTCCGCTGACGCCCGGCGCCAAGGCTATCGACCTTTGCTGCGGAAACGGGCGCCATGCACGCTGGCTGGCGAGAAAGGGCGTGGACGTTACCGGCATCGATCTCTCGCCGGCACTGCTGAAAAAAGCAATTGAATTGACGAACGGACTGGCAGTGCAATACCAGCGTGGCGACATTCGCAACGTCCAGATCCGGAAGGAATACGATCTGGCCTTTAATTTGTTTACAAGCTTTGGCTACTTTCCGGATGATGAAGAAAACGAGCTGATATTTCAGCAGGCGGCCTCCGCGCTGAAGCCGGGAGGGTGGTTTGTTTTTGATTATTTAAACCCAGAGTATATTAAGCAGCATATTGTCCCCCGGGATGAAACGGTAAAGGATGGACTGAAAATTTATCAGGAGCGGAGTATTCAGGATGAATTTGTCGTAAAACGCATCAGTATCGTAGAGGGGGATTCCACCAGAAGGTACATGGAAAAAGTGAAAATGTATCAGGAAAGCCAGCTGCGCAGCATGATGGAAGCGCACGGACTGCAAATTCATGCTTTTTACGGCGATTACGATGCTTCTCCTTTTCAACTCGAAGCTTCCCCGAGGCAGATATTTATTGCCCAGCTTGCAGAACAATAAGCAGGAAGGAAGAAGATGGATGAAATTTAAAGCACTGATGATAATACCGGCAGCAGGTGCGCTTGCTGCCTGCAGCACTGATGGAGAAAGCGGCGGTCAAAGCGGGAACGACAGCAGCAATAATGAAAACACAGAACCTATTGAAGTGACGGATGCTTCCGGAGAGACAGTGACGCTCGACAAGGAGCCTGAGGAGATTGTCAGCTTGATGCCGAGCAATACGGAAATAGTTTATGAGCTGGGAGCGCTTGACCGGATTGCAGCAAGAACCGATGCGGATACATATCCAGAGGAAGTTACTGACGTCGAAAGCGTCGGTTCAGGCCTGGAACCAAATATTGAAGAGATAATTGCTATGGAGCCGGATGTGGTGCTTGCCCACGCCTCCTCCGGCATTGAAGACTCTCTTTCCCAGGTGGAGGAAGCGGGAATTCCGGTAGTTACCGTGCCGGACGCGCAGTCGTTTGAAGCTGTATATGACAGCATCGAATTGATAGGAAGCACCATCGGGGAGGAAGAGGAAGCCGGTGATGTTGTCGATGGAATGAAAGAAGATGTATCAGACGTAAAGGAAGCGACCGAAGAAGCTGATGCCAGCCCGCAGGTGTATGTGGAGGTAGGGGCCTCCCCTGATCTGTATACCGCAGGAAGCGGCACGTTTATTGATGAAATGCTCACTGCTGTTCATGCAGACAACGCTGCCGGCGAATTGGAAGGATGGTCGATGGTGAGCGAAGAAGAAATTATTGATGCTGCCCCGGATGTCATTTTAACAACGTATCCGACAGAAGAGGAGCCGCTTGAAATGATTGCCTCAAGAGAAGGCTGGGAAGCTTTGCCTGCGGTGGAAAATGAAGAAGTGTACGCATTGAGCAGCGATAAAGTGAGCCGTCCGGGTCCGCGTCTTACTGAAGGGCTTGAAGAAATGGCAGAAAGAATTCATCCGGATGCGATGGTTGAAAAATAATTACACAGGTGCCTACCTTCTTATGCTTGCAGCGTTTACCGGGGTGCTGCTTCTCGCCGTTTCCGCCGGTAGTGTGGCAGTACCTTTATCTGTAAGCATTAGAGCGGTATTAAACCAGTTTTTCCCCTTTCTTCCTATCTCACTTGAAACAGAGGCCGGTGCTGCAGCGATTATTCAGGAGGTGAGGCTGCCGCGTGTACTCCTGGCGTCCACAGTGGGAGGGGCACTGGGACTGGCAGGAGCTGTCTTTCAGGGACTGCTGCGAAACCCGCTTGCCGATCCTTATACGCTTGGCGTCTCCTCGGGATCCTCGCTTGGGGCGGTGGCGGTATTGTATTTCGGATGGCAGATTCCTCTGCTTGGCGGGTTTACCCTGCCGGTAGTCAGCATTATCTGCGGTTTTTTAACGCTTGCTGTGCTGCTTCTTTTTGTTTATTCCGTGGAACGGGCAGTGCGCACTGAAACAATGATTCTTGCGGGTATTATCATCACTGCATTTCTCAGCGCCTTTATGTCGCTGTTGATTGCGTTCAGCGGAGAAGAGCTCCGCCGGATTATTCAGTGGCTGCTTGGCAGCGTAAGCCGCAGAGGATGGGATTATTTTCAGCTGATTGTTCCGTGTCTGCTGGGGGGAGTGCTGCTTTTGCTTCCACAGGCACGCGCGCTCAATGCATTTGCGTTTGGCGAAGACAGTGCTTCCTCGGTAGGGGTAAATGTAGCGAGGACAAGGCTGCTGCTTCTAGTCGGCGCATCAGTACTGACAGGAGGAGCGGTTGCTGTTTCGGGCACTATTGGTTTTGTAGGGCTCGTGATTCCGCATATGATCCGGCTTCTGTGGGGGCCGGATCATAAACATCTGCTGCCGTTGTCTTTTGGCGGTGGGGCAGTGTTTTTAACGCTTGCGGATCTGATCGCACGCACGGCAGCTGCTCCGGCAGAGGTGCCGGTCGGGGTGATTACGGCTCTGGCCGGAGCGCCAGTATTTGCCCTGCTTTTATTTTATCAGCGAAGAAGGCGGTGGCAGTAATGGGGGTAGTCCAAGTCGAAAACGTAACTGCCGGCTACGGAAAAAGGAGTACGGTCGTTGACCGGGTCTCCTTTAACGTCGAGGCCGGAGAGATGATCGGTATTGTCGGGCCGAACGGCAGCGGAAAGTCTACACTGCTTCGTGTGATGGCTGGTCTGCATGAAGCGGCCGCCGGGAGCGTCCGGTATAAAAACATCCCTTTGAGCTCGTTCACTTCTTCGGAAAGAGCAAAGACTGTCGCCTATCTGCCGCAGTTTGACGAATTAACAGCAGCCTATTCGGTCCGCCAGGTCGTAGAGATGGGAAGGTATGCTTATCGAAAAAGCCTGTGGCCGGCAGCGAATAATAAAGAAGACGAACAAGTCATCCAAAACGCTATGCAGCAGATGCAGGTGTGGGCTAAAAGATTCCATTCATTCCACGCGTTAAGTGGCGGCGAAAAACAACGGGTGCTGCTTGCAAGACTGCTTGCACAGGAGCCCGAGTGTCTGCTGCTCGACGAGCCGACGAACCATCTCGATATTCACTATCGTATTGAACTGTTGAATTATATTCGCAGCTGGATTTTAGAAGAAAAACGGGCTGTGGTAGTTGTAATGCACGATATTCAGGCAGCTGCTCTGTACTGTGACCGGGTGCTGATGCTCTCAGAGGGCAGGGTGGAAGCGTTTGATGAACCGACGGCTGTTTTTACCGAAAGCCGTTTGGCCCAAGTGTACCAGGCCGATATTCATGTCAGTCTGCAGCATGAAATAAAAACACCAGCCGTGCACTGGCGCCCGCCGCAGCCGGAAAGTGAAAGCCCGGATGCCCGGCTTTCATGGTCGGAAGCACCGCATCAAATGGAAGCAGTCTCACGTACAGCTTTAAATGTGTATGCCCCTTCCTTAAAAAAGCTGGTTTATGGAACGGTGTTTTCAGTGGATACAATCAACGGTGCTGTACATATTTCTGCTGATGGACAGCTGGCCCACACCATCCATTTTTCAGAGGACATGCGAGTATGGAGAAAAAGCACAGGCAGCCGGGAGGCTGTTTTTGGTTCCGGACGATCATGCTTTCTGTGGCTCCACATGGCCGAAGGCTGGCCGGCCTCGGAGATTTCAGCCTTACAGCTGTACATGCAAAGAAAAGCATTCGAATGGATGCATGCCCGTGAATGTCACGGACTTTCTCCCCGGGCACTAAAAGAAATTATGGTGACAGCGCCGGTAAAAAAAAATGAAGCATTCTCGGAAGAACAGTTACATTGGCACTACCTTCACATCGGAGAATTGATAGAATCAGTGTTAGATGACTACAATTCGGCTTCCGGATAGAAAGGATGATATACATGAAGCTGTATACCAAACAGGGAGACAGCGGAGACACCTCCGTGGTGGGCGGAAAAAGAAAAAAGGACGATGCCAGAGTTGAAGTGTTTGGAAGCTTTGAAGAAGTCAACGCACTGATTGGCAAGGCGCAGTTGATGGCGGTGGAGGAAAAAAGCGGGACAGATCTGCAAAAGGATCTTGAGCGTATTCAGCATGAATTGTTTGACTGTGGCAGTGATGTCGCTGACATAAGGGCTGAGGCGGTACGTAAAGTTTATAATTCCACCGTGGAATGGCTCGAACGCCGGATTGACCAATACACGGAGGAAGCCCCGGCGCTGAAAAAATTTATTCTTCCGGGGGGCACGCCGCTGTCGGCGGAGCTTCACCTTGCCCGCACCGTTTGCAGGCGGGCAGAACGGGAGCTTGTTCGTGCAGGCGAAACCGAAGACGTGCCCGCACCGGTGCTTATGTATATAAACCGCCTGTCGGATTACCTGTTCAGTGCCGCGAGAATTGCGAACAGCCGGGCGGGCAAAGCAGACGTTGAATATGAACGAAGCGCAGAAGTATTTACTACGGAACAGGATAGGAAAAACAAAAAATGAAGCAGCTTCCGGAGCAGACTATTCAAACACAGCTGAGCGGTGAAGATGTTTTCATTGACGTCGGGCTGCTACGCTGGCTGAATGAGCAGAGTGGGCCAGTGGTGCGGGACAACTGGCTGCTGGATACTTGTTTGTTCTTTCTGACCCGTCTGAAGGTGCATGGACGTATCCGGCTTGATGAGGATGGGCATATCCACCGGCGCTTCTGGAAAGTCATGGAGAAGTCGCTGAAGCTGGAAAAGCACGGGAAGCATATTAAAACGAAGCATATTTTTATCTACTGCTTTTTAGAACAGATGGCCATGCAGAAGCAGTGGATTCAAAAAGACGGGAAGCATGCATTTATTACCCGCAGTGGTAGTGCTTTTTTGCATGAAAACCGGGAAAAACAGCTTAATGAACTGCTTGGCTATTTGTGGCCAAAAGCATAAAAAGTGAAAACGACGGGCCTGGGCCCGTCGTTTTTGATATCACTAAAAGATTTTTAAAAAAAACAGATAGAAGGAAAACTGTACAAAAAAAGGCGTGCCCGCGGGCACGCCTTTTTGTATTATTGCTATAGTTCAATCGTGTCGGCCAGAGAAATTTCTTCAATGGACGTTAAATCCTTTACCACATCCTGGTTGGCTTCACGGTCAACGGCGAGCATCATAATGGCTTCGCCGCCTTCCTCACGGCGTCCCACCTGCATGGTGGCAATGTTAATCTGATGCCGTCCCAGAATTTGTCCCATTTTACCGATAACCCCCGGCTTATCCGTATGCTGGATATAAATAAGATGACCGGTCGGATAGAAGTCGACATTAAAGTCGTTAATGCGGACAATACGTGGGCCGTATTCCTTCACATACGTGCCGTACAGCGCAAACGAACGGCCTTCACCTTCGACGGTCGCCTGAATCAGGTTGGAATAGCCGAGCGACTGGGATCCGAACTGCTCCCCGTAGTCAATGCCCCGCTCCTTGGCGATGGTGGAAGCATTCACATCGTTAACCGGCGCGTCGATGCGGCTCTGGAGAAAGCCGGCGAGCAGAGAGCGGGTCAGAATGGACGTTTCAAGGTCGGTGACGTTTCCGCTGTAGCGTACGTTCAGCTCCTGAACAGGCGTTTTTACGCTCTGGGACATGATGTTACCCATGCGGCGGGCAAATTCATAGTACGGGCGTATCGCTTCAAACTTTTCTTTTGACATTGTCGGGAGATTGATAGAGTTTAAGGCAGGGAGCCCCTGCAGAAACTGAAGCACTTCGTCTGAAACCTGGGAAGCCACATTTAACTGGGCTTCTTTTGTTGAAGCGGCTATGTGCGGCGTGCTGACGACCTGGTCAAACGCGACGAGAGGGTTTTCATTCGCCGGTTCTTCTTCGTAAACATCAAGGGCCGCGCCAGCCACATGGCCGGTTTCGAGATAATGGGCGAGTGCTTCTTCGTCAATAATGCCGCCGCGGGCGCAGTTTAAAAGCATAACTCCAGGCTTTGTTTTGCCAAGGTTCTCGTGGCCAAGCATGCCTTTTGTATCCTTGGTGAGCGGTGTATGAACGGTGATTACGTCCGCCTCCCCGAGCAGCTCTTCGAAGTCCCGGAGGTCTACGCCCATTTCGTTTGCCCGTTCCTTTGTCAAAAACGGATCATACACGATGACGCTCATTTCAAAGCTCTGGGCCCGCTTGGACAGCTCCGAACCAATACGGCCGAAGCCTACAATGCCAAGCGTCTTTCCACGAAGCTCCGTTCCCTGGAAGCCTTTACGGTTCCATTCACCGGATTTCAGTGAAGCGTTCGCCTGCGGAATTTTCCGGGCGAGCGAAGCCATCATGGCAAATGTATGCTCGGCCGTGGAGATTGTGTTGCCGTCCGGGGCATTTATCACCACAACCCCTCGTTTGGTAGCGGCATCGATGTCAATGTTATCCACTCCGACACCGGCGCGGGCTACGATGCGGAGGTTTGGCATGGAATCCATTACTTCTGCTGTGACAGTGGTGCCGCTCCGGACGAGCAGGGCATCAAACGAATCGAGTCCTTCTGCATCATCAACGTGCTGCTGAACGCACTGTACCTGATCGCTTTCAAGAAGCGGGGCGAGGCCCTCGCTGCTCATCGAATCGGATACAAGCACACGAAACGTCTGATTGCTGGTTGCTGTTTCTTCTTCGTTCATAGTTTTCTGCATGTTACTCCACTCCCTTGTTCGTTCATTCACAAAAAGTTTGATAACGTTTTGTGCTTTAAATGTCCAAATGTATTTCTCTGGAGGACAAATGTCTATGCGTAGTTGGGAAGAACTTTATCATACTCCAGTACAGGTGTCAATTTACCTGACGCCGCCGGAAATACGAAAAAGAGACTGGTATTCAGCCTCTTCGGTTACGCGCATGTATAAAAAACCGGCGGCAGAAAATACCCGCTGCCGGCCCGTTTGATAATTACTGGTTGTTGTAGCGGTCGATGGATTCCTGCACAAGCTTAGCTGCTTCTGCTTCGTTTTCCCAGCCGCCGATTTTAGTCGTTTTCTTTTCAAGCTCTTTGTACGTCTGGAAAAAGTGGGAGATTTCATCAAGCTTGTGCTGGGGTACGTCATCAAGCGTAGTTACTCCTTCAAAACGCGGGTCCTCCGTTGGCACAGCCAGCAGCTTCTGGTCCTCGTCCCCATCATCGATCATGTTTAAATAGCCGATGACCCGCGCGTCAATGACGCAGCCTGGGAAGGTTGGGTTGGTAACAAGTACGAGTACGTCAAGCGGATCGCCGTCGAGCGCAAGCGTATCATCGATGTAGCCATATTCTGCTGGATAAAACATCGGGGAGAATAGTACGCGGTCGAGTTTAAAGACCCCTTTATCTTTGTCAAATTCGTATTTGTTCTGGCTGCCTGTCGGAATTTCAATAAGTACTTCCACTTCTTTGTTCTCTGCCAAGGCAATCTCCTCCTTCAGTATGTATAGTAAACATCTTCTGCATTATAGCAGGAATGAAACATGGAAGAAAGGCAGGGGAAAGAATCTGTAAAAAAACCTCCCGGACGCCGGGAGGAACGGTGCTTATTCGAATTTAAACGGATCCCCGGCGAACGGTTTTTCCGCGACTTTGATGGAATCGGTCGGGCAGCCTTCAAAAGCGTCGATCATATCCTCTTCAAGGTCGTCCGGGATGCTTTCTGTGCCCTGGTTGTCATCGACAATATTTTCGGCCAGGCCCTCCTCATCGTAATCGAAAATATCGGGAGCTGCTGCTCCGCAGGCACCGCAGGCGATACATGTATCTTTATCAACAATGGTGTATTTCGCCATCTGTGTCCCTCCATATGATTAAATATCTATAAATTTATGCGCTTGAGCGAAGAGCGTCGTAAGGTCTATTCCATATTGTATTTCTTCATGATAAACTTTTCAACAGATATGAAATGCCCCGCACAGCCTAACGTGTGGCATTTTGATGAACGAATAGAAAGGAAGAGGCGTATTGCTGTTTCAAGAGGCGATGATCCTGATAGCATTAAAAAGGCTCCGCGGAGAGCGTACAGACGCTTCTGCCTATCATCTTTTGTCCGGGAAACGCTCCTCCCAGACGATCACGGATGCCAAATGGTTTCAATCAAAGGATCTGTTCGGGGCGGTTCCTGCACTTGATAAGCCGCAATTTAAACGCCTTACCGCCTCTTTTTACCAACGCGGCTGGCTGAAGGCCGGAGGAGTACCGGGTGCTGAGGCTTCCGCTGCCATCGAGCCGTGGGAGAAGATAGTAGAGGAGGCGGGCTTTGACGGATGGACATACCGTGACACGGGACGGCATTTTTGGAGGAGGATTGCTCTGTTGATTCAAACGCTCTCCCACCTGTATCAGCAGAAAAAACAGTTTGTTCCTATTATTCAGGACGTGGCAGCGCAGAAGTGGGTGAAACGAAAGCTTGCGGCCTGGGGCCCGGAAAAATATACTGTTATGAACAGGTTATATGGAGAAGTGAAGAATTGTTTGCATGAACTGAAAGAGGTGCAGGCATTTATATTTGCGTACAGGCTGACAGGAGTGGAAAATCTCGGGAAAACGACCGAGCAGATAGCACGCTTCCAGGGCAGGGAAAAGGCTGAAATTGAGTACTTGTTTCAGGGGGCTGTGCACTCTTTAATAAAAAAAGCGGAAAACCAACCGGGGACGGTGCTTCATGAATGCCTGGATACCGAAGGGAATCCTAAGCTTACCGTTACAGCTGAAAAGACGCTTAATTTCATAAATCAAGGAATGACGCTCGATGGAATCGCCCGTGCCCGGCGGCTAAAGGAGAGCACTATTGAAGACCATTTCGTGGAAATTGCGGGTGAGGTCGAAGAATTTTCCATTGATCATCTGGTGCCGCCAGAAAAGCAGGAAGCAATACGCCGGACAGCTGCATCTCTTGATACGTTTAAGCTGAAAGCGCTGAAAGAACAGCTGGATGTTGATGTCACATATTTTGCGATCCGGCTTGCACTGGCAAAAGGAGGGGAGAAAGGTGAGCGGAAAAACAGAAGCGCTGAATAAATACTTTGGCTTTCCTTCTCTGCATGAATACCAGAAGCCAATTGTGGATGCGCTGCTTGCAGATACAGACACCCTGGCTGTTCTGCCAACTGGAAGCGGCAAATCCATCTGCTTTCAGCTGCCCGCTTTAATGAAGAACGGTCTGACGATTATCGTTTCCCCGCTGCTCTCATTAATGGATAATCAGCTTCAGGAGCTGCGGGCGAAACATATTAAAACAGCTGCCGCCTACAACAGCTTTATGACCCCGGAGGAAAAATCCCGGGTGCTGGGCCGGCTTTCGTCGTTAAAGCTTTTGTATATTTCCCCGGAAGCTCTTTCACTGCCGTTTATCGTAGAGCGGCTGAAGACGGTAAAAGTGTCAATGATGGTAGTGGATGAGGCTCACTGTATTTCTCAGTGGGGGCATGAATTCCGGACGGATTATTTGAAAATCGGGTCGGTACGGCAAGCGCTGGGACGTCCATGTATGGCAGCTTTTACGGCAACGGCGACACCGGAAGTGCAGGTTGACATCAAAAAGCAGCTGCAGATGGAAGAGCCGGCGGAGTACATTCATTCGGTGGATCGTGAGAATATCGCTCTGTTTGTTCAGCAGTGCAGAGACGAACGGGAAAAGAAAAAAGAAATGATCAGGCTCGTCCAGAAGGCTCCGGGCCCCGGCCTGGTTTACGTATCGAGCCGGAAAAGATGCGAAGAGCTTAAAGCGCTGCTCCAGAAAGAAACATCCCACCGGGTGGAGGCGTACCACGGCGGACTCGAAAATGAGGCCAGATTAATGATTCAGCAGCAGTTTTTACACGGCGATCTGGATGTCGTTGTGTGCACAAATTCCTTCGGGATGGGGCTGAATAAAGCCGACGTCGAATTTGTTCTTCACTATCATTTTCCAAAAGACGCAGAATCGTATATTCAGGAAATCGGAAGGGCGGGAAGGGACGGAAGGCAGGCATGGGCAGCGGTGCTCTACCTGGAGGAAGACATTATTATTCCGCAGATGCTGATGGAATCGGAGCTTCCCCCTGTTAATGAACTCGGCCCTGCACTGGAAACGGCAGCCGGAAGCAGCCGTGGAGAAATAACAGATGATCTGATAAATAGAATGGGATGGACAGAAACTGCTGCCCGGTTTCTTGCGTACTATCTTGATAAATATCCAGGAAAGCGCCGGGGAGAGCTTCATGAAGAATTGGAAAAGCAGGTGCAGCAGCGATGGTTTGAAAAGCAGAAAAAGCTCAAGGCTATGATACAATGGTTGGAAAATAACGAAGCCTGCCGGAGACGTTTATTACTGCAGGTTTTTGGGGAAGCTTTAAGGAAACGTCCCGAGCCCTGCTGCGATAGGTGCGGGGGCAGTGTTCCTTTTCGTGAGCCTCAGGGAGTAGAGAGAGAACAAGAAACAGCACCGTGGGAAACACGACTGCAGGAGCTGTTTTTCGGAAGGGAGAGAGCGTAGCATGAATAAAACACGCATGGAAAGGCGAAACGCCGGTGCGGAGGAAAATGCAAAGCATCCGGACGCAGAGCGGAGCCGCCTCGGCCGCCGCCGGGGCAGTATGGGCGGGGAGACTTTAAATGAAGAGGAAAATCAGGAGGCTTCAAGACGTTCACGTTACTCTGGAAAAGATGAAGAACCCGATGAAGAAGAGAGCCCCATGCTGACTCTTCCCCATACGCTGTTGGCTGCATTTATATTTATTGTCATTACCGCCCTGGCATCCCCGTTTATCATAAGTATGTTTCAGTAGAAATGAACGCGGCGGTTGTTTCAGTCAGCGGTGAAGACAGAAGAAGACCGACAAAGCAGGCGATCACGCCAAAGATCATTAATACAAATGGCCAGGTGAGCGGTTTTTTTCTGAATAAAAAATATAAAAGCAAAAAAAAGCCTCCTCCAAATAAAGCGGCTCCTGCTAAAAAGACAATAAGATCCATCGTTTAAATACCTTCTTTCCGGTCAATTTTTCCCTTACACAAGTATAGCGGAGATAAACGGTATACGTATACTCGTTTTTAAATTGTCCGGAAACGTTCAAATTTTATAAAGGAAAAGAGGGGTTCCATCATGAAAAAATGGCTGCTGGCTCCTCTTCTTTTTTCTGTGCTGTATGCCGGCAGGGTCCTGCAGGAAACATGGCAGAACAAAGTGAGAACTCATGAGCTTGATTACAAGAATCTGCCGCCGGAGGTGGAGGGCTGCTCCATCTTTTTCATTACCGATATTCACCGCCGGCGGGTGTCACCTGCATTATTCCGGCAGCTCGAACGGGAGCCTGACCTGATTATTATCGGAGGCGATCTGGCCGAGCTCGGGGTGCCGGCTGAACGTATCAGACAGAATCTACGCCTGCTCCGCAACTATGCACCGGTCCTGTTTGTCTGGGGGAACCATGACCTGCAGGTGGGCCGCAGATGGCTGAGGCCGCTGCTGCATCAGGAAGGAATCGAAATTCTCGAAAAAAAAGCGTATACGTTGAACGAAAGTGCTTTTACCATTGCTGCCTTCGGGGAGGAACGCTTTTACGAATCCTACCGTAACCCGGCAGGTCTGCCGGAGGCAGACCTGCTTATCGCCCACAACCCGGAAGCGTATTACCGGTACGGCCCTTTTTCCGGACGTGCGGCCTATATGCTTACCGGCCACACCCATGGCGGACAGATCCGGCTGTTTGGCTGGGGGCCGAAATTAAAGGGAGGCTGGTACGATGAAACCTCCCAGGCTTTGTTTATCAGCAACGGCTACGGCACGACCAGCATACCGATGCGCCACGGCGCCCCGGCGGAAACACACCTGTTTGTGCTGACAAACAGCCATTTCAGCAGCGAATAAAGGAGTATGAATATGAAGGAACAAGTAATTATTATTGGGGGCGGGCCATGCGGTCTGTCGGCAGCTATCGCTTTAAAGCGCAGGGGAATTGATGCGGCTATCATAGAAAAGAAAAATATCGTTCACAGTATTTACGAGTATCCCGTCCATCAGACGTTTTTCAGCTCTGCGGATAAACTCGAAATCGGCGGCCATCCCTTCCCGGTGGTAGACCGAAAGCCCCGGCGCCAGGAGGCTCTGGTTTATTACCGCAAGGTAGCGGAAGCGGAAAAACTCCGTATTTATAACTATGAGGAAGTACAGACGGTCCAGGAAACGGACGACGGCTACCTGGTTCAAACCGAAACGCTTCAGGGCGGGACCCGGGAGTGGGAAGCTCTTCACGTTATTATAGCCACAGGCTACTACGATAACCCAAACCATATGGGCGTGCCTGGAGAAAGCCTGCCGCATGTAAAGCATTACTTTGAAGAAGCCCATCCTCACTTTAACCAGCAGGTCGTAATTATCGGCGGCAGAAATTCAGCTGTGGATGCTGCTCTTGCCCTTGAGCAGGTGAACGCACAGGTGACGGTGCTCTACCGGGGAGAGGCGTATTCCAAAAGCATCAAGCCGTGGATCCTTCCGGATTTTCAGGCAATGGTCCGGCGCGGTGCAGCCCATATGGAGTTTGAAGCAGACGTGGTGCGTATTGAGCCTGACCAGGTTGTTTATGAGCAGGGGGGCGTCTCCAGCTCCGTACCTGCTGACTTTGTTTTCGCCATGACCGGCTATCATCCATCAAGAGCTTTTTTCCGCCAGCTCGGTATCGACGTTGATGAACAGTCGGGCCGTCCGTCCTTTGACGAAGAAACGATGGAAACAAACCGGGAAAACATTTATATTGCCGGAGTCATCGCTGCCGGTGATGAAGCAAACGAGATATTTATCGAAAACGGGCGCTTTCATGGAGAAAAAATAGCGGAAAATATAGCACGAAAAAAAGCCACTTCGTTTTGAAAAACTGGTGGCTTTTTAATATGGAGGGGGAGGCTATTCAATATATTCAAAACAGTCGCGTATGTCTTCGAGCGGCCGCTTTTCATCCAGGGCAGCGAGCAGCTTCAGGCGCGCTTTCTGGCCGTTCAGCCCGTTCGTAAAAATAACGCCCTTTTGCTTCAGCTGGTAGCCGCCTCCTTCGTAGCTGTAGGTGGCCTGGACCACACCGCTGTGGCAGCGGGAGACAAGAACCACAGGCACCTGTTTGGCAATCGAATTCTCAATCAGCGGCACGATGGTTGGAGGAATGTTGCCCTGACCGAATGCTTCGATAATAATACCGTCAAGAGGCTGGTCAAGCAGCGGGGAAAGTAAAGCAGCATCCATGCCGGCTGCCATTTTTAAGAGGAGTACCTTCTTGTTCATATGGACCGGTGAAAAATGCTCCCGGCTCACCGGATAGTGATGAATAAATATTTCGTTGTTTGTCACAAAGCCGAGTGGTCCATATTGCGGACTCTGAAAAGTGGCGATGTTGGATGAATGGGTTTTTGTCACGTTTTTTGCAGAATGAATCTCTTCGTTTAAAACGACGAGAACACCGATTTTCCGGGCTTTATCACTTGCGGCGGTGCGGACTGCTGCAAGGAAATTCTGAGGGCCGTCAGCGCTGATCTCATTGCTTGAGCGCATAGCACCCGTCACTACCACCGGCAGGTCTTTGTCGTGAAAAAGATCGAGCGCGTAGGCGGTTTCTTCCAGGGTGTCGGTGCCGTGGGTAATAACGACGCCGTCATATGTATCCTCGGAAAGCTTCTCAAGCATATGCTCGTGCAAAGAAAGCATGTGCTCCGGAGTAATGTGAGGGGACGGCAGATGCAGGAAATCGCTCGTCACAATTTCAGCAATTTGATTGGCAATACGGCTCCAGTGGCTTAACGGATTGTGAAGCCCCGGTTCCACGCCGCTTTCCTCCGTCTGGGTCATGGCGATCGTGCCGCCTGTGTGAATAACCAGTATTTTTTTCATTTCAATTCCTCCTCGTCGGCTCGGCTGTGAGTGGCATTATTCTTTTACGAATCTGAACATAGCATGATACGATACGTTTAACAAGAGAGGGTGAGAACGAAAGGTGATCGCACTGATTATGGCGGCCCTGGCGCCGGCTGTTGCTTTACTGTTATATTTCACATTAAAACGCCGGGCGGACGTAGAGCGGAGGCTGCCGGTCATCCGTGCGTTTGTCATAGGGGTACTGATTGTGTTCCCGGTACTTGTGATCGAGCATGCGCTTGAAACGGAAGGGGTAAGCATACCGTTTTTTGCGGCGCAGTATACCCAGGCTGCCGTACTTGAGGAAGGCATCAAGTTTTTCCTGCTGTATACGTTTGTGCTTCGATTTGCCCCGATTAAAAATACATACGACGGCGTTATTTACGGGCTTTCCCTGTCGCTTGGCTTTGCTTCACTTGAAAACATCCTGTACTTAATTGCAAACGGCATTGAAACGGCTGTCACAAGAGCTCTGCTGCCGGTAACGGTGCATGCGCTCCTGGGTGTGATTATGGGGTATTATGCGGTATCAGCGAAGCGCGCCTCCCGTCATGGCAGGCGCTTCTTCTCTTTTTTCCTTGCTCTCGCTATTCCGCTTATCTTCCACGGGCTGTACGACTATATACTGAGTGCTTCTCTAGGCAATATTCTGTATTATCTTGTCCCGTTCATGCTATTTTTGTGGTGGTTTGCGTTGTCGAAAGCAAATAAAGCCAATGCGAAATAACAACTCGAAAGGACGAAGCTACTATGTCAGAAGACCGCCGTTACCGCGTTGTTATCCGCTGTCCGAAATGCGGGGAAAAGTATATTCTCCGCGGCAGAAAGAACAAGGCCGGGGAAATGGAAACGGGTTTTCGCCGCTGCGTCTGTGGTAATGAAAACCAGCTGCACGTGGATATTGCGCCGGAATAAAAAGGCTGCTTGCAATATCAATTCGTTTCCTGTACTTTGGAAAGTAATCATATAACGTTTCTTATCAAGAGAGATGGAGGGATCGGCCCTTGGAAGTCTCAGCAACCAGCCGCAGGCAATGCGGTCAGGTGCTAACTCCTGCAAGCTGTGCTTGCGAGATGAGAAGAAGTATTGCATGCCAAGGTCTTCTTCTGTCTAAGGAAGAAGGCCTTTTCGTACATTTAATGCATTAATTTTAAAGAAATGAGGGCTGTGACATGTCAAAGCAACTGCAGATAGAAACCATCCTGGCACAACTGGGGAATAATTCTGACCCGCGGACCGGGGCGATCAACCCGCCTGTTTATTTTTCCACAGCGTATAAGCATACAGGCATCGGAGAGTCCACAGGATACGACTATTCCCGGACGGCTAACCCGACGAGAGATCTGCTTGAAAACGGTATCGCTGCGCTTGAAGGAGGTAAACATGGGTTTGCCCTAAGCTCGGGGATGGCTGCTATCCAGACGCTGTTTGCGATATTTGAAACCGGTGATGAAGTGATTGCAACAAGCGATATTTACGGCGGTACATACCGTCTGTTCGAGGAGGGATGGCGGCACTGGGGCGTGACGGTTACATACGGCGACCCGAGGGATCTCGAAGCCTTTGAACAGCTGATAACAGATAAAACGAAGGCCCTGTTTATTGAGACGCCGACAAACCCGCTGATGCAGGAAGCAGATCTGAAGGAGCTTTCGCTGCTCGCGAAAAAGCACGGGGCCTGGCTCATTGTAGACAATACGTTTTATACGCCGGTGCTTCAGCGTCCGATAGAAGAAGGTGCTGATATTGTGGTGCACTCGGCCTCAAAATATTTGGGCGGCCACAATGATTTGATTGCCGGGCTGATTGTATCAAACGTGGACGAGCTTTCTGAAAAAATTGGCGCGCTTCAAAACGGCATGGGAACAATTTTAAGCCCGTTTGACTCCTGGCTTCTTATGCGCGGGATGAAAACCTTAAAGCTCCGCATGAAGCAGCATACAGAAAACGGAAAAGCGATCGCAGAGTACCTCAGCCGTCACGAGAAGGTAACAGATGTGCTTTATTCGGGTCGGGGAGGCATGCTTTCCTTCCGTCTTGAAAACGAAGAGTGGGTGGATTCATTTTTGCGAAACATTAAAATCATCACGTTCGCAGAAAGTCTGGGCGGAGTCGAAAGCTTTATTACGTACCCGGCAACGCAGACGCATGCAGACATGCCGGAAGCAGTACGGGTCCATAACGGTGTTGATAACCGTCTTCTCCGCTTCAGCATTGGCATAGAGGATAAGGACGATTTAATTGAAGATCTCGAACAGGCGCTCAGAGCGCTGTAACTCATAAGCAGGAGAGGGGCAAAGCTATGAACGTACTCGAAAAACTCGATTCCTCGATTTTGATCGGTGACGGGGCCATGGGCACGTATCTGTACCAGAAGGGCTATAAGGGCTCGTTTGAAGCCATGAATTTAACGGATCCTGAGGCTGTGGAGCATGCTCACCGGGAATACGCAGAAGCCGGGGCGGATATTTTACAGACGAACACCTATGCAGCGAACTGGGTGAAGCTTGCAGGCTACGGCCTTGAAGATAAAGTGCAGGATATTAACCGGGCCGGCGTGCAGCTGGCGAGAAATGCCTCCGGCGGCTCAGCGTATGTATTTGCTACGGTCGGCGGTATAAAAGGCGTTCAGGTGAGCGAACATTCGGATGACTTTTTAAGAGAAGCGCTGCAGGAGCAGGTGGATATCTTGCTGGCGGAACCGGTGGATGGCCTGCTGCTTGAAACGTTCTATGACCTGCCGGAGCTTCTGCAGATCGTCCGCTACATTCGGAGCAGAGATGCAGAAATCCCGATTATTGCCCAGGTGGCGCTTGGAGACGTCGGGGTCATGCACGGGGGAGTGCAGATCAGTGAAGCCTTCAGCCGACTTGAGGATGCCGGAGCTTCGGTGGTCGGGCTCAACTGCCGGATGGGCCCGTATCATATATTGAAATCACTGGAGCAGGCGGAACTGACCGACCGGGCGTATTATTCCGCCTACCCTAACGCCAGTCTGCCAAACTGGTACGACGGCCGTTACGTGTACCAGTCCAACCCCGAGTACTTTTACAAGCAGGCGTTCCGTTTTAAAGAGCAGGGCATCCGTCTGATTGGCGGCTGCTGCGGCACTACGCCTGAGCATGTCCGCATGATAGCGGAAGCGGTCAAACACGACGCTCCGGAAAAAACGAAGCGTCCGGTGAAGGTGGAGACTGCGGTGGCTGAGGCGACAGCCGATAAGGAACCGTTCGTGCCTCTCCATGAAAAAGTAAAAAGTGAAAAAACAGTTATCGTGGAGCTTGACCCGCCGAAAAAGCTGAAAACTGGAAAATTCATACGCGGCTCCCAGGCGCTTCATGACGCAGGGGCGGATGCGGTTACGCTTGCCGATAATTCCCTTGCGTCCCCCCGTATCGACAATCTCGCAATGGGAGCGATGCTTAAGCAGCAGACCTCTGCCCGGCCGTTGCTGCATATCGCCTGCCGGGACCGGAACCTGATTGGCCTACAGTCGCATCTGCTCGGGCTTCATACCATTGGCGTGCGGGATCTGTTGGCAATCACCGGTGATCCTTCGAAGGTTGGGGATTTTCCGGGGGCAAAGTCTGTGTATGATGCCAACTCCGTATCACTTATTTCCCTGATCCGGGAAATGAACGAAGGACGGTTGTTTTCCGGGAAATCCCTCGGGGAAAAAACGAATTTCTCCATCGGGGGAGCCTTCAATCCCAATGTGCTTCATATTGATAAAGCTGTAAAAAGACTGGAAAAGAAAGTGAATGCAGGCGCGCATTATTTTATGACTCAGCCGGTGTATGATATAAACCGGATTAAAACAATTCATGAAGCGGTAAAGGAGCTGAAGGCGCCTGTTTTTATCGGCATCATGCCTCTTGTGAGCGCGGGAAATGCAGAGTTTCTTCATAACGAGGTGCCAGGCATTCAATTGACGGAAGACACGCGAAAACGGATGGCGGCCTGCGGGGATGACGCTGAAGCAGCCCAACGGGAAGGTATCGCTATCGCAAAAGAACTAATTGATGAAACGCTCCGCTATTTTAATGGCATTTATTTAATTACGCCGTTTCTGCGCTATGAAATTACGGCCGAACTGACGAAATATGTTCGGGAGGAGACCAGTGCCGGCGTAACTGAAATTTAACAGTTTTTCTTTCTATCCGATATATTTAGTAAAAGGGGTTTTAGCTATTGTACGAGATTGGAAGCGTTTGGCATCTGCATGAAAATATAAAAACGAAAGCACCACATGACAATGATATCCAATATAAATCCCAGCTGCTTGATGCAGATGAACACACGTTCACGATTGCCATGCCTTCGGAAAGAGAGACCGGTAAAATTACTTCCTTTCACGCAGGAAGAGCCGTCCACGTCTGGTTCGTCGGGGAGGACAGCGCTGTTTATTCGTTTCGCTCGACAGTACTTTCCCGCCAAAAGGGGCGTATACCGGCCCTGATCATTGAACGTCCTGCGAAAAAGGAATGGCAGCGGGTGCAGCGAAGAAACTACGTGCGTGTGGAAGCAGGCGTCAATGCAGCTGTTCACGGCCATTACCGCCCGTTCACCACGGTTACGGTAAATGTGAGCGGCGGTGGATGCATGATCGTCGTGCCGTCAAAAGCAAAGCTGCTTGAAGATGAACAGGTACAGATTACGCTCGCTTTCCCGATGGAAGATGGGGCGATGCATTACCTGCATTGTACTGCTGCGGTAAGAAGAGTACTGGAAAAAGAAGAACGCCGGCCGAAGCGGGCAAGCATGGAGTTTTTGGATCTTGCTGAAAAAGAGCGTCAGGCAGTAATCCGGTACTGTTTTGAACGACAGCGGGCCGCAGCGAATCAGGAAAAACGAATAGGAAGCTAGTGCGTTAGGCCGCCGGAGCGGTCTTTTTCTTTTTGTAAAGCACCGGTAAATAAAAAGTTCGGCAGGTACAATATATGCAAACGGGGCGAAATATGTTAGTTTTGAAAATGATGAGCAAATGCTAAATGTTCAACAATCTAATGGGCGGGGTGCAGGAGGATGAGAAAAATCAATATTGCGATCGACGGGCCGGCCGGTGCTGGAAAGAGCACTGTATCGAAGGGATGTGCCGTTCAGCTTGATTATACATACATCGATACAGGAGCAATGTACCGGGCGCTGTCGTTAAAGGCGCTGCGCACAGGCACGCCCTTGGACGACGGCGGGAAAATGACGGAGCTGTTAAAAGCCGCCAATATCCGCCTTGTGGGCAATCCG
Organism: Marinococcus sp. PL1-022; assembly: GCF_033845285.1. Lineage (NCBI taxonomy): Bacteria > Bacillati > Bacillota > Bacilli > Caryophanales > Bacillaceae > Marinococcus > Marinococcus sp. PL1-022. Next base: position 1,674,696 of record NZ_JAWXCX010000001.1, on the reverse strand, counting down.
AGAGTGAGTGAAGTCTACCTCGACGGGGAAGATGTTTCTGCAGCTATCCGCACGAGTGAAGTGGACAGCGTAGTATCTCTGACCGCGGCCCACCTTGGGGTGCGTGAGGAAATGGCCCTTAAGCAGCGCCGGCTTGCGGCAGAAAAAGGGGCGGTGCTCGATGGCCGGGATATCGGCACTACTATCCTTCCGGATGCGGAATTGAAAATATTCCTGGTTGCTTCTGCAGAGGAGCGTGCAATGCGAAGGTACAAGGAGATGCAGGAGCGGGGCGCGCCGGCGGATTACGATGAAATTTACGAAGCGATCATTCACCGGGACGAATTCGATAAATCCAGAGAGCATTCACCGTTAAAAAAAGCAGAGGATGCTGTGGAGATTGATACCACCGCTCTTACCATTCCGGAAGTTATCAGCAGGATCACAGCGCTTGCAGAAGAGAAGGTGAATTACTCCCATGATGTATAATATCGTAAAGTATTCTGCCTACTTTCTTGCGGTTATTTTTATGCGCGTCCGGGTGACCGGAAGGGAAAACGTGCCGAAGGAAGGGCCGGTTCTCATCTGCTCGAATCATATCAGCAACTTTGATCCCCCTCTGCTTGCCACTCATATTCGCAGAAAAGTGCACTTTATGGCTAAAAGCGAATTGTTTAATAAAAAAATTCTCGGTTTTATTATGTATTTTGTCGGAGCCTTTCCCGTCCGCAGAGGCGTAGTGGACCGAAAGTCATTGAAACAGGGAATTCAATTTTTAAACGAGGGACAGGTTTTATGTCTTTTTCCTGAGGGTACTAGGAGTAAAAGCGGGGAAATAGGAAAAGGATTAACCGGTGCCGGCTTTTTTGCTCTCCGTTCAGACGCGGCAGTAGTTCCGGTTGCTATCAGCGGCCGCTACGGTTTATTCCGGCGTGTGAACGTAGTGATAGGCCAGCCGGTGCCCATGCAGGACCTTCGGACGAATAAAGCGAAAGCTGAAGAAGCGACCGAAGTAATCATGGAAGAAATCAAAGCCGTTCATCAGCAGGCGAAGACAGGCACCAGCCGGCTGCAGTCCGGTTAATTCCTCAAAATCCCCAAAACCCCATAGGCAGGATTTAAGGACACTGAAGGAGGCAATGGTCAATGGCAGATGAAATGAACAACGAACTTGAAGGTATGAAAGAGTTTAACGTGGGAGATATCATTACTGCCACAGTAACAAAGGTGGAAGAGAAACAGGCGTACGCGGATGCCGGCTATAAAGTGGATGCGGTTATTCCGATCAGCGAACTTTCCAGCCTGCACGTGGAGAAAGTAGACGATGTGCTCAAGGAAGGAGATCAGCTCGAATTCAAAGTAACAAAAATGGAAGATGATGAGCTGGTTCTCTCCCGCCGGGCAGCACTTGCCGATAAATCCTGGGGCGAGCTTCAGGAAAAGTATGAATCCGGCGATGTTATTGAGGCCCAGGTGGCTGAAATTGTCAAAGGCGGGCTTGTAGTCGATCTGGGCGTGCGCGGCTTTATCCCGGCTTCGCTCGTGGAAAGATATTATGTGGAAGACTTTTCAGATTATCAGGGAAAAACATTAAGACTAAAAATTGCAGAAATAGATCCGGAAGAAAACAAGCTGATTTTATCTCAGCGTGCCGTTCTGGACGAGGAGGCCGAAGTGAAGAAGAAAGAAGTGCTTGAAAACTTGAATGTAGGAGATACGGTGAAAGGAACAGTGCAGCGCCTGACTAACTTTGGCGCATTTGTGGATGTCGGCGGTGTCGACGGTCTTGTCCACATTTCGCAAATGGCCCATCACCGGGTAGAATCACCAGGAGAAATCGTCAACGAAGGCGATGAGGTCGAAGTGAAAATCTTAGCTGTTGATCCGGACAGCGAAAGAGTTTCTCTGTCGATTAAAGATACCCTTCCTGGACCATGGACGACCATTGAAGGACAAATTGAAGCCGGGGACGTTATCGACGGCCAGGTAAAACGGCTTGTCAGCTTTGGTGCATTCGTTGAAGTGGCTCCCGGAGTGGAAGGCCTTGTTCACATTTCCCAAATTGCGAACCGTCATATCGGAACGCCGGGAGAGGTTCTTGAAGAGGGTCAGGCAGTAACGGCTAAAGTGCTTGATATTAACCCTGCCGAACACCGTATTTCGTTAAGCATCAGAGAACTTGAAAATCCTGAAACCAGTGATTCGAAGGTTCAAAGCGAATACGAAGCACCGGAAGAAGATCATGCGGGCTTCTCCCTTGGAGATATGGTCGGCGATCAGTTGAAAAAATATAAAAAGTAAGGAGATTTGCTTGTGTCAAGGGCTAGGCGGAAACAGGACCACATTGAATATGCTTTATCCACAGGTTTTTCAGCCGAAAGCAGTTTAGATGACATTCAATTTGTCCATCAAAGTCTGCCTGACTCAGCTTCTCTTTATACAGATGCATCAGTAGAAATCGGCGGACTTTCGTTAAGTTCGCCGATTCTTATTAATGCAATGACGGGTGGAGGCGGCGGCGAAACAGCCGCTGTTAATGCTTCACTGGCAGAAGCTGCAGCAGCAACCGGCGTTGCTATGGCAGTCGGTTCTCAAACATCGGCCATCAAAAACGAGCAGGAATCCTATACATACAGAATCGTACGGGAAAAAAATCCTGATGGTATTATTTTTGCCAATACAGGAAGTGAGGTAAGCGTTGACCAGGCGGTGCAGGCGGTCGAAATGATTGAAGCTGATGCTCTTCAGATTCATTTGAATGTCATCCAGGAGCTTGTTATGCCTGAAGGTGACAGGGACTTTCAGGGAGCCCTGGAGCGGATCGGACGGATTGCAAGTGAGCTTTCTGTTCCGGTAATTGTAAAAGAAGTAGGGTTTGGGATTTCCTTTGAAACGGCAGTTAAGCTGAGAAGCTCCGGGGTAGCCGTTATTGACGCTGGTGGCAGCGGGGGGACGAATTTTTCCATGATTGAAAACAAAAGACGGGAGCGTCCGTTTGCTTTCTTCGATCAATGGGGCATCCCGACAGCAGCCGCTATCGCTGAAACTGTGCATGCCTGGCATCCCGGCAGCGTTATCGGTTCAGGGGGCGTAAGACACGGCCTGGATGTTGCAAGGGTTATTGCCCTTGGAGGGAGCGCCAGTGGAATGGCAGGAGCCGTCCTAAGAGAAGCGAAAAACAGCGGAGCGGAAGGCGCTGCTTCTTTTCTCCGGCAGATACAGGAGGAACTGAAAACAGTAATGACGGCAGTTGGAGCTCAAAACATTAAGGAACTGCAAAGGGCACCAGTGGTTCTGCGCGGGGACACAGCCCACTGGCTGAAGGAGCGAGGCATTGATACGTCTGTATACAGCCGCCGTTCGATATAAGGGGAGAAAAACCAACCAGGCGCATTTTGCTGCCTGGTTTTTCCTTGTTTTACCCGCTGGATACAAATTTGGGGGAGAGGAACGTATCTGTTTCATGTTATGATAATGAAGATAGATTTAGAGACAGAAAGGAATCAAAATGATGGTAAAACCTACAGTCGCCATTGTCGGCAGGCCAAATGTCGGCAAATCAACAATATTCAACCGTATTATCGGAGAACGAATGGCTATCGTCGAAGACGAGCCGGGTATTACAAGAGACAGGCTTTACGGGGAAGGTGAATGGCTGCACCGCTTCTTTCACGTGATTGACACCGGAGGCATTGAACTGAATGATGAACCTTTGCTCACTCAAATTCGGGAGCAGGCGAAGCTTGCTATCGACGAGGCAGATGTCATTATTTTTATCGTGAACGGGCGGGACGGCATTACGGCTTCAGATGAAGAAGTCGCAGACATTCTGCTTCGATCCAAAAAACCGGTCATCACGGCCGTGAATAAAATAGACAACTATGAAATGCGGGAGCAGATGTATGAATTCTATTCCCTTGGCCTCGGAGAAGTATTTCCGATTTCCGGTTCCCACGGCCTCGGCCTCGGTGATCTGCTGGATGAAGTGCTCGAACGGTTTCCTGTGGAGGACGAAGAGGAAAAGGACGATGACACGATTCATATGGCAGTCATCGGTCAGCCGAATGTGGGGAAATCCTCTCTCGTGAACGCAGTACTCGGGGAAGAACGCGTCATTGTGAGCGATATTCCCGGCACGACGAGAGATGCGGTGGACACGGAGTTCGAAAAAGACGGCCAGAAATACAGCATCATTGATACGGCGGGCATGCGCCGGCGGGGAAAAGTGTATGAAAAAGCAGAAAAATACAGTGTACTCCGGGCGATGCGTGCCATGGAACGGGCCGATGTAGCTGTTGTCGTTCTCGACGGCGAAGCAGGCATCCGGGAACAGGACAAAAAAGTAGCAGGCTATGCGCACGACTCCGGCCGGGCTATCGTTATTGTAGTTAACAAATGGGATGTAGTGGAAAAAGACGACAAAACGATGCACCGGTTCACCGAAGAAATTCGGGAGGAGTTCCAGTTCCTCGACTATGCCCCGATCGTTTTCCTTTCGGCCAAGACGAAGCGGAGAATGCAGAACCTTTTGCCGGTAGTAAGTCAGGTGGCTGAAAATCATCACGTACGGGTCCCTACCAATGTGTTAAATGAAGTTATTATGGATGCGGTTATTATGAATCCAACCCCGACCCACAGCAATAAACGCCTGCGTATCAATTTTGCAACACAGGTGGCTTCAGGCCCTCCGGTTATCGTGTTGTTTGTAAATGATCCGGAGCTTCTGCATTTTTCATATCGCAGATATTTGGAAAATAAATGCCGCGAAGCCTTCTCGTTTGAAGGGACACCGCTTCGAATCGTGGCCAGAAAGAAAAACGAATAGCAGCCGGAAATGGTTTGGTAAGGGGAGAGTGCAATGGGAGTAATTCTTGCAGTTGTGATTGGCTATCTAATCGGCTCAGTTAGTTTTAGTTATCTATTTGTGCAGCGAATAAAAAAGGTGGACGTCCGTTCTGTCGGGAGCGGCAATGCCGGAGCCACAAATACCCGGCGGGTCCTGGGCACAAAATGGGCGGTGGTGGTGCTGCTTTTAGACGTGCTGAAAGGAATGGTGGCGGTCTGGCTCGGCTTCTTTTTCCAATGGACAGCCTCGGCCCTTTTGCCCGGATTTTTGTCGTTAAGCCAGGTGGACGGTCTGGCTCCCGCTCTTGGCGGTCTTGCCGCCGTACTTGGACATAACTGGCCGGTCTATTTTGGCTTCCGCGGTGGCAAAGGTGTAGCAACGGCCATCGGAGTTATCAGTGTACTCGTCTTTTTTCCGGCAATTTATGTCGGGATTATAGCGATTGCAGCGATTGCAGTTACCGGTTACGTGTCTCTTGGCTCTCTGTTGTTTGCTGTTTTAACCCCGGTGGCGGTTTTCTATACCCAGTCGACCAACGGACATCCGGAGACCTATCTGTATTTAACCGTTTTTCTTGGCCTTCTGTCGATATGGAAGCACCGTACAAATATCGTCCGCCTGCTGCGTGGCAATGAAAGCTCATTGTATAAAAAGAGCAGTGAAGGATAAAAGGAGTTAAAAACATGAAGAAACAGGCAGCTGTTATTGGAGCAGGAAGCTGGGGAACGGCCCTGGCTTCTGTGTTAGGACAAAATCAGCATTCGGTGCGTCTTTGGTGCCGCAGAGAAGCGCTGGCTGAAGAAATCAACACCACACACAGAAATGAAGGCTATTTAAAAGGGATTGTCCTGCCCGAAAATATAGTGGCCACCACTGATATAAAGGAAGCAGCAGGTGAGGCTTCCTACATTGTGCTTGCGGTTCCGAGCGGGGCAGTCAGAAAAATCGCCCGCGAGTTAATGCCGTATCTTCAGCCGGAAACCATTGTCGTACATGCAGCTAAAGGCATCGAGCCTGACTCGTTTTTAAGAGTATCGCAAATTCTCGAAGAAGAGTGGACGGATATTTCTTTTAAAGGAATGGCCGTGCTTTCGGGGCCAAGCCATGCGGAAGAAGTGGCAGAGCAGCAGCCAACCACTGTCGCGGTGTCAGGCACCTCTGAACAAGTACAGACCCGGGTGCAGGAGCTGTTTATGAACCAGGCTTTCCGTGTATACACAAATGATGATTTTCTCGGTGTCGAGATTGGCGGGGCGCTGAAAAACATTATTGCCCTCGGTATCGGTCTTACATCAGGACTTGGATACGGGGATAACGCAAAGGCTGCTTTAATGACAAGAGGGCTGGCGGAAATTACACGTCTTGGCACCCATCTGGGAGCATCCCCGCTTACCTTTACCGGCCTTTCGGGTCTTGGGGATTTGATCGTTACATGTACAAGTGAACACAGCCGGAACTGGCGGGCTGGAAATCAAATCGGCTCAGGCAAAAGCCTCGAAGACGTACTGGAGCAGATGGGGATGGTCGTTGAAGGAGTGCGGACTACCGAAGCTGTCTACCACTGGTCCAGGTCTCTTGGAGTGGAAATGCCAATTACAGAAGGGCTGTATAAAGTTCTGTTTGAACACGTGCCGCCGGAGAAAATGGCAAAGTCCCTGATGGAGCGTGGAAAGAAAAATGAAAAAGAGCACTCCATCATGCTGCTCGATGATAATGATTAATGCGCCTGTTACGTTAAAGGCGCCCCTTTTGCTTTCTAAAAGGGCTTGTGCTAAAATTTCTCAAGACAAACAGCAGTGGCTGAAGGCAGCAGAAGTTGATTGGAGGACTTACGGTGGCTAATTTTGATCACGAAAAAATAAAAGAAGGTGTCAGGCTGATTCTTGAAGGTGTTGGTGAAGATGCCGGCCGGGAAGGCCTGCTCGACACTCCGGACAGGGTAGCCCGTTTATACCAGGAGGTTTTTGCCGGGCTGCATGAATCAGCAGACGAGCATTTAAAAACTGTATTTGGGGAAGACCACGAGGAACTGGTACTGGTAAAAGATATTCCGTTTTTTTCGATGTGCGAGCATCACCTGGTCCCCTTTTTCGGTAAGGCTCACGTAGCCTACATTCCAAAAGGCGGAATGGTGACAGGTCTGAGTAAGCTGGCCCGGACCGTGGAAACAATTGCCAAACGTCCGCAGCTTCAGGAGCGTATCACGTATACTATTGCAAACGAAATTGTTTCGACACTTGAACCTCACGGAGTGATGGTCGTTCTTGAAGCTGAACATATGTGTATGACGATGCGCGGCGTGAAAAAGCCGGGATCTATGACGGTAACGTCCGCAGTGAGAGGAACATTTGAAGAAGATCAGGCGGCAAGGAGCGAAGTTCTTTCGCTGATTAAGCACTGATCACCAGCAGATAAAAATCAGGCGCCTGCAGAAAGCAGGCGCTTTACCATGGGCACAAACCGAAAACAGGGAGGGTCTTAAAATGCAGAATGGAGATGATTTTATCGTCATCCGTGCAGAAGAAGACGGTGTCAACGTTATGGGCTTGACCCGCGGCAAGGACACTCGTTTTCATCACTTGGAAAAATTAGACGGCGGAGAAGTACTTATTGCTCAGTTTACCGAGCATACATCTGCGATCAAGGTGCGCGGCAACGCGGTTATACAAACAAGCTACGGCGAAATAAAGGCAGGAAGCGGGGAAGATTAATGTAATCTTTCTTGGAAACAAAGAGCCTGTGCTATAATTGGAGAGCATAGGACGTAAGAAATGAAATCACCAGCATTTAAGGGGTTGGGGGAAGCGGCATGAACAACTACTGGACACCATGTGCAGAGGAAATAAAAAAAGAGTTTCAGCGCCTGACCCAGCACTCGTACATTGAGCAGAAAATCGGGCTGCCGGAAGCGCACGAAGAGACGGTTCACCTTCTGCTGGAAGCGTTAAGTGGGGCCAAAGTGCCCCGGGAACGAATGGTGGAACAAATTGCAGCTGTACTGCTCGTGCAGTCAGCATTTAAGGCTCATGAACAGATTCAGCTGCATAACGACGGCGATGACAAGAAAATAAGGCAGCTGACGATTTTGAACGGGGATTTGATGAGCAGTCTTTACTATCGTCTGCTCAGTACTGCTTTTCATCAGGAAATCCTTATAGTTTTCACATCAGCAATCCGGAGCATGAATGAAGCGAAAATGAAGCTGCATTTTGGTGAGTGCCAGGACTATACCGATATGCTTCAAACACTTAGAATGAGTGAAGCGGGCATTGTGGAAGCGGTTATCCATTTTTACGGGCGCCCGCATCTTGCAGTGGCTTCCTCCTCTATTTTTGCCTTGAAAAGACTGCTTCATGAATGGGAATGGTTTGGCCGTACCGAAGAATTTTCAGCCAGCGCTGCCCAGGTGCAGCACTGGGAAGGTCACTCGCAGAGCGCCCGCCAAATATTAAAACAATTAATCGATCAAGAACACAGCTTTTTTCATCAGCATGTCGAAAAAGACGAACAGCTCTCTGAGGGGCTGCACTCGCTAATGGATGAATGGATAGCTGTAGGTATTGAGTAAAAGGGGTTTCAATGATGGCTACCCAAAAAGAAAATAAAGTATATCAGGTCTTCCAGTCTATTTCAGGCAACTACGACCACATGAACAGCGTGATCAGCTTTCGGCTGCATAAACGCTGGCGGAAAAAAACAATGAAGCAGATGAACGTCCACCGTGGAGCGAAAACGCTCGATTTATGCTGTGGCACGGCTGACTGGACGATTCAGCTTGGAAAAGCAGTAGGAAAAGCCGGCAGCGCCACCGGCATTGATTTCAGTGAAAAAATGCTGGAGGTCGGCCGGGAGAAGGTGCACCGGGAACAACTCACAAACATCGATTTAATACATGGAAATGTAAACAGCCTTCCGTTTCCGGATGACTCGTTTGATTATGTAACGATAGGCTTCGGTCTCCGGAACGTATCCGATTACCTGCGGGTGCTTAAGGAAATGCAGCGGGTGCTGAAGCCTGGCGGTACCGCTGTGTGCCTGGAAACATCCTGGCCGGAAAACAGCCTTGTAGAAAAATTTTATTCCTTTTATTTTCAGTCGGTCATGCCGGTCATAGGGAAAGTACTGATTAACCGGTACGATGAATATCGTTGGCTCCAGGAATCGACCATGGCCTTTCCGTCAAAAGAAACGCTTGGGGTTATGTTCATGGAAGCAGGGTTCAGCCGGGTGCAGATGTCTCCTTTTTCTGCCGGCACCGTCTGTGCCCATATTGCACGCAAAAAGTGATAAAATGACAGTGATAAGGAAGTTGAACCAATGAATAAAATTAAAACCATTTTAGAAATGATAAAATTCGAACATACCGTATTCGCCCTCCCTTTTGCATTTTTGGGAGCGGCGCTCGGCGGCCTGATGATCAACGGCTCCTGGCCCTCCATTGCTGACTGGATATGGATCACACTGGCAATGTTTGGTGCCCGCAGCGCTGCAATGACGCTGAACCGCCTGATTGATGCAGAAATAGACGCCCGCAATCCGCGAACGGAAACACGTGCCATTCCTGCAGGAGACGTTTCAAGAGGTCAAGCCATTTTATTTGTGCTTGGATCTTTTTTTGTTTTATTTATCGCTGCGTTTCAGTTAAATATGCTGGCGGTCTACCTTCTGCCGATTCCTGTCTTTTTTATGACGCTGTATTCCTACACAAAGCGCTTCACCTGGCTTTGCCATGTGTTTTTAGGAATAACAATTGGTATCGCGCCGCTCGGCGGATGGGTAGGAGTAACTGGCACGCTTCAGCCGGAGGCATTTTTGCTGTTTACGGCGGTAGCTATGTGGATTGGTGGATTTGATATAATTTATGCCACACAGGATGCGGAGTATGACAAGCGCGTCGGGCTGAATTCCATCCCGGCCCGCTTCGGGATTGCGAAAGCTCTTTACATTTCCCGGGGGTTTCACCTCGTCAGTCTGATTTCCCTGCTTGCACTGTATCTGCTTTCGCCACTCAGCTGGTTTTATCTTATTGGACTTGCCGCAGCTGCGGCAATCATGATTTACGAGCATTCTCTGGTGAAGCCTTATGACCTGTCGAAGGTTGGAGTCGCCTTTTTTCCCATGAATGGGATTATCAGCATCGTGATATTAGTATTTACCCTTGGAGATATTTTAATGTAAAAACATGTACACCTGTACAGTGAAGATGTATACGATTTGGAGAGATGGTTATGTCCATAACAATGGGAGAAATCGCTTATACGAACGCAAAACCGTTTTTTTATTATCTCGACCGTCAAAAGCTTGAGCAGGAGGGGGTGCAGTTCGAACAGGACGTACCTGCTTCGCTGAACCGAAAACTCGAAGAACAAAAGCTGAGCGGAAGTGCTGTATCTTCATTTGCTTTTGGGTCCAGTACGCATGCTCTTTCGCTTCTGCCTTCTCTTTGTGTAGCTTCTGCCGGCAAAGTACGGTCCATTTTGTTCTATTCCCGTTACCCTCTTGATGAGCTTGTGGGGAGGCGGATTGCGTTAACATCGACAAGTGCGACAAGCGTTCATCTGCTGAAAATTATACTGCAGGAATTCTATCAGGTGACAGAAGCGCAGTATCAGACGCAGGCACCGGATCCGGTGAAAATGAAAGAGCAGAACGACGCTTACCTGTTAATTGGCGATGACGCCATCAGGGCTTCCTGGGAGGAAAGCGACTGGTTCTGTTACGATCTCGGCGAACTTTGGTATGCTCATACCGGCCTGCCGATGGTTTACGCTGTATTTGCTGTTCAAAACGAATCGTTCCATCAGGCTGAGAGCACATGGTCTGCTCTGCATCAGGATTTTTTACAAAGCCGCCGCACAGCACAGCAGGACAATTTTGCCGAAATGGCCAGTGATTACAGTCACAGGCTTGGAGGCAGCAGGACGTATTGGCAGAACTACTTCCGGGGGCTTCATTTCACGCTTGGGACCAGAGAGCAGGAAGGCCTGCTTTATTATTACCATCTCGCTTATAAGTATGGATATTTAAATGAAGCAGTTGAAAGTTTAGATATTTTGCAGCCGGGAGACGAGGTGCATTATTTATTTTGAAGGTGAATAAGATGAAGCTGATGGATCTGTACAGAGATTTAAAACCGGATATAAAAGTGATCGAAAAAACGCTTGAAGAAGCGGTGGACTCGAAGCACGCCGTCTTGACTGAAGCGTCGAATCATTTATTAAAAGCTGGAGGCAAACGAATCCGGCCGGTTTTAGTGCTGCTAAGTGCGAAATTTGGAAATTATGATATCGGGCATATCAAACATGCTGCTGCTTCACTTGAACTGATACACATGGCTTCTCTTGTTCATGATGATGTGATAGATGATGCTGAGCTGCGCCGGGGCGAATCTACAGTCAAAGCGGCATGGGACAACAAAGTAGCGATGTACACCGGCGATTATATCTTTGGAAGTGCGGTTGAGCGCGCAGCCTATTACCGGGACCCTGTCATCAACCGGATTATCTCAAAGACGCTGATCGAAATATGCGTCGGCGAGATCGAACAGATCCGGGACCAGTACAACTGGGAGCAGCCGCTGCGGACGTATCTGCGCAGAATCCGCAGAAAGACAGCGGTTTTGATTGCCGCCGGCTGTGAGCTCGGTGCTGCAAGCGCCGGAGCATCAAAAAAGACGCAGCGCCAGCTTTACCGGTACGGCTATCACCTTGGCATGTCCTACCAGATTATCGATGATATTCTCGATTTTACCGGGAGTGAAAAAGAGCTTGGAAAACCTGCCGGAGGGGACCTTAGGCAGGGAAATGTAACGCTGCCTGCGCTGTATGCGATGCATCATAATCCGCATCTGCAGGAAAAAATCAGTGCAGCTATTCAGGAGGAGGCAGTCGACGAAGGCCAGGTGCAACGTATATTGTCGGAAGTCAATAGTTCCGGGGGCATCGAATATGCGAAAACAATGAGTGAGCGGTATCTGGAGAAAGCGTATGAAGCGATTGCCACTTTGCCGGACATAGAGGCAAAGGATTCCTTAAAGGATATAGCTGCGTATATTGGCGGCAGAAAATATTAGATCCCCTTCCAGTCCGTAATTGCTAACGCTTTCAACTTTTGCTATACTAATTTTGGTAATTAGTAATGGATGGGGGAAAAAATATGACAAGTGAACGCACGTTTGTAATGGTTAAGCCGGACGGGGTTCAGCGCGGACTGGTCGGCAGCATTGTTCAGCGTTTTGAAGAAAAAGGGCTGAAAATCGCCGCCGGTAAATTTATGCAGATTTCACCTGAATTAGCCCAGAAGCATTACGAAGAACATAAAGAAAAACCTTTTTTTAATGATCTGGTCGGTTTTATTACGTCGGGCCCCGTATTTGCCGTAGTACTCGAAGGCCAGGATGCTATACATATTTCGCGGCTGCTGATCGGGAAAACAGATCCAAAAGAAGCACCGGCAGGAACGATCCGCGGCGATTTCGGGCACGTGAAAGAGAAAAATGTTATCCACGGCTCAGATTCCCTGGAGAGCGCGGACCGGGAGATCGGTTTGTTTTTCAAACCGGAGGAAGTACTTGAATATGAACGCTCCATCGATGCGTGGCTGTAAAACAAGATTAAGCTGATACACTTTTGGGAATACACTCTTATAGACAATTCAAGATAAGGGTGATAATCAATGATGTATTTACTGGCAATACTGTTGCCGCCGGTAGCGGTGCTGATCGTCGGCCGGCCGTTTCAGGCATTTATCAATTTTCTGCTGCTCCTGATTTTCTGGGTGCCGGCATCCATTCACGCCTGCTTCGTCGTAGCTGATTCCAAAGCGGAAAAACGGGCGAAAAGGTATTAATCTAAAGCGTGTCCCTGCAGGGGGCCCGCTTTTTTTATTATTTACTGGTAAAAGCCACTCACCTGGTTATCAGGTGAATATTTTCTTTCTGCTGGTCGATATAATGGAAAAGATCTTTGATCGGAATCTGAAGAATCAAGGCTGCCGTGATATAATAACGATACTCAGCAAAGTGGGGATACGATGACAAGCAGGCAAAATGCAGCAGTGGAAAATCAAATGGATGATGATTACGGTTTGTTCGTGCAAAAAATGAAGGGCCTAACCGGCCTGGACCTGCATTTATACAAAGAGGCGCAGATGAAGCGGCGGCTGTTTTCCTTTTTACAGAAAAAAGGTTTTCATTCGTTCACAGATTTATTTGACCGGGGTCTTCAGAAAGACGAAGTGCTTTTGAAGGAAATACTTGACCGGATGACTATCAATGTTTCCGAATTTTTTCGTAATCCTGCCCGTTGGGAGGTGCTTCAGACATCGATTCTTCCGGGAATACTTAACAAACGCAGTGATCCGCACATATGGTCTGCAGCGTGTTCTACTGGTGAAGAACCTTACTCGCTCTGGATGATGATGAAAGAAGCATTTCCGGGTTCTTCCTTTTCCATTACGGCGACGGATATAGACAGCCGCATCCTTGAACAGGCGCAGATGGGTCTCTACTCGGCCCGTGCAGTAGAAAATGTGCCTCCGGCGTATCGGCAGAAATATTTTGAAGCGAGTCCGCCGGCCTACCAGTTTGATACCAAAGCGGCAGCCCGGGACATTCGCTTTAAAAAGCAGAATCTGCTTGCAGATAATCCGGTGAGGGAGGTGGATGTTATCATTTGCAGAAATGTAATGATTTATTTTACAGAAGAAGCGAAGGATTATATCTACCAGCAGTTCTACGGTGCGCTGCGCCCGGGAGGTGTTTTGTTTGTCGGAAGCACGGAGCAGATGTTTCACCCGGAAAAGTATAAGTTTGAGCCGGCCGGGACCTTTTTTTACCGCAAAAGCTAAGCTTTTCAGGAAGATGAAAGAAGGCAGTTTCACTAAATAGAGGATTATGTTATCATTTACTGCATAAAAGCACTAAAGAGATACGTATGGAGCAAAGGGGAGAGATGGCACATATGAGATTTTTAACCGCAGGAGAATCACACGGACCACAGCAGACAACGATCGTTGAGGGAGTTCCGGCACAGATGGAGCTTCTTGAAGAGGATATCAACCAGGAACTTGCAAGACGGCAGGGTGGATACGGACGCGGCCGCAGAATGCAGATCGAAAAAGATAAGGTGAAGTTTTTAAGTGGAGTCCGGCATGGGAAAACAACCGGCGCACCAATTACAATGGTCGTCGAAAATGACGATTTTGTGCACTGGGAAAAGATTATGGGCACCGAACCGCTCTCTGAAGAGGAAGCGGAAAAAGTGAAGCGCAAAATTACCCGTCCCCGTCCCGGGCACGCAGATTTGAACGGGGCTATTAAATACGGGCATCGTGACATGAGAAACGTGCTCGAGCGTTCCTCGGCCAGAGAAACAACTGCCCGGGTGATGGCAGGGGCACTGGCGAAAAAAATTCTCAAAACCTTCGGAATAGAAGTTGGAGGCCAGGTTCTTACGATAGGTGGTATTCATTCAGCACAGACGTCTTATTCCTCCATGCAGGAGCTTCAGGAAAAGTCAGAAGCGTCTCCAGTCCGCTGCCTGGACCCTGAAGCGGAGAAACAAATGATGGAAGCGATCGACAAGGCGAAGGCGGATGGCGATTCCATTGGCGGCGTTGTCCAGACTGTAGTGGAAGGCCTGCCGGTAGGTCTGGGCAGTCACGTGCAGTATGATCACAAGCTTGATGGCAAAATCGTCGGCGCGGTTGCAAGCATTAATGCCTTTAAAGGGGCTGAAGTTGGTATCGGCTTTGAAGCGGCTAACCGGCCGGGAAGCCAGGTGCATGATGAGATTGTCTGGGACGAAGAGAACGGCTATTACCGGAGCACGAACAACCTTGGCGGATTTGAAGGCGGGATGACCAATGGCATGCCGGTGGTCATCCAGGGCGTGATGAAGCCGATCCCGACCCTCTATAAGCCGCTGCAAAGCGTAGATATTGATTCCAAAGAACCGTTTAAAGCGAGCATTGAGCGTTCGGACAGCTGTGCGGTGCCTGCTGCTTCGGTTGTAATGGAAAACGTCGTGGCGTTTGAGGTAGCCGTCTCCTTTCTGGATATGTTCGGCACAGATAATGTTGACCGTATCCGCCGGAACTTTGAAGAGTACATACAGGAAGCGAAGGATTTTTAACCGATGGAAACTGTACAGATACAGGCGGAGAAAAGAAGCTACCCGGTAATAATCGGGGGAGGGCTCCGCTATCAGCTTGCAGACGTTTTAAAGGAGATAACAGCAGACAGCAGCCGTTTCCTGCTCGTCGTGGACGAGGTGGTGGAGGCCCTCTACCGGGAAGAAACAGAAAGCCAGCTGGCCCGGCTTCTGCCTGTGAGCACCTATGTGATGCCGTCAGGTGAGCAGTCCAAATCGGCGGAGGAGCTTTCCCGGCTGTGGGAGTTCGCAGCGGAAAGCGAAATGGACAGAAAGTCGGTATTTGTGGCGCTCGGCGGGGGTGTGGCCGGTGATTTGACCGGGTTCGCAGCTGCCGGATACATGAGGGGAGTAGACTATATTCAGCTGCCGACCACTCTTCTTGCCCAGGACAGCAGCGTAGGAGGGAAAACGGGCATTAACCTGCGTGCAGGCAAAAACCTGGCCGGTGCCTTCCATCCGCCTCTGGCTGTCATATATGACACGCAGACACTGCACACCCTGCCCGACGCCGAGTGGCGCTCCGGCTTTGCCGAAATGATCAAGCACGCCTACCTTGACGGAGAGGTCTTTTTGCAGGATTTAAAAGCCCGCGTGCAGAGCGTGGAGGATATGAAGTCGCCCGAAGTAGCTTCCTGGATTAAACGGTCGATTGAAGTCAAAGCGCGTATTGTCGAAGAGGATGAACGCGAGCAGGGTGTGCGGGCCTTTTTGAATCTGGGGCACACACTTGGGCATGCCCTGGAGAAAGAAATGGGCTACGGACGTATCACGCACGGAGAAGGAGTGGCGGCCGGCCTGTGGTTTGCTCTTGCGGTAAGTAATTACGAAGGCGCAGGCCACTGGGATCTGGAAAAAGAAAAAGCATGGCTCGAATCACTGGGCTACCCGGTGGACGCCCCAGGCGGGCTTTCAGCTGACACGCTAGTGGAAGCGATGAAAAGAGATAAAAAAGCTTCCTACGGGGATATTCATTACGTGCTGCTCGAAAAGCCGGGGAAACCGCTGACAGCAAAAGTGGAAGAAAACACGATCAGGCAGCTGCTCGATCGCTATTATAAATAGGCAGGTGACAACAGTGATACGAGGTGTACGGGGTGCAACAACGGTAAAAGAAAACCACGCAGAAGAGATCTGGGAAGAAACCGGACGGGTACTTAAGGAAATGATAGCGGAAAATCATATTACCGCAGACCAGGTATCGCATATTTGGTTTACGGTCACTTCTGATCTGGATGCTGCTTTTCCGGCAAAAGCAGCGAGGGAGATTCCTGGATGGGAGTTTGTTCCGGTAATGTGTGCCCAGGAAATCCCGGTGCCTGGCAGCCTGGAGCGTTGCATCCGTGTGATGATGACTGCGGATGTAAATGTACCTGCAAAAGATGTGCAGCATATCTTTTTAAACGAAGCGGTGGCGCTTCGTCCGGACCTTGGATTGACAAAGCAGAAGGATTCCTAGTAGGATAAGTATAAGCTAGAGTAACGATAGTTAAGGTATAGATGAGCGCTGCCACCGGAGGCAGCATAGAGAGTTAGAAGAGCAGAGGCAGAATAGCGGAGAATAGAAGATACCTGACAACACATTTAACCAATAAATCCTGCGTAGTATATGCAGGGTTCTCTTCTATCATGCCTCTCTGTCCCCAGAGAGGTTTTTCTCGTGTTCTGGCATGCTTTTCCTATTAAAGGAGGAAAAACCGTGACCAAAACAACGAAGCAGGCATTCACTGACGCGTCTTTATCCCACCGCACAATTCCATATATGGAGCATTACTTTTCCGATACCCTCACCCCCATTGATGTATTTCGTCACTTTCAGGAGGACGCAGTATATCTGCTTGAAAGTAAAGACGAAGCCTCTCCATGGTCGCGCTACTCGTTTGTCGGGCTTCATCCCTCCTACCGGATTGTAGAGCAGGGAGGAGAATTCCGTCTCGAGAAAACGGACGGCGCCCTCATACTTACAGCTTCCGATCTGGAAGCCTGCATGCAGCAGGCGACAGACTATATTGATCCTTCGCTGCCGGATGTGGATCTCCCATTTAAAGGCGGTGCTGTCGGGGCCCTCTCGTACGATGCTGTGGAATTGTTTGAGCCAAAGCTTGCGCCGGAGAATGCCCCGGAATCACGCATACACTTTGTGTACTGCCGCACGATTATGGCGCTCGATCAGACGAACAAAGAGCTGACGATCATCTATTATGATGAACATACAGAGAAAGAACCTGAAAAACGCTTTGAGGAAGCGAAGGCAACGGTAGGGAAGCTTCAAAAAAGTCTTCAGAACGGTAATTCCGGCTCCGCGATGTATCCGCCGCTTGAAAAAAATACAGCCGTGGACTTCAGCCGGGTCCAGTCCAATTATTCGAAGGAAGATTTCATGGATGCGGTGGAGAAAATTAAGGAATATATTGTAGCCGGAGACGTATTTCAGACAGTGCTGTCCCAGCGCTTTGAGCTGCCGACAACGGTGAGTGGCTTCGACCTTTACCGGGTGCTTCGCATGATTAATCCGTCGCCGTACTTGTTTTACCTGCGGCTTGGCGAAACTGAAGTGGTGGGAAGCTCTCCGGAACGGCTCGTGCAGGTGCTGGACGGTCACGTGGAAATTCATCCGATTGCCGGAACCCGCAAACGGGGACAGACCGACACAGAAGATAAAGCACTCGAAGAAGAACTGCTTGCCGATGAAAAAGAGCGGGCGGAGCACTTTATGCTCGTTGATTTGGCTCGAAATGATGTTGGGCGGATTGCCTCCTACGGCACGGTGGAAACGCCGGTGCTGCTTGAAACAGTCCGTTTTTCTCACGTGATGCATATTATTTCGAAGGTGACAGGAAGGCTTTCTCCTTTCGTTTCCCCGGTCGCAGCTCTCCAATCTGCTTTCCCGGCCGGAACCGTTTCCGGAGCACCGAAAATCCGTGCGATGGAAATTTTAAAGGAACTCGAGCCGACAAGACGCGGAATGTACGCCGGTGCTGTGTGCTATATGGGCTTTGACGGCAACATTGACTCCTGCATTGCCATCCGGACGATGCTTGTGGAAAATCAGACAGCAAAGGTCCAGGCCGGTGCTGGTATCGTTGCCGATTCAGACCCGGCATCGGAATACGAAGAGACGCAGAATAAAGCAGCCGCTCTTCTCCGTACTGTAGCCGCTGCCGAAGCAATGTTCACCGATGAGAAGGGAGAGAATATTCATGCTTAAAGCACTGTTGAATAAATGTATTGAGGGGCATACACTAAAAGAACAGGAAGCAGAACAGGCAATGGACTTTATTATGCAGGGAGAGGCTACACCGAGCCAGATTGCCGGTCTTATTTCCATTATGCGTTTCCGGGGCGAGACGGTGGAAGAGCTGACCGGATTTGTCCGCAGTATGCGCCGTCACGCCCTTTCGTTAGAGCATGAGGAGCCTTCTCTTCTCGATACGTGCGGAACCGGCGGCGACGTAAGTTCAACGTACAATATTTCCACTGCTTCTGCGATCGCGTTAAGCGGAGCGGGGATCAGGGTAGCCAAGCACGGCAACCGCTCGGTATCATCCAAAAGCGGCAGCGCCGACGTATTGGAAACACTGCAGGTGCCCGTGCAGTCAGGACCTGAGGAAGCGGTTAAAGCACTGCAGGAAAAAGGGCTTGCCTTTTTGTTTGCCCCGCTTTACCACGTAGCGATGAAGCATGCAGGCACTCCAAGAAAAGAACTCGGTTTTCGTACAATCTTTAACGTGCTCGGGCCGTTAACAAATCCGGCAAATGCTGATATTCAGGTGGTCGGTGTGTTTGACCGGGAATACGGAGAGAAAATGGCCTACGTACTGAAAAATTTGGGTGCGAGCCGGGCGTTATTTGTGACCGGCAGAGATGGACTGGATGAAATGACAATTTCGGACAGTACCTATATTACGGAGCTTCGCGACGGGGAGATTACGAAATATGAAATTACGCCGGAAGAGGCAGGGCTGACGAGAGCTCCCGTCGAAGAGGTGCAGGTGGAGACAGCCGAAGAAAGCGCAGCGCTGATTGAAAGCATTTTTAACGGCTCAGAAACGGGAGCCGCAAAAGATATTTTACTATTAAACATGGGTGCTGCATTTTATGCTGCCGGCCGGGCAGAAACAATCGCAGACGGCGTGCAGCTTGCGGAGGAAGTCATCCGCGGGGGCAAAGCCGAACAGCAGCTGCAGCGCCTGCGGGGAAATGAGGTTAAATCAACGTATGCTTGAAAAAATACTGCAAACTAAACAGGAGGAGCTCTCCCATATTACGGTTGGTGAGCGTCCGGATGTACCGTTTTATTCTCTGAAAAAAGCACTGCAGCAGGATCCGCAGAACGTACAGATTATTGCGGAAGTCAAAAAAGCTTCGCCCTCCAAAGGACTGATACGGAGCGATTTTGATCCGGAGGCCATCGCTCTTGGCTATGAACAGGGAGGTGCCGCTGCCCTGTCGGTGCTGACGGATGAAACGTATTTTCAGGGAAGCAGCAGCTATCTGACAGCGGTCAAAAAAATATCTTCTCTGCCTGTACTGCGCAAGGACTTTATTATTGATGCCAGACAGGTGGAGGAAAGTGCAGCGATCGGGGCAGACGCTATTTTACTGATCGCAGAAGCCCTTGCGCCGGAAAAGCTGCACGAATTGTACCGGCAGGCTTACGGGCTCGGGATGGAGGTGCTTGTAGAAGCACATTCCCCCGAAAAGCTGCACGACCTTCTCCATCAGTTTACGCCGGAAATTATCGGCATCAACAACCGTGATCTTCATACGTTTCATACAGAACTCGGGCAGACAGGAAAAGCAGCTTCGTTTATACCGGAAGGCAGCGTACTCGTCAGTGAAAGCGGCATCCGTACAAACGAAGACCTTGATTATATACAGCTGCTCGGGGCAGAGGCGGCGCTTGTCGGTGAATCCCTGATGAGGCAGCCGGACGTACGTGAAGCTTTACTAAAACTGCGGGGAGTGAACGAGCATGCCTCCACAGACACCGATGTTTAAAATGTGCGGCCTGCACTCCGAAAATGATGTGCGGCTTTCAGCTTCTTCCTCTGCTGACTTTGCGGGGTTTGTATTTGCCCCGGGGAAACGGGAAGTGGAGCCGGGAGCCGTTCGCGAGTGGCTGCAGGTCCACCCGCTGCACGATAAAAAGGTTACCGCCCTGTTTGTGAATGCGCCGGTGCGAAGAGTGATTGCGACCGTGGAAGAAATACAGGCAGACGTGATTCAGCTGCACGGCGAGGAGCCGCCGGAAGAAGCGGCGATCATCCGGCACCGTACTGGCAAGAATGTTTGGAAAGCCCTGCCGCACGGAGAATATACGCATCAACAGATTGATGCCTATGCGGACTACGTGGATGGCTTCATCATCGACGCCAAAGTCAATGGCCGGTTTGGAGGGGCCGGCGCATCCTTCGCCTGGGAGCACGTGCCGGGCTATATTAAAGCTGGAAAGGCCCACCGGCTTCCGCTATTTATCGCAGGAGGAGTTCGGCCGGAAAATGTTGAAGACCTGCTTGCGTATCATCCGGCGGGTATTGATATTTCCAGTGGACTGGAAAAAGACGGAATAAAAGATGCCGGTTTATTAGAACAATTAGAGAAGAGGTTGAATAGCTATGCAGCAGATATATCCCGATGAACATGGACGGTACGGGGATTATGGCGGAAAATATGTACCCGAAACGCTCATGTATGCACTGGAGGAGCTTGAAGAGGCATTTAACGCTGCCTGGGAGGATGAATCCTTTCACGAGGAGTACCAGGATATTCTGCGTGAATATGCCGGCCGCGAAACGCCGCTGACGTTTGCGGGGCATTTGACGGAGCATCTGGGCGGAGCTCAGATTTATTTAAAACGGGAGGATCTTCTGCATACCGGTGCCCATAAATTAAACAATGCCATCGGCCAGGTGCTTCTGGCAAGACGCATGGGGAAATCAAAAATCGTTGCCGAAACAGGCGCCGGCCAGCACGGCGTAGCGACGGCGACCGTCTGTGCTAAGTTTGGGCTGGAGTGCAAGGTGTTTATGGGCGAAGAGGATATGGAGCGGCAGGCGCTGAATGTTTTCCGCATGGAGCTGCTGGGAGCAGAAGTACTGCCTGCATCGTCCGGAAACAAAACCTTAAAAGACGCCACCAATGAAGCGATCCGTTACTGGGTGACCAACGTCGAAGATACGTTTTATTTAATCGGTTCAGTCGTTGGTCCGCATCCATATCCAATGATTGTGCGGAATTATCAGCGGATCATCGGCGATGAAACGAAACGGCAGATGCAGACGCGTTGCGGCGCTCTTCCGGATGCGATTGCAGCATGCGTGGGAGGCGGGAGCAATGCGATCGGCATGTTTTATCCGTTTCTGGAAGACGATGTAAAGCTTTACGGGGCAGAGGCAGCTGGTATGGGAATTCATACAGCATTGCACGCAGCAACGATTTCAAAGGGCACCCGCGGGGTCATTCACGGGTCACTGACGTATTTAATCCAGGACGAAAATGGACAGATTATTGAGCCGTATTCTATTTCTGCCGGACTGGACTACCCGGGCATTGGTCCGGAGCACGCCCATCTGGCCGAAAGCGGCCGCGTGGAATACACGGGCGTGACAGACGAACAATCGCTTGAAGCACTTTCGCTGTTAACGAAGAAAGAAGGTATTCTACCGGCAATTGAATCCTCTCACGCGCTCTACCTGGCATTTGAAAAGGCCAAACAGATGGACAGAAATGAACGAATCGTTATCTGCCTCTCGGGGCGTGGAGATAAAGACGTTGAAACGATCCGCCGCCGCATGGAAGGAGAGAGCAGTGATGAATAAAGCAACAAATGTGCTGTCTGTGGAAGAAGCAGCAGCGCAGGCGCCTTACCCTCTGTTTGTGCCATTTATTATGGCAGGGGACCCGGATGAGGAAGCGACCATTTCGATTGCTCTTTCGCTTCAGGAAGCGGGCGCCCATATTTTAGAGCTTGGCATTCCGTATTCTGATCCGCTGGCTGATGGGCCGCTGCTTCAGCGCTCAGCCCAGCGCGCACTCAAAGGAGGCATGAGCCTGAAAGGGGCTCTGCGCATGATCCGGACGATGAGAGAACGCGGACTGACGATTCCGGTCGTCGTGTTTTCCTACGTCAATCCCGTGCTCCGTATGGGAGAAGAAACGTTTGTCAAAGAAGCGGCGTCCGCGGGAGCGAACGGGGTACTGATTCCGGATCTTCCCATGGAAGAAAGCAGTTTTATCAGTGAGCTTGCAAGAGAGAAGGAGCTGTCGGTCATTTCACTTGTGGCGCCGACGTCAGCCCACCGTATTGAAAAAATTGCCTCCCAGGCCCAGGGCTTTCTGTACTGCGTTTCAAGTCTTGGTGTAACAGGTACGAGAGACGCTTTCCCGGATGAGGCGTATGCGTTTATCCGCAAAGTGAAAGAAGCAAGCACGGTGCCGGTCGCTGTTGGATTTGGCATCTCCAACCGCCGGCAGGTGGAGCTGCTCGACGGCGTGAGCGATGGCATTGTCGTCGGCAGTGCGATTATGAAAATCGTCGAACAGCAGCAGGAGGCACTCGTTTCGGCTGAAAAGACAGAGCGCGAGCAGGCACTGAACGAAATTAAAACCTTTGTCTCCGAGTTAATTTCGTCGTAAGATAGTAATCAGCATACAAAGACGAGGTGACGAAGTTGTATATTAAAAAACAAATCAAAGGCATGACGCCTTACCAGCCGGGAAAACCAATTGAAGAAGTGAAACGGGAGCTTGGACTGACCACCGTCCATAAAATGGCTTCCAACGAAAATCCATACGGTGCCCCGCCGGAGGCCAAACAAGCAATCGAAGAAGCGGCCGCCGATCCGGAAATTTATCCGGATGGTTATGCAGCTGAGCTCCGCCAGGCAGTGGCCGAGGAGCTGAATGTTGGAGAAAAGCAGCTGCTGTTTGGGGCCGGTTCCGACGAGGTGATTTTAATGCTCTGCCGGGCCATGCTTGGGCCGGACACAAATACCGTCATGGCGGTGCCATCGTTTTCGCAGTACAAGCATAATGCGGCCATTGAAGGAGCGGAAATCCGTGAAATTCCGGCAGTGGACGGAGAACATCAGCTCGAAGCAATGCTTGAAGCGATTGATGAACAGACACGTATTGTCTGGGTATGTAACCCGAACAATCCGTCCGGCGCCTATATTAATGATGAAGCATTTGTGGCATTTCTCGATCGGGTCCCGGAAAACGTACTGGTCGTTTCGGACGAGGCTTACATTGAATACGTGACCGCAAAGGATTATCCGGATACGCTGAAGCTGCTGCAGGAGTACCCGAACCTTCTTCTTTTGCGTACATTCTCAAAGGCTTATGGTCTGGCCTCTCTCCGGGTCGGTTATGGCGTAAGCCATGAAGAGTTGATTCAGTCCCTGGATCCGGTCCGGCCTCCGTTCAACGTTACAGCTGTAGCTCAGCGGGCGGCAACGGCAGCCTTGAAGGACCGCGGCTTTATTGAGAAGTGCCGGAAGAAAAATAAAACTGAACTCGATAAAATGACAGCCTTCTGTGAAGAACAGGGCCTGGACTATGTCCCTTCGCAGACCAATTTTCTGCTGATTCATACAGGAGTTGCAGGAAGCGTTGTTTTTGACGAAATGCTGAAAAAGGGTATCATCATCCGCTCAGGAGAAGCTCTCGGCTATCCGGAATCGATCCGTGTAACGATAGGGACCGAAGAGCAGAATGAAGCTTTTCGCCAGACGCTGAGTGAAGTGCTTGAACGTCAGCAGGCCAGGCTTTAGCGGACAACACCCGGAATCCGGCTCCGCTCGGGGCCGGGTGTTTTTATTTATGGAAACAAAGAGAGGCCTGGAGGGAAACAGATGCAGAAAAAAGCAGCAGTTATCGGGCTGGGACTGATCGGAGGGTCAATTGCCCTTGCCATCAAACAGGAACATCCCGGTGTTTATATTACAGGAACAGATGTAGATGAAGCCCAGACAAAGCTGGCGGTATCCTTGAGTGTTATTGATGAGGCTGCCCCGGACCTGGAGAACGCTGTAAAAGAAGCAGATCTGGTTGTGCTTGCCACTCCGGTTGCCACCACTGAGAAATTGCTCGTGCAGCTGGCTGGCATGCCTTTAAAGCCCGGAGCTATCGTTACCGACGTCGGCAGTACAAAAACATCGATCTGCGAGCAGGCAGACGTTCTTTCGGAAAAGAACGTTCATTTTATTGGTGGCCATCCCATGGCCGGTTCCCACAAAAGCGGTGTCCACGCTGCCCGTGTCCGTCTGTTTGAAAATGCCTACTACGTGCTGGTGCCAAACGGGCCGGGCTCTGCTGAAAAGATTGGTGAGATCAAAGATTGGCTTCAGGGCACACAGGCGAAATTTATTGAGCTCTCCTACGGACAGCACGACCTGCTGACAGGCGTCATCAGTCATTTTCCGCATATTGTGGCATCGGCCCTTGTGCATCAGGTGAAGGGGATGGAGGACGAACAGGCATGGGTGACAAAGCTCGCTGCCGGAGGGTTCCGGGATATTACGAGAATCGCTTCAGCCAGCCCGGAAATGTGGACGGATATTCTGCTGAAAAACAATGACGTGATGCGGCAGCTGATGGAGGACTGGAAGCAGCAGATGAGCGCCATTGAACAGATGCTTGCCGCGGGGGATAAAGAGCAGATTTACCAGTTTTTTGAGCACGCCAAGTCTTATCGTGATGGACTGCCTGCCAAGAAGCAGGGGGCCATACCGGCCATTTATGACCTGTTTGTCGACGTGCCGGACCATCCCGGAGTTATCTCGGACGTAACCGGTATTCTTGGACGCACCGGCATCAGTATTATCAACATCCGGATCCTTGAAACGAGAGAGGACATTATGGGCGTGCTGCAGCTGACGTTCCGTACTGAAGACGACCGGCGGGCCGGCATGCAGCAGCTCGAAAAGCACGATTATGAATCCTACATTGGTTAACCGAAAAAAGAATGAAAAAATAGGGGAGAAGCATTGACAACGCTTACAATTACGTTATACTAATATTAGCGTATGGTTTCTCTCCACTCCTATCCATACTCTTTATCTTAAAACTAGCCGATGTGGCGGCACACCTGATGAGTAGACATCAGGTGTTTTTTTTTGTTTTTGTAAACGTTGTCACTTTCTGCGTGTAGAAGGTTTTCTGTTCGTCACAGCGGGCAATGTTTGCTATAATTACACAGTGCTAAACGAGATTTACCTGGAAGAAAGGTTGTTGACGGCGTGAATTTAGAAACGATCCTTGAAACGATAAGAAACGGCGATACGGAAAAAGGGCTTGAAGAGATGGAGAAATACAGCCACTCTGCAAATGATCAGGAAAAATACGATATAGTGGAAATGTATCAGGAGCTGGGCCGCTCGGATAAGGCACAGCCGCTGATTGAAGACCTGCTTGGACGCTATCCCGATGAAGGGGCACTGCTGACTACTGCAGCCGAGAATGCGATTGATCTCGACGATGAGGATGAGGCGATTGAGTGGCTGCTTGAGGTAAAGGAGTCGGACGAAGAGTATCTGCGGGCGCAGCTGCTGCTTGCTGACTTGTATCAGATGCAGGGGCTCGATGAAGTAGCGGAGCAGAAGCTTTTGGATGCACTAAAGCAGAGTCCTGAAGAGCCGGTGCTGCTTGCCGCCGTTGGGGATTATTATTTATCCCGCGGAGACTACGCTAAGAGCATTCCTTATTTGAAGCAGGCGGAAGGTGCCGGGTTTAAATTTCCGGATGGGAGCCTGAGCCTTCGTCTCGCTGAAGCTTACAGCGTGACCGGTTCGTTTGAGGATGCGCTGAGCTACTACGAGGCCGGACTGAAAGAACACACGGAGCTCCACGCTTTGTTTGGGTACGGCTATACGGCGCTGCAGGTCAGCGATTATCAGCTGGCTGCGGAAAAATTCGAAGAGCTCCGGAACATGGATAAAGACTTTGTAGCCCTCTATCCATATCTCGTGCGAAGCTACGAAGGTCTCGAGGACCATGAAAAAGCCCTGGAAGCAGCCAAGGCTGGCATTAAAGAAGATGAATACAATGAAAATCTATATACCGAGGCCGGGAAGCTGTATATGGCGCTTGGCAACGAAGAAGAGGGAGAAAAACATCTCAAGGAGGCGCTTGCTTTAAATCCGGCTCATCTTGAAGCGGCGAATGCGCTTCTCAGCATGTGGATGGAGCAGGAAGAACCGGAGGCAATGATTGACCTGATTGATCATTTATACGAAATGGGCGAGCCGGATGTGCGTTTTCAGTGGTACTACGCCCGGGCTAAAAATCTTCAGGACGAGCCCGTCGAAGCAAAAGAAAAATACGAAGAAGTGTACAGTGTGTATCAGGAAAACGAAGTATTTCTTGAAGAATACGGCCGTCTGCTGCTTGAGCTCGGCTACCGGGAGAATGCGTTGAAGCATCTGGAGCAGGCTTCGGCCATGCAGCCGGATAACACTGAGCTTCAGCTTTTGCTTGAAGACCTTCGAATGAGCGAATGAAGACACGAACCTGGTGTCTTTTCCTACATATAAAATGAGGCGGATGATACAGTGAAACAGCTACTTGGATGGTTTGGGACACCTTACGTGTTAATCCCGCTTTTTATCATTAACGCGCTCGGTACCATTTACGGCTATATTTGGTACGGGCAGCAGCTGCAGCAGACGCCGGCTGTGTTTCTGCCCTTCGTCCCGGACAGTCCGACCGCAAGCCTGGTTTTTACGATCGTTCTCGGACTCTATATTATCGGCAGAAGGAGCGGACTGGCGGAAGCGTTTGCTTTTATAACGCTTGTAAAGTATGGGCTTTGGGCGGTGGGAATGAATGTGTTTTCCGGCGTGGCCGGAGAGGCTCTCAGCTGGCAGCATTACATGCTTATCGCCTCTCACGCGGGTATGGCCCTGCAGGCGTTCCTGTATCTTCCGTACTACCGGGTGAAGCTTCGGCATATCGGGGCAGTAGCGGTATGGACACTGCATAATGATATAATTGACTACGTTTTTGGGATGTATCCCTGGGTCTCGAGGTCGCTTGAGCCGTACATTTCCCTGATCGGCTATGGCACATTCTGGCTCAGTATTATTTCTACGGGGCTTCTGCTCTGGTGGCGGATCAGCCCCGGCCGGCCGGAGCTTCGGCTCATGGAGGAATAGAGCAGAATCTTTGACATTATACCCCTGCCTGCATACAATATAAGTATATATAAATGGAGGGATGAGAAAAAATGGGAATGCTTCTGTTATATTTAGCAGCGCTGATCCTCATTCCGCTTTGGGCACAGTCCAAAGTGAAAAAAGCATATAAAAAATATTCGAACGTAAGCAATTCATCCGGAATGACAGGGGCCTCCGTGGCAAAAAAAATCCTGGAGGAAAACGGCATCTATAATGTACGCGTAGAGCCGACTAAAGGAAAACTAACGGATCACTATGATCCCTCGAAAAAAGTTGTCCGCTTGTCGGAGGAGAACTATTACAATTCGACAGTAGCGGCTCAGGCTATCGCTTCCCACGAAGTGGGACACGCCATTCAGGATGCGGAAAACTATGCGTTTTTACGATTCCGTTCCTCGCTTGCCCCGGTGGCTTCGACCGGGTCCAACCTTTCCTTCTTTTTAATTCTTGCCGGTATTTTGCTGCAGTCGACCGGCATGTTTCTGGCGGGCATCGTATTCTTTTCGGCCGCCGTACTGTTCCAGGTTGTCACTCTTCCGGTGGAATTTAATGCGAGCAGCCGGGCCATGAATCAGATTGTGGCGACCGGTATAATCAGCAACAATGAAGAACGGGAAACGAAAAAAGTGCTCGATGCCGCTGCATTAACGTACGTGGCAGCTGCTCTGGTAGCCGTGCTGGAACTGGGGCGTTTTATCGCCATGTTCCTCATGACAAGCCAAGAATAGTAAAAAACACCTGCGCCGGCATCGCGCAGGTGTTTTTGTGTATTGAATCTGATGAAGATGTGGGTCGAATCCGCCTTACTGCAGCGGGTTTTTGTTTTCATCGAGCGTGAAGCCCTCGCCGATAACATCCTGGACATCGTTAACCGTAACAAACGCATGGGGGTCCACCCGTTCGACAAGGTGTTTCAGGCGCATCAGTTCGTTTTTGCCAACGACACAGTAGAGAATCTCTTTTTCCTGGCGGGTGAAGCTGCCCTTGCCGTTTAGTATAGTTGCTCCCCGGTTCATCTCCTGTAAAATGGCGTCAGCTACCTCCGGAGCCTGATCGGAAATGATCATGGCGGCTTTGCCGGAGTACGCCCCCTGCTGAATAAAATCGATGACGCGGGCAGCCACGAATACAAACACGAGCGTGTACATTGCTTCCCGGTAGTCTAAATACAGCAGAGAGGCAATGATTACGAAGGCATCAAACATAAACAATGACCGTCCCATCGTCCAGCCGAATACGTTGCTTGCAAGCTTGGCGATAATATCGGCTCCCCCGGTCGTACCGCCGTACCGGAAAACAATGCCGAGGCCCGAGCCGACAAAAACACCGGCAAACAGAGCGACCAGAACAAGATCATCCTGAAGCGGCAGGCGGAGAAGGTCGACTTTTTGAAACAGCCACAGAAAAAAGCTGACAGCAGCTGTACTTATAAGCGTATAGACAAATACGTGCCGTCCGAGCAGCCGCCAGCCCAAAATCAGGACGGGAATGTTCAGAACGAGGTTGCTGAAGGCCGGGTTGATATTGAATAAATTATAAAGAATTAGGGTAATACCAGTAAAGCCGCCGTCCGCTAGCTGGTTTTGCATGTTAAAATAGACGAGTCCAAAACTCATAATGGCAGAGCCAAGCACAACAAAAAAGATGTTACGGGTATGTATCCAAATGCTCATGATGGTTCCTCCTCTCCGGTCGGAAAGCTTGTATCAACCGTTATATTATAGTAAAGCCCAGAGCAGGAGGCAATCTATGTTTGTCAAACCGAATGGATTTTTATACGATTGAAGGGAGGACGCCGGAATGTCCCGGGAACAGATAACGATGAAAGAAATGCAGGAAAAAGTGGATGCCTTCATTGGCCAGTTTGAAGAAGGGTATTTCAGTCCGCTTGCCATGCTTGCAAGAATGACAGAAGAAACGGGAGAGCTTGCCAGAGAAATTAATCACTACTACGGTGAAAAGCCGAAAAAAGAAAGCGAAGAGCATAAATCACTGGATAAGGAAATGGGCGACATGCTGTTTGTGCTCATCTGCTTTGCGAATTCACTTGATATTGATCTGGATGAAGCGTTTCGTATCGTAATGGAAAAGTTTGAGACAAGAGATCAGGATAGATGGACGAAAAAGGAGAATGAGAAATGACTGAATCAATCCGCGTTATCGTGGCCGGGCCGAGAGGAAACATGGGTAAGGAAGCTGTACATATGATTGAAGCAGCAGAGAATCTGCAGCTTGCCGCTGTGGTGGACCATAAATACGAAGGCTCACTGCTGTCGGAAATCGAAGGAATGCCAAATTCCGGGGCACACGTCTATACAGACGTTGACCAGTGTCTCAACGAGGTCGAAGCAGAAGTTTTTGTAGACTTGACCACGCCGGAAATTGGAAAGATACATACAGAAAAAGCACTCGACTACGGTCTTGCGTCCGTCGTTGGTACGACCGGATTTTCCGATGAAGATCTCGAACGCCTGCGTCAGAAAGCAAAAGAGCAGCAGCGGGGAGTGCTTATTGTACCAAATTTTGCTATCGGCGCTGTACTGATGATGAAAATGTCGCAAATGGCTGCGGCCTACTTCCCTGACGTTGAGATTACCGAACTGCATCATGACCGAAAGCTTGATGCTCCGTCCGGCACCGCTGTGAAAACGGCAAAGCTGATTCAGGAAAATCGGACTAAAAAAACACAGGGGCACCCGGAGGAAAAAGAAACGATGCCGGGAGCACGCGGAGCGGAGCTTGACGGTATGAGAATTCACAGTACACGTCTTCCGGGCCTGGTGGCACATCAGCAGGTGATGTTTGGCGGCGAAGGCCAGACGCTTACTATTCGTCACGACTCGATCAATCGGGCCTCATTTATGCCGGGTGTCAAATTTGCGATTGAGCAGGTAGTCACGATGAACGAGCTCGTCTACGGCCTCGAAAACATTCTGGAGTAAAGGGGAGCTTTTATGAATATCGCACTGATTGCCCATGATAAGAAAAAGGATGATCTTATCCGGTTTGCCGAAGCATACAGGCATATCCTCGAGCGTCATACCCTTTCAGCAACCGGAACGACCGGTGGGAGACTGAAGGAGGACGTAGGCCTGAACGTCAAACAGTACCAGTCCGGGCCGCTCGGCGGCGATCAGCAGATCGGGGCACAGATTGCAGAACAGCAGGTGGACCTGGTGCTTTTTTTCCGGGACCCATTGACCGCGCAGCCGCATGAGCCTGATATCACCGCATTGATGAGGCTCGCCGACGTACACGGGGTACCGCTTGCGACAAACATGGCCGCAGCTGAGGTGCTGATCAAAGGGCTTGAACATGGATTGTTTGCCTTTCGGGATATTTTAAAGGAGTCTACAGATCAATATGACACATAAACGAACGCTGTTAACCGTAGGGGCCCATCCTGATGATATTGAAATCGGAATGGGCGGGACGGTAGCACTGCACAGTAAAAAAGATAACGTCTATATGCTTTCCCTGACAGAGGGGGATCTTTCATCCAATGGGACCGTGGAAACAAGACGGCAGGAAGCAGAGCGGGCAGCAGAGATCCTTGGTGCCGGAAGGCTTCAGCTTACCTGGAGGGACCGGATGCTTACAGCAGTAACCCAGGAAGAATACACCCAGCTTGTGCAGCTGATCCGGCGTATCCAGCCAGACGTGATATTTGCCCCGTACTACCTTGACCGGCACCCGGACCACGGCGATGCTGGAAATATTGTTAAGCGGGCTGTGTTTGATGCAGGAGTCAAGCTTTATCCGGGTGTGGACGAAAACGCCCACAAAGTACCGGACATGTACTATTATATGATCAACGGCTACCACCGGCCCGCCTTTTATGTGGATATCACCCAGGCGGCCGGTGACAAAGAAGCGGCCTTAAGAGCGTATAAAAGCCAGTTTAATCCGGGAGAAGATGCCGTAAGTACGCCGCTTACGGACGGGTACCTCGAAACGATTCAGGCAAGAGACCGACTATTCGGCAAAGAAACGGGAGTGACTTACGCGGAAGGGTTTATCGCAGAAACTCCGATGCTTTTTCAACAGGTGCCCGGCAGACAAGGAAGTGACTAAGCGTGAAAATTGGAATAACGTGCTACCCGACGGTGGGAGGCTCAGGAGTAATTGCGACGGAGCTCGGCAAGCTGCTTGCTGAACGAGGCCATGAAATTCATTTCATTACCTCGGCGATTCCGTATCGTTTAACCGAAACCTCACCGAATATTTATTATCATGAAGTCTCAGTAAACCAATACGAAGTGTTCCAGTATCCGCCTTACTCTTTAACGCTTGCAAGCAAAATGGCGGAAGTTGTCAACCGGGAGCAGCTCGACGTCCTGCACGTGCATTACGCCGTGCCTCACGCTGTCTGTGCGATTTTAGCCAGAGATATGACCGATCATCCCGTAAAAGTAGTAACAACGCTTCACGGTACAGACATCACCGTGCTTGGCCATGACTCCTCGCTTCGTGATATTATCCGCTACGCCATTCAGCGCTCGGACGAAGTGACCGCGGTATCGGACGCTCTGGTGGATCAGACAAGACAGATGCTTGAAGTTGGCCGTGATATTCATACGATTTATAATTTCGTGGACGAGCGGGTGTACGGTCCGAAAACGGACAAGAAGGATTTAAAAAAAGCATACAATATTGACGAGGACGAAAAAGTGCTTCTGCATGTCTCTAATTTCCGTCCGGTAAAGCGGGTCGTGGACGTCGTTCGTACATTTGCTGCAGTACAGACGGAGGTTTCCTGTAAGCTGGTTATGCTTGGGGACGGTCCAGACCGGGAAAAGGCATGGGCAGAGGCGAAAAGGCTCGGCGTTGACCAGGACGTACTGTTTTTAGGCAATCAGCGGCAGGTAGCCGACTATTTGCACATTGCCGATCTGATGCTGCTGCTTTCTGAAAAAGAAAGCTTCGGCCTGGCTGCACTTGAAGCGATGGCGTGCGGCGTGCCAGTTCTCGGCACAGATGTCGGAGGTATTCCTGAGGTGGTTTTTCATAATGAAACCGGCTATGTTGTACCGCTCGGGGCAGTAGAGCTGGCTGCTCAGCAGGCAGTCGGACTGCTGACGGATCCAGATAAGATGAAAAGTTTCAAACAGCGCTCGCTCGACGTGGTGGAAGAATATTTCTCCTCCTCACGCATCGTAGCCCAATATGAAGAAGTGTACCGTCGGACCGTGGAGGACGAGTAATGAATGGCCGGCAGACGTGGGAAGAGGCGCTGCTTGTTATTAAAACATTACAGAGCAACGGAATTACTGCCTATATTGTAGGCGGAGCCGTACGTGACCGCCTGATGAACCGGAATCCGAGCGATATGGATATTGCAGCAGCAGCGACCACCGGAGAGCTTTTGATTGTTTTTCCGCACGCTGTGAAGCCATCGGAAAAGCACGGTACCCTGCTCGTAAAGAGTGGAAAGAGCATCGTGGAGGTTACCCCGTTCCGACATGGGGCGGAAACAATTGAAGAGGACCTAAAGCATCGCGATTTCACATGCAACGCGATGGCAGCAGATGCCCAGGGGAGAGTGATCGATCCGTTCAATGGACAGAAAGATATCCGCGACCAGGTACTGCGTACGCCGGAGTCGCCTGAACGCGCTTTTTCCCTCGATCCGCTCCGGGTAATACGGGGATTCCGCTTTAGTGCAGTTCTCGGTTTTTCGCTGGATCCGGAAACTGAACGGGCAGCGAAAACAGCTGCAGAAGGGCTTTCACATACCGCCTTGGAACGAATAAACGGTGAAATAACCAAGCTGCTTGAAGGACAGAAACGTCTGTGCGCCCTCGAAAACATGAGAGAGCTGCGTTTGTTTTCCTGTTTTCCCGAAAAGGTCCGGCCGGCATCTCCCTCTTTTCATCATCCCACGCTTGTGCAGTTCCCTGAAGGCATAAAGGTTTCATGGGCAGCACTGCTGTACGCCCTGTATGGACGAAAAAGCCTGGACGTGCTGAATGGATGGCGGTTTTCCAATCAGGTACGAAAGCAGTGCCGCTGGCTGCTCGAACGAGTCGATGTTGC
Source organism: Marinococcus sp. PL1-022 (assembly GCF_033845285.1). NCBI lineage: Bacteria > Bacillati > Bacillota > Bacilli > Caryophanales > Bacillaceae > Marinococcus > Marinococcus sp. PL1-022. The sequence goes on along the minus strand of NZ_JAWXCX010000001.1, from coordinate 1,641,508 downwards.
TGCTTCTTCTGACACGTGGCTGCAGTGGCTGTATTATTTCGGGCCAAAGCAGGTGGCAGATCTGGAGAAGCTCAAACAGTGGAAGTATTTTACTTACCAGCCACGGTCCTATGCAGAATGGAAAAAGAAATGGGAGGCCCTTCCGATTCATTCCAGGAAGGAGCTGGCCCTTCCGCCAAAATCGATCGCCTCGATGCCGGCTTTCAAAGGCACGGCAAAAGTCGGGCAGGCGATCGCGTTTTTGGAACAGGCAGTCGTGAATGAAAAGGTGGAAAACAGTGAACAGAAGCTGTTAGCCTATTTGGAGGAAATGAACGATGAATAAAAACCGATTGCTGCAGCTGTTGATGAACCACCGGGACCGTCCGGTATCCGGCCAGGAGCTCAGCGACGAACTGCAGGTGTCCCGTACCGCTGTATGGAAGCAGATCGAAGAGCTTCGGAAAAATGGATATGAAATTGAAGCGGCATCCCGGCGAGGGTACCGGCTGGTTCGGTTTCCGGACCGGGTCGGCACAGAAGAAATTATGCTTCATCTTACAACTGCTCGTCTTGGCCGGTCGATTGTTTATAACGATACCGTGCCCTCCACCCAGGAAATTGTACGGGGACAGGCTGAAAAAGGAGCGGAAGAGGGTCTTGTTGCTGTAGCGAATGAACAGGTAGAGGGACGGGGAAGACTGGGGCGTGTATGGCAGAGCAGTCCGGAGCAGGGCATATGGATGAGCCTGCTGCTCCGTCCGCAGGTGCCTCCCCGCTATGCTCCACAGCTTACGCTGCTGTCAGCGGTGGCTCTTGCCGAGGCGCTGGACAGCTATCTTCCGGAGCCCACGGCGATTAAATGGCCGAACGATATCCGTATTCATAAAAGGAAGCTCGCAGGTATACTAACGGAAATGCAGGCAGACATGGATGAAGTACAGACGGTCATTGTCGGCATGGGTATTAACGTAAACCAGGCTGACGGGGACTTTACCGGAGAGCTTGCGGAAAAAGCCGCTTCCATCCGGCAGTACGCAGGAGCCCGGCAGAGTCGTCCGCAGATTATTGCATCTATCTTAAAAAGCTATGAGTCCTGGTATAATGAATACTTAACGAATGGGTTCGGTGCAGTCAAAGCTGCCTGGTCCGCTAAAACAGATACACTGGGATGTTTTATCCAGGTCGAAACGTCCCGGCAGACAGTGGAGGGAACGGCTCTTCGTATAACCGAAGAGGGGGCTCTTCAGGTCCAGAAGACAGATGGCAGTATTCAAACGGTACACAGCGGTGAAATTCTGGACAGTCCCCCACCGGAATAGCGGAAGAAAGGAGGCAGGCAGATGGGACAAAAATATGTAGTCATAGATGTAGAAACAACCGGCACGTCTCCGAGAAAAGGAGCAAAAATAATTGAAATCGGCGCAGTGCTGATGGAGGACGAAGAAGTACTTGACACTCTTTCCACCTTTATTCAGCCGCATATGCCGATCCCTCCTTTTATCCAGCAGTTTACCGGCATCCGGGATCAGGACGTGGAGCATGCTCCGGAGTTTTATGAGGTGGCTCCCACATTAACCGCCTGGCTGGAGGACGCTACCTTTGTCGGGCATAACGTGCAGTTTGATCTGGCCTTTATCAATGCAGGCATGCAGGAAGCCGGATTCCCGCTGTTTCAGGGACCAGTGGTGGATACAGTAGAGTGTGCGAGACTCGCTTACCCAGAGGCGCCGGGGTTTCGGCTGTCACAGATTACGTCGTGGCTGGACCTCGACCATGACCGTCCGCACCGGGCGGACAGCGATGCCCTCGTCACTGCAGAGCTGTGGATATCTATCCGTAAAAAGTTAGCTGTGCTTCCAAAGGACGTGCTTCACCGTCTGGACCGCCTGGCTGCCTCTCTGCACAGTGATCTTCACCGGTACATTGAGCGCTGCATCGCAAAAGCGCCGCAGCAGCTTCCGTATGATTTAGAGGAAAACCACGGCATTGTGTTCCGCAAAGAGCTTCCGGCGGAAAAGCCGGAGCAGAGAAATGTATCGATGCAGGAGATCCTGAGTGGAAGTCATGCTAAAAGCCGAGGCTGGGACCGTTTCGAAGAGCGGCCGGGCCAGCTGGAGATGGCAGAAATGGTCTATGCCTCGTTTGAGGAACGCTCCCACGCCGTTATAGAAGCGGGAACCGGTCTGGGGAAAACGCTCGCCTACCTGCTTCCAGCCGTAAAATATCATCGTACATACAACCAGAAAATATTAATTTCCACTCAGACGCTCACCCTGCAGGAGCAGCTGATGAATGAAGATCTCCCGCTGCTTGAGCGGCTGATTGATGACCGGGTTTCTGTGGCTGTTTTAAAGGGCCGCGGCAACTACATCTCGTTGCAGCGATTTGAAAAATGGCTGCAGCACCGTCAGTTTTCGCTCGAAGAAGCGCTCGGCCTCGGCCAGGTGCTGATATGGCTGACGGAAACCCGGCACGGAGATCTTGATGAAATTAATATGGCCGGCGGCCGCAGGAATGCTCTCTGGGAAAGCCTCCGCCAGAATCATTACCAGGATGAGCACGCTCAAAGAGGGTGGGAGGAGTACTGTTTTTATGCTCGCGCCCGCCGCAAAGCCGAATATGCTGATATCGTCGTCACCAATCATGCGATGCTTTTAAGCGATATGTACCAGGGGAAAAATTTATTTTCCACCTATCCGTACGTGATCATTGATGAAGCCCATCACCTGCCGGAAACGGCAGGAAAATATGCAGGCAGGTCCGTTCACTATACAAAAGCAAACCGGCTGCTCCGCAGGTTCGGCCTGGATACAAAACAGAGCGTCGTGCGCCCGCTCATCTGGTTTGGGGAAGAAGCCGGCATCGTGTTTGAGCCTGGCTGGTACCAGGAACGCGAGGATAACCATGCGGTGCTGATGTATGAATGCGACGAGCTCTTTCGTCTGCTCACGCGCTGGTGCCGCTCGGCTTCCGGCCGTCGGCGCTCGGAAGTGGGCCGGTACAGCCAGCGCTTTATGCCTGGCAGGGAATCCGGGCCGGTGTGGGAGCAGGTGGAGGATGCCGGGCGGCGTTTTCTCACCCTTCTGGAACAGGAATTTAAAGCATGGGAAGCGTTCGGAAAAGTATGGGAGACGCAGCCGTCCTCCAAAAGCTTTGTAAATGAACTTGCCGAATTGAACGCCTATCTCGAACAGCTGGACGAGCTTGGGGACAATCTGTTCCATCTGTTATTTGAACGGGAGCCTGAGCATGTTTACTGGGTGGAAGCAGAGCAGAGCGGGGCTAAAAATGCTGCGTACATTTACGCCCGGCCGGTGGAGGTGGCCTCGGAGCTTAGTGAGCAGCTGTTTATGAAAAAAGCAAGCGTCGTCCTTACCTCCGGGTCCCTTGCAGTAAACGGCTCATTTGAATACATGAAATCAAAAATGGGGCTGAACGATTTTCTGCCGCAGACAAGTCTGATTGATTCCCCCTATCATTATGCTTCCCAGACGCAGCTGCTCGTTCCAAAAGATATTTCCGGCGTGAATGATAAACACGCTGATTTTGCACAGGAAGCAGCTGAATATATTTTTCATGCTGTCAATATTACGGAAGGAAAAACGATGGTTCTGTTTACGTCCTTTAACATGCTTAAGCAGGTGTATCACCAGCTGAAAGAATGGACTGAAGAATCGACGCTGAGCGTCATTGGGCAGGGAATTACGAGCGGTACCCACGCCAAGCTGACCAAGCTGTTTCAGCAGCAGGACAATGCGCTTCTTCTTGGGACCAATGCTTTCTGGGAGGGCGTCGATATTCCCGGGGAAAAGCTGCAGCACGTGATCATTGTGCGTCTGCCTTTTTCTCCGCCCACAGACCCCGTATACGAAGCTGTGTCGGACAAAATGCAGCGTCAGGGGAAAAGGTCGTTTTACGCAGAGGCCCTGCCGCACGCTGTTCTCCGATTCAAACAGGGCTTTGGCCGGCTGATCCGTCATTCCGAGGACCGGGGCGTGGTAACAGTACTAGATAAGCGGATTATGGAAGCTTCCTACGGCTCGTCGTTTATTGATTCGATTCCCCGGACAAATACGTATTATGAACCGATGGATGCGGTTTTGGACCGTATCGCTGACTTTTTTGAAGAAGCAAAAAAACGTTAAAGGAGTGTGGAGATGGAACACTTTGTAATCGAGCACGTTTACCCGATCCCAAAAGCACGGGGCGTTCGGGCAGTTAAAAGCTATATTGAAGTCAAGGACGGTAAAATTGTTACAGTAAAGCCGGGAGACTATCCGGAAAGAGAGAACGGCGTCAGTATTCTGGACGGGCGGGGCAAGTGGCTCAGCCCGGGCCTGTATAACACCCATGGACATACCCCAATGACAATGATGCGCGGCGTCTCGGATGATGTGGTGCTCCAGGAATGGCTGAACAACCATGTATGGCCACGGGAGCGCCTGTTTACCAACGAAACGGCGAAGGCCGGTACAGGTCTTGCTCTTGCGGAAATGATCCGGACCGGAACGACCGGGTTTCTTGATATGTATCATATGGGGATGCAGAACACATATGAGCTCGTGAAAAGCTCTGGCATCAAATCCATGATTTCCAAGGGAATGATGAGTATTGGAACACCGGAGGAGCAGAGCGAAAAGCTTGCAGCGGCGGCCCGTGACTTAAAGGAATGGGAGCAGGACACAAGCGGCCGGATAACGGGCATGCTTTTCCCGCACGCTCCGTATACGTGCACGCCGGAGTTTTTGGAAAAGGTGGTTGATGCCGGGCATAAACACAGCCTGCCGCTGGGCATTCACCTTGAGGAAACGGCCAGAGAGGTAGCGGATTATCAGCGTGACTACGGCATGACGCCGGCCAAAAAGCTAAAAGAAATCGGGTTTTATACACGCCCGGCAATGCTTACACATGTCGTGCATGCGACAGACGAAGACCTGGACGACATGAATGTACCGGAAGTGACGATTTCCTATAATCCGATGAGCAACGCCAAGCTCGGCTCGGGTATTGCACGCATTCCCGAAATGCAAAAGCGCGGTCTCCGGATTACGATCGGAACCGACAGCGCCGTGTCTAATAACAATCTCGATATGTTTGAGGAGCTCCGTTTGGGAGCCCTGATGCAGAAGGTCGCCTTCCAGGACCCGAGTTCGATTGAAACGGAAGCGGTCTGGAAAATGGCAACAGAAAACGGGGCAGCCTCGATGGGCTTTGGCGACAGCGGCAAACTGGAAGCAGGAGCCGCAGCGGACTTTATTCTGCTTAACAGCGAGTCATTCGCGCTTCAGCCATACGATAATATTTTATCGCATCTGGTGTACGCTGCTTCCGGGCGGGATGTAACAGACAGCTTTGTGAACGGCAGACAGCTGATGAAAGACGGCGAACTTCTGACACTCGATGAAGAAAAAATTACCGCCGAGGCCAACCGCCATTACCGCAAATTAAATGAAGCGTACTTATAATACGCCGGGTGAGGTGAAACGATGGGAAATGAACAGCTTGAAGTTGTCGCGTCGGTCAAAATCGAAGCGTCGTCCGATCTGTACAAAATTGTTGATACACTGAATCGGACGTTAAAGCAGGAGGAGTTAATGTTCGGCCTTTCTCTTGATAAGGAAAACGAAGAACAGATGGTGTTTACCATTTACCGCACATAGGGGGATATGTCGTGAAAAACTGGATAACGCTCGCGGCTTTTTCAATTGTCTTTCTAGTCGTTCTGGTGCTTGTGGCCGGCTATTTTCAGGCCCGTGCGCCGCTTGCTGACGACAGGGAGCGGGCAGAGGCACTGGCCCTTGAAGAAAACAATGTCGCCGAAGTACAGAACACGTTTATATATAACGGCAAACAGCCGGTGAAAACAGCACGCGTCGAAACCAACGACGGCAGCAGGGACTGGCTGTTTTTCCACAACGGGGAAATGCTCGAACGCCTGGCGGCTGCTGAAACACTGAGTATCCAGGAGGCTGAAGAGCGAATAGTGGAAATAGAGGGAATTGACGCCGTGCGGACAGTGACACCAGGCTACGAAGACGGGCGTCCGGTTTATGAAGGAAAATACCGGACAGAAAACCAGCAGCATTATGTGTACATTGATATGGAAACGGGAGAATTTGTGAAAAGCTTCAGCCTGGAGCGCGGTTAAGCGGCGGATACCACGCTTGAACTCCTTTTCGCTTTTCTTTACACTAACTATGGATAGATTGAGAACGGAAACTATTGAGGAGGAAAGAGTATGGAATTGTCCCAACGAGTGAAAGAAATTACCCCTTCAACAACCCTGGCGATTACTGCCAAAGCCAATGAACTAAAGGCAGCCGGCCAGGACGTGATCGGCCTCGGCGCCGGCGAACCGGATTTTAATACTCCGCAGTACGTCATTGATGCAGCCGTACGTTCCATGCAGGAAGGGAAAACGAAATATACTCCTTCCGGCGGCCTCCCGGAACTGAAGGATGCAGTCATTCAAAAGTTTAAGCAGGATCAGGGCCTTGAGTATACCCGCGACGAAATCATCGTCGGCACCGGTGCCAAGCACATTTTGTTTACGCTGTTTCAAACCATTCTTGATCCAGGCGATGAAGTGATTATCCCGACGCCTTACTGGGTCAGCTATCCGGAACAGGTCAAGCTTGCTGGCGGGCGCCCGGTATTTGTGGACGGTAAGGAAGAAAACCAGTTTAAAATTCTTCCAGAGCAGCTGCGCGGGGCTGTAACGAAAAAAACGAAGGCCGTCATCATTAATTCTCCGAGTAACCCAACCGGCACCATGTACAGCCGGGAGGAGCTGCGGGCGCTAGGCGAAGCCGCAAGAGCGGAAGGGCTGCTGATTGTTTCCGATGAGATTTATGAAAAACTGATTTACGGGGACAAGCAGCACACTTCCATAGCAGAGCTTTCCCCGGAGCTAAAGGAACAGACCATCATCGTCAACGGCGTTTCCAAATCCCATTCGATGACCGGGTGGAGAATCGGCTACGCAGCCGGCAACCGTGCCATTGTAAAGGCAATGACTAGCCTTGCGAGCCATTCAACATCCAACCCGACGACGAACGCCCAGTACGGAGCTATCGCTGCCTATACGAAGGATGACGGTGCTGTTGAGACGATGCGCCAGGCATTCAGCGAACGGCTGAACACCATTTACGACAAGCTTGTTTCGATTCCGGGAATCACCTGCGTGAAGCCGGAAGGCGCTTTTTATCTGTTCCCAAATGTCGAGGAGGCAGCTGCTTCGTATAAAGATGTTGACGAATGGGTAAAGGCGCTGCTCGAGGAGGAAAACGTAGCAGTGGTTCCAGGCAGCGGCTTCGGTTCTCCGCAAAACGTGCGCCTTTCCTACGCAACTTCCCTGGAGCAGCTTGAAGAAGCGGTGGCGAGAATCCGCCGTTTTGTAGAAAAATAATTCAATAAGTATAAACAGGACGAACCGGAGGGACTATCGTGAAAGCAACTATTGAACGTTTGAATCAATATATCGGCCAGGAAGTAAGATTTGGCGCATGGCTGGCCAATAAGCGCTCGAGCGGCAAAATTGCCTTTTTACAGCTGCGGGATGGCACTGGCTTTGTGCAGGGGGTCATTGTGAAAAATGATGTCGGCGAAGAGCTGTTCGCCCAGGCGAAGAATCTTCCCCAGGAAAGCTCGCTGTATGTGGACGGAACAGTAAAAGAAGACGACCGTTCCCCGACCGGCGTGGAGCTTCAGGTGACCGGATTTGAAATTATCCAGGAAGCGGAGCCTTACCCGATCACCCCGAAAGAGCACGGCACAGAATTTTTAATGGACAACCGTCATCTGTGGATGCGCTCGCGTAAGCAGCACGCACTTTTGCGTATACGCGATGAAATTATTCAGGCGACCTATGCTTTTTTCCGGGAGAATCAGTTTATCAAGGTGGATCCGCCGATTCTGACCGGAAGCTCAGCGGAGGGAACAACCTCGCTTTTCCATACAAAATACTTTGATGAAGATGCGTATCTGTCCCAGTCCGGTCAGCTGTATATGGAAGCAGCGGCTCTCGCTTTTCAGCGTGTGTTTTCGTTCGGACCGACATTTCGGGCGGAAAAATCAAAAACCCGCCGGCATTTAATTGAATTTTGGATGATTGAGCCGGAGATGGCTTTTTGTGACCACAATGAAAGTCTTGAAATTCAGGAACAGTATGTTTCCCATGTCGTGCAGGCGGTGCTTGCCAACTGCCGCCAGGAGCTTACTACGCTGGAGCGTGACACCTCCAAACTCGAAGCCATCCAGGCGCCGTTTCCACGCATCACGTATGACAAAGCAGTCGAAATGTTGCAGGAGGTTGGCTACGAAGTGAGCTGGGGCGAGGATTTTGGGGCTCCGCACGAAACATATATCGCGGAGCAGTTTCAAAAGCCGGTGTTTATTACTAATTACCCGCTCGAAATCAAAGCTTTTTACATGAAGCCTGATCCGGACTATCCGGAAACTGCGCTCTGTGCCGACCTTATTGCTCCGGAAGGCTACGGGGAGATTATCGGCGGCAGTCAGCGCATCGATGATCCGCAGCTTATGAAGCAGCGGTACGAAGAACACAATTTATCGGAAGAAGCCTACGGCTGGTATCTGGATTTAAGAAAATACGGCACCGTGCCTCACTCCGGATTCGGTCTCGGTCTGGAACGGACGGTCGGCTGGATTGCCGGCACCGAACACGTCCGGGAAACGATACCGTTTCCGCGTTTGTTAAACAGGCTGTATCCATAAGAGAAAAAGCCCCCGTCCCGGGGGTTTTCCTTTATGCACTTTGCCGACAGCCGGCTGGGTGAAGAGGAGGATAAACAAATGAACAAAGATAAAGAAATAGAAGCACTCATGCATGGTCATCTTTCCATTCCAGTAATTATTCTGGACAAGTACGAGCAGGTTGGACTAAATGAAACAGAAGCAATGATGCTTTTGCATATATACCGTTTCGGCCAGAACAATGTGCCGCTTCCAACACCGAAAGAGCTGGCTGAAAAAATGAGTATGGATGAAAATGAATGCGCGGGCTGCCTGCGGTCGATGATTAAACGGAACCTGCTGCAGATTGATGAATTTGAACGCGATCAAATCCGGCAGGAATCATACTCACTCTATCCTTTTTTCCGCCAGGCTCTTACAGCGGAGGCCCCGTCCGGGGAGGGGGAGCAGATTGAAGAGCAGCATTTGTTTCAAAACATTGAGCAGGAGTTTTCCCGCCCGCTTTCCCCCATGGAGTGGGAAACGATTAATGTTTGGCTTGACCAGGATCATTATTCGCCGGATATGATCCAGATTGCACTGAAAGAAGCGGTCATGAATCAGAAATTCAGTCTTCGCTACATGGACCGGATGCTGCACGAATGGAAGCGCAAAGGCATTCAGACCAAAGAAGATGCTAAGGCCCAGACCGAACAGTTTAAACAAAAAGGCGGACGGCGCACGCAGGCGGCTCAGTCGGAAAAACTGCCGGAATACCCCAATATTAACTGGCTGGATGAAGAGTAGAGGAGAAAAAAATGGCATTAACGAATAAAGATTTACAAGTTGTGATTGAACGGATCGAGCACATGTTTCCGGAAGCGGAATGTGAACTGAATCACCGCAATCCCTTTGAACTGCTGGTAGCAGTCGTGCTTTCCGCCCAGGCAACCGATGCACTGGTGAATAAAGTGACCCCTGGATTGTTTGAACAGTACAGCTCCCCGGAGGACTTCGCTGAGGCACCGCTTGAGGATATTGAACAGGCTATTCGTTCGATTGGACTTTACCGCAATAAAGCGAAAAATTTAAAAAAGCTTTCGACGTCTCTGCTCGAACGCCATGACGGGCGCGTGCCGGAAACACAGGAAGAGCTGGTCGAGCTTGCGGGCGTCGGCAGAAAAACGGCGAATGTGGTAGCGTCAGTAGCATTCGGGGTACCGGCCATTGCGGTGGATACGCATGTTGAGCGGGTGTCCAAGCGTTTAGGCATATGCAGATGGAAAGACAACGTCACCCAGGTGGAGCAGACGCTGATGAAGCGGCTGCCAAAAGAAAAATGGTCCCAGATGCATCACCAGCTTATTTTTTTCGGCCGCTACCACTGCAAGTCCCAGACCCCCCAGTGTACGTCCTGTCCAGTGCTTGACTACTGCAGGGAAGGGCAAAAACGGATGCGGAAAGAAGGTGCAGCATGGTAAACATACAAATTCCAGCGTCATTTCAGCACGAAATTTTTTATACTGTAACGCAGATCGAAGTAGATGAAAAAACAGACCGGCAGACGGCGGCTCTGAGCCACCCGTTCTGGTATGAGATTGCCTATGACAACGGCATCGCCGGTACACCTCCGTGGCAGGAAAACATTAATCAGCACATTAAAGGATTTATGCAGTGGTGGGAAGAGCATCTGCCTTTTTTGGATGAATGCTGGGACGAACGAGACAAGGAAAAGGCAGCTCCATACATGAGACTCGGGCTCGCCCACTGGCTGTGCACGCTGTTTTGGATGAACGAACGGCCGGTGCCTTCGGCAGAGCCGGAGGAATTGATCGCAGAAAGCAGGAAGCTTGCGCATAAGCCGATCAACGTAGAGGAGCGTCTCGGCTTTCTGCTTGAGTATCCGAATTATTTTCATTCCTACCTTCAGCTGAAGGAGCTGTACACAGAAGTGAAGAAAAAAGAAGCGCTGGCAAAGCGCTCCCGAAATCACGAATGATAAAGGAGTAAAATATGGCATATACGAGCGGTTGGGAACAACAATGGCTGCAGACAGACATGCATTTGGATCCGGCAGAAACCGCGATGCTTGAAGACGTGCAAAAAAAAATTGAGCATCCTTATTTTGAAGTTGCTTTTTGCGGGCATTTTTCAGCCGGAAAGTCGACCGTATTAAATGGCCTGCTTCAAAACGAGCTGCTGCCCGCGAGTCCGATTCCAACAAGCGCCAATATTATATCGATTGAAAACGGGGAGCTTGGGCTCGAGGTTGAAACGGGCGAAGGCCAGACGAAAGCCTGGGAATCCGATATCCCGTGGGGACAAGTGCAGAAGTGGGGCAGGGACGCAGCGGATATCAGATCGATCCGTATGCAGGCCCCGCTGCCATTTTTAGGATCTTACAGCCGGATGGTGGACACGCCGGGGGTGGACTCGACAGATCCGCTGCATCAGGCAGTAACAATGGAGAGACTGCTGTCGACCGATGCTGTTATTTATGTGACGGATTACAATCATGCCCAGTCGGAAACAAACATCCGGTTTTTACAGCAGCTGACAGCGGAGGGCAAACCGATTATTTTTGTTATCAATCAGATGGACAAGCACCGGGAAGAAGAAATCACGATGCGGTCCTACCGCAACCAGATTGCTGCGACGCTTGAACGAAATCAGGTGCATGTGCTTGCCACATATTATATTTCCATGCGCGATGAGCAGCACCCGGACAATGAACTGAAAACATTCTCCTCTCATGTGCGCGGCCTTCTGTACCACGGCAGCGAACTGTTGGAAAGAAGTGAGGAACGGATGCGCCAGACCGTTTTGTCACGAATCCGTGACAGGCTGCGGGAGGAACAGCAGACAGCCCTCGAAGACTGGCAGGAGCGGGCGGAGCATGCAGGCTTACCTGCACAGCTGATGGATTATAACGATCAGCCGGACAGTGACGAAAGGTGGAGCAGCTGGTTCAGGGAATGGAAGCGAACGCTGAATCAGGCTCATTTGTTTCCAGCCTCCACTGTGGATAAAGCCAGGGACTGGCTTGAAAGCTGGCAGCCGGGGTTCAAAGCAGGCTCCCTGTTTAATAAAAAACGAAAAACGGAAGAAGCCCGCAAGGAACGGGCGGAGGCCCTGCTTTCAGATATAAATGAAAATATTAAAGCGTCTTTGACGTTCCATGTGCGTGAACTGCTGCAGCCGGAAAAGCAGGACGTTTCCTTCCACAGTGCCGATTATGCTGACCAGGTGCAAAATATTGATGTACAGCTTGAACACGCGGACCTGGAGCCCTTTATTCCAGAAGGTGAAACCGGCAGGCAGTATGTGTTTCAAGTAACCGACCAGCTGGCCGGCGTAATTACCCGGCGGTTCAAGGACCAGGCGGAGCCGCTGCTTGAAGAAAAAGAGCGTGTGCTTACCTCCGCCGCGGGCCTGGCTTTAACAGAAGCAGAGCAGACGAAATTAAATGAACTTCAGCATGGATGGAAAGAGGAAAAAAAACGGCTGGAGCAGGAAATCGCCCAGGTGGAGCGCCAGATGGAAAGCGTATCCGCCCGGCGGGAATGGGAACAGGAAATCCGGCAGATGATGAACGAAGAAGCCCCGTCCGATGTTCCGGAGATTTCCATTTCCCGGGAGGATGAAGCGGTGGAAGAGCAGGAGAGTGCTTCTCCCGGACAAAAGGAGCTTCCTTCGTACAGCGAAGAAATCCAGATGGTGGAGTCCTTTGCCGCCGATTCTTCCGAATCTCCGTTAATCGAAGAGGAAAAGAAGCATCTGCAGCGTTTATGTGAAAATCTGCAGAACCAGGAGCTTCATGTTTCAGTCTTTGGTGCTTTCAGTGCCGGGAAGTCTAGCTTTATCAATGCGCTTCTCGGTGCTCCGGCACTCCCTGTTTCGCCGCATCCGACCACAGCGGCCGTAAATATTGTGCGGGCCCCGGAAAAGGAGTACACACACGGTACGGTTATTCTGCAGCTGAAGGATGAGGCTTTTCTTGACGAAGAAATTCAGGCCGTATCAAAGGAGCTCGGGGAAGTGTACACGCTTGCCTCCATCCAAAAATGGAGAAAGCCGAACCGCACCCGGGATGCACGGATGGAAACCTACAGCCAGTACATGTTCACGCTGCAGGAAAGCATCAAAAAACACCGCTCCACACTCGGGGAGACCCGCACGATTGGGATGGAGGACTGGGGGTCCTGGGTGGCGGATGAGCAGAAGGCGTGTCTTGTCAAACAGGTGACGCTTTATTACGGGAGCTACTGGACGGATCGGGGCCTGGTGTTGACCGATACGCCGGGGGTGAATTCGATCCACGGACGCCACACCAATGTCGCATTTGATCACCTGCGTCAGTCGGACGCCATTTTTTACGTCACGTACTTTAATCATGCGTTCTCGGATGCCGATGAAAGATTCATCCAGCAGCTCTCCCGGGCAAATGAAGAATTTGAACAAAATAAGCTGTACTTTCTGATCAATGCCGCAGATCTGGCAAAAGACGAGAACGAGCGCCGTCAGGTTGTCAACCATGTGCGCGGTCAGCTGCGGCAGAATGGGTTTGAGGAGCCTTTTCTGCTTCCTGTTTCAAGCCAGCGTGGGCTGGAGGAAAAGCAGCAGGGCAGGGAAGACGAAATGTTTTCAGCCTTTGAAAACTATTTATCCGGACAAATCTGGCAGGAGCTTCTTGTCGTGCAGCAGCAGTATGTCATCGAACAGGCGCTTAATTTAAAAGAACAGCTCGGGCGGGCGCTGCAGGTGCAGAAGCACGATGCAAAAAGCGTGGCTGCAGAAGCAGAACGGCTGAAGCAAAAGCTCGGCCAGTATAAAGAAGTGCCGGAACATTTTCATATGGAGCGGCTGCGAAAAGAACTCGCTTCAGACACCGAAGAACGGCTGATTCACGTGCGCAAGCGCCTGTATTTATTCTATCAGGATTACTTTAATAAAGTGGTGAACCCAGTCACTATAGACGGCTCCTCACGAAAAGAACAGCGCAGGCAGCTGTCCGGAAGACTGATGGAAATTAAGGAAGAGATACTGGTGCAGGCAGGGCAGGAGAGAGAAACGGCGTTCATCCGTCTGGAGGAATTAATGAAACGGCAGTTGAAGCAGGAGACCGAAGAACAGTACAGGGAGGTTCAGGCGGACTTCCCGATGTTTCAGGTTCCTGACGCCAGCCGTTCCTTTATCCCAAAACCTGAAAAGACGCTTGACTTAGAGGTGGATGCGAAGGCATATGAAACGTACTTCCGTTCGGCAAAGGACTTCTTTGTGCATCAGGAAATAAAAACCCTGAAAGAGGCGTACGGGAAAAATGTCCAGAGTGCTGCTGCGGAAGTAACGAAAGAAGTGGCTCAGGAGCTTGAAGAAAAAATAGAGGCCGGTGTGAAAGCGGCTTCTGATTATATTTATGCCGAACACAGACAGGCGCTCGACAAGGAATTCGATCGACTGTCCACGTGGTATGACCAGAGCTATTATTCCGTATTGCAGACAGAATGGGAGAAGCTTGCTCCGTTAACGAGAAAAGAAGACCATGTTCAGGGATAGCAAAAAACCGCACGCCTTTTGGGCAGTGCGGTTTTTGTTATTCGTTAGTTCCTGATTCCTGTTCGGGTTCAGAAGGGCTGTCTTCGGTGTCAGCAGGCTCTTCTTCACCAGAGGTATCTGTTTCCGGCTCTGTGTCCCCAGAGCTTTCGTCTTCGGTATTTTCACCGGTGTCGCTTTCGCCGCCGGAGTCCGGCTCGGATTCTGCAGGCTCCTCACCGCTCGTGTCTGTTTCTTCTTCACGTCCTTCTTCAGAGGCACCTGAATCTTCATCTGCCGGAGACTGTTCAGTTTCGCCATTTTCTTCCTGGTCTGGCTCTGTAGTCTCTTCCGGTGTATCTTCTGTATTTTCTTCATTCTCCCCAGTTTCTTCCGCAGGCTCCTCTGCAGGTTCAGGCTCATTCTGAGAGTCGTTTGTTTCCTCAGAACCGCTGTCACCGGCAGGCTCGCCGCTATCTGAATCCCCGCTGTTATCCGAGCCGTTATCAGAGGATGGTTCAGTGACCTGGGCGTCCACCTCGCCTTCTACAAACAGCTCGGTAATCGTGTCAGCGTCGGAGGTGTTTGACGTAGCGCGCTCCCCAGTCTCTTCATTGAGCCGCACTGATACTACAGAGTCGGGCTGTTCAAAGTCGGGAGTGTCGATGCCGCTGCTGACCTGCTGCATGACCTCGCGGAAAACATCCTTGGCAGCATCAGTCTGCCCGTCGACAAGATAATTGTTTTCAGAACGGGTTTCAAAGCCAGCCCAGACAGAAGCTGTATAGTTCGTAGTGTAGCCGTTAAACCACACATCGGGGACACCGCCGTCAGGAATATTCAGGGTGCTCATTTCGTCCTCCGTGAAATTGGTGGTTCCGGTTTTGCCGGCTAGCGGAAGCCCGTCAATCTGGGCGCCGGTGCCGGTGCCCTCGGAGACGACATCCTTAAGCATATCCGTGATCATATAGGCCGTATAGTCCTCCATTGCCTGCTCCTGTTCTGGTTCAAAGTCAATCGTTCGTCCGTCCGGAAACTCAATCCGCCGGATGGAGTGAGGATCGTTATAAACCCCTTCGTTTCCGAAAGCGGCGTAGGCCCCGGCCATCTGCTCAGAGGAAACCCCCTGCTCAAGCCCGCCGAGAGCTGAACCATAGTAGACGTCCTCAAGGCCAAGGCCAAGACCGTTTGCAAACGATCTGGCATTATCAAGTCCGACTTCCTCAAGCGTTTTTACTGCAGGGACGTTCAGGGAATCCGTCAGCGCTTCACGCATGCTGACACTGCCCCGGTAGTTCCGGGTATAGTTTCGCACATCGGTGTCTGTGTCCGGGTACTGGTATTCTTCATCTTCGATCTGATGGTACGTGGACCACTGCATGTTTTCAATGGCCGGCCCGTAATCCAGGACGGGCTTAATGGTCGACCCAGGCTGATTAGGATCGGTAGCGAAATTATAGCTCATTGCCGTATCAGGGCTCTGACGGTTGCCGACAATGGCTTTCACTGCTCCGGTCTGGGTATCAAGCAGTGTAAAACCGATCTGAAACTGTTCATTGTCTGGAAAGCTGTCGAGCGCATCTGAACTTTGAATGAGTTCCTCCGCCTGGTCCTGAGCTTCGGTGTCAAGAGTCGTGTAGACCTTCAGCCCGGCTGTATATATGTCTGAGGCCTCAACGCCGTCAAAGTCTTCGAGCTCGTTTTGCACGTAGGACATGAATGAATCATAGGCAACTTCGTTTTCCGGAGGCTGGTAGTTAAGCTGCTCATCCACCGGAGTGCTGGAAGCCTCTTCGGCTTCTTCATCCGTAATATACCCTTGCTCATTCATCATGGAAATAATCTGATTTCTGCGATCCTCGGCGTTTTCCGGATTTTGAACCGGGTCATAATACGAAGGCCGGCGTGGGATGGCCGCGAGCAGAGCAGCGTCTGCGATCGTGAGCTCGCCTGGATCCTCTTTTCCAAAATAGGTTTGTCCGGCCTGGGTGATGCCATAGGCACCCTGATTGAAATAGATCAGGTTAACGTACATTTCGAGAATTTCATCCTTACTGTACTGCTGTTCAAGCTTAATGGCCAAATACTGTTCCTGGACTTTACGCGATATGTTTTTATCAGGTGAAAGAAACGCATTTTTCACAACCTGCTGGGTAATTGTGCTTGCCCCCTGGGATCCGAAGCCGTCAGTCACGTTTGCCCATAACGCGCCAAAAATCCGCTGAACGTCGATGCCGAAGTGGCTGTAAAAACGTTCGTCCTCCACAGCTATAAATGCTTCCTTCGCATAGTCAGGCATTTCTTCTATATCGGCTAGTTCCCGGTTACTGCTGTTTTGCAGCTGCGCAATCTCTTCGTCATTCTGGTCATATACAGTAGCCGCTTCTGATAATACTATCGCTTCCGCATCTAATTCAGGGGCCTGATTGATCATATAGGCGACAATGATGACACCGGCAGTCATGAAGACAAGCATGAGCGAAAGGGCCCATATAATGAACGTCTGCCAAAGCGGTCGTTTGCGGTTTTTCTTCTGTTTCTTTTTAGGGTTTTTCTGGTCGGCCGTGCGCTTTTCCTGGCGGGACCGGTAATTGTCACTCATTGAGGTTCGTCCTTTCGTTGTGCATAGCATCTGGTTCTGTGTGCCCAGGCATTAGACGTTCAATTTTTTGTTTTGTTACATGCGTATTCAATGAAAATAAACGTCCTTCACGGTTTTTAAGTAGTCCAGTCTCGGGTGAAGACCGAGCGGAATTGAATGACCGTGCGTCTGGATTTCCTGATAGGGAATGGATTTTCGTTTTGTCTGTCCGTAATACCAGTGAAGAAACTGGGAAGCGTCATATAAATAGGTCTCCCCGTGTGCGGCAAAACGAAGAAGCACAAATGCGATGCCGTCCTGCTTTTGGACCTTGTGCATATGATCTGCCTGGTGGTCATGAAAGTTCTGAAGGGGAAAGGCTGTTTTGTTGCGCGTTTCCTTTGCTTCAAAATCAATGTAGCGGCCGGCAAATACACCGTTATAGTCTGTGGTGGAGGCCTGTTTAAAATATGCTTCGGTGATGCGCGCGGCGCTCCGTTTCGGATAATGAACATCGACTATCTGAACAGGTGTCGGTTTTTTATGTATGATGCCGATGTCGCGTGCAATATAATATTCATTGGACTCATTAATGTCTTCTTCAAGCGTCATGCCGCGGTTGGCAAAGCTTTTTTCCGCCGGCGGGCCCTGACGGGAGGAAGCATTTTTTTTCGGACGGTATACTTTTCCGTTTGGGTAGCGGTAAGCCATGAGAATCTTCCTTTGCTAGAATTTACTGCCTGCTGCTATTTTACCACAATTTCAGCCGGATATTACGTACGCCGTGCTTAGAATGATAGACAAAGCCTCGGTTATTCGTGTTAGGATAGAAAAGAACGAGAAAGGAAGGGGATAGCATGAGCGATACACCGATTAATATTGGTTTTGGCAATATGGTGATGGCAGAACGGGTAATTTCAATTGTGAGCTCTGATTCTGCCCCGACAAAACGTTTGATCCAGGAGGCACGTGAAAGAAAGATGCTCATCGACGTGACTAATGGACGGAAAACAAGAAGCATCATCCTGTCGGACAGCGATCACGTGCTTCTGTCGGCCATTCAGCCGGAAACAGTAGCCCAGCGGGTAAGCAACCAGCAGGATCAGGAAGAAAGCACATCCTAAAAATATTCGCTTTCCTTTAAAGGGAAGCGTTCTTTGTATCAGAGGGGGTTTTTCGATGCCCGGGCTTTTCGAAAGCTGTGACCAGATGAAACGGCGCATGGATGAAGCAGAGCAGATTTTTTATGAAGTACAGGAGCGGGACGACCGCCCGGATTTTTATGAGGAAGTGAAACCGTTTGTCGACAAGGTAAAAGGGGAAGCAGATGTATGGAAAGAGGAAGCCTCTGCCTGGGTGCAGACAACAAGCTACCCGTACCTGCACGAATCCCAGATGGAAGACACATATGATAACATCATGAATGCCTCTCTTCAGGCTTACCAGCGGACAACGAAAGAAAAACAATTCAAGGAAACGCTGCAGGCCGTGGAGTTTATTCTAAATAGCATTCAAACACAGTTAACACAGGAATCCTAGAAAGGGGAGAGTAAGTTGAGCTTTCTAATTTCTTCTGAATGGCTGAATGACCACCGCCGCGATGAACATGTCCGGGTGGTGGACTGCCGGTTTGAACTAAAAGATGCAGCAGCTGGGCATGAAGCGTATGTTAAGGATCATGTTCCAGGTGCTGTCTTTATCGATGTGGAAAAGCATTTATCCGCCCAGGCCGGGACCCACGGAGGACGTCATCCGCTGCCGGATATGGACTTTTTCGCTCAGGTTCTCTCGGAACGGGGCATAGACATGCAGACGACCGTCGTAGCTTATGACGATCAGGGAGGTATGGGTGCTGCCCGCTTTTGGTGGCTGATGCAGTATGCGGGTCATACGAATACATACGTCCTCGACCGTTCTTATTCCCATTGGGTGGAGGAAGGATTTCCGACAACAGAGGAGATCCCGACGCCGCTCATGAAGCAGATGATCATCGACCGCGAGCCGAATCAGCTGGTTCACCTGGAAGAAGTAAAGCAGCAGCTGCGTAATGAACATGCAGCGCTGGTGGATGCGAGAAGCTACGAGCGCTACGCTGGGGAAAATGAGGAAGTGGACGCTGTTTCCGGCCATATCCCTGGTGCCTATCATTATTTCTGGAAGGATGTGCTCCGCGAAGACGGCACATGGAAATCGCAGAGTGAACTGCGTGATCATTTTCAGGAACTCGAGGGTTTTGATGAAGTTATTTCTTACTGCGGATCCGGTATTACGGCCTGTGTCAATGTGCTCGGCATGAGAGAAGCCGGAATTGAGCAGGTGCGACTTTATAACGGAAGCTGGAGCGATTGGATTTCCTATCCGGACCTTCCGATCGAAAAAGAGCCAAACAGGCTGTAAAAGGATACACAAAAGCTGCCGGCTTCTGCCGGCAGCTTTTGTGTATCGGAGGTCAAAACCGCCCGGAGCGAAAAATGGCGTACAGCAGCCAGACGAAGAGAAAGAACGCCACAATAAAGCTGATTTCAATGACAGGGAGCCGGACGAGAATCGAATTGGTATCCCCGAATGTGGATCCGACAATCAAGCCGACCATTACGATGCTGAAGGCGAGAAGTATGACACTGAAGCTTAGGCGGTTGCCAATACGGTCAAGCTTGTTCATTAAAATATTAATGCGGGGCATGCGTATATCGACGCCCAGTTCATCATCATTGATTTTTTTCAGGGCGGAACGAATCTCCTTCGGCAGCTCACGCAGGTAGCCAAACTGTTCTTTACCTTCGCGGAAAACGTCCTCGATCCGGTCGCGCGGGTTCAGTCGTTCTTTAACGAGCATCCTGCCGTAGGGCTCGGCAATTTCGACGATGCTTAAGTCCGGGTCGAGATCAGTGGCAATGGATTCAATGGTAATAATGGCTTTAGCAAGCATCGTAAATTCTTTATGGATGCTGATTCCGTACCGGTGGGAGGTGGAAAATACATCATTGATGGCTGCACCGATTTCAATATCTTTAAACGGCGTGTCGTAATATTTGGACAGAAGGTATTCCACATCTTCTTCAAAAATTTCTGTATCCATATCTTCCGGAAAATCGGCCATTTCATAGATAGCTGCCGCTACGTCCCGGGTGTTTCGCCTTGTCATGGCGATAACATAGTTAATGAACTGCCTGCGCATGCTTTTGCTCAAGCGGCCGACCTGGCCGAAGTCAATGTAGGCGACCACGTTTCCTTCTTTAAAAAGCAGATTCCCGGGGTGAGGGTCGCTGTGAAAGAAGCCGGTGCGAAGCACCTGGTGTAAAAAGGAATCCACCAGATGGTGAGCAAGCTTCTTTTTATCAAACTCGGCAGTGGAGTAATTAAGCTCTGAAAGCTTATAGCCATCGATATATTCAATGGTCAGAACGCGGCGTGACGACCAGGCTTCATACACTTCAGGCACCTGGACAGAATCAAAATGCTGAAGGGTCCGGGACATTTTTTCCACATTTCGGGCTTCAGTAAAGTAATCAAATTCATCCCGTATAGCAGATACATACTCCTCTACAACATCCTGGAGCTGGTAGAACCGGGCCCATTGAAACCGCTGGGTGAGAAGCCGTGCCAGATCCCGCAGAATATCGATGTCCTGTTCGATAATTTCTTTAATATGCGGCCGGCTGATCTTTACAACAACATCCCGGCCGTCATGGAGAACCGCTTTATGTACCTGGCCGATGGAAGCCGCGGCGATGGGAGTTTCATCAAAATAGGAATAAATATTGCCAAGGGGTTCATGAAGGTCATGCTCGATCACCGATTTGGCCGTTTCGTATGGAAACGGGGGAACGTGATCCTGCAGCTTTGCAAGTTCATCCACAATGGACGGAGGGAAAATATCCCTGCGGGTGCTTACAAGCTGGCCGAGTTTGATGAACGCAGGGCCAAGCTCCTCCACAACAAGCCGAAGACGGACCCCGATCGACTGCGTGTTCCAGTCATTGGGATCCGACATGATGCGCTTGGGAAGAGAAAGAATATGAAAAAGTCCCACTTCCTGCAAAATATATCCGAAGCCGTGTTTCGCAAGCGTAGTAGCAATCTTTCTGTATCGATTTGCGTGCCGGATACTTTTTGTTATAGCCATGAAGCGTTCCTTCCTTTAATTAAAATTGGCGGTTATTCGTCCTCTGGTTTGTGCATCGCCTTTTCAATGGCATCGAGCTTTTGTTCGAGACGGTCAATATCACGCTTGGTGGCGATGCCCATGCTTTCCATCCGATTTTCGAAGGAGTTTTTCGCCTGGCTGTTCCAGGAGTCGCTTTGAGCCGAACCCCGTTGAATCATTTCCTCTTTCCACTCGTCAGCTTCCCTGGGTGTGATCTTTCCCTTAGTTACGAGGTCATCGAGATATGTCTGTACCTTTTCCCGTCCATATGAAGCGGCTCCAAGTCCCAGAAAAAATCCTTTTTTCAGCATGTCGTTCATGAAAAATCCCCCTTTATGTTTTGTGAAAAAGCGTACTATAAACATTATACCAAAGATTGGGGCGGGTAAAGAACTGCCGGTATTAACATTTATGTACCCTTTGCGCAAAGCAGGAAAACGGACGGCTTTTCAGTGTGCATATTCATGTTATAATAGTAGGGGTTTGAACGGGATCAAAAGGCGGCGGAGACATTCTCCGCCGCTTTCGAGCATTTACACTAATCATGTTAACCGGGCATTCACAGTTGAAGTGGACGCACGCTAAGTAGAAAGGAACGTTGCTTGTATGGGGAATATACACATTGAAGACATTATCATCGCAAATCAAACGCTGAAAGACGTGGTCACGCATACCCCATTGCAGAAAAACCAGGTGCTTTCTGAACGTTACGGGGCCAATATTTATTTAAAACGGGAGGACCTCCAGGTGGTGCGCTCATTTAAAATCCGCGGGGCGTACTATATGATGAGCAGCATTCCCAAGGAGAAGCTTGAAAACGGAGTGGTATGTGCAAGCGCTGGAAACCACGCTCAGGGCGTGGCTTACTCCTGCCAGGCGCTGAAGGTGAAGGGTCATATTTTTATGCCAAACACGACTCCGCGCCAGAAAATTTCGCAGGTGAAGTTATTTGGAAAGGAATACGTGGAAGTAGTACTTACGGGCGACACGTTTGACGATGCCTATTACGAAGCCAATGCTTACGGCGAAGCACACGACATGGAATTTGTGCATCCGTTTAATAACGAAAAAGTGATCGCTGGTCAGGGCACTGTCGGAATGGAAATTATGAATGATATTGAAGAGCCGATCGATTATTTATTTTCCTGCATCGGTGGAGGCGGACTCGTATCCGGCGTTGGCACGTACGTGAACTCGATTTCCCCTTCAACGAAGATTATCGGCTGTGAGCCGGCCGGAGCTCCAGGTATGAAAGCATCCATTGAAAATCAGGGTGTCGTCTCTCTCGACTACATTGACAAGTTTGTTGACGGGGCTGCTGTGAAGCGGGTCGGGGAGCTCACATATGACGTTTGTAAGGATCTGCTTGACAGCATCACGCTCGTACCTGAGGGCAAGATATGTACAACTATTCTGGAGCTGTACAATGAAAATGCCGTTGTGGCTGAACCAGCGGGCGCCCTGTCAATTGCGGCTCTTGATTTTCATAAAGAAGAAATTAAAGGAAAAACGGTCGTTTGTATCGTTAGCGGAGGAAACAATGATATCGGCCGCATGGAAGAAATGAGGGAGAAATCATTGATCTATGAAGGACTGCAGCATTACTTCATTGTGAATTTTCCGCAGCGTGCCGGCGCACTACGGGAATTCCTTCATGATGTACTCGGCCCGGACGACGATATTACCCGTTTTGAATACAACAAGAAAAACAATAAATCCAACGGGCCGGCGCTTGTCGGCATCGAGGTCACCTATCCGTCGGACTACGATAAGCTTCTGACGAGAATGAAAGACCGCGGCATCAAATATACAGAAATCAATAAAGAGGAAACGCTGTTTAATTTCCTCATCTAATTAAGACGGTATACACGGGCAGAAAGGGAGCGGATACAATGATCAGCGAGAACCGGAACGGCTGGGTGGAAGTAATGATGCAGCAGGAGCATGCGGCTCTTTCCGGAGAGTGCATGAAGTACTGGCACCATACGACGTTTAAAGAACAGGCGTCCTGGTCATCGGCGCTTCAGGCCACGGCCCGCCACGATGATGCCTGGAAAACACTTGATGAAGTGCCGGTACTTGATGAAAACGGCTGGCCGGTATCCTTTGTAAATTACCCGGTCCCGCCGAAGCTCGGCGCCTACCGCAACACCATTAACGCCCTCGAAGAAGAGGACCCGTACCAGGCGTATTTGATCAGCAGCCACTACGGCTCGTTTTTCAAAGAATCCGAGGCACCGGAGGAAATTGCATTTATGCAGGAGGAAATCGCCCGCCAGCAGCGGCTGATTACCGGCTACCAGTGGAATTTCCTGATGGCTGCTGAACATTTTCATCTGCTTCAGTTTTTTGACGATCTGTCCCTTTATATATGCATGAATACGCCGGGGGCGTCCAAAGAGCAGGAAGTTCCGTGGTTCCGGGACGGCTTCCGACAGACATTCGCTTCTCTTAATCACGAAACAATCCATGCCCGTTGGGAAGATGAAGAGACGATAGCTCTGCAGCCGTTCCCGTTTACAGAGTCCTTTACCGTCGAGGTGAAGCGGCGCTGTGTACAGAAACCGCTTGAGTCGCCCGGGGAGCTGTGGAACGTGAAACCGGACAGCCGCCGCGTCACATTAAAGCCTGCCGAATAAATGCTGAAAGTAAGATAAAGGAGGAATCTTTATGACACTGCAGGGAAAAAGAATTATTGCATTTGTCGAAGATGATTTTGAAGATTTGGAGCTGTGGGTTCCGGTCATGCGTTTGCGCGAAGAAGGGGCTGAAGTACTGCTTACCGGTAAAGAAAACGGCAAATCGTATACAGGAAAACACGGAGTGCCGGCCGTATCAGAGGCAGCACTTGCCGAGGTGGACCCGGCAGACTATGATGGTGTGCTGGTGCCTGGAGGATGGGCACCGGACAAACTCCGCCGCTACAGCGAAGTGCTTGCCATCGTCCGGCACATGGATGAGCATAAAAAAATCATCGGTGAAATCTGCCATGCCGGCTGGGTTCTTTCCTCAGCAGGTATTCTGCAGGGTGTTCACGTAACGAGTACTCCCGGTATTAAAGACGACATGACCAACGCCGGGGCCATTTGGTCGGATGATCCGGTTGTTGTAGACGGTCATATCGTTTCAAGCCAGCGTCCGCCGGATATTCCAGCGTACAATCAGGCGCTTGTCGAAGCTTTTCGGAAGCAGTAAAAAGAAAAGACCGAAACGGCTGCATCCTTAAGATACAGCCGTTTCGGTCTTGGATAAAAAGCAGGTGAAACAGATTGGAACGAATAGCAAACAAGCAGCTTAAGCAGATAGAGGCGCGAGACGGACGACAGGTGGTTTTGTTTACCTCCCCGACGTGCGGCACGTGTCAGCTGGCAAAACGTATGCTTGCGCCAATAGAAAAATTGTACGCCGGCGCTTCATTTCTGGAAGTGGATATCAATACTGCCCCTGTACGGGCCCGGCAGCTCGAAATTCAGAGTGTGCCGTGCTTAATCGTATTTGACAGCGGGGAGGAAAGAGAGCGGCTGTACAAAATGCAATCGGGCTCGTATTTACTTGAGCAGCTGCATTCGTATCTGAAAAAAGATTTAACCGATAAAAAGGAGGATTCCTATGCAGGCCCCTCAGTTTCAACTCAAAGAAATGTCCAGCGGCGATGAATGGTCGCTGGAGCAGCTGAAAGGAAAACCAGTGCTGTTAACGTTCTGGGCATCCTGGTGTCCGGACTCTTCTGCAGATCTGGTGCAGAAGAACCGGTTTTATGAACAAATGAATGAAGACAGCCCGCTGCAGTTTGTGACGATTAATGTGACCGGCCGCGAACGGCGGGAAGAAGATCCTAAAACGTACGTGGAAAACAACAATTATCGTTTTCCAGTGCTTCAGGACGAAGGTGTGGATACGTACAGACGCTATAAATGTGAAGGCGTGCCGAGTACGTTTATTATTGATGAGCATGGTGAGATTGTGGCGCAGTACGGAGATAAAGCATCGTTTATTGATATTATGCAAAGCCTGCAAAAGGTGAACAGCATATAAAAAGGCCCGCCGCGGACGGCGGGTTTTTTGTATATATTGAATAAACGTTATTTTGGCGGACGGCCAGAAGAAATAATACGCTTTACCTGGTCGCTGTTCGGATAATCGTTGGCGTTAAATTGGGCTAAAACTTCATCCGTATCGTAGGGCACCCGGCGAATTTCCGGAATGACCTCCCCATCTTTAATGGTCAGAAGGACGTACGATGGTGTCGGGTCCCCATCAAACGGGAGACCGATACTGCCCGTGTTGATTACCCATTTAGCCCCAATTTTTCGAATGGAAGGAGTGTGCACGTGCCCGTACACATAAATGTCTGCTTCCTGCTTCTGAAAAAAAGATTCTTCAAAGACAGAAGCCTCACTGTCGACCGGAACCGGGGGAAACAGGCTGCCTGGCACTGCGTGGAAGGCGAACAAACGAAAGCCTTCATACTCATCGAGAAATGATTCGGGAAGCTCTTCTAAGTATTTAACATCATTTGTGGAGAGCCGTTCGAGGGCCCACTCCCTCTCCTGATTCATGATCGAGCGTTTGCTCTCGGGGACTTCTCCTTCCCGGACACCGCGGACAATCCATTCGTCTGCGTTGCCCTTCAATACTTTTGCAGGCAGGGATTGAACGGTTTCAATCGAATTTTTTGGTTCCGGACCGCGGAAAGCAAGGTCTCCGAGCATATACATATGGTCTACCGATAAAGCGTGCAGGTCGTTTAAAACAGCTTTTAATGCACGGGCATTACCGTGTACGTCTGAAAGAAGTGCAATTTGCAACGTAATAACCTCCTCATGAGCTTTTGAAACAATCTTATTACAGTGTATCAGAACAGCGGGCTGGTTTGGAATGCAAATGCACAAGCCGGTTGGCAGGAGAGGCTTCTCCTGTGCTATAATCAGACGTGCAAATTGGGACGTTATTTTAAAGGAGAGAGATTGATCATGCATATTACATCCATTGAGCCAACACCGAGTCCTCATACGATGAAGCTGAATGTTAACGAATCGCTGCCCGCCGGAACGAGCAGCAATTATAAACCGGAAAATAAAGAAGAAGCACCGGCGCCAATCCAGCAGCTGCTGGAGATCGAAGGCATTAAAGGTGTCTATCACGTCGCTGACTTCATGGCCCTCGAGCGTCATCCAAAAGCCGACTGGGAGCAGCTGCTGCCCCAGGTGCGCCAGGCGTTCGGCGAAGAGGTGGAACAGCCGGCCGAAGAGCCGGAGGAGCCACAGGAGGCTTTTGGGGAGGTACAGGCACAGGTACAGATGTTTAAAAACATACCGATGCAGATAAAGCTATTGTCCGGTGAGGAAGAAAAACGTCAGGGTCTGCCGGAACGTTTTCAGACCGCAGCGTTTGAAGCCCAGCTTGAAGACGATAACATCGTGATGCAGCGCAAATGGGAGGATTACGGGGTTCGTTACGGTCAGGATCTCGAACAGATCGGCAGTGAGATGGCAGAGGAAATTGCTGCTGCCTATCCGGAAGAGCGGCTGAAACGCCTGGTCCGGATCGCAAATACACCCGAAGCAGAAAACACGGAGCCAAAGTTTAAAAAAGTAACGATGGATATGATGGAGGAGCCGGACTGGAAACAGCGCTATGCGGCCTTTGATCAGATGGATCCATCCATGGAAGACCTCCCGGTTATACAAAAAGGACTTGCAGATGAAAAACCGGCCATCCGCCGGCTGGCGGTCGTGTATTTAGGGATGCTTGAAGATCCTCAGGTGCTGCCGGACCTTCAAAAAGCGATGCAGGACCCATCGGTCACGGTGCGAAGAACTGCAGCAGACACGTATTCTGATTTGGGGGACCCTGCGGGCATCCCGGACATGATTGAAGCACTGAAGGACAAAAACAAGCTGGTGCGCTGGCGTGCGGCAATGTTTTTATATGAAGTAGGTGACAGTTCTGCTGTAGAGGCTTTAAAAGAAGCCGATGGGGATCCGGAATTTGAAGTGGATCTGCAGATTAAGCTCGCACTGAAACGAATTGAAGGCGGGAAAGAAGCAAAAGGGTCCATCTGGAAGCAGATGAGTGAGAAAATGGAGCAGGAGCGAAAGCCCAGGTCGTAAACGAGAAGGGAAGGAGCCTGAACGATGACGAAAGCAGAAGTACGACAGCAGCTTGAAGAACGAAATATGGAGGAAGTGCTCGAGCTGATTGAGGACGCTGAAAATGGCGATTTAAAAGAGCTTGAGCTGGCCGCTTCTCTCGGTCTTCTTCGTGATGAAACACTGAACGATGCAGTGCTGAAGGTGCTGCAGGACGAAGGAGTCACGATTATTTACGTGGAGGATGAGGAATGAATGACGGCATCTATGAGGAAGAAAATGCAACAAGGCCGGCACCGTCGCAGCGCATATCTGAAGATGCGCTGACGGTCTGGCGTTTCAAGGGGATGATTGAAATGGCCATTGTTTCTTTCATCCCTTTTGCTTTACTTGTGCTTGCCTTCTGGTTTGGATGGTCCGAATGGGTCCGATGGGCCCTCGGCGCCATCCTGGTATTTTTAGTTTTTTTTTCTGTCTGGTATGCATGGGTGCTCCCAAAATGGCAATGGCAGCGCTGGCGCTACGAGGTGTATGAGACAGAGGTAGAGCTTCAGTACGGTGTGATTATTTCTAAACACGTATTAATTCCCATGGTGCGCGTCCAGCACGTGGATACAGCCCAGGGGCCGATATACAAGCGGTATGGGCTTTCCACTGTGACGATTTCCACCGCAGCCGGGATGCATGAGATTCCAGCGCTTAAAGAAGAGACGGCGCCGGAGCTGCGCAACCGGATCGCCTTTTTGGCGGGGACGGATGATGACGATGAATGAATGGAGACGAATGCATCCGGCAGCCATTGTCACCGTATTTTTCCGGCAGCTGAAGGATTTTCTTTTTCCGCTGATTATTACTTTCTTTGCTGGTGGTAACGCTTCCGGGCCGCTTCCAGTCAACTGGATCTTTTTGCTTTTAGTGCTGTTTATCATCATGAGCAGCATCATGAAATGGATCTTTTTTCGTTACCGTCTGATCGAGAAGGAGCTTCAGATCCATTACGGCATTTTTGTGAAAAAAGAACGATTTCTCCGCAGTCAGCGCGTTCAATCGGTAGATATCACTGCCGGTATCATTCAGCGGATGTTCGGTCTTGTTCGTCTTAATATTGAAACAGCAGGCGGAGGAGCAGAAGCGGAGGCTTCGATTCAGGCGATCCGCCGGGAAGAGGCGGATATTATTCAGGCGGCTCTGATTCAAAAATCTTCTGCTGCTGAAGCAACGGAAGATTTTTCCGGGGACGGCATATCTGCGGAGCCTTCAGAACCATCGTTTTCCTGGAAAGTGCCAATGAGTACCATTTTCACAGCCGGGCTTACCTCCGGCCGGGCGGGTATTATTTTTGCGGCGCTTGCAGGCCTGTATTCCCAGGTGGGAAATTTTCTTCCCGATGCGTGGGTCGAGCAGTCAATTGGCATTTTAATCGAGCTCAGCTACTGGTTTATTATCGGGGGGCTGTTAGTGACAGCGCTGCTAAGCTGGCTTGTTTCGTCGGCATGGACGCTTGTGCAGCACGGAAATTTCGAAGTGAACCGTACCGGGAATGATCTTGAAATTAATTGGGGGCTCCTCGAACGAAAGCAGATTACGCTTCAAATGCACCGGATAACGTGTATTCGATTTATCAGTAATCCAGCCAGACAGGCGCTCGGTATGTGGGCGGTTTATATAGACAGTGCCGGCGGGAGTACTGAACGGGGCCAGAATTCGATAATGCTGCTGCCATTGATTCGCCAGAAGCAGCTACATACCTTTATGGAGCAGATTGACGACACGGCATTGATTCCGGAAAAGGTGAACAAACTGCCAAAACGGGCGGCAAGAAGATATATGTTCCGGGCTTCAGTTTTTTGGTGGCTGGTATTTATTCCGACGGTGATCTGGGTGCCTTACGGATGGGCAGCCGCAGTGGTGCCGCTGTTTTTCACCTGGTGGGGCTGGATATGCTATAAAGGCTCCGGCATGAAAGTGGACGAAAAGCAGCTGATTATCCGCCAAAGAGCCTGGAGTGCCATTTATAATTTTGTGCCTAAACGACGTATTCAATATTTGGAAAACACCCAGTCCTTTTTCCAGCGGAGACGCAGACTGTATACGGTCTCGGCTTCGGTTATCAGCAGTGTTACCGGGCGGACGGTTTATTTACGGGATGTGGATGAAAAGGATGAAGCAGTTTATTTTTCCTGGTACCAGAAAACCTGGGATCGTGCTGCGAGAACACAAAAAAAAGGCTTTTGAACTCCGGTTCAAAAGCCTTTGTTGCATAGTGGGGAATTACTTCCCACGGGCAAACGAGTTTGTATAGATAAACAGGTTGCGGACGCCCTTATCGGTCGTAATTTCAAAACGGTCAAACACATAGTCCTCATCGTCTGCGTGCAGGGCCCGTTCATAATGGTGCTGCACGATGAGTACAGACTGCTGTTTTCGGAAGTAGAGAAAATTCACTCCGGTAAAAGAAGTTTCTTCAGGCTCCTGCATCAATTGGTACAGCAAATGGTTATGGCATTCAACCAGATCGTCTTTACTGAATCCGTTGGAATGAATATTTTTAACCAGGCTGTAGCGGGAAGGATCTTCGAGTTCATTTAAAAAG
This sequence comes from Marinococcus sp. PL1-022, assembly GCF_033845285.1. Classification (NCBI taxonomy): domain Bacteria; kingdom Bacillati; phylum Bacillota; class Bacilli; order Caryophanales; family Bacillaceae; genus Marinococcus; species Marinococcus sp. PL1-022. Next base: position 1,611,887 of record NZ_JAWXCX010000001.1, on the reverse strand, counting down.
ATAGCGAATGGCCGGAATTGATCACTGTGAATACGGACATGATCATGCTCCTGCAGCTCAAATATCTGGCCGTGATCGTTTCGGAAATACATATCGTAGTAATGGACCGCGCGGCGCCAGGGAAGACCGGCCGGGGAAATTTCGAGTTCAAACGGGCAGTCTTCAATGTCAAGGGCCTGGCCATCCGGCGCCTCCCGGAGGAATACGTTTCCCCGCGAGCGGTGAATTTCATAATAAATATACGACTCTTCCTGAGGCTCTTTTGGTTCCGGTGTAAAAGTAGCGGAAAGAGAATGCAGCAGGTGCCTCCATTCTTTTTTATCGCTGTAGGAGACGAGTGGGGAAGAGATCTCTTTTTCAAGCAGCTGCACGACGGAATGCTCGTAGGAAACAGGGGAACGGTCGTCAGCAGCGGAGATTTTTGTTCCCGGGACAGTAATGGTTTCGAGGTTAAATTCATGTACCGCTTCTTTTCTTTCCACGTCCGGAAGGCGGTGGGCCTGTTGAATCCGGACACGCCCTTCCCAAATTTTCCGGGGGGCGGCGGATGTCTGCTCTAAAATACCGTAATAGGCCCCGGATCTGCCGTAATCGACAACCACGGGGCGGCCTTGATGCTCGAATGCTTCTTGTCGTTTCATAATGGACCTCGCTTTATACCTTTAAAATTTCTTTTCCTGCCGATATCTTTTTTCGTTTACCTTCAACAGCTGGCGCATTTTTCGGGCATGAACGTCATTTTGTTCCATGCGCAGCGAGCTGATCCGTCCGCGCATCGCTTCAAGCGCCTGCAGCAGAGCACCATGCTGCTCATTTCTGTGATTTGGTTCAAGCAGTCTGTACGTTTCGATCAGGTCCGGTATTTCACGGCCAAGCATCCGCTCGACCAAATACTCATCCTCTACATCAAGCTGCAGGGAGGGCGAAGAGCGCAGCTCCTCAAGCTCGCTGTCAATCTGCTGCAGCTCCTGGTGAATATCTGCCGGGAGGCTGCTCTTTTGCTTCACGTAGTGCTGATGAAAGCGGTCGAGCGCTTTATGCCATTTTGCTGGCTCGTCCTCCGGTACTTCCTCTTTCTGTACCGGTTCGGCTGTCTGCAGCTGAATGTCCCGGGGCGCACGGCCCTGAAGGGTGTAATCGAGCACTTCAAGCTTGCGGAAAATATGCTGAAAGTAGGACGATTTTTCAATATTGCGGGCATGCATTTTTCCGTTTTTCATATAATGCACCAGCGCTTCCCGCAAAAAAGCCGGAGTGTGGCCGTCAGTACTTCGTACGTAGTCAATCGTCACTGTTTTTTGAATGGCCGCCTGGGACCGCTCTTTTTCAAAGCTTGTAATGCGGATTCGCCGGGCGGTCAGCTTCATGCGGAACAAAAAAAGTTCGTTTTCGCGTTTCAGGCGCCTGGACTGCCGGAGTTCATCCGCGCGGGCAATCACCCGGTCGATTGCGGCTTCCATTTCCTCCACGATAAACAATCCGTGGCTGTCGGAGAAGATATGATCATCCACCGGGCGCATATGGTCCGGCAGGAAGCGTTCAACCCAGGGATGTTCGAACCATCTGTTAGCCAAGGGATTCACCGTCCTATACATTGGGATCTATTAGTTTAACAATTTGTGTTTCATCTGCTTGTTTAATTCATCCATTTCGGAAATGAACTGTTTACTTGAGGCGACAATACGTTCATTGGACTGCTCCGTCATCTGGATGGCCTCGTACACATCCTGGTAAGCCTGCTGGAACGTTTCGAGGGCGATAGCCGGCTCTTCGAGTGTCTTCAGGGTGTCGGCCGTGTTTTCTTTCAGCATACGTGCATTGTTGGTGAGCATATTTTCAGTAGATTCGTTAACACTCTGCACCGCATTGATCACTTTCCGCTGGTTGCCAAGAGCAAGCTGGATGGAAGCGGTGACGGTAACGATGTTTTTCGTCATGGTAATGGCGTTAAAAATCGCTTCCTCGAGCTTTCCATTGTTATCGACAATCAGATCGATTGAAGCAATTGACTGCTGAAGGACCATAACTGCCTGGGTCATGTTTTTTACCCGGGATATTACTTTTTGCTGCCCCTTTTGAATAGCGGCCGGGTTGTCGCGCCATTGTTCCTCGAGCATTTCTTCCTCAAGCATGGAATTCAGCTGCTTGCCGGTTTCAATCTGTATTTCGAGTTCTTCAATGCGCTTAATGGCCGTTTCTTTTAATTCTTCAAGCATGACGTTGTCTTCCTGCAGCTTGTCCCGGCCGGCGAGTAGGCCGTGAATAATATTGTCCACCTGGGATTCCACGGTTTCATATTTTTTCGCGTATTGTTCGACCGGATCACGGCGTAAAATTTTATTCATCGTTTTCTGCAGGCGGCCTTCTTTCAAATATTCCGGTTCAAGTTCGCCGACCACTGTTTTTAATTCATGAAGCTTATCGGGAAGCTCATTGTCTTTTTGATCCATCATTTCCCGGACGGGCCGCTTCAATGCTTCAAGGGAGTCACCGGCTTTGCGCTGCTCCGCTTCCCCAAGACCACCGAGAGTACTTACAAGCTGATCTGTATCTTTTTCACTTTTAAAGCGTTCAATAAATTTTTCAGCTTCTTCCTTGCTTTTCCCTTCGTTCGTGGAGGGAGTTAAATCTTCTTGATTTGTGTTGGGCTCATCAGTCATACGGATTCCTCCTCATAGTGAATTCGGCGGGGCCTTTACTTATATATCGTATAATCATTAATAATAGTTTATAAACAGGAAGTATAATACTTATAGTTTAGCATTAGAGCGGGCAATAGTAAAAAAATGTCCATTAGAAGAGCCTTGCCCTGCTGGACAGAATAAATCATTTTACTTTGCAATTTTGAAAATTTTTTGTAACATATTATAGAAGCAGTATATAAACCAGTCGGCAGCAGCCAGGGGGTTTTTCAGGGAGAATTGCCAGCTCCAGCAAGTGCTGTTCAATGGAAGAAGTATTTGCTCTATTCACAAAACAATAGCGGATAACGACGAATCAGATTCAGCGTGCAAAGAACTACCGCTGAAATAAGAAAGGAACGAATGGCATGTGTTTAATTGCTTTTGCGTACCAGGTGCATCCGTGGTTTCCGCTTGTCGTTGTTTCTAACCGGGATGAATTTTTAGAACGGCCGACACAACGCCTTCATAAATGGCAGGGGGAAGACATCATTGCAGGGAAAGATTTACAGCAGGGCGGTACATGGATGGGAGGCAGTCTTTCCGGACGGTTTGCGGCTGTGACAAACATTCGGAGGCCAGGTATGGAAGCCGGTGAAAAATCACGTGGGCATCTGCCGCTGCGGTTTTTGCGGGGCGAAACGAAGCAGGCCATTGAATCGGTGGAAAAAGACCGGAACGAGTACAGAGGGTTCAACATGATTGCCGGCTCAGAGAAGGAAATTTTTTATTTACATAATCACAAGGAAGGGCCATATGCAGAGCGTCTTGCACCAGGAGTTCACGCGCTCAGCAATGCGTCTTTGAACACGCCCTGGCCGAAGGTCGAAAAAGCAAAAAAGCATGTGGAAGCACTGCTTGCTTCTTCAAAAAGCACGCTGGACCCTGACGCCTTTTTTAAAGCAATGCAAAATGCAGAGCCGGCCGCCGACCAGGACCTTCCAGATACTGGGGTGGATAAACAGCTTGAGAAACAGCTCTCATCGATGTTTATTGATCTCCCGGAATACAAAACGAGATGCCAGACCATGTTTATTGTGCGTAAAGACGGAAAAATTACAATGATCGAGCGGATGACAGACGCCCGGACCGGAACGGGCTACTATGAATGGCATGTATAGGGTTGGATATTTATTCTTTTAAACGTATGAATATAAAAGAGTGCTGAAAGAATAAAAGCTTACACACCTTTCTATAAGCGTTTACATGACTAGTGGAACTCAAATCTTAATTTGTCGAATGTTTAGAAAAATGATATAATATGCAAACCAATTTAAATTTGGACACCATGGAGAGAGGTGGAGAGGGGTATATGTTATTGCCTAGAAAAAATTATAAAGAAGGCTTGTATGACTCCCAGTTTGAGAAGGATAACTGTGGGATTGGTTTTCTTGCGGATATTAAAGGGAAAAAATCGCATGATATTGTTGAAAAAGGATTGCAAATTTTAAGAAATCTGGACCACCGCGGTGGTCAGGGAGATGAAGTGAATACCGGGGACGGCGCGGGAATGCTTCTGCAAATTCCGCATCGTTTCTTTAAAAATAAAGAAAATGAGCTCGGTTTTTCCATCCCGGAGGAAGGCAATTACGGGGTTGGGATGCTGTTTCTGCCTGTAGATCACACCCGGCGTGCCCAGTGCGAACAGGCAATCGAAAAAATGGTGGAAGAAGAGGGGCTGCCGCTGCTCGGCTGGCGTGAAGTGCCTTCTGACGACTCCATGCTTGGAAACGCGGCACTCTCAGCTATGCCCGCCATCCGCCAGCTGTTTATTAAACGTCCGGAAAATGTAAAAACGCGGGAAGATTTTGAGCGAAAATTGTATATTGTCAGAAAACGCTCCGAGCATGAACACGGGGTTAAGCTTCATGACCAGGACAGCTTCTATTTTGCAAGCCTGTCCTCGCGGACCATTGTGTATAAGGGAATGCTTACCACAGAGCAGCTTAACCAGTTCTACAAAGATTTAAACGACCGGCAGTTTGAAACAGCACTGGCGCTTGTGCACTCCCGTTTCTCCACGAATACGTTTCCAAGCTGGGAGCGGGCGCACCCGAACCGTTACCTTATTCATAACGGGGAAATCAACACGATTAAAGGAAACGTTAACTGGATGCATGCGAGAGAGCCAAAATTTGAATCAGATCTCTTTGGCAGCGACATGGAGAAGGTTCATCCGGTGGTGGATGCTGAAGGCAGTGACTCGTCAATGTTTGATAATGCGTTTGAATTTCTGACATTGTCCGGGCATAAAATGCCGCATGCTGCGATGATGATGATTCCTGAGCCTTGGCAGAACAACCCGCTCATGAATGAAAAAAGACGTGCGTTTTATCAATACCACAGCTGCCTGATGGAGCCATGGGACGGTCCAACAGCGATCGCATACACCGACGGAAGCCAGATCGGCGCCTGTCTCGACAGAAATGGCCTGCGTCCGGCCCGTTATTACGTTACTAAAGACGACCAGATTGTTATGTCTTCAGAGGTGGGAGTGCTTGATATCGCCCCGGAAGACGTTTTATATAAAGAACGTCTGCATCCCGGTCATATGCTGCTTGTCGATCTTGAAGAAGGACGTATCGTTCCTGACGGAGAGATCAAGGATAAAATTGCCGGAGAGCATCCGTATCAGGAATGGACAGATGAATACCTGACGGATTTAGAGGATTTGCTTGAAAGCCAGGACGTATACAATACCAATTTTGAAAAGTTAGAGCAGCGTCAGCTGGCCTTCGGCTATACGTATGAGGAATTGGAAAAAGTGGTGAAGCCACTCGCCACCGGATCGGGCGACCCGGTCAGCTCGATGGGCTACGACTCTCCGCTTGCTGTGCTTTCGAAAAAGCCCCAGCTTTTGTACAACTACTTTAAACAGCTGTTTGCCCAGGTGACAAATCCGCCGATAGACGCTATCCGTGAGGAAATAGTCACTGCTGTCGGCACGACTATCGGAAAGCAGGGCAATCTGCTCGATCCAAAGCCATCGCATGCCCAGCAGTTGTATTTAAAAAAACCGATTGTCAATAACGAAGATTTAGCCAAGCTCCGCTCCAATGAACTGGAAGGATTTGCAGCTTCCACGCTTTCCATCGTTTTTGAAGCAGCAAAAGGAGCCAATGAAATGGAACGTGCCCTCGAACGTATATTTGAGCAGGCGGACCAGGTCATTGATGAAGGCTCGACTATGCTTATATTAAGCGATCGTGATGTGAATGGGAATTATGCTCCGATACCGGCGCTGCTGGCGGTCAGCGGACTGCACCACCATCTCATCCGCACAGGCCGCCGTACAGACGTAAGCCTTGTGCTTGAAAGTGCCGAGCCAAGGGAAGTACACCATCTTGCGGTACTGCTCGGGTACGGGGCAGAGGTAATCAACCCATACCTTGTCTTTGATTCGGTCGATGACATGATCAAAGAAGGATTAATGGAAGGCTCGTACGTTGAAGCGGTAAGCACGTATATTAAAGGTGCCACAAAAGGCATCATGAAAGTCCTCTCAAAAATAGGCATTTCCACGGTACAAAGCTACCGGGGGGCGCAGGTTTTTGAAGCCGTTGGCATTAATGACGAAGTAATCAACCGCTATTTCACATGGACATCCTCGAGAATCGGCGGCGTGAGCACGGAGATCATTGCAGAAGACGTTCTCGAACGCCACTTCCGCGCCTACAATGACCGTGAAGGGCTGGATACAACGCTTGATCCGGGGGACGACCTGCAGTGGAGACGGTACGGTGAACCTCATCAATACAATCCGCATACGATCCATATGCTGCAGCACGCTGCAAAAACCAATGATTTTACGCTGTTTAAAAAGTATTCAGACGCTATCGATAAACAGGAACAGGAGCAGACAACGCTCCGCGGTCTGCTTGAGTTTGATAAAGGTGTCCGCGAGCCGATCAGTATCGATGAAGTGGAGCCGGCAGAAAATATCTTCAAACGCTTTAAAACCGGAGCGATGTCATTCGGTTCCATCTCCGAGGAGGCTCACGAGGCGCTTGCAATCGCTATGAACCGTATCGGCGGGAAATCGAATACGGGTGAAGGCGGGGAAAATCCAGAGCGGTTTACCCCGGATGAAAATGGCGACCTTCGCCGGAGCGCGATCAAACAGGTGGCTTCGGGACGCTTTGGGGTTACGAGTCACTACCTGGTTAATGCCGACGAAATACAAATCAAAATTGCCCAGGGGGCAAAGCCTGGCGAAGGCGGCCAGCTTCCCGGCAAAAAGGTGTATCCGTGGATTGCGGAAGTGCGCGGAACGACTGCAGGCGTAGGCCTGATTTCGCCTCCTCCACACCACGATATCTATTCGATTGAAGATTTAGCCGAACTGATCCATGACTTGAAAAACGCCAATCCAAACGCCCGGGTCAGTGTGAAGCTTGTTTCAGGAACCGGCGTTGGTACGATTGCTGCCGGCGTCGCGAAGGGCCGAGCTGACCATGTAGTTATCAGCGGCTACGACGGCGGCACAGGCGCCGCTGCCCGCACGAGCATTAAGCATGCCGGCCTTCCGTGGGAAATCGGTCTCGCAGAAACGCATCAGACGCTTGTCATGAACAATTTGCGGAACCGGATTTCAGTGGAAACAGACGGCAAGCTGATGACGGGCCGCGATGTCGCGGTGGCCGCTCTTCTCGGTGCGGAAGAATATGCATTTTCCACAGCACCGCTCGTTGTACTCGGCTGTGTCATCATGCGTGTGTGTCATCTCGATACATGCCCGGTAGGTGTTGCAACCCAAAACCCTGAACTGCGTAAAAAGTTCATGGGCAAGCCGGACAATGTCGTAAACTTCATGACATTTGTGGCTGAAGAGCTTCGTGAAATCATGGCGGAACTCGGTTTCCAAAGCATTGATGATATGGTGGGGCACACCGAAGTGCTGAAGCAGGTGGACTCGGTGAATAATAAAAAAGCACAGACCGTGAACCTGTCGAACCTGCTTCACCGCCCGAAAGCGAAAAATCAATCCAAGCACGTGGCCCACATTAAACAGGACCATGAGCTGAATATATCTCTTGATGAAACGACGCTAAAGCATGCGGCGAAGGACGCTCTTGAATCACAGACACCGGTGTTTGGGGAGTTTGGTATCCAAAACACCAATCGTGTGGCCGGGACGATGCTTGGAAGCGAAATTACGCAGAAGTACGGTGCCGAAGGCCTGCCGGAGGACACTATCAGATTTACTTTCTACGGTTCGGCCGGCCAGAGCTTCGGGGCGTTTATTCCTAAAGGCATGACAATGAGCCTGATTGGCGATGCCAATGACTATATCGGCAAAGGTCTGTCAGGCGGAAAATTGATCGTCACGCCGCCGGATACTTCTACATTTGATGCGGAAGATAATATCATTATTGGAAACACGACGTTTTACGGAGCTACGTCCGGGGAGGCTTACATCCGCGGGGTGGCCGGTGAGCGGTTCTGTGTCAGAAACAGTGGTGCAAGAGTCGTCGTAGAAGGCGTCGGGGACCATGGCTGTGAATATATGACTGGCGGTGTTGTCGTTAATCTTGGCGTTACCGGGAAAAACTTTGCAGCGGGTATGTCGGGCGGCGTAGCGTACGTGTACGACCCTGACCATACGCTTGAAAGTAAATACAACAGCGAAATGGTAGGCCTTGAGGTGATCGAATCTGCCGGGGATGAGCAGGAGATCCGCCAAATGATTGAATCTCACGGAAAGCAGACGGGCAGTGAAGCTGCAGAGCGCATCCTGGCCGGCTGGGAGACCGAACGCAAGCATTTCGTGAAGGTCATTCCGTATGACTATCAGGCAATGCTGCAGTCGATCCAGGAAAGAATAGACAACGGCTTGAGCGAATCAGACGCTGTGCTCGAAGCTTTCCAGGAAGCCACGACAGAAGAAGATAAAGATAAAGAAAAAGTCACTGGAAATTAATAGTCCGGGAAGGCTTTCAGAGCCTTCCTGGCTTTTCGAATAAAGGCGTTGAATGCACAGCATACAACGTTAAAAATGGGAGTGAGGGAAATGGGGAAACCAACAGGTTTTCTGGAATATAAAAGAGAAGCTCCAAGTAAACTGGACCCGCTCGAACGGGTGAAAAACTGGCAGGAGTTTCAAGTCATGATGCCGGAAGACAAGCTTCAGGAGCAGGGCGCCCGCTGTATGGACTGTGCGATCCCGTTCTGTCAGGCCGGTACTTCCATGGTTGGTTCCGATGAAATCGGCTGTCCCGTATACAATTTGATTCCGGAATGGAATGATCTTGTTTATCGTGGAAAATGGCAGGAAGCATTGACACGTCTGCATAAAACGAACAACTTTCCGGAATTTACCGGGAGAGTGTGCCCGGCTCCTTGCGAAGGCTCCTGCACAGTAGCCATCAACGATGATCCGGTAACTATCAAATCCATTGAATACCACATCGTAGAAAAAGGTTTTAAAGAAGGATGGATTACGGCTGATCCGCCAAAATCAAGAACCGGCAAAAAAGTAGCAGTGATCGGTTCCGGTCCGGCAGGACTTGCAGCCGCCCAGCAGTTAAACCGGGCCGGCCACATGGTGACGGTGTTCGAAAAAGACGACCGCATCGGCGGGCTGCTTGCCTACGGCATTCCGGAAGTAAAGCTTGAAAATGAAACAATTACAAGAAGAACAGACATTATGGAAGAAGAGGGCATCGAATTCCGGACGAGTGTCGATGTAGGAAAAGATATTACCTCTGAACAGCTCGATGAAGAATACGATTCAGTTATTCTCTGTACCGGTGCGCAGAATCACCGCGATGTGCCGGCGGAAGGACGCGGTCTAAAAGGAATCCATTATGCGATGGACTTTCTGCGGGGAAACACTAAATCCCTGTTGGACTCGAACCTCGAAGACGGAAGATATATCAGCGCGAAGGATAAGCATGTGATCGTTATCGGCGGTGGGGACACCGGGGTGGACTGTATTACGACCTCGCTTCGTCACAACTGTGCCTCTCTGACACAGTTCGATATTAATAAAAAAAAGGACAACGACCGTCCGGAAGACAATCCATGGCCGCTGTATCCACTTGTTTATAAGCAGGAAGACGGGCACAAAGAAGCAGCCGCGCTTCAGGGCGAGGACCCGCGTGCATATAAAGTTATGACAAAGAAATTTGTCGGAAACGAAAAAGGCCAGGTAAAAGAAATTCATACGGTGGAAGTGGAAACGGTCTTTGAAGACGGCAAAAAAGTTCGTCACGAAGTGCCTGGAACCGAGCGCGTCTGGAAAGCAGACCTCGTACTGCTCGCTGTCGGCTTTACCGGTCCCGAGCAGGAGCTTCTGGAGCAGATGGAAGTCGAACGCACAGAACGAAGCACGGTAAATGCCGAATACGGAAGCTATGTCACAAATCATGAAAACGTATTTGCAGCAGGCGACAACCGCCGCGGTCAGAGCCTTGTAGTATGGGCTATCCATGAAGGACGTGAAGCAGCACGGGAGTGCGACCGTTTCCTGATGGGAACGACTAACCTGCAGTAAAATGAAAAAGTCCGGCCAATCCGGGCTTTTTCAAGAAAAGATTTTTAAATTTCACGTACTGTAATGAATTTTTATTAATAATCTGATACAATAGATTAAAACTTTGTTGGAGTAGGAGTCACATTGAAAAAGGTTGCAAAAGGGATTTTAACAGCAGTAATGGTTTACGCAGTCATCATCGTACTTATTTTGGCAACGGCGTTATTGTTTGTAATGGTTTCATTTTCCGGAGAGATGGCCCAGGTGCTTCTCGGATGGGACGAATACAATGAATGGACAAACACGCATCTGGCTCCCTGGGCAGAGATACTGTGGGAATGGTTTGTTGCTATAACGCCAGGAGGCTGACAGGAAAGGTGGAAAAAGAATGGAACAATATCGATTTCCTTATAAATCAGGAGTTTACGTTGGGATCCCTGTTAAAGAAAATCCCGAACAGTGGCTGATGGAAGTACAAGTCGTGCTGGAGCACCCCCGGCAGGGAGATCTGCATCAGCCGAAGAAAACAAATGTGCCGATTTTTCACGAACGCCGGGCGCTGGCGGAAAAAGAAAAAATCTGGGTGCAGAAAAAAGCGGTGAAGCCGCTCGAAACAGTACCGGACATGACGTATAAAGAATCTCTGCGACAGGCGTTTGATGCTTATGAGCAGGAGCTCGAAAGTAAAGAAGATGAATTTTCCCAGAAATCGCTGAAAACGCTCCATGCAGTAAAAGCCGATTATGAACGGCAAAAATTATTATAACTCTGCCCGAGGGCAGAGTTATTTTCGTATCTTTTCTTTATTTTATTTATACGTGTGGAGTCCGTTCATCGGTGACAAACAGAGCCCCGGCTGTGTGCAGCCGAATGGAAAGCTCGATTAAAAACAGATCATCGGAATTATTCAGATCACAGCTTGTGAGTGATTCAATTTTTTTCAAACGGTATAACAAGGACTGACGGTGGAGATTTAGCTCCCGGGATGTCTGGCTGACATTGCCCTTGCACTCATTATAGGTGCGAACCGTTTTCATTAAATCAATGCCGCGTTCGACAGAATAATGATGAAGGGGGGCAACTGTAGCTTCAGCAATCTGGCGGATTTCTTCATTTTTAGCCAGAGACATGAGAGCCCGGTCAAAGCGTGTATCTTCATACGTATGGATGTAGCCGAATCCCCGCTGTCTGCGCCCGGCATCAAGAGCAGAAGAGGCTTCTGAAAAGCTTGTCACAAACTCCCACGGTGCGGCCGTCTTGCTTACTCCCCAGGAAATGACAAGATGAGGGATTTTTTGTTCGAGGCGGTACTGCACCGTCTCAGCGAAATAATATACTGTGTCATACATCATGGTTGGATGCATTTCCAGATATACGATCAGCTCCGATTTTTGGAACGTGCTCATCACACGTGCTTTTAAATAACGGCTTGCGTGGGAGACTTCCTCTTCAAACATATACCCAATCTGTTCGAGCCAGTGGTCATAGGAAAGCGGCGGAGATTCTGCGTGAAAGACCCGTTCAACATTTTCGGGTTTGGCGACAAAGCAGATATAAGGAAGCTCAAGGTTATAGCCTAATGATTTGCCGCGCGAAAGCGCCTGGTCCCGGGATTCATAATTATCCTTTGCCAGACTCCAGACAAAATCATCCTTCAGGCGCATTTCGGTTTCAATCGCCGTCTGGTCATGCAAAAAGCAGAGAGCGGAAGTGGTGACCGAGTGTTCAAGCAGAAGCAGGGTGTATTCTTCAAAAACATCGTGCTTTTCTTTATGAGGGGGCCACTGCAGGATCATATAGCCCTGAATGTCCTGGGTCGTCTGCACGGTTAAGCGCAGCAGGGTCCCGGCGTCAGTGTCCATCCATTCCATGTTCGCCGGCAGGCTCTTTTCAGGATCTGTCTGCTGAAAAGGAGGAAAAAGCGGATTTCCTCCCTGGCTTAAATACTGGTTCCACCATCCGGCGAGGTCCGACGAATGGTCTGTCTGGGTCTTCAGGCGTCCCCGCTTATCCACTACAAGCATCGGTATATGCAGCTGCTTGTATACATAAGAGGCAATTGCCTCCATGCCCTTGCCTTCAAGAATAATTTCGAGAAGATCTGTACGGATTTTATTCGAAACGTCGATCGAGCGCAGCGAGCTTTTATGAAGGGCTTCAGAAATGGCTTCTGTAATGTCCGAAAAGCGGATTTCCCATGGGATTTCCACGAGCGGAAATGCCTTTGTTTCACAAAAGTCGATCACGTTGTCAGGAATTGACGAGATGTAGTGGCCGACAGATAAAATCAAACCGCTCGCACCCGCCTCCATCAGCTCTTCAATAAATTCAAGCAGATCCCTTTCATTTTGACAGCCGATCCCCGAGCTTAAAATTAATTCTCTCGGACGGACGAAATCTTCCACAGGTGTTTCTATAACCGATGCCCAGTAGACGGTAATAGAGCTTGAATCGGCATTTGATGTCAGTGGAAGAGCCGTGTTCATAATTGGAAGCTGTAATACTTGTTGCATAGAAATCATCGCCAGACACCCCTTTACAATACCAAAAACGTAAATTCATCTTCTGATTATTATTTTACCATATTTGCATGGAAGATAATGTGTCATGCACATTGTGCAAAAGAAAGTGCGAAACTTCATACAATTGTGTGAATGGAATTTGAACAGATAACCTATACACTGAAGATAGAGAAAAAATAGTAACAGGGAAGGTTGTGTTCAATCATGACAAACACACACATTAATCGTTCGACAAAAGCAGTATGGGCAGGAGAAAAAGAATACCGGGCATTTGGAGCTACCCAGGTCCCGGTAGTCCACAGTGTTGCCTATACTTACGATGATTTAGACCATTGGTATGACGTGGCAACAGGAAAAAAGGAAGGGCATATCTATGGTCGGAACACTAATCCTACCCTGCAATCGTTCGAAGAAAAAATCAGAATTCTGGAAGACGCTGAAGCGGCTACAAGCTTTTCAACCGGCATGGCTGCAATCAGCAACTCTCTGGCTACGTTCCTCCGTCCGGGCGACCGGGTGGTATCGATGAAGGACACGTACGGTGGTACAAATAAAATCTTTACTGAATTTCTGCCGCATATGGATATCGAAGTGTCACTATGCGAAACAGGCAATCATGAAGAAATTGAGACAGAAGTTCGTAAAGGCTGCGATATTTTATATCTGGAAACACCAACCAATCCAACGGTAAAAATTACTGACATTGAACGAATGACCAGGGTAGCGAAGGAAGTGGGCGCGCTTGTGTTCGTTGATAACACATTTGCTACTCCAATCAACCAGAACCCGCTCGAATTTGGCGTGGACCTAGTTATTCACAGTGCGACGAAATTTCTGGGAGGACACGCAGATGCCCTTGGCGGAGCGGTATGCGGCCGGAAAGATCTGGTTGAAAAAATATTTCATTACCGCGAAATTAATGGAGCGACGATGGATCCAATGGCTGCCTACCTGATGATCCGGGGCATGAAGACGCTTCATCTCCGGGTACGCCAGCAGTGTGAATCCGCGATGAAAATCGCTGAACACCTGCAAAATCATGAGCAGGTGGATCAGGTATTCTATCCGGGGCTCAAAACACACCCTGGTCATGATATTGCAGCAAAACAGATGAACCAGTTTGGCGGCATGTTCAGCTTCTCGTTAAAAGGTGGAATGGATGCTGTTCGCCAGTTCCTGCCAAAACTCGAGTATGCCAACCGGGCAGCAAACCTGGGATCGGTGGAAACAACGGTAGGGCCGGCAAGAACGACAAGCCACGTGGAAAATACGCCGGAAGAGCGGGCAGCGCTCGGTATTCCGGAAAGCCTTGTGCGCTACTCGGTCGGAATTGAAGATACAGAGGATCTCATTAACGATTTGGAACAGGCGCTGGCCTCGCTGCCAAAAACCGCAAGCGTGCAAAACTAAAGGACGGTTTGAACGATGACTATAGTGACAAAAACGATTAAAGAAGAAGCAGAAGCGATCAGAGAGCAGCTGGTCGAATGGAGGCGCAGCCTGCATCGCCGCCCGGAGCTGAGCTTTGAAGAGTATGAAACGTCAGCGTTTATTAAACAGGCGCTTGCCGGTCTTCAGCATCTAACAGTATACAGCGGGAGAGAAGAAACGGGTCTCGACACGGCCGTGATCGCAGAGCTCGGGGCCGGTGACGGCCCTCTCGTCATTCTGCGCGCTGATATTGATGCCCTTCCGATCCAGGAAGAAAACAGCTGTGATTATGCTTCCACCTACGAGGGTAAAATGCACGCGTGCGGGCACGATGCCCACACTGCTATGCTGCTTGGTGCCTGCGTTGTGCTTCACAACCAGCAGGAGCATTTGAACGGAACCATCCGGTTCATTTTTCAGCCGGCAGAAGAAGATACGGATGAGTACGGAAGCACCGGCAGCCCGTATTTGATCAGCCATGGGTGGCTTGAAGGAGCTGAAGCAGCCTTTGCGCTGCACATGGACCCTGAGTTTACGCCGGGTCATGTAAGACTGCAGGAAGGCCCGTCCATGGCAGGCATTGATACGTTTGAAGGGGTCATTCGCGCAAGCGGCGGCCACGGGGCGTATCCTCATCTCGCCACGGATCCGGTGTGGATCAGCACGTTTGTGATGCAGGCGATGCAGGGGATCGTTTCACGGCGGACGTCTCCGCTTGAACCGGCGGTTGTGAGTATCGGTGAATTAAAGGCAGGAGCTTCGACGAACGTTATCCCGGACGAAGTCCGTATCCGCGGCACGATGCGAAGCTATTCGGATGACACCCGCAAGCATCTTCGTGAGGAGCTTCAGCAGGCCTTCCGTATAGCAGAATCGATGAACGCCTCCCAGGAGGTAACGATTGCAGAAGGTGAGCCGGCACTCGTTAATAGTCCTGTAGCGGTTAAGGCTTACCGGTCCGTGCTAAAGGAACTGTACCCGGAAACGATGATCCACGAAGAATCCTATGGCATGGGCGGAGAAGATTTCAGCTACATGGCCCGTCAGGTGCCGTCCTGCATGATGTTTCTCGGCGCAGGCTACCCTGATCGTGCAGACAGCGGGCTGCACATGCCCCAGTTTGATATTGAAGAAACCATTTTACCAATTGGCGCTTCCCTGCTTGCAGGAGCAGCTGTACACTATATGACAAAGCACAAGACAGATTAGACTGGGAGGAAAAAATATGCCGCATAAATTAGATTTTATCGGGTTTGGCGGAGTGGGCCGCGGACTTGCAGATATACTGCTGGAACGGGGAGACTGGCTGAAGGATACCTTCGGTTCCGACTTTTTGGTCGTTTCCGTTTCCGATTTGTACAAAGGCTCCCTTCACCACCCGGAAGGCCTTGACATGCAGAAAGTGCTTGACTGCCTGAAAAAAGATGGGACAGTCGAAAACTATCCTGATACCGAAGGGCTCGTGCGCGGCTGGGACAGCATCGAAACCATTACCCAGTCAAACGCTGATACTGTAATCGAAATTACGTTCACCAACGTGGAGACCGGACAGCCGGCGATTGATCACTGCAAAACGGCATTTAAGGCCGGCAAAAACGCCGTTCTTACGAATAAAGGTCCCGTAGCACTTGCCTATAAAGAGCTTCAGGCACTGGCAGAAGAGAACGGTGTACGGTTTTTATTCGAAGGAACGGTCATGAGCGGAACACCGGCGCTCCGGATGCCGCTTACAAGTCTTTCCGGAAACCGGATTACGTCCATTAAAGGGATTATGAACGGCACAACAAATTACATGCTCACTCAGATGGAGCAGGGCATGGGATACAGCGAAGCTTTAAAAGAAGCCCAATCCCGCGGATACGCGGAAGCGGATCCCACGAGCGATGTCGAAGGCTATGATGTATTGTATAAAGTAGTCATTCTTGCCAATGTCGTCATGGGAGCTGATTTGAAAAAAGAAGATGTGGAGCGCCAGGGAATTACGTCTCTTTCTGCCGAAGATATGCAGCAGGCAAAAAATGAAAACAAGCATTGGAAGCTGATCGGGCGCGTTGAAAACGTCAACGGCACAATCAAAGGGTCTGTGAAACCGGAGCTGCTTTCCGAAGACGATGCTCTCGCCAACGTGGGCGGTGCGGTAAACGCGGTTACCTATGAATGCGACCTGAGTGGCCCGATTACGCTGATGGGTGCCGGGGCCGGGGTGCCGGAAACAGGATTTGCCTTGTTAATCGATTTGATTAACATGGACCGAAATACTATATAAAGGCGGGATAATATGACAACAAAAATCACAGAGCAAAAGATGCTGCTCGGCGGAGAATGGGTCGGCCGTGATCAGACACTGGACGTCGTCAATCCCGAAGACCAGTCTGTTATCAGTACAGTCCCAATGGCTAGCAGCGACGATGCACGCGAAGCTGTACGGATCGCTGTTGAAGGAAAAGAAATCGCCGAAGCGCTGAGTATCCGGGAGCGCATGGATATATTAAATAAAGTGGCGGATTATGTGCTCGATCATGCAGAGGAGTTTGCAGAAATCATTGCGCTTGAAGGAAGCAAAACGATAGCGGAAGCTTCCGGCGAAGCACGGAGAACTGCTGAAACGATACGACTTGGGGCAGAGGAGGCACGCCGTCTTTCCGGGGAATCGATTAATTTCGACCAAATGGAAGGTAATACGAACCGGATGGGCTATTACTATCATTTTCCGGTGGGTGTGGTAGCAGCCATCACGCCGTTTAACGATCCGTTGAACCTGGTGGCCCATAAGGTAGCACCGGCAATTGCTGCTGGTAACGCTGTTATCGTGAAGCCGGCAACAGAAACACCGCTCAGCGCATTAAAGCTGGCTGAAGCATTTATTGCTGCCGGTCTTCCGAAAAAGGTGATGACAGTGATCACCGGAAGAGGCCGTGACATTGGCGACATTCTGGTTGAAGCAGAGGACGTACAGATGATCAGCTTTACCGGTGGCTATGAAACAGGAAAAAGCATTGCCCACAAAGCGGGGCTGAAAAAGCTTTCCATGGAGCTCGGCTCGAATTCCCCGTTTATCGTATGGAAGGATACAGACATTGAAAAGGCAGCGCAATCCGGCGTGGACGGAGCGTTTGGAGCGGCCGGCCAGAACTGCCTGAGTGTTCAGCGGGTGTACGCTCATGAAGAAATTTATGATGCGTTTGAAGCATCGTTTGTGGATAAAGCCAAACAGGTGCGCGCCGGCAGAAAGATGGACAAGGATTCAGATATTGGACCGGTCATCAACGAAAAAGAAGCCAAACGGATTGAAAGCTGGATTGAAGAAGCAGTAGAGGCGGGAGCCAAAGTGCTTGCCGGCGGAAAACGGCACGGGGCCTTTATCGAGCCGACGGTTCTATCGAATGTGCCGGAGCACTTAACAATTGTAAAAGAAGAAGTGTTCGGGCCGGTAGTGATACTTGCTTCTGTAGCAACGTTTGATGAAGCAGTCACACGCTCGAACAGCGTACCTTTCGGACTGCAGGCCGGTATTTACACGAATGATATTAATTTAGCGCTGAAGGCAGTGCGCAAGCTTCACGTTGGCGGTGTTATGGTAAACGACAGCAGCGATTTCCGGATCGATGCCATGCCGTTTGGCGGCGTGAAGCATTCGGGCATCGGCCGGGAAGGCGTAGCGTTTGCAATTGAAGAAATGTCAGAAAAACGGCTCGTATGCTTCACCATTGATGAATAATTAAACGTAAACGGGATAAAAGGGGGGATCAGCTCATGTTATTTGAAAAAGATGAGTACCTGATGAGGATGAATCAGACAAAAATGAAAATGATGGAATATGGTATTGAAGTGCTATTGGTCTCCAATCCATCCAATATGTATTATTTAACAGGATATAATGCATGGTCATTTTATGTGCATCAAATGGTGATTGTGATGATTGATGAGGATCAGCCGTTATGGATCGGGAGAGAAATGGATGCCCACAGTGCCGCGGTCACCACCTGGCTCGACGACGACCATATCATTCCGTACCCTGATGAATTTGTGCAGTCGACAATCAAGCACCCGATGGATTTTGCAGCAAACATCCTGACCGAAATAGGCCAGGGCAACCGGAAAATCGGACTGGAGATGGATGCATTTTATTTTACCGCGATGTGCTACGAACGAATCCAGGCTGGTCTCCCGAATGCCGAATTCCGTAATTTCAGCACACTCGTTAACTGGGTCCGCCTGATAAAATCGGAAGCGGAAATCGAATGCATGTACCGCGCTGGCCGGATACTGGAAAATGCCATGCAGGCTGGCTTTGATACGGTGGATGTCGGCGTTCGTGAAAATGAAGTGGCTGCGGCTATCACCAATGCCCAGATTCTCGGGACAAAGGAATTTGGCGGCGATTATACTTCGATTGTGCCGATGATTCCCGCAAACGAAAACACAGCCACTCCGCATTTGACATGGACGGATCGCAGATATAACTACGGGGACTTTTTGACGATCGAAATTGCCGGAGCGTATATGCGCTATCACACTCCGATGGCAAGAACGATGGCGATCGGCCAGGCCCCTGAAAAAATGTATGATCTGTCGGAAACGGTCGTTGAAGGCATCGAAACGACGATGGATGCAATTAAGCCTGGGATGACAGCTGAAGAGGTGGAAAGTGTGTGGAGTCGGACAATCGCAAGACGCGGGTATTTTAAGGAATCCCGTCTTGGCTACTCCATCGGGCTCAGCTATCCGCCGGACTGGGGCGAGCATACAGTCAGCTTCCGGAAGGGCGATCACACTATTTTGCAGCCGAATATGACGTTTCACCTGATGCCTGGCATCTGGCTCGATGATCACGGTGTGGAAATTACCGAATCGATCCGCATCACGGAAAACGGATGTGAACTGCTCAGCCATGTGCCAAGGGATATGTATATCAAAGAACCCGGGGTGCTCGGTGACGCCTTTGCGGAAAACCGGATGAACGCCCATTACAAATAAGAAACAGGCAGCGGACTTCTTTTTTTGGAAGTCCGCTTTTTTATGGATGGGAATGCAGGTATTGGCTATTTTTTCCGGATAGTGATAGCATAAAGGTGTTTGCAATGATGACTGGACGAAAAAGAGGAATGATCATGAACCGGCAGGCCTACATAAAACCAACACTTGGAGCTGCTGCTTTTGCGGCTGTATTTTGCTATTTTTTAGAAGTGCTTTTAAGCGTTCCATTTGTCGAATACGCGTACAGCCTGATTGCCGGTGTGCTGCTTGTGGCATCAATGCCTGTGATGCCGCCCCTGAACCGGCGGGTGGTTTACGTGCTGATCGCTGTCGGTATTGCTCTGTTCTGGACCTACGGGGTCTCCTGGCAGACAGTATGGACAAGCTTCGGGGAAAATCTGCCGCTGCTGGCCCTCTTTTTGACGGTACCGCTGATTGGGACGTACATGTCAGAAGCCGGACATCTGCATGCGTTTCAGCAGTATCTTGAACGTCAAAACGATAAAAGGGGAGTGCCGCCGCATCGGCTTGGCTACGGAGTGACGGCAAGCATCGGTGCTATTCTTAATCTCGGCTCTATGCCGCTTGTGTACGGCATAGCCAAGGAAAGCTTTCCGCCGTTTGAACAAAAAAGAATGGCGTTAACGGTGCTCAGAGGATTTGGCTCGTGCATGCTCTGGTCGCCGTACTTTGTAAACATGGCCCTGATTTTAAGCATCTATGATTTGAGCTGGGGAGAGGTTGGTCCGTACGGGATCGTGATGGCTGCGGTATTAACGGGTCTGGTCGTTGTATTTTTCCGTTCGTCGGCGTTCGCCGATGACAGCTGGACGGTTCCGGAGAAGGAAAAAGAAGCTAATCCGCCCGTCTCTTCGATGCGCACGTTTATACTCTTTTTAGGTATTTTGCTTGCTGCTTCTTTTTTGCTTGAAGCGCTGCTGCCCTACAATATGCTGACGATTGTTTCTGTGCTTGCTCTTTTGTATCCGTGGGTGTGGGCCATTGCACGAAAACAGGCCGCCTCGTTTGCACAGTCAACGTGGAAACACGTAGGCGGTTCGTTTGAACGACTGTACAACGAAATTGGTATTTTTGTGACGGCCGGATTTTTCAGTGTTGCGCTTCGGAGCAGTGATGCCGGGGTGTGGCTTTCTGAAGCCATCAGCTTTCTGTCCCAGGGCTATATGATTCTGCTGATTGCCTGGGTGGTTGCTATCGTAATGGGACTATCTGCTGTGGGTATTCATCCCGTTATCATTGTCACTGGCCTCGGAGGGGCCCTTTCGCCGGAAATTTTCGGGGTGGGGGCTCCATTTATGGCTGTGCTGCTGCTCATGTCCTGGATGCTCGGCGTCCAGGTGTCTCCGTTTACAGGAGCAATACTTATGACAGCCCATTTGATGGGGACGACCACCATTGAGGTCATCAGGAAAAATACAGCATTTATTCTAAGCGCAGCCGTCGTGCTGAGCCTTGTGTTATTTATACTCGGAGAAACAGTAATGTAAAAATGAAGGAGAGAATGCAGCATGCGTCCACTTGAAGCTGGAAAATTATATGGATCAGTCATGCTTGTGATGCTGATGTGGGGGCTGAATGTCGTGGCATTGAAGGTGCTGGTGGCTGAAATAAGCCCGGTTTATATGCAGGCAGCCCGGATTTTGCTTGCCGGTCTGTCTGTCGCCTTGTTTGTGTTTCTGCGCAAAGAACATGAACGGGTACCCCAGGCTGCTTTTATGTATATACTGCTGGCCGCGGTGTTTGGCATGACCGGTCATCATACGTTTTTAGCTATAGGATTGAGTGAAACAACCGCTGTGAAAAGCTCGCTCATCCTTGCGCTTCTTCCTATTACGACAGCGCTCCTGTCCATGCTGTTTTTGGGGGATGCCTTTACGAAGCTTCGCTGGCTCGGGGTATTTGCCGGATTTGCAGGAGCAGTACTTATTAATGTCACCGGAGAAGGCGGGGGAGCGGTACAGGGCGCCGCGAGGGGAGACGCTTTTATCTTTGCGGCAATGACTGCCCAGGCCGTCAGCTTTTTGTTCATTAAAAAAGCCTCTGAGCTGGTGGCCCCAAGAGTATTAACGATTTACACACTGATGCTTGGCTCTGTTGGTTTGTTCGTAGTCAGCTTCGTGCTTTCTCCGTCCGGGTGGGAGTCGTATATAACGGCTCCAGGCTGGGTATGGCTCGTGTTTTTACTTTCCGGGATTTTTGCCACCGGTCTCGGACAGATTTTATATAACGCCTCGATCTCTAAAATCGGACCGGGGAAAACAGCCATATTTAACAACTTTGTACCGTTTTTCGGTCTGTTAAGCTCAGCGCTTATTCTCGGAGAAAACGTATCACCGGCCCAGCTTGGAGGATTTGTATTTATTGTGGCCGGAGTGCTGCTTGGCACCGGCTGGGTGGAACAGCTGCTGTTAAAAAAACGTAAACAGACATCCGCTAAACGCCATGCTTAGCGGATGTCTGTTTTTTTATCCGGAACCTCGTCAAAACCGCCCGGATGGAAGGGATGGCATTTGACAATGCGCTTGACCGTTAAAAAGGACCCTTTCCAAAAGCCGAAACGCTCAAAGGCGGTAATACTGTACTGGGAACAGGTGGGATAGAACCGGCAGGAGGGAGGTGTGAACCGGGAAATGTAACGTTGATACAGCCGGATCAGCGCCACTATTAATGTTTTCATATATACGCACTCCTAGCGACTTTTTTTACACTTAAAGCGTAGCATAAATAAGCACATAACTGAAAAACCCCGCCTGAATGAGCGGGGTTTAAAACCGTAAATTTGTATCAGCCGACGTAGAAGGAGGCTGCCGGTTCAACGACCTGACGGAGAAGCGCTTCTTCTTCTGCGTTTAAACGTACCATCGGGAGGCGGACGTCGCCGGAAATGATACCGCGCATCTCAAGCGCAGCTTTGACAGGAGTCGGACTAGGAGCCGCAAACATCGATTTCATCAGCGGAAGCAGATCACGGTGCCGGGAAGCGGCATAGACCGGCTGTCCGTTAAAGAAGCTTTGAATCATGTCCTGCATGCTCTCTCCGGCCACATGGGCAGACACAGAAACGACGCCGGTAGCTCCAACAGACAGAAGTGGAAGCGTCAGGCTGTCATCACCGCTGTATAAAGTAAAGTCCTGCGGTGCATGCTGCAGGATATAGGCCGCAGCTTCGAGATCACCGCTCGCTTCTTTAATGGAGCAGATGTTTCTGACATGGGACAGTCGTACAATGGTTTCCGGCGTCATGCCGGCTGCACTCCGCCCCGGAATATTATAAAGCATCACCGGAGTGTTAATTCCTTCAGCAATTGTACGGAAGTGCTGGTACATCCCTTCCTGGGAAGGTTTATTATAGTACGGAGTAACGAGCATAACGGCATCAATGCCGGTTTTTTCCGCTTCGAGGGACAAGGCGAGTGAAGCCCTTGTATCGTTGGAGCCTGTGCCTGCAATGACCGGCACCCGGCCGTTTACAGTCTGTACAGTGTGACGGAACAATGAAATTTTTTCCTCATGGGAAAGCGTTGGAGACTCGCCGGTTGTCCCTGCAACCACGATGCTTTCTGTTCCTGTGCTGATCAAATGATTAATGAGTCTGGTTAATGCAGTGTAATCTATATCTCCGTGTTCATCGAATGGAGTCACCATCGCTGTACTCAGTCTGCCAAAATTCATGTTTACTCACCCTCTTAAAAGTATAGTCTTGCCTAAAAAGAGAGGGCTTGCGGTTTCACGTCTTCGTCTCCGTCCGGACACGAAAAAAGCAACCATGGAAAGAGCCCATCGTTGCAGGAACGCTTCAGCTGTTAAGCAGAACCGCACGTGCGTGAGATAGCCCTCCATACAGAAAATCTGTATGACAGTCCCGCATTTATTCAATACGAGACCAGCGTTGAACGATTGAGTCGTCCGCAGCTTCGGCAAAAACCCCTTTCCGCTTTAATCACCAGAGCTCATTCTCTTCCTAAAGCGTACTAATAGTTTTCGCAGCCTCTAACCTCACTTCTCAAATAAAGAAGCAGGATATGAAATTAATTAACTACACCATAGCAGATAACGCTCCGAAAGACAATAGTACGGCTGAAAATCAATTATAAATTACGTATTGCCTGATTTTGGCGTGAATAAACATAATTAAATATCGCCTGCATTTCCCTTCACCACCGCTGTTTGGGCGGAGAAAGGACGAGGCTGACAAAAAAATTTTAAAAACACATTTCATTTTAGGGAACCTTTCTTATATAATGAGAGAGGGAAAACAGAACATTAGGGGGCCAATTACGTATGTCGCAGCTTCAGCAGATCGCTCTAGAACTTCCAGAAGAACTCTATACGGAAATCGAACATCTGTCCCAGTCAGAAAAGGATTCTTTTTTTCATCAGGTATTAAAAGATCAGATTGAAAAACAAAAATCCACAGACATGCAGGAACAATTGAAGAACGGATATGCAGAAATGGCTGCACTAAATGCTGAAATATGCGCTGAATTTGAATATGCTGAAACAGAATCTACACAGACGACAGAACGGCGGCTGAACGAACAAGACTAGCTGTTCATCCTGTCCGGCAGCATAAGCGCGCAACCGGAAAAGGAGGTGAATGGGTGGTTTGAGTGATTCGAAACAAAACAATCAGCATCATAAAAAAGTAGTTAAACGGGGGGACGTATTTTTTGCGGACCTGTCTCCGGTAGTCGGGTCAGAGCAGGGAGGCGTCCGCCCCGTACTTATTATTCAAAATAATATTGGTAACCGCTTCAGTCCCACAGTGATTGTGGCTGCTATTACGGCACAGATTAAAAAGGCAAAAATGCCGACACACGTGGAAATTGATGCCGCCAAGCATCGATTTGACCGTGACAGCGTTATCCTGCTTGAGCAGCTTCGTACTATTGATAAGCAGCGGTTAACCGATAAGATTACCCACCTCGATGATGAAACCATGGAGCAGGTGCGTAAAGGTTTGGAAATAAGCCTCGGCCTTCATGAGTTCAATTAGTCCATCATACATAACGACTGCGGGCCCCCGCCGGCATATGAATACCTAAAGCCTTCCCAAACCGGGAAGGTTTTTTGCTGCAAAAAAAGAAGTGAGTGCCTTTAAAACGCGATATATCGTTCTGTGAGTCTAATAAAAGCACTCAGTAGCGCAAAGATGTAAATTCATACGAAAAACTTTTAAATGCTCTATTTTATTTTAAGTTGTGATGTGATACACTGCTCTAGGAAATAAAGAGAGGGCTGGATCAACCAGTCTATAAGAGAGAGGATAAGGAAGGGAGGCTTTCATATGCTTAAAGCAATGAAGCAAAAATGGATGGACAAGCGCGATCAGCTCGCCCGTCAAACAGAAGAACGGATTCAGGGTTATAATACGGATCTGCAGTTACAGATGAGACAGAGGCGTGAAAACGATGATTGGACTGATGAACTTCTCAATAAAGATATTGAAAAATATTTGTATACGATCCATCCGTCGTTTCTGTTAAATGACCGTGTGAACCGGGCGCTTTACAACCGGCTGCTTGCCCGGGCGCAGGGAAAGTATTCACTGACGCTTTCTGTCACAAGTGAAATGAAGCTTGCGCTCGACTTTTACAACACGGATCTTGCGGTGTTTCTCCGTTTGATTGAAAAGAAAGGCTTTCAGCTTCAGGGAAATGAAGAACGTTTTCTGCTGACGCTTATGAACCGCCTCAGTGAAAACAATTACCGCATGTATAAAGAACGTTACAGCGAATTGGATGCTCACAACGATTCCTTGTCAGATGCGGTCACTTCGTACCTGCAGCAGGTGCCGCGTGCTTATCAGCTCGAAACGGGGCGTCTCGACTTCTTTTACAAGTTTCTGATCAGTGAAGGTCTTCTTCCGGCAGGAACGACAAAGAAAAAGCTGAAAAAAATAATTAAATCCTCGAATAAAAAGAGAGCGGGCGACCATCAGCTTGAACGGATGGAGCGCCGCCTTGACCGGATTGGTTAATCGACGAACAAAACGCTGCCAAACGCAGCGTTTTTTATTGCTCTGAAAATTCAGGGAAAACATAATTCTTTTCGATCAGGCGTTTCTGTGGCAGAATGTAGGTAAATATACAGAAGGGATGGAGAGCTGATGAGTCAAAACAAAACGAATCTCAGCACGTTTTTTGCCGGCAAATTGCAGGAAGCCAAAACTCAATTTGAGCGCACCATTGACTGTAAACACACAGCTTTTGACGACTTATACCCTTATATGAATGAACAGCCGCAGTTTTTCTGGTATAAACGGTACGTAGCCTGGCAGGAGCTGCTCACTACTGTGGAGCTTGCTGAGGAACTAAATATCGACTGGCAGAAAGAATTTAAAACGAAACAGCAGAAATTTATTGAAAGCAAAATACTCGATGCAAAAGTGCTTGATGACTGGTACGGAAAACAGCGTACAGAAGCATAAAGAAAGCCGGCGGACCCCGCCGGCTTTTTATGATTTCTTTTATGCGTCTTCTTTTTGTTAAAAGATAAAATGAGCGATTAAAACAATGACCGGAAGTGAAATGATGGTTCTCTCCAGAAAGATCAGCACCAGGTCGGTAAAACGGACAGGAAGCTTGCTCCCAAGCAGCAGGCCGCCGACTTCGGACATATAAATGAGCTGACTAACCGAGAGGGCTCCGATAATGAAGCGTGTCATTTCGCTTTCAATATCCGTACCAAGAATCGCCGGCAGGAACATGTCGGCAAAGCCGATAAGCATCGTTTCGCTGGCTGCTACAGCCTCCGGCACCTGCATCAGCTGCAGGAGCGGAACAAACGGAGCGCCGAGCCAGGCAAAAAGCGGAGTGAATTCTGCAATAACCACAGCGATGGTGCCAAGGCCCATGACGATTGGTATGACGCTGATCCACATATCAAGTACGTTTTTTGTGCCGCTGATTAGGACGGAAGACCAATGAGTGCGGGAAGCTTTATCGAGTGCTTTTTCCCACCCGGAGGAAACTGGGTTTTTGCCAGTATGTCCATTGGCGATTTCCTCTGCCGGCTGCTGGTTGTAATACTCGTTTTTCTTCCGCGACAGCGGAGGAATCCGCGGCATAATGAGGGCGCACACCACACCGGCTGCTACGATGGTGAGGTAATAAGGCAGCGTATAGGCAAGCAGATCGAGCTCCCCGAGGATCGTGATAGTGAATGTGATACTGACTACCGAAAACGTCGTACTGATAACAGCGGCTTCGCGCTGCGTGTAGTGGCCGCTTTCATACTGCTGGCTCGTCAAAAGCACCCCAATTGTGCCGTCCCCCAGCCATGAAGCAAGACCGTCAATCGATGAGCGTCCCGGAAGGGTAAATAATGGGCGCATTAAAATCGTCAGGATTGAACCGAAAAATTCAAGCAGACCGAAATTAAGCAGAAACGGGAGAAAATAACCGGCAAAAAAGAAGACGGTAATTAAGAGGAGAATCAGGGAATAGAGCAAAAGACCACCGGTGGCGTCCCCGACAAGCCAGGCTGGCCCGATTTGAAAAAGAGTTAAGAAGGCAAAAATAAAGCCTAAAATCCGAATGAGCAGCCAGCCGTTAGTCACATGAAACAACGACACGGCAATGCCGGAGGAAAACGGTCGGAACCGGGCAATAATGGCGCCGGCGACGGAGATGCCGATAAAAATAACGCCCATTGCAGGCAGTATACCGCTCAGTAAGCCTTCGAGCCATCCGGCAAGAAGAGCCACCGGAACGGTTAAGCCGTCGTCAGTAGAGATAGGTACCATGAATAAAAAGATCCCAATCAATGAAGGAATAATAAATTTTAGGGCGCTCGAGGCCCTGGTGGATGGGGTGGAACTCATTTTCTTCACCTCGATATTCATACAATTTTATGTATAATTACTACAAACATTGTACTAAATTAACACGAAACCCGCCATTTGCAAAGAACATTTTTATTCGTCTCAAGGGAAAGGAGCCACGATCAAGGCATGCCGCAATATATCTTTGATGTTGAATCTGTTTATTTAAAGGAGCCGGAGGACGAACTCCAGACGCATATAGCGGAGGTGAGAACTGAAGTAATACACCGTGAAAAGGGCGATATTTTATTTGAAGCTGTCATTCCGGTAGCCTACCACGCTTACGGAGTCTATCCTGACGTGAAAGCAGTTGCTTCCCAGATCCCCCGTCCTTCGCTTCAGCGCGAGGTGCTGTTCCGCGTGAAGCGCTATGTCAAAAAACTCCGTCCGTTTTTGTGAACCGGAAGCCTGTTCAGCGAAGCAGGTGCAGCAGATCCCCGAGGGCTGTCAGTTCATGCTCTGCCCGGAATTCATGGGCCGGGACGCTCCCATCATGGTTAATCCAGGCGCTGTTGATCCCGGTATTTTTTGCCCCGGCAATATCGGTGTTCATGTTGTCGCCGACCATCAGCGTATCTTCAGGAGCGGCGCCTGCGAGATGCAGCGCATGAGTAAAGATGGAAGGATCAGGTTTGCCCACACCGAATTCGCCACTGATAATAATATGGTCAAAAAAAGGTACAAGGGCCGGGGTGAGTGACAGCTTCAGCCGCTGCAGACTTGGAGAGCCGTTTGTGAGCATCAGCAGCTGGTAATTGTTCTTTAGTGTGTGAAGGACTTCAAACGTATCAGCGTATACGTATGGAAGATGACGCCGATGCATAATAAAACGGTCTTTCAGCCATTCCCCTGCTTCCGGCTGGTGAACGCCATGGGCTGCAAGCGCACGTGTCCAGGTTTCTTTTTGGTAGGAGGAAATAAGCCGGCTCATTTCCTGGAAGCGCCGGTGTTCAATATCGTCAAAGTTTCCCCAGAGGCCTTCGAATGCGTTAATGCCTATCGTTTTAGTGAAATCATATACAGAGAGTTTTTTATACAACTCGGGGGCCGTCCGCTTCACGGTTTCCATGAGCAGGTGTGCCTTTACACCAGTACGTATTTCAGCATCGAAGGCCGTGGCCCGCAGCGCTTCAGTGATGCTTTTTTTATCCCAGAGCAGGGTGTCGTCTAAATCAAAAATAAGTGTTTTCATGAAAATCCCCCTGTGAAAGTGAAAAAGTATGTATAAATCATAGCACAGCGATTAATATTTAAGAAAAAGAAATATGCCGATCCGCCCGGAAAAGCAAATAATTCAGTTTAGGGACTGTCAAGTGAAAAGAATTAGTGTACAATGTAGGTGTGTGAGAACGCTTCATAAGAAATGCCGCTTTAAAGATGCCGGAAAACAGAAATCAGGCGGATTTCCGGCTTCCTGCAGCGAGGAACATACATATTTTCGTATACTTGGCTGTGTAAGGTTTTGAGCACCTGCTCTAAGCATGTTAAAATATGTCTGATTTATGATAAGGCATGTTCTCGAAGAATTGGTTGAGTCGAAGAAGGGAAGTGATGGTGGAGACTCCATTCCAAATGGTTCACCTTCATAGATATTAAACGACTAATATGATAGTTTAGAAAACTTATTGATCACATAAGCTGGGGGTATCACTCGATGAGTAAGCATCAATCCAGGGCTGAAGAAGCCTGGCAGGAATTTTATGGTCCCAATCTGGGTTATATGTGGGAGCAATACGACGTGTACAAAGAAGATCCTGACGCCGTGGAGCCGGAGATCAAAAGCTGGTTCGACCAGTACGGACCTCCGTCTTCAAATGGGGAAGCAGCAGTCAGCTATGCTCCTGCTGTGGAGGATAAAGACCAGGCAGTCGGTGCCGGACTAAATATGGAAAAGATCGCGGATGCAGTCAAACTTGCTGAAAACATCCGCATTCACGGCCATCTGTCTGCAGACATCAACCCGCTTCAGGAACCAAACGGGGAAACCTCATTTCTTCGCATAGAAGAATATGGGTTAAGTGAAGAAGATCTTCGGACCATACCAAAGGAAATCCTATGTCCGGATGCGCCGGAATCAGTGTCAGACGGGCTCGAAGCAATCGAGCATTTAAAGCAGATGTATACTAAAACCATCGCTTTTGAATTCGACCACGTTCATGACGTGGAGGAACACCGCTGGCTCAACCGCAAGGTGGAGGCAGGCGAAATTTACAGCGATGTGTCGGAGGATAAACGCAAAGCTCTGTTGAAAAGCCTTACGGAAGTAGAAGCATTTGAGCAGTTTCTGCAGAAAACGTTTGTCGGCCAGAAACGTTTTTCTATAGAAGGAATTGACATTCTTGCTCCTATCATGGAAGAGCTCACCCACAGTGCGATGCAGGACGGGGCAAGAAACATTATGATCGGCATGGCCCACCGGGGTCGTTTGAGTGTCCTGGCTAAAGTTATCGGGAAGCCTTACGACCTGATCTTCTCTGAGTTTCAGCACTCTCCAAACAAAGATCTCGTGCCTTCGGAAGGCTCTGTCGGGATTAATTACGGCTGGACAGGAGATGTAAAGTATCACCTGGGGGCAGATAAAAACATTAATCAGGAATCGTTTGAGTCCCGTATTTCCCTGGCCAACAATCCGAGTCACCTGGAATACGTCAATCCGGTTGTGGAAGGCTATACGCGGGCAGCCCAGGATGACTGCAGCGAACCGGGCTTTCCGCAGCAGGACGGCTCTAAGGCCATGGCTATTTTAGTGCACGGGGATGCGGCTTTTCCCGGCGAGGGCGTCGTAACAGAAACCCTGAACATGAGCCGGCTGAAAGGGTATCAGACTGGCGGCACCGTGCATATTATTGCCAATAACCAGCTCGGTTTTACAACCGACACGGATGAAGCAAGAAGTACCACCTATTCGAGCGACCCGGCCAAGGGATACGAAATCCCGGTTATTCACGTGAATGCGGATGAACCGGAGGCCTGTCTTGCGGCCGTACAGCTGGCTTACGAATACAGAAATAAATTTAACAAAGACTTCCTGATTGACTTGATTGGCTACCGCCGTTATGGCCATAACGAAACGGACGAACCGGCGGCAACCCAGCCTTACTTATACGGATTGATCAGGGAGCATCCGACTGTTAGGGAGCATTATGCGGACCATCTGGATGAAATCGGCTTCTGGGACAAATCAGAAACTGATCAGCTGAAAGAGGATACGCTGAATCATCTGCGGGACCAATACAATAAAGTAGCAGAGGATAAAGAAGCGGAAACCGAGCTTGGACCTGTTCCGGAAGAAGTGGAAAAACGTCTTCCTAAAGTTGAGACCGGCTATGACTTAAATGAACTGAAAGAAATTAACCAGGAGCTTATTACCTGGCCGGAAAACTTTAACGTCTTTCCGAAATTAAGAAAAATTCTTGAGCGCCGCGGTCCGGCTATGGAAGAAGGCGGCAAAGTGGACTGGGGCCATGCCGAAGCGCTGGCTTTCGCAACGATTCTGGCGGATGGGACACCGGTGCGTTTAACTGGTCAGGATTCCCAGCGCGGTACGTTCGCGCAGAGACATCTGGTGCTCCACGACCATAAAAACGGTGATATGTACTCCCCTATGCATGCGTTCTCGAAAGCAAATGCAGCCTTTGCACTATACAACAGTCCGCTCTCCGAAAACGGTATTGTAGGTTTTGAATATGGTTACAATGTGCAGGCCCCGGAAACGCTGACACTCTGGGAAGCCCAGTTTGGTGATTTCGGTAACGCTGCGCAGGTGATATTTGATCAATTTGTATCTGCGGGCCGCGCCAAATGGGGACAAAAGTCCGGTATGGTCTTTCTGCTCCCGCACGGCTACGAAGGACAGGGACCGGAGCACTCGAGTGCAAGACTCGAACGTTTCCTGACACTCTCGGCAGAAAACAACTGGAATGTCGCTTACCTTTCAAGTTCAGCACAATACTTTCATCTGCTCCGGCGCCAGGCGGAATTTCTCGGAAAAGACGAAATGCGTCCGCTTGTACTCATGACACCAAAAAGCCTGCTGCGTAATCAGACCGTAGCGAGCGAACCGGAAGCCTTCGGTGAAGGTGCTTTCCAATCCGTAGTGGAGGATCCGCTGACGGGCAAAGACAAAAAGAAAGTAAAACGCCTGCTCGTAGGTACTGGAAAAATGACGATCGACCTGCATGAAGCACTGGCCGACGGTGAAGTACCGAGTGATATCCATATTGTCCGGATTGAAGAGCTCTATCCGTTTCCGGAAGAAGAAATTCGTGACATCTTAGAAGCGTATCCAAACGTAAAATCGATCCAATGGGTCCAGGAAGAGCCGAAGAACATGGGCGCATGGTATTATATGTACCCGCTCCTGCATAACCTGGCTCCAAAAGGAGCATCGGTGGATTACATCGGGCGCCGCAGAAGGTCAAGTCCGGCAGAAGGCGACCCTACAATCCATAAAAAAGAACAGAACCGCATCATCCAGGAAGCCCTAAAAGGAAACGAATAAGGAGGACGCAGTCATGGCAGAGATCAAAGTACCAGAACTAGGCGAATCCGTTACAGAGGGAACAATCGCAGAATGGTTAAAAAAACCAGGGGACAAAGTCGAACAGGGAGAAAACATCGCTGAGCTTGAAACTGACAAAGTGAATGTGGAAATCCCGTCGGAAAAAACTGGTGTCCTCCAGGAACTGTTAAAAGAAGAGGGAGACAACGTAGAGGTCGGCGAAGTAATTGCCGTTGTGGATGAAAACGGTGAAGCCGGCGGCGGAAGCTCAGAAGAGAAAAGCCCGGAGGAAGCGGCTCCTGAAAAGGAAAGCGAAGAAAAGCAGGAAGAAAAACAGGAGGCTGCCAAAGAGCCGGCAGCAGATAAATCAAAAGAAAGCACGGAAGAAGAATCGAAAGAAGAATCTCCGGCAGACCGCCCTGTTGCTTCTCCATCTGTGCGTAAATATGCCCGCGAGCAGGGCATTGACTTGAACGAAGTGTCCGGAAGTGATCCAAAGGGCCGCGTCCGCAAAGAAGATGTGGATAATGAGGTCAAAGGAAGCAGCAATAAAGAAGAAAAACAGCCGGAAAAACCTGCTGCAAAAACCGAGAAAGACGAATTCGAAGGCAAACCGGTTGAGCGCATCAAAATGTCCCGCCGCCGTCAGACGATCGCGAGCCGGCTGAAGGAAGTCCAGCAGGAAACAGCGATGCTGACCACGTTTAACGAAGTGGACATGTCAGCAATCATGGATCTGAGAAAGCGCCGGAAGGATACGTTCCAGGAACAGCACGACGTACGCCTCGGATTTATGTCCTTCTTTACGAAGGGTGTTATCGCGGCGTTGAAAAAATATCCGCTGCTGAACGCGGAAATCCAGGCTACAGAAGTGATTAAAAAGCAGTTCTATGATATCGGCATGGCTGTTTCCACTGATGATGGCCTCGTAGTACCAGTAGTCCGGGATGCAGACCGTAAAACGTTTGCTGAAATTGAACAGGAAATTATGGACCTTTCCTTAAAAGCCCGCGATAATAAATTAACCTTGAAAGATCTTCAGGGCGGGACCTTCACTATTACGAACGGAGGCGTTTTCGGTTCGCTGCTTTCGACACCGATTTTGAACGCTCCGCAGGTAGGTATACTCGGGATGCACACGATCCAGTGGCGCCCGGTGGCCATCGACCAGGATACGATGGAGAACCGTCCAATGATGTATACAGCCCTTTCCTATGATCACCGCATCGTAGATGGCAAAGAAGCAGTAAGCTTTCTTGTAACGCTGAAACAGCTGCTTGAAGATCCGGAAAACCTTCTGCTTGAAGGGTAATATACGAAAAAAAGCCCGCTTCCCGGCGGGTTTTTTCTTTGCAGAAACACAAAAAGGCAGGGCTTATACTGGTGCCGGGCTGACGATAAGAAAACTCATATTTTTTCATATTCCGCGATAATCTCTGATTTTCAGCCATTTTATCGTAAAAAAAGAGATGAAATGAAAATAAATGATTTTTTCTTCGTTTAACGCTTGCGTTCCGTTTCTATCTATTGATATAATCATTTATGTGATCGTTGAGAGAACACGATATACCAAGGAGGGATAGTATGAGCAATATTAAAATGGACCGAAAAACAGCTGCGCGTATTAGAAAAGATGGAGGCGTAGTTACGCTGGACCCATTTTATTTTTGGAATCAGAAAAAAGACAAAGGCCCAGTCGATACAGTAGTACAGGTAGGCACACCTGCTGAAACTGCCACATATACGCGTTACCAGTTTGAAGACATTTCGGTGTATGTCCATGAACGCCTGCAGCTGAAAAAAGAATTGCGCCTATTCCTCCATGGATTCGGTCCGTTCGAACATCTCAACTGCGCAGGAGTAAAACGATTCAGCAAACCACAAAAAACAGCGAACGCTGTTTCCTAATAAGTGAAAAAACGTCCTGGCAGCAGGGCGTTTTTTGTATGGAAATTAATTAATTTCACATACTGTATTAAACAAAAAATTAAAAATCTGATATAATAAAACCAAACATATGATCCGGTTTTTAAGCCGGCAGAGGAGAATGTTCATGAGCCTACAATTTTATCTCGGACGCTCCGGAATGGGTAAGTCCACCGCCATGTACCAAGAGATCAATGAAATGATCACCCGTGATCCCAACGGACCTCCGGTTATCGTTATTACCCCTGATCAAATGACTTTCCAGGTGGAACAACAGCTTGTCCGCCTGTCGGAAAAAGGGATGACAAGGGCCCAGGTTTACAGCTTCCCGAGACTTGCGTGGAAGGTTTTTCAGGAAACGGGAGGAGCAGCCAAAACCGCCCTTCAGAAAACAGGTAAACAGATGCTGATCCGCAAAGTGATCAGTGAACAGCGTAAGCATTTTCGGCTGTATGAAACGTCGAGCTATACGGATGGTTTCATTGACCAGGTCGATGAAGTAATTACAGAATGGAAAACTCATAACGTATCCAAAACGGCTATGCGCGATATGGCGACAGAGCTGGAAAGCAGCGGAGCAACCGGCGCTGACCGCATTTTAACCGCAAAGCTGCAGGACCTTCTGCTCATTTGGGAAGAGATGGATAAGATCATTGGTGACCGCTACATCGGAAGTGAAGAGCAGCTGTTCTGGCTGACTGAAAAAGTAGCCTCGTCTGCATACCTTGCAGAAGCAGTCGTTTATATTGATGGCTTCCACAGGTTCACGCCGCAGGAGCTTTCAGTGGTCGGGCAGCTGCTTCAGTACTCGCAGGATGTGCGGGTGGCATTGACGCTCGACGATTTAACAAATAAGGAAGACACACATCCGGCTCCGGATATGTTCAGACAGACAGCAAAAACGTATTACCAGCTGAACGGGCTGGCAGAGGAGCATGCCGTAGCGGTGGAGAAGCCGTACTGGTTTAACGGCGGAGCGACAAATAAGCACGAAGCGCTGCAGCATTTAGAGAGGTTCATGGAAAACCGTTCCTATAAAACAAGCCGGGGCGGAGGTGCTGTTACAGTTAAAAATGCGGTCAACCGCCGTACAGAGGTGGAGGAATGTGCGCGGGATATCGCGGCGCTTGTCCGGGATCATAATTACAGGTATGAGGATATTGCTGTCGTCGCCAGAAACCCGGGGGACTACAATCATATAATTGAAACCGTGTTTCAGGATTACCGGGTTCCGGTGTTTGTGGATGAAACGCGCCCGGTACTGAATCACCCGGTAGTGGAATTTATTCGGTCAGCGCTTGAGACCATTGCAGAACGGTGGAGATACGAGTCAGTATTCCGGACATTTAAAACAGATATGCTGTTTGACGTACATGAGTCCTGGACGGAAGCGAGAAAACAGGTAGACTTTCTGGAAAACTACGTGCTCGCCCGAAACGTCAAAGAAAAAGACTGGAAAAGCGAAGAACAGTGGGTCTACCGGTACCATGCCACCAATGTGGAGGACGAGTGGGAGCATAAAGACAACCACGAGATCGAAAGAGACATTCATCAGACACGAATGCGGTTGAGTGCTCCATTATTCTCGCTGCAGGCAAGACTGAAAAAAGCACGGACTGTACGGGAAAAAGCGGGCGCATTATTTACGTTTTTAGAGGAGCTCCGGATACCGGAAAAACTTGAAATGATGCGCGATGACTGCCTCCATCATAACCGTCTGGAGATGGCAAGAGAGCATGAGCAGATCTGGGACATGATCGTGGACCTGCTAGAGCAGATGGTAGAGGTGGCCGGCGATGATAAGGCAGGCATGCAGACTTTTCAACAGATGATGGAAGCTGGCTTTACGAAAGCGACTTTTTCGATTGTGCCTCCTTCCCTGGACCAGGTAACTGCAGCTGATATGGAACGTTCACGGCTGCTGGATATTAAAGTGGTGTATCTGCTCGGCGTAAACGAAGGTGTCCTTCCGGCTGCCCTCGAAGAAAGCAGTATGCTGCAGGAGGGAGACCGGGCCTGGCTCGAGCAGCAGGGCATTGAGCTTGAAGAAAGCGGGGAGGCAAAGCTTCTGAATGAAAACTTCCTCATTTATCGCACGATGAGTCTGCCCTCCGACAGACTGATTGTCAGCTACCCAATGGCGGATGAAGAAGGAAAGCGGCTTCAGCCCTCGATTGTGATCCAGCAGCTCCTGGATATGTTCCCGGACCAGGCACCGGTGCTGATTCAAAACGAACCAGGTGTCTACAGCAAAGAGGAGCAGCTGCATTTTGTAAATGCCTCCATGAAAACAATGAGCTTTTTGATTGGAGAACTTGAACGCTGCAGGCAGGGAGAGGACGTGGCTGAACTCTGGTGGAGCGTGTACAATGTTTTTGTCAAAAACAACCGTATGGAAAAACTGACGAAAAGCCTGTTTTACCGTAATGAAGCAGTAGCTCTGTCAAGGGAAACAACCCGGGAGCTGTACGGGCGGAAAATGAAAACGAGCGTGTCGCGGATGGAGCAGTATGAAGCCTGTGCTTTCCGGCAGTTTGCTTCGTACGGGTTGAAGCTGAAGGAGAGACAGCTGTACAAGCTCGAAGCGCCGGATATCGGGCAGCTGTTTCACGCGGCTTTAAAGGATGTAACAAAATCGGTGTACCGGGACGGGCGGACGTGGGAGGAGCTTTCCGAGCAAAATGCCCGCGATTATGCCGAAGAAGCAGTGCATGAACTGGCTCCGGCCATTCAGCGCCAGATTCTTTTAAGCAATTCCAGACACCAGTATTTATTAAAAAAGCTTGAAGAAACCGTGCAGCGGGCTTCGATGATTTTGAGCCAGCAGGCAAAATCCAGCCGCTTTTCGCCTATTGGGCTTGAAGTAGGCTTTGGACCGAGCGAGGAAATTCCGCCGCTCCTGTTTGAACTGTCTGATGGCACCCAGATGGAAGTAGCGGGAAGAATTGACCGCGTTGACCAGGCGGTTTCGGACAGCGGGGTGCTGCTCCGGGTGATTGATTACAAGTCCAGTGCTAAAGACCTGCGTCCGGAAGAAGTATTTTTCGGACTGGCGCTGCAGATGCTCGTCTATCTGGATGTAGTGCTCTCCTTTTCCGAAGAATGGCTCGGAACGAAAGCAGATCCGGCCGGCGTACTGTATTTCAACGTACACAATCCTATCATTCAGGCGGGGCGGTCATGGTCTCCAGAGGATATTGAGCAGGAGATGATGAAGCAGTTCCGCATGAAAGGCATTCTGCCGGACGATCCCGGCATTGCCAAAATGATGGATGAACGGCTTGAGGCGCGCGCCGATTCGTTTATTGTACCTGCGCGTCTGAATAAAGGCGGAGGGTTTAATAAACAGTCACCGGTCGTGTCAAAAGAACAGTTTGAACGTCTTCGCGGCCATATCCGTGAAAAAATCCGCCATATCGGTGAGCAGCTGAGAGCAGGCGATACGAGCATTCAGCCTTTTCAAATGAAACAAAAAAAAGCATGTGACTACTGTGAATTTCATTCTGTATGCCAATTCGACCGCGGGTTTCCGGGCAACGAATTCCGGAGCTTTCGGAGCGGGGGCATGAAATGGGAGACGCTGTTCCAGGAGGAGGAAAACGATGAGTCTGAGGACCATTCCTGAAAAACCGACAGACGCCCGCTGGACGGACAGCCAGTGGGAGGCAATACAGGCAGAAGGCTCAAATATTTTAGTTTCTGCCGCCGCAGGAAGCGGAAAAACCGCTGTGCTCGTGGAGCGGGTCATCCGGAAAATTACGCACTCCGAAGAGCCTGTGGACGTAGACCGGCTTTTGATCGTCACGTTTACCAACGCAGCCGCAGCAGAAATGAAAACAAGGGTAGGAAAAGCGCTCGAGGAAAAATTAAAGGCAGACCCTTCCAACCTGCATATCCGCAGGCAGCTGGCGCTGTTAAACCGGGCCTCCATCTCCACGCTTCACTCATTCTGTATGAATGTCATCCGTACGTATTATTACCTCGTGGATGTGGACCCCCAGTTTCGCATTATGGATCAGAATGAAGGAGCCATGATCCAGGAGGAACTGCTTGAGGAGCTGCTCGAGGAAAACTACGCCGCAGAAAACAACGACGATTTTGTTCTGCTTGCCGACCGGCTGAATAAGGACCGGAGCGACGACTCGCTGCGTGAAGCAGTACTGCGCCTGTTTAAGTATTCCCGGGCGCACGCGGATCCGGCAGATTGGCTGCAGGAGGTGGCTGACCAGTACCATACAGACGGAAGCAGGTCGATCGAAGAGCTTCCGTGGGGGCTTGAAATGATGCAGCAGGCAAAGACTTCTCTTGCCGGCGCTGTCCTCAAGTATGAAAATGCGATTGCAGCTGCCGGGCAGCCGGACGGACCAAAAGCAAACCTAGAGCTTCTGCAGGAGGAGCTTGATACGTGCCGGAGGGCTCTGGAAGCCACGACATGGAAAGACATGCAGCAGACGCTTGCCGGGTTCACCTTTAAAAAGCTGGGCAGCAAAAAGGAGGCGGACGCAGCACCGGAGCGGCGGGAACAGATAAGAAATAACCGGGACGGAGCCAAAAAGGTCATTCAGAAGCTTCAGGAGGAAATGGTGGCGGAAAATCAGGAGGATGCGCTGAGCGATATTGCGGCTCTCTATCCATCGGTCCGGGAGCTTTGCCGGCTGGTGCAGGCATTCAGCGAGCGGTACTACGAGGTGAAGCAAAAGCGGGCAATGATGGATTTTTCCGACCTGGAGCATACATGCCTGCAGATTCTGGCTTTTGAAGAATCTTCCGATCATTACCGTGGATTTTTCCAGGAGGTGCTCGTGGACGAGTATCAGGATACCAACTTTGTGCAGGAAAA
The DNA here is from genome assembly GCF_033845285.1 of Marinococcus sp. PL1-022. Lineage (NCBI taxonomy): Bacteria > Bacillati > Bacillota > Bacilli > Caryophanales > Bacillaceae > Marinococcus > Marinococcus sp. PL1-022. Next base: position 1,573,689 of record NZ_JAWXCX010000001.1, on the reverse strand, counting down.
AATCGTCACTCAGCTCTCCTCCGGTAACAACCTGTTTATGGTCGGAGATGTCAAACAGAGCATTTACCGTTTTCGTCTGGCGGAGCCGGATCTGTTTTTAGAGAAATTCCAGCGGTACGGAAAAAGCGATGACGGCGAACGAATTATGCTCGATAAAAACTTCCGCAGCCGCAGGCAGGTGTTAGATGCCGTCAACTACTTATTCCGCCAGCTGATGGATAACGACCTTGGAGGGATTGCCTATGACAGGGAGGCAGAGCTGAAATGGGGCAACGATCAGTATCCGGACCTCGGGGACATGGTAACCGAAGTGGCCGTGATTGATCAGGAGGATGTCGCAGAGAATGATCCGCAGGCAGTGGAGCTGACCAACGCCCGGGCAGAGGCCCGGTGGATCGCGCAGGCGGTCAGCCATTCGATGCAGAACGGCTGGGTGACCGATCAGGAGACAGGCGAAAAGCGCCGGCCGGTCTACCGGGATCACGTGATTTTAATGCGTTCGATGCCGTGGGTGAATGAAATGATGGAGGAAATGCAGGCGTACGGTATCCCTGTCTACGCAGAAGTGTCCGGGGGGTATTTTCAGGCTGTGGAAATTCAAATCATGATTTCCCTGCTGCAGATTATTGATAATCCGCTGCAGGACATTCCGCTCGCTTCCGTGCTCCGGTCACCAATAGTCGGCTGGGATGAAGAGATGCTCGCAGCGGTGCGGCTGGAAGACAAAAATGCTTCCTTTTATCAGTGTGTAGAGCTGGCCGCCGCCGGTTCCTCGAGCATGCAGCCACAGGCCAAGGCGTTTCTGGAACAGCTGGAAGGCTGGCGCAGCCGGTCCAAATACGAGCCGTTGTCAGAATTTATATGGGCGCTGCTCGAAGAGACGGGCTATCTGGATTTCTGCTCCGGGCTGCACGGAGGTAAACAGCGACGGGCGAACCTTCTTGCCCTGTACGACCGTGCCCGTGTGTATGAATCGACGTCGTTTCGCGGCGTTTTCCGCTTTCTTCGTTTTATTGAAGGCATGAAAAACCGAAAAGAAGACCTGGGGACCGCCCGGGCGCTTGGGGAACAGGAAGATGTCGTCCGGTTTATGAGCATTCATAAAAGCAAGGGGCTGGAATTTCCGATCGTTTATGCTGCCGGACTGCAGAAGGGCTTTAACGTGCAGGATCAGCGGCAGCCTCTTCTGTTTCATAAAGAGCTTGGCATCGGCATGAAATATGTCGATCCCAAGCAGCGCGTCAGCTGGCCGACACTGCCGCACGCAGCCATCAAAAACCGGATGAAGACGGAAGGTCTTGCTGAAGAACTGCGTGTGCTGTACGTAGCGTTTACAAGAGCAGAAGAACAGCTGATCCTCGTAAGCTCGATGCAGAAGGTAGAAAAGAAATTTGAAGAATGGGAGCAGAAAAGTGCCCAGGCCGGAAGCACGCTTGAACTGCACGACCGCTTAGAAGCCCAGCACGCATTTGACTGGCTGATGCCCGTCCTGCTGCAGCATGCTGAAGTGGACCCGTTAGAGCAGCAGACCTCAAAGAATGTGGCGGATCACTCCTCCTGGAGGGTTCATATTGTGCCGGCCTCGACCCTGCAGATTGGATCAGGACAGGAGGAGGCGCCAGCGCAGGATTGGCTGCAGGCGGTAAAGGATAAAGAAGAGGTGCCGGCAGGAGAGGAATGGGACGAAGAAGTCAGGCGCCGTATGTACTGGCGTTATCCCTATAAGGAAGACACCCGTCATGCGGCCAAAATTTCGGTAAGTGAATGGAAACGGCGCTCGGAAGATCCACAGGCTGAACAGCGGCATGCTGCTACTTTTACTTCCTCCTATGCACGTAGACCGTCATTTATGATGGAAGAAGCCGTAAGCCCGGCAGAAAAAGGAACCATTCTTCATATTGTCATGGAACAGCTCTCCTTTACCGGTATCCCGGATGAAGAGCGGGTGGAGCGGCTGCTGCGCAGGCTGACAGACGATGAATACATTACCGGCGCCCAGGCGGCAAGCGTTGATACTGCTGCAGTTACTGCCTTTTTCGAAACTGAATTGGGCCGGCGCGTGCTGGCAGCCAAAACAGTTCAGAAGGAAGTTCCTATTACGGCAGGAGTGACCGGGGACGACCTTGAAAACCGGCAGCTCCTTCAGGGAATTGCCGACCTCGTAATACAGGAAGCGGATGGCCGCTGGGTGCTGATTGATTACAAAACGGACCGGGTGCAGTCCCGGTTCCCAGGAAATCCAAAGCAGCAGCAGGAATTCTTGCGGGAACGCTACCAGACCCAGCTGGACTTATACCGCGCGTCCCTGGAGAGCATATGGGGCACGGCTATACCGGAAGCTTACATTTTTGCCTTCGACGGCATGCAGACTATTCCAATGAACGGCCGATAAGAGAAAGAAAAGGAGGCAATAGTTTATGCGCTTATTGCACACCGCTGACTGGCACTTGGGGCGGACGCTTGAAGGGCGTTCGCGTCTCGAAGAACAGCAGGCCATCCTGGATGAAATCATCCAGATGATCGAAGAAGAAAATATTGATGCGGTCCTGATGGCAGGAGATGTGTTTGATTCTGTCAATCCGCCTGCCGCCGCTGAGGAGATGTTTTATGAGGCCATGGCCCGGATGAGCAATAACGGACGGGTGCCGGTCATCGTTATTGCCGGCAATCATGATCATCCGGAACGGCTGGCGGCCTCGCGGACACTGCTGCAAAAGCACGGTATCCATTTGCGTGGGTACCCGGGCATCGACCCGGTGATTGTGCCGGTTTCAGAAGAGCGGCTGTATGTGCAGACGCTTCCGTATCCTTCGGAATCAAGGCTGAAGCAGGCATTTATGCAGGAGGCAACGGAAATAGATCTCCGTGATGCCTACAATCAAAAAGTTCAGGAGATTTTTCAGCGGCTTGCAGCCTCCCGGCGGCCAGAAGACACGCTTGTCGGTATGAGCCACCTGTTTATTGCCGGCAGCGACGCCAGTGATTCCGAACGCCCGATTGAAGTAGGCGGAGCTTATACTGTCACCGCCGACAGCCTGCCGGAGCACGCTGTTTATACGGCACTGGGCCACATGCACCGGCCTCAGGATGTACGAGGAGCAGGCGGCCCGGCGAGGTACTCCGGATCTCCGCTTGCCTACAGCTTTTCTGAAGCAGGGCAGCAGAAATCGGTGACGATTGTTGACACAAATGACAGCCAAAAAGAAGTTCATATTTCTACGATTCCTTTAACAGCGGGTAAGCCGCTCAGCATATGGAAAGCAAGAAATGGGCTCGCGGAGCTGCAGCAGTGGGTGGAGGAGCAGCGGGACTGGAATGCCTGGGTAGAGGTGGATGTGTACGTGGAAAACCAGCTGTCCATTGAGGACATTCACGCCCTGCGGACAAAGCATACCGGCCTGCTGACGATACGTCCGGTCTATTCCCGGCAGGAGCTTGAACCCGTGGAGAGCAAAAAACATATTCCCATTGATCAGCTGTTTGAACGCTTTTATGAAAAGCAGTCCGGCGGAGCTGTACCTGACCCGTCGGTGACCAATCTCTTTTTAGAACTTATTCAGCAAGAGGACGGATAAAATGAAACCATTACAACTGCAGATACAGGGACTGCACAGCTTCCGCCAGAAACAGACGGTGGATTTTAAAACGCTTTGCGAAAACGGGGTCTTCGGTATTTTCGGCCCGACCGGCAGCGGAAAATCATCGCTGCTCGATGCCATGACGTTAGCCTTATACGGAAATGTGGAGCGGGCTTCCAAAACCGAGGGAATCATGAATCAGTCGGAAAACGAGTTGCGCGTCTCCTTTACGTTTTCGCTCGGCCCGTCGGTGTATCATATTGAGCGCCACTATAAACGTACAGGGGAAGCGACCATGGCAGGAAAGCTGTGCCGGTTAACCGATCAGACCGGGGATCCGGTAGTACTTGCAGAAAAAACAAAAGCGGTCAATCAGAAAATTGAAGAGCTTCTCGGCCTCACCCTCGATGATTTCACCCGTGCGGTTGTGCTCCCGCAGGGGAAATTTGCGGAATTTCTGCATCTCGGAGGCAGTGACCGAAGCAAAATGCTCGAGCGGCTGTTTCATCTTGAACGGTACGGCAACCAGTTGATTGCCTCCGTCAAATCCCGGAAAGCATCGGCCGAGCAGGACGTACATAACATCGAAGCGGAACAGCAGGGACTCGGACCGGCTTCCGGAGAGGATCTAAAAAAAGCCGGAGAAGAGCACGCCCGCTGGGTTCAGCTTGTTCAAAGGCAGCAGAAGCATGTAGAAGAGCGAAGAAAACAGTACGAAGAAGTGAAACAGAAATTTCACTGGACTGAAGAGCTTAAGCTTCTGGAAGCCTCCATGCAGGAATGGGAAAAAACGAGCCCTGCAATTGAACACAAGCGCCGTACGTTAAAGGAAAATGAAATGTATGAAGCGCTGTATCCGTATGCGGACAGCTTTCAAAAAGCAAGGCAGGAGTACAGCGAGCAGGAGCACGACTTAAAAGAAAAACAAAAAGCGCACGAAGAGGCAAAACGCAAAAAACAGGAGGCGGGAATAAAAGCAGAGCAGAATGAAAAACGTTGGGAAGAGGAAGAACGGCTGCTTCAGCACTGGTATCGCCGGTTCGAGCAGATCGAAACCATTGAAGCTGAATATCAGCAGCATCATGAGCTGGAGAAACAAAAGCTTGAAGAGGTGGAAAAACAGCGTAAGTTATACCAGGAAGCTTCCGATCAGGTGACCGACTTACAGAATAAGGAGCAGGAAGCACGGAGGCTGCTCGAAAAGCTCAAGCAGGACTATGCCGATGCCGAGCAGAAGGAAGAGCATCTGCCGGATATGGGGGAGGCTTTATCGAAAAAGCAATGGCTCGACGCCCTCCATCAGCAGCTGAATGACCAGCAGGCCAGGGAATCTGCGTCTAAAGAAAAATTGGAGGAAACAGCTGGAGAAACCAAAGAGGCAGAAAAGGAACAACAGACACTTCAGAAACGTACGGAGGAGACGACGCAGAATATCTATTACTGGTATAGCCGGGCAGCGGCGCATATCCGGCTTATCGAGCAGGAATTAAGGCGTTTTGAAAAAAAACAGCAGGCTGAACAGAACCGGCAGCTGCATATGCTCGCAGAAGAACTGAAACACGGAGACCCCTGCCCGGTATGCGGAGCGGTGGAGCACCCGTCACCGGCTCCCAGGCCGGAAGAAGAAGCACAAGGGAACATAACGGAAGAAATTGAAGTGCTGCGCCAGTGGAAAACCGCCTGGGAGCATACGAAGATCGGTCTGCAGCATCTGGTTTCTACGCTGCCTTCCGGAGAAGAGCAGAAAGAAGAAGGTTATCCGGAGGAAACAGAGGAAGGCATCGTGGTTACCCGCTGGGAAGCAGAGATGGAGACGATAGACCGGCTAAAGGAGCAGACCCAGGCATTGAATCGTTCCTGGGAGGAGTGGAACCGGCGAAAAGACCGTATTTCCGTGAAAGCAGCCCAGCAGGAAACGGAAGCCAAAGAGCAGGAACATAAACTTAAACAGCTTCAAAAGCAATGGCAGGAGCAAAAAGACCAGTGGGAACAGACATTTAGGCCTCTTCGCCTGGATCAATTTGATTCGGAATACGAACGGGCGAAGGAGCGCAAAAAAGCAATTAAAGGTATCCAGCAGCGCATTGATAACGGCCAGAAGTATCTTGAGGAAAAACGGGAGGAACGTGCTTCCCGGGAGCGCCATTTCTACGAGATAAAAAGCCGGGAGGCTGTAGCGGCATCAGAATGGAAGCAGACCGCAGAGGCCAGGCAGGCAGCGGAACAGAAGCTCAATGAGCAGCTTGAAGGAAGAACCAAACAGGAATGGAAGAGCGCAGTCGACAAGCGGGCGGATGCGCTTAAAGCGGAAAAAGAAGAACTGCAGGAAAGGCAGAGAGAAGCAGAGAGGGAATATGAGCGTACTAAAGCCTCAAGCAGGGAAAGCTCGGAATCACTGCAAAAATCTGAAAACAAACGAAAAGCGGCTGAAGCCGAATGGCTCCGTCAGAAGCAGCAGAAAGGTTCCACTGTTTCCTCAGAGGAGGTGCTTGCCTATTCGTTATCGGAGGAACAAAAAACAGAGCTGCAGCGAGAAGTAGAAGAGTTTGATACAAAACAAAAAGAACTGCATTATGAACAGCAGTGGCTGCAGACAAAGCTTGAAAACGAACGGGTGACCAAAGAGGCCTTTAACAATATAGAGGAGCAGTACTACGAAGCTTCTAACGAGTGGGACAGGTACAAAGAAACGCTCGGCGGCATCAAAGAAAAGCTTGAAGATATCGAACGGAAGGTAGAACGTTATCAGGAGCTGGAACAAAACCGGCTCGAGAGGCAGGCAGAAAAAGAGCGGCTGGAAGATCTCGATCAAATTATGAAGGGAAGAAAATTTGTCGAATTTCTTGCCGAAGAACAGCTGGTGCAGGTAACAAGAGAAGCTTCCCAGCGTCTGCATGCCTTAACGAGAGGACGCTATGCCATTGAAGTAAATGAGCAGAATGCTTTCGTTATTCGTGATGATGCCAATGGGGGAGTGTACCGTCCGGTTTCCACGCTGTCCGGAGGAGAGACATTTTTAACTTCTCTTGCTCTTGCGCTGTCGCTTTCAACGTCCATTCAGCTGAAAGGGCAATATCCGCTGGAATTCTTCTTTTTGGATGAAGGGTTTGGGACGTTGGATCAGGATCTGCTCGATACAGTGATGGATGCTCTGGAAAACCTTCACGGGGAATACTTATCGGTAGGTGTTATCAGCCATGTACCGGATATGCAGCAGCGGGTGCCAAAACGGCTGATGGTGACTCCGGCAACTCCTGGAGGGAATGGATCGACTATAATGATGGAAACGATGTAGCCCCTGAAAAATCAGGGGCTATTTTTCGAAGAAATAAAAATTTCATTTACTGTAATAAAAATATTTTAAACTTCAGACCCTACCATTAGTTACAATACCTAAAATAAAAACACCCACCGGTTAAAACCGGCAGGTGCATAAGTGATATTTTTATTGGTTTTGAGTGCTGTTCTGGTTGCTGTTTTGATTGCTATTTTGCTCCATGCTTTGAAGGACAGTCGAGTGATCTGCCTCAAAAACAAGGTGTTCGCCATTCTCTACAATAGCATCCTTATTTTGTGTATCCTTTGTGAGCTGACGGAAGATCCGCTCACGGTGAAACGCACTTTCGACCGGGCGGGGCGTAGCTTCAAATACCCGGAAAGGCTGCATTTCCAGATGGGCAGTGCCATCTTCGCCAAGAGAATAATTTGCTATGACGCTGTCTCTCGTTCTAGTCCAGCCCTGATCAAACACGAAGTTACCAATAGAGTGCATGATAAATGTGTCATTGTATACTTCCACCGATTGCAGCACGTGCGGGTGAGTACCGACAATCACATCAGCACCAGCATCCGCGATCGCTTCTGTCATCTGACGCTGGCGTGTAGTAGGCGTGCTGTCGTATTCCTGGCCGAAGTGGACGTTTACGATAACCAGATCCGCATTCGCGTCTGCGCGCTGAACGGCGTCAATATAAGCACTCGGATCCTGGCTCGTTAAAATACCAGGAGAGTTTGGACCGGCCTGTTCCATATTCGCATACGTAATATCGTTAACGCCAAGTGTAGCCACATCCATGCCATTATAGGTGTTCAATAAGTAGTCATGAGCTTCGGCCTCATTAGCACCGGCTCCTACCACATTAATACTTGAATTTTGAAATGTCTGAAGAGTTTCGTTCAAACCAGCATATTGATAGTCCATCATGTGGTTGTTTGCCAGATTGACAGAATCAAAGCCTGCATCTTCAAGTCCATCAATAATCCCAGGTTTAGATGAAAGATTAATGATTTTATCTGCTGGTTCGGTCTGATCTGGATTAGCTACAATTGGATTTTCAAAATTTCCGGTTGTATAATCAGCTGCCTGGAGCGTTGGTTTTGCATATTGAAAAAGAGAGTCATACCCTTCCTGTTCAGCAATTTCTTCTACGTGACGCCCGGTCATCATGTCACCGACCATGGCAGAGGTGAAGATAGTGTCCTGCTCCTGTTCATACTCACTTTCAGCAGCAGAAGGCTCCACCACCCGGATCAGAGTCATTGCCACGAGGCAGATAATGACCCCGAGCACGGCATGCTTGCCGGCCTTTCTTCGCTGGCGTTTGGTGTAGGCTAAATACTTTTCTTTGAAGTTTAATAATCGCTTGGCCATATGTAATAACCCCTAAATTAAATAGTATAGCGTGATGATAACAAATGTTGCAGCGGTAAGCACAAGCGTACTTGCCACAGTGGGAACGACGCCCTGGCGCTGCATTGCGTTTGCAATCAATCCCGGAACGATAACCCCGAGACCGCGAAACTCGTATATTTCAAAAGGCAGAATAGGGTAAAAGTAGTCAAAGATTAACTTTAACACAATCCCTGTGGACAACATGGCTGCAAATTTCCGGCGTCCGTAAAGAATCATAATACGGGACAAACCGTGAGCGACAATCAAATAGGTCAAGAAACTAATGAGAAAAATCACGAGTAGAAAAACAGGCTGATCAAAAACAATTGCCAAATAGCCGGGCGCAATCAGCCCGGCCGGCATAATTCCTGTTTTTTCTGCGTATATCAAACTGATAATAACTCCTACGACTAATGCGATATAAAGATCTGTACCAAACAATGTTACATGGCCTCCTCGCCGACTTTACTAATGAGTGTTTCCGGTGAATCATAAAGCTTTTCCATAAATTCTTCAGCAGCTCCGTGAATGTTTCCAATTCCGAAAATAAGTGAATGAGAGGCTTCCCGTTTCACCCGGGCCAGGATGGCATCTGCATCTTCACCCTCCAGATTAATAACGGAATTAAACGGCAGGTCGCCCTGGTCAAAGGCCTGGGTAATCGGCCGTACGTTTCCGCCGATAAGAATTAGTTTTTCTGCCGGTAAATAAGGCAGAACATACTTTGTGAATTCTTCGGTCCGGTCTACCCGGTCTTCACGGCAGTTGATAATGATCATCGGATTGTCGGTCATATAGCTCGAAGACCGTACGCGTGACCAGATCTCGAGTGTGGACCTGGCATCGTTTGCGGCGAAGCCGTTTACGAAGTGGGAGCGTTCCCGGCTGCCGTCTTCAAGAGTGACGATCCGCAGAGCACCAGGGTCTGGATTGGCATTCAGCATACCGGAAAGAGCCGTACGCTTATCAATATCGACTGCGCGTGCTACAGCGAGAGCAGCAGCAATATTTTCCGGGAAAAGCATATAGTCAAACTTGTCGATAAAGCCGTCCGGGATTTCTTCCGGATTGGCAAGATATACTTCTGTATTTCTTTTTTCAGCTATTTCACTGAAGTAGTGAAAGTAGGGGCCGTTTGACAAAATGAGTTTGCCGTTATATGGAATAGTGGTGCTAAAGGCTTCGGCTACGTATTTTAAGGTTGGCCCAAGTGTTTCCATATGGTCTTCAAATACGTTTAAAATGACGCTGACGTTTGCCTGGAGAAATTTTTCCTGCAGCACGCGCTGATAGTCCGGATTGATTGCCATACATTCGCTGACGAATGCATTGGCTTCAAGACTCGAAGCGTGCTTTAAAATTTCTTTTTGTTCCCGAATATTCGGTCCCTCTAGTGAACGCTCGATTGGTTTTTCTGTCCGGTCCCAGTAAATTCTTCGTGCCTGTGTTCCGGTGGTCTTGCCGACTACCTTATAATCAGCTTCGCTCAGCATTCCCGTAATCAAGCGGGTCACTGTTGATTTGCCGCGAACGCCGTTCACATTAACGCGGAGTGGGATCTGATCGACCCTTTTCTGGTGCCGGCGCAGCTCAAAAATGCCCACTAACGCAATTGCTATACATGAACCGTACAATAATATCATCGACGCTTTCCCTCCTCATTACTCTCTAATTATTATCTCCCTTTGAATGTCAAATAAGACCAACAGTATTCCATACCCGCTTCTGCCAGGAGTAATCGCCTCATTGCAAGCGTAGAGTGTCTCTTGTGTGTAAGAGACACTCCCGCAAAACAATGCCTATACTAAGACGCTGATTCAAGAAAATAGTTACTGGGTATTTGTATTTTCTTCTTCTACTTCCGGCGGGGTATTCAACGCGCTGTTGATTTCAACTTCTTCTGTGGTGGACAGCTCAGCATCCACCTTAAAGAAATACATAAACAGCACTAAAGCAAACAAAAAGAGGTAGGGGCCGATTTTTTTTAAAATGTTCACATTCACTTCTCCTTTATTCAGTCTGAGCAGAGCCTCCCCGGCGCTGATCAATGATACCCTGCATTTCTTCATCATCATAGTCTTTGATTAAAGCCGTGACGTTTCCAAAATAGGAAGGGCCTTTGTCCGGGGCGATAAAGTAGCGGTCCCCGTATTTGTTGTTGATTTCTTCAATGAGCTCAGCGTTCTCTTCCTGATCTCCGTTTTCGATAGCAAGCGTTGCCTGCCCTTCGACGACATCCACAAAGGAACGGTTAGCGGCGAAAGCTTCTTCATAGCTCTGATCTAAATATTCCATGCGGAAAATAACTTCAGCCATTGCAGTTGGGATGCGCGATCCGCCCGGCGACCCAATGCCCATTATTGTATCTTCCTCTGGGTCCTTAATAATAGTAGGAGCAATAAAGCTTCTTGGGCGCTTACCAATTTCAATGTTGTTTGGCGAGGACTCGGTTTCATTATAATTGTTTAGCTGGTTATTTAAGAACATGCCTGCGGATGTCTGTCCGCTGCCAAAGAAATTACCCAGCGTGTTTGTGAGAGCCACTGTATTACCATCGGCGTCCATCACGTTTACGTGAGTGGTACTCGAATGGGTAATTGTATTCTGGCCATCGGAAGAATTATACCCTGTTGCGTTTTCAAGCTCTTCCGTGTCCAGACGTTCCTCACGGACGTTTTCTGCCAAGTCATCGATGGTACCCTCACTCACATATTCCTCAGTGCTGATTTCATTAAACGCCGGATCACCCAAATTTTCAAGACGGTGATAATAAGCTTCCCGCGTAATGGCACTCATCATATGGATGTAATCTGCTTCATTTCCCTGCAGTGCTTCACCAATATTCAGCCGCTCACCCATTCCGAGCATTTGAATCAGGGTCACGCCGGAAAGAGGGGAAGGAGCACTGTACACACTCTGTCCTTCAAAAGTTCCCTGAGCTACATCAGGAGTCTGTACATCATACTGCTCGAGACTTTCCGGGGTGATGTGTGAATAATCCGTCGTCAGCTGCTGGGCGATAGCCCCGTCCGCACTGTATAAACTCTCCGGTCCGTTCTCCTGAATGGTGCGGAGTGTCTGGGCGTATTCATCCTGTACCAGCATATCGCCTTCACTGAGAGGATTGCCGCTTTCATCGAAAAAAGCAGGAGAATTTTGCTGGTTCAATCTGGGCTGAGCGTAATACATACGGCTCGCCAGGTAGTCGTTAACTTCATAACCCTCTTCTGCATATTCAATAGCAGGCTCCATCAGTTCCGCAAGGGTGAACTGCCCGCTTCCCTGTTCTTCGTGCAGGGCAGCCATGCCTTTAACAAAGCCAGGGACTGCCACGTTCAGCGCGCGATTAGTCGTGGAGGCCTCCTCCCGGTAGTCGTACACTGCAGGATCGGCGTTCGGCCCGTTCATTACGAGGGCAGCACCGCCGCCGCCGATGCCGGAACCGTATGGTTCAGTTACCGTAAGGGCGAAGGAGGTGGCAACTGCAGCATCCGCTGCGTTTCCTCCCTGTTCAAGAATTTCCATCCCTGCATCTGTAGCAAGTTCATTATCCGTACTGACTCCGTAACCTTCGTAGCCGGAACCAGAGGCTATGTCGCTCGAAGCACCTGAACTGGAATTCGAGTCATTTTGAGCACTTTCTTCTTCTGAACTGGAGCCGCTTTGATCGCTTCCTCCAAAATTTGTTACTCCTACGTAAATAAGCAGTCCTGCAACGACTACCGCGGCAAGTATGTACGTTAATTTTTGTGCATTCACGGGTCGGGTCAAACTCCTTTCTGGATGATCTGAGTAGTTTTTGAACGTCATTTGACACCGCCAGTGCTTCACCTATTAACGACTTATCTATAATAAAGGCATCTATGTTGAAAAGAAAGGTCAGGAAGACCTAATGGTTTTCAAAAATTTCTCAGCCCCGGGATGTCGAAAAATAGATGGAAGCATGGCGCTGGCATCCTGGGTTGAATGCCGCATGACAATTCGGGCATCGATGATCAGCATGAAGATAAGCAGACACGCTCATAGTGTGCCAGCACTTTCCACACAAAACTGCTTCTTCGGAAAATAAAGAAGCAGGCCAGGGTTCTATAGGGTGGCTCTCGCTTTCTTCATGACATGTGTGGCAGCTGTACCAGCGTCCACAGCAATAAAACTTCATGGCAACAATATCGACAGATGTATGATAATGGGCGCATCTTGTTTCTTCATCTAAAGAAACGCCTCGAACTTTCACTTTTGACCAGCTCAAAAACTCATCTCCTTATATTAACACTCTCTATCGTATTCTAACAGTAAAAGTGCAATTTTTACGAGATGTTTTAAAAGTGTGAAAATAAGGTATAATGAAAAAGCATTAACCGTAAATGCAGCAGAGAACATTGTTTGAATTTTCTTTCATTTTATCGACAACTGCTTTCAATTATGATATATTTATTTACACACATGGACGAATGTATATCGTAGGGAGTGGTAGGCAAACCAAGCGGTAAAACGAGATTGTTAAGGAGGCTATAAAATGGAAGTACAGGAAAATCAACTGACATTCGTTCAGGAAAAAGCGAAAGAATTGTCAAATGCGATGGAATTAAGAGGATGGGCCAGCACGAAACTTGTCCCGACTCCTCCGTACGGATATACGCTGGTAAGCATGACCGGATGCCGGGCCTGGTTCGGGAAGCGCTGGGGCATGATCAATGATGACAGGGAAAACTTCCTGAAAGTGGTGCTTGATATTCCGAAAGGCAGAACTTCCATTGAAGATGTAAGTGAACGCCTGGATCTCGATATTGTAAATGGCAATGAAGGAAAAACCGGAGTGGAAATGATTGATAACCGGGATCGTCATACCATTGTCATCTATCTGTTCAAAGAGACGCTCGAACAGACTGCTTTTCGCGACAGCGAAACACTTGAACTCATCAGTGATGTAAGACGCTGGTCCTGCCTGTAAATTTAAAATTTTTCAAACGCCCGGTTTCTGGGCGTTTTTTTATGCTGATATGCATATGGTTCGATAAAAAGGCTTGTTTTTTCTATACTTAAAATCGAACAGAAAAGCAGGGCAAAGGAGTCCAAAGGATCGATGAAAAATATTCACGTAGACGTAAAAGCATACAAAGGGACCTATGCAGACATCGGCTATCAGCAGGGCCGCTACTTAAAACATACCCCGCTCGTGCGTTACCATTATAATGAGCGTTTAAAGCGTTCGCTTGCGAAGTTTGATGTTCCGGTCGAAGATGTAAAAAAACTGTATCAGCTATATGTACCTGGTTTGTGGGAAGAGCTGAAGGGGCTGGCTGAAGGACTTGAGTGGCCGTTTCAGGATGTGCTCCAGGAGTTCAGCGGCTATCAGGCATCAAAGGTGCGTTCCGGCTGCAGCGGACTGATGGCCAACGGCATGTACATTCGAAACTATGACTACCTGCCGAGTACGTATGAAGGGCGGTTTTTATTCACTAAGCCAGTTAATGGACCTGGAACGGCCGGGTTTGCCCAGCGGATTATCGGTCGTTCGGATGCGATGAATGAATACGGCCTTTCTATCGGCTACCATTTTGTTCACCGCATAAAGCCAAAGCCTGGCATTGTCTGCTCCAACCTGCTCCGGATTGTGCTTGAAACGTGCCGGAGCACCACAGAGGCGGTCCGGCTCCTGCAGGAGCTTCCGCATCGGCACTCGTTCAATTACTCCATGATGGACGCCTCTGGAGAAAGTGCTGTGGTGGAAGCGTCACCCCGTGGCACTGCCGTGCGTCCTGCTGGGGAAGTAGCCTGCACCAACCATTTTAATATGCCCTCCATGCGGGAGGAAAACCGCCATCTGATGGGCAACTCCCGGGAACGGGAATCCCGCATCCGTTCCATCGACTGGGACCGTGAAACGGCCCACAGCGCCTTCGCCCGCTTTAATCATGACACCGACTCCATTTATTCGAATGATTACGAACACTGGTCGGGTACTATTCATACAGCGCAATACCTCCCTGCGGAAAAAAAGATATACGCAGGCATCGGCGGAAACCGGTATCCGGTGCCTCTTCCGTTTGCGGACTGGCTGAACGAAAAGCCGCTTCGGATCACAAAAATCAGGGGGAGAGTAGATACGGACATGCCATTTTCCTTTGAATGGTAAGCAGGGCAGGGTAAATCTAAAAAAGTAAGGTAAAACAGTAGGAAACACTGGAACAAGATGTTATAATATTTTAAAATATGCTCGAAAATAGTAGAAAGACGGGGTGCAGCATGAAAGCGTATCGTCGCAAATTCTTTTATCTGCCTTTACACCAGGAAAAGATGGAACCAATGAGTATGGACCGTGTCCGCCAGGCAGGCTTTGATATCGTTATTACGCGGGATGATCTTCCGTATATGATCAGCTTCTGCCGAGAATGGCGCTCGTATTTTGAAGAAAAAGCAAAAAGTGTTCAATCTGTGTACCGCCCGTACGTAGAGGATGCTGCTGCTTTTTTTGACGACCAGGTAGAGCAGATGACACTGTGCACATCTCCGCACCACGGCACTGATAAATATATTTTACCTCTTACAGAGATGGTCAGTTCATTAATGCTTGCCTACGACGCCTTTGACCGCGTTATGGATGAATATCATCATATGCCTGCACATTTTGAGACAGCATTGAAATATTACCGCCAGTTTAAGATGAAGGTAGACACAAATAAAGCTCAGTTTATTTTAAATCACTTGCCGGACCTGCGTTTAAGCGTGGAGTAATATATTGTGCAGAAAACCCTGGAAGTTCACCAGGGTTTTCTGCTTTTATTGCCTGCGAATTTCGTAACCGCTTTCTTATTAATAAGGGGTTGAGTTGACTGAGAATTGAGAAATTACATAATTTTTAAGCATAAGAGTAGATAGTTATTTACTTCATGCCCGCCTTTTGATACATTAACTTTGATCTATTCTTTATGGATTAGATCAATCTTACATACATGGTGGTGGGTATATGAACATATTATGGGGATTGATGGGGATTGTTTTTGTCCTGTTTTTAGCTTTTTTACTATCTTCCCGCAAAAAATCAATTCGTTTTCGTCCCGTACTCGTAGGGCTTCTGTTCCAGCTCGTATTTGCATTTTTGGTGCTGGGCTCCACATGGGGGAGTGCGGCATTCGAATGGCTGGTTGTTCGAGTGCAATCTGTAATCGACACTGCCAGCGAAGGGTACATATTCCTGTTTGGAGAAGAAATTACTGATACCGGGGCATTTGCATTTACTGTACTTCCGGTTATTATCTTTTTTTCCTCGCTGATTGGTGTTTTGTACTACATCGGAGTTATGCAGATAATCATCAAGTTTATCGGCGGTATACTTTCTGCGCTTCTTAAAACGAGTAAAGCCGAATCCATGTCCGCGGCAGCGAACGTATTCGTTGGACAGACGGAAGCTCCGCTTGTGGTTCGTCCATTTCTGGCGAACATGACAAAATCCGAGCTTTTCGCTGTTATGACCGGCGGGCTCGGGTCGGTGGCCGGCTCGGTGCTGTTTGGTTATGCCGGCCTTGGCATTCCTTTGGATTTTCTGCTTGCAGCAAGCTTCATGGCCGCGCCGGGCGGTCTGATTATCGCTAAAGTGATTTTCCCGGAGCCGGACCTCAGCCTGACTACGGATGAAATCGAGATAGAAAAAGACACTGAGTCCCACAACGTGATTGACGCGGCGGCCCGCGGAGCGTCTACCGGGCTTCAGCTCGCCTTGAACGTCGGGGCGATGCTGATTGCGTTTGTTGCTTTGATTGCAATGATTAATTTGCTCCTTGGGTGGGTGACAGGCTGGTTTGGCGCTGATGGCATTACGCTTGAACTGCTTCTTGGTTATGTGTTCGCCCCGGTTGCCTTCATGATTGGCGTACCATGGAGTGAAGCTCTTCAGGCCGGAGGATTTATCGGTCAGAAGCTGGTGCTGAATGAATTTGTCGCCTATGCGAACTTTGCACCGGAAATTGATACCTTCAGTGAAAAGTCCCAGGCGATCATTACCTTTGCGCTTTGTGGATTTGCGAACCTTTCATCCCTTGCTATCATTTTAGGCGGCTTCGCTTCGCTGGCGCCGACGCGCCGCAACGATATCGCCCAAATGGGACTGAAAGCAGTAGCAGCCGGAGCTTTAGTATCGCTTCTAAGCGCAGCGATTGCCGGTATGTTTATACTGTAAACTCATCATAAACGCGAGCGCTCCTTTTCGAAGGGGCGCTTTTTTGTATCTATGACAGCGTCGCAGCAGGTGATATGCTACAATAAAAAAATACTCAAATGATTAGGAGGCCTACCATGATTCATGAGCAGTGGAAAAACAGTGAAACCTTGAGATATGTTACATGCCGGCATGCGGACGCAGCCAAATACAAGGTCGACAGTGTGCTGACCCCGGGGAAGCAGTATCCGGTAAAAAACGAAACGGATGAATTTATTTTTATTATCGACAATACTGGCCGCATCGGCGGTTTTTATAAAGACTACTTTGAAGAAGCATAAAAAGGAGCTGCAGCGATTGCAGCTCCTTTTGGTTTACATAATGTAATTATGAGAAGAGAAAGAATCAGCAGAAACGACCGAAGACATCCAGGAGGACAAACGTTCAGCAAGGAAATCCCGGTCAGCATCAAGCGTCGCTACGTGATAGGAGTGTTCGAGCCATACAAATGATTTAAAAGAAGAAGAAAGGTTCTCGTGTATAGCGACAGCATTGGCCGGTGGTACAACATGATCGATTCGTGATGCTGCGACAAACGCCGGACATGAAATAGAAGATACCTGCGGGCTCACGGAGGCGGTTAAGTCAAGCAGAGAATGTACTGAAGCTGTCGGAACGTGAGAATACGTAATTTCTTCTTCCTGAGGAGTCCGAATATCAGGAAGCTCTTCTTTAATGAAAGCAGCAGACGTCTGCGTGACCGCGCGCTTCATTTGCGGGACGTCTATGGCCGGGTTTATTAAAGCAATACCAGCAGCATCATGAAAGAAAGCAGCGGCATGAAGAGCAAGGGTCCCTCCCATGGACTGCCCAGCAATAAAGACACGGCTGTGTTTGGCGCGGAGCGACCGGTACGCGGTGTGAATGTCCTTAATCCAATCCTGGTGTGTAAAGCGTGCAAGATCTTGATAGGAGGTGCCATGGCCTTGTAGTCTGGGAGCATAAACTGTAAAGCCGTTTTGAGCCAGCAGGCGGCACACATGCTGTACACTTTGTGGGGTGCCTAAAAAACCGTGACAGACCAGCACAGCCGTTTCTCCACCAGGAAAATATAGCGATTCAGCGCCTGGAAGCACTCGGGGAACCTGAGGCATGGCCATTCTCTCCTTTAATTTAAAGTTAACTATTCTGATTAATTTACTAAGGATTATTATAGCTTCAGTTATGAAGTTTGTCAATTTAAGGAGGTTTATAATGCAAACAGTATTTGTGTATGGAACACTGTTGCAAAAATTAAACAATTATCACTACATTGAAAACCATGTATATAAAACAGAAAGCGGAATAGTGAAGGGTTTTTTATACAATACTGGTCCGTATCCTGCGATTGTTATCGATGAAAATGGAATGAATGTTGTAGGTGAATGGGTACATGTAGATGATGCGGCTATGGGTGTACTCGACTGGCTCGAACAGTACGAACAACCGGGGCAGGTGAATGAATACGAGAGGGTGTGGGTCAAAGACGCTGAAAGAAAAAAAGAAGGGTGGATATACACGTACTCCCTTTTGCAGGCAGAACACTATCCACTTATTCCTTCAGGGTCCTGGCGTGAGTATTTGTTGTCCTACAGGAAAAGACAGGGATGAAATTAAAGATATATTCAAATAGTTTTCTTGTCTCTTTCATGGAGACAGGCATTCCATTCTCCGCCCAGAAGAATGGCGAACCCTGTAAGATAAAACCAGAGCATCAGCACGATTAAATTTCCCAAATTGCCATATATCATGGAATAATCACTGGTGCTGACGTAAAACGAAAATCCAAAAGAAGCTGCCTGCCAGGTGAATAGGGCAAGAGTAGCTCCAGGAAGGGATTCTCTCCAGGTGGTTTTTCGGTTGGGCACTACTTTGTAAATCATGGCAAGGATCGAGCCTATTACCAAAAAGCTGATGACCCAGCGAATCCAGCCCCACAGCTGCAGGAAATAATCATCGAGGCCGACAAAGCGAAAAAGTAAGACACCGAGTGGTTCGCCGTAGATAGGAAGCAACAGGGATAGGATGATGGCGAGCAGCAAAGACAACACGATAACGATACCCTTTCCCAACATGGATAAAAAAGAAGGGATCTTCAGGCGGTAGGCAGCGTTGATCGCACGGATAATGGCGAATGTACCCATCAGGCTCAGCCAGAGTGTAGCGACTGTACTGAGCGACAGCAGACCAAACGACTGCGAATTCAAAATTGCATTCAGGTTGTTCTGAATAATCGTAAAGGCTCCCCCGGGAACATAGGCACTGATAAGTGAAAGGGTGTCGTCCGTATTGATGGAAAAAAAGCCGATAATACTGATCAGCAGCATTAATAGAGGGAGCATGGCGAGAAGAAAGTAATAAGCCAGCTGGGCGGCGATGTCATAAATTTTATCTTCAATGCTTTTTTTAAGGAAAGATTGAAAAAAATGCATAGGATAACCCTCCTTTTTTTGCGGAAGTCTCTTTTTCTCATTATAATACAGAAGTAGAGAATGAGAAGAGGCGGAAAAAGGAGAGGTGTATGAGTAGAGACGAAGAATGGGAAGAACGCCTCGAAGGTGAGCCGGATCCAGGAGACTTTGAGCCGGAGCCGCCGCGGAAGCCGAAAAATAAACGCCGTGGTTTGTTCCGGGTAATTGCAGTGCTGATGGCGGGGATGCTGGTTTTTCAATCCGCCTATTATTTAATTGATACCTTCCGTCTGGACGCCTGGTCTTTTTTAACAGCTTCGTATCAGCTGTCCAAGCAGGAGGAGGTGCAGCAGTGGCAGGAGGCGGTCACAAAAATTCAGGCAGTGGAGAACGGAGAAACGTCCTTTGGAACAGGCTTTTTTGTAAAAGACGCCAACGTTTTCGTTACAAATTACCATGTAGTTGAAGGGGCGGACAGTTTAGCAGTCGAAACTGGGGATGGCGACCTTGCAGAAGCAGCAGTGGAAGCAGTAGATAACCAGGCCGATCTTGCTGTTGTGACACTAAAGGAACATTGGGACGGTGGCAGCGTTACCCTAGCGGACGCGAGTCTATCTGCCGGCTCCGGGGTTATCGTGATTGGAAACCCACTCGGTTTTTCAGATGTGGCCAATCGCGGAGACATCGTCGAGAGGGAGGAGGAGCAGCTAGTGCTTGACGCTCCTGTGTTCAATGGAAGCAGTGGCAGTCCGGTGCTGACAGAAGAGGGAGAGGTAACTGGTGTTGTGTTTGCAAGCAGTTCACAGCAGGGGGAACGCTACGGGCTTGCGGTACCAGTGGAGCGTGTTCGTGAGGTGATCGCTCAAACTGAAGATAATTAAAAGCAGCAATTTACCGCGGGTGGCGTAGATTCGCGGTAACTATTTTAAATAATTAAAAATTTCATTTACCGTATTTGTTATAAAATAAAATTATCATAATTAAGAAAGAAATAGAAAATTACAAATAAGCACTAAAAAAACACCAGGGCGCGAACACCCTGGTGCCTGATAGATTACATGAAAATGTTACGCGCGAGCATACTGCTCTTCGATATACTCGTCGTAGCTCATTTCTTTGTCGATCATACCTTCCGGAGTGAATTCAATAATCCGGTTAGCGATCGTTTGAACAAATTCATGGTCATGGGACGTGAAGAGAACCGAACCGTTAAATGACTTCAGGCCGTTGTTTAACGCCTGAATGGCTTCGAGGTCCAGGTGGTTGGTTGGCTCATCCATAATAAGAACGTTCGCACCGCTCAGCATCATTTTGGAAAGCATGCAGCGGACTTTTTCACCACCGGAAAGCACATCCGCTTTTTTAAATACTTCTTCGCCGGAAAAGAGCATCCGTCCGAGGAAGCCGCGGATAAACGTTTCGCTCTGGTCGTCCGGGGAATACTGGCGCAGCCAGTCCACCAGGTTGATGTTCAGGCCTTCAAAGTACGCAGAATTGTCTTTCGGGAAGTAGGAGCGGCTCGTGGTCAGTCCCCATTTATAGTCACCGCTGTCCGGCTCCATTTCCCCGGCCAAAATCTGCAGCAGAACAGTTTTTTTCGTTTCCTCTTCGCCGACAAACGCGACTTTGTCACCGCTGTTGAGGGTGAAATTGACGTTATCGAGCACCTTGACGCCGTCAATGGTTTTTGACAGGTTTTCCACGGTCAGCAGGTCTTTGCCAAGCTCCCGGTTCGGCTTAAATTGCACGAATGGATACTTTCTCGAGGACGGCTTGATGTCATCAAGAGAAATTTTATCCAGTGTCTTTTTCCGTGAAGTGGCCTGTTTGGACTTAGAGGCGTTCGCGCTGAAGCGGGCGATAAAGTCTTTTAATTCCTTGATTTGTTCCTCTTTTTTCTTGTTCTGTTCGCGGGCCATCTTCTGGGCGAGCTGGCTGGATTCGTACCAGAAGTCATAATTGCCGACGTACAGTTCAATTTTGTTAAAGTCGAGATCTGCAATGTGCGTGCACACCTGGTTCAGGAAGTGACGGTCGTGGGAAACGACAATGACCGTATTTTCAAAGTTAATCAGGAATTCCTCGAGCCAGTGTACCGCCTGCACGTCCAGGTTGTTGGTCGGCTCGTCCAGGAGCAGCACGTCCGGATCGCCGAACAGGGCCTGGGCGAGCAGCACTTTAACCTTTTGAGAACCGCTCAACGATGACATCGGCTTCTGGTGCAGATCCTCTGTAATGCCGAGACCCTGCAGTAGCTGGGCAGCTTCTGTTTCCGCTTCGTACCCGTTCATTTCCGCAAATTCCGCTTCAAGCTCTGCCGCTTTCATGCCGTCTTCGTCGGAAAAGTCCGGTTTCATATAAATTTCGTTCTTTTCGTTCATCACTTCATACAGGCGGCTGTGGCCCATAATGACCACGTCGATGACCGTATATTCCTCGTATGCGAAGTGGTCCTGTTTCAGCACGGCAAGCCGTGAATCTTTATCCATGATTACATTTCCGCTCTGGGAATCAATTTCCCCGGAAAGAATTTTTAAGAACGTGGATTTGCCGGCCCCGTTCGCCCCGATCAAGCCGTAGCAGTTGCCGGGAGTGAACTTTATATTAACGTCTTCAAATAAAATTTGATCTCCAAACCGGAGTCCAACGTTTTGTACATCGATCATGTTCATATCTCCTTTATAAATAACAGTCTGTTTCATACTAACACGCGGCGGTTCAAAATGAACAGGGAAAGGAGGAGTTTTCAGCAGAAAAGAAGACCGGCACTGCTGTCAGAGACAGAAAAAGCATGATATAGTAAATGCAGAAAACGGATAGATACCAAAGGAGGCATTTCGGTGGCCAAAGGATTAAGCGGACGGCAGGTGATTCTTGCCGCATCCCGGAAGACAGAGGAAATGGAAGAGCTGATTCGGCGGCAGGGGGGAGAGCCGCTTAACTATCCGCTGCAGGGAACATCGTTTTTAAATGAAGAACAGCTGCGGGCGCCGATGCGTGCCTATCTCGAGCAGCCGGTGGACTGGAGCATTTTCATGACGGGCATGGGACTGAACGCGATGCTGGATATTGTGGAGGAGGAAGGCCTCCGGGAAGCATTTGTGCAAAAAATTCAGCAGACAAAGGTAGCGGCACGCGGCTACAAGACCGCTAATGTCTTAAAGAGCCTGGATTGTGAGATCGCAGCCCGCGATGATGACGGCACGACCGAAGGCATGATCCGCGCCCTCGACGGCCGTGATTTCCGGCAGAAGCGGGTCATGGTGCAGCTGCACGGTATTGAAAATCCGAGACTCCGCCGGTACCTCGAGGAGCACGGTGCGGAAGTGTATGACATTCTGCCGTATCAGCACACGCCTCCCGAAGAGGCAGTCGCAGCCGAATGCCTCGAAACCATTTTGAATGCCGGCAGCGACGCGATCTGTTTTACCACTGCCATCCAGGTGCACGCTCTCTTTCAGTATGCCGGGCAGGATGGCCGTACTGAAGAGCTGCAGGAAGCACTCCGTCATCAGGTGATGCCGACGGCGGTCGGTAAAGTGACGGCGGAAGCATTAAGAGAAAGAGGCATCGATGACTATGTGGTGCCGGACAACGAACGGATGGGCGCCATGATTGTCGCTCTGTCCAAACATTTTGAACAACGAAAGGACTAATCCATTGAAACAACTATTCTCACGCATGCAGCGATGGAACGTATTAAATGATAAAGGCGAATACTATGTGCTTGCTTCAGGAGCCCAAATCGCCCGGCTGTACAAAGAAGATACTAACGGGGAGCTTTCCACCGGGGACCAGGTGGAGGCGATCAGCTGGTTTGACGAAGAAGGAAACAAACGGTTGGACGTGCATCTGCCCGACGTAGAGGAGGAAGGCTTTGCCTGGCTCGCGGTCGTGACAAGCGATGCGGACCGTGGTATCGAAGTAGCGGTCGACGAACGGTGGAAGGCACCGGTCGAACGGCATGACTACCTGCAGGATGAAGCGTACTGGCCCGCTCCCGGGGAGTTTCTGTTTGTGCACCTGGAGTACACGGCCGGCGGCCTGCAAGCCTTTCCGGCCAGTGAAGACGACGTACAGCAGGTAATGGCGCCGGCACCAGCGGACCTGCATCACAGCTGGGTCAACGCCACGGTTTACAGTTCGCCGCCGTTCGGTGCCTTTTTATTAACCGCTGACCGCTACAAAATCTTTGTTCATGAATCGGACTGGACCCACCGGCCGCATGTAGGCGAAAAGCTGAAGGTGCGTGTTACCCACCGCCAGGAGGACGGGTCGCTAAACGCCTCGATGTATCCGCCGAAGGAAGTAGCAATTGGCGAAGACGCCCGGCTGCTGTTGGAGAGGATTGAGCAGGAAGGCGGCACGCTTCCGTTCGGGGACCGGAGCAGTCCGGACACCATCCGGAAGGAATTCGGCCTCAGCAAGGCGGCATTCAAGCGGGCCGTGGGTTCGCTGTTGAAGGAAAAACGCATCCGTCAGGAAAACAATACCCTGATCCTGGAGCCGTCGGAGGAGCAGACAGATTAACGGCTTCAGCTATACGTCGACGGGCAGTGTAGAAGAATAGAAAAAGCGGTCCTTATGGGGGCCGCTTTTTTGTGCACCAAATGCGTTAGCACCTGTGCGTGTTCTGCGCTTGAGCGGGAGCAGCTCCTCCTTTCCTCTAGACCTAAAGTATGTTTATGGTCCAAGTTTGGCTTAAGACCAAACAGATACGGGTATGGTACATGCAATCATACCTTTGAATGGTGGTGGAACAGTGAGCAGCAAGAAGAAAAGCTCCAGGGGCAATGACAACCTTACCTACGCGTTCATGGCTGCCGGCAGTTTAATCGGCGGGGCGCTGCCATTGCTGCGTAAAGACATCGGCAAAAAAGCAGAAAAAAACGTCAACCAGACCGCGAAAAAAGCCCGGAAGCTGAGCCCGGAGCCGCTGAGTCAGGCCATTAAATCCGGCCAGGGCATGGAGAAAAAAGCCAAAGGCACGGTAAAAACCGTCAAGCGAGTCGCCAAGGTATCCGCGGCTGTGTTTGCAATGGCCAAGGTGCCAAAAAAAATCAAAAAGAAAATATACACTCTGCGCTATCACGTCGGGGAAGCGGTCATCCATACCGGTGAAAAAATCCAGGGGTCCGCGTATGTTCCTGACAGAACCGCTGCAGAAGGTGAAAACAACGGGGAGCAGTCTCCGCCTGAAACGGAAGAGAGCGCCGCGGAAACGTCTGCCGGCAGCGGGAACGAAGACGCCTGGGAACAGGAAGAGGAATACGAAGAGGAAAAATTTGAAGGCACGAAAGCCTCGACGCAAAAGCCGGCAAAAACGTTAAAGAAATTAAAAAAAGCATCCAATGCCTGAATGAACCTATACTAATTTTATGAGGTGAAGCGAATGGAACCCAAGTTCAAGATTTTCCATAACGATGAAACACTGAGTGAAACGATTGATAAACTTCGTAACGATGGCATCCGCGACGAGGATATGTATATCCTGGCGTACGATAATGACCATGATCGCCGGGCAAGGAAGGAAACAGACGCCAAAAAAGTAGGAATGAAAGTGGTCGGCTTCGGCACAAGCCTGAAAAACGTATTCCGCGGAAAAACGAAGACTATTTTAACGAAGCTGCAGAAGCTGGGGTTTGATTCGGAAAAATCCGAACGCCTCGAAGAAGAACTTCAAAAAGGCAAGACGCTGCTTGTCGTGACCAATCAGGATCAAGTCGAATTTTAAGCCCTGGCATCAGGGCTTTTTTTATTTCACATAGATAACCATTTTTTTACAGTATAAGGACTGATATAATAATGCTTAGCTTTGTTTTTGGTGCCTTCGTTATTGGTTTCCCTTCTCCAGTAGTGTGCGAATATCCTAGCTTATGTACAGCGGTAATCGGAAAGAACGGCCCCTGATACTGTCGATTACCGGGATTTCAGTGTGTCTTTCGTAAATTCATTTTAAAGGTGATCATATTACCGGTGGGGGAGCGCCCGCTTCTGCGGTTATAAATGACGGGAAGCATACTATACGCGTATGCTATGGTGGAGAGAGAACGTGACGAAGGAGGTGGTAATGGTCAGCTGAAAAAGCAGGAAGTCTCTCATAAGGCGAGAGCCCGGTGCTGCTCTGGAATGGAGGATTTATCAGGAGTGGCTACAGGATGTACATACAGAGACTGAACGGGAGGAGCCTGTAAAGAACCCCGGCGTATCAGCTGTGAAGTAACGACCGCTCGCTGAACAGGCAGTTAACACCTTTTCGATGCCAACCGAATCTAATTTTATGACGCTTGGAGTGTTTTTTTGACGATTTTACTGACTGCTTTACTTGTAATGATTTTTTCTTTTATTGCCGCTCTGGTTATTTCTATTATCCGACCGCGTTTACTGGTTAAATCCGTTTTGCCCGCGCTTGGGCTGACATTTGTTTTAGCCGTCATTGCCAGCTACTTTGTCCTTCCGGCATGGACGATGCTGTCACTGGCCGGGCCCAACCTCGTGGCCCTTTTAGTGTTCAGTGCGATCTTTTACACCCTGGCGAGGACTTCAGGAGAAGGGGTCCCTGATAAAAGCATCAACATATCCGCTCTTGGCGGCGCGGTGATTCTTCTCTTTCTGCTAGTGCTTCTCGTACGAAGCCTGTTTGGCTACGAGGAGACCCATGAAGCGATTGACAACAACAGTCAGGTGGCGGACAATCCACCATCGTTTTCCGAGGAGGAGACGCCTGTACAGGTGGCACCTGAATCCGCCCGTAATAAAATGCAAAAAGCGATGTCGGAAGTGGATAATGCACAGTTTTATGACTTTGGCGACATTCAGGCACAGGTCATTGACGGGGAGCCGATGTATGTTGCCAACGTGGATTACACGAACCTGTTCCGCTGGTTCCGCGGTGATGGAACCCCGGGATATTTCCAGATTTCTGCGGTCGATCCGAACGACAATCCGACCTTTGTGGAATCGTCCATGCAGTACACGAACAGCAGTTTTTTTAACGAGAAGCTGAACCGGGTAATTTTTAGTGCCTTTCCGTCCTGGTACCAGAGCGGAAGCACCTACCTGGAGGTGGATGAGGAAGGGAAGCCGTGGTACGTTCAGACGGTCTATCAAAACCGCACCTTGACTTGGCACACGGATCACACGAACGCGCAGGTGGTGGTTGTGGACCCGGAAACAGGGGAGGCGTCCAAATACAAAGCGGATAACGCTCCGTCGTTTATTGAAAGCTCGTACAGTCCTGCTATGGCGAGCGACATGAATGACAAGTACGGAAAATACGGCCAGGGACTGCTCAATTACATGTTTGGGAAAGAGGATGTCCTTATTCCAAATGAAAACGGCACGGAAAATAAGGTCACGCCTGTCTTTGATGCAGACGGAAATATGAGCTATTTCACGGATTTCACCAGTCCAAATGAAGATTCGGACTCCACCCTTGGTGTCTCGTTTATTGATGCCCGTACCGGAGAGCTTCGTCTGTACAACGGCGAGGAATATACAGGCGCGATGGACACGCAGGGCGCGCGAGGTATTGTGAACCGCCAGTTTCCTGAAAAAGAATGGACCGGCAGCATGCCGATCATGTACAACATTAACGGCAACGCGACCTGGGTCGTTAATACGCTTGATCCGTCGGGTCTGTTCCGGCAGTACGCCTACATTAAAGCCAACGATGCCGATGTGTACGCGTTTGGCGAAACTGCCCAGGGCGCCCTGGAAAATTATCGTTCCGCGCTTGCTTCCACCGATGAAGGCGTGGAAGCGAGTGAAGCGGACCGGGAAGAAGCCCAGGGAACCGTTGACCGGGTCGTCATTACCTCCGGTGCCGAGGACGCCAGTCTTGTCCAGTTTAAGCTGGAGGGCGATGATACCCTGTATGTCTACAATACGTCCAGTGACGCCGATGCTGTATTGATGAAAGAAGGCGACGAGATTACCTTTACGGTCAACCGCAGCGAAGACATGGGGACAGTCCAGGAAATCACCGACCAGCCGTGGTAGGGATTTTATAAGCTGTGCGCTCTCAGGGCGTTAACCTCACAGACAGGCATAATACGCGCCACTGAAGCGGCACGGCGAAGCGGGAGCGGTGCCTAAGAGCCATTAAAACAGGCGTTGCCTGCGGTTAAACAGAGCAAAAATGTCATGAAAGACTCCTTCGGGGGTCTTTTTTTGTTGCTTTTGATGCAGAAAGCATCTCCAGATTTCATTAGCGGCGGCGGATTGAAACGGAGGCTGTCTCATTTGATTCTGAGACAGATGAAGAAATGATAAGTCGTGCAAATATAGCGGAGACTTAGATGATAATTATAAAATAGCAAATAATGCAGCAAGCTCTTAAAATGAAAATGGCTTATAAAAAAGGCGGAAAAAATTGACTAAAAAGCTGCCGGGCAATTATAAAGGTTTGTTTGAACGACTGACAAAAACCCGGCTGCTAATGAGTTGGCTGATTCAAAAACCGCTACTGCGATTTACGAGTTCGGCTGTAAGGAATAATCGCGCCTTGGTCACGGGCAGCCATTCCTGCAGAGTTAAAAGCACACAGGAAAAATTCAGCACAGCATGAACCTTATCCAATAGCCTAGGTTGAAAATACAGGGCACTGAATTTATAAAATCTGCCTGGAGGACACGTAGAAGTGAAGTGAACATTAAAGAGGCAGAACGCATGCCAAGTTGATGAGTAAAAGGGAAGGTGAAGCCATGAAGCCAAATTAGGACCATGGAGTGCTTTATTTATTTCTAGTTAACATAATATATATTATCGGAAGTTACTGATATATTGTTTCAATACTAAAGATAACTTCGTATTTTGAGACAACACGAATAAAAAGCACCAGTAAGATTCATTACTGATGCTTCCTCGTTGGATGTTGCTTTTTATTGGATTGGCTTACAGCGTGAGATCGATCGAAAACAGCTGAAAGCTCACGTAAAATAATCCGGCGATGAGCAAGGCATTGATCAGCCCTTCGCCAAAGGTGGATCCGGTTTTTGTTGTAAATGGGAACCGAAAGGCATAGTGCAGCGGAAACAGCACATGGACGCCCTTGGTGGTCATCATATCAAGCACAATATGGCTCGCAATACCGAGGCTGATACCCCACTGCAGCGCGAGGCCCCATCCTTCCTGCCACTGGGCAAGCGACAGGAAGACGAGCAGCACGAGCAGGAGGCTGTGAGTAAAGGTGCGGTGCCCCACCAGCTTCGAAATCAGGTGGGAAATGCCCGGCACCCGCCTCCCCATCCATGAATTGGGCTGGCAGATGTCCGGCGCCAGGCCCCCAAAAACCAGGCTTGCGACATAAATGCTTGTCTCCCATTCAAAAAAAGCAAACGGCACCGGCGTCAGCCACTGAACGGCCAGGCCGCCCGTAACTGCTCCGATCACATGTGTTCCTGCTTTCATGGTTGTTCAGCGTCCTTTTTGTTAGCAAGCGGATCGTTGTTTACTGGTACGGAATATCCTTCCATACCGCTTCAATTACTCCGTGCTGTTTCGTATCAATAACATAGGAACCGTTGCTGTAACGGTCGACTCTCCGGTATTTCGTCGGATCAATCGTGACCGTCATGTTTTTCGTCCGGGCCTGCAGCACAAACGGATCACCGTCCAGGATATAGCTCGCGATGATCCGGTGCGGTTTGGATTTGACTTCCTTCCAGAGGACGACGCCCCGCTTGGCCCGGTTTGTTATCGGTATATCATCGAGACTCATGCGTTTGACGCCCCCGCGCTGGGTGACCATGACTGCATCCTCGGTTTCATAGGCTGACGTCACATGCGCCCCGGTGACCACATCGCCGTCTTTTAAATCAATGGCTTTGACGCCGGCCGCCCGGACACCGACTGGGGAAACCTCCTGTTCATGGAAGCGGAGCCCGTAGTTTTGATGAGTGGTGAGAAACAACTCCTGCTCCCCGTTCGTCTGGTACACGGAAAGCACTTCGTCCCCGTCCTTTACATTCACTCCGATCATCGATCGCCCGTAGCGCGAAGCCTGATAAGCGGTCATCGCCGTTTTTTTGATCATGCCCTGGCGGGTAATGAACACAAAATAATCCTCTTCGGTAAACTCCTGGACCGGCACTACTGCCACCAGCGCATCCCCCGGATCCAGCGGGGAAACATTGCCGATATGCTGGCCGTTATCCTTCCAGCGGATGTCGGAGAGCATATGTACCGGCAGATAGATAAACTGTCCTTTTTTCGTAAACAGCAGCAGCATGTCTGTTGTGTTCATGTCGCGGAAAAACAACAGGGAATCTTCTTCCTTCATTCCCGGCGGTTCAGTGTTGGAAGCCGCATAGGACCGCTGGCTCGTGCGTTTAATATATCCTTCTGCCGTAGCGGTAACAATCACGTCCTCAGACGGAATCATCACTTCGCGGTCGATTTTAAGCTCTTCGATTTCTGCTTCAATCACGGTACGGCGGCTGTCGTCATACTGCTTCTTGACTTCCTCGAGTTCTTTTTTCACCACCTGCTGCAGCTTTTTTTCGCTCGACAGGATGCCGCGGAGCCGCTTGATTTCTTTCTCGAGCTGACCGGCTTCTTTTTCGAGCTGCGTGACGTCGGTATTGGTTAACCGGTAGAGCTGCAGGTTCACAATGGCCTCGGCCTGCGCATCGGTAAAGGCAAACTGCTCCACCAGGTTTTCCTTCGCATTTTTCTTGTTTTCCGACTGGCGGATCGTATCAATCACCTGGTCAAGTACGCTGATCGCCTTGATCAGGCCTTCGACGATGTGCTGGCGCTGTTCTGCTTTGTTGAGGTCAAACTGGGAACGGTTGGTGACAACGCTCCGGCGGTGGCTGATATAGGCATCAAGCAGCTGTTTTAAATTCATCAGCTGCGGGGTGCGGTTGCTGATGGCGACCATATTGAAATTGTACGACACCTGCAGGTCGGTCATTTTGTAATAAAAGTTCAGCACGCTCTGGGCATCGGCATCTTTTTTGAGCTCAATGACGACCCGGAGGCCGGTCCGGTCCGTGTCGTCGCGCACCTCGGCGACGCCGTCCACTTTGCGGTCAAACCGGAGCTCATCCATTTTCTTCACAAGCGTGGATTTGTTGACTTCATACGGCAGTTCGGTGATCAGAATCTGTTCCCGGCCGCCCCGCACCTGCTCAATGCTCGTTTTGGCCCGGACGACCACTTTTCCCCGTCCGGTCTCGTACGCCTGGCGGATGCCGTCCTTGCCCTGAATAACGCCGCCGGTTGGGAAATCTGGACCCTGCACGTACTGCATCAATTCCTCGGTCGACACCGATGGATTCTCGAGCTGGGCCACGGCAGCATCAATAATTTCTCCCAGCTGATGCGGCGGAATGTCGGTCGCATAGCCGGAGGAAATGCCGGTGGATCCGTTTACCAGCAGATTCGGAAATTTCGCCGGCAGCACGGTCGGCTCTTCCTGGGTATCGTCAAAGTTTGTTACATGCTCCACCGTCTGTTTTTCAATGTCTTTCAACAGCTCCGACGAAACGTTGGCAAGCCGCGCCTCCGTATACCGCATTGCCGCCGGCGGGTCGCCGTCGACCGAGCCGTTGTTGCCGTGCATCTCCACAAGCGGGGCGCGGACCTTCCACTCCTGGCTCATCCGCACCATCGCTTCATACACGGAGGAATCGCCGTGCGGGTGATAGTTCCCGATCACGTTCCCGACCGTTTTTGCTGCTTTGCGGAACGGTTTTTCCGCGGTGTTTCCGTCCTGAAGCATTGCAAACAGAATCCGGCGCTGGACGGGCTTTAACCCGTCCCGTGCGTCCGGGAGGGCACGCTCCTGAATAATGTATTTGCTGTAGCGCCCGAAGCGTTCGCCGAGAACATCTTCGAGGCGCAGATCCAAGTATTGTTCTGCGTCAGCCACTTACGGTTCCTCCTTAATAATCTGCAGGTCAGTGTTATCCAAAATATTCAAATCCTCTTCCATGCCAAACGCCACGTTCGATTCAATCCACTTGCGCCGGGGCTCCACTTTATTTCCCATCAGCGTGGATACCCGCCGGTCCGCGCGGGCGCCGTCTTCCACAGTCACCCGGATGAGGGTCCGGCTCTCCGGGTTCATCGTCGTTTCCCACAGCTGGGAGGCATCCATTTCGCCGAGCCCCTTGTAGCGCTGGATGGCGTAGCCCTTGCCAATGCGCTGGATGGCTTCCTGCAGGCCGTTCTCCTCCCAGGCGTATTCGGATTTCTGCTTGGGGCCGCTGCCCTTGCTGATCTTATAGAGCGGCGGCAGGGCAATATAAACCTTTCCTGATTCCACGAGCTCCCGCATGTAGCGGTAGAAAAACGTCAGTAGAAGCACCTGAATGTGAGCACCGTCGGTATCGGCGTCTGTCATGATGACGACCTTGTCGTAATTCCGGTCCTCGAGGGTGAAATCGGTGCCGACCCCGGCTCCGAGGGCATAGATGATGGTGCGGATTTCTTCGTTTTTCATAATGTCATCGAGCTTCGCTTTTTCCGTATTAATGACCTTGCCGCGCAGCGGGAGCACGGCCTGGAATTTGCGGTCGCGTCCCTGCTTGGCCGAGCCGCCGGCCGAATCCCCCTCGACGAGGTACAGCTCATTGCGGTCCGGGTTTTTGGACTGGGCCGGGGTAAGTTTTCCGCTCAGGAGCGCGTCTTTTTTTCGGTTCTTTTTGCCGTTCCGGGCTTCTTCACGGGCTTTTCGTGCCGCTTCGCGCACCTGGGCGGCTTTGATGGCTTTTTTGATCAGCATCGTGCTGATTGTCGAGTTTTCCTCGAGAAAGTACGTCAGGCGGTCCGTGATATACTGATCCACCGCGGAACGGGCCTCCGGGGTCCCGAGCTTGCTTTTCGTCTGCCCTTCAAACTGCAGCAGATGCTCCGGGATCCGGATGGAGACCACGGCGGTCAGCCCTTCGCGGATGTCGCTGCCGTCAAGGTTTTTGTCCTTGTCCTTTAACAGCTGCAGCTTGCGGGCGTGTTCGTTGAGCACACGGGTGAACGCCGAGCGGGCGCCGGATTCATGGGTCCCTCCGTCGCGGGTGCGGACGTTGTTCACAAACGACAGCATGTTCTCGGTATAGCCGTCGGTAAACTGAAACGAAAAGTCCACCTCGATGTCCTGCGCCTTCCCTTCAAAGGAAACGACCGGATGCAGGGTCTCCTTGTCTTCGTTTAAATACTCCACAAACGCCTGAATGCCGGTGTCAAACTGGAATTCCTCGGTCACCGGTTCTTTGTCGCGCTTATCATGCAGGCGGATGCTTGTGCCCTTTAACAGAAAGGCTGCTTCGCGCAGGCGTTCGGCAAGCACGTCAAACTGGTAGTGCACCGCATTGAACATGGACGCGTCCGGCTTAAACCGGATCGTTGTCCCGGTTTTTTTGGTATTTCCCTTCTGTTCAAGCGTCGTTACCGGACGGCCGCCGTTTTCAAAGCGCTGCTCGAAAATCTGGTTGTCCCGGTAAATGGTGACCTCAAGCCATTCTGACAGCGCATTGACCACCGAGGCGCCGACGCCATGCAGGCCGCCGCTTGTGGCGTAGCCGCCCTGGCCGAATTTCCCGCCGGCATGAAGCACGGTCAGAATTACTTCCGGTGTCGGCTTGCCGGAGCTGTGGGTGCCGGTCGGCATGCCCCGCCCATGATCGGACACAGACACGCTTCCGTCCTTGTGGAGCGTCACTTCGATCACGCTGCCGTAGCCGGCGATCGCTTCATCGACTGAATTATCAAGAATTTCAAAAACCAGGTGGTGAAGCCCGCGGCTGTCTGTACTGCCGATATACATGCCCGGCCGTTTCCGTACCGCCTCGAGCCCCTCCAGTACCTGAATGGATTCATCATTGTATTGATAGGATTTATCTGCTGCCACTCCTGTCTCTCCCTTCTTCGTTCTCCGTTCTAGTTATATTTCATACTAACACAGTTTGTCAATGAACGGGAACATATGTTTTTATTTTGGGGCAATCTCCTCTGCAGACAGGAAAACCTTGGCAGGGAAACCCGCCAAGGCTGGATGCTGTTCGGTATAATCGGTGCTTATGCGATCGCATGCTCCACTTTAATGCAGCGGTCCATGATCACTGTCATGCCTGCGTTGGCTGCAATCTCGTACGCGTCTTCGCTCACCAGGCCGAGTTGGGCCCAGAACACGTCCGCGTCCACCTGGACCGCTTCCTCGGCTACGCCTTTGAGAAATTCGCTGCGGCGGAAGACGTTTACGATATCAATGTGCCCTTCGATATCTTTCAGCGAATCCACGGCCGGAATGTCAAAGACTTGCTCCACCGTCGGGTTGACCGGAATGATGTCATAGCCCGCTTCAAGCATCACTTTGCTGATCTGGTACGACGTCCGGTACGGGTTATCCGACAGGCCGACGACCGCGATACGCTTGCTGCGGTCGAGTATGGCCCGTATTTCTTGTCGTTCAGGGTTTTTCATTGGGTATCCCTCCTTGAGATAATAACGGGCTGCCCGTTAGTTGCTGCCGAGCAGGTCATGTTCTTCGAGGTAGTTGCGGGCGACCTCCCGGTGGTCGGCATTTTCGTAGTCCACCTCGTAGTTCATTTCCTGCATTTCTTCGTTGGTAATCTGACCGCCAAGGCGGTTTAACGCTTCTTCAAGGCCGGGATTGTCATCGAGGGTTTCCTGCTTTAAAAGCGGAGCGCCCTGGTACGGCGGAAACACATTTTCGTCGTCTTCAAGTACGGTAAGCCCGTACTCTATGATATACGCATCAGTAGAGTAGGCGTCAATCAAATCGATCTGACCCTCCTGCAGCGCGTTCGAACGAAGGCCGGCGTCCAGGGTTTCCACCTCGTCAAACTCAAAGCCGTACGTGTCGACAATTGCGGGATAGCCATCGGTCTGCCGGTCGGCAAATTCAAAGGTGAATCCGGGCACGAGCTCATCGGTGTGCGGTTCGAGGTCCGAAATGGTTTCAATGCCGAGGCTGTCGGCTTCCTCCTCGCGGAGCGCCAGCGCATACGTATTGTTGTACTCCATCGGCTCGAGATAGGCCAGGTCGTCCTCAGCAAGCAGGCTGCGCGCTTCCTCGTACACCTCTTCGCGGGTGCTTCCGGCCGGGACGCCCTGGTCATAAAGGTTGGCGGTAACCGTCCCGGTAAACTCCGGATAAATGTCAATATCATCCGACTCGAGGGCGTTAAAGGCGATGCTGGTGCTCCCCAGGCCGGCCTCCACCCTCGTATCAAGATCAGTGTTTTCCTCGATCAGCAGCGAATACATATTGGCGAGAATTTCAGGTTCGGCCCCTTCCTTCCCGCCGATGACGAGCTCTTCCTCCTGGGTGGAGGCAAGCGCCGGGGTGATGACCACTAACAGGGCCACCCCGAGGACAACCGCGACCGGGGCCAGCGCTTTGCCCTGGGACGTGCGTTCGGTGATCCGCAGCACCAGGTCAAAAAACAGAGCCAGTAGAGCGGCCGGAATGGCGCCAAGCAGAATGTAGGCGTTGTCCGCCCGGTCGATGCCCGTCATGATGAAATCGCCGAGGCCCCCGGCGCTGATCAGCGCCGCCAGGGTGGCGGTTCCGACAATCAGCACCATGGAGGTCCGGATGCCGGCCATGATGACCGGCATGGCCATCGGCAGCTCAATTTTGCGCAGGCGCCGGAAGGAATTCATCCCCATGCCGGTGGCCGCCTCCACAAGGGCCGGATCCACGCCGGCAATGCCGGTGTAGGTGTTGCGCAGGATCGGAAGCAGCGCATAGGCGGTCAGGGCGACCACGGCCGGCACCGTGCCGATCTGGTTGAGTATGAGAATCATGAACCCGAGCAGGGCCAGACTCGGAATCGTCTGCAGCACTGCGGCAATCCCGATGATCGGTTCGGCAATTGACCGGCGCCGGGTCAGAAGCACGCCGACCGGCACCGCGATAAACGAGGCACACAGAAGCGAAATCAGACTCATATTGACGTGCTCCCACACGAGGGTCCAGAACTGCCCCTGCTCGTCGGTAAACAGCTGATAGGTGTTTTCGAGTAAATTCATGATTCGGTGTCACCTCCCGCGGGTGCGAGCTTTGCTTTCTGCAGAAACTGCATCACGTCCTTGTAGCTGAGCGCGCCGACGAGCCGTCCTTCTTCGAGCACCGGCAGCGCTTCGGCATCGGTATCGTTGAAGGTCCTGAGGGCGTCATACAGCACGTGATCCGGGGAAATGACGGTTTTCTGGGACGCAATCGAGTCGCCGTCCCGGCGGCCGAGAAACGTGTCGTTCTGGTCGAAAATATACAGCGGCGCCGGGTAGAGCGGCATTTCAGGCATGTCGTGGACGCTTGCGATGTACTGGCTGTCGCGTCCGCTCATAACCGACCGGACCGGGGTGTCCCATTCATCCCGGCGGTCCCCGATAAAGTCGCGCACAAAATCGTTGGCCGGCTCATTTTTAAGCTCGCGCGGCGTGCCGATCTGCACGATATCGCCGTCCTTCATGAGGCAGATCCGGTCACCTAGGGCCAGCGCCTCGTCCATGTCGTGGGTGACGAAGA
Organism: Marinococcus sp. PL1-022; assembly: GCF_033845285.1. Lineage (NCBI taxonomy): Bacteria > Bacillati > Bacillota > Bacilli > Caryophanales > Bacillaceae > Marinococcus > Marinococcus sp. PL1-022. The sequence continues at coordinate 1,538,333 of NZ_JAWXCX010000001.1, read as the reverse complement.
CGATCGTTTTCTGGATGTTCTGCTGCAGGGCACGGATGTCCTCCTGCAGCTGTTCGCGGCTCAGCGGATCGAGCGCGCTGAACGGCTCATCCATCAGGATGATGTCCGGATCCGCGGCAAGGGCCCGTATCACCCCGATCCGCTGCTGCTGGCCGCCGGACAGCTCCGACGGCTTCCGGTTGCGGTATGTATCCGGATCGAGGCCGACCATCTGCAGCAGTTCATCGACGCGTTCTTTGATCTCGTTTTTCTTCCAGCGCCGCATTTCCGGAACGACCGCAATGTTTTCGGCAATCGTCATCGTCGGAAACAGCGCAATCTGCTGCAGCACGTATCCGACGTTCCACCGCAGCTCATGGCGGTCCCACTCCCGGATGTCCTTGTCCTGGATCCGGATGGTACCGGTGCTTGGCTCAATCAGCCGGTTGATCATTTTGAGCGTGGTCGTCTTGCCGCACCCGCTCGGGCCGATCAAGACGAAAAATTCTCCCTGCTCGACCGTGGCGTTAAAGTTTTGAACGGCCGGGTCGTCGGCACCGGGAAACGTCTTTGCAATGTCAGTGAATGTAATCATGCCAATCCCCCTCTTATGGTTCTGGTGCAAGGGACATCTAAATTATTAGAGTCTCTACTTTATTTCACAAAAGCGCATCCTTCAAACGTCCCGGGGCGGAACCCCTGCTGCACAGGGCAGCAGGATCAGGACCAGCGGTACAGGCTCTGGTATTTATGCGACAGGTGGGCAAGCAGCGGCTCCGGGTTGGTCCCTTCCCCGGTGGCGTCTGCCATGATGTCGGCCGGCCGTTTCATCCGGCCGTGCTGGTGCACGTGATTGGTCAGCCAGTGCCGGACCGGCGCAAGATCGCCGCTTGCGATCAGATCATCGAACGCCGGGAGATCACGCATCATTGCCTGCTGGAGCTGGGCCGCGTAGATATAGCCGAGCGCGTAGGACGGAAAGTAGCCAAAAGCACCGCCCGCCCAGTGCACGTCCTGCAGCACGCCTTCCGCATGATTGGACGGCACGACGCCGAGATACTGCTTCATTTTTTCGTTCCACGCCTCCGGCAGATCCTTCACCTGCAGGCTGCCTTCGATCAGGGCTTTTTCCAGCTCGTAGCGGAGAATAATGTGCAGCGAATAGGTCATTTCATCGGCTTCAATTCGGATGAGGGACGGTTCGACGCTGTTGACGGCAAAGTAAAAATCGTCAAGGGCCACGTGCTGGAAGCGGCCGCTCAGCTCCTGGAGCCTGCCAAAGTTGTTTTCCCAGAACGAACGGGTCCGCGCCACGAAATTTTCCCAGAACAGCGACTGCGATTCGTGGATACCCATGGAGGCCCCGTCTGCGAGAATCGTCCCGGCCAGGTGCGCGCCGAGGTTCTGCTCGTACAGCGCATGGCCGCCTTCATGGATGGTGCCGAACACCGCGGTGCGGAAGTCGGATTCGTCGTATTTGGTGGTGACCCGCACGTCGTTTCGGTTCAGGCCGACCGCAAACGGGTGCACGGTTTCATCGAGCCGTCCGGCCTCAAAATCGTACGTCATCTGCCGGAGCACGTGCTCACTGAAGGCACGCTGCCGGTCCTTCGGAACATGGGCGTGCAAAAATGACGTGTCCGGCCGTACCGGGGCTCCCTTCACCTGCTCCACAAGCGGCAGGAGGCCGTCACGGAGCCGGGAAAAGGTGGCATCGAGGGTGGAAACGGTCATGCCGGGCTCAAAGTCATGCAGCAGCGCGTCGTACGGATGCCCGTTGTATCCGAGGTACTCGGTGAACCGGCGCTGGTAGGCCACGATTTCTTCGAGATACGGGCGGAACCCTTCGAAGTCCCCGGACGCTTTCGCCTCCTCCCAGTACGATTCGGTTTTGGAAGTAAGCGTCGTAAACGCCTGATACTCGTCCTGGGGCAGGCGCTCCATCCGTTCCACCTCGGTGAGGGTTTCCTCCGCGGCTCTGCGTGCGACTGCAGAGATCTGCGACGCCGCTTCCGGCTCGAGCAGATACTGGCTCATTTCCTTCAGGCGTCCGGAGGTTTTCCGGGCAAACAGCTCGGTGGCAAGTGCCCCCACTACTTCCGAGCGCTCCTCGACCCCTTTTTTGGGCGCTCCAGTCCGGGCGTCCCATCCGAGCAGGCTGAGAGCCTGGTCGTAGGCATTCAGACTTCGCTGCTCGGTCAAAAAATCCTGTTCAATCTGTGCATAATCCGGCATGGCGATTCCTCCTTGGTATGAACTCTGTTTGGTGTGACTCTCTCCTTCATGATATAACAAAGAGTGGAAGGGAGCGAAAGATACGTATGCAAATGACGATTACTGAAGAAGCAGGCCGCCACTACAAGCAGGAAATGGACCTCGGTGACGGGGCGTTCGTGCGCCTGTTTGTCCGCATCGGCGGCGTGGGTTCCGGCGGTTTTTCCATAGGGGTGGAGCCCGGGGATCCGTCCGGCCCCAGCTACCAGACCGAAGCGGGCGGCGTGCGTTTTTTTGTGGAGCCGCAGGACCAGTGGTACCTTGACGGCATGACGATCAGCTATCACCCGGCCATCGACTACCTGCATTTTGACAATCCCCGGCTCGGGGATACCGATCATCCGAACAATTAGGACGAACGGGGCGGCCGCGGCCCCCAGTACTGGTAATAATCCGTTTTGATGTTGCCGTTGTAAAGCTTGCGCCGTTTGGTCGCCTCCCGGCCGAACAGCGATTCAAACCGTTCATGCGACGTCAGCACGTAGTAGGACCAGGTTGGTGTGTCCCGGGCGATACGGCCGAGGGCCCGATACACTTCCTCCACCTCGGCAAGATCCCCGATTCGTTCCCCGTACGGCGGGTTGCTGATCACCGCGCCGTACTCGCCCTTTGGCTTAAAGTCGCGGGCGGCCATCTGCTTGAACGTGATCAGGCCGTACATGCCGGCTTCCTTGGCATTTTCCTCTGCCACTTCGATGGCCTTCGGATCCAGGTCGGTGCCGGTAATCATGAGCGGCTGATCGTCGCGGAGAAGGTCTTCGGCTTCCTGGCGGGCTGTTTCCCACTGCATCGCTTCGGCCCACGGCCACGTTTCGCTCACAAACGAGCGGTTCACGCCGGGGGCCATGTTCTGGCCAATCATAGCGGCTTCAATGGGAATCGTTCCCGAGCCGCAGAATAAATCCACGAGCGGGCGGTCCGGGTGCCAGTTGGCAAGCATAATCAGGGACGCCGCCAGCGTTTCCTTGAGCGGTGCCCGGGCATGCGTTTCCCGGTAGCCGCGCTGGTTCAGGCCGGGGCCGGAGGTGTCGAGGGACAGGACGGCTTCATCCTTATGCAGCGCCACGTCGAGCTTATAGAGCGGCCCGTTTTCCGGAAACCATTCGCTCTGGTAGGACTGCTTCAGCCGTTCCACGATCGCTTTTTTGACGATCGCCTGGCAGTCCGACACGCTGAACAGGGTGGATTTGACCGAGCGGCCGCTGACGGGGAATTCGGCATTTTCGGGCAGAAACTTCTCCCATGGGAGGGCCTTTGTCTGTTCGAACAGCTCATCAAACGTTTCTGCGGTAAACGTGCCGATTTTGATTTTAACCCGGCCGGCGGTCCGCAGCCACAGGTTGGCCCGGGCAATGCCCTCGGCGGGCGCTTCGAATTCCACGCGGCCGTTTTCGGTGCGCAGGTGGCGGTAGCCGAGTGCTTTGATTTCTTTGGCGACCAGAGCCTCGAGGCCCATCGTCGCCGTGGCGATTAAGGTGTATGTTGGTTGGGTCATAGGTTCCTCCTTGGACGTCAATGTCCGTTCATATCTACTAAAAAAACCCCTGAATTACTCCAGGGGTTTTGCTTCAAGAAGCCGGGACCGTTCGTGTAAGCCATGTTCTGTTCCCTTGTGCTGCCAGCGGCTGTTCACCTTGCACTCGGGTGGTAATCATCTATCTGCAGAAAAAATTCTGCCCTTTCGTTCCGTTGTATTCCTTCCGAAAGGCGCCCCTACCTAATTTTGGGTTTCTCGCTCGAGGGGTTTACCGCGTTCCACTCCGGCCGTTTCCAGCCGGACTACGTCACTGTGGCACTGTTCAGGGGGACTCCAGCCATATCCGGATGGACACAGGCTGTTTCCCCGCCGTCAGCTCCAAAACGAAGCTGCTCTGACTTATGGTTTCGTCAGACACGAACACTACAGCCGTCTCAGGCTGTGCGAGCATGGACTTTCCTCTGTATGGGTACATACAGCGATTACCTGAACGAATCCCGGCTCTTTATGGCCAGGTGCTATTATATCGGTTCCGGGCGGAAGAAGCAAGAAAAGAAACTGCGGGTCAGCACGGATTTTCCCTGCCCGAAGCGAGCACGGCCTGTCTGGCCAGCCGGTCCGCCGCCCGGTTATCGCGGGAGGGGACCCATTTGAGAAAACAAAGGGGCAGCTCCTCCTCAGCGCGCAGGATTCTGGCTAAATACGGCTGATACAGCTTTCGCTTGACAAACCGCTTTTCCACCGATGCATTCACAAGCTGCGAATCGGTCCGGATCGAGGCCGAATGCCAGCCACGCTCGCGGCAGAGCTCATACGCATGCACGCACGCTTCAAATTCCGCTTCGTTGTTGGTCAGGCACCCGAGCGGGCGGGAAAATTCCTCCACGCTGCCGTCATCGTGCTTGACGAATATGCCGATGCCGGAAGGCCCGGGCTGACCGGCGCTTGCTCCGTCAATATGAATCGTCCGCATATTCAAGCGTCCCCGCCTTTAATCGTATAGTTTTTTGCCGAATACTTCTTTTTCAAGGTTCGAGAGCCGTTTTAAAATATCGTAATTGGTTGTCCCGGCGGCCGGTTCGGCTGCGGTGGTGTTCGAAGCGGTGTCCGTACTGCCGGCGCCGCTTTCGGACCGGGTGGAAATTGACGACGTCACGGTACGCTGGTAGCGGGAATCGCCCTCCGGCGATGCGGCTGTCCGTTGTTCCGGCGAACGGTTCAGCTGGTCTTCGAGCTCGCGCACCTTTTGTTCGAACCGTTCATAGTCCTGAATAATAACGTCTAAAAATTGGTCGACTTCGTCTTTGTTGTAGCCTTTGACACTGTTTTTGAAATCTTTGTCTAAAATGTCTTTGGCAGATAACTGTGTCTGTTCCATCAGCAAGGACCACCTCTGCTTTATTTGTATGATACATTCGCGGCCGACGGCGCCTGCCGGGCGGACGACCACGCATTTATCTGCTTATATTCTTTCAGAATACATAAGAAAAGTCAATTTCCTTCCTGACCCTATCCATCCCATTCCCGTTCGGCTTCCTCGCGCACGGTTTCCTCGAGGTCCTCCGGCACAATCGTAAAGACCGGATAATGGCCGCTCTGCTGGCGGCGCTCGGCAGAGGCAAGCATATACTTCGGCACGCCCTCCTGCTCCTCGTCATACAGAATCAAAAGGGCGTCTGTATGGGAAATAATAAAGTCGTTTTTGGCCTTCAGCTGCGACGGATTCACATACGGGCGCTTGGAAATCGCATCCACGTAGTCGGCGCTCTGCTTCAGCTGGGCATAGGCGGTGCGGACGTGCTCCGGCCAGATGGAGTCCTGCTCAAGAAACGGCTCGAGCACAGCGAGCTGAATATGGTCGTATTCCTCCCGCAGGCCGTTCCAGGCTTCGGCGGCCCACCATTCGACACCGGGCTGTCCGGAAATAATCAGCCATTCGCTGCCCTCTTCAATCAGGGCCCGCAGCCGCTTTTCGAGCGTTTTCCGGATGTAGGCAATCTCGGGGGCGTCGTCTTTGAAGATGCCGAGCTCAGCCGGCTTGTAGCCGGTCGCGGCCAGGCGCCTCAAGACGTCCGCCCCCGTTTATTCATCAGCCGCCCGAGCCGTTTATGCAGGTCGGCCTGCTGTCCGGCCGGAAGCGTGAGTCCAGCCCGCTCCGCCTTGCTCTGGACCCCTGCAGCGTACAGAAGCGCCCGTTCGGGGTTTTTCGCCCGGTGCTCCTCCCATTTGGCAAGCTCTACCCCGGCCTCGAGCGTATACCGCGAATCCTCGTTGCGCTCCCAGACCTTCTCAAACCAGGGAATGGCTTCGTCGTACCGGTGCTGTTTTTTTAAATTGAGACCGTAGCGGTGCATTGTTTCGCCGTCCTCGTCCCCGTTTTCGACCATGGCCGTATAGTGCTGGGCGCTTTTGGTCCACTCCTTCTGCTGGTCAAACCATTTGGCGACGGCAAGCGACTGCTTTTCGCCCGTCCCGTCGGCAAGAATTCGTTTGGAAATATCAATGTAAAGCGTGATCAGCGACAAAATATCCTGCTCGTTATGCTCGAGGATCCCGGTTACAAACTCGGGAAGGCCCTCGTTCACGTAGTCAAAGTACAGCATCGGCGCGAGGTATCCCGGCGTGTCGTCGTGACGGACAAATCCAAGAATATCCCGCTCCACCACACTCAGCCGGCACGATTCCAGCCGCTCGGCAAACAGGCGGCGGCTCGCGTGCAAAAGATCAAAGTGGCCAAAGGCCGGAAGCTTCGGCACCTGGTTGCGCACGAGCGTATGCCGGGTCTGCACCTGCGGCCAGTCAAACGATTTTCCGTTATAGGTGACCAGGTTTTCCGCAGAATAGCATTCGGTCAGAAAATAATGATACAGCGCCACTTCATGCTCCGGCCCGGGGAGAAAGTACTGCGACACCTCGACGCGGTCGGTGTACACCCGGGCGCCGCCAAGCAGAAAGATGGTGGTGCCGGTCCCCCCCTTCAGCCCGGTCGTTTCCGTATCAAAAAACAGCAGGTCCTCCGGGCGCCGGCCCTCCGGATGCAGCGGATGAAACGCGGGCTCCTGCTGCCAGCGGTCAAACACCGTAAACAACTCGCCAAAGGAGGCGCTCCCGTGGATGTAGTCCAGCGGATACGTAACGGTCCGTTTTAAAATCGTTTCCCCGTCGTAGTGCTTCGGCACTGCGCCGAAGGCTTCCCATTCCTCCAGGTGCCGAATGCCTGCCTCCTCCCTGTTTTCTTCGGGCGGAGCGGGAGCGGCCGGGATCTCTTCCTGCAGATGCGTTTTCATTCGCTTGAGTTTATTTTTCATGCTCACCGGTTGAGCTCACCTCCTGTTCGGCCTGAAGCCGGTGAATGAATGCGAGCACGGTCGCTTTCGTGTTGCCGCTCAGCATAATATCCGATCCGATGCAGGACGGGCATCCGTCGTGGCACGGACAGGCGTCAATCAGCGACGCGCAGTCGCGGAGCACGTCGGGCAGATCCTTGAAAATGGTGGACGAGAGCCCGACGCCGCCCGGATAGCGGTCGTACAGAAAAATGGTCGGCTGCTCCGAATGGGTCGCCTTCATCTGCGGCACCACGTGAATGTCGGACGGGTCGCACATGACCCGCACGGGTGCGGTGTGCCGCAGGACATTCGCAAGTCCCATCATCGCCTGCTCGAGGGTATCGCGCCCGAATTCCCGGACGGTCTCCCCGGGAAAATGGAGCCAGCAGGCATTTGTATGCAGCTCCTCCTCCGGCAGGTGCACGGTCCCCGAGCCGATGTTTTCAAACGTCGTCAGCTTGATTTTTTTAAAGATCGTCACCTTGGCGTGCACCATCACATCACCGAAGCCGGCGTGATACGACGGATAGTCGGCCGTTTGGTCCTCTTCAAGCACCTTCAGCTCAACGGCCATGTTGGCATCGGTATAGTAGTCGACCCGCACCTCTTCCACGTACGCTTTTTTCTCGTCCCAGTCCAGATAAACCACCTGGTACTGCACGCCCTGGTGAATGTAGATGGCTTCGTCATGCAGCAGGGTCATCGCGCTGAAGCGGTCCATCTGCCCGATCACCTTGGACGCGGACGGCACCGTCTGGTCGATGATGACGACGTTCTCCTGCGAGGCCGAGCGCAGGCTGATGCCGTGCGCCGGAAACGAATCGCTCATCCAGTACCATTTGGAGCCCCGGTGGTGCACGACGTTTTCCTCCGAGAGGTACTCAAGCACGTCGCTCACGTCGACTCCGCCGAACGTGTCGTCGTCCCGGAACGGCAGTTCAAAGGCAGCGCATTTCACATGGTCCACGAGAATGATCAGGTTATCGGGATGAATGCGCGCGGTTTCAGGGTTTTTCTCCAGAAAGTAGTCGGAATGCTGGATCATATACTGGTCGATCGGATTGGAGCCTGCGATCATGACGATCAGCGACTCCGACTGGCGCCGTCCCGCGCGTCCGGCCTGCTGCCAGGCACTTGCAATCGAGCCCGGATAGCCGGACATGATGCACACCTGCAGCTGCCCGATGTCGACGCCAAGCTCGAGCGCGTTGGTGGAAATCACGCCCATGATATCGCCGGAGCGGAGTCCCTCCTCAATAGCCCGCCGCTGATTTGGCAGGTAGCCGCCGCGGTAGCCGGTCACGAGGCTCTGCTGGCCGGTCTGCCTGCTGTTCAAATGCTGCAGATGGCTTAAAATCACCTCCACCATCACCCGGCTTTTCGTAAACACAATCGTCTGGACGTGCTGCTCGAGAAACGTGTTGGCGAGCCGGTTGACCTCAGAGAGGACGCCCTTGCGGATATTCATCGCTTCGTTAATCACCGGCGGGTTGTAAAACACAAAATGCTTTTTCCCCTGCGGCGCCCCGTTGTTGTCCACGAGTTCAAAGGGCTGTTCGGTAAGGGTTTCGGCGAGTTCACGCGGATTGGCGATGGTCGCGGAGGTCGTGATAAACGTCGGCTCGGCCCCGTAGTAGCGGGCAATGCGCAGCAGCCGGCGGAGCACGTTCGCCACGTGGCTCCCGAAGACCCCGCGGTACGTATGAATTTCGTCAATGACGATATAGCGCAGATGCTCAAACAGCGACACCCATTTGGTATGGTGCGGCAGAATGGCCGAGTGCAGCATATCCGGGTTGGTCATGACAATATGGCCGGCACGCCGGATCGACTGCCGGATGGTTGGCGGCGTGTCTCCGTCGTACGTGTAGCTGTTAATGGAAGCACCGATTTCCTCGATAAATTCATTGATCTCGCTCTTCTGGTCCTGGGCGAGGGCTTTCGTTGGAAACAGGTACAGGGAGCGTGCCTCCGGCTCGTCCATGATCGTTTGCAGCACCGGAAGATTGTAGCACAGGGTTTTCCCGGAGGCGGTCGGCGTGATGGTGACGACATTGGCTTTCCGGCCGTACGCCTGTTCAAACGCTGAATGCTGATGAGTGTACAGCGAATCGATGCCGCGGGCGGCAAGGCCGGCACGCAGCCGTTCATGCAGCTGTTCCGGGAATGCCGCGGTTTTCGCCGGCCGTTCGTCGACGGTATGCCAGAATTCTATATTAGGGGCAATGGACGGGTCAGTTTTCATCCATTGCATTAACTCCTGTAAGGATTGTTTTTTCATGGTTGCTCACCTCAGCATACTTCCATTATAGCGAATGTATGTTTGTTTTTCTATCCCGGCTGTTTTTGTTGTTATAACACAGAAAAGGCCTCCCGCAACGGTATGCGGGAAGCCTTTTCGGGACGTGAGCGTTATTTAGTGTTGGTGTGATAGTCATTAATCATGTCGAGAATCGTCTGATTTTCCTCTTCCGGGGTATAACGGTCTTCTTTCGATCTTGTGAAATGACGCATCCTAAATCGCTCCTTTTCGTTAGTGTTGTTATAATGTAATTCAAATTATATACCGTTGTTATAATACAGTCAACGGTTATTTCATTATTTTTTTGAATTTTTTTATAAAAAGCCCCTCTGCCATGTGGCAGAGAGGCCCTATTAACGGCTCAGCGGCCGGCGGAAGCCCGGATGCAGCTGTCGATGGTTTTTACGAGGGTATTAATTTCGGGCTTGCTCACCTGGGCGTCGGCTCCGACTTCTTTTCCTTTATGGAACAGATCCGCCGTGATCAGCGACGAAAAAATAATGACCGGAAGGCTTTGGAGGTTTTCATGGTCCTTGATCTTTTTCGTCAGATGATGACCGTCCATCTGCGGCATTTCAATGTCTGTAATGACAAGGTCCGGGAGGCTTGCTTCTTCGTTGTCGGCAAGTAACGCTTCTAAGTATTCGTACGCTTCCCGGCCGTTTTCAAAGGAGCGGAGCTGGCTGTACCCGGCTTCTGTGAGGGTATCGGCAATCAAGTGCTTGAGCACCGGCGAATCCTCTACAATTAACACAGTCGTATTTTCCCGGTCCGGCCTGTACGCCGGCAGGTGCTGGCCAGACAGGGTGTCCGGGGAAATATCACTGATGATTTTTTCGTAATCAAGCAGAAAGACCATGGCGTGCTCCATTTTCACAATACCGATGGATCGTGCTTCGAGTCCCTGGGAGAGCGCATTGGGCTTTTCAATATCCTCCCAGCTGATGCGGTGGATACGGGATACTTCTTCTACATGAAACGCCACCTTCATCTGATTCAGCTCTGCGATAATGTATTTGTCGTGCCGGACGTCGTCCGCCCCGTCGTGATGAAGCACTTTTTTTAAATCAATCACCGGTATCACTTCATTGCGAAGCCGGACGATTCCCTTCACATGCTCGTGGTGATTGGGGACGGGAGTCACCTCCACCTGATGAATGATTTCGCGCACCTTCAGCACATTGATGCCAAACTGACTGGTTCCGATGGAAAACAGAACGATTTCGAGCTCGTTTGTCCCGGATTCCAATAAAATATGTTTTTCGTCTGCTAAGGACATGCCGTTTTTCCCTCCTGATCTCTTTACTTCATATATCGGCCCCGGGCAGCGGGTGTTAAAGCCATTCAGACGGGAGTTTTTATTTTTGGATGTTTTTGGCCCGGGCACGGAAGGTATAGATAAACAGGAGGCTGATAGAATGAAAGCACTTGTGATAAATAAAGCCGGAGGTCCCGGCGATTTAAAGGAAACAGATATCGACATGCCGGAGCCGGAAGCTCATGAGCTCCGGGTCAACGTACACGCCGTTGGATTAAATCCGGTCGATTATAAATTAATGGGCGCCCCTCTCCCGGAATGGTCCTTCCCCCACGTGTCGGGCCTGGACGTTTCCGGCGTAGTCGATGCCGTCGGCGCGGACGTAACCGATTGGTCCGTAGGCGATGAAGTGTATTATCACGGAAGTATGACGACAAATGGCGGATTTGCGGAATTTACGACCACGCGTGCAGATGTGGTTTCGTCTGTACCGAAAGGACTGTCCCATGTGGAGGCTGCGTCGATGCCGACGGCCGGATTCACGGCCTACCAGTCGCTGTACCGGAAAGCACCGCTTCGCCCCGGACAGACGATCATGATTCAGGCCGGCTCCGGCGGTGTCGGCAGCTTTGCCGTCCAGCTTGCCAAGCATCTCGGCCTTACGGTCATTTCCACCTGCTCGGGTGATAATGCGGACTATGTCAAAGATCTGGGCGCCGATCACGTGGTGGACTACCGCAGGGATAATGTGGTGGAGGAAGTACACAAATGGACCGATGGCCGCGGCGTGGATGCCGTGCTTGATCTGGTGGGACAGCAGACGGCGACCGATGCGCTGGATTATCTCGCCTTTAACGGGCATTTGATTGCTGTGGTGGAATGGCCGGACCTTTCCCACTACGTAGCGAAAACGCTCGCCCCTTCCATTCATGAGGTGGCACTTGGATTTGTGTACCGCTCCGATGACGAAGCGCAGATTAAAGATCTCGGATTTATCGCCCGGGAGCTTGGAGAACTGGCTTCCCAGGGAAAAGTAAAGCCTTCCGTCAGCCGGACCGTCAGCTTCAGTGACATTCCGGATGCATTAAAGGACATGCAGGACGGTCATACACGCGGAAAAATCGTCGCATCGTTCGAGGCATAACCGCGTTTCCAAGCCCTTTCCTTTAGAAGGAAGGGGCTTATTTTTGGCATCTTCCGCTTATTTTTCTAATTATATAATTTATATTTATAATAAATACGGTAATTGAAATTTTCATTGCTGACCGAACAGCTATGTTCGGCGTCAGCGTATCGGCGCGCCCCCGGTAATAAACCACGGCCGCTGCTCATGCCACTGGATGCTTCCGTTGACATCAAAGGCGGTCGAAATTTCCTCATCCGTCAGAACGTTATGTTTCTTTCCATCCGCCTGCACCCGTCCGTTTTTCATAATCGTTGCAGCCTCGACCGCTCCCGGCAGTTCTTCGAGATGGTGGGTCACATACAGCACCGTCGGCGCCTCCGGCTCTTTAAGCGACGACTCAAGTCCTTCGATCAGCTCCTCTCTTCCCTTTACATCAAGCCCGGTGCACGGCTCGTCAAGCAAAAGCAGCTTCGCTCCAGTCGTCCACGCCCGCGCAAGCATCACCCGCCGCTTCTCTCCCTGCGAGAGCGCGGCATACGGCACGTCCCTATACTGGGAAACCCCAAACGTGTGCAGCGCGTTTTCTGCCCTGGCGGTGATTTCCTGCGGTGCCTGCTCATAAATGCCGATACTTGCAAAATAACCGCTTAACGCGACATTAAAGGCGGTTTCCCCCGCCCGGTGCTGGTACTGGTCATCCAGGGCATTGCTGACGATACCGATTTCCCGTCGGAGATCCTGCATATTCACCCTGCCGTGACGGCCAAACCACGTATGCACTTCCCCTTTCGTTGCCCAGACCTGCCCTAAAATTGCCTGCAGCAGCGTCGTTTTGCCGGATCCGTTCAGGCCGAGAAGCGCCCGGTGTTCGCCCTGATTGACCGCAAATGAGACGTCTTCAAGCCTGATTCGTCCATTCGTCCGTACGCTGACGTTATTCATGTCCACTAAACGCTCCATTGCCTGGCCCTCCTTACGCTTCGGTGTGTTCATACAAATGAATATTGTTTGCGATCGTCTGGTTTTTGTTTTTCAGCATCCACTTGAGCGTGGGGTGATAGTCGAGCACCGGCAACGGCTCAATCAGATGCAGGGTGTCTTCATCGGCAGCCCGGACTTCCGGCGTTGTCCCCGGGGAGGCGTGCAGCTGGAATTCCTGCAGCCCCTGGCAGCCGCCCGTGAATTCATAGGCAATCGTTATCGTCTGATTGTCCCCGAGATGTCGGATCGCTTCTTTCGCACGGTCTGTTACGTGTATCTGCATAGCGAATGCCTCCTTTTCCTCTATTCATTATAGCAAAGCTTTTCCCGGTATATAAAAAAGAAGCCCTGATAGGCTTCTTTTAGGCATTCAATGGAAGCGGCCGGTGCAGAATCTTCACTCGTTCAGGAAGTTCTCCGGACCTGCGTGCCTCCATCAGTCTCCGGTACATCCGTTTACCGCCAACTGCATTAGCTGAGTGTATAGTAATTTTTGAAGGTATAATTTGTTTTTCAAGTAAATACAGCACGACGGAAAATCCATTAAAATACTTCGTTCCCAAATCGTGGTCAAGCGACAGATGACTGATATCTGCCGTGTTTTGCAGCAATCGCATACATTCTTCCGCTGTTTTTACTAATACGTGATTATCCGGAGACTGTCGGACGTCGTCTAAAAAAATATTTGTTCCGTTCATGTCCCCATCCTTTGTCTTGCAGAGTACTTGTATTATAACACACTTACTCTTCCTGTCCAACCAGCCTCCGGATCGCTGCTTCAAGCTCGGCCCACTCCAGCCCGGTCTCTCCTGTTTTTTCCTGCCGGAGCCACTCCGCCTGCCGGCGGGCCGCCGTTTCCCAGTCAGCGGTGCGCTGCTCCCACCGGGCCCTTGCAGCCGCCTCTGCCCAGGCGTAGACCTCTGCTTTGACGATCTGCAGTTCTTCTTCGACGACCGGACGCAGCTGCTGCTCCAGCACTTCCCTATACGCTTTGTTCTGCCCATTCATGAAAAAATCATGGTGGGTGAGCGTCTTCCACTCGCCCTCCACTGCCTCTGCGATCGCCGGCACCTCCGGCGGGGAAAATTCGATTGCCGGAAAAGCCGTTTTCTCCCCTGAAAAGACATAACCGAAATGGTCCGGCAGCTGCTGTCTCCAGTCCTGCTCTTCGTCGTCCATGGTACGGTGCATCCACTGTTCAATCCGGGCGGAGGTAATTCTTGTCTCCTGCAGGAACCGCTGCAGCACCTGATGCACCGCCTCCGTCGTCTTCCGGCGGAGCTGCGAGCGAAACGACGGCTGCTCGTAAAAGTACGCCCGCGAAAACCAAAACATAAATTCTTCCCGGTAGTAATAAAAGAGGCGCTGGCGCACGTAAAAAAACAACTCCTCCGTTTCCTCCGTAAGCCGCTTTTCGATACGTTTCCATGATTCCGTCCATTTGTCCTGCGTGATGAACTGCTCGAGCTGTGCGATATCGTTTTGCTTTTCCCGCTCCTGTTCGGCATCCGTCCGTTCCGCCTGCGCCCGCGCTCGTTCCACATACGTCAGGACCTCCGCTGCCTCCCGGCTGCCCTCGTTCATCACAGTCGTCTCAAGCGTCGAGGAAAGAAACTGCTCAAACACGGCTTCGAACCCTTCCAGGCCGCCGGCCGATTTGTCCTGCAGCGATACTTTTCCGGAAACAGGCAGAACGAGCGGCTCATGGATGCCAATCGCGGCCAGCTCCTGCCGGACGTAGTGGAGAACCTCCTCGAGCTCCTGGCGTCCCGCTGCCAGATCCGCTGCATTAACCAGGAAAAGGAGCTTGTCATAGGAAAAGGTCTGGTTCACGGCAGCCAGCTGCTCCAAAAATGCTTTGTCCCCGCGGGAAAATGCATGGTTATAATAGGATAAAAACAAAATAGCGTCCGCCCGCTTCATTTCCTGAAACGAAATGTCCGCGTGACGCTGATACACGGAATGGATGCCGGGCGTATCGACGACTTCCATTCCTCTTTCGGTCCACCGGGTCGAAAGGTAAACATCCGCCCGCTCGATCATCATGGCGGCTTCTTCAGCACCTGCAGCCTGCTGAAACGCCTCCAGGGTCACCGTTTCCGGGCAGCCGGCACGGCTTTGTTGCTTCTCATAGGACGCCACATACTGATCAAGCATCCTTTTTTCTTCCTCCCGCATGGCGTCAAACGCGAGCGGCTCCAGATGCTGCTGCTCGAGCTCCGCCCGTTTCTGCTTTTCGGCCTTCTCCGCCCGCTCCTGCACCTCTTCTTCATAGACGGCGTAACGGCTGTGCCACTCCGACACATGCGAAAGACGCACCTCAAACGGCGCGAGCAGGTCATTCATGTCCTGTAGGACGTAGGTCTGCTGTTTATAATAAATCACTGCGCTCCGGTCTGCGTGCTGTCCGTCCGGCGCTTTCATGTGCGTGATGGCTGCTGTCGTCGGGTTCGCCGACACCGGCAGGACGGCTTCCCCGGCCATGGCGTTGGCCACGGTGGATTTCCCGGCGCTGAAGCCGCCGAAAAAGGAAACACGGAATGCCTGCTCCCGAAGCCGCCTTGCCCGGGCCTCAAGCCTCTGGGCAAAGCCTTCAAGCGGCGCATACGGCTGCACGAGGCGGGCAAGCTTCTGCCACCTCTCTGCCTCGGCCTCCGGATCTGCGAGAGAGGACCGCTCCCGGCCGGCACGGTCCAGATAATCCCGGTACCATTCCCGCACCGAATAACCTTCTGCGCCCGCCGAAGGGGCCACGATCTGCATGGCCGGCTCCCGCTCTTCCTGCTGCGCGAGCGGAACCGCCTCCTGAACCCACCACTGCTGCTGGGCTTCGAGCAGCTCCTTCTTCTGATAAAATTCCTCCCGCCACGCTTCGTAGGCCTCCCATGCCTGCCGATGGGCTGCCGCGTTTGCTTCCTGCCGCTCGGCTTCCATTTGTTTATGGGCACGAGCCTTCTCTAAAAACAGCGGCATCCATTCAGCAAGCTGGCGCCGGTACGCCGTCTGCATTTTTTCCTCGAGCGTGCGGCAGTAGGTTCTTGCATAGGCCTCCGTAAGACGCGCTCCCTTGTTTTCCGCTTCCTCGAGCATTGCGGGGTCTGCGCGCACCTTCATGGTATCAATAGCGGCTTCCACCTCCGGGCTTTTTCCCGCATACCGTTCGGCGGTCTGCTTCATGTCACGCTTTAAATGATTTTCGAGCTCGTTTTTTATGTTTTCATTCAGCTCTTCGAGCACCCGGGCCTCGCGCTCTTTTCGCACCCGGGCTGTTTTCCGGGTGCCCAGCCAGCTTTTCACCCGGAACGTGACCAGGCGGGATTCCAGATACGCGTGCACAGCGGCCCGGGTATGATAGGGCATCAGCTTGGCACGGGCAAAGCCGTCGTGGATGGTCCGGCGCATTGCTTTTTCCGCCTTCGTTTCCCAGTGCCTGAACTCGCCGGCGGCCTCCTCATCGGCCTCGATCGCCTCGTAAAGGGCCCCCGGCGTGGAAAACGTCTCCCAGACGCGCTGCACGTCCCCGTCCGGCTCCGCAGCAGCAAGACGACTTCGCACATAGGAAGCAGTGATGAAATAGGCTCTCGCGGCGCATGTCTGCCGGATGCGCTCCTCCCGCTCCCGGGAACCCTCGGGCAGCATCTTCTCCCGCAGGGCTTGCCAGGCATCAGCGGTCCGCTCCGGATAAAGGGCGGACACAAAGAAAATGGCCTCGTATTCGATCTGCCGGCGGTCCAGGCTCTGCCGGATCCGGTCCTGGTACGCCTGAAAGGACAGCTCCTCCTCCTCGTGCTTATCCACCTGATTGACGATAAGACACGGGCGGACGTACTGCTCGTTCAGCTGCTGCAGAAATAAGAAATTTTCCTCCGACTCCACCTGCTGGTAGTCGGCGACATAAAACAGCTCATCGGCTACCATCCATTCCGACTCCGCCGCCCGCTGATGAGCGGCTTCGGTGGAATCGATGCCCGGCGTATCAAAAAGCGTCACTCCCGGCGGCAGCGGCAGATCAGGATGCTTCACCTCCACCCGTTCGGTCTCTGTGGCCATCATCCAGGCGTTCGTCCATTCCCCGGGCGGTATAGCCGCGGTCTCTCCGCCGGTGGTCACCTGATAGGAGGAAGCGCTTCCGGTCGTAAACGAAACGATATTGGCACTCGTCGGCACCGGATGGGCCGGCAGCCATTCCCCGTCCAGCATCCGGTTGATCAGCGTGCTTTTACCGGCGGAAAAATGGCCGCAGACGAGCACATGGTACGCCGACTCGCTGTTTTTCGCCTTCAGCCGCTCAAGGTCCTTCTGCTCCTCTTCGCCCAGGGCTGCCGTGGCCTGGAGATTTTCCAGGCCGTCCGTGACCGCCGCCTCTGAAAACGTATGCCGGGAGAAAAAGCTCCGGACCGTGTCATTATTCCATTGATACATATCAAAACTTGGCCGCTGCACCGATACCGCGCTCCTTTTTATGTAAAAACGCCGCTCCTCCGCAGAAGGAGAAGCCGGCGCTGTTTACAGCAGATAATCTTTTTCATACAAAAACGCATAAGGAATGTCCACAAACACGTACAGATCCTCCGTGATCGGATGGGAATACGTCCGGATCATTTCATCGCTGTGAAAATCTGTATACATATCAGAAAGAATCCCCCGCTGTTCAAAGTTCATGCGCACAATGTTTTCGAGGAAATATGGCCGCCAGCTCCAGTTGCGGTTGCGCTCCTCCGTCCGGTATTCCCAGGCTTCCCCGCTCTGGCGCGAGGCGTTGCCGGAAAGCTGATATCCTTCCCGGTCGCACACATACACCCGGAAGCTCATTTCCTCGAGCGACTCGGCGGTCTTCATCGTCCAGCCGTCGATATCCTCCATCACATCCGCGTGCTTGAGCCGGTCGTTCAGCCGCTTGTTCAGCTCGGAGGTCAGCTGGATCTGGGCTTCAATTTTTTTGCGTTCCACATCAATAAAATGGTGGATGTCCTTTTTCATCCGTTCCTGAAACTGGTCCTTTTCTATGAACGTCTCTTTCGGCTTATCCAGATAAAATCCCTGATAGTACCGGGCGCCGTTGCGCCAGGCGTAATTCAGCTGATTAAAGGATTCGATCTTTTCAAATAAAAGCGAAGCCCCGATTTTTCTCGACAGCGTCGATAACGAATGCAGCACGTCCCGGTAAATGCTCGGGACTGCAAAATTTTCGGAAAATGTCACATCCACCTTCAGGACATTTGGCTTTAAGTAGGCAATCTGCTCCAGATGAATCGCTTCCTGGCCGAGATTGTCAATCGCAATCGACAGGCCGGCGCTCTGGGCATACTGCATGAAATGCTTCAGGCGGGACAGGTCCTGCTGAAAGTCGGTCGCCTTCAGCTCCAGGCAGATCGAGGTCGGGGCGATGCCTCTTTCTTCGTATCCAAGCAGAAATTCGACCAGCCCGTCTCCTCCGTCGCCCAGAATGGTGGCCGCATCCACGTTCAAAAAAATCATATCCGTCCGCTCTCCGGCCGCAAAGCTTTCCAGGGCAGCCTGATGCACGGCACGGTCGATTTCCTGCTTGTACTCCCACGGCACTCCCGGGTCCCGAAAGCAGCTCTCGAGCGTTTCGGCGTTCCCGTTGTCGTTTTGGAAGCGGCCGAGCACTTCATACGCAGAAATTTCCAGCTTATCGGCACTCAGTATCGGCTGAAAGTATACCATGATCTGTTCTTTATTCATCAATACGTCTAGCGCATCCAACTCCATCACCCAATCTTCCGCTTTCAGTCTTCGGCGGCACTGCCATTTTGTCATTGCCTGCTGCTCACACACGCGTCTATTATATCATCTTTTTTCCGCCGACTGAAAAAACTGTTTCCAATTTGGAAACAGCTTTAGGCAAAATCGAACGGCGTCTCCTGATACACATAGTAGTTCAGCCAGTTCGTAAACAGCAGCGTCGCATGGGCGCGCCACATTTTCAGCGGGGAATACAGGTGATTGTCATCCGGAAAGTAGTTCTCCGGCACCTCGGTCCCCAGCCCGCGGCGCATATCGCGTTCAAATTCATCGCGCAGGGTCTCTGCATCGTATTCACTGTGGCCGGTCACGTAAATCCGCTTACGGTCCTTGGTCGCTACGATATACAGTCCCGCTTCGTCGGATTCCGACAGAATGTCGAGGTCCGGACAGGCTTCCACGTCCTCGCGCCTCGTTTTCGTGTACCGGGAGTGCGGCACGTAAAACTGATCGTCGAACCCGCTCAACAGCTTTTCATTGCGTCCATTAATATAGTGCGGGTAGACGCCGAACTGCTTTTTCGGAAGCGGGTGCTTGTCGATGCCGTGGTGGTGGTACAGGCCGGCCTGGGCGCCCCAGCAGATGTGCATCGTGTTTGTGACGTTCTGGTCGCTCCAGTCGAGAATGCTCTGCAGCTCCTCCCAGAAGTCCACCTCTTCAAATGGAATTTTTTCAAGCGGGGCGCCGGTGATAATCATGCCGTCAAATTTCCGGCTCCGCACTTCATCGATCGTTTTATAGAATGAGGACAGATGCTCGCGCGGCGTATTTTTGGACCGGTGGGTGTCCGGATGCAGAAACGAGACGTCCACCTGCAGCGGCGTATTACTGAGCATCCGCAGAATCTGGGTCTCTGTGCGTTCCTTTAGGGGCATCAGGTTCAGGATGACGATTTTCAGGGGACGGATATCCTGCAGATAGGCCCTGCTTTCGTTCATAATGAAAATATTTTCTTTTTCCAGCGTGTCCTTGGCCGGCAAATAGTCAGGCACTTTAATAGGCATGCACTATCGTACTCCTTTAGCGTATTTCGGTGTTCTCTCCTTTTCTTTCTGTTATCTGTATATCAAACTTCACAGCCGGCGTCCAGTATTTCCCGCATTTGTGAAAAACGGATGGCCGCAAGGGACCATCCGCAGACGCTTGTTATTCTTTCCACCACGTATCGTATAACGTTGCCGGCAGCTCCCGTTTGTGCGCTGTCCTGTTGTACATGCCCACCAGCCGTTCATGGGCGTTGGCATCGATGCTGCGTCCTTCGAGAAAGTCGTCAATCTGATCATACGTCAGCCCGAGCGCTTCCTCGTCCGGAAGACCCGGACGGTCGCTTTCCAGATCGGCGGTCGGTACCTTTTCAAACGTTGATGCCGGTGCTTCGAGCTCGCGCAGCAGCATTTTGCCCTGCCGCTTGTTCAGGCCAAACAGCGGTGCCACATCACAGGCGCCGTCCCCGTGCTTCGTATAAAAGCCGGTGACCGCTTCTGCCGCATGGTCGGTGCCGAGCACAAGCAGCCCTTCGGCCCCGGCGACATCGTACTGGGCCTTCATCCGCTCCCGGGCCTTGGTGTTGCCTTTGATAAAGTCGGACATGGTCGTCCCGAGGGCCCGCTCAAACGCCTGCACCGACGCGTCCACGCCCGGCTGCACGTCGATCGTATACGTTTCCTGCGGCTCGATGTAGTCAAGCGCCTTTGCCGCATCGTCTTCATCATGCTGTTGGCCGTACGGCAGACGGAGCGCGACGAATTTAAACGGCACGGCCTGCTCGGTTTCGAGCTCATCGACCGCCATCTGGGCAAGCTTGCCCGCGAGCGTCGAATCCTGGCCGCCGGAAATGCCGAGGACAAAGCCTTTAACTCCGGCCTGCTTCGCGTATTCCTTTAAAAAGTGCACCCGGCGCTCGATTTCCTGCTTCGGGTCAATCTCCGGCGTTGTCTGCAGTGCTTCAATAATTTCATTCTGCGTTGCATTCATAGATTGTGCCTCCAGATTAAATTATTTGTTTGAACGAGGAGCCTCGATACCAAACCGCTGCATCTGCTCCCACTGTTTTTCCTCGGACAGAATATGCGCTTCATAATCTCCGAGCAGGTCAAAGTGCGGGTAGTCGGCGCGGTAATGGATCCAGCCAGCCTTCAGCCCGTACTGCCTGCCCCAGCGCACGAGTGTTTCCACGTCCCGGCAGGAGGCTTTTGTGACCGTATCACAGTCGGGAAAGCGCGGGTCATACCAGTAGTGCGTTAAGAGGGCGACCTCGCCCGACGCAGCCTTTCGTTTCCAGGCTTTCAGCTCCTGGGCTTTAATGCCAAACGCCATCATCTCCACCGCCTTTGGCAGCCCCGGCGGCTGTGGACTCCGCCATCTGGCTGTAGGCCTCATGCCAGTCCGGCAGCGCCCTTCGGATGGCTACCGGTTTGAACGTTTCCTTGCGGACACATACGTGGCTTGAAAACGCCCGAATACACGTCTGTCCTTTGGCGTTAGTCACAATATACCCATATTTTACACGCACTCCGTCATAAGAATCAATCCACGTTTCAATTTCCACATCCTCGCCGTAGACGGCCGGCGTTTCGTAATCGATATTAATACCGAGCACCGGAAACAAATAGCCGGCCTTCTCAATATCCGGATAGTGAAAGCCCATCTCCTTCATGTGGTGCGTGCGTCCGATTTCGCACCAGACCACATAAGAGCCGTGGTGGACGATGCCCATCTGGTCCGTTTCAGCATATCGTACTTCAATTGGTGTGTGAACGCTCTTCATGTCCTTCTTCTCCTTCGGATTTCACCCGTACTTCAAGCGCATGCTTCACGTCATCAGCCGTCAGCTCGTGAAGATTTTCATCGTTCTCCTCCGACTGGAACAGCCGGAAGGCCTGCTGCTGAAAGATTTCTTCGGCCACATCTTCAGCGAGCCGGGCGTTGCCGTCCGTGTTGGAAACGGCGTACCTGCTTTCAAGCAGCTCGCGCGCCTCCGGCTCAAAGTGATAGCCGAACCGCTCCACCGAACGCTCCGTGATCTCGGCCAGATCCTGCGGTGTGTACGGCGGGAAGTAAAAGGTTTTTTTAAAGCGGGATTCAAGACCCGGATTCATTTCAAGCAGCTGCTGCATCGGCTGCGGATAGCCGGAAAGCACAACCACCAGATTTTCGTCGTGCTTGGTCATTTCTTCGACGAGGGTATCCATCGCTTCCCGGCCGAAGTCGCTCCGCGAACTCGACATCAGGGCGTACGCTTCGTCAATAAACAGCACCCCGCCGAGGGCTTCGCGAACCTTCCGCTTCGTTTTCGCGGCTGTCTGGCCGACGTACTCGGCGACCAGGTCGCTGCGGCCGGCTACAATACAGTGGCCGCGCTTCAAGAAGCCGTATTCCTTCAGGATACCGGCATACACCTGGGCAAGCGTCGTCTTGCCGGTGCCCGGCGGTCCGGAAAACACGGTATGCAGCTGAATCGGCACAGTCGGCGCGCCTTCTTCTCGGCGCTGCTGCTGCACGCGGATAAAGGAGGCCAGCTTTTTCATTTCCTGCTTCACGTGATCAAGGCCGATAAAGTCATCGAGCTGCTGGACGGCGGAGCGCTTGTCCTTCGGCTGTTCGCCTTCCGGCTTCTGGATGTCATCGGCCGTCAGCAGCGAAAAGTCATCGATGCCGATATAGTCCTGGTTGCCGATTGCCGCCCCCTTCTGGAAAATGCTGTCGAGCACAATATTTTTCACGGTCCGGCCGTTGCCGAACGTTTCATCCACCTGTTCTTTTTCGATCCGCTCTTCAAGCACCCGTTTGCTTTCCTCGCTCAGGAAAAAGTCGTTTTCAAGCGCGACCTTTTCCCCGATTTCCATCAGCTCATCCATGCTGTAGTCAGGCAGGTGGATATGGTTGCTTTCCGGAAACCGGCTGCGAAGCCCCGGATTGGCGTGCAGAAACTGCCGCATTTCCTCCGGGTAGCCGGCCAGAATAACGGCAAACGTACCGGCGTATTCCCCGCTCGTCATGGCAGAAACCAGGGTATCAATCGCCGTCTGTCCAAAGTCGTTTCCGGCCATGCCCTCGCGTTTTAAGCTGTAGGCTTCATCGATGAACAGCACGCCGCCGACCGCTTCCTTAATCAGCGCCATTGTTTTTTCCTCGGTCTGGCCGACGTATGAGCCGACGAGGCGCGAACGGTCGGTTTCGAGTACTTCATCTCGCTGAAGCAGGCCGAGCTGGTGATAAATTTTAGCCAGCAGGCGGGCGAGCATGGTTTTGCCCGTGCCGGGGTTGCCCGTCAGTATCATGTGAAGGCTTCGTTCATCCTTCCACTGATACCCCTGCTCCTTGCGCCGCTTCTGATACTGCAGATAATGATACATGTTATGCACGCGGGACTTCACACCGTGAAGTCCGATCATGTCGTTGAGCTCTTCAAGCGGGTCGGCATACTCCTCGCCCACCTTTGTGAGCGAGCTCGACGCTTCGTTCCACTTTCCCTTCAGCTGCTCCACATGGCTGATCGCTTCTTTAATTTCGCGGACGGCCTCCGGGGAATAAAACGAGCCCGACGCCGTATCCATATAGGCCTGGGTACTCGACGCCAGCCGTTCGCACGCCTGCTTGATGTTTTCAAGCAGAAACGGGAGCTCGCGCAGGTGCTCGTTTTCCACCACGTTCAAAAAGTCGACGGTCAATTCTTCCGGGTTCCACGTTTCAAGCGTGTCATCGAGATACTGAATCATCTGGCGGCACTGCTCCCGCAGCTGTTCAGCCACACGGTAGCGGGCCGAGGCTGGATCCGTTTCGCGGAGCGGCGTCAGCTGGGTGTCGAGAATGTTTTCCTGAATGCTGTCGATCCGCTCCATCGGCCGCAGCTGCTGCAGAAGCGGCACCGAATCGTCGAGCTCTTCTGCTTTTTGCAGCCAGTTGCGGATCATCGGATCAAACCGGCGCTGATACTTCCAGCGGTCTCTGGCCATCAGCGCATACACGCGGGCACAGCCGGAGGGCTGCTCGCTCTCCTCCAGCGTCCGGATGCACTCGTAGGCACGTTTAACCGTTATATTATTTTCTTCTTTTTCCCATCTATCGATTATATCGTAAATGTTATTTTGCTCATTAATTTGCAATAAAGGCACCCCCTATCGGGAAAAGGACGAAAATGAGTAGTCATCTTTATCGTATTCCCTGGTTGAACACGCATTAGTCCTTATTTTTATTATAAGAGGTTGAGGAATGTGTGACAAATTTTATCATTACGGTATGTGAAATTTAAATATTCTTCAAAAGAAAAGCCCCGGCGGACCGGGACCTTCTGTCGGAAAATTACTGATTGCGTTTTGCTTCTGCCGCTTCAAGGTTGTTGCGGAGAACCATCTGCAAAATACCACCGTGACGATAGTAATCCATTTCAACGTCACTGTCAAAACGGGCAACCACCTGGAAGGTAGTCGTTTTGCCGTCCGCGTCAGTGGCAACGACGTCGATCATGTCATGCGGCTTTACGGTATTATCGATTTTCACATCGAACTGCTCTTCCCCGGTCAAGCCAAGAGAATCAGCGTTTTCCCCTTCCTGGAACTGCAGCGGGAGCACGCCCATCAGCACAAGGTTACTGCGGTGAATACGCTCGAAGCTTTCCGCAATAACGGTCTTAATGCCGAGCAGGTTCGTTCCTTTCGCTGCCCAGTCACGGGAGCTTCCCATGCCGTAATCTTTGCCGGCCATTACAAGCAGGCCAGTGTTTTCCTCTTTGTATTTCATCGCTGCATCATAGATGGACAGCACTTCGCCGTTTGGCCAGTAGGTCGTATAGCCGCCTTCTGTGCCAGGCGCCAGCTGGTTTTTAATCCGGATGTTGGCGAATGTTCCGCGCATCATCACTTCGTGGTTACCGCGGCGGGAGCCGTACGAGTTAAACTGCGCCGGCTTCAGCCCTTTTTCCATCAGGTAGCGGCCAGCCGGGCTGTCCTTTGCGATGGACCCTGCCGGGGAAATGTGGTCGGTCGTAACCGAGTCGCCAAATTTTGCCACGGCCCGCAGAGCAGCCAGCGGTTTAATGTCTTCGGGCTCCTTGGACATTTCTTCAAAGAACGGCGGGTTCTGAATGTACGTGGACTCATCGTCAAAGTCGTACAGCTGCGCATTTTCGTCCGATTGCAGCTCGTTCCAGCGCTCGTTGTTGTCAAAGACATTCTCGTACTCTTCTTTAAAGAGGTCCGGAGACACGTTTTGCGTGATAAAGTCTTTGATTTCCGTCGCGGACGGCCACAGGTCATTGAAGTATACATCGTTGCCGTCTTTATCCTTGCCGAACGAATCACGGTACATATCAAAGTCCACCGTACCAGCCAGCGCGTAAGCCACAACGAGCGGCGGCGATGCCAGGTAGTTAGCTTTGACGAGCGGATGGATCCGTCCTTCAAAGTTACGGTTACCGCTCAGTACGGAGGAAACGAGGAGATCGCTGTCTGTGATCCCTTTTTCGATCTCTTCGAGCAGCGGGCCGCTGTTGCCGATACACGTCGTACAGCCGTAGCCGACCAGGTTAAATCCGAGATCGTTCAGATACGGCATCAGGCCGGAATCATCGAGATAGCGGGTAACAACTTTAGAACCCGGCGCGAGCGACGTTTTAACGTATTCCGGTACTTCAAGCCCTTTCTCCACCGCGTTACGGGCGACAAGGCCTGCACCGATCATCACGTATGGATTGGACGTGTTCGTACAGCTTGTGATGGCTGCGATGGCAAGCGCCCCGGTTTTCATCGTCGACGTTTTGCCGTTTGGATGTTCGATCGTCGCTTCGTTGTCGATCTCTTCCGGAGACAGGCCGAATCCCTGGTTGCCGGCTGGAGCCGTCAGCGCTTCATTGAACTGTTTTTTCATGTCGGATAACGTAATCAGGTCCTGCGGGCGCTTCGGTCCGCTCAGGCTTGGTTCGATAGCCGCCAGGTCAATTTCAATCACCTGGGTAAACTGCGGTTCTTTTTCGGATGGATCAAAGAAGATGTGGTTGTGCTTGCAGTAGTCTTTAACAAGCTGCACATGCTCCTCGTCGCGGCCGGTCAGGCGCAGATAGTTGAGCGCTTCTTCGTCGACCGGGAAGAACCCACAGGTTGCGCCGTATTCCGGTGCCATGTTGGAAATCGTCGCACGGTCCGCAAGCGGCATTTCCGCCAGGCCTTCGCCGAAGAATTCCACGAATTTGCCGACAACGTTCGTTTCCCGGAGCCGCTGGGTAACGCGCAGCGCCAGGTCTGTCGCTGTGGAACCATTTGGCAGGGAGTTTACGAGACGAACGCCGACCACTTCCGGTGCCGGGAAGTAGGACGGCTGCTGCAGCATGCCCGCTTCCGCTTCGATACCGCCAACACCCCAGCCAAGGACGCCGAGGCCGTTGATCATGGTCGTGTGGGAGTCCGTACCGACGAGCGTATCCGGATACGTGTCCACTTCGCCGTTTTCTGTTTCTTTCGTGTGTACGACGGAGGCAAGATACTCCAGGTTCACCTGGTGCACAATGCCTGTAGCCGGCGGCACAGCGCTGTAGTTGTTAAACGCTTTAGTTGCCCAGCTGAGGAGCTTGTAGCGCTCTTCGTTTCTCGAAAATTCAAAGTTCATGTTCTGGTTCAGCGAGTCATCAGTACCGTAACGGTCTACCTGTACCGAGTGGTCCACGACAAGATCAACCGGAATCGCCGGGTCGATGACATCCGGGTCTCCCCCGAAATCATTCATTGCTTTCCGCAGCGATGCAAGGTCCACGACTGCCGGAACCCCGGTGAAGTCCTGGAGAATAACGCGGGATGGCTTGAATGGCACGTCATACTTGGAGCCTTCCTCCGATCCCCATTTTGCTAAGCTTTCTACGTGTTCCTGTTTAATTACGTGTCCGTCCAACTGTCTTAGTACAGATTCGAGCAGCACACGAATGGAATATGGCAGCTTCGATACATCGCCAACTCCTGCATCCTGAATAGCTTTAATGTCGTAATAATAATACGTTTTGCCATTCGATTCAAAAGCCTTGCGAGCATTGAATACGTCTTGATTTTGAGCCATATGTACCCCTCCTTCTTGATCTATTATACAACAATCCAATAACGTTGTCGAAAAAGTAGATGAGGATAAGCAGAAAGGCCTGCAGCTGTATTACTTCACTGCCGCCTTTCCTGATCTGTTTCTCGACCCACTTTCATAGAATAGCAAAACTTTCCTCAAAGATAAATATTTTCGGATAAAAATTCGGAAAACGCCTGTCTCTTTTTTCGTTTGTCAGATCCCGAGCAGCTTTTTCCACCACGGTTTTTTTCCGTCCGTCTCCGATGTCCCGGCTTCTGTTTCCGGCTCATCCTCGGCCAACACGTCCTCGCGGTCAATGGCCGTGTCGGAGGCGACGACCAGGCCGTAGGAATCCTCCGGCTCATCGAGCGTGACACGCCGGTAGGACATGCGCCGGGTTTCCGCTGCTTTCCGGTACGGCCGCAGAGCCTCAAGACTCAGGTGACCGTCGACCAATACTTCCTTCGCCTTCTGGTCATGCATCGCGTTCAGCACTTCCTGGCGTATGCCTTTTTCCATCACCTGTTTTTTCGTCAGCGCAAGAATGACGCGTTCGCGGTACGTATCGAGATACAGACGCCGCTCCGCTTCATTGGGCAGCTTCCTGCCGTGTATTTCATTTTGAAGGTGTTCATTTACTTCGTCAGACATGGGCACTTCTCCCTTTCGTTAAGATGAGTGGCGGGAGGATACGGAGTTTTCAGGCTCCGGGTCCCGCTGAAGAACCTTTTCGAGTTGTTTGTATTTTACGGCCATGTAGACGCGCCACGGCACAAGCATGGCAAAGGCCAGCAGAAAGAACATTCCGGCAAGCACCGCCGGCTCAATGGCATCGCCGATGATCAGCTTAATAATCGTACGTACGATTAACAGGCCGACCAGAATAAAGGAAAAGGCTTTGGACCGGCGTACAAAGATCCGGTTTTCCCGTATTTCAAACGACGTGGTGGCCATCAGCAGAAAGGAGAAAACAAACCCGACCAACAGCGCCTCGCCAACCTCCAGTCCGGTTGGCCGCGCCGGCGGGTAAACAAACATCAGCGCCCCTGTCGCCATGAAAAACGGCGGCAGCACGATTTTTTTAAATGTTGCCGGCTGTTTGATGGCTTTCATGCGGATAACAATCACGACAGAAGCCATAAAAAAGGCCGTGAGGGTCGTAATAATCAGCAGTGTACTCACTTCGGCCGCCTTCCTTTCTATAAAAATAGGGTGTATCACATGAAGGCTTTCCTGCCTTTATGATACACCCCGCAGCAGCGGCTCGCAATTGTTCCCTCTTTTACAGCACCTCTTCATTTTCATGCTGGAGCCGGTACATTTTTTCATACAGCCCCCCGGAGGCAAGCAGCTCCTGGTGCGTGCCGCGCTCGGCGATTTCGCCCTGATGGAGCACGATGATCTGGTCGGCATGCCGGATCGTGGACAGCCGGTGGGCAATCATAATGGTCGTCCGGTTCTCCACGAGACTGGCAAGCGCCTGCTGGATCACTGCTTCACTTTCACTGTCAATGTTGGCCGTTGCTTCATCGAGCACAAGCACCTTCGGGTCATGGGCGACCGTGCGGGCAAACGTAATCAGCTGTTTTTCACCGTTCGAAAACGAGCTTCCCCGCTCGCCCACCTGCTCGTCGTACTGGTTCGGGAGCGCTTCAATAAACTGATCGGCGCCGACAAAGGCAGCTGCCTGCCGCACCTCTTCATCGCTCAGCCGGTGATTGTGCATCGCAATGTTTTCGCGCACCGTGCCGGTAAACAAAAACGGATCCTGCAGCACAAGGCCGACTTGCTTTCTCAGCGCCTGCTCCGGCCAGCGCTGCAGGTCCCTGCCGCCGAGAAAGATGGTGCCGGCATCGTGCTCGTAAAACCGAAGCAGCAGGTTAATGATGGAGCTTTTACCGCTGCCGGTATGGCCGACGATCGCAATGGTCTCTCCTTCCCTGACTGACAGGTTAATGTCCCGGAGGACCGGATTCTCGCCGTCGTAGCTGAACGTCACGTGATCAAACTCAATCTCGCCGCTTTCGGAGGCTCCCCCGGTCTGACGTCCCCGGGCGATTGCTGATTCCTGACCGGTCACATCCATTAAATGAAACACCCGGCCGGCGGAGACAATTGACTGCTGATACAGCGACATCTGCTGCATGATTTCATTCACCGGTTCAAAGAAGCGTTCAAAATAGTTGACGAAGGCATAAATCACCCCGACCTGCACGGCCCCTTCCATAGATAAAATGCCAAAATACGACAGCACGCCGACAAGAGCAAGCACCGACACGAGGTCGATCGCCGGCCGGAGCAGCAGGCCGTCAATCTTCATGCTTTTCAGCCCGGCTTCGTAGTGAGCGTCATTGATACCGGAAAATTCCTGCTTCATCCGGTTTTCCTGCCGGAACAGCTGAATCACCGACATGCCCTGCAGACTTTCGTTAATTTTCGTATTCAGCCGGCTCAGCTTACCGCTCATTTCCCCGTAGTACCTGGAGCTGTAGCGGCGATAAAGCGCCATTAAAATAAGCAGCAGCGGCATAATCAGTATTGCCGCGGCGGCGAGACGGACATCCAGAAAGAACATGGCGATAAGCACTCCGACGAGAAACACCCCGTTCTGGATAAAGGTCGAGAGCACCTCCATGTACAGCTCCCGGATCCGCTCGGTATCATTGGTGATCCGGCTCACAAGCGCTCCGGACGGCGTCTGGTCGTAAAAGCGCATCGATGCGCCCTCGACGCTCGAAAACACATCAACCCGGATCTGCTGAATGCTTTTTAGCGCAATGCGCTGGAACCAGTACGTGTGAAAATACACCATGACCGCGGAAACGATGGTGGCCGATGCAAAAATGGCCGCGAGCCATGTCAATTCGCCGGCCGGAAACACGCCCGGCGTCACATAGCTGTCAATAAAGATCTTCACGAGATACGGGCTGAGAAGCTCCGCTCCGACCCCGATCACGAGAAACGTACAGGCAAATGCCAGCAGCCGTTTGTGTACAGCCGCGTACTTTAACAGCCGCTTCACGATCGCCCGCTGTTCTTGTTTGGTTAATACTTTATCCTCATGCAGCATCAGCGGTCCCCCCTTTCCACCTGCGCCTTCAGTTCTTCGCGCTTCACCATTTCTGCATAGATGCCTCCGGCTTCCATTAATGCACGGTGGGAGCCGTTTTCAACGATCGTTCCATGTTCCATTACCCATACCGCATCCGCTTCTTTTACCGTGCTCATGCGGTGCGTGACGATAAAGGTCGTTTTTCCCCGCCGCTCCTGCTTCAGCGCTTCGAGGATCTGCTGCTCGGTGTTCGCATCCACAGCCGAAAGAGCGTCATCCAGAATGAGGATTTCCGGATTCTGCAGAAGCGCCCGCGCAATCGAAATACGCTGCTTCTGGCCTCCGGAAAGCGTGACCCCTCGTTCCCCGACGGCTGTCGCATAGCCCCCGGGAAGTGCCACGATATCGTCATGAATGGCCGCAAGCCCGGCCGCCCGCTGAATATCCTGCTGGGTGGCTTCGGGGCTTGAGAAGGCAATATTGTCCGCAAGCGTCATCGAAAACAGAAAATGCTCCTGAGGCACGTTTCCGAACGCCAGACGGTACGTATCCAGATAATAGGCCTCTGCCGGGGTCCCGCCGATCGTAATGGCCCCGTCCCCGCTTTTCAGCTCCCGCAGGAGCAGCCGCAAAAGTGTGGTTTTCCCGCTGCCGGTCCGCCCGACGATCCCGATCGTCTGGCCCGGCTGCACCGATGCGTGAATGTCATGCAGCGCGTTCGTTTCCGACCGCGGGTAAGAAAACTCATCTATACTGATCTGCACCGCCCCGGCCGGCACTTGATCCACTCCGGCCTCCTGGTCGGTAATATCGGTCCGTTCGGCCATCAGGCTGCGAATGCGGTCATACGACGCGTGCCCGCGTTCAATAATGTTAAAAAACCAGCCAAATGCAAGCATCGGCCAGATCAGCATGCCCAAATAGACGCTGAACGTCGTCAGCTGCCCGATAGTAATGCTCCCGTCGTTAACATACCCGGCCCCAAACCCAATTGCAAGCAGGTAGCAGACGCCGATAATGAGCGTAATCGTCGGATCAAACAGGGCATCAATGCGGGCGACCCGCTCGTTTTTGTTTACGACGTCGCGGGACTGGGCGTCAAACGCTTCGATGTCTTCCTGTTCATACCCGAACGTTTTTGTTACCTTCACGCCGGAAATGCTTTCCTGCGTCCGGTTGTTCAGCTGCGAAAAAGACTGCTGGGCCGCCCCAAACCGCTGATGGAGCAGATGGCCGTACCAGCTCGTCAACAGCGCCATCAAAGGCATCGGCAGCAGCGTAATCAGCGTCAGCTGCCAGCTGATGCCGACTGCCATGGCCAAAACCACGAATCCTCCCATGACGAGCGAATCCACAATCGTTAGCACGCCCTGCCCGGCCATCATCTGCACCGCGGTAATATCGTTGGTGGCGTGTGCCATTAAATCCCCGG
Source organism: Marinococcus sp. PL1-022 (assembly GCF_033845285.1). Classification (NCBI taxonomy): domain Bacteria; kingdom Bacillati; phylum Bacillota; class Bacilli; order Caryophanales; family Bacillaceae; genus Marinococcus; species Marinococcus sp. PL1-022. The sequence goes on along the minus strand of NZ_JAWXCX010000001.1, from coordinate 1,507,317 downwards.
TCCGCTTCCGCCCGAAGAAGTCACTGCTCATCCGCGTGAAGTGCTGATACAGATTATAGCGGAGTGTACGGCCGAGATGAAGCGAGGAACCGAAAATCATAATCCGCCATACGTACCGGAGAACGTACATGCATATCCCTGCCGCAATCATCGCTCCCATCCAGCGGGCAAGCATCCCGGTCGTCAGGCGGTTTTGTTCGATGGCATCGACCACCACCCCAACCACATACGGCGGCAGAAGCGACAGCAGCGCCACAATAACAAGTAATAGTATGCCAAAGCTGTACTTAAACCGCTCCTGCCAGAAAAACCAGCGCAAATCCCAAAACGCGCGCATTTGTCCCACCCTCTCTATGGATAAAAAAGCACCCTCCAAAAGCTAGAAGGGTGCTGACCGTTATTTCTTATCTTGTTGTCGCTGCATTGCTTTCATCATTTGGTTGATCTTCTTCTGGGACGGGTTCTGCCCCATCTGCATCATCATAACGCGCAGCATCTGTTCATTAATAGGAGGATTCTTTTTCAAATAGTTCATCATCGTTTTTCTTGCGATAAAGAAACCGATGGCTATACCAACTAGTAAAATGACAATGCCGATAATTGTTAACCATAGCCAGCCCATGTGTCTTACCCCTTTCCCGAATACCTAACATATATGTGTGTGTTGTCAGCGTCTCTAAACAGACCTTGTTTATTATAACGCATTCTTTTATGTAAAGAAAGCACCGATTCGAAAGATTCAGCACCGGTGCCTGTTTTTTTACCGGGATGAAAATAAGAAAAAGCAGCCGGCGGGCTGCTTTTTCCCCAAAACATAGTTATTTGATCAGCTGTCTGGCAGCTTCGGCCACCTTGTCCGGCGTGAAGCCGTACTTTTCGACGACTTCCCCGCCCGGTGCGGACGCCCCGAAGCGGTCAATGCCGTACACGGATCCGTGGGAGCCGACGTACTTGTACCAGCCGAAGGACGATCCCATTTCCACCGCCATCGCCGGGACGCCATCGGGAAGCACCGAGCGGCGGTAGTCCTCGGACTGATGATCGAACGCATGGAAGTTTGGCATGCTGACGACGTTGACCGTCCAGCCGTCCTTCTGCAGCTGGGCCTTCGCGTCCACGGCGAGGGACACTTCGGAGCCGGCAGCGACGAGAAGCAGGTCCGGGTGTTCGGCCTGTTCACCGATCACGTAGGCCCCTTGGCGGACGCCTTCGACCGCTTTGTCCTTCGTGTCTTCCAGCGTCGGCACGCCCTGACGGGTCAGCACGAGCGCTGTTGGCGTCGATTCACTTTCCATCGCCACGCGCCACGCCGCAACCGTCTCGTTGCCGTCCGCCGGGCGGATGACGTTCAGGTTCGGAATCGCGCGGAGGGCGGCCAGCTGTTCCACCGGCTCGTGCGTCGGGCCGTCTTCGCCGACCGCGATGCTGTCGTGCGTGAATACCTGGGTGAGCGGCAGCCCCATCAGCGCACTCAGGCGCAGCGCTGGACGCAGGTAATCAGAAAAGACGAGGAACGTCGAGCCGAACGGCTTCAGGCCTCCGTGCAGCTGAATGCCGTTCACTGCTGCCGCCATCGCAAATTCCCGCACACCGAACCAGATGTTGCGGCCGGTGTAGTCGTTGCGGCTGAAATCATTCTCCGCTTTGATCAGCGTTTTGTTGGAGCCGGCGAGGTCCGCCGAGCCGCCGAACAGAGATGGTACCGCTGCCGCTACTTCCTGCAGCACATCACCGGAAGCGGCACGGGTCGCTACTTTTTCATCCGTAAAGACGGGCAGCTTCGCATCCCAGCCCTCCGGGAGTTTCCCGGCTATCGCCTGCTCGAGCTCGTCGGCAAGTTCCGGATTCTCCTGCTTGTAGGCGTCAAACAGCTCGTTCCATTCCTTTTCGGCCTTCGCGCCGCCCTGTTTGACTTCGTCAAACAGTTCGGTCACCTCCGGCGGAATGTGAAACGCGTCGTATTCCCACTGGTAGGCTTCCTTTACCAAATTGTACTCGTCGTCGCCGATCGGCGCGCCGTGGGCGGCATTGGTGCCGCCTTTGTTCGGTGCGCCGTAGCCGATCACGGTTTTCACTTCGATCATGGATGGCTTCGGGGACTGCTTCGCTTCTTCGATCGCTGCCTCCAGGGCATCGACGTCGTTGCCGTCCTCGATAAAGACCGTGTGCCAGCCGTACGCTTCATAGCGCTGCAGCACGTTTTCGGAAAACGACTGGTGGAGCGCGCCGTCGAGCGACACGTCGTTGGAGTCATACAGCACCACCAGGTTGCCGAGCTGTAAGTGGCCGGCGAGCGAAGCTGATTCCGACGCCACGCCTTCCATCAGGTCGCCGTCGCCGCAGAGCACGTACGTGAAATGGTCGACCACGGAGTGATCGTCCGTGTTGTACTTGGCTGCCAGATGGCGTTCGGCCATCGCCATGCCGGTCCCCATGGCCAGACCCTGGCCGAGCGGGCCGGTGGTGGCTTCCACGCCGGCGGTGTGGCCGTATTCCGGGTGGCCCGGCGTCTGGCTTCCCCACTGGCGGAAGTTTTTCAGCTCCTCGAGCGAGAGGTCGTAGCCGCTCAGGTGCAGCATGCTGTATAGGAGCATCGATCCGTGGCCGGCGGACAGCACGAAGCGGTCGCGGTTAAACCAGTCCGGGTTGGCCGGGTTGTGGTTCATCGCTTTCGTCCAGAGCGCGTACGCCATCGGCGCGGCGCCCATCGGAAGCCCCGGGTGACCCGACTGGGCTTTCTCAATGCTTTCGATGGACAACGTCCGGATCGTGTTAATTGCTAATTGTTCTGTGCTAATTGCCATGCATATGTCCCTCCACTGTATGTATTTTTGGGTGGAAACCCGCATCTGTAGGTTGACCCCGCGGGAAATTCCGTGTTCATGTACGCTTTTATGATAAAGGTTTTAAAACGATTACACAAGCGGGTTTACGGAGAAAGAATAAAATCAAAAGGCCTGCTCTTTGTTAAGACCAGGCCTCTCTTTTATCTTAATGCCGAAAGCTGCGGTTCCGTCGTTTGACACGTTCAAGCTTGTTCGGAGTTACATCCGTGCCTTCTTCATCCACCACTTTAACGTTTTCAAGCTGGTTTTTAAATGAAGAACGGAATTTGCTTAAATATTCCTGACGCAGCGCATGCTGTTCTTCCTCTTCTTCGGCCGTCAGCCCCGTTGATTTTTGACGTTTGGCCAATTCATTAATCCGGTCAATTTTTTCTTTCGAAAGCATAAGTTGCCTCCCTTAAAATGGCATTCCCTATTCATTATATTAAAAACAGCATCGCACCGCAAACAAATCACTGCGGTTCCGTGTCTGTACGCTGCTGTTCATATTCTTTATAGCGGCGATGCACCGTCGCTTTGGAAATGTCGTAGCCAAGACCCCGGAGCGTCGAGGCAATATCTTTAAACGTGAGCTCCCGCTGCTTCAGCTTAACAATTTCCTCAATGGGCACTTCTATTTTCTTTCGGCCCCCGCTGCGGTTCAGCCCGAAGTTTTCCTCCGGATGATAGCCATTTTCCACCGCCCGCTGCATCCCCCGTTTGATTTTAAAATTATGCAGCCGGCGCTGATGCTCTTCCACGATCGACAAAATCTCCATAATCATATGGTCGGTGTCCGCAATTTCGAGCTCCCCGTTATCCTTCACTGTATAGATGGAGGTGCCCCTTTTCTGCAGTTCATGGAGCACGGCGATTTTGGCATTTCCACGACCAAGCCTCGTGTCATCGGTAATCAGCAGTGTATCCGCGCTCGTGTCATCAAGGAGCTCAAACACACGGAGAAGCCCGTCCCGTTCCACGGAATAGCTGCTCTCCTGCTCCGTTACGGTCTGCTGCACCGTCCAGCCATTCGCTGCAGCAAGAGCCTCCAGCTCCTCCTGCTGCCTGGCAAGCGAGGACTGCTGTTCTTCTTTTTCCGTACTTACCCGGGCGTAAATGATGCAGGTTTTCATGTCTCAGTGATCCTTTCTGTTCGTGTTTTACTGTTCGGGAGCGTCAAATGTAACCGTTCGTTCCCACGGCTCTTCCTGATAGCCTATCCTGTCCTTTAAAACCGGATGCTCCTGCTCATAGACGATTTCTGCCGGACGGTCTGCTTCCGTGTCGTCCAGCGTTTCCGGCGTGATCGAAGCGTCCGCTGAATATACCAGAAATAAAAGTGCAAATGCAAACAAGGCCAGCATGGTCCAGTCCGTGAAAGTAAAAGCTTTGAGTTTATTCATGTGCATGTTCCCCCTGAATGAGAATGTATGTTCTTATATTCATCCAGTATACCAGAATACCTGTTCCCGTCAACAAAAATATTAGAACGGGTGTTTGCGTTTTTGTTCCCCTCATGCTATACTTTATTCAGAAAAATTCCTCAAAAGGAGGTGCGGAGATGAAGCTATCCAAGCGCCAGCAGCAAATTCTTGATTATATAAAAGAAGAAGTAAAAGAAAAAGGCTATCCGCCTTCGGTACGGGAGATCGGGGAAGCTGTCGGACTCGCTTCGAGTTCTACGGTTCACGGGCACCTCGCCCGCCTTGAAAATAAAAATTTAATCCGCCGCGACCCGACAAAGCCACGGGCGATTGAAGTGCTTGAGCTTGAGGACCAGGGCAGTGAGCCGATCCACGAAAGCAAAGCCGTATACGTGCCGGTCATTGGTAAAGTAACGGCCGGGGAACCTATTACTGCGGTGGAAAATGTCGAAGAATACATCCCTCTTCCAGAGCGCATGGTGACCGATGAAGAGCAGGTATACATGCTTACCATCCAGGGCGACAGCATGATTGAGGCCGGGATTTTTGACGGGGATCTTGTTGTTGTGCAAAAACAGCAGACCGCCGATAACGGCGATATCATTGTCGCTATGACCGATGAAATGGAAGCAACGGTTAAACGGTTTTATAAAGAAGAAAACTTTATCCGGCTGCAGCCTGAAAATGCCACCATGGATCCGATTATTTTAGAAAACTGTACGATACTCGGCAGAGTCACCGGCGTTTTCCGCACCATCTTTTAATCACACAAAACAGGCCGCCTGCAATTTTTAAAAAGCAGGCGGCCTGTTCTATATTATGCCCGTGCAGCAAGCGTCCGGTATTCCGTAACAATTTTGTCTTTTCGAATATCCCGATCAGTAATTACCACTACCGTGGCTGACGTAATGTGTTCCCGTTCAATAAATTCGAGCCCCCGGAGCCAGAGCCACTCATACACCGTTGTCATATCTACATCCAGTTCGTTTTTTTGAAGCGCCTCTGCCGTAATCTGCATCGACAGCAGCAATCGTTCACGTTCAAAAATGTGAAGCACCGGTCCATTAAAATGTTCAGACTCTCCCGGGCTGCCTTCATACGATCCGTGGTAAAAGTCAAGCAGGCGTGCCATCACTCTTCCCCCTTTAACGACTTCAGGACTGATCCATGCCCGAAGTTCGTTTTTCTATTGGTGAATTGTGATTCCTTTTCCCTGCACCTCTGCTGCTAAACCCGAATTTCTTCCACACCTCCTGAAAGGCTACTGGTCAAGCCATTCTTTAATCTGCTGCTTGTCGTTATCATCAAGATTGCCTTCCTCGATCCAGTAGCTCATCAGCTTCATCATGCCCTTCTTGGAGAGCCCCACCCGGCTGCTGTCGGACGGGTGGCTGCTGATGTCCGTTTTTCCGTATTGGTAAATGGATACATACGGCGCCTCCGCGTGGTTTAAATTGTGAAGATCCTTCTTTTCAAAATGCAGCATTAGTATGCCCCTTTCTGTTTTCCGTAATTTTTTTCACCTGTGCCCGCCACAAAAAAGAGCCTCCCGGGAAGGAAAGCTCCGCTTAGCGTTTACATGGATTTAGAATACGGTTTGTGACAGATCGAATGATCGATCGTTTCATCGGATTCACCGCTGTACACACAATCGCAGGTATCTAATACGTAAGTATGCTCTTTGGCGTGAATGACCTGACTTCCCTGATGAAATAACAGTTTTTCATCGGCCGGCTGAAAATCACTCATCGAATGAAGCACCACTTCATAGCCATCGGCGTATTCAATCACCTTGTAATGAATTTCATGACCGTCACTGCTATACGTCACCTGCGGCTGCGTTCTGCATTTGAATTCCACTAAAGCCACTGTCATCCACCCCCTCCACTTATTTATACCACAGTTTATGCTGTTCGAGAAGACACCCGCCCGTTTTTTTCAGAAAGAATTTCCCTTCGTACCCGGTGAAAGCCGTTTCTCTCAACGCCTGCTGCCCAAAAAGCAATCAGCCTGTTTCTTCTATATAAATAGAAACAAAAAGCACCCTCTCAGCTGGAGGGCGCTTCGAACTCTCTCAATAAATTGTCGTACGTTTTGTTTAATTCTCCGTCGGTCACGTCCTGAACGGTGATGACGAGACGCTTTCTTTCCGTCGGCTCTTCCTGCTCCAGATAGTCCATACCGATATTCCACAGCCATTCCGGCACGTTTTCTTCCTTTAAACTGGCTTCGGCTGCCATCGCCGAGGTGGTTACCTGGACGAGCAGCACCAGCTCTTCCTCCTGATACACTTCGACTGATTCTCCGGCAAAATGGATCGGACGTACGCGGTAGCCTTTCAGCCCCTCCTCGGAAAAACCCGGTTCCTGTGCCATAGTCATCCTCCTTTCATCCAATTACGACTGTTCCTGGAGCGCGCTGCTCCCTTCGAGCTCGATGCTTTCCTGATCCACCCGGGTAATATACACCTGACCGCCAAACTGAAATCCCTCCCGGGTGTAAAAATACAGATCCAGTGCAGGGGAAGCACTGTCGAACGCCTGATGGAAAAATTTCTCGTTTTCGCAGTCTGTAATGGTGACGGTCCAGCGCTCCAGCGGCCCGTCACCTGCCTGCAGCTTCCCTTCATTTACATGAATAATTTCATTTGTGGAGATTGTTTTAACGGATTCAAGTGCTAATGTCGGCATTGCGTCCTCCTGGGTGTCGTTATTTCTTTTGGCTTCATTCTTTAAAAAAAGGCGGCTTGTTTAAAACCGCCTGCTTGGTACATTAATTTCTATTCGTCCACCTGCCGCTTATATTCTTCATAAAGCTCGCGGCCTTCTTTTGTAATCGCGATGCCGCTGTAAACCGCCTGATCTTTCTCTCCGGAGGCATCGTCATACGTCACGTATCCGTGCTCCGCAAGCTCCTGAAAACGGTCCTGTTCGATTTCATCTGCCGGCGACCATTTGGCCCCGATTTCCCCGCGCTCGACTCTTCCGGCGAGCTGGGCCATCGCTTCTTTTCTCGGACTCATGGCTTTCTCTCCTTTCTCCATCGTGGAGCATCTTTTCACAGCTATAATCCCCGAATTCACGTGTATTAAACGTTCGGATGCCAGCTTCCCAGCATACAAAAACAGGCGCCAGCTTCAGCTGCCGCCCGTTCTTCAGTCCTGCTTTATATCTGCACGAGTTCATCGAGACCGTCGAGGTGGCAGTGCTTCTTCTCGCTGCCTTCAATGTTTTTGAATTGAACGAGTCCCTGATACTCTGCTTCTTCGGTTTTGATCCGGATGCTTATGCTGTTTCGGCTCGTAAACTCCCCGGAAAATTCCTGCTCCGCATTATAAATGACTATGGTCCAGGCACTTTCCCCAATCCGGTCCGGATCGGACGTTTCGAGATACAAGTACGCAGAATCAAACCGAAGCTCCGATTCGTCGAGTACAATTTCGTTAATTTCCTGGGTTTCCTGTTTCATTTTTGTCGCCCCTTCACTCTAATAGGTGCTGCACGTGCCGGCAGAATCACCGGCTTCTTTTTATCCTATTACACCCGGGAGACGATTTGAAACCTCGGAAAAGCAGCGGCCGGGCAGAAGGCCCGGGTCACTCCTTCCATTTGTGAATGACATAAAAAGCGACTGCCGGGGTCGGAAACTGCGTTAATCCCCAAAGGCCCCATTTCCATTTTGCTTTTCCCTGCTTTTCTGCTTCCCGGTAAAGCCACCAGGCCTGCAGAAGCAGCAGCGGCACCAGCAGCCAAGCGGTGTTTCTTTTCTTGTTCATCATCATCTTCCTCTCTGACAAAGACTGGGAGGTACTTTGTTCATTATACTACGCCAGCGCTTTTAAAAGTTTTCTATCTAATAAAAAAACCGGACTTTCTGGAAAAAGTCCGGTCCGCACCTGCGTAATATAAAATGTCCGCCTACTCCCGTGCACCATAAGCATGTCCGGTTTTTACATATTGTCCTTATCTTTCCAGTGCTCATTTAAGACCGGCAGATCACTTACTACCGAAATAATTCGTTCATTTTCCCGGAACTCCCGTATGCCCTTCAGCAGCTCCTCTTCGGTATTAAAAATATGTTTTTTTCTTGCCGGGAATTTTTCCTTGATGTCTTCTTCTGTCCCTACGAAAACTTCATTTCCTTCTTCATCGATCACGTAAGAAAATTGAGAGATAGCGCATGCTCCTTTCAACTTCTGTTCCGCTCAAAGCATAACACTCCTACGCCCTATTGTATAGGAACGAGCCGCAGCCTGCCGCAGTAAACATGCAGGCCCTGCTAAAATGATAAAACTCCTTTCCAACAGAAGTGATGCTATTGTATATAAAAATAAACATAAATCCATCAACAAAATGCATACACGACAACAGTTATCCGTAGCGCAAAAATGTATATGTAAAAATACAAAGGATACCCGACACCCCGGCGTATCCCCTGATTTATTTCCCCCTGGCTATTGCTAATACAAAATATAAGTGTTTCCATGGAGCGTCATCGTTTCCTGGTCAAATGGCATATAGATCCGGTCGTACTTCGGGGAAAACGAGCTGTCATCAAGAGCATGTATGTCAAATACAAATCCCTCATCGCTCTCCCACGTTAAACAGTGCAAAAGACTCCCCTCATCGCTTAACAGCACCTGCACATAACGGACGTGACGGTTGACATACACGACAGCCATCGCTTAGCCCCCTCTCTTTAATGATACTTCAATTCCAAGTAATAAAGTACTATTATTTTTCGAATTACGAAATTTATTTTCCGGTTCTTTTTAACCCGGTTTATATTTTTACCGCTGTATATCGTGTGTATCTTTTAAGAAACACTGCACAATTTAATTTTTTGTATATAATTAACTACAATTTTAAAATCCATAAAAACAGCCCGGAATGTTTCCGGACTGCATCTGTTGCTTTTATTCTTCAATATAGGGAAGAAGCGCCTGTTTAAATAATATTGATGCCTGTTCTTCATTAAATACAGTGCCCGTTTCCGTTTCCCATCGGCACGAGTTTAAGTCCTTCAGGTAAGCACTGCGCGGCCGGACGTCGCTGACGTTATAGGCAGAGTCGTTAATACGAATCTTAAAGTTCATTTCCAGAAAGCCTTTACGGGTGAAAATCTCACCGGATTCAATAATAAGCTCCGAAACGCCGTAAAAATATTTTACGTGCTTGTTGCTTTTTACCTTTTCTACTTTTAAATCTGACCGTCCGTTAATGGTCCCCATTAATTCATCAAACATGCCTGTCAGCTCCTCCGAGCAGGCACGTATGCTTTCCATCTGCTTTTCCTCTTCCACGGTGGACGCCTGTTTTTTATTCTGGCGGGCCGTGCTTGATAACTGATGAATCCAATTGTCCATGTAAGACCCCTCCCTTTATCGCAGGAATTTCATTTTGCTATTCACATCATCATCGAGCGGCGCGTAGGCCCCTTCGATGTAGTGCCACTTGATGAGGAATTTTGACCGGACGAACTTTTTCTCGCGCTGCGTCTGCAGCAGCTTTTCCCCGTCTTCATCTTCATCAAGCTCGGCTTCGATTTCATGTTCGATCCATATGCCCATCTCATCGATGGAATCAATTTTGACGATAATAAACTTTTCCATTGTCTTAGGCGCCAAAATCAACTGCAGTACTTTATCCTCCTTGGCTACATCCGCGAGAGCGATTCTAACATTTTTTCCTATGGAATCTCGAAATGACATGTTTACCTCCTGTAGAAACGTTTTATGCTGCTGGTTAGTATCCCGGGTCTTCACATTTCTTTAGATTGTCTCTTTCCGGCCGCTTTGGCCGGCATGCTCATTGAAAAAGCACCCCACGCGGGATGCTTTATTAGTACTTGCTAATTTTCCCCTGGCCTTTGATAATAATATTTCCTTCCGACTCTTCGTCGCCTGCTTTCGACGCCCTGCCTGTTCCTTCATACTCCGCCAGGCTGTTGTCCTTAATGCGGAACTCGTTGCCCTGATCCGAAAACAGCTCCATGCCTCCGGTGAAATTAATTAATTCCGCCTGCCAGGTATTATCGTCTTCAATCGTCAATATACCGCTTTCTATCGGGATTTCTCCCCGTTTATCACATGTTATAAATTGAAATTCCAGTTTTTCCATTCCCGGTGTCCTCCTCCGTGTGCTGTGCGGCAGAGAAGCGTTAGCCTGCCGTTCTTCCTATACCCGTCTTTCCCTGTTCCGGGCGGATTAAAAACCAGGATCCTCATTTTTTATAAAGGAAACTACAGTTTTTTAGCCCAGACGATCGTGTCATGGACAGCTTTCGCCTCATGCCGCAGCTCGTTGCTTTTTTTCATTCGGTCGATTCTCACAAGCACTGTGGCTGCATGCAGCTTTCCTTCAAACCGCTCTGACAGCTCGTCTGCCACCTTCAGTTCATGGGATTTTCCCCGGTCCTTCAGATAGTCGACAATCAGTTTGTCCAGCTGCTTTTTCTGCTTTTTATTCACGGCCTTTCCTCCTTTATCATACGTTTCATCACCGTTAATCCCTTTTACCCGCTTTTACTGCCGGGGTAATCCTTTTTCTGCCCAGCAGTTAACATAATCATATTATTTATTAAATGAAAAGCCCTCTTCAATAATACGCTGTTGGATTTCATTCCCGGCCATCTTCTGCTTTAAGCAGCCAAAGGGAAATTTTCACCCTCGAAAACAGGAAACTCCGCTTATAACCTAGAAGTAAACAGTTAACCCCATCAACTTATGAGGAGGCGGATTATGCATACGATGAACGTTATTTTGGTTGCTGTAGATGGTTCCGAGGAAGCAGATTATGCGTTTGAAACTACTCTTCCGATTGCTAAGGCCCAGGGGTCCCAGCTTGTGATCACTCAGGTGATCAACCGCAATGCCTACCGGCCGATGAGCAATTACGACTCCACCGTTATCAGTAACGTAGAGGATGACGCACGCCAGCTGCTCGACAAATACAAAAAGCAGGCAGAAGAGTTTGGCCTCACGGATGTGGTGGCTGATATTGAATACGGTTCGCCGAAAACAGCTATTCCACACGATCTTGTGCCAAAATATCATGTCGATCTAATTGTCACAGGAGCGACTGGTTTAAACGCCGTCGAGAAGATGTTTCTTGGCAGCGTCTCCGAGCACATTACAAAAAATGCCCACTGCAGTGTGATGGTCGTACGGCTATAGTCTGGTAAATATGAAAAATCCCGGGGCCTGAAGGAGGCTTCCGGGGAAATTTACATCACTACAGACGGCAGATTTCGCTCGAGCAGAGATTGTGCAGCGGGCAGTTGCACAGCCTGCGCAGGTAAAGCATATCGTGAATGACGATACGTCCGTTCTCATAGGAGAGCACGCCGGCCTTTTTCCATTCATTCAGGCAGCGGTTCACGCCCTCTCTTGATAAGCCAATGTATTCCCCAAGCTCGGCATTCGTGAGCTTCAGCTGAAGCACGGTTCCATTTTCCGTGCCGGCGCCGTACGTGGTGCTGAGCCGGATCAGCGTGGATGCGAGGGCTCCGTTTTTCCCGTACAGCAGCAGATCCCGGAATTTCGACTGTTCCTTTAACGTATTGCTGCCCATCCACTGCATCATTTTCAGGGAAAAGGTGCCGGATTCTGTGATCAGCGCTTCGATTTGTGTTTTTTTGATCACGCCGACCAGGCTGTCGGTGGCGACTTTCGCGGAAAAATCGTGGCGCACCGCATTCAGATCGCCGTATTCACCGGCCAGATCTCCGCTTCCAAGCAGCGTGATCGTCAGCTCCTTGCCGTCGCTCGTGCTTTTTTGGATTTTCACGGTTCCGTTGTAGAGAAAATAGAAATAATCAGAAGGGTCTCCTTCTAAATACAGGTACGTGCCGGCCCGTTTATGCGCCGGCTGCGTGCGCGCCTGGAAACGGTCAAATTCTTCAGGTGAGAGCATACTCGCAAAGGATCCGCCCGGCTTCTCGTGCACTGGAAGACTCTGAAGGGGCCTGCTCATTATTTCCATCTCCTTCGATAGTATTACCATGATACTATCAAAGGGTATTTTTAAAAAATATAAGGGAAAACCCTTAATTATTTTTTCCTGCTTTTTTAACACTTCATGGTTAATCCTCTGGGCAGGAGCTCCCGGAGCGCCTGATTGTATGAATGCCTAACCATGCCTAAGAAGGTGACAGTATGACTTCGATCGTTTTAATAAGCAGACGTCCGATTTACCGCAAAGCGCTGCGAGCACTGCTCGACGAAGCTCCGGACTGTACCGTCGTCAAAGAAACAGCTGACTGGCCGTCGGCAGAGGCTTTCCCGGCCGGGGACCCGAGGGTTGTCTGTGTCGTTGATGCCGGCACGCTGTCCCCGGTTTCGGCGATCGCAAACCGTCCCCTGCTCCCAGCTGTATTTTTAGTCTCCGGGGAGGAAACGCCCGCTTTTCTGCAGCAGCTATACGAACGAGCGTCCACCGGCTGCCTGCTGCACACCGATTCCCTGGACGAGTTATACGAAGCTATCCGGGCTGCCGCCCGGCGTACCCGTTACGCCTCTGCTTCCTTTCGCGCCTTGATTGAGGCCCGGGGCATGCCTCCTGCCACCCGACCTCCGAGGCGGCTGTCTCCGCGGGAGTGGGAGGTGCTTTACTATATCACCCTTGGCTACGCCAATAAAGAAATTGCCGATACGCTCGTGATCAGCGTCAAAACCGTGGAGGCCCACCGCACCAATCTCATGGAAAAGCTCGCGATGAAAACCCGGAGGGAGCTCGTGGAGTACGCCTATCAAACCGGGCTGATTCATTCCAGCAAATAGCCCTACTGCTCTCTATGCTCGAGCGGCTGGCGCACCACCAGCACGTCACAGATCGCCCGGTGTGCGATTCCTTCAGCCACGCTTCCAAGCAGCAGCCGCTCCGTCCTGTTCATGCCGGACGCGCCGCTTACGATCAGGTCAATTTCATGCTGGATGGCATATTCCTGTGGAATAATCAGCTTGGCCGCCCCGTAGAGAAGCGACGTCGTTACATTTGTAACACCGAGACGCTCCGCTTCGGCTTTATAATCCTCCAGCATTTTCCGGTCATCGTCCTCGATGGTCTTCAGAATATAGGCGTTCAGGGACGTGGAATACAGCAGGTGCGAGTTAAACACGTGCACGATAAACAGGTCCGCCCCTGTCTGCAGCGAGAGCTGGATGCCCTTTTCAAACGCCAGGCCCGCTTCCTCGGATCCGTCCACGGCTATCAGAACCCTTTTATATCCGCCCGCGCTTTCCTTCCGGACGATGAGCACGTCCTCCCTGGCTTTGCGGAGAATGCCGCTCGACACACTTCCCATCACCAGCTTTTCCACCGTGCCCATGCCGGAGGCCCCGGTTACGATCAGATCAGCACCGAATTCAGGGGCGAGCTCTCTTGGCACCGTCGACTTGGGAGCGCCGGAGCGAAGCACCGTCTCCACCTTCGTCACACCCACGCTTTCGGCTTCGGCGGTAAACTGCTGCAGCATTGCTTCGTTCGTTTTCTTCGTTTCCTCCCAGGCGGACGGAACGTAATACTGAAACGCGCTGAAATCCCGTTCATTGACTACATGGGCAAACACAAGCGATGCCTCAAAACGGCCGGCAAGCAATACAGCCGTCCGGGCTGCCCGCTTTGCTTCCTCGGACCGGTCCACTGCAGCAAGAATGGTTTTATACATATCGCATCTCCTCTGTACGTTAATTTTTTGTTGTGTTTTCTGCCTTCAGGACAGCGGCAGATCTGCTTCCGAAAAATAATACGTCACCATGCCGCCCCGGTGCGTCCGGTATACCGTCTCAAACGGCGGAACCCGTTCAATTCCGACAATTTTAAACGTCCGCTCTCCCACCGTAACAGCGTCTGCAAGCTCCAGCTCGATATTTAAATGGTCCACCCGGGCCCATTTTCGAACGTGCTCCCTCGTGCCGATGTAAAGCACTTCCTCTCGCCGGTGCGGCTCGTCAAAAATGTATACAAACCGTATATACTCCTCTTCTCCTGCCTCTTCCGCCCTCTCTCCGGCATATTCCCAGTGGTGCTTCTGCATGGTCGAGCAGTCCCCCCTTTATTACTTGTGCGCTTCGCAAATGTGCTCCTCTGCTCCGGCAGTGCCTACATCACCCGGAAGGTCCACGTGTTCGTCCGTCTCTGCTTCGCATCCCCGGCCGGCAGGGCTGCCTTTGTCGTTAAGTAATAGTATTTCCGGAACACGTGCAGGGTCCACTCCTCCAGGCTGAACGCCGTTGCCCCGTCCTCCGGGAGCCTGCTGATAAACGACAGCCCGTAAAAGTACCGCTTCATCTGCGCCGAGGCCTGCAGCGACGGCGTGTCAAGCGCGATAAAGGCGGCGTGGTTCAGCGTCCCGGGGAGCGCACGCTCTGTCATGAGCGAATATTCCTGCCATTCCTGCGTATGAAAGTAATACACGTAAAAGGGAAGCAGGCAGGCGACTTCCGGATTGCCGTCCGCCCGGTCGTTTAACTCCGGCAGCGTACGCGGCACGTCCCTGCATTCATTCCACATTTCCTTCCAGACAATCTGCTTTAATCCATCCTTCATACCGAAGCTCCTTTGTGCTTTATTTTCAAAGCCGATGCAGGCTGCACCAGCTTTTGTTTATAGCTGCTTGTGAGGCCATTATAAATAGAAAAGTCCCGGTTGGATGTGAGGTTCCTCACACGCCGGAAGGAAAAAATGAGCTAAACTATAGGTACCATCAAAAAGCCAGAAGGGACTGATTGCAATGACGCTGCACTATGAACGTATTCTCGTCGCTCTCGACGGGTCGGATGAAGCGGAATACGCTCTTCAAAAAGGCATCGAAACCGCCCTCACCTACAAAAGCGCACTCGCGTTCTGCTACATTATCGACTATCACAACATCCGCGAGCTCCGCCGGGAGTCGCCGGATCTGTTAAGCGCATCGGAGCGTATCGGCACCGACATTTTAAACCGGGCCAAACAAAGCGCCGAGGACCAGGGCGTAAAACAGGTGCTGACGTTTTTAAAGGAAGGCCCTCCCAAAGCGATAATTCCCGGCGAAATTGCCCATGAGTTCGGAGCCGACCTGATTCTCTCCGGCGGCTCCGGGGCCGGCACGTTTGAAAAAAGGATTTTTGGAAGCGTGGCTGCAAGCATCGTCCGCCATGCCTCCTGCGACGTCTGGATTGTCAAAAACGAAGAGCCGCCAGCGCCGTACCGCTCTGTGCTGATCGCTGTCGACGGCTCCGAGGTGTCCACGAGCGCTTTATATGCCGGGCTCGACATTGCCAAACGGGAGAAAAGCCGGGTGCAGGTCGTGTACGTGCTGAATACGCCGTTTATTTCCTCGGCCGAATACCATACCGAGGAAATTATTCAGATGTACCGGGACCGCGGCAGGGAGCTGCTCGAGGAATACCGCACGCTGAGCGCCGGGGCAGACATTGCCGCCATTGATTTTTCCGTCGAATACGGAGCGCCGAAGGTAGTGATTCCGACCGAGGCAGCCAACAAATTTGACGCGGATCTGATTGTTGCCGGCTCCTCCGGGATGGGACGCGCCGAGCGCCTGTTTCTCGGCAGCGTCTCGGAGGGCATCGTCCGCCGTGCCTCCTGCGATGTGCTGATTATCCGAAACGACTATCTGCCGAAATAGCATTGCTTTCGGCCCGCTTCGCTGCAAAGGCGCAGCGGGCTTTTTTTACTGCCGTTACCATGAATAGGTGTTACCTCTTTTCAACTGTGTACCTTTTATTGTAGTTATATTCTGTTGATTGCTGTCGGCGAAAAACCCTGTAGTTTTGGTTATTTTCTTTTCCCATGCTTTCTTGTACACTATGAATAACGCTAATAACCGCTACTTTTTTCACAGATGATGTCCATCTATTTCCTATCTATACGCAACCAATTATGCAGCGGGGTGATTCTATTGAAAAAACCAGTCAGGCTTTTGTGCTCCGCCCTGGCACTCACGCTCCTTCTTACTGCATGCAGTGAAGAACCCGGCGGCGACGCTGCGGAGGAGCAGACGAGCGACCAGGCATCACAAGAGGAAAGCTCTACGGACTCGGAGGAGCAGACAGAAGAACATAACGAAGATGTTGAAAACGGGGAAGCTTCCGGCAGTGACAGCGATGAAACAACGGAGGAAGACAAGCAGGAGGACACTTCAAATGAGGAAAATGCCAGTGAAGCTGAAGAAGCCTCCACTGAAAATACATCCTCCGACAGCGGCAGTACGAATGAAGATACAGCCGCTGACGACACCAACGCGACCGTCACCAACGTCGTCGACGGCGATACCATTGATGTAGACTACAAGGGCGGCGAGGAGCGCATCCGTCTCATTCTTGTCGACACTCCGGAGACTAAGCACCCGCAGATGGGCGTGCAGCCGTTCGGCCCGGAGGCGACCGATTTTACGACAAGCGAGCTGGCCGGTGAAGACGTGCGGCTCGAGCTCGGCGTCGAGGAACGCGACTACTACGGACGGCTGCTTGCCTACGTGTTCGTAGACGGGGAAAACTTCAATCAGCAGCTGATTGAGGAAGGGCTCGCCCGGGTCGCTGTCTATCCGCCGAACACGGAGTACCTCGACGAATTTGAAGCCGCGGAGGAAGAAGCCCGGTCGGCCGGCATCGGCATCTGGTCGCGCGAGGATTATGTGACCGACGACGGCTACGTGGAGCAGGATGAGGAACCGGAGGAATCCTCCGGGGATTCCGGTTCTTCGGAAGACACTGACTCCTCCGGCAGCGAAGGCTCCTCTGACGACGTGTATTATGAAAACTGCGACGCTGCCCGTGAAGCCGGAGCTGATCCGGTCCGCGAAGGGGACCCGGGCTACGGCGGTCACCTGGATCGTGACGGCGACGGTGTCGGCTGTGAAACGTAAATAGGATAAAAAAAGCAGGCCCCGGCAGCGTACGCCGGGCCTGCTTTTTATTGCTGCTGCCGTCTCAATTTAATCCTGAGGCAGCACCTCCACATAGTTTTCATGCGTCGTAATATACGTGCCCGAGATGAGTTCAAACAGATCCGAGCGTTCCTCCATCGGCACGCGGCGCTCGATCGTAAACACCTCTCCCTCAGTGACTTTCCCCGCTACGGCTCCGCTGTCCCAGGACGGTTCGCTGCGGTAATTCACCTGGCTCGCGACAACCCGGAGCAGGTCTCCCTTTCCGCCGACGTTGGTGAGCGGGCCCGCTGTGCTGTCAACGACGCGCCGTGCCCCGACGTAGCGGGCCTGCCAGTAGTCGCGCGTCGAATCGGCGAATGCCACCCCGGTGGAGCCCTGCGCGCCTAAAAACGTCTGGCCGTCCACGTAAAAGCCGACATGGGTCACTTCGTTATGGTTCAGATCCTCCGAGCGGGTGTCCTTCCAGAACAGCAGATCGCCGGTCCGCAGATCTTCCTCCGCAATGGGCGTACCCGTCTCCGACTGGCTCGCTGCGGTCCGCGGGATAATCTCGCCGGTCACGTACTCGAGCACATAGCGGACAAAGCCGCTGCAGTCAAAGGTGTCCGTACCGTCGCCGCCGAATTCATACGGCGTGCCGAGATGATCCTCCCCGTACGTAATCAGCTGATGCCCCAATGTGTGTGCCAATGCTCATCATCCTTTCCTGAAGCGAATAGGTGCCGGCTTTTTGCCGCCCTACCCAGTAAAGGAACCCGGACGCTGCTTTTTACAACCATTTGCCGAAATTTTTTCATTGATGAAAAAAGCATCCGCCCGCAGGCAGATGCTCAGTGTTAAATGAAGTTGACGCTGACGCTTGTTACTTTTTTGCATTCCACTTCGGTGTTGAACCATTCGCTGAATACCTCGGACATTTTCAGATCCTGCTTTTTGCCCTTTTTCAGCTTTTCAATAATTTCATCCACGCTCGGGGTCTCGTTGGACTTCGGCACAATCAGCCGGTCCCCGTCTTCGATGAAAAAGATAATAGATGTGTACATAACGATCCCTCCCAAATTTATAGCACCGCCGTCTATTTTACATATAATTGGGCCAAACGACCACCAATTAAGAAAAAATGGCGCCGCTGCGGTCAGATTTGCCCGGCCCGGTGCCGGTCCCAGCTGAACGCAAACACCTCCCCTGCTTCCCACAGGTCACTTTCGTGATGCCATCCCGAGCGGACCGGCGTAAATTTAACGTAGTACCATTCCGGTCCCTGATGGTGATTCCGGATCATCACCACACCCCACTGCTGTCTCGCCTCACTGAACACCCGAGTGCCTGGTTCGTAATACACCATAACCATCCCTTTCATTTAAAGCTATACGTTCAAAAGGCAGGCCGCAGGCGTATTTGACAACCCCCTCCGCTATTTTCCTGTGGTACAATAGCCTTAACCAACTACGGAAGGCGGGATAGGGTGGCTTCCATTATTGCCGCTTTGATTGTCATTTACCTTGGGTGGCCAGCGTACACGAAAAAGAAAAAGGCAAAGCAGGACTGACCCCGTTGGAAGAAACGGGGTTTTTACGGGCCGGCCGCTGAATTGAAGGCAATGGGCCCGCCTACTACTTCCATGGGGGGATGCTTCGTGGGCGTTTTTCTGATTAGTGTTGATTTAATCAACAACACCAAAACCAGCAACTACGACGATCTGCTAGATGTCATCACACACTTATCCGTGCATGATAAAGCAAGGCTTGTTACCCGGAATGTCATCGTATTTGAAAGCCTGCTCGAGACAGCAGAAATCAGACAGGCCGTGGATGCCTTTCTAAGAAATTTAAAAATCAGCGGGGAAATTGCTAAATATCATTTTATTTTAAGCAGAGTCCGTGAGCTGGAGTTCAAATCAAAGGAAGAGCACTTTTTAAAAACCATAAAGCAGGAGAATCATATATAGCGACAGGCAACGTTTCCAGGGGGGAGTTTCATGCAGAAAAATAAAAAATGGCGGCAGCTGCCCGGCTTCCGCTCAGGCACCAGGTGGAAGCTTACACTCGCCACGCTCGTTTATGCCCTGGTTCTTATTGGTGTTATCGCTGCAGTATTCAGGGGGACGCCGGCAGATGACACGGCGGAAAATTTCAGCGAAGAAGATGCAGCCGCCGATACAGATCTACAAAGCTGCAGCGACTTTGAAGACGATCAGCAGCTGTATGACTACTGGACAGAGCATGGCTACAGCTCTGAAAATGATCCGGGTGATCTTGATGCGAATGGGGACGGAGTGCCGTGCGCCGTGCTGTCCGAGGATATGGAGGGCGAATTCACTGCCTACGAAAAAGAACAGACCGGCGGGGCTTCTGAAGCACAGCTTCCCTCCTACACCCTGCAGGAGGGCGAACGCACCAGCTACGATGGTGTCGTTTATGTTAATTATTTCGTGATTCTGGATGCGGATCCGACTTCCATTGATAAAGCCGACATTGATACAATCAGTGATGAGGTAATCATTGACGTCAAAGAAAAAGAAGAGTTCACCCTGCTCACGGTCAGCTTTATCGACGACGAAGAGGCGATGGATTACGGCAGCTACGTTTACGGAAAAACGGATTATTTTCCTAACGGGGAAATTGATGCGGCTGAAAATTACGAACCCGGCGATTACAGCGATCATGAAATAGTCACGGTGTACGGCTCCATCAACAATCCCGGGCTGCCGAAGCAGGAGAAGAACTACCCGACCGACAAACAGCTGGACATGTATTTTTACTGGGCAGGTCCTGCATACGAAGAAAGCAGCGATTCGAAGACCAGCCCGGTGGAAGCAACTGCGGACAAATTCGGCGTGTCCAAAGAAAAGGTCGAGCAGGCGATTCAAAAAGCCAGCAATCGTTAACGGCTCCTTCGGCAGCCGCCCGGAGGTTTTTTTAAGATTTTTGACATTATTTATATCAAATGACTCATTAATGAACCTCATTCATCCGATAAAGTGCTTATGGGATGAATATGTCATCCCACTCCTGAGACCGGCCCCGTGTTCCCCGCGGGGCCCTTTTTTGTTTAGCAGAATAGTCTCAATTCCTAAAAAGGGACTATTGCCTCGTGATTTTTATGTGAAAGCGCTTTAATATAAAGCATGTACCGCTTTCCTAAATTGTCTCCTTGGTGGAAGGAAACGATGAAAGTTTGCTTAAAGGTATATTCCCTCAGATTGCCCTGTGCGTGCACGGGGTCTTTTTTTGTTTTCATGCAAACAATGTTCCTAAATAAACTACCGGCTGACAGCAGCTTACTTCAGTAAATAGCTTTGAAAGGTATAGGCCAGGATCTTGTCCAGATCATTCTGCTCCAGCTCTTTTCCATCCGCTGCATCAATGCTCCATGTGCCCTCTTCAGTTAAATACAACGCTTCAAACGGCTTTTCCCCGCCCGCGATTTCCGTGTTATGCCGGTTTGTCTGGAGGTCAGCCCTTGCACTGTATTCGCCGGCTGGCTTCCTGTCATATGCAATACGAAGATTGGTCTCTTCATCTGCGGACTTGCTATTGTCTTTGTCTCCATATTCATATATGACAGTCGCTCCGTCCTCCGCCTTTGTTTTATGAACAGGCACATCATGATCGTTTTCCAGCGTATCACTTGAGCGGTCCAGCCCAGCTTCGAGCTCCTCTAATTTTGCCATTATTTCTTTTTCCTTCATTGAAATCCCTCCCACTATTAGTAGTGGTCACTATAGCCTTTAATTGAAAGAGGGAAACCTTTTGCGATTTTATTTTTTCTTAAAGGAGTGAAACGAATGTCCAAGCCGTATTTAATCATTGTCACCGGCCGGCCAGGTGCAGGAAAAACCACATTCTCCAGGAAGCTTGGAAATGAAATCTTTATGCCAGTAATCAGCCGGGACCGGATTAAGGAAGGATATGTGCACACGTTCGGCAAAAGCCATAATGAGCTGCCTCCGGAGGTCAATATAACAGCCACGGAAATCTTCTTTGATACGCTCATGGGGCTGATATCCAATAATGTGTCCGTGATTGCCGAAGCAGCGTTCCAGCACCACATTTGGTCAACCATGCTTGAACGGTTCATGGATAAGGCGCAGATCCATCTCCTCATCTGCCAGACTGATGAACAGACAGCGCTGGACAGATACGTCCGCCGCGGGCTCGATAACCCGCTCCGGGAGTACTTCCATGGTGATAAGGGAATGGACATGGCCAGAAAGGGAATGGATCTTAGCGCAACCCCCTACGAGGAACCCCGGATCGATGTTTCTACCTTTCATATTGACACCTCAGGGGAATACGCCCCCTCCATCAAGGAGCTGAGCAGGGAGATTTTTGGAAAATAGGATCGATACGCTAAAACCAGAAAAACCTTTAAAGTTGAATTCTGAAAACCTATTATCTCTTACTATTTACTGCTTATAAAAAATAGACACTCCGAAGAGCGTCAAAACGTTGAAATTATAGTAATGACTTATACTTTTACAAATCCTGGCAGCTGAATCTCCTCGTCTATAACTGGTATTACAGCCAGTGACGTTTCTTCTTTTGTAAGCAGCACTGAGTTGCCGTTAAAACTCGTGACCTTATATTCCTTTCCGCTGTCCCTATCGCGATACGTGTCTCCTACTTGAATCGTTTTTGTCATTTCCATCCTCCTAAGATAGCAATATCACTCTACAGCTTTAACTTTCGCCAAATTCAGAGGATTTCCTTCTATTTACTTACATTAATTCATAAAAAAGGACGGCCCGCGCCCAGGAGTGAAAAAGGGTCCGGAAAATGTTAAATCCACAACTAAGGCTTCGTTCTCTCTGTAAATAACCATATGTATTATCGATCAGTTGATGAGCTCATGCTTCAATCAACGTATACACACGCGATTTTCGCTCGCTCACCAAGGCAACTATTTCTTCATAATCATAAGCTTACAGCTGGATTAGCACCTAACCAAGCAATTGTAATTCCGTGTCAGCGGTGCTCAATATACCATACGCCTCGTCCCATTCAAGCCCTTAATGCATCTTCTAAAATATCACCACGCCCCATAACATACAGCGCATCACAAATACCCTTCACCTTCTCTACCAGCATTTTTAAATCTTGAATTGTAATATTAAGTGCAACACGTAAAAAAATAAAAAACACCCATGGTATCCCAGTGTAAAATGAAAGTACCACCAAACACTCACACGGAGGGATACCATGAGCTACTCTCATCTTACCATGATCGAACGAGGACAACTAGAGGCTCTGACGAGCCTCCACTGGTCGATCCGGCGAATTGCGGCTTTTCTGGGCCGGCATCCATCGACCATTTCCCGGGAACGCCGGCGCCAGGCATCCTCCGATACGTATCAGGCCGCTCAGGCGCAGAAAGCCTATCATCAACGGCGGAAGGCCTGCGGGCGAAAAGGCAAAGCGACGCCCGAGCTGCTTCAAGCCATTACCCATCATCTCCATGCCACCTGGTCGCCCGAACAAATTGCCCGGTACGCCCCGGGGGTTACGGTGGGATGCGGGACGATCTATCGATGGCTGTACCAGGGGTTATTGGCGAAGGGAGACCTGCGCTGCCTTCGCCAGAAGGGCAAACGGAAGAAAGTGCGGGAAAGCCGTGGCCGTTTCACGGTCGGCCGGCGCATCGAGGAACGCCCTGCCGTGGTCGAGACCCGACAAACCTTTGGCCACTGGGAAATGGATACCATTGTTTCATCGCGTGGAAAAAGCAAGGGCTGCCTGGTGACGCTCACCGAACGCAAAAGCCGGTACCTGTTAGCTGTTCCCATGCCGGACCGGCGGTCCGGAACCGTAGCCACTGCCGTGGAAACACTGATGGACCAGTATCCTCGTGGTGTCTTTGAAAGCATAACGGTGGACCGGGGCAAAGAATTCGCCTGCTTTCCCGCCCTCGAAGCCCGGAGCGTGCCCGTCTATTTCGCCGACCCCTATGCCGCCTGGCAGCGGGGAACCAATGAAAATACCAACGGCCTTCTCCGGGAATTTTTCCCGAAGGGCATGGATTTAGCTCGCCTCAGCCAGCAGGAAGTGGACTACGTCATCGGACTGATTCATCGCCGCCCCAGAAATTGTCTACATGGGAATACCACGGAAAATGTGTTTCATGAAGAAGTGTTGCGCTTAAATTGACAATCTAAGAAATAAAATTGTGCCTTTAAGACTATCATTTCTTCTCCTTAAATAGTAAAATTTGTCCAAAGAAGTTGAACATTGCAAATAATTATCGAGTTCCATTAATAAAAAAACCGGGGGAATGATGGTGACTCAATACGCAGAAGTCGATGCAGCTTTAGCACCTTACGGAAAGTTTGCAATGAAAGCCTTGGAAAAAGAAGCGGAATTGCTCTCAAAAGAACTCGATGAGAAAGAAGCTTTAATAACTTTATGCGCCTCTGCTAAGATGACTGATGATTTAAAGCTTCTTGCTTTGACCGATACGAGATTTATCTATGTAATTAACTCGGGTTTGAAAAAATCTAAAATCATTAATTACTCTTCTTCTAAGGACGCATTTTCAGGTATTCGCAAGAACATGAAAAAGATTATGTTTGAATTTAACGGCGATGCAGACGGAGTTACGCTTTCCTTTCCGAATAATAGGTTAAATTTTCGATCTATTCAGACTATAGCTCAAAAAACTGGAGTGGATATCGAAGAAATTCAACTTCAGTTTTCTCCATCAAAAACTGCCACAGGAAAGGTTTCTAAGAAGGTTTCACTGGAATTCGTAAATGGACATAAAGAAGTCGGGCTCAAATCCAAAGGCGCTAAATTAATTCAGCTGGAAAACGGATACGTTTACTTTAAAGAAATTGGAAACGCCACTTCCCTTTTTGAATTGTACGATTATGACCGGACCCAGAATATTAAACGAAGTACATACCACGCGATGGAAAATGCAAATCCAGGAAAATTTCTAGAGGGAAACCAAGGAGCAATGGCGATGGCCATCGGTTCCACTTCAGGCAAAGACCTGTCCACTGCTGTGCTTTTTCTTATTGATAAAGAAAACAATACCAAATACGCGGTCATTGCCAAATGTAACAGCAAGAAATTCAGTAAACTGTCTGAATTTCAGACAAGCGCCCACCTGAATTTCGGGAATGAGCAAAGTGCGCCGCCAGCGTTTGATAAATACGCCGAGGTCGAGCGTATTCATGGTTTAAAAGAAAAAGGCATTCTGTCTGCAAAGGAATTCGAGGCCGAGAAAGCGAAATTATTGAGGTAATTTAGGGGGCTCAGCAATGAGCGAACGACAGAAATGGCATAAAAAAATTCCGGGGTTTCGTACGCGGCGCTGGTGGAAAATGCTTCTGGCTGCAGCCGGTTATGGGTTTATCCTTCTCTTCTTATTAGCGATCGGCCTGGCAGCCGCTGGGGTCGGTTCGAATCAAACAATCACTCAGCAGCAGGAAGAAATCTCTACTCTTGAAGAAGAGAAAGAGCAGTTAAACCAGCGTGTAAATAATTTAGAAGACGAAAATCAAAGCCTGGAAAAGACTTCAGACACTAACAATGCAGAAGCTGATGAAGCAGAAGAAAATACTGCAAAGATCGACAATCTCCAGGATAAAGTGAACGCATTAAAGAGTGATAAAAAGCAATTGAATGCAACAATTAATGATCTTGAAACAGAAAATGAAGAAGCGACGCAGCAGGTGTCGAACCTGGAAGATGAAAAAAAAGACTTAAATCAAGAAATATCCACACTGAAAGAAGACAGTAGTGAGCAGGAAGAAATCGATAACTTGAACGAAGAGCTCGAGGAAAAAGACCAGCGGATTGAAGAATTAACAGCGGATGTAGAAGACCTTCGCTCCTCGAGCAGCGATGCTCCGTCAAACAATGAGGCATCCTCCAGCAGTAACGACGAAGCTTCCAGTAATGAAGGCGATGATTCTTCCTCTTCTGTCTCTGCCGACATGGATTGCGGGGATTTTTCCAGTCAGGCCGAAGTGGATCAATTTTGGAACGACAATGATTACAGCGCCAGTAATGATCCTCATAATCTGGATGCAGACTCAGACGGTGATCCTTGTGAATCCTATTTT
The DNA here is from genome assembly GCF_033845285.1 of Marinococcus sp. PL1-022. Taxonomy (NCBI): domain Bacteria; kingdom Bacillati; phylum Bacillota; class Bacilli; order Caryophanales; family Bacillaceae; genus Marinococcus; species Marinococcus sp. PL1-022. Next base: position 1,482,112 of record NZ_JAWXCX010000001.1, on the reverse strand, counting down.
GATACTACCAGCGAACCTTCTGATGATTCCGGTGACTCCTCCTCTGAAAATGTATATTTTGAAAATTGTACTGCTGCGCGAGAAGCTGGTGCAGCCCCGGTGCAGGAAGGAGATCCAGGATACGGCAGCCACTTAGACCGGGACGGAGATGGAACTGGTTGTGAATAATGCTCAAATATATGAAAGTACAAGTCCTAAGAGATTTCTTAGGGCTTTTTTGTCCTCGCAGCGGCTGATCTAAATGAAGGAATCTATATAAAAAGCATGAAAGTATAAATAATAGTAGTATTATAAATGAAAAGAATGCTTTTATATATATTTAGGACAGGCTGGAGGGATTCGATGCAGAAGAAAGCTATGTTACTCGCCCTGGGAGCTTCTTTCGGTATTTTTTCCTCAGGCTGCAGTATGGGAGAAAATGCTTCCCCGGAGGAAGAAAGCATGGAGCAGGAAGCTTCAGAAGAACAGCCCGATAATAATACGGAAGAAACTCCTCCTCCAGGGGAATCAGTGGCCCAGCCGCCTGATGAAGGTGATTATGAGGAGAATTTAAAAAACGCGTCTGAACCCTATTACGACAATATGCAGGAAGGCGCTCCTATCGTTGTTGAGGGCGAGATCACTCATGAATATTCGCCCCATGAGAATTTTAACCCCTATGATGAACGTGTTTACAGGATGCATGCACCTTCGGGGGATAAAGATACTTATTTAGTCACTGCCCCGGAGGGTAGTTATCTGAAGGTTGGTTTAACCATAGCACTGTACGGCGGCTTCGATGGATTTGCCCCAAATACGGAAGTGCCGCTGGTTTTAGGGGATATTGCGGAGGACAGCGATATTGAAATTGAGAACGGGCCGGAGCAGGAGGATCAGCTTGAGTTGTCAGATTAAGTAAATGCAATTTGAGCGAATACAAGAACCCCTGTAGCCGTAATGACTGCAGGGGTTCTGTATTTACAAGCATATTTACGGCAATTCCCCCTACCCCATCACTTTCTTAACACGCCATCGATAAATAAGCTTAACTACCACAGTTATAACCAGAGGAATCGCAAAGTACGACACAGCCTTCCAATCAATAGAATCGGAGATAAAATTCAAGCTGAACATAATTAAAAATAGTACCAGAAAGATATACAACGTATTCGTAATAATTCTGTTGATTCGTATCAGCCTCAGCGCCTTCTCCTCAGACTCCTGCCGAAAGTGCGGAGCTATAAACAATCCAATAATTATGCCTCCGATGGTCTGGCCGGCCACAAGCATTGTATCCAGATCTCCATTAAATATGTAGCTCATAATCGTACTAATAATAAGAAACGTACCGCCGTAAAGCGCTATGAGCCTGATCCTTCTTTTCATTACACCACTCCGCTATGTATTCATCTATCCCCTAATGTTTGGAGGGTTTAACCCGATTTTTATTTTATTAACTATAATTTTACCCTTCCGCCACCAGTTTCTGCCTGCCAAATTTCCGTTCCGCTTCTTTGAAGCGCTCCAAATTCCGCTGCACCCGCTCCTTTCGCAGCTGCTCTTCCACTTCATTCAGCCTTCTCCCCTGCATCACTATCGCGCACGCTGGCACCATTTAATACACTCCTTTGAGTCGGTAGTTTAAGTCATTCTTCGGCCCGGTGATCGTCACCAGGAAGGATTTGCACATCTGCACGATCCGGGACGCGAGCGCGTCGTCCACCTCCACGAGCTCTTCCATGATCAGCTCCGTGGAAACGAGAATCGGCAGGTGATTCAGATACCGGTGATTAATCACGGCGTACATCTGCTCGATCTGCCAGGCGGTTGCCCGCGGCATCCGCTCATACCCATCCTTTGTCCACTGCTTCACCGGCTTGAACAAATCATCGATAAACAGCACGTCCGCCTTTTTCATGCGCTCCATTTTCCGCTCCAGCAGATTAAAGTCGTCCCGCAGGTCGTTGAACCCTTCAACGTAAGGAAAATACTGGACGGATACGCCCTGCTGCTGTCCGCCCTCGTCCTCGAGCTTTTTGCGCTGCATCAGGTTGTTGCTGAGCGCTGTGAGAATATGCGTTTTGCCGCAGCCCGGCACACCCATGAGCAGCATGCTGTTCTCCCGCTGCTTCCGCAGATCCTGGTAATGGCTGTAGTAGGCGAGCGCGGCTTCTTTCATGCTCGCTACCTGCGGATCTGCGTTGTCGGTCTGAAACTGCCCGAAGGTAACGTTCCGGAAGCTTTCGGTGATCTCACTAAATTGGAGCAGCCGCTGCGTCCGGCGCTCGCGAATACACGGACAGATGACCCATTTCTCGACTCCCTCCACCTTTTCCAGCCAGCCGGTCTGATCTTTGCATACCGGACACTGGTACTCAGGTTCCCGGTCGGTACCATCCGTTACCGAGAGTGGATTGCTTTTCATTTCCGCTGATTTCTTTTCGAGACTGGCGAGTACCTCCTGCATGCCTTTGGCTGCTTCTTCCATGTCGGCGTGCCTCCTTCTGCTGTTTTTTCGTTTCTTCGTATTTTTCTACATCATCAAGCGTGCGACAGCCGAACCGCTGCCAATCATTCAGGATCTGCTCAGCGTATTTCAGTCTGCGGCCGCCCTGTAGAATCGTGATCTCCAACGCCCGAAGCACAATCTCCGGAGAAAGCACCTCGCACCAATCACCCAGCCGCTCCCGGTGATAGGCCGTCATCGTTCCGTCAAAATTCTCCTCATAAAACGGAACAACGCTTGCGATGGCGCGGGGACTACTGTTTAACTCATCTGTTGAATTCAACTGCAAATCATCTGTTATGGAATCCGGCACTTTGTTCGAATCCGGGTTAGTGACAGGCTGTTCAGATGGATTTGCACATTTTGCCGTAATGGAAGCAAGCATTTTGCCGTAATCCAGCGCATAGTGCAGCGTCGGCGCCCCGTTCGCCTTTTTCAGCTTGGTGGCGACCAGCTCTTTGTTGATCAGCTTATCGATCGATCCCTTGATTTTGCGCCGGGTTAATCCCGTCTCTGTCTCCCATTCGCCGTAGCTTTTATAAAAGAAGCCGTCGGTGCGCTTCGTTTTGTCGGCGTAAAACACGAGCTGATTTAAAACGAGCGCCGTGTTCAAATCGCCGTCCAAAAATTCGATAAAGATACGCGGCACCGTGATGATATGATCCTGTCCGCTCATTTTCTTCATGATGGCCCGCAGTTCCTGATGCTTGCTCACACTTTTCACCTCTTTATAAATTTCAAAAAAACATCGCGTTATTTTTCGTCTTCCCCACGTTGTATATTGTCTGGATGGTTCGTTTCGGGGGATCAAAAACTGTTATGTAAGATGAATTTTTTCCAGTCCTGGTTCAATACAGCCTCCAATTAAGCACAAAAAAACCCGCTACTCGGTTTCGTAGCGGGCGCTTCCTGTCTTTTTCCACAGCACATCAATGATGGGTAATTCGCTCAGACGGGTGATAATATATTCCTTTTGCCGGTACGTTTGAATGCTGTGAAACAATTCCTCTTCGGTTTCAAACGAATAAATGTCTTCTCCGTAATACGCATTAATCATTTCCTTGTACGCTCCGATGAGAATTTCATTGGTTTTTCCGCGTTTGATGTAAGCAAAGTTACTCATTTTATCACCTTCTGCTTACACATTACCATACTATTCTAGTTTTTCATCATTACATTTATTTTACAAAGTTTGGCTGCTCCAGTTGCTGCTGCAGCTCCTCCACACGCTCAATATATTCATCATGCGGAACCTCACCTTTATCGTACTCTTCCTCCAGCGCCATTTTCTCCGTAATCAAGTGTGCTTTATTCATTTTTTATCATCCCTTATTTTTTTATGTATTCCTCTCTACCTCTTTATACGGGGAAAGCAAACGTCTTAATGAGTTTTCGGGATAAAAGTCATGCAAAAAGCAAAAGTTAGTTTGTGTACGCCTATCAACTCTTTAACCTCTCTCGCCAAGCTGCTTCTTCCTCTACTGCGGTTTCTGTTCCATACATGCCTCCTAACAAAAAAGAGGACACCAAACCACAGCGTTGTGCTGTCTTTCAGTATCCTCCAGTTGACTGGTAAAACTTTTATTTTGAGTATTTCTTATTTATTTCGTCTATCATTTTTTTAGTATCATTGATTGTTTTAATATTCATTCCAATCTGCATAATAATCCCATTATGATTTTCTTCATAACTATTTTCTCCGGACGGTAATCGATGTATTAATAAAAAACCATCAGGTGTTTCAATTCTCCGTAATAAATCTTCAATATCAGTAAGTCTATAAACGATAGTTAATTTGCTATGTTGTAGGGAGTGATTTTCATTGACAGTCAAACCGCTAAGGTCTATCTTTTCAATAGTTCTGTTTAAATCGTTAAGTCTATTAAATCTGAACTTAATTTCTGAATAAGCTATTCCAAACTGATGTCCATCGTGGATTTCTTTAATTTCTCGTAACTGTTTAACAACTTCCGAAAAATAAAACCCTAATTGTGAAGATACATTGCCTAAATACTGATTTTCTTTTTTAGCTTCTCTTTTTTTGTTATATTCAATTTGTTTTTCTACGCTTTTCAATGAAATCATTCCAGCTAACAAAGCACCTAAAAAAGCACCAATGATAGTTCCAGAGGTTTGCAACCATGTCCCGCCGTCTACACTTTCCAAACCCACGGCTTCAATAATACCTCTCCAATACACTAATAAGAATATTGTTATTACAAAAACCACTAGTCCTACAAATGCATCTCTATTCAGAACTCTTCCCCCCTCATACCATTTCACGCGCTTCACCTTTCCCTGGTGCGTCACAATCTTTGTCTCTCCGTGCTCCCGGCAATGGAGCGCAACGAACACGCCTCCTCCGACACCACCAGTACGACTGGTTCTTCTGTCCTAAGTATATCAAAATTTAGTTGCTCTGTGACTTTATCCCATTGAATTTCTCCCATGCGTTCGCTCATGGTACCGCCCCTTTGTTTCTGTTTTAGCTCCATGTCTACTCGATCACTTTCCATCCTAACCCTGCGATACTTACCAAAAGTACTGTAAATATTACGTCGATTAGTACTCCGAAAAGTACATTCCGAATCTTTTCATAGATTTCCCAATATCGCTATAGCGATGCCAACGGACCGGGGTAAACTTATAGTAGTAAATCTCCGGTCCTTTGTGCATATTCTAAAACGTCCCCCCATGCTTCCCGCTTCTCACTTAACACCCGTGTCCCTAGTTCGCATTGCACCCACACCACTTCTTAAAGCTAGAATTATTTTTACACTTATACACAAAAGGCTTTCTTATAGCCATGCGGCAACCCCAACTAACAAAATAAATACAATATTTCCTATTACTTTAGTACGGAAATCACAAATTAAAAATTTTTGCACGTAATTGTTTCTAGGACTATGTGTTGGTAAAATGAAAAAGGTTCATTCATTTACATATAAAGGGGGATATTCCAATTGAGGGGATTACGGTATGTTCTACGTTCTCCCTGTTAAAAGTAATTAAATATTTAAAGGGGGAATAGAGCATGGAAAATTTCTTTTTGCTTCTATTTATTTTGTCATTTCTAGTACTTGCTGTTTGGGCCGTACATGCGGTTATGCGGCTAGTTGCCAAACGAGCACTTTTTGAAAAAATCCGGACCAAGCATTATGTTATTGCTTTTGTCGGATTGTTCGCGATTGGCTTCGGTGGGTACGCATTAGTCTCAGACAACTCTGCTACCAGTAATCAACAGGCACAAGAAGAAGAGACTACTGAAAAAGCAGAAGCGGAAACAGAATCTACTAGCGAAACAGAGGAACAAGAACAACGCGCTGAAGAATTAGATCAGCGTGAGCAAGAATTAGAAGAACGGGAGCAAGAGTTGCAGGAAGAAGAAGAGGCACAAGCTGGTGGTGAAAGCGAAGAAGCAAATGAAGAACCGGACTCCAGCGACGACTCTTCAGAAGCAGAGGGCGAAGAAAGCTCCGAAAATTCCGGTGAAACTGAATCTTCCGATGAATTAGGCGAAAAGGTAACAGTCGGAGCAGTTTCCTTTCAAATTAATAATGTTTCAACAGCTTCTACAGTTGGTGACGAATACCTCTCTGAGACAGCAGAAGGAACGTACATTATTCTCGACATGGTTTATACCAATAACGGAAGCGAAGCGGCAATGGTCGATTCTTCGCAGGTTCGTTTAAAACAGGATGGAAAAACATTTGAAGCCGATGCTACTGCCAGTACTTATGCGAATTCTTCCGAGGATCCTAGTCAAGCTGCAGACTTTTTCTTTTCTGAAGTCAATCCAGGCTCATCCATCGAGGGCCAAGTGGTCTTTGATGTAACAGATGAAGTAGCGGAAGAAGATCATCTGGAAGCAGAAGTGACTGAAGGTATTTTCGGCACTAACTCTTCCCATATTACATTGAAATAAAGGGGTATTATAAAATGAACAGAACAGGCGAATTTGTTTTAGGTTTGATCGGGGGCATTTTAGGATTGTTCGCTGGTGTTTTCGCCCTCCTTTTCGGGGCAATTGACGCCGGATTTTCAGAAACAGGTACAAGTAGTGTTACAGGGCTTGGTTTCGGTGCTTTACTATTTTCGGTATTAGGAATTGTTGGCTCAGTATTAGTACGAAATAAAGCAAAGCTTGGCGGCATACTAATGATTGTAGCTGCTGTAGGCGGTTTTATCAGTGTCTCTGCTTTCTTTATTATTTCAGGTATCCTTTTATTGATTGCAGGAATTATGGGCGTAGCCCGCAAAGACAAAACAGCAACCGCATAAATATAATTCCCCTGCTTTCGAGCAGGGATTTTTTATATACAAAGAGAGAAAATAAATCCTATATACGGCCAAACACAAAAAAGTGCACACTGAACCACAGCATTATATTGTGGCTCAGTGTCCCCCAGTGGGTGGTAGAATTTTTACTACTTTAAAAATGCATTTTCTATTTCTGTGGTAAATTCAAGAAATTTATTTTCTATTTTTGGATATTTTATAACTTGTCTCACTGTACTTTCATTATTATGATTAAATGTCATTAACGTATTGAACGCTACTAATCGATTTAAATATGCGTAAAACATAGGCAAAAACCCTAAATAAATGACTAAATAATTTTGTTCAAAAACTTGATTACTAACTAATGGTATAAAATTCAGTCTATTTTTAGGCGTTTTGTATGCTGGGTTATTGGTAACTAAATGCAAAGACTGACTTAAAGCTGTTGAAAGTGTGTTTTTAGCTTTATCAGGACCATACCTATGAAGATTTATTGCTTTCAAATCCTCAACTTTCATCCCTTTGAAAAAGGACTCATTTTCCTGCATTAAAAATACCATATTTTTTTCTATTTTATCTTTATTATTTTTCATTGAAACATCGATTCTTTCGATATCGTTATCTAATATCCCTTCAATATAACCTTGCCAATCAAAAGTTAAGTATTCCATACATGCTAATAAATCTCTAAATGGTTTTCTTACTAAAGAAAAAGCTACGCCGAAGTTACTTGTTTCTAATGCATGATTAGCATAATCTATTGAAATTACTATTTCCTGTAAACAATCATAAAAAATTATTTCAGCATATTGAAGTTTCTGTTCTATCGATAGATTCTTTAAATAAAATCCTTCTTTCGAAGTTCTTCTTATTTTAGAATTATTGATTATTTCTTCATAATACCTATTATTTTCAGAAGATACACCTAGAGCAAATCTAACCAGATCAGAATTCAATCCTTCATTCAAAACTCTCCCCCCTCCCTCGTCCCTTTTCACCCGCTTCACTTTACCCTACTGCGTCACAATCTTCGTCTCCCCATGGCCGGTAAAAGAACGCAACGAACGCATCCCTCAGACACCACCAGGACGACTGGTTCTTCTGTCCTAAGTATATCAAAATTTAGTTTCACTGTGATTTTATCTTATTTAATTCCTTTCATGCATTCGCCCATGATACCGTCCCTTTGCTTGTGTTTCAGCTCCACGCCCACTGAACCGCTTTCCATCCTAATTCTGCGACAGTGACTAGTAGTACCGTAAATATTACGGTGATCAACATTCCATTGAGTAAATTTCCGCATTGTTCCAGTAATTTCTTTTCTAATATTCATCCTGCTTAATGCCGGTCCCAATAATAAATAAACTAGCTCCTCCTAGTTCTTAGATATCGTTCAAGTAATGCCACACTCGAATTGAAGTGGCGTAAACCTCACATATTACCCTGGTAATGACGAAATTCAAATTGACTTAAATAAAAAAAGAAAAACGGCATAATAATTATAACTACATTGCTTTAATCCTAGGTATAATTAGATATAGGCAACAAACTCAGGGGGGAGTTCTATGCAGGAGAAAAGAAAGTGGTATCGGCGCATCCTTGGCTATCGCTCAGGCTCAAAGTGGAAAGCTACATTAGCTTCTGCTTTTTACCTTTTTCTTCTTTTTAACATTGTCGGTGTTATTTTTGTAGATGAACCTGCTCCTACCTTAGAAGAAAACGCTAGTGAAGAAGCCATTGAAGCAGAAAAAGTCGAGGCTGAAGAAGAACGCAAAGTCCAAGAAGCCAAAGAACAAGAGAAAGCAGAAGAACAAGCTGCTAAAGAAATAGAAGAAACTGAAAAGCAAAAAGCTCGAGAGGAAGAACAGAAAGCTAAAGAAGAAAAGGAACAGGAAGAACAAAAAGTTAAGGAACAAGAAGCAGCTGAGAAACAGGCCGCTAAAGAGAAAGAAAAGAAACAAGAAAATAGTGATAAAAGTTCCTCAGAAATGATTAACGACTATGTGCTTGACCATTCTTACGGTATCATGCTTGATTATGAAGGCGTAAAAGATGTTCACGCTGCGTTTGATGAAGACAGTAAAACTATTAGCTTAGCTATAGTAGTAGAAAGTGCGACCAATGAAGACTACGCTAAAGATTTAGCTGATTCTTTTATACGTTCTTTATCTTCGGGAGCCAGTATTTACGGAAACGAAGACTTAGAGAGTCCTGATAAAAATAATCTTGGAGAATTGTATAATTATTACGATTTACATGTAGTAGTAGCCACTAGTTCAGAAGAATATATTATTCAAGGTTTCAAAGCTAAAGGCAGTCAGTCGTTAGTGTATTAAGGAACTACTATGTTCAAGACTTTTTTAAGATGCAAAGAATAATGTTTCTTGTATTTTGTAATTAGGGCACCTCCTATGAAATGAAAATATACGCCAAAACACAAAAAAACCCTCCAGCCATTGCGGCTGAAGGGTTTTCTCTATTTTAGTACGTGGACAGGAACTGTTCGCGTTCCCAAGGGTGTACCTGGCTGCGGAACATGTCCCACTCGATTTCTTTTGCTTCGGCGAAGTGCTCGATGGCGTGCGGGCCGATGGCGTTAACAAGAACTTCGTCGTTCAGCAGGTGCTGAAGCGCTTCGTTCAAGTCCGCCGGCAGGTCCTCGATGCCGAGTTCTTCGCGTTCTGCTTTTTCCATCACGTAGATGTTGCGGTCTGTCGGCTCTGGAGCCTCGAGCTTCCGCTTGACGCCGTCCAGGCCGGAAGCAAGCATTGCTGCGATGGCAAGGTACGGGTTAGCTGATGGGTCCGGGCTGCGCGTTTCGATACGCGTGCTCATACCACGGGAAGACGGAATACGTACGAGCGGGCTGCGGTTACGCAGGGACCATGCTACGTATACTGGTGCTTCGTAGCCTGGCACAAGACGCTTGTAGGAGTTGACGATTGGGTTCGTCAGCGCCGTGAACGCCTTCGCGTGCTCGAGTGTACCTGCGAGGAACTGCATAGCCGTTGTGCTCAGCTGAGAATCGGTCTTCTTGTCGTAGAACGCGTTCTCTTTGCCTTTGAACAGTGACATGTTGCAGTGCATGCCGGAGCCGTTTACGCCGAACAATGGCTTTGGCATAAAGGTGGCGTGCAGGCCGTGCTTACGTGCGATCGTTTTAACAACGAGCTTAAACGTCTGGATGTTGTCGCAGGCCGTGATGGCGTCTGCGTATTTGAAGTCGATTTCGTGCTGTCCCGGCGCCACTTCGTGGTGGGAGGCTTCGATTTCAAATCCCATGTCTTCAAGCTCAAGCACGATGTCGCGGCGGCAGTTTTCGCCGAGGTCTGTCGGCGCAAGGTCAAAGTAACCGCCCTTGTCGTTCAGGGTTGTGGTCGGCTCGCCTTTTTCATCGTTTTTGAAAAGGAAGAACTCAGGCTCTGGTCCGATATTGAAGGCGGAGAAGCCTAATTTCTCTGCTTCTTTAAGTACACGCTTCAAAATACCGCGCGGGTCACCCTCAAATGGCGTTGGCTCTTCGCCAGGCTTGCCCGGCTCATATATGTCACAAATTAAACGTGCGACTTTGCCCTTTTCCGGCGTCCATGGGAAGACGATCCAGGTATCAAGATCCGGATAGAGGTACATATCGGATTCTTCAATACGTACAAATCCTTCGATGGAAGAACCGTCGAACATCATCAGGTTGTCCAGTGCTTTATCAAGCTGGTCCATCGGAATCTCTACGTTTTTAATAATTCCTTGCAAGTCAGTAAACTGAAGGCGGATAAACTTAACGTTTTCCTCTTCTGCAAACTTTAAAATGTCTTTTTTCGTGTTTGCCATGTTAATTGTGACTCCTCTCTAAAAAACTAGAATAGTGAATTATTAGATCTTTTCCCCGGCCGCAGCCGGAAAAAAGTTAATCCTGCTGTTAGTCGAAAAACCGCGACAGCTGTCCCTGAATCATGGACGGACGCGAATATTTGCCTGCCATCATCACTTCCTTGCGGAGGTGCCTGCGCAGTTCACGGTCGGTCATATCATGATTTCTTGGTGCAGAGGGCTGCTTTGGTTCCTCTGAATACGTTTTTAATTCATAGATTTCCTTGATGCCTGAAAGGTTCACGCCCCGCTCCATCATCGCTTTGATTTCAAGCAGACGATCCACATCGCGGAAGGAAAACAACCGCTGGTTGCCTTCGGTCCGTGTCGGAAACACCAGGCCGTGTTCTTCGTAGTAGCGAATCTGCCTTGGGGTGAGCTCCGTCAGCTTCTGGACGATACCAATCGGAAATAAAGGGGTATTCCGGCGTACATGATCATTCATGCGTTACGCCCCCTTTCATTGAAACTAAGTATATCCTACATGATGTAAGCTTTTCCGTCAAGTTCATGTAAGCTATTTTTACATCAAAATTTTCAGAACTTATTGTCTCTTTTCTATTTTCGCTTATTCCCCGTCAAATGTACAGAAAAAACAGGCCCTCTTTCGGAGGACCTGCCCTTCTGTCGGTTATTGTATCGCCTTTAACGCTTCGCTAACGGCAATTTTCACGTGCGCATACGTTAATCCGCCCTGCACGAAGGCTGTATACGGCGGCCGGATCGGCCCATCGGCGGAAAGCTCGATGCTTGAGCCCTGGATGAAAGCGCCGGCAGCCATGATCACGTCATCGTTGTAGCCGGGCATTGGGCTCGGCTGAGGTGTAACGCCGGAGTCCACCGGGGAATACATCTGCACCGCCTGGCAGAACCGGATCATTTTGTCCCGGTCGCCAAACTGCACGGACTGGATCAGATCGGTCCGCTCCTCCCCGGACGCCGGTGATGCCTGCAGCCCGGCGTCCTCCATCAGCGCCGCGGTCAGCACCGCTCCCTTGTGGGCTTCCGCCACGACGTGCGGCGCGAGAAACAGCCCCTGAAACATTTCCTGGAGCATGCCGAGCGTCGCACCGCCTTCCAGGCCGATGCCGGGCGCGGCAAAGCCTGCCCCCGCCCTTTCAATCAGGTCGTTCCGGCCGGCAATGTAGCCGCCGGTGCGGGTAATGCCGCCGCCCGGGTTTTTAATGAGCGAGCCCGCCATCAGATCCGCTCCGATATGGCCCGGCTCGGTCGTTTCCACGAACTCTCCGTAGCAGTTGTCCACAAACAGCACGATGTGGGGATATGCCTGTTTCAGCTCCGCCATGTACTCCTTCATTTCGTCCAGGCCGATCGACGGACGATCGTCGTAGCCGCGCGAGCGCTGAAACGCAATTACCTGTGTGTCCGGCGTGACCGCCTCATGCACGGCTCCCATATCCACGCGGCCGCCGGCAAGCGGCACCACGTCGCAGCCGATGCCCCATTCGTTCATCGTCCCTGCTTCGCTGCCGTCGAGGCCGATCACCGTGTTCAGCGTGTCGTACGGCGTGCCGGTGGCATACAACAGCCGTCCGCTCGGACGGAGCGCCGCAAACAGCGCCGTGCTGATCGCATGCGTCCCGGAAATAAACTGCTGGCGCACCATGGCCGCCTCGGTGCCGAACACATCGGCATACACCCGGTCCAGCACCTCGCGCCCGGTATCATCATAGCCGTAGCCGGTGGAGTGCTGGAAATGAAACGCCGACACGTTGTGCTTCCGGAAAATGTCGAGCATTCGCTGCTGGTTCACTAGCTCGCGTTCCGCAATCGCTTCGAGCTGCGGCGCAATCCGGCGCTCGGCCTGCTGCACCTGCTTTTGTTCCAACATATCGCGTGTCATTTCGCCCCCGCATCTCCTTTAGCATACTGCTTGATCTCCCGGTGGATCGCCTGGTCGCTCTGCACATATCCGGACAGAATCCAACTTTCGTTTTCTTCATCAAGCGTTTCCTCGCGCACGAGGGTTTCATGCTTGAACCGCTGCATGATATGGCCGTCGGCAAGCGGAATTTCCACATGGTACGGCTGCAGCTGCTCAAGCAGCACGCTTTCCATCGACTCCCGCAACAGCTCCACGTCCTCGTCCTTGCGGGCCGAGATGGAAATCGACGGCTTGTCTGCCGCTACGACCGGTCCGTCTTCGACGGCGTCGCGCTTGTTAACGACCGTAAGCGCCGGAATGTGGCTTGCTTCGAGCTCCTTTAACAGCCCGCGCACTGTGGAGGCCTGCTCGTCAGCCCGCGGGTGCGAGCCGTCAATCACATGAAGCAGTACGTCTGCTTCCTTTACTTCTTCCAGAGTCGCCTGGAACGCTGCAATCAGTGACGTCGGCAGGTCCTGAATAAACCCGACCGTATCGGTGACGAGCACTTCAAGACCCGATGGAAGCTCCACCCGGCGCGTCAGCGGGTCAAGCGTGGCAAACAGCGCGTTCTCCTCGAGCGTGTCCGCTTCGGTGAGCGCATTTAAAATCGTGGATTTGCCGGCGTTCGTGTAGCCGACGAGCGCAAACTGCAGCACGTTCTTTTCCTTGCGCCGTTCGCGGTACTGCTCGCGCCGGTTTTTCACCTGCTTGAGCTTTTTACGTACGTCATCCATCCGCTTCTGAATATGGCGCCGGTCGGTCTCAAGCTTCGTTTCCCCGGGTCCGCGTGTGCCGATCCCGCCGCCGAGCCGGGACAGGGATTCGCCCTGCCCGCGGAGGCGCGGCAGCATGTAGTTCAGCTGCGCGAGCTCCACCTGCATTTTCCCTTCATTCGACGCCGCACGGCCGGCGAAAATATCGAGTATCAGCTGCGTGCGGTCAATGATGTACAAGCCGGTCTGGTTTGTAATCGTGGAAATCTGGCCGGGCGAGAGCTCATCGTTAAAGATCAAAAGATCCGCTTCCTGCTCTTCGGCGGTCGCCACCGCTTCCTCGAGCTTGCCTTTCCCGACGTACGTCTTCGAATCAAGCGAACGCCTGCTCTGCGTCAGTACGGCCGTGACCGTGCCTCCCGCCGTCTCCACCAGCTGTTCAAGCTCGGTGAGGGACGCTTCAAACGTCGCTTCATCGGTATCATCCTTGTGGACGGCAACCAGTACCACCCGTTCTTTATCTACCTGTTGGTTCTCAAAATCCTGCAATAGTTTAGATCCTCCTGTTTTTCCTGTCCTCTACATACTATAATATGGGTTAAGTGCCAAACAAACAAGCCGCGATGCTTAATCGGCAAACGAAGCAGGAGGAATGACAATGAATTTGCAACCCGAGCTCCTTCCGGACGGCATGCAGGCCTTTCTTTCCTTCCTGCAGTCCCGGGGGCGCAAGCCGAGCACGCTGAAGCGCTACGAATACGACCTGGCCGACTTTCACCGGTTCATCGACGTCGTCCTCGACGGCGAGGAGGCGGCCGTTAAACCCGACGACATTACCACCTATTTTCATATTCTGGCCGAGGAGCGCCACTACCAGCTCCGGACCTTGAAGCGCATCCAGACCGTACTCGTCCGCTACTTCCGCTTCCTGCGCGACACACAACGGATCGCCTCCAACCCGATGGCAGAGCTCCCCGTCGATGACAGCGTCTGGAACGTACTCAAGGAGGAGGAGCTGATCGCCCCGAAGGAAATGAGGCGGCTCATGGACACGCTCGAGTCCGATTCCGGGCTGTCCGACAAGCAGCAGGCCGTGCGCCCGATGCTTGCCCCGCGAAACATCGTGATTTTAAAGCTGTTTTACGACTACGGGCTCCGCATGCACGAGCTCGCCTCGATCCGGATCGAGCACCTGCACCTGACCCGCAGGGAGCTTGACATTACCGAGGGCAACCCGCGGACGCTCCAGCTGACCAAGGAGCTCCAGAAGCAGCTGTACTATTACCTCGACGTCATCCCGCAGGCCGTGCGCCCGTCCTTTGACGGCGAGCCGCTGTTTGTCGCGTTTGACTTTCAGCGCCAGACGTACCGCTGGAGCTATGAAAACGACCAGCCGAAAAATTTAACCGAGGTCGCGATCCAGAAAATGATCCGCGAGGAGCGCAAGCGTGCCGGCATCGAACGCGCGATTTCTGCGACTCATTTCCGCAACAGCTACATCGTGCGCGAGCTCGAAAGCGGCGTGTCACCGGAGGAACTGATGGACCGGCTCGGGCTGCAGTCGATGCTCACGCTCACCAAATACATCCGCTACGTGAACGAAGAAGCTGCCGGCTGAGTCGGCAGCTTCTTTTTCGTCCTTTAACGTTCCCGGTTTTGCTCTTGTCTTTTTTCCGGCTCCCGCTAAATTGCTTTAGACTAATCGCTTTTCAATGTGAATTACCATTTAGGCCTGGAAAAATGAATTCCGCGTTAGCAATAATGACTGAAGCCATCCTATGGTTGAGCTTGAGTACAGCTCCCATTTCCCGCACCAAAAAGCGCCCACCGGCTAAGCCGGCAGGTGCTCACTGTTTTTTAATCCTGTCTTATCAGGCTATTACTTTTTCGGCTGCATGACGAGCACTGCATACCCTTTGTCTCCTGTGAAATGCCAGAAAGCAAACTATCGATGCTCCGATGACGTTTCAACCTGCCGACATTCGTTAATATATATGTGTGATATTACAAAAATCAGATGAAGGGAGGAGTCAGCATGAACGCAGAACAAGCAGCCAATCAAAGCAGCCAGGATTATAGTTCCAGAAACGAATATATTGAAAGCCGGATGAAAAACCACACTCCTTTTTTCAAAAAAATTTACAACACCCTTTATACGATTAACGATTTTCTATTAGGCTTATGGTTTTTCATCGGCAGCATCTGCTTCTATTTTGAAGGCCCCTGGCGCATCCTCGGGGTCACCCTGTTTGTCGTGGCCAGCTTTCAATTTCTCATTCGCCCGTCTATCCGGCTCATTCACGAATTCCACGCACGCCGGCATTACGGAAGGGAATACGACCGGAAATTCGGGACAGAGAAGCAGCAGTCTTAAAAAAGCCGTGTCGATAGAAAAGCCCCTGTGGAACCGCCGCAGCCGGGCTTTCTTTTTTTATTTTGCTAAGCTTTTTACCTACTCCAATATCAGCAGGGCCGCAGTGATGCCAACGGCTGCCACAAGCAGCGTCCCTCCCTGCACGAACCACTCATACCGGTAATCGTCCGGATTATAACTTTCTTTTTTCCACATATGCACGCTTATGGCCGTATACAAAGCGTAAAACAATAAAAAAACGACAAAGATAGAGGGCTCAAAAAAATCCTGAAAGACATTTACTAGAAGACTTCCTGCTACAAGCAACCCCGAAAAGATGTATCTAATGACGAGATGACTTCTGTTTGCATAGTTTTTTTCTCTGTAACCGTCGTTACGCTTGATATACCACCTCCGGCTCAGCCCGTGAATGGTCCCAATCAATGCAATCGTTACGACCACGGCCAGGATAAGTATTCTTAAACTGAATGCTGCTTCGGGCGGCATCTTCTTCTCCCCCTTACAATTTCCAATTTTTATGTTCCTTCTAACACAGGATACTGCTGTTAAATTATTCCTTTATCTCTATTAAATGTATCATTATTTTTACACATGCTGAAGTCTCCTTTGACAGCTAACGATCGCATGATCTCCCTGTATTCCCTTTAAAATGTGGATTTCCCAAATAAAATAATTGTATGCATTAACGCATAATTTTGATAAACTCACTATTGCTTGTGCATATTTAGTCGTGAGTACATACTAAAGGACTTTTTCATGATGTAATTCCCTATTTTCAGTGTATACTGGTAAATATAAAGGTAATAAGGCCCTGGCATTTACTACCGCTTTTATTTTTACATAATTCAATTTATTTTATGACGCCTGCTGGCCGTAAGCCCAAATTTTCACCGGAAAGGAGCACGCTATATGGACATATCGGAACAAAAATATTCGGGCGAGCCCTTTCATGCAGAGCAATACTCTCTCGTCCGGTTCGTGTACCTTTCTGCGGATACGGAGCAGCCGAACAAGCTGTGGTTTATCGGCAGTCCCCTGGAGCTGCAGGAGGAGCTTTTCCTGAATCATTACACAGAGGTCAGCTTTGAGCTGGGAGAGGAAATTCGCTTCCGGAAGTCTGTGATGTATGTGGTGGCTATTGAGTCCTTGCCCCTTTCCTCCTGTCCTTCCACCACAACGGAGGAAAAATTAATCACCTATTATGTAGCCTCAGAGCATTTCCCGCTTATGTGATCTGTTTAGTACCTTTTTTCAAAACCTTTAAAATGGAGGGGTTATGATGAAGCAGTTAATTGAACGTGTACACAGGGCTGCCCGCAGGTACTCTGTGCTGGATTTTGGTGTGTTAAAGATCTGCCTGTTTGCGATTGGTTTATGGACGGGTGTTAAGTATGCCCGTCCCCTCCGCTCAGAGCTCCGGCTGATACAGGCCACGGCCCTCACCTCCTTCATCTACATCCTTTACACCACCCTTCGCAAAATATGTAACGACAGGCGTGAAATATAAGCAGTCCTTTCCACTGATTCACAAATGATGGATTACAGAAAGGAAGAAGCCCTATGCCTCTCCCTTACCGACGGATACTCGTAGCGCTGGATGGATCGGAGGAATCCGAAGCCGCTTTAGCCAAAGGCATCGATGCCGCATTGGCCTATAAGAGCACCCTGGGGATTTGTCATATTGTCGACTACCATAATATTAAGGAGCTGCGAAGGCAGTACCCGGATTTAATGCTTCATGCCTTAAATAAAAAAGGAAGCGACATCGTTACTCGGGGCAAAGAACAGGCCGAGAACGCCGGTATCTACCACGTGCGCGTGTTCATTAAAGAAGGCATTCCCAAGACAGCCGTCGCAGATGATATTGCAAGGTCCTTCGGGCCGGATCTGATCGTAACGGGCGGCTCCGGTGCCAGCACAGGCGAAAAGAAGCGTCTTGGCAGTGTGTCCGCCGGTATTGTCCGGCGTGCCTCCTGCGACGTCTGGGTCGTGAAAAACAGCGACAGTACGGCCGTTTATCGTTCGGTGTTAATCGCCGTCGACGGCTCCGATGCATCTAAAAGCGCCTTCTATGCCGGGCTCGACATGGCCAAAAAGCACCAGAGCCAGGCTCAGGTCATTTACGTCCTGAACACGCAGTCGCTGTCCTCACTTGAGCCCTACACCAATGACCTCATCGACGTTTATAAAGAACGCGCGGAAGCATTGCTCCACGAATACCGGACGTTAAGTGACGCAGAAAACCACGGCCTCAAGTCCATGCAGTACTCTATCGAATACGGCACGCCTAAAACGACTGTTCCTGGGGAGGTCGCCCGCAAACACCAGGCTGACCTGATTGTGGTCGGCGCTTCGGGCATGGGACGCACGCAGCGGTTCATTCTCGGAAGTGTCTCTGAAAGCACCGTTCGCAGGGCTTCCTGCGATGTACTGGTGGTACGGAACCAGCATCAGCCGGAAACATGAAGCTCTCTTTATTTAAAAAAATCAGCTCCTGACACACCCTCCGGTAAAACCCCTATCGCGCAGGGGTTTTTCTTTTTGGTTCATTCATTTCTATTAAAAAAATACATAAACAGGCGTTGACATGATAACAAATGTTTTATAAAGTAATTGCAGCGCGCAAATCGTAACAATTACGATTTACATTTTACATAAGGAGGAATCAAGTATGTCTTCAACTATACCGGTGACTGTGCTGAGCGGATATTTAGGCTCCGGGAAAACGACCCTGCTGAATCACCTGCTCCATGAACAGTCGGATTGGAAAATAGCCGTGATCGTTAACGATATGAGCGAAATTAATATCGATGCCGATTTGATTGAACGCGGCAGCTCCCTTTCCCGGACGGAGGAGAACCTGGTGGAAATGTCGAACGGCTGCATCTGCTGCACGCTGAGAGACGACCTGCTTCAGGAGGTCCAGCAGATTGCTGAACGCGGCGGCGTGGATTATATTTTAATCGAATCCACCGGCATCAGCGAGCCTATTCCGGTTGCCCAGACGTTTACATACGAGGATGAGACATCGGGAATTGACCTTACCGGCAGCTGCCGGCTCGATACGATGGTCACCATGGTCGATGCCGCCCGCTTCTGGGCCGATTATACGTCGGGCGAAACGCTGCAGGAGCGCAAGCAAGGTGCGGAAGACGACGATGAGCGCGAAATTGCCGACCTGCTGATTGAACAGATCGAGTTTTGCGATGTGCTGATTTTAAACAAAACAGACCTGCTTAGCCGGGAGCAGACCCGGCATCTGAGAAGCATGCTGCGGGCGCTTCAGCCAAAAGCTGAAATCATTGAGACCGCGTATGGGCGCGTAGAGCCTGCAAGGGTGCTCGGCACCGGAAAATTTTCGTTTGATGAAGCTCTTCAGGCCCCGGGCTGGCTGCAGGAGCTCGAACAGGAGCATGAGCCGGAAACCGAGGAGTATCACATTTCCTCCTTCGTTTTCCGGAGCCGGATCCCCTTTCATTCCGGACGGCTGCTGGAGTATTTGGAAGCCTTCCCCCGGCAGGTGATCCGGGCGAAGGGCATTATTTGGTGTGTCACCCGCAATGATACAGCGCTTTTACTTTCGCAGGCCGGCACGTCGATTCAGCTTGAGCCGGTGTCGTACTGGGTCTCCTCCTTTCCTGCCGGCGAGCAGCAGCGTATGCTCAACGAACAGCCGGAGCTAAAAGCCAGCTGGGACCCGACAGTCGGTGACAAGGGCACCGAGCTGGTGATTATCGGCCAGCATCTGGATCAGCAGCAGGTGACCCGGGAACTGACGGCGTGCCTGTTGACCGAAGAGGAACAGCAGTTGGACGAACGTGCCTTTCGCGATCCTTTCCCGTGGCTCGTTTCACCGCAGGATCATGTGAATCCCGGGGACGAACACCCTCATGCTTGAATGGCTCATTATCGGTGCCGGCATCCACGGATGTACAACAGCCGCCCATCTGGCATATGCCGATCCTTCTTTGACAAGCGATAAAAAACTATTGCTGATTGATTCAGAGGCCAGACCGCTTTCAGCCTGGGACAGGCTGACCAAACGGGTAGGCATGAAATACCTGCGATCGCCTGGCGTTCACCATCTGCATCCTGATGCCCGGGATTTATTTCGCTTCTCAAAACGTAATGATTATGATTTAACCCATTTTTCCGGCACAAGCAGAAAGCCTTCGGTTCTCCTCTTTCGCGATCATTGTGCGAAAGTACTGGATGAGATGAACCTTACGCCCTGTTTCGAACAGGCCTCTGCTTTCCACATAGACCGCTGCGCGGCTGGGTGGCGAGTCGAAACCGATCGGGGCCTCTTTTTCACGAGACGGGTCGTGATTGCGACGGGAACAAAAGAGCACTGCCAGCTCCCATCGTGGCTTCCTTCCGAAGGTGACCAACACGCCTGTCACCTTCACCAAAAGCAGGAGTTAACCACCGTTGCTCCGCCTGTCACCATTGTAGGCGGCGGGATGAGTGGTGTGCAGACTGCTCTGGAGCTTGGGCGCCGATATCCGTCCCGGGTCACTCTCGCTATTCGTCATCCACTTCGCATATGGGAATATGATTCAGCCCCCGAATGGATGGGCGGCAAATACAAACAGCTGTGCAGGCGGACCCTAACATTTTCCGAACGAAGAAATGTTATCAGCCGGGCACGCCGGCCAGGGTCAATTACGAAAAATCTTTACCGCCAGGTCCGGCGCGAGCAAAACCTTGGACACCTTGAGGTGAAACAGGAAGCTGTTCACAGCGTTACCCCCGGCCCGGAAAACTGGCTTATTCACGGCAGGCAAACGACTTGGGAAGCCCGGGCTGTTCTTTGTGCCACCGGCGATCAGTACCATCCGTCCCGCAGTCCCCTTCTCGCCCGGCTTATCGATTCTTGCCGGCTGCCACTCACTCCCTGCGGTTACCCGGCGCTTGCTCCACATTCACTCGCGTGGACTGAAGGGCTGTACGTGAGCGGACCGCTTGCCGACTTTGCGATTGGGCCCACAGCCAGGAACATTTCCGGAGCCCGTACGGCAGCATCCCGCATTCAGCAGGAAGCCCGGCATGTTTTCCTATAGCTATATATTTTTAATCAATAAATCGTAATGACTACGATTAAATACAAATAAGGAGTGGTATTCATGAGAAAGTTTCCAATTAAAGGGCTAAGTGCCCTGACTGTCAGCGCAATGATTATTACAGGGTGCGGCAACGATACGGAGGAAGGCTCAGGAAACGAAAATGCTTCAGAATCCGAGGAGCAGAATCAGGAAAGTTCGAACGAAGAATCCCAAAGCAATGAACAGGACCAGAGTGACGGCGAGGAAGCAGCTAGCGAGGAGCATGATCATGATCACAGCCATGGCCAGGACGCCGAGTCTGAGCGTATTTATAACGGCTTTTTCTATAATGAGGAAGTAGAAGATCGCCCGCTTTCCGATTGGGCCGGCGACTGGCAGTCTGTGTATCCTTATTTGGAAGACGGCACGCTCGATGAAGTATTCGCTCATAAAGCGGAAGAAGACGGAGAAATGACGCAGGAAGAATACAAAGAATATTATGAGGAAGGCTATCAGACCAACGTGGGTGAAATCACCATTAAAGAAGACGGAACGGTTACCTTCATTAAAAACGGAGAAGAAATGACCGGTGACTACGTTTCGGGCGGCCATGAAATTCTTGAATACGAGGCTGGCAACCGAGGAGTAAGGTTTATTTTCGAATTAGAAGAAGGTGACGATGGAATGCCTGAATACATTCAATTCAGCGACCACAGCATCGCTCCGACCGATGCCGGCCACTATCATCTCTACTGGGGCGATGACAGCGACGAACTGCTCGAGGAAGTGGAAAATTGGCCAACCTACTACCCCTCAGACATGGACGGCGAAGAAATTACTCATGAAATGATCGCACATTAATCCTGCCCCCGGCAGCATTCTACTGACGAAAGGAACGAATACAATGAGAAAACAAACTGCTTTAGGTGCCTCAATCGTGGCCGGAGCTCTCATGCTCCAAGCCTGCAGCACCAGTGACGATAATCAGCAAAACGCCTCCGGTGATGGTAATCAAGATCAACAGAATCAAAATGAAAAGCTGGACGTTTACACCACCCTGTTTGCCTGGGAGGATTTTGCCAAACAGATCGGCGGCGACTATGTGAATGTCGAAAACGTCGTTCCGCCTGGCTCCAATGCTCATTCCTTTGACCCGACACCCCAGACCCTGACCGACATTTCCGAGGGTGACATGTTTATTATGACCGGCAGCGGTATGGAAGGCTTTGCGGATGAAGCGAAAAGTACGGTAGAGGGCGAAAATGTGGAAGTGCTGGAGCTGACAAATAACATGGATCTTCTGGAAACGTCGACGGGGCACGATCACAGCCACGAGGAAGAAGAGCATGACCACGGGCATGATGAAGAAGGACACAATCACAGTCACGACGAAGAAGAACAAGGGCACAGCCACGGCGGCGTCGATCCGCACGTATGGCTTGACCCGGTCCGTGCCCAGGAGGCTGCTGAAAGTATCAAAAACGAGTTAGCCCGCCAAATGCCGGATCAGGAAGAAACGTTTGAGGAAAACTATCAGGCGCTCGTGTCCGACCTTGAGGAAATTGACCAGGGATTCACTGAGGCCGCTGAAAACAATGATAATAACCAATTCATTGTCTCCCACGCAGCTTACGGCTACTGGGAGGAGCGGTACGGCTTCGAACAGATCCCGGTCAGCGGCATTAATGCCCAGGATGAGCCTTCTGTGCAGGAAATCAATGACATTGTGGCTACGGCAGAAGAAAATGATATTAACACGGTGCTGCTTGAGCAAAATATTCCATCAAAAACAGCAGAAACCGTGCAGAAGGAAATCGGTGCAGATGTGGCCTACCTGCATAATCTTTCCACCGTGATGGAGGAGGATATTGAAAACGAAGCCACCTATGTATCATTAATGGAGGAAAATATTGAAAGCCTCGAGCAGGCACTGAATGACTAAACAGCAAAAAGCCAGACGGGCTGCCCGTCTGGCTTTTACGTTTATATCATCACCGATTATCCCCGCAGCCGGAACAGCCTCAGACTGTTGGCAACAACAATGAGTGCTGCTCCGGTATCGCTCAGCACCGCCATCCACAGCGTCAGCAGATCCGGCACGATGAGGGCCAGTGCTGCTACTTTGATCAGCACCGCAAACCAGATGTTCTGCTTAATGATGCGCAGTGCCTTGCGGCTGAGCCGAATTGTATACGGAAGCTTTTCGAGGTTATCCGCCATCAGGACAATGTCTGCCGCTTCCATCGACGTGTCCGCCCCGGCTCCTCCCATCGCAATACCGATATCCGCGGTGGCAAGCGCCGGCGCGTCATTGATGCCGTCTCCGATCATGCCGACCCGGCGCCCTTCCTGCTGGAGGGTACGTACGGCTTTAGCTTTATCCTCCGGCAGCAGCCCCGCCATGTACCGGTCAATGTTCGCCTGGCCCGCAATTTTCGCGGCGGTGCCTTCATTGTCACCGGTAAGGACGGTCAATTCACGGATACCGTTGTTATGAAGCGACTTTACTGCTTCCGAGGACATCGGGCGGATTTTGTCAGCAACGCCTACATAGCCCAAAACGCTCTCTCCATCGCCGATTAGCACGACGGTCATTCCTTCGTTTTGAAGCTTCCCGACTTCTTCTTCGAATTTTTCCGTCTGGACGCCCTGCTCCTTCAGCCACTCCGGCTTTCCGGCAGCATACGCTCTGCCTTCAATGGTCCCGGCGACGCCCTTCCCAGGTTCCGCATAAAAATTCGTCCCATCAAGGGAGGAGACTTTCTGTTCCCTGGCATACGCCGTAATTGCGCGTGCAATCGGGTGATTGGAGTATGCCTCCAGCGTCGACGTCACCGACAGCAGCCGGTCCTCGTCGCCGTCCGCCGCGTAAACCTTTTCCACGACGGGTTTGCCTTCGGTGAGCGTCCCGGTTTTATCAAAGGCCAGGGCATTCAGGGTCCCGGCAGCTTCAAGAAAGGCTCCGCCCTTAATCAGTACCCCCTGCTTGGCCGCATTGCCGATAGCCGATACGATGGCGACCGGTGTCGAAATGACGAGCGCACATGGGCAGGCCACCACGAGCAGCGCCAATCCCCGGTACACCCAGTCCCCCCAGCCGCCAAGACCAATGACCGGCGGTACGACAATGACCGCGATCGCAGCGGCAAACACAATCGGTGTGTACACAGCCGCAAACCGGTCCACAAAGCTCTGGGTCGGTGCCTGCTGCCCCTGGGCTTCCTCCACTAAATGAATGATCCGTGCAAGTGTTGTATCCTCCGGACGTGCCGTCACCTCAACCTCCAGGCTGCCAAAGTCATTCAGCGTGCCGGCGTATACTTTATCTCCGGATGCTTTATCAATCGGGAGCGATTCCCCGGTGATCGGCGACTGGTCGACCATCGAGGTTCCTTCGCGAATGGTGCCGTCCAGAGGAATTTTTTCTCCCGGCTTAATGAGCATCGTCTGACCGAGACGGACCTCCTCCACCGGGCGCCGGGCCCATGTGTCTCCTGCCTTCACCCAGGCCTCCGCCGGGGCGAGGTCCATCAGGTGGCTGATCGACTTGCGCGTTTTCGCCACCGAATACTGCTGCAGCGCATTGCCGAGCGCAAACAGCCAGACGACCAGCGCCCCTTCAAAGTATTCTCCGATGAGTGGTGCCCCGATCGCTGCGCCCATCATGAGTACGTTCATATCAAGCGACCGGCTTTTAATGGCAAAATAGGCACTTTTTGCAGGCTTATAGCCTCCGACAACAATGACCAAGAGATACAGAATGATCGAAATGAGGGCCGGGGCCGGCGTCAGCGAGCTGGCAATACCGGCCAGCAGAAGGCCGCCGGAAATGATTGTATTCGCCATTCCACGGAGCGGGGAAGCTTCCGGCTGGCCGGAGGAAGCACGGCGCTCGGCGACCGGAGCCGCATCAAACCCGAGCCGGCGGACCTCCTCTTTCACTGTTTCCTGCGACAGTTCGTGATCGAGCGTCATCTTTCCCGTCGCAAACTGCACCTGCACGTCGCGCACGCCGTCAAGCTGCGCAAAGTGTTTGCTCACCGTCGCGGCGCACGAGCCGCAGTCCATGCCGTAAATGTTATACGCTTCCCCCGCCTCCGCTGCCGGAAGCTCTGTATCATACCCGAGCCGCTGTACCGTTTGCTGGATCACTGCCGGAGCCAGTGTGCCATCAGTGGCCACCTGCATGCTGCCCGAGGGGTACTGCACCTTCGCCTCCTGCACACCGGATAAACGGGAAATCCCCTTTTGCAGTGTGGACGCACACGATGGGCAGTCCATCCCCTCCACCTGAAAGGTATACGCGTTCGTTAGTGAAATTTCTTCTGACTTCGTTTGCTCTGCCTGCTCCTCCGGCGCGCAGCAGTCTTCCTCCACACTATCCGAACTGCAGCAGGACGTTTCTTCGACCGGAGTCAATTGAATGGAAAAGGACCGTGAAGCAGACGGTCGGCTGGGTGCTTCCTCGCTGCAGCATGAGCATTCTTCCTCCGGTGATTTTCGTTCAAGCGTTTCCTCTTTAGATGCCAAGTGGCTTCTCTTCCTTTGCCGGCTCCATGCCTCCAAGCAGATGAGTGATCTGATTTCCGGCCAGGGTATAGAACACCAGCTTTCCCTCGCGGCGATAGGTGACGGCACCCGCCTGCTTTAAAATTCGCAAGTGATGAGACACAGTCGCGGTTGAAGTCCCGAGAATATTTGCCAGGTCACAGCCGCAGAGCTCTCCTTCGACGCTCAGGGCGTAAGCTACCTTATAGCGGGTTTCGTCGGCAAGAACTTTGAACCACTGGGAAGCACTTCGTGCATCCACCTGCCCCACCTGATTCTGAACACGGGTCACCTTTTCCGGGTCATAGCAATATATCTCACACTGATCGTTTGTTTTAGCCATATCTATCTTCCCTTCAATTTAACAATTAAATGTTTGTTTAATTAAATAGTATACTTCTTTGATTATACAGTCAAACATTCGTTTAATTGACTCGTGCCTGAGAAAGCATTTATTTATGAAGCAACTGGTTGAAATCCCATTATTTATCTTTACAGGAAGTTTAAACACAGCTAACATCCGCTTCATAAATTCCATTTAAAGTAAGGGGCGTGGAGTTATCCACGGCTAATAACATATAGGGGGTCATTAAATGACGAAGTGGAAGCGTTCGACGAAAGCAGCCCTGCTGTTGGGAGCAAGCGGATTGGTAGCAGGCACTGCAATGGCATCGGAAAACGACGGCAGCAACGATTCGGCCGGCGATAAACAGACGGCTGCCGAGGAAGCGCAGGCTCAAAACGTTATTCTCATGGTTCCGGACGGCTTTTCGGACAGCGTGTCGAAAAACTACAGTCTTTATAAGGACGGCGAACCGGTATGGGAGGAGCGCGACATGACAACCGGCAAGGTGGATACCTCCTCCGCTGACGCCATCATTACGGACTCAGCAGCTGCCGGAACGGCTTACGCCATCGGCGAACGGACGAATAACGGCATGATCGGCATGACTCCGGACGGCGAGTCCAAGTCCTCAATTCTGGATGAGGCGGCCGACATGGGGAAATCCACCGGCCTCGTAGCTACTTCGACAATCACTCACGCCACCCCGGCCGTCTTCGCTTCTCACGTGGAGGACCGGAACAACTATACTGAAATTGCAAAGCAGATGGCCGAAAATGAAAACCTTGATCTGATGTACGGTGGCGGACGCGAGCATTTCCTTCCGGAATCGGAGGGCGGCATCCGGGAAGACGGCGAAAATTATGTTGACCACGCGATCAATGCCGGGTTTGAATATGTGGAAACCGAGCGCGCCATGGACGAGGCGGACGGCGACCGGATCATGGGATTGTTTGCAGATGACGCCATGAACACCTCCCTGGAGCAGAGCCCGGTTCAGCCTTCTCTGTCGGAAATGACCTCCTCGGCCATTGATCACCTGTCGCAGGATGAAGACGGCTTCTTTCTTATGGTCGAGGGCAGCCAGATTGACTGGGCCGGCCACGCCAACGACCCTGCCTGGATGATGTCTGATACCGCAGCCTTTGAACAAGCCGTGGAGGAAGCGACGGCTTACTCCGGGGAACACGAAGATACTCTCGTCGTCGTAGCGAGTGACCACGACACAGGCGGAAGCGCCAGTGAGGCCACAGAGGAAAACCATCCTTCCAGCCTGAAAAACGTGGATGCCACAGGAGCAGCCATGCAGGAGCAGGTGCTTCTAGGCGACGAGTCTCCTGATGAAGTCTTTGAAGAGCATACCGGCATGACCATGACCGGCGAAGAACAAACAATGGTGGATGAAGCTGAAACGCTCGAGCTCGGGTTTAACCATGTGTTAAGCGAACGTGCCGGGATCGACTGGACAAGCACAAATCATACGGCTGTGGATATTACCGTATTTGCTGAAGGACCGGGAGAAGAAGCGTTCTCCGGCAATTTGCAAAATACAGAAGTATTTGACGCCATGCAGCAGGCAATGAAATAACGAAGCTTCTCAAAAAGCGGCCTCCAAAACGGGGTCGCTTTTTTTGAGCATAAAAAAGCAGAGGTTCCTGAAAAGGAGTCTCCGCCTGTCTACCGCAGATATTTATTTAAGCTAAGCACTTAATCTTCATTAATTATCAAAGGCCCACTTCACCTTTTTAAGCCTCAGCTTTGCACGCTCAAGCAGATTGCTTCCTTTATAGGAAGCGGGCTGGGGCTTCTCGACGACATCCAGAAAGTTCCATCCGCCCCTGCCGTTCTCTGCGTAAATCCGTTGTGTTTTTTTATCATAGTAGTAACGAAAGCCGTCATTGTCCTTTAAATGCAGGGACCGCTCCCCCTCCATTACCACATGTAAATATCCGTCAAATGTTAACATAATGTCGTCCAGCGTGATATTTTCGCATTGCTCCTGCATAAAAAATACCCCTTTCAATAGCACAAAGCCACAGCACACTTCGTATGCTTTTTTTGTTTTCCATTACCTTCTGCGTAACCTCTCCTGTGCTCCCCCCGTAGTCAGATTTTGATTAGGTGCGACCGCTTCATTTCCTTCATCTTCCCAATCTGCTGTCCAATTGCTTTATCATCTTTATATATAACCCCGGGCGAATGTAACTAAACGTGATAATTATAAAGACTTATTTATTCAGCGGCGGACAAGGTATTCATTGGTATAATCTTCCTATTCAAAAGGTCGGCTGCTTAGTGTTTTTATATAATCTCACAGGTTCATTGATAATTTCAACAATGCACACTTGAAAAATATCCGCAACCGATAAAAAATGGAAAACGCCGGCTTTGATTATGTACGAAAATATGAAACGATTAATCAGATGTACTGGAGCACCCAGAAGAAGCCAACGGTAATAAACGGCATCAGTATCAGCAGGACACTGAGCATAATCAGCAGCCTGTTTTGCAGAGCCAGGGCCAGTACGAAGGCAAAGATACCAAACAAGCAAAAGTTAATGACGATTAGTATGAGCAAACCGATGCCGCCCTCGTAGATGGACCATCCGAAGGGCATCCACGGAGTATAAAAAGAAAATCCAGCCACCAGCAATAACCAGCAAAAGATGTAAGCCAGCTTCTCTGTCATCATAACTGCCTCCTCGTTATTAAGTGTGCCATTCCAGTTACGGCATATTCATTGGCGAGATTTTACTATCTATTAATTTTTCAGGAAAGGAATATCGCTATGAAACTGCTGCTCATTTTTGCCGTTGAACTGCTCACCTCTTCCCTTTCATAAATTTCTATTTAATGGAAAAAGCATGACCGAGTCAATATTCGTTCTGCCAGAAACCAAAGTAAAACGGAGGAATGCAGAAGCTTGTTAAAGGAGGAATTTGTTTGGCTAATCAACACATCCAACTGAAGGAAAATTCGTGGTTCCACCCGCTGATGGCTTTAGTCTACTTGATTGTTGCTGTGGCTGCGTTTTTCTTTTTATATATGGCTCGGCGCTTCGTTAGTCCCCTGCCTCATTTTAACGTTACCGTTTGTCGTATTGACGCTCATCGTAGTTTCTATCCACTTTCCAATACGCAGCACCAAGCGCGAGCATCGGCGCGAGCGGTAACAGCAGACCGCCCCCGGCAATATACAGCAGCGGGGCTGCTGCCGCCAGGCCTCCGGTAAATACCGTCATTCGTGAGCTTGTCCTTCGGCCGTAAATCCATAGCCCGATTCCCGCGAGCATTATACAAATGATTATCATACATAATCTCCTTTGCTCGTAATGACTATTGGATAGTGTATGTAATTCGTTTCCTCAAAATAGGAGTGCGGCCCCTGCCAGTATAAGCAGGCCGCCCCCGATCCCTGCTCCCCCGTTAACCAGCAGCTCATAGCGGTAATCGTCTTTATTGCTGCTCTCTTTTTTCCATAAATAGGTGCCGCCTGTGACATAAAAGACGAAGCAAATAAAAATCAGGATTAAACCAAGAGCCGGTGACATCATAGGCAGAACATTCGCAGACAGCGATACCAAAATGCTTACCGCGCTAATCCCAAACGTCATTTTCCGGTGTGCGTCATTGGCGTGCCTCCGCTCCCTTGGCTGCCCGTTTCGCCTGATATACCACCTGCGGGCAAACCAGGGAACCACCACTCCAATGACAACAAAGATAGAAAAAAGCAGCAGTAAAAAGTATAAAATTGCAGTATTTGGAGACATATGTTCTCCACCCTCTTTAGTCAGCGTTTCTTTTATCATCCCATAAATTGAAATATTATCCAATAAGCATCTTTGCAGCCAAAAAAGAATAAAAAAAGAGAAAACACAATTAAATGCGCTTCCCCTTGAGCAATTTTCCGCTTATCTTACGGCTTCACAAGTACTTTAAGCGCTTCACGGTCGTTCATCGCCCGGTAGCCCTCCGGAACGTCATCGATTCCCATCGTAACGTCGAATACGCGGCCCGGATTGAGGGTGCCGTCCAGAATATCCGGCAGCAGCTCCTCCATGTAGGCACGGGTCGGAGCAGGACCTCCCGTAAGCGTAATATTGTGTCTGAAAAGACTTCCAAAACCTACCGCCGCCTCTTCATACTGCGGCGCCCCCACACGGCTGATTACGCCGCCGGGACGGACAACGCCCACACTCATGTCATACGCCGGCATCAGCCCGACACATTCGAGCACGACGTGGGTGCCTTCCCCGTTTGTCAGCTCAAGAACCTTGGCAATGCCCTCATCTCCGCGCTCGGAAACGACGTCGGTGGCGCCGAATTCCACTCCGAGGTCGGTGCGCTCCTTGTGGCGTCCCATTAATATGATCTTTTGGGCCCCAAGCTTCTTCGCAGACAGCACTGCAAGCAGTCCAACGGCTCCGTCGCCTACTACCGTGACGGTTGTATTTTCATTTACGCCGCCCATCACTGCAGCGTGATAGCCGGTGCCGTATACATCCGAAATCGTCAGAAGGGACGGAAGCAGCGGCGAATCATCACCGATCTCATCCGGAAGCTTAAACATGCTTCCCTGCGCCTGCGGTATGCGTACGTATTCGGCCTGGCAGCCGCTCATAAATCCGCCGTTCACACACGACGTCTGCAGCCCTTCCTGGCAGTACGGGCATGTGTTATCCCCATACGCGAATGGCACCACGACCAGATCACCTTTCTTAAAACCCGTCACGCCGGAGCCCATTTCATCGATGCGGCCGATCACTTCGTGGCCCATCGGTTCGCCGCCGCCCTGCTCATCGGCATGCATATGGCGGTACGGATGCAGATCGCTTCCGCAGATACAGGCAGCGACAACCTTTAATACGCTGTCTGCCGGCTCCTGCAGCTGCGGCTTCGGTACGTCTTCCACGCGGACGTCGCCCGCTTCGTACATGATATTTGCCTTCATAGCTGAAACCCACCTTGTCATTAATATGTTTGCTTTTATCCTCACTTTTCCACCATTCCCGGACAAGTGATGCATTCAGTGTAACCCGTAAAGTCCACGTTAAGGCAAGGAAAAGGCTTCATGATTTTTCCATAAGAAAAACACCTCATGCTAGAGGTGCCTGTCTATTTCTCATTATATAGTTGTTGTTTCTCAGCCTTTAAGCTTGCGCCACAATGTCGACCGGTTAATATTCAGCCGTTGGGCCGCCCGGGTCTGGTTCATGTTTTCTTCCTCCAGCACCAGGTTGATCACCTGCTTCTCAATGCTGTCCAGCGGCTGATTCAGATCCAGCAGCTCCCTGGTTCCGTGTGCGGATTCTGGATTAAATTGCACGGCGTCTCTGGAAATGTAGGGACCTTCAGCGTTTTTTACTCCCATTTCAACCAGCTCCTGCAGCTCATGCAGATTCATCGGCCAGTGATAGGATTTCCATTCCAGCAAAAGTCCGCTTTCCACTCCCACAATCTGTTTTCCGTATTTTGAATTGTTTCTGGCAATGAATGTACGTATATACTCGGGCAAATGCTCGATTCTCTCCCGCAAGGGCGGAAGCGAAAGCACGATGCTTTTCCTTTGGAATTTCTTCTGAAGCAGGGGCAGATTGGTTTTGTCAGCAGCAAAAATAATTACCGACACACAATCAAAGGCAGCCTCAAAAAGCTGTTCCAGCCGTTCAGCTGAAAGCGCCTCCCAGTTTTTGATGTAAAACGTTCCATTCCCCGATAGAATCATCGCTTTAAGCCGCTTCATCGCCATTTCATCAAAGTGTTTGTCCAATATTACTTCCCATTGATTTTCAATGTAGTTATTTCGATAATGATGCAGGGCAGCAGCGATGGAACGCTTCCCTGTTCCATCTTCCCCCTGGAGGAAATATACGGACTCCGTAAACCTTTTCGCCTGTTCCACAATGGCACGTACGCGTTCGTCGGCTGTCGAAATTTGGCCAAAGGAGACAATGTCTGACTGAAGCGGCTGAATAACTAAACCGCTTTGTTCGACCCTGTATCTGTTTTCATCACTGATTTTCAGAAAATA
Source organism: Marinococcus sp. PL1-022 (assembly GCF_033845285.1). Classification (NCBI taxonomy): domain Bacteria; kingdom Bacillati; phylum Bacillota; class Bacilli; order Caryophanales; family Bacillaceae; genus Marinococcus; species Marinococcus sp. PL1-022. Next base: position 1,450,538 of record NZ_JAWXCX010000001.1, on the reverse strand, counting down.
CAGCCGTTCCTTTCCTTCAACCAAAAATTCTCCTTCTGCAATTACACTGCGTCCTGCGATGACAAAGTTCTCCTGAAGGAAGGCGTAATTCAGCATTTTTTGATGCAGGCTCTGTAAAATATCGTTTTTATCAGCATGATTATTTGCATACGATGTTAATTGAAACAGGTTCAAAAAGGGCTGGTTGGCAAACATTAATTCTCCTGTTTCTTTAATAAGAGCAATGCTTTCCGGTAAATGCTCCAGCAGATGGTGATAGCTTGTGTTCATGGCTTCCTGGTAAAGCAGCAGGCTCCCGACTTCTTTAGCCTGGACCACAGCCTGCTCCACCGACTCCGGCCCGGAGGTGATCATGATTCCCTCCAGTCCAAAACGGCGGGCGGTTGTTAAGGTTACCGTGTCGCCAATAATGATTTGAATGCCCCGGCTGATAGCATTCTCCACGGCCTGATGCACTTCCTGAGAGCTGTGAATAACCTGATAGGAAATGGATATGCCAAGCAGCTCCGCCACCTGGTTTACCCCGTGGCACACATTGGGGAAGCCAATCAGCTCTATAGGGTCCTTCGAGTCCTGGAACAGCAGGAGCGTACGCAAAATATCATAGCCGGAAACATCAATTTCCACTACCGGCAGAGACGATCGCTCACGCAGAATCTGCGCTGTCCCTCCCCGGCTGATCAATACATGGCACCCCTGCTCCTCCAGACGCCGGGCCGGCTCCACAGCCTCCTCCAGATCTGCTGACTCTACGTCTATCATGACTTCCTGGTGAGAAGCACTAATCCTGGTTGCTACTTCCTTTAAGCCTTCATAAGGAGCTATAATTCCTATTTTTAACATTTACTTACTCCCTTTAATGCAATTTTCCTCCTATTTTACACGAAAAAATGCACATGATGGAGAATGAATTATTTAGGAGCAAGCTCCGCTGCAATGGTGAGTGCCTCCAGAAGACTGCGCTCATCCGCGATATTTTTTCCGGCTATGTCGAAGGCGGTGCCGTGATCGACCGAGGTGCGGATGACGCCGTAATTTAATCCAACGGTAATGTTTACCCCGGCCTCCAGGCCCAGCACCTTCACCGGCGCGTGGCCCTGGTCGTGATAGCACGCTACGACGACGTCAAAATCGCCGCGTCCCGCACGGAAAAATAAAGTGTCTGCCGGGTACGGCCCCTCCACATTGATGTGCTCCTCCTGGGCTTTTTGTATGCCTGGAAGCAGCTGTTTTTCTTCTTCGCCGTAGCCGAATAGTCCGTTTTCCCCGGCATGCGGATTAATGCCGCATACGGCAATTTTCGGATCGGTAAAGCCGGCCTTGGAAAGCGTGCTGTGTGCAAGACGAATCACATTATACGTTCGTTCCGGCGTTATCGCTTCAATGGCATCCTTGAGTCCCAGATGGGTCGTTAGATGAATCACCTTCAGATTGGGCGCGGAGAGCATCATGGAATAATCCCCGGTTCCGGTCAGGTCCGCCAGAATTTCCGTATGCCCCGGATAATTGTAGCCCGCTCCCTGAAGAGCTTCCTTATTTAACGGCGCTGTACAGATAGCGTCAATACGCTTGGCCATGGCTAGCTGCACCGCTTTTTCCAAATATAAAAATGCATGCTTCCCTGCTTCAAAGGATAATTGGCCATAGGGAAGATCAGGATTTAGATCCCCTACCTGGATGCAGTAAATGACGGCCGGATCCGCTTTCGCTTCTGAAGGATCTTCGATGGCCACCACAGTCTGGCCGGTGCCTGTTATTTTGATGACGTCCTCCAAACGTCCGGTGTCGCCAATAACCACGGGTGTGCAGTAGTCATAAACCGAGGTGCCTGCCAGAGCTTTGACAATAATTTCCGGCCCTACGCCGGCAGCATCTCCCATCGTGATCCCAATAACTGGCTTTGTCATGTTAAAATCTCTCCTCTCAGCGTTTCGATCGCATGAACAAATGTTTTTTCCGTACCAAAAGCCCCTGCCTTCGTAATGGCAATTGGATTGTAATACCCGCGCAGCCGCCCCAGGGGAATCCCTGGCTCAAATTCCTGTATCAGTTCAAATTCTGTACTTTCCAGCGAAAGACAAACCGCCTTCGCTACGTCCCCGCCCGTCATGACGATCGCATCAAACGTGTTCCTGTCGAAGACCAGGCGCGTTAACCTTCCCAGGCCTTCAGCAATTTTTTTCGTTGCCTCCACCATCGGGATATTTACCGCTTCCGCTTTTGCCTTCACGTTCTCTACAGCCTCCGGCGTCGTATCCGTGGAAATAAGCATAACTGAATGACTCTGTCTGGAAGCCTCTCGTAGGATGTTTTTGATAGAAGCATCCGACTGCCATCCGGGATCCAGAAAAATTTCCGGGGGCACTGTCCACCCCGGATATTCCGCCTCCAGATGAGCTTTCTGCTTTTGCGTAATATCACTCCGGCTGCCTGCGACAATCAACACAGATTCGCACCCGGTCAGCCGGTCTGCTTTTTCGGCTGATGAACTCCTCCCGCTTAAATCGTAAATCTCCGGTAAAAATTTCATCACACCCGCAGAGCCTGCCCAGATAACATCGTATCCGGCAGCTGCAAGCGTGCGGCTCTGGTGGAGCATCTGCTCCTCCGTTTCCCCGTCGAAGCTAAGATATACTACACCTTCATTTTTCAATTGTGCCAGTAGTTTTTCCAGGCTTCCGGAGGATATTTCCTCCTCCGTAAGGTGATATGCCTGGTTACTGCTGTGCGCCTGCACCAGGTCGGTAACTGTTGAAGAACCCACACGCTGGTTCGGAAGCGTTGCTATTCCAGTTTCCGTTAACGCCTGGCCGTTCACATATAACTCCCCGTTGACCACCGTTCTGCCGTTCTCAGGATAGGCGGGATTGATCAGGATAAAATCCGGAAAAAATGCGTCATACAGGGCGTCTAATTCCCTTCCGATGTTTCCCCTCATCGTAGAATCAATTTTTTTATACATTAATTTCGGAGGGCTTACTGCCAATGGATGGACAGCATCCTTAACCGTCCGGTAGGCGGATGCAGGATTCATTTCCCTTGAATCTGTGTCGATGATAAGTGCGTTTTTATGCACAAAAGCACCTGTATCGCGTGCATTTACGGCCACCGAGGGCCGGTAGCCGTACCGGGTGCACTGTACCCCGGAGTCATTGGCTCCTGTTAAATCGTCAGCCACAATACATATATCCATATTAAAATCACCTCGTCTGGCAAAAATAAGAGGACTTCATGTGTTGAAATCCTCTCATTTTACGTTGAATGTCATTGAAGATACGTCTGAAGTTTTCCTTTTTTCTCTAAACGCTTCACAAGAAAGCCTACATAAATAGGCAGTAGTATAGCAGTAGTTACAACGCTCGCTGCCACCTGGACGGTAGCCACAGATTCCACACTGGCAAAGGCTGCATTGGCTGAAGCTATTGCTGCCGGAGTCGCAACGGAGTTGCCTGCTGAAGAACCCTCCGATGCGCCTACAATCGGGTTCCAGTTGAACAGCTTGAATACCCAGTAGCCAGCAGTGCCGGTGAGAAATACAGTCATAAATCCGAGTACGATGCCGCCGAGGCCACCGGCTAAAATGTCTGCAAAGTTAATCCCCATGCCCAGCGCGAAGGCGAAAAACGGAATTAGCATATTGCTTCCGGAATCCAGAAAATCTCTCATTTCTTCATCCAGGTTTCCGAGCACCGCGCCAATAATAATAGGCAAAAGGACGGCGACAAAATCAACGACCGAGAAAAGGCCGTCCACAAATCCAATCGCGCCAAAAATCGATAAAGCCACCATGGTTAAAAAAGGACCGTCATTAAGCGCCAGGATGGAATAGGCCGCCCGGTCATCTCCTTTTCCGTACTGGCCGACAAGCGCTACGTACAATCCGCCGTTACTGTTTGTCATAGCTGCGATGATAGCGAGTGGAGCCAGTCCCAGGAATAAACCGTCTGTACCGGCAAAGGCATAGGCAATTAAACCGAAGGAGGCGCCCACCACCCATTTCACTGTTAATAATGTAACGCCTTTCCCCACAGTAGTTCCAACATTTCGTACATTAATCTGCGCCCCTGCACAAAGTAAAAACAAAGCAATTAGAACCAGTGCCCCATCGACAAAAAGCGCCTGGGTAAAGCCGCCAATCCTCAGCATACCAGGGGCAAAGGTGTTAATCAGAGCGCCAAGCAATAATGGGACTACCATCATGCCGCCAGGGATTTTCTCCATATTCGCTTTAATACGCATTATACAACCTCCCTTTAATATTTGCAATTTGCAACAGTTATTATAATACCGCTTACATGTTGAAATATAAAACATATTAATCAATTATTCAACTGTGAAAGTGGATTTTTTAAAAATAGTTGCAAAATTAAACAAAACAAAAAAAGAAGCTGGATAATATCCAGCTTCACGCCTCCTTGGGCAATTCTTTTTTTAAGCTAATCTATTTAGTGCGTTTTTACTTTTTACAGCGTTCTGATAACTAACACCAGTTAGCAAATCCCTCAAGCAACTGAATGGCCACCGATCTCTATGCAGATCTTTTTTACGGCTTCTGTCATAATCCTTAGTGATTTTTTTGTTAAAAATAACGGATTTCCCTTTCGTTTTCATATGTAACATCACTTTGGAACGATGTGCTTGTAATGGTTTCGGATCCGGCTGATTTTCTTTAGCTGCTCGAGGGACTGTTCCTCCATTTCGCTTCCTATTCCGATAACGAGTGCTTCGAGCATGACGGTTGGTGTTACCATCGTGTGAAACTCCCACTGCTCTCCCCGGTAGACGTACAAAAGATGATCCACGGACGCATTCATTTCCGAGACAAGGCGATCCGTAATTAAAACCGTACCGGCTCCGCATTTTTGCGCGTAATCGAGAAGAACCTTTGTTTCCGGCAGCGGCTCGACAAACTGAAAAACAATGACCGTGCTTGCTTCGTTCATGTGAATGAGAGACTCATAGATCTCAGCGCCGCTTTTGGCAATCCGCTCCACCGAAAAGCCGAAGCGCTTCAGCCGGAATTCCAGCAGCGTCCCCAGCCCTTCCGACGAAGCGGGCGCATGAATAAAGACAGTGGTGGCCTTCATAATGGTTAAAATAGCTGCCTTAAATGTCCGTTCTTCAAACTGCTGGCTCGTCAGCGCCAGGCTTTTAAAGTGCTGATCCACGAGCTGGTCAAAAAGCGGATCGTCTTTTGTCTGGCTTACCGAATTTTTCAATTTATTTTCCGGTGTCGTTTCAATTTTCTCTCTGACAGCTGCTTTAAATGCTTTAAAGTTTTTGTATCCCGCTAACGCCCAGAACCTCGAGACCGAAGCAATGCTTACCCCCGCCTCCTGGGCAACTTCCGCTTCGTTCATATAGGCAACGCCCAAGCCGCGTTTCCATAAAATATCGGCGATCTGCTTCTGCTTGCCGGTAAGCTGATGGTCGTCAAGCTGTAATAGATCGTTCATTTTAACCGCCTCCTGAGTTGAGTATAGACGCTCATCCTTTCCTAATGTAAAAAAACTTTCAACCTTTAGAAAAAGTTAATTTTTTTACGTAAGCTTCACGTTTCTCTTAAATGTCCTTAATTTTAGTTGCGTAATATCGTAAGTAATCACACACAAGGAGGATTTGTACATATGGAAGCAACAAAACGCACAGAGTACACCCAGTCGCAGAAAATGATGGTTTTCATTCTGTCGATGTCATTGTTTGGTCTCGCCAATTTATTTACTGAACTGCTGCCGGAGTTTACGTTTGGTCCCATCGAATTGTCTATTTCGTACCTGGCTTTTATCCCTTTAACGCTGGTGATGCTGTTTAACCCGCTGTACGCCGCCTTTGGAGCATCAGTCGGAGAAATCATTTTCGGTGATCTGCTGCTTGGTGATTTTGGCGGTCTTGGTGAACTGGAGGGCTTTATCGAATTTACGCTGGCCATGTACATTGCAGGCCTGCTTGTTACGAACCTGAACAGCCGAAAACAAATTGCCCTGGCCGCAGCCACAGGCGTTTTGATTGACCAAATGCTCAGTACCGTAGTGGATGTCGGAAAGGTATGGTTTGGTATCGAGGAAGTAGAAGCGGTGCCGGGGCTTCCAGCCTCTATTCTGGCTATAGAAGGAGTCAGCTTTGTGACGGAGATGCTTATCTCCGGGATTCTGTTTGGTATTATTCCGGTTATGTATCTTATTCCGAAGCTTTACGGACGAATTGAGCCCCTGCTTGGCATTGAACCGAGACAGGGACGTGTGAAGGCGTCGATGACGGAATGGATCTCCGTGCGCTTTGTCATTCTCTCCGTATTTTTAATGTTCGTCGCTATCGTGTCTGAATTCATGGCGGAAATGGATATTAACTTCGCCGTGTGGCAGCCGGAATTCCTGGAGCAGTTCGGGGAAGGCTACATCTGGCTCCCTATTTCAGCAGCAGCGATTGTGCTGATCGCCGTTGTTTCTCTTGGCATTCAGCTGAAACGGACCAAGACGAAGGATCAGAGGAGGAAAAGTGCATGAGCGCAATTATTGAGGCAGTGAATGTTCACTTTAAATACCCCGGTGCCTCTGACTATGTATTAAACGGAGCTGATTTTTCGATAGAACAAGGAGAATTCACGGCGGTCATCGGCGGTAATGGAAGCGGCAAAACGACGCTCTGCAAAACAATCAATGGGCTGATTCCCAACTATTACACCGGAGCGTTTTCAGGAGAAATCAGAGTAGGCACAAAGAGCGTTTCCCAAACGACTGTATCCGAAATGAGCCATGCTGTAGGCTACGTGTACCAGGATTTTGAAAACCAGCTAATGCGTCCGACCGTCCTCGATGACGTGGCGTTTGCTCCTTTAAACTTCGGGGACCCTGCTTTTATGAAAAAAGCCGAATGGGCGCTCGAAGCGCTTGGCATCAGTCATCTACGAGACCAAAGCATCTGGCAGCTGAGCGGGGGCCAAAAGCATTTAACAGCTATTGCCGGCGTGCTTGCGCTCGACCCGGAGATACTGATTATCGATGAACCGGCAGCCCAGCTTGATCCCCATCATGCCAGAGACATTTACAGCCGGCTTCAAAAACTCCAAAACGACTACGGAAAGACAATTATCGTCATTGAACACCATACCGAGTTCATTGCTGATTTCTGCTCCCGGGTACTGCTCGTCGATCACGGCCGCGTGCTGTGGAATCTCCCTGTGAAAGAAGGGCTTTTACAGATTCACGATTTAACGTCGAGAGATATTTTCCCGCCTCAGGTTACGCAGGCCGCCTTAAATATGAATAGCGGTCCGGAACATGATTTTCCTGTTACTGTCGCTGAAGGATACACCTACTTTAAACAAAATGTCCATCCTCCTGCGCTTTCCGCTGGTCCGAAAGAGAAAGCAGCAGGCGAAGAACTGCCGCTTATGACGCTGAACCGGCTGTCGTTCTCCGCCAAAACCATGGCCAACGAGCGGAAGAACATTTTAAATAACCTGTCCGCCTCCTTTTATCCCGGGGAAAAAATTGCGCTCGTCGGCACCAACGGGGCAGGCAAGACAACATTAATGAAATGCTTTGCGGGCATGATTAAACCTACGGAAGGCTCTTGGGATATTCATGCAGATTCGGTTAAAAAGAAATCCCTGGAGCAGCTAGCGGGAGTTGTCTCCTACATATTTCAAAACCCCGAGGAAATGTTTATCCAGGATTCTGTCTATAATGATTTATATTTTCATCATCGCTCCCGCGGCCAAAGTGATGATGCTTTTATCGAGCAGCTTATCCAGTCGTTCCGCTTAGAGGATGTGCTCGATAAAGACGGCAGGCTGCTCAGTGGCGGCCAGCAGCGGAGAGCGTCCATGGCAGTTGGGCTCGCTTCAGAGCCAAGGCTGCTGATGCTCGATGAACCGACCGCAAGCCTTGACGTGCAGAGCCGCAAAGAGCTCGTCCGTATTTTACAGCAAATGAACAAAGTAGATACCGTATTGATTGCAACGCACGATATGCAGCTCGTTGCCGAGTGGGCGAACCGGGTGATCGTCATGGACCGGGGAGAATTTATTTTCGACGGCCTTCCCCGGGATATGTTTGACCAGGAGTATATTTGGAAGCGCGCAGGCCTTGTTCCCCCTCAAATCGTTCAGCTGGCTCTCGAGCTTGATATAGAACCGCCGCCTCTTTCAGTGGAGGAATTCACCAATTGGATAAAGGAAGAAATTACTCATGGAGTTAGTTGATAAATTAAAAAAGACGTACAACATCGAATGGATCAAGCTTGAACTGCTGAAAACGGCTTACGGAAAAAAAGAAACGTACCTCGGACAGGTGGACCCCCGGACTGTGATCGTCTGGTACTTTATCGTGAGCCTGCTGCCGTGGTTTACATTCAACATTTTTATTTTGCTCGGACTTATGCTTTACACGTCCGTTTTAGCAGTCGTCACCCGCGTCAGTCCGCTGATCATCTTTTTATTATCCATCGGTATTCTCAGTGAGCTTGGGTATATTTTTCTGGTTGTGTTTATACTCGGCGGAGATATGGAGGCTTATACTTCACTTCTCCTATTAACATTCAAAATCAGCATTATGTCTATCGCAAGCGTGGCGGCATTTGCGAGTATGGACCCGGAAAAGCTGAGTGATGCCCTACTGAGCTTCGGTGTACCGGCCCAGTTCAGCTTCGCCGTTTCATACGGATACCGGATGCTGCCTATCCTGATGGATGAATACCAGCAGATTATTCAGTCGTTCCGGCTTCGCGGAAAAGCGCCGCAGAGGCATGGCATATTGAAATGGCGGCTCGTCTATTACTACACCGTTATTGTCGTCAAAGCGTTTTACCCGATGATGCTTAATACGGCCAAACGGACACGCACTACCGTGGAAGCACTCGAGGTTCGGGGTTTTTCTTATTCTCTTCACAGCAGCGAAGCAAAGAAGCAAAAGCTTTCCCATTTAACCTTTGGCCCGCGCGAATACCTTTTTATCGCAATGAATGCCCTGATGCTCGTTGCGATTCATGCCGGCGGCTACTGGTACCATTTAACGTAAAGGAGCGTATTTTATGAACATTGATTTTCATACTCATGTCAATCTATCCAAAACAATCGCGGTGACGCTTGAAGAACTGCTTGAAAAAATGGCTGAAGCAAAACAGAGCGGCCTCGACGCTGTCGCTTTAACCGAACACTTTAATGCCGTAAACTTTCTCCATATTTATGATATGCTCGACGCTCATTTTCCCATTTCCGGAGACTGCTATATCGTCAATGGCGTAAAGGTATTTCCAGGGATCGAAATTGATGTGGCAGAGAACGGTCACTTTCTGGCAGTTGCCGACAGTACAATCATCCGCCGTATCCGCAACAGGCTGAACGGCCATGAAAAAGAAGGCCACTTTATTCCGGTCCAAGAGCTCGCAGACTTCCTAAAAGATCTGCCAGTGCTGAAGATCGCGGCTCACCCATTCAGGGTTTCCACCCCATGGACGCAGCATGAGCACGCTATATTAAACCAGTTTGATGCATTTGATATCAACGGAAAAGATCTGTACAGGTACGGCGAAGTCATGAAGCAGCAGGTAGAGGATTTCGCTGCCCGCTACGATGCTCCCGCTGTGGGCGGAAGCGACACGCACCAATTTTTTCAATACGGCTCAGTGATAAATGAATTTCCGGACTGTGATACGGTAGGGGAGCTAAAGCACGCCCTGATCTCCCGTAATTATACCGTGCAGCTGTCCCCGGCCCTGCAGACAAAGGTACGGGCAGCTAAATATATTAAAAAAATGCTCAAGCTTGAGTATTCTTAAGTATAATAAAAAACGCACCGGCATCGGAAAATTCCAATGCCGGTGCGTTTCATTTATGATTACTCATCCATCCCCATCGATTTCTTGTATCCTTCGAGATACGGCATTTCGGACGGGCTGCCCATTTCAAAGCCGGCCATTGTCCGGTGCCATAGTGGGTAAATCGGTGCCGGACGTGCGACGGATTCGATCCGGTCATGCTCGTCCTGCGTCAGATACATATCTGCCGACGCCAGGTTTTCGCGCAGCTGTTCTTCGTTACGGGCTGCGATGACGATCGGGCCGACGTTCGGGCGGTCCTTGACCCACGCGTAGGCAATTTGCGGAACGGTCGCGTTCCGGCCTTCGGCTACTTCCTCAAGCGCGTCAATCACCTGGTACAGGCGTTCTTCATCCTGAATCCACGGCTCCGGCCAGCCTTCGCCCTGACGGGTATTCGCCGGTGCTTTTTTGTTCCGGCCGATTTTTCCGGTTAGAAGTCCTTCCCCGAGCGGACTCCAGATCATTGAGCTTACGCCGAGCTCCCGGCCTGCCGGCAGCAGCTCGTACTCTGCTTCACGAGCCTCCGGCGTGTAATAAATCTGTTGGGTAACCGGCGGAATGTAGCCCGGACGCTCTGCGACGGAGAATATTCTTGCAAGCGCCCATCCGCTGTAGTTGGAGACGCCCCAGTACCGGATTTTGCCGGATTTCACGAGGTTGGTCATCGTTTCCACGGTTTCCTCCACCGGTGTGCGACCGTCCCACAGATGCACAAAATATACGTCCAGGTGATCAGTGCCGAGCCGCTCCAGCGTCCGGTCAATGGATGCTTCGATGTTGCTGCGGGACGCGCCGAGGGCGTTTGGGTCATTGTCAAAATGAAAGCCGGTTTTGGACGTTAAGAGAACTTCATTCCGGCGTCCTTTAATCGCAGATCCCAAAACGCGTTCGGCGTCCCCCTTCGAATACAGATTAGCCGTATCGAACATGTTCATGCCTGCCTCGAGCGATATGTCCACGATCCGGCGGGCATCATTTTCGTCGAGATTTCCCGTTGGTTCAAACCCATTCGTGCCGCTGAATGGAATCGTACCGAGAATGTATTTTGGCACGCGAAGTCCTGAGTTTCCCAAATAAATATATTCCATTATTAAAGCCTCCTGTGTGTTAAAGTTCCTCTGGCTGGCAGGTCATTTTCTTTAATAGCAATTACGTTGTTCATATACCTTGATTGATTTTTTTCCAAACATTTGTAAGCGAATACCTGCTCATGTAAAATAATGACAATAACTATCAATGCGTCTAAGGAGGTTTTCGTATTTCTGCCCAAAAGCCCGGAAAAGAAAATCTGCATACCGAACGCCTGCTTTTAAGAATTCCACATCCTGCGATTGATACTGAAGCCGTCTACGAAGGAATTTTACAATCTCATCGAAGTCTAAAAGCCTGGATGAGCGCCTTCCAGGAGCCGCCAACGCTCGCGGGCACGAAAGAATTTTTAATGGAGGCCTGTGCTCAATTCTCAGACAAGCAAAAATTTCGCTATTTGCTGTTTGAAAAACAGTCGCTTTCCTTCGTCGGAAGCTTTGTTATTCAGGAAATCGACTGGCGCGTGCCGCGCTGCGAGCTGGGCTACTGGATCCTGGATCCGTTCCAGCGCAGCGGATATGCCCTGGAAGCCGTCACTGAAATTGTCCGCTACAGCCTGGAGGACCTGGGCATGAACCGGATCGAAGCATGGACGGATGAACGGAATGACCCAAGCACAGCCATGCTTGCAAGAGCCGGCTTTCAATTGGACGGCATATTTAAAAATGATGAACGCTCTGCGGATGGAAGTCGTTTAATAAACTCAGCGGTTTACTCCATTACTAGTTAGAATCTAGCTTGCAGATGAAATTAAGTCTTTTGGCATGAGTAAATAATTGTCATGCGGGTATGTATACAGCTATAGGCAGTCATCTTTTCCCTGCCTGTAAATATTGGATAACACTGCACTTACATTCATTCTCCCCCCATACCTTCATAAACACTTGGTTTAGGAGAAAGAAACAAAGCTTTTTTCGGGCCATTTCTATCCCTTTCTGTGGATAGGAATGGCTTTTTTTAATGCTTATAAAGAAGTAATGTCCGATGTCCTCCCCTAACACGAATGCAAGTAACTTCACTTAAGAGAGGGTGCTTTTTATGCTGCGACTCGATTTAGCCGCTGTTCACGAAGAACCACCGACTGATGACCATACAGGCAGTTTTTCCGGCAGTGTTTTTCAAAAAGAGCAACAGATCGGCACGTATCAGTTTGTTCTTTTTTGCCGCAATCGTTTAGCCGAGGTTCATATAACGTTTCAGGAAAATGCAAACAAACCTAATGATTTCTTCCGCATTGATCTGCACCGGAAGCTTGATATTGAAGCGTTTCAGGATGATCCCGCAAGGCTGCTGCGTTTAATCAAAATCAGGGTGTTAAGCCCGCAGTGGCACCTCCCAGGCGCTTCAAGAAAAGGCTACCAGTATACGTTTGAGCACGTTAATACTTTGTTGTAACTATCTTAAAAAAGCTGAAGCCGGAGAATGATCTCCAGCTTCAGCTTTTAACGTTTCAGGCTGTGCTTTTATTAATAAGGATCCGATGGAATTCCGTGCTCTTCAGCCTGTTGAACGCCCTCTTCTGTTTTCGTGGCGCCTGCAGGTCCGCCGTGGGTGGAATCCTGGTCTGAGCCGTCTGCGGAGCTGCTGTTTTTCAGCCCTTCTTCGACCCGGCGGCCGTATTCTTCATCACACTTCTTAAAGTGGGCAATCATTTCTTCCTGGATTTCCTTTTTACATGGAATCAGGTTGTCGACGAGGTTTTTGATCAATTCGTCTTTTTCCCATTCCTTAAACTTGCGGAATGTTTCGCCCGCCTGCCGGTAAGGATTCTGGCGGTCGATGGCTTCTTTTTTCACTTCCCCTTCGGTATAAGGAGTGTGAGGCTTACCACTCATCTCCGCCTCCTTCAGGTTATTCATCGTGGAAGGCTCATAGTTCACGTGCGGATTCTGTCCTTCGTCGTTATCGACTTTATACGACATCTGTCCGCCGCGCTGGTTCGTCGCGACCTTTTTCTTCGCCTGGTTGATCGGCAGCTGCAGATAGTTGGCGCCGACGCGGTACCGCTGCGTATCGGAGTACGAGAACGTACGGCCCTGCAGCATTTTATCATCGGAGAAATCCATGCCGTCGACAAGGACGCCGGTACCAAAGGCCACCTGTTCGACTTCGTTGAAATAGTCCTCTGGATTACGGTCAAGCACAAGCTTGCCGACCGGGATCCACGGGAACTGATCCTTTGGCCACAGCTTCGTATCATCAAGCGGGTCAAAATCGAGCTCCAAGTGCTCGTCGTCGCTCATCACCTGCACGCAAAGCTCCCACTCCGGATAGTTGCCTTCTTCAATGGCTTCATACAGATCCTGGGTGGCGTGGTTGAAGTTTTTGCTCTGGATGCTGTCCGCTTCCTCCTGGGTCAGGTTGCGGATGCCCTGAACCGGTTCAAAGTGGTACTTCACAAGCACCGCTTCGCCGTCTTCGTTCACCCATTTGTACGTGTTCACCCCGGAGCCCTGCATCTGCCGGTAGTTGGCCGGAATGCCCCACGGGGAGAATAAAAACGTCAGCATGTGCATCGATTCCGGTGTCTGCGACATAAAATCGAAGATCCGTTCGCTGTCCTGCACGTTTGTTACCGGGTCCGGCTTCAGCGCGTGAATGACGTCCGGAAATTTGATGGCGTCCCGGATGAAAAATACCTTCAGGTTGTTTCCTACAAGGTCCCAGTTGCCGTCCTCGGTATAAAATTTTACGGCAAATCCGCGCGGATCCCGTAGCGTTTCCGGAGAAGTCCCGCCGTGGATCACGGTGGAAAAGCGTACGAATGCCGGTGTCCGCTTTCCTTCCTCCTGGAAGATTTTCGCCCGTGTATATTTGGAAATCGGCTCATCGCCAAAGGAGCCATACGCTTCAAAATAGCCGTGCGCGCCTGCGCCCCGGGCGTGTACAACTCTCTCCGGTACACGTTCGCGGTCAAAGTGGCTGATCTTTTCGAGAAACTCATAATTTTCAAGCGTTGTCGGCCCGCGATTGCCTACGGTTTTCGAGTTCTGGTTGTCCCGGACAGGATGTCCCTGTCTCGTCGTCAGCGTGCCATCTTCATTCTTATATTGCTTGTCGTCGTTTTTTTCTTCATCGTGTTCACGTTCGTTGTCGCGATCTTTACTCAATGCTGTTACCTCCTTTAGGAAATCTATTCGTTTTTACCCGGGTTAATAACGGTTTAAACGATTTTTCCGAATTTTTTAAATTCAAGGTACATAGCTATATACCCTGCCACAGCAGCTTTTCAAGGGTTACGCTTTTATGCTTAGGAAATACAGAAAAGGCCGGCGGGAAATTCCCGGCCGGCCTCGTTCGTTACTGTAAGCATGCTAAATCATGTAGTCCCAGGAGTCCTGCTTCGGCTCTGTGGGTGTTCTAAACGGGACGTTGCCCTCATGCTCAAGAAAGCCTTCAAGGGTCTGATACCTGATCGCTTCCGCGTATTTTTCCTCCCATCCGGCCCTAAGCAGCAGATCCCGGACCGGGCCCTTCAGCTCGACAAACCATACCTTCACGTCCGGGTCCCTCCGGTACATTTCAATAATCTGCTCGAGAGCGCCGATGCCGGTCGTGTCAATGTCGTTCACTCCGGACATATCGATTGCGGCCTTCAGCCCGCCGCCTTCTGTTTTGCGGCGATCCTGAATCGTTTTTTCCACCATTTTCACAAAATAGCCGACGTTCGAAAAATGAATGCGCGTATCCGCCCGCACGAGCACCGTCCCCGGCACCCGCCTCGCGTGTGGGAACCGCTGCAGGTCCAGATAGCTGTGCGTATCCTCCTCATAGCCGATCTCCACAATATTCGGGCGGGCAATGTGGCGCAGCAGCAGCAGGATGGAAAAGCCGATTCCAATTAAAAGCCCCCACTGGATGCCGACAAGAAGGGTCGCAGCAAACGTCACGATCCATACCCAGCCGTCCTCCGGCTTCACCCGGAAGGCGTCCTTTAATGAGCGGATGTTAATCAGCCCGGTGACCGACACGAGAATAATCGCTGCGAGCACCGCGTACGGCAGAAAGTAGAATAACGAAGTGAAAAAGAGGAGCGTAACAAGCACCCCGGCAGCGGTAATAATCATCGCCGCCTGCGAGGCCGCTCCTGAACGGTAGCTGACGGCACTTCTTGAAAAGCTTCCGGTCACCGCATAGGAGGAGAAAAATGGGCCGGCAATATTGGCGTACCCGATCGCCCGGATCTCTTTGTTCAGATCGACGCCGACGTCGTTTTTATCACTCAGCGTTTTTGTGATCGCAAGCGTCTCCATCATGGCAATCAACGCAATCGTGAGCGCTGTCGGAATCAGCACCTGCACATCCGCAAGATTAAAGCCCGGCACCGTAAAATCCGGAAGGCCCTGGGGCACCTGCCCGACGACGCTCACTCCCTGGTTGTCGAGACGGAAAAGCCCCACCGCCGCAATGCTCAGCACGACGACAATGAGGGAAACCGGCAGATTCCGTTTTATTTTCCGGCCCCCGATCAGCACCAGAAGACTCGCGATTCCTACGAGCAGGGTCGGGATATGTACCTGCGGCAGATGGACGATCACATCGCGGAGCAGCGGGATAATCTGCGTCTGGCTGCCTACACTGATGCCCATAAACTGCCCGAGCTGGCTCATCCCTATCGCAATCGCCACCGCTGACGTGAAGCCGCTGATCACGTTCGGCGAAATGAATTTCACAAACGCGGCGGCATTCAGCAGGCCGAGCGCCACCTGCATGACTCCGACCATGACCGTAAGCAGCAGCACAAGCGCCACATAATCCGGCGTCGCCGGTTCGGCATACAGCGATACGCCGGAAAATACAAGAATGGAGGCCATCGCCACCGGCCCGATAGCCAGATGCTTCGATCCCCCGAACAGGGCGTAGATTAAGAGCGGAAGCAGCGAGGCATACAGCCCCATCACCGGCGGGAGGCCGGCCAGCACGGCGTAGGCCATGCCCTGCGGAACGATCATAATAAAAATCGTAAAGCCTGCGGCCACATCCTTTTTCATCAACTGGCTGTTGTACTCCAGCGGCATACTCAGTAAGTTTTTTATTCTCCGAGGCATAGACTCTTCCTTCTTTCTCCGTGAACTTACAAAGTGTTCAATCTCTCTTCTATAAATCATGAACCATAACTGCTTAAAAGAAAAGCCCGCCCCGCACCTTTTTGCAAAAACAGACTAAGGCACTCGTCCAGGAAATTAGTCATTTAACGGCACCAAAAAGGCAGGCCCCCGGAGGTCCCTGCCCTTGTTAATGTTCCCATGCACGCACAGCTTCTATCTACCCGCTGTTCTGTAAAAAGGCTTTAATCTGCTCGCGGTGCACGTCGGTATCCGCTCTTGCCTCCTCCGAGTATGAAATGGCATAGGTGCCCCCGTTCGCCTGAAACGTATAAATCATCGGACCGCTTTGAATGTCCCGTCCCACCGGGCGCCCGCCAATACTGAGCACCTCATCATGAGCTCCGTAGACCATCCGGTCACCCGCTTCGTAATCTAAAATAATGTGAATGTCACTGCTGTAAATTCCGTATACCAGGCGCGTGCTGTAGTCCTCTTCATACCGGTGCCGGTTGCCTGCATCCTGAAAATAAGGCAGCAGTTCATCCTGCTCTTCGTCGCTGTACCAAATTTCAAGCTCTTCGGGCTCACCCTCATCATCTTCGTTGATCTGTGCCCTCGAAATGGAAGACTCGTTAAAGGACGGCAGCTGCACTTCCTCTCCCCATTCCGATTCTATATTTCCGGGCACATCCTTCTCTTCCTCCGTATAATAAGAAGGAACCGAACAACCGCTTAAAAGAATGAGCATACCGGCCGCTCCGGCAGAAAGGATCTTTTTCATTATGTTTTCCCCCGCTCGCATGATTGTCATTACAACAGCATTGCCCCGATACCCCGTTTTCTCCGGGCACTCCTATACACATAAACACTTTTTTCTATTTTTTCATAATAAGCTATTTTTTGGAAGTTATAATTTGCTGGATGCTCTATTTTTAAGCGAGGCTGTCAGTCTTTGGGGAGCAGCGCGGTGTTCAGCCGGCCCATCACCAGCACATTGTGGAATGCGCCCCGGGCAAAATGGGCTTTGCGAAGCGTTCCCTCTGTTTCAAATTCGCGGCTTTTATACAGCTGTACGGCGCGCGTATTCTCTTCCACCACATCCAGCTCCAGCCGGAATAAGCCTAAATAATTGTCGGCGATATCGATCAGACAATCAAGCAGACGGCTGCCGATCCCCTGGTTCTGAAACTCATCGTGCACCGCCATGGCGGTCAGACCGTAGTAATGCAGCTTGCCGCCGAGCACCTCCAGGGAGCCGATACCGACGACACGACCGTCGTTCTCTGCCACAATCACATGATTGTTTTCCGTCAGCCCATTGATAAAAGACTGATTGGAAGCTCTTCGTTCCGAGGGAAGCCCAAGCGTATAATGCATAACGGAGGGCTGGCGCCGGAGAATATTAATATCTTTTTCATCTTCCGCTTCGACCGGGCGCAGAATGATTTGGGCATCCATCGTCTTATCCTTTCCTGCCTGATAATGAATTGGTTTATTAAGACTAATCGTCAGGCTGCATCCAGTATATCGTTTTCGTTCCAGCTGTCAAAAAATAGGTTTACTTTTCTGACAGGCATGTTTAAACTGAAGTTAATACAAATAGTGGTTTTGCAGATGAACGTATTGGGAGAGCCTGTAGATTGTTTTACAGCACCGAAGGAGCAATTCTTCCCACCAGCCGGGAAGAAAAAACTCTCAGGTACCAGGACCAGTACAGGATGCACCTCTGGAGAAGGTATACGTACCTGCCGAAGAAGAAAATTCTTGTCAAAGAATGAAATCTTTCAGGCACACAGACAGAGAAACGGCGCATGAGGCCGCTTCTCTGTCTTTTTTTCATTTTTGTAATCGCTTTCAATTAAGATATGGAGGAATTGCTATGGAGTTTGACAGCTGCTTTGATATTATCGGCCCCATTATGGTCGGCCCTTCTAGCTCTCATACTGCCGGGGTGGTATCGATCGGGAAATTTGTGCATGAGTGGCTCGGGGACGTCAGCGACGTGACAATCACCTTCTACGGCTCTCTTGCCTCCACCTATCAGGGACACGGCTCGGATAAAGCCATACTCGGCGGCCTGCTTGGGTTATCCGCGCATGACATCAACGTCCGGAGTGCGTATGCCCTGGCAAAGGACAAGGGGCTTCGTTACGACTTCCGGTTCTGCCCGGACACCCCTGGCGGCTGCCACCCGAACACTGTGGATCTGCAGGCCTCATCCGGCGCAGAACGCGTCCATGCATCCGGCGCTTCCATCGGGGGCGGCGTTGCCTACATTTATGAAATCAACGGGCATTCCACAGCTATTAATCTGGGAACGGGCGCGGATATTTTATCCATTACCGCCCGCACAAAAAAGGAGGCATCATTTAGATGAAGGATACTATGCAAAGCATCGTCCAGGAATGCACAGCTCAGGACGTTTCCATCGGGGAGTGGATGCTGCGCCGCGAAGTGGACCGCTCCGGCTCGTCCCGCGGGCATATTTTCGGACTTATGCAGGAGCGGCTGCAGGTAATGAAGCAGGCCGTCCGGAACGGATTGGAC
Organism: Marinococcus sp. PL1-022; assembly: GCF_033845285.1. Classification (NCBI taxonomy): domain Bacteria; kingdom Bacillati; phylum Bacillota; class Bacilli; order Caryophanales; family Bacillaceae; genus Marinococcus; species Marinococcus sp. PL1-022. The sequence continues at coordinate 1,432,035 of NZ_JAWXCX010000001.1, read as the reverse complement.
GATCTAACGGAAACAGAAAGCAGGCTCTCGGGCGGCGATGCCTATCGGATGCATCAGTATATCCAGGACACCGCCCCGTTATCCGGCCCGGTCATCAGCACAGCAATGACGGCTGCCATGGCGACCTCCGAGAGCAACGCCAAAATGGGACTCATTGTAGCGACGCCTACAGCCGGATCCGCCGGTATTCTGCCGGGCGTGCTCGTCTCACTCCAGGATAACCGCGGCCTCGATGATGATACTCTCACCATGGGGCTGTTCGCAGCAAGCGCCATCGGCTACGTTTTTGCGAACCATGCCTTTATTTCCGGAGCCGCCGGCGGCTGCCAGGCAGAAATCGGCTCAGCGACGGCGATGGCTGCTGGAACGATCACGGAACTGCAGCAGGGCACGCCGGAGCAGTCGGCCCATGCGACAGCGATGGCGATGAAGTCGCTTCTTGGTCTCGTATGTGACCCGGTTGCGGGACTCGTTGAAGTGCCGTGCGTGAAAAGAAACGTCATCGGTACATCCATCGCCTTTTCGGCAGCCGACATGGCATTGGCCGGCATTACCAGCCGTATTCCGTGTGATGAAGTGATTCAGACAATGCACACCATCGGGCGCGACATGCCCGGCAGCCTGAAAGAAACCGCTGAGGGAGGGCTTGCCCAGACCCCGACGGGAAAAGAAGCCGCCCGGAGACTGTATCAGCGTCCCTGCAGCTTGTGAATCTACTTTTATCCAAGGAGTGAAGCCATGAATGAACGCCGCTTTTTTCAACTCTGGTTTGGCACTCTTACTCTCGTCAGTATTCTGTTTATGTATTGGGCCATAGCGGCTTCTGCCCTTCTTTTAGGCATTTTCTGCTTTATTTCCCCAAGGCCAGGTAAAGCATAAGGCTTCGGGCAATTCAACCAGACTCAGGCTCAATTTACGATGTATACTCCGTCCTGATTCTAATTTCAGGCATTCTGCTTTCTGTTTCCCCTCTATCATGCTATTCTTAGTATAAGTTTCTTCAAAGGAGGTCATTGTCATCGACCATTTTGCATACGTACTTCAACGCCCCAAAAATCAGGTATACATAGGAACAGCCGCCGATATCCGTTCACGGTTCGGCAGCCAGGAGCCCGTTTATTTTTGTTCGGAGGATGAGCTTCTCGACAGTTTAAACGCATTTCGGAATGAAGAGCTTATCATCACTACCCTCAGTGACCTTCCCGTGATTAAGCAAAAATGGGACGATAAAAATCATTACACTTTATAACTGCACGCAAAACACTCCGGCTGATTGTTAAAATCAGCCGGAGTGTTTTTGAATTATTGGAGCGGTGCAGTATGGGCCCGCTGGATCGAAGCAATGGCCGGGTCGACGACATGTACATCACACGGCGCATGCTTTTGTACCGTTTTGGTAACAGTGTTTCCCTGCATGGCCTGCTCGAGTACATTCCCTCCGGACTGGCCGACAACGATAAGATCCGGTTCCAGCCGTTCACATAATTGGTTCACCAGGCGTTTTTTGGGAACCCCGTTGTCCAGAACGGCTTTTACTTTAGATACACCTTTTTCTTTAGCGTTTTTCCGGTACGCTTCGAGCTGGTATTCGGCCTCTGCATGCAGGCGTTTGATACCGATCGGATCCATCCATCCAAGCGACGAATATTCGTTATAATGAAACACGTAGGTGAGCGTTAAATCGGCTCCGTGTTTGACAGCGACGCGGCAGGCTTCGTCAAAGGCATCGACACTCGGGTTATTTAGAACGTCAAGTGCAGCCAGGATATGAGTATATTGTTTCATTCCATTTCACCTTCTTATTATTTTATAATAAAAGCCAAAAAGCACAAAGGTCTCCCTTTTCCAGTGCTTTTTGGCTTATGCTGCAGGCTTATGGATTCCTGACATTTCCGCCATATTGGCTTGTATCTATCTATTATATTCCCAACCGCCTTGGATACTCAAACTAAAATGTTCAATTTTTACAATTTTCGTTCATTTTCACATGCAATTTGAGGTTTCAACCAGCTTCCAGTCGGGTATAACCTATTAGAAATAGATTGCAGGAGGATCGTATGAATAAACATCATCTTTTAAACCAGCTTCATGCTTTAAAGCAGCAATGGACCCAAAAAGAAATTTCCCTGCGGGAATACCTGCAGCAGCGTTTGAACCTGCGCCAGCAGCTGAATAAAAAGCATGATGAAAAATAGCCAAAACCAGGCAGCGGATCCGCCCCCCCGCTGCCTGGTTTTTTTAAACATCTACGCTTCGGTAATCCAGGTGGTTACCTGCTCCACCGGTCTCCTTCTGCCTTCCTTCATCTCCCGCATCGGGTAGCCGATATAAATCAGCCCAAGCACTTTGCCCTGCTCCCCGAGACCGAACTGCTCGTTCATTTTCGGATGATAGCAGTGCGATCCGGTGCGCCAGAAGGCCGCCAGTCCAAGCGCATGCGCGGCCAGCAGCATGTTTTGAATCGACGCGTAGACTGCTCCGTATTCCTCGAATGTCTCCACCCGCTCTTCCTCGGATGGCTCCGCCGCCACGGCGATTACAACCGGCGCCCGCATTGGCTTCTCCTTTTGTTTATCAAGATTTTTCTGCTTTTCCACCTGTTCCTCCGGGGTCATTCCTTCGGCGGCAATGGCCGCCATCGCTTCCCCGAGCCGCCTGCGCCCGTCGCCGGTCATGACGAAATACCGCCACGGCTCTGTTTTGTGATGCGACGGTGCCCAGGTGCCGGCTTCAAGCACCTGCGAAATGACATCCTCCGGCACTTCAGTGTCGTCCACAAGCCCGTTACTGCGGCGTGAATGAATTGCTGTGAGTACATCCACTATGCTTCATCTCCTTCATATTAAATGGCGGCCTGCCTTATTCTGCGGGCGGTCCGAATTTTCCCTGGTGAAAGTCCCGGTACGCCTGCCTGATTTCTTCCATACTGCTCATCACAAACGGGCCGTACGGTACGATCTCTTCACGGATCGGCTCTCCGGAATACACGAGCAGCCGGGTTCTGCGCTTGTGGGCTTTAATGTGTAGTGTGGAGAGTGCCTCCGGGTCCCCGTCCTCCTCAAAGGTGAGCGTCGCGACGTCGTGCTTATTGACGGTCCCATCGGCCACATCAGCACTCCCGGCAAGCGTGTATAAAAAGGCATTGTGATTCTCCGGCAGATGATGCACGTATTCGGCGCCCTCCGATAAATTAATTTCGGTCAGCGTGATCGGGACGAGCGAGTTCAGCGGCCCCTCTTCCCCGGCGATGGTACCGGAAAAGACCTTTACATAGCCGCCGTCGATCTGGACGGTCGGCGCTTCTTCGCCGTACACATTCTGGTAGATGGTATCGGTGTTTCGCTGATCCTTCGGCAGATTCAGCCACAGCTGCAGCGTATGAGCGATGTCGTTTTCCACCCCATCTTCGGCGTGGCGTGCCGCCCAGCCAGCGTTCATATACTGCACGTCGCCGGGCTCGAGAATATCGCGGCCGCCGCCGTTGTCAATGTGCTCAAGCCGTCCGTCCACCACATACGTCACGGTTTGAAAGCCCCGGTGCGGATGGTCCGGGAAAGTACCCTTTTTGAACCAGTCCTCGGCCATTAAAATAAACGGGTCGAAATCCTTCCAGCGGTCGACCGGCAGCACCCAGCCCTTTTGAATAGACGGAAAACCGAACTCCTCGTACTGTACCGTCCATTTATCGCGGATACGGCGCTGAAGCAACTCCTGTTGATGTTCCATGGAGAATCCCTCACTTTTCATTTTAGTATGCGTAGCAACTATTTCTCCAAAAATATATTTCCTTTATCTGATATACAGCTTCAGTACAACATATTTTTTCAGGCGCTGCAACGAATCTACTCAGAGGGTCTTCACTCCTCCTGGACACTCTCGGAAACATTTCTATTTATTTTGGCGAGCGTCTGTTCAAGCGCTGTGAGCTCTTCGGTGCTGATCCCCCTTGTCACGGCAGCGTTGAACCGCTCGGCTGCCGGACGCACCTTTTCCTGCAGCTGCCTGCCTTCGTCTGTCACAAACAGCTGCATCGCCCGCTGGTCTTCAGTCCCTGCCGCACGCCGCACAAACTGCTTGTTTTCAAGCTGGGCAGCCATCCGGGCGATATTGGTTTTATCCTTCTGCAGCCTCCGGGCAATATCATTCTGGGTTCGGCCATCCTCCTCCCACAGCAGCATCATAATAAGGTTCTGCTCCGGGGTGAGGTTAAATATCCGCAGCTCTTCTTTAATAAAGCTGGTTAATTTCAAATCGGTCTGGTGAATCAAAATGCTGATAAAATCCTCGGTATGCATCGGCATGTCCTCCGTGGCGTTGATGGATTTGAGAAGAAAAATTACATCGGGCACTTCACAGTCTCTACTTCCAATACCATTCCGGTATACTTTTGTTAAAATAATCGTGATCCCAAATAGCTTCTTTACTGTACCTGAGCAGCTTCTGGTATTGTCCATTGCTTTCCCGGTATGCCCATGCTATCGCTGATACGATATGAACGGCTGAATACAATGCATACAGCCTCCAGAAAAGGCCCTCGTCAAAATCTGTGGCCTCCAGATAGCCATCGATACATCCCCTGCTGAATGCCCGACTCACGTTTTTCGTGAAAAACCCGGTTTTCTGCAGGTCGTGCACCGGGTCCCCCCAATCCATCCGGTCAAAATCTATAATTCCCTGGAAGCGTTCCTCTGCTATCAATAGATTGGAGGGATGAAAATCATCGTGCTGAAACCTGTTTGGGCGGCCTGTCATTAAATACTCGTTCTTTTTAATATAAGTTTGCAGCAGATGCACCGTTTCCTCATCCACCCCGGTGTTGTTCAGCTGCCCGAAGTACCGGTCGATCTTTTTTATTTTTACTGTTTTCCAGTCCGGATAAGCAGGAGGTGCTTCAAGCTCATGCAGCCTGGCCAGCTCTTTAGAAGCATCAACTCCCGCTTCGTATTGATGCTTTTGAGAAAGAGAGGAAAGCACTGCTTCTGCATCGTCTCCCGGCAGATATGTCATCAGCATAAACGCCTGTTCATCTCCCCCGTCTAACCTCCGCTTTCCGATATCTATCGCACGGGGAATGCGCCGTGAATACTCTCCAAGCCTGTTTAGCACATGGAACACATGCATTCGTTCCTCAAGCTCGGCGACGGGAAAAGTCTTCAGCACATATGTATCGTCCAGTATAAATTTCCCATTCCCGGAAAAACCCTTTTGAATTGATCGAATTGTTAAAGCATTTTTAACCGGACCATACTGTTGAAAACCTTCAGGTATCATTACTCTCCTCCTTCCTGGCCCCCCGTTATACGCAGAGCTCTCTGCGGATGCAGCGCTTCAGCTGTCTCCGAGGTGTTACTTCCATAGCGGCAGCACCGTCGAGGATTTGACCTCCCGGAGCACGATGCTCGTCTGCAGCTGGGAGACGCCGAGCTGGTTCAACTCCCGGATAAACGCCTCCAGCTCCTTGCGGCTGCGGTGGATGGTTTTCAGCATATAATCAAACGATCCGGTCATGCAGTAGCACTCCATAACCTCCGGCATCTCCGACAAATGGCGTTCGAGCTCATTTAACTCCTGCGTCTGGTGAATGCTCGTGCTCATAAATACCGTGCACAGCAGGTCATACCCGAGCTTTTCCTGATTCAGGATCGCCGTATAGGAATCAATATAGCCCTCCAGCTCGAGCCGTTTCACCCGTGCATGGGTAGCCGGCGCGGAGAGATTCACCCGCTGCGACAGCTCCAGGTTGCTGAGCCTCGTTTCCGTCTGCAGTAAATCGAGAATATGTATGTCCACGTCATCAAGCATGCCTTTCCCTCCCGAATAATATTCGTTCATACCACGTATTTTTCACCCTGAACAAAAATAAATTCTGTTTTAATTTCATTGAAAGAATAATATTTTGAATTAATGAGATTATAGAGAATATTATTTCTTATATATATTTTACATGATACATTTATTTCGTACAATACGACGGGAGGGAGAACACATGAAATACATTGGACTGCTGCTGCTCGCAAGCCTGTGCTGGGGAAGCAATTTCATCGTCGGGGAGGGCCTGACCGCCTACGCTTCCCCCGTGACGCTGACGATTCTGCGCTACGGCATCGCTGTTCTCTGCCTCCTGCCTATCATCCAGGTCACAGAAAAACGCCTGCTTCCCGACAGAAAAGCGATCGTGCCGCTCTTTCTGATGGGAATCACAGGCGTTGCCCTGTTTAATATTCTGCAGTTTACCGCGCTCACGTCGTCAAGCGCCACGAACGTGAGCATTATCTCGACGATGAACACGCTGTCGATCGCCCTGTTTTCAGCGCTTCTTCTGCGTGAACGGCTGCGCGGCGCACAGATCACAGCCATGCTCATCTCCACCGCCGGCGTATTGCTCGTCGTGACCGGCGGCAGCCTGGCAGGCTTCTCGTTTGCCTCCGGCGATGGGTGGATGCTTTTGGCGGTGCTTGTCTTCGGCCTCTACTCGATCTGCAGCCGCTGGGCCACCACCATGGTATCCCCGATGATGTCCGTCTGTTATTCCGGCCTGTTCGGTGTGCTCCTGCTGCTTCCGGTCAACGGCTTTCGAATACCCGTGCACCGGATCGATGCCACGTTTATCGGATCAATGCTGTTTTTAAGCATTATTGCAACGATCGTCTGCATGGTGCTGTGGGGGATCGGCGTGAAGCACCTGGGGGCGACAACCTCCGGGCTGTTTTTAAACTTTAACCCGCTGTTTACCGCTCTGCTGGCCTTTGCGCTTTTCGGGGAACACCTCACCTGGCCGCAGGCGGCCGGCAGTGCGATTGTCATCGGCGGATGCGTAGCATTTTCCCTGCTCTCGAAAAAACGCGGGAGGCTGCGATCAGCTCCCGCGCTTCAAAAGCGTACGGCTTAAAGCGTTGTGGTAATTACGATTCGTCCGGAATTGTCCGCACGAGATGTTCAAGCGCGTCATGCATCGGTGTGGCTGGACGGCCGAGCAGCTTTTCAAAATCATTGCTTTCAATGTCGAGCGAGCCGCTGCGGATGCCCTGCTGAATGCTTACAAGCATCGGTACCACGGCCTCCGGCATGCCGGCTTCCTTCATAATTTCCGCATATTCATCGTCGTCCACGTGCTGCACCGGAATCTCTTTTCCGAGCACGTCTCCAAGCACGCTTACCAGCTCGTCCTGGGTGTACGGGCGGCCGGAAAGCTCATAGACCGACTGCTGTGTTCCTTCTCCTGCGAGGGCGGCGGCCGCTGCTTCCGCGTAATCGAGCTGCAGTGCCCATCCGACCCGGCCGGTTCCAGCGGCAGTAATCCACGGCGCATCGTTCATGGCTCCCTGAATGCCCGGCACTTCGTTTTCGAGGTACCAGTTGTTGCGCAGAAATGCATATGGTATGCCGGTTTCAATGATCGCATTTTCGGCGGCTCGATGCGGCGGAGCCAGAAACATCGTGCTGCTTTCTGCATGGCCGATGCTGGTGTAGGCGATAAAGGAAACACCCGCCCGGGCCGCTGCCTCCACCGCGTTTGTATGCTGGCGGATTCTTGTGTCATTGTCCCCGTCGGTTGAAATAATCAGCAGGCGGTCCACGCCGGCAAACGCCTCGTCCAGACTGTCCGGTTCGTCAAAATCGCCGCGGCGCACCTCCACACCCGCTTCCTTCAGATCGTTTGCCTTGTCCGGGTTCCGGACGCTCACGGCCAGCTGGTCGGCCGGCATTTTTTTCAGCAGCGACTCCATGACCTGAGATCCTAATTTTCCTGTTGCTCCGGTTACTAGTGCTTTCATTTGTCATTCCTCCATTTCTATTGTTAATTATAACCAAAACAGTTACATGTAGTACAACAAAACGACTGGCCTTGTTCCATTTTGGCGCAGCTATCCCAATGTTAAAACAGCGAGCGCTGCGAGAAACAACGCGTAGCTGCTGAAGGCGGCAATCCTCCTTAACCGGCTGCTTGGAATAAAGCTGACCGCTGTTAACATACCGGCCAAGCCCAGCACCATGAGCATGATAAGCATTGTCTTCCTCCTCGGGCTGCCCGGTTCGCAGCTGTTTTTCTTCTATTTAAATGGCGCGCCTGTACCGGAGTGATACATAATCCTCGTCTTCCGTGTTCGCATACCCGATGCGCTCTCCTTCGTACGTAAAGCCTTTCGCTTCATAGAAAGGAATCGCCAGCTGGTTGCCCTTCTGGACAGACGCCCACTGCACTGACGAGCCCCAGCTCTGCTGCTGGCTCGTCACCGCACCGAGCAGCATCGTGCCGATCCCTTCGTTTCGGTGGGCCGGGTCCAGATACAGCACGTACAGCTCGGATTCCTTTTCCCCTGTCATACCACCGCCCGCAGCCCCTATTACTGTTTCATTTTCCATCGCTGCAAAGTAGCCGCCCCAGTCGAGGCTTGTATGCTTCACCTCATCGAGTACTCTCGGAACATTATAAAACTCCCGGCACACCCGTTCGAGGTAATCATCACTGCAAAGCCCACGGTACGTGGCCCACGTAGCTGCCGTGCAGACAGAAATAATGCCGGAAACGTGCGACGGCCCGGCCTGTTCGATATGTATCATTTTTTCCCTCCGGCGTAGCGATTTTAATATCTGCATGTAAATTCTGTCAGGATTTTTGTTTCCAATCAAGCTTTTATCCAATTATGAAGCTAGTGATAAGAAGCGCTGCAATTGTATAAACCCCCAAGACTATCGTTACGATATACTCTTTGGATTGTTTTGCAAAGAACCACTCTAAAAACCCCTGCAACCCGATTATAAAGCATACAGAGGGTAAAGTAATTGCAATAAAATATTTTTCAAGTGGAAGAGGGGTGGTGAAAACAACAGCCGCTATACCGAAAATAACGACTCCTAAGAAAATATTGGACCATAAGCCGCCTCTTGTTTCCCTCAAAATCCTTGCATTTTTTGGCACGATAACTGCCAATAGAATCAATCGGACTACAGGAATAGAGAGAGCGATAAAGGGAAAATAATCAGGCATTATCTCTGCCTCCTCATCGTTGCATAGCTTAATGTTATCATTCCCGACCAAAAACGACCGCCTTACCGGTTAATTATTTTTCCCGGCAAAACTTTCGTTTCAGTATACACATGCTTTACAAATGAAATATTGATTTCACCATATACCGTAGACCGATGATGATAATATCCGCTGCCTCAATTAAAAATGTCACCCAATCGGGAGTATTTGCTCTCCGCTCCCTTCTTTTTCGTGAAAATTTCACACCAAGGACCTCCTCTGTATATTAAAGCACACGTCTCAGCGTTCCATCATTTCCATTATTTTGAATATCGTAAAGACAGAATAACATATGCCGGCACGAGGTCACGACAGCCTGGAGAAATATGCCCTTCTAAAAATTTTCGTGCTTCTATACAACAAGAATTACCGGCCATAAAAAAACCCCCGACGGAGCAGCATCCGTCAGGGGCAGTTCAATATTTTTTCTCATCAGCTGTTTTTCGCCTGCTCCAGCCGTTCGAGCGCAATGGCTGCCAGCATGTAATCAAAAAAGTGGGTGTTCTCTGAAGGGTCTGCGGCCTCGTGCAGCCCCCTCAGCGGCTCCTCCCATTTCTCTGCCTCCTGGATATTTCCATCATCAATCTCCTGGATCAAAAGCAGGGCGTAGACGCTTGCTGCTTCATAATTCACGGACGCTTTTTCTGAGGTCCGGTGGTAACGGCCGTAAATTTTGCCTTCTTCTTCGTATTTCTTATCAATCCACTGCGCCAGTGCCTCCGTTTCCGGGGCTTCCGTGTTCATCTGCTGCATAATCAGCACCTGGTCAATCATATTAACCTCCTGGAGATTGTACGCCTCCGGCTGCCGCTTTACAGCATTATATGACTCCAGATAAAACACGCTGCTGCTGTCCTTTGCACGTTGAATGATCTGCAGTTCCTCCTGCGGCCAGCCAAACTGCTTCCATTTTTCACTGGAAAAATAGCTGAAATGAATTTCCGGCGATGCCTCGTCCTGCTGCCAGTCGTAATAGTCCCTCCAGCTTCCTTCCACAAAATTGCCGGCCCTCAGGCCGTCCTGAATAGATTTGGAGAGCTCGGTATAGCTGTGGTTATTAAACTGGGCGCCAGCCCGGTCAAGCGCTGAGGCAATACGGACATCATCAATCAGTGCATTGGTGGATGTATTATCGCCTTCCTTCCACTGGACCAGCTTCCCGGACGGAACCTTCTGCAGAAGCGGCTCCAGCCGTTCCACTTCGTCCCGAAAAAGCTCCTTTCGGCCGGTCAGCAGCAGATACTCCAAATACAGGCCTTCAGCTTCCGATAAATATTCTGCCTCTCCAGCGGCCCCCGGATAATTTTGAATTAAGCCATGGTCGCCCCGGTACTCCTTCTCCACCGTATTTACCACCGGGTCAGTCTGGCTGAATGCGTTGATGAAAACAAACACAGCTGCGGCGATCACAATACTGAATATTCCTATAATTAATTGTTTTCGTGTCACGAGCTCCCGCCTTTAAATCGCTCCGTTTTGTCCCATTTAATGACCTTCCGGCGCAGACGGCTTCCGGTATAGGCGTAAAAGCTTTTAGCGAGTAAAATCAAAAACAGCTGGGCATAGGTGAAATACATAACGCTTCCCACGGCGACCTGCCTGGTCGTTACATCCCGCTCCAGCACCTGGGCACTGAAGATCTGGCTCGTGTAAACAATGTAGCTCATAAACCAGATCATCAAAAGCGGAACGGTAATCGCCGTAGTAAACACATCGAAAAGACTGAGCACAAATAAAATATTGGACAGAAACAACAGAACCACAAAAAACAGGTAAGTGGTAATATGCTGAACCGAGTGCAGCATGGTGGTCCTGTTCCAGAAGGAAAAATCCTTAAACGATTTTTCCAGCAGATAAATGTTGCCAATCAGCCAGCGCGTGCGCTGACGCAGGAAAATCGAGATCGTCTCAGGCTCCTGTTCCCATGTTTTAGCTTCCGGCACGACCGGCAGCCTCCATCCCTTCGCCGCCACCCGGATCGTTAACTCCGCATCCTCTGCCATAGCATATTCATCGTAGCCGCCAAGCTCCTGCATCGCCTCCACCTCGAGCAGCATATTCGTGCCAGCCAGCGACCCCATCTTCCACCAGTACCAGCGGCCGCTCTGCATCAACAGCTGAAACACCTGAAACTCAAGGGCGATCATGCGCGTCAGTAAATTTTTTCTGGCATTGATCGTTTTCACGTAGCCTACCGCCCCTACCGCCCTGTCGGTTTGTTCCGCAGCTTCCACCAGCTGTTTAACAGCGCCGGGCTCCGGCTGGTTGTCGGCATCATACACCAGAAAATATTTCGTATCGATAAAGCTCAGGCCGTAATTCAGCACCCGGGACTTTCCCTTTGGCTCCCCGGGCGGCACCTGGATGTAATGAATACGGGAAAACATCCGGCTGAAGGCCAGTCCGATCGCTTCCGTTTCATCAGATGAATTGTCATCGAGCAGAAAGACACGAAGCTCCCCCGGATAGTCCAGCGCGTTCATCGCCTGCAGCGTTTCCTTCATGACCACCCCTTCATTATGTGCCGGAATAAATATCGACACGGAAGGGTAGTGATTCAGTTCGTTATAGGGATACAGCCGCCGCCTATGAATAACCCCGCCTACCGCAAGCCAGGAATAATAAAGCAAAAGCGCCCAGAAAAAGCTCATCACACATATAAAAAATATCGTCATTTCAGGCCCCCGTCCTCTGCTGCTGTAAATACTCCCGCGTTGCTTCCAGACTGTAATTCTGTATTTCGGCATAGTGCAGCTCATACGGCGGTTCTATCATCGATACCCTTTCCCTGCAGTTTTCGTTAATACGCTCGAGCACAATGCCAAGCCCCTTCTCATCCGTGTTCTGCAAAAACATCGTAAAGCTTCGGCCCCCGTTATTGGTTACCAGGTCAAACTGGCTCCGGATCGAATCAATTAACACGCTGCTCATGACCTCCTGGAGCGCTTCCTGCGTATAGGAAGAATCCCGAAGCATGACCTCCACGAGAAACCCCTGTTCACGGCGCCGCCGCATACCTGTTAAAAACAATTCCGCCTGATTGTTAAATTCGCTGTTTGACAGCATCATCAGCTCTCCCTGATATTTTTCGAGCTCCCTCACTTTTTGGCGCAGCGTATTGTTTTCCTCTACAGCTGTTTTCACCGAAACAAAGAACAGCCAGAACGAAATCACAAAGATGCTGAAGAGAATATGATGAAGAATTAATTCCTCCTGGGGAGGCGCTGAAGCAAAAAACATGCTCCACCCTGTAAGAAAAAATCCATACACGAGCACGGACACGAGAGCCGCAGGAAAAATCAACCGTGTCGGAAGCAAAATGACTATTGCCAGCAGCAGTCCGATCACAGCCGTCACCATCAAACTAAGCACCGGCCCGCTGAACCATATCAGCGCCAGCATGGCCAGAGCCATAAGACCGGACAAAAGCACCATCGACTGAATAATCCGCATATTATTCTCTCCCTGCAGCCTGCGCGGAAGCGTAGTGCTGCTCCAGCACGCGGATGATTCGTTCTGCAGCCTGGCCGTCTCCATACGGATTGATACCGCATGCCATCTGCTGATAGCTTCGCTCATCGGTTAAAAGCGCCGTCACGCTTTGGGCAATTGTTTCGCGATCCGTTCCCACAAGCTTTAGCACTCCTGCGTCCACGCCTTCCGGACGTTCGGTCTGGTTTCTGAGTACAAGCACCGGCTTATGCAAAGAAGGCGCCTCTTCCTGCACACCCCCGGAATCTGTCAAAATAAGTAACGAACGATATGCAATGTTATGAAAGTCCACCGTGTTTAACGGCTCGGATAAATGAATTCGCGGATGATTTTGAAGCATTTGTTCAGCCAGCTCACGAACGACAGGATTTTTATGAACCGGAAACAGTATATGAATATTCGGAAAGTAATCGAGAATATCCAGCAGGGCTGAGAAAATATGTTCCATATTAACACCCAGGTTTTCTCTGCGGTGTACGGTAACCAGTATAAATTCATGCCCGTTCATACGCTCCAGCAGCTCATGGCTGTAGTGCTGTTTCAGCGTCAGATTCAGGCAGTCAATTGCTGTGTTGCCGGTCACCTGAATGCTTTTAGCGTCAATATTTTCCGCCAGTAAATTCTCTCTGGCCAGTTCCGTCGGGGCAAAGTGCCAATCTGCTAATCGCGATACCAGCTGACGGTTCATTTCCTCCGGGTACGGTGCGTATTTGTCATATGTTCGCAGCCCGGCCTCAACATGGCCAATATCCACTTTTTGATAAAAGGCTGCCAGACTGGCAGCCAATGTCGTCGTGGTGTCCCCATGCACCAGCACAACAGAAGGCTGTTCGGCCTGCATGACCGGCTCCAGCCGATCCAATACTCTGGATGTGATGCTTGTGAGCGTCTGCCCTGCTTTCATTACCTCCAGATCAACATCCGCCTTCAGCTGGAACAATTCCATCGCCTGCCCGACCATTTCTTTATGCTGACCGGTCGTTACCAGGCACAATTCAAATTGGTTGCTTTGTGAAATTTTATGTACCAGCGGGGCCATTTTTATAACCTCCGGCCGGGTGCCGACAACGCACATGATTTTACACAGCTCACTCACATTAGTGCCTCCAGTATAATATTTGTAGTATAAAATATTATACTTTCGTTAACAGAAATTTCCTATCATACAAACCTATCGAACTCCGGCAATATAAAAAAATCCCCTCCAGCTCTGGAGAGGATTTTTGTTAGATGCTGTTGATTAGTCGACTACTGTTACTTCAACGTCCTGACGGCCGAAGGAATAAGCGTCGGATTTTGTTGGTACGTGAATGTCAATGCGGTCGTTATTAATCGCACCGCCAGTGTCTGCTGCTTCGTACGTGCCCATGCCTTCCACTTTTACTGTGGAACCGAGTGGGATGACGTCCGGGTCTACGGCGATGACGTTAGCGTCACGGTCGTTGTTCAGGTTAACGCCTGTCGCCGTGATACCGCTGCAGCCTGCACAATCAGCGGTGTATGCGGTAGCTTCCATGGTCATGGTTTCGCCGCCGCTTGTGCTGTCAGAGGACTCGGAAGTCGACGCGCCTGCTACTTCTTCATCAGAAGAATCAGAAGAGCTGGATCCACCGAGAGCTGCCTGTGTTTCCGGGCCAGCTACGCCGAAGTAGTCGCCGGCAGAAGAAGAAATGCCGTTGTCAGCCTGAAATTCTTTAACAGCACTTTCTGTTCTTGGTCCAAAAGTGGAACCAGTATAGCCGTGGAAATAGCCTTTTTCCTTCAGCGTGTCCTGAAGCTCCGCAACAGAAGAGTTAACGTCTCCTCTTTCCATTTGGCCATGATCGCTGATCGATGCGTCCGCTGCCTGTGGTGCTCCAAATACTACGCCTGCTGTAATTGCTGTTCCAAATAATGTTTTTTTCATCATATTGATTCAACCTCCGAGGTAAAGATATTTTTTCGCCCTAATGACGATGCCCAATGAACTGTTTGCCTATATGATTACTTACCTTTACGTCACTAATGCTTAGATAGGTTGATTGTTTAATGTAGTTGATTGCTGAATTACTTATGTGCTTTCTCTTTAACACAACGCTACCGATTATGACGTGGGGGGTTGAAAATATCAACAGCATTAATTTAGTTGTAACCTCCTCTTAATAAACTTTCTTTTTATGTAAAAAAAGCAGGCCTAATGGTCTGCTTCAAAGCTTTGCAACAATATAAACAGCGGTTTATCCACCAGAATTTGTCACTAAATATTACAATTAGATTACCACCTTCAAAATGCAGGCAGGTACTTCCTCTTGATTCCAGGCGTTCAATGCGGTGATATCAGTATCTCCCGCACATTCAAGTGCAAAAAAGCATTTTTACAGTCTGACTGTAATATTTCTATTAAATAGCGATTTGTTTTTTATTCACAGATCGTTTTTCCTTTTTTGGGAGCCTCAGCTTTAACACGCCGTTTATATGTTCAAGCGCTGTGTGCCGGCGCAATTCACCGTAGCCTGCGTTCCCGATGCCCGCAGTCGTCATGGCAATGTTCCGTTTTGCGCTTCCCGGGAGCACCAGCGCTTCATATTCGACACGGAGATCTTCTTTGCGTAAGCCCAGCTTAATTCATTATCTATTATAAACGTTCATTTCGGCTTTAAAACTTTTTCTATAAAATTTCTAAAAAAATAACCCTCCAGAAAACTGGAGGGGGTTACACTACTGTTACTTTTTCAGCTTTTTCGGCAGCTTGCCCTTCGCCTTTTTCTTGAGTTTCTTTTTCTTTTTAGCCAGCTTCTTCGGCGTGCTTTTCTTTTTGTTTAAAATGTAGCGTGGTTTTTTCGATTTTTTCTTTTTATCCTTTTTCTTGCCCTTATCATCGCCGTCCGGCGTCAGGCTTTTTGTAATTTTACGTGTAATAAGCGGAAGCGTGCCGCCGACCAGGCTGCCTGTGGCTGCCCAGCCGTATCCCTTATTGTCCTTGCTGTTCTTGTTTTCATCTGCCATATCATCATCTCCTTTGATGGTTCACTCAGCTACGGATGTTAGTTCGCTGAATCGATAGTTCTGTTTAACCTATCCATGCTCATACACATATCTTTTCCGAACTATTAATATTTCAAACAAATTTTTATTATAAAATGCTTTTTGTGCTTCTAAATCACACATAATTATAGATATTTTTTAATTTTTTACAGCCAAGGCTGCAGCTAACCCTAAACCTTCAACTGCTTTTTAAAAATATATTTGCTAAAATAGGAATTAAAAGGAAATTGAATGGGGTGTTTTTTAATATGGGCTCAGTAAACACGCCGATAGAAAGGGTTCGCGTTTCGCGGCCAAGAGTTTGTTTCTGGCTGGATGCTTCGGGGATCGTGTTATTTCTTACGGGAATCGTCTATTTTGCTTTTATGTACAATACATTTCCAGAAGAAGTTCCCGTTCATTTCAGTATGAACGGGGAAGTAAATGAATATGGTAATAAAGCGGCCATTTGGCTTCTGCCAGCTATCGCTTTCGTATTATGGGTGTTCATGTCCCTGTTGGAACGGGTGCCACATATACATAATTACCCGAGAAAAATTCACGGTGGCAATATCCATGCTCAATACCGCAACAGCATTCTTCTTTTGAATACGACAAAAAACTATATGCTGGTCATGCTTATTGGTTTAAATGCAGCCTTTGTCGTAAATATCAACGGCTCTGAGCCGCCCCACCTGTTAATAATAAGCCTGATAGCTGGAATATTTGCCGTGATGCTGCCGTTTTTAATACGAGCTTTTTGTTTGTCATAACAGGCCGGCCACTACAAATATGGCCGAAACAAAGAATAGCCGCCAAGGCCGACCGTCATACAAAAAGTAATCGTGGTAAATGTGTAAATTACGTCCCCTGCTTCAAATGCTCCGTCCCCCCATCCCGAAATGGCTGCGCTTATCAGAGACACTACGCCCGTGATAAGCACATATCCAAGCGTATACAGCGCATGCATTTTCCAGTTCCTCGGCTCAAGCACTGCATACAGCGCGATGGATACAAGCACGATCGGAATTAACAGTAACAGCAGGATTATCAATTTTTCCGCAGCTGCCTCATTTTAATAACATCGGCTGTAAGCGAGCCTGCTCCTATTACAGCCACGACCGCGAGCGGTATCATGACGGGGAGTACTTCCTTTTCAAAATAATTCATGCCAAAAATGCCGGCGATCGATATGATGAGCGCACTGAGAACCATGATTTGCCAGATATTCATCGGAAAATCTCCCTTCAGAAAATAAATAAGTTGTTATGGTGACCTTTCATACGGTTAAGGGGATATATGTATAATGTGAAACAGTATTGAAAGGAGCAATTGTATTGACCACAGCAAGTATCATTCTTATTATTTTTCTTCTTACACTTATGATTGATAAAAGGCTGCGAAAGAAAACGCGAATTCCTTATCGGAGAAATAACTACCGAATGCAGGAGGAGAAGTTTTTGGGGGCTAAGATTTATACTACTATTTTTACGCTTTTTCTTTTCATTCTTTTCATCGGTACCGGAAAAACGCCGTGGGTTTTCCCGGTACTGGGTTTCCACTTTGCCCTTCAGGCCCTGCTTGACGCCGTAGAGGAAAAACGCAATATTCCCAACGAACGAAAGCACTGGCATTCTTTTTTAATCAGCGTGGCTTCCGCACTAATCGGCATATTGGCTTTGGCGAATCTGACGCTTTTTTAAATAACGTCTATATTAAAATAGAAGTTCCAACGCAAGATAAGAAATGATAAAAAACAAAGCAATGATTGTTGATACTATATATTCTTTTGCCTCACGGGCAAAATGCCATTCGAGCCATGCTTGAGCAGATCCAAATAGCGTCAATACAGAAAGCATAAACAGCGGAATATAACCCTGCGAATACGTTTCTGCTGTAAAGGCTGGAACCGTTATCAGCACTAAAGCAACGATAAGAATTCCAAACGACCAGTACTGGCCACGCGTTTCTTTAATCGTCACTGCTCCTTTTGGTACGATCCACATCTCTAAAGGGAAACGAAGCAGTATGCTGGTAAGCACTGCAATAGAAAAATATTCTGGCAATTTATCACCTTTCTTTAAATCAATTAAGTACCTCCGCAAGCACGAAGCTCATTGTGCTCATAAGTAGAAGCGCCGCCAGTATCCTGAAAAATCCCGCTTCATTACGGTTGATGCTTTCCTTTGCCCCGCCGTTGTAATTCCATATGAGACAAACGTTAACTATCAATAATAGTGGGAAGGACAGGACGGTGTTTCCCAGGTAGCTTTGCCCGGTGAAAGCCATAATGTTCAAGATAAAAACCCATATAAAAATCAGACCGTTCAACAGAAATATCAGTGTCGTACGTATTCGATTGTGGCCCGCTTCCATGCGTTTCCCTCCAACCTCCTAAAATATTACAAATGAATTGTACCAGAAATCATCTATTATGTCCCCCCCCCTACGTTTTCCCAATAAAAAACCCGCCGGCAGTTTCCTGCCGAACGGGTTGATCGCTTCATTTCATTATACTTTTTGGTAGGCAACGCGGGAGGCGGCCTCCGCAACTTCCTTCAGACCGGCTTCGATGATTTCCTCTGCCTGGTCCGGGTTGGCGTTATGGCCTTCGATTACCACTTCATCCACAATATCCATGCCGTACAGACCGCCAAAAATGTTCTGCATGTACGTAAGCGCCATGTCCATGCCAGCCATTTCCGGAGCGGAATATACCCCGCCGCGGGCGTTCAGAAAGATCACTTTTTTCTCCGGCATGAGCGGCACAAGCGCACCCTCCGGGCTGTATTTAAACGTGTAGCCGGCTTCAGCGATATAGTCAATAAAGGTCTGCAGCTTGGCCGGGATCGTCAGGTTCCACAGCGGGAAGGCAAACACGACCAGATCAGCAGCGCTGAACGCATCCTTTGCTTTCTGCTTGGCGGCAAGCACCCGGCGGTCCATCTCGGTTGGCTCGCCGTCTGTCGCAAGGCGGCCGAAGGCGTCAAAGAAGTCCTGGCCGAAGTACGGTGTATCCTCTTCAAACACGTCGTAGGTCTGGACGTTTAATGCGCCTGCGTCCTGGACATTTTCCAGAAACGTTTCGTACATTTTCGTGGAAATGCCATCCGGGCGGTTGTTTGCTTTAACTAGTAATACGTTCACAGCTATCCCTCTTTTTCTTAAATGTTTAATTTTTCTCTGCTCTTATTATTTTAGCCGCTCCAACCGCAAAAACAAGTACGCACATAAAAGTGGTATAGTTCCCTCAAGGGTACCAATGACGGCTTCCGGCGGGCAGAAGCAGAACAGTTCGTTTTTTAAATGAAACGTGGTAGTATGTACATACTGTGATGAATGTAAGCAAACGTCTACATACCTGCTTTATAAAATCATACTAAGGAGTGGCACCATTGAAAAAAGAACCCGAATTCTGTCAGTTTCAGGAGGCGCTCGGCATCCTTGTCGGCAAATGGAAGCCCGTCATTCTTGTGCATCTGTTAAATGACGGCACGCAGCGCTTCAGCGTATTAAAACGAAAAATGCCGGGCATCACCCAGCGTATGCTCACCAAGCAGCTGCGCGAGCTTGAGGATGAGGATATCATTCAGCGCGTCATTTATCCGGAGATCCCGCCGAAGGTGGAGTATTCCATTACCGAATACGGGCGGAGCCTGGAGCCGATTCTCGAGGCGATGCACGAATGGGGAAGCTCCCACGTCGCGCGCAAGCAGGCAGAGGAACCCGAGGCACAGGAAGAAAAGCTCTCCTAAACAAAACAAGCACCCATTTCCCGTGAATCCGGGAAATGGGTGCTTTTCGTCTGTCTCAATTAATTGGCGTTCAAGCCGCCGGTCGCGCTGTATACATGACCGGTTACGTAGCTTGCCTGGTCGGAGGCAAGAAATACGTAGACTCCGGAAAGCTCGACCGGCTGACCGGCACGCCCAAGCGGTGTCTCCGGCGTTTCCTCCCCGAATTTCGGGATGTTTTCGCCCGGCTGACCACCGGAAATCTGCAGCGGAGACCAGAATGGTCCCGGTGCTACCGAATTTACCCGAATACCCTGGGAGGCTACCTGCTTGGCAAGTGCCTTCGTAAATCCGATGATAGTGCTTTTGGTTGCGGCATAGTCCAGAAGCATCGGCGATGGATTATAGCCTTCAACGGACGTCGTTGTAATGATTGACCCGCCCTCCGGCATATGCGGCAGTGCTTCCTGGGTCATCCAGTACATGGAAAACACGTTCGTTTCAAACGTGGAAACAATCTGTTCGGTCGTAAGGTCAGCAATATCCTTAACAGCCTGCTGTTTACCGGCGACAAGCGCCAGAATGTCCAGACCGCCGAGCTCGTCCACGGCCGACTGCACGAGTTCACGGGAGAACGTTTCGCTTCTCAGGTCTCCCGGCAGAAGCACTGCTTTACGCCCGGCCTGTTCGATCATTTCTTTTACGTCCTGGGCGTCCGGCTCCTCGTCCGGAAGATAGTTGATCGCCACATCCGCGCCTTCACGGGCGTACGCAATAGCCGCGGCCCGGCCGATACCGGAATCGCCGCCGGTAACGAGTGCTTTTCGTCCCTTTAATTGGCCGGTGCCTTCATAGCTGCTTTCGCCGCAGTCCGGCTGAGGATTCATATATTTTTGCACACCAGGCGGATCCTGGTACTGCTTTGGATAATCGTCATGATAATACTGGTTGCGTGGATCCTGGGTCATGCTGAAAATCTCCTTTGTTTACATAATTTAATTACATGATTCTATATTGCCATTTCATAAAAAAATGAAACATCCAATAGTATTTTCACATAAAAAAATTTGCAAACCGGCTACTGTACATTTATCCCATAAATGAAATTTTATGGTACCATTAATTCATTCATCAACATATGAGTTCAGGCGTTATTTTCACCGTAATGTTTTAGGAGGCTTATTAATGAAGAAAAATACCTGCGCCCTTATCGCCGGCTTCTCTGTATTGACGCTCGTAAGTGCCTGCGGAAGCAGCGGTGCCGAATCCGAAGAGGAGACGTCCAGCAGCACCAATTCCAGCGAAACCGAAAGAGCTGACAGCTCCTCCAACGAAAAGCTGAGCGAAGAAGCGTTCAAGAAGGAAGCTGTGGCCTACAAAAAAGACCTGGATCCGGACACTATCGTAAAAGTTGAAGGCACCGTCTCGCAGGTGCTTCCCGAAGACCAGCCGGGAAACCCCTTCGGCCGGCAGGCTTACTCACTCACCTACTATTCACCTGATCAGCGGGATTTGTTTACGACTATTAGTGATCAGGACAATATTAAACGAAACGACCAGGTGACCGTGTTCGGCCGGTTCACCGGCACCACCGATACAGGAACGCCGAAAATCACCGGCTATTACTCTGAAACGGCAGAGCCCGACGCCGGCACGGCAGGCAAAGAAGTTTTTCGGGATTCACTCACGTTCCTTGGAGATTATGTTTATTCCGGCGAAGAGGCCTACCATTACTACGAGGCCTTTGTGAATAACAGCGATGAATATATTACTCCAGACTCGCCTTCTGCCACATGGTATGATGCGGGCGGCAGCGAAGCTGCTTCGACAGGAGGAAGCGAGGTGCAGGTGTACCCAGAGATCATCCCGCCCGGCGAAACCGGCTACGTCTCCTCCAAAATAACCAGCTCGGCTGCTCCAGTGGAGGTTGAAGCAGCTTTATCCCCAGTAATATCTGAAAACCGGCCCGCCCAGCTGAACGTTGAAAATGAACAGCTGAACCGGTCCACCGGGGAGGAGCCGCTGCATGTAAACGCAGCAATTGAAAATGAAAACCAGGAGGCCTACAGCGACATTCAGCTGTACACCCTGTTTTATAATGCCAAAGGCGACTTTATCGGGCTTGAAGCAGAGGTACCCGAACAATCGATTCGTCCGCTTGGCACCCTTAACTACCGGCTCGATGTCACCACCTTTCCATACGACGAAAGCAGCGGAGTAGCAGGGGCGGTTACTCATGCCTACGTGAAGACAGAGGAGCTGGACCAACAGAAATAATTTATGATTACTGCGTTTTCTCCTCCTGGATGTCGAAGCTTGAGACCGCCTCTTCATATAGCTCTTTAATCTCCTGGCGATTTTCTATTTTTTTCGGAAGAAAGTACCGGCCGAACAGAACGTGGTTCTCTGTCTCGGCAACAAACAGGTACCGTTCATAATTTTTGTAGGACGTCCGGACGCCAGTCGTAAAGTCCCCAAGGTCTGCCTGATTATTATTATGCAGGTACTCCACCTCCTCAGCCGGCTCCCCCATATTGTTTTCAAATTCATCCTTCGGACGGCTTCGCAGCTCGTCTTCACGAAAGTAGCCCATGTCCTTTTCAAGAGCGAAAAAATGCAGGGCCGTTTCAGAACGTTGGAGGCTCCCCGGCTTTTCCAGCTCCGGGTAATTCTTTGATACGGTATATCCCAGCGCATCAGCATTACGCAGCTGAAACCCTTGGGGAAGCGCCGGCACGGTAAAGGAGTAAGATTTCTCCGGGATCACCGTGCTGCTTTTTTCGTAGGGCACGTATTGGATCGTCTGTGCCTTCTGCGCCTGATCCGCTGGCTCCTCCCACTCCTCAGGATTTTTAAAAGTCATCGTGCGGACTGCTTCAAGCGTCCGGTCGAAGATAGCTTCCTGCTCCCCGGTCTCCTCCGGCACGGTCAGCATCGCTGTAATCAGGCGTTTCTTCTGTACGCCGTAAAACAAGTATTGTTCATATCCTTCTCTTGTGGATCGAAGAACAAACGAAAAGGGGCCCAGGTCCTTATCGTCCCCGGTGTAAACTGAATACGGTCTCCCCTCCTCCCTGTAGGAGGAAACCCGGGTCTCCCTGATCCTTTCGAGCGACTCGTCTGCATCCTGTTTATTCTCCACTGTCTTATTTCCCACCACACTGAACGTGCTAATATTTTCTTTCCGGCTCTCGCCCGTGGACGGCTGATAAACATAGTCCATGTCCTCCGGACTGTATTCGAATTCGAAACTTTTGTTTGAAATATAGTAGCGTTCGTTAATATAAAACCCTTCCGGCGCTTCTATCCGGAAAAACGGCTCCCCGTCTTCATCGTAAATAAAGGGACCTGAACCTCCCGCTCCAGCCTCCGCCGATCCCTCTATTCCCCGGTTCGCCTTCTGTGCCGCAAGTGTCTGCTCCAGCTCCGTCAAATCACTCTGCCGGCACCCGCCTAAAACCAATATCCCAGTCATAATACCGAGCAACGCCGCTCGCTTTTTCATTATGTATCACCTGCATCTATTTTCTTCTTTTGTGCGTAAATTGGTCTGTTTTCTGACTGATCCTGAGGATAAAATCATCGTAACATACGCTGAAGAAATATTTGGAAAGCAGCATTTAATGAATTAGGAGGCCTATTATATTAGATAAAAATTAGAAAAACCGCGTCTTATTTAGACACGGTTTTTCTATGTATTGGCATCATAGTAATTTTTTGGTGACACAATAAAATAAATTTATTATAAGTCCCCAGAATTGTTCGATTCAAATTTGGACAGCTTCGTATTAATATCATGCAGCGACTCCTGCATTTTGAAGAAAACAATCAGCAGTTCACAGTAGATTCTGGTAAATAACGGCCCGAGCACAAGAGTTATCAATCCGAGCAGTACTTGGGCGCCTCCACCATAATCACTGGCAACCCCTGCGCCGATTTGGAATATCCCAACCAAAATTGACAACCCAACTCCGATAAAAAAGATTATTTTAATAATCATCGGCGTAATCATTTTATTAAAGTTTAAGAAACTATACATTTTTCCACCTCCTTTTTACAAATGCATGACTATACTACCATAAAAATTCCTTATTTTATATCTATTTTCATTTTTTATTATAAGCATTGTAAAAACACAGCCGCTCCCTGTCGATATCAGGAAACGGCTGTGTTTTGTATTGGCTCATCCGGTAAAGATATCGCCCTGCGGGTAGCGCACGTGCGTTTTTTTCGGCTTGGCCAGGGAAAAGGCGAGCGTTACCGAGCCCACCCGGCCGACAAACATGATGCCGATGATCACCACTTTTCCGATCGTGCTTAAGGCTTCAGTGAGCCCCATCGTGAGGCCGACCGTTCCGAATGCTGAAAATACCTCGAATACAATTTGTTCAAACGGGGCCTGCTCGGTCAGCGATAAAATAAATATTCCCGAAAAGACGACCGCGAATCCGAGCACCGTAATCGCGAGTGCCCTTTCAATAATGGCTGGGGCGATGCGGCGGCGAAAGGCGGTTAAATCTTCTTCGCGTTTAATATACTTCACCGCGGCCAGAACGATCACCAGAAATGTCGTGAGCTTAATTCCGCTTGCCGTCGAAGCGCTGCCGGCGCCAATGAACATGAGCATCATAATAAATACGATTGTCTGAATCTGCATATCGGCAATGTTGACGGTATTAAAACCGGCCGTTCTAGGCGACACCGCCTGAAAATAAGAGGTCCACAGCTGCTCCCCAAGCGAAAGCGAGGTCGTAGTCTGCGGATTAATATATTCAAACAAAAATACGATAGTCACAGCTGCAGCATTCAGCACGAGCGTGCCGACGATCATCAATTTCGAATGCAGCGTCAGCGTGCGGAATTTCCGTTTTTCCCACACGTCGTACAATACTGTGAAGCCGATGCCGCCAATAATGAACGAAGAGGAGATCGCAATATTCACCGCCGGATTGCCGGCATACTGCATCAGGTTGCTGTCCCAGAGCGCAAACCCGGCATTATTAAAGGCAGACACCGCGTGAAACACGCTGTAG
This sequence comes from Marinococcus sp. PL1-022, assembly GCF_033845285.1. NCBI lineage: Bacteria > Bacillati > Bacillota > Bacilli > Caryophanales > Bacillaceae > Marinococcus > Marinococcus sp. PL1-022. The sequence goes on along the minus strand of NZ_JAWXCX010000001.1, from coordinate 1,407,745 downwards.
AACAGGCCCTCGCTCCAGCCGTACTCCGGCACCCACTGGGTGGCAAGTGCGGCTGCGGAGGCCGATTCCACAGTCAGGGAAAAAATCACCAGAATCTTTACCAGCTTCACGACGCCGCCCATCGCCGGCTGGTTCAGCGACTCCTGCACGAGAAGCCGGCTGCGGAGGCCGATGCGTTTACCGAGCAGAAGTACAATAAATACCGTAACCGCCATAAACCCGAGCCCGCCGAGCTGAATCATAACCATAATCACGGTCTGGCCGAACACCGTGAAGCCGTTTCCCGGGCTGACCGTCACCAGACCGGTCACAGTCGTGGCGGATGCTGCTGTAAACAGCGCATCAATGAAACTGATCGGACCCGTTACGGAAACAGGGAGCATCAGAAGAGCCGTGCCGATGGCTATAACGATGATGAAACCGGAAGCAAGAATCTGCGGAGGCGTCATGCTCCGCATCAACCATGATAGAACAGTCATTACACATCGCTCGATTCTGCAAAGGTTAGTACTGCGTATGAGGAATCATTTTTGGCTTGAAAAATATTCCTTCTGTTTTTTCTATCATACAAAAAACCGACATGTTTCACTATCTATTTTTTCAAATCCGCCAAAATAGAACGTATAAAAATTTAGGCTGAACGACATAAAAAAGACTCCGGGGCCATACCGAAGCCATTCATTCAGGTTATTTTAAACGCCGAAGACTCGCTAATCCAAAAAGTTAGGATCTGAGCTTTTTACCTGTTCTGCCCGTCCCTTCGGCTCTTCCCAGGGCTCCTGCCTGCCGAGAGCGGTTAAATCTAAAAAATAGTAGGAGCCTCCAAGCATTTCTGCGCCTCTTGCGTACATAGAATACGTATGAAAGATTCTGTCGCCGTCCCTTAAAAAGAAGCTGTGACCGGGCATTTCTATCGGCTGTCCTTGCTCAACGTCAAAACCCGTCTCTTTCAGTTCTTCTTTGGTTCGGTAATTGTATTCAATTGGGGCGACGGCTTCATCGAGTGTAGCATGAAAATCATAATTGAACTCGCTGCTGTAGGAAGAATACCACGGAAACTCCCACCCTTTTTTATGCTTATACCGAATAAGTTTTTCGATCGGCGCACGCGAAATGGTCGCGAGGGTCGTATCCCGGGCATGCAGATGCTCATACAATCCGTTTGATCGTTCATCAACCCCGGCTGTGCAGCTCGGACACCCGTCTTCCCAGGCCGGATCAAACATAAAGTGCTGCACAATCAGCTGGCGGCGCCCTTCAAATAAATCAAGCAGCCGGTACCATCCGTTCTCCCCTTCAAACCGGTAATTTTTTTCTATTTCCACCATCGGCAGATTCCTTCGTTCAGTGTTTAACCGGTCTCTTGCTCTCGTCAGTTCCTTTTCCTTTTGTAACAGCTCCTTACGTGCGGCTTTCCATGCTTCCCGGGACACAACAGAAGGATAGTTGGGGTTACTGAGCTTTCCTTCCTCCATGTAAAACACCCTTTCCTTTTCTTCTATTATAGTCCCAATTCAGGGAAAAACCTTCTTCTGTATTGCGAATTTTCTATCCCGCTTCAATCCTCCCAGAACAAATCATCAAGCGTTTTGGAAAGAGCCTTGCATATCGCAAGGCACAGCTGCAGGCTCGGGTTGTATTTGCCGAGTTCAATTAGTCCTATTGTCTGCCGGGAAACGCCACTCTGTTCAGCAAGCTCCTGCTGGGATAAATTTTTCTCGGCCCGGGCCGCTTTTAATTTCAAATTTTTCATTTATACTCCTGCCCTTTTTATTCAGCATGTCTTGATTTTGTAAATACTTCCACCAAAAAAGCCAGACCAATCAACAGTGGAATGTAAATCATTAAGCAGCCAGCAGCCACAAGGAAGAAGTAGTAGATAGTCTGCCCTGTTCCTTCTGCGTATAAAACGGCGCTCCTCATGCCGAAATAAAGAGAAATTGCCACGCCGCCGATCCCGGCATAGATAAAATTTTTCGCCGTCATTGGGATGCGGCTCCTGCGGTCGTGCATTTCCCGCTCTGCGCTGAAAATATCGAGCTGCCAGCCACGGACCATATAATAAAGCGATGTGATGAGCAATATCGCTATTTCGGCTGTTATACTGCTGTAGACCGCTACATTTACAAACTGTTTAATGATAATTGAAAGAAAACACAGCACCGCCACTACTATATACAGTTCCCGGTAGATTTGATTTTTCGCCTGCTCTACCCGCTCGTCCTTCGGATTTGATTGGAACCACTTCATTCGCACCGCCTCCTTTTTCTTTTATTGTATATTATAATTTTCAAAATGCAATATATATATTGCAATAATGGCAGAAATTATCCTTTTAGTTATCTGAAAACCAGTTATTTGTGTTGAACATAAAAAAACCGGATGGCTGGCTTTTTTCGCCTCACCATTCCGGTCATGACTCATACAGAATTAATTTCTTTTACTCTTCCACAACAGAAGCGGTTACCACCAGTCTTTGCCTGTGAGTACCGGCATCGTTGTCAAACTCTCCGGTACATGTGATCAACTGCAGCGAACGCTCGCTCGATGCTCCGAAAATCTGCTGAATCGGGGCATCGTCATACGGATAAGATGCAGCGGATTTCATTTCAAAAGTAATCGTTTCCCCGGACTCACCGGTTACTTCAATCAAATCTCCCTGCTCGAGTTTATCCAGATGGTAAAACACAGCAGGACCGGAGCGGTCATTCACATGTCCTGCGATGACCGCATTCCCCTGCTGCCCCGGCTTGAATCCCGGCGAGAACCAGCCGGTATCCTCCCCGTTATCGGGCACTTCCATTCCCCCGTTTTCCGTATATCCCATATCATCCACCGCCGCTTCCACACCAATCGAGCTTATGCTGATGGCTGACGGTGAAATCGACTCTCGAGATAAAGCTGCTGTTTGTGTCTCTGTCCGCTTCCCGATCTCCGGAGCTTCTGCCCCTTCTATTGACGCTTCCGAATAAGCTGTTTCCGCTTCCGTGAATTCTTCAGAGCTTCCGGTTAAAAAAAGAATCAGGACAGCGAAGAGAATGCTATGAAGAAGCGCCCGCGCGACGGCGTGCATAGTATCCTGCCCCAAGACCAGCTGCCAACAGGCCAGCCAATACGTACATCATCGTATTATCTGTTCCGGCTGCACCAGTCTGCGGCATTTCAGATGGCATACTTTCACTGGAAGGGGCTGCCAGTATAATAGCATCAAGCTCAGGATCTCCTTCTGCAAAGCCTACAGCAAGTACAGAATAATTCATGCCTTCCTCAAGCTCCGTACCGGCCAGATCAAGTACTACGTCCTCGGTGCCAGTCGGCCGCACTTCCAGGTCATAGGATCCGGCTTCCACTTCCATATAGTCCGTTACTCCGGTGAACGGAGCATCTTCAAACAAAATATCTCCGTCTGTTACCGCGACATCAACATTTGGAGCGTCAGGAGAGAAGTGGGCTACTCTGATATTCGCCATTCCTTCTGCTGCTTCCTGATTGTCCTCTAGCACGCTCAGCTCAATGTCGTCGAGCGTGTTTATGGCTGCAGCTGTATACGCTTCGCCCTCTTCCACATCAAGTGTTCCTGAAAGCACAGGCTCTCCTTCGCCTTCTTCACCTGCGGCAAATATTTCTACCTCACGTTCCCCTTCCGGTACTTCCATATAATCAGTTGCATCCTTGAAGGCCGCCCCTTCGACTACAGCCTCTCCATCAACGTACACATCAACCTCGGGTGCATCAGGAGAGGCGTGTACAATCCTTACCATCCCGCTGTCTTCCGATGCACCGCCCTCCGTATCGTGACTGTCGGCCAATGCTGTGCCTCCCCCAGCGAAACTAAACACCAGCGCACCAGTTAACATGGATCCAGCAAGCTTCTTCATTTCTCCGCCTTCTTTCTAAAAAGGATGTGTTTCTCCGGGGCGGGTAATGAATGAACAACCAACTATATAATCATAGTTAATAATATTATACCTTAAATTATAAAAAATAAACGTTAATTTCATAATTTTCTAAAAATATTTGTACATTAAATAATAATTGAGCTTAGAAACAAACACAGCGACCAGCTTTAAACTAAAAGCTGTACCCCGAGACACCAAAAAGCCCGGCTGTTCATCCAGCCGGACAAATAAGTATTCTTTATCGTTTCACATCGTTGTCCTGATTTTCAACAAACTGAAGCACATACGCTTCGTCAAACTGGTTGCTGTCGCCGTAAACCATGTGCTTCAGGACGCTCGACCCGGTCGCAAAGTCGACGATCTGCTGCGGCTCCCAGTTTTCCTGCAGGACCCCATGCAGGATGCCGGAGGCAAAGCTGTCGCCGCCTCCGACCCGCTCCAGCAGATCAAACGAAACGGTGCTGCTTGCATGGAGCCGGCTGCCGTCATAGTAGTAGCCGGTCAGACTGTTCGTGCTGGCCGAGGCCGCTGTCCGGTGCGTGCTTGCCATCGTAGAGATCTGGTACTTCCGGGCCGCCTGGTCATACAACCGTTCCAGCTGCTCCGGGGAAAACGCTTCGTCACCCTCCATGCCGAGCAGGTAGACAAAATCCTTGTGGCCGATGAAACAGACATCCACGTAGGAAAGAATGGCTTCGAAGGACGCTTTTGCCTCCGCCGGCGACCACAGCTTCGCCCGGTAGTTGCAGTCAAAGCTCACCTGCACCCCGCGGCTGGCCGCCTCCTTCAGGGCTGTCATCGTCAGATTATGCATGGCCGGGCCGAGCGCGGGCGTAATGCCGCTTACGTGAAACACGTCCACGCCGGCAAGCAGCTGCTCCCAGTCGAGAGCGGTGTCCACAAGCTCCCATACCGAGGCATCCGCCCGGTCGTAGATGACCTCCGCCGGCTTAACGGAATACCCTTCCTCCACATAATACAGGCCGAGCCGCCGGCCCTGGTTCACGATCGTATTCGTATGGACGCCAGCCGTCCGGAGCCGGCGCTTGGCGGCTTCCCCCATCGCATTCGCCGGCAGCGCCGTTAACAACGAGGCGTCGTGCCCGAACTGGGCCATATTCATGGCTACGTTGGCCTCCGCCCCGCCAAAATAAACGTGAAAGTCGTTGGTCTGGACCAGCCGCTGATGGGACGGCGGGGTGAGCCGCATCATCATTTCGCCCATCGTCAGGATGTGCGCCATCGCCTACACCTCCTCGGCGAGCCGCTGGAATTCGCCCGCCAGCCGGGTGACTTCGTCGTAATCCCCGGCTTTGGCCGGTCCGGTAATCGATCCCCCGGCGCCGACCATGACGGCCCCGGCCTGCAGCCATTCCTGCACGTTATTCAGGTCCACACCGCCGGTTGGCATCAGCTGCAGGTGCGGCAGCGGGCCGCGAAGCGTTTTGATAAAGGAAGGGGCGTACATCTCCCCGGGGAACAGCTTGACCACCTGGGCGCCGTAGGCGAGCGCTTCGGTCGCTTCCCGGACGGTCATCACTCCCGGAAGATACGGGACGGCGTAGCGGTTGCACAGCTTCGCAACATCAGGATCAAAGGACGGGCTCACAATAAAGGAAGCCCCCCGGATAATCGCGAGCCGGGCCGTTTCGCTGTCGAGCACGGTGCCCGCCCCGACCACTGTATCCGGATATTTTTGCCCAAGGGTCCGTAGCACATCATCGGCATCCGGTACGGTAAAGGTAACTTCGAGCGTCCGGGAGCCACCCTGCACGCAGGCATCGGCGGTCTTCACCGCCTGCTCCGGACTCTCGCCGCGAATGACCACAGCCACCTTGTTTTCTATCATTTGATTCAGAATATGAAATACTCTCATCGTTTTCTCCTTTACACTCCAGAATAGGCGGAAAATCCGCCGTCAATCGGTACGACAATGCCATTCACAAAGCCTGAGGATTTTTCGTCCACGAGCCACAGCAGGGTGCCCACCAGCTCCTCCGGCTCCCCGAAGCGCTCCTGCGGCGTCTGGGAAAGTATTTTTTCCGCTCTCGCGCTCAGCACGCCCTCCTCCGAAAACATCAGCTCCCGGTTCTGATCCGTAAGGAAAAACCCCGGAGCCATGGCATTTACCCGTACCCCGGATTTTGAGAAGTAAACGGCCAGCCACTGGGTGAAGTTGCTGACGGCGGCCTTCGCCCCGCTGTAGGCAGGGATTTTTGTCAGCGGCCGGTACGCATTCATCGATGAAATATTAATAATCGAGCCCGGCCGGTCGTACACCATGTCGCGGGTGAACACCTGCGATGGAATCAGCGCGCCGAGAAAATTCAGCGAAAACAATTGATCCACTGCGACAGGGTCCAGGTCAAAAAAGGTGCCGCCGCTGTCGGGCGCTTCCGGATTGAAGTATTCCTCCCCGGTTGTTGCCTTCGGATTGTTCCCGCCCGCTCCGTTTACGAGAATATCGCACGGCCCGAACCGGCTTTTTACGTCCTCGTAAATGGCTTCCATGGCCTGCTTGTCCGTGACATCGCCGCTGTAGCCGGCAGCCTCTCCCCCGTTTTCGCTGATCCGCCGGGCCACCTGCTCCACTTTTTCCTTGTTGCGGGCGATAATCGCCACTTTCGCTCCGTTGGCGGCGAGCGCCTCGGCCATCACCGAGCCGAGCACGCCGCTTCCGCCCGTGATGACGACAACTTTATCCTCCAGTGGAATTTGAAATGGTGTCTGCATCGTTTATCTCCTCTCCTGCACAGCATCGATAATGCCGTTAAGATATACCGCGCCGAGTGCCCGGTCGTACAACCCGTAGCCCGGCCGGCCTTCTTCGCCCCAGATCATCCGTCCGTGATCCGGGCGGATCGGGCCTTCGTAGCCCACCTCAATCAGCTTCTGCATGATGCCGACCATATCGAGCGAGCCGTCGTGCACGGAATGCGACGTTTCCTGAAACGATTTTTCGCTTGTCCACCGCACGTTTCTGGCGTGCACAAAATGAATGCGGTCCTTCATATGTTCAATCATGCCGATTAAATCGTTGCTCCGGTCCGCGCCGTAGGAGCCGGTGCAGAAGGTAATCCCGTTGTGCCTGCTGTTGACCCGCTTCAGCATGGCCGTAACGTTGGCTTCATTTGTGATAATACGCGGCAGGCCGAAAATGTCCCAGGGCGGATCGTCGGGATGGATCGCCATCAGCACATCCTCTTCCTCTGCGACTGGAATAATCCGCTCCAGAAAGTAAATCAGGTTCTCCATCAGGTCCTCTTTCGATATTTCTTTATATTCATCCATGATGACCCGCAGGTCGTCCTTCTGGTAGGACAGATCCCATCCGGGAAGCGTCAAGCTTCCGTCGAGCGGATCAATCTGCTGAATCAGCTCCTCATCATACATAAGTGAATGCGATCCGTCCGGAAGCGGCGCGTCAAGCTTGGAGCGGGTCCAGTCAAATACCGGCATGAAGTTGTAGCAGATGGTCTTAATGCCTTCCCGGGAGAGGTTTCGGATCGTTTCCTGATACTTCTCAATCCAGCTGTCTCTTGTGCTCTTGCCCATTTTAATATCCTCGTGCACCGGTACGCTTTCCACTACGTTCCACACGAGCCCGCGCTGCTCAATTTCGGTTTTCATGCCCCTGATGGTCTCCTGCGGCCATGTTTCGCCCGGCGGCAGGTCATAGATAGCAGATACGATTCCCTTCATCGCGGGAATCTGTTTAATTTGTTCAAGCTTGACGGGGTCTTCGGTCCCGTACCAGCGAAAGCTCATCTCCATTGCCTGCTCCTCCTTTAAATTGAAAAATATTTTTTCGCGTTGTAATAGCAGATATTTTCGACGTACGTACTTAACAGCTTCAAGTCATACGGCGCTTTTCCTTCCTCCACCCATGTACCAATCAGATTGCAGAGAATACGCCGGAAATATTCGTGTCTCGAAAATGACAAAAAGCTTCTTGAATCGGTCAGCATGCCGATGAAATTACTGATCAGGCCAATGCTGGCAAGAGACTTCATCTGGTTTTCCATGCCGTCAATGTGGTCATTGAACCACCAGGCGGTGCCTACCTGCACCTTGCCGGGAATTTCGCTGTTCTGGAAGCTGCCGGCAATCGCCGCAAGCGTATTGTTGTTATTGGCGTTTACGCTGTACAGCACCGTTTTGGGGAGAGCACCGTTTTGTTCAAGCTGATCGAGAAACGCAGCAAGCGGCCGGGCGGGCAGCTGGTCATGGATCGCATCAAATCCCGAGTCTCCGCCAAGCCTCTGAAGCATTGCGGTATTTGTGTTGCGGAGCGGGTGCAGGTGCAGCTGCATCACCCAGTCCTTTGCCGCGTACCTTTCGGCCAGATGCAGCAGCGTATACGTTTTGTATTTGGCTGCTTCCTCCGTCGTTACTGCCTCCCCGTTTATCCGTTTTTGGAAAACGGCCGCTGCTTCCGCTTCACTGGCTGGTTCATATACCATGTCCGTCATGCCGTGATCGGAGCTGCGGGTGCCTAGCGCATCAAACGCCTCGATTCGTTCATCCAATGCCGCTAAAAGCTCCCCGTAGGAGGAAATGCTTTTTCCCGTCATCTCTGCCAGCTGCTGCACCCAGGACGGAAAGCTGTCCTTTTCCAGGTGCAGCGCCTGGTCCGGCCGGTAGGAAGGCGACACGTCAAACGGCAGATGGCTCTGCCCGAGCTGCTCGTGCGTAGTTAACGCGTCCGCCGGGTCATCGGTCGTTCCCAGAAACACGACATTGTCCTTTCGAAGCAGCGACTGGGTGGAAAACTCCGGCGACTGCAGTTTTTCCCGGCTTTCCTCCCAGATTGCTTCTGCCGTGTCTTTGTTTAACAGCGTATCAATGCCAAAATACGACGACAGCTCCAGGTGCGTCCAGTGATACAGTGGATTTCCGAGCGTATTCGGCACCGTTTCCGCCCATGCCAGAAACTTTTCGTAGTCGCTTTTGTTTCCCGTAATATACTCTTCTGCGATCCCGTTTGCCCGCATGGCTCTCCACTTGTAGTGATCGCCACTCAGCCAGATCTGGGCCAGATTATCAAAGTTTTTATCGTTTAAAATTTCGCCGGGCGGCAGGTGATTGTGATAATCGATGAGCGGCAGGTGCTTCGCATAATCATGATACAGCGTGCGTGCCACCTGCGACTGAAGCAGAAAATCTTCGTGAATAAATGCAGTCATGTTGTCATCTCCTAATTAATTTGTTTACTATGCAAACTATTAAATTTATACTTTTAACACAGTATTCATATTACTAACATACGCAGTACGTACAGAAAGAGGGATCCTCCTTGCATAAAGGCGACTGGAACTATATACGAAACTTAAACCGTCGGGTGATTCTCGAAGAAATTGTGAAAAACGCTTCCCTTTCCCGGAGCGAACTGGCGAGAATCACCGGCTTAAATAAAGCGACCATCTCCACACAGATCAATGACCTGCTCGAGCAGGAACTTGTGATTGAAACGAGAACCGAAGCTCTCGATACCCCCGGGCGTAAGCCGATTATTATTGAAATGAACGAGCGTGCCGGCTTTACAATAGGCGTTGATATTGATGAACTCAGCACAAATATCATTTTTTGTGACCTGAAGGGCCGTCGTCTTCATCAGAAGCAGCTTCATCTGGATACGTACCATTTTGAAAGCATGCTTGAAGCATTAATTCAACAGCTGCAGGCAGAAATCGATGCCTTTCAGAGCGGCGCCTCTGCTGCTCCACTCGCCGGAATCGGTATCGGCATTCACGGAATTGTGAACAACGACAGCCGGATCGTTTATACCCCAAAACAGGAGTGGGTGAATCTGGACATAAAGACCCGCCTCGAAGAAGCGTTTGACGCCCCCGTGCATGTAGACAACAGCGCCAACCTGGCCGTATATGCCGAACACGTTTATGCAAAACATGGGTCCGACCTGTTCTGCCTGACTTTATACTCCGGCATCGGGCTCGGCATGGTTAAAGACTCGGTCATTTACCGCGGGCATCAGGGCTTTGCCGGTGAAATCGGCCATATGATTATCGAGCCGGATGGCAAGCCCTGTCCGTGCGGCAACCATGGCTGCTGGGAGCTTTATGCCTCCAATAAAGCATTTTTTAAGCTGCTTTACGAAAGCGGCGACGAGTTCCATACCCAGGAGCAGGTAAGTAAACATCTTGAAACGATAGATGCTGAGCAAGAGATTGCCGAATACATTTTCTATCTGTCAATTGGCGTAAATAATGTGATTAACATCTTTAATCCCGAGCGCATCATCATCAACAGCCCGCTGTTTGCCTCCAAGCCCGAGCTCTTAGAGCGGGTCGAGGAGTCTTTGCAGTCCAAGTTTAACAACTACGAGGAGCTGAAAATTTCGAGCCTGAACGAAGACGCCTGTGCACTAGGAGCCGCGGCGCTTGCGTTTAAAAAGTTTCTGGGCGTTCACCATGTGGACCACTCTGTCTCCTTCAGCATGTAACAGAAAGCACATAGCTACATCACTACATCAGATCAAACAGCTGAGGCAGAAACAGGCTGAGCTGAGGAATAAAAGTAACGGCGATCACCATCACAATCAGAATGATGAAATAAGGTATCAGTGTTTTGATGACACTTTCAAGTCGCGCATCGGCAACGCTTGTACCGACAAACAGCACGCTTCCGACCGGAGGTGTGATATTTCCGATACAAAGGTTGAAGGCAATAATAATGCCAAAGTGAACAGGATCGATGCCAAGCTCGGTCACCACCGGGAAAAAGATCGGCGTGAAAATGAGCACGGCCGGCGTAATGTCCATAAAGGTCCCCATTACAAGCAGGATCAGGTTGATAAGCAGTAGAATCACGATCGTGTTCGCGCTGATCGAAAGCAGCGCATTGCTGATGCCTGCCGGAATTTCGGTATAGCTCATCACGAGGGAAAACAGCGAGGATGCTGTAATCAAAAGCAGAATCATGCCCGTGATTTCGATGGTTTCCTTGAAAATGTTTTTAAATTCCTCTTTTTTCAGTTGTCTGTAGATCAGTGACAGCAAAAGCGCATAAATGACGGCAACCGCTGCGCCTTCCGTGGCGGTAAAAATGCCGGCGACGATCCCGCCGATTACGATAATGATCAAAAGCAGACTCGGAATCGCATCAAATACGATAAACAGTTTATCCTTCCAGCTGACCTTCTCGGACACCGGATATTTATGCTTTCTGGCATACACATAAGCGACGGCCATCACGGAGAGGCCCCACAAAATCCCCGGAATGTAGCCGGCCATAAACAGCGCTGCAATCGAGGTGCCGCCGCTGACAAGAGAATACACAATCAGCATGGAGCTTGGCGGGATCAGAAGTCCTGCCGGAGCCGACGCGATATTGGTCGCGGCCGAGTAGCTGAGAGAGTATTTCTGTCTCATTTCCATCGGAGTCATGATTTTGCCCATCGCAGCAGCCGCTGCAACACTCGACCCCGAAATGGAGCCAAACAGCATGTTGCCGACGACGTTTGTATGTGCAAGAGAACCCGGCAGTCTGCCGACAATAATTTTTGCCAGGTTAATAAGCCGGAAGGCAATACCGCCGTTGTTCATAATAATGCCTGCAAGCACAAACAGCGGAATCGCCAGAATCGTGAAATTGTCCACGCCAGTCGCAAGCCGCTGCGCGGTAATAATGATGCTTACATCAAACGGAATCACAAGTGAAATGGTAACCATCGCACTCAGCAGTATGGCGAGTGCAATCGGCACCCCGAACACGAGCAGTATGCCGAGCAATGCGAATAATAAAATTCCTGCTGTAACTGTCATCCTTTTTCCCCCTCACCGGCAGTGCCGATCCGGCTGCTGCCCCGAACCATATCAATTACGGCATACAGCACGATACATACACCCGAGGCCGGCACAGCGCTGTAGACAAACAGCATGGACATGCCCGTTGCCGGGGCCGTTTCCGAGTATGTATACGACAGCAGAATGATGCCGCCGATAATCATTGGTACTATTCCTAAAAACACCCATAAAATGTTAATGGCAAGCCCGATGAAGCGCTGCGAGCGCTCCCGGAACTTTTCAATCAGAAACACAATGGCGATATGCTTTTTCTGTCCGAATACGTAGGCGGCTGTAAGCAGCGTGAACCAGATGAGCATAAAGCGGATAATTTCTTCGCTTGTGGTACTCGGCGCATCCAGAACGTACCGGGTAAACACCTGCCAGATCGAAAGCAGGGCCATGCAGGTAATTAATACGGAATTAACAATTAACAGCGTACGGTCGAGAATTATTTTGACCTTTTGCATCCTACTCGGCCTCCTTTATTTTGTTGTAAATATCAGAGGTGTCCGGGTCGTTTTGGAACTCTTCATGCAGCGGCTGCACTGCATCAATAAACGACTGCTTGTCCACTTCATAAAATTCCACGTTCATTTCCTCTTTGGCTGTCGCCTTGGCTTCGTTCACCGTCTCGTTCCACAGCTCCTCGTGATAGCTGGTCGATTCTTCAGCAGCTTCTTCGATGATTTGCCGTTCACTGTCGGACAGGCTTTCCATGATATTTTCATTGGCGATCAGCATGTCGGGAACAATGGCATGCTCGGTGTAGAAATAGTTTTTCGCCACTTCCCCGTGGTTGCTGTTCGTAAGCGCCGTGGCATTGTTTTCGGCGGCGTCGATAACGCCCGACTGCAGCGCAGTATACACTTCACCATAGCTCATCGGCGTCGGTGTGCCCCCCATCGCTTCGATCATCTGCACGCTCGTCTGGCTCGGCTGTACTCTCGTTTTTAAGCCGCTCATGTCTTCACTTGTTTCGATCATTCTGCTTTTCGTGTAAACATTGCGGATCCCAGCGTCGTAATACGTCAGGCCGCGGAATCCTTTATCTGCGGATTCCATATAGATGTCGTCCGTCACGTCCTCGTTATTCATGACACGCTTAAAGCTTTCCTGGCTTTCAAACAAATACGGCAGGCTGAAAACCGAATAGGCGGGCTCAAAGCTTTCCAGGGCACTCCCGCTTACCTTACTGAAATCAACGGCGCCGGCCTGGGTTCCTTCAATCACTTCACGCTCGCTTCCAAGCTCTCCGTTCGGGTAAATTTTAATGCTCATGGCTCCATCTGATTTTTCCTCCACGAGCTCAGCAAATCGTTCAAGCGACTGGTGCACCGGATGATCCGTCGGCTGGTTGTGTGCGAGCGTAAAGGTCCTTTCCTCTTCGCCGCTTGCACTCTGGCAGCCCGTTAAAGCAATCAGAGCTATAATCGTGACAAGGCTGATCCATTTTTTCACTGTGGTCCCCTCCTTTAATTAGCTTTCAGTACACTCACTTCCACGAAAACCACGCACCTGCCTCTCCGTTGATAAAGACCTGCCTGCTTTCATCCTTCGGCAGCTGGAGCTGCATCGATGTAAGTCCGTTGTCGTACGCGCCCTCCTGATGGGCTTCAATATAGATGCCGCTTTCATCGGCTGTCATCGCACACGTAATGGAAAGCACTTCAGAATCGTGCTGCCTGTCGTTATCATCGTAATACGTAAACGACGTCCGTTCGCCGTTTTGGCCCGGATACGCGTACATGTCGATCCGGCCTTCGGCCTTGTTTTCCACCGGCAGCAGACTGCCTCCCTTTACCATCACCGGCGTATACTCAAGCGGAGCAGGAACTGTCACCTTACGTCCTCCCTCGTACCACTGTTCGGTATACATGTCGTACCAGCCGTGCGGATGTTCAGGCAGGTACACGGTGCGCTCACGCTCACCCGGACGCACGATCGTGCAGACGAGCAGCTCTTCGCCGAGCATGAATTCGTCGTTTTCAGCGTGCGTCGCTGCATCCTCGCCAAAGTCGAAGAAGGTCGGCTTGATCACGGGCTCGTAGTCAGCTGACGACTTGTGCAGCAGCGAGAAAATGTAGCCGGACAGCTGCTGGTGCCAGTGAATCGTCTCCGATACCTTACCTACAATTTCCGGGTACATCCACGGTTCGTTGACTGTCTGATCGTCGTTCCAGGAATGAATCGTAAACCGCGGGTAGTAGATGTTGCTCTGAATCCAGCGCAGAAACAGCTCCGGCTCCGGTGCGTTGCCGGAAAACCCTCCCGTGTCATGCCCGAAATTATAGATGCCGGAAAGGCTTAAGCCGATCGCCATTTTAATGTTGTACTGGAGCGTCTCCCAGTTGGAGTAGTTGTCTCCGGTCCACGTCTGGGCGTACCTGCTGAGTCCCGCGCTCCCTGCCCGGCTGATCAGATACGGCCGTTTTTCTTCATCGAATTCAAGCTGTGCTTCCAGGGAACTCTTGGTCATCAGCATCGGGAAAATCGCCCGGTAATCCTGGAATTTGCCGCCGCGGCCGAACAAATGAACATCCGCCTCCGGATCCCAGATTTCAAATTCATTGTTGTCATTCCAGGTGGCGTCGATGCCGTTTGCAAGCAGCTCCGTTTTCACGTTTTTCTTCCACCAGTCAATTGTCTCTTCGTTGGTGAAATCCAGGTACACGCCCATGTCATCCCAGAACTGCTGCAGGAGCGGCCGGCCGTTTTTATCCAGAAGAATAAGATCGTTGTCAAGCACCTCCTCATGCTTCGGGTGATCTATCAGCAGGCTCGGCTTAATGTTGGCGATAATTTTAATACCGCTTGCATGAAAATCCCCGGTGAACTTTACCGGATCCGGGAACTTATCGTAGTTCCAGTTGAAGACGTAGCGTTTATGGTTAATCGAGGTATACCCGGAAGAAAGATGAAAGGACTCGCAAGGGATATCATACTTTTCGGTATCTGCCACAAAGTTCATCAGCCGCTCCTGCGATTTTTCTTCATCCGTGTAGGTCATCGTCGATCCGGAGTAGCCAATGCTCCATTTTGGCATCAGCGCCGGGCGCCCGGTCATCCACGAAAACCGGCGGGTAACCTCGGCAACAGTCGGGCCAAGAATAAAATAAAAGTCCAAAAACGGCGAATTACTTTGAAAATACCGGTATTTTCCGTGGTAGTTGTCCTTTTCCCGCCCCATGTCGAAAGCGCATTCATTATAGTCATCGTAATACAGTCCGTAAGCCGCTTTGGTTTCCGGGGAGTACGTAATATAGTACGGAATATGCTTGTAGAGTGGATCGGTTTTTTCCGCGTCATAGCCCATCGCATCAATATTGAGCATCCGGAAGCGGTCGCCGTGTTTGTTAACCTTGCCCGTTTTTTCCCCGAAGCCGTAAAAACGGTCCGTGTCGTTTCGCTTTAAATAGTGGGCCGTCGGTGCGTTTTCTGCAATCTGGAACGCGTAGGCCTGGGTGCTGCGGTCTTCAGCAATTAACACGTCCGCGCCGCCTGTTTTGTCATACCAGCTGCAGTGGAGCTTGGCCATGTTGATGTTCAGCTTGAGCGATGCGGTTTCCACCGTGACATCCTCCGGCGTTTCTGATGCTTCATAAGCCGGCAGCGAAAAAAGATCGGTCAGATGATTCCGGTTCAGTCCTTCAAACGGCACTTCCGTGTCCCCGGGGGCTACCGCCCACGTATGTATGTCCATTTCCGGGCGTTCCTTCGTCAGCGTGATGCGGAATAATTTTTCTTCGAGTACATATACGCAAAAGTACATTTCCTGCATACCCGATTCAAAAACCAGCACGTTATTCTTCTGCGCTGATAAATAAAACTGGTCTTTTTTCGTCAACATATGTTCACCCTCTTTGGATTAATCACTTGCCCAAATAATTAATTTGTAGTGTAAACAAATTAATTATTGGTTTTTATGATAAGGCTTTCCTAAGTATTTAGCAACCCCGGTTTTACTTAATAGTTTATTTATTCTCGCACACCTCCTCCCCTGGCCGTTTCCCTGATATATCAAAAAAATGGCCCCCTGCCTCCTTCAAGGGACCACCACTTGGCCATGCTTCGCTGCTATTCTTCCGTCCGCTTCCGGTGATAAAAGAAATTACATATAAAAAGCACCGCCACGACCGCACTCATAAATAAAATACCTTCTATCCTGTCCTTAGCCTCGTAGTGGCTCTGGTCCAATAAGAGCACCAGATTCCATGTAATAAACAAAAATATGCCATACAAATAAAGAACGGATTTTGTACTTTTCATCCAACCCCTCCATCGGTTAGTTTTGCTGACTTTTTCCTGTTCCCTTCTCCATTTCGGGTAAATCGTTAGAAATGAACTTTATTAAATGATTTTAATTCGTCATAAATATTGTTGACGTTTCTTTTGTACCAGTGTACTATTTAATTAATACACTAATACAAAGGAGCTGTGCTTTATGACAAGCTGGTTACAATTATGGAAAAAAGAGTTTGCGCTGACGCGATCCGTTTTTTACTGGTGCCTCGCGTTGATATTCTTTGTCGTTATTTTCGCCGTGGTCATGAACAGCGGAAATTTTCTCTCCGTCAACGCGGACAATCCCGCCCAGAGGGTGGGAAGCGTGGTACTCGGCTCTCTCAGCGCTGGTATTCTTGCGCATTTTGTTTATCTTCCTATCTATATGATTGTAAGCCTGGAGCTTGAACGGCGCCAAATGCACCTATGGCTGTATCAGCCGCAGCCGCTGACTAAAATGCTCAGCGCCAAATATGCAAGCGGACTCACCTGCGCTTCGATTTCGCTTTTCATTAACGGGCTCCTGCTGCTTCTTGTCTCCTGGATGACTCCGGGCCTCCCTCCCTTTTTCGGACTGCTCGAGGAGGGAGTAACATGGATGCAGCTGCTCGCTTTATGCTTGCTCTGTGCTGTCTTTGTGCTTCTCGTTTCGCTTTATTTCAGCGTCTACCTGCTGTTTATTTACGCGTTTGACTTTGCATATCGGCACACCGTGGGCCGAGGGCTTCAAATTGTGCTGGCGATTGCCGCCGTGATTCTTTTAAGCGTTCTTGCCAATTTAGGACTTGGGGATGTGTATCAGGCGATCACCAGCTGGGGCCGGTTTTCGCTCACCGGACTCGTGAATGTAGAATTTTTTGACCTCAACCTGTATGCCGGCGTCATTCTTTTTCATGCCGCGGTTGGAGTAGTCCTCTTTATCCTTTCCGCTCAGTTGATTGATAAGAAAGCGGAGGTATAAGCTCATGGCTTACACATTTGATAACTCCAGGCCCATTTACCAGCAAATTATTGATACGATCCATGGCAATATTATTCGGGGCGAATGGCCGCCCGGGACGAAGCTTCCCTCCGTCCGGGCGCTGGCTGTCGAATTTGGCGTCAATCCAAATACCGTCTCCCGGACCTACAGTGAATTAGAACGGACAGGAGTGTTGGAAATGAAACGGGGACAGGGAACCTTTGTGACCGAAAGCGAAGCAGCCATTCAGCAGCTGAAACAGCAGCTGATGCATCAGCGGATTAAGGAATTTATGAACGAAATGGAAAGCCTCGGCATGAGCAAAGCAGAAATCCGCCAGGGCATTGACTCCTACCGAAAGGATGATGACCATGATAACCTTTGACGGGGTAACAAAGAAATTTTTAAGCCGAACCGCTCTCGAAAACGTAACGATCGAAATCCCTACTAAAGGAGTGACCGGAATCGTCGGCGAAAACGGCAGCGGTAAATCTACCCTCCTTAAGCTTGCCGGCGGGCTGCTTCGTCCGGACAAGGGCACTGTTGCCTATGACGGGAAAAAGGTATCACGAAAAGACAGCTCCCGCATCGCCTATTTATCAGAAAACGACCACATGTACGCTTTTTTCCGCATCGACGAATTAATTAATTACCAGGCTTCCCTGTTTCCTGATTTCAACAAACAGCGTGCTTACGACATGCTGTCATTTATGAACCTCGATCCTGCCCAAAAAATCAAAACGCTCTCCAAGGGCAACCGCGGCCGGGTAAAAATTGTGATCACGCTCGCCCGGAAAGCCGAGCTGCTTCTCCTCGACGAACCGCTTTCGGGACTCGACCCGATTGTACGGCGCTCTATTATCCAAAGTCTCGTCTCGTTTGTGGATGTCGAGACCCAGGGCGTCCTGATCAGTACACATGAAGTCAGTGAAATGGATCCCCTGCTCGACCGGGTGCTCGTGCTCCGGCAGCAGCACGTGCTCGACCTCGAAGACAGCGAAGCGATCCGCGAACAATTTGGCGTCGACACGGCCGGATGGATGGAGCACATTTATGCCAAGGAAAGGAAGGGTTAATCATGAACCAGCATCCTGTGTTGCAGTTAGAAGGACTCACCAAGTCCATTCAAAAAACCACCGTCGTCCATCCCCTTAATTTACAGGTGCACGCCGGAGAAGTGTTTGGCTTTATTGGTCCGAACGGTGCGGGCAAAACGACCACTATCCGCATGATCCTTGGTCTTGTGAAGGCGACAGAGGGCGATGTTTATATCGCTGGCGAAAATGTGCGGACCAATTTTTTAACCGCTATTTCGAGCGTCGGAGGAATTATCGAAAGTCCCGAAATGTATGATTTTTTAACCGGCGAACAAAATCTGAAGCACTACGCCCGGCTTGCCGGCAATGCTTCAGCAACTAACATCCGGGATGCTGCTGAACGGACGGGTATCGCCTACGCCCTGAAACGGAAATTGAAGACCTATTCCCTCGGCATGAAGCAGCGCCTGGGGCTTGCTCAGGCCCTGCTCCACCAGCCAAAGCTGTTAATACTGGATGAACCGACCAACGGCCTGGACCCGGCGGGGATCCGGGAACTCCGGCATTACCTCCGCCGACTCGCAGAACAGGAGCAAATGGCGGTGTTCATCTCCAGCCACCAGCTCTCAGATATGGAGCAGATGTGCGACCGTATCGGTATCATTCACCAGGGACGTCTGGTGGATGTGCAGCCGGTCCAGTCCTTTGTGCAGGGAGACCGTCAAAAGCAGGCTGTCACCATTGTCACCAATCAGCCCCGCGAGGCTTCCACGGCGTTAAAACCATTCACACAGGAGCAGACGGCAGTGATGGACGCTTTCTCTGTCCGGGTGTCTCTTTCGCCTGACGATGTGCCCCAATGCATCGCTACACTGGTTGAGCATGGCATCCGTATATACGAAGTCTCCCCTCACCATCATTCGCTCGAAGACCAGTTTTTAAAAGTAACCAACGGGGGTGCTTGAGTATGCTTACAGCTATCTGGAAAAATGAAAATATGAAATGGATGCATAAAACGAGCACCTGGATCATCGCCGGTCTGGTAACGGCAATGATCATTGGAGCTGCGCTGCTTGGGAAATGGAACGGAGTGGAAGAAGAATCGCAGTGGCGTGCCGAATATGAACAGGCGCTTGCCCAGTATGAGGAAGGCGGAGAGCAGACAGCCGCCTCCTTAACGCCGGAGCTTGCCGCTGAATATGAATACCGGCTGCAGGAAAATATCCCTCCTATTGCTGCCTACGGCCAGTGGAATTATATGGACGAAATGACGTTAATGATTTCGTTTATTACCCTGTTTTCCATTATCGTTACATCAACGCTGGTCGCCGGCGAATTCCAGTCGGGCTCGGTAAAGCTGTTGTTTATCCGGCCGGTCGCGAGATGGAAGCTGCTTTTGGGCAAATACCTTTCCGGGATGACGTTTGCAGCGCTTCTCACTATGTTCACTCTCGCTCTCGTATACATCACAGGGGGCCTGTTGTTTGGCTTTTCTCCGCTCGAAGCCCCTTATCTTTACAGCAGCGAAGACCTGCTGGAACGAAGCATAGCGGTTCATATGCTCAGCATGTTCGGCCTGGGCTTTATCCAAACAGCCGTCATGACGCTTTTTGCCGTGATGATTGCCTCCCTGTTTCGCAGCAATGCCATGGCTATCGGCCTCAGCGTGTTCAGCATGTTTTTCGGAACGACCGCCACCGCTTTGCTGGCGCAGCTCAATGAACCGCTCGCGTCCTACAGCCTGTTTGCCAACAATGACCTCACAGTATTTATCAGCGATAACGTCCGACAGCTCATTGAGGTCGGCCCGTGGTTTTCAATTGCAGTCTTAAGCTGCTACACCCTGTTATTTGCAGTAACAGCTTTTATCAGCTTTACCCAGAGAGATGTAGCAATCTAATACAGGGCCCTGGTCTGGCCACACGAAAAGAGCCGGCGTTTTATGAATAAACGCCGGCTCTTTTTCCAGTATGCCTATTATTTTATTTTCGACACGTTCCTAGGCTTCTCTGCGGCGCTTCATGAGTGCAATACCTGCCATCACAAGCGCCATGCTTCCGGCAGCGATGCCCCATGGACTAACATTCTGTGCTGTGCCGCCCATGCCGGTTTTCGGCATTTCTTCCGGCATCATTTCACTTTCAAACTGCTCCGGATACTGGGCTACGATAGCTCCCGAAACGCCTTCCCCTACACCAAACATATGGCCATAGGCTTCACGGACATCTTCATAGGCCATATCATATTCTTCCATAGTATAGCTGTCAAAGGCGCCAATCAATTGGTTCACATGCATTTGCAGGCCTTCCGCCAGAGCATCGGATTGCAGCTCCCCGCCGGTCGCTTCTTCCATAAATTTGGAGAATTCCATCCGATAGCTATCAAGGTTATCCAATGCTTCCTGCTGGGCTGCTTCATCCTCTGCACCGGTCGCTTCTACATAATCCACGAAATAGCCGATGTGTTCGCTCCACATTTCTTCAAACTGCTGTCCGGCTTCTTCGCCGTACACAGACTCAATTTCTTCTGAAAGCTCCTGCGTATTCTGGTTCAGGATGCCCGCTGCAGCGCCGAAATCCTCCGCGCCTGCACCGCCTTTTTGCATCGCAGTTACCGCAAGGGCCGCATGCTCAGAAAACAGGAAGTTCATATCAGAGCGCAGATCGACAGCCGGCGTATCCGGATTGGTGTTGTTATATTTTTCCGGAAACTGGTCCGCAATCGCGACTGACAGGTTTTCACTTACCCCGTACATATGCTCCATCGCGTCACTGGCCAGCGAATAAGCTTCTTCATAGTCTCCAGCCACGTAGCTGTCAAACGAGCCGATCAGCTGATTGACGTGCATTTCCAGTCCTTCGGAGGCAGCCTCAGCGTCCACGCCGCCGTTTGTCGCATCATCCAGGAACTGGGAAAATTCCTCGCGGTAATCCTTCAGGTTGTCGAGCGCTTCCTGCTTGGCAGCTTCGTCTCCCGCATCGGTCGCGTTAACATAATCAACGAAATAACCGATATGCTCGCTCCACATCTCTTCAAACTGCTGCCCGGCTTCGTCCCCGTAAACCGAAGCAATCGTATTGGAAAGGTCTTTCGTATTGGCCTCCAGAGCGGCAGCAGATTCTTCAAAATCCTCTGCGCCATCTGCGCCTTTCTGCATCGTGGTAACGGCAAGGTAGGCATGCTCAGATAAATAATGATCCAGCTGGGCCCGAAGATCGCCCGCCGGCGTCGATACCGAGGCCATCATTTCTTCGGACATTTCCGTATTACTTTCGCCTTCGTGGCTGTCGGCGGATGCCACTCCCGGTGCTGTCGGGATCACGACAGCTGCAGATAATGGCAGTGCCAGCGCCGTACGTTTCCAGTTGATATTCATATTCATGTGATAATCCTCCTTCATGGTTTGTTACACCCAGATAACGAAATCGATCAGCAATTGGATCATCATTTGTTACAATTTATTGAATTTATTGATTATTATTCTAAATATAAACTTTTGTTATAAACGGAGGCTTTGCAGAGTTAATCCTGCGTAAGACTTGTTTCTCCAAAAACGTATTGAAGCACTCGTTCTTTCATACCTGCAGGAGGCGTACAGCAGGTTTGTTTTTCCTCAGAAGGTAAAAAGCTATCGCTGTTCGTTCCAGAGCCGTCAGCGTATTTTTTGTGTCGCGGCTGTTTATTTACTTTAATCCCCCATTTTCTTTCATTGATAGCCATCGCCTCCCCCTGTGCGTGCCTATACTCATATGATGGAACAACAAAGACGATGCCGTTTGATACGTTCATCGTCCTGTCGTTGATCTATAGTTCTTTCTCTGTCTTTACTCTTCCATGGATACGTCTTCCGAAGGCTTCGATTCCACTCCTTCGGTGTCGACAGCCGTCACATGGTACGTGAAGGCTCCTTCCTCTGTTTCCGTGTAGCTTTTGCGCTCATGTGCATCCACGCTCGCCACCCGGGTGAAATCATCCCCGCCCTCTTCCTGGCGGTATACCCGGTAACCGGCAATGTCCTCATCCCGCACCGCATGCCATTTCACAAGCGATCCCTGGAGAGAGACATTGTCAGGGGACGGCGGCGGATCCGATGCTTCGTCGCCATCGTTCATCAGGGCTTCTTCGCTCTCCTTGGTGAGCTCGGTATAAACGACCAGCCGTTCATCGTGCGTGCCCTGCTCCTGATTAAAGGTGCCGGTGCACGTAATCAGCTGCAGGTGCCGGCCGTCGCTGGCACCAAAAATATTCTCAATCGGTGCATCCTGCCGTGGATAGCTCACCACTTTTGTCACCGTAAAGGTCAGCTCCTGGCCGTCCTCATTCGTGACATTCACATCGTCTCCGGCTTTCATGTCCTCCAGATCGAAAAACACGGCCGGGCCGCTTTTACTGTCCACATGGCCGGCCATCACTGCATTGCCTTGTTCTCCCGGGGTGACGCCCGGTTCAAACCAGCCGACGCCCTCCGCCGAATCCGGTACGCCCATCTGGCCGTTATCCAGTACGCCCACGCCTTCCAGGTCGGCTTCCACATCAATTGATGGAATCGAAAGCGTCGAAGGAGCGGCCAGCTCCATTTCCTCTGCTTCTTCTGTTTTTTCATTCGCTTCGGTATTATCTGTCACCTGAACAAACTCTTCCACCTTCTGCGAGGACGAGCTTTCCCCCGGTTCTTCGTTTTCTTCCGGATCCGACACGCCCTCTCCCTCGGATAATACCGTGGTTTCCGCCGGAGAGGAGAACAGGGCCTGCTGCGCGTATTGAATCCCCAGGCCGATGGCCACAAACATCATCGCAGCAAGTATCAGGAATTTGATTCGTCGTTTGGTCACCGTTCCCCTCTCCTTTCTATTTACGTGGGATTATTTGGCCAGGTTTTTACGGAACATGAATGCTCCTGCAAGAGCCGTCATCGCGACAGACGCGAATACCCAGGCCCATGGACTATTGCCATTCGCCGTACCGCCCATGCCGGTTTGCGGCATTTCTGCCGGCATCATTTCGCCGTCCTCCATCATCATGTCCGTTCCGAACTGCTCCGGCATTTGCGTGGAGATTGCGCCTCCGAGGTTCTTGCCGATGCCAAACATAAAGGCATAGCCTTCCCGGAAGGAATCGTAGGTGGCTTCATAGTCTTCGTTCATATAGTTATCGTACGTGTCTAGTACCTGGCTTTCATGCATCCATACGGCATCCTGCGCAGCTTCCGTCGGAAGGTTTTCCTCCGTCGCTCCGCCTAAGAAGGCACCAAAGTCTTCCGAGAACATTTTTAATTCATCTTCAGCGGCCTGACGAGCTTCATCGTCTTCTTCCAGTGTAGCAGCTACGATATCGCTCTGGGCATCAATATGCTCGCCCTGCCAGATATCCATGAACTGCACGCCGGCTTCCTCGCCGTAGATGGAGGTGATCGCCGCCCGGAAGTCTTCCGTGTTACCGTCCTCGGCCCAGGTGACAAAGTCATAATCGTCCTGCTGGTTCACGCCCTTCTGCATTTCCAGGACGGCCAGGCTGAAATGTTCGCCAGCCAGCATGTTCAGGTTCGAACGAAGATCATCTGCGGCGGTATTGGTCGTGTTCTGGTCAAACTGATCCGGCATGCCTTTTACGACCGCGTCCGAGACCGTTTCGCCGATGTCAAACATGCGGGCGTAACCTTCCCGGTAATCCGTATAGGCCGCCTGGTAATCTTCGGCCACGTAGTTATCAAACGCACTCTGCACATCGCCTTCATGGGCGATCAGGGCTTCCTCGGCTGCTTCCTGCGGCAGTTCCCCACCGGTCGCATCCGAGAGCAGCGTGCTCAACTCATCGGCAAAGGTTTGAATTTCGGCTTCGGCGTCTTCGAGCCCGGCTTCATTGTCGTTTTTGGTGGCTTCCACAATATCCGTGGTGTATTCGTTATGCTCCCGGAACAGATCGCCGAACTGCTGGCCGGCTTCTTCACCGTAAAGCGATGTAATCGCCATCTGCATGTCATCGGCATTCTTGTTCAGGTTCATTTGAACTTCCTCGGCATCCGGCGCATCGTCATACTGCTTCTGCATCGACAGCACGGCTAACACGAAGTGCTCCGATAACAGCTGGTCAAACGACGCCCGGACGTCTCCGGCGGACATGTCCTTCATCTCCTGCATATCGGCCATCGGCATCTGCTCGCTGGAGCCATTGTCTGCTGCCATTGCGGTTGTCGGCACCATCAGGGTAGCCGCTGTTGCACCTAAAATAAATTTTTTACCAATCATGGAAAAACCCTCCTCATTTTGTATTCATACAGGCTAACGAGAAGAAAAACGTTTTGGATCACAATTAATCGATATCTTTTAAATGGTTCTTACAATTCTCTCCACAAGAATTTCAAATTCTCCTTATTAATACTCCCGCGCACTGAACTATTTCAAGTATTGAAAATGCTTATTTACATAATTTTTAAAAAATTCTATCAATTGGTGATCCGTTTTCTTTTAGCGCTCGTAGTCTATATAATTGGGTGCTTAATTTTAGTCTGCATTCATCAAAGGGGGCGCGACTGGTACGTCAGCGATTGTTCCATTCCATTATCAAAAGGGGGAAATGAGAATGAAAAAACGCGTTATTGTACCATTAGCATCCGTATTTGCGGTCACCAGCTTTGCCGGTACCGCTTCAGCCGACCACGAGGGACTTGAATTTATGGTGGACTTAACGCCAGAGGCGGAAACCAAGGACGTCGACAGCGACGCGATGGGAGAAGCACACTTTGAAGTGAGCGAAGACGGCGAGTCCATCATGTATTCGGTCCATGCTGAAGATCTGGATAACGCCGTTGCCGGACACCTGCACAGTGGTGCTGAAGGCGAAGACGGTCCTGTCGAGTTGTTTTTATTCGAAAACGAGGAACCAATGGATTATGACGGGGAGGTTGCTACCGGCACGCTGACCGAGGATGACCTGGTCGGCGACATGACCTGGGAGGAATTCTCCATGGGACTTGTCGCAGGTGATGTTTATGCGAATCTCCACACCGAAGAATACCCGGATGGCGAGATCCGCGGCCAGCTGGATGAACAAGCACAGGAGGCAGCCATGATGCCGGAGGAAATGCCTCAAACCGGTATGGGCGGCACCAGTGACACTGGCGGTATGACCGGACTCTGGGCAGGTATTGCTGCCTTGGCAGTTGGCGGAGCAGCACTATTCATGCGCCGGAGAAGTGAAGCTTAAAAATTCCAGCAGATAAAATATTTCGAAGCCGTTCTCTTTTAAAAGGAGAGAACGGCTTTTTTTACTTTTTGACAGCTAAGGCGTTCATGCTTAGGCTTTTAATTATATCCGTGCTTTCCATCAAAAAACCCCTGCTTTTGAGAAGCAGGGGCTGATTATAGTTTTTTCAATATGCTTTAAGTTATTCGGCTATCGATATGCAGCTATGGTTAAAGCCAGCTCCAGGCGGGCGTAAAAGCGTCGGTCGAAGTCTGGTGTATAAAAACTAAGTAACGCAACAGGCACTGGAACAGTAAATACTAAAATTATAACACCGATAATTAATACTAAAATATAAGCGTACAATATTTCGCCACTTGAGGCATTTTCTGCTCCCGGCAATTTGTATATGAATGAAAAAACAAAAAAAAGCGCACTTGGCAGTAAAAATATTTTTCCCCATTGGGATTTAAACCGTTCAATTAAAGAAGCTTTTTTATGTTCTTCCAAAAGTGTTTGAACATGAGGGAGATAAATATTCGTTAATCTCTTCGTAGGAACACTATTATTCATCACCCATCGCTGAATTTCTTTAATGACAATTTTATCATATAAAAGTGAAAGGCTTTGGTACCCATAATACATTGCGATCACTTTTTTTATCGCAAAGTTTGAACCAATTTTACAGATTGCAATATTCACTAGAAATAAAACAACTAATCCAATCCATCCAAAATCAAAAGGCTCATAATAAAGGACCAATAACATTATCATGAGTATGAAAAAACTCGAAACAGCCTGAATAGCTTTGATGCAGGCATTCAACTTTTTAGTTTTTGGAATTCTTTTAATTGTTTTACGCAGATATTTCGTCCGTTGTTTTCGCGAGATTTTATTCTCCAATGCCTTAAACGAAAGAAATTCTCTCATCACCGCTTCCCTCACCTTTCAAGTTCTTCGTGTACTTTTTCGCTAAAGTTTTAGTCCTCCTGCTGCCGCTTCCTTAGTGAATAAATATACCAAAGAGGCAGGCCCCCGCATACAAAAATCACGACTCCAAGGAGCACCCCACTAATGGTGGTAGAGCCATTTTGGAGGGACGTAAATACAGCTATTAGAATGGAGAAAAAGATCAAAACGCCCAGTGCTCCGTTACGCCGCGTTTTTGGTGAGGCTTTGACTCGCTCATGATCCACGCTGATTCCCAAATGCAAAAAAGCCATTACCGCAATTGTTACGGTAAACACAAGCCATAAAGGGTTTTCCATCATTTGATTCATACCAGATATAACCAGTTCATACCCCAAAATGCTCAGTATACCAAGGGTTTGAACGATAAAAGCAATACGAATGTGCTGAAGGTTTTTCCACTGAAGTCGTTCATCTGTAATTTTTTTCATCAGTACGTCGCTCCTTTTCGATCCAAAATAAATCATCAAGGGTCCGGTCCAGGGCATAGCATATTTCCAGACATAAATGTAAAGAGGGGTTGTATGTTCCTTTTTCGATGAGGATAACCGTTTGGCGCGTTATCCCTGTAGCATCAGACAGCTGTTGCTGCGTCCACCCCGCCTGCCTGCGTACAGTTTTGACCTGATTCTCCATATTGCCGCCTCCTACCGCTAAATTGTAACATATATATTACATTTTTGAAGTTATTTTCCTAAAATTTTACTTTATTCAAAAGAAAAGAAGGGCCCCCTCTTGCTTCAAGGTTGACCCTTCTTCCTTAATTTTTCCTCCGCAATATTTCAGCCACCAGTAGAAACACTGCTCCAGCTATCCCCAGCCAATATACCGGAACGGTTAACGTCGGTCCCAGCGGAGGCAGCCAGTAATACATTGCAAAAAATACTGTTCCCGGAACGATACCGAATAGAAAACCTGTTACCAGGAATTCCTTTATTTTCGAAATATCCCGGAAACAAGACCACTTAATATAACGAAATACACTGTATCCCACGACCGATATTGTGATGCTCCCAAGGATAATAATTATTGCAGTCGTGCCCAGGCTGTACGATTTCGTTGGCTCCAACTGCTGAAAACCATACGAAAGAATTGTTTGTATCAATCCAGTAGACAGCATATATACACTTAAAAAATAACAAATACCCATTACAAACAATGCCATCATTTTTCTGGGCACTGTCTGAGGCAGCTCGCCGACAATATCCTTCGCATACTGCCTGGGGTCGGATCCAAAAAGCTCCGAACTGTTTCTCCCCTCTGCCTGCAAAACGAGAAGATGATCCAACAGCTCCATCAGCACCTCTTCGGTTTCCTGGTCACTTTTATTAAATGAAAGGCGGATATACACCATCATATCTTCGTATATCTTCTTGTTTTCTTTATTTAATTGATTTCGCTTTTCGTTGTTTTCCTCCACCAACGTACTCACCTACGATTCCTCCTCGTCCAGTAATTGATCAACGGGCTGCTTCAGAGCCTTCCAGTTCTCACGAAACGCCTCGAGTGAAGCTTCTCCCGCCGGGGTCAATGTATAGTATTTCCGGTTCGGTCCGCTGCCTGAAGCCTTCATTTCCCCGTGAATCAGCTTTTCCTTCTGCAGCCGCAAAAGCAGCGGATAAATGGACCCTTCCTTAACGTCGATTCCCTGCTGCTGCAGCTTGACCGCCAGCTCGTAGCCATAGACGGTCTCCCGGGAAATAACAGCTAAAATACACCCTTCCAAAATGCCCTTCAACAGCTGGCTTCGCTCATTCATTTGGTCACCTGCCTTGCAATACATGCTAGTTATTTGATTAAAAACCCGCCGTGCATATTACCGCCAGAACGGGTTAAACTAAGTATTTCTCCGCTATCTTGTATAACAATATAGTTTTACCTTAATACACCTTCAGTCAAAAAACAATAATAATTTTAATCATTAAAAGCCTTGTATTCTTGATTCTTATGTTTAAAAATGGAAATAATTACTAACGTCGGATTCAGGAGGGAAGCTATGCGTACTGCTGTTCATATACTGTATTTTGTTCTGCTCTTTTTCGTATGCGGATTAATTGGGTTTGGTTTATTTGGAACGGGCTTTACAGCTGACCTTCACCCTTCGACGTTTCTCTTCTTCTTTTCCTTCAGCGTCATATGGACGCTCAGCTATGCAGGGCATCTACACCTCGGACGCTGGGAGCCGCGTCTGGCCTTATGGGTATGCACAGTCCTTGTGATAAGCCTGCTGTTCGCTTCGGGGTCAAAAATATTGGAGGTTATTCAATGAAAAAATGGAATCTTGCCGTGCTGCTGATATCCGGCATGTTTTTGGTGTACGGCCTGGGGTTGGTATCCCTGTTCACTCTCGGCCTTTTCAGCAGCACCAATCAATTTGTTATTACCATTGGCATGGCGGCCATTCCTCTGATCCCATTTTCCGTTTGGCTGTACCTGCTGTACCGATTTCATACCAAAAAAGATCATCAGAACTTTTACATTGGCATTGGATGTCTTGCGCTTCTGATATTCGCTTTAATATACGATGTGCAGATGCTCCAGCGCTATATTGCCTGACAAGATTTGAATATTCGCCAATAAGGAGGAATTAGACATGAATTCCGCCTGGAAAATAGGGATATTCTCAGGCGTTTTAACGATTATTGTTTTATTTTTTCTGGACGTTCTGCATCCCGATCTGCCGGCGTTACTCCAGGTATCCAGCAATGTGGTTGTCTCCTTTCTTGCGATGGCAACCGCTTATGCCGTCTTTAGTCAAATAGATACTTAATATTTTTGAAAGCTGCTTTTCATCTAATTCAATTTTTAATTGTAATACTGAGTATTTCTTTTTAATTAATGCTATTATTTGATAAACGAACGCTCAAAAAACGGCACGAACTCTCTGGCATAGATATAAAAACAGAAGGAGGAAAATAGATGGAAAACACTATTGTATCTGTTTTTTTCGCTGTATTACTGGTTTTTAATATCTTTTCGGCATTCGTAATTGTTTTTCTTGAAAAACGGAACCCGACCACAGCCTGGGCCTGGCTAATGCTATTGTTTTTTCTTCCTATTATAGGCTTCGTGCTTTATTTAATCTTTGGGCAAAACTTAACCCGCAAGCGTCTATTTGACACGAGTGAAATGAAAAGCATCGGTATTGAAGATTTAATCCAGGAACAGCTGCATGCCGTAAAAAACGGGAGCTTTTCTTTTTCAGATGGAATCGCAGCCAAGCACCGGGATTTAATTTATATGCACTTAAAAAATAACGGGGCCCTCCTTACACAGTTAAATGACGTGCAAATATTCACAGACGGCCGAAAAAAGTTCGACTCCCTGCTTCGTGACATTGCCAGTGCCAGGGACCATGTGCATCTGCAATATTATATTCTGCGAAATGATGAGCTTGGAGCACAAATTATTGAAGCCCTCCGGAAAAAAGCTGAGGAGGGCGTCCTGGTTCGTGTGCTATATGACGATATGGGCTCAAGAACCCTGAGTAAAAGTGATCTTAGCGGCATCGTGGAAGCAGGCGGTGAAACAGCAGCTTTTTTCCCCAAGCGTCTGCCTTTGATTAATTTGCGCCTGAATTACCGTAACCACCGCAAGCTGGTTATTATCGATGGGCACCTTGGCTATATTGGCGGCTTTAATATTGGTGATGAGTATGTCGGTTTAAACAAGGCATTTGGTTATTGGCGTGATACACATCTAAGGATCGAAGGCCAGACAGTAAAAGCTATGCAGACCCGATTTTTTCTAGACTGGAATCAGGCAAACTCCCACCATCCTATTCATTACGCGTTGCACTATTTCCCCGCTTCTCCGAATTTTGGAACGAGCAGCATGCAAATCGTATCAAGCGGACCAGATTCGGAATGGGAACAAATTAAAAATGGCTATATTAAAATGATTAATACAGCCAAACATTCCGTAACAATTCAAACGCCGTATTTCATTCCGGATGAAAGTTTGATGGATGCCATTCGGATTGCCTCTTTATCCGGCGTCGATGTCCGAATTATGATTCCCGACAAGCCGGACCACCCTTTTGTTTATTGGGCAACATACTCGCATATCGGCATGATTCTGCGGGCAGGAGCTAGGGTTTATATTTATAATAATGGCTTTATCCATGCTAAAACAATCACAGTCGACGGTGAAATAAGCTCGGTCGGGACCGCCAACATTGATGTGCGCAGCTTCCGCTTAAATTTTGAAATCAATGCTTTTATCTATCACGCCGAAACCACCAGGGACCTGACCAACGCTTTTCTTTATGACATGGAGACTCATGCGTCCGAAGTCACGCTCGCGGAATACGAGAAACGGTCCCTGTGGATCCGCAGCAAGGAGGCTGTTTCGCATCTCTTATCACCCATTTTATAACTCACTAAATTTGACTCATTTTTCAACATCTCTCACGTTGCAATATCAAAAAATTCCATTCCATTCATGACATATATGCTATCATAAGGGTACAGATAACTTCGTAGAATCATACGTACCAAAGGTACTGCAAAACGTGCAATTACTAAAAAATACGCCACGTGCTGAAGATTGCTTTGTCGTGGAGTGATGAAGAACTTCTCCAGCTTAACGAAAGGAGTTGATTTCGGTGACCGGCTCGCAAATCTCTTCTATTCTTTCCTATATAAGCGTATTTTTTGCCCCGGTTTTCGTGCCATTAATCGTTTTAATTGCAGGTAACGATTATTCCCGTCCACATGCTTTAAGAGCACTGCTTTCCCATCTGCTTCCGACAATTATGATTCTCGCAGCAGGCTTCTGGGCATATCTAACCAATGGTGCTTATATGTATTCCAATTCTTTCTGGCTGTTCTTTTCCCTCGTGGCTATCGTACAAATTGCTATCATGATTTTAAATGTTCTATGGGCCCTAAGGGTTGCAAGCGACCACCAGGAATGAAGACCCTCACCAGTAAAAAACATCATCCTGACAGAAAAAGACGCGGAGGTATAGTTTATACCTCCGCGTCTTTGTTTAGTTTTACTCCATTAAATTTGTCATGATTTATTGCATTCATGAGATGCAGGGTTTCCAGCTTAATGAATGTATATTATTATATATAATGTAATTAAATTACAAAAAACCGCAGGAGGAACCCGTATGTTTACATCCATCCTTCAGCTTCCTTTCCAGCCCCGGAAGCAATTCGCTGTTTTAACAAACCATTACCCGCTTCCCACAGTGGCAGCCATTATTCTGGGACTCAGTCTTTTACATACGTTTATTACAAATTATATTTCCCTTGGTACTAATCAATCTTCAATTCTTTCCAATAATCTCTGGCTTTTAGTGCTGGCGACCCTATTTGGCGGGATTTCTCTTTTTATATTACCCTTGATTTTGAAAGGGGCGGGCAGCATTCATGATCGTCCCCTTTCCTATCAAAAAGCTTTTTGGGTCAATATTTTAACTATTACCCCTTCCCTCTTCTTACTGCCAATCACGCTTATTGGATTGGTCTTATTTTTTGCCCAGGGGAGTACTCCGTCATTATTCACGTTTGTTTACAGAGTGCTCGAATGGATTTCTTTTATATGGATGTTTGTCGTTGCTGTCGGCACAATCCAAGTTGCGGCAAATACAAGCAGGCCAAAAGCCTTAACGATCGCTTTCACGTTCCTGTGCTTCACCATAATAGCTGCTGTCGTCGCAGTTTTGTTGCTGGCGGGCTTTTACGCTGCGTTCTAGCTTCCCCCCGCCAGCCCGGGGGATACATCACCCACTATATTTACGCAATAACCCTTCCGGAATGTGACAGTAATCGCCGGGGCGCTTATCCAGTCGGTCCTGGTGCTCCTCGGCGCTTTTGATATAGTTTGTCAGAGGCAGCACCTCTACCATGATACGGTCGTAATCTGCTCTCTCCCTAAGAAACGCCTCCGCTTCTGTTAAATGCTCCTGCTTTTCGCTGTACACGCCGGTTCTATATTTTTCCCCTGTGTCCTCCCCCTGCTGATTCAAGCTGTACGGATCGATGATTTCAAATAAATATTCCATCAGCTCTCTGATTGATATCACTGCAGGGTCAAATCCCGTTTTCACGCATTCGGCGTAGCCATCATAGTCATCTTCCAGCGTATAACTGCTTCCATTTGCTCTGCCCGCCTCTGTCAATTCCACACCAGGCAGCGTTTTAATAAACGCCTGCACGCCCCACAAGCAGCCGCCGGCAAGATATATTACTTCCATATGAATGCTCCTTTCTAAAACAGCACAATTCACCATGTTATCTTGCTGTCAAAATACAAACATTAATTGTAAAGCATGTGCTTATGCAGGGTAATCATAATATTTTCAATCATGCTCGAAATCTCCTCCGGACTTTGCTGAAAGTCCGTTTCCACCCACTCTTCAATGAGAGCTCTGCTCCCCCCTGCAATAAATACGTACAATGCATCCACATTGGAGTAATCCAGAGAGTTTTCCTGAACCCATTTTTGAACGATGCGCGGATGAAAGTAATGATGGATACGCGTAAAGACATCTTCCCGGTTGCTTTGCAGTTTCACAAGCGCCCTGCAGGTAGACTTGTTCTGCTCGAGGTAGACACACAGCCTGTACATGAGATCGTTATATCGGGGGCGGTCGAGAGATTGTTCCACTTTATGAATAAAGGCTCGAGTAAATTCTTTTTCAATATCAGCAAGCAATTCATTGGGCGACCGATAGTGAGCATAAAAGGTATTTCGATTAATATCGGCATGCTTACATAGCTCTGTGACTGTAATAGATGTAATGGACTTCTCCTCCATTAATGCAAACAAGCTATGCTTGAGAGCTGCTTTTGTATACTTTACTCTCCGGTCGGTTTTAGATATAGATTTCATCATTTCTCCCTGCTGAATGTGACATTTTCATGACTAACGAACACGAATGTCTGCAGCTGTTCGTTATTTAAAAATTTCTACCGAACAGTATGTTCATTATCGTACATGCTGTTAGTATACTTGATCTATAGGGATCAATCTATACAACCTATGCTATCTCAATCACGAAAGGACGATCACTTTGGATCAATCCAGCGATTCTGTACAGACAAGAGTGTTAGGCATACTCAGCGGAAAAAGTAGAGAGGATCCCTTTTCGGTTTTCGCCGAAGCACGGGCGGAGGGCCCGGTGCTTTCGATTCCGCACCCGATGGGAAGCGAGGACAACCAGGCGTGGTTGGTGCCCCATATGGACGAAGCCCTGCAGGTACTAAAAGACAAAAAAGGGTTTACGGTCGATCCTTCTTACATTGATGCGGACGGGGTCCGGGAACAGTTAACCGATTCCGTTGATGAGGAGGCACCGGATACGTTTTTTACAGGAACATCTATGCTTTTTATGGATGGGTTGGATCACCGCCGTCTACGTTCCTTAGTGTCCAAAGCGTTCACGCTGAAATACATGGAAAGCCTCCGGCCGCGTGTGCAGGAAATTGCCGACGAACTGCTGGATAACGTGGAGGCGGACGGCGAGATGGATCTCGTGAAAGATTATGCGTATCCACTGCCGATTAACGTTATCTCGGAAATGCTCGGCGTGCCGGAAGGAGATCGGGCACAAATTCAGACGTGGTCTTCAGCTATTGCCCAGGGAATGGGATGGGGCAGGCAGGATCCAGCCGTCACCAAACACCTGGAGCAATTCGGGAAATACACCAAACAGCTGGTGGAAAGCAAGCGACAGGCTCCTGGAGATGATTTGATCAGCAAACTGGTAACCATGGAAGAAGAGGACGACCGGCTCAGTGAATCGGAGCTGATTTCCATGATCACCCTGTTGATTTTTGCCGGTCATGAAACGACGTCCAACCTGATTGCGACGGGAGCTTTTGAATTGTTCGATCATCCGGAAGAACTTCAGGCCTTAAAAAATGATCGCAGTCTCGTTCCGGGAGCAGTCGAAGAATTGTTGCGGTTCAATGGCCCGTCGACAGCTGTTGGACCACGTTATGCCACGCAGGATACCGAGATTGCCGGACAGCCTATTGCCAAGGGTGACATGGTGCTGGTGCTCGTTAAGTCAGCGAACCGGGATGAAAAAAAGTTTACGGAAGCGGAAGACCTGAAAATTCAGCGTGAGATTGATCGTCACCTGGCCTTCGGTCAGGGCCTACACATGTGTCTCGGAGCCCCTCTCGCACGGATCGAAGGGGATGTGGCGTTCTCCACGCTATTTCAACGACTGCCCAATCTGCAGCTGAAATATCCCCGTGAGGAGATTACATGGAGTTTCGTTCTATCTTCTCAAGGCCTCGAATCCCTGCCCGTTACTTTTTCCTTTCAGTAAATTCACGTTCCGACGCGCCTTCAGCGCATCGGATAACAAGGAGACATTTTCATGGTCACGCTATTAACGGCACCGGGGCGTGCTTCTTGTCAAAAAGCCAAAAAATGGTTACAAGATCATTGTATTCCTTTTCAGGAAAGGAATATTTTAGCCCATCCCCTTTCGGTTCATGAAGTCAAAGAGATTTTTCGGAAAACAGAAAAAGGCACCGATGACATTGTAGCTACCCGCTCCAAGGATTTCCAGGCATTAAATATCGATTGGAACACGTTGACGATGCAGGAACTATTTCAATTAATGAGCAAATACCCCGGTTTGGTTCGAAAGCCCTTACTTTATGATGATAACCACTTGCAAGTAGGTTACAGCAACGAAGACATGCGCCAGTTTATTCCGAAGAGCACTCGCTCTTCCTATCTACAAGAAGCAAAAACTCGTTTACTCGCTAAGGAGGCTCCGAATGGCTAGATATGTGACAGTCGACAGAGATGAATGCATCGGTTGTGGTCATTGTGAAGAAATAGCCCCCGACATTTTTGAACTTGATGACGAAGGCCTGGCTTTTGTGACGCTGGATGAGAATCAGGGCACGCAACCAATGCCCGAGGAGAAAATGGATCAATTGGCAGAAGCCTTTGAAGAATGCCCCACGGAGGCTATTCAAATAGCAGACCATCCATTTAACAAACCAAAGTAACATTACTGCTGAAGTGACCTTACAAGAGAGTATCGATAAAGCAGCCAACTTCCTGGTGAAGATTGGCTGTTTTATTAACAGAACAGTGATTATAGGTGACCAAGGCTGGACAGAAAATTTTTGATAGTGTCGTACTTATAAAACTACCCCGTCTTTAAAAGAATCTTAGACGTACAAAAGCCCCCTTCGTGAATGAAGAGGGCTTTGATTTTTGGAACAACAGCAGCTAATTTACATTGAGCCATTCCATGTTCTTTACTCTTCCGGTCTTGCAAAATTGTTTAATGCTTGGTTGGTCTCGCCTCATTAAAATATAAACTTAAGCGAGATAAATAAATTTTAACCAAAATATTTTCATTTGACCTTACTAATTAGTGAAACGATAAAATAAAGTCAAATGCCCTGCAAGTGGTGCATTACTCACCTTACAATATACATTGAAATCATTCTTTATTAAACGGGCTAGAGAAATAAACGGCGAATAAAAAACCAAATACATGCGTAGAAATAAGAATAACAATGAGGAGTAATCTCGGCATGTCTAAATTTATTAGAGAAAGCATTAGTACGCCCCCATCTTCATAATCCTTTTGCGCATTAATTTATAATTTCCTTGATTAATTAGATGAGCAAAATAGAACTTTTAAAAATTTACCCAGGAGGAGCAGTATAATGCTCCTCTATCAATAATAGACAATCAGCTTACTTTTCTATTGTTTGATTTATTATCCACCTCTTCCTTGAGTGTTTCACCTTCAACATCGAAATTCGGCAGTAGTTTATCCAACCACTTAGGGAAATACCAAGATGCGTTCCCCATTAATGTCATGACAGCCGGCACAATCATCATCCTCACAATAAATGCATCAAACAACACACCAAATGCTAATGTTAACCCCATTTGCTTGATAATTGGATCTTGGGTAAAAATGAAGCCAGAAAATACTGATATCATGATTAAGCCCGCTGCTGTTACTACCGGCCCACTTTCCTTCATTCCTGCTAAGACAGCTTTTTTAGAATCACCGGTTTTCACAAATTCTTCTCGCATTCTGCTTACCAGAAATACTTCATAATCCATTGATAGGCCGAATAAAATTCCTATGCAAAGCACTGGAAGTAGAAATAGGATGGCGCTCGAACCAGGGAATCCAAACAAGTCAATAAGGTTTCCATCTTGAACTACAAAAACAGTAAACCCTAGAGTGGCTCCGATAGAAAGTACAAAGCCTAAAACTGCTTTCAATGGAACAAGTATCGATCGAAAGACGATCATCATTAACAGAAATGCAAATAACACGATGAGCGCTGCAAACATTGGTAGAGAATCCATGAT
This sequence comes from Marinococcus sp. PL1-022, assembly GCF_033845285.1. Lineage (NCBI taxonomy): Bacteria > Bacillati > Bacillota > Bacilli > Caryophanales > Bacillaceae > Marinococcus > Marinococcus sp. PL1-022. Next base: position 1,371,282 of record NZ_JAWXCX010000001.1, on the reverse strand, counting down.
TTGTTTGGTGACATCAATATTAATCGCTGTAGATCCTGTCACCATCAAGTCTACATTATCCTCACCGGAGAGCTCTCGAATTTCTTCAACTACCTTTTTAGTCTTAGGATCATTTGGCCCATTCTCCGGTGTCACATTCATTAAATATAATTCTCCTGTATCGTTTGGTTGCGCTGGTGTTACACTTTTGACACCATCTAATTGCCCTACTTCTTCAGATAGAGAGTTCACTGTTTCCGAAGAAGCTTCTGCATTGTTGGAAGGGTCTGCAATAGCTACTAGCGTTGAATGAAATCCCTCTCCGTAACCTTCTGTTAACAGGTCGTACCCCTCACGTTCTGCGAATTCATATGGTTTATTTCCATCATTGGGAAGCCCTATATTTAAATGGAAAAACGGAACTGCCATTATAATTAAAGTAGCAATGCCTACTACTGCCACCATAACAGGGTGCTTCGTGACAAATTTTCCCCACTTATTAGTATTAGCCTGATTTTTCTTATTAGCACGAGTCAATTTCAAAATAAAACGATTGTTCTTTTCTGCCTTCATTCTGTGGCCTACCAACCCCAGTATAGCTGGCACAACAAGGATAGCTACAATGATGGAAAATAAAACCACGACTGCTGTAGCTATTCCCATCGCTGTAATAAATGGAATGTTAACGACGGAAAGTCCCAATAATGCAATAATGACAGTGACACCTGCAAAAACAACCGCATTGCCTGCCGTACCATTTGCTATAGCAATAGACTCTTGGACAGAGCTGCCTTTTCGCAATTGCTGTTTGAACCTGGAAAAAATGAATAGAGCGTAATCAATTCCAACTGCTAATCCTAGCATCCCTGCTAGAGAAAGTGATACAGATGATATAGCAAAGAAGTTTGTCCCAATGATGATTAACAGGATGCCGCTTCCCAGACTAATTAGAGCTGTTATTATTGGCATACCGGCAATCACAAGAGAAGCAAAAGTGACAGCTAGTATTACATATGCCAGCGCTACACCGATAATTTCCCCAGCGCCCCCACCAGCTTCGGTTGCTTCAAACTCCACACTGCCACCTAATCCCGCTTCCAGGCCGGCGTCACGAACAATACTCAAATTATCTTCAACGTTATCTTTGGACTTTTGTGTGACATTCTCAGCAGCCGAATCATAAGTAACGGTCGCATAACCGATCTGTTCCTCCGTATTTATGTTATCCAGTTCTTCAGGTGTGGCAACAGCTGTGACTGCCTCGTCTTTTTTTATTTCATTAAGCATTTCGTCCATAGCTGTTGTATATTTTGCCGAACTTAAACTTTCATTATTATCAGCCTTCATGACAATGTATGCCTGCCCGCCTTCTCGCCCACTAGAAAATTCTTTCTCCATTACCTCCATAGCGTCTTTGGATTCCGTACCCGGCATAGATATGTCGTCATCAAAAGCCATTCCCATGCTTAAAGCAATGCCTGCTAAAATAGATAAAAGAAGAAACACAGATCCAATTACTTTCTTACTGTTTCCTCCTGCCCAATGTCCTAACTTAAATAACAATTTAGCCATTAATAAATCCCCTTCCCAATTCTTCCATTTCAGTACGAAATGCTTGTTTCACAAAAAGTATTATGGACCAAACATATTAGCGAAATATAAAAGAAATGTTTCTAAATTGTTAAATCTAATCTTTTCTAGGAAATAATATTTAAAAATCGCAGAAAGCGTATTATAACTAGAGAGAGACTTTTAATAAAATTATGCCGATTCCCTTTCATACTTAATCCTCTCATGGCTATAGGACGGCTAATATTTATTTCGTATAATGAAAGAGGAGAGAGCTATACTAATTTCTCAGAATGAATGATCGAACATAATTTTAGTTTTTTGGGCATTAATGTTGCAGTTCGTGCGATTCAGGGGAGAAATATAAGAATTTTAGGATAAACGACTAAACAAGATACTTAATTTGTAGGTTTTTCAATCCTTTTGCCACCTTGTTACGTCAATTAATAGGAGGAAGTAAACTGATGAATAAAATATTAGTTATAGAAGATGATGATGCGCTAAATAAAATCGTTACCAGTCATTTACGCACCCATGGATATTCTGTTGTCAGCTGTACGGATGCAAACAAGGCGTTAGAGGAATTATCTGAACAAATGATTGACATTATTGTCTCAGATATTATGATGCCGGGAATAGATGGATTTGAATTGGCTGGTTCGGTGAGAAAACTTAATAAAACAATGCCGATACTCTTTATATCAGCATTAGATGATCTTTATTCTAAGAAAAAAGGTTTTCGGCTGGATATTGATGACTATATGGTAAAGCCTATCGAATTGGATGAACTAATTTTGCGTATCCAAGCATTGATTCGTCGAGCCAACATCGCAAATGACAATCAAATCACTATAGGAAAACTGGTTTTAGATAAAGATGAAATGACGATTTATTTGGAAAAACAAGAAATTCCAGTAACTGTAAGAGAATTTCATGTTTTATTTAAACTTTTATCTTACCCTAAAAAAACATTTACACGCCTTCAATTAATGGATGAATTTTGGGGATATGAAACGGAATCGGAAAGCCGATCAGTAGATGTGTATATTACTAAACTACGCAATAAATTTAAAAATAATGGAGCTTTTGAGATTGTCACAGTTCATGGACTTGGTTATAAAGCAGTTCTACATGAAGAAAAGTAATAATATCAAAAAAGAGATGGAGAATATCATGAATGGTAACAGCAATAAAAAAGGAAAATATGGTTTATTTTCTCTTTATAATTTTTTCGCGTTCTTTTTTTTAACTATGTCAGTTTGTGGGGTAAACCTCGCTTTATATACTAATCTCATTAGGCATCAAGAAAATCCTACGTTTTTCAATGTGGAGTTTTTAATTTTAGGCAATTTAGTTTTTATAAGTTTATTAATGTCTTTAGTCGATAGTTTGAGAAGAAAGTATACAATTGGACTACCTGTTAAAAAAATATTGAATGCACTGGATAAAATGTCAAAAGGTAATTTCGAGATATTTATTTCTCCTATTCATACAAAACGGGTAAATGAATTTGACGAAATCATCGATGGCATAAATCGAATGACAGAGGAATTAGCTAAATTAGAAACATTAAGAACAGATGTTATATCCAATGTTTCTCACGAGATAAAAACACCTCTTGCTATTATTCAGAATTATGCCACCCTGCAACAAAGCTCTGCCCTTAGTGAAGCTGAACGAATACGTAATGCCCAAACAATTGTGGATGCTACAAATCGTTTATCTCGAATGATAACGAATATTTTGAAGTTGAATAAGCTTGAGAATCAAGAAATATATCCTACAGCAGAGGAATATAACTTAAGTGAACAACTACGTTGCAACGTTCTTTATTTTGAGGAAAGTTTAACCGAAAAAAATATAACGGTCGAAACAGAAATAGAAAATAGTTTCATAGCCTGTGATAAAGATTTATTAGACATTGTATGGAGCAATCTCATATCAAATGCCATCAAATTCACAAATTATGGCGGAGTTATTACAGTTTCCCTTTATGATCAACGAAACTCGATCGAAGTATTGATAAAGGATACTGGGTCTGGGATAGACCACGAAACAGGAAAACATATTTTCGAAAAATTCTATCAGGGCAATCATAATTCCATACACCAAGGCAACGGCTTAGGACTTGCGATGGTTAAAAAAGTCATTGATATTTTAAAGGGAGATATTAATGTTACGAGTGAAGTGGGCGTAGGCACTACTTTTAAAGTAAAAATTAAGAAATAATGCCGGAGGAATAAAATATGATTTCTAATAAAAATAATAATAGTTACAATTTCTTTTATAGCGGTCAAAAAAAAGAAGCCGTCCGAAAAGAAGTCGAAAAGATTAGATACCAGTATTTAGATGAAAATGAATCGAACAGCACTTTTGAAAAAATAAAATATATGGATAAAAAAGTAAAAATGCCTGCTTATTTAGCCGCTCTTTTTCTTCGTTTAGTAGGTTTTCTCATAATAGGTAGCGGTATCAGCTTGTATCTTGCTTTTAACCAGTCGCTCGTTCTAATTATTACCGGAATGATAGGGATAATCTTAATCGTATTAACGTATCCAATCCATACCTTCCTTTTAAAAAAAAGAAAAGAAAAGTACGCAGCTGAAATAATTGAACTTTGTAACAAGTTACTGCAGTAATTTAATATGTTTAATAAATATAAATCTGCAACGTTATCACAAACAAAAAAACCAGCTGAAAGCTGGTTTCAGATTGTAGACAAAGGCCTCCGAAAATGAATTTCGGAGGCCTTTGTTTGTGCCATTGAGAGAAAAAGAAGCATCCAACGGCCGGCGCACGTCTGTCGCCACCGCCAGGTGGCGAGTTTTTTGAGGTTCATCACCGCATAAACAAGCATCGCCTGCGCGGTGTTTCGTGCCCCTCCGGCGAGGAGCGTCCAGCGCAAACCATGCTTTTGTTTGAGATCCGCAAAAATCCGTTCGATGGTTTCTTTTCGTTCCGCATAGGTCCTCCGGTTCCACGGGGTATGCCGAAGGTGTTCGGCTTCATCCAGATCGTCCTGCCAGACGTGGCGGAGGATCACTTTCCGGTGATCCCGGCTTTGGGTACAGGTCTCGAGCAGCGGGCAGGACTGACAAATGACGGGATCCGAGACATACTCCTGATAACCGTCCCGATTCGTGGTGCGGTAGCGCAAGGCCTGAGGCTCGGGACAGAGATACGCATCCAGATAGGCATCATACACAAAGTCCTGTTTCCGCAAGCGTCCCGGCAGACCCTTGGGCCGGGTATAAGGCATGACCGGGCGAATGGCCTGCTCGCGAAGCAGATGAGCAATGGCCGGGGTTTTATAGCCGGCATCCACCGCAACGGCGTACGGACGGCCCGCCCGGGCCATCACCTGCGCCAACAGCTCATGAAAGATCCGGCTGTCATGAACATTAGCTCCGGTCACGATCGCTCCGAGCACAAACCCGTGCCGGTCGCAGGCGGTATGCCAGCTGTAGGCAAACATCTTCTCCCGTTCATCTTTGACGTAATAGCCGCTGTCAGGATCCGTCGTGCTTTGTTTGACCTCCCGTCCGCCCGGTTCGCGGCGGGCGGGAGGCAGGGGCTTTTTTCCGTGGACCTCGCGGTCCCGGTGAATTTCGGCGTCCAGTTGATCCTGGTAGGCCCGGGCTTCGGCCGCCAACTGAACCCGATCAAATTTTTTCTTGTTGGCGTTCGCTTTCACATGGGTGGCATCGATATAAAAGACGGATGGATCCACAAAGCCGGCGGCCACGGCTTCTCCCAGCACCCGTTCAAATATCGCTTCGAACAACCCGCTGTCCCGAAACCGGCGTGTGTAGTTCTTGCCGAAGGTGGAGAAATGCGGCACGGGCTCCAGGAGGTCCAAACTGAGGAACCATCGGTAGGCCACATTCGTTTCGATCTCCCGAACGGTCTGACGCATGGAGCGAATGCCGAACAAATACTGGAGCAGCACCATTTTCACCAGCCGGACCGGGTCAATACTCGGCCAGCCGATGGGGGCATAGAGGGACGCGACTTCGTCGTAAATGAAGGAAAAATCCAGCGCGGCCTCGATCTGGCGGACCAGGTGGTCCGCAGGCACTAACTGATCCAACTGAATGGTGGCTTCCCGGTAACGAGCTTTTTCCGTATCCCGCCTCATCATGCGCCATAACCCCTTTCCAGGCTATTTCTTTTTATCATAGCATAAAAAAACTGCCGACACGCTCTAAAATTAGAGCCATTGTCGACAGTCTGAAACCAGCTGAAAGCTGGTTTAAAAAAAATGGTTCATTATCGCACAGAATCTTTTGAAAGTAATACTGATCTTTTCAGAAGCCTTGATGCTTATTTTTAATAACTAGTAACTGAGCATTGAACACGTCAATCACAAAAATTACTCAATATATTTATCGTCCTAAATTAATTACTTTCAATACACGACTGACTGCTTTTTTGCTGATTTTACCGCTTGTAAATCGTGGAATCTGCCTGAAGGTCATGTTCATGATGAACATCACATTATTTGCCTGTAACGGCTTATTAGCTGCCTTCAGCCCTTTTCTTATCGACACAATTAAAAGATAGGCAAGCTGACCCAGGCCTTTTTTATATTTCATTTGGGCAAGTGTATCGTTATGGCTCAGGCCCTGTTTTCTGTTCCATTTGAGTGGGGGCGGTGTATAGCCCAAAAGAGCATGAAATTCTTCATCTTTTATATGATGCACATCTGCCCGGTAATAGGAGGGCAGTTTTTCTTTATTATAGGGAAGAGTGTGACCCTCTCCTTCAACCGTTATAGTTTCGGCCAGTCTTATATCCTGCACGGAGCTCCCAATATTTAATGTATACCTGCCTGCTTCCAGAGACCATGCACGAAGCTCTGTGTTATAGTAGGCGGCCTGTTTATTATTAAACGGAATGGTTACTTCTCTCGCCTCTCCAGGCTGCAGATGCACTTTTACAAACCCCTTCAATTCTTTTCGGGCCCGAAAGATTTGCGAATCCAATGCTTCAACGTAAAGCTGGGCAATTTCTTCCCCTGCCCGGGAGCCTGTATTTTTTATCGTCAATGAAATATCCTTATTGTTAACCTTCATATTACTGTATTCAAAGCTGGTGTAGGACAGCCCAAATCCAAACGGGAACAGCACTGGCACCTCTTTGGTCTCAAAATACCGGTAACCGATATAAATGCTTTCTTTATGCTCAGCAGTTGCTTCCCAGCCAGGATAGTACGGAGCTGATGGAACATCCTTGTATTGAACAGGATACGTTTCCGCCAGCTTGCCACTTGGATTATATATCCCCTGAAGCACTTCACATAAAGCCTCTCCCATACCCTGACCGCCAAGATAAGCATGGAGAATGCCCTGAACTTTCGAAGCGAAAGGCATTTCAACAATAGAACCGCCTGAAAGAACGACAACTACGTTATCATGAATGCTTGTCAGCTCCTCGGCCAGCTTTAACTGGTTGTTTCTCAGCTTCATATCGTCTCTGTCTATGCCCTCCGCTTCACTTCCTTCATCTAAACCGAGAAACAGCAGAACAACGTCTGACTCTTTGGCAAGCGTAACAGCTTCCTGCCTAAGCTTTGCGCTGTTTCCACCAAACCTTTTAAATCCTTTGGCATAGCCTGAAAGATTTAACGTTGTCTTCTGCAAAGCTTCCCATGGACTCGACAGACTGGTTGGCTGAACCAGGGAGCTTCCTGCGCCCTGATACCTCGGTACAGCTGCGAAATCACCGATCACCGCAATCTTTTGTTCATTTTCCAGTGGAAGAATGTTTTGTTCGTTTTTAAGCAGAACCATTGACCGCTTCGCCGCTTCCACGGCTGCTTTGTGATGGTGCTTCGTATCCACTGCCTTTTTCGTATCAGCAATCCGGGTATCAAAGATTAAAGTGAGCAGCCGGTCCACGCTTTGATCTAAAACGTTCTCCTCCAGTTCATTCGATTTTATTGCGTGCACGATTTCTTGATCCGTGATACCGCCGGTCGAGGGCATTTCAAGCTGGTTTCCCGCCAGCAGCCCCTTGATACGATCATTGTTTCCTCCCCAATCCGTAACGACAACGCCCTCATAATTCCATTGGTTATACAGCACTTCCTTCATCAGATACAAATACTCATTGGCATATTCGCCGTTTACTTTATTGTAGGCACTCATCAATGTTTTCGGTTTACCTTCTTCGACAGCCAAGCGAAAACCTTCCAAATAAATTTCATGCAGAGCCCGTTCATCGACGATTTCATCAATGGTCATTCTCAAATGCTCCTGGCTGTTAACAGCAAAATGCTTCGGGCATGCTGATATACCATTACTCTGAATGCCCCTCGTCATGCTTGCGGCCAATTTTCCGCTGAGAAAAGGATCTTCGGAAAAATATTCAAAATTCCTTCCGCCCAGCGGATTTCGTTTAATATTTAAACCAGGCCCAAGTAATACACTTACATCTTCGTCAGTGGCTTCGCTGCCGATATAGTTCCCAACGTCATGCAGCAGGTTTTCGTCCCAGCTGTTCGCCAGTGTTGCAGCAGTGGGAAAGCACGTGGAGGGTATGCTTTTATTTAACCCCAGATGATCGGCTCTTCCTCCCTGCTTTCTTAAACCATGAGGACCGTCAGTCAGCATGATGGAAGGGATATTTAACCGCTTGATGTCCTGGGTGTTCCAGAAATTTTTCCCGGACATCATGGAAGCTTTTTCTTCCAGCGTCATCTGATCAATGATTGTTTGGTTTTTCAGCATTTTGTTTACCACCTTGTATTGTTCGTCTCATGCAGCTTCTTTATCCAATTAAACGCGTAATTCACTCGTCGCTTTTCATTTCGTTTGTTTGAAGAATATAGTAGCAGATGTTGTGCACTGCTTTTCTAAGCCCTGCCACTGTTTCTGTTTCGTCTTCTTCCAGGTGCTCTGCCAGCTCTTCCTCAAATTTATTTGCCATCGGCAGGTTAATCGGAAAAGCAAGCATCATATCATTTCCGGCATGGATCGCCTGCAGCGGGTCAAAGTGTTCGCCCTGCGGCCCTATGCCTGCATCGGTAATAACAAAGCCTTCGAATCCCCACTCCTCACGCAGCACTTCAGTCAGCAATTCGTCACTGCCACCGGACCATGTAGGACCTACTCTTGTAAAGGAGGACATCGCTCCGTGAGGCTCACCTTCCTTCACCGCGGTTTCAAATGGCTGAAGATAAATTTCCCGTAAAGCCTGCTCATTCGACCATACATACAGGCCGTTATTCGCCCGGTTCGTTTCCTGGTCGTTTCCAACAAAATGCTTCATGACAGCGGTCGTATCAGTGCTCTCCAAGCCTCTGATGTAGGCGGCCCCTGTTTCACCGACAAGATGCGGATCTTCCGAGTAATATTCGAAGTTCCTGCCCCCCAGAGGCGTGCGGTGCATATTAAGCGCCGGTGCATAAACAGCTTCCACATCATAAGCATTGGCTTCCTGCCCCATGGACTCACCCATATTTTCGACTAATGACTTATTCCACGTGCTGCCAACATTTATCCCTGCCGGAAAAGCCACCGAAGACCATGAATCAAAGAAGTTTTTAATCGTCGAAGGCCCGTCGTACATGGATGTTTCCGGAATACCTAAGCGTTCAATGGGCACAGACCAATAACCGCCATCGCCTGCTAATTTAATCATCTCTTCAGCGGTAAATTGATCCAGGAAATCCTCCCAAAGAGGATCATTATAATCCACTCCCTGAAGATCCTCCAGCATAATATCATTATCCACGTCCGTCGGAGGAGTTTCTTCCGTTGTCGCTTCATGCTCGTAATCGGTCGTTTCCTCCACAATGTCCGGAATCAATAAGTCGTCTTCCGAAGGGGGTTCAGGATAGGTTTCTTCCGGATTCGCCCGGGATAAATACGTTAAATCACCTTCAGCGTCTTCAAACCGATTTTGAATTGGAGTGCCGGTTGCCCCGTCTTCATTGTAAACTGTGGTTTCTTCCACTGTGTATGAGGAAGACTCTTTGATATCCCGGATATGAGAAGAAACGTTCAACTCATAATCCCCTTCCTCCAACACCCAGGCTTCTTCATTCTCCTGGTCATAGGTGGCCATATCCTTTACCGGGAAACTGACAGTCACCATTTCTGATTCCCCTGGTTCCAATTCGGAGGTTTTCGCATATCCTCCCAGTTCCGTATCAGCCTTTTCCAGGCCCCCTTCGCTGTATGGAGGAGAAAAATAGACCTGAACGACATCTTTGCCGGCAGCATCACCTGTATTCGTAACATTGACGTCAAAAGAAATCTCATTATCTGTAAAGTTCGTATTTTCAACGTTCCAATCAAACTCTGTATAGGAAAGCCCATAGCCAAATGGAAATTGAATGGTTTCTTCATATTCTTCATCTGTCAGAAAGGTTTCATAGTACCGGTAGCCTACATAAATACCTTCTTCGTTGTTAACAAAATGACGCCCGGTCTCCTCTCCATTTTCATTTACATATTCAAAGTCTCCCGTATTTTCAATGGCAGGGTTGCTTTCAACATTATAGGCGTAAGTATCCGGCAGCCTTCCCGACGGAGAGGCTTCTCCATTTAATACCCGGGCAATCGCATGTGTTCCGTACTGCCCTGGTCCACCTACCCAGAGAAGAGCGTCAATGTTTTCATATTCTTCTATAAACCCAAATTCAAAGGCATTAAATGTGTTTGCCAAAATGATGACATGTTCAAAGTTTTCATTTAATGCTGCAATCGTTTCTTCCTCTTCTTTTCTGAGCTGCGTGTCTTCGATCGATAAATCTATCGCTTCAGAACCTACTCTCGAAATAGTATAGACGGCTGTGTCCGAATAATTTACTGCTTCTTCGAGGGTATTGCCAGGAAGCTCCGAAACAGGCATTTCTTCCGGGTTATAAGGCAAAAAGCCCACCGCGTTTGGAAGAAGCGTCTGAAGAAGTGACGGGTCCGATGGCTCGAAATCTTCTTTGGAGGCTTCCTCTTCTTTTTCATAGTTGTTATACACGTTATATAGTGTGGAATTGTAGCTTATGCCTTCGTCGTCCAACGCTTTGAACAGGCCGTCAGCCTTCGTGTCATCGATAGACCCGGCGCCGCCTCCGCTGAATACCGGACGCGCTGAACCGGTACCAAATACGTTTACCTTTTTGTCCTCGAGCGGAAGAATATCATCATTTTTCAGCATGACAATGCTTTCCTCCATCATCTGCTCTGCGACCTCCCTTGATTCCTCCGCTGCTCCTGCCTGCTCATCGGTTAATGGAGCAGTCGCGCTTAAATACCAGTTAAGAAGAGTGCCTCCTATTAATAAAACAACCAGCAATAATGAAGTTAGTATGTAAGGGCGCCGCCTGATTTTTTTATATTTTTTGTAGCCTTTCTTTTTCGCTTTTCTTTCCTTTTTGTCATCGGTATTCTTAATATCCTGCTTCCATTGCTTTAATTTCGTTTTATCTTCTTTTCGAAGATTTTTCTTTTCTTCTCTGGAAAGCGGTTTTCGTTTCTTTTTCTCTTCTCTTAACGCTTTAACCTTCCTTTTGGCTTCTTGTTTTTGTTCTTTTACTGTCTTTTTAAATGTTGACCGGTCCATCCCCATGAACCCTCCCCCCTACTTGTAAGCGTTGACATTTTTATCTATGTCTTAACTGCCATCAGTATATAAGGGTTGCATTAAAAAAACATTCCCATTTAAAGAGGAATGCTTTTCCAAAAATTAACCTTTTATTCAATTAGTGTTGGTAAAATTAAAACATGTTCAATTTTCGTTCCATTTTTTGTGATCCTTTGTAAGCTCAATCAATTGAATTTCATGAGCGTCGAGAGTGGTTTGAAGTACAGGAGAGTCATCTGCATTAAAATGATCTGTCCGGAGTCCAGGCTCTGCTTTGGACTGAAGGTGCCTTTTTAGTTCCTGGTCAATAATCTCCGGTGCCCCAAGTTCCACCCATGCGTCGTAGGAAGAGCCATGTGTTTGATTAACGAAATGTTTTTTCATTCGGTAGTTTCCCTGCAGGCCGCTTAATTGCAGCTGAAGGAATTGCGCGCTGCTGTTATCAAAAACGTTATAACGGCTGGTGGGGGTCAGCTGGGAGTAGTCAAACGATCTGTATAAACGGTTCGGATGACTGTAGTTCCACAGAAGAATCTGAAACTTGTCGGCCGACCTTGTTACAATCATGTTTTCTTTTATGGTCACAAGTTCCTCTCCCAATTTACTTAAAAAAGCAAGGGCATGATAACTGGCTTTTTTTATACCATTATACGTCATTAATCCGAACCCACCGTGATACAAGGCTGGTTCTTTACTAAATTCCCTGAAAATATCTGTGAAGGTCCAGTACCCCATGCCTCGTACCTTTTGGAAATTATGTACGGCATTTTTAACAATGAAAGCCGCCATGTAGCAGGTGTCATGAAGCGGATCACCGTGGTCACTATTTGCATTCCATTCTGTGATCCATTTTTCCTGATTCAGTGTGCTTAAGTTTTTTGTATGGTTAATTATATTATCTATTGATCTGGTAAAGTTATTTTCATCTCCAATCATTGTTATCTTACTCAGATATTCTGTAACCTTACTGCCATTGCCCTTTTTTTTAGAGGGAGCAGCGGTATCGCTATTTTTGTTATTCATCAGGTTGTACACGTGAAACGAAAAAAAGTCGATACCCACATTTTCCTTAACTGCATATTCATGAAAATCGTTTAACCAGGTAGTATTTTTGTCAAAGCCTATGGTGCCGAAGCCGCCAACACAAAGCTCGGAATCGATTGCTTTAATACGCTGATAGCTTTGAGCATAAAAAGAAAAAAACTCTTCCTTTGAACCAGGCCAGAAATAATCAACCTCCGGCTCATTCCAGAATTCAAAATACCAGCTTTTTACTTCTTCGGAGCCGTAACGGTTAAATAGATGCCTGATAAAAGATTCCAGCAGATCCAGCCACCGTTCCATAGATTTGGGGGCCGAGACTGATGCTTTCCCTTCAAAAATAGTGCGTGAGTTATTGGCTAGCTTCTTTGGCATAAAGCCTATTTCTATGAATGGTTTTATGTTATTTGCCAGAAATGAATCAATCAGTGTTTCGATATGAAAGAAATTAGCGTACCAGGAACCATCAGGCCTTTCATTATATATTTCCAGCTCGTCCGAAAAAATGTTGTGAAATCTAACATGGCGAAAGCCTATATCCTTTTGAAGCTGATGAAGCTGCTCCCCAAAGTCCTGTCGCAAAGCCTGTGTGGCATCACCGAAGGTGGCTAAGGATGTAAACGAATGATGTATAGCTTTAGCAGACTCAGAAAAATCAATGCTTATAGGCTCAGGATTCACTGTCTTCTCTTCCTTCGTTTTTATATCCATGTACGAAAACAGTTTTTTTAATGATTCCCGGCTATTAATGCTCAAATAGTTTTTTGGTATATCATAATCTATACTAAACTGATACCTTTTACGGTACTGGCCGGGAGTCATCATCATATGTTCTCTAAATACCCGGTAGTAAGACTTGGCATCGGGAAATCCAAACTCCAGCGCTATTTCTGTTACAGCTTTATTTGTTGTCTGTAATACGAATAGGGATTTATCCATTCGAATTGTATCCAGTTTTGTTTTTAAAGAAGTTCCCGCTCTCTGTTTGAAGTACTTTGATAAATATTGCGAATTTAAGGAAAAAACATTAGCTATTTCCTGAAGACTCAAAGAACTTCTGCTGTAATGTTCATTCATATACTTCATTATTTCAAGCAGCCGGTTATCGTCGAGTAAATGCTGATCAAGCTTTTGATTTGAGTATTCAAAATTTTCCTTTAGTATAATTAGTATTTCGAGAAGCAGGCTTTCAATTTTTAAAACATGATTATCTTTTTTATTAATCAGCAGGTCTAAAATGAAAGCTAAAAGCTGTTTTAAGCGTTGAATTTTAGCGTATTCACCCGAAGATGAATAAGGTGTGTCGAGGAAAAATCGTTTTTTATCAGCATTGATGTTTTTTTGTTTCAGGTAATTACTGTTGATCTGCAATACTAATATGTGCGGTTTTCTGCCTGGGTCAAGTGAATGAAGAAAGTGCAGTTCGTTGCTGTTGATAAAAAACAAATCGCCGGCATGCAACTTATAGTTTTTTTCATTTAATCTCACCTCCAGGGAACCTTCCAGTACAAACAATAATTCCGGATCCTCGTGCCAGTGATAGGGATAGCTTTCAATAGTCTGTGTGAATATATTTATTGGTAAGTCATGCTGATAATTTATTGATTCATATGTATACACTCTTATGCCTCCAGCCTGTAACCACTTTGTATCATAATATTTGTTGTAGTTTGCAATTTTAAGCTTTAATTGTCAATTCTTTTATATTTAACTTTGGTTATATTTTTTAAGTTCGTATATGTATTAATGGTTTAAAAGAAATATTCATATCCTTCAAGCACCTCTAAAATTTTATTTCGCTGATGTTTTGCGCTGGCTCTAATTATTGGCCCCTTCCTGAAGTTTTCGGCCTTAGCCAGGTGTTATTAAGAATGAGAAACAGTGAAGATAAATAATAAAAAAAGCCGGTCTCGGAGTTTTTTCCGGGACCGGTATAAATAATCACTCAAGCTTTAATTTTTACTGAGGCTTTGCTTTTTTCGCATGCTCAGCTGCTTTAACCTCTTCAGGCGTGGTTCTATTTTCTTCTGCTGCCTTCTTCGTAGCTTCATCGCCACAAACTACGTGATCCCATTTATTTTTTAAAGCGTCATATCCCTGCTGTGCTACTAGCTCTTTGTCATTTTTGTTTCTTTCATCGCCAAAGTAAGTAGAGTCCATGCCGGCATTATGGTGAAAATCCGTGTTTGTAGCACCGGGGAGCATGGCTGTTACGTTGACGCCTGTGTCTCTTAGCTCTTCTCTTAAGGATTCGGCAAACATAAAACCAAATGCCTTCGACGGTCCGTATACTGTTTCGTAAGGGGTCGGCAATGTTGCAGATAGAGATGAGACGATAAGGAGGTCTCCCTTTTTATTCGGAACCATATCCTGTACGATGCGTTTCGCCATATGCACCGTTCCCGAAATATTAATGTCTATCAGCTTCAGCTCTTCCTGTAAATCGTTTTCTAAAAAGGAACCGCCGATGCTGACACCGACATTTAAAACAGCCGCATCCAGCTTTCTGTCCTTACTTTTCACAAATTTCCAAAAGGAGTCCACACCCTCGTACGTCGATGCATCTGCCTGGTGGGGATATGCCTCCACCCCGTAGCTTTTAATAGTCTCCGCCGCTTCAAAAATACGTTCGCTTGACCCCGAAATCGCAATATCATACCCATCCTGGGCGAACAGTTTTGCAAGCTCCAGTCCTAATCCTGAGGATCCACCGGTAATCATGGTAAACGGACGTTCATTGGACATATTATTTACTCCTTGCTTATTTTTCTGATAATCATCTGCTAAGAAATGCACGTACTATCATAAAATTGGTAAAAATCGTCGCAGGGCCTCTTATTCTGATTACAGCCTTCCTGCAATCCAATTTTTCTGTGAGTAAATGTGATTTATTCATGATAGTGTATTTCTTATCGTGATTAATGATACCTCTTTACCTGTTTTACGCAAGGCGGTAAACCTCTTCCTTCACTGGAAGAACGAAAAACAAATACAGCAGTGACGCTCTTTCTCGCGCACTTTTTGGTCGATCGGTTTTAAAAATGCCAAAACCTTTTCAGGCTCCGGCATTGGGAGGTTTTTCCCTGTTATTCTTCTTCCGGACTGGGCAGCGGGTCGGTCAGTAGCACGACTACGCTGTTGTCCTTGTCAAAATCCCAGTCGACAAAAATGTCGCGAACTCCGACTCCCAGCCGCTGGCTGAACTGCTCTTCGTACAATAGTCGCTTTTCCAGCTGGCGTTTCACCGTCTTGAGTGACTTTCGGTACCCGATGCGTATTAATTCCTTTTCGATCATAATTAGTACGTCCGTGCGGACCACAACTAGAGTGCGATCGTTAATTTGATGGGCATGGACCGTGCCGGGTTCTTTCTCAGTGCGCTGACTGACATTACGCACTCCTTCCCGAAGACTGGCTTGATGCGGAGATTCAGCCAGGGACGGCTGATGCTGGAACGAGGGCTCATGCAAAGCCGTCACCATGCCGGAACGGTTGGAGATATTCCAATCCACAAAAAAGCTCCAGTCTTCTTTTCCAGTCAATTGATAGATCACGTGCGCCATTTCCGGCAGCATGTTGGCCATCATGGTTTCCCGCAGCTCTTCGATCGCTTCCTTACCCCGCTGCTCCAAAAGCACTTCCTCCATCGGCGCCAAAAACCGCCGGATGTGAATAACGACACTATGCGGATCCAGGCTGACGTAGACGGACTCCGGGCCACGGCCAAAGTGTTCGCGTAACACCCGGCTCATGTAGCTTCCGAGTTCCTTTTCCTGATTTTGACGGGATCGCTGCTGAATATCGCCAGGCAGCATAGGACACACTCCTTTCTTTTTATCCATCACAAAAAAAGCCGAAGATGTCTGCATGGTACCTACAGATCCTCTTCGGCTTGTACGACAGGCGCTTAATGTCCTCGTATTGCGACCGCTATTAAGATGGAGACATGGTAAATCCGTTCCCGCTCGTCCACGGGTGAAACCTTTTTTCTTTAATATTTTTCAAATTATTCCAGGATGTGCCACAGCTTCCTTCTGGCTTGCAGGTTTAACTATGGTTCTTCCGGCCTCAAAAGCTCTCAGGATTGATATGCATATCGGTACGCACTGGGAGACAGGCCCTGGTGAATGCGAAATTGGGCCGTAAAGTAATCCTGGCCGTTAAAACGAAGCCGTTTGGCAATTGCACGAATGGAATAATCAGTTTCGGTCAGCAGGCAGGCAGCGACTTCCATACGCCGCTTTCGAATGTAACCGGGAATCGTTTGGCCCAGCGAAGTATTTACTACCCGGGACAATATGTAAGGCTTGGTTTCCAACGCCTCGGCCAACTGGGGCACCGCGAGCCGGTGCTGAATATTGTCATCGACATACTGCATAAACATGGCAGCCAGGGGCTGGTCGCATCGGGAATCATATAGCTGTTGTGGCATCGGTCGGCCCCCTTCTTTTCTTCATAACCGTGGCTTTTAAAAAAAGAACATATGTTTTGTTCAGTATATCATCTTAAGTACGAAAAATCACCCTTAGGTTCCCTCTCTTAAGTACTTATTAAGAAACAAGTTTAACAACGATTAGTGCCCTCCCATGTTTTACCGCTTCACTTACCGGGTAAACTGTTCGAGAAAGGATTATGGTTCTTCCAGAGAGGAACCAGTCCTCCCCCTCATATGCGGCAGCAATGGATAGATATTAAAGCTAAGCCATCAGCCAGAAAAAGAGTACTTTCTCTTTTTCTGGTTTTTTATTGTTTTATGAAACCATTTTCATTTTGACTTTTTTTATTTCCCCCCTGGAAAAATAATACGTACTAATGTTTTTAACAGAAAGGAAGACCAGCTATGGAACAATTTCACCGTATACTAGTCGGCGTTGAAACTCTCGAAGCCACCTCACATGACCCGCTTGCACAGGCTGTTCAATTAGCACAGGAGCACCAGGCGACATTACTTATTGCCTTTATGATGGATACCAAAGGCTACGCCTCCTTCGAACGCATGGATCCGAACGGCTTCCGCCGGCTTCAGGACAAGGCTTCCTCCCAGCTTCAGCGCTCCAAAGAATGGGCCGTCGAACAGGGCGTTCCTCACGTGGAGACCGTGATGGAACCTGGTCTGCCAAAACGGGACATCGGAAAACTTTGTGCCAGATATGAAACAGATCTAGTTGTTCTCGGGGACTCAGGAGCTTCCAAAATCGACCGGGCGCTTCTCGGCAGTACAGCCAAAAGCGTCCGAAAAAAAGTTGAATGCAACGTAAAAGTTATTTCAACGTAATTAGAAGCTCCAGTATAATGATACTCATGCCAGAATAAACAATGTGAATCCGATTCCCTATTTTTATGAAAAAGGAGCTTTTAATGTCGAACGCCATGCTCATCATCAACCCATCCTCCGGCAAAGAAGAAGCAATGTCCTATGAAGCTTCTGCCATCAAGGTACTAAAGGAATTGTATTCCAGCGTTACGATTCGCTACACTAAACAGGCTGGAGACGCCAAAGATCTGGCTCAGCAGGCATGCGAGCAGGAATTTGATGCCCTGGTTTCTTTAGGCGGCGACGGCACCATTAATGAATGCATCAACGGCCTCGCCGGCCAGGCCTATCAGCCGGCCTTTGGCTTTCTTCCGCTCGGTACGGTCAACGATTTTGCCCGTGCTCTCGGGCTGCCCTTAGACCCTGCAGAAGCTGTACAGGTGCTTCGGCACCAGCACATCGTTCCTGTCGATATTGGACGCATCGACCAGACGTATTTCATGAACGTTCTGGCCATCGGTGCCATTGCAGAAGCAGTTTATAACGTAAGCCCTGAGCAAAAGTCCATGTGGGGGCCGTTCGCCTATGTGATGGAAGGCACCAAAGCCTTCAAAAACCATACGCCGTTTTCCCTGACGCTCACCCACGATGAGGGGGTATGGGAGGGAGATGTTTATCTTGCCCTGGTCGCTTTAACTAACTCCGTGGGAGGCATCGAGTCCCTGGCTCCTCAGGCAGAGATCCACGATGGATGCTTCCACGTGTTTATTGTTAAGCAGCTCGGGATAACCAATGTCGCCAAAATGATCCCGGAGCTCCTTCAGGGAAATCTTTCTCATCATCAGGATATTGAATACTTTACTACCACCACGCTGCAGGCGCACACCAATGAGAAGCACATCGTCAATATTGACGGAGACGAAGGACGCCCGCTTCCTTTCAGCGCCGCCGTCCTGCCGCATGAGCTCCGCATGTTTGTGCCTCCGGACGATCGATAAAAATATTCATAATTAATTGCAAAACCATGTTTGACTTTATGTAATGGAAGGAATGTCCAATATGTATATATTTATCCAGTATATACGCCCCTTTATGCTATCTAACGCATAAGCTTATGGTAACCCCGAGCGTCCAACGCTTCGGGGACTTTTTTTACGTACAGCAGTAGTTGAAAGAATCAGACCAGGATAAATTTCTCCTTTAATGGTAAAACAGATACAGTGCCACTCCAATCAATCCGACGGCGGCCAGACGCGAGGCATCCACCGGGATTTCCGGCGTTCCAAAGGCACCAAAATGGTCCAGAAGCATTCCAAGCAGCAATTGTCCGGCAATCCCGGCGGTAATTGCCGCTGATGCCCCGATCCTCGGAACGGCCAGGATGATACAGACAATATAAAAAGCACCCAGCGCTCCCACCGTCCATTTCCAGAACGAGAAGGAAGAAAACGAAAACGAAAGTCCTCCCTGCGCCAGCGCGCTCACAAATAAGCAAACGGTCCCGACAAAATAAGCGATAAAGGCCGCCTGTAAACTTCCTATTTCGCCCCCGATTTCTCCGTTTACACCGGCCTGAAACGCGAGCGCCGCCCCTCCGATAAAGCATAATACTATTAACAGCCAGGCCATGCTACTTCTCCCCCTTTAATTTTTAAAACCTATGGACCCGTATGGTTCAGCTTCCTATCGTTTCTCGCCTTTTAGCCTGCTGCGTTGCTGATACAGCACATATCCCGTCCAGCTCAATGCCCCCGGCAGAACCCATAACACGGTTAAATATAATGTACCCAAAACCGCAACCCCTGCGGCCCAGTACGCAGCCAGAGGCCACCGCCCGAATGCGAGAGCCGCCAGAATAAAAGAACAGACGGGCATTACGATTTCTCCACCACCTGCTGTCATTCCTACCGCTGTCCAGCCTGGAAATTTCTGCGTCGCCTGCCACAGCCACGGCCAGCAGATGCCAATCCCCGTTCCCAGTAATCCGGCAAGAATCCAGCACGTTCGTTCCTCGTGATGCATGCTTTTTCGCTCCCTCTTCCTATGATAGGTTCTACGATACATCACCCAATCGATCATGAATAATGATAAAATAATATAGAAGCTATCATAAAAACAGATACCCGGAGGCGAGAAATGAATATTCAGACCCTACAGCTGTTTCGTGCCCTTGCGCACGAGAAAAATATCTCCAGGGTCGCGAGCAAATGGAATTATGTACAGTCGAATGTGACCGGCCACCTGAAGCGACTGGAGCATGAGCTCGGTGTCCCTCTTTTCCACCGGCATTCCAGAGGCCTTACGCTCACTCCGCAGGGAACCTATGTACTTGCCTGTGTGGAGGACATGCTTTCCTCGTGGGAGCATTTGCAGGATACGGTTTCCCGTTCATCCCTGCCCTATGAGCCCCTGGTTCTCGGATCCATCAATTCCATGGCGGCCACTCATCTGCCTGCGTTAATGTCGTCGCTCCATCAGGCCCTTCCATCCATCGATGTAACATTGCGCTACGGCATTACGGAGGAATTGGTCCAGCAGGTGCTGCAGCATGAATGCCAAGGAGCCTTTGTCACCGGCCCCGTGCGTCACCCGGCCCTCCATCAGCACGTATTTTCCACAGAAACCCTTACGCTCGTTTCCAACCCGCTGGTGCTTCCGCTCGAGAGTCTCCAGGACGTGCATCAGCAGACCGTTCTTGTGCTGGAGCCGGGGTGCATGTTCCGGGAACGCCTGCTGCAGATGATTCATCAGGAAGGCATCATTCCAAAACAGGTGATCACCTTTTCGAATCTCGAATCATTATTGGGACATGTCCGGGCCGGGATGGGAATCGCAATGCTCTCGGAACGATACGTTCGTTCGTTTCAGGATGACTACATCGCGTGCACGCCGGTGCCACCAGCCCACGCCCGGGTGGATATTTCCTTTGTTTATTCTCCGGCAAGCGAACAGCACCGCTCCTTCCAGGCTTTTCAGGACATCATGCATGAATCCCTGCGTTCTTAGTCTTGATGAAGCTCCCTTTAAAAAGATTCAAAAAGTAAGAAGCCATTTTTACACAATGGTTTCTTTTTTTATCCATTTTCCATTCAGTATGCTGTGATTTTTTCTCTTAAATGATCATGCTGAGCCAATTCTATTCCTTTCCCTTCATTACAAACATTTTTGGATACACCGGCATAATAGTGGGCTTATATCGCTATCGCACCCGGGAATTTTTCATGCTTATCGACCTGACCCAGATTAAATTAAAGACGGGAAAACCAATTTAACAGGCAATTTGGTTTATTTATTCTCTCCTTTGTGCTATAACAAAAGTACCATTTTAACAGGCAGGCGGTGCTTCGTATTGACTCCCATGACCGTAGATCTTCTTCTTTCCCAAACGTATTTACATCAGCTGTGGCAAAAACACTGGCCAGATAAAACGAGTTTTGTACATAATTTGGAGTTGGACTTTCAGCAATACGAGTCGTTGTTTCTATCGCTTTGCCGGGACGACCGTATCCATCCTTTGATAGCCAGGTTACAATCTTTGGGCCCCGAAACGTACCATCATTCATTGGATGTGTTTCTCCTTGGAAACGTGCTGGCGGATTATCTGCAGATGGAGATGGCAGAACTTGCAGCTGGTTTCCTGCTGCATGATGTGGGGAAAACATACATATCTTCATCCATTCTTCAAAAATCAGCTGCCTTAACACCGGAAGAATGGGAGGCTGTTCAGGAGCATCCCATGCAGGGATATCATTTGCTCCGGGCGCATGGACTGGAGGATTCAATAGCTCACATGGCTTTGTATCACCATGAACGTGGTAACCAAACGGGCTACCCCTTCGGACTACCGGCAGGGGAATTACCCGCCCCGCTTCGACTGCTTAGTGTCGTGGATGTGTATTCGGCCCTGACACTTCCCCGTTCCTACCGAAAAGCCATGACGCCGGCCCAGGCGTTATGTCATCTTCGTAAGCATACTGAGGAGTTGGATGCTGTCTATATTCATGCCCTTCCCGATATTTTACACACCCGTGAACCAGATCCCGAAACTCCTCTCTCCTAACATCCAGGAGAAGCAGCAGAAAGGAAGGAAATATATGCGATACAATTATCTTCACGGGATGGCACTGGTGTATTTAAGTTTTGGCATCGTGGTGGGCATCGCTTTTTCACTAATCATGCCGCTTGTAATCCCAGTTTCCGCCGAACTTCAGCGTTTATTTACCATCGCCTCCATCAGTGCGGGCATTCTTTTAGGTGTGTTAAACTTTTGTCTCTTTTTTGCCTTCGTCCGCCGTTGTATCACTCACTTTCAGTCCGTCTTAACGGCGGTTCGTGCCGGTGATTTAAGTGCGCGTGCGTCCTTTCGTTCTTCCGGGATGATTGGCCGGATGACCAAAGATTTGAACCGAACGATTGCCCACCTGGAGAAAACCCGCAACGAGGTGCGCACGGATGACCTGACCCGCCTTCCGAACCGGGTGGCGCTGCAGCAGGTGTTCCGCGAGCACACATTTCTTCCGACCTCCCGCTATGCCCTGTATTTTCTGGATGTCGATCAGTTCAAAATTATCAACGATACATATGGTCATCTCACCGGCGACCGTGTACTCCGCTGCGTGGCCGACGCGCTGCAGCATACGATCGAGTCCGACCATACCGCCTACCGACTGAGCGGAGATGAATTTATTGTCCTTGGACCGATTCCCTCCCCCGAACTGTCGAACGAGGAATGGGCGGAACGATTGCATGAACGTATTGATCAAACCTGTGCCGTTAGCATCGATACCTTTACCGTGCGGGTCAGTGTCGGCCGATATGATTTCTGCCCCCGGGAAACTGATTTACTGACGGTACTGGCCCAGGCGGACGACACCATGTATCAGGCCAAACACGAGCGCTCCACCTCGGTTTCCACTTAAACAGCCGGCCTGTCCATAGCGTTGCTGGCAGCAGCTCCTTTTTAATGAAACAGGCATCCCTGACTTCTTAAAGCCAGGGATGCCTGTTTTCTATTTTCCGTGATAAATGGCTGAAAAGATAATTTTACTGCATGCTGATATAAATAATGCAGCTTATCGTCATATCTTTTGCAACTTTCTCCAAGAGTGCCTTTGCTCTGCTTTTCCAATTTAATCAACCATGTACAAAGCGGATATCCAGCGTAATATGAAACTAAATTGATAGCCGGAAGCAAAAAGGCCAGGACGTTCTGGCAATATGGGAGGATCGGGAAATGGCACTATTTGAAGGAAATATATGTTAAATTGAGGAGGAGGCGAATAGAGAAAAATGTTTTATAGGGGGCTGACATGCAAAAATGGGAATGGTTCGCCGTTGCTTTAATCCTTAATCTTGCATTAAGTGCCGTATTGACCTTTTATGCTACAGGATTAAGAATATACGGGCTTGCAGAAGGCGGCGGGACTTATCATTCAGGGTATTTAACAGCTCTTGGCTGGGTGATTGCTTTTTTGATGACTCTATATACGCTTTGGAAGAAATCCACCATATGGTTTGTGCTCACAGTCATTGCCGGGTGGATGTTACCGGTCGTCTTCTTCTTTAACCCGATCTTTTATTATAGATAACAAACACTATAATAAAGGGGGAATAGATGTAACACAGTGGAGGGAACGGGCCTGCCGGGGTCCGTTTTTTCATTTATTGTGCTTGATTTTACCTAAATAGAATAAAAAAGCTCCGGTACTTATTAATACCGCTAATACATAAACGAGTTCCATTCATAGTCACCTCAATTTCCATCATCGGTGGAAGTACTTGACTGTCTTCGTTGAAAGTAAAAGAAAATGCCAATCGAACTGGCCAGGACAAGGCATCATAATATGAATAACCCTCCCGGTATATCAATGATATGACGCAAGTCCATGAGAATAAAAGCAAACGATATAGTACCAAGTAATTGATAGGCCAGTCTTAATACCTTCATGTTTTCCTCCTTAATCCTGCATTTATCAGCAATTTTTGTTTAAAACAAAAGTGGGGATGTCCCAAAAATAGGACAGCCCCCTGGATATTTACGGATACCTGATAATTGTTTAGGCGAACAAAGATAACTGACACATTAAAACGTCGGAGTCAACTATCTGATGTATTCAAATATTCCTGCAGCCCCCATGCCTCCTCCAATGCACATAGTCACCATGCCATACTTGGAATCTGGTCTTTTTTTCATTTCCGCAAGCAGCTTTGCAGTCAGCATTGCTCCTGATGCCCCAAGAGGGTGGCCTAATGAGATGGCGCCTCCATTAACATTCGTTTTAGTCATATCTAACCCTGTCTGCCTGATAGAGGCCACCGTTTGTGCTGCAAATGCTTCATTCAGTTCGATTAAATCCATATCATCAACCGTCAGGTCAGTTAATTTTAACACATCCGGAATTGCATAAGCGGGACCAATCCCCATGATTTTTGGATCAACACCCGCTGCCTTGAAGCCCACGAATCGTGCAATAGGGGTGACGCCTAATTCTTTAACTTTGTCTCCCGACATTACAACCACAAAGCCTGAGCCATCTGTAAGCGGGGCGGATGAACCGGCTGTTACTGTTCCATCAGCTTTGAACACAGTGGGCAGCTTCGCTAAATCCTTCATATTGGTATCAGGGCGCACCAGTTCGTCCGTGTCGAATATATCTTTTGTTACTACTGGGCCGTCATTATTGTACGTAACCTTAGTTACATTAATCGGAATAATCTCGTCATCAAACTTTCTTGAATCCTGGGCATTTTTAGCACGCTGATGACTTTGCACCGCATAAGCGTCCTGATCCTCCCGTGAGACGTTATATTTTTCAGCTACCATCTCGGCGGTCAGCCCCATTGGGTAGGATACTCCGGCCTCTTCCTCCTGGAGTATTGGACTGTTTACCGGCTCATTTCCCCCCATCGGAACGGCACTCATCAGTTCAACTCCGCCGGCTGCTATAATATCTGCCTGGCCAGACACAATCTGATTAGCCGCCATCGCGATTGTTTGAAGCCCTGAAGAACAATAACGATTCACCGTCTGGGCCGGAACGTCTTCCGACAGCCCGGCAAGCAACGCAATCGAACGCGCGATATTTTGTCCCTGCAGGCCTTCAGGAAAAGCATTGCCAACAATAACGTCCTGCACCATATCTGGACGGAATTGACCACCTACCCGGTCCAGTACCCCTTTTAGTACCTGTGCTGCCACTTCATCAGGTCTTTCGTGAGCCATGGCACCACTTAATTTTCCTTTAGCTGAAGCAGAACGCCCATAAGCTACTATATACGCATCTTGCACTGACCTTCACCCTTTCCTTGCTACCACAAATTTTAATTTCGCAGAGGCTCGCCTGCAGCCAGCATATGAGTAATTCGCTCGTACGTTTTTTCGTTTTGTAACAGCATTAAGAACTTTTGTTTTTCAAGCTTTTGAAGGTATTTTTGATTAATATAGGTGTTACGCGGAAGGTCTCCTCCGGATAAAACATCGGCAACACTCAAAGTGATTGTATAATCATGATCGCTAATGAAGTTTCCAACTCGCTGGGCATCCAGCTGGCCTTGAGCTAGTGCTTTATAATCTCTGCCTAAAGCAAAATAGGTCAACTTCGGCTGCGGAACATAATTTGTTTCCACTTCAAACTGCGCTCGTTTTAAGGCTATTTCTACTCTTTTCTCTGTATTCAATATAATGGAGTCGGTTTCTCTTAGATAACCATACCTGAGCGCTTCATAAGCGTTCGTTGATACTTTCGCGAACCCTACATTCGTTAGTACTTTCGTCATTGATTCCTGTTTATCGTTGTGCTTATGGCTCGTTCCGAGAATCCGGTCCGCCATTTCGGCAAGGCCGCCACCGCTTGGAAGCAGTCCCACCCCTGCTTCTACAAGTCCCATGTACGTTTCACTTGCAGCTACTACCACCGGTGAATGAAGGACCAATTCACAACCGCCACCTAAAGCTTTCCCGTGGACGGCTGTCACCACGGGCTTAAGTGCATATTTAAGGCGGCTGAAGCTCTCGTGCAGCTTTTCAATGGCAGGCCCCACGATCTCTTCCACTTTGTTTTCTTCATGTGCTTTTTTCATCAGATACAGGTTGGCACCCACGCTGAAGTTGTTTCCTTCTGCATAGATGACCATGCTTGAGTAATCCTCGTTTTCTAAAAGGTCAATAGAGTCGATTAAATCATCAGCAAAGCCATCGGTAATAATATTATTATTACTTTGTAGCTTCAGTAACAGTTGGTCTCTATTTGCAATAGAAAGACTGGAATCTTCCCTGTTCCATAGTTCACTATCTGTAAACGCTGATACAGGAGTCACACGCTCAATCGACTCACCTTCAGCATAAAATGATGTACTGCGTTTTTCTATCCATTCCGGTAACGGCCCCAGCTCCCGCTGCATGCGTTCCTTGACGCGTTCGAAGCCCATCAGGTCCCATAGCTGGAAGGGGCCTTTTTTCCAGTTGAATCCCCATACCATGGCACGGTCTATATCTTTAAAGTCCGGTGCCGCTTTCGGCACATTCAACGCACCATAGTAGAAATTGTTTCTAAGGGTTTCCCATAAAAACCTGCCCGCTTCATCTTCAGCGTTGTAGATGATATCCATATTTGATTGCAGGTCTTTACTGAAGCTGTGCAGCAACTCAAAATCAGGCTGCTCCGGCTGTACATATTCATTGCTTTCAGGATCAAAAACCAGCAGGGATTTCTTGTCCTTCTTATAAAAACCCTGCTTGGTTTTCCTCCCCAACGCACCATGTTCCATCAGCTTTCCTGCAATTCGTGTCTCATGGAAAAATTCCTGTTCCTCCGGATCCTGCTGCAGGCCCTTGATCACGGTCGTTGCAATATCAAGCCCTACCAGATCAACAAGCCCATACGTCCCGAGGCTTGGTCTTCCAATACCGCGGCCCGTGAGTGCATCGACCTCCGCAATGGACAGGCCTGTTTTCTCTGCACGATACATCACATCATTCATTGTCTGTGTCCCTATCCGGTTAGCAACAAATGCAGGAACATCATTTGCTATGATGACACCTTTACCCAGCACATCTGCAGCAAAAGCCTGGACTTTATTTGTTACTTCAGGGGACGTATTAGGACCAGGGATAACTTCTACCAGCTTCATGATCCGGGGCGGGTTGAAGAAGTGCATACCGAAAAATCTCTCCTGCTCCGTATCATCAAACACCTGGGATATTGCCTTTATTGGAATGCCTGAGGTATTTGTGGCAAATAAGGCATCATCCTTGGCAACACGTCTCACCTGGTCCCAAATGCTATGCTTTATTTCCACTTCTTCCTTTACAGCTTCAATAAAAATATCCGAGTCATCCTGCCCAGATAAATCCTCTGCAAAATTGCCATAAGTCAGATTAGAGGCGAAGTTTAAATCAAATAATTGCGGCCGTTTCGGATCGGTAATCATATCATAGGATTTTTTTGAAATCTTGTTTGGATCATTTTCATCAACTGCCATGTCCAGCAGCTTTACTTTTAAACCTGCATTTACCAGAAGGGCAGCAATTTGGCTGCCCATTAACCCCGCGCCTAAAACGGTTGCTTTTCTCATCGTCATGAAATAACCTCCATATTTCTGAAATTTATTCAGCCACTTCCTGCAGTCAGATAAATGCAGAGTCCCCTGTTAATGCTCTCCCAATAACTAAGGCATTAATTTCATGAGTTCCCTCATAGGTGTAAATGGCTTCGGCGTCAGAGAAGAATCTCGCAATATCATATTCGGCAAGAATACCGTTGCCTCCTGTAATGCCCCGTCCCATTGCAACAGACTCCCTTAACCTTAAGGCGTTCATCATTTTTGCGGTTGAGGTTGCCACTTCGTCATACTCCCCGTTCCCCTGCATCCGGGCGAGTTGGGCAGACAGGCTCATTGCATGGGATAGGTTTCCCTGTATCATTGCCAGCTTCTCCTGAATCAACTGGTATTTACTAAGCTCTTTGCCGAATTGTTTACGTTCGGTCACATAGTCCAGAGTTGCCCGCAGGGTCCCGGCTATCGCTCCTGTCGCCATATGGGCCACACCAGCACGTGTTGAGTACAGCACCTTCGCAATGTCTTTGAAGCCGTTAATATTTTGCAGCCTCTCTTCCTCCTGGACGACAACGTTGTTTAAGTGAATATTAGCATTTGGGACAATTCTTAAAGCGATTTTATTTTCAATGACATCTATATCCACGCCGTCCTGGTCAGGCTTAATGATAAATCCCTTTGGTTTACCTGTGTCCACATCTGTAGCAAAAACTGGTATGACATCCGAAAGAGTGGCGCCGCCTATCCATTTTTTTACACCGTTTATTACCCATTTATCACCCTCACGCTTAGCCGTCGTTGCTAAACCGCCAGCTACGTCCGATCCGTGTTCAGGTTCGGTTAAAGCAAAGCAGGTCCTCAGTTCGTGAGATTGTAATTTGGGCACATAATACGCCACTTGTTCTTTACTTCCGCCAAACAGGAACGCATTGTGTCCTAAACCCTGATGCACGCCCATCAAAGTAACTAAGGAAACATCAAACCTTGCCACTGTATATAGCATGAAAAACTGAAACAGCTGACTCGCAGTCCGTTCGCCCTCCCGCCCTTCAAACAGCAATGGGTTATTGAAATAATTCAGTTTACCCATATCATTAAAAAAGTCTTCAGGCACTGTTGCATTAGCCCAGTGATCATTAATTGAATCCCGGTATTTTTCTTCCAGCAGATCATTGATTTGTTTTAAAAACTGAACTTCTCCTTCAGTTAACTCTTTAGAAATATTTAATAAATCTTCAGGATATAATTCTTTTATCAGTGCTTGCTTTTCAGCCATGGTATAGCCTCCAGTATATTCTGATAGCGCTTTCAAAAAAGTCGCTTAAAGCAATTCGTTTTTCTGATTTTCTTCCTGTGCTTTTTGATTCACCATTTTTTGCAGTTCTATTCTGTCAGGCTTCGCGGTTGAGTTTAATGGTATATCCTTCACTTTCAAATACATTCGCGGTATTTTGTAGCCTGCCAGGTGCTCTCTCACATGCTTGTCCAGTTTAGCTTCGAAATCCGGATCGTCCTCTTTCAATTGCACTACTGCAGAAACAGATTCTCCAAATTCAGGACTTTCATATCCCACTACCACCGTTTGCCTCACAAGCGGGTGCTCTGATAATACACCCTCCACTTCAGAGGGCAGAACATTTTCACCTCCGGTAATAATGAGCTCCTTTTTCCGGTTGATGATAAAGATATCTCCATCTTCATCCTGCCTGGCTAAATCACCTGTTAAGAAATACCTGCCTGCAAATGATTTTTCTGTTTCTTCCGGTTTGTTCCAATAGCCTGGAGTAACGTTTTTGCCGTTGATGGCCAATTCCCCAATTTCACCAGTTTCAACATCGTTATAATTTTCATCCAGCAGGCGCACATTCATATACATGACAGGCTTGCCAATGCTCATTGGTTTCTTTATTGCATTATGAGGTGTATTAACCATAACAAGTGGAGCTTCAGTTAAACCGTAGCCATTGACTAATGTGTAACCCATACTCTCAAATTTTTTCTGTACAGCCGGAAGCGGTGCAGATCCACCCTGTATTAAGAACTCAATATTTTTGAAGCCCTGAATATCAAGATTACCAGCTGCCAGCATGCCATAGTACATAGTTGGTATGAGCATTAAATAATCGGGCTGGTATTTTACCATCAGATCATTTAATTCCTTTCCGTCAAAATAGCGATGCAGAATCAATGTTCCGCCAGCCATTAATAACGGCAGCGACAAATCATTAAATCCAAGCACATGAAACATCGGAGTTGATACAATCGTTGTATAACCGGCATGTGTTTTATACGTCAATGCGGTATTGATCATGTTATTAACAAACGACTCGTAAGTGAACATAACCCCTTTTGGTAATCCTGTTGTCCCGCTCGTATATATTAAAGATGCAAGGTCGTCGCTTTCTACATCGACACTTTTAAATGGGAGGTGGTTTTCAGGATTAACAATGCCATCATACTCCGACGAATCGACATCCATATGAATTAGCTCCTGAGGGATTCCTCTCAGGGACTCCAGATGATTGGAGGCGTAAAAAATCAGCCTGACATTAGAATCCGAAATAATGCTTTCAATTTCTAAGGATTTCAGCCGCCAGTTAATTGGAAGGAAAACGGCTCCCAGTTTAAAAGAGGCAAACAACACATCCAGTATCGCAACATCATTTGGAGCGAATATACCGATTACATCCCCGCGTTTTACTCCCTGATCCTGCAAATAATTCGCTAAATTCTCTGCACGGATGTTTAAATCCTGATACGACCATTCTGTGCCCTTACCCGGATCAATAACCGCTGCTTTCACTCTGTCAAAATCTGATCTTGTTTTAATCCAATCATAATTCATATTTATCTTCTCCTTTATCAATATGAGTCCGATGTTGGATCGACTGCTTCAATTCCCCCCAATCATTTTGATAAATATTTTGGTCTATAATTTTCAGCTCGTCAGAAATAATAGGATCAAAATCCATCTTTGACAGAACATCCCTCTGCAAATCCAGCCCCGGACCGATTTCAATTAATTTTAAGCCTTCCTCCACCAATTGGAATACAGCTCGTTCAGTCACATAAAAAACCTGTTGGTTCAGTTCTCTCGAATACGCTGCGTTAAAATCTACACTTTGTACATTATTTACGAATTTATGCGAGTGACCTTCCTGTTCAATGATCAACTGATTATTTTCACAAGAAGACTGGCTGCCCGCAACCAGGGTCCCTGAAAAAATGATAGTCTTCACCGTTTGACTTATGTCGATAAACCCGCCACTTCCACTCATTTTATTGCCAAAGCAGGAGACATTTACGTTTCCCTGCCGGTCGATTTCCGCAAAGCTGAGAAAGGCTATGTCATGGCCGCCATGATATATAAAATCCCATGTCAGTTCATGTCGCATTCTCGCGTCGAGATTATAGTTCATTCCAAAGCGGTCTTTACTGCCAATAATTCCTCCGAATATGCCGGTATCAATATTAAGCTGAACCAAGTCCTCCGCCTGTTCCTCTTTTAATACATTTGGCAGTTCATTATTTATACCAAATCCAATACTGACTACATCCCCTTCACGTAAAAACTGGGCAGCCCGTCTTAAAATAATTTTACGGGAGCTAAGCTTCATAGGCTGCTCCTGTATATCACTCACCCGGTAGTGGCCTGATAACGCAGGATCATAATAAGCCTGCATCACCTGCTTATGATATTCGGGGTTTTCATTTATAACTACATAATCCACAAGTTCCCCGGGAATAAACACCTCATGAGGGGGAAAGCTGCCGTTTTGAACAATTTCTTTAACTTGAACAACCACCTTACCGCCATTTTGATGGGTGGCGGCCGCTACACTGTACCCTTCTCCCAGATGGGACTCATGAGTCATGAAAATATTCCCTTTTTCGTCAGCAAAAGTTCCCCGTAAAAGGGCTGCATCAATGCCAGGAAAGTCATAGTGTAAATATTCTTCTCCCTTGATTTCTAATACAGAGACTAGGCTCTCGGTGGTGACATCATTAACCATTCCGCCTGAGTTTCTAGGGTCGATACTTGTATTTAAACCTATTTTTGTAATCATCCCCGGGGAGGAAACGGAGTGATGCCGATATTGTACGGCGAGAATTCCCTGAGGGAAAAAATAGGTCTCAACTGCATTATTTTTAATCGCCTCAATAGTAGCTGGTGAGGCTGTGAGTAAGCTTGTTATTAACCGTTTAATCATTCCCCGCTGAACGAAAGCATCAAGATCAATCCCACCCCCGTAATCACTTATATCATTTGCTATGATAAACGTAAGGTTATCCGGGCTTCCAGTTTCATCGTACTCTTCAACTATATGTTTTAATATTTCTGCTGGTAAATTTCCGACAGATAAAGCGGCGACGGAAATAATATCTCCAGTGGTAATAATGTTTTTTAAATCATTGTATGAAATAACCTGCATGTCTCAACCTCCCTACAGTATTTATCCTGCTAAATTTTTACCATAAAAGTCCCCCCTTCTTTATCCTTATCCTACAGTTTTAAATTTATCATTTTATACAATAAATGTAAACGTTTTCAAACTATGCTATATGTAACTTACACCGCCTTTTTGATGATAAATATGGACATAACAGTAGGTTAGTTTGGGATATTAACCTGGAAGAAGGAAGTGTATGAAGGGAATAAAAATCATAGCATGCACACTGAGCATGATTTGTCGAACAAACACTTGCTTCTTCATCGTTCCTTCACCAGTTATTTCTAGCATCAAAAACCTCTTTAACGATAACGATCTCATCCATACGTTGAAACGTTAAAGATTTTACCATGCTACCGGTATTTACGGAATCATCGCCAAAAATGATAAAAAACGCCTAAAACCTTTAATCTTTTACATTGTGGGGATTATAGGCAGTTTTTGTTAAGATATTTTTCATCTATCCCTTTTTTATTGCTAAAGCTGTCTATATCCTAGATAAGAGAATCATATTGGCCGAATAAATTCTCTTGTTCAAAAACAGCATTGGCCGTCGAATCAGCCAATGTCAAAGGAGCATACCATGGTTCATTCCCCTATTTTTCGTTGGTTTTTGATCGTCACGCTATCCCTGGTGGGACTCGCCTCATTAGGTATCTTTCTTTGGATCGGGGGTCGTCTTGGTTTTATGAATATTCATCCGAGGATTTATGTTTTTAAGGTTCTCCTGCTATCCGTCCTCTGCTGCTTGTCGGTTTTTCTTTTCAAACAGCAATGGCTAACGGTGATGATGGCGCTCGCGACCTTGTATATGCCTGTCCATCTCTACATCCTTCTGCTTCTAAGTTATCAAGTGTAGCCAAATGCCAGGCCAGAACCCCATGTACTTAATCTTTCTGCCAGGAGGTCGATCATGAACCAGGAAGTCACCTTTCACGGGACATCTATCCGAAAAGACTTTCGCCATTACTACCGCTATCATACCCAGCGAACCATGTATTATTTGTCGCTCACGGTTTTTCTGCTTGTATGGATCCTGCTTTCCGTGATATTCATGTTTTATGGACTCGGGCTCACTTATACGCCTCTGGAATTTGTTTTCGCATACAGCTTTTCGTTGTTTTTTCCGGTCGTTTACGCATTAATCTGGTACGCCAACGCGCGGCTTCGTTCCTTTCAAGACGACCGCGAAAACAAAGACCTTGCCGGGGATACTCATTATGAAGCTGGCCTCGGGGAAATCAAGCTAAAGACATCAAATATTCAGGCCAGCTACCGTTGGGAAAATTTCGTTTCTGTTCATGAACATCGGGATATGTTTCGTCTGTATGTCACGAAACGAAGAGGTTTTTTCATTCCCAAGCATTATTTCGATTCCCCGGAGCAGGTCGGACACTTTCGTCAATTGCTAAAGCAACACGCTCCAACAACCAAAAAACATCTGTTTTAAAAAACAAGCACAACATCAAACAATTATCTATGACGTCTAAAACTCACCAACTTTAACCGAAAAGGAACTTTATGGAAGCGTCCCTTTTCTACGTCAAAATCTTTAAGGATCAGGCCATGAATTCAAAAATCATGTATATCGGCGTATGGAATATTCTTCTCGTCGGCACGCTATTATATCTTTCTCTTATCATGCCGATTGAATGGGTCTCCCCATTTATCGAAAAACCCTCTTTTTCTCTTCACCAAAGCACGTCTGGTATTGCCTTGGTTGTGCTTCTCGTTATTATGCTGGGCTTTGCTGCTGCTATTATGTCGCTTATCTTGGAAAAAATTCACCTTATTGTTATATCCATCCTGCTTTATTTATCGATGGCGATTCATACTCTTCTGTACATTATTTTTCTTTAAAGATCATTTGATGAATAGAGGCTTTCGTCTAAGTACTTAGGCTATTGATCGTTTTTCTGCTTCTGCATAATTACAGATGACGAGCAGACTTTCATCTTAAAAAACAAGCATCTCGCCTCCCCTTTCAGGGATCGAGATGCTTGTTAGTTTTTGGTTGACCGATGCCCCCACACCTGATATTTGGTTTGGTGAAATGATTGTCTTATAGATGATGCAGTTATTTGATGTCCTCCTGACTGGAGAAGAAATGCTTCGGTAGAACAATACTCTGTTTGGGGGTGGGAGGAATCCGATTATGTACCATCCTTATGATTCAGGAAAGTCTATTTCCACCGCTGCCATCATCGTCGTCTCCGATTAGTTATTCTTCCATCGGCCCTCTTTTCGTTTCGTAAACTGATGATTTAAAAGGTCATAGACACGCGCCAACTGCTCCCCCTCGCCAAAGAAATGCTGCGGAACAGGGATAAACTGGCCGCCAATTAAATGAAACTGGAAGCATTCCTTGGCTTCGATAACCTGGTGGATTTCTTCC
The DNA here is from genome assembly GCF_033845285.1 of Marinococcus sp. PL1-022. Taxonomy (NCBI): domain Bacteria; kingdom Bacillati; phylum Bacillota; class Bacilli; order Caryophanales; family Bacillaceae; genus Marinococcus; species Marinococcus sp. PL1-022. Next base: position 1,337,450 of record NZ_JAWXCX010000001.1, on the reverse strand, counting down.
CATTTCCAGCACTGGTTTCCATTGACCGCTTGTCTGCGCAGCTTCTGCTTATCAAGCTGAACCTGTTGTTCCTCTTGCAGGAACTGCAGACCATCGTACTGCTTTTCCGCTTGACGCTGCACACGTATCATCAACACGCCAAAGCTCATAGCCGCACCGCTTAATCCCAGAAAGAAAGCCCCCACCCAGTTCTCTCCAATTGCAATTAAGAAAGCAAAGAATGAAGTCACCCCCATCGAGATGGTGTTAGCAATAATAGTACGCTTGTTAAATGCGATGAGTTGTTGAGCAAAGACCTCTCTCTTAATACTTCCTGCACCATTAATCTCCATGATAAAAAACTCCTTTTAGACGTATCAACTAGGAAAAGGACATAAGCTTTTTGGGTACTTACGTCCATCTCTTTCCTTCGCTGCTGTTATTTCCTTTTCCTTTCCATTTTAGCAGTTCTTGCAAGGGGTCTGGCCATATCTAACATTCCGATCACTCCCTCGAGTTGGATCGAATTCCAAGCTGATTTCTCTCATTACCTTTTCATAAAAGTTTTTTCATTCTATCGTCGTCTAAAAACCTTAACTTCTAGAAGGCATACCAAACATCACATTTTTGGCTCTAAAAACAGAGTGTTTTTTATCTAAAAGTTCGTTTACAATGCAAATTGCAGACTTTTAAACAAATCACACTGCATCATAAAATAAGTAAAACGCCGTTCCTTAAAAGGAGAACGACCAGTATGTTTACGCTCACCAGTCCACGGCTGATGTTTCGAAATTACACTGAACAGGACTTCGATTTTCTTCGGGGGATGCTCGCTTCACAGGAAATGATGCAATATATCGGCCAGGGGGCGACGAAAACGCTCCAGGAAACGGAACAATTTTTGCAATAGATATTTGGCCATTACGAGGAAGATGAACGGCTTGGTTTAAAAGTCATCGAGCATATGCCAACACAAACGAGGGTTGGCCATGCAGGCATTGTTCCTCAAATGCTACACGGTCAGCGCCATTATGAAATTGGTTATTGGGTCATTACCGAAGCGCAGGGCAATGGTTATGCAAAAGAAGCAGCTCAGGCCTTTTTTCATTTTGGTAAAACGGGCCTTCGCCTGGAACAAATGATTGCGCTCGTTCAGCCTCAAAATAAGGCTTCCATCCAGGTAGCTAAAAGTTTACCTATGCAGTTAGAAATTGTAGAGCAATTTAACGGCCAGGAAGTTCATATTCACTCGAATGCAACCTTAGACCACAAATAAACACACGGAGGACTTCACGTTGACCGAACGTATTGGATATGCACGGGTATCTACCTTTCACAAGGATTTTAGCTTCCAGCAGCAATTAGAAGAAGCCGGTCGCCATCGAATTTTCACCGAAAAGGCAGCAGTAACAAAAACTACCGAATAGAGCGTAGCTCGGTGCTGCGTTCCTCTCTGAAGGATTTGATACTTATGACTTCACCAATAATGTCCATCATGGTTTGGAATCTTCTCCTGGTTGGAACCCTTGTGTATCTTTCTCTCACATTGCCGATTGAGTGGCTCACCTTCTTTACGCAAGAGGGCTCTTTTTCTCTCTACCAGAACCTTTCCGGGATAGCCCTGGTGATGTTTCTTCTCGTTCTGTCAGGGTTGGCTGCGACGATCATGTCCCTGAAGCTGAAGAAACTTCACCTCATTATTTTATCTCTTCTACTATACTTATCCATGGCCATTGAAACCGTGCTCTACACTTTTGTTTTTTAAATGCCGAAGGAACAACAAAAGACCTGGAGGCAAATATTCCTCCAAGCATTCATGATCTTCTTGGTCTATTACATCATTTCACTATTCGGATAGGTAATAGACTGAATACCGTTGGTAAGAAGCACGCAAGTTACATCTGCCCCTGGTCATCTTGGCAAAAGGAGGGTCATTCGTAATGATTAAGGGTTTTATTCCAATCATATCCGCCGCATGTATTATTTCTGCTTGTGCCTCATCCCCCGACTATTATACGGAACAGGAGCAAGAACTGCCTTCTATTATTGATGAAGAGTGGACCTCCATTCCGCTCCCCTCATTGGAAAATGGTGAACTGACTCGTACAGTGATTCAGCAACCGGATGAAGAAGAACCCGAACGTTTAGATCTTTATTATACGGAGAATAAACGAGAAGAACTCCAATCCTATTTTCAGGACCCATCGAACCGTTCGGAATATGAAAAAGATTATCAAGTTAAATTATTGTATGGGAGCTGCGCTAAATCAGTGGACGCCACTGTTAAGTATGACAAAGATCAATCACTTGGAGCGCCAAAATTTGATCGAGAGATTATGATTGAAGATACAACGGTGATGTTTAGATATCAAGAAAATAATAATTTAAGTACTTATGTTTTTAATCACGCTCAAGGCCAGTACTCATTTACCTTCAATCGTTCCAACGTTTATGATGAGAAAAGGGAACGGGCAGAAATTAAAGCATTTCTTCAAAATAACTAGCATCCCATACAATGTCCAATATTCATGGTACTGTCGACGAAATCGAACCAGCTTCGTTCTCCGAAGTCCAAATACTAGAGGTGTCTATGATCCTCCAAAAAATTGCTTACGTGGCGAATTGGATTTTTATTGTCATTGGAACCTTATTGCTCTTACCTGCATTTTTACCTTCAAATGCAGATATCATTCAAAGCAGCAATATTTTTTATATGTACCAAGCAGGATTCTTTATCTTCGGACCTTTTATTTTAATATTAATGTTAGGATTACTCGCTTGCTGCTTGGCACTTATACTCCAAATCAGACATCTAATTATTCTGTCTCTGTTATTATTCGTTTCCCCCTTTCCTCTGGATTGGTTTTGCACTATTATTTTAATAAAAGCTTAAGGAGTCTGCCAATGAAAGACCATGATAAGCGTTATGAAGAAAAAGAAAGAAAACAAGTTTCTTAGGAATCTTAAAGAATGGCATATTTAAAGTAGTGAGATTTGTATTTGTTAAAGGGGGCCACCCGTGTTTTTATTTTTAACGGAATACAGAGCGATTCTCGGCGAAAAAATTGATAAAATAAGTTGGAATCATCCAAACTGTAGCTAAGGATAAAATTTATAACTTTGTTTCAACATGTAAAAAAATAAGTTGGCCAATCATCCTTCTAATGGCTGAATATATTCATCAATTTCTTCTATTATATAGTGAATGCAATCATTCTCTTTGAACTTATCATCGTAGGCTAAATATACTGTAAAGTCTTCCGCTTGCTTGGAGGTAAGAGTGAGTTTGTAGTTATTAAGTGTTAAAAAAGAATCGAACACCGTTAATGCCGTTCGTTTATTCCCATTCCGAAAAATGTGGCCTCCTCGTGCGATAGAATGATAATAGCAGCATGCTTTTTCGGGAATGGACGGATACATTTCTTGTCCGTACAGTTCCGTTTTTGGGCGATGTAACATAGTTTGGAAACTTTGATATTGTTTAATACCAGCTTGATCGCTGTCATTATACATTTCCATAACAGTATAATGAATAAAGAGAATTTCCTCTTCGGAAAAGTAAAATACCTTCATTAACTAATTCCTCCAAAGATCACCGGTCTTTTAAGTTTCGCAGGGCTTCATCGTATTTGTCTACGGCTCGATTCATTGCCTGCAATACATCTGGGCGAACCCCTTCCGGTAAAGAATGATTTGCTTTTTTCATAATAATTTCTCCAGTTTCTTCATTATAATGTACATTAATTTCATCACCTTTAGCCAACTGCAGTTTATCCGCGATAGCTTTAGGGATTCCAGCGGAAAGACTATTTCCTGATTGATTTAATCGCCGAGTATATCTTTTTTCCATCTGGGCCATGTAAGCTTCCCCTTTCTTTTCGGAAAAGTTTCTCAAATAGTTCAAGTATCAATAATATATATTGTAAGTATAGTATAAATAATAAGTATTTATAAAACAATACAAAAGTTACATTATAAAAAGTATTTTTCATGTTTTGAGACATAAATAAAAAAAAAGAAACCGATATATTAGATGTCTTTTCTTTTTCCATAAGAAGATTTGGGTAGCTTGTTACGTCTGTGTTACTTTTCAGATCAACATAATGACGATTATCAGCGGTCTTTTAGGAATTAAAACGTCTGCCCCACAATATTTCGCCTTCCGACTATCATAGATAAGAATTGTATTTCATATGTACCAATTACTTTTGTTTACAAATAAAGAGGCAATATTCTATTCTTTATTTCTTTTCTGTCGTTCGTAAAGACTGTTAACTCATCCACCATTGATATGCCATCACGACAGATGCTAGACCTATGAACGTCCCTCCTACGATCCACCAGTCGTACCAATAATCATCTTTATTGGCGCTTTCTTTTTTCCATACATACGTTCCGAACGTCATATACAATAAGAAAAGAGGAACAACAACGAAAAGAAGGGTCAAATGAATCGGAACTCCTCCAAAGTTGGTAATGGATAGTAAAAGAAAAACAATAATGATGGCAAACCACCGCGTTACTTGTTGATGAGTATTATTCGCATAGTGTTTGGAGCGCTCACGCCCATTGCGTTTCACATACCATCGCCGCGTCAGACGAAACATTAAGGACATGACTACCGCTATCAACAATAAAGTCGCGAACAGTCCCACGATAAACCATAGGTTCTCATTCATTAGGCTCCTACCCCTCTGTTTTTTCTTATTTCATGATAACAATCAATAAAATGAAAATAATATATTCTTTAAGTAATTTCACATTTAACAGAATATCCAAGGATTATTTTAAGATCAAAATTGTCTAAAACCTTTTGACTTCTGAACGGCATATCAAACACCCCATTTTTAGCGCTAAAAATGGGGTGTTTTCCATTGGCTTCATGAGCATCCGGATTTCACAGGTGCCCAAGTCCATGATTGGCTGGAGCAACGCATGAATTTCCGAGGTGCTTCGGAAAATACGGTTCGCAATTATGTGAATGAGCTGCGCGAGAGGTATCATATCCTGTTAATCTACCTTATATCCTTTAACGCCATTCCCATAATCTTTCATCTCTGACGGTTCGATACTCTCTGATACAGATACGAGATCCCGAGCAGCACAAAGCCAAAGCAGAAATAAGCAGCGATGGCACTGCTTTCGGCCAGAAAGGCAAGATCGAAGAGAAACAGCTTCCCCGTAGCAAACAAGGACAGGGCAAGGCCGAGCCGGCGGACATAGACGAAGTTCCGTTTAAATCCATACAAAATATAGCCGACGGCGGTCACAAGATAGATCACGCTGATAACAAAGCTGACGTCTCCGAGCTGAAGCTGCACGTGAAGAAACGCGGCCTGGACCGTGAGAAAGTAAATGGCGGCCAGCGCTGGATACCACTCTGCATTTTTGTACTGGCCGCGGATATAGGCGAGCAGCAGGTCACGGCCTGTTGCCATAACCAGCGCGTGGAAGCCGAGCAGGACCATAAGCGCGGTGTAATCGGTGATCGTATTTTCCGGTCCGTCCAAAGCCGGCATCGTCAGCGTCACCACTAGCCCGAGAAACCCGCCGGCCCCGTATAAAAATAGGCAGAAATACTTCACCACCCGATCATACAGCAGCGGCATCTTCTTCAAGCCGTATCCCAATCCAACAAATAGGAACGAAAGCAAAAGCCCTTGATAAAACCAGTAATGGTCAAAGGCTGAAGGGACATGCCAGTTGAACCAGTATAGGCTTTCATAGACACCGTATATCCAAACGTGAAGGAGCGTAACATACTTCACGCCAGCGATAAAATCGCTGAATCTCGGAAAGAGTCTCGTTTTTTTCCCCTTCGTCTGGTCAACAACATAGTAGAACATCACAAGCAGCAGCCCTGCGGTAACTACCGTGTATTTCAGATGGAAGAATTCCGGCGTCCATCCGTTCATATACAGGACACCTTCCCTTACAAACGCTGCGAGCGTCAAACCAAATACGGCCCAGCCGGCTTTTTCAAGCAAGACCAACCGATACCGATTGGCATACAGCATAATGATGATGCTCTCCACGAGCCAGCCAAGCGTGGCCCAGCCCACGCCGAACTGAAACGGCACCACCAGAACAGCGAAGGTCAGCGATGTCCCGTAAAACAACACCAAAGCCTGTTTTTCCTCATTCATCCGCTGCTCGACAAATTTTCCAAGGCCAAAATAAACGAGCCCGAAAACCACTGCCAGCAGCCCTCTGAAATCCGCCCAGCCCAAGTCGTCAAATAGAACATAGATCACGGTGCAGCTGATCGCGGTGTTGAATGCAAGCAGCACCACATCCGCCCATTTCACCGCTTTTCGATACGTCAGTGGATAACCGATCGTAAGCCCAAGATACAGCAGGAACGTTAGCACCGTATATGCTACGCTCATGCCGCTGGAGGGGGAAAGTACAATCAGGATGAAAAAAGCCGGCACGTTGAGCCAAAAGCTGATATGGTGGACGACGCTCCACTGTTTCTGAAACGAAATCCACAGAATGGCTCCGTTCAATATGAGAAAATAAGTCATCGCTGCAAAGACTGCGGCATCTTCCAGGGCAAATGCCAGTAAATAAGAATAAAACGGAAGATAGCCACCTGCGAGGCCGAACGTACAGACTGTTTTGGATTTATAATGAAGAGAGAGCACGACCGCCCCCGTGGTAACAAGCACCGACAGCAGAAGAGCGGGCGTAAGACCGATAATATTGAGTAAAAAATAACTGAAAAAAATCGAACCATATAATACAGCGATGCCGCCGCCGGTCAATCCAAGTGCAAACGTCTGTCTCTCTTTCCGGTAAAGCCATTCCCCTCCGGCCATCAGGAGAAGACCAAACACAGAAAACATGATACCTTTGAGTTCCTCATTGAACCACGTCGAATACGAGTACCGAAATGCCGCGGCCACCCCAAAAAGTATCAGCAGAATCCCTAACTTGTTAATCCAGCTCAAGCCGATCTTCATTTCCAGTTGATTGTCTCTCATCCGTTTCTGAACAGCCTCTTCGGACACTTCTTCCTCCGCCAGATCCTCGTACTGCGAAGAAAACGAACGAAGCAGTTCCTGCTCTTCGCGGTTCAGCTGTTCGCGTTCTTTCTGAGCTATTTCTTCGATCTCCTCTGATAATTCCTCCAGTTTCTGGTCCACCGCTTCGTTTTCCAGATGAATCGACTGCATTCGGCGTTTTTTTAACTTTTCAATGCTTACTTTGGTTTCTTCTTCAAACGCTTTCAGCTGATTGCGGCTGGAATCTGTCGATTTCCCAAAATATGTATGCAGTTTTTCCTTTGAAACCTTCAGAATATTGGTTTTTTCATCAAGAATTTGCTCCCGCAGCGAATGTCGGAGTTTCTCGTTCTCTTTTTCGATTTCGCGGTATTTTTCTCTCAGCTCCTGGAGGGTCTCCTGGTAAGCGGCGTTCTCCCGGCGAAGCGTTTCATTATCTTGATGAACTTCACTGGATTCATACTTTTTCACTACGGTCTCAAACTCTTCCAGCAATCTCGCCTGCTCCGCCTGCAGCCGCCGCAACTGCTCTTTCATCTCCTCCATTGCTTCTCCCTCCTTCTAAATGGAACCATTTTCTAACATTCCATTGTACTAGAAAAATAAGGAAATAAAATGAAAATCTTATCATTTCACTCTAATGACGATTATCAGCAGTTATCAAACAAGAAGGAGCGACTTTGCCCCTTCTTGTTGGCTTATAGACGAATGGCCTTTTACCGTTGATCACTGTACACATCCTCAACATTAAAAAATACATCTAATACATCGGTTTCGCCCTGGAGCGCCTCACGCATCCGCATGCCATCGACATTAATGCGTGCCTGACGGAAGTATCCCGGTTCCAATTGCTTCCATGCCTCGGTGGAGGCATCCACATTGGCAAAATAGCGATATCCCTGGTCCCGCAGCCACTCATACTTCGCTCCGTGATACGGATGCCAGTCACTTAAGTCGCTGCCAAACGCAAAAATCATGGCGTTTGTGTCTCCGACGAGAGGGGCAACTTCATCGTTCCATCGCTGGGTATCGGTTTGAAGATCCGCCAGGGACGTTTCCTGGACGTTCAAGTGGCCCCAGGTGTGGGAGGCAAAGGTCCATCCATCCGCTTTCATGGCGTCCGCGACCTGTCGAGCCTGCTCCTGGTCCGCTGCCAGATCCGGGTTCGGCTGGTTGCTTTCCGGCCCGTATGCGCTCTTCGAGGTCCGATAGCCCAGCACCCCATTATAGCCCGTGACAGCCACTATACCTTTGTGGCCGTGATAGGAAAAGTCCGGGTGCTCCTGCACAAAGTCATCGATCAGCGGAACCATGTCGTACGATCCTTGTTTGGTCTCCCCATCCGCCTCGACATAGGTGTTCGTCACGTCCCCCTGCTCATCCAAGATCAATTTGTTCGCAAATCCGTCCCCGTCCATGTACTCGTAATAGCTGAGGTCATCCTGGGAGAGCACCATGGGCTTTTTGCCCGGTGGTAATTGAAGATCTTGATAGGTCATCGTTCCGTCTGCATTCGGCTGCGCAAGATCGTCGATGGTCACCAGGACATAATCCCGTTCATAGAGGTCCTCGAGAATCGCTTGAAACTCTTCGACCGTCACCATATAATCCCGATAGCCCTGGCTCATCCCGTCTCCATCAAAGGCCCGTTGTTCATCAACAATCAAGGAATGGAAAAATAGGTGAGGAATGGGCTGGTCGCTATCCCAGGAAACCAATTTCTCCTTTTTTTGACGATAGGAATCGATGGCTTCTTGCGTCTTGGTCTGTTCCGATCCCTCCGCGTTTTCGAGTTGCTGGATAGCCTGGTCATAATCATATTGCGCTGCCTCTCGAGCAGCGGTATCGAGGACCTTTTGCTGTTCAGTCGACACGGAAGGGTTATCGTCTGATGAGGATGAATGCGACGTCGTCCCCTGTCCCTGTTGAACATAAATCATCGCCAATACGACCAGCATCACAGTTAATCCTATCAACCAATACGCTTTTCGTACCCGTCGTTTTCGCTTCATATGTATCGACCTTTCTCCGTGTTATCAACCATCGTTTCCTGAATGGTTTCATGATTATGGTACTACTGAGACTTTTATTTTACAATAAATAGAAAAACGAAAGACAATCATGTTAATGGTACAATCATGAGCTCATCTAAAACCCTTAACTTCTGGGCATTGACATCAACACCCCGTTTTTATCGTCAAAAACGGGGTGTTATCCATCTAAAAGTTCATCTATAATCAAATTTACAATATATATCAGACTTTTAAACAATTGGGAGGGACGCCCATGACCCAACGTATTGGTAAGGCACGCGTAACTACCTTTCACCAGAATTTCAGTCCCAAGCAACAACTGTTGGAAAAGGCTGGCTGCCTTCGGGTCTTTACTAAGAAAGTGACAGGAATAACAACCACCGTGCCACCAATAACATGAGCGTAAAAGATATTGTGAAAGTGACGGGCGTTCCCCGTTCGACGATTTATGCCAAATACAAGTGAGGCAGCCATGGTGCTTGAACGAATGGCCTATATCACAAATTGGTTGATCGTTCTTATCGGATATGTTCTGTTGATTTCTTCTTTTTTGATTCCTATAGAAAAAGGAGAAGATATCTGGGTTTATGAAACGGGCTTTTCCAATCCGCTTGTCACGTTCTTTTTTGCTATTATGTTTGGTCTATTCGCTTCCGCTTTAGCCTTAGTTATTCAAATCAATTATTTAATTCTTTTATCTCTTCTTTTGCTGTTCAGCCCGTTTCTTTTAATTGTTCTTCGCGTTATCTTCGTCGTGCTGTCCTGATAACAAAAAAGCAAGGTTTTCTCAACATCGGGGAGCTCGTTTGTTGGTTTGGAGGCGACAATCATGACTGGTAAACAATTATTATTATTTTTTAATTTATTTCCGACTGCTTTGGTGGTCGTTTTACTCTCCTTTTTTTTCGCTGGAGGCGCTATGACGGACTCGCCAAGTCGTGCGGTGGTAGCTGCGCCATGGTTCTTAATTTGTATCCCGATATGGCTTACAGGCGTCTTATTCTATCTCTTAGTTTGATTCAAAAATAGAAGACTATATTACGCTGCATTTTATATAGGGCTCACGTGGTTAGCAGCTCCCATAGGTATAGGAATAGCCGGCTCCATTTATTATTAATGTCAAAATTGCAGAGGTCACCATGATTCTTCAAAAAATTGCTTATATCACCAACTGGATTATTATTGTGATTGGATTTCTTTTCTATGTACCTTTTCTTCTTCCCTATAACATAAGTGAAAATATTTATATAGATAGCAGTGGATTCTTGTACGCTTTTTACATTTTTGTTTTCGTTCTTATGTTTGGTCTTTTTGCTTCCGTTCTAGCCCTCATTTTACAGGTCAGGCATCTGATTATTCTTTCGCTGATGTTATTTGTATCACCGTTTCTCCTCATTGCATCTCTTCTATTGTTTTATTAAATTACCAAGCCATTTCATTTTTTATGTCAAACTCTCAAGAGGTAACGATGAACGCTCGAAGAATCATGCATGTAATATGTCTAACAGTCATTCTTGTTGGATTTTTATCCTATCCTCCTGTTTTTTTCCTGCAACTCTGAGCGGGAATCTTTTCTATAATTTCTTTCATCTGATGAGTTTATTACCCATCGCTGGTTTAATGGCCTTTGTTTTAGCCTATACGCTGCGAAGCTATTACCTGATGTTTTTTTCTCTTTTATTATCCGCTTCGCCTTTTCTCCTGTTAGCTATCATTTTGCTGTTTGATTGATCAAATTAATGGACTGGAGGGAGATAAGATCTTCTATTTCTATGTTTTGTTTCTCATCATCATTGCTTTTATTGCCACAGGAATTATCTTTTTTATAAAAAATGCTTCCAAAATGAGTCGAAGATATTTCCTTCTAACACTTCTACTAGGAATGTTATCCATCTTTTGCTTTTCAGCTGGTTTTATCATCCCTGATCTCGGCTTTTCGGCTATCTTTTTCGCTCAAGCTGGTGTGCTTTTTTACACCTTTTTTGTATTAATGTCTATTCTTTATCCCTCTAAGGAATAGTTTCTCCCTAAGTTTTATTTCTCGATCTCGCTTTTTCACTTACAGCTTCCCGTTTTCTCTTTCACCAGAAATATTCATCATTTCGATGTTACCGATGATCATTTACATCATTTCGCTTATCGGGAGGAACTTCAAGTTTTAAATGACTACATACTACGCCTCCCCAATTAATCGTTTAGAAGAAAAGCGTTTATCCCAGATTCTAAAAAAATACGTCTGAAAGAAATAAAATTCCTATAAAAATAATGGTACTGCTCGCTAATAAAATGCCCAGCCTCATTAGTAAACGGTTATTAATAGCAAAGGCAGCCAGAGCTGCTAACAGGCCGGTAAAGAAGGTTACGCCGACAGTAATGATAAATCCGTAATCGACGAAGGCATAATAATAAGAAGCCTTATGTTGCAGGTTTGCTAACAATTATTTCCATTACCAATAAAAAAGAAACAGAATCCCCGTTGATACGGTACGATGACATCGACGAAAACACCATCGAGAAAGGATTCTGCCTCATATCTACCGTATCATATTCCTCCTGCATCGCCAATGCCTTTGATCAATGAAACCTCCGGTTCTTTATGTCTGCCCCAGCCGCTCATCATATGCAGAAGTTGCTGGAAGGCTGGACCCGGGAGCACCGCAACGGGAGCGTGAAGGCCCTCCAGGAAGCTGCCAATCATGATGCTCACCATTCGTCGGTCACCCGGTTTTTTCGCACGTCCCGGGTGGATGACCATGCCCTGGAGCGCAAGCTCCAGCGCTCGGTGCTGCAGCACCTCCAGCGGCAGGCGTCCTCCGCCAACCGGGTGCTCGACACGGCCCCCATGCCGTTACCAGCCAGAGACTGGGCCCAACGGGCCCGGCAGGTGGAAGATCCGGACCTTGTGACCGTCCGGATCACCACGTATGAAATGGTGCGGTTTCAGGGGCGGTTGAAAGGCGGCCTCTCAGGCGTCGTCGTTGGTTCCCGAGCTTCTGCTTCTCACGAAGCGTACCGGTTTTTCTTTTCCACCGATTCCTCGATGACTGCGGAGGATGTCTTATCCTGGTATCAGAACCGGTGGGCAATTGAAACCTTTTTCCAGGAAGCCAAGGGCAAGCTGTCGATGGGCGGGTACCGGCTGCGGATCGCTTCCGCGATCCGACGCTACCTGCTTCTCCTCCAAACCGTTGGCCTGGACGTTTGCGGGTACCATCAGCGAAGCCTTTCATGCCAGTCACCAGGACCACCGGCGACGGGAGATTACGGATATTTACCAGCGCGCCCGAGCGGGCGTGACTCTGGAGAGCGTGTATAAAACCTACCGCGTGGCTTGACCCGCAAAGCCATCGGTTGGATGATATTGTCGATGATTTCCAATATTTAAATCCATGACCAACATTTGTTTCCAAAGCTGCAACATTATAGTTTCATGATGATCCCTCCTATTCAATGAAAATATGTAAAATAATTCCTTTTATCTAATAAATCTATCATACATGAAAAAAAGCAAGAGCTTAAGCTTTCCCGTATTATTTCAAGAAATTGTATGATATATGTTTCTAACAAAAGCTAAGAAAATCGATCCTTTTCTTCTGTGCATGTCTAAGCAAAGGGCATATGCTTCAAAGCCAACTTCAAAGAGAAATCAATTTGACTTTTTGAAAAGCCCCCTGAAGAGCTAGTTGCAGTACCTCTATAGACAGGTTTTCTTTAATACTGGGTTACTGCCCCTTAAAAAGCTGTTTCGTTTCATCGGAAATGACAGTCTAAGGAATGAGGAAAAATGCATAACCTTAGCTTTTTTCCGTCGAGCTATTTACAATAAAGACTTATCCGCATGTTCATCGAGACTCGGCCAAATCATAGAAATAACAAATAGGAGGAGTCACATGTTTACCGTATCAAAAAGTATGTTTGTCAACGATTCCACTGATCATGAACCCATTTTAAACCACGATCACGTATGGGAGGGTCTGGTCATGAAAGCAGAAGACGCTACCCCATTTGTGGAGGTCATGACGGCCTGCCGCATATTAGAACGTGGTGATCGGTTTTTACGGCGTGAAGTCGAGGTCCATGGCCATAAATCCCAGGAATGGGTGACTTTTTTTCCGAAGCATATGATTGTTTTCGAACCTCTCGATGGCCCGACCCGGGGGCTTATCAAAAACGAAATTGAGGAAGATGAACAGGGAGCTCTGGCCATTCGTTTCACTTTTACGTTTGAACTAGCTGAGGATGAAACCATGAGCGAACAAGCCTATGCAAAGCGCATGGAGGATAGTTACACGTCGGCGGTAGAAACCACGTTAGCTACCATTCGATCATTTGTTCAGGAGGGAAAGCTTTAATATTTAGTCAATAAAGAATCCCATCACTATTTAACGTGATGGGATTCTTTTATCATTACATAGTTAATAATATTGCGTTTATCAGTAGTCTTACGCTAAAAAAGCTCTTTAACTTTTTATAAGTCAAAGAGCTTCTTTATTTAGAGAATATTAATATTTCATTCCCAGCTTTTAACCTCTTCTGCTCCCTTAGAAAGTTCACTTTCGCCTCAATCATCCATAGATGCTTCCAGGGAACCTGCCCTCTTCGCCTCTTTTTGATAATACATGTTCCGATCCGCCTGCCGGTAAAGGTCCTGAAAATCACAGTGCCGGGACGTGACGGGCACCAACCCTAATGCCGCAGTTATAGGCATGTTCGCTGCCGCTCCGGCCCGTTTTGTTAGTTCACTCACGGTGGTGCGGGCTTTAGCTTCGCTCATGTTCGCCGGAAGAAACACAATAAATTCGTCGCCCCCAATGCGGGCCGCCAAAGCTTCCCCCGGAAGAGAACGCTGCAGTTCTTCCGCCATTTCTACCAATACCTGGTCTCCCCGCGCGTGCCCGTAAGTGTCGTTCATCGCTTTAAAATTATTCACATCCATCTCTCCAAGCCAGCCGGCGGTCGGGGCAACCCGCTGCCACCAATCCAGCCAGCCGGATCGGTTGGGCAGCCCGGTCAAATGGTCGGTCTGGGCCTGTACCTGCCAATGGGCAATCCATCCTTGCTGCCGCTGCATAGCCACCGCTACCAGAGCTCCAAAAGCGAGTGTCAATCCGTGAATGGCCATAACACTTCCCATTTCCAGCATCTCATTTCCAGTGACAGTCGTCATGCCGAGGCTAATAGCCAGGGTGAGGCCCAGCACCAGCCCCCCAATCACATTCAAACGGAGTGATGCGGATAACGCACTCAGGACCCATAATACCTGCCCGTAGTGCACTAATGGACTTTCCAGGCCGCCGGTCATCAATACAGCTGCCCCCCACCAGCCCATGCAGCTGATCAGGTACAGCGTCAACGGGATGGACACCTGACGCCGGTGCCCGTCATGAATCCAATACAGGCCGCTGCTGACAAACGCCACCCAAACCGCCAGCACGGGCCACGAAAAGGCTACCGCGACAATGCTGTCGACAAACAATACGCCCACAAAAACCACATAGAGACCATACAGAATCCCACGGTCCCGGGGCGAAGCCAGGAAGCGAAAGACATACAAAAAGCCCGGAGAGTTCCAGTGAGCTTTAGGCATACACACTGACTGGGAGCATGGTGACCGGGTTGGCCTGCGGTCTGGAGAGAAAATACCCCTGAAACAGCGTATACCCCATTTCCTGTAAATAGCTCATGTCCGCTTTTCCTTCCACCCCTTCGGCCAGTGCCCGGGCGCCAATCTGGCCCGCCACCTGCAGGAGAGATCTGGCCATGTGCTGCTTAACCGGGTCCTCTGCCCCCCGTCTACGTATTCTCTGGCCAGTTTGACGATGTTTGGTTCCAGGTAGGCCAGTTTTTCCAGGCCGTTCACCCCGGTCCCGACATCATCCAGGGCGTACTGGAAGCCGTGCTGCTTGTAGTAATTCAGGATTGATTTCAGGTGCTCGATGTTCTTCACCTCATCGCTTTCCACCACTTCAAACACGACATTTTCCGGGCGAATATTTTGCTTTTTGATGTAGTGAATGGTGGTCGCCAGGCAATGTTCCGGCACATAAATAGCCGTAGGAATAAAGTTGATATAGATAAGCTGGTCCTTAATCCGGCCCGCGTGTTCCACGCAGGTGATACGGTAGGCCCGGTCCAGGGCGAACAACCGGTCGCGTTTGCGGGCCGCCTCCAGCAGATGAAAAGGTGCAATCAGGCTTCCATCATCCTGACGGCCCCGGGACAGCATCTCATGGCCCACAATGGCCGGCACCTCTCCCTTTGGCGCCTCGACAATAGGCTGGTAGTGCGGAAGAATTTTCCGCTGATCGATGACATCGTCGACCCAGCTGGCTTCTTTTTCCGCATGCATATGATGCAGCGGCCCGGCCGCCGCTGGTCCCGGTCCTGGAGCGGGGCGTGTTTTTGCGCCGCAACGACAAATAATGACGCCTAAGGGAAGTAAATGTCGAGATAGTCGAGCAGTGAAAAAGCCACCCCTTCCTCCATCCAGACGGTGGTGGCGTCTACCGACATCCACTGGTCCTCCTCGTACGTCGCAAAATAGGTGGCGAGAGCCGCCGGTGATTCCCCGTTCTCAAAAAACATGGTATACCCGCGGTGCTTCGGCAGGCATACGTCACAGGATGTTGGCATGCAGTTCCCCCCTTATACATTCTGCTTCTTATATCGGTTCTGGGAGCTGTCTGTTGATACTTTATAGAACATTCTACTTGTTATTACTAAAAGAAAAAGCAAAACCTGTATACTTTGGCTTTGCTTTTTCCCATCATATTAAGATGATTTCTTTACATTGAATAGAGAAAGCTGAATTATTCATTCAGTGCTTGCTGCAGACTTTCAATATTTTCTTCCATTAAAGATACATACGTGGCATTGTTATCAATGTCTTCTTCAGTTAAGGTAGAAAGATTATGCAGGTAAGCAACATCAGCGCCAATTTCATCTTTCACTGTTTCCGCTGTTTGCGAAGGAATATTTTGCTCTAACAGCACGGTATTGATATCGTTTTCTTCCGCTGTAGCGATAATATTGTTAATTTCCTGGACAGAAGGTTCGTTCTGTGAATTGATACCACTGACAGGGATTTGTTCGAAACCATACCGCTCTTCCCAGTAGCCATAACCCGCATGGGAAACGATAAACTGTTGGTGATCACTATTGTCTGCTAAGTTCTGAAAGTCCTGATCAATACTTTCAAGGTCAGATACTAGCTCTTCGTAGTTTTTTTCAAATGTTTCTTCCTGTTCCGGCATTTGTTCCACTAATTCGTTCTTTATGCTTTCAGCCGCCTCCTGGGCACGGACTGGATCAAGCCATACGTGCGGGTCCACGCCGCCGTGGCTGTGTGAGTGACCCTCTTCCTCGTGGCTGTGGCTCTCTTCCTCGTGGCTGTGGCTCTCTTCCTCGTGGCTGTGGCCTTCTTCATCATGGCCGTGCGAATGCTCGCCAGAGGCTTCACGCAATTCCATGTTATTTGTCACTTCGAGTACGGAAACGTCCTGACCGTCCACTGTTCTTTTTGCTTCTTCCGCGAAGCCTTCCATACCACTGCCGGTCATAATAAATACGTCGCCCTCGGCAATATCGGTCAGCGTCTGAGGGGTTGGGTCAAAGGAGTGGGCATTGGAGCCGGGAGGGACGACGTTTTCTGCATTCACGTAATCACCGCCGATCTGTGTGGCAAAATCCTCCCAGGCAAACAGGGTCGTGTAGACGTCCAGCTTTTCGTTTTGCGCCTGTTGGTCTTCGTTATTATCCCCGGAGGCGCTCTGCTGATTATCGTCACTGGTACTGCAGGCCTGGAGCAGGACAGCGCCGGCAAGTATAAAAGCACCTAAAGCAGTTTGTTTTTTCATCGTATTCGTTCCTTTCGTCAGTAGCTTGATGTTTGAGAAATGCTTAATGCGCGATCATTTCATGGGTAATTTCTTCGCCGTCCATATCTGACGGATAGTAGGTCGGCCAGTGGTCCACTTCCTCAAGCAGCTCGTCGCTGTCGTCGCCCCAATAGAGATGATAATGCCCGGCATCGGTCGGATTGATATCGTGGTCGCTGAACTGAATGTACTGCGGCATGCCGTCATCTCCTTGTTCAAGTTCAAAGATGTACCGGACCCCGCGGTTGCCGGCTTCGTACATCAGTGCGCTGATCGCGAGGACGCTTAACCCTTTCATGGGAAATTTTCTCATGAATACCACTCCTTGTTTATAATTAATCGTAGTCATTACGATTTAATAAATAAAAATATAATAGCTTAATACATGTACTGCATATAGGCATCACGTGCTTCCTTTTAAATACATGCAGCAACTGCCCGGGTTACGGGGAAGTTTTAGGGAGTGAACTCGATCGCTTATGAGTATCGTACAAGTAACAGCTTCCACTAAGGGAACTCTCCAACTCCTGACCTTTTATATGTAAACGTTTAGAGTACTGGAACAGTTTCACCAATGTCAATGCAGTTGATAAAACGCACTTCTCCTCCCTTTACTAACGACCCCCTGAGCTGCTTGAAGCAGATTGCCTCACATTGTGCAGCAGATGGTTCAGCTGGAACATTTCTTCAAACCTCAAATATTCGGTCATCATTACAAGTATCATTGAGATTCTGTTTTCATTGTTCAATAATATAAATCGTAATGGTTACGTTTTAATCAACATTTTATCATCCTATAGGAACATTAGATGCTTGTCAATGATTTTAAGACTTTTTTCTTTCTCATTTACTTTTTTTTCAAGGATTTATACAATGGAATAAATCAAAATCATTTCGATTTAAATGTGTATGATACTACATACTTATTTCTTTCAACAGTTATCCTTTATCATCTGAGCACCGTTATCATTCATATTGACAAATTGAAAGGAGAGATATTGTGGACTACTCTGAAGCATTAAAATATATCCAAGAATCCGGATACAAACTAACGAATAAGCGAAAAGAAATGATTAGAATATTCTTTAATCATGATTATATTTTCTCAGCTAAAATCATATTTGATTTCATGAAAGTTCACTATCCAGCCATTAGCATTGACACTATCTACAGGAATTTGAATTTATTTAAACAACTCTCTTTAATACACCACACAGAGTTTCAAAAACAAACCTATTATTATCGTAATAGAATGGAAAATTCTTTTTACGGCCATATTATTTGCATGAAATGTCGATCGATCAAAAGTGTGGTGATGAATTCTTCAAGAACATTAGTCCCCTATCTATGTTTTTCTGTATCATCATATAAATTTGAGATCTACGGCCGATGCACTAAATGTTAAGGTTCTTCTTTAATTTCATATATCCTTTAATACTTTTTTCGAATGATTAAATAAATTATTAGCACTGTAATCGACGTCTTACTGGTTTACTCAATAGGCTATTATTGTGATTCATTAAACATATAAAAGCAAAGCCCTCATGCCCAGGCTTTGCTTTCTCTACTCATATTTCCACGTCTATATACATCAAAAAAAGATATTTCCCCTATGTTAATGGTGACTGTGGTCATGATTCATCGCTTCTTCATCGGCCAACATACTCTGCTCGTCTGACGTAAGCTCCCCGATGCCGATCTGTTTCGCTGTCCGCAGCCCTGCTTCATTCTGGCCCGCTGCAGCTTCCAGGGTGTAAACCCCGTCGTCCGGCACACGAATGGTCGCGGTATAAACGCCTTCACGGACAGCTTCCGCCGTCATTTTCTGCATCTGTTCCCGGTCTTTATGATAGACCGTTAAGGTGACCTCGTCCTCCAAAGCGTATGGCTGTTCGTTTTGCAGCACATGAATCTGTACCTCTTCCTCTTCCTGCGGTTCCAGGCTCTGATCTGGGTGGATATACATCGCCGGAGGCGATGCGGTGCCGTAATCCTCATGATTGCTTGCATCGAGCGTCGAACACCCGCTCACGAGCAGCAATACAGCTATGCCTATGAACATGATTTTCATGATAACTGCTCCTTCCTATGACGCATGGAATAACGACCGTAATCGCCGGTTGTTTCGAATAATCAGCCGGTCCACCGCGTATATCAGCAACACCGACAATCCGAATAACGGGAAAAAGACGCCAAAACCAATCACAAGGCCGACAAACCCCCGAAACCGCCAGCTGCTCATGCTTTTAGGTGCTCCAAGCTTTCCTTCCGGCCGGCGGGTCCACCACAGCCGGATCCCGCTGACGATCATGCCGATCAGTCCCAGGCAGATGAGGAGCCCGGCCAGCTGGTTCCAGATACCAAACTGCAGGCCTTTATGAATCGTAATTCCCATCGCCATGACCTTGGCGAGCGGCGGGTACTGCTCCCACCGGTAGTCGGCCAGGACACTGCCGGTATACT
Organism: Marinococcus sp. PL1-022; assembly: GCF_033845285.1. Classification (NCBI taxonomy): domain Bacteria; kingdom Bacillati; phylum Bacillota; class Bacilli; order Caryophanales; family Bacillaceae; genus Marinococcus; species Marinococcus sp. PL1-022. The sequence goes on along the minus strand of NZ_JAWXCX010000001.1, from coordinate 1,318,091 downwards.
GATTCATATGCATCGTCACTTCCCCCTGGGCCTGGTCCGGAAAGGCCGACACCGTATAAACGCCTTCGTCGGAAGACGGATAAAACACATCGTAGCCGGAAGCCACACCGGTTTGTTCCGCCTCGTTCACGACCCGGTCGATGGATATTTGTTCATAATTGTTGGCAGCATAAGATTCCGGCACCGGCATCTGCTCGGCAGCCCACGAGACGTCCCCCGTTTCTTCGGTAACCTGGTCGGACACCGGAGCGTCCCCGACCCAGATCGACGGCGGGTAACCGATGCCCTGGCTAGTGGTCAACTGCTGGATGCCGTTTCCCCAAAAACCGGTCCAAAGCATGCCCGTCAATAAAAAGAAAGCGAGACCGCCCGAAATCCAAAAAGCCGGCACCGAATGCCAGCGCTTGCGCTTCTCCCGAGCGTTGGTCGACGTCGATGGCAGAAAGCTTTTCCGGGAAGCCATCTGGTGCCGGGACGGCCACCAGAGATACAGCCCGCTGACCAGCATAAAGATAGTCCAGCAGGCAGCGGTCTCCACGATACGGTCCCCCACCGTGCCGGCCATCAGCTCTCCGTGTAATTCTTCCACCCGGTCCATGATCCGGTTCTGGTCCAGCAGCGTTCCGGTGCTCTCCAGGTTATAGGGATTCACAAATACCGTCATTCCCTCTCCGGAGGCGTTGGTTATTCCCACCTCTGCCGTTTCACCCTCTTCGGACGGCGGCTGGTAGCGGGCCACTGTACCATCGGGATACGCTTCCATGGCCGCGCCGGTAATGGCAGAGGCTTCCCGTTGCCCCCCCTCCGCAGCTACCTCTGTATAGTCCTGATACAGCCATTGTTCAATATTGCCGCGAAACAGATACGTCGCTCCCGTAATAGCCAGCATCAATAAAATCGGAGCCAGGATGATCCCGGCATAAAAATGCCACCGCCAGAATACATTATAATGCTGCCGGTTTGTTTTATTTTTGTGGTTTGTCTGTGGTTTCATGGGTTCCTCCTGTGCTAAACATTCCGGGGAATTATCTCGTTCTAAGGATGCCTGGATTCTGATGAGCAGCAGGACATGGCTGAAGTTACGGCTGTTACCGCCCCGGAAAAGCCATGGATCTGCCCGCCAAAGCCCGCTTGAAATTTGACGGCCTGCTCGTGCTGTCGGAATACAAGCACCTGCGGCGCGCAGCAGTGCAGGCATTCGTCCGCCCCGATCAAAAAGGTTCCCAGCCGCGCATTCATCGTCGTTCCCTGCAGAAAATCACGTCCGATCAGCTGTTGGTCGTCATGTCCGTGATGCGCCGTGAACATCAGCAGGCAGTGCGGACAGCAGAAGTGCTCCATCGTGCCATCCGGATGCATAAGCTGCGCGGCCTGCACGGAAAAGGACGATTGAAAACAGACCCGGCATTGCTTGGGGCTCGCGGAAGGCTCCAGATACTTCACGCCTCCGGGTACTCGTTCCATCGTTTCTTCCTGCATGATTTTCTGTATATCGCGGTAAATGGTCATCTCGGAGACGCCCAATTGCTCTTTTAAAAAAGCGATGCGGACGGTGCCGTACTGCTTCGCCCAGGCTACGATTTGTTCCTGGCGTTTATCGCTATGCATAAACTTACTCCTCCTTCATGTATGTTCCTGGGAAGCAACCAAATGGTACACATAGGAACTCAGATCGTTCTGATCTCCAAATTGTTGCTGCAGGTGGGAAATGGGCTCGTTGATCAGCACCTTTCCCTGCTGTAAAAACAACAGGTCATCGGCAATATCATCGACCAGAGATAATGAGTGTGTCGAAAAAATAATCGTTTTTCCTTTCTTTTTCTGATCCAAAATAATATCCTTCATTTGATAAGCCCAGTAAGGGTCCAGCCCGTTCGTCGGTTCGTCGAGCATATACAAGGGAACATCTGCCATCAAACACTGAGCCAGATTCAACCGCTGCTGCATGCCTTTCGAATAGGTTTTCACTTTTTGATCCTTTGCTTCTTCCAACCCTACATATGGCAAAATTTCGGTGACCTTGTATTGCTGTTCCCCCATCAAGTCCGAAAAAAAACGAAGGGTTTCAATCCCAGTTAAATGTCGGGGAAAAACCAGTTGATCGGGCATGTAGGAAAAAGACTGCCGATACGTGTTTGAATGGTTTTGAATTTCCCCATTGCTCATATACATTGTTCCGCTCGACGGTCGGTTCATCCCTGTGAGCACGCTGAATAATGACGTTTTTCCCGCGCCATTCCCACCACAAAGGGCATAAATGCTTCCTTTAGTAATGGAAAACGTCAGCGGCTGAAATCGGTGCTTTAAAGAAATGTTTTCCAGTCGCAAGATCGATGAGCTAGCTTCCATGCGTTTTCCCTCCTCGAATCAGACCGTAACTAACGGCCGTTGGCACTATTAGCCAGAGCACTGCAAAGACGGCCAGAATCAAAGCACCGAATCCCCCGGATAAATAGGCCGTAAAATCATATAAGGAAGGTCCGAGGGACACCCCGCCATCCATAATGATAATGGTCGCTACGCGTACCAATTCCACTGGGTTAGCTGCCACGGCCAGGGTTAAAAAGACCGTCAGCGACAATGGTGGTACCATCGTAATCAGGCCCATAAACAAAAATTCATACAACAGCACCAAAAAAGCCCATACGCCCAGGGCCAGAGCCATCGCTTGAAACTTCGTGGACGTACAAACACCCATGAAAATGGCTAACGGAGCCAACAGTACTATAAGCAGCACGGATAAAAAGAGAAATAATATCAATGTATTCGAGGCAAGTGATGTTCCTGTAAAAAAGCCCGCCATGGAAGCTACGCCGTAGCTAAAACATAAGATAAGCAGCATGGCTGTAACAAGCGACAATATTTTTGCCGTTACCAGCTGCATATAAGAGATCGGATAGCTTACTACCAATGCAAACAACCCTTCCTCTTTTTCTGCTGCTACACTGACGGCTCCCATGACAAAGAGGATAAGTGGCAGCAGGAATAGATTCACGTTCAGCAGGCTCGCCGTTGTGGTATTGAAGCCGTCATAAGTTTCCGTGTTGGCGCCTCCAAAGAGAATGAAGCTGGTCGAGACCAACACAAATAACAGGCCAAACCATACAAGCCACTGATTGCGGGTGAATTGCTTCATATCGTTTCTGTAAAAGGCTGCAAACATCGTTAAAAGCTGTTCCAGTCGTGGTCAGATAGATCTTGATAACTCAGTAATTCACCCTGGTCCTCCGATTCCATATAAGCTTCGGCTTCTGACTCAGAGCCAAAGCTGATCACACCGTTCCCCATCGGGGTCGAGATATCTTCATCGTAAACGTAGACGCTTTCTTCGGCCTCGGTCCAGCTTTCTTCCCCGTAGCTGTTAATATATTCGGTATGGAAGCTTTCCGACTCCCCTGCCTGCTCTTTTTTGTACTGCATCATGCAGCCAATATCATCAAATTTCACGGCACTGCCATCTTCCATGACGATTTGAGTCGCCGCCTGGGTGTTGTTAATGGCCATGTTACAGATTTCGCATGTATCCACGTCATGGTCGATGCCGTGGGGATCATGCGAGGCCTGCTGACAGGCACTCAACGCAAGACTTGCCATGACCGTTAAAACCATCGGTGCTTTTTTCATTTGCTGTTCCTCCTTTGGAAATAGTACATCCCAGCCCCGGAAAGCAGAAGCAGTACGCCGCCAACGCCGGCAAATGTTCCGGACGTTAACGGCTCATTGGCTCGTTCAAAATCGGAATCGACACGGGGTTGTTCGTCCGTGACTTCTTGGCCGGTCTGTGAGGGAAGCCACTCGGACACCTGACTCCACAGCGTCATGGACGGGCTGTGCATAAACAATTGCCATTCCGGATGATCCGTCAGCATGGCGTCGTAGATGGATCCTGCGACATATGGTGCCTCTCCTACACCATCCCCATTCTTATCGATCAAAGCATAGTCACTCCAGTAGTTTCCTTTTGCTTGATGGGACAGGGATAGTTTCTCGACGAATGCCCCTTGCGTAGATAGAACATTGCTGACCATGTCATTATGATAAAAGTTGACGTCTGCCTGCTGCCGTTCCCAGCTCAGTCCCACCTGATTCCCGGCAATCACATTATCGTGAATCGAAACGTTTTCGGTTTCCTCGAGTTTTACCCCGGTACTGTTACGTGAAATCTCATTGTCATGCAGGTGAATATTTTCCGACCGGTACACCAGCAGCCCATAGCCGCGGACATCAAACTGATCCGTTAAGGTGTTTTCAAAAAATTCCGCTTCCTCCGAATCCATGATCATCAGCCCGTTGACATTGTCCTGAAAACGGTTGGAGTGACCTTCCACCTGGGAGCTGTACATCAAGTGAACGGCATACCTGGAATCGGTCACCGCGTTTTCATGAATGACGGCTTCCTGAAGCGAATCCAGGTAAAAACCGTCGAGCGCATTTTCGACATCATTTCCCGTAATGGTCACCTGATTGGTTTCGTACAATTCGACGGCTGCCAGCCCCTGGTTCACGTAGGAAGAATAGGTTCCGTTAAATTCATTATTCGTGACGGTAAACGCATCGCTGGCTTCCGCATACAGCCCAGATCCGATCATCTTTACTTCGTTATTGGTAAACGTAAATCCCTCACTATCCGTAATAGAAACGACCGGTTCGGACTCAACGGCCTCGTATTCCTGCCCCGGCACAATGCTTTCCTCAATTTGGGTATCTTCCTGCACGAAGCGGATCCCTTCGATGGTGACATCCTCCGATTCGACAGCGAGAAGAGTTTCTCCCGCATCATTCCTCATCGTCACGCCGTCGCCTTGCAGCGTTAGCGGTTTATCGATCGTTACCGATTCTTCTGCGACATCTTCGCTCACAGTGACCGTGTCTCCCGGTTCCGCTTGATCGATCTGTTCCTGTATCGAGGTTTCGGCCTGGGCTTGACCGGGGTAACTCATAGTCAGCAATGTAAATAACAGGAGACTCGAAAGCCGCCTGCCGTTCTTACGAGTTGTCCTGTTCGTCATCGTGACTGTCCATGTCCTCATGATTCATTTCTTCATGATCCATGCTCCCACCCTGTGCGCGCTCATGAGCATCGGCCTGTACATCTTCCCAGGAAGCAGCTTCAGCCTCATGCTCTTCCACATACGCATCGGCATCCGCTTCTTCTTCAAAGAACGCATACTGATAACTCATTGGTGTCTCGAGAGAATTATCGGCCACTACCGTGGTTCCTTCCCGCTCGGTCCATTCATCCGAACTGTAATCTTTTACCCATACTTTCGCGAACTCCTCATCCTGTTCCTGTTCCGCATTTTCTACGCACCCGGAATCATCAAAAAAGACGCGCTCGCCGTCATTCGTGATGGCCTGGGCGGTAAACACAGACTGCTCGTCTTCTGGATGTGGAATCCCCATTTCACAGTAGTAGCAGGTTTCATTTTTCCCCGGCTCTTCGGCCGTCATGTTGTCGATATTGGCTGTGTCGTCCCCGCTGGCGTTTTCTCCATTCTCCTCCTGCGATTCTTCCTGCATCTGGTTTTGACCTTCACTGTTTTCCTCCTGGCCTGTTTCTCCACCACACGACGTCATGATTCCTGTTGTTACCAGCATTGATGACAGCATTATCATGCTTTTCTTGTTCATATGGTTCTCCCCTCTATTCGATGGTAGCCCGGCAAGACTCCAAACGTTTACCGGACTCGTTAGTATCATCGTATCGGTTTTCACTCATCAATGCTGTGACAATTGTTTGAAAATTGTTTTTATATATCAATATGTAACATTATTGCCACACCTTTTAACAAAGAAGAAACTGTATCTACTTTCATAGATACAGTTTCTTCCCAGTCTTTTTTGACCCCCATCACCTTCATATCTTCCGTGCCGAAAGTGACATTTACCGTCAGAAGGGATGTATTCAGTCCGGCTGCCTCCAACGCTTGTTTCGATAAACTGCTGCCATATTGAAGATTGAAAGGCGAAGCGTTACAGATGCCAATATGGCAGTCTGTATTTTCATCAAACAGAGTATTGTAAAAAAGCGTATTTGTCTGAGCAAGAAGTGAATGGCTAGAGACTAGGGCAATTCCCCCTAAATAATGAGAACCTTCGTCTGTTTCGATCAGACGCTCTAATGCTTTTTGTCCATTGGCTGCAGCATAGGACGTTATTCGTCCATCTTGAAATGTAAGGGAAATATCGTTAATAACCGTTCCCTCATAGACGAGCGGTTTTTTGGCTACGAGCCTGCCATTTACTTCTTCTTTATGGGTAACTGAAAATATTTCCCCCGTAGGAATGTTCGGAAAAAATGGGGCTTCCTTGGTACCAGTCACCCCTCCAGACGCGAACCCCTGCCTGCCGCGAGAGAATAAGGGAATCCGGGTGAAGGGTTGCTTTTGTGTTAAGAGAATCCCGTCTTCTACTATCATATGCAACGTGATCAAAAAACCAGGACCTGGCCGTCATCAAAGCCTGGCTCTTTTTTTTCGTTTCTATATAAACGAAAACGGACTATAGACCTCTTCCAGGAAGCATTTTTGCTTACCCTGAAAAAACAATGTTCGGGCTCTTAATGCTCCATAGTGATTATTGCCTCAAAATCTCATTCTTCCTAAACCTTCTCTTTTCATAAGTGCCCACCTGTGTCCGTTCATAGATGAGAAGCCAACATTCTTCTGTTTGTTACGTTACCGCCATTTATCAAAACTTTTATATCCCCCACCATTGCTTACCCATCATGAAAAGCACAAACCATACCAAAAAACCTCCTGAGAGCCACCAGTCATACCAATAATCATCTTTATTACTGCTCACCTTTTTCCATAAATACGTTCCAATCAGGAGGTACAACAAAAATAAGGGAAGGGTAATGAACAGGAAGACCAAATGGCCCGAGGTTCGTTCCAGATTCATGAGTGGAACCAAAAGAAAAACGATAATGAGGACAAACCACATTGTGATTTTTTGATGAGTATCGTTCGCATAGTCTTGTGGACGATCCTCTCCATTACGCTTCCTATACCATCGCTTTGTCAGAGTCATTGTCAGGGCCAATCCACTCGATATTAGCAATAAATTTGCGAACAGTTCTACGAGAAACCATAGTTGTTCATTCATCATGAGCTTTCCCTTCTATTTTTGTTCTCTTGTCACGATACCATCCAATAAAGAATCGGCTTCTCAGAGTATATTTATCCAGAATGTATCTCTTTCGAGCCTTAGCCTCCAAACGATGAATGATTCGAAGAGGGATTTTTAATAATTACCTCTATATTGTTGAAAAATTTGCGATAAGCCATGAAAAATGAAAAGATGGATCAGCCCTCTTCGTGTGAAATGCATATTAACATTAACGAGTACGTGCCAAATCCTTCCCCCAGAAACCATACATCAATATTTGTGTCGGGGTAGCGGCCTTCGTATGAGTATTTTCACGTTCTAGCAGGCTCAATCTGAAGTTATAGAAAGGAAAGACAGCTTATGTTTATGTCTATTATGATCTCCATTGGCATTGGGCTGATCGGAATCATTGTGATTACCCGTCTGCTGGGCAAAAAGCAGCTGGCTCAAGTGACCCCGTTGGATTTTGTCTACGTTTTAGTACTTGGGGGCATCGTCGAACAGGGGTTATACAACACTGATGTCCACTGGTTTCATATGGTATTTACCTTTGTCCTTTGGGGCCTCGTCATTTATGCGCTAGAAACATTAACGCAAAAGTTTGACGGATTCCGCTGGTTTATCAAAGGAGCAAACACGGTGCTGATGCAGGATGGGCAGGTCTATCACCACAATCTCAAGAAAAATAAGCTGGAACTGGAACAGCTTCGCATGCTGCTGCGCACCCAGGGGATTTTTTCTTTTCGTGATGTCGAATATGCGATTCTGGAAACCAGCGGCACAGTCAGTGTTTTGGAAAAGGCCGATGCAGGCCCTTCCTCCACGAACGATAATCCGGAAACACCAGCACGAAATGAACCTTCTTTTTTGCTCGTGGAAAATGGAGCCATGCATCTATCCAATCTTCAGGCCTCGGGCTGGGATGCCCCGCGCCTAAAAGAAGCATTGCATCACCTCGGCTACCAGCTGAATGACCTTTATTTTGCAGAATGGACCAGCAAAGACGGCTTTTTTGTACAAACAAGACAAGAAACGTAATTGTCCGTCCCACGTTTACACCGGAGCAAAAAAAGAAATACGTTGACCAGGAGCAAAGATGATAAGCTTTGCTCTTTCATGCCACACGTGTTCCTCATGAGCGCTCATGAGGAAGGCGATACATATAAATCAAATCATGAAAGCCTGATTTTTCGTAATTCTCTTAAAAGTAATAAATAATATTATCCCCTATGTCTAAAATTATTTATAAAAAAAGCATTCATTTGGAATAATAAAGAAACAACCATTATTTTTAACGCCAAAATTCCTAAAGCAGCCATGCTTTCCCAAAAGATTGATTACACTTCAACACCTATGGACTCGGCGGAAAAAACACATAGTACATACCAATAAAAGGACTGGCCATAAAAATGAGACCAAAAATATACACTAGAAGGTTCCAGTCCCCCGTTTTTATACTGTAAGCCAGAAAAACTATCGTATAGAGTGCAAGTACAACATATAAGCTGCCTTTAATGAATGTTTTTATATGCATATTTTCCCTGGCTCCTTACATATCTTAAAACAATCAGATAACGTACAAATAAACTTCTATTCTTCATATTCCTCAACCTTCGTGCGTACTACCAACGTAAATACTCCTGTTTTAAAATATTCATTTTCATGCAGATAATCAATGCTGTTTTCCTATTCAGCCTTCATACTTCTTCTTTCATGTCTTCTTCTGACTAAAGATTTCATGTCCCAAAAATGTGGCGGCCACACCTGCAACCACAGCTATACTCAATAGAATTACAAAAGGCGGCGATGCCCAGACATCGAGAGAAAATACAGTTAAACAGACCACCAAGGCAACAACCAGGCCCAATAAACGTTCAGATTTCATCCAAAAACCCTCCTAAATGACCTATCCATCAACAAGCTTTCCGGTATTCAACTCAGATTTCAAGCTTCCATAAATTTTTTCCGTTTTTTATAACGAACGATTCTTAAAACACTTCCTATAACAATGACCGCGCTCAGTATTCTGTACATGATAGTGCTCCGCCCATCAAAGAAAGGAAAAAAAGTACTTCCAAATACACATAAACCAAACACTATTAATACAATGCTGAAAATATACATAAAGGCTTTCATGGCTAACACACCTGCAATTTAAATATTATTTGATGAAAATGCATATAAAACACAGTATCAGAGTTTTCTCTGTGCATTCTTGCGGTTAAATTTCTAAATCATTTCCGCCTCTTGAAAGCAGTTCGTTAGCCACCCAATGAAAAAGCTGTTCAATAAATTCATTATGATAGCCGAAAACGGCAGAAACGAAACCATAAACGACGAAAATGGCCAGTACAATAAGAAAAAAAGTACCAATAGGTATTTTATCGAATTTTTGCTCCTTTTTTCGGGGCTGCAGTGGGTCTTCGAGACGTTGCTTGCGATCCTGATACGTATTCGGTCCCCATCTCCTCAAGAGAATCACCCTTTTCCTGTATCTATCTGAATTGAATTTCTACAATTGCCTCACGTGAACCATATACAAAGCTGGCAGGCGGTATGCCTATCCGCACGGCTGCTTTTTATGCCTTGATATAGGCTTGGAGCATTCAGTCCTTTCCTTAAATATTTTCCCATATTATGTAATAAATGCAAATGAATTAATTTTTCCTTAATCTTTCTTGCAGGGCTTTGTAAATTTCACTTTATGTAGAACCAGAACTACAGCACAGGGCTTACCTTCAATCGAAAAAGGACTGTCCTAATTTTGGACAGTCCTTTTTCGATTTTGTGCCTCCGGATTCATCGTAAATGAGGCTTTGGATTGCTTCTGCTGATACATATGAGCATCAGCCCGCCGGTACAGCTCTTGAAAATCGCAATGCTTCGGTGTTATCCGGGCCAGCCCCAGCGCCGCTGTTACCGGCATCTGCATAGTCTGGCCGACACACTGGGCCAACTGCCACACGGTGTCCACCGCCTCGGCTTCGCTCATGTGAGAGGGAAGATAAATCATAAACTCGTCCCCGCCAATGCGGGCGGCAGATGACTCCGGGGGCAGTGATGCCTGCAGCTCTTCCGCCATTGCCATCAATACCTGATCCCCGCATTCATGACCGTACGTATCGTTCATGGTTTTAAAATTATTCAGGTCAATTATGCCGATCCAGCCGTCTGTCGGCGCCTTCTGCTTCCACCAGGCCAGCCATCCGGACCGATTGGCCATGCCTGTCAAATCGTCGGTATGAGCCTGCTCCTGCCAGTGAGTAATCCATATCCTGTGCCGGTGCACAGCTACTGCCGCCAGGCAGCCAAAAGCGAGCGTCAGCCCGTGAATGGCTACTACGCCCCCGGCTTCAAGCATCTCGACGCGGCTCATGGACATACTCAAGCTAGCCACGAGGGTCGCTGCAAACACCGTGCCACCCGCCACATTCAGGCGCCATGAGGCTGACAGGGCACTTAACACCCATAACACCTGTCCGTAATGCACCAGTGGACTATTAACCACCCCGCCAGTAGCTATGACAGCTCCCGCCCACCAGCCCATACTGCCTATCATGTAGAATGTTAAGAGCATGGACTGTTGGCGTCGAAAACCACGTCGAATCAAATAAAGCCCGGCGCTTATAAACATTAGCCATGCTATAAGAACCGGCCACGGAAAATCCACCACTACAATACTGTCGAAGAATAAAACACCTACAAACAGCAGATAGAGAGTATATAAAACAGCTCTCTCCCGTTCAGTCAATAAAAAACGAAATATATATTCAAACCCCGGTGCTTCCCACGACGACTTACGCATACGCTGCCTGAAGGCTTCCGGGAGACATGATGTATTTCAAAAAATTTATATTATTTTTTGAAAGCAAAAAGCATTTATCGCAAATGGCTGGCATTATGCATTCCTCCCGAACATCATATACTCTTTATATCGTCCACCCTTATGGATTTTTCACCCCGTCTGTGTATTACGGCGTTTCTTTTGGTAGGATTTTCGTTCATTTTTTCCGCATTCAATAGCTTCAGACATTATTTGACAAAAAACCTCTCCCTGGCCATGATAGATACTACAATAAATGAATACTCGTTACATAAAGGAGTCACTTTAAAGTGTTTGAGGAGTGTTAATGATGGTCTATCAAATTTTCGGCAGGGAATTACTGCGGGTGCTATATTTGTTTTTAGGTATCGGCCTGGTTAGTTTTCTTCCTTTATTTTTTAGTGCTCAGGGAATCATTTGGCCTTCTTCCCGTAAATGGGCAGAGGCTTTGCACCCACTCACCAATCTTCAGCATCTTACCTACGTTCATCCGGATTCTGGGATTGAACGTGATCTTTTCCCCTTTATTTTCAAACCTTTTACGTTGTCCATCACCGTATTTATTTCGGCCTGGGCACTGGCGGTTGGAAGCTCATTTCTGCTGGCCCTGGGCCTCCAGTACGTTTCTCATCGAGGGAAAAAGGCGATTGATGCAGGCCTTGCTTTTTTACAAAGCATCCCGGATGTCATCTTTATTCTTGCCGCCCAAATGCTGGTCATCTGGCTGTCTCAAACATTTCATTTTACCCTTCTGAGCTTCACAGGAGCGGGGGACTCCACGGCGATTGTCCTGCCCGTACTTATTTTAGCAATCGTTCCGACAATATACTTGGTGCACGCCCTGATGGAATCAATTGAAAATGAAACTGCTGAACTATATGTAGAATTCGCTCGCAGCAAGGGACATTCTAAAGGTCCCCTTCTTTGGAGGCATATCCTTCGGAATACACTTTTATCGGTCGCCTACCGGTCAAAATACGTCGTCAGTATGCTTGTTAGTAATTTATTAATCGTGGAATATTTGTTTGAAAACGCCGGAATGACGCAGTTCCTGTTTTCCTTCACGCAGCCATCAGTATTTCTGGTGACAGCTGTTCTCTTTTTTCTGCCTATTTATCTATTGTTGAAAGTCGTCGAAGGAAGTACGTATTTAATAACAAATCAGAGCGTGCATCTATGAAACAGCTCCTACGGAAACCACTGCTGCTGCTCAGCTTTCTTTTCCTCGGTGGTACACTGACTGCAAGCTTTATTCACTCTGTCTTTTTCGATTCGCACATCCCCCGGACGCCATTTGTCACTGATGATACCGGTACGCTGCAGGGGCCTCCGTTTGCGCCTTTTGACCACTCCATACTCGGAACGGATTCGTCGGGCAATCATCTTTTGTTTTACATGCTTCAGGGCGCAAAGTATACAATGCTTGGAACGCTTGCTATCACTATTATTTGCATGATCATTGCTTTTGGGCTCGGGGCCTGGATGGGTCAGCTGAAGCGTTACCGGCGGGTACATAAAGCCATCGAACAGATCCTTATGATTTTTTACTTTGTGCCAGCCGCATTGATCATTTATCAGGCGCTGTTCCCACTACTGTGGGAGTCGCCCGACGGGTTTGCTACGTCACTGCTCTATAGGCTCATCGTCGAATCCATATTCATCAGCCTGGTGCTCGTACCTGCGCCTGCTATTCTTATTGCCAACGAAGCCTCCGTCATTAATCAACGGGAATTTGCCGTAGCTGCCCGTCTAATGGGGGCATCCTCCTGGCAGGTATTTTGGAAGCATATTTTTCCCAGTCTCCGCGTCTCTCTGTTTACGCTGGGGTTCGCCACTGCTATTCAGGTTATCCTGATTATGACTCACCTCGGCATATTCAATCTCTTTTACGGCGGTACCGAGATTGAATATGGAATGGGCGGCGGTCCCCCCACCCCCGTAGTTTATGATTGGGGATCGCTTGTTGGCATGTATCAATACACTCTGCAGCTGAGCAGCGCTTACTGGCTTGTGCTCATCCCGTTGATTGGCATGAGCCTGTTTATCCTTGCCCTCAGCTGTATGATTAAAGAAACAAAGAAAATAATGTAATGAAAGCATTCCGCCTATAATTTTCATCAATTTCTCATTTTCTTATTAAAAAATACTCATCTCACGGCATTATAATGAAAATAGAGCAACAAACGGGAGTGACCAAACCATTCCTGACACGCAACAAGAATTCTCACAAACAAGGATAAATCACTCAAGGAGGCACTTTTATGAAGTGGAAACTCGAAGAAGCGTTTCACCGCTTAAACAAACACGCCGGCGAAGAGGTATCTACGTTCTTAATTCAGGGCGAGCCGGCATTTTTATATCTGAATGCCAAAGAAGAACAAAAACTGCATGATGTATTCCATTTTCTTCGCGAAGAAAACTTTGTGCATTTCGACTCTGTGGACGATTCCTCCCGTCGCGGACTCCAGGCCCACGTTGTTCTTGAAGCCATCCCCCTGCCGCGATTGATGCAGGTACGGGAAGAGATAGAGTCTTCGTAGCATATACGTTTGTCAGCAACATTGAAGCGGTGGATGAAATATCAGTAAAAGGAACGAGCCAACTTAATGGTTCGTCCCTTTTTTATTATGTTTCATTTTTTATTTTATAGCGTCTATATTTATTTCATTGTGTTTTAAAAGCTTTTTTCCAAAAGTAATTAACGATTTTCTCCAGACAGTGTTCCTGCATGTTTATATTTTTAAATGTAAGCTGGCTTACATTATTTTTTCAAACGCGGTCTGGCACAAAAATAAAAGCCCTCCCGCTGTAAAAGCAGAAGAACTTCATCTAAACCTTTTCCCTATTCCTTAAGGACCCTATACCAGATTTCCACCTGCTGGGCGGTCTCAATAGTCCGCAGCTTCTCGAGGTGAATTTCAAGATCCTCCAGGTGCTCAAACAGCCGCAGTCCCTTGCCGAGTATGATGGGCGCAAACGCGACCTGCAGCTCGTCCGCGAGCTTTGCCTTTAACAGCTGCTGGCCAACGTCCGCCCCGAGCACCACAACATCTTTTTCTCCGGCTGCTTCTCTGGCCTGCTGGACCGCGCTTTCAATGCCGTCCGTCACGAAGGTGATTGTAAGGTTTTCATTTTCCTTCGGGTGATTGGGCGGCGGACGGTGCGTCAGCACAAACAACGGCACCTGAAATTCGTAATCATCCGCGTAGGCATCCGGATCCGGACTTTCATCAAAGCTGTTCCGGCCCATTACCACAGCTCCTGTATTGGCCATCGCCGCTTCAATCGCTTCATTCGGCTCAAAGCTGGCATAAAGCTTCCCCATCTTTCCGTGCCGGTCATTAACGTACCCATCCAGCGATAAAATCATGCCCAGACATACCTTTGCCACGATCTTCCCTCCGTTTCTTTTTTATTCTTTTCTCCTTTGCCCTCCTGGAATCCTTTTAAATCATTCATATAAAAGCTGAAATAATACATTCGTCGAATGACACAATTTTTAATATGACACGCAGTTGTCCTATTTTGCATGGTACAGTAGGTTCAACAGAAGGAAAGGAGAGCATAGTCGATGGAACAATGTTTATGGCCCCAGGGCAGTGAGCTTTTGCAAGCGTATCATGATGAAGAATGGTGCAGACCCGCCCGGGATGACCGGTACATTTTCGAGATGCTTACGTTGGAGGGGGCACAGGCCGGCCTATCGTGGAATATTGTATTGGCGAAACGACAGGCTTACCAATCTGCCTTTAACAACTTTGAGATCGAATATTGCGCCGGCCTCACGGACGCGGATTTGGAAGCAATCAAAGAGAATTATCAAGTCATCAAGCATTTTTCGAAGCTTCAATCGGTTCGCTCCAATGCGGAGGCGGTACTGAAAATACAAAGGGAATTCGGAAGCTTCGCCGACTTTCTGTGGAGCTATGTGGATTTTAAACCGATTATCAATAACTGGACAGCCGACACGGAAATTCCTGCCCAGTCCTCTTTATCCGTCCGAATCAGTAAGAATCTTAAAAAAAGAGGCTTCAAATTCATGGGCCCGGTCATTACCTATTCCTTTCTGCAGGCGGTTGGCATGGTCGATGATCATATTATCTCCTGCAGCTTTCACACGCTCAATACTAACTGAAAAATTGTTGGGAGTGAGCCGCCAGTATATCGTTTTACTACTAGCTCTAAGGGGAAATCACAAAATATACAAGGCAGCAATGGATGGATACTACAGCCGATCCATAAGCCAGGAAAAGAGGACAATACTTTTTCTGGCTTTTTCTTTGTTTATGGAAAAAATTTCAACCCGGTCTTTGGCTACTCCCATTTAGAAAGAAGGGAACCCTTTGAAAAAACCACGACTGATGTATTTTCTGTCAGGAACCCTGCTTGCAGCTTTCCTTTTTGGCTGTACGAGCGAAAAAGAAACTCCCCAGGCCTCAAATGCCCAGGGAGCTTCCATTGAGGATGAAGATGACCTGCCCGAGAAGGATGTAGAAGAAAAGCCCGTTTCCCAGCCGGAGCCTCAAAGGGAAAATATGTCTTCTCCTACACCCTCAGAACTGGACGTTGAAAAAATAAGGAAGGAGCTTCTGATGAACGATAAGTGGATTAAGCTGCCTTCACATTTCCCCGGTCAGCAGAACAGGCAGATCCAGGGATCGGTGGCTTCCAACAATTCAGCCACCTACAGCATCCAGTATCACACCAGTACCGGAGAGCCTTTAGCGCACGTGACTGCTGCTCGGTACAGAGATTTGCAGGAAGCCTCCAGTGAAATCGAGGATTTTCAGGAAGGAAAAACCGTTGACCCCTCCGCTCCAAGAGTAGAACCCTTTGAGAACGGCTTATCCGGACACATGAAAGACAGCGCAGACCAGTATCGCTACAGCGGTCAGCAAAATCAATGGCTGGTGAGCCTTTCTTCTTCATCTTCGAGGAATCTCGATCAGACAGCCGTGATCCGTCAAATGACGGAATACCTGAAGCATCACCCACTTCCTGCTTCTGCTGACCAGGGAGTCGTCGATATTTATTACGCTCCGTCCAGTGAGGATGTCACTGTGGACATCCGCTGGCAGGAAGGAAAAACCGTTTATGCGGTTCGGACCAGTCTCCCACCAATAGAATCCTTACAGATCGCAAATTCCATGAAATAAAAAGTTCCCGCCGTTTATTTAAATGCCTCCCTTAAACAAAAGAAGCCCTCCTGCATATACAGCGGGAGAGCTTCTTTCTTACTTATGCTTTTGTGCGGTAGCTTGTATTGTGGTCCTGAAGGGTTTCGTCCTGGCCGAACAGGAAGTGCTTTTCCATGTTCGGGGAGTATTCTGAGCTTATTGTCTGCAGGCCAGCGGCTTCAGCTACCGACCGCAGCATAGCCGGAGAGGCTCCGCAGCACAAACCGATATAGTTCACGCCGCCGTCTGTCGCTTCCTTCGCCCATTCCGCCAGTTCATACCGGTTATGGTAAAGCGGCTCCAGTGCGGTAGGAAACGTTGTTTCCAGAGGAGTATGGCAGCTGCATCCGGAATCAGGTAAATTAAAAAAGGTAGGATGGCTCTCTGTGGTCCGGTAAGGAACAGGAAGAGCCGCCACATATCCATCGACCGATTCCCGGATTTTTTCCATGTACGGCTGCATCGTATTCGGGCCGCGGAAGCAGTTCATGCCGACCACGAGCGCCCCGCTCTCAGATAAAATGCGGCAGGAATCCTCCACTGTATAGCCGTCCCGCAGAATGTTTTCGCCCATTAGTCCGAGGGTAACAACCGCTGGCAGTCCCTGCTTTTGAATTTCCTCGAGGGCAATCAGCGCTTCTTCGTGATAATAAAAGGTTTCGCCCTTAATGTAGTCGACGCCTTCCTCACTGCACCAGCCAATCATTTCGGCAAACATCTGGCGGACAGCGGTTTTGGAATCCTCATCGTCCGGATTGAAAATATTTGTGTTGGAAATATTGCCTGCAACGAGCGCCTCTTCCTCCGGATGCTCCTGGGCGACTTCCTTTGCCAGCCGGATTGCCTGCCGGTTTAACGGCTCGAGCAGATCTTCTTTTCCGATAATGCGCATTTTTTCCCGGTGGGCGTTATACGTGAACGCCAGTATGACATCCGAACCGGCACGCATATAATCCCGGTACGTCTGCTTTAAGGCCTCGGGGTTTTCCAGTGCCACTTCCGGCACAAACGTGCCTGCCTGTAAATAGCCCCGACGCTCCAATTCAAATAAGTATCCTTCTCCTGCGATAACCGGCCCTGCCTCTAAACGCTCCTGTAAACTTCGCTTCATTCATTCTCCACCCTTTTCTATGCCTATTAAATATTCCTAACTGCTCTCCCTCTGGCAACCGCTTTTTTTGTATTTTCAGTCATTAATACGAAAACCACGTCCGTATATTCCAAAGAGTTGCATCTAATATACGCAGGCCGCTTTTTTCATGTCAACCGAATATGCGAAAGTTTTATAATTTCTGATAAATGTTTATTTTTGGAGAACAGATATTAGCACTTGAAATTCAAAGTTTCTCGCGCAGGCAAAAGCTTTTTTACGAAAAATCATTTTATATCAGGCATCGACCTTATCTCAATATCAAGCTCTCTTCGCTTGATACGGAGGTGATCTCTGAGCTCATTCATAACGGGAAGGCACAAACGATTTTTAATCAAAAAAAAGCCCTGCTTAAGCAGGCCAACCGCATTTATGATTCGTATTTTCCGGTCGGGCAGGCTCAGGGCAATCCGCTCAGTTACTTTCGGTGGCTGCCCCTTTCCTCCAGGGCCCCTGGGCGCGAGGTCGAGGAGGATATTAAACGAAAGCAGGTGCATGTGCTGCATTCCGACCGTTTTATTAGCGGAGGACAATCGTCAGAGCAAAAGTACCTTCGCCTCTCCCTTTCGGCCACCCATTCATTTGAAGAACTGACTGAAGGACTGCGAAGGCTTAACCATTATTTTCAGACAGGCGGCGGCAGCAATTAAATGACAAACTTAAAAAGCTGCCCATTTCATCTTTTTTGATTTATGCCGTCTTCACTCTACAGCGCTGGCAGCTCATCCGGGGAGACGGGCCGGTGGTAGTAGTATCCCTGACCCCAATAGTTATCGTACTGCTGGTAAAAGGCATGCTGTTCGGCGGTTTCAATGCCTTCCACAATACAGTGCATTCCCAGGGAATAAGCCAGCTCCAGTAGGGCGCTGACGATTTTTTTATTAGCCGGCGACGTCAATGGACGGCTTAACTGCCGGTCAATTTTTAAAATGTCGATTGGAAACTTGTGCAGCAGGTGAAATGACGCGTAGCCGACCCCAAAATCATCAATTGCAATGCGAATCCCGCGGCTCCGGAGCGTCTGCAGGTTATTCATCACGTGGGCATGGTCCTCAAGCAGCAGCGTTTCAGTGATCTCAAGCACGAGCCGGTCCGCCGGAAAGGCGACCTCGGCCACAATAGCCAGCACCTGTTCTGCAAAATCAGCCTCACGCAGCTGCAGGGGCGAAATATTAACAGCCAGATCTATAGGCTCATGCTGTGCTCCGTATGCAAGCATGTCGATACACCCCTGCCGGATAACCCATTTTCCTATGGCGTGGATGTGACCGTAGGCTTCAGCAATCGGAATCCAGATATTTGGCGCGAGCCAGCCGTAGGACGGATGGTTCCAGCGCACAAGAGCTTCCACTCCCTGCATGCTGCGGTCGGCGAGATGCACCTGCGGCTGATACTGCAGACACAGCTGCTGATACAGACCGTCGTGGTTCAAATCATTGCGCAGCCGGAATTCCCGTTCACTGACAAGCAGGGCTTCATCGCTGTCCACCATGTGTTCTCCAGCAGGCAGCTGCTTCGCCCGCTTCATGCGTTTCCGGGCGGTTTCGAGGCATTGCTCGAAATGGGTATCTTCCTTGGGATAATAAGAAATGCCCATGTTAATCTGCACATACTGGTCCCGGTCCTTCATCCGAAACGGAGTACTGTGGATATGATGCAGGAATCGGCTGGCCAGTGTGCGGGCACGGTGCTCCGGATGCTCATCCTCTGCACAGGGAAGCATCACAACAAACGTATCCGGCTCGATCCGGGATGGAACTGCCTTCGCCGAGAATTCTTCCTGCAGCACCTGCGCAAACGTCCGCAGCAGCTGGTCTCCCTGCTCGCACCCATTCTGCTGATTGATCCACTGGAAATCATTGATTGATATGACAAATAACAAAATTCCGGCGTCACGGGCGGCCATCTCCTGAAACATGGGTGGCAATACATTTGCGTGGTATTGATGCGTGAGCCCGTCGCGCACCTGACCCTGCTCCATGCGAATCACTCCGCTGACCATGCGCGCCAGACTCCCCACCCACTTCTCCTCCCGGTCGGTGAATGAGTAGGGCTCATCACTGATCAGGCATAAGCTGCCCATAGTGCTCCCATCCGGATGAGTAACCGCGGCTCCTAAAAAGCTGCCGGTTCCACATTGAAGTGTGAATGGGTGGCTCCTGGTGTCTGCATGAGCGGTCAAGTCGGGAATAGCTACCACCTTGGCTGTAGCGGCTGCAGCCAACCGGCAGAGCGATTGTTGAAAAGGTTCCGTGTAGCCCTCCGGAATAGCAAGGCCGACCTGATCATCTACCTGCTGAATCGTATTCGTGACCCCGTCATGGGTGGCAAAAAATACCGAGTGACGGGGGAAGACCTGAGCGATATCGCGCAACAGATCACTTAGAACGTGATGCAGCTGCGTATAATACGGTACATCGGTGTGTAGCATTGCATTGCCCCTTCCATTCAATTAAATAGGTCCTTTTTCTTACATATATTGTATACCTTAAATAAATAATTTTACTACTCTTATTGTGAAAATATTTTTATCAGCCTAAGTTTTTATGCCCAAAACTCGTTTTGCATACCATATACATGGCTCAAACCTGCATTGAGAAATTATCCGGTCAGGCTTCGATGTCCAGAAAATTATCGTAGTCGCCACCAGATTTTCTACCCGACAAAAACAAGCATTCCGGCCCCTTGGCAGCGAAATGCTTGTGGCAGAACTATTAAAACAAATTTTGGGAAATAAACTTTCAATGCTAGAATATACCCAGCAGTACACCGACCACTGATATGCCGATTAATATTAATAATATTTTCGTAGCAGAAATCCGCCTTTTTGAAATCAGATACCAGCTAAAAATGACAGCCAGCAGCCCTAAAAAGCCGGGAAAAAAGCTGTCTAAAGTTTCCTGCAGTACAAGGCTTTCTTCTCCATTAGGTATCTCAAGGGGCGTACTTAGACTGACAAAAGAAGCGGCAAGACCCCCGATGACGATAATTCCCAATATATTAAAAGCATCTCTTAGCCTTTCAGATCCTTCCCCTACAATCGTATCTATGGAACTAACTCCCAGCTGGTACCCTCTCATATACAGGAAATAAGAAAGGCCCGCGGCAATTGTAACGTAGCCCACCATATACAATAGTACCCCTAAAGGATTGCCGCCAGCAGATATAGCCATAGCTATGGAAAGCAGCACCGGGATCAGAATACCCTGTATTGTAGAATCCCCAATACCCGAAAGGGGACCCATCATACTAGTTTTCACACTGACAAAGACTTCATCATCTATTTCCTTGCCATTTGCTTTTTCCTCTTCCATTGAAGCTGTTATGCCGTTGATAACGCTTCCAACTTGAGGTTCTACATTATAAAAAACGGAATGTCTCTCTAAAGCTTTTCTATGTTCCTCTGGATCATTTTTATAAAGCTTTTTTGCAATCGGTATCATTGAATGGGCAAAGCCGTGAGCTTCAAGTTTTTCAAAGCTCATGGACGATAAATGAAACATTGCCCAATTTAACCATGATTTACGTAAATCTTTCTTTTCTAATTTAGGCATTTATATCACCTCGTCATCAGAATTAGGAGCAGGCGTGAAATTATTAGTGGCCAAATAAATAATATAGGCGATCAGCAAGGCAAAGACCGTTAGCGATATCATACTGTCTGATAGAAAAACTATGAACACAAAGCCGGTAACAAAAAAGATAAAATGGGTTTTTTCCCTGATTAAAAGATTCATTAATAATGCTATCCCAAGCGCAGGCAGCAGTCCGCCTAAAACATCCATCATGTGAGTGACTTTATCTGGTACAAAGTTAAGAAAAGAGGTTACAAATCCTTCTCCTAAATATACCGCCAGCCCGACAGGCAGGACCCGTAGTAAAAAGTTAACTATTTGAGGATAAATGCCGTTGTTATTAATAATACCTCTGGCACTTCCTTGTTTGGCTGCCTTCTCCGCTCTGCGATTCCAGCCTGAGTTTAACACCATCATTAAATTGTGAAGAAACAGACCGAGAACTCCAATACCTACAGCTAAAGTTACTGTGACACCACTCGATGCCCCGGCAAGAATTCCCAACGCGATGCCTCCATAAGCTGCGTACGTAATTTCCTGGTTTTGCGTGCCGCCGGTGGAAATCGTAGCGATAAAGGCAGCCTGAACCGCTACGCCGAGAATAATTCCCGTAGTCACATCTCCAAGAATAAGACCGACAATTAAACCCGCCACCAGCGGTCTCCCGATAGTGTAATAACCTCCAGTAACCCCCAGTAGCCAGGGAGAAGATACTGAACCAAGATAGCAGAATATACCTATCAATAACGCTTGAATCATTAATACAACATCCATGCCCTCACACCCTTTTATTGATTACGAATCTTCTCCCAAGTATAAGCACTCTCTTCAGGAACCAGCTGGAAGGAAATGCCGACCCCTTCGTTTAATAAATAATCAAATGCTACCCGTTCATCCGGCGTTATAGCAACATTTCTCCCAATGTTTTCTGCTCCTTCGCGCGCACTTATCGGGCCCACATTCACTTCTTCGCCGAAATCTGCTCCCTTTTCTTTAAGTTTTTTCAGCATTATAGGCGATTTCACAATAACAAAATAACTGTTTTGAGCGTTTTTAGCTTTATTTATTTTCTCCACGCCTTCTTCTAAAGAATAAATACCGACTTTTATTGACTTTGGCACTGCATTACTGAAAATCTTTTTTTGCATGGGATCCTCCGCTATCTGGTCATCAATAACCAAAATACCGTGGCAGTCCTTCCATCTCGTCCACCGGGCTATGATTTGCCCGTGGATCACCCTGTCATCGATTCTTACAAAGCTGATTGGCATTTTAAGTTACCTCCTTAAATTATTTATCAATTGCTTCTTTTCCATTATCGATGGCTTTTGTCGTAATTTCTTCTAAATCCCCGTTCTGGAGAAGCAGAGACGTTTCTATTACCATCGGCAAATTCACCCCAGCTACCACTTTGACTTTGTTTTCGTGAACAAAAGACTGCTTTAACGAAACGTTATATGGCGTCCCTCCCTTTAAATCACTAAGTATTAAGATGCCCTGGTACTTCTTTAGAAGGTCTTCAATAAGCTCTTCCACCGAGGTGGTATATGAATCAATTCCTTCGACCAGAGATACAGGATATATGTGCTCAGACTCCCCTGCTATCATCTCGAAGGAATCCTTCAATCCGTAGGCCAAACTTCCATGTGTTGCCAGCACCATTGCTATCATAGCCAGCCCTCCTTATGTTTTCAGATTCTAACGCTCGCCTTAACAGTTACAATTGTTTTGCCTTCAGCCTCCCCGTATGGGCGAATAGTATATTCCTTCACTGAGCATGGAATGATGAAGGTTTCCGCATAATGGACGACAAACGGCGTAAAGGCGTTGTCGGGACTTTCCACAACAGCTTCTTCTCCTTCTACAAGATTTAATACGTTTACGCTGCCTCCAGTGTGGTGATGAACCTTCTTTGAAAACCAGTGTCTCCTGGTTTCAATAAACTCTCTCTCATGTAATCCGGTTCTCTCCTCTATCCAGCCGTCACCTGAATCTATTTGTTCCACTTGATTTATAAGATTTTTTTCTACCCATTCCGTATTTCTCTCCCATTGAATAACTTCTTTTCCATGCTCAAGATGTACCGGCCTTGGCAGCCCGTCTAAACCCAGCCTTCCCCAGTCCCACAGCTTAAAAGTGAATATATAGGGCGTAGCACTGATTTCTAAAACCATAGAATTGGCTCCGGAGCAATGAATAGTACCCGCGGGAATCAGAAAATGGTCATGCTTTTTTGCGGGATACTTGTTAATGTATTTATCATCGGGAAAGTCTTTGTGCCCGTCGTTTGCCTCGTATAGATCCTCCAGCATTTCTTCTTTGTTAACCTTATTTTTTGTTCCTAAATAAACTACAGCGTCCTCTTTGGCATCCAGCAGGTAATAGCTTTCATCCTGAGTGTAATGCATGCCAAAATGCTCCTGAATGTATTCAGTAATAGGATGAACCTGAAGGCTCAAATTTTGTCCCCCCATGGTATCCAGAAGATCAAACCGGATAGGAAACTCATCTCCAAATCTGGCATGAACCCCTTCTCCCAGCAATTCGCGCGGATGCTGAAACACTATATTCATCGATGGGATGGAGACCCGAACATCCCCGTAGGCCAGCTGCACACTGTTTTCTTCAGGAACGCCGTCAAAGCTCCATGCATAATTTTCCTCGGATTCATTCAAACCAAATTGTTCCTTCATCCACTGCCCTCCCCAAATCCCGGGAGCGAAATAAGGAACTAAACGAAACGGCTGCTGCGTTGCCTGCTTCATACCGACCCGAAAATTTTCCGCTGTTATCATTTTCGGGATCATTTTCAAATTAGTATCCAGTAAAAAATCTATGCTGCCAAAAAGTTTTTTCTTATGTTTATCCGCCACCCTCCATTCTACAAAATAGCCCCTTTTATACTTTCTTAACAGCTCTTCATCGCTATTATCAGCTTTCCAGTTGGATAAGCCTTCTTCACTAAATCTTCTCTGTATTTCCCACCTGGTTAAGTCGGCATAAATCAGCACATCGGGCTCGCAGACCAGCCGGGCGCCCACGCCATAAACGATCACAAGACCCTCCTGTATATTTTTAATATCATCCCGGACTTTTAAGATGGCTTCACCGCTAAAGAAATCCTGCAGCTGATGACTGCTTTGAAGTCCAAATACACGATCATCTGTAAGATTTTTCTCAATGAGCTGCTGTATGGCATCTTCCTTCAAGGCCAATTCATCCGAATGCACTATTTTCGAAGCTTTTAATGGAAAGATAAGGCTTTGTTCCAATTCTTCATAATTGACTCCTGGATAGCATTCGATTGTTAGAACTGATTTCTCCTTTCCGCTCTTAGTAACCGCTTTCAAAATTGCTTTGTGAATATTTTCGTACCCTTCCCATGCGCCGTCAGCTTTATTACTAACCACAATCTCCGGACTCACATTATAGTTTTTCATCTGCTTTTCTCCTTCTTTATCCCTCAATAAAGATTAATGTCATATTGTTATAACAATAAGGTTAAATATAAATTATCATAATGTTATAACAATAGCAATCTTTTTTTATTTGCCCTTCGTTAATTCTATATAGTACCGGTAATCTTCTCCTACATAAAAGCATTCGGTATATTCAATAAAAGTATAATTCTCGTTTCTTGCCTGCCGAACTCTTTTTAAAACCGGGGTTTCCTGAGAAATATTTAATGCGCCAGTCACTTCTTCATCAGGAATAATTGCTTCTAAATACTCCTGAATGTTTTCCAGAACAATCCATTTTTCATTTAATAGTTCGTAAAAAGAACCATAGTAATCTTCAGGGTTTAAAGAAAATTCTTCTTTATACTGCCAATAGGTTTTAAAATAAGCCGGATGCCTATTTTCACTGCCCCGCACTCGAATAAGCTCTACTACTTCGTCCCCTACTCTTATATTGAGTTTGTCAGCGAGCTTTTCTGTGGCCTTAATTTTTTGAAGTGAGACCTGATAGGTTTTAGCTGTTTGCCCCAGCTCATTTAATTCATACGTATAACTCTTAATATAGGTATAATAATCCTTATCAACACTGCGTTCCTTGTAATCAAGCACAAAGGTGCCCCTTGCTCTTTTACGGATTAAAAATTTCTCCCACACTAATTCATTAATAGCGTCCCGAACGGTGGTTCTGCTGACCTGGTATTGTTCACACAGGTCCAATTCAGACGTAATTTTATCCCCCGGTACCCAGTGTCCCTCTTCAATTTTACCCTTCAGATCATTTTTCACTTGAATATATAAAGGAGGAGCATCTTTATTTAAATTTAACGGCTGATTCATCTAATAACTCCTTTTTAAAATATCATTATAATGTTATGTCAATATGATAACCTAATTTTTTCATTTAATAAACAAAATAAAAATTGCCGAGGAAAAATATGTATTAACTATGTCTTTTTGTAGTACTTTTGTGCTATAAATGAATATATACTATCCATTAGAAAGAAGGGATTGGATGACCAGACTTTTTGATATACAGCCGGGCGATGTTCTGACTAAAGACGTGCTGCGTAAAAATACAGTGGTATTGCGGCGTGGAACGGTACTTACCCCCCGGCTGGTTGAGAAATTAAAGCACTGGCGTATCGAAGAAGTGACAATTACGGGTGAAACCCGGGACGCTTCTCCGGAGCCCAAAGCCCCGCCGGCAAAAGAACCTTTTTCAGAGGAAGAATTATTCCGTATTAAGGGTAATTTCTTTCAGGGTATCGCCGGGATCGGAAACGAATACCGGCTTGGGTTTGCCTTAAATGATCTTGATACCCTGCACTGGCTCGAAGCCTTATTTGTATCGTTACATGAGCATCCAGCCATGATTACCCTACTGGAAAAAATTCAGGCGGTGGACGATTATACATATCAGCATTCATTCGACACCTTTGTGCTTGGAAGCTTAATAGCCGCCAAGTCCGGTATAACGGAACTTCAGGATGTGGCAGCCGGGTTTTTACTGCATGATATTGGTAAAACCAAAATTCCTTCAGCTATTCTGGATAAACCCCGTGCTCTCACTTCCCAGGAGATGACATTCGTAAAGCTTCATACGCTCTATGGCTATCAGATCCTGACAGATTATGGGTTCCCCGAAGAGGTTGCCATGCTGGCGCAGAGCCACCATGAACGACTTGACGGCAGCGGCTATCCCTGGGAGCTTTCAGCCCTTCATATTCCCAAAGCTGTCCGGATACTAAGTGTCGTGGATGTCTATTCGGCCCTGTCCCTCGACCGTCCGTACCGGCCGGCGATGCCTTCGCATCAAGCCATTGAAATATTGTTTGAAGAGCAGCACGGACTCGAACTGGAGCTTATAAAAATGCTGTGTGAAATTCTGGAGATTTATCCGGTGGGAGCCACCGTAAGCCTGACAGATAAAAGCATCGCAAAGGTCGTGCGTGTGGACAGCAAAATTCCTACCTTTCCTCTGTTGAAAGACGCCCAATCCAAGCACGTATTCACCATGCCCACCAACCGGTCACTCAAGGTGGATACCATGCTGCAGCATGAATCCTAATCTATTACTTTAAGCCCGGAAAACAAAAAAACGTAGTATTTATTTTTTCTAAAGCAGTCGTTAAAACCAGGAGCGAACCCGCCCCTGGTTTTTTTATTTTTCAGGGTTGCATTTTTTATAGGAAAGTTTGAGAATGGAAACGGCTTACATATATTAGCTGGACTATTCAGGGGAAAGCAAGTCATTTTTCAAAAGGTATTACACCTTCCCCCTGCCATCATCAAGGAGAGATTAAATCATGAATGGGAAAAGCAAGCAGGAGATTTTGGACAGTGTCCCTCAAAAGGGTTTTTTAGGCCATCCTAAAGGGCTGTTCACATTATTTTTCACGGAGTTTTGGGAACGGTTCTCCTACTACGGAATGCGGGCCATTCTGTTATTTTACATGTATAACGAAGTTTCTAACGGGGGCCTGGGCCTGGACGAAGGAACAGCAGCTTCGATCATGGCCATCTACGGGTCGCTCGTTTACATGTCAGGGATTATTGGCGGCTGGATTGCCGACCGGCTGCTTGGCAGCACAGGCACCGTTTTTTACGGGGGCATCCTCATTATGCTCGGGCACGTAGCCCTTTCCTTCCCCGGAGGCGTGCAGGCATTATTTGTCAGCATGTTTCTGATCGTTATCGGGACCGGGCTGTTGAAGCCGAACGTTTCGAGCGTGGTTGGAGATTTATACAGCGAAACAGACAACCGGAGAGATTCCGGCTTCAGTATCTTTTACATGGGTATTAATCTGGGTGCGTTTATCGCCCCGTTAATTGTCGGCACCGTCGGCCAGAGCTACAATTTCCATCTTGGATTTGGTATTGCCGCTGTGGGAATGCTCGCGGGGCTGATCGTATTTATTGTCACCAAAAAGAAATACCTTGGGCTCGCCGGAACCAATGTTCCGAACCCGTTATCCAAAGCGGAGAGAAAAACCGTCGCCGGCCGCCTGGGCATTGGCATCATTATTCTTGGCCTGCTCGGTGCCGCTTCAAGCTACCTCGGCATTTTGACCATTGATAGCTTTATCTTTCTTATCAGTATTCTCGGGGTGGTTATTCCTACGATATACTTTATCGTAATGTATAAAAGCCCGAAGACTACGGCGACAGAGCAGTCCCGGCTGCTCGCCTACATTCCTTTGTTTGTGGCTGCAATGATGTTTTGGGCCATTCAGGAGCAGGGGTCAGTGATTCTTGCACGCTATGCCGATCAGCGGACAGAGCTCAGCTCCTTTGGCATTGAACTGCAGTCTTCCTGGTTTCAGTCGCTCAACCCGCTGTTTATCATCTTTCTTGCACCGCTGTTTGCCTGGCTCTGGCTGAAATGGGGCGACCGCCAGCCTTCCACTCCTAAAAAATTCGCCTTCGGCTTATTTTTTGCCGGACTGTCATTTTTAGTCATGATTGTTCCTGCCGTCATCAATGGCACGTCGTCTCTCGTCAGCCCATGGTGGCTCGTGCTCAGCTTTTTCCTTGTCGTTCTCGGGGAGCTCTGTTTATCTCCCGTCGGCCTTTCATCCACCACAAAGCTCGCGCCAGTTGCCTTCTCTGCCCAGACGATGAGCCTGTGGTTTTTAACAAATGCCTCCGCGCAGGCGATTAACGCGCAAATTGTGAAGTTTTACTCCCCCGACTCGGAGATCGTTTATTTCGGAGTGATCGGAGGCGCTTCTATTCTATTGGGCGCCCTTCTCTTAGCTCTGTCTCCGCTGATTCAGCGATTGATGCGGGGCGTTAATTAATAAAAATAGCAAGCAGACGCGCCTACTTCTGAGCTTGGTTCGTCTGCTTTTTTAATACAGTCACGGGATTATAATTCACTGATTTTTCCTTTTATACCCTTCTTTGACCGCTGTCTTTCCCATATAATGGAGAGATATTGGTATATGTATTTTCAGCTCTGGCAATAAAATTTTAAAAAGGAGTGATCGAATGGAAGGCTTCGGTCTGATTGTAGTAATCGCGCTGGGAGTGCTGTTTGTTATTTTTGCCACAGCGAAATTAAAGCTTCATCCGTTTTTGTCCCTGTTAATTGCTGCCTTTGGTCTTGGCATTGCCGCAGGGCTCCCGCTTCCTGACGTGGTAGAGGCTGTGAACAGCGGATTCGGGGATCTGATGGGCGGCATCGGGCTGGTGATTGTGTTTGGAACGATCATTGGAGTGATTCTGGAAAAATCCGGGGCAGCGCTGCGCATGGCGGAGGTCGTTTTGCGTCTTGTAGGGGAACGGAGGCCCCAGCTCGCCATGAGTGTAATTGGAAGCATCGTCAGTATCCCCGTCTTTTGCGATTCCGGCTACGTTATATTGTCGTCCTTGAAGAAGGCTCTTGCGCGCAGAGCGAAGGTCACCGTCGCTTCCATGGCCATCGCCTTGTCCACAGGGCTGTTTGCCACTCATACTCTCGTGCCTCCAACGCCCGGACCAATCGCAGCTGCCGGAAATATTGGAGCGGAAGACTATCTGGGCACGATCATTTTAATCGGTATTGTTGTAGCTGTTCCAACCATCATGGCCGGCTATCTGTGGGCCATGAAGGCAGGAACTAACATACATATCGAAGGCGAGGATGACCATTCGTTCGACTATAATGCCATCGTAAACGAATTTGGGGCAATGCCCTCGGCTCTCAAGTCCTTTGCCCCGATAGTGGTGCCGATTCTTCTCATCGGGTTCAGCTCGGTCATTACGTTTGCCGGCTGGCAGGGACCGCTATTTGAGGTTTTTCTTTTTCTCGGCGCACCGGCAGTGGCTCTTTTGATCGGCCTTCTGTCCGCATTTAGTCTCCTGCCCAAATACGATGAGGAAACCTTGACGGAATGGGTAGGGACCGGCATTAAAGAAGCCGCGCCGATCCTGCTGATCACCGGCGCAGGAGGCGCTTTCGGCTCGGTTATTACGGCAACGCCGGTGGCCCAGTTCATCGAGGGCGTCGCCGCCAATGAAGCCTTCGCCGGTGCCATCTTTGTCTTTATCCCGTTCCTGATTGCGGCCGCTCTGAAAACTGCCCAGGGCTCGTCCACTGCGGCGCTTGTCATCACTTCGTCGCTGGTCGCACCGCTCTTGGGCGAGCTGGGCATCGAAGGAGCCCTGCCGCTGGCGCTCGTGGTCATGGCTGTTGGCGCAGGGGCTATGGTCGTCTCCCACGTGAACGACAGCTACTTCTGGGTCGTCAAGGAGTTCAGCGGCATGTCGGTCACTCAGGCGTACAAGGCGCAGACTACGGGAACGCTGATTCAGGGCGTGACCGCGATTTTTGTTACATTCGCTTTATGGCTGATTTTTGTTTAACGGCTGGATAGCAGGATAAAACAAAGACGCTTCCATGCGGGAGCGTCTCTTTGTTTACCCCAATATAGAACGTTCTCTATTCTTATATCTAAGACGCCTTTCAGCTGTTTTGCACTACATGCACATCACAGTTTGCTTTTCGGCGGATGGCTTTAGACGTGTGGCCAAACATCAGACGTTCGAACCGCGTACCACCGCTTTCGCCTACAATAATAGCATCCGCCTGGTAACGGTTAGCTAAATCGACCGCTAATCGTTTCTTCGGAACCCCGGAATCCATAACTGTTTCCACATTCTCAATTCCATGAGCCCACGCCGCCTGCTGACAAGCTTCGAGATACAGAGCGGCTTTCGTCCGCAATTGTTCAATCCCCTTGGGGTCCATGCGCTGCAGCGTTGCATACCTTTTTTGATCGAACACAAAAGCTATGATTAATGTGGCCCCGTGGTCGGCCGCCATTTTCTTTGCCTCGTCGAACACTGTATAGGTGGGAATCTCGACAGCATCAATTCCTACTAAAATCCGTTGATAATGAGCCATATTTCTCCTCCTTGTTTTTCAGGATAACCGTGTTCTTCCACACCTTCTGTCTCCTTTTGAAGAAGACACCCTTACTATCGTTAAAGATGGTATTCAACCATTCCCTCCTGTCCTTTTTTATAACCTTCTTAACTGGAAAACGGCCCCATAAAAACCGGAGTTTTTCTTACTTTGCTGATGGAACGCGTCGTCCTTTCCATCGTCCGGATAGCTGTTTTGATGATTTTGATCGACAGCCCGGGAAAATTTTCTATTCCAGGTACCCTTTTTTATACTATGCCACTTTGATGTACGTACTTACTAATGTGTTGGGTATTAATTATAATAGCATTAGACAAAATAAAAAAAGGTGGCCTTTACGTTATGAAACAATATCGCATTCATCCGGAGAATGGACTGGAATTTGGCATTTATACCCTGGGAGATCATCTGCCCGATCCGCATACGGGAGAGAGAATATCAGCCCAGGACCGGATTCATGAATTAATCGAATACGCCACGCTTGCTGAACAGGCGGGACTGGATTTCTTCAGCATCGGGGAAAGCCATCAGGAATATTTCGCCACCCAGGCCCACGCGGTTGTTCTTTCAGCTATTGCCCAGGCGACAAATCGAATAAAAATCGGCAGCTCCTCCACGATCATCAGCACCTCGGATCCTGTCCGGGTATACGAGAATTTCGCCACCATTGACTTGATTTCCAAAGGACGCACCGAGCTTGTGGCAGGACGCGCCTCCCGAGTTGGATTGTTTGACCTGCTGGGCTATAATGTCCGCGATTATGAGGCCCTGTATGAAGAAAAATTTGATCTGCTTCGGCAGATCAATGAACAGAAAAATATAAATTGGGAAGGAGAATTCCGGGCACCGTTAACGAATGCCAAAGTGCTCCCCCGCCCTGCGGAGGGGTCGCTTCCCATCTGGCGTGCCGTCGGCGGAACACCGGCCAGCGCGATGAAAGCCGGTTATGCCGGGGTTCCTATGTTTATGGCTCATTTAGGCGGATCGTCGGACCGTTTTAAACAAACCGTTGATGCTTACAGGGATGCAGCCCGTGCCGGCGGCCATGATCCGGCGGAGCTGCCGGTGGCCACAGCTGGCTTCTTTTACGCAGCCGAGACAACCCAGCAGGCGCTCAAGGACCTGTATCCCCACATTAATGAAGGCATGAAGCGCACCAACGGTGGAGGCTTCCCGAAGCAGCTGTTTGCCCAGGGGGCCGAGCCGCATAATATTATGAACACGGGCAGTCCCCAGGAAATTATCGAAAAAATACTGCACCAGCATGAAGTATTCGGGCATCAGCGCTACATTGCCCAGATTGATTTCGGCGGGATGCCAATGGATAAAATAAGAAAAAATATCGAACTGATCGGGGATACCATTCTGCCGGCTGTTAAAAAATACACGGCACAAAAATAAGGAGAATAACAAATGAAACTAATTGGCTTGTCCGGCTCACAGGTCGGTTCCAAAACGAGAACGGCCATGAACAAAGCTATAATAAAGGTTAATGAGAGATATCCTGATATTGAAACCGAGGTGATTGATCTGGCGGAATACTCGATGCTGTTCAGCGACGGCCGCCATTACCTCGACTACGAAGGAGACACCGGCTATGTCACCCAACAGCTGATGGCAGCAGACGCTGTTATTATCGGCATGCCCATCTTTCAGGCGTCTATTCCAGGAGCTTTAAAGAACGTATTCGATCTGCTGCCGGTTGATGCATTTCGTGACAAAACAGTGAGTATGCTCGTCACCGCCGGGTCGCCTAAGCATTATTTAGTTGCAGATCTGCAGCTTAAGCCGATTTTGTCCTATATGAAGGCCCAAATCGTTCAGACGTATGTATTTATTGAAGAAAAAGACTTTCATCAGAAAGAAATTATTAATACCGATGTGCTCGACCGTCTGGACCGCTTAGCGGAGGATACCGTTGTCCTCTCGCAGACCTTTGAACAAATACGGGAAAGCCAATATGACTTTTAGCAGATTGTAATGAGAAAAAATAAATTAAAACCCGAACCATTAACACGAAAAAACAGCGTGTATGATTCGGGTTTTTTCTTTATACTTCCACGGGATTAGACGATAATTGGCCCAAACACGATCAACTTCTATACTGTTTCCTGTTTACTGGACAATGGGCGTATCAGGAAGCAGAACGATTTTTCCTGCTTTGCCTTTATTTTTAAAGTATCTCTGAGCCTCTCTTGCTTCCTCTAAAGGAAAATATTTATCGATGACCGGCTTGATCCGTCCATCAGAAACAGCGTTTATCAACTCTTTAAACTCTGCTTTTGTGCCCAGGACAGAACCATACATTGTAATATGCTTTAAGTACAGCGTCCGTAAATCAAGCGTAGTTATCTGTCCGCCGGCAGATCCGGAGATACAAAATCTGCCTCCCTTTTTCAGCACGTCAAGGGACAGGGAAAACAGCGCATCTCCAACAACGTCCAACACTGCATCAATAGGTCCACCGTTCCACTCCAAAATCTCTTCCTGAAGCTGATCGGATTTGTAAGATAGCCCCAGGGAAGCGCCTAATGCTTTGAGGTTTTCCTCATGCTCGAAACTTCCTGCGAGGGCGATCACTCTGGCTCCAAACACCTTTGAGGCAATTTGCACATTTAACGAGCCGACGCCGCCATTGGCTCCCGTAACCATAATCGTTTCCCCCGGCTGGATGTTCACCTGCCGGGCCATATGCCAGGCCGTCAGTCCGCTCACCGAGAACGCGGCACTGTCTGAATAGCTGGATAACGGCATATCAAAGCACAGCTCAGCCGGCCATACGACATATTCAGCGTAGCCTCTATCGTATTCTGAGCCTATAAAAGACATATCCTCTGAAATATGCTCATAACCAGGCTCGCCGCTGGAGGTGAACGGAAACAATACTACCCGTTTACCGAGCAGATCTTCGTTTTCCCTGCTCCCTGCCTGCACGACCTCCCCAGTGATATCTGATCCGGGAATGCGCGGGAACTGGACGCCCTCCGGCCGCCAGCCGGAGTCTTTCCCGGTTCCGTAAGCTCCCTCCCTCATCCAGATTTCCGTGTTATTAATTGCACATGCCTTTACTTTGACCAGTACTTCCCCGTCCTTAGGCTCCGGAACAGGAACCTCTGCGAGCTCCAGCTTATCCAGGCCGCCATAGCCCACCACCTGTACAGCTTTCATTTTACCGCCGTTCTGATTTGTTTTTTGCATTATTCCTCTCCGCCTTTCACAGCTCATTGTTTAGCTTTATTATACCTATTGCTGCAGCTTCCAATCAAAAAAAGCATCTCTGTTTTTTTTTGCCAGAGATGCTTTTTAGTAATATATGCCGTCTTTATTCGGATGAAATACTTACTGTCCGAGTTCGCGCTTCCTTCCTATCCAGAACATAGCTTAACGAAGCCAATCCTGCAGCTATCAGGGCGGAAAAGCCGCCGGCCCAGGGAAGGAACGCAATGCTTCCCGCTGCTACTACGACTCCTCCCGCCGCAGAGCCCAAAGCGATCCCGACATTTACCGCAACAGGCGTCAGCGCAGACGCCAGGTCTTTCGCGGAAGGAGAATACAATTCCGCGAGGTTCATTAAATACAGCTGGATGGTGGCGTTCATGGCATAAATCATGACCGCGATAAGCATAATGCTGATTAAACCGGCAATGGTGGAGGCCATGGTGAAATAGAGCGAAAGCAGCACCACGCTTTGAACAACGAATACATACCTGAGCCTCGAGATGCCGTTACGGCTGGCAATTTTTCCTGCCAATACGTTACTGAAAATCGAAAAAGCACCGTAGCCGAGAAGCACGACACTCACATAGCTGCTCGAGATCGACAGCCCGTCTTCAATAATAGGCGTGATATACGTATAAATCGTATACGTGCCGGCGATACCGAAAATAGGAATCAAGAAGGCTAACAGAATCCGCGGCTGTGTAAAAAGGGCAGCCTGGTCCTTGATCGAGCTTTTTTCACTTTTTATATCTTTCGGAAGAACCCCTAAACTAATCAGGAGCGCCACGACCCCGAGAAGCGCTGTCACCCAGAACGTTACCTGCCAGTTCGACAGCTGGCCGATAAACGTCCCCAGAGGTACGCCCAGCACGTTGGCGATCGTAAAACCGGCAAAAATGGAAGCGATCACCGCCGGCTTTTTGGCCGCCGGCATCGTGTCCCCTGCGACCGACATGGCGAGGGCCGTTAATACGCCGCTCACCATCGCCGTAGCAATCCTTGATAACAGCAGCACTGCGTACGTGCCTGCCAAGGCGCTGACCACATTGCCAGCGATAAACAATATGATCAGCATAATCATAATTCTGTATTTAGGAAACCGGCTCAAAAAGGCGGTTAATACCGGCGTACCGATCGCATAGGCAATCGCGAACCCTGACACAAGCGTTCCTGCCGTGGCCAGGCGTATGCCCAGATCGGAGGAGATTTCTGAAAGCAGCCCGACAATAACAAACTCGCTCGTTCCCATCACAAACGTCAGCAGCGTCAGCGTAAACGCCAACACCTTTTGTTTGCGGCTCAAATGATTTTCCTGTTCATGTACACTCATTTTTTCAACCTCAATTCATTTCATTATAATTAAATATCTAGATTTTTCGATTTAATGGGCCATAAAAAAACAGAAACCTGAATGACTAGATTTCTGTTTTCAGATACTCCGCCAGCCGTTGAAGTGTGTCTTCATTTCGTCTGTAGTACGTCCATTGGCCGTAGCGGACGGATTCCAGCAGTCCGGCCTTCTGCATCATATTCAGATAGTGCGACACCGTGGACTGGGAAGCCTGCACTTTTTCCTGAATATCTCCCACGCAGACGCCCCCTTCAA
Source organism: Marinococcus sp. PL1-022 (assembly GCF_033845285.1). Taxonomy (NCBI): domain Bacteria; kingdom Bacillati; phylum Bacillota; class Bacilli; order Caryophanales; family Bacillaceae; genus Marinococcus; species Marinococcus sp. PL1-022. Next base: position 1,283,065 of record NZ_JAWXCX010000001.1, on the reverse strand, counting down.
TGCTTACCTCCTTCGGCAGGTGGGCCTGCTGTTTAGGAAAATGCTTTTCCGGTTCCTTCAGCCACCAGAGAATCTTCAGACGGGTTTCGTTTGAAAGTGCTTTAAACAGATCTATTGGGTCCATAACCAGCATTGTATATCGAGTTAATTCGATATGTCAACTTTTTCATTTAACATTTCACAAGTCATGACGATGGCTAGCTGATGGAGAAGCTGAAACATTTCACCCTGCCTCAATCACTTGCTTTCTTCACCTCATGTCTTTAATTATGATCTTGTCGACACGTAAATACAGATGTTTTCCTTGCAATTGTAATAAAATGTTATCTTGTTTGTAAGTGATGGTTTTCCACGATACTTTTTACAGTACATAGAGTGAGAAAAAATCTCTTTCTATGAAAAAAATCGAATACCACTTTTTAAGATAATGTATCACCACTAACTAATAAACGGAGGCAGTTATCATGGATGAGAAGCAGGAACAGGGCGAGCACGTTATATCGGATCAACGGGGCAGAAAGTACATTACGCTGGACGAACCGGACGGTGTCGTTGTTCTGGCCAAAAAAGAAGACGCTTTTCTTCTTATCAGGCAATACCGTCCGGCGGTCGACGCTGTGGTTGTGCAGCTGCCAGGCGGCGGAGTGGAACCGGGCGAAACACTCGTGCAAGCCGCCCGGAGAGAGCTGGCTGAAGAAACAGGATACATATGTGAACACTTAAGTTATTTAGGAACGATGCTTCCGGCCTCCTGGCGAAGTAACGACCGCACCCACGTTTTCTTTACCGAGGACGTGAATCTTCAGCATGAGCAGCAGCTCGAAGACCACGAAAACATTCAGGTATATTCTCTTCCCATTACCGAATGCATCCATAAAGTTAAAAACAATACGTTTTCTGACGGAGAATTAAGCTTTGCGCTTTTCCAGGCCCATCTTCACGGCTGCCTCCCCCTCGACAGCTAATGCCTTTAAGCCCGAACTTCTAAACTACGCTTACGTAAATACAATCACATTGATCAGCAGTCTCCGGTATGTATTTAAGCATTTAAGCGATTCACCAATTGGCTGTTCGGGCAAATCGTTATATGATAGGTTTATCTCTATCCGGTCTGAGGAGTAAAAAGGAGACGAGGAAAATGAACCAAAGACTGATTAAAACAGAAGGCTTTATGTTTCCGCTCTGGGTTCTGCTTTGTATTTTTCCAATGGCTACTCCTGGCTTCTCTTCCTGCTGCTGCTTTTTCTGCCTGATATCTCCATGATCGGATATGCTGTCAATTCAAGGACAGGCGCTTATGTCTATAACGCCGCTCATACGTATATCCTTCCCCTGCTGCTTTTATTTTCAGGCTACCTTCTGTCTCTCGAATGGCCGGTGCTTATCAGCCTCATCTGGATCATTCATATTGGCCTGGACCGAATGCTCGGGTACGGCCTGAAGTATCCCTCCGGCTTTAAGGATACCCATATTCAAAAGCTGTAGGTGTTTGTGCTAAATCCTTTGAAAAATACCCCTAAATCACATACGAAAGCGAGTGGCCTCTTTGCCCTTATTAACGCTTGAAAATGTCATGAAGCAGGAGAACGATCGTACTGTTTTAAAGAACCTGACCTTAACGATCGAAGAGAAATCTCAAATAGGAATTAAAATGACTCACCACGAGAGCCTCGTGTTTTTTAAACTTCTCTCCGGGGAACTCGCTCCCTCGAGCGGAGATGTAAAAATAGAAACCAGTGCCATCGTAACAGAATTAACAGAGGATGCACTGTATGAGGGATTAACGGTCTCCAGCTATCTGAATATCTTTAAAAAGCTTGCTGATTTCCAGGAGCCTCTGGAAACATTTATCGGCGTTTTTTCCTTATCCGACGTTTGGCACACAAGAATCAGCCGCCTGTCGCTGGATCAGAAAAAACGCATCAGCCTGTTTCGGATGTTCCTGTTTTCGCCCAGGCTGCTTTTAATCCAAAGTCCGTTAAGCAATGCGACAGACGAAGGCATTGAGTTATATCTACAGGCATTGGATCATCTTCGCTCGAAAAACACGGCCGTTGTCTGCACCTCCACATTTTTGGAGGAGCTGTTACTGTTAAGCAACGATGTGTACCGCTACAACCGTTACACCGGTCTGGAAAAAACCGACCTTGCCGACAGCGGTATTTCTACGCAGTCAGAAACAAACGATCCGGATCCAAAGCCTAACAAGGTATATAAAGTGTCCAGCAGGATGGCGGACAAAACTATTTTTTTCAGTCCGAATGAGATTGATTTTATCGAAAGCGTTAACAGCGTCAGCACGATTCGCATCGGAGAGGAACACTTTCCGACTGACCTGACGATGAACGAGCTGGAAGCAAAATTAACGAATTTCGGTTTCTTCCGCTGCCACCGCTCGTATTTGGTTAACCTGCAGCGGGTCTCGGAGCTCGTGAGCTATTCCAAAAACAGCTATACGCTCGTGTTGAAGGGAAACACCAATCTCAAGCTGCCGCTGTCCCGGAACCGCCTGGAGGAAATGAAAGCATTAATGGAATTTTAACGTACATTTGGGGCTGAAATGAGATGATTTCAGCCTCTTTTTGGTACATTTGAGCGTTTGGCCGTTACTGTTCACGGGATATGTACGACTTTTCTGCCGAACTCCAGTAAAGTTGAGCTTAAGAAAGGGGCATTGAACGAAGACCCCTCTTGAATCACAACCGAAGGAGTGAAGACAGATGGAACAGGAATTCATCCAGGTGAATCAGTTATCCAAAAAATTCAAAGGCGAAACCGCCTTAAAAGACATCAGTTTCTCCGTTCGTGCAGGCGAAATCTTTGGATTTTTGGGCCCGTCCGGATCGGGCAAAACAACGACGATTAAAATCTTGACCGGTCAGCTGGCCCAAACCTCCGGCCGCGCGTTCGTTTTGGGGCACCCTGTGGAACGCATTGACGAAAGCATCTACGAGCAGCTGGGAATTGTGACTGATAACAGCGGGGTGTATGAGAGGCTGAGCGTGTATCATAATTTGAGCGCGTTCGCGAAGCTGTTGAAGGTGGACAAAAAACGCATTGATGTCCTCCTTAAAAAGGTCGGTCTGTATGAGGAGAAACATAAGCTGGCCAGCAAGCTGTCGAAGGGAATGAAGCAGCGCCTCGTTCTGACCAGAGCGATGCTGCACCAGCCGAAAATGCTCTTTTTGGATGAGCCGACCAGCGGGCTCGACCCGGTCACCACCGAATCCATTCATGCCCTGCTGATGGAAATAAGAGACAGCGGCACAGCCATCTTTTTGACGACGCACAATATGAACGAAGCGACCAAGCTGTGTGATCATGTGGCACTCCTGAATGACGGCCTGATTGTCGAGCATGATTCGCCTAAGGCGCTGACACTCAAGTACAATAAGGATAAACGGTACCAGGTGCTGTTGAGGGATGGTCAGGAAGTGACGCTGCCCCATACCGCCGAAGCGATCCAGAAGCTTAACCGCTGGCTGACCGGCGACGACGTTGCAACGATTCATTCCAATGAACCGAATTTGGAAAAGGTATTTCTTGAAGTGACGGGGAGGGAATTAGTGTGAGTGTATCGTTCCGGAAAATAAGCGCGGTGCTTCAATTGAAATTACGACTAATTGTAAGCAATATGAGCATCATTTTCACCCCGGTTTTTGCCATCATCTTTGTCATAGTAATGGGAAATCTCATGCCGCAGGTGGATACAAACGAAACAGCGATGCCGTTTTCCACGGAAGGGTTTCTGCTCAGCTTTGGCCTGATTTTTAATATTGCGATTGCCGGTATCTCCATGAGCAGCTCCCCGATCGCGGAAGAAAAAGAAAAACACACGCTGCGCGTGTTGATGACGTCTTCGGTGAGAGGGCCCGAATATTTCATTGGCAGCATGATTCCGATCCTCGTAATCCTGGTAGCCACCAACATTCTGCTCGTTCCCGCGAGCGGTGTCTCTCTTGGAGACATTCCGCTGTTCACGTATCTGGTGATTACGACCCTCGCCACTCTGATCAGTATTGTGATTGGCTACATTATTGGTGTGTTCGCTAAAAACCAGGCACAGGCTACGCTCGTCAGCACGCCTATTTTAGTTCTTTTCACCTCGACTCCGGTGCTCAAAGTATTCAATGAGACGTTTGCGGAAGTATTGAATTACACGTACAGCGGGGTGCTGGCCAATTTGGCCGAAACGCTGTCTTCGAGCACGGAGTACCAGTGGAACATCACAGACACCAGCGTTCTTCTCGCCTGGCTTGTCCTCACATTGGGCATATTTATGTACGTCTATAAGAAAAACGGATTAGACAGTGAATAATAACCAAAAGACACGTCATAGAACACTCTATGTACACGTCTCCCGGAAAGCAGAACGCTAGCGCTCTGCTTTTTTTATGCAAAAATCAGTGCCCTTTTGCTATAACGTTTTGCTCAGCACAACGCTCTGGTAGTTGGTGACATCCCAGTCAGCGTATTCAATAAACCGATATCCCCGCTGCTCATAAAAGGCCAGTAAGTGAGCAGCCCCCTCGGAAGACATTCAGCGATAAAACTGGCTTCAACCTCTTTTCCATCCTGGGTGTAGGATAGTTCGGCTTCAGCAATATTTGGACTTTCATTGGTTGCGGTGCTGCTTTTATCATCGCTTAGGCATCCCGCCAATAGAACCATCACCCCAATAAGCAGTATGAACATGTTTTTTCTATCCTGCATCGTAATAACCCCTGCTTGCTTTTTCATTTTTTCGCTTTCCAAATCGTCCATCTGTCTTTTTCAACGATGTTTGTATTTTCAGGCAAAGCCTGATCAATACATTGAACCAATTTTGCTAGTTCCTTCTCAGTTAATTCATGTAATATACTTCTTCCAGTCCGTTTCCTCAAATCCTCGAGCAATGACTGTTTATTGCTGTAAGCAGCACGTGTTTCCCATAGTTTGACTACTTCAATACTTTTAAAACCTGCTGTCTTCAGTCTATCTATGACGTAATCGTTGTTGTGTCTCCGCTTCTTTTCTTTTTCTCCTAGTTCCGGATACGCTTCAAAGAAAAATCCTCTGATATGATGTTCGTTTCCCTCTAATAAGCAATCCTCAGGTGTTCGGTCCTGGATCACGAATGTTCCATTATTTCTCAAGAGCCTATAGGCTTCAGCAAAGCAGGAAGGTAAATCATCTATATGATGTATCAATGCTCTTTCAAGTAATAAATCATAGCTGTTGGCTTGTATCTTCGTATCTAGCGCATTGCCTTTCACAAAATCGATGTTCTGATAATTCAGCCCGTTTTCTCTCGCTCCATGAAGAATCGTCTCTGAAAAGTCAACGCCAATAACTGTTTTAATGCCCATATCGGCAAGAGCTTTCGTATAAATGCCTCCGCCGCAGCCAATATCTAAAGCTGTAGAGATATCATGCAAAGGCAGGATCGCCTGCATAGCTTCATACCACGATACGTCTGCTTCTCTGGTAGCGTATGTTTTAGAATTATTTGAGTTGTGGAAGTCCATTCCCACTTAACATCACCCATTTCTCCTTATTTCATCTTAAAGGCTTCTGCAAAAAATACTGATTAAAGCCTTCATTTTTATTAAAACGCCACTGTTTATTTCTATAAAAAATTACACATGTATACGTTAGGCCGGTAAAAAGATTTATTTATCTTTCGATGCGCCGGTAGTAGAATTGAGAAAAAATAACTTCACATAAATCTTTATCCATTATAAAAGGAGCTATTTTATGTCGAACACTCATATTTGGAATGCCAAACACTACGATCAACAAGCCGCTTTTGTCTCCCGTTTCGGCCAGAATGTCATCGAATTACTGCAGCCGAAGCCAAAAGAAAATATTCTGGATATAGGATGCGGCACTGGGGATCTGATGCAGGATATTGCACGGGCCGGTGCCTATGTAAGCGGGATTGATTCTTCTTCCGAGATGATCAGCCGGGCCAAAAGCAAATACCCAAACCAGTCTTTTTATATCGCTGATGCAGAAGATTTATCCGCCTTTTACTCTGATCATTACGACGCTGTATTTTCTAATGCTGCTTTTCATTGGATGAAGCGGCCCGAATGCGTGCTGGCTTCCATCTACAGCGTATTAAAGACCGGGGGACGGCTGACAGCCGAGTTTGGCGGCAAGGGAAATGTAGCTGCCATCATACGGGGCATTTCCACTGTTATGGCCGAGCACTTCCAGATAGATATCCACCCGCGTATTCCGTGGTATTTCCCAAGTATCGGGGAGTATACAAATCTCTTAGAAAAACAAGGCTTTTACGTAAGCTACGCCCATCATTTCCCGCGACCTACATTCCTTGGAAAAGGAGACCGGGGATTAAATCACTGGCTGGATCAGTTCGCCAAAAATTTTTTCCCCGAATTTACAGAGAGAGAAGGCCAACAGCTTTACACAGCCATCAATCATGAGCTCGCTTCAGAACTTAAAACCAGTGACGGCTGGTACGCCGACTATCAACGAATTCGCATCGTCGCCCATAAAATTGAATGAAAACTAGTTTTTTTTAAATACCAGTTATTTAATTGGATAACTTTCACCAAGTAAATGATTGGCAGCAAATAAAAAAGGAGCCTTCACCAATGACGATTGTATTTGTAACCGGATTGCCCGGGGTCGGTAAATCATCCAGTCTGGAAAAATTAAAGCATCAAGGCTATAACGTTATTGATGCTGATGACGGTTACGTCAAAAATATTGGCAGTGGTAATACAGAGGAGACGGTTCTGGATAAAGATAATATAGTGTCACTTTTAAAAGAAAACCCTAAATCTGATTGGTTTATTGCGGGTGTATACTCTAACCAATATCAAATTTATAAATACGTAGACCTAGTGGTTCTATTAACGGTAGAACATAACGAATTATTGAAAAGAATAGACACTAGAACTACAAACAATTATGGAAAAACATTGGAGGAACGAAAAGAGATAATACATAATTATTACCAAGTCCTTCCGCAATTAAAGGAAAGTTCAGACATCACGATTGATGCGACAAACTTAGATATTGATATGATATGTGAGCGTCTAAAAGCCTTATTAATTTAATAATGAAAGAAGCTTTATTACCGTGTTTTAACGTCTCCTGCTCTAACTATCCCCCTTGTTCACACGAACATAGAGTTTGGGATAAATAAATAAAGCCAAAAAACATTCACGACCGACCAGCCTATCTACTACTATTTGCTGGCATTACCTCTTTCCACTTTTTGATAAGTACTTTTAAATTTTATAATCACATGTGTTTTCAATTTCCAACTAATATCGACTTATTAATTTTTTTGTCTTTGCTTTTATATGTTCTTTTAAGAAAGTTAATTCCTCAGTGGCAATTTCTTTATTGTTATTTACAAGTAGATAACGATTAATAACAAGTTGAATGGTTTCTTTATACACTTCAGGCAAATGATCTTGTGCCCACTTTCCGGCTTCTAGTTTTGAAGATATTTGATAATCTCGCAGATATCGGTATACACGCAGCATATTTAGCGTACAATATACAGGCTCCCGTTCTATGTTCTCCAGACAACTTCTAAAATCTCCTAATATCGAAGAAACATAGTGTCGATCCGGAATCAGGGGAAAAACTTCGTTAATAGGCGTTCCCAGCAAACAAATTCCTCTATGGTTGATGACTTTAAGGTGAGCAGCCAGATCCTCATCTTTCATATCTTGAAAAATAAAAGCATTAAACTCTGAAACTTGTGATTCAAAATAGTTTCTCCATTGTTCACTGAAATGAAAATCAAAACGGCTGGGATGAACCCAATCTGTTAGTTGGTTTTTATTCAAAAAACTAATTTCGACTGGAAAAGGATGAGCGGAATAAGCTAACAGCATCATTGTTAGTTTTTCAGCATCCCCCTTCGCCATAGGCTCTTCTGTTATTCCAATCAGGTCAATGTCACTACTATGATCTTGAAACCCTCCTAAAGCCAAAGAACCATGCAGATACAATCCTGTTAAATTTTTGCCTAACACCGCATGCATTTTCTCTACTAGAAGATTGACGAATCTGTAAGCTTCAATGTTATCCCCGGACGCAATTTCCTTCATCCAATACACTCTCTATCTTTGGGGGAAATAATCCTGCAGATACCCAAAAATATAAATATTTATAATCGGAAGTACCCACACGGCTGTCAACACAATGAAGAACCTGAGCTTCGATTTTCTCTTAATAGCACGGATGGTCATTAATAATGCTATCCACCAGCCTATAAGAAGGGTAAAACCGAATAAATAAACGCCATCGTTTCCTGCTGAAGTGACGACAGATGTTATAAGAAACATAAATAAACCAGTTAGTCCGATATTGATAGTCAAAACTATCGTGTAAACATTAGAAGAATAAATAAATCTGTCCCCCTAAATTTATGTTTAAGGTAAATATTCTAAACAAATTTAGTTCCTGTCCTTGATAAAGCAGTTTGCTCAGCTACATTATGCTTTGCGCCACAGAAATGACAAAAGCTATTCCCAGCCCAATAACCGGGAATGTCCAACAGGAAATAATTCCAAACGTTCGCCAAAATTCGGTGCGTTTGTAGAACGCAAAGCCGATAACGGCTAAGACAGCGACATAACCGGCCATACCTAAATAAAACAGCTGGTTATCGCTTTCCTGATCGGTAAAGGGCCCGCCAGCTAAAAGCCCGGTTAAACCTGCCGCAAGAAAATAGCTTAAAACAGCATTAATAATAAGTGTTCGCTTATAGGCCCTCTCCACCTTCAACCCCCCTATCGAAAAAAGCCTTCAATGAACCACATAACCTGAGTCGACAAAAAAGGACACAGCCAGCAGGCAGCGATGGTGAACACAAATCCACATTTGGACCTCGTCTTTAATGTATAAATTCCTACAAGTAATGGAATCAGAAAGTGAAAAGGAACAATATATTCCCATTTCCCTTCAGGAATAGCATCGTTCCACACGCTGGCACTCATAAAATAAGTAAACACAGCGCTCCAGACAATATGTAAAACTAATACTAATGTGCGCCATCTGGAAGTATACATCGAACTACCCCTCTCTTTTCAGCTGCCTTCCTCTATTTATTGAAAATAAAGAACAAACTCACGAATGAAGCTTGCTACGCGTATCGATTGAATGGATAGTATCCAGCAGAGCGCAATAGTGAGCCAGAAAAGACATTTCGACTTTGTTTTATACGTGTAAACGGCTGTCAGCACTGGAGGGACGAAAGCGACCGGAGTCAGATAGCCCCATAGGTTTTGCCCGTCTCCTTCCGCAATAAAGCCCGTGATAAAAGCACCGGTCATAAAAAGAGTGATTAGTCCGCCGCAGATGAGATTGAGCACAAGAGCGACATTGTACGCATTTGACGTATAAATAAAGCTACCTCCTTTACTACAATAAAGTGAAAATAAGTCGTGTTAGGTACGCTTTTTCTTTTCCAGTTTTGTAAGCAGCTTAGTAAAGTACACGTACAAAACCCCTATCCCCAGCAACGAAAGGTATGAATGGTGGTGGCTTGAAAAGAGGTTAAATAACCATACATACACAGAGCCAACGATTATATATATAATAAACAAACGTGTATCCTTCATTGTCCATTTCATTGATTGCCCGCTATCCTCCTTTTTTTGTAACGTATGGTGTGTCTTGCATTTTCTTTTTATGGTACCATTTAAATTACATTTATAACTAATTTTACCATAAATGAACAAACTCCTATCTTCAGTCTTATGTGTTTTTCCCATGTTTCTTTGTATAAGCCAACATAATCTCTACTACAATACCTATAACAGCCATTGTTCCTGCACCAAGCACAAAATAGGTTAATGGCGTGTGCGGAACATCGTTGAAGAGAATCATTACTACCAGATTCACAATAATAAAAGCTATTACAAGAGAGCGCAGCGTCTGATTGGTTGGTTTAAAACTGTTTGAAGATCCTTTTTTCAGATGAAAGTAAAATACGAAACCTAAAATCAATATGGCTGCCCATACTATCATTATTAGCACCACCAAAGACAAAATGATTATTAAAAAAAAGGGAGAGGACCGCATGACGACATATTTTTACCGCGAACATCTTATCAATACTTCTCAACAGGAGTCGGTTGTTTCCGATGCAGAGAATAAGCAAAGATACACGGTTAACCTTTTTTATAACAGTAAGTGGCAACGATTTCTCACGCAGGGCCTGGGAGCGCTCATGAACGGCTCTACAAGTGTATTTAATATTACCGTCAAAAGCAGTGAGACCAGGAGCAATTACAGCTTTTATCAGCAGCCATTACATAAAAACCTGATTGGCACAAAATGGGATGTGTATCATAATGGAGATACTATCGGCCTGTTAAAAACCAAACTCGACGTGTCGAAGGATACGATGTGGCTTGAATTAGGTGAAGAGCAGAGCATTGTTTTTGAATCAGTCAAATTGTCTGCGAAGACGTATGGATATGCGCGCGACGAAACGGTAGTAGAAGCGCATACCGAGCGCTTCAGTCCGGTTTCCAGGCATGAAATTGAGATAAGCTCCAAAGAACATGACGACATGCTGCTGCTCGGGGTTTTCCAAACATTTTTTACCTTCCTGGAGCTTTCCAGTTAACATCTTTTCTATAGATCAATGCTTTGCTTTAATTCGTTTATTGAATAAAAAGATAAACGGTACAGCCACTAACGGCACCAGAAATGGAAAAACCAGCGATACTATAAAAAATGATGACAGCATGGAAAACCAAAAAAGCTGCATGGATTCTTCACTCCCTTTGAATATTTACTTGCTTAAAAATTATAAAGATGTACATGCTGCTATTGGTTTTTTCCCGTTTTACAGCTCCGAGGCTCAAGTAAAGCCCCCTCGCGCTTTTGTATTTTAATATTGCTATTCCTGCACGTTTTCCTTTTGGTTTTCTTTCTTTTGCCTTAATTTATACTCGACAGCAGCATATCCCAATATTCCCGCAATCAATGATCCGACAGAGCTTAAAGGAAAATCGGTACCGGGAACTGCAAGCAGCAATAATATTAATAAAACCATCACACTCAAACTGTGAATGGCAATCCATATCGTCAGTAACCCTTTCATAACCTGGAGAAATTTCATGTTGCCTCCTCCTATATACACGTCCGTTCTCTTACTCTTCTCACTTACTGTTTCAGTCTGATCAGAACCTGAAAAAACTATTTATGTAAAATTATTCCTATTTATTTGAATTGTACTATTTATCTTTCCAGAACTGCAACCGCAGCCAAGCTTATTTGCTTATATCTCTGCTTCTTAAAACTTCTCCTTCTAGTCCAAGTTGCAATTTTTTCCCAAACACCCGAAAATGAAATTCACTTGCATTATTACAATGTGTTGGAATTTTGGGAGGAGGCTTATTCATGCACCGTCGCACGCTTCGCAAATGGAGCTCCTTATGTCTGCTTCTGAGCCTGGCTTCGTGGCTGCCCAACTTTATTTGGGATTACGGGTTCAGCTACTGGATCATTGGCCAGGCCTTCGGTGCTATTGGCTTTGTTCTCGCTGTGATTGGCCGTCTGTGGTGGCTGCTTCTACCAACATTTCTGATGGCCAACAGCTTTTTCGTTTTTATGGCAGCAGGCTACTACTTTCATTTGTAGAAGCAGTGATTTCAACTTTACGCGTACGCCTGTTGTTTACCACTAACCGTTTAGAGAAAAATATAAAAATTTTATCTGTATAACAATCATAAAGGAGAGAATCCGCCATGCTAGTAACGTATTCGCATCCTTTATGGGGGGCATCAACGCAGCCCCTTTCCGTGTACGATCGGGAAACAGAAATCGGCTCGATGCACCGCTGGTTTCACGCTCGGAATGACCGCCCTTCCCGAAGTCCTGTTCACGACGTTAACATCGTCATGGAAGCATCCGATCGTTACGCCATCGTTCAGCAGTTATTTGACCAAGGACACTCCTGGCACGTTTTTCAAAACCAAATGCATACCGCAGATATGACAAGCCTGCACGTATTCAAGCATAAATACGCGGTAACACTCTCTGGCATGAACCACCTGCCGGACGTGACTATTCAAATGCAGTGGAACGGCCAGGGTCATATTTATGTGAAAAATGAGTGTGTCGGAGAAACGAAGCGTACAGGCTTTCTTTGGAACGCTGCGGTGGAAACTCGCATGGAGGAAATAGCTGTGGGGGTTTCACCGGCTCTGCTTGCGGCCATGGTTTATGCCTTTTGGAGTGGCAATTCGTGAACCTTCAAATACGTTATACAAATCTTAAGCAATAATTCTTTTGCATGTAGGTTCCCTGTAGCATTAAAACAATATGTAGATAAAAACAGGGCCCGGAAATTATGTCCGCACCCTGCTTGTCAGCAGCCAATTTCTGCTTTTTTCGTTTTTAAACTAAACCTCCCGCTTCGCCATATGGGTCCGCCATTTCTCCATTTTCTTTTGCAGCAGCTCCTCCATATGAGCGTTGTCATGACCGGATTGATAAAACATCGCGGCAGCTACCAAAATGACATCGATGCATTCTTCATCTATATGATTTCGGGACGCCTGTTTGTACTCACTTCCACTGGCGCCCGAAGACGCCAGCACCGCTTCGGCGACTTCGCCCGCTTCCTCCGAAAGCTTTAAAGCCATTTGCTCCAGGGTTTTGGGCTCCTGAATGCTCAGTGTACGAAGCTGTTCCCATAAAGATGCGTTCATACCAGTTCTCCCCTTTGTTGTATTTGTTGACGGATTGATTAAATCAAGTTAATAAATATAGCCCCATTTCTTTACCTGGAGGCTCTTGCGTTCACTGCTTTTTAATCGTGACGGCTCAGCGTATCCGTAATGGCTTCAAAGGTCTCTGTGCTGTAGCCGAACAGATGTGAACCCAGATAAAACAAAGCGGTCACCCCGAGCAGGACAAGGACTGTTATTCCCTTTCTTCTCCGATTTTCCCGCTTTTTTTCCTGCTTCCGGACGAGAAAATCATCCACTTTATCTTTGACCGTCTCTATAAGAAAATGCTTTATGTGCGCGGGACTATTGCTCTCTGCTGATGAACATGGTACAGTAATAATACAAAAATTGGAAGGAGGGATTAAGGTGAATATTTCTCATAGTGGTTCGGCACTCGACCGGTTTATGTATTTGTGCCGTTCCGTTTTTGCGATGGTTTTTCTCCCAGGGGATACGTATGTCCAACAGACGGTACAGACCATGGCAAATAACGACCACTAGGAAGAGACGTTCACCTTTGATCCTGTCCCACGCAGACAGACTCAAGAGTCGAAGACGTTTCTTCGGCTCTTTTTGATGTGCCGAAACCATCTTCCTGGTGGTCAACCAGGAGGAATAATCATGATAGCACTCAGCATTCAACGCGGAACAATCATCCAGGGCGGCGATACCGTCCTTCGGCAGATGCATCTGGAGGTTTATCAGGGCGACCGCCTCGGCGTTGTCGGCCGCAACGGCAGTGGAAAATCTACCCTGCTGCGGGTAATGGACGGCTCAGCCCCACTTGATCAGGGAACGGTGTCCCGAAAAAAAGGCTTTACCGTGGGACGGTTAAGACAAAGACCGGTAGAAAACGATGAAACCACAGTGGCCAATGTCCTGCAGCGTGAATTTCACGATCTTTACAAGCTCCAGCAGGAGTTGCGCGTTCTGGAACAGCAAATGGCGGATCTCCATGACCCAAAACATTTGGAGCAAGTGATGCATCAATACGGAATGAAACAGGACGCCTTTCATGATGCCGGCGGCTATGAAATGGAAAGACGAATGCGGAGCGTGAGTGCCGGCCTCGGCATCGAGCACCAGCTGACATCGGCCTGGAGCACGATAAGCGGCGGCGAACGAACCAAGGTCGGGCTTGCATGCCTGCTTCTTCGACAGCCGGACGTTCTGCTTTTGGACGAGCCAACCAATCATCTGGATGTAGCTGCACTCGAATGGCTGACGGAGTATATTCATCATTATCCAGGAACTGTGGTCCTCGTTTCACACGACCGTTCGCTGCTGGCCGATACCGCTACACGAATCGCCGATGTGGAGGATCAGTCGGTCACCCTGTACGAGTCCCCGTATCATGCGTACGTCCAAACAAAAGAAGAAAACCTGATGCGGCAGTTTCAGCAGTACGAGGACCAGCAAAAGAAAATTAAAAAAATGAAGCAAAGCATCAAGCAATTGAAGGAATGGGCGAATCGGGCCAACCCGCCCAACGCCGGCATGCATCGCCAGGCGAAAAGCATGGAAAAAGCACTGGCGAAAATGGAAGTGCTCCCCAAGCCCCTGCTGCACCGCCCGTCCATGCGTGTGCAGCTCGCCCAATCCCAGCGTACTGGCAATGATGTAGTGACCATGGTCGATATCGCTAAAGAGTGGGACCAAAGGACACTGTTTCATTCGATCGATATGCATATCCGGATGGGTGAACGGGTCGCGATCGTCGGGGCCAATGGTTCCGGCAAAACTACGCTAATGCGGATTCTCACCGGAGAAATCAAACCTGATAAAGGCATCATAGATATCGGCAGCAACGTCTGTTTTGGGCGAATGACGCAGCATATGGAAACTTTTCACGCTTCCGCCACAGTTCTAGAGGCCTTTCGCGAGACGGCCCGTGTGGATGAAGGTCAGGCCCGGAATATTCTGGCCCAGTTTCTGTTTTACGGTGCCGATGTGTTCAAACGGACGCACGATTTGAGTGGCGGCGAGCGCACCCGTCTGCGAATCGCTCAGATGATGTATGAAGATATCAATGTTCTTGTGCTCGACGAGCCGACCAATCATTTGGATATTGAATCCCAGGAAGCGCTGGAAGAAGCGTTGAAGCAGTTTCCCGGCACCATTATCACGATCTCACACGACCGATATTTTTTGAACCAGCTCTTTACGGTTACGTACTGGCTGGACTCCGGAGTATTGCAAAAATACGAAGGCACGTATGCCTACGCAGTTCAAAAACGGCAGGAGGCTCAGCTTCTTCAACGTCACGAATAGTGTATAAGGATGACAGGTAAAGGAAGACGTCAATACGGGAGGGCTTCTGAAGTGTGCTTTTAAAAATCTGTTAAAGACACTCTCCAGGCAATAATATGCTCCCCTCTAAGGAGTCAGATGAAATAAATCGTCTGTTTTACTTAGGGGGGAGTATTTTTGTCTTATGGAGGAAATATGAGTAATCATCTATTTCTCCATGGACGTTACCATCTGCATTGCTTCCAGTGGGGTATGTCCGGTTCTTAATTCATACACCATCCTGCCGTCCTGCCAGCGAATATCCACGGTGACGTCTTCGCTTCCCCGGTCATAATGGATATCCACCACGCCCAGTTCACCTGGAGCCGGGAGGGTATGGCTCTCAAGATATTCCACGATCTCCCGGGCGACTGCCGGATGATCAATTTCGTCTTCAGTCGCAGAGGAGAGACTTAAAAGCCAATTACCTTCCTCCCAGCTGAAGTACTGGCTTCCCGCAGCACCCTCGCCGTACCCGGTAATACCATAGCCAAGATCCTCCCCTCCCTGCTCGAATGGCCCTACCTTTTTCCCGTTTTGAAAAGACTCCAGCTCCTCCACTGCTTCCTGTTTACTGGCAAACCGTGAACCTGTAACATGCACGAGAGGCTCTCCATTACTGGTCTGGTACTGCACGCTATAGGTTTGATCATTGTTGGAAGCTACAGAAACGAGCACATTTTCAGTTGAGTGGCCGGGAAAACTGGACGGCAGGAAAATCTGGTCTTCATCCATCACCAATTCCTGACGCACACCTTCAGGGGACTGCTCTGATGACGTTTCGGAGGATTCCTTCCCACCCTGAGGCTGCGTCTCCCCTTTCTGATCACTGGAGGTATCGGCGCTCTCTTCCTCCTGGCTGTTATCGCTATTCGTAGACGCTTCCTGGGTCCCGGCACTTTCAGAAAAAGTTTCCCCGCCGATGCATCCGATGAGCCCTGTGCTGAGTATCAGTCCCAGAAAAGGAAGAATGATTGTCGATTTTTTCATGACATTTCCTTCTTTCATCTCAATTGTATTTTCCTTCCATTGTATCAAATAGAGTGGTATGGTCAGTAAAATAACGTTGCCATTCGCACTTAAAAAGTTAAAAATAGACATTAACAGCATTGCAGCATCAATCACCGGGAAATGAATTGCTTTTTCAATGCTTATTGTACATAAAAGATTTTTATTTACATTAGAGTTACGAACAATAATGAATATAAAAAGGAATGAGTACATTGAATGAAACCATTTTATTCGTGGAGGACGATGAAGAAATTCACAGCCTCGTGTCCAGCCATTTAAAGAAGGAGGGATACAGGGTAATCTCGGCCTTTGACGGCGACGAAGCACTTGTGCTTTTTTCCCGGGAGCGTATTGATTTACTCCTGCTTGACCTGATGCTCCCTTCCAGAAATGGCATCGACATCGTGCAGGAGGTCCGAAAAGCCCATTCGATGCCGATTTTGATTATTTCGGCCAAGGACAGCGATGTCGATAAGGCGTTGGGCCTCGGCTTTGGGGCGGACGATTATATCGGAAAGCCGTTCTCTCTCCTCGAGCTGACCGCAAGGGTGCATGCAGCCCTACGACGGTCCACCCAGTATACCCCGCCCGCTTCTTTGCAAGATGGAAATAAAATCACGGTCCTGGACCTGGTTATCGATCCGGAAAATTTTACGGTGGAAAAAAACGGTAAGCTCATCAGTCTGACCGCCAAGGAATTTCAAATTTTAAGCTTGCTCGCCGCCCGCCCCAATCACGTTTTCACCAAAGGCCAGCTGTTTGAAAGTGTCTGGAAGGAAAGCTACTACGGAGATGAAAACGTGATCAACGTCCACATTCGCCGCCTGCGCAGCAAAATTGAATCAGACCCTTCCGCCCCCGTGTACATAAAAACGATCTGGGGGATTGGATACAAATTGGAGTTAAGCCCATGATAATCATCCTTTCGATCATTTCCATTTTTTTACTCCTGCTTCTTTATCAGCAGTACCTTACCCGAAATAAGCTGCACCGCGATGTCCAATATATTTCCGCTAAAATTAATGCACTCACCTCCAGCCGCTCCTCCGAACGAATTTTATTACAGACAGAGGACAAACAGCTCCAGCAGTTGTTAAATGAAATCAACCATCTGCTCGACGATCACCAGGAGTTTGTGGCTGATAATGCCCGCATGCGTGCCTCCACCAATCGTATGCTCACAAACATTTCACATGACCTAAAAACACCGCTGACCGTGATTTTAGGCTATATTGAAAATCTCCAGCATGACATGCAGAATACGGCTGAAGAGCGAGCCGTTTTGCTGGAAAGAGCGGCTGCCAAAGTTGTTGGGGCAGCAGGGTTGATCAATACGTTTTTTGACCTGGCAAAGCTCGAGTCCGGCGACTGGGAGCTGGACGAAAAGCGCATACATGCCAATGAAGTGTGCCGCCAGGTCATTTTAGGGTATCACGATACGCTGACGATGCAGGAATTCGACGTGAGCATCGATATTCCGGAGGAGCCTCTTTACTTCTATGGTGATGAAGAAGCGTTCACCCGTGTCTTAAACAATTTATTGTCAAACGCCATCCGCTATGGCAGCGACGGCAAATTCATTGGACTGGCGTTAAGCGGATATAACGGGACGCTAACAATCGAAGTCTCCGATAAAGGCCCGGGCATTGATGCTTCCGCCCAAAACCGGATTTTCGAGCGCCTGTATACGAGTACCGTTTTCAAGAATGCTTCCGGGAAAGGAAGCGGCCTCGGTTTAACGATTTCCAAGCGGTTAACCGAGCAGATGAATGGCACCATCGAATATATCAGCGCCCCCTATCAAAAAACGGCCTTTATCCTCACCTTCCCACAAGGATAAGAGCAGCCTTTTCGAAAAGTAAGATTTACTTAAGGATTTGGTAAGAAAAAAGACACTTTCGCTCGCTATAATGAAGCTATAACGAAAAGGAGGGCTGGATATGAGCTACGTCATTCAAACCAATAGATTAACCAAGGCCTACAAGGGAAGCTCTGTGGTAACCGATGTAAATATGCGGGTGAAAAAAGGAGAGATTTACGGATTCCTGGGTCCGAACGGGGCAGGAAAAACCACCGTCATGAAGATGATCACAAGTCTTGTGACGCCCACAAGCGGCGAAATTGAACTTCTCGGTGAAAAAGTGACCGCCTCTTCTGTGGAACGGTTAAAGCGCATGGGAAGTATCATTGACTACCCTATCTTTTATGAAAGGCTTTCCGCTCAGGAAAACTTAGAGCTTCACTGCAGCTACATGGGCTACTACAAAAAAGGAGCCATCGCGGAGGCATTGCAGCTGGTTCATCTGGTGAACGTCGAAAAGAAGCCCGTAAAAGCATTTTCGCTCGGAATGAAGCAGCGGCTGGCCATTGCAAGAGCGATTATCACCCGGCCCGAGGTGCTCGTGCTGGACGAGCCTGTCAACGGCCTGGATCCCGTAGGAATCCGCGAATTACGGGATTTGTTTTTAACGCTCAGCAGAGAATACGGCACGACGTTATTAATTTCCAGCCACATTCTGGGAGAAATCGAGCAGATTGCAGATACGATAGGCGTAATCCGGGACGGACAGCTGCTCGAGGAAACGTCAATGGACCGGATTCACAGCAATCACGTGGAGCATATTGAACTAAGCGTGCACGAACGTACCCGAGCTGCGTTCGTACTGGCAAATGACCTTCACATTAAAAATTTTCGAATCAAGGAACCCGAAGAATTAATTCATATCTACGACAGCACGGTGCCCCAGCATGATATTATCCAGGCGCTCGTCACGCATCAGATTGAAATTGCATCCATCACGAAAAAAAGCCAGTCCTTAGAGGATTATTTCCTGCATTTGATGGAAGGAGGCCGCAGCCATGCTTAATCTGATGAAGCTCGAAACGAAAAAAATAAATACAGAAAATCTGCTGCTGACCTTTTTAGCAATCAATGCGGGCATCCTTGGTTTATTCCTGCTCTTTAGGATAGACAAAGATGCGACAGAGCTTTTAATGAGCTATGAAAGTTTATTTACTACCATGGAAACTTTAATTGTCGCCTCTTTTGTGATCTATGCTTCTGTGCTTCTTTCTCATTTAGTAGTAGAAGAATTCCGCGATAAAACGATCACCGTATTGTTTATGTACCCGGTCAGCCGCAAAAAATTGCTGCTCGCAAAAATGCTGATCGTAAGCATACTGACGTTTGTTTTTATCCTGTTTTCGAATATCATTGTATTTGGCGGCTTCACCTTCCTCAACTCCATTTTTCACTACATCAGCGAGCCCTTCACCCTGGAGATGTTTACTGAAAGAGGATTGCGCGTCCTTCTGTCTGCCCTGAGTTCGGCCGGGATAGCCCTGATTCCCTTATTTTTTGGAATGAGAAAGTATTCCGTACCCGCGACGATTGTTTCCTCTATCCTGATTATTACTCTTCTTTCTTCTCCAATGAATAATACCGATACGCTTTATTCCCTTGCTGCGGTCCCTGTTACCCTTGGCATCGCCGGATTTTTAATTGCTTATCTTGTGATTGCGAGAGCGGTTAAAACTGATTTTTAATCAAAGATAAAACAAAGACGCTCCCGCGTGGAAGCGTCTTTGTTTATGTACAGATAAAGCCGGAGAGCCACCGGCCTCCGACTGTTTTACCTGATGCTATTTCAGCAGTTCACTCAGGTTTTTATCGTCCTGGACCATCAGTAATACTTTACCCTCGTCCAGATCGTCTTCCAGGTCTTCTGCTTCCTGTGCCGTAAATCCAAGCTCCTGAAGCTTAAAGCGCAGCTCGTCTCCTTTTTTCGAGAAACGGTTCTCAGAATCAATGCCGAATTCTTTATCGGTAGGTTCATTGGTATCTGCTTTATCAGCAATCCGGTCAGTGCGGTCATCATCGTGACTCATGACATAAATATCGTTGCGGCTCACACCATTATCTGTGAGCTTCTGCACGTCCTGTTCGATGTTGTCTTCGTTTGTATATTCCTGTACTTGCGGCTTCATTATTAAATCCTCCTCGTATTTTTCGAAATTTCGTCTAATACCAGACTTCTTCTTTTTTTCATTTGGTATTGCTCAGCAATGCCAATTGAACGGTTAAGAAGAATGCTCCATAGATGATGATACCCCGTGGTACCTGGGTGCAAACTTTTCTTCACTGAAGAAGATGTCTTTTCCTTAATTGCGACTCGCTCAGTTCTATGAACAATTAATTACCAAAGAAATGCAAAGGAAAAAGCCTGAAATATTCTTTATCTTTTTTGTGAGGTTAACTGGAACTCTGTTATTTCTGGAGGATTATTTATTCTTATGGGAGCCAGGCTTACACCGAGACCACGATTTATATACAAATTATTTTCTTTATTTCCATACTCTTCACCTGCCCATCCATCAACGTGCGCTTCATCTTCAGGAAGAAGATTTTTCCACGACCAATGGGGAGTAAATGGAATTCGGATCTGGCCGCCGTGTGTATGGCCGGCGACGGCAGCAGAAGCTTTGCCCCGGGGGACTTCGTTAAAAGTTTCCGGATTATGCATCACCACAAAACGAGCTTCATTCTCCTTCACTTCATTAAATGCTTTAGAGATGTCGGATTTGCCTGGCCACTCGGCACCTATTCCTGTCAGGTATAATGGCTCATCCGCCTGTTCGTTTTTCAGTGCTACCGAACGATTTTGCAGCACCTCTACACCTATTTGTTCCAATTCATTTTTTACATGATTTGCTCTTGCTATATTTGGTTTCACTTTCTTGCCGCTCATATTATAATCGTGGTTGCCAAGCACTGCGTATACAGGAATACCTGCCTCGGTTAAAGGTTTTAGATAAGAAGCTGCTTTTTTCATTTCACTTTGTTCATCACCAACCGAATGGTAAATATAATCACCCAGCAGGATAACTGCTTCAGGTGAACGCTGGATGACTTGATCAACTACGTTATCCATGTTCCGGTCATTGTCCAACCACATCCCTATTTGCATGTCTCCAATAGCGATAATTTCTTTTTGTGCCCATTCTTGAGGAAGATTCTGCACAACCGCCTGCTCTTCTTCAACATCTACAGTATAAGGTTCTACGGCTCCCCAAGCACTAATTGCCAATAGGACTGCTGCAGCTAAAAGCATAAACATTTTCTTTTTGGATTTTATCATTTTGTATTTACTATATCCCCTTGTATATTATCCATTGATACCATCACCCAATTTCAAACAGCACAGCGCCTCCCCTCAGCATCAGTAACCCATTGGGTGGGTTATTGCTTTGTTTTTATTTACCGATTTTATATATGAATAAACATAAAATAATTGACTGAATTTTTTTGTGTTGTCCGGATCCACTGAATATGCTTTTCCATGTTTCGATGATTTCAAACAGAAACCCTCCTATTTTTATTTTTAAATGGGAGGGTTAAGTCGGACGATCCTAGTAATTATATTAATTTTTCATTATTTCTCTTCCATGATTACACCTATCAGGATTTGGATTTTCTCCATCGGATGCTCGCTTCCCCCGCCGTGATGAAGCATATCGGAAACGGCAAGACCAAAACCCTGCAGGAAACGGAAGCCTTTCTGCAGTGGATCCTCCGTCATTATCAGGAAAATGAACAGCTTGGCTTGAAGGTTATCGAGCATTCACAGACGAAAGCACTCCTGGGCCATGCAGGTATCGTTCCCCAGATACTCGAGCACCGTCTTTACTATGAAATTGGCTACTGGATCATGCCGGAATTTCAAGGACTCGGCTATGCGAAGGAGACCGCGCGCACCTTTTTTCATCTAGGTGAAACAGAGCTGCACCTTAAAAAAATGATCGCGCTCATTCAGCCGCAGAATACGCCTTCTATCCAGGTAGCAAAAGCTCTCCCTATGCAGTTCGAAGCAGAAAAACGCATAAATAAACAGCTGGTTCATATATACTCGAACACTACTTCATAAAAAAACCGGGCTCCCGCTGTCTGCATGCTGTGAAAGGATGCCTGAGGTGAAGGCAATCGAGACGAAAACGGTATATGCTATGCACGCAGCATGGCTGAAATTTTTATTTCAAACCCCTGCGTGATATAGACCGGAAATCGGTTTCTTCTTAAACTACCTCCCGAAAAATATCCAAATATTTTTCGAATACGTCCTTGCTGAATTCCTGCTGAAAGCGTGTGCTCATAAGAGCAGGGGAATTTTCCGAAACCTTCAGCTGATCATAGGGTTCGGATGATTCGGTTTGTTCATCTCCGAAAACCAATACCTGAATATGCGCCGGGTCATTATGCTTACAAAATACCATACGAATATGCCCGACCGCGATGATGGATTCCGTGTACCTGCTTCCATACAATTGCACGCCTACCGGGGTCTTCGTCTGAACCTCCCTTTGCATCGCATTCACCCATTCGGCAATAAAGGCAGCCCCTTCATCAACAATCGTTTTTTCATCGTTTGCTCCGTATTTCTCAGCGATCTTGTCCGTAAAAGATTCAATTTTCATGTTGTTCCTCCTTAAATGTAGAAATTCTTTTCCACGCTATCGTTCTGCAGCGTTCGCGGTATTGCATCCTTCCAAGAACCAATGCATCTTTAAATTCAACACCCTTCGTACCTGTATTATACTTCCTGTTAGTCCGTGCCCTTCAAACATCTATTTTCGTTCCACTTTAAGAATGGCTGCAGATTACCAGGCAGAAAGCACAGGCTCTTTATACTTATTTTCAACAAAAAAGAAGCTGCCTTTCATACAGACAGCTCTCTTCCAATCTTGCAGTTCTTTTCCTTATTTCTTTTTGATGGATCGAAAAATAAAGCTTACGATCAGTACGAGAATAACCGCGCCGATAAGCGCAGGAATAATCGCGAAGCCGCCAATAGCCGGTCCCCAGCTGCCGAGCAGCGCCGTTCCTAGACTCGCTCCGATAAAGCCGGCGATAATATTCCCAATAATACCAAATGGCACGTCGCGGCCCGTAAGTGCGCCTGCAGCCCAGCCAATCAAACCGCCGATAATAAGGCTCCAAATAAACGATAGCATGCTATTCATCTCCTTGAGGATGGATATATTTTTTAATGTTCTTTTCCGGCTATTTCCTGCAGCTGGATTCCTCAAACGTTGCTGACTGCTTTTGCCGGTGCTCCCGGCCCATCATATCTGTATTTACAATACAGGAGGTCCGGCTTGAACAAGCTTTCCCCCGGACCGAAAAACTAAAAACCATCAGGTCAGCGTGCGCCCTGATGGTCCCCCGTGAATTTTAATATTTACTTCGGCTGCCGGCTTTTAGTTTTGTTAATCTGTGCTGGATTAATCAATAGAAGCGCCGCAAAGACGCCGTACAAAATTACTGCTGCTATTTCCATTTTATGCTTCCTCTCTTTCTTTGATTTCATCATTTTTTAACGCATCATACCGAAAAGCCGATAATAAATGCCTTCTTACCGTAATACCTGACCCCAAGTCCTTTTGGCGCAGGCTACATGGGGGGGTGCTTTCCCAATAAAAAAAGCCAGAAAAAGGAACGAATTCCTTTTTCCGGCTCATGTACTGGCTTTTATATCCATTCATTTCCGCCGTTTATTTAAATTTTGAAACAGTGAAAGCTGTGTTGGTTTTTGCGTTATAAAATATATTTACCCGCGCGATTTCAAAGTAAAACATACCGGTACTTCAATTCTTAATATGCCGGAGTGAGCTTTATCTCCCTGTTGATTCTTTTACAGGGAGCCCGCTGTAAAGCACGACGGGTGCTGCTGCTTATATGCATCCTTCCAGGCTATATTGAGAGGCTGCCATATTTCTTCGTCCGTTCGGAGGAAAAAGATGCCGTGATTATTGAGCGCGTAAAATATGTCGGTATCCTCCGGATCCTGGGCCAGGACGTGGGCAAAGGAACCTGCCGGAAGTCCCCGGGATATTTCCCGGAAAGGAGCCTCTCCCTCCTTTCGGTAAATAGCGGAGCTCGCGGCATCAGAAGAATGGGCCTCGCGCGGCCCTCTGGCGGCGGAAACGAACCGGTCGTCTGCGTCCGTGGCGTTCAGCACCATATTATAAAGATACGGATGCTTCTCCAGTCCTTCGCTCTGATAATGCCAGTGCCATCCATCGTCTTCGCTTTCTGCATAAGAAAATGAAGCGTTCATAAAGCCGTCCCCGCAGGCTGCGTACAGGCGGCCGGGAGCAGACGGATGAGCCAGAAGAGTATGCACATCTCTCGGGCTGTGCTCCGGCCGGTCCTGCCAGGTGCTTCCATGATCCTCTGACAAAAGCACGGCCCCGTACTCAATGGAAACTGCTATATGATCGGGATTCCCGTAGCCCGGCGTGATCCAGCGGACGTGATGCGTGTGGGGACGGGGCGGAAACTGCCATTCCGATCTGGAGGTCATGTGCTGGATTCCGGTCCACTCCTGCCAGTGCCTGCCCCCGTCTTCTGAGTAATACATTGCCGAAGGCTCGGTGCCGGCATACACAACATGCGACTCCTCCCCTTTCTTCACCGGGTTTGTACCGACAAACGTGATGTACGGCGAAGGAATACCATGGTCCCCCGCCGGTTCAAAATACAACTGCGGCTTCCCTATCGCCTGCCAGCTTTCTCCCGCATCCTCGCTTTTCCAAAGCCCATGCCCGTACGTGGCACAATAAACAATGGAAGCATTAGAAGGATCCACCGCCACCCGGACGGGCTGAGTCCCTTTAAGCTTTGCCTGCATCCGCCACCCTTCACCGCTGTGTGTGAGTACAAGCAGTTCATTCTCCATGCCCGCATATAATACCCTCATGCCTTTCACCCTCCCTAAATTGTAGTGATGTATGTATGGTCTAAGGACCCTTTCCCGTTTTCCCTTAAAGACATTCCCGTCATGCCGGGAAAGCTCTGCTGAGGCAGGGGTTGCAGCAGTCCTGCTGGAACGAAAAAAGCCTTCCGGGCGGAAGACTTAGGCAGTACTCTAAGGGCGGCTCTAATCGGTCTGCCGGAACTCGGGGCTCAGCCACAGCAGCAGCCCGGCCAGCACAAGTCCAGTGATGGACGTGTACATGAGCACCGTCTGAATCGGAATCGATGCCGCGACGAGAAATGAAATGAGCGCAAAGGCAATAGGCTCGAATCCGCTCGCTGCAAAGTTCACGAGGCTCATCACCCGGCCGAGCTTGTTGTTGTCGGTTTTTTCCTGAATCATCGTAATCGTCGGCAGGTACACAAGCATACCTGCCCCGCCCATGAGCGTAATTACAGCGACCAGCACAGGCAGCGCCTCCACCTGGCTGAACACAAACAGGAGAATAAAGCCTGCTCCCAGTGCGCTTAGCACCCATCGGCCCCGTCGCTGCTTCAGCGACCAGGTAACGAGCAGCACGCTTAACAGGAAGGTGCCGGTCGAAAACCCTCCTTCTAACAGGCTGAGCTGCCAGGGAGCACCCCCGAGGGCACTGATAAGCATCGGAATGCTGATCAACAGCGGTCCGATCATCAATAAATTAATCGTAATAATCACCAACGTACCGGACCGGTGGATGCCTGACTGCCGCACGTAAGCGAGACCCTCCTTCAGGTCCATCCAGGCGGTATGACGGCCGGTTCTCACTTCAGGCACCGGATCCTTCAACAGCGGCGGATAAATCAAAATCGTCGACAGCGCAATCAAACCAGCCGCCGCAGAAAACGCAAAGCTAAAGCCGCCAAAGGTTAACAGCAGCCCCGCCCCCACCGGGCCGAGGATAAACATCAGCTCCGTGGACCCCTGGTACCAGGAGTTCGCCTGCTGCAGCTGGTTCACCGGAACAATACTCGGAATCATTGCCGAAGCAGCCGGGAAAAAGAACGCATCCAGAAACCCAAAGATGAACGCCAGAATGATCAACGAGGTCGTCTGCAGGGCGTCCTGCTGCACGAGCACCACCAGGACGATCATGACGACCACCTGCATTGCATTTGTCGTAAACATAATACGCGACTTCTGAATTTTATCTGCAAGCACCCCGCCGTAAATCATCATCGCCACACGCGGAATGGCGATCGTCATCATCACGACCCCGAGAATCGCCGGCTGCTGCATTTCATCGACGACAAACCAGGAAACGGACAAAAAGAAAAAGGAAAAGCCGAGCATCACCGTCATGCCCGACAGCCATACGAGCACAAACGTTTTATTTTTTAGTAACGAAGTCCATGAATCAGCCATTAGTGCCCTCCTGTAAATCTGTGCTGCTTCCGTCTTTCATGTATAGTCAAAAAGCCCGAATCCCACGCCAGAACACCTGCCATATCCGGTCGACGTGGGTTCGGATTTGTTCTTTATTAAAATCGTAATAACGCGTGTCAAAGTCGATGCCGCTCAGCAGGGTTAAATAGGTTTCCGTAATAAGATCACTGGCAATCGATGGCTCTATCTTCCCATCATTCTTGCCCTGCTGAACGACAGCTTCGATGTGCTGGTCCGCAGCACTGCCGTGATACTCCACCAGCTCCTGCATTTGCGGGCCCAGGCCCGGCGGTGGAAAAAATAAAAACCGGTAATAAAACTGGCTGATCGTGTATTCGTCGTAATATACTTCAGCAAGCCGGTATAATAACGTTTTCAACTGAATCTCGGCACTTTCTGCCCCAAGTGCTTTTAACTCACTGCTCACGATCTGGTTATATTCAAGCACTGCTTTTTTAACCGTAGCGAGGAATAAAGCTTCCTTATTCGCAAAATGAGCATACAGCGACGGCTTTTGAATGCCTATTTGCCCGGCAATTGCCGCAAGCGTTGTTCCTTCGTAGCCCCGCTCGGTGAACAGCTCCAGACTTGTATGAATAATCCGCTCACGCGTTTCCATCAAATTATCACCTTTTCTACATTCTTTCCCTACCTAACGTTAGGTAAATTTAACACGAATCTTGATGCTTTGCCAGAGAAAATAAGCAGGAAATTATTTTAAGGATAATTTCCTGCTTATTAAACCAGAACAAAGTTTCTTCGAAAGTAATTTGATTATCCTAAATTTCTAGTTCATTTAAGTATTCTGATGCTTCTTCATCTAAAAATACCATACAGTTTTTATGCAGCTTCAGTACACTGGCCGGTGTACTTCGGCTGATAGGACCAGCCCAAAATTGTTTCACAATTTCAGCTTTTTTACTGCCACTCGCCATTAGAATAGCTTTATCTGCTTCTAAAATTTGTTTTACTCCCAATGTTATTCCTCTTGAAGGAGGTACAACTTTACTGTTGTTAAAATATTTTTCCCCTACTTCGGTTGTGGTATTATCTAATTCTACAACACGTATACTGCTGTTAAAATTACTTCCTGGTTCATTGAAGCCTAAATGTCCGTTTCTTCCTATACCTAATACGATAAGGTCTAAACCGCCTGCTTTTTCCAAAACCTTAATCATTTGTCCGCATTCTTCAGTTAAAGACGGGGCTACAGCATTAAACACATGAATTTGGTCTGTTCTTAGTCCCAATGGACTGAATAAATGATTGTTTAATATATAATAGCAGGAGCCTTCATCATTTTTCCCAAGACCCTTCCACTCGTCCAATTCTACAAAGCTGCATTTACTAAAGGACAATTCTTGCTTCGCGCTAGCCTCCACAATTATTTCCATAGCTCTGACCGGCGTGTCCCCACCGGCTATGCAGATCCATGCCTCAGGGTTCTGTTTTACCGTTTGTATCACTTGGTTTGCAACAGCCTGTGACAATTCTTCGTAATCGTTCTCTACATTCATGCTTAATTCTATAGTTTTCAACGTTACCCTCCTTTATTTAAAGAACCTGTTTTTAACAAAGTTGACTGATCTTTTCTTATTCTCTTAAAAATGCTTTGGATGATCCACGTATTTATTAAAAACAAAACAACAATACCGCCTAATACGCTAATAAACGGTATTAGATAAAAGGTTAGTAAAAAAACAGCCAGTACGATTCCATTTAAAAATACGTGAGCGGGATAGGAAAAAACAATAAACACTCCCTGTTTCAACGTATTGAAAAAACCTAATTCAAATTTGGAGATTATGAAGAAAATTAAACTGCTGAAAACAAAAGCGATCACTAAAATAATAAATAGTACTGCCGAAAGCAATTGAAATAACAAACTCTCCCAAGAAGCTAATACTGCCAGGTCTGTCACAAGTACCGCTACAGCAATACTTAATGAGTAACCTATTTGATTGGAAAGCTTAAAATGTTTTTTATAATTTGCTTTAAAAACTGATAAAACGCTAATTTCTTTCATGTCACCCTCTTCCCACAATATTTGAAGTGTGCAGATGGTTGCAGCAATAGAAGGGAAAAAGCCTAAGAAACCAAAGCCTGCAGCTGTGCCTAACATCCACAGCACATTCAGATAAAAAATTCTGTAGAACCATTCTGAAAAAATGTAAATAGTTTCCATCAGTTTCTTTCCCACTATTGCCCACCTGCTTTCTATTCACAACGAGTTGTGCCTTCAATTCCTTTTGTGGGATATAATTGAGGCTTTCCTTGCACAGTCAAAATATTTTGGTGATACGTGATATCTTTGTATATCGGATCCTGAAACTTCAGCTTTTCCCAATTAAATTCACCCATTGCCTGTTTCATTAATATTTTAAATTCTTCAAAGCTTTCATATTCCTGTTCATTCCCGAGTCTCATTATCCATATATTATCTTTTCCTTCGGAAATTACCTCGCGATAAGCGTCCATGCCACGCTTCGTTAAACTTACACCATTTTTCGCAAACAGTGCCAGCCAGCCTGTGTCTTTTTTTAGGAATAATCCATGCGAAGTAACTTCATGCTCATCAAACAAGTATAGAGGAGTATAGGCATGGGTATAGGAAATTTCAGAGCTTTCTTTGATATTAAAATCAATAATTGCCAAGCCTTGATACTGTACTACATTCGGGAGGGTGCCGTTACCAGCCCAATAGCTTGGCCGTTTATTCCCCCGCTTAACTTCTTCTCCCGGGTGATTAATCCAAACGTTTTCTTCAGCCCCAAAGCTTGCCTGAATAACATGTTCCTGATAACCAGAACGATCCGGTCTGTAGTTCAAAACAGAACTAAGCATCCCATCATTTGTTTTGTGGGTATAAACGTGAGCCTCCAGTCCAGTGCCCTGGTTGTTTTCAAAGGTGAAATTTTCATTCTCTTTTACATCTAAATTTTCAGGAGTGTAGGCGGACAATGCTAATGCTACGGAGCCAAGACCTGAGTAATTTATATTTCCTTCTTTATTCACTATCCACATTAAATGAGTGGTTTGAGTATTATAATGCCCTTTTAATTCTTTTTCGTATACTCTCCCCTGCGAGCAGGTTAAATATCCTTTATAACTATTTTTGTTCAGCCAGTAAAAAATAAGGTTTAATGCTTTTTTGGCTAAAGCCTTTAGTGTGCTATCTTTGCTGTGCTCATATATTTGTAAAAGACCTATCACATTTATGGGAATATAAGCACTTGAATGCCACTCTGAGAGACCTTCCCTGAAAAAGCGTTTGAACCATTCGATAAGCCGGCTGTAACCTCTCTGGTAATGCTCTTCACCAGTAATATTCGCATTTTGGAACGTTTCTTCTGGGTAGAGCTGTCCCATTAACAATTCGCTGGTGTGAAACATTAAAGCATGATTTTCGCTGTAAAACCACATAACATCGTTTCCTGGTTCATCGTACCAGTATCTATAGTTCAAAATGGCAGATTTCAGTTTTTCCTTTATTCCTTGGGGCAAAAAATTTTTTTCTCTGTTCATTTTGATTAGTTGATAATACATTACGATACTGAAATCACTGCAATCTGTTTTATTAACTACTGTATCAATATCATTTTCAAGCATCTGCAGGGTGGTAAAATCACTGTTTCCTTCGGAGAACATGGCTAAGGCCCTGTGAACATTGGGCTCACCGTGGGCTGCCACCATTTCCAGGGATCGTTTTTTTCTTTCTTTTAAATCACTTAATACTGCTGCAGTGTGTAAGTATTTATCCGGAAAAATCTGTACTGTAAAGTCCCTGCTCATTTTTATGCTATCTGCGTAAATAGTAACTGTAACTTTCTGAAATCCCATATGAAAATGTTTTACCATACCAAAAGGGATATTTTCATTTCCTGGATCCAGGTTAAACGAAGAATATACTGGCTCACATCTTTCAACTTTAAAAATCGTATCTATTTTAAAATGGTGTTGTGCAGGCATTTCGAAATTTAAAGTTAATGGCCCTCTCTTATAACAATCATAAGGAAAATAAGCATATTTTAATAAATATTCAGCATGTTCCACCTTTTCTTTACGAACAGCACCTATAGGCACTTGAACACCCAGCTCCGGTTCATCTAAATAACGCATTTGAAAGGCCATTTGAGTGTCTCTCTCCGCTAAATCATCGAAGTATATATAACATTTATTTGTACCTTTATTTAAAGGTATACGGATTTTTTCAAAGGACAGTTCGTTTCGGGTAAATGGAACTGTTTCGTGTATTTTCTTATTATTTATCCAAATTTCCAGCCCACCACTTGTTGCGATCTCAAATAAGGCTGTCATTTCTTCAGAAGCCTCTATTTCATTGTATGCCCATGCGCTTAAAACTGTAGGCTCTGACCAGAAACCCTCAAACATTACCTCTTTTTCTTCAAAAGGTGTGTATAGGGACCATTTGAGGTTTTCTGGTTCTATTCTTTTTCCAGCATATGCGTTCAGTACATTCGCGGGTATTTGACTAACGGGCTTTCTATTTTTGATGTATTCTTTCCGCCCGGGAAATTGATGTATTTCAGGGCCATACGTAAGCCAGTCATTCACCTGTCCTTTGCTGTGGTCAGCTTTAAGTGTGAATTCCCGATGCTCCTCAAAAAGCTCAGTAACCAACCACCGGCTGACGTAACTCATCTGCCTTAATGATTTTTTTATATAGTTCATCATGATCATCCTTCAGTACGTGTTTAGTCCTTCATGCCAGACATCATAATTCCCTGGATGAAAAACCGCTGGAAAATCAAAAACACGATAATTAGTGGCACCATTGTCAATACAGCCATAGCAAGTAATGGTCCCCAATCCACAGAGTATTCCCCTACAAAATTAGCTAGAGCAAGCTCCAATGTGTATAGCTTTTCATCTGATATAGCTATTAGCGGCCAAATATAGTCCTGCCAGCGCCACATGACTGAAAAAATTGTCAAAGTAGCTATAATAGGCATCGAAAGCGGAATAATTAACTTAGTAAAGATTCTCCACTCCCCGGCGCCATCAATTTTAGCCGCTTCAATCATCTCATTAGGCAGTGACATCATATACTGTCGAATAAGGAATACACCTGTAGGCGTTGCTGCTGGAGGAATAATGATTCCCCATAGTGTGTTGTACAGGCCTAACGTCCGCAAAACCAGAAACATCGGGATCATTAAAGCTTCCAGGGGGATCATGAGGGTAGATAAAAAAAGCACTAAAATTATCGCATTCCCTCTGAATCGGTACTTTGCCAGAGCATATCCTGCCATTGTATTGATAACCAGCGTTATGATGGTCGCCGTTATAGTTACCAGCACCGTATTAAATAAGTACCTTCCAAAATTCGCATTTGTGAAAGCATTTACATAATTTTCGAAAGTGATATTATCTGGAAGAATAGATGGCGGCCATGTAAACAACTCACTACTCGGTTTTAATGAAGAACTTATCACCCAGAGCACTGGAAATAGCATAACGATAGCAATTATACCTAATAGACAATACATCCATATTTTTTTTATCAGTTTGCCATTCATTATACCCTGCCCCCATTACTTACTTTCCATTGGATAAGAGTAATAACTGCCATTATTACAAAAAGGATCAACGACAATGCGCTTCCCATACCAAACTCTCCCAGCCCAAACCCGGTGTCATAAGTGTATTGAACAAAATACCTGGTGGCATTAATAGGTCCGCCGCCAGTTAATGAAACTACTAAAGCAAACGTTTTGAAAAACTCAATAAAGCACAAAATAACTACTAACAGAGTAATAGGTCTTAATAATGGAATCGTGACTAAACGAAATTTATTCCAATTATTTGCTCCATCAATTTCTGCAGCTTCGTAGTAGCTTTTGGAAATACTCTGGAGGCCGGCAATAAATATAAGCATGAAAAAGCCTACTCTGTTCCACACAGTTACGACTATGACTGAAATATTTGCAAAAATTGGATTAGACAGCCATCCCACTGGCTCTATTCCAATAACAGTCAAAAGGTAATTGATTAAACCTGTATCCGTTTGAAGGATCCAGTTCCACATTAATCCTGCCACAATGAAAGAAATCATAACTGGCAGGAAAAATATCGCCCTAAAAATATTGGAACCTTTTATTTCTCTTGTTAGTAGCCAGGCTAACCCTAGAGCACATACAACGGTTAGCGGAACTACAATTGCTACATATACAGAAGTCCTTAACAGCATAGTCCAAAATTCGCTGTCGGAAAGAATAGTACGGAAATTTTCAATGCCTACAAATATAGGGGTTGATATTCCATCCCACTCTGTAAAAGCATAAAAAATGCCATAGATTGCCGGAAGTCCAACAAATATCCCAAAAATGAGCATATTAGGCAGTAAAAACGCATAGGGTATCCATGCTCGATCACTTTTCATATTTTCACCTTCATCCATAGATGCTGTCTTTGTAAGTCAGTCTGCCAGTTTAACTTGAATTCGATTGCCCTGACAGACTGCTTCATTCTAAAATTATTACTCAGATCCTACTTCTGAATTATCAGCTACGCTATTCATGGCTTCTTCAGGAGTCATTTCACCATTTAGCGCTCTTTGAACGTTTTCTGTTATAAGCTGCTCTACTTCAGGCATATATTCAAAATTACTCCAATCCTCTGATGTCGCTGCTGGCGTAACAGCTAATTCTTCATTAAAAATATTCATAGCTTCAGGCTCTTCTTCGTATTCAATATCCTCCCCTGCTTTTAATGGGCTAAGAAACAATGATTCTGTAACATACTTTTCGTTAACTTCCTCAGAAATAAAATATTCCATAAACTCTGCTGCTTCCTCTTTATTTTCAGAATCTTTAAAAGTTACCATTTGTTTCCCGCCTGCCACTGAGGATCGTCTTTCTTCTTGGGGAAGATAAGTAACGCCCCAATTTAAACCTTCTTCTGATGAATACGTTTGCAAATTCCAGTTGCCTGAAAGGTGAGCCGCAGCCTGTCCAGAACGGAAAAGCGAATTAGGATTTTCTCCACCCAGCCAGATTGATTCAGGAATAATTTCCTCTTCATGCAATTCTTTAAAATATTCTAAAGCTTCAATTCCCTTTTCATTATTTATGTTTAACGACTGACCGTCTTCAGAGAATATTCTTCCACCGTTTTGATAGATAAGAGTGGAATATCTGGAAGGAGACAAGTCATATGCCAGTCCCATGCGGGCATCACTATTTTCTTTTACTTTTTTCATCGCATCAGCAAATTCTTCCCAATTCCATATATCTTCCGAAGAGGTTGGCACTTCTACACCGGCCTGTTCAAAATAATCTTTATTATAAAATAATCCGTGAGCTGTTAAATCGGTAGGTACTGCCACGAACTCTCCTTCTACTTCCGCCCATGGCTGTGCAGCCGGTGTTAATTGATCATAAAAATCTTCCTTATTGAAATAAGAATCTAAAGGTTCCAACGAGTTTGCTACTTCTCCCGGATTGGAAATCCGGGCTAAATCCGGGGCGTCTCCGCCGGAAACCCTGGTTCGAATACGATCGTATAGATCATCATAAGGAGTATCGATAATATTAAATTCCACGTTTGGATGTTCTTCCTGGTAATCCTCTGTAATTTCCTTAAAAACTTCGCCTTCTACTCCATCACTAAACCAAAGTACGTCCAGAGTGACCTGGTCATTATCGTCACCTGATTGGTCACCTCCACCACAGCCGGCAAGAATCATAGGAGCCACAAGGCCCAAAGACAGCAATTTTGTTTTATTTTTCATCGTTAAAACCTCCTAATAAAATTTGGAATATAAAAAAAACAATTTACAAATCAGTTAATATTTTATCTTTAATGTCCGCCATCTCTATTTCTTTGAAAGCATATGCAATGGCTCCGTAGCTTCCCGCCTCTCCTCCTAAAGTAGCTAATTTTATTGTGGTCGGTATTGGGGTGTAAAGCTCTACAGCCTCCTGAATGCGGGGAATAATTTCTTTTAACGACTCAGATACTCCACCTCCCAGCACTACATATTCCGGATTTAATAAACTTACTGAATTTGCAATCTGGATGGATAAATGCCTAATGAATGTTTCTACCGTTTCCTGTGCGTCTTCGTCTCCCTCCAGGTATTTTGAAAATACTTCCGCGGCGGAAAGTTCATTATGCGACAAAAACTTACCGGAGGTTTTCCGTTCAAATGTTCCAAATTTGCCTTTTTCATTATAGTTATGGCTTTTTACATCTTCTTCGCTGACAGAATATGCTATTTCACCAGCTTGATTATGTGCTCCCCTCAGCAACTTTCCGTTTGAAATAATTGCGCTCCCTACGCCCGTTCCAATCGCAATAAAAAGTACGTCCTCCGATTGCTCTCCAGAACCCATCCAGGCTTCACCAACCGCTGCAAAGTTAACATCATTATTGATAAAAATCGGAAATGAAAAACGTTCCTCAAGTATTTGCTTCAGAGGCAGATTGGTCCACCCTAACGCATAAGCATCAAGCACCACCCCACTCTGCTCCTCTACAATACTCGGGACGCCTACCCCCATAGCCACAATGTCGTTTTTTATAATGGCTGCTTCCTCTATTGAAGTCTCAATAATGCTCAAAATCTCTTCAACGCTTGCAGATGTTTTAAATTTTTTCTTATAAACTACTTCACCATCTAAAGTAGTTATTAATACCAGTACCTTTGTGCCTCCTATGTCCACTCCAATTCCAAACGCTGACTTAGGATTAAAACGCAGCACTATACCTTTTCTGCCACCAAGCTTAGTGGACGTCCCCGGGCCGTGTTCTGTAACTAATTTCTTTTGAATCAACTCATCAACAATTGTTGAGACAGTAGACCTGCTGATATTCAGCGTATTGGCGATTTGAGCACGGGTCACCTCCTCGTGTTCCCTGATCATTTCTAAAACCAGCGAACGATTTAATTTTTTTATCATATCAAGATTGCCAGTCGCAGATCCTTTCATTTTTCATCCCTCATTACGTTTGTTTGTTCGATGTTAAAACAAACTTAACACTATCTGAAAGCGTTGTCAAAAAGTTTTTGAATTATTTTTGCAATACTGCTGCCGGTTCATTTTAAAACGGCCAAAAAAAAGCCTGAAGCATAGTACGCTTAGGCCTTTGAAATTTTATTCTATTTTAAATTTATATCTAAATTTTTAACTAAACCAAAATTTCCATTTCCAGCATGAACCAGGACAAAGATTTTCCATGTGTATCAAAGTCGAGTGATGCTGCTACTCCCTCCGGCTTTGTACCTTCGATAACGAAGTTCAATGCTTTTAATTGTGGCAGTTCGTATCTGTATACACCTCCATCCGCTATATCCTTAAAGTGTTGTTCAACCCGCTCGGCAGTAAGTGCTTCTTTCATTGCTTCGTATAAAGCATCTTCATATGCTATGACACTGATAGTTGTGAGCTTCCCTTTATCTCCAGCCCTTGAATGGGCGATTTCTTTTAGTTTTTTTCTTTCCATCGCTTAATCTCCCTCCCCAATGAGTGCACTATTTATTTCTTCCCTGGCAATCAAAGACGAATAAGCAGCGATCACTTTCTTACTGTTTTTCCTTACGCCTCCTGGACCCCCGGGGCCATTCAGCCAGAGGGCTTCAATCTCATTTCCGATCTGCTCTGCGGTATATTTATCACTCGCCAGACCTGCCACACGAAGCATTACTTCATAAGGAGTGTGTGACTCCCTATCGCTTTCCTGTCCGTGTAAAGCGTTCAGCCCAATCATTTCGTATTTTATATCCGCATATTCCAACTGTCGTTTATCCAACCGATATTTAATGATCTCCTCTGCCATTCTTCCACGTTCGAGCGCATGGTGGCCGGCATAACCGATCATTCCTTCCCCTAAATAGCCACGATTCACTCCGAGCGTGACCTTTAGGGTATCCGTACGCCTCCGCCCGGTCCCTCCTTCAACAGTAACCTTATCTGAACCCGTCTGTTCAAACCTTACTCCTGAAAAATCGGCGACCACATCTGGTGTAATGTAAGCAGCCGGATTCATTACTTCATACAGCAATTGTTCTGTACAGGTTGATATTGTTACCTTCCCTCCGGAGCCCGGCGCTTTCGAAATATATCCCTGGCCTTCGCTATCCACTTCTGCATAGGGCATACCAACTTCCGCCAGATCTGGAACCTGCTTATATGCATCGTCTGCAAAATATCCTCCAGTCACTTGGGCACCACACTCTAGAAGGTGGGCAAATACAGTACCTGCCCCTAGCTTGTGCCAGTCATCTAACGACCAGTCAAATTCATAAACCATGGGGGCCAGAAAGAGTGATGGATCAGCTACACGCCCTGTGATGATTACATCAGCCTCTGCCTCTAGAGCCGGAAGGATTTGTTCGACTCCCAGATAGGCATCTGCTGAAACTATATCGAGCTGGGTATCTGCCAACGTTTCCTCGGTTTCCCATATTCTATTGGATGAACGCTGCATCTTTGAAAGTACATCGGAACCCGATACGGCTACTGCCTTCAACGTATCGAGGTTTAATTTTTCCTTGATGGTTTTCACACATTCCAGCGCCGCGGAAGGATTTGCAGCTCCTAAATTCGTAATAAGGGTAGTTCCGTTTTGAAGGCATACGGGCAGCAATTCCTCCATGCGCTCCTCCAAAAAAGCCCCATAACCTTTAGTTGGATCCTCGCTCTTTTCAATTTGAGCTATGGCTGTAGTTCGCTCCGCCAGTCCCTCTAGTACAAGATAATCCAGAGATGATTTTTCTACTAATTCTTTTGCGGAATCAATACGGTCCCCGGCATAACCGGCTCCGGTTCCAATTCTAATAGCACGCAATGCAAAAACCCCGTTCCTGGTTAGATTAAATAACACCGATCATCAAAGCCATAATAGCCATCACTACGCTTGTTCCGAACGCCAGCGGAATTGCTTTTTTTTGAAGGTCCCCAATATGAACCCCTGCCAATCCCACAAGCAGCCAAGTGGAACCCGTTAATGGACTAACCGGGAAACCTGTAGTCATCTGGCCGATAATGGCTGCCCGGCCCATAGTCACAGGCTCAATTCCAAAATTTTCTCCTACTTCTGAAAGCACTGGTAATACGCCAAAATAAAAGGAATCCGGGTCAAATAATAAACTTAGCGGCATCGCGATAAAAGCAAGAATTACAGGCAGCGCTCCACCCCAGCTGTTAGGGACGAGCCCTACCATGGAATCAGCCATAGCTTCGATCATGCCCGTCTCCTGCAAAATTCCTGTGAAAATCCCTGCTGAAAAAATAATGGAAGCCGTGTAGATTGCTCCCTTCGCATGATTTTCGATAAGCCTTTGCTGAATATCCAGATCACGATAATTAATCAGCAGTGCAAGAGGAACAGCGATGATAAAGGTAACAGCCAGTGGGAAGAATTCTGTGATCAAACAGGTTAATACCAGAAGTGTCAGCAGAATATTTACATAAAATAAATTTGGACGTTTAAGATCACTGCCCTCCGGCTGCTTCATTTCTCTTTCCCGTACTTCTTCCGGAAGCTCATGAATAATACCAAGCTTTTTACGCTCTTGTTTCCCAAGCCAATAGCTGCATGCCAGAACCCATAACAGGCCTACAGCAAGCACCGGAAGCATAGGAGTAAATAAATCCATCACGTTAACATTTAATACTGATGCAGCCCGGAGGGTCGATCCGCCCCATGGAACCATATTCATTGTTCCTGCGCTCAAAGCAGCGGTGACAGCTAGTGTTAATGGACTCATGCCAAGCGATTTGTAAATCGGAAGCATCGATGAAACTGTAATCAGAAAAGTACTCGACCCCGAACCATCTAAATGCGAAACCATGGCGATAATGGCCGTTCCGATAGTAATTTTCACCGGATCGCCACCCGCAATTTTTATGACGCCTTTAATGATGGGATCAAACAAACCAGCATCAAACATGATACCGAAAAAAAGAATAGCAAAAGTAATCATAATACCCGTTTGGGCAATATTACTTAAGCCTGTTTCCATAAAGCCGCTTAATTCTCCCGGGCCAAAGCCTGTAAGCAGGGCTACAGCAATAGGGACAACAACGAGCGCAAAGTGAATGGATGTTTTCTTGGTGAGGACTAAAAATAATAATATTCCGATAATTAAAAACCCGTCTATAGCAAGAATAGTATCTCTCCCCTTCTTATAGTATCTTTGTCTAAGTATATTAAAAGCGCTTTCATAATAAAAATACATATAATTCATAGTTTTATTACTATTAAGAATAAATGATTTTTAACTGGACCACTGGATAAACAAGCTATTTACGTCTCTTCATCGGCACGGAGCATATCCTTCGGGATGACCCGGGCCATCCGTTCAGCCAACGTTTCTACCGGCTCCTGAAAGCCGTCTCGGATCCATTCGACCACCATATTAAACATGCCGCCGGAGGCAAACAGCACCGACCCCCGGTCCAGCTGGTTATGAAACAGCATGTTGGAGGCGGATAACGATTGCACCGCGTACGTAAAATAATCCAACAGAATGGAAAGGGCATTCGAGTTCACCAGCCGTTCCAGCGGAAGACGGCGCTCGCTCAATTTATAGGTCATTAGCTGCGTAAACAATTCAAGGGTAAGATGCTCGCGCTGATCCTTGCCGGACAGGTGGCGGATGAAGGAGTTCAATTCTTTTTCCACCGAGGCATTCATGACGTCATAAATCGACGTATAGTACTTGTAAAACGTGACCCGGGCCACTCCGGCTTTTTTGCAGATATCGGTGACAGTAATATCTTCAATATCCTGTTTTTCAATCAGGAGCGTGACTGCCTCCATAATGTACTGCTTTGAATTGATGCTGTCCTGCCGTGCTTTTCTCATCACGAACACATCCTCCCTGAGTGTTTGTTTTATCCTCTAACCCGTCAAAATAAATTGCATTATGAACATTCCCGTCTTTATACTAACATTTGTTAGTACAAATGTTTCCTTTTTTTTCAGGCTAGTGAATGATCGTCAGCCTGTCAATTTCAACGGCGGATGCCCGTGCTTTTTCATTGTTTGTACATAGCCGCCAATCACATTTACTGGAGGGAATAACTATCGCAACGCTTTTATACAAATTAGGAGATTGGGCCGTGCGCCACAAGAAATCAGTGATCAGCGGGGCTTTTCTGATTCTGCTCGTGCTGGCTCTTGGCACCGTTAAATGGGGGCCTTCGTTTGACGATGCATTAACCATTCCGGGAACACCGGCCGAAGAAGCCAATGACGTGCTCGAAGACGCCTTTTCCGGGGCCGCTACCGGCGCTCAGGCTGACATCGTATTCCAGGCACCGGAAGGCGAAGCCCTGACCGATGCTGATAACCAGCAGGCGATTAACGATTTGCTGACCACCATTCAGGACAGCGATGACCATGTGGAAACAATCGCTCCCCCGTCTCAGCTCCAGAATTTTAATGACTCCGAAACCGTTGGGTATGCGACGGTAACGTTTGATGAACCGGCCGAGGAGGTGCCGGCCTCCTCCATCGAAAACCTGGAGGACTCTGTCGACCAAACGCGCGACCAGGGGATCCAGACTGAGCTGACCGGCGATATTGAGTTTTCCGGTCACGGCATCGGCTCCGGGGAAATCCTCGGCATTGTTGTTGCGTTTCTCGTGCTAGCGGTGACGTTTGCTTCGTTTTTGGCAGCCGGTATGCCAATTTTTTCAGCGATGCTTGGCCTCGGCATCAGCCTATTACTGATTGTCATCGGATCAAATTTCGTAAATATTCAGGGCGTATCGCTGAGTCTGGCAGCCATGCTCGGCATTGCTGTAGGAATCGATTACTCCCTGTTCATCATGACACGCTTTCGTAAACAGCTGGCGGAAGGACACTCCGTGCGGGAAGCCGCGGCCATTGCAAACGGGACCGCCGGCTCAGCCGTCGTGTTCGCTGGGATCACAGTGATGATCGGGCTACTCGGCCTCTCCATTACCGGCATTCCGTTTCTTACCATGATGGGCATCGGCGCCTCCATCAGCATCCTGATGGCTGTGTTCGTTGCGATTATTGTCCTGCCGGCGCTTCTTGGAGCTCTGGGCCACCGCATTACCCCGTTTAAAAGCAACCGGTTTTTAAACGCGTTTACCCGGACCTCCAAAGGCGACCGGCCCCAAAACAAATGGGGCGGCTTTGTCACCAAACGCCCGTGGCTCGTGACAATTATAAGCACGGCCCTTCTTGTTACCATTGCCCTTCCTTTTACGCATGTGAATCTGGGACTGCCAACCGACGGCACGGCGAAGCAGGAAGACACTACGGAGCACAAGGCCTACGATCTTCAAACGGAAGCCTACGGGGAAGGAGTTCATGCGACGTTAACCACAGCGCTCCAGGTGGATGACTCAATGAATCAGCAGACTGTTCAGCAGACGCTGCAGGAAA
Organism: Marinococcus sp. PL1-022; assembly: GCF_033845285.1. Lineage (NCBI taxonomy): Bacteria > Bacillati > Bacillota > Bacilli > Caryophanales > Bacillaceae > Marinococcus > Marinococcus sp. PL1-022. Next base: position 1,242,480 of record NZ_JAWXCX010000001.1, on the reverse strand, counting down.
TGAGCACCGACCTCGAGGAGCTCGATGCCGTCGACCGGGTGGCCCAGCCGATTCCAAATGAAGCGGGGGACACATATATTGTCAGCGTCACCCCGACCTCCGGGCCGAATGACCCGCAGACGAAAAACCTGGTGGAGAACATCCGCTCCTTTTCCTATGAGAATACAGAGCTGTTTGTAACAGGAACGACCGCGGTTAACATTGACATTTCGGATAAGCTGCAGGATGCCCTGCCGATTTTTGCCCTGTTTGTTGTCGGATTTGCTTATGTATTACTTGTGCTGGTCTTCCGTTCGGTTCTGCTGCCGTTAAAGGCTGTGCTGGGCTTTTTACTGTCGCTTGCAGCCACGCTCGGCTTTGTGGTTTTTGTTATTCAGGATGGCCATCTGCTTGATTTATTCGGCTTCCCCGGGGAAAGCGCCGTTCTGGCATTTCTTCCTATCATTTCCATTGGCATTTTATTCGGTCTCGCCATGGACTATGAGGTATTTCTGGTCAGCCGCATGCGCGAAGTGTACACTCAGACCGGCGATCCCCAGGAAGCCATTCTCGCCGGCATGCGTGATAACGGCAAAGTCGTTGTCGCCGCCGGGCTCATTATGATGGCTGTGTTCATCGGCTTTATCGCAACGCCGGACGCAATGGTCAAATCCATCGGTCTCTCCTTAACCTTCGGGGTATTATTCGATGCATTTGTTGTCCGTCTGACGATTGTGCCGGCAGTTATGAAGCTGATGGGCAGAGCCGCCTGGTACATGCCCCGCTGGCTCGACCGCCTGCTTCCGGATATCGACGTGGAAGGGGAAAAACTGAGCCACCGCAAAAATCAGGATAAATAGTACATGGGAGCCTTTCACGAAATGAGGAAAGGCTCCCTTTATTTATTTTTCTATTTAACAGCTGATTATGTTATAATAAATATATAGTCATCAGATGACCATATCACTTAACGTAACCGCTTTCAATGGTGACTCCACTCTATATTTCAAAGGAGGAAGACACGATGCAACACAATAATACCACGAGCGATGTAATTTTGATTGGCGCCGGCATCGTCAGTGCGACGCTCGCCACGCTTCTAAAAAAACTGGAGCCGGAATGGCGCATCACCATTTTTGAAAAGCTCGATTCTGCGGGACAGGAGAGCTCGAATGAATGGAACAACGCCGGTACCGGGCATGCGGCTCTCTGCGAACTGAACTATACTCCCGAGCAGCCGGACGGCTCTCTTAAGACCAGCCGGGCGGTCGAAATTAATGAACAGTTTCAGATTTCAAGACAGCTCTGGGCGCATCTGGTGGACCAGGGCCACCTTAAAAACCCGGAGGAGTTTATCCGTCCCCTGCCCCACATCAGCTTTGTGTACGGACAGGATCACGTAAACTTTCTGAAGAAACGGTTCGAGGCCCTCGACGGCCATCCCCAGTTTCAGGGCATGGAGTTTTCCGACGATCCCGAGCAAATCAGGCAGTGGATTCCGTTGATGATGGAGGGGCGTGATTCCGACGAGCCGATCGCGGCCACGAAGGTCGACCACGGCACCGATATCAATTTCGGGGAACTCACGCGCCAGATGCTTGCCAGCCTGGAGAAACAAAATAACGTCGAGATCCGCTACAATCACTCCGTCGACGATATTGCCCAGCGACCAGACGGCACGTGGGAAGTAAAGGTCCGAAACCACCAACAGGAAACGCTCGAAGAGCATACGACCTCCTTCGCTTTTATCGGTGCCGGCGGCGGCGCCCTGCCGCTGCTGCAAAAAACCGGCATTCCCGAAAGCAGGCATATCGGCGGTTTTCCGATCAGCGGTGAATTCCTTGTCTGTGATAATCCCGAGGTCGTCCAAAAGCATCATTCCAAGGTGTACGGCAAAGAACCGGAGGGCACTCCACCGATGACGGTGCCGCACCTGGACCGGCGTCATATCGAAGGCAGGGACACACTATTGTACGGCCCGTTCGCCGGATTTACGCCCAAGTTTTTGAAGCAGGGCTCGCCGATGGACCTGTTTGGCTCGGTCAAGCCGACAAACGTGCTGACGATGCTTGCAGCCGGCGCAAAGAATACGTCGCTGCTCAAGTACCTCGCCCAGCAGCTGAGCATGACCAAGGAGAACCGGATGGAGGAGCTGCGCAATTTCGTCCCGGATGCGTCCAGTGAGGACTGGGAGCTTCTAGTCGCCGGCCAGCGCGTCCAGCTGATTGAGGATACCGAGGAGGGCGGCCGCGGGGCCCTGCAGTTTGGGACCAAGCTGATTCATGCCGAAGACCGCACGATGGCGGCGCTTCTCGGTGAATCACCGGGCGCTTCCGTGTCTGTGTCGATTATGCTTGAAGTCCTGAATAAATGCTTCCCCGAGCACCTGGAGGCGTGGGAGCCGAAGCTGAAGGAAATCATTCCATCCTACGGCAAATCCCTGGAGGATAACCCTGAGCTGCTTGACATGGTACACGACTCCACCTCGCGCACCCTTAAGTTAACGGCACTTAAAGCTTAAAGAAGACCATCAATAGAATCAAGACAGAAAGGAAGCATCAGTGCGCCCGACGGCGCTTGATGCTTCCCTTATTTATGCGAAGAACTTCTTCTCAGTCCTCCAGTTGACGACGCTGATAGGTGATGAAAACGACGCCCCACATGACCGCTGTCCATCCGACAATCCATAGGAGCGGAGCTGTCACGTCGCCCCATGCCGCTCCCTGCTCCACCTGGCGGGCAATCTCCACCAGCTGGACGTTCGGCAGGTATTCCAGTACGCCTGCTGCCTGGTATCGGTTGGCCATCTCTTCGATAATCTGCGAAAACCCGAAAACAAACATGATCGGCAGCAGAGCGACAGATGCCTGAACGACCGACGTCGCCAGGAGACCCAGTAACGTACCGAGCGCCAGGTAGAAACCGATCGACAGCACCATCCCCGCTCCGACAATGCCTGCGTGAGCCGGCTCGTACCCGGCGAGGAGAATACATACAAGCAGCGTCAATGCCGTGAACAGAAAGGTTAACACATTTTTGCCGGCCAGAATTTCCCACGGGGATGCCGGAGAGAGCATCAGCCCCCGCAGGGTATGCTTTTCCTTTTCCTCGGCAATTAGTGCGGCCTGGACAAATGTCGCCACAAGCACCAGCGCAATGTTGAACGTTAAGTAATGAATTTCTATCGGCAGCTGGTCCTGCTGTCCGTAAAACAGAGCCAGGAGGACCGGCGTTATTACAGTGGTCGTCACAAACAGGTTTTTCGATAAATCTTTAACATCCTTCATAAAAATTGCATACATGCGCTGCACGGCCATCATCGTTACACCAGCTCCCTTCCCGTTAAACGGACGAAAATGTCACCCAGGGTCGGTTCCTGGGAATGGATCGCGGCCACCCGTTCGTCAGCCATATATTCGTACAGCTGTTTGGCATACGCCGGGGTGTTCGCAAGCGTATGCACATCCCCATTCGTCAGCTCTACCTGGATCATGCCCTCCGAATACCGGCGCCGCAGGTTTTTCGGGGTATCTACCTGCTGCAGACGCCCGTCATAGATAAAGGCCACCCGGTCGCAGAGCGTTTCCGCCTCCTGCATGTCGTGGGTCGAAAGAAAAATCGTTGTTCCGTGTTCGTTTAATGCCCGCAGCCCCTGGTGAATATGCTGCACGTTGCCCGGATCAAGCGCCGACGTCGGTTCGTCGAGCACGAGAAGCTCCGGTTCATGGAGCAGCGTCCGGGCGAGAACCGTCCGCTGCCTCATGCCCTTGGACAGCTTGGCCACAGACCTGCGGCGTGCGTCCTGCAGGTTCACAAGCTCCAGCACGTCCTGGATGCGCTGCCTGGGCACGTCATACAGCTTGGCATAAAGCGCGAGATTTTCCTCGATGCTCAGCCGCTGGTACAGGCCGCTGTTATCCGTCAGCACCCCAAACCGCCGGTAAAATTCGCTCGTCGCCCGCACCGGCAGAGACCGTCCGAAGACGCGCACCTCGCCGTCGGTTGCCTCGAGCTGATTGGTGATCATTTTAATAGTGGTTGTTTTTCCGGAGCCGCTCGGGCCTAAAAAGCCGAAAATTTCGCCCGGCTGCACGTCGATATCCAGGTCGGCGACGGCTACCTGATTGCCGTACATCTTGGATACTCCTTGAAGATGAAGAGTCGGTTCCATTGTTGTGCCTCCTCCTATGTGATTGCTCTCAGCATACGAAGAAACGCGGTTAGGCGCATTATATTCCGGGTCAACGGAGCATATCCGCTCCCCAATGATGCGTATTTCGCCCTCAATGGAACACTTATTTGATGCCGATCATCGCCTTCAGTGCGGCCATTTTCGTTTTGGACAGCGGAATTTCCGCCTGGGAAGCATCATTTAACACAAGCGTATAGCTGTTGCGGGTCCAGGTCATAATTTCACGCACATTCTGCAGATTTACGATATACGACCGGTGGCAGCGAAAAAAGCCGAACGGCTGCAGCCGCTCCTCCAGCTCGGTGAGCGTGAACACCGCCGGGAAGGTTTCTCCCTGGACGTGCAGATGCACCTCGCCCTGCACGCTTTCAATAAATTCGATCTCGGTGGGATGAAACAAAATTAATTTCTCATTCACGCGGCTTGGAATTTTATCAAACGGCAGCCCCGGCTCTTTTTCCTCCACGACAGCAGGTTCTTCCTCCTCCTCGTTTTCCGTCTGCGTCGGCACCAAATGCAGCCCGGAGGATTCCAGGCGGTACACATTCTCTGCCAAAAGAACCGCACTTTCCATATTTCCCGTCAGCACAAGCACCGTGCAGCCTTCCTCCTGCAGGCGTTGAAACAGACGGGCGATAATGCGCCTCGTTTCCAGGTCCACGTTCTGGTCCGGCTCTTCGAACACACAGAGCGGTGCAAGCTGGGCGCACAGGCGCACTAGCTTTAACCGCTGCTTTTCCGAATACGTCAGCTGCTTTACCGCCAGGTGTGCCCGCTCCTGCATCTTCACTGCCGAAAGCAGTTCAGTGACCGACCAGGAGGAGGCATACAGCTGCTGAAACAAACGCACCTGGTCCCGGACCCGGATACGCTCGTACAATCCGTCCTCCAGCCGGCACACCCCGACCTCCCGGGTAAACGACCGGCGCTTTTTCAGCGGATCGCCGTTTACGATCGTCGCTCCGTCTGAAAGCACTGATCTGCCAAGAAATGCCTGAAGCAGCACCTCCCGGATATGGGTATGTGTATAGACCGCAAGCACCGAGGGCTCAGTCACCTCCATTGTAAAAGCGGGAAACAGCGTGATCCCTTCGTTTTGTTTTTCCCATTGATGAAGTGATAGTGTAGCCAATTCACGTTCTCCTTTCGAAGGTTTCCGCCCCCTCTTTTTGTTCAGTATACCTAAAATAACCCATATAGTGGTAGTGGTGCTGTGTTTGGTTTTTCAGAGACCCGTATTTTATTACCCTGGAAATACGTAAATAACCAGGCTGCATATTTAGAAAATAGAATACTGTTTTATGTAAGCGAAGGATTATTACACGAAATTAAATCACCTTTAGCCAGCCTAATTTTTTAACTACCATCTTTTTCCTTCATCCTTCTTGGTTCCCCTTTATTCACCTGAATACTTTAAAGGAGTAAAATTTTAATATTTCTTTGCTGTGCATAATTAGTCGTGAATTTTTATACAGAGACTTTGTATTCATGTAATAACTTACTTTATACGTATAATTGGAGATATAAGGGATATAAGACCCGCTCCCATTATCATGATTCACACACAAAAAATAATTTTTTCTTGTGCTTCTGCCTGTATCGACGTTTAGCCAAAATGGAGATTTCCCCTTAATGCTAATACTCGGACGAGCAAAGGAGACTAATAATGAATGACGAAATGAAGCATGTTGTTTTTGAAGAGATGTTTCAAGCAGCCGGCGGGCGCATTCCGCAAGACCCGGAAGCGTTTACCAGACTTGCCCATCAAAGCTGGGAATTGGCTGTAGTTCTTCCTTTTTATATGTATTATTTTCACCCCAATGAGTGGAAGGAATACACGCTTTTTACCGACGACCCTCTCCCTTCCACCCTGAATCATGCTGCCCATATCGCCCTCGATGCTCCCACTCTTCATGCCGGCAAACAAATCAAACGATATTTCTACAGGGCGGCTTCCATTACTTCTATTCCCGGAGACTATCAGACAGCGATGTCTGTGGCGAACTGGACCTATTATTTGTTCCGAAAATATCATCAGATTTGCGAACGGGCCCGTGTGTCGACCACCGTATCGAAGTAACGGGCAGCCAGACGGTTGGTTAGTCAAAATCAATGAAACTTCTCCAATTCCTTCCTTTCATACCAGTTAAAAAACGTACCCTGCATTTCTCCAATTAACTTTCAAAACTTATTTGCACGAGCTTTTGTGCAAAAAGGAGTATTGCTATGAAGGTCGTTTATATTAATAGACAGTCCCGGAGCATTCAGACTTTTGCAGAAACAGAAGGGACCACTATTCATTGTTTAGCCCAGAAAACCACAGCCGGCACTATTGTATCCGTGTGGCACTGGCAGCGCGCATCACATTCTTACCTTCACAATCGTTTTTATATTCCCGGTAGTCAAAGCACCCTGACGCTTGGGGCCAGGACTTATTTTCTTTATGAATAAGTTAATTCCTCCAGCCGCAGCCGGTGACTGCTGAATTCACCATACTTCTCTTCTGTCGCCCACCGTAAAATACGAACGCTTCCTGCTGAAAAGACCTAAAAAAGCTCCCGCTTAAGTGCTTTGCTTAAGCGGGAGCTTTTCAAATACGATATCCTTTTTTAGTTATCAGAGAGTTTAAAAACACCTGTCTCTAAATCCCGGCTGTTCGGACCGGCCATAACTGAGAATGTGCCTCTGTCGCTTCGATACGTCATATCCGGATGCCAGTACCGCAGATCCTCTTCCTTAATGCTGAATGCCACTTCTCTAGATTCGCCGGCCGCTAAATGTATTTTTTGGAATCCCTTCAGCTCCTTCAGTGGTCGTACAGCTTCACCGGCATGATCCCTGACATACAGCTGCACCACCTCTTTGCCGTCTCTTGTGCCGGTGTTGGTAATGGTTACCTTCGCGTTTAACGTATCCTTTCGGGTTATTTCTGTTTTGTCCAGGTGAAAGCCGCTGTACTGGAACGTTGTATAGCTCATCCCGTAGCCAAAGGGGAACAGCGGCTCATTCGGGCTGTCCAGATATTTCGACAGATAGCGGTCCCCGTCCCTTCCCTCACTTTTCGGACGGCCGGTATTAAAATGATTGTAGTACACTGGTACCTGCCCGACTGACTGTGGAAACGACATCGTAAGCTTCGCTGATGGATTAACACTGCCAAGCAGAAGATCCGCCAGCGCCGATCCGCCTTCAGATCCCGGGAACCATGCTTCCACCAGGGCATCGGTATGCTCTGTAATCTCCTGCAGATCGAGCGGCCTTCCGTTAAACAGCACCGATACGAGTGGTTTATTAGTTTTTCGTAAACGGGCCAGCAGCTCCCGCTGCGCCCGGGGAATGGTAATATCCGTCCGGGACCCGGCTTCCCCGCTCCACTCTGAAGGCTCTCCAAGCGCCGCTATAATGACGTCGGCTTTTTCCGCCGCCTGCAGCGCTTCTTTAAGCAGCGTTTCATCGGTCTCTTCCACGCGGCTGCCCTCGGCAGACAGAATATTGCCCGCCCCGGCGGTTGTTTTCAGCCCCTGGACGAGTGTGACCGTTTCCTCCGGTTTGCCCCGCCACGACCACTGCCCTAAAATATCGGTGTGATCAGCAAACGGCCCGATAACGGCGACCGTCTGCTCTTTTTGCAGCGGCAGCACTTCGTTTTCATTTTTCAGCAGCACGCATGAATCCGCGGCTGTCTTCCTGGCGGCCTCCAGATGCTCCTGAGACCGGATAACCTCCTGCTCCAACGCTTCATCGGCATGACGGTACGGGCGTTCAAACAGGTTGAGCTTCTGCTTCAGCCGTAAAATGCGCTCCACAGCTTCATCGATTACCTCTTCCTCCAGAATTCCGTTGCGCACAAGCTCGGGTATGGATTCGATATAGGTGGTGGTCATCATTTCGATATCCACTCCAGCCTTCAATGATTTCTCCGCAGCTTCTGCGCTGTCCTCAGCCACTCCGTGCGGAATCAGTTCTTTAACGGCGCCCCAGTCGGAGATGACCGGGCCCTGGAACCCCCATTCCTTGCGCAGAAGATCGCGCATCAGCCATGCGTTGCCAGTTGCCGGAACCCCAAAGACGGTATTAAATGCCGTCATCATCATTTCACTCCCTGCATCCAGCGCGGCCCGGTACGCCGGCAGATACTGCTCCCGCAGAGTTAATTCGGACACATCCACCGTATTGTAATCCCGTCCTCCCTCCGGTGCACCGTATGCCGCAAAATGCTTCACGCAGGAGATGAGCTTGCCCACTTCCGTCCCTCCCGAATCTCCCTGAAAGCCTTTCACCTGGGCAGCAGCGAAGACTCCGTTTAAATAAGTATCCTCTCCCGTGGATTCCATCACCCTGCCCCACCTTGGGTCCCTCACCAGATCGACCATCGGCGCAAATGTAACGTGAACACCTGAAACAGAAGCCTCTTTAGCGGCTACCGCAGCGCTTTGCCCAGCAAGCTCCAGATCCCACGTGCACCCCATCGCAAGCGGCACCGGAAAAATGGTCTGATAGCCGTGCACAATATCTGCCATAAACAGCAGCGGAATGCCCAGGCGGTTCTCTTCAAGATGCTTCTGCTGAATACGGTTGGTTTCGGCCGCTCCACAGGCGCCGAGCACCGAGCCGGTATTTGCAATAGCATCGTCTGAAACATCCATTCCTATAAGAGGTCCTGTAACGGCGCCCCGGTCGGAGGCTCCTTTGAAAAACGGGGTAGCCAGCTGCTGAAGCTGGGCTGCCTTTTCTTCGATAGACATTTGTTCTATTAATGTACGCACATCCTGTGTTTGCATAAGTATCCTCCTGTAGGTGATAAATTCTCAATATACAATTTTTGAAAAAATATATTGAAATCGCTTTCAGTTGATACTATAATCGATTTATAGAAACGTTTCAATAGATTATCGATTATTTCTTTATTTAGCTTTATGTATTTCACGAGTATAATCGTTAAATTACTTATTAATCAGCTTTTCACCGCTTCAATTTTTATTTGTTTTTTATAGAAACGTTTCACTAAAAATCATAAGGGAGTTTTTAGAGTGAAAAAACATCAAGTGTTTAAAACTGTTTCTGTGCTGGCTGCTTCGTCCTTCGTATTGGCTGCCTGCTCCTCCGGTGGAGGCTCCGGGGGAAACGAAAGCAGCGATGATACCATTACTGTCTGGACCATGACCGACGGCCTCGATGAATTTGTCCAGGAATACGAGGATGAGTCCGGAACGACAGTAGAGGTCCAGGCTATTCCGTGGGAAAATGCCCATGACAAAATTGTCACTGCCGTTGCCTCCGGGGACGGCCCGGATGTTCTGCAGGTCGGCACCACCTGGGTGGCAGAATTCGCCGATGCAGGGACGTTTCAAGACCTTTCCGACTACACAGATGAATACGACAACCTCAGCAGTGATAATTTCTATGATACAGCCGTGGAAACGACCAAATACGAGGATCAGACCATCGGCGTCCCCTGGTACGTGGATACACGAGCTCTTTTTTACCGTACCGACATATTGGAGGACGCAGGCTATCCGGATGGTCCAAAAACATGGGATGACATGGTCGATGCCTCCGAGCAGCTTACCGCCCGCGGTGATGATCAGTATGCTATCGACCTTTTGGCTGATGATCCCCAGTTTCCCTTCGTGATGGCCTGGGAGCAGGGATGGGATTACGACCTGGATAAAGGCGCTGAAAACTTTGACGATCCGGCCTTCCAGGAGGCTATCGAGCTTCACCATACGTTTTATGGCGAAGGATATTCCCAATTAGGGGAAGGCAAGGAGTTTTTCCAGGCATTTGCGGATGGCTCCAAGCCAATGTTTATCAGCGGCCCGTGGGATATACAAACAATTGAGGAGCGCGCCCCGGAAATTGAAGGCGACTGGGACGTCACCCTGATGCCGGAAGCAGAAACCAACGATTCCATGATGGGCGGTGCGCACTGGACCGTTTTCAACAATAGTGAAAAAACTGAAGAAGCGCTTGATTTCATTAACTGGATGTCCGCCCCGGAAACCCAGGTGAAATGGTATGAGGACCACAGTGAACTGCCGGCGAATCTGGAAGCCTGGGAAGATCCAGTGCTAAAGGACGATGACAAAATCAGCACCTTCGGCGAGCAGCTCGAGCACACCAAGCCGCTGCCGCTCGTGCCGGAATATGAGCAGATGGGACAGGAGCTTCTCAGCACCCTTGAGCAGATCAACCGCAACGACGCCGATATTGACAAGTCTCTCGACGAGTATCAGCAGGAGGTTTCACGAATTCTTGGTGAATAGATAAAAACAAATTAGGTGCACCTTGTCTGCACCTAATTTCATTTTTGCAGCATGTGGAGAGGTGAATGTAGTGAATCGTGTAAAAGCATCCATGACCCCTTATTTATTTATCGGGCCGGCGCTCCTTCTTCTGGTGGCGTTTTCGTTTCTGCCCATTATTATCGCCCTTGTGATCAGCTTTACTGATATGAACATCGGCGGGCTTGCAAACTGGTCCCAGATCAGCTTTGTCGGTATCAGCAATTTTATCCGCCTGTTCCAGGACCCGGTGTTTCTTCAGTCCATGTGGAACACGCTGCTGTACGTCGTGATCGGGGTGCCGCTTGCGATTATCAGTTCGTTTGTCATCGCATTGTTCTTGAAGCTCGTCACCGACCGGATGTCTTCGACCTTCCGGGTGATTTATTATATGCCCTCGATTACAAATATTGTCGCAATCGCCGTTGTATGGGGCTTTTTGTACAACCAGCAGTACGGGCTGTTCAATTACCTGCTGTCGATGGTCGATCTGCAGGCGGTTCCGTGGCTCGAGCATCCCTTCGTGGCGAAAATATCCTTAATTATTATGGCGGTCTGGAAAAGCAACGGGGTCAGCATGCTGATCTTTTTAGCCGCCCTGCAGTCCATCCCGCGAATCTATTATGAAGCTGCCGACATAGACGGCGCCAACCGCTGGCAGAAGCTGTGGAACATTACGCTTCCCTCGATGCGGTTTGCCACCTTCTTTGTGACTGTGACAACGCTGATCGCCTGGCTGCAGTTTTTCGAGGAGCCGTTTGTCATGACCGACGGCGGCCCGCTGAACGGCACAAATTCCATTGCGCTGTTTATTTACCAGGAAGGGTTTCAGTCCAGCGAATTCGGCTACGGCGCCTCGGCTTCCTTTGTGCTGTTTGCGATCATTATCGTTGCTACCCTGGTCCAGTTTAAATTCCGAAAAGCCGATCAATAAGGAGGACTCCGCATGGAACTAAATAACAGATGGGAGAGAGCGCTGATCAACACGGTGCTCGTTGTCGGCGGCTTCCTTGTCGCACTGCCGTTTTTTTGGATGGTGCTCAGCTCGTTTAAAAATGAAAACGAAGTGCTGAGCATTCCGCCAACGCTCTTTCCACTCGAACCGACCTTCACCAACTACATCGAGCTGTTTACGAACCTGAACTTTGATGTGTACTTAATTAATACACTGATTATTGTCGCCTTTTCCATGATCGGCCTGCTGTTTAACACGATGGCCGGCTATGGCTTCGGGAAATTTGAATTCAAGCGCAAGGAAATGTGGTTTGCTGTCGTGCTCGTCACGATGATGATTCCCGGGCAGGTAACGATGATTCCGACCTACCTGATTTTAAATCAGGCCGGGCTGACCAACACAATGGCCGGCATTGTGCTCCCGGGACTGATTGCCGCGTTCAACATATTTTTGATCCGGCAGTTTATGGTCACCATCCCTGACGATTTGATCGAGGCCGCCCGGCTGGACGGCGCGGGTGAATTCTATATCTTTTTTAAGCTGATCATTCCGCTGGCCAAGCCGATTCTTGCAGTACAGGTTATTTTGACCTTCATCGGCTCCTGGAACAGCTTCCTCTGGCCGCTGATTGTCGCAAACGATGAATCGCTCTATACCCTGTCGGTCGGACTTGCTCTTTTGCAGGATCAGAACGTGACCAACTACGGGCTTCAGATGGCCGGGTCCACCTTTATGGTGCTTCCGATCATTATTGTTTTCGTGGTGTTCCAGAAATACATCGTGGAAGGCTTTAACGTTTCCGGCATTAAATAAAACGCTAAGGAGTGAAACAGCATGGCTGTAATGCATATCGATTTTCCGTCCCGGGTGCTGTCCAAAACGGTTGCGGCCTCCGTTATTATTCCCCCGTCCGTGTATCAGGACAGCCGCGTGCCTGCGCCCGTGTTATACCTTCTGCACGGCTTCAGCGACAACCATACCGCCTGGCTTCATAACACCTCCATCGTCCGCTATGCGTCGGAAGCGGGTCTGGCCGTCGTGATGCCCTCCGCAGACAACAGCTTCTACACCGATATGGCATTTGGCGGCAGGTACTGGACATTTTTAACCGACGAACTGCCGGCGGTGGCCGAACGGCTCCTGCCGATCGCCTCCTCCCCCTCCAGGCGATTTGTCGCCGGCCATTCAATGGGAGGATTCGGGGCATTAAAATGGGGATTGAACCATCCCGGACAGTTCGCCGCAGTCGCGAGCCTTTCCGGTGTGACGGATATGGTTTACCATGTACAGCACAATGCTCAAATGGCCGACGACAAACGGCGGCAGTTTAAATTGATTTTTGGGGACGCAGACATTGCCTCCACGCCCAATGATATTTTAGGCCTGCTTGACACCCTTCAGCACGCGGGCGGGCAGATGCCCCGCCTGTATCAGACGTGCGGCACGGAGGATTTTTTATACGAACACAACCGGCGGTTTCACCAAAAATGTGCCAAGCTGAGCATCCCTGTGGACGGAGATTTCCGTCCCGGCGGCCACACGTGGAATTTTTGGGACGAAGCCATCCAGCGGGTTCTGCACTGGCTTCCGATAGAAGCAGATAATTCCCGGGAGACATAACTTTATCAACAGTAAAAATCAGGGGGAAACCATGGCAAATATTAAAGATGTTGCTAAACTAGCCGGGGTCGCGCTGTCGACCGCATCCTATGCGTTAAACGACAGCCCGAAAATAAGCCCGGCCACCAAAAGAAGAGTCGAAGAGGCGGCAAGGTCGCTCAACTATCAGAAAAACGGCTTCGCCTCCGACCTGAAAAAAACAAAAACGAATACGATCGCTCTGCTGCTGAGCGACCTCTCCGGTCCTTATTATTCCGAGCTGATCAAGGGCGTGCAGGATGTAACATCCGCGCACGGCTTTGATCTGATTGCCTGCAGCTCTGTCGGCGGTCCGCAGTCAACGGCGGTTAAGTTTCTCACAGAAAAACGTGTGGACGGCGCGATCATCCTCGCCCATAACATCAGCGACGCGATCGCTCTCGAAGCCGCAAAGCAGTCCTTTCCGCTCGTCGTTCTCGACCGGAGGATCGACCACGAATATATTTTCCAGGTGGAGGTCGACAACACCGCAGGAGCGAAACAGGCGACCGAATTTTTAATTACCAGGGGCCATCGCCAGATTGCCTATATCAGCGGGCCACCAAATGCCCGCGACAATAAGCTCCGCTATCAGGGCTTTCGGCAGGCACTCGAGGACTACCACCTTTCCCCCTACCCGAAGTGGGAAATCGCCAGCGATTTTACCCGGGAAGGCGGCTACCGTGCCGTCAAGCTGCTGATCGCCCAGCGTGATCTTCCGCAGGCCGTCTTTTTCGCCAACGACGAGATGGCTATCGGCGGCCTGCAGGCATTCCGTGAAAATCAGATTCAGGTGCCCGAAGACATTTCAATTATCGGGTTTGATGACATCCAGCTGTCCGAATACCTGTCACCACCGCTGACCACCGTCCGCCAGCCAAAATACGAAGCAGGCTCCCTCGCTTCCCATCTGATCTTTCGCCTGCTCGACGGCGAACAGGTGGACCATCACTATAAACTGATGACCGATATTGTCGAAAGAAAGTCGGTGCGCACCAGCCGGGTTTGACTATAATAATATGATTCAGGAGGCTCCTATGCATTCATCCCGCCCGAATATTCTGTTTATCATGAGTGACGACCACGGCGCCCAGTCCATCAGCGCCTACAATGACCAGCTCATCCACACCCCGCACATTGACCGTCTTGCCGACGAAGGCATTCGCATGGATAATGTCTACTGTACCAACTCGCTTTGTGCCCCGAGCCGCGCGACGATTCTTACCGGCCAGTACAGCCACGAAAACGGGGTGCGCGGCCTGTCCGAGCATTTTGACAACACCCAGCAGACCTTTCCAGGGCTGCTTCAGGAAAATGGCTATCAAACCGGCCTGGTGGGTAAATGGCATCTCGGCCACGGGGAGGCTCATCATCCGGCCGGGTTTGACTACTGGAGCATTTTTAACGACCAGGGGGAATATTACACTCCCACGATGATTGAAGCCGGCGGCCGGAAGCAGGTGCCCGGCTATGCCACGGACGTGGTTACCGATTACGCGCTCGACTGGATGCAGGCACGCCGGACCGACGAACCGTTCATGCTGATGGTAAACCATAAAGCCCCGCACCGGCCGTGGCTGCCAGCGGAAAAGCATAAAGACGCCTTTAACGACATGGAGTTTCAGCTGCCCACCACCTTTAACGATACGTACGAAAACCGGGCAACAGCCGCGCGCATCGCGGAAATGCGGATAGAGGATTTAACGGAGGAGGATGTGAAGGGCACGCCTCCTGAAGGCTTGACGCACCAGGAGGTGAAGGAATGGAAATACCAGCGCTACATAAAGGATTATCTGCGCTGCGTACTGTCCATTGATGAAAACATTGGCCGCCTGCTCCGCTATCTGGATGAGGAGCAGCTGGCAGAGAACACTATTGTCATTTATACCTCGGATCAGGGATTTTTTCTCGGCGAGCACGGCTGGTACGACAAACGCTTTATGTACGAAGAGTCGCTGCAGATGCCATTTTTGATGCGCTATCCAAAAAGCATCCCCGCCCGGAGCACCTCCAGCAGCATCATTATCAACAATGACTTTGCCCCCACCCTGCTTGACTATGCCGGCGTCCAGCCGCGTACTCCGATGCAGGGGGAAAGCTTCCGTCCGGTCGCCGAAGGCCGTACCCCCGACAGCTGGCGGAGCTCGTTTTATTACCGGTACTGGGAGCACCTGACGATTCATAACGTGGCCGCCCACTACGGCGTACGAACCGGACGGTACAAGCTGATTTACTATTACGGCGAACCGCTTGATGTGATTGGGGCCGTCAACAAGCCGATGGAGCCTGAATGGGAGCTTTTTGATCTCGAACGGGATCCTAAGGAGATGAAAAACGAATACGACAACCCTCTCTATGCCTCTGTCATCGAGGAGCTTAAAGCTGAACTGCAGGCCTTACGGCGTCAATACAACGAACAGTCATAAAAAATTCTTCATACGAAGCTTGAGCCTCTGCCAGTAATGTCCGGCAGAGGCTCAGCTTTTTTCTATATCCGTATTGTTATGGCTTTAGTTACCGATAATGCCCTCTATCTGCTCGATGAGCGCGGTACGCTTATCCTGGTCCATGGCATCCGGATGCGGATCGCCGAAGTCGCCGCTGTCGTTGTCAAAATACTTCCCGGACGCATCGGCAAACGTATCCGACAGAGCCGCCTGATACAGAATATTCGCCCCGATGGTAATATCGCTGCCTTCGACGCCGAACGCGGTCTTTACCATTTTACTTCCGAGCAGGGACCCCGGATTCACGGCCACGATGACCGGATCGGCACTATTTGCCAGCTCTACCGTCCACATCGTGAGCGCGAGCTTGCTTTGCGCATACGCCTCTCCGTCCTGCAGGTCCACGTTACCCGCAAGCGCCTTCGCATCCACCGGCTTCTGCGCCGCAGAGGACAGGTTCACAATGCGCCCCGAGTCGTCCATCAGCGGAAGCAGCTCATTCGTTAAAATGTACGGCGCCACCGTATTCACCGCAAACCGGATGTCGAGTCCGTCTTCGGTCTTCTCCCCCGGGGCCGTATATACGCCCGCGTTATTGATGAGCACGTCCAGGTGACTGTGCTTCTCCCTGACCGCCCGGGCGAAGCTTCTCACGTTCGCCATCTGGGACAAATCCGCCACATACTGCTCGGCGTTTTCGTTTCCCGTTTCTTTGGCCACATCCGCAAGCTTTTCTTCGCTGCGTCCGTGCAGCAGCACCTCATGGCCCTCTTTGGTCAGCATCCTCGCCGTTTCCATGCCGATGCCGTCTGTCGCTCCTGTTATCAAAATCTTCATCTTTATTCCTCCTATACTACCCGGCGGGCAGCCTGCTGTTTCGTTTTCCCATAACCATTAACTATCCATTGACGTAATTCCCATTCCCAGACAGTGGTATTCGAAACATCGTAGTATGTGTTTCCCCGGCATGTTTCGGTTACAATAAACAGGAGGCGATTAAATTTTTCACGTAAAGGGAGTTTTGTCAGATGAATATCCATCAGATCCGAAACGCTACGCTCATTGTCGAATACGCCGGCAAAAAGTTCTTGATCGATCCGTATTTAGGTGAAAAAGGCGCCTACCCACCGCTGCCGAACCCGGCTCCCCACGCCCCGGACGGGGATCAGAACAACCCCGTCGCCGAGCTGCCGGTTGCACTGCAGGAAATTACCGCAGGCATTGATGCGGTGATCGTCACGCATACCCACCAGGATCACTGGGACGAGGCCGCAAAAGAAGCTTTGGCCAAGGATCTTCCTTTGTTTACCCAGAATGCCGACGAGGCGGAGAATATCCGGAACGAGGGCTTTCAAAACGTCGAGGTGCTGCATGAAGACACCGTCTTCGAAGGGATCAGCTTAAGCAAAACGAAGGGCGAGCACGGCCGCGGCGACATCATTGAAATGACCGGCCCGGTATGCGGCGTTGTGTTCAGCCACGAATCGGAGCAGACGCTGTATGTGGCCGGTGACACCGTCTGGTACGAGGGCGTCCAGGAGGCGGTAAACCTTCACCAGCCGGATATCATCGTAGTCAATGCCGGCGACAACCAGTTCGCCGAGGGCGGTTCGCTCGTCATGGGCAAGGAGGACGTGTACGAATTGCGGCAGGCCGCCCCCAACGCAAAGATTATTGCCGTGCACATGGAAGCAGTGAACCACTGGACGATATCGAAAAATGAATTAAAGACCTTCGCTGACGAAAAAGGCATTTCGGCAAACCTTTGGGTACCGGACGACGGGGAAATTTATCGTTTTTAAAGTAAATGCAAAAACAAGCGATTGTAACCCTACTATACTATAAAAAACAGAAGCCCCTAAGCATATTACATTTATGCCGGGGCTTCTGTTTTTTATTCTGTCCTATTTTCAGGTTGGAAAACAGTAAGCATTTCATACCTACTTATTTTCTTCACACCATCTAGTGATGAATTCAGCTATCGTGTGTGTCACGGTCTTTAAACTCGCAAGATCAATGTATTCATTCGGGGCGTGCATATCGCCGCCAACCGGTCCATAGCAAGTAGCGGGAATATTAAACTCCCCAAATGCCCGCAAATCCGTCGTAGCCGTAAAAGGAAGATGCTCTACTTTTTCGTTAGTAACAGAAGCATGTGAAGCAGCCATTTCCTGCATAATCTCTTCGTCTTTTGAAATAGAATAGCCTGGAGCAGCAAAACCGAAAAACGTAATTTCCGGAGGTGTTGTTTTTAGCCATTCATCTTCATTGGCTGCCTCTAACAGCCACTGCTCCACCTCTTTTTGTACCGTTTCCGGCGCAGTACCTGGATAAAATCCTACTCTCGCTTCAAACGTGCATTCCGTTGGTACGCTGGAAGCCCAATCTCCGCCCTTGACTGCACCGACATTTACGTTAAGCGGGTGAGGGTGATTTTCAAAGTCTGGGTGCTTGGGACGACTATTAATGTGCTCGCGGTATTCCATAAGTGATTCCATGAGCCTGGACGCCTTCATGATCGCATTTTGCGCACTTTCTGCACGCTCTACGTGAGCTCCGGCGCCTTTTACTGTTACTCGCAGCCACAAGACACCCAGTTGGGAATTAATAAGCCGTAAATGGGTAGGTTCGGGTATCAAGGCCCCGTCCGCCGTATAGCCTCTATCCAATAATGCGAGCGCTCCGTTCCCAGTGCATTCCTCTTCGATGACGCTATGAATCTGCAGATCTGCTCCAAGCTCCACTCCTGCCTTCCTCAGGGCTTTAACCGCAAATACGATCGCTGCAAAGCCGCCTTTCATATCAAGCAGACCTCTACCATACATACTGTTCCCTTTTATAACAGGAGAATAAGGATCGTTGGCCCACTGGTCTTCCGGCCCGGCACTGACCACATCCAAATGGCTTTGCAGTATCAGACTTTTTCCTTTTTTCGGCCCTGGACTTTTCCATACTCCCGCGACTACTGGCCTGTTTTCGTATGACCATTCGGGCTCGCCAAAGTTTTCATATTTTTTCAGCCGCTCTGGCTCGACTTTCACTGCTTCTGTTTCAAGACCCATCTCCTGCAAATAATTATAGATGAAGGCCTGTACTTCTTTTTCATTTCCCAAGGTACTGGGGAAGCTTCCAATAGTCTGCAAAAATAGTTTTTCTTCGTCCCATAATTCTTCTAGTTTCTCTTCAATCAGTTCTCTATTAATACTCATTTCTTGTTCACCCCACTACTCATTAGCTAATTCAAGGGCCGTTTGATATAACACATTGGCGCCCTTTACAATATCGTCATCCTCTGTCAATTCCGATGGTACGTGGCTCTTACCATTAACACTCGGAAGAAAGATCATAGCTGTCGGCCCGAGATTGTTTACATATTTGGCATCATGACCGGCGCCACTCAGCAGTCTTTTTGAAGAATAATGGAGATTTTCTGCGTTTTTTTCAATGATGTTGGTAATGTGTTTATCAAAATCAGTTTTGCCCGTGTCCCACAGTTCCTTTATATCTACTTCCACGCCTCTTTGTTGGCAAACTTCATGGATGGAGCTTTTTGCTTCCTTTACTGCTTCGCTTCGCTTTTGATCGTCAGCACTCCGGAGATCAATTGTGAAAACAGCTTTACCCGGAATACAATTGACCGTGTCCGGGGAGACAGAAATTTTCCCCACAGTAACTGTTACCCCTGCTTGAATGGCTTTCGACTCCAACTGGGTCATAATTTCGGCAGCGGCCATTAACGCATCTTTTCGTAAATGCATTGGCGTAGGCCCTGCGTGGTCCGCTTCTCCGGAAAGAGCGGCTTCGAGCCAACTAATTCCCTGTACGCCTTCTACGATTCCAATCTGTTTGTTTTCATCTTCAAGAATCGGTCCCTGTTCAATATGAAGTTCCACAAAAGAGTAAAATTCCTTTATCCTGTTCTCCTTTGTGCCGTGATAGCCGATCTTCTTTAGTTCATCCAAAAAGCTGAAGCCGTCATGATCCTGCCTGCTGTGGACATAATCCTGATCAAATACACCTGCTATTCCGCCGGACCCAAGCATGGGAGGTTCAAACCTGGCCCCTTCTTCGTTAGTGAAATTGACTATTTCGACAGGTCTTTCCGTCTCTATGCCATTGTCATTTAAGGTATGGATAACTTCTAGAGCAAGCAGTACACCAAGAACACCGTCAAACCGCCCTCCTTCCGGCTGGGAATCCAAGTGAGAGCCGAGTACGACTGGAGGGAGCTCTTTCTTTCCTTCTCTACGTCCATACATATTCCCAAAGTCGTCAATTCTTACTTTTAGCCCGGCATCTTCACACCAAGCTTTGAATATATTTCTCATCTCTTTATCTTCAGCAGAAAGAGCTAATCTTCGCAGTCCTTGTCCGGGTATCGCTCCCGTTTCTGAACTTTTGGCCAGCATTCGAAACAATCTTGCTTCATTAATTTTATTCAGCGTCTCCATCTCCTATATCACCTCTTAGATTCTACAGACCAAGTTTAATGAAGAAATATCCCCACACGACAATAGATATCACAGTAAACAGGACTGAAATTTGAATCACCTGTTTATACTGTTTTTTTATTTTTTGAAGCCCACCTGGCTGTGCCAACAGCTCCTGGATTGTTTGCTTGGCCATGCTTGTATTTTTCATTTCCGTATAATAATTCAATTCATGCGTATTCGGTTTCGTTAACAGAGCTGTAATAATAAGGGAAACCACCGAGACTACAAGTGCCAACATCAGTTCATCTATTCCGGTCGGCAGGGTCATTACCCCCGCTCTTATAAGTTCCCCAAATACAATAAACGATGCTGTCCCCGAGACCATACTAATAGAAGCAGCCTTACTGTTCATTTTTTTCCATTCGAAGGAAGCTACTATAGTTGGCAGCCAACCAACCGCAAAGATGGAACCAGCGTAGATAGAAATCCAGTAAATAGCAGATGGCTGGGCAATAGCAATGGCACAAATAACTACTGCTACAATGAGCTGGCCGATTCTCGCCGCATTAAGACTCTGCTTTTCATTAAGTTTTTTCTCAAAAAGTCTTTCATACAAATCTCTGGATAAAGCAAAACCCACCAGTACAAACAGTGTGGACGCCGTGGACATAATGGAAGCCATGAGAGCCGCGAGCCCTATTCCAGCAATTGCTGGCGGAGTATACTCCATGAACCCGACGATCATCGCGTTGTCTGTAGGAGTAATGTTTGGTTCAAGCACTTGCATACCGCCTGCAGCAATGAAGACTGTCAGCTGCATGAAAGGAGCAAAAAATACGCCGATAATGGCAGCTTTCAAAATGACAAAATCATTTTTAGCCGGAAATACCCGGGACACCAGCGCTGGCATGCATGTAAAAAACAGAATCCAGACAAGGAACTGGGAAATAGACCACCCTATAGACCGTTCTTCTGTACCACCGATCGTCCAGTAGTTCGGCAAGGTTTCTGCTAGGCCTCTCATCTGCTCAAACCCGGCCTGACCGATAATTAATGGTGCAATAATGACAGAAATGGCAAGCATCGTGAAAAACATGAGCGTATCAGTCACTACCACTCCGTACATGCCTCCAAAAGCGGTGAAAGCAATCAATGCTACTGTAAAAAGCATGATAAGCACCTGAAAGTTGATGCCGGTAATCTCACTGAGCACCAGGCCTGCCCCAATGAACTGGATTACTCCGTACCCAATTAGACCAACGATCATAATAATAATAGCAATAACACTAACCCACTTACTGTTGAACCGTTTATCAAAAAAATCTGGCATTGTCTTACATTTTAACGCTTTCATCTTCCTTCCAACATAAACCACTGCCAGCAAGGTACCAATCCATGCGCCAAAAGATCCGAGTGCCGCAATAACCAGTGGCCCTTCTGCATACGATTGCCCAGCTATGCCCAACAGGGTCGCAGCACTAAGATACGTGGCGGCCAGAGTGCCAACAATTAATACCGTTGATCCTCTTCCCCCCATCGTGTAAAAATCATCGCTGTTTTTAACGCGACGGGAAATCAGTGCTCCAACAACCACGTAAAGTAATAACACCAATACAAATATAGTTACTGCCATATGTAATCCCCCTGCTAATATTTGTAATTATTTTCTTTCTTTTCAGAATCCATGCTTTTTTCTTCTTCTTTCTTTTCCATTTCTTTGATCACAGGAAGATACTGCTTTCTTAAAATAGCGATTACCACAATCGAAGAAACAACAGTTACTAGTGTAGCGTTTATAAATAATATTAAAACCTCAACATTCATTGTTCCACCTCCTTATAAAGGACTTCCATGTCTATTGAATTCCTCCAATAGACATGTATTTCGTTTCCACGTAAGGCTCTATACCTTCTAAGCCGCCTTCGCGTCCCATTCCGCTCTCTTTCATTCCCCCAAACGGCACGTGAGCCGCAGACGGCGCTCCATCGTTCCATCCGAGTATGCCAAACTTCAGATGTTCCTGAAAATAGATACCCGTACGATAATCATTGGTGAAAAAGTAAGCGGCTAAACCGAATGGAGTATTGTTAGCCATTTCCACTGCTTCTTTGTTCTCGCGGAAGGTGGTAATTGGAATAATCGGGCCGAACGTTTCTTCCTGCATAATATTCATTTTTTCTTCTACGTTATCGAGGACGGTTGGTTGTACAAAATAATAACCCTTTTCGTCGTTTTTGTCATACTGATGACCAGAGAGCAGACGGGCGCCTTTTTTTAAGGCATCTTCGATCTGGTTCTGGATCTTTGTATACCCATCCACGTTGATGACGGGGCCAATGTCTACAGTTTTATCAAGCCCATTCCCGACCTTCAATTGCTTTACCCGGGAGACCAGTTGTTCAGAAAATTTATCGACAACTGCTTCATGAACGATCACCCGGTTCGCGCAGATACACGTTTGTCCAGCGTTCCGGAACTTTGAAGCAAGGGTTTGTTCTACAGCAAATTCAATGTCGGCATCTTCTGCCACGATTAGCGGAGCATGACCGCCGAGCTCCATGGAAATATGTTTCATGGTGTCAGCACTATCTTTCATCAAGCTCTTACCTACTGGCGTCGAACCTGTAAAAGTGATTTTGCGAACGAGTCCGCTTCTGGTGAAAACGGGGCCGATGTCTTCACCGTAGCCGTTCACGTATTGCACTGCTTCTTTTGGAATTCCCGCTTCATGCGCGAGCTCCACGAGCCTCATTGTAGTAAGCGGCGTTTCTTCAGACGGCTTCACTACAAATGTGCAGCCTGCTGCAAGAGCCGGGCCAGCTTTTCTGGTCATCATCGCCGCCGGAAAATTCCACGGAGTGATCGCTGCTACAAGACCGATAGGTTCTTTTGTGACCACAAGCCTTTTCGTTTCTGTATGAGAAGGAACAATGCGTCCATACACCCGCTTTGCTTCCTCTGCATACCACTCGATATAGCTTACCGCGTAAGCCACCTCCCCGAGTGATTCTTTTAAAGGTTTGCCGCTTTCGAGCGTCATTATTTCCGCCAGGTTTTCCGTCTCGTTTTTCACCTTTTCGGCCCACTCTTTTAATAGAGCAGCACGTTCATGGGCATTCACTCCCGCCCAGGTTTTAAATGCTTCGTTTCCCTGACTGAGTATTTTTTCTACGTCAGCCTCTGGGGTCACGGCGATTTCCTCCACCATTTCTCCAGTAGCCGGATTTTTTACTTTAATAGTCTCTTTCATGTGCTCCGCTCCCCTCTGAATTATTCTGCCGCTGCCTCAAACGCCTGCTCGAGAATGGCCAAGCCTTCCTTCAATTCTTCATCTGTAATAACAAGCGGGGTGAGAAAACGGACCACATTTCCTTTTATACCTGCAGAAAGCAGCAGCAATCCATTGTTATTTGCGTAGGAGGTGATGGCTCCTGTCCTTGCTTTATCTGGTTGGTTCTCTGCATCAACAATTTCTACAGCGACCATCGCCCCAAGCCGGCGGATATCTCCGAGGAAGCTGTGACGGTCTTTTAGATCTTTTAATTTATCCTCCAGCAAGGCCCCGATATATTCAGCTTTTTCATTCAGGTTTTCTTCTTCTAAAATATCAATTACTGCCAGGGCTGCTTCACATGCCACCGGATTGCCTGCAAACGTGCCCCCAAGCTCTCCCGGAGACGAAACATCCATAATTCCGGCTTTCCCTACCACCGCACTAAGTGGAAATCCTGCAGCCAAAGATTTCGACAAGGTCATAACGTCTGGTTCAATATCGAAATGTTCGCTCGCAAAAAGTTTTCCTGTCCGGCAGAAACCGGTTTGAATTTCATCAGCAATGAAGACAATCCCATGAGCATTACAGAATTGACGCACTTCTGAGACAAAGCGTTTGGGTGGAATTAAAAATCCGCCTTCACCCTGTACTGGTTCCATAATTATGCATGCCACCATTTCCGGATCAATCGTAGTGACGAAAAATTCTTTAAAGCGGGTAATGCTGAAATCGATGTACTCCTCATCCGTCATTTGTGGCGGCTTATTCGACATGTACGGCATAGGGGCCTGGTACACTTCCGGAGTGAATGGGCCAAAGTTAAATTTATAAGGCTTCACCTTGCTCGTCATCCCCATAGTCAAATTCGTCCGTCCATGGAAGCCGCGTTCGAAGGAAACGACAGCCTGACGCTTTGTATATTTCCTTGCTACCTTCACCGCGTTCTCCACGGCTTCTGCTCCGGAGTTAAAAAGCATGGCCATTTTATCGAAAGAACCAGGCGTTATCTTACATAATTTTTCCGCCAGGTTGATGTAGCTGTCATACATAATGACATTAAATCCGGGGTGTATATAACGATCAACCTGATTTTTAACGGCTTCTGTCACCTTAGGATGGCTGTGACCGACATTTAACGTCCCAATAGCTCCAGCAAAATCAATCCATTTCCGGCCTTCGCTATCTACGAGCTCTGCCCCTTTTGCGTAATCGGCTATATTGGTATTTCCATTTCCAATTCCTTTAGGTACATATTTTTTTCTTTTTTCCTGTAAATCATCTTTTGTAACCGCTCTACCATTCATTAAAACACCCTCCTTCGAATTTATAGATAATTATGATAATTTTCTGATACAATTAAAAGAACCAGTTTTTAAAAAAGTATGGGACCAGATAAATTTCAGGAGGAGTTGTATTTGTTTTTTCAAATCAATAAAGGGAGCGGTTATTCTGCTGTCTACAAACAAATTTACACACGTCTTAAACACCTTATTCTTGAAGATACGCTTTCGAAGCACGAGAAATTGCCTTCTAAACGAAAGCTCGCGCAGGATCTGGAAGTAAGCGTAAATTCGGTGGCGCATGCCTACGAACAGTTGTTAGCGGAAGGTTACATATACAGTGTAGAAAGAAAGGGATATATCGTAGAGGATATCGGACGTTATATCAAAAAAGGAGAAGAAACGGATCCATTCCCGGAAGAGCTTAAAGAAAAAAATAATCAGGAAAGCTTCACATCGGAAATTACTTTTTCGCACATTACAACAGACGCGAACCATTTTCCGTTCAAGAAATGGAGAAAATATCAGCAAAAAGTCGTGGAAGACCGCCGGGAGCAGCTCTCGCTACTTCCGGACTTCCAGGGTCCGTATGAGGTTCGCGAATCAATTGCCACCCTGATCGCTCTGACACGCGGGGTGCGCTGCCGCCCGGAGCAAATCATTATTGGCTCCGGCACGCAGCCGCTGATTCACAAGCTTATGTCTCTGCAGCCAGCAGATACGCCTATCGCAGTAGAAAACCCCGGCTATCAGCGTTTTTATCATTTGTTAAATTACATGGGATTTCCAGTATCACCCGTAAACGTTGATGAACACGGTCTTTCCATTCACGGTCTCCAAAAAAGCGGCGCCCAGTGGGCTTTCGTCACCCCCTCCCATCAATTTCCCACCGGAACGATTATGCCCATCAACCGCAGAATCGAACTGCTGAACTGGGCAGCCGCCTCCCCGGGTCGTTATATTGTAGAAGATGATTATGATAGTGAATTCAAATACGGGACAGATCACATCCCTTCCCTTCAGAGTCTGGACCGGAACCGCCAGGTCGTTTATACCGGAACGTTTTCCAAAACCCTGCTGCCAAGCCTGCGGATCAGTTATATGGTGCTTCCCCCGGCATTACTGAAGGATTACCGCCAAGCGTACAGCGATTGGATCGACGGTCCTTCGGGGCTCAACCTGTGGACTCTAAAGTATTTTATCGATGAGGGTGAATACGGGAGACATGTCAAGCGGATGAATACTTATTATAAAACAAAACGGTCACTCCTCGTTCGCGAGCTGCAGCACACTTTTAACGGAAAAATAGCCATTTATGATATTCCAGCCGGCCTTCATTTTCTTATGGACATTGAGACCAGCCTCTCCTATCAGGAGATCGAGGAGCGGGCAAAAGAAAAAAAGATAGAACTATATACGCTTCGCCGTTTTATCCTTTCGGAGGATGGACTGCTTCTTAATAACCAGAAAAAAATCATTATCGGATTCGCTAACTTAGAGGATGATCACATACGCAAGGCGGTTAAGCGTCTAGCTTCTGTTTTTTCATAAATAATGCATGCCCTTTAATGCATGTATGCTCTTATATTTTATGCACATCTTTTGTTCTTGCTTAGACATTTCCAATTGGACTTCTACAAATGCCCACAGGAGTGCCCTTGTCGTTTATGATCTTCTTCAGGTTCACTACGGCATGGCCTTGATAAACCTGGTTCATGATTTTTTCTATTGAGTCGTTTTCTTGTTTACTTACTGTTTGTTTTATAAGCATTTTTTCGAACCATCGCTTAATTTCTACAGGGCTGACATTCCCGGCAATGGAAGAAAGACGATCGTATCCCAATAGCAATTTATCTTCTAAATCCACTTCTCCTCCTGCATAAAAGTAAAAACCCTTTCGGTTTATATCTTTTTTTAATCGCCCGACCTTTTCTTTATTCCCGGCTTCCTTTATACCTGCTATTAAACCAATCTCACTTAATTGAATAATACTATTTTCTGATAAATCAAATCCCGTTCTATTTGGATTATTATATAGGATCGCAGGTTTATTACTAAGATGGACGATCCTTTTTGTGTAAATGATTGCTTCTTCCTGCGTGGGTACAACGTAAGGCGGGTACCCAAGCATAATGCCTGATAACTCTGTATGACTGATCTTCTCCGCCAGCATTTCTGCTTCTTTTTGTCTGATCGAGGCCACACCGAAGATAATCTCCATAGTTCTAATCAGTTCTTCTTCCAGCGCTAAAGCATGGACCAGTTCAAATTTTTCCTGGAGGCTCAAACTATGCTGCTCTCCAGTAGTCCCCGAGACGAGAACAGATTTCACTCCTTGTTCATGTAAGTCTTTTATGTGGTTTATTGTGCCTTGAATATTTAAGGATTCATCTTCATGAAAAGCGGTAGGCACAGCGACATGAAATATTTCTGTCAGCATCTCATTCTCTCCCTTTATTCTTAATATAATAATGGTCTTCATCTTTTATTCAAAACTCTACAATGCTTTTTAAACTTTCCTGAATCTTATCACAGCATTAAGTAATAATCTTTCCACTTTTCTTAAACCAACGCTAGTATTGTTATGCTGTGAGGCTTCATTAAACTGGATTCGCAAGCTTCTTACGCAGGCACTTTCGAAGAATAAGCATGTTATTATAGGGGGAGAACTATTTTTAACCCTTGGCTGGCTATATACATATTTCATCTCCCCTCTGAACCTGCTCTCTTTCACTCCTTATAACCATCGACAGCAATTGTCCAGACTCAAGGTTTATTTTTACTTATTTCGTTCCTGCCCAGCAGGAGGTTGCCGAACCAAAGCAGAAGCAAGTAAGAACCGGGAAAGGAGAATGAAGCATGGCTAACAAAAAGGTGATACCAGTCCGGAAAAAAGCTCCCTCCCCCTCGTTCGATCACGTCCGCCGCTTCGTCCCGGCCGCAGCCGTTCTGTCCGTAATACTGATCGGCGGATGCTCGTCAGAAGATGAAAGTGAAAATGAAAGCGTGACCACGGAGGAGGAAACCGAGACCAATGAAAACGAGGAAGCATCGGAACAAGAATCCGCGCCGTCCAGTGAACCTGCGACCGATTACGGAGTGAGCGCCGGGCACCCGGATGCGGTCGCAGCCGGCATGGAGGTGCTTGATAATGGAGGAAACGCAGCCGATGCCGCTGTCGCTGCTGCTTACGCAGTCTCGGTTGTTGAGCCATTTGCTTCCGGTATCGGCGGAGGCGGATCCGTGTTGATCCAAAAGCAAGGCGAAGCCCCGCAGGCGTATGATTACCGCGAAGTCGTGCCCGAGGGCGGCATCCCCTCCTCTGACATCGGCGTGCCCGGCTTTACCGCCGGAATGAACAAATTCCACGCCGACCATGGTACGGCGGAGTGGGAGGAGCTGCTTGATCCTGCGGTCACGCTCGCCGACAGCTCGGAGGTCTCCGGACTGTTTGCAGATCAGCTCGAATCGGGAGAAGACAGGCTTCCCGTCAGTGAACTGAGCCATTTCTATCCCGACGGCGAGCCACTCGAAGCGGGCTCTACCGTGGAACAGGACGAGCTCGCCGATACCCTGCGCGACATCCGTGACAACGGAAGCGATACTTTGTATGAAGGAGAGGCCGGGCAGTCGCTTGCGTCTCAAATCGAAGGGATAGACACCGCTTCGCTTGAAGCCTTTGAAGTGAGCCAGAACGACCCGTCCGTCGGAACATATGAAGGATATGACATTATCGGTGCCGCTCCCCCTCTTCCTGGCATCAGCGTTATTCAAATGCTGCAGATGCTGGAGGAGCGTGACAGCATGGAAGCAGGAAGGGACAGCACGGACTTTATCCACGACACCGCCATGTCCTGGAGACTCGCCTCCCAGTTTATTGAAACGGACTACGGCGATCCGAATTTTGTCGATGTGCCAGTAGACCGGCTGACGGATCCGGAACGTAACGCGGAGCTGGCTGCGGAAATACCCGACGCCAGCCTTATTTCCGAGGAGGAAGCCTCCTCCTACACGGGAGATCCCAATACGACCCACATTACGGTCGTTGACGAGGACGGGACGTTTGTGTCGATGACCAATACGCTCACCAACTTCTGGGGCTCCGGAGAATATGCCGAGGGCTATTTTCTGAACAACCAGATGGATCGGTTTGATATTGGCGAAGGCAGCGTCAATGAACCGGAGCCGGGACGGCGTTCGGTGACCTGGTCGTCTCCGATGCTTGTGGCCAATGACGACGGACCGGTGCTTGGCATCGGCAGCCCGGGCGGCGAACGGATCCCGATTATGCTCACGCAGGTGATTTCCGACTGGACGGTAAATGATGCCAGTCTCGAGGAAGCCGTCGAAACCCCGCGCTTTCACCTGGATGGGGACGAGCTGGTGATGGAAGAAATGCCTGAGGCGCAGCAGCGCGAGGAGCTGCTTGCGATTGGGTACGAGGATATAAGTGAACAGCCGACGCCGCTCTACTTTGGGTCGATTCAGGCATTAGCCCTGGACCAGGAGACCGGGGAGCTGTCCGGGGCCCGAGACCCGAGGCGGGAAGCAGATTGGCAGAGCAGTGCTTCAGAGTAAATAAGGCCTGCCTGGCTTCCGGCTCTTTCATTTATGCCAGATTTCACCGCCTCCTCAGGTTTTACCACACTGATTTCTGTTAATGATAAAAAGAGATGTGTATTTGTTCAAAAGCAGAAGATTTTCATCAATCCAAAGCCACCAGCAGAAACAAACTAATCAAGGAGGCACGATAGTGTATTTTAATGATTCAGTCATGGGCGATGAAAACAGGGCTTCTTTCCCCGAGTGCTTTCTTACCGGCTCGGCCTTTAAGTTGGTTGATGGTTCAACCGATATGGATACCGAAGAGTATTCTGCGACTCAGCCGGCGGGAAAAGGATTTCCCCAATCGGTCGCTTCCGGCGACCCCACGTCGTCAGGAATGATGCTTTGGACCAGAGTGGATCCTTCGTTAGAGGTGGGTGCCTCTGATGCCGAAATCGTTGGAGAAAACCAGCCCCAGACTGTTATGTTTCAGGTGAGCACTAGTCCAGATTTTTCTTTCGTGGAATTGAGCGGTTTTTGTCCGCTATGGAAGGACCATGACAACGTGGTCCGCCTGGACCTGGATGGACTGCTGCACCCTAATGAAACGTACTATTACCGTTTCATCACAAGGAGCGGTCTGGTGAGCAGAGCCGGCAGATGCCGCACACTTCCGCCGGAGGGAAGTGATTGCTCCACCGCCACCATCGGCTACGTGTCCTGCCAGGATTACACGAGTGGCTATTTCAATGCGCTCTCCCACCTGGCGGACGAGCAGCTGGATTTCTTTTTGCATCTCGGAGATTACGTGTATGAAGCCGCCGGGGACGCTTCGTACCAAACCGGCATGGAAGCAAGACAGATTACCCTTCCAAGCGGTGAAGACAAAGCCTTTACCCTGAAGGATTACCGCCATCTGTACAGTGTGTACCGCACAGACCCCGATCTGCAAAAGCTGCACGAAAATCATGCCATGGTGGCCACCTGGGACGACCATGAATTTGCTAACGACTCCTACGCGCCGGCGGTCGCTCCGGACGACAGCCTGGAGCCCAATCCTGAGCGGCGCCATTCGGCAAACAGCGCCTGGCTGGAATACATGCCCTCGAGGGTGTATGTCCCTTCCCCATCGTCATCCAGTAACGCCCTGAAGCTGTACCGGTCGATGACTATTGGCGACCTTGCCACGCTGTACATTACAGATGAACGTGCCTACCGGGATGCTCATCCCTGCGGCGAACAGGAGCTGGAGCGTTATTTCACCGATGGCTGCGAAAACATCCACAGCCCCGACCGGTCCATGCTCGGCAGGGATCAGAAGGATTGGTTTCTCGGTGAATTGAAAAATTCCAGCAGCTTATGGAACATTTGGGCCAACCAGGTGCAAATCACCCAGCTGAAATTTTTGGGCAGGTACATTAATCTTGATGCCTGGGACGGGTTTGCACATGAACGGCAGGCCATCGCCCAGACAGTCATAAACGAAGACATCCAGAATTTCCTTGCGCTAACGGGCGATTTTCATAGCTTTGAAGCCTCTTATCTTCAAGAGGATTACAGCCGGGATGGTCATAAATACGGAGTGGAGCTGATGGTGGGGTCTGTGACGTCGAGCAATCTGAATGAAATGGTGCAGAAAAACCTGAATAACCTGTTCGATCACACGAGCCCCCTGCCTCAAAACGCGACGCTCGAAATCTTTCGCACCTTTCTGCCGGACGCGTTAAGTGAACGCATCATTCCCACAGAGTTTTTGTTTAAAGAACTGCAGAATGCCATCAAAATTGAAAATCCCTGGATTGAGCTATTTGACAGCACCTCGCACGGCTACGCCCTTTTGGATCTCTCAAAATCCAAGGCAGTCTGGACAGCCTGCGCGGTGGACAGCATCGAAGAAAAGCAGGCGCCTAAATCCGTACTGCTCCAATGCGAGATTCCAAACGGAGAAGCAGCCATTAACGTGAAGGAGAAAAACAGCCTTTTCGGTTAAGCAAAGGGCCCGGTTCTGCGGATGAGATAGTCCAAGGCCGCCTGGAGTGAATAAAGCCTGCCCGACTTCCGGCCCTTTATTTTCTGCCTGAGTTTCGTATATCCTCTATGAGGGTTCTTTGCCCCATCCTAGATCAACACCCCAGAACAAGTTCCCTTGCAGAAAGTAGGTTTTCGTATGGCAATTCCCCAGGGCGGCGCTCAGGGCCCGCGCATCGACATACTTGATCAAATACGCGGCTTCGCCTTGTTTGCGATATTTATCGTTAATATCTTCGGCCTCGCGTTAGTGAACCCGGCCAATCCAACCTGGCTCGGCACCGCTATTGAAACAACCGTCGCCATCGTATTCGAGGACAGCGCCCGGCCGCTGTTTGCGATGATGTTTGGCATCAGTCTCGTGCTTATTTACAGCCGGCTGCATACAAAGGGCACAAATCCCTATCCGACCCTCATCCGGCGGCTTGTGATCCTGTTTTTCGTCGGGGGCCTTCACGGCTTCTTTGTATGGGCGGGCGACATTTTACTTATGTATGCCTCCGCGGGACTCGTGCTGCTCACGTGCCTACGGCTTCCAGCCAACTGGCTGCTCGGGCTTGCCTTCCTGTTCTGGCTCGGCTATTCCACCGGTATCGACCTGCTGGATGGCTATACCTCTTTTCAGATGAACCCGGAGCGGTGGATGAAGGATGCTCTGCCGACAAATCAAACATATCCGACCGGCGTGGAATACCTGCTGATTGAATGGTCGACGATGATCGATCATTTTGGTTATTTCTTTTTTGGGATGTACGCCTATCGCAGCGGCATCTTTTCAAGAGCCCTGGACGATCGCGACCGCAAATGGCGGCTCGCCGTCCTTTTTCTCCTTGTCGGACTTCTTGGAAAAGCCGCTCTGTATACCGGAGCCGCCAGCCCGCTGGTCGCTCATCTCGACGACGTGTATGCATTTCTGGTGAGCTTAGGGCTAGGCCTCGGGCTGCTTTTGGCTGGTACGAGCCGCAAAAGCATCAGCCTCTTTCTCACCTCATTTACCGCCGTCGGGAAATTGACCTTTACCCATTACCTGCTACAGTCGGTCATTTTCGTGAGCTTGTTTCAGGAAAGCGGACGGACGTTTTTTAACGGCATGGGCATCTGGGATCCCCCGGGCTACGTGTTCGCGCTATTTATCGGTCTGGTGGTGTTTGCCGCACAGCTGCTCGCCAGCCCGCTGTGGTTGAAATACTTTTACTACGGCCCGCTGGAGTGGATTTGGCGCATCGGGACGCACATGAAATGGGTGCCGATGATTCGCAGGCGGTCGTGAACAACCGGGAATCTAACTTCAAAAAAATACACGCATGCTGATATACTTCCTTTTAAGCAAGCTGATGTAATACTTCATCTGTTTTGCTTGGAAGGGAGTATTTTTCATATTTATATATATTTGAATAGTTACGAAAAGAGGTGTCATTATGAATATCTTTCAAGCCCTGAGCATGGGCAACGGAAAATTAAATGAAGAGAACATGAGTGCTATGCTTGGATACTTATTGTCAACAAAAGAGCCCCACGGTTTAGGTAATGTTTTTCTTCAGAGCTTCCTCGAAGCTTTAAACGAGACAGAGGCTTTAAACGGACGGTTTACATATATACTGCAGCAGCATTCTCTATCTGAAACAGAAGTTATTTTTGAAAGTCCCTATCAGCTGGACGAACGAAAATTATTCATCGATTTGGATCTGCGATTTTATTTAGCTAATTCCGCTGCAGGTTATCAGTCCGAATCAACAGAAATACACCGGGTATTAATCGAAAATAAAATCCGGCCGCAGGCAGCGACGAAGGATCAGTTCCGGCGCGAATACTTTGCGGTTCGCGAAGATCTTGAAGATCAAAACGAAACAGCGGTGACAATGATCTATTTAACTCCGGAAGCTTCTCGAGGTCCGCTCCAGGAAGCTTACGCGGAATTACGGGAAGAAGACATCGCTCCCCACCGCAAAGCCTGGTGCACCTGGACGGGAAACGACGGTTTCTCGATTGTTTCCCTCATCCGGTTAATGCTGGAAAAAGAGGCGCGGGGCGAAATCGAACCTATTTCAGAATACGTCCGCCATACGTTAAAAGCGTTTATCCGTCATATCCTGGACAGCCAGAAGGCTGCAGCCAAACGCTCCAGAAATCCCGCTGAACCTGGAAGTCTGCGACAGGAGGTAACGGTCACTTCAGGAAGCACCAAATACCTTATCCAACAGTACGACAGTGGAACAATTATCGTATACAATTCCGATCTGCAGGAAAAGGAAATCGCGAAACCTGTGCTGCGCCAGATAAATCAAGAGTTTAACCTGAACGTCGATCTGTACAGATCTTCTGGGAAAAAGAAAACAACCCAGCAACTCGGTCGTGATATTTTGAAGGCATTAAAGTCAGTATTTTATTAATCTCTACATTGAAAAGCCCTGATGCTGTTTCGCATCAGGGCTCCCGTATAAAAATCTTGTTTTTCATACGAGCTTATAATTTTATACGATCCTTATAGGATTCAATCAACCGTTTGTTTCGCTCATCTGCCCCGTCAATATTCCCACTAAGAAATACAGGTGGATCAATGCCTAAGCTGGTAAGCTCCTGGACCGTCTGAGCCATCACAGCTTGGAGAATAGTAGCTCCTACCGCAGTGGAGCTGGGACCAAACGGCACCTCCACCTCCTCCAGTTCCAGCAGAGCGTCTCCCGGGGGAGCGGCGTTGTCGATCACAACATCTGCCACATCAGCCAGCCTATATCCCTGTTCATGCCGGGATGGTTGACTGCTTGAATAGGCGATTGATGTAATTACGACTACTGTGGCTTCAGCTTTTTTTGCTTCCAAAGCAACGTCCACTGGCACAGGATTTCTTCCAGAAGTAGAAATGACAATCACTGTATCTTCCGGTTTGATCGTTTGTTCCTTCAAAAACGTTTCTGCATAGTGATTTTTTCTTTCCAGTTCGGATGAACGCAGAGCACCTTCATGAAGCATTAATGGTTCATGGAGAATAGGCTGAACAGGCACCATTCCTCCTGCACGGTAATACACATCGAGCGTCAGTAAATGGGAGTGTCCGCATCCAAATAATTGAATAATCCCCCCTTGCTGGAGTGATTTAGCCATATGGGCAGCTGCCTGAGTCATCGGCTCGGTTTGCGACTTTTGTACCTGCTCGAGCTGTTGATGGATACGATTAAAATACGTTTCAATCATTTTTTATTCTCCTTTCTTGTTTTTTTGCATTCCTCATAGGCACGGTCCATCATCATCTTCATTTGCTGCAAAGCGTGTTCAATAATGATTTCTCCTTTTTCAGCCGTTGCTTTTGTCGCTTCACCCAGAACTGCCGTTTCGGTGAATACCTCCCAGGGGGTCGGTGTAAAATCTGCTTCGATCGGAATATGGGGAGGATCGTCAATGGCCCGGCTCATATCAACGTGCCCAGGCGCCACGTACCGCATCATGGATGTTTCAATTTCACAGGCGTGAAAATAGGAGTGATGCACCGCCGATTCTTCTACTTCCTTTCGCTTCTGATTGAGTCCTGGATAAAAGAAGTAAAAAACCCGAAGATCCGGAAAACGTTCATATAACACTCTCGCCGCTTCTTTTAAAGCTGTCTGATTTCCCAGGTGCCCGTTTACGATGGCAAAAATACAGAACCCTTGCTGGTAAAGACTTTCACCAATCGAGACAATCGTATTTATCAGCACATCATTTGTGATACTAATGGATCCGGGGAACTGCTTCAGGCTCCACACCTGGCCGTACGGTAAAAGCGGCAGCTGAAAGCTTTGTGTTTCCTCAGCGAGCCGTTTGGCCAGCCGTTCCGCCAATATATTATCTGTGCCAAGCGGCAGATGGGCCCCGTGGGCTTCTACTGCCCCTACCGGTAATACAGCTGCCGGGCGTTCTTCAATCTTTTCCTTTATTTCTGTAGACCGTGCAAATGCAATTTCCATAGTTGATTTCCTCCTATTTACCGGTGAAAAGTCATGCATCTGGCTGGATTTTCGACGAAAAACTGATGAATTAAATTTTTGCCATCCAGACCGAGCTGGTCTGCCTCATCGATAAAACGGGGCACCCAGCTTTCTAAAATATAGGCCAGGCCCGGGCCGTAATCGTAGTGTCTGTAATAGGACTTCCTCGCTGTATCCCCGCTAATCAGAATTTGAGAAGCATATCCTTTTTCCACCAGCTTAAAAATACAATGCAGCCGCGTGCTCTCTGGCGCATATTTGATTTTCCCAATGCCATCAAAGCTCAGGAAAGCGCCTGTCTTCGCTACCTGCTCATGGTAATAAGGATCAGGGTTCCGATCCATATGGCCAAAGCTCACTCTGTCCAAAGGAACGTCTTCTTTTTTCAGCAGCTCAATTTGCTCTAAAGCCATCGTGCCTACTTCAGTATGGGAATGTACAGGCGCCCCCGTTTCATGATGAGCCCTCGCTACTGCACGGATCGTTTTCTCCTCCAGCGGCGTAATACGGTTGTAGCCGGTACCGAATTTCACCTGCCCTGCCCGGTGGCTGGTATCTTCCAGCCCCTGTTCCACCTCTGCTGTTACATGGTTTGTGAGCCCCTGGACAGAGGTATGCTCGATCCAATCACCGTAGCTTCTAAATTCGCCCAGCTTCTTCTGAAGATGGACGGGAATAGCCGCATCCCATAGAAAGCTTTTATTAAACCCGGCGGTGCCTATGATATGCATGGAAAGACGTTCAGCAATGTCTGCAACAGCCGCAACGTCTCTGCCATAGTCCACAGCAGTAGCATCAACAATGGTTTTGCCGCCAAGGTCTACGAAATCCTGTACATCCAACAGTGATTTTTCTTTATCATCCAACAACAAATCTGATTCCTTTTTCTCCACCCAATAGGGCGGCCGGCAGACAATATGCTCGTGTGCATAAGTAATTTTCATTTCCTCTGGAGATATATCTCCGTGGAGCGTTCGAACGAACGGCATTATTCTTTCACCTTCCTGTTTAGTAGACTATACCAGCATTATTATCCAAAGAATAAATGGGCAAGCCAGTACACGATCGGTCCAAGGATGAACATATCAGAATCTGCAGCCCACATTGCTGTATCCGGAACGGTAGTCGGCAGCAGCATACGCACCATAACGAACTGGCCCCAGGCCACAACCGTAGCCGTTATAAGTCCGCCCATAAATGCTCCTCTGATGCCTCCGGTAATGTTGCCAAATACCCCTGCTGTCGCGCCGTGGAAAAATAAAACGATCATTGTTGGAACAAATATATAACTCACGGTGTTACCGAGAACCGCCAGCCAGACGAGGGCTCCCAAAAAGGCTCCAATAAATCCTACGATCACTGCGTTTGGTGCGGAAGGAAAGACAATCGGGTTGTCCAGGGCCGGCTTTGCTCCAGGTACGATTTTAGTCGCTATACCACGGAACGCGGGTACGATTTCCCCGATAAACATTCTCACACCCGTCAGAACGACGGCAATACCGGCTGCGAACGTAAATGACTGAATAAGGGCGTAAACGATAAAGCTCTGACTTCCAGCCATCGCCTCCAGCTCTTCCGAACCCGGGCTGTTCCGGAGAGTAATGATAATAGCACCAGATACAAACAGAAGGGCCATGGTAAGCGCTGTAATAACGTTGGAATCCCTTAAAAACTCAAGCCCTTTCGGCAATTTAACGTCTTCCGTATTTTGTGAATTCTTACCGACCAGCTTTCCAGCAAGGGCAGATAATAGCCCAACAGAAGCGCTTGTATGCCCAAGAGCTACTTCATTATTACCCATAATCTTTCTCATGAAAGGCTGAACAATAGCCGGCTGCACTGTCCAATAAATCCCAAGAACGATAGATAAAAATGCCACCATGCCGAGCATATTCGCATTTCCGCCAGATGCATGAACAATGATTCCGGCAAATATCGTCGAGGTCCAAAACATCATATGTCCGGTTAAATAAATATATTTTAACGGTGTAAATCGTGCGAGCAATACGTTGATCAAAAAGCCGAACGTCATCGAAAGTGTAACTACGCTGCCAAACTCTGCATTAAACGTTTCCTGCCCCATATAGTTGGAGATGGAAGCGTAATCCAAACCAAACACTTCTGCCCATAACGGCTCGAAAACTTCGAGTGAGCCTGTAATAATACCCGCACCGGCTGTGATGATCAGAAAGCCGATGATCGCTTTGAACGTCCCGGTGATAACCTGATTGGCTCTCTTTTTTTGCAGAAGCAGTCCGATTAATACAATTAACCCAATAAGTATAGCTGGTGTACCAAAGAAATTATCTGCTAGCCAAAACACAAATTCCATGCTTAATCCCCCTATGTGTGCACTCTTAATTAGTCTTGCATCTGCTCATCAATCGCCTGGCTGATTTCGTTAGGATCAAAATAGTTCTGCACAATTATCAGCTTTGCTTTATGTCCTTCTAGGTTGGGGGCTAATTCCTGGTTGGTAATAATATAATCTGCCTGCACGCCGGATGCGGACGAAACGTCCATATGCTCAACATCCGCTTCGATATTTTTCTGTTCCAGGGCGGTTTCAACATTCATTTTCAAAATCAGGCTCGTTCCTTGTCCCAAACCACATACCGTTAAAATTTTCATTTCTTCATCCCGCTCCTTTGAATAATTTTTTTAATATCTTCTACGTTCTGCGCTTTCTTCATATGTTCTATCGTTGATGGATCGTTTAACAGCATCGTTAGTTTCTGCAAAATGTGAAGATGTTCGTCATTCGATGCTGCACTTAGCCCAAATACCAATGTGACAGGATCATTTGTCGAATGACCAAATACAACAGGCTCTTCCAGCTGTACAAAGGAGATAGCGGACTCTAAAGCCCCGTCCTGCGGCCTTGCATGAGGGACAGCAACGCCAGGCGCCAATACAAAATATGCCCCCTGGGAAATATAGGCCTCCACCATTGCCTGAATATATGAAGAACTTATTGTTTTTTCCTTTTCCAACAAATCCCCAGCTGCCCTAATGGCCTCTTCTGGTGAAGACACAGGATGCTGTACATTTATCATTTCTTCTGGTAAAAATTTCATTCTATCACCTAATTTATTAATATATGGAAGAGGCTGAGTCCTGCTCTACAGGATGAATTATACTGACTAACGATTCCTGGTCCCTGACATGGAGTAACGCTTCGCGTTTCCCGGCATCATAGAGTAATTGATTCAGCTCTGCCAGTGCTCTTAAATGGCTATGGTCATCCGGAGAAGCTACCACAATAAGAAGTTTTACTGATTTGCCAATCATGTCTACCGGATTTTCAAGCAATAAGAGGCTGAAGCCCAGCTGATGGACACCTGCATCTGAACTTGCATGCGGCATGGCAATTTCGGGTGCGATGACTACATAGGGCCCCTGCTCCAGTAAATTCTGGCGCATGGCTGTGACGTACTCTCTGCTGATAACATTATTTTCTATAAGCGGAACGGACGCTTCTTCGACAGCCTCCTGCCATGAACCTGCTGAAGGAAGCATACGTATATGTTCCGCCGGCAAAACATGCTCTAATGAAGAGGTCTGTTTGTTTGTGTTTGCTGCCCGCAGTAATTCAGGCTGCATCCATCCCTGTAATTCACCCGACAACCCTTTGGCATCCTGAATCTTTGCATACCTGCCAATGATTTTCATCAGCTGCTTCATCTGCTGCTCCCGGCTGAAGCTTTTCTGCTTCCAGCGTCCGTTAATTTGATTGAGCAGTATTTCTTTATCCGTTTCGCTAAAAACTATAGGTACGTGAATGACTGGAATTTCCCGCTCCGGAATCGATATTGTGGAAACAATGTAGTCGACGTCGCTGATATCCATATCATGGTACTGACGCAGTGATACCGTATCTATAATTTCGATATCCGAAAGCAGATCACGCAGCTGACTCTCGAGCAGCCTGGAAGTGCCGATACCGCTATGGCAGACAATCAGCATTTTCCATTTCTTTACCGGTGCGAGACCTTCCTGCTGCAGCCAGCTTCCAAAATGCATGGCCAGATAAGCTGTCTCCTCGTCCGGGATCACCTGGCCGAGGAAGGTTTCTAAAACGTGCTTGGATTGTTTCGTTAAAATATATACATCATTTAAATTTTCTCTAACTTTTTCCAGGGATTTATCCTTCATTTGTATTCCGTAGCGCATCCGGAAGATGGCCGGCTGCAGGTGAATCGAAAGATTGTTGGCCAGGCCTCTTTTATCCTCGATTTCCACGAGTGCGAATTTTTCGAATTCTCGAATGAAAGAATAAATCGCTGCCAACAGCTCTGATCTTCCAAGCTCTCCCCACATCGATTCAGAAATACGGTTCGTACGTGCACTCAGAAGATGCGCCGTAAAGTAGATGATCTCTTCAGCAGCCGATATTCCTTCTGATAAAGGAAGCACATGTAAATGCTGTTTTGATATTTCGTAGAGATGCGTATTCACAATAACTTCCCGTTCTGCCGGGTCAAGCTGTATATGCTTTCCATGCTTAGAACGACGCAGGAAGAAAGCAAAACGTACACTCAGCTGTTCAATAATGTCATCAGTGTATTCTATCCCTGCAGCCTCTTCAATCTGATGAATAACTGTTTCAATATGCTTTACAGCAGAA
Source organism: Marinococcus sp. PL1-022 (assembly GCF_033845285.1). Classification (NCBI taxonomy): domain Bacteria; kingdom Bacillati; phylum Bacillota; class Bacilli; order Caryophanales; family Bacillaceae; genus Marinococcus; species Marinococcus sp. PL1-022. Next base: position 1,202,836 of record NZ_JAWXCX010000001.1, on the reverse strand, counting down.
TATTGCAAAAAATTCATCGATTCCCCGAGCCTGGAGAAAAAAGAAAAGGAAAAACGTCCTTCCTCTGTAAAATGATAATGCAGCAAATGACTGATCTTACGGCGTTTATCCTTTTCCAATCCCTTGATGCGATAGCCCTCCGTCAAATCAAAGGATATCGACAACGACCACGCTTTCAGCTCTTCCCGAAGCAGGCGGACATCATCTAAAACCGTGTTGCGGCTCACACGGAACAGCTCCTGAAAATCAGCTACCATCCATTTATCCTTTACGCTGCTGATTAAAATAAGGTAAATAACCGATTTTCTTTCCTCGCGTGAATAAATGTATTCCTGCTGATACAGTATCCCGCTCTCTGCAATAGCCCTTTTCATGAACGGCTCGATAAAGTATCCCCTGGATCTTTGATGGCCCAGGCCGGAAAAATGGTTTTCCTTCATCCAGTGACTGATTTTATCCAGGTCCAGATAAATGCTTCGTTCCGAGACCTGAAAAGTCCCTGCCAGGTAAGAAACGGATAATGGCTCCTCCGTTTCCAGCAAATTGCTTAAAATTTCCAAACTCCTTTGATCCAACGCCATAAGACAACCTTCCTTTCGTCGCGACATTTCAGTTGGTTGTTAATAATAATCTTAGCTTTTTTCTTCATAAAGCTTAAGACCAAATGCTTTCAATAGTTTCGTGAAAAGAATTGTTTCGCAGATAAACTTGCAAAGAGGTTCAGGTTTTACGTATTATTTTATTACTGCTGATAAAGTTTCTTTCTACGGATGGCAGGAATTACAGCGAAAACATTGGTACTGCTAATAATATTAAAGGAGATGCGTGATGAGAGTATTTCATATTCTGAATCAAATGATGGAAAACAAGGTGGCGGTTGTGATCCGGGGCGACAGCCCGGACCAGGCTATAAAGACGGCAGATGCCTGCGTGAAAGGCGGCTCTAAAACACTCGAAGTCACTTTTACCGTGCCGGATGCCGACGATGTGCTGCGCACGCTGGTACAAAAGTATCCGGATGCCGTTATCGGGGCCGGTACCGTGCTCGACAGCGAAACGGCCCGGCTGGCGATTGTCCGGGGCGCATCCTTTATTGTGAGCCCGTCCTTTGACCCGGAGGTCGCGAAGCTGTGCAACCGCTATGCGGTGCCGTATCTTCCGGGTATCATGACCGTCCGGGAAGCGACCGAAGCGCTCGCCTACGGCGCCCAGGTGGTCAAACTGTTCCCCGGGGAGATGTACGCCCCTTCCTTTATCAAAACGCTTCGCGGCCCGCTGCCGCACCTGCAGTTGATGCCAACCGGCGGTGTGGACCTGAATAACGTGCAGGAATGGCTGCAGGCTGGTGCCGTGATGCTCGGTGCCGGCGGGGCGATCACCGGGCCGGCCAAAATCGGTGATTATGAGGAAGTCACCCGGCTTGCGGGCGAATTTCAGCGGTTGGCCGGAGAAGTGCAACTTTGAGTATCTACGTTAATACTTAATATATTAATTGAAGAAAAGCAGTAAATATATAATAGGTTACTAAAATAAAAAAATAGCAGCCCACTCTGTAATTAAGAGCGGGCTGCTATTTGAGTTGGTATTTATTTAGACTTTATTCATTTCACAGCTATTTTAACTCAGTCAAGCAGCGTGTTCGTCTGAACGTTTGCTTTCGCCACCAAGAGATGCAGCACAATCAGGTAGATACGCTCCCACTGGTCGAACCGGTAATCCCAGTCGTTGTCGATGTGGGTAACATCCTGCAGCTTCCGCCTCGTCTCCGAGTCCAGGTAGATGCCCTTGCCGTAGATCCGCTGGGTGCGCGTCAGCTTATTTTCCTCGAGCCAGTCGTCAATCTGCTGAAGGTCGTAATAGATGGTGCGCTGTGAGATGCCGAACTGCTTCGTTAACCGATCCACTTCCACGACCGTGTCCGCCTGCAGTACATAATTTAAGATCGCCGTCCGGCGCTGATCCAGGACGATGATGATTCACCTCCCGCCTCTTTGTTTCAAATTGCAAAATGTATTTGCTCATCACTAGTGAATACCGTTACTATAATACAACCACCGCAACTATGTAAGGGCTTTCCATGTTTCAAATTTGTAGAATAGGAATTTGCAAGATGGTACTTATATTTTCACTGCAAAATTTTAATTTCTTATATAATTGAGTAATTCAAAATTAAATATATTTATTGAATCAGTTCATGCATATGTATAACATTCAATAGATCAAATAAAAAAGCAACCCTGCTCTTTAATTAAGAGCGAGTTGCTTTAAATCGATTAACAATTTCAAAGTATTATATTAATAACTCTTTTAATCATTTTAAATCGTCAAATTAAGTTAGACACCATATCATTCTCCATATACCTCATGAATACTTCCAACGGGGTGCAATAGTCTAACGACTTTCTTGGGATGTGATTTCTTCCGGAGGCCACAGCGGAAACATACGACTGGTCCACATCCTGAAAATCCATGTGCTTAGGCAGGCCATCCTTTCGGAGGAGGCCATTTGAATGTTCATTTAATCCGCGTTGGGAAGGCGTTCCTGGATCCGCAAAATAAATGGCAAGGTCGTGCCTGTTGCTGATCGACTGCCAGTTGGAAAACTCCTTGCCGCAGTCAAAGGTGATGGATTTGAATAAGTGTTTCGGGAAACGGCTGCACCACCGGTGCAGCGTGGTTTCAATATCTCTGGCCTTACGGCCGGCTGGTTGAAGGGTAACGATCACTTTCGATAAACGCTCAACCAGAGTGATCACAGCACTTTGATGGTGACGACCAACAATGGTGTCTCCTTCCAGGTGCCCGAATTCCTGCCGAAAGGCCGGGTACTCCCGGTCCCTGTCCGCAAGAGTCCGCCGAAACGCCTGCTTTCCCCGGCGTTCCTGATGCCCGTTTGGTTTCCGCTTCCCTTTCATTGGCAGGGTGCTTCGATCCAGCATCCATCGCTCAAACATCCGGTACAGGGGGCGTCCGGAACAGGGAAGCGGACGCTCCCGGCGTCCGGCGATGACATCAGGGGTCCATCCTTCCTTGATTTTCTCGGTGACATAGACCTGGTCGGCGGGCGTTAAGACCGTCGGTCTTCGACCACACCGCTGTTTATTGGCTTGATACCGCTGAACATAATCAAGGGCCCGATGCCCTTCCCGTAAGTAGCTCACGACGTTGTGGATCGTTTGACGGGCACGCCCGAGCTGCCTGGCAATCCGGAAAACCGGGAACTCATTCTGGTTATATGCTTCTATGAGGACAACTTCATTCGTGCTAAGATGGGTGTAGGTCATTCGTGATCACTCCTATGATTTCTTTGGTCGGAAATTCATCTTGAGTGTATCACGAGTGATCTTTTTCGTTGTCTAGCTTAATTTTACAATCGGCGTTCACTTCTTTTTTTGTTAATTAATATAAAAACCCCCGCCCCTGCTTCCACAGGAACGGGCGGTCTCGTGAGCTTCCTTTTCGGGAAGCTTCTTTTTATTCTTCGCTCTCGCTTTCGGTCTGCAGGGAGACGGTCCGCTGCGGGACGAAGGTGCTGATGGCGTGCTTGTAGACGAGCTGCTGCTTGCCGTCGCTGTCGAGGACGACGGTGAAGTTGTCAAAGGCTTTGATCAGGCCGCGCAGCTGAAAGCCGTTCGTCAGAAAGACGGTCACCTGAATTTTTTCCTTGCGTACGACATTCAAAAACTGATCCTGGATATTGACTGATTGTTTCATGATTGAATCTCCTTCCACTGCGGGCTTAGTAAGTGATTTATGTATTAGCGATGCTCACGCTCGAACTGCCGCAGAATTGAAGCAAATGCTTCGTCGGCAAACGGCCGGGAGCGATCGGTAATATCATACCAGTGTGCGTCCTCTTTGTTGCGGAACCAGGTGAGCTGCCGCTTGGCGTATCTCCTGGAATTGCGCTTCATCCGCTCGGCGACCCAGTCGGCGCTTTCGTCCCCGCGGAAATACGGGAACCATTCCTTGTAGCCGATCGCCTGGGCGGCCTGTACTTCCTCGCCGAAGCGTTCGTACAGCCAGCGCGCTTCGTGTTCGAGGCCGTCGGCCATCATGCGGTCGACCCGGCGCTCGATCCGCTCATACAAATACGGACGGTTCATTGTTAATCCTATCATGAATGAGGCGTAGGGCGAATGCTTTTTTTGCATTTTTTTGGATAAAGTTGGACCTTCTTCCGCTGTTTCAAGAATTTCGAGTGCCCGCACGACCTTGCGCACGTTATTCGGGTGCATCGCGGCCGCGCGCTCCGGGTCGCGGCGCGCAAGGTTCGCGTGAAGCGCGTCGCTTCCGTACTGGTGCGCGTACAGCTCCCACTTCTCGCGCACCCCCTCCTGCTTCTTCGCATCATAAAACGAATAGTCGTGCAGGAGTGCCCGGATGTACATGCCGGTGCCGCCGACGATAATCGGAAGCTTGCCTTCCCCGTGCAGCCGCTCGATGATCGGCTCGGCCTTTGCTTTAAAGTCGGCCGCCGAATACGGTGTGTCCGGCGACAGCATGTCCACGAGATGGTGCGGGGCCTCGCGGCGTTCTTCGAGCGTCGGCTTGGCCGTCCCGATTGTGAGCCCTTCGTACACCTGCATCGAGTCGCCGCTGATGATTTCGCCGTTGTATTTACGGGCCAGCTCAATGCCGAGCCGCGTTTTGCCGACCGCCGTCGGGCCGACAACAGCGAGTACCGGTTGCTTCACGTGTATGCCTCCTTCCATCCGTACCGGACCACGGCGTTCCGCCGCCCGGCCGGGGTTAACTGATACTGCTTAAAATGCGGGCTCTCCGCATAGTCTTTGACGACAATCCGGCGCCTGGCTACCCGCATCGCTTCTTCGATCCAATCGTCTGTCAGCGGGTCGGTCGCCGCCACCGGGCGCAGCCGGTCAATCGCCGGGCTTGTGTCCACCGCTTCGGCAAACATCGGATCCAGGTACACGACATCCATGCAGCTGTCGGGAAGCAGCCGCAGAAGGCGAAAGCTGTCGCCCTGGACGACCGTGATCCGCTGCATCGCGTCCGTAAACCAGCCGGGATAGTCCCCCGGAAGCCGGAGCCCTTTGCGGACGAGCGACGCCACGACCGGCTGTTTTTCGATACCAAGCACCGTACCGGTCTCTCCCACGCCGTGGGCAAGCATGATGCTGTCGGCACCGAAGCCGAGCGTCGCGTCGAGCACCGAGTCGCCTTCGCGTACATCGGCCGCCTCCAGCAGCGGATCACTTCCCCCGCGGTGAACCTGCAGGCCGCGCAGCCACGCCATCGACGGGTGAAACGCGAGCGGCTCGGCGGCTTCCGTCGCCGGATGGTACGTGTCGCCGCCTGCGGCCACAATGTAGATGTCCTCCTGCGTTTCCCGCTGCCAGCGCTGGATTGAGCGCTTCTCCCGCGGCACACATGGCGCATTCCACGCCCGCGCTTTTAACTCGGCTTCCGCGCGCACATCCGGGTCCGGCTTTTTGGCGGTAGTAATAATCACGACGCTCTCCCCTTCTCTGCAGCTACATGATGCGCTTAAACATTTTTTCCATGTCGTAGTCGGAAAAGTGAATGATGATCGGGCGGCCGTGCGGACACGTATACGGGCTCTCGCACGTCCTCAGCCGGTCGACGAGCGCCTGGATTTCGACCTTCGTCAGGTAGCGGTTCGCCTTGATTGCCGCCTTGCACGACATCAGAATGGCCGCTTCCTCGCGGAGCTCATGCACGCTGATCCGTTTGTTGTTTTTCACTTCTTCGATGCATTCGCGGATGACGCTTTCTTCGTCGCCGGCCGGAAACCAGGTCGGATGCGCGTGCACCCGGAACGTCTGGCCGCCGAACGGCTCGAGAAAAATCCCGATGTTTTCAAAATCGCTCTGGCGGTCGTTGATGAGGATTTCTTCCTCTTTGGTCACTTCCAGCAGAATCGGCACGAGCAGCTGCTGCACGTCCTTGTCCACGTCGCCGATTTTCACGCGGAAGTATTCGTAAAAAATACGCTCCTGCGCGGCGTGCTGGTCGATCATGTAGAGCGCGTCCTCATTTTCCGCCAGAATATACGTGCCGTGAAACTGGCCGATCGGGCGCAGCTCCGGAAGCTCCGGGCCGCTGCTTTCCGGTGCCGGGGCTTCGGGCTCCGGCTGCGGCGCCTCCTGCTCCTCGGGCCACGCATCCGTACGCTCAAACACCGTTTCTGCTTCCGGCTCCCTGGCCGGGGCGTCGTCGCTGAACGACGCCTCGTGGGCAGAGGCGTGCGAGGTTGGGGACGGTTCCGGCTCACTCGGGGCAGGCGATTCCTCCCGCCGGGGCTCTGCCGCCGGCTTGGGTGCAGGCTCGGCAAAGGTGAGGTTCATCTGCTCGGACGCGGGCGCCGATTTGGCCCGCTTCTGGTCGCCGGCCGGAATGAGGCGCTCATGCTGGAGCCGCTCCCGCACCGCCTGTTCGACGAGCTGCAGCAGCTCCTGCTCCTTGCTTACACGCACGTCGAGCTTGGACGGGTGCACGTTCACGTCAATCAGCCCGACGTTCATTTCAATATGGAGCGCCGCGATCGGGTGCTTGCCGATCGGAAGCAGCGTATGGTAGCCCGCTTCAATCGCTTTTGTGAGCGGGTAGTGCCGGATGTAGCGGTGGTTCACAAACGTCGACATGTACTGGCGCGAGGCGCGGTACGTCTCAGGCTTTGCGATCCAGCCACTCACCCGGTAGTCATCGGTCTCCGCCTCGATATACAGCATGTCGCGCGCCGTCTGCCGGCCGTAAATAGCCGCGAGCACCGGCTGCAGGCTCCCGTTTCCGTTCGTGAGCAGCAGCTGCTTGCCTTGGTGATACAGCCGGAAGCTGACGTCCGGGTGCGCGAGTGCCTGCCGGTTCATCACGTCCGCGACGTTTGCCACCTCGGTGTTCATCGTGCGCACGTATTTAAGCCGTGCGGGCGTGTTAAAAAACAGGTCACGCACCTCCACCTGGGTGCCCTGCCGGCTTTTGGACGGCGTGCAGGCGATGCGTTTGCCGCCCTGGTAGCGGATGAGCACTCCGGCTTCGCGTCCGTCCCCGGTTTCCATCGTGACGTTCGAGACGGCCGCAATGCTCGGGAGCGCCTCGCCCCGGAAGCCGAGTGTCTCAATCTGGAACAGGTCCTTTTCCCGGGACAGCTTGCTGGTGGCGTGGCGCTCAAAGGCAAGCTCCGCGTCCTCCTGGTCCATGCCGCGGCCGTTGTCGGTCACCCGGATGAGCGACAGTCCGCCCTCCTCCACGTCCACCTGAATGGTCGTGGCGCCGGCGTCAATCGCGTTTTCCACCAGTTCCTTTACGACCGAGGCGGGGCGTTCGACCACTTCCCCGGCCGCGATTTTGTTGGCGAGGCCGTCCGGGAGTTTTTTTACATACGTCACCGCTTATTCCTCCTCCTGGTTCGCGTACTGCTGCAGCTGGTACAGCTTTTCAATCGCGTCCATCGGGCTCATGCGGAGCACGTCGGTCCGCTTCAGCTCGCTCATGATTTCCTTGGCCCGGGCGCTGCCGTCATCGATCGAAAAGAGCGCGAGCTGTTCGGGCTCCTCCGTCTCCCGGACCGTCGTTTCCGGTGCGGGCTCCTCAGGCACAGCGTAGGCGGCGGTTTTCTGCTGCTCAAAGCTTTTCAGAATCGTCTCGGAGCGCTCAATCACCTGCGGCGGCAGCCCGGCGAGCTTGGCCACGTAAATGCCGTAGCTGCGGTCGGCCTTGCCCGGCTCCACCCTGTGCAGGAAGATGATTTCCCCGTCCTCCTCCACCGCCCGCACGTGCACGTTCCGAAGCGCCGGCAGGTGATCCTCCATCACGGTCAGCTCGTGGTAGTGCGTGGAGAAAAGCGTTTTGGCCCCGATATTGGCATGAATGTATTCCATGATCGCCTGCGCAAGCGCCATGCCGTCGTACGTGGACGTGCCGCGCCCGATTTCGTCGAGCAGAATCAGGCTGTCGGCACTCGCATTCAACAGCGCCTGCTGGGTTTCCTTCATTTCCACCATGAACGTGCTCTGGCCGCTTGTTAAGTCGTCGGCCGCCCCGATGCGGGTAAAAATCCGGTCAAACAGCGGCAGCTCCGCCTCCTCGGCCGGCACAAAGCACCCGATCTGCGCCATGATCGCAATCAGCGCCACCTGGCGCATCACCGTGCTTTTCCCGGCCATGTTCGGGCCCGTAATCAACAGCATGCCGTGCTCATCCATATGGGTGTCGTTTGCCACAAATTCGCCGGCAGTCAGCATCGTCTCCACGACCGGGTGACGGCCGCCGCGGACGGCCAAAGTCTTGTCCGTGCTGAAGGCCGGGCGCACGTAGCCGAGCCGCTCGCTCACATGGGCAAAGTTCTGCAGCACATCCATTTCACTCAAAAGATCCGCGAGCTCCTGGAGCGGACGCACGTAGCCCGCGACACGTTCACGCAGGTCAAGAAACAGCTCGTACTCGAGATGGACAGCGCGGTCCGCCGAGCCGAGAATCAGGTCCTCCTTTTCCTTCAGCTCCGGCGTAATGTAGCGCTCGGCGTTCGTGAGCGTCTGCTTGCGCTCGTAGCGGCCGTCCGGAATCAGATGCGTGTTGGCCCGTGTAATTTCAATGTAGTAGCCAAACACCCGGTTGTAGCCGACCTTGAGCGACTTGATGCCGGTTTCGGCCCGTTCCTTCTGTTCAAGCTCCGCGATCCACTGCTTGCCGTTCTGGCCCGCTTCGCGGTACTGGTCGAGCTCCTCATGAAAGCCGGAGCGGAACATGCCGCCCTCCTGGACGCCAAACGGCGGGTCGTCCACCAGGCTCCGGTCGAGCAGCTCCTCAAGCTCCTGAAAGGCGGACACGTCCACAAGGCGCTCGTTGATGGCCGGGTTGTTCATGCCCCCGAGCAGGTCGGCAATCGCCGGCACCGCCTGCAGCGTCCGCCGCAGCTGCACGAGCTCACGGGCGTTAATGTTGCCGTAGACGGCTTTGCCGGCGAGCCGTTCAATGTCGTACACGTCGCGCAGATGCTCGCGCAGGTCCTCACGGGCAAAGAAGTTTTCCGCAAACGAAGCCACCATGCCGTAGCGTTCTTCGATGGCCGGGCGGGAAAGAAGCGGCTCCTCGATCCAGCGTCGCAGCTTGCGGCAGCCCATCGCGGTCACGGTACGGTCGAGCACGCCGAGAAGCGAGCCGTCCTTCGTTTTGCCCATCATCGTCTCGGTCAGCTCCAGGTTGCGCCGTGAATGCATGTCCAGCTGCATCGTCCGGTTCGGCTCATACACCGTAAACGGCTGCAGGTGACCGAGCGAGCGCTGCTGGGTGCGCTCCACGTAGCTCAAAAGAAGCGCCGCCCCTTCCCGGAGCGTGCCGTTCTCAAGGGCGCCGGTGAGCTCCTCCCATTCCGGCTTCAGCTCCGGCACCGATCCGGTCGAAATCATGCCGCGGTAGATATCGGCCATGACCCCCTCCTGCTCCTCGGGCACGACGATTTCCTTCGGGTGCGCGGTCGTCATTTCGCGCTGCCATTCGCCGACGTCATCGGACAGAAGCGCCGCGGCCGTCTCCCCGGTGGTGAGATCCGCTTTGACAAACGCCGTTTCCGTTCCGTTTGGCATCATTGCCACAAGGAAGTTGTTTTCCGTCTCATCCAGGGCACGCCCTTCCATGATCGTCCCCGGGGTGATCATGCGCACCACCTCGCGCTTTACGACCCCCTTCGCCTTGGCCGGGTCCTCCACCTGCTCGCAGATTGCAATTTTGTACCCTTTTTCGATCAATGTTGCAATATACCCTTCGGCGGAGTGATACGGCACTCCGCACATCGGGATATCGTTTTCGTTTTTCTGGCCGCGTTTGGTGAGCGTAATTTCGAGCTCGCGGGCGGCAAGCTCCGCATCGTCAAAGAACATTTCGTAAAAGTCGCCGAGCCGGTAAAACAAAAAGGCGTCCGTGTAGGCCGCTTTAATGTCCTTATACTGCTTCATCATCGGTGTATCTGTCTCTGGCATCAAAAAGCCTCCGTTATGTTTGTTTCACTGCGTTATTATTGTACATCGTTCCGTCTGCTTCTCCAACGGGAAGCGTTCTGCGGTAGTCCCTCATATTATATCACTGTTTAAAGAGAAACTAAATTACAGTATGTGAAATTTATAATATCCCAAAAAGCAGAAAACCGCCTCCCGTTATACGGAAAGCGGTTCTTTTTATGAGCTGCTGTTGTCGTCGTTTTCCGTCTCCCAGATTGAGGCCGTGATCTGGTCGCTGATCAGCTGCAGAATGTAGTTGACCTCGGTCTGGCTCTGGCGGAACTGCCCGACGATCGGAATGTTTTCAATCTCTTCGTGCAGGTCGTTAATCTGCGCTTCCACCTGGCGTTTGGCTTCCGTTTTTTCGTAGTGCTGGAAGTTGACCGCCTGCTTCTGCTTGTCCTTGATTTCCTGGATGAGGTTCTGGATCCGCACGTTGTCGTTAATCTGCGTCTCCGCGCGGATGAAAAAGTCCACTTCCTCGGTTTCCTTCAGCCGTTCGGCGAGCCGCCCGGCTTCCTGCATCACTTCGTCCTTCGTGTAGGCCATCTGCTTACACCTCCGCGAATTCCACAACATGGCCGTCGAGCGACCACGTTTTGGCTTCGTCAATTTGGACGTAGATAACTTCGCCGATAACGTCCTTCGGCGCCCGGAAGTTCACGAGCTTGTTTGTGCGCGTCCGTCCGGAGAGCACGTCGGCGTTTTTGCGGCTTTCGCCTTCGACGAGCACCTCAAGCACTCTGCCTTCGAGCTCTTTGTTGCGGCGGTTCGAAATGTCGCCCATGAGTGCGTTCAGGCGGGCGAGCCGCTCTTTTTTCACATCCATCGGCACGTTGTCCTCCATCTTCGCCGCCGGCGTATGCTCGCGCGGGGAATAGATGTAGGTGAACGCGCTGTCGTAGTCCATCTCGCGCATGAGTGACATCGTGTCTTCAAACTGCTCCTCCGTTTCGTTCGGGAAGCCGACGATGATATCGGTCGTAAACGACGCGTGCGGAATCGCCGTTTTGATTTTGCGGGCGAGCTCGACGTATTCCTCGCGCGTGTATTTGCGCCCCATCAGCTTGAGCATGTCGCTGTTGCCGGACTGGACCGGCAGGTGGATATGCTCAACGAGGTTGCCGCCCTGCGCGAGCACCTCAATCAGGTAGTCGTCAAAGTCGCGCGGGTGGCTTGTGGTAAAGCGGATGCGCGGAATGTCGATTTTATGCAGCTCGTTCATGAGCTCGCCGAGCCCGTAGTCGAGCCCGAGATCCTTGCCGTAGGCGTTCACGTTCTGCCCGAGCAGCGTGATTTCCTTATAGCCCTGGCGCGCAATGTCGCGTACCTCGGCGATAATGTCCTCCGGCAGGCGGCTCCGTTCCTTGCCGCGCGTGTACGGCACGATGCAGTACGTGCAGAACTTGTCGCAGCCGTACATGATGTTGACCCACGCCTGCGTTCCGCCGGCGCGTTTTTTCGGCATGTTTTCGATCACGTCGCCTTCCTTCGACCAGACCTCGATCACCATTTCCTTGCCCTGGATGGCATCGCGAAGAAGCTCCGGCAGGCGGTGGATGTTGTGCGTGCCGAAAATCATGTCGATGTGGTGATGCTTTTGCATGATGCGGTTCACGACGTTTTCCTCCTGCGACATACAGCCGCATACGCCGAGCATCAGCTCCGGCTTTTCGCGCTTGAGCGCCTTCAGGTGGCCGATCTCACCGAACACTTTGTTTTCCGCGTTTTCGCGGATCGCACACGTGTTCAAAAAGATGAGGTCCGCCTCTTCGGTGTCCTTCGTTTCGGCAAAGCCCATCTCCTCGAGGATGCCGGCCATATTTTCGGTATCGTGGTAGTTCATCTGGCAGCCGTACGTGCGGATCAGGTACTTTTTGCCGTAGCCGATGCCGCGCATGTCCTCGGGTATGTCAAAGTCATAGTGCACCGACGCGTCCTGCTTCGTCCGCTTGCGCCCTGCTTTATGGTCGGGCTGGTCGTTGATGACGATCGACCGGCCCCCAATTTTCATGTATTGTTTGCCGTCCTCGTTGCTTTCTACTTCGGCTTTGGAAAAATCAAAGTATTTTTCGTATGCCGGATCGACCGCCGGAGTCGTTTGTTCAGACGTATCCGTTTGCTTTTTATCAGTCACGGTGGTCTCTCCCTTCTCTATAGGTACGGGCGGACGTGCCGCCCGTGATTTTTATCGTCGCTTCATATTATAAGCCGAAAACCGGCAAAACTCAAATCACCGTTCGACGCGGAGCGGACGGTAGCGGTTGATGGCGGCCGCGATTTCAAACCGGCGCGGACGCGCAAAATCCCCCGGGTGCTGGTTTTTAAACGGCGACAGGCCGTCGAGCGACTGCTTGTCGATCGTCTGCTCGATATAATCAAGCACCTCCGGAAGCGGCGCCGGCTTTTGAAACTGCCTGCTCGCGTGCCGGATCGCTTCGGCAATCGCGTTCGTCTGGCTGCCGGTAATCAGCTGCTCGACCGCGCTCAGGTCGATGGTTTCCGTTCCGTACATCACCGTATCTCGGCCCTTGCCGCTCACTTTTTCCTTTTTGCCTTTACGGGCGTCAAAGCGGTGGACCGCAATGCTCCGGCCCGTTAAGGCCCCGAACGCTTCCCCGGCTTCCTTTGTCCGGTTCGTTGGATGCTCGCCGGCAATACGGCGTGCTTCTCCGGTCACGTCATACGGAACGTACTCTTCAAGCATGATAACATAATCCGCCACGTCAAAATAATCTCCTGCTCCACCGACGACGAGAATCGTGGAAATGCCTTCGTCATCATAGAGGGCGCGCACTTTATCAATAAACGGCGTGATCGGCTCCTTGCGCTTGGCCACAAGCGCCTGCATGCGGGCGTCACGGATCATAAAGTTGGTCGCACTCGTGTCTTCATCGATCAACAGCGTTCCGGCGCCCGCCTCGAGACCCTCCATAATGTTCGCCGCCTGCGACGTGCTGCCGCTCGCGTTTTCGGTCGTAAAAAAGGAGGTGTCCTTGTCGGCCGGCAGGTTCGCGATAAACGGGCTGATGTTGACCCCGGTGACCGAGCGGCCGTCCTCGGCACGGACCTTCACGGCGCTCGGATCGGCAATCACGAATTCACGGCCGTCGCCGGCGCGGTGGTTGTATACGCCGCGCTCAATGGCTTCGAGCAGCGTGCTTTTGCCGTGGTAGCCGCCGCCGACAATGATCGTCACGCCCTTTGGCACCGCCATGCCGGTAACCGGTCCGCCGTGCGGAAGCTCAATAGTCACTTCGCGCTCCTTCGGCGACTGAAACGAAATGACCTCCTTGCCGCTCATCGGGCGGTTGCTGACGCCGCTTGCGCGCGGGAGCACCGAGCCGTTGGCCACAAACGCGATGCAGCCGTGGTCCTGCAGGTAGCGGCGCACGGCCTGCTGCTGGTCGGCAAGCTCGAGCTGGTCGGTCAGCTTCTGCCTGGAGTACTGCTGCACGGCGTGCTGAATCGCCTCCGGCAGCTGTTTGGTGAGCCGCTCAATCGCCTCCTGGCCCTGGATCGTACGCCCACGGGCCGGCAGGTGAATCGACAGCCGGACCTCGAGATGATCCTTCGACAGCTTCACCGCGGTCCGGTCGATCATTTCCTGGCCGGGTCCGTCGATAATAATGCCGGGCTTTCCCTTCTGCTTATTCAGCTCCTGCTGCACGGCAAGCGCGAAAAAATCGATGGCCGCCACCCGGCGCGCGTCGCTTTCCTCGACCTCCGGGCCAAGCTCAAGCGCCTTTCTCGAAAGCGTCACCCGCGCACGGGACGGACTTGCGAACGGGTCGGCCTGCACGTGGTCCATGTGCAGCTGAAAATCCGAAAACTCGTGCGTGCCTTTAATATCGTTGTAGGCTTTGTAGCCTTTTCGGTCGATGCGTTTTAGCGTTTGAATCAGTTGTTTCATTGGTATGCTCCTTTCAATTGTCTGCCGGCATACAAAAAGACGCCGCATGGACGCCTTGCTGTACCACCGGCCGGTGATATGTATAGAATTGCCGGCAGCGCCTGGGCGCCGCCGGATGCGGCGGAAGACGTTTACCTCGGCTCAATAATCAATTTTATCGCCGTTCGTTCTTCGCCGTCAATTTCAATATCGGTAAAAGCGGGAATGCAGACCAGATCGATGCCGCTCGGCGCCACAAATCCCCTGGCAATGGCTATTGCCTTGATGGACTGATTGATCGCGCCGGCCCCGATCGCCTGGATTTCTGCGGCTCCTTTTTCACGAATAACTCCGGCTAAGGCACCTGCGACAGAATTTGGAGTAGATTTAGCGGATACTTTTAATACTTCCATTTCTAGTACCTCCCTGCGTAGGATCAATGGTAACGCCATTGTATTAGGCATAATTCATGAAAGAAGGGACATATTCCTGCTTTTTGCTCAATATTCTTTTTTATTCGAAGAATGGGTGGGCTTCGTCAATGCGGATACGTTCAATCGTTGTCGCTTTTCCGGTTTTCGGATCCGCTTTCACAACGACTCCATTTAACTGTTCCCGCCCCTCGGCCACTTCAAACTTGGTGGGCAGATTCGTCTGAAACTTTCGTATGATCGCTTCGCGCTCCATGCCGAGAATACCGTCGCTCGGGCCGGTCATGCCCGCGTCGCATAAAAAGGCGGTCCCACCGTCGAGGATCCGGTCGTCGGCGGTCTGCACGTGGGTGTGGGTACCGACAACGGCGCTCACCCGGCCGCTTAAAAACCAGCCCATCGCCTGTTTTTCGCTTGTCGTTTCCGCGTGAAAGTCCACGAAAATAAAGTTCGTACGTGCCGAGGCCTCCGTGACAAGCTCATCGGCCTTCTGGAACGGATCGTCGTTCGGATTGCCCATAAACGTCCGCCCGATCAGGTTAATGACTGCCACCTCCTGGTCGTTGATGCGCAGGTATTTGATCCCTTCCCCGGGCACGCCCGCCGGATAGTTGGCCGGCCGGATCATCATTTTGGCCTCGTCAATGAATTCGAAAATATTTTTGTTATCCCACGTATGGTTGCCCATCGTAATCACCTGAGCTCCTGCCTGGAGCAGCTGCTTGTAAATCTTTTCGGTGATGCCTTTACCGTGGGCGGCGTTTTCGCCGTTCATGATCGTGACCGTCGGCTGGTACCTGCGCTTCAGGCGCGGCAGGTACTCCTCCACCATGTTCCGTCCCGGGGATCCGACGATGTCGCCGATAAATAAAAATTTCATGTCTGTGACTTCCTTTCTTCGCGTGTGGGCGCATAAAAAAATAAAGCGGTGGCGTTCACCGCTTTATTTCGCATAATCTACTGCCCGGGTCTCCCGTATCACCGTTACACGGATATGGCCCGGATAATCCAATTCACTTTCAATCCGTTTTGTGATGTCCCTTGCCAGCTGCGGTGCCAGCTGATCGTCCACCACATCCGGCTTCACCATAATCCGCACCTCGCGTCCGGCCTGAATGGCGAAGGTTTTTTCGACCCCTTTGAAGGATTCCGAAATTTCTTCGAGCCGTTCCAGGCGGCGGATGTACGTTTCAAGCGTTTCCCTGCGTGCTCCCGGCCGTGCCGCGGACAGCGCGTCTGCGGCAGCGACGAGGGAAGCAATCACGGAGGTTGCTTCGGTATCCCCGTGGTGGGAAGCAATACTGTTGACGACGACCTCGTGCTCTTTGTATTTCCTGCCAAGCTCGACGCCGATTTCCACGTGGCTTCCTTCGACTTCATGGTCGATGGCCTTCCCGAGGTCATGAAGCAGTCCGGCGCGGCGGGCCAACTGTTCGTCTTCCCCGAGTTCGGCAGCCATCAGCGCGGTCAAATGCGCCACTTCCATCGAGTGCTTCAGCACGTTTTGGCCGTAGCTTGTCCGGAAGTGAAGGCGTCCGAGAATCTTCATGAGATCCGGATGCAGCCCGTGGATGCCCATTTCAAACGTTGCTTCTTCGCCGTATTCGCGGATGAACTCATCCACTTCCCGGCGTGCTTTTTCGACCATTTCCTCGATACGTGCCGGATGAATGCGGCCGTCCTGCACGAGGCGTTCAAGCGCAATGCGCGCCACCTCGCGGCGGATCGGATCGAAGCCGGAGAGAATGACGGCTTCCGGGGTATCATCGATGATAAGATCAATACCGGTTAACGTTTCAAGCGCCCGAATGTTGCGTCCTTCACGGCCGATGATCCGCCCTTTCATTTCATCGTTTGGCAGGTTCACCACAGACACCGTCGTTTCGGCGACATGGTCGGCAGCGCAGCGCTGCAGGGCCAGGGATAAAATATTCTTCGCTTTTTTGTTGGCTTCTTGTTTGGCCTCTTCTGTGCGTTCCTTGATCAGAAGCGCCGTTTCGTGTTCCATTTCCTGTTCGGTTTCGCGGCGGATCAGCTCTCTTGCATCCTCCCGCGACATGCCGGAAACACGTTCAAGTTCCTCCTGTTGTCTGGCGAGAATCTCCTCCACTTTGCTGTTATTTTCCTCAACCTGTTGTTGTTTTTCGTAGAGAGACTCCTCTCTGCGCTCCAAGGATTCTTCCTTTTTGTCCAACGTCTCACTTTTACGGTCAAGGCTCTCTTCCTTCTGCATCAAGCGGTTTTCTTGTTTTTGAACTTCATTTCTTCGTTCATTCAGAGTACTCTCTGCTTCTGCCCGAATTTGATGTGCTTCGTCTTTAGCTTCCAACCGCGATTCTTTTAAGATTGTCTCTGCCTGCCGCTCAGCTTCTTTCACAATCTGGCCGGCTTCGTGCTCGGCGCTTTTGAATTTCGCTTCGGCAATCGCTTTTCGGACAAAATATCCAATCAAACCAACTATCAATGCACCGATAACAAGCAAAATGGAGATGATTGCAGTGTTCATACATGTCACCTCCTCTTGCTATCTGATTGTTCACTTTCGGTTGTTGCGAAAGTTGCATTGATGATTCTTTTTCGTGTCCGCATTGTTCTGCTTGCGAATTAATACGCTCATCGAAGTGCGGAACAAAACAAACGTTCCACTTCTTTATTGTATCTTTACCGCCGGGCGCTGTCAAGAAAGCTCACCGGCAGGAATCCCTGTTTTTATGGGGATTGACACCGTTTTCTTTTCTCCCGGGCCCCGGCGTTCTCTGCCCGCCCGGCAGGCGTTCCGTGCCCTGCTGCTTTCCCCAGACCTATTTCTGCACGAAAAAAGGCGCCGGAATTCCGGCGCCTCGGCAATGCTTTAACGATTCGTATCTGCTGTTTCTTCCTCTTCGGCAAGCAGCCCGGATTCTGCCGGAGCTTCCGGCTCTTCCTCTGGCTCTTCCGGTTCGGACTGGATGTCGTCGAGCTTGTAGTGGTCGCGAATTTTCCGTTCAATCGCCGCGGCCGTTGCTTCATTTTCCTTCAGGAACTGCTTCGAGTTTTCCCGTCCCTGTCCAAGACGTTCGCCTTCGTAGGAGTACCATGCGCCGCTTTTAAGCACGATGTCGAGCTCGGCACCGATATCAAGAATGGAGCCCTCGCGCGAAATGCCTTCCCCGTACATGATATCCACTTCCGCCTGACGGAACGGCGGTGCTACTTTGTTTTTCACTACTTTGATTCTCGTTTTGTTACCGACCATTTCGTTGCCCTGTTTGAGCGTTTCCGCCCGGCGCACTTCAAGACGCACCGAGGAGTAGAATTTCAGCGCACGGCCGCCGGGAGTCGTTTCCGGGCTGCCAAACATGACGCCGACCTTCTCACGGATCTGGTTGATGAACATGGCGATCGAGTTCGATTTGCTGATCGCCCCGGACAGCTTCCGCAGGGCCTGGGACATCAGGCGTGCCTGCAGGCCGACGTGGCTGTCGCCCATTTCGCCTTCAATCTCCGCCTTCGGCACGAGGGCTGCCACGGAGTCAATGACAAGAATATCGATCGCGCCGCTTCGTACAAGTGCTTCGGCGATTTCAAGCGCCTGTTCGCCCGTGTCCGGCTGGGAAAGAATCAGGTCATCAATGTTGACGCCAAGCGCCCGGGCATAGCTTGGATCAAGAGCGTGCTCCGCGTCGATAAAGGCTGCCGTGCCCCCGTCGCGCTGGGCCGCGGCAATGGCGTGCAGGGCCACAGTCGTTTTACCGGAGGATTCCGGACCGTAAATTTCCACAACACGTCCGCGCGGATAGCCGCCGACCCCAAGGGCAATATCTACGGCCAGGGCGCCGGTGGAAATGGTGGAAATGCGGCGGTCAGTCTGGTCGCCTAGCTTCATGATCGATCCTTTGCCAAACTGTTTTTCGATGCGGCTCAGTGCTTGATCCAATGCGGCTTTTCTTTCGTTCATCTTATCTCTCCTTCAAGGATATATACTATTAAACAGATACTCTCTTCCCCACGAAGAGCGTATCCATACATGCCTGCTGTTATTCAGGAAGCGTTCCCGCTGTTTTCCTGCTTTCTACATTATATCTTTTTTTGTTCGATTTGCCAACAGATATGCGAACATTTATTCGTGTTTTTTCCATACCCCCGAAACCTCCTGCCGCTGACAGGCTGACGGTAAAAAAACTCTTCAGCGGCGGCTGCCGCTGAAGAGCGAACGGATTACTGAGACTGGCGCTGCGTGTTCCGGTTCGGACGGGCCGGGCGGGGCTTCGCCGGCTCGAGGTTCACGCGCGTGCCGTTGATGCGAGCGTGCCGGAGGGCTTCGTACACAAACGGCGCGCTGTCCTGCGGTACTTCCACAAAGGTAAATTTATCAAAAATATCAATCTTGCCGATCGACTTGCCGGGAATGCCGACAGCGTTCGAAATTTCCTCGATCAGTATTTTCGGCGTCATGTTCACATTGCGGCCGACATTGATAAAGAATCTTGTCATGCCGCGGGCGCCGCCGGTTTCACCGAAGCCGCTGCTTTCGTCGGATTCGCTCACCGTGGCGGCAAAGTTCAGCTTCATCAGCGAGCGGACCACATCCTTCGGATCATACTCGTTGAGAAGCTCGTCCGTAATTTCATTAAAGAGGCTGAGCTCCGACTCCTCCTCCATCTGCGAGGCAATCTGACGTTTCCACGCCTCCTGCTGCTTTTCCACCACTTCTTCGATGGTCGGCACCCGGTGCGACGGAATGTACATTTTGATTTCGGACTCGATCGAACGCAGATGCTTCATTTCGCGAGGCGTGACAAGCGTCAGTGCTTCGCCCTTGCGTCCGGCTCTGCCTGTGCGGCCGATGCGGTGCACGTAGCTTTCCGGATCCTGCGGAATGTCGTAGTTGATCACGTGTGTGACGTTCTGCACGTCAATACCGCGCGCAGCCACGTCTGTGGCGACGAGAAATTCGATCGCACCGGTGCGGAATTTGTTCATAACGGCGTCGCGGTGCTGCTGGGTCAGGTCCCCGTGCAGCCCGTCTGCGAGGTAGCCGCGGGCCTGCAGAATTTCGGTCAGATCTGCCACACCTTTTTTCGTCCGGCAGAAAATAATGCCAAGGTCCGGATCGCGCGCGTCCAGAATCCGGCAGAGCGAATCCTGCTTGTTGCGCTCGAGCACCTTAAAGTAGGACTGCTCGATATTTGGCGCCGTCACTTCACTTTTGTTGATCGATACTGTGACCGGATCCACCATGTATTTTTTCGACAGCTTGCGGATTGCCGGCGGCATCGTCGCCGAGAACAACAGCGTCTGCCGGTCGACGTTCACCTGCTTTAAAATTGCTTCAATGTCCTCCACAAAGCCCATGTCAAGCATTTCGTCCGCTTCGTCAAGCACCACGGTATTTACCTTGTCGAGGTGCAGAGTTTTGCGGCGGAGATGATCCTGCACCCGGCCCGGCGTACCGATGACAATCTGTACGCCCTGCTTGAGTGCTTTAATCTGATGGCCAATCGACTGGCCGCCGTAAATCGGCAGCGAACGGATGTTTAAATGCTTGGAGAGCTTCTGGATTTCCGAGGAAACCTGAATGGCAAGCTCGCGGGTCGGAGTAATGATAATCGACTGCACGTGCGGCTCCTCGGTTACTTTATTTAAAATCGGAATGCCAAACGCTGCCGTTTTGCCGGTACCGGTCTGTGCCTGTCCGATCAGATCCTTCTGCTCGAGGGCGTCTGGAATCGCTTTTTCCTGTACCGGGGACGGCTCTTCAAAGCCCATCTCCCGTACAGCCTGCTTTAATTCGTCCTTCATTTGAAAATCATTGAATGTTGTCATTTTCTACCACCTTTTCTTTCCATAACAATCGGCACCCTTCATATAAAGCCATAAAGCGGACACGATCCCTGGTGCCGGCGATGTGAATTTGTTTTGAGATCGTTCCGTGCGGTCCGGAAACTCCGATCCAGACGAGTCCGGGCTCTTTACCCTCATCGCGGTCCGGCCCGGCGACACCGGTAAAGGAAATACCGACGTCGGTGCTGAATTTCTCTTTTACCTTTTCGGCCATCGCTTCTGCGCAGGCTGCGCTCACAGCGCCCTCCTCGTCAAGCAGCGGCCGGTCAATGCCGAGAATGTGCTCTTTGGCTGCTTTGGAATACGTCGTGACCGACCCCTGAAATACGCTTGATGCGCCCGGGATGTCCACGATGGATTTTGCGAACCAGCCGCCGGTCAGGCTTTCTGCCGAAGCGATCGTCTGCGAGCGCTCTTTCAGCACATTCACCGTATGATTAAAGACCGAATCATCATCGTAGCCGTAAAAATGCTCCCCGACTCGGCCGAGCACCTGATCCTCGACGCCGGCAATCATCTGCACCGCTTCATCCTCAGTTGCGGCAGCTGCCGTCAGCCGGAGCGTGACTTCGCCATCGCCTGCCAGAGGGGCGATGGTCGGATTCGTCTGGGCTTCAATCAAATCCTGCAGCTCCTCTTCAAGCGAGGATTCCCCGATGCCGTAAAAACGGAGCACCCGGGACGAAACGAGCCTGCCGCTTCCGGCAAGCGCCGCCACGTATGGCTCGACGTCATACTTGTACATGGATTTCATTTCCCGGGGCGGCCCCGGAATTAAAACGTAATGCGTGCCGTTTTCTTCAACGGCCATCCCGCAGGCCATGCCGTTCTGGTTAACAAACACCGTGCTGCTCTCAGCGTAGTGCGCCTGGCGCATATTGGACGCCGGCATCGCACGGCCCGTCCGGCCGTAGTAGTCCCTGATTTTCTGCGCTGACGCTTCGTGCACGAGCAGTCTGCGGCCGGTAAAATCAGCCACCACGTCCTTGGTAATATCGTCCTGCGTCGGTCCGAGGCCGCCGGTCAGGATAACGATATCCGCCCGCTCGGAGGCTTCCCCGACAGCTTCGTGCATCCGCGCTTCATTATCCCCCACCACGGTATGACGGAAGACATTCACCCCGAGGGAAGCTAATTCCTTCGATAAATACTGGCCGTTCGTGTTGGCAATCTGGCCCAACAGAAGCTCTGTTCCTACTGCAATAATTTCTGCATTCATTACACGTTCCTCCGATACAGCTTACATCGTCTTCATAATCACGGCGCGGTTTTTCCAGAAATAATCGACGCCGGATATGATCGTTAAAATAACAGCGATCCACATGAGCACGTCACCTGCCGGAAAGCCGGCGTAGGAAAATGGAAAGTGATGAAGCAAGAGCACCACGATAGCAACCATTTGGAATGTGGTTTTCCATTTCCCGAGTCCGCTTGCCGCGATAACGTTCCCTTCCCCGGCAGCGACCAGCCGGATACCGGTGACCGCAAATTCGCGGCTTAAAATAATAATTGCCATCCAGGACGCAAGCATGGAAATGTCAATCAGCACAAGCAGCGCCGCCGTGACGAGCAGCTTGTCTGCGAGCGGATCCAGAAACTTGCCAAACGTGGTCACCAGGCTGTACTTTCTTGCAATATAGCCATCGAGCCAGTCGGAGACGGCCGCGATCGCAAAGATGACCGCCCCGATGAAATGATGCACTGGCAGCTCAGCGTCTCCCACCGGCCAGGTGCCAAACGGAAAAGGCACCAATACGGCGATCACGAATAACGGAATCATCAACACACGGGCAATTGTAATTTTATTGGGTAAGTTCATCTGCGTCCTCCTACTTGCAAATCGTGCCATTCCGTCCACATTCCAGTCTTTCATATTGTATCACATATCTTTTTTTCTCATGGAACAAAACGCACAATTTGTTTATGGCAAAGCAAAGCCTTCGTTCTGAAAAAATTCAGAAGCGAAGGCCGGGTTTATTCTTCTGGCACCGCCGTAAATGTAATAACCTGGTGGGTGCCATCTGAAGGATAGGTGAATTCCCGCCCGTTGACGGTCAGCTCCATGTTGTTCGTGTTGCCGACGTTGACGGTGATTTCTTCCTCCTCATACGTTTCTTCGAGCTCGTCGCCGTCGGACTGACTTGGAAACATATCGAGCATCTCGCCGCCCGCATCCGTTACATCCACGTAGGAGTTACCGCTGAAGCTCATCACAAGCTCAAACGTTTCCGCCCCGATGACATCATAGGACGCATTGTCTCCTTCCGATGAGGTTTCCTCCAGCTGGATATCGGCGTCTGCGGGGTCCTCTTCTTCAGTGCTTTCGTCTTCTCCCCCGCCAGATCCCGTGTTATTATCCGGGGAGTTTTCGGCGCTCTCCTCCGAAGCTCCGCCGCCTTCTTCCTCCGGCGACCCGGATTCAAACTGGACGCCGGTGCCTTCATCGCTCTGCTGCTCGGTCTGTGTATCGCTGCTTACATTTTGAAACAACAGCCAGATGCCTGCCCCAATGATAAGAAGAAAAATAAGCGCAAAAATAAAGGGCAGGAAGGATGTTTTTTTCTTTTTCTGCTGCGGCCGCCCCTGCTGGCTTCTGCTTCGCGTCTGCTTTCTGGACGCCCGCGACGGCATCTCTGCCGGCTGCTGCCTGGGTTCCGGCAATTCATGGCCATACTGCCGGAACACGTCCTCAGCGTCAAGGCCGAGCGCTTCAGCGTAGCTGCGGATGAACGCCCGGGCATAAAACGCCCCCGGCAGCGCCCCGTAATCACCGCTTTCAATTGCCTGCAAATACCTTCGTTGAATTTTTGTGCGCTGCTGCATCAGCTCGAGGCTTGCTCCCTGGCGCTCACGTTCACCGCGAAGGTACGGTCCTAATTCTGCCATAACGGCTCACCTGCCTCTTTCACGTTAACTAATATCAAAGGATGAAAACCCGGAATCCACCGTATCGTACGAGATCACCTGGCTTTCATCATTTCTGAGCTCAATCATGCAGTCAAAATCTTCCGCCGTATATGACGTTTCGCGTATGAAAATATCCGGATGCTCCACAACCTTGACCGCGGGCAGCCGCATGATCTCCTCCACCAGGTCGCGATGCTTCCGTGCCGCGCGCATTGTCGTGACAATGCCGTCGATAATGAACACATGGCTGTTCGTCCGCTCATCGTCGCCAAGCTGGGTGCGCATCGTCTGGCGCAGAAGCGTCGATGATACAAACGTCCAGCGCTTATTGGCGCATACGCTTGCGGCCACCAGGGATTCAGTCTTCCCGACCCGCGGCATTCCCCGGATACCGACAAGGTAGTGACGGTCCTTTTTAAACAGCTCGGCCATAAAATCAACCAGAAGCCCGAGGTCCGGACGCACAAAGCGGAACGTTTTCCGGTCATCGGCATCGCGCTCAATGTAGCGGCCGTGACGGACAGCGAGCCTCTCGCGAAGGCCCGGCTGTTTGACCTTCCGCACGGAAATGATCTGTATCGTATCAAGGATGGCACGCAGCCGCTGGATGCGGTCATAGCTGTCACAGCGCAGAAGCAGCCCCCGTCGGTTGCCCTCCACCCCGTTGATGGTCACAATATTGATTGCAAGCATGCCGAGCAGCGAAGAAATGTCCCCGAGCAGGCCGGGGCGGTTTTGATGAATTTCGTACTCCACGTACCATTCGTTGCCAGCCATCAGACGTCCCCCTCTTTGTCTCTACTGCTTTTATTGTACGTCATTTTTCCCCATTTGAACAGAAGACACACCGGGTTTCACGACGGAAATAAACCGTCAACGCGGAGCACTTCCCCGTGCACATAAGCGGCATCCGGCGAGCATAAAAATGCAACTGCGCCGGCTACTTCCTCGGGCGTACCGATCCGTCCGAGCGATACCTGCCCGGCAACGTCCTGCCGTTCCTCCTCCGACAGATGGCCGAGCATTGGAGAGGCAACCGCCCCCGGGGCCACGGCGTTTACGCGCACGCCGGACGGGCCGGTTTCTTTGGCGAGCGACCGGGTAAAGGCTTCAATCATGCCCTTGGCCGCTGCATAGGTCGATTCCATCGCCGCCCCCTCCCGGGCCCAGACGGAGCTTACAAAAACGATTGTCCCGCGCCGGGCGGCGAGCATGTCCACTAGGAGCGCGCGGCTGATGGCAAGGGCACTCATCGCATTTGTCTGAATAATGGCATTTCGGTGCGCGTAGGTGGTTTCCTGAAACAGTATGTATTCCTCCATGCCCGCAGCATGAATATATGTATCAATATTTTTTGGCAGGCGGGACACAAACGCCTCCTGGCCTGCCTCAGTGGCAAGATCGCCGTAGACTGTTTCTGCCTGCTGCCCGTGCTGGCGGCAGCGCTCTGCGGTCTGTTCCGCTTTTTCATTTCCCCTGCAGTAATGAAGCAGAAGCGGGCGGCCGGAAGCAGCGAGCCGTTCGGCTGCTGCTCCTCCAATCGCTCCGCTTGCTCCGGTCACCAGCGTCCAGTCAGGCATCTGCTTCAGCCTTCTGGTCGATAATGGATGTCGTCCGGTTGTCGATACGAAATTCGCTCTGCAGCAGGTTGGAAATATCGTCAAACGTCACCTGCTGCATAATCTCCACCGCGTCCATGACCGAAGCGCCGTGAAACGCGTAGCGCGTGCCTTCAGTAGCAAGAAATTCGGTGGAATTCAGCTGTTTGACGAGCTGGCCGAGCAGTTTTTTGCGCATCCGCTCAAAGCGCCGTTCGTCCATGCCTTCGGTCTGGGCGTGTTCGATAATGTCCAGAATCCGGGCCTCAGTTTCTTCCGGCTTCGGCGTGTTGCCGCCAAACGCCGCAAGTGAAAACGAACGCTCAATCATTGCCTCGCTCGAGAAGCTGTCATCGATCAGCCCTTCGGAGTACAGTGTTTCATACGCCTCCGATCCTTCCCCGAACAGCGTTTCAAGCAGCAGCTCGAGCCGTGCTTCCTGATACAGCAGGTTGTCCGTTTCGCTGTGCAGCGACAGCTTGTAGCCGAGAAGCACCTTCGGCAGGCGGATGCTCATCCTTTCGACCGCTTTGGAATGAAGCGCCGTCGCCGGCTCATCCACTTCAATACGCTCCACGTGATCCATCGGGGTAAATTCCTTATGCGCCTGGTTGCTCCGCACGAGCTCAAAAATCTCCTGCGGCTCCACCGCGCCGGCCACGTACAAAATCATGTTCGCCGGATGGTAAAACGTATGATAGCACGTGTAC
This sequence comes from Marinococcus sp. PL1-022, assembly GCF_033845285.1. NCBI lineage: Bacteria > Bacillati > Bacillota > Bacilli > Caryophanales > Bacillaceae > Marinococcus > Marinococcus sp. PL1-022. The sequence continues at coordinate 1,177,495 of NZ_JAWXCX010000001.1, read as the reverse complement.
AGGTCATCCTTGGTGATTCGGCTGATGGACTCGGCGGTGCCGGCAATATCAATCCGGGCCGGGTGACGGTGGTACAGATTACCGAGCAGCTGGAAAAACAGGCGCCAGTCGGCATCATCGTCGTACATGCTGATCTCCTGGCCAATAATACCCTTTTCTTTTTCCACGCTTTCCTCGGTGAAATACGGATGCTGCACAAAGTCGAGCAGCGTATGCAGGTTCACCGCGGTGTCATCGGTGCTTGAAAACAAATATGCCGTGCGCGTGAAGGACGTGAACGCATTGGCTGAAGCGCCCTGTTTGCCGAACGTGTCGAATACGTCGCCTTCTTCGTCTTCAAACATTTTATGCTCCAGAAAATGAGCGATGCCGTCCGGCACCTGCACGCTCTGCTTCTGTCCGATCGGCACGAAAGCGTTGTCGATGGAGCCGTAGTCGGTCGTAAAGGTGGCAAACGTTTTACTGAATCCCTGCTTCGGAAGCACGTACACCCGGAGGCCGTTTGGCATGATCTCCGAGTAGACGGTTTCCTGCAGCTGATCATACTGTTGTTTCTGCATCTTCATCTTCCTTTCCGTGTAGGAAAAATACGGTATCAAGTACGATTGAATTCGCGCATGCAAGCACGTCGTCCGCGCTCACCTGCTCAATTTCTTCGATCCATGTTTCAATCGGGCGGACGCGGCCGGCCATTTTTCCCTGAAAATGCAGAGCTGCCAGCCCGCCCGGGGCGTCGGTGGTCTCACGGATCTGGTTGATAAGCATACCCTTCGTCTGGGCCAGCAGTTCCTCTGAAACGGGCTCCTGTTGCAGCGCCTGCAGCTGTTCGCCGATCACTGCTTTCACCTGTTCGTACTGCTCCTTTTCAATGCCGGTCATCACCATGACCAGCCCCTTCTGGCTTTCGTAGCGGGAAGCAGCGTAATAGGCGAGGCTCCGTTTTTCACGCACCTCCTGAAACAGCTTCGAGTGCGGAAAGCCGCCGAACAGGCCGTTCGTTACCTGCATCGCGGCAAACTGCGGATCGTCCTGGGTAACCGTCGTCCGGTAGCCGAGCTGCAGCTTGCCCTGATGAATGTCATCGGACTCCTCCACGTAGCGTACACGCGGCGGACGTTCTGCTCCGTCTTCGACCGGCGGGAGGCTGCTCCGTTCAGGAAACTGGCCTGTGACCGCCTCGACGTCGTAAGACTCCACGTCGCCGACCACGTAGACGTCAATGGCGTCTTCCACCAGAAACTGCTCATACACGTCGTAGAGCTTCTGCTCATCGAGCGCCTCCATCCGGTGGGCATCGCCGAGCGGATGCACCGAATACGCTTCGGCGCTGCACATTTCCTGCACGAGACGCATGTTGGCGTAGCGGTCCTTTTCATCATAAATCGTATTGATTTTCTGCAGCAGCGTCCGCTTTTCCTCCTCGACAATTTTCGGGTTGAACGCGCGGTTCTCTGCGAGCGGTGCGTGTACCATCTCCGCTAAAAATGCGGTCGCTTCGGCAAACAGGTCCTCCTGCGCCGGCAGATACTGTTCATTGACAAATTCCATGCGAAAGCTCATCACATGGTAATTGCCGCGTTTGCCGACGTCCACACTGAACGTGGCGCCGTACAGGTCGTCGAGCTTTTCTTTTATATGGGACTGCGACGGGTAGCGCAGGCTCCCTTTTTTCAGCACTCTGGCCAACAGCGCCCGTCCCGCTGCGGTATGTTCGGACAGCGGGGCACGGCACTGCATAATGACAGCCGTTGTTTTAAACTGCTTCGTTTGAAATAAATGCACCGGAATATTCGTGTTCGTTGTCACTGGCTGCATCAAAATCCTCCTCAACTATGGTGCGTATCTTCCTTTTCTTCGGCCGGTTCGCCGCTTCCGCCGCGGGTATCGCCGAGCACTTCACGCGGCTTGCTGCCGCCGTATGGCCCGACAATGCCACGGTCTTCCATTTCATCGATCAGGCGGGCTGCCCGCGTGTAGCCGATGCGGAACCGGCGCTGCAGCATCGATACCGATGCACTCTGCATCTGAAGAATCATATCCACCGCTTCGTCAAACAGCTCGTCACTCGGCCGTTCGGCCTGCGCCGGCTGTTCGTCGGGGATCATTTCCTCCTGGTACTTGGCTTTCTGCTGGGCAACGACGGCCTCGACCACCTGTTCCACTTCATGGTCGGACACAAACGCCCCCTGCACACGGGTCGACTTGTTGGAGCCGATCGGGGAAAACAGCATATCGCCTTTGCCGACCAGCTTTTCCGCTCCGCCGCTGTCAAGAATCGTCCGGGAGTCCGTCTGGCTCGATACTCCGAACGCAATCCGCGACGGAATATTTGCTTTGATGACCCCGGTAATGACGTCCACGGACGGACGCTGGGTCGCGATAATCATATGAATGCCGGCCGCACGTGCCATCTGGGCGAGACGCGTAATCGCATCCTCCACCTCACTCGAGGCCACCATCATCAGGTCGGCGAGCTCGTCAACAATGACGACAATGTACGGAAGCTCGGGCTGCTTGGCCCCGCCTTTATCGTTCTGCTTCCGGATCCATTCGTTGTAGCCTTCAAGGTTTCTCGTGCCGGTGTGCGAAAACAGATCGTAGCGGCGTTCCATTTCGGCCACCACCTTTTTCAGCGCCTGGGCCGCCTTCTTCGGTTCAGTAACGACCGGAGCCATCAGATGGGGGATACCGTTATACACGTTCAGCTCCACCATTTTCGGGTCAATCATCAGCAGCTTCACTTCATGCGGACGCGCCCGCATCAAAATACTCGTAATGATGCCGTTGATGCAGACACTTTTTCCGCTTCCCGTCGCCCCGGCGACAAGCAGGTGCGGCATTTTATGCAGGGAGGCAAGAATCGGTTCACCGGAAATGTCCCGGCCGAGCGCGACATCAAGCACGTGGTCGTCTTTTTTCTCAAGCGACTCGAGCACCTCCCGGAGCGTTACCATCGCCACCTCTTGGTTCGGCACTTCAATGCCGACGGCGGATTTGCCCGGAATTGGCGCCTCAATCCGGATGTCCCGTGCCGCGAGCGCGAGCGCAATATCATCGGAGAGGTTCACAATTTTGCTCACCTTCACCCCGACGGCCGGCTGGATTTCGTATTTAGTTACCGCAGGCCCTAAATGCACCTCCGAGACGTTTGCTTTCACCCCGAAGCTCTGCAGCGTTTCCTCAAGCTTTTTGGCGTTAGCTGAAATCTGCGAACGCTCCTGCTGCTGGTTCTGATTTTTCGGCGCCGAAAGCATCGTAAGTGCGGGCAGCTGATAATTTTTGTTTTCCGTCTCCCCCTCGGTGACGCTCAGCATATCCGGGCGCTCCACGTCGGGCCCGGATTCAGCCGGAGTCTCCACTGCTTCTGGTGCAGATGCTTCTTTTTTGCGTGCAGGCCCCTCCGGCTTCGGCGTTTCTTTGGCCGCCGGCGACTCCTGGTACGCCTGCTCGGTAAACGAGAAGATTTTCGGCTTTTCTGCGCCTTCCTTCGTTTTTTCCGCAGGCGTCTCCGGCGCTTCCTTCTGCTTTGGCGCGGCCTTGGCGGGCTCTTCTTTTTCCCGGGCTTCCTTTTGCTTCATCCGCTCCGCGCGGCGCTGCTTGCCTTTTTCGACCGCCTGCGCTGCTCCCTGTTTGGAGGTCTTGGCCACCCAGGCTCCGCCTGTCTGCATGGTATGTTGAAAAGACCACTGCATAAGTAAAAACAGTCCCGCGATCATAAGAAGCACGGACACAATGTACGCCCCGGCTGTCCCGATCAGAAAATGAACAGCATCGTAGACTAGTGCGCCGATCGATCCGCCTCCAGTAGAGGCTGCTCCGGAGCGGTCAAGCCAGCCGTCACGCCCGAACGTTTCCATAAAAACAGAAATCGCCGGATCGCTCATGCCCGAAGCCCAGCGCACCTCTGTAAAAAGAAGCACTCCAAGGAAAAGAAGAGCGCCGCCTGTCCATCGCAGCGGAAACTGCTTCACGAGGTTTCGGTTGATCATCCATACAATGGAAAAAGCAAGTATAAGCAGGTTTAACATCCACCAAAGGTCCCCGGTAAGCCACTGGGACCCGGAGCGGAGCAGCTGTCCGGCCCACCCCCAGCCGCCGAGCGATATGAGGGCAAGCAGCGCAGCCGCAAGCGCCGGCCATGAAAACGCCGGCTGCCTGTTTCTGTTCGACGAGGTTCGTTTTTTCTTCCGCTTCGCCGTTTTTGCCATGGTTTGGCTCCTTTCTCCCGAAAAAAACTCTATTCAATAAAACACCCCCTGCCCGCCAAACTGGCTAATGCAGGGGTGTGTCATGGCAAGCTTTTCGCGTGCTTTTAAATTTCCATAATAATCGGCAGAATCATCGGGCGCCGTTTGGTTTTTTCAAACAGAAAACGGCTCATGGAGTCCCGGATGCTGCTTTTTAGCGTCGACCATTCGCTCACATTTTCACTGATCGATTTCTCCAGTGTTTCGGACACTTTTTTATGCGCTTTTTCCATCAGCTCTTCGGATTCACGCACGTAAACGAAGCCGCGGGAAATAATATCCGGGCCGCTGACGATGGTGCCGGATTTTTTGCTGAGCGTCACCACGACCACGAGGATTCCGTCTTCGGACAGCAGGCGGCGGTCCCGAAGGACAATGTTGCCCACATCACCGATGCCGAGGCCGTCAATTAAGACGTTGCCGGCCGGTACTTTACCGGTTTTTACGGCTTTGCCTTTGCTGAATTCCACAACCTCCCCTTTATCAAGCAGGAAGACGTTGTTTGGATCCATACCGGTTTCTTCCGCGAGCTCCCCGTGCACAAACTGCATCCGGTACTCGCCGTGCACTGGAATAAAGTACTGCGGCTTCACCAGGTTCAGCATCATTTTGAGCTCTTCCTGACGGGCGTGGCCGGAGGAGTGTACGTTTTCGCCCATAACGACCTCTGCACCGATCTGGTAGAGAAAATCGATTGTCTGCGATACCGTTTTTTCGTTTCCGGCTACCGGGTTGGCGGCAATAATAACCATGTCGCCTTCTTCAATGGTTAAGTTGTCGTCTTCGCCCTTCGCCATATTCATCAGCGCAGAGACCGGCTCGCCCTGGCTGCCTGTGCATAAAATCGCCACTTTTCTTGGATCCATGTCCTCGACCTGGTCGGTCGTAATGAAAATGTCGTCCTCGGCATCCAGATACCCGAGCCGGCGCGAAATCTCAATCGTTTTTTCCATTGCCTGTCCATTCACGGCAATCCTGCGGCCGCTCTCTTCCGCTGCATGGATCACCTGCTGAATGCGGTGGATATTTGTCGCAAAGGTGGTAATCACAATGCGTCCTTCGGTTTCCAGAAAGATATCCATGATGCCGTTGCCGGCAATCGCTTCTGACGGACTTACGCCCGGCACTTCCGCATTAATGCTGTCGGAAAGCAGGCAGAGTACACCCTTTTTACCGATTTCGGTCAATTTATCAAGGCTCGTATACTGCCCGTCGACCGGCGTCTGGTCAAATTTAAAGTCGCCGGTGTGTACAATAATGCCTTCCGGTGTCTGGACGACCATGCCGACCGAATCCGGAATGCTGTGGTTGGTCCGGAAGAAGCTTGTCTTCAGCTGACCGGTCTGGATCACACTGTTGTCGTGTACCACCCGGAAATCCGGTTTCTTGCGGAGCCCTTTTTCTTTTACGTACGACTCCACGATGCCAAGCGTAAGCTTGGTGCCGTAGATCGGCACGTGCACCTGGCGGAGAATATAGGTTAATGCTCCGATATGGTCTTCGTGTCCGTGGGTCAAAAAGATCCCGCGGAGCTTTTCCTTGTTCTGGGTTAAGTATGAAATATCCGGAATAACGATATCAATTCCGAGCATGTCATCTTCTGGAAACATTAGTCCTGCGTCTATAACAATCATGTCCTGTTCCGATTCTATAACGTACATATTTTTTCCGATTTCCCCGATACCGCCAAGGGAAAAAACACGAACGTTACCATTCGCTTGTGTGGCCAAAGTATATTTCCTCCTAATTTAAAAATGAATTATTGCTGACGTCGATTTACGGCCCCAAAAAGAAACATTTTTCCCTTTGAGTGAATGGTTTCCGCACAAATCACTTATACTCAGTATAACCCAGGCGGTTTTTGAAATACAAGAGAAACTATTGAGACCAGGCATTTTGCGCGGCCCCGCACCGGCAATTTCTTTTTTCTGAATCTATGTATATAAAACGGGACACCGTCAGCGGGGCTGACGGTGTCCTGATAAAAATAATCCTTAGGAAGCAGCGGTAAACCACTGCTCAAGCTGGCGGATTTCGGCATCCGTCAGCGGCACGAGCGGCAGGCGGGTGTAACGGCCGGTTATTCCCATCTGTTCAAGCATCGCCTTTACCGGTGACGGGTTCGGAGCCATAAAGCAGGCCCGCATCTTCGGCAGAAGCGTCCGGTGCGCTTCTGCCGCCCGCTGCACGCGTCCGGAAAAGAAATCCGTCATCATCTGCTTCAGATCCTCCCCGGCAATGTGCGCCGCCACAGAGACCACGCCGTCGCCGCCGACCGAAAGCGTCGGGAGCGTCAGCGAATCATCGCCGCTGAACAGCTGGAAATCCTTCGGCGCTGAAGACAGAAAGTGCGAGATCTGATCAAGGTTTCCGCACGCCTCTTTCACCGAGGTGATATTGGAAACCTCCGCAAGCCTAAGCAGCGTTTCCGGCAGCAGGTTAACGATGCAGCGCCCCGGAATATTATAAATCATCAGGGGCAGTGTCGTGGCGGCTGCAATTCGCTGAAAATGCTGATACATGCCTTCCTGGTTCGGCTTATTGTAATACGGAGTGACCGCCATCAGGCCGTCAATCCCGATCTTTGTCGCTTCGTTCGCCAGATCGGCGGAGTACGCTGTGTTGTTCGTACCGACGCCGCCGATCACATCCATCCGGCTGCCGGCGATGTCCTTCACCAGGCGGAACAGCTGCAGCTTCTCTTCACTGCTGAGCGTCGGAGATTCTCCGGTGGTGCCGGCTACAACGACGCCGTCGCTTTTTGTCGCAATCAAATGCTCCGTCAGCTGCTCGACTTGCTCCCAGTGAATGTCGCCATTTTCATGAAAAGGTGTAACCATTGCTGTAAGTAACTGTCCAAAAGCCATAGGTCGGCTCCTTTCTCTCATCTGCAGGGAATCGGTGCGAATCGTGATGAGCCTCTGCAGCTTACTAGGAAACAGATGGGGGACGTACACCGGCACGTCCGAGATCAAATACGCGGTGAAGGGCGGAGACAGCTTTGTCTGTATCCTGTTCACGAACAAGTGCCCAGATGGTCGTATGCGAATCCGCCGATTGTAAAATCGGCACCCCGGCTTCTGACAGCGCGGTAACAATTTTAGAAGCAACACCCGGGACACCGGTCATACCGGCGCCAACAACGCTGACTTTGGCGCAGTGAGGCACCGCCGAAATGCTCCAGCCGTCTTCTTCAAGGGCGTCGACCGCTATTTTTGCATGCGGGTCCGGGACGGTGAATACGGCGCTTTCAAGCCCGATGTTAATAAAGTCCACACTCAATCCGAGATTTTCCATCCGCTGAAACACGCGGGCATGCATATCCCCGGCCTGCTTTGCATCCGCCAAGACGCTGATCTGAGTAAGCGACGGAATGTGGGCGATGCCCGTGATCAGGCGTTCGGCCACCTCGCGGCCCGGAGCCCCTCCGAGCATGGACGTAATCAGCGTGCCCGGCTCTTTAGTCGACGTCGAACGGATACGGATCGGCACCTTGCCCTGCATCGCAATTTCAACCGCCCGGGGGTGGATAACCTTCGCCCCCTGGTACGCCATATTGCAGATTTCCTGATAGGTGACGGTGGAAAGCAGTCGCGCATCTTCCACCACGCGGGGATCTGCCGTCATCATGCCTTCGACGTCGGTGAAAATATCCACCCACTCCGCCTTCAGGGCCGTGCCGAGCGCAGTTGCCGACGTGTCGCTGCCGCCGCGCCCGAGCGTTGTAATCATCCCGTCCTCACTGACGCCCTGAAAACCTGTAACGACAACAGCGTCGTGGGTGGCAAGCAGTTCTTCCACTTTTTCCGTGCGCATATCAATGATTTTGGCGTTGCCGTGATTGCTGTCGGTAATAAACCCGGCCTGTGCTCCGTTTAAGGCAGCCGCCTTCAGCTGCTTCGAGCGCAGAAGCTCCGTAAACACCACAGCGGATATGGTTTCGCCGCACGATACCAGCAGGTCGCGTTCGGCTCCGCCCTCTCCCGGAGCGCTTTCATCAATGAGGCTGAGAAGGGTGTCGGTGGCGTAGGGGTCCCCGCTCCGGCCCATGGCGGAAACGACGACCACCACCTTATAGCCCTCACGCACCGCGTCTTCGATATGGCCGGCGGCCTGCTCACGCAGTTCCTTCGTTTTTACAGACGTGCCGCCAAATTTTTGAACGATTATATTCATCGGTTTGGCTCCCTCACAGGTTATTTGATCAGATTAAGGCGGATCAGGCTTTCGGCAATCTGTACCGAGTTATATGCAGCACCTTTTAGAAGATTATCCGATACGACCCAGAAATGATACGCATTTTCGCGGTCAAGATCGCGGCGGATACGGCCGACAAATACATCCGGCAGGCCGACGCTGTTAACAGCCATCGGATACACCTGGTTGGACGGGTCGTCCTGAAGGGTGATGCCGTCGCCCTCGGACAGCGTCTGCTGCAGCTCTTTGACATCGGGATTGCCGGTCTCTGTTTCAATATACACTGACTCCGAATGGCCTGTGGCAACCGGGAGACGCACGCACGTTGCCGCTACCGGGAGATCGTCCATATGGAGAATTTTTTTCGTTTCATTGATCATTTTCATTTCTTCGAACGTATAGCCGTTATCCTGGAATTTATCGATCTGCGGGATTGCATTGAAGGCGATCTGGTAGTGCTTTTTGTCGCCGCTTACCGGCATAAGATTAGCTTCTGCTTCTTCACCGTTCAGTACTGCCGTCGACTGGGTGTTCATTTCATCCACCGCTTCAAGTCCGGCACCAGATACTGCCTGATACGTGGAAACAATTACTTTTTTCAGTCCGTATTTCTGCCGGATCGGCTCGAGGGCCACCGCCATCTGAATTGTCGAGCAGTTCGGATTGGCGATAATGCCGTTGTGTTTGTGCAGATCTTCTTCATTTACTTCCGGCACGACAAGCGGGGTGTCGGGATCCATACGGTAGGCGCTTGTATTGTCCACGACAATCGCCCCCCGTTTAACCGCTTCCGGAGCCAGCGCTTTGGATATGGAGCCCCCGGCGGAAAACAAGGCAATCTGAACACCTTCAAACGATTCCGGCTTTGCTTCCTCCAGCGTGTATTCCTGGCCCTTGAACGTCATTTTTTTACCGGCGGAGCGGCTTGAAGATAATAATTTCAGCTCTCCGACGGGAAAATTTTTATCTTCCAGGGTTTTCAGCATCTGCTGGCCGACGGCGCCGGTTGCGCCGACGACCGCTACTTTATATGTTTCGTTGGACATGTTTATTCTCCCTTTCTGGTTCATCCATTTCACATTTATTAAAACAAACTTTGCTTTATTTTACCACACTTGTCAGCGCTGAAAAGGACAATTCTGGCTTATTCTTCAATGCTCACGCTGAAATTGGAGCTGTTTTTCTTTAATAGCTCCGGCACATGGCCGTTTGGCTGGATGAGCGATGCACTCGGCGGCGTCTGCATCATCACAAGCCCCCGTTCCACGACGTGGTCGAGCTGTACACTGCCGAGCCTGTCCAGGGTTTCATCAATGCCGGGGTGCCGGCCGAACAGCATTTCGTTTCTTGCGTTCCGGGCCATGCGGGCCGCTGACGATTCCAGTCCGAGCACAAAAGCCGATTTCAGCTGTGACCGGTGATTTTCGATCTCCACTTCTTTGATATTTCCAGCAGATAAACGTTCAAACAGCCCATCGATGGTCTCAAGCAGCTCCTCGACCCGCTCCGGCGCCGCTGCGCTGTAAATCGTATGAAAGCCAGTACGTTCAAAGGCTTCAAATGAAGAAAAAATAGAATAAGCCAGGCCCCGATCCTCCCGGACTTCCTGAAACAGGCGGCTGCTCATGGAACCGCCGAGCAGGTTATTCCAGAGCACTTCCGCAAAATAATGGTCATGAAAGCGGGACACACCCGGGAAGCCCAGGCACAGGTGGGCCTGTTCGGTTTCCCTGTGCTTCACTTCTCTTCCCGGAACGAACACGGCCCGCTCCTCCCGGTTTTCCGCCCGGCGCCCGTGGCCCCAGCCGGCAAATAAACGCTCAAGGCAGGCAAGCAGCTCTTCGCTCACATGACCGGCAGCCGAAATAACAATTCGCTCCGGCGTATAATGGTCATGAAAAAAATCGAGCAGACGCTCCCGGGTTATTTCGCGGAGCACCCCCCTCGTGCCGAGAATCGGACGGGCCAGCGGATGGCTGCCGTAGGAGGCCTGCCAGAGCATATCGTGAATGATGTCGTCCGGCGTATCCTCCACCATGCTGATTTCCTCCAGAATCACATTACGTTCTTTTTCCACGTCCTCCCGGTCAAAGCGGGAATGAAAGAACATATCGGCAAACACTTCGGCCGTCTGTTGTGCGTGTTCATCGAGCACGGTCGCCTGGAGGCAGGTGGTATCCTTCGCCGTAAATGCTTCCATTTCTCCGCCAATACGGTCAAAATAGCCGGCAATGTCTGCCGCGCTTCGTTTGAAGGTGCCTTTAAACAGCATATGTTCAATAAAATGAGCCATTCCGTTTTCATCTGCCTTCTCCTGTCTCGAGCCTGCATCTATCCACAGGCCGAGCGAGACCGAGCGCACGTGCGGAATCTGCTCTGAGACCAGCCTTACTCCGTTTGAAAGATATTTCGTTTCCACCATATGCCTGGACCTCCTTTGTTTATTCTATCTCTATTTATAAAAAAAAGGACCTGGAAATCCAAGTCCCTGCTGATCTATAGCTGGATTACTGAGAAGAAGTGTCGGAGCTTTCTTTGGCAAGCAACGCTTTTCTCGACAGGTTAATCCGTCCCTGATTGTCTATTTCTGTTACCTTGACCATGATTTCGTCCCCGATGGAGACCACGTCTTCCACTTTGTTTACGCGCTCGTGGTTCAGCTGGGAAATATGGACAAGGCCTTCTTTTCCTTTAAACAGCTCCACGAAGGCGCCAAATTTCTCGACGCGTTTGACCTTTCCTAAATACGTCTCGCCCGGCTCCACTTCACGAATTAAATCTTCAATAATTTTTTTCGCTTCCTCGTTCTTATCCTGTTCGGTCGAGGAAATAAAGACAGTGCCGTCCTGCTCGATATCAATTTTCACACCGGTATCTTCAATAATCTGATTGATCGTTTTCCCGCTCGGGCCGATCACATCACGGATTTTATCCGGCTTGATATGCATGGACATGATTTTCGGGGCGTACGGGGAAAGCTCGCCGCGTGTCTCGCTGATCGTAGCGAGCATGTTTTCGAGTACCTTCATGCGTGCCACCTTTGCCCGTTTGAGAGCAAATTCGAGCACTTCGCGGTCAATACCCGCCAGCTTAATGTCCATTTGCAGCGCCGTTACGCCGTCTGCCGTTCCGGCTACTTTAAAGTCCATGTCGCCAAGGGCGTCTTCCATGCCCTGAATGTCGGTTAATACAGCCAGGTCATCGCCTTCTTTTACAAGCCCCATCGCAATGCCGGCCACCGGTGACTTGATCGGCACACCGGCGTCCATCATGGCAAGCGTGCTCGCGCAGATGCTTGCCTGGGAGGTGGAGCCGTTGGATTCAAGCACTTCAGATACCAGGCGGATCGTATACGGGAACTCCTCTTCGGATGGAACGACCTTTTCCAGGGCGCGTTCGCCGAGAGCGCCGTGCCCGATTTCGCGCCGGCCCGGCCCGCGGATCGGACCGGTTTCCCCGACACTGAAGTTCGGGAAGTTATAGTGATGCAAAAACCGCTTCGACGTTTCGGTGCCGAGGCCGTCGATGATCTGAACCTCTCCAAGAGCGCCGAGCGTACAGATGCTGAGCGCCTGCGTCTGGCCGCGGGTAAACAAACCGGAGCCGTGCGTGCGCGGCAGAATGTCCACCTCGGATGTCAGCTGGCGGATGTCGTCCGGCCCGCGTCCGTCCGGACGGATATGCTCCTCGGTGATCAGGCGGCGGAACTCTGCCTTGACAAGTTTTTCAAAGATGTCCTTTACCTCGCTATGCTGCTCTTCTTCTTCATATGGCTCGGAGATCTGCGTTTTCAGCTCCTGAATAGCCACGTCGCGCTCTTTTTTATCGTTGACCATTACCGCTTCTTTTACGGAGTCCTGGAACTCGCTTCTGATCGTTTCCTCGAGGTCTTTGTCCGTCTGGGACAGCTGTACTTCCATTTTCTCCCGGCCAAGCTCACTGATAATACCTTCCTGGAATTCCACCAGGCGCTTGATTTCTTCGTGGCCGAACATAATGCCTTCAAGCATTGTTTCCTCCGGCACTTCGTCCGCTCCGGCTTCCACCATGTTGATGGCGTCTTTCGTGCCGGCAACCGTCAGTTCAATGTCGCTTCTCGCCGCTTCGGATTCCGACGGATTGACGACAAATTCGCCGTCGACCCGTCCAATAACGGCACCTGAAACCGGGCCGTAAAACGGAATATCCGACAGGGAGAGAGCAAGCGAGGAGCCGACCATGGCCGCAATTTCCGGAGAAGCGGACTGGTCCACGCTCATCACCATGTTGATTACCTGCACATCGTTACGGAAGCCGTCCGGGAAAAGCGGGCGGATCGGCCGGTCAATCAGACGACTCGTTAAAACCGCCGTTTCGCTCGGGCGTCCTTCGCGCTTAATAAAGCCGCCGGGAATTTTCCCTGCCGCATACAGCCGCTCTTCGTAATTTACCGTAAGCGGGAAGAACGGAAGATCCTTTGGTTCCTTTGAAGCCGTCACGGTGGAAAGCACGACGGTGTCTCCGTAGCGGATCATGACCGCTCCGTTGGCCTGTTTTGCTATGTGGCCTGTTTCGACGGTCAGCGTCTGCCCCGCCCATTCAATTGAGTAGGTTTTCTTTTCTTGTTCCAAATTTCAGGACCTCCTATACGTTTTTTCACGTATACGCCTGCCTATCCGGGTATAAATGCTCCATCCCGCCGGTACTTCCTGCTGGCTGGAAACCCTTTCGTGCGCACAAGCTTAGCGCGGAAGTCCCGCTGCTTACGCGCTAAGCTTGTGAGATGTGCGTAAGGGGTCAATTCATACCGCACAGCCGCATACGTTATGCACATAATTGTTTTTAGGTAAGAGAAAAAGCGGGAGATACCTCCCGCTTCCCAGTACTTCTTAACGGCGCAAGCCGAGTTTATTAATGATGTCGCGGTAACGCGTGATATCCTGATTACGAACGTACGTTAACAGGTTACGGCGCTTACCAACCATTTTCAAAAGCCCGCGGCGGGAATGGTGGTCCTTTTTATGCTCACGCAGGTGTCCGTTCAACGAAACGATCTGCTCCGTTAAAATAGCGATCTGTACTTCCGGGGAACCGGTGTCGCCTTCATGTGTTTTGTACTCTTCGATCAACTCTGATTTACGCTCTGGTGTTAAAGCCATTCAGTCGACCTCCTTTTGTTATTTTGTTTCAACTATTTCCTCGCAAGCCGCAGGAGGCGCGTGCAAGCCAAGAAGTAGTTTCCATACATCAACCATCTTACCTTTTGAAGAGGAAAAACGCAAGGAAAAACAGGTTTTAATCCCTGATTTCCTGCTGGAGCACCTGCTCGGCGGAGCGTTTGTCCTCATGCAGCTGGGAAACAAGTGCATCGAGAGAAGGAAATTTCACTTCCCCGCGCAGTCGGTCCCGCCACTCAATCCGGACCGTTTTACCGTAAATATCTCCATTGAACTCAAACAGATGAACTTCAATTTCCGGCGGGCCGTCCCGTTCGTCGTGAAATGTCGGCTTGTAGCCAATATTGCACATCCCGCGGTACCAGCGGCCATCGATCAGTGCGCGCACGGCGTACACGCCGTCGTTTGGAAGCAGGTACGGCTCTTCGGACTGGATGTTGGCCGTTGGAAAACCGATCGTCCGTCCGCGTTTCTCCCCTTCGACGACAGTACCTTCGAATGTATACCAGCGTCCGAGCAGACGGGCGGCTTTGACCATTTCCCCCTCCTCCACCATCCGGCGGATCCAGGTGGAACTCACCTTCTCTCCGTCTTCGGTATACGGGGATACCGTGGAAAATGTAAAGGCGTCCCTTGAATGATACGGGAGCGTCTCCATCGTACCGCGCCCGAATTTCCCGTACGAAAAATCAAATCCGGCCACCGCGTGCTTTACGCCGAGATCAATGATATAAGCATCCACAAAAGCCTGAGGGTCGAGGGACGCAAAATCCTGGTCAAACCGCACAATGTACAGCTTTTCCACTCCGAGTGATTCGAGAATACGCTGTTTTTCCTCCAACGGGGTCAAATAGAACATATCCTCTTCCGTCTGTTTTGAGAGTACCACCTTCGGGTGCGGATGGAAGGTCATAACAGCGAGCGGCAGCCCCCTGTCTTCTGCTGTCTGCCGGGCCTTTTCAATCACTTCGGCGTGGCCGCGATGCACCCCGTCGAAGTACCCCAGCGCCATCACTTTCGGTTCTGAGAGCGAGGCCGTTAACGTATGTGGATGTACAAAATGATGAACTTCCATTATTTTCACCTGCCGATATTCTTTCATTCACGCTATCAAAGAAGCATTGTTTTTGGTTTGAAAATGCCGGGCTTATCCGGATGCGCCGTATATACGGCCAGCGGCTTTCCGCTCTCTGCCTTTACTGCCATCGTCTGCTCCCGGAACCATTCTGCCGGCAGCACGCGCCCGTGACTGATCTGCTCTGCTGTTTTCTCCGACACTGTGATGGCCGGAAGGTGAGCCACGGCCCAGTCTACCGGGTACGCGGCGTCTGCGAGACGGTCTTTGGCAAGCAGGGCTTCGAGTTCCTTCCACGTGGAGCTGTGCTCCGGCCCAAACCCGCCGGACGCCGTCCGGACGAGCTGCTGCAGGTGCGCCGGATAACCGAGCTTTTCCCCGGCGTCGACGGCCAGGGTGCGCACGTAGGTTCCTTTGCTGCAGCTCACATGCACCTTAAAGGAAAATTCTCCGTCCTGCGGAGCCACGTCCATCTCAAGCAGCCGGAAATCATAAATACGGGCTTCCCGCACAGGACGCTCGACCTCTATGCCCTCCCGGGCATATTCGTACAGCTTGCGCCCCCGTACTTTGACGGCTGAATACATGGGCGGCACCTGGGTTACCGTTCCGGTCAGCGCTTCAAGCGCTGCTTCGATGCTGTGCCTTGCCGGAGCCTTTTTTACCTGAAGGGTCGCCACCGTTTCCCCGTCAGCGTCTTCAGTCGTTGTCGTTTTCCCAAGAGTGATGATTCCTTCATACGCTTTTGGGGCTTCGTGCAGGTAATCCACCGCCTTGGTGGCTTTTCCGACACAAAGCGGGAGCACACCGGTCACTGACGGATCAAGCGTACCGGAATGACCGATTTTTTTTGTTTTGAGCAGCCGGCGTGCACGCACTACACAATCATGGGAGGTAACCCCTGCTTCTTTCCACAAAGGAATGATTCCATCAATCATAGGGCTGTTTCGCTCACTTCCGTTTCAGAATTCAATGTACATAGGAAAAGCTGTTTCAAAGTCAGCAACAGCTTTTCCAACTTTAAAACAGCTTCCTTCTTCTACTTCTCCCGCTCATTTAAATCGCGCAGAAGCGATTCAATGCGGTTGCCGTATTCGATCGATTCATCGAAGGAAAAGAAGATTTCCGGTGTTTTGCGAAGCTGGATTCGTTTTCCGATTTCACTGCGGATGAATCCCCGGGCTTTTTCGAGGCCCTGAAACGCTTCCTCTTTGTCTTTTTCTTCTCCGAGAACCGTTATAAAAATCGTTGCCTGCTGCAGATCTCCGGTCACCTCTACGTCGGTTACCGTTACAAACTGCACCCGCGGATCTTTGATTCCGCGCGCAAAAATATCCGATACTTCTTTTTTAATCTGCTCTCCTACACGCTGAGCACGTATATTAGCCATCACTGTTCCTCCTATAACCATTCATAGTGTACGGAGGTTATTTCCCATTCCGTATAACTTTCAATCATATGAATGGCACGCTGCAGCTCTTTTTCTGCCCCGGCCTTTTCATTATGCACAGTGACAATCGACAGAGCTGCCCGCTGCCAAAGCTCCTGATAATCCGTTTCCGCCACGGAGAGGTTGCGGTGCTTCAGCTTTGTTTTTACGCTCTGAAGCACCGCCCGCTTCTGCTTTAAGTGACTCGCTTCATAAAGCATGCACTCTACATGGACGACGCCGATCATGTGCGTTTAACTTCCTCCATGATATACGGCTCCATAATGTCGCCTTCTTTAAGGTCGTTAAAGTTCTCAAGGGTTACACCGCACTCGTAGCCGGAGGCAACTTCCTTGGCATCGTCTTTATAACGCTTCAGATCCTTGATGCCGCCGTCGAAAATTACCACGCCGTCACGTACGACACGGACTTTGGAGTCCCGGGTGATTTTGCCTTCGAGCACATAGCTTCCGGCAATCGTACCAACGCGGGAGACTTTAAACAGCTGACGCACTTCAACCTGTCCGAGCACGCGCTCTTCATAGATTGGGTCGAGCATGCCTTTCATGGCTGTTTCAATTTCTTCAATCGCATTGTAGATAACCTGGTGGAGACGAAGATCCACATTTTCCGCATCGGCCGTACGCTTGGCGTTTACGTCCGGACGGACATTAAAGCCGATAATGATCGCGTTGGAGGCCGAAGCGAGGATGACGTCTGATTCTGCAATTGCGCCGGCACCGGCGTGTACAATATTGATTTTGCAGCCTTCTACTTCTATTTTTTCAAGCGATCCGCGAAGCGCTTCGACCGAGCCCTGAACGTCCGCTTTCACAATCACGTTGATTTCTTTCATGTCGTTTTCCTGGATCTGGCTGAACAGATCATCAAGGTTGATTTTCGAGGTTTGGGCGCGCTCGGCGTCCTTTGCCCGGCTCTTACGCGCATCGGCAATCTGGCGTGCTTTTTTCTCTTCTTCAAAGACAACAAACGGATCGCCTGCCTGCGGCACATCGTTCAGGCCGATAATTTCCACCGGCTTGGATGGTCCCGCGCTTTTCACCTGGCGGCCAAGATCATCGACCATTGCCCGGATCCGGCCAAAGGCGTTGCCAACTACAATCGGCTCACCGACATGCAGCGTGCCGTTTTGAACGAGCAGAGTGGCAACCGGGCCGCGTCCTTTATCAAGCTCCGCTTCTACGACGCTGCCGCGTGCCCGTTTGTCCGGGTTCGCTTTAAAGTCTTCTACTTCAGCGACAAGCAGAATCATTTCGAGCAGTTCATCAATGCCTTCCCCGTGAATCGCAGAAAGGTTTACAAAGATCGTTTCCCCGCCGTATGCTTCCGGCACTAACTGAAATTCCATCAGCTCCTGCATGACCCGGTCCGGGTTCGCGCCTTCCTTGTCCATTTTGTTTACCGCGACAATGATTGGCACCTCGGCCGCCTTGGCGTGGTTGATGGCTTCTCTTGTCTGCGGCATGACACCGTCGTCAGCCGCCACAACCAGAACCGTAATATCGGTGACTTCAGCACCGCGCGCACGCATCGTCGTAAACGCTGCGTGTCCAGGCGTATCAAGGAAGGTAATCAGCTTGTTGTTTTCTTCCACCTGATAGGCGCCGATATGCTGGGTAATGCCGCCGGCTTCCCCGGAGGTCACCTTTGTATGGCGGATGGAGTCTAGAAGCGTCGTTTTCCCGTGGTCGACGTGGCCCATAATTGTTACTACCGGCGGGCGTTCCTGCAGCTTTGCAGGATCGTCCTGCTCGACATAGTTATCAATATCGAGTTCATCCACCACTTCTTCCTGCTCCACCGCTACGCCGTAATCCGTCGCGATCAGTTCAATGGTTTCTGCCTCGAGCGTTTCGTTGATGGTCGCCATCACTCCGAGATTCATTAATTTTTTAATGATTTCAGAGCTTTCCTTATTCAGCTTTTCTGCCAGTTCCCCGACGGAAAGACTGCCGGCAAATGTGATCTTTTCCGGTGTGGCCTGCTGTTCTTTGCGGCCGCCTCCCGGGCGTTTCTGGGTGGTCTTTTTCTTGCTTGGGCCTCTGTTTCCCTGGGTGTTTCTTGTTTTATTGCTTCTCACTTTACTCATAGTGACATCACATTCCTTCCAAAGATATCGTTCCTGAATATTGTTCGTTTTTCGTCCATCTACACGTCCTTCTTAATTTATTTCTTCATCTATCAATTTTGTCAGCTTTTTGGCAAAGCCGCGTTCTGTGACGGATAAAATGGTTCTTGATTCTTTTCCGATCGCCTCACCGAGACCTGCTTTCGTGCCGGCAACCCGAAAAGGACATGAATAAAAACTTGTTTTATCCTTGAACTTTTTAATCGTATTGGCAGAGGCATCCCCAGCAACGATGACCAGCTGTGCTTTTTTGGTCTGCACGGTTTTAAGAACGGTATCATCGCCGCTTTTCAGCTCTCCTGCCCGCGCGGCAAGGCCGAGAAAGGATAATGCTTTATCGTTCATGACTCGCGCCTCTGCGCTCTTCGAGGAGACGGTCATAGTCTTCGGCCGCTACTTTTACTTTTAAATGGCGGCTCAGCGAATCCTTGGCTTTCGCCTGTAAAAACACATCATCACTGTCTGTTAAATACGCACCCCGGCCGTTCTTCTTACCGGAGCGGTCGACAAACACGGTGTTATCCGGGTCCCGAACGACTCGCACCAATTCTTTCTTGGGCTTTTCTTCTCCAGTAATAATGCATTTTCTCATGGGAATTTTTTTAACCATAGCCGTTCACCCTCATTTTTACAAATCTTCTGTATCTAAATCAATGCTTGTGCTTGTCACCGGAATTTCTTCTGCATCCTCCGGCGAAAAGATTCCGAGCTCTTCAGCTTCAGTTTCACTTTTAATGTCGATCTTCCAGCCGGTGAGCTTGGCGGCCAGGCGGGCGTTCTGTCCGCGCTTGCCGATAGCAAGGGAAAGCTGGTAGTCCGGTACCACGACAAGCGTGCTTTTTTCCTCTTCGTTCACCTGAACATCGAGGGCTTTTGCCGGGCTCAATGAGTTGGCGACGTACTCCACCGGATTATCCGACCACTGCACGATGTCGATTTTTTCGCCCTTCAGCTCTTTCACGATCGTCTGCACGCGCTGGCCGTTCGGACCGACGCAGGAGCCGACCGGGTCCACTTCCGGATCGTCCGCAAACACTGAGATTTTCGAGCGGTCGCCCGCTTCCCGTGCCACTGAAATAATTTCCACCGTGCCGTCATAAATCTCCGGCACCTCAAGCTCAAACAGCCGCTTCAAAAGACCCGGGTGCGTACGGGAAATAACAATCTGCGGTCCCTTGGTCGTTTTTTCCACTTTGGTGATGTACGCTTTCAGGCGGTCATTATGGTTGTACGTTTCATTTTGCATCTGCTCGCTCTGCGGCAGCAGCGCTTCTACTTTCCCGAGGTCCACGTAGATAAAGCGGTGGTCCTGACGCTGCACGATGCCGGTCATAATATCCTCTTCGCGGTCGATAAAATCGGAATAGATGATGCCGCGCTCGGCTTCGCGCACGCGCTGGGTCACAACCTGCTTCGCCGTCTGGGCAGCGATGCGCCCGAAGTTTTTCGGGGTCACTTCCATTTCCACGACGTCGTCCAGCTCGTACGACGGGCTGATCGCCTGCGCTTCCTCCTGAGAGATTTCAAGCCGCGGATCGAATACCTCTTCGACCACTTCTTTGCGGGCAAATACGTGAATCGATCCGGTATCACGGTTGACGTCCACCCGGACATTCTGCGCCTGGTTGAAGTTTCGCTTGTAGGCGGAAATCAACGCGGCTTCGATGGCTTCGAGCACTATTTCCTTATCGATTCCCTTGTCATTTTCCAGTACGTCCAATGCTTCCATAAAGTCTGCATTCATGGAATTCAGATCCTCCTTTTTCTCGATGCCCGCCGCACCGTTAAAAAATGATGGCGAGCCTTGCTTTAGCTACTTTGCTGTACGGTATATGCACCGTGCGTTCCCTCTGCTTCTGTTTGGTGGTAATCAAAAGCTCACCGTCTTTGAAGTCACTCAGCTTTCCTTCGAACGCTTTTTCTCCTTCAACGGGTTCATACGTGGTCACGTACACGTTTTTTCCGACTGAACGGCGGATATCCGCTTCGTTATTCAGCGGCCGTTCCGCGCCCGGCGAAGAAACCTCCAGATAATAAGCCTCCTGGACAGGGTCCATCTCGTCGAGCTGTTCGCTCAGCCGTTCGCTCACCCGTCCACAGTCTTCAAGATGCACACCGGAGGGGCTGTCCACAAATACCCGAAGGTACCAGTTTTTTCCTTCTTTTTTATATTCCGTATCCACAAGTTCCAGGTCCAGTTCTTCAGCAATCGGCCGCGCCAGACGTGCTGCGATGTCTTTAATACTTTCTTTCATTACGTACCTCCCTGCTGCTTTGTCATCATCTTCATTTCTTCCAATGATAGTATATAGTTTATTTTATGCAGAAAGCTTCAACCATAAATGAAAGAGTGGGTATCCACCCACTCTTTCGCCGTCTCGATATACCTCTCACTGCCCATTATCATAGCACGATTTGTGCATTTTCGCAAGTCTGGCTAGTGTTTAGAACAGAGAAAGCTGGTTGGTATCCGGCAGCCCATCAAGGCATCCGTGCAGGTCGAGGTGCTCGATCACTGTTTTGGTTGCCTTGCTCCGCTGCTGCAGGTCTTCCTTGGATAAAAACTCCCCGTCGGCGCGAGCCTTTACAATGTTAACCGCTGCGTTCGTTCCTACGCCTTCCAAAGCGTTGAACGGCGGAATCAGCTGGTCGCCGTCGACGACAAATTCGCTCGCCTCCGAACGGTACAGGTCCACCTTCTGGAAACGGTAGCCGCGCTCGGTCATTTCAAGCGCAAGCTCAAGCACGGTCACAAGGCTTTTTTCCTTCGGAGAGGCGTCAAAGCCCTTCGCCTGAATTTCATCCAGCTTCGCGCGGATCGAGGTGCTGCCGTTAATCATGGTCGGCAGGTCAAAGTCATCCGCCCGGACCGTAAAGTACGCTGCATAAAACAGGATCGGATGGTGCACTTTAAAGTAGGCAATCCGGACTGCCATCAGCACGTAGGCGGTGGCGTGCGCTTTCGGGAACATGTATTTAATTTTCAGGCACGACTGAATGTACCACTCCGGCACGCCGTGGTTTTTCATTTCCTCAATCCATTCCGGGTCGAGCCCGCGTCCCTTACGGACGAACTCCATGATTTTAAAGGCGAGCGAATGCTCAATGCCTTTGTAGATCAGATACACCATAATGTCGTCCCGGCAGCCGATCACGTCCTTCAGTTCACAGGTCCCGTTCTGGATCAGCTCCTGGGCGTTTCCGACCCAGACGTCCGCGCCGTGGGAGAGCCCGGAAATCTGAACGAGCTCGGAAAACGTCGACGGCTTCGTATCTTCAAGCATCTGGCGCACAAACCGGGTGCCAAATTCCGGAATGCCGTACGTGCCCGTTTTGCAGTTAATCTGCTCCGGCGTCACACCAAGCACTTCCGGTCCGCCAAAGATTTTCATGACTTCTGCGTCATCGGTCGGAATCGTCTGCGGATCAATACCGCTTAAATCCTGCAGCATGCGTATGACGGTCGGATCATCGTGGCCGAGAATATCAAGCTTCAGCAGGTTGTCGTGGATGGAGTGAAAGTCAAAGTGCGTCGTTTTCCATTCCGACGTTTTGTCGTCTGCCGGAAACTGAATCGGAGAGAAGTCGTGAATGTCATACTCATCCGGAACAACGATAATTCCGCCCGGGTGCTGACCGGTTGTCCGCTTGACGCCTGTGCATCCGCTCACGAGCCGGTCAATCTCCGCTCCGCGCAGATGCAGCTCGTGGTCGCTCTGATAGCCCTTCACAAATCCATACGCTGTTTTGTCCGCCACGGTACCGATCGTTCCTGCGCGGTACACTTTTTCCTCGCCGAACAGTTCTTTCGTATAATTATGGGCCCGCGGCTGGTAGTCGCCGGAGAAGTTCAGGTCAATATCGGGTACTTTATCGCCTTTAAACCCGAGAAACGTTTCAAACGGGATATCGTGGCCGTCTTTAATCATGTCCACGCCGCAGCTGTCGCACAGCTTGTCCGCGAGGTCGAAGCCGGAGCCGACCGAGCCGTCGTCAAAAAACGTCGACTGCTTGCATTCCGGGCAAACGTAATGCGGCGGCAGCGGGTTCACTTCAGTAATTTCTGTCATCGTGGCAACAAACGAAGAGCCGACCGAGCCCCGGGAGCCGACAAGATAGCCGTCTTCGAGGGATTTTTTTACGAGCTTCTGCGAAATCAGATAGATGACGTCAAAGCCGTTGCCGATGATACTGTCGAGCTCTTTATCAAGCCTGGTTTTTACTAGTTCCGGTATAGGCGAGCCGTAAATGCTCTCCGCCCGGCGGTAGCACATTTCCCGTATTTCTTTATCCGAGCCTTCGATGTTTGGTGTATACAGGTCGCTCGGCACCGGATGAATCGTTTCCACCTGATCTGCGATCGCCTGGGTGTTTTCCACCACAATCTTTTCTGCAGTGCGGTCGTCCAGAAAATCAAAGCAGGAAAGCATTTCCCCGGTGGTGCGAAAGTGCACCTGCGGAAGCGTCTGGTTGTTCAGCGGGTTCGCCCCGCCCTGCGACGCAATCAGGATCTGCCGGTAGCTGTAGTCGTGCTCATCCATATAGTGGGCGTTACCGGTAGCAACGACCGGCAGGTTCAGTTCGTCCCCGGTACGGATGATTTTCTGAATCACGTCCTTGACGTCGTCGTAGCTTTTCAGAAGCTCTTTTTCCACCAGGTGCGCATAGTTTTCCGGCGGCTGCACCTCGAGGTAGTCGTAAAATTCAGCGGCTTTTTTCGCTTCGTCCTCTGATTTCTGCATCATCGTTTCAAACACTTCGCCTTTGTCACACGCTGAGCCGACGAGTATACCTTCTCGGTATTTCTGCAGCTTCGAACGTGGAATTCTCGGTGTCCGGAAAAAATATTCCAGATGAGAAAGCGTGACGAGGTGGTACAGGTTTTTCAGTCCTTCCTGCGTCTGGGCGATCAGCGTGCAGTGCGACGGGCGCAGGCGGTGAAAGCCGGACTGGCCCATGTTGTCATTGAGCTGTTTATGGTTGGTGATGTCCTGGGCGAGCGCATCCTTCATCATTTTCCACAGCAGATACCCGGTCGCTTCGGCATCGTAAATCGCCCGGTGATGGCTCACGAGTTCAATATCAAACGTTTTACAGAGCGTATTCAGCCGGTGGTTTTTTAAATTGGGATACAAAAAGCGGCCGAATTCGAGTGTATCAATTACCGGCATATCTGCCGTTTTACCGATTTTTTTGTAGCCCTCCCGGAGAAAGCCCATGTCAAAGCTTGCGTTGTGGGCGACAAGCACCGAGTCCTTGGAAAAGGCGTAAAAGTCTTCGAGCACCGGCTCAATTTCCGGCGCATCGACGAGCATGTCATCCGTGATGCCTGTCAGGTTAATAATGGTGTCGGTCAGTTTTTCATGCGGGTTTGAAAAGCGTTCAAACCGGTCAATAATTTCGCCGTCTTTTACCTTTACCGCTGCGAGCTCGATGATGGAGTCGTACACGACCGACAGACCGGTTGTCTCCACGTCAAAAACGACGTAGGTTCCTGTTTCAAGATCCACGTCCGCTTCGTTGTAGGCGATCGGGACGCCGTCATCGACGAGGTTCGCCTCCATGCCGTACAGCACTTTAATGTCGTGCTTTTTGCCGGCATTGTAAGCCTCCGGAAACGACTGGACAACGCCGTGGTCCGTGATGGTAACCGCCGGGTGGCCCCATTCGGCTGCCCGGGCCACGTATTCCCCAGCAGATACGGTCGCGTCCATCTGACTCATATTCGTGTGCGCATGCAGCTCGACGCGCTTCTCTTCGGCATCATCGGTTTTGGACGCTCCCTGCACCTGGATGACGTCATTTGCGATCATGACCAGATCCCGGACGAACGTATCATCCTGGACACCGCCACGGGCCTTTACCCAGATGCCTTTCTTCACGGCTTCAAGCAGCGGCACCTGTTCTTTATCCTTGGAGAACATTTTGATCATAATCGAATCGGTGTAGTCGGTAATTTTAAACGTTAACAGCGTCCGGCCGCTGCGGAGCTCCTTCGTTTCCGCTTCGAAAATGTAGCCCTCCACCGTAATGCGGCGCTCTTCCTCGCGGATATCCTTCAGCGGTACAGCTTCGTCCTTGATCGGATAGCCGATCTGAATCGACTGGGAGGCGCGTTTGGAATCGGCTTCGGATTCCTTTTTCTTGCGCTCCATCATCGCTTCAATCACTTTCGAGTGCTCTTCCTGCTTTTTCTTTTCTTCAAACTGTTCCTTTTCTTCATCGCTCGTTTTGGCTTCCATCGTAAATGTGGCGGCCGGCAGCCCGAACAGCGGCAGAACATCGTCCATTGTCTGCTGCAGCTTCGGCCCAAGCGAATTCATTTCAATATCGCTTTTACACGGGAAAATCAGCTCGCCCTCCCGCAAAAACGGCGCTCCCCCGTTCAGCCTCATGCGCAGGTGGGAATCATAGCTTTCAAGCTTCTGCATAATCAGCGGCCAGTAGTCCGGGACCGCGTCCACCGGCACGGTCGTGCCTTCTTCGTAATGAAGCGTAAAATCAATGTCAGCAATGCTTTCAAATGCGGACTGCAGTTTTTCCTTCAGCATCGCGTATACCGTAAATGGCAGCGGCGCTGCAAGCGTCAGGTGGAAATGCCACTGCTTTTGTTCTTTATGAATAACAAGCTTTTCGAGGCGGCCTTCGGTAAAATAACGGTTGGTTTCTTCCTCCGGCATGCCAATCTGCTCAAGTAGCAACTCAAAACGTTCCTGCTGGATGTGACGGTCGGTCTGCACGTTTCTCGCCTCACTTCTTCGTTCTTTTATCATTCATTTTATCAAAAAAATTCACTTTCGGCAGGGACCGGGAAGAGGGAAACCCCTCCTGGAGACACCAGAAAGGGTTAATGGATTTCAGCCCACAGCTTCTCTAAATACTGCGGAAGCTCACTGACAGCGACCTCCACGTTTTCCTCGGCTGTGCGGGATTTCACTTCCACAATCTGCTCTCCTGCTTTTTTCCCGCAGGCGATACGCACAGGCAGACCGTAGAGGTCCGCGTCCTTAAACTTCACTCCCGGCCGCTCTTTCCGGTCATCGAGCAGCAAGGACCATCCGCTCTTCTGCAGGGTCTCGTACAGCTCATTGCCAAGCTGCTGCTGCTCGTCCTGCTTCGGATTGAGCACCAGCAGATGCAGATCAAACGGGGTGGCTGCCTTCGGCCAGCAGATACCGCTCTCATCATGGTTCTGCTCTATAACGGCCGCAATCGTCCGGCTCACACCGACGCCGTAGCTGCCCATAATGATTGGGCGGGCTTTACCGTTTTCATCCAAAAACGTTGCCCCGAGCGCTTCGCTGTATTTCGTGCCAAGCTTAAACACGTGCCCGACCTCAATACCCTTGGCGAAACGGACCGTGCCCTTGCCGTCCGGGGATGGTTCGCCTTCCTGGATGAAACGCAGATCTGCGTACTGACCCACCGGGAAGTCCCTTTCCGGCACTGCGTGCTGGTAGTGCCGGCCGTTTTCGTTGGCTCCGCATACGGCGCCCGCCATGCCGCGGACCGCGTAATCGGCAAGCACCTCCACGTCTTCAGTCAGACCGAAAGGACCGATAAAGCCGGGCTCTGCTCCAAACACCTCTTCAATCCGCTCGGCGGACGCGGGTTCAAGCACTTCAGCGCCCACTGCGTTTGCTACCTTCACTTCGTTGACATCATGATCGCCGCGCATAAGCACAGCCACGAGACGGCCGTCTGCGTCAAATGCGACGGTTTTCAGACAATCTTCACGCTTGATCCCGAGCTTTGCAGCCACTTCTTCAATCGTGCGCTCCTCCGGCGTATCGACCAGGGTCATTTCTTCTGCGACCGGCTCCGGTTTTGAGACGTTATCCGGTATAGCGGCTATTTCGATATTGGCCGCAAAATCGCTTTCGTCGGAATACACAATAGTATCCTCCCCGACGTCGGAAAGCACGGTGAATTCATGGGTTTCACCCTGGCCGCCCATCGCTCCGGCATCTGCCTGCACCGCCCGGTAGTCCAGTCCCAGACGGGTGAAAATCCGCTCATAGGCACGATACATCGCCCAGTAGCTTTCATTCTGCGCCTCGTAGGACGTATCAAACGAGTACGCGTCCTTCATAATAAATTCGCGCGCGCGAAGCACCCCAAAGCGCGGACGCGCTTCATCGCGGTATTTGGTCTGAATCTGGTACAAAATCGCAGGCATGCGTTTGTATGTATTCATCTCATCCTTTACGAGGGCAGCAATATTTTCCTCGTGCGTCGGGCCGAGGACAAAATCCCGCTGATGGCGGTCTTTAAAGCGCATCAGCGCCGGTCCGTAATTGTCATAGCGGCCCGAGGCCTGCCATACCTCTGCCGGCTGCATGGCAGGTAGCAGTACTTCCTGGCCGCTTGCTGCATCCATTTCCTCGCGGACAATGCCTTCGATTTTACGGAGCACCCTGTGGCCGAGCGGCAGGTAGGAATAGACCCCGGCTGCACTCTGGCGGATCAGACCAGCCCGGAGCATCAGCTGGTGGCTCGCAATATCCGCTCCCTGCGGCACATCCCGGAGAGTGGGACTGAATAAAAATTGTTGTCGCATACTATATCAACCTCTTTCTCTTATACATCTGCGTCTGTAAGCTCTTTGGTTATTTTAACATAAGAACGGTGACGGGGCTTTGGCTCCGTCACCGTTTTTTTATTACGTGAATAAGCGGTTAATATCGTTCCACGTCACTGCAATCATGAGCAGCAGCAGCAGCGCGAAGCCGAGAAGGTGAATCATGCCTTCCTTCTGCGGTTCGATCGGCTTGCCGCGGATCGCTTCGGCAATGATAAACAAAAGCCGTCCTCCATCAAGCGCCGGGAGCGGCAGGAGGTTGACGATCCCGAGATTGACGCTGATCATAGCAGACCATGCAATCAGGGTCAGCAGCCCGGTCGCAATTACCTGATCCGTCGCGTCATAAATCCCTACCGGACCGGCCAGATCATCGAGGGAAAATTCCCCGGTCACTATCGTGCCCAGCGTCTGGAAAATCAGCGTGGACACTTCATACAGCTGAGTACCGCCGTACTGCAGCGATTCCGTGAAGGAACGTTCCAGTTCGGCATAAACGCCGATCTGGCCGACTTCCTCATTTGATCCCTCCTGCACCGGGATGCCGTCGATGGTAACAGTGTCTTCTATTGTTTCTCCGCCGCGTTCAGCGGTGACCGGGACTTCTTCTCCCGGGCGCTCCTGGACAATACCGGTCATTTCATCCCAGGAGTTTACGGACTCGCCGTCCACGGAAGTGATCACATCGCCTTCTTCAAACACAGATTCTTCCAGCGGCGAACCACCGGCAATACCGCCGATGGCCGGAGTGTCCTGCGGAACACCGTGCGCGAGAGCGTAAATAACAAACAGCACGAACGCGAGCACAAAGTTCATGAACGGGCCGGCAAAAATGGCCACTGCTTTTTTCCATGGCCGTTTGGAGCCAAACTGCCGGTCCCACGGCGCAATCTGCTCGCGCTTTTCATCGACAATCAGATCGCACGTCCGGTCGATCTCGTACCGCTTCAGCCCGGATTCTTCTTCATCCTCCACCGCTTCAATATACAGCTCGTGCTCCATATCGATGGATTCCACGGATACAACCTTTGCTTCCGGGTGCTTGGATTTATTGTTTACGATGATTTCTTTTACTTTTCCTGCATCGTTAAACGTCAGGCCGATTTCATAGCCTGGTTTAATATTGACCGGGTCCGGATCGTCCCCGGCCATTCGCACATAACCGCCAAGCGGCAGCAGCCGGATGGTATAAACCGTTTCATTGCGCTTCGTCGAAAATATCTTCGGTCCGAAGCCAATCGCAAACTCCCGGCACAAAATGCCGACTTTTTTGGCAAAATACAAATGGCCCCACTCGTGTATGGCCACCAATAAGCCGAACATGACAATTACCGCTATCAGCGTATCCAAAGCTTATTCACCTTCTTCTTTTGCTCTTTCTTCCCATTATAGAGTGTTTGTGAAAGAACGTCACGTTAAAAGCGTCTGCACGTGTTCTCTGGTTTCCCGGTCCACTCGTAAAATCGTGTCGAGATCCGGATGCTCAATCCGCTCGTGGCGTACAAGCGCTTCTTCCACAGCGGTTTCAATTTCAAGAAAGGCACACTGGCTGTTTAAAAACATCGCAACTGCCTGTTCATTGGCAGCGTTCAGCACCGTGCCCATGGAGCCACCGGCTCTTCCGGCATCATAGGCCAGCCGGAGGCTTCGGTAGCGTTCAAAATCCGGCGGCTGAAAATGCAGCGTGCCTATTTCCCACAGGTTCAGCGATTCCTTGGCCGGATAGTCAAGCCGTTCCGGATAGGTCATCGCGTACTGGATCGGCACGCGCATGTCCGGCAGTCCGAGCTGGGCAATCACACTGGTGTCCTGATACTCCACGAGTGAATGAATAATGCTTTCTTTATGCAGCAGCACATCAATACGGTCGTAAGGAATACCAAACAGCCAGTGGGCTTCGATGACTTCAAAGCCTTTATTCATCATCGTAGCCGAGTCGATCGTGATTTTGGCCCCCATGCTCCAGTTCGGGTGGTTTAGGGCATCCTCCACCGTAACTCCGTCAAGATCACTGCGTGAATAGTCACGGAAGCTTCCTCCCGAAGCTGTCAAAATCAGGCGGCTCACTTCCTTTAACTCATTTCCTTCGAGGCACTGGGCGATCGCCGAATGCTCGCTGTCAACCGGGAGCAGGCGTACGCCGTGCTCCTTTGCTTTCTCCATTACAAGGTGGCCTGCGGTGACGAGCGTTTCTTTATTGGCAATCCCGATATCCACCCGGTTTTCAATCGCCCGGAGCGTCGGCTCAAGCCCCATGCTGCCGCTGACCGCGTTCATCAGAAAGTCACAGGAGCTTCCCGCAATTTCCATCAGACCGTCGTGGCCCCAGACGATGCGCATGCGTCCGCCGTATTCCGCCTGAAGCGTTTCGGCGTCTTCCTTTGTATGGACAGCCGCAATTTCAGGGGAAAATTCTTCAATCTGCTTTCGCACCAGGTCAACGTTTTTCCCGGCAGCAATCGCTGTTATCCGGAACCGTTCCGGATGCAGTCGAACAACGTCAAGCGTCTGTGTACCGATGGATCCGGTGGACCCAAGCAATGCTATTCGTTTCATGGCTTAAACTCCTTTAGGTTGGCAACCTGCGTCTGAGGTATTAACCAAAAAAATAGAAAAAATGAAGCAGGGGCATAACGAAAATCAGGCTGTCGAACCGGTCCAGGATGCCGCCGTGACCAGGAAGAATATTCCCGGAATCCTTAACCGCGTAGTGCCGTTTCAGCGCTGATTCCACCAGATCCCCGAGCTGGCCAAAGATGGATGTCACCACAATAAAAGCACTCATTATCAGGTAGGACTCAAATACCGGGTACACCGCCTCAAAGATGAAGCCGACAATAAATGCCGCGACAAGCCCCCCGACAAATCCTTCGATGGTTTTTTTCGGACTGATCTCCGGCCAGGGCCGGTGGCGCCCAAAATTCTTTCCAATAAAATAGGCTCCGGAATCGGTTGCCCAGATTAAAAATAAAATCAGAATGACAACAGCAAGGCCGATGTCCGGCAGCTGGCGGATCATAATCAAGCTGTGAAACCCGTACCCTATGTACACAGAGGATAAAATGACGAACCCTGCTTCATCAAAGGTGAAGGAGTTTTTCGTGACTACTGTTAATGCAAGCAGGCCCAGAATCATCGTCAAAAAAATCTCTGTTTTCGTTATATGCTGCAAAAACGGAAAATCCAGCCATTCTGTGGGCACGAGCAGTATCCACATAAAGCCCATACTGATTACACCCCGGAAGGACAGCAGCGGGATCCGTTTCATGCGCATTATTTCAAACATGGCGACAGAAGCAAGCAAAGCGATCAAAAGAGTAAACCATTCGCGGCCTACAAATACAATCGCCAAGACGAGTACTGCTCCGATAAGACCGGTAATCGCCCGCAATCCCATACAAGACCTCCCCTTCAGTCGTTAAACGCCCCCGTACCTGCGTTTTCTCTGCTGATATTCTATGACAGCTTCCGCTAAGCCCTCTTCATTAAAGTCCGGCCAGAGCGTTTCGGTAAACCAAAATTCCGCATAAGCTAACTGCCACAGCATAAAATTGCTCAGCCGGATTTCGCCGCTCGTACGAATAAGCAGGTCAGGGTCCGGGATCTGGTTCGTGTACAGCCGGTTGGTGATTAACTCTTCATCGATAGCCTCTGCCTTCATCCGCCCCTCTTCCACGTCCCGGGCAAGCTCCTGCACCACATGGACAAGCTCATGCCTCCCGCCGTAGTTAAGGGCAAAGTTTAAAACGATGCCGGTGTTTTCGGCTGTGGCATCCACAGCCTCCTGCACAGCCTGCAGCGTATGGTCCGGCAGCTTGTCCGCATCACCCATCATCCGCACCTGTACGTTGTTTTTCATTAGCTTTGGCAGCTCTTTAGCCAAAAATCGCTCCGGCAGCTGCATTAGAAAATTCACTTCTGATTTCGGCCGCTTCCAGTTTTCCGTGGAAAAAGCGTAGAGCGTTAAGTACTTTATACCGAGCTCGTGCGCTTTTTCCACCACCTTCGTGATCGCCTTCATACCTTCGCGGTGGCCGGCTACACGGGGCAGGCCTCTTTTTTTTGCCCAACGGCCGTTGCCATCCATAATAATAGCCACATGGGCAGGCGTATTCACTTTCACTGCCGTGGCGTTCGCCTCCGCCCATGGATTTATTTGATTAAATAGTCGATCGTTCATAACGAGGGCACCAGCCTTTTCCCCTTTGTCTGATTTATATGGCGCGTGTGAAATCAATTCCATATAAAAACCGTTCCTGCCTCAGCATTGTTGAAGAACGGAAAGCAGTATATCTGTTTATGTGTTCTTTCCGGCAGCGCAAATAAATCTGCCGGTTTTGTACTTACAAAAAAACCCTCTTGAGTGCAGAGGGTTCCAGTCTGTTCCTATTGTAACTCGATTCGCATCAAACTTCCATAACTTCTTTTTCTTTTTGTTCGGCTGCCTGATCCACCTGACCGATGTATTTGTCGGTTGCTTTTTGCACCTGCTCCTGCTCACGCTTCAAATCATCCTCGGTGATTTCATTGCTTTTTTCATCTTTTTTCAGCGTGTCATTAGCGTCGCGCCGGATATTGCGGATGGCCACCCGTGCTTCTTCCGCGTACTTGTTAATGAGTTTGGTCATTTCCTTGCGGCGGTCTTCTGTCATTGCCGGAATCGGAATGCGGATTACTTCGCCGTCGTTACTGGGATTCAGGCCGAGCTCCGCCTTTTGGATCCCTTTTTCCACGTCCTTGATGGAGCTTTTATCAAACGGCGCCACAACAAGCAGGCGCCCCTCCGGCACGGTAATCGTCGCAAGCTGTTGAAGCGGCACCTCGGCACCGTAGTAGTCAACTACCACCCGGTCGAGCATGGAAGCGTTCGCCCTCCCTGTCCGCAGCGTGGCAAGCTCGCGGCTTAAAGAATCCACTGACTTTTTCATTTTCTCTTCTGTTGCTTTTATATCATGAGCCATCGTTGTTCCTCCTTATGATTGTTCCAATGTCTTCTCCCATTACGGCCTTCTTGATGTTTCCTTCTTCCATAATCGAAAATACGAGAAGCGGGATGTTGTTGTCCATACAAAGCGTGGACGCCGTCGAATCCATCACCTTCAGATCATGATTTAAAATATCCAGGTAAGTGAGCGACTGGTACTTTTTCGCGTCCGCATTCGCAGATGGGTCTGAGTCATATACCCCGTCCACTTTGTTTTTAGCCATCAAAATAATGTCCGCTTCGATTTCTGCCGCCCGCAGCGCCGCAGTGGTATCGGTCGAAAAGTACGGATTCCCCGTCCCGGCCGCAAAAATGACTACCCGCTTTTTCTCTAAATGCCGGATGGCTTTGCGGCGGATGTATGGTTCGGCTACCTGTCTCATTTCTATGGACGTCTGCACCCGTGTAGGAATCTCAATGTCTTCAAGGCTGTCCTGGAGCGCAAGCGAATTCATGACTGTCGCAAGCATGCCCATATAGTCAGCGGTAGCCCGGTCCATCCCTTTTGAACTTCCGGCCATGCCTCTCCATATGTTCCCTCCGCCGACAACAATCACTACCTCTGTCCCCAATTCTACTATCTCACCGATTTGAGAAGCAATAGACTGAATGACTTCCGGATCAATACCGTAGCCCTGCTGTCCTGCTAATGCCTCTCCGCTCAACTTCAACACAACGCGATTGTATTTCTCCATCGTCATGAACCCCGCCTTTTTATTATGTATCGCAGAAGCGCTGCGGCCTCTGCCCTGGTTTTGCTTTCAGAAAAAAGGAGAGCCTACGGACCCTAGAGGATTCGATATGGACTCTCCCATACTGCCGATTTATTTCTTTACCTGGTTCATTACTTCATCTGCAAAGTTTTCGTCGCGTTTTTCCATGCCTTCGCCTACTTCATAGCGGGCAAATGTGCGCACGGTAGCGCCCTTGCTTTTCAGGTAGTCGCCTACTTTTTGGTCTGTATCCTTTACAAATTCCTGATCAAGCAGGCAGATTTGTTCAAAGTACTTGCCAATACGGCCTTCCACCATTTTTTCAACGATGTTTTCCGGCTTGCCTTCGTTCAGCGCCTGCTGCTTCAGCAGTTCACGCTCGCTGTCCGCTTCTTCCTTCGGAACATCTTCACGGGAAATGTATTTCGGGCTGATCGCCGCTACGTGCATCGCCACGTCCTTGGCAAGATCGCCGTCTTCCGTGTTTTCAAGAACCGTCAGCACGCCGATGCGCCCGCCCATGTGAAGATAGGCGCCGAATGCATCACCGTCGTTTTTCTCTGCAAGCAGAAAACGGCGCAGGGAAATTTTCTCCCCGATACGTGCGATCTGGTCGTTAATGTAACGCTCAAGCGTCACTCCGCTTTCGATTTCCCCGGCAAGTGCCGCGTCAACGTCAGCCGGCTGTTCCTTCAGCAGGTACGTGGAAACGTCCGCGACGAGCTGCTTAAACAATTCGTTTTTCGCGACGAAGTCTGTTTCAGCGTTTACTTCCACGATCACTGCCTGGTTTCCTTCATACGTTGCGTACGTAAGACCCTCTGCTGCTACACGATCAGATTTTTTCGCTGCTTTGGAGATACCTTTTTCGCGCAGGTAGTTAACCGCTTCTTCCATGTTACCATCTGTTTCGTTGAGTGCTTTTTTGCAGTCCATCATACCTGCACCTGTTTTTTCACGCAGTTCTTTTACCATGCTTGCTGTTACAGCCATTTAAATTCCTCCTTCGATTTTTCCATGCACAAGCGCTTGAGCGCTATTTTTCAAGAAAAAGGGTGATAAAGGGTTTTTCCCTTTTACCACCCTTCGCGTCAGGCCTGGGCCCGTTATATTTATGAGAGCTTACTGGTTTGAAACGCTCTCTTCTTCTGTGTTTCCTTCTTCTTCCGCTGCGGCTGCTTCCTGTTCTTTTTCCTGGGCAGCTGCCTGCTCACGGGCTTTTTCTTCTGCACCCTGGGTTGCTTCGATAACGGCATCAGCCATTTTTCCTGTAAGAAGACGAACGGCACGGATAGCGTCGTCGTTACCCGGGATGAGCTTGTCGATCTCGTCAGGATCACAGTTAGTGTCCACGATCGAGATGATCGGGATGTTTAATTTGTGTGCTTCTGCCACTGCGATGCGCTCTTTGCGCGGATCGATAATAAACAGGGCATCCGGAAGCTTGTTCATATCTTTAATGCCGCCAAGTACTTTTTCGAGACGGTCTTTTTCTTTGTTTAACAGCATAACTTCTTTTTTCGGAAGAATATCAAAGGTACCGTCTTCTTCCATTTGTTCGAGGTCCTTCAAGCGGGCAATCCGTTTACGGATTGTTGCGAAGTTCGTCAGTGTACCGCCTAACCAACGTTGGTTAATGTAGTACATGTTTGAACGGATCGCTTCATCGCGAACAGAGTCCTGCGCCTGTTTTTTCGTTCCGACGAAAAGGATTTTACCTCCGTCTTCTGCAATGCTGCGCACGTATTTGTACGCTTCTTCTACTTTACGTACCGTTTTTTGAAGGTCAATGATATAAATACCATTACGCTCCGTGAAAATATAACGGCTCATTTTAGGGTTCCAGCGACGAGTCTGGTGACCGAAGTGCACCCCTGCTTCAAGCAACTGTTTCATAGAAATAACAGCCATAAAATAATTCCTCCTTAGGTTTTTTCCACCGCAAGCGTCATGTCTGTACAAAACTTTCCATGCGGAAAGCACCTCTATACAGATCAGCTGTTGCGTGTGTTTTTAACACCAACTCGTAATATACCACACGAGTCTTTAGGACGCAATGCTAAAGCTTATTTTTCCTGCATCTGCAAAAACAGATGCACCTCCCGCTGGCCGATAGACAGGGTCTTTGCAATATCCTTTTCCTTCCATCCTTCTTTATATAACATTATAACACGGTTCATCATCGATTCCTTCGGCGAAGGTTCGTCCACGTCCTGTGCCGGCTCAGCCATTTCCGTTTCTTCCACTGGACTCTCCCGCCACTCCCACACGCTGCGGAGACGTTCATTGTCGCGTTTCATTTCTTCGGTATAGTAGATTAACAGCTGCTCGATTTCTTTTTTATCATTTTTTAACGCCTGCAGTTCACGCACTGTGAATTGATGCTTTATCCATAAAGCACCGGCAGCCATCAGGGCAAGCAGACTGAATATCAGAGACATGGGCCTTCTCCCTTCTCACGTTTTTTCTTCCGTCTGTTTCAAATACTGGCGCAGACGGAAAAGTGCTTTGGAATGAATTTGTGAAATTCTCGATGTGGACAGCGATAAAATATGGCCGATTTCGGTCAACGTCATTTCCTCCAGGTAAAAAAGGGACACGACCTTCTGCTCCTTTTCCGGCAGATTTGCTATTGCTTCCCCGAGCTCGTGCAGGGAGGCCTGGTCGGTTAGCATTTCCTCCGGGGACGGAGCGTTATGATCCACAATCGCCCCGCGATACGTTTCATCGCGTTCACCGTCCGGCGTCGCCTCATCCATAGACAGCATATGCACGAAATAGTTTTCGGCGATCACCTTCGATACTTCCGAGGACTTCATGTCCAGCTCTTCGCCTATCTCCCGGTCCGAGACAAAACGTCCCTTTTTTTGTTCGAGCCATTCAGCTGTTTCTTCAATTTTCTTTGTTTTCTCGCGAAGAGAGCGCGGCATCCAGTCTTCCTGCCGGAGACCGTCAATAATCGCTCCGCGGATCCGGAATGAGGCATATGTATCAAATTTCAAATCCCGGGACAGGTCGAATTTTTTCATCGCATCGTACAGGCCCATCAGCCCGTGACTCACAAGATCGTCCCGGTTTACATTTTTAGGCAGCGTCGCTGCGATGCGCTGAACGTGATAATGAACAAGGGGCATATAAATGTCGACTAGTTGGTCGGCCGCCGTATCGTCATAATTATCCAGCCATTTCTCCCAAATTTCCTGATGAGCATGCGCTGTCGATCTACTCATGTCTTCTTCCCCCTGTTCATATTATCGTTGTTTCTCCTCCGGTCAGCTTAATCCGCAGAACTCCTGTGACCACATCGAACTCTATCGTTCTGCCAGTGTGACCCCCTGTTTCCTCTGCTCTGACCGGTACGGACCGCCCGGCAAGTATTTCCTTTGCTGCTTCGACATTTCGTTTTCCAATATGCAGATGATCCGTCTGAAACTGAAACATTCTTGCTCCCCCGGCAAGCTTTGCTTCGAGCGAAGCAATTGGAATACCACGTTCTTCAAAGCCGGCAAACGCCTTTTGCAGGGCCGTATCAGCATATTTCGCCTCGTTCACATGCTGCCCTTTCCGTGCCATCTCAGAGAACGGGAGCATCGCATGAATCAGGCAGGCATATTGGTGGCGGAGCGAATAAATGACAATGCCTACACACGAACCCAGGCCGCTCGTTGAGAGTATATCGCCGTCCGTGCCCCACTTCATATCCGCCATCGCCACTTTTATCTTCGTTTGTTTAATGTCCACGTTTTTCACTCCTCATCCTCCTGTACTCCGAGGGAGGCAAAAATTTTCGGAAGCGAGTGGGCATCCGGCAGCATAAAAAACCGGCCTGCCATCTGCGAGTGATCCTCCCCTTTTGTCATGTTCGTGTCGATCATGATCGCTTCATCTCCTTCAAGACCAGCTTCGATAAGCCCTTCGCTCAAAAGCGCTCCGATCATGTCAACGGCAGACGACGGAACCGTCGGCATCATGTAAAGACCTGTAAAATCTGAAAGCGCCGATAAATAAGACCCAGCCAGAATATTCGTTAATTCACACACTGCCGACTCAAGCAGCTCCTGTTCATTTTCCGGCGTGTATGGAAGATTCCAGCTTTGTACCAGTGCTCTTCCCACTGCCTGCATCTCCTGTGGCTCAAGCACAAAAAATATGCTGCCGCTGATGTGGCCCGCGATGCGCAGAAAGGTGACCGCCGCTACTTTTTCTTCTCCTCCGGCTGCTTCAAGCAGCTCCGGAAACGGCACCATCTGTACCGACGGCACGCTGATCTGGACCGGCGTTTTCAGAAGGGAGGACAGTGCCGTGGCGGCATTGCCGCCCCCGATGGTTCCGATTTCTTTTAATATATCGAGCTCTACGTCACGTTTATCCATCATTTTACCTCTCCTTCATATACAGTAGTTTGCACCAGCTGGCCGATCCGCTCTCCAATCGCATGGAGCGGGAGGACTTCGTCGATGACACCGGCCTGTACCGCTGCCCGGGGCATCCCGTAGACTACAGCCGTTTCTTCTGATTCAGCGACAGCATAAAGTGCCGTCACTGTCTGCAGCTTTTTTAATCCGCATGTACCATCGCTGCCCATGCCCGTTAAAATAACAGCGAGTACCCGCAGGTCTTCTAATTTACAAAGAGAAGCCAGCAGCAGGTCCATCGACGGGTGATAACGGTCACCGGTTTCACTTTCATTCACTGCTGTTATCAGCCGGTTTCCTTTTCGACGGATTTCAAGCTGCCTTCCTCCGGGAGCAATATAAACGGTACCTTTCTGCAACGTTCCACCGTCTTCGGCTTCCTTAACGCTCCACCTGTAATCCCGGTTCAGCCTGTCCGCAAGTGATCTTGTGAATCCAGACGGCATATGCTGCACAATCACAATCGGCAGCTCCACCTCCTCCGGCATCGAATGGAAAAGCTTCTGCAAAGCTGCAGGTCCGCCTGTGGACGCTCCGATCACCAGCAGGTCCCAGCGGCCCGGTTTCCCGGAAGGTTGAATGTTCATATATTTAGGCTCCGTTCTATGTGCGGGCAGAAGCGAATAACCGCTGCTTCATCCCTGTAATAAAATGCCGGAACGGCTTGCCGTCCGTTTTTGCTGACTGTTCTTTCACCCACAGCCCTGCGGCAATCTGCTTCATGCTCTGGGCCGCCCGGCTGTCAGGATAGGCAATGACAAACGGTGTCTGCTCCATGACTGCCCTGCTTACTTTAGGATCATTCGGCACCATCGGCAGCACGGTCAGCTGCATGCCGAGAAACTGTTCACTGACTGTGATTAATTTCTGCGCGGCCGCCCGGCCGTCTTTTTTCTGATCCACCCGATTAATGACGGCCGCAAATGGAAAATCACTTTTGTGGGAGCGGATGTATTTCATCATGGCGTAGCCATCCATCAGCGCCGTCGGCTCCGGGGTTGTTACAAGAATTCCGCGCTCGGTCGTCGTAATCAGGTGCATATGGTTTTCGTTCAGCCCTGCTCCCATGTCAAAAATAATAAAATCAAATTCACCTTCAAGCAGCTGCAGCTGTTCGTAAAACCTCAGCTTATGCTCCTCCTCCATATGAAAAATACCGGAAAGACCCGAACCTCCCGCAATCCACTGCACTCCGGACGGGCCGGATTGAATCAATTCAAAAATGCTTTTATTTTCCGTAAACATCTCCTGAAATGGCAGAAGAGGCGTATATCCAAGCAGGATATCCAGGTTGGCCATGCCGGTGTCCATGTCAATCAGCAATACCTCCGCGCCGGCTTCCGCCAGGGAGATAGCTACATTCAGGGACACATTGGACTTGCCGACGCCCCCTTTTCCGCTTACGACCGACAGCACTCTCGTCTGCCTGTGACGCCGTTTCTGCATCTGAGTACGCAGGCTTTCAGCCTGATCATTTTTCACCAAGTGCCCCCCCTGCTATTTTTGCTGCAAGCCATTTGTTGTCCGCGGGCTCAATGTCCTCCGGCACTTCCTGGCCGGTGGTAACAAAGGACACCCGTAGTGAAAATTCATCAATAATATTCAGAAGTGCCCCAAACGAAGTGGTTTCATCTGTTTTAGTGATAATAACCTCGTTTGATATATAAGGAAGAAATTTTTCAGCGACTTCCTTCATATCTTTGTATTTAGCTGTCAGCGAGAGTACGAGCACGGTTTTAATCGGTTCGCCCGCCGGAAGCAGCCGCTGCGCTTCTTCCACGGTCTGTTCATGCAGAAAATTTCTTCCTGCCGAATCAATGAGCACATAATCATGAGCCCGGGACTGAGCCACTGCTTCCCTGTAATCAGCCTGGTCGTATATAACATGAACCGGTGCTTCCATAATGGAGGCGTACGTATTCAGCTGGTCGACTGCTCCCATGCGGAAGGTGTCTGTCGTAAAAAAGGCAATCGATTTTTTTCTTCGGAGCATTTCCCTGGCACCGAGCTTGGCAAGTGTCGTCGTTTTGCCGACGCCAGTCTGGCCGACCAGCTGAACCATCCGGGACGTTGCTGCTTCGGCCCGGGGATGCCGGTCCTCCAGCCATTCTCCTATGCAGGCTTCGAGTATGGACACTTCCGGCCGGCTGCCCTTTTCGGCGTACCATTTTTCCATAAACCGGTTCATCAGCTCTTCTTCCACCCGTTCGTTTACTTCCTGTGTCTTTAAGGCAGCGGAAACGGACTGAAAAGGAGCTGGAACTGAAGCAGGAAGCACGTTTGGCTTTTTATCCGGTACCTCGAAAGTCTTCACCTCTTTTGGCTGAGCCGGCTTTACGGGTTCTGCCGGAGGCGTGCGCTCTTTTTTTCGGGGAGGGGCGTCATCGATCCCTGCATAAACTTCGAGCCTGTCCACGGACTTAAGCCCGAACCATCTCCTGACCTTCACCGGCCGGGAATGCAGAATGACCGCTTCATCTCCGAACTCCTGCCGCACCTTCGCTACCGCTTCCGGCATCGAATCCACTGTAATTTTTTTCATTCTCATTCATTATTCACCACCCCGACGCTTTGAATTTCGATGGAAGGCTCCAGTTCGTTATAGGATAATACCGGCATCTGCGGAAAGAACCGCTCAATCAGATGGCGCACGTGCATGCGCACAGCCGGCGAACAAAGAATGACCGGTGTCTTTCCGATGTTCATCAGCTGTTCGGCTTCTGCCCCGATCCGCTGCACCATCCGCTGGGACTCGTTTGGATCCATCGCTAAATAATTACCGCTTTCGGTCTGCTGCAGGGCGTCGGCAATTTTCTTTTCAATGCCGCCGCTGAGCGTGACGACCTGAAGCAGCTCTTCCCCGTCAGCGTACTGCTTGGAAATCTGTCTCGACAGGGCCTGCCGTACATACTCTGTCACAATCTCCATGTCCTTGGTCATCGTGCCGTATTCGGCCAGCGCTTCAAAAATGGTTGGCATGTTCCGGATGGATACCCCTTCCCGGAGCAGCTTGGCCAGTACCTTCTGAACATCCCCGATCGTAAGCGTTGAAGGAGTCACTTCTTCGACCAGCGTCGGGTACGTTTCCTTGAGATGATCGATCAGCTGCTTCGTTTCTTCGCGGCCGAGCAGCTCGTGCGCGTGCGTTTTAATAACCTCGGTTAGATGCGTACTCACAACCGACGGCGGGTCCACAACGGTGTAGCCGGCATCTTCGGCAATGTCGCGCTCTTCCTCCGGAATCCAGAGAGCAGGCAGTCCAAAGGCCGGCTCTATCGTTTCGATACCCTCGATCGGCTCTTCAGTACCGGTGCCCATCGCCATGTAATGATCCATGTAAAGCTCACCCCGGGCGATTTCGCTGCCCCGCATGCGCACAACGTACTCTCCCGGCTGCAGCTGGATATTGTCACGAATGCGTATCACCGGCACGACCATCCCGAGCTCGAGTGCCAGCTGGCGCCGGATCATCACAACCCGGTCAAGCAGGTCGCCTCCCTGCTTCGCATCCGCAAGAGGAATGAGGTTGTAGCCGAATTCAAACTCGATCGGGTCTACGTCCAGCAGCTGCATCACGCTGTCCTGCGAACGCAGATCCTCCTCCTGCGCTTCTTCGGTTTCATGCACTGCGGCCTGCTCCTCCTGCAGCACCGTCTGCCTGATGGTAAAGCCAATGGCAGCCATCGCTCCGGCAATGCAGGTGGTTAAAAAGAAGTTAATCGGCGTAAACACGCCCAGTAAAAAGATGGCGCCCGCTGCCACAAACAGCATCGGGGGAAAGGCAAACAGCTGCTTTGTAATATCGTGACCGAGGTTGCCTTCCGAGGCCGCCCGCGTAACGACAATACCGGTTGCTGTAGAAATAAGCAGTGCAGGGATCTGACTGACCAGACCGTCCCCGACGGTAAGGAGCGTAAAGGTGTTCGCAGCAGTGCCGATATCCATTCCGTGCTCAGTCATGCCAATCACAAGACCGAAAATAACGTTAATAATTACGATAACAATCCCTGCGATGGCGTCCCCTTTCACAAACTTACTCGCCCCGTCCATCGAACCGTAGAAGTCCGCTTCCCGTTCGATTTTCTCCCGGCGCGCCTTCGCCTGCTGTTCGGATATAACACCCGCATTCAGGTCGGCATCGATGCTCATCTGTTTTCCCGGCATCGCATCGAGGGTAAAGCGGGCCCCGACTTCTGACACCCGTTCCGCCCCTTTAACGATAACGACAAATTGAATCACTACAAGAATCACAAAAACCACCAGGCCGACAAAGGCACTGCCCTGTACCACAAAGCTTCCGAACGTTTCAATAACGTTACCTGCTTCGGCGTTGCTTAAGATGGAACGGGTCGTCGAAACGTTCAGCCCGAGCCGGAACAACGTCACAAGCAGAAGCAGCGTGGGAAAGATACTGAATTCAAGCGGCTCCTTTGTGTTCATTGCCACGAGAATAACCAGAAGCGCCAGTGAAATATTGGCCATGATCAGGATATCTAAAATAAATGTCGGCAGCGGGATGATCAGCATAATGACAATCAATATAACGCCCAGCAGCACTGATAGTTCTCTAAATCCCATAGGGTTGCTCCTTTTCTAGCCGTTTTTCCTTTTGATGCGGTACACGTATGCAAGCACCTCAGCTACGGCTTTAAATAAATCTTCAGGTATTTCATCATCAATTTCGGACTGGGCATACAGCGCACGGGCGAGCGGTTTGTTTTCCACCATTGGGATGGAATGCTCACCTGCTTTTTCTTTAATTTTCCGGGCCAGATGGTCGGCTCCCTTGGCAATCACCTTCGGCGCACCCATCGCGCCTTCTTCATAACGGAGGGCCACCGCAAAGTGCGTCGGGTTCGTAATGACGACGTCTGCTTTCGGTACTTCCTCCATCATCCTCCCCATCGCCATTTCCTGCTGCTTCTGCTTTCGCTTGCCACGGATGAGCGGATCGCCCTCCATGTTTTTCATTTCCTGCTTTACATCGTGCTTGGACATGCGGATCTGCTTTTCATGGTCGTGCTTTTGATAAATATAGTCCGGAAGCGAAAGCACGAGCAGCAGCAGGCTGCCAATCAGCCCCATCAGCCCAGTCAGGCGGGCAATTTCCATAAAGCCGTCACCGACATCCTTTTGCGATAAAAACAGCAGCCGGTCGAGCGACAGCCAGAGAATCGTAAAAACGACCCCGCCAACGAGCGTAATTTTCAAGAGTGCCTTCGCCAGCTCCACAAGCGCCCGGGCCGAAAATATCCGCTTGATGCCGCTGAGCGGGTTAATCTTTTCAAGCTTCATTTTGATCGGTTCGCCCGTGAACAAAAAACCTACCTGCGTAAGCGAGGCTGCCACGCCCGCCACCATGGCCACAAGCATCACCGGCAGAATAATGATAACGGACTGAATCGTAATTTCCTGCAGCATCGCCGGGACACTGGCTTTCGTTATTTCCCACTGCATGTATTCTATGTATGTATGCGTCATTAATGCCTGCAGGTGATTAAATATGGTGCCTCCGTACATGTAGAAGAGTGCGAATACTAAAAACAGGATAATTGCCGTATTCACATCGTTGCTTTTGGGGACCTGGCCTTTCTGCCTCGTGTCCCGGCGCTTTTTGGGAGTGGCCTCCTCTGTTTTTTCCTGTGAAAAAAACTGCAGATCCAGCTTCCACTTCATTCCTGTCCCTCCCCCAAAAGCTCAAGCAGTCCGCGCGAGACGTGAAACATATCCTCGTACAGATACTGAATGGCCAGAAACATACCCGGGATTGCCACCACAAGCAGCGGCAGTCCCGCTGCAATTTTCAGCGGCAGTCCGACGACGAACACGTTCATCTGCGGAACCGCCCTCGCCATAATCCCTAAAGCGAGATCGACCAGAAAGAGCGAGCCGACGAGCGGAAACGCCAGTTGAAAAGCGAGAATAAACATCTGGTTAAAAGCCTCCGCCACGTGCGTAACGACCGCTTCATCACCGAATGCGAGTCCCGTCTGGTCGATCGGCACAAAGCTGTAGCTGTAATAAATTCCGTCGAGCAGCAGATGGTGGCCATTTACCGCCAGAAGCATTAAGAGTGCAAAAGCGTAAAAATAGCCGCCGAACAGTGGGCTTTGGGCACCCGTCTGCGGGTCCACTACGTTTGCCACCAAAAAGCCGAAGGAGATATCAAGAAACATTCCGGCTGTCTGTACCGCATACAGCATAATCGTCGCAATAAGCCCAATCGCAAGCCCGAGCATAACCTCCTTTAGCAAAAGCAGGATATACTCGCCGTCCACCGTCATCAGCGGGGCATCCAGCGCCGGAAAAATAGCCAGAGCAAGAAAAAATGCCAAACCTACTTTAAATTGATTCGGAATAGTCCGATAAGAGAAAAGAGGCATCGTTGTAAAGAAAGCGAGCACTCGCACAAGCACCAGGGAAAAAGCCGGGAGCTGCTCTATTATTGCTTCCATCGTCTGTTCATCCGATGAACTGCTGCGCGTGGTACCAGAGGTTTCTCGTATACTCCACCAGCTGCGTCAGCATCCATGGGCCGAGCACGAGCATGGCGGCCAAGACGCCAAGAATCTTTGGTATAAACGCGAGTGTCTGCTCCTGGATCTGGGTAGTCGCCTGAAATATGGCAACACCAAAGCCGAGTACGAGCGCAATGACAAGCAGCGGCCCTGCAATTAAAAAAACCATCCATATTCCCTGTTGTGCGATCTGCATTACCTGTTCTGCTGACATACATTTCTTCCTTTCTTCGTCCCGGCTAGGTGTAGCTGAGGAGCAGCGACTCCACAATCAGGTACCATCCGTCCACGAGGACAAACAGTAAAATTTTAAACGGCAGACTGATCATGACAGGCGGAAGCATCATCATGCCCATACTCATCAGTACACTTGCCACAATCATGTCAATAACAAGAAAAGGCACAAAAATGAGAAACCCCATCTGAAAGGCTGTTTTCAGCTCACTGATGGCAAACGCCGGCACGAGCGATGTGAGCGGAATATCCTCGACCGACTCCGGCCGCTCTTCCCCCGCGTAATCCATAAACAGTGCCAGGTCTTTTTCCCGGGTGTACCGGGACATAAATTCCTTCATCGGTCCGACCGCTTCTGTCAGTGCTTCGTTCTGGTCGATTTCTCCTGCCATCAGAGGACTGAATGCCTGCTCGTTTACTTCCGAGAGCGTCGGCGCCATGATGAAGAAGGTTAAAAATAAGGCAAGGCCGATAAGCACCTGGTTGGGAGGAGTCTGCTGCGTTGCAAGACCCAT
This sequence comes from Marinococcus sp. PL1-022, assembly GCF_033845285.1. Lineage (NCBI taxonomy): Bacteria > Bacillati > Bacillota > Bacilli > Caryophanales > Bacillaceae > Marinococcus > Marinococcus sp. PL1-022. The sequence continues at coordinate 1,133,282 of NZ_JAWXCX010000001.1, read as the reverse complement.
CCGCACAAAGCTCAGCACGACCACGATTCTGGTAAAGCAGGTCATCAGCACTAAAATACCGGGAGCAAGCGACAATACAGTAAGCAGCAGCACAAGCTGCACCGACGTTGCCGCTCCTTCCCCGCCACCCTCGAACAGGCCGCTGAAATCAAGCGCCGGAAGAGCACTAATAATCATCGCTGTTCCTCCTTCGCTTCCATCCGCTTATCGGATGCTTCCGGATGCTTCGCTCCGCGTGCTGTTTTCAGTCGTTCTTCGAGCACCGATTGAAAGGACTGGCTGCTTCCTTCCTCCGTGTTTCCCCGTGTTTTCCATTTTTCCAGCAACGACGGAACGCCTGTATATGTATTCTGTTCCCGGGCAGTAATCCGCTCCTGCTCCTCTTTATCCTCAATCTCCTGAAGCAGCGAAATCGTATCCCCCACTCCGACAACAAGCATTTTATCCCCTACTTTAACCACCTGAATCGATTTATTCTGTCCAAGCCCGATACCGCCAATGCTTTGAATCGAGCGGGTTGACTGGTACCTGCTTGTTTTTTTGTTGATGAATTTCAGCAGCCAGAACAGCAGACCGAGAACGACTGCAAGCGCTCCTATCATCTTTACAAAGTTCAGCCACAGGTTTCCATTATCCATTGCTGCCGGCGCGGTCTCGTCGCCTGCCGGAGCTTCTTCATTTCCGGCTGCCGGCTCCTCCTGGTTTTCCTGCGGATTCAGGGACTCGTTGACAGTAGTGCTGGCAAACGCTGTGTCAGCGCCCGCCAAAAGAATTGCTGCCATCATTACACCTATGAATACTGCATATTTCCAATTCATTTTCTTCCCCCGCGGCAGGCCATCAGCCCAGCGTTTTATTGATTGCTTCAAGTACACGGTCTGCCTGAAATGGTTTAACGATGAAATCTTTTGCCCCCGCCTGAATCGCATCGATCACCATCGACTGCTGGCCCATGGCTGAACACATGATTACCTTGGCATTCGGATCCGCCGCCTTAATTTCCTTCAGTGCTTCAATTCCGTCTTTATCAGGCATCGTAATATCAAGTGTGACTAGATCCGGCGACGTTTCCTGAAATTTTTGCACTGCTTCGTTTCCGTCCTTTGCCTCCCCTACTACGTTAAATCCGTTCTTTTCCAGAATATCTTTAATCATCATCCGCATGAACGCGGCGTCGTCTACTACTAAAACTGAATATGCCATGTGTTCCACTCCCTGTTTGTCATTATTTTAATTGTGCCACCCGTTCTCTCGGACTTAGAATTTCCGTAATACGAACACCAAAATTTTCATCGATGACGACTACTTCTCCTTTAGCCACAGGCTTTTGGTTCACCAGTACATCAACGGGCTCGCCGGCAAGCTTATCAAGCTCGACCACAGAGCCCTGGGACAGCGATAAAATATCCTTGATCGACTGCCGGGACCTGCCCAGCTCCACCGTTACATCAAGCGATATATCCATCAGCATATCCAGGTTCCCGCCGCCGTCACTGTACCTGTGTGCAGGCTCCTCAAGCTCGGAAAAGGCGGCTCCGCTTACTGTTGGAGCTGCTTGCGGCTCCGGAGCGTATGCTCTCTCGGCCCTCGTTTCCTTCCGTGCGGAAGGCCCCGGGACAGGCTGCTTTTGTTCAGGCTGCGCTGCTTCAGCATTTGCCCCAAGCAGCTCCTCCACCATTTTTTTCGCAAACCTAAGCGGTATGAGCTGCATAATGTAGGAGTCCATCAGTTCTCCTATCTGGATTCGAAACGCTACCTGAACAACTGTGTCTTCATCAGGGATGTAGCGGGCCGATTCTTCTTCTTCGAGATTCATAATATTGACGCCCGGAGGAGAAATATCCACCCGTTTGTTAAAAATTGTACTCATCGATGTTGATGCTGAACCCATCATCTGGTTCATGGCTTCCTGGACCGCGCTTTGCTGCATTTCGTCAATATTGTCAGCTTCATCGACTTCACCGTCACCGCCCATCATCAGATTCGCGATAATGCTTGCGTCCGTCATACTGATCACAAACAAATTGGTGCCTTCAAACCCTCGCGTATATTCTACATTTACAGCTACGTGCGGACGTGGAAAGGACTTTTCCACCATCTCGGTCGATACTGCTTTTACGCCCGGAATAGTAATGCTTACTTTTTGGTTCAGCAGGCTCGACAGGGCGGTTGCTGCGCTGCTGAAGCTGATGTTGCCGATTTCGCCGAGCGTGTCTTTTTCTTCAGTGGAAAGCAGATGATCAAGTCCTGTCTCTTCCGCGTTAGAGGCAGTTTCTTTAGCCGCCGCCTCACCGGAGGAATCGCCGCTGCTGTCATCATCGTCGTCGGCGCCGACGTTTTTCAGCAGCTCGTTAATTTCGTCCTGTGAAAGCATATCGTCATTGCTCATGCTGTTCTTCTCCCTCCTCTATTTTTTCTAGAATCTGTACAGCCATATGGCTGCGCTTTTTCCCGGGCTGAGCCGTGAATTTCTTTCTGCTTCCTACATGCACCTCGAGTGGGTCATGGATGTGCTGCTTGAGCGTTAAAACATCGCCACGCTCCATATGTAAAAGTTCTTCGATAGTGATAGAAGAAGTGCCGAGAATCGCCTGCAGGGAAATGTTCCCCTGCAGCAGCCACTCGTTCAAATGCTTGACTTCCTGCTGATCCCGCTCTTTTACTTTCGTCTGCATCCAGTAGTGGGTGGTAAGCTTGGGCAGTATCTCTTCAAGCACCATATGCGGCAGGCACAGATTAATCATCCCGGACGTCTCTCCAATTGTTGTGGTCAAAGAAATAACCACTACAGTTTCGTTTGGAGAAACCATCTGGAGAAACTGCGGATTGACTTCAATTTCGGAGCCTATCGTTTCAATGCTGAGCACCGATTCCCAGGCGCTCTGAAAGGATTCGAGAATCATCTGCATAAATGAGCTTAAAAGCTTTGTTTCAATTTCCGTCAGCTTTTCCACCTTGTTCATGCTCTGGCCCTGGCCTCCGAGCAGCCGGTCAAGCATGGCGTATCCGACGTGCGGATTAACCTCCATAAGCATCCGCCCTTCAAGCGGCGGCGCTTCGAATACATTCAGCAGTGTCATTTTAGGAATCGAGCGTATAAATTCATCGTAGGGCACCTGATCCACGGAGGCTACGCTGATATCCACAAAGGAGCGCAGCTGTCCTGAAAGTGCCGTGGTAAGAATCCTGGCAAAATTTTCATGAATTCTCGACAGGCCCCGGATCTGTTCTTTGGAAAAACGCAGTGCGCGTTTAAAATCGTACGACCGGACCTTGCGTTCATTTTCTTCCTTTTTTAACTGCTCACCGTCCATTTCTCCGGTAGACAAACCGGACAAAAGGGCATCTATTTCATGCTGGGATAGTACATCTGACAAGAGGTTTTCACCTCCCTTTCTCTTCTCTCTGGCGGCTCCTGGATTATTGAATGACGCGTTCGGTCGTGTAGACCCGCTGGACTTTCCCTTCAGTCATAACCTCATTCACTTTTTCCTTGATTCGTTCTTCCATTCTGGTAGTGCCTTCCGAGCCTTCAATGTCTCCGGGTTCGAGCTGGGCCAGCTCATGGATGATAATATTGTTGATCTGATAGTCCCGCTGCTCCAGTTCTTCCCGGGCTTTTTCATTATCGGCCTGCAGACTGAACATCGTTTTAATATAGCGATCGTTGCCTTTAAGGTTGGTCGTCATTTCATCCATATCCCACGTAAGCTCCCGCAGTTCTTCGGCGCTTAATTCCTCTGCCTTTTCTTCACTGCCTTCTGCCTGTTCAGATGAGGAGCCGAGAAACTGATACACAGCCGCCGCCGCACCGGCAATAAGTACAAGGGTCAAAAGCATAACCATCATCACTTTTCCTGCTTTGCTTTTTAACATAGCTTAAGCGTCCTCCCCCTTTCGACCGGCCGGCATCCAAGACCGACGGTAAAACCGTTCGGCAAGCTCCATCACTTCACTGATGTTTTCCCTCACCACAATCTTATTGCCGTTTAACAGCGTAATCGTAGTGTCTGGCGCTGCTTCGACCTGCTCGATCAGTGTAGTGTTCAGCACGAACGGGCGTCCGTTTAATTTTGTTAATTCCATCATAATTAATTGAGGGGCAGCGCTGCGCCCCTGTCTCCCCCGATTTCATTCATTAGTTACCGTTTGATGTTGAGCAGCTCCTGCAGCACTTCATCTGCTGTCGTAATACCACGCGTATTCGCCTGGAACCCGCGCTGGGCGGTGATCATTTCCGTAAACTCCTCGGAAAGGTCAACGTTGGACATTTCAAGGGCACCAGCTACAATTTCCCCAGCTCCGTTTTCACCTGGAACGATATTATTAGCATCGCCCGAATTTAATGACGGCCGGTAAACGTTGCCGCCTGATTTTTCAAGTCCTCCCGGGTTTGCAAATGTAGCCATACCGATTTGAGCCACTGTTTCTGTTACATTGTTCTCATCGACAATATTAACGTTGCCCACATCATCGATACTGAAGCTTCGCGCTTCCTGATCAATATTAATAATGCCTCCATCTGTGTTTAACACATATAGCCCTTCAGCGTTCACCATGTCTCCATTATCATCAAGATAGAAGTTACCAGCTCTTGTGTAGCTCTCTCCCTCTTCGGTAGGATTCTGCAGGCGGAAATACCCGGATCCGGAAATAGCCAGATCGAGTTCACGGCCGGTATTTTGCAGACTGCCCTGCGTATCAACCGTATCAATACTGCCCATTTCGCTTCCGATTCCCACTTGTTTTGCGTTCACGCCGCCACGTCCACCTTCAGCTGCTGCAGCTGATCCGGTCTGCTGGCTCATCATATCCTGAAATGTCGGGCGTCCTTTTTTGAACCCCTGGGTATTGACGTTTGCGATATTATTGCTGATAACGTCCAGTTTCTGCTGAAAGTTCTTCATTCCTGCGATTCCTGAATACATAGAGCGTAGCATCGTATTCCTCCTTTGGTTTAAGCGGGTCCCGTCTGTCTGTCGGGGGCCCAGGCCTCCTTGCGGTCAAGCCTTTTACATAAATATAACGCCGTCAATATTAGTGAATGTATGGTTTGCTGCTTCCTGCTTTGACATTGCTGTAATAATAGTCCGGTTCTCTGCGTTTACCACCAGTGCCGCTTCCGGGAATACCACGACGGATTCTTTGACGCCTTTTTCCGCTGCCTCACCTAGCTTCACCTGCATCTGCTCCCAGTCCGCGCTTTTAATATGAACATTTCTTTCTTCCATTCGTTTGGCAGCGTGCTTGCTGATTTTGACATCCGGGACTTTCAGCTCGTTCTGCAGCAGCGTGGCAAATGAGCCGTCCTGCTGTTTTTCCAGTCGCGGGGTGTTGGCTGTACTAGACGGAACCGGCATTCTGGCATAGTTGTGCACCTTTGAATAATCCATGCTGTTCCTTCCTCCGTATCAGCTTTCCTCTGATGTCGCCTCGTCCTCCCCGATGTTCACCACCTGCCTGCCATCAATCCAGCGGCCGGAGTCAAGCTCAACCATTATGTTTCCCTGCGTGTCTTTTTTCACCGACATAATTTCGTTGCGGCCTGTCTGCACATCTTCATTTGGAGTATTCGCGTTTACGAGCGTCTGCCATGTTACATCCTGGCCGATCAAACCGCTCAGCTGCATCAGGGCGTCCTGCGCCATAAATTGTGTCGACTGCTCCATCGATTTATTCATATTGTTCATCTGTTCAAGCGTACTGAAGTTGGCAATCTGTGAGACGTATTCGGTATCATTCATCGGCTCAAGCGGATTCTGGTTTTGCAGCTGGGTAATGAGCAGCTTTAAAAAATCATCTTTATCCATATTGCCGTTACTATTTTCAGCGGCAAAGGGCGTTTTGGTGTTCGAAGCGCTGTTCAGCTGCATATTATCTGTGATCGTACTCACCGTATGTTCACCTCCTTTAAATTCGTTCGTTGACCGAAAGCTGCTGTAAAATATCTTCAAACGAGCGTTCTTCCTCTTCTGAAGAATCCTCCTGGACATTTAACGTTTCCCGCTGTTCTTCAGGATCTTCTTTCTGTTCCTCTTCTTTATAGAAGTCCGGGTGCTCGGCTACCTCGATGCGTTCCACCTGAAGGTTCTGCTGCAGGAAGGAATGTCTCAGCTGATGAATGCTGCCTTCCACAAGCTCCTGCGCCCCTTTGGAGGTTGTAATCAGCTGGGCGGTCCATTGTCCTTCGATTTTCGTAAGCTTCACATCGAGCCTGCCCAGATGTTCAGGGTGAAGACGAATCGTATAGGAGGCCCCGTTTTTCAGCTGGGCGGCGTTCATCGTGCCAAGCGTCTGCTGAAACTGCTTTAAAAATTCGGCCTGTCGCTGATTTCCTTCAGATGCCGGCGGGATCCGGATCACAAGCGGCGTGTCCGGCTGAAGCGTTCTCGCCTCTCCCGAGCCAGCTGCTGGCGCTGGGGAAGCTGAAGCATTCCCTCCTTCGCCGCGGATGCTCTGAAGAATCTGCTCAAGCTGCTCAGCAAAAGCTTCGCTCTTACTGTCCTTTGCTGTTAAAGACAATGGCAGCTGCTTTTTCACCAGAGCTGAAAGGTTTTGGATAAACGCCGTCAGCTGCTTTTCCGGCTGTTCTCCAGCGGACGACTGAAGCGCTTTAGGTACCCAGTTGCCTGCCTGTTCCCGTCCACTGAGGTATTTCTGCCACTGCTGCAGGTCGTGTTTTACCGCCTGGGCGGCGTCATCTGCAGACGGTTCCTTCCCGACTGCAGGGGTCATCCACCCGGCAGGCATCTGCGGCTGCCACTGGGGACGCGGATCTGCACTGCGTTCGGCTTCTTGATGCTGCTTCAGGTATGAAATAAGCTGCCGCACTTGCGGAGGTTTTTCTGGAAACAAAATCTCCAGCTTTTCAATTCGGGATATTGCTTTTTGAGATGCGTTCCGCTCCGGCTGAACATCTCCCGTTTTTTCCTTCATTCCATTTCCCTGCACCACAGCTTCGGCAGCTACAGCTGCAGCGATAAGAGCAGCTTCCGGGCGTGCTTTTCCTGAGCTTTCTGGTAAAACTTTTGAAAGCAGTTCAGTCAGCTCACTCAATTGGTTCGTAAAAAGTTCTGCCGCCTTTTCCTTCTCCTCTCCCGCCAGAGCTTTAGAAAGCAGCGGCCCAGCGGCCTTCTGCAGCTTTACTGCTGCCATCTGTATCGCCTGCTGTTCGCTGGGAGCAAGGTCATTAAACCGGGCCGCCAGCTGCTCAGGCACAGGCAGTTCTGATTTCACTTCCCGCTCTTCATTGATGCTCCCCAGGGATTCAGGCTTCACTTCACCCGGTCCGGCATGTATGTCTGCCGATACTTCTGCATTTGGGGGATGCAGGGCAGCGGCAAGCTTCGTGAACACATTATCCTTTTCCTTGGGCATTTCTTCGAGCGTATCTCCCGGTACTGCTGTCCTGCCGCCCTTCTCCTCAAGTATGAGCTCTGCAATATACATCACTGCTTCTTCAAGCTCCGGATACTGCTTCATCAGGGCGTTGATTGCTTCGGGATGCGAGTCGATCGCTTCCATTATTTGTTCAGCTGAAGGCAGGGCGTTTCCCGGCCCTTTTTCCTCTGCCGGCTGTCTTTCCGCAAGCGCAGCTGCTCCTGCGAATAACGCTGCAAAAGCTGATGAACTGCTTCCTGCCTGCCCGGACAAAGGCGCGCCGGTCAACTGGGCCGGTGACCGGCCGGTGATTACTGTTTCCATAGCCTCCTCCTCTCTTCTACTGCTCCAGGTCAAGACCTTCAATTCCCGAAACAACGGAAGCAGCAAGCTCCTCATCCATTTCTTCGAGTATGGCGGCCTGTTCCTCCGGCTGCAGTGAATACAGCTGCTGAACAATGACTTCTGTTTCCTGCTGTCCGAGCACCGCTGCCGCAGTCGCCGGTTTCATTTCCCCGTATATTTTCTGGACTGAACCGGTATTCCCGCTACTTTCTTCTTCTTCACTATTCTCTTCTGATTCTGTTTCAAGCGTCAGCTCCTCAAGCTCTTCTTCCACGCTGCGCAGCTCCTGCTCCCGTTCATCAAGCCGCTGCTGCAGTTCGACGATTTCTTCTTCCTTGGCTTCAAGCTCTTCACCGGAGGCCCCGGCGTCATCTGCACTTTCCTCGCTGCCAATGACCGACTTCACTACGTCCTGGCCGAGCTGAGTGACGTTTATGCCCATAAAGGACATAACAGCCACCGAAAGCACGACGGCGAAAAGAAGCGGAATAAGAAACAGCATGAAAAACCATTGAAAAAAACCGCCTTTTTTCTTTTCTTTTTTAGCCATAATGCTGCACCGTCTGCTTCTGAAGATACATCTGTACGGCCGTGTCATCCATGGCCATACGCTCGCTCCGCTTTATTTTTTCCACATGTTTTGCTTCTTCTTTTTCCTTCATCAGTTCAAGCTTCCGGTTTTCGCGCCATGCTTCCTGCATCGCTTTCTCTTCACGCTGCATCATCCATCTGGCCTTACTCACCGCTTCTTCGAGAACGACTGCTTCCCGCTCATACATATGCAGCATTTTTTCCTGCTGGCGAAGCTCCCGGACTGTCACTCCCCGGGTCATTTTCTCCCGGTTTATATCCTCTGCGTGCTCTTTGGAACGAAGCATTTCATACAGGGCGCCGGCTTTCTGTTCAAACTGGTCCACTGCTTCATTATAGGATTTTACTTTTTGGTCTTTTTCGCGGTCCCTCAGCTGCAGCAGCTGTTCTAAAGAAAATTGGTAGGACATCAGGATGCTCCTTTCTCCATAACGTTTTGCAGCTTTTGCAGCGTCTGTTCCATCGTGGATGCTTCCATCGGCCGCTGCTGGATAAGCGCTTCAACAGCAGCTAATTTTTCCAGTGCCTCATCGGTTTCCCGGGAGCTGCCTTTGCGGTAGGCACCGATTCGTATAAGGTCCTCCGCTTCCCGGTAAGCTGCAAGCCAGCCCTTCACCTTTGAAGCCGCCTCCTGATGGGCTTCATTCGTAATTTCTGACATTACCCGGCTGACGCTTTGAAGCACGTCAATGGCCGGAAAATGATTTTTATTGGCAAGTGACCGTTCAAGAACAAAGTGGCCGTCAAGAATACCGCGTACGGCATCGGCAATCGGCTCATTCATGTCATCCCCGTCAACAAGCACGGTATAAAAAGCAGTAATTGAACCTTCTTTACTTGTCCCCGTCCGCTCAAGCAGTCCCGGCAGTATGGCAAAAACTGAGGGCGGATAGCCCTTGGTTGTCGGGGGTTCGCCGATCGCAAGGCCAATTTCTCTTCTAGCCATCGCAAACCGGGTGATGGAATCCATCATGAAATTGACCTTTTTTCCTTTGGAGCGAAAATATTCGGCAATGGCAGTCGCCGTGTAGGCACCCTGGATCCGCATCGAGGCCGGCTGATCCGAGGTTGCTACCACAAGCACCGACTTGGCCATGCCTTCTTCCCCGAGGTCGCGTTCGATAAAGTCACGCACCTCACGCCCTCGCTCCCCGATAAGAGCGATAATGTTAATATCGGCTTCTGTGTAGCGTGTGATCATCGAAAGCAGGGTGCTTTTTCCGACACCGCTTCCGGCAAAGATACCTATACGCTGGCCCTCGCCCATTGTGAGCAGACTATCAATCACTCTCACACCCGTTGGCATAACGTTTGTAATTCTCGGCCGATCAAGCGGCGCCGGCGGGGCTGCATCCGAAGAAACGCTGACCAGCCCTTCCGGAAGCTTTTGATGATCAATCGGTTCTCCCATACCGTTTAACACACGTCCGATAAGGCCAGCCCCTGCCTTGATTTTCAGTGGTTTTCCGGTGGCTTCGACTGTGCACCCCGGGCTGATATTTTTTAATGACTCAAGCGGCATAAGCAGCACGTATTCCTGTCGGAAACCAACTACTTCAGCGGCCGTGGAGGCGTCGGTTCCGACACCGTATATGTAGCAGATATCACCGACGTTTGTTTTCGGGCCGCGCGACTCCACCATTAATCCAATCACCCGCTCCACACTTCCGTAAGAACGATACAGAGACATCTGTTTCATTTGTTTTGCTGCATGCTCTGCTCTCATACCGGCATGCCTTCTTTCACGACAGCCTGCAGCTGTTTTTTCAATTCCTGGAGCTGGGTATCCAGGGAAACGTCGAGTTTTCCAAAATCCGTTTCGAGCACGCACTGCCGCTCTTTCATCTGTGTATCCGGATAAATGGTCACCTTCTGGTCGCTTCCCGCCGCACTCTGCAGCTCTTCTTTGTACATTCGCACATCTTCATAGTCACCGGCGCTGACGAGCACACGGATATTGCCCTGCTCGCGCAGGGAGCTGACTGCAGTCGAGAGCTGCATCCGCCAGTGTTCGTCCGGCAGCCATTCCGGGCCAAGCATTTTTTCAAGTGCCTGCACCGCGATATCGACCACCATCGGTTCGGCTTCATTCAGGCGTTCGTGAAAAGCCTGTTCCGCAGACTCTATGATCCGCCCGGCGTGGCCAATCTGTTCCTGCCACGCTTCGAATCCTTTCTCCTCCCCGCTCTTAAAACCTTCTTCGTATCCTTGTTGTTTGGCTTCCTCAGCCCATGCAGCGATACGGTTTTGAGCCTCAATTTCTTCCTGTCTGATTTTTTCCTGGGTTTCCTTCCAGGCCTGTTCGGCCTGCTCGTTCAGCCGAGCGGCCTGTTCCTTTAACTGTTCGGCCCGGCGCTGCTTGAGAAAATGCTCGTCTGCCTGAGGGGGGGTTTCTTCATAAACGATTTTTCTCGGCGCTATGGTTCGATGCTCTGCGCTGAGGTGCGTGCGAAATACGTTAGACAATGACATCATCTCCTCCGCCGCGGGCAATTACAATTTCCCCCGTTTCTTCGAGTCTGCGGATAATACCGACAATTCTCGACTGGGCTTCTTCGACATCACGCAGCCGTACCGGGCCCATGAATTCCATTTCTTCCTGGAATGTTTCGGCCATCCGCTGGGACATGTTCTGGAAAACGACTTCTTTCACCTGCTCACTGGCCACCTTCAGCGCAAGCTGAAGGTCATCGTTATTGACATCGCGCACCACCCGCTGAATCGAGCGGTTATCAAGCGCCACAACGTCTTCAAATACAAACATGCGCTTTTTGATTTCCTCGGCCAGCTCCGGGTCCTCCTGTTCCAGAGATTCAAGGATAATTTTTTCCGTGCTCCGGTCCACGCCGTTCAGCACCTCCACGACGGATTCAATACCCCCTGCTTCGGTGTAGTCCTGGGTGACGGAGGTGGAAAGCTTTTGCTCGAGCACTGCCTCCACCTCGCTTACGATCTCGGGCGAGGTCCGGTCCATTTTCGCAATACGCCGGGCCACATCGGTCTGCTGGGTCTCAGGCAGCTCCGATAAAATCTGACCGGCCTGCCCCGGCTCTAAGTAGGAAAGCACAAGAGCGATGGTCTGTGGATGCTCATTTTGAATGAAGTTCAGCACCTGGGAAGGCTCAGCTTTACGGGCAAAATCAAACGGCTTTACCTGCAGAGATGACGTAAGACGATTGATCATATGCATCGCTTCCTCTTCTCCAAGCGCTTTTTCAAGCACGCTTTTAGCGTATCCGATGCCTCCCTGGGAAATGTAATCCTGGGCAATCGCTATTTGATGAAATTCATTCATCACTTCTTCTTTTTTTGAGCTTTCTACTTTTCGGACGTTGGCAATTTCAAGCGTCAGCTTTTCAATTTCTTCTTCCCGGAGATGTTTATATACTTCGGCTGAAACGTCCGGGCCCAATGAAATCAGCAGTACAGCTGCTTTTTGTTTACCAGTCAGCGTTTCTTTTCTTTTCTGCAATTGCTGCTCCCCCTTTTAATCATCGGACAGCCAGGAACGAAGCAGCTTTGAAAATTCCTCCGGCTTTTCTTTTGCTAGCTTCTCGAGCTGGTTTCGTTTCATTTCTTCCTCGGTCATTTCCCGGCTGCTTTCCAGGTCCGGGATATCACGCTGTTCAAATTCTGCAGCCTGAAAGGCTTCTTCCTTGGCTTCTGCCGGCTTTTTCCGCCGGACGAGCCATACCACTAACAGGATAAGGCCAACAGCTCCGACCGCCATTAACGCATACGCCCACCACGGCAGACCGCCCGCTTCCTGATCGATCTCTTCTGCGCCGAGGAAGGTCTGGGAGGAAATAGAGACTTTTTCTTCCACATCCATTTCTTCGCCTTCCACTTCAAGATATTCCTTATCAATGCTCGTACTGATGACTGTCTCAAGCATCGCCTGCATATTATCCATCGTTTCCGGTTCTAAAGAATTTGGATCTTCCGGATCCGGTGGCTCCACCATCACCTGAATACCGAGGTCGCGCAGCTTGTACGGACTTTCCTGAATCTCTTTATGTATACGATTCACTTCGTAGTTGATTCGCTCCTCGGTCCGCTCGGAGTCACCGGCTGCTTCAGTACCGGCCGGGTAGTTGGCTACGTCCTCCTCCCCGGCTCCTGCTTCACCTTCTTCGACTGGATCCACGCCCTCATAGGCTTCAGCCACTTCTTCGGCACTAACGGCAATGCCTTCCATTGTCTCTTCATCCACCGGTTCCACCAGGTCTTCTTCCCGGTTTTCCTTCGTAAAGTCGATATCTGTCGTTACCGATACCATCACTTTATTTTGCCCGGCCACGGTACCAAGCATTTGCTGGACTTCCCGGCGGATATCCTTTTCGATGTCCTGCTGAACCGCACGCTGGTCTTCATATTGATCCATCGCTGAGCCGGACGCCCCGTTTTCTTCATATGTATAATAGTTCATGCTCGTATCACTGATATCAATGTTTTCCACCGGCAGATCAGGTACGCTTTTGGATACCAGGTTGTACAGTGTTTTCACCTGCTCCTGATCCAGCTCCCCGGTACCGCTCAAATCAACGGTCACCGATGCAGTAGCTGCTTCGGCCTCCTCGGCCACCCATGTGGCTTCCTCCGGCATATTGATCATTACATCAGTGCTTTCCACCGCGTCCATGTTGGAAATCAGCGCCTCAAGCTCGGTCTGGAGCGCCGCCCGCTCCATGACAGAAAATTCGTTGTCCGTCATTCCGAAGCCGGTCTGATCTTCAATAAAGCTGTAGTCAATCGCCCCGTCCTGCGGAAGTCCCTCAGCCGCCAGATCCACCTTTAATGCGTCCACCTGCTCCTTTGGCACACTGATGGTGGTCCCTTCATTTGATATTTCATATTTCACCCCGCGGGTGTCCAGTGTCTCTTTGATGCTTCCTGCTGTTTCCGGTGCCAGGTCGGTGTAAAGAGGCTCAAAGTTTGTCCGTGAAAACAGCAGTATGCTGATGAGGAGAAAAAGAAAGATCGCCGTCGTGCCAAAAATATATATTCTTTTTTGTTTTTTACTGCGGCTGCCCCAATACGTTTTTGCCTTTTGGCTGTACTCTTTCCATTTTTCTTTCATAACTCCGCTTCATACCTTCCTCTTTACGATTACACCTGCATCCGCATCATTTCTTTGTAAGCTTCCACTGCCTTGTTTCTCACCTCGGTGGCCGTCTGCATGTAGATACTTCCTTTTTCCGCAGCAATCATTACGTCATGCAGATTGTCCGCTTCCCCGGTTACCAGTTTTTCTGTCATCCGGTCCGACTCCAGCTGGGCCTCATTGACTTTACTCATCGCCTCGCTCATCGCTTTTTGAAACGAGTCGCCGGTTTCCTTTACGGTGGCCCCGCCCGCCTCATTCGCTGTTTTCATGGCGGGAGCCTGAATATTATTGATTTCCATCCGTACTCCTCCTTCCGTCGTTAGTTTTTACCGATCTCGAGTGCTTTCATCATCATGTTTTTATTGGCATTGAGCGCCGTGACGTTTGCTTCGTACGAACGCGAGGCCGAGGTCAGGTCCGTCATTTCTTTTAAGGGGTCCACGTTCGGCATCTGTACGTAGCCATCTTCATTGGCATCGGGATGCTCAGGCTGATAGACCTCATCGAAGGGGGCATCATCCACTCCTATTTCCGACACGCGCACGCCGCCCTGATCATTCAATGCCTTCGTTAAATTTGACTGAAAAGAATTGTCCTGCTTCGGACTCATAGAGACGGTTTTGCGCTGGTATGGCTGCCATTCCCCATCGACGAGACGACCCCTCGTGGAATCCGCATTTGCAAGGTTGGAGCTTACAACATCCATCCGCAGGCGCTGGGCCGTCAAGGCTGAACCGGAAGCCTGAATTCCATTAAAAATAGACATGCTTATGACCCTCCCCGGATAGCTGATTTAATACCGCCGAATTTTCCGTTAATACGATCGATAATGGCGTTATAATGCAGCTGATTCTCCGAAAGCTCAGTCATTTCTTTATCAATGTCTACGTTGTTTCCGTTATTGTTGTATGTATTGCCCCGCTGCTCGTATACGCTCGGAGTATTATGATTATTCTGAAAAGGGAAATGTTTTTCATTTGTTCGCATGGCTTCCATTTGACTGCTGCTTTCCTCCTTTAACACATCCTGAAAGGAGACTTCCTTTGCTTTGTAGTTCGGTGTGTCAATATTAGCAATATTATCCGTAATTGCTTTTTGTCTGAGCGAAGCCCCTTCGACACCTGCCTGCAATTTCTGCCAAGTCCCGGACTGGAACAGTTCCATTTTCTCACCTCTGGCTTTTTTATTAATACTAAAGGTTCATTTAAATATTTTTATATGAGCATTACTTCCTAAATTGTATAGAAAAAATGTACATTTGTCTAACCAATATTGCCGTTTTTGCATTTCAGTAACTTCCGTCTAAGTGGTTAAACTACTTTTTTGTAGTTCTTTTATCCTTATCGTGCTTATTTGCTTGTATAATATTCAGTTTTTCCCTGCAGAAAATGTTACAGCACGAATTTTTTCTTTTTCAGAGACATAAAAAAAGCGACCCATGAAAGGATCGCTCTTAAGCCGTTAATCGTTACTTTTAATTTTCTCGAGTTCATATAAAAACTTGTTGTTTAATACTTTAATATAGGTCCCTTTCATGCCGAGGGATCTCGATTCGATGACACCCGCGCTTTCAAGCTTGCGCAGAGCGTTGACGATCACAGAACGGGTGATGCCGACACGATCGGCGATTTTACTCGCTACAAGCAGCCCTTCCTTGCCGTCGAGTTCTTCGAAAATATGCTCAACGGCTTCAAGTTCGCTGTAGGACAGGGAGCTGATGGCCATCTGAACGACCGCTTTGCTTCTTGCTTCCTCTTCAATCTCCTGTGTCTTTTCATGAAGAATTTCCATTCCGACCACAGTCGCCCCGTACTCGGCAAGGATCAGGTCATCATCATCAAATGTTTCGCTCAACCGGGCCAGTACGAGTGTGCCAAGACGCTGGCCGCCACCAACTATCGGTACAATCGTAGTCAGTCCGGAGGCAAATAATTCGGCGCTTTCCTGCGGAAATGCCGTATATTCGCTCTGTACATCCAGGTTCGGCGAGGTTTCATTGATGCCGAACAGGCCGGAGGTGTATTCCTGCGGAAACTGACGCTCCTCTAAAATCCGCTGCATTTTTTCGTGCTCGATTTCCTGCTCGATCGAGTATCCGAGCAGCTTTCCGCGGCGGCTGACCACAAACACATTGGCCCCGATAATTTCCTGAAGAGTTTCGGCCATGTCCTTAAAATTGACGTGGTCCCCCTGTGTTTTCTGTAACATTTCATTAATTCTTCTGCTTCTCGTTAACAAATCCATGCTGATTCTCCTCCTGATTTATGCTACAAAATGTACCGGCTGACGTCCCGGTCCCTGGCGATCGTTGCCAGTTTGTCATTGACGTACTCCGGCGTGATGGTGATAGCGTCCATAGTAATTTCCGGAGCCTCAAAGGACAGATCTTCGAGCAGTCTTTCAAGCAGTGTATGCAGCCGTCTCGCGCCGATGTTCTCTGTCTGCTGATTGACTGCTTCCGCTAATTCTGCAATGGTTTCGACAGCTTCGTCTGTAAATGTTACTTCAATGCCTTCGGTGCGGATGAGTGCCTGGTACTGCTTGGTCAGAGCCTGATCCGGCTCCCGCAGAATCCGGGCAAAATCTGCTGCTCCTAAGTTATCTAATTCGACACGCACCGGAAATCTTCCTTGCAGCTCAGGAATTAAATCGGAAGGCTTGGCTGTATGAAAAGCACCGGCGGCGATAAACAGCATATGATCGGTACGCACCGGGCCGTATTTGGTATTGACCGTGGAGCCTTCCACAATCGGCAGAATGTCCCGCTGTACGCCTTCACGCGACACATCCGCACTGCTGCTTTCCTTTTTGCCGGTCACTTTATCAATCTCGTCCAGGAACACAATTCCCAGCTGCTCCGCGCGGTAAACAGCTTCCGTGCTCACTTCGTCCATATCGATCATTTTCTGGGCTTCCTGCTCGGTCAGCACCTTGCGTGCTTCGCGCACGGGGAGCGTGCGGCTGCTCGTTTTCTTTGGCATCATGTTTCCGAGCATCTCCTGCATGTTCATGCCCATCTGCTCCATGCCGCCGCCCTGAAACATGTCGCCCATCGAGCCGGACTGCTGCTCGACCTCAATGGTTACTTTGCGGTCTTCAAGCTCGCCCATTTCCAGCTGATTCTGCAGTTGGCGGCGCTGCTCACGAAGATCACTGTTGTCCGGCGTGTCCGTTTCTTCTTCTTCCTCATTGTCATCATTCTGCTGAAAAAGCATGCCGAACGGGTTGCCGGAGCTGCTGTCCGCCTGACGATTTTTGCGTTTTCTCGGTGCGAGCAGCCGGACGATTTTTTTATTCGCAGCTTTTTCCGCCTTCTCCTGCACGGAGGCTGTTTTTTCTTCCTTTACAATACGTACGGCAACCTCCACCAGATCCCGGATCATCGATTCCACGTCGCGGCCGACATAGCCGACTTCCGTGAACTTAGTGGCTTCGACCTTCGAAAACGGGGCGCCGACAAGCTTTGCAATCCGGCGGGCGATTTCTGTTTTCCCTACGCCCGTCGGCCCGATCATCAGAATATTTTTCGGTGTTACTTCCTCCTGGAGCTGTTCTGGCAGCTTGCTCCTTCGGTACCGGTTGCGAAGAGCGACCGCGACTGAACGCTTCGCTTCATTCTGGCCAATAATATATTGGTCGAGCCGTTCTACAATCTGTTTGGGTGTCATCGAAATTTCCATTAATAAGCCCCCTTAGCGGACTATGTTTTAAGATTCCAAATCTTCAATAATGATTTCATGGTTGGTGAAAACACAGATGTCTGCTGCTGTCTCAAGCGAAGCTTCGGCCATTTCCCGGGCGCTCAGATGCGTGGCATGCTTTTTGAGTGCACGTCCGGCGCTGAGCGCATAATTGCCTCCGGAGCCGATCGCAAGCATGTTATCATCAGGCTCGATCACTTCTCCTGTGCCCGCGACCAAAAGCATCGTGGATTTATCCATGACAATGAGCATCGCTTCAAGCCGCCGCAGCGTTTTATCGCTGCGCCAGTCCTTGGCAAGCTCGACGGCCGCCCGCTGCAGATTACCGCTCCACTGCTCCAGTTTTTCTTCAAACAAGTCAAACAGGGTGAACGCATCAGCCACCGAGCCGGCAAATCCGGCGAGTACCTTCCCGTTGTACAGCCTTCTCACTTTTCGTGCGGTATGCTTCATGACCACCTGCTGGCCGAGCGTTACCTGGCCGTCGCCGGCCATTGCTCCTTTGCCGTCGTGGTGAACAGCGTATATCGTTGTGGCGTGAAAGGATGGTTCCATTAGTTATTCACGCTTCCTTTCTGCTCTTGGATGTGATTGTCGGTACACATCCTGGAGCCGTTCTTTAGTTACGTGGGTGTAAATCTGGGTCGTGGATAAATTGGCATGGCCAAGCAGATCCTGCACGACCCGGAGGTCCGCCCCGTGATTGAGCAGATGTGTCGCAAACGTGTGCCTCAGGTCATGAGGAGAAATACGAAGCGTGCTCGAAACCTTTTTCACCCGTTCGTTAATAACATGGCGGAACCCGCGGTCGGTCAGCGGGCCGCCACGGGCGTTTAAAAACAGCTGGCCGGCCGGCACTTTGCTTTTGGCTGCCAGCTCCGGCCGCACGTTCGTTTTGTACAACTCGACGGCTTCCTGGGCAAAGCTGCCTACCGGCACGTACCTCTCCTTCCGGCCTTTACCCTTTACCAGAATGGTGCCAAGGTAATCATCGAGGTCACCTGCCTGCAGCTGCTGGCATTCACTGATACGCATCCCTGTCGCATAGAGCAGCTCCATAATGGCTTTATCCCTGATATCCAGCGGCTTGCTCATATCAAATGATGCAAACAGCGATTCGATTTCTTCTTCATATAAAAAATGAGGCAGCGGCCGCTCTTTTTTAGGGTGGCTCGCACCGATAAACGGATTTTGTTCAATATAATCCTCGCGCTGCAGATAGCGGAAATACGCACGCAGCGCGGAGATTTTCCGCGCTACCGTCGCTCTTGCATACGAGCGGTCGTACATGCTGCTGTAGTAGAGACGGACGAGGGTTGGATCTACCTCCTCCACGTGCTTCCAGCCTTCCTGCTGCATAAATGCTTCAAATTCCATCAAATCCTGTTCATAAGCTGTTTTCGTATAGGAGGAAATGTTTTTTTCCAGTTCCAGGTAGCGGAAAAATTCCTCCCTCCAGGTTAATAACGGGTTCATCAGCTTTTTGCTCCTTTACGCTTTCTGCTTCCTTCTGCGCGTCTGTTACGCCTTATGAAGACAAAAGCTAGTAAATCGTATCATAAACCATGGAGCCTAGCAATCATATTTGGACTTTTTTCTTAAAATTCTGAATGGCATCCAGAGCCCGTTCTGCGTAGTATTCGTTGCGCTCCCGCTTGTTTTTGATTTTTTGCTCCGGGGCCGGCAGCAGGCCGAAGTTCGCGTTCATCGGCTGGAAGTTTTTGGCGCCGGCTGACGTAATATAGTGGCTCATGGCACCAATCACCGTTTCCGTCGGGAAGGTATCCGTGTCCTCCTGCAAATATTGTTTAGCCGCGTTCCATCCGGCGACCAGACCGGAAGCAGCTGATTCCACATAGCCTTCCACCCCGGTAATCTGTCCGGCAAAGAACAAATCACTGCGGGCCTTCGTCTGGTAGGTCGGATTCAGGAAATTCGGGGAATTTAAAAACGTATTACGGTGCATCACGCCGTAGCGGACGATGTCGGCATTTTCAAGTCCCGGAATTAAGCGGATTACTTCTTTCTGCGGTCCCCATTTAAGGTGAGTCTGGAAGCCGACAATATTAAAAAGCGTGCCTTCCTGGTTGTCCTGGCGCAGCTGCACAACAGCGTGCGGGAGCTCCCCTGTTTCCGGATGCTCCAGTCCGACCGGCTTCATCGGGCCGAACAGGAGGGTCTTTTTGCCTCTGCGGGCAATTTCCTCAACCGGCATGCAGCCTTCAAAGAAGATGTTTTTCTCAAATTCGCGCAGCGGCACAACCTCTGCTTCCACCAGCGCATCGTAAAAGCGGTCAAATTCTTCTTCGGTCATCGGACAGTTGATGTACGCAGCCTCCCCTTTATCATACCGGGATTTCACGTACGCTTTATCCATATCGATGCTGTCTGTTTCCACAATGGGCGCGGCTGCGTCGTAAAAGTACAAATGCTCTTCGCCGGTCAGCTTAAAAATATCCTCGGATAGCGACTCGGCGGTCAGCGGTCCCGTGGCAATAATCGCCGGTTCATCCGGGATATGGGTCACTTCTTCCGATACGACTTCCACGAGCGGATGATTTTTGACTTTTTCCGTGACGTTAGCGGCAAATTCATGCCGGTCAACGGCAAGGGCGCCGCCTGCCGGTACCGAAGCCGCGTCTGCTGCCTCGATAATCACGCTGTCGAGATGTCTCATTTCTTCCTTTAATACGCCGACGGCATTTGTAAGATTATTGGCGCGCAGCGAATTGCTGCAGACCAGCTCCGCAAATTTATCAGTATGATGGGCGGCCGTCTGTTTGTTCGGACGCATCTCGTGAAGTACGACCGGCACGCCCTGTTTAGCAAGCTGCCATGCCGCTTCGCTTCCAGCAAGTCCTGCACCGACGATATGAACAGATGTACTTTTCATGATAAAAACTCCTTTCCCTTTTGAAAGCGCAGGCAACTATTCCTTTCGGAAGGAGTCAGACCTGCGCTGTAACCAGTCATTTTTTAATTTGGTTCTTCCTTATAATCACATTCAGAGCACTGGACGTGTACGCCTTTTTTCGTCTTTTTCTCTACGAGCATATTTTCACATTTCGGACACGGCCGGGCAATCGGTTTATCCCAGGACACGAATTCGCAGTCCGGATACCGGTCACACCCGTAAAAGATCCGCTTTTTCTTACTTCGGCGTTCAACGACATTTCCCTCTTTACATTTCGGGCATTTCACGCCGATATCTTTAACAATCGCTTTTGTATTACGGCATTCCGGGAAATTGGAGCAGGCCATAAACTTTCCGTACCGGCCCATTTTATAAACCATGGGATGGCCGCACTGTTCACAGTCTTCGCCTGCCGGCTCATCTTTGATTTCGACTTCTTCCATTTCTTCCTCAGCTTTTTTCAGCCTCGGCTCAAATCCCTGGTAAAATTCGTCGATGATTTCAATCCAATTTTGTTTTCCTTCTTCAATATAGTCAAGATCGTTTTCCATCTTTGCGGTGAATTCCACATCGAGAATTTCCGGGAAGAATTCTACGACCAGATCCATGACAATTTCGCCGAGCTCGGTCGGCACGAAACGCTTTTCTTCAAGCGCTACGTAGTTCCGGCGCTGCACTGTATCGAGTGTCGGAGCGTACGTTGACGGCCGGCCGATCCCCATTTCCTCCATCGTCCGCACGAGCCGTGCTTCTGTATAACGCGGCGGCGGCTGGGTAAAGTGCTGATTTTCTTCCATATCCGTCCGGGTGACCATCTGGCCCTCCTGGAGGTCCGGAAGCATTTTATCCTCTTCTTTTTTCCCGTCATCCTGACCTTCCACGTACACCTTCATAAAGCCGGGGAATTTCACTTTCGAGCCGGTCGCCCGGAAAAGCACGCCTTCATTATCAAGGTCCACCGACATTGTGTCCATCACGGCCGGAGCCATTTCACTTGCCACCAGACGTTCCCAGACAAGCTTATACAGCCGGTACTGGTCTCTTGAAAGCGAGCTTTTTACCTGTTTTGGTTCATACATGATGGACGTCGGCCGGATCGCCTCGTGGGCGTCCTGGCTGTTGGTGCTTTTGGCATTCTTGCGCTCTCCCTGGCGGACGTATTCCTCGCCGTATTTCTCTGTAATAAACGTCCGGGCTTCTTCCTTGGCGGTCTGGGAAACCCTGGTGGAGTCGGTACGCATGTACGTGATCAAACCGACGGTGCCAGCCGGTTTGCCTAAATCAATACCTTCATACAGCTGCTGGGCGACCATCATCGTCTTTTTCGCCCGGAAATTAAGCTTTCTCGCAGCTTCCTGCTGCAGGGACGAGGTGGTGAACGGCTGTACCGGGTTTCGTTTGCGTTCTTTTCTCGTAACCTTTGTTACTTCAAACTGGTCGCCCTTCATCTTTTGAAGCACGCCATCGACGTCCTCCCGGGAGGCAAGCGCCTGCTTTTCTTTGGCTGTGCCGTGAAATTTCGCTTCAAATTCCGCGTCCCCGTCCGAAAACGTTCCATTAATACTCCAGTATTCTTCCGGTATAAACGCCTTAATCTCTTTTTCCCGGTCAATGATCATCTTCACGGCAATCGACTGTACCCGTCCGGCACTCAGCCCTTTTTTCACTTTCTTCCATAGTAATGGGCTGATGTTATAGCCAACGAGCCGGTCAAGTATCCGGCGGGCCTGCTGGGCGTCCACCAGGTCCATATTGATGGAGCGGGGATGCTTAAACGCATCCTTCACCGCCGTTTTTGTAATTTCGTTAAAAACGACGCGGCATTCCGAATCCTCATCAATGTTTAAGCTATGCGCCAGATGCCAGGCGATAGCTTCACCCTCTCTGTCAGGGTCGGCTGCGAGATATACTTTTTTCGCTTTCTTTGCAGCCGTTTTTAATTCTTTTAAAACTGGACCTTTCCCGCGTATCGTTATATATTTCGGGTCATAATTGTTTTCAGTGTCGACTCCCATCTGGCTTTTTGGCAGGTCTCTTACGTGCCCCATTGAAGCTTTCACTGCATATTTTTTCCCTAAATACTTTTCGATTGTTTTTGCTTTTGCGGGAGACTCCACGATGACTAAATAGTCGGCCATTCCTCTTCTCCCCTTTGTCTCAATGAAATATTACCATTATTAACGTGAATAAATTGCTCTGTCAAATAGTGATGCTTTTATGATCTGACTTGTTTCAGTGCGTTTTGTGCTTGAAATCACAATTATTCTTTCACAGTTTCCCGGACGTGTCTAGCATAACATACGGAAAATTTAAAATTACGTTTCAATTCGGTCAACTGTTATGAAGCACTGTGCGGCCGGCGGCTGATATGTAAATCCTCCGGCTGAAGGACCGGGAGGGCGCCATCGTAAATCAGCTTATTCGTGCCCGCGCTCTGCCTGGAAAACACCGGACCCGGCAGCGCGCAGACCTCCCTGCCCTGCTCAAGTGCAAGCGATGCTGTGATAAGGGAACCGCTGTTCACATCTGCTTCCACCACAAATATTTTATCAGACAGACCACTGATAATACGGTTTCTGGCCGGAAAGTGCCACTTTCTCGGCGATCTGTCCGGGGGATATTCGCTCAAAAGCAGCCCCGCGGCAGCAATATTTTTCGCCAGAGCGAGATGCTCCTTTGGATAAATACGGCCAAACCCGGAGCCAAGCACCGCAATAGCCGGCGCTCCTGTTTTTAATGCCTGACGGTGGGCATGTCCGTCTACGCCTCTCGCGAGCCCGCTGACAATCTGCACCTGGCTGTGGGGAAGAAATGCTTCCACCGCTGCTCTGCCGTAAGAAGTCATGCTCCGGGAGCCGACTACCGCAAGCCGGGGATTGTCCTGCAGCAGCTCTGTGTTTCCCTTCGTGTATAACACCCACGGCGCATCGTAAATTGATTTTAAGGACGACGGATAGCAGTCGTCAAAATATGTAATCCACCCGGTGCCCTGCTCACGGTACCACGTGAGCCGCTGCTGGAAGTTAAGCTGGGACATATATTTCCGCCAGGCAGTCCGATGGGCGCTGCTTACGGGCAGAAGATGAGGGTGCGTAAAAGGGAGAAGCAATTCGCGGTCGCGGCGGAGCAGCTCTGTGACGTGCTTCCATTGAAAATGGGGAAATTCGTGGACAGCCAGAAGTCGTTCATTAAAGGAGAGATTTTGCATGAGGGATAGTCCTTTCCTGGGGGGGGTGATGGTTCCTCGGGGAAATACGGGGAGTAAAAGAAAACCTCCGCATGCCCGAAAGAGGCAGCGGAGGGCGGTTGATTTATACTTGTGGTTCGTGGGTGAGGCATTTTTCGTACAGGCCGCGTTCTTTCAGAACGTTGATCATCGTATCACCGATTTCTGCCGGTGTCGCTGCTACCTGCACGCCGCTTTCGTTTAACGTTTTGATTTTTTCCTCTGCGGTACCTTTACCGCCGGAAATAATCGCGCCGGCGTGACCCATCCGTTTTCCTGGAGGCGCTGTGGCACCGCCGATAAAGCCGACTACTGGCTTGGTCATGTTCTGCTTGACCCATTCGGCTGCTTCTTCCTCGGCTGTACCGCCGATTTCACCGATCATGATCACGGCTTCTGTGTCCGGATCGTCATTAAAGGCCTGAAGCACGTCGGTAAAGCTTGTGCCGTTTACAGGGTCGCCGCCGATACCGACAGCTGTCGACTGGCCGATGCCTGCTTTAGTAAGCTGGTCTACGGCTTCATACGTCAGGGTACCCGAACGGGAAACAACACCTACGTGTCCTTTTTTATGAATGTAGCCCGGCATAATGCCGATTTTGCATTCGTCCGGGGTAATAACGCCCGGGCAGTTTGGACCGACAAGGCGGGTGCGCTTGCCTTCCATAAAGCGTTTCACTTTAATCATATCAAGAACCGGGATGCCTTCAGTGATGCAGATGGCAAGATCTAGATCTGCGTCCACTGCTTCAATGATCGCGTCCGCTGCAAAAGCAGGCGGAACGTAAATAACCGAAACCGTAGCACCGGTTGCTTCCACTGCATCATCAAGCGTGTTGAAGACCGGTACGCCTTCAACTTCCGTGCCGCCTTTACCCGGCGTCACGCCGCCGACGATTTTCGTACCGTACTCTAACGCCTGCTGAGTGTGAAAGAGGCCGGTAGATCCTGTAATTCCTTGAACAACTACTTTTGTGTCCTGATTAATATAAATGCTCATAGGTCGATGGTCCCTGCCTTTCTATTGAACTAACGAAACAATTTTTTGCGCACCGTCTGCCATAGAGTCCGCTGCTGTAATATTCAATCCGGATTTTTCCAGAATTTCTTTGCCTTTTTCTACGTTTGTGCCTTCCAAACGTACAACAAGCGGAATCTCTAATCCAGTCTGCTTCGTAGCTTCCACTACCCCGTCAGCGATGACGTCGCATTTCATGATTCCACCGAAGATGTTCACGTAAATGCCTTTAACCGCATCATCTTCAAGGATAATTTTAAATGCTTCCGTTACTTTCTCAGCCGTCGCACCGCCGCCGACATCCAGGAAGTTCGCCGGGTCGCCGCTGTAGTGCTTGATGATGTCCATCGTAGCCATCGCAAGACCGGCACCATTGACCATGCAGCCGATATTGCCGTCGAGGGCAATGTAGCTTAAGTCGTATTTGGAAGCTTCGATCTCTTTTGGATCCTCTTCATCAAGGTCACGGTAATCGAGCACTTCTTTTTGACGGTAAAGTGCGTTGGAATCGAAATTGAATTTCGCATCGAGCGCCATTACTTTCCCGTCCCCGGTCGTTACAAGCGGGTTAATTTCCGCGATTGAGCAGTCATTGTCGATAAATACTTTGGACAGGCCAAGCATAAATTTCACTGCTTCCTTTAGAAGGTCTGTCGGTATATTCATGTTAAATGCCATACGACGGGCCTGGTAAGGCTGCATACCGATAGCTGGATCAATGTATTCACGGAAGATCTTTTCCGGATTTTCTTCAGCTACTTCTTCGATTTCTGTTCCGCCTTCTTCAGATCCCATCATCACAATACGGGACGATACCCGGTCGAGCACAACACCTAAGTAGTATTCCTTCTTGATGTCGCTCCCCTCTTCGATGTAAAGACGCTTCACTTCTTTACCTTCCGGGCCGGTCTGGTGAGTAACCAGTGTTTTGCCGAGGATTTCGTCAGCATATTTGCGGACGTCATCGAGGTTTTTAGCGAGCTTCACCCCGCCGGCTTTCCCTCTTCCACCTGCGTGAATCTGGGCTTTTACCACTGTTACGTCAGAACCCAGTTCTTTTGCGGCTGCTTCTGCTTCATCTACCGTAAATGCAACTTTTCCGTTAGGGACTGCTACTCCATATTTACGAAGGAGCTCTTTTCCCTGGTACTCATGAATATTCATGCTTTTTCCCCCTCACCGTTACAATACGAATCCTTCTATCGACTGTGTAAGTGATTACAAAATCGAATCTGGGCAGAGCGAAAGCCTGCAAGCGGCCTCGCTGCTTCCCACACATCCTTTATCGTATAGAAATTCAGAAAAAAATTCAACATTTCCGTGAAAGTTTCTGTCGCGCGGTTTAGTTTTCATTTTGCCCGGCTGTTTTTTTATCCATCCGGTAGATAAAGGCGAAGATTTCTGCCACCACTTCGTACAGCTCTTCCGGAATTTCTTCGTTCCATTCCAGCTCATGAAGCATATGTACAAGACCGGCATCCTTATGCACCGGAACATTATGTTCAGCAGCCGCTTCGATAATTCGTTCTGCGGTCCATCCCCGCCCCTTCGCTTTGACTGCCGGCGCCTGCGAAATATTCTGCCTGTAATTCAGTGCCACTGCTTTTTTCGTTGTCCAGTTCTGGTTGGAGGTCATATTCGAATATCAAATGCTCCTTTCAGTCCGGCTTCCCGGCTCTTCGGCCTTTCCGCAGGCGCTTCTTCCTCATGCCACTGAAGCGACACCAGCTGGTAATTTAACGAAGCCATCGCCGTTTTCAGCATGGGCTGAAAAAGATGCAGCGGCTGCTCCGGGCGCGGATTTTCACTGCTGATGTTTACCGTCACGTTTCGTTTATAAATCTGCACGTCGGCGATTAAAACGCCGAGCCGGTCCATTTCAAGCTGAAATAAAATATGGCAAGTGTCCGGGTCGAGCTTCCCGTCCGCCGTCCGTTTTCCCTCCCAGTGAACGACAGCATCCGAAAGCATTTCCCCCCACTTCGCCGGAAGATGGGAGAGCTGCTGCAGCCAGGCCTCCTGATCGGCCTGCTGCATAAGCTGCTGACCGGCCACATGAGCGACGGTCCGTTCGTGCTGGGGTGAAAATTCATTTCTCGACATAATATGCGCCTGTGCCTGCTCTAAATGCCTGTAAGACGTCTGCATCGCCTCTTTGCTCCCGCTTTCTGCCCAGGAGGACCAGCTGGCACTTCCGGCGTGCCTCTTCAGCCATTCCACCATCTGCGGCGTATTCGCAAGCACCGTTACTGCTTCCGGGATCATCGCGTGCCAGGCCTTCATCAGAGCCGCCGTGCTCCGCTGGGGCGCACTGCCAAGCGGCTGCTGGACCGTTTGATGCAGCGTCTGGGCGTCCCCAACCTGGGACTGAAGCCATTTTTCCACGGAACCGCTGCTTATGGCAGCCTGGCCGATATGCTGTAGAAATGCTTCAGCGTTCAACGGAGGCTGCAGGCTGGAAAATAACCGATGGATCAGCTGGGCGGCCTGTCCGTGGTTATCACTCGCAGCCGCTGCTGCCACCGCAGCGTACAGCTGCATCGGCTTTGTCGGAGCCTCGATGTTTTCTTTAAAGCTCCCCGGGGTGAGCACTGCACTGCTTATAGACTGATGAACGGGGTCAGACGTTTTATGCTGAGCAAGCAGCGCTGTTAAATCCTGCGCCATCGACGGACCGTGCAGCACCTGATGAACGCTTTGAAAGATAGATGTTTTTAAGGGAGCGCCTGCGGCAAGCATCCACTGAATTGTCTGCATTCCCTGCTTGTTGACGGCGCCTTCTCCTTTAAGCAGCTGCACGCTTTTCTGGAGCGTCTCCCTCGTTACCGGCAGCTGCATCTGTTCGAACATGCGGACTATGTACTGCTCCTGCTTTCCCGGCAGCAATCCGAGCTGCTTCAGGAGCTCCTGGCTTTTGTCTGCAGCAGCTCCGTTTGCTGTCACCTGCCATACCTGCCGCCCGTTCTCATTTTTCACCTGAAAATAATATGATTTGCCGGTTTCCACCGGTGCTTCGAGGGAAGCATGATACACACTCCCGTGCACAGTAACCGCCGCCTGCTGGCCAGGATACAGCTGCCTGACGGTGCCTTTAATAATCTGGCCGGCTTTAATTTCTTCATTTCCGGTTTGTCCTGTACGGTTTCCGGTGTACGTGGACGGCAGTGACAGCTTCATAAGTTTTCTCTCCTTTTACGAAAGCCGGTACCCGGCTACCGGCTGAAACGAATACCGGTGGATGGCACACCCGCCGAGACGCTTTAAGCCGTCCAGATGATTCTGGGTACCGTATCCCTTGTTGCTGGCAAAATCGTAATCCGGGTAGAGCGTATGATAATACTGCATGTAACGGTCCCGCTCCACCTTCGCCAGAATAGAAGCAGCCGCAATCGATACGCTCCGGCTGTCTCCCTGCACCAGCGACTGCTGCTCAATATGTAATGGAAGGGTCATCGCATCTACGAGAAGAGCGTCCGGAGCAGGCTCAAGGTTCGCAACTGCCATCCGCATAGCTTTTTTAGTTGCCTGATATATATTCAGGCGGTCGATTTCGTCCGCCTCGATATGAACGACGCTCCAGGCGACCGCCGCCTCTTTGATTTTTGCTTCGAGCTCTTCACGTTTTTTAGCGGAAAGCATTTTGGAGTCATTTACTTCCACCAGACTGATGTCCTTTGGCAGCACCACAGCAGCGGTAGTCACCGGCCCGGCAAGCGGCCCGCGCCCGACCTCATCCACTCCAGCCACCGCCTGGAAGCCGCGGCTCCAATAGTCCTGTTCAAATGAAAGCCGCCGGCAAAAGTCTTCATACTTTTCCTGCTTCTGCTTCTGTCGTTTGGCATACCGCTGCAGCTCCTTCTGGACGCCGGTCCGGGAGTCCTCTGCCCAGGCATTTAGAAGTCCCGCATCCGGCTCCTCATGGGTCTTTAAATACTCCTTTACAGCTGTTATCGTCCATTTCTCCAATATTTTCACCTCTGCTGCTCAATTATTCGCCCGCTTCGTCGTCCGGCCGTTCGAGACTGATGCGGCCGAGCAGCCCTCCACGGAACTCGCGTACCACCATTTCACCTGCTTTTTCATAATCGATTTCCGCTCCCGCAAGCAGTGCCCCCCGCTTACGTCCAATGTCTTCAAACCATTCCAGCGAAGTTTCCCTCGGCTTATCCTCAAGCCCAAAGCGCTGAAGCAGCTTTTCTGGATAATACTCCTGGCAGATACCGATAATAAAATAAGCAATATCCTGCAGATCCAAAAGCTCATCCTTGATAGCGCCAGTCGCTGCGAGACGTTCACCAACGTAAGGGTCTTCAAACTTCGGCCAGAGAATGCCCGGGGTGTCGAGCAGGTCCATTTCTTTACCCATTTTCAGCCACTGCTGATTTTTTGTAATTCCAGGACGGTCACCGATTTTAGCCGTTTTTTTGCCGATCCACTGATTGATGAGCGTCGATTTGCCGACGTTCGGGATACCGATAATCATCGCCCGTATAGCCCGCGGCTTAATGCCTTTTCTTTTCCATCTGGCCTGGAGACGTTCCGTCTGCTTAAGCGCCGCTTCCTTGATCACATGCAGACCCTTCTTATGCTTGGAATCCACATCGACTGCCTCGATTCCCTGATCACGGTAATACTGCTTCCATTCCTCGGTTACCTTCGGATCGGCCAGATCGGCCTTGGTAAGTACGATGACCGAGGGCTTATCCTGAATGATCGTCTCAAGCAGCGGATTCCGCGAGGACCGGGGGATTCTTGCATCTGCGAGCTCGATGACCACGTCCACCTGCTTTAGCTTGCTCTGCACTTCTTTTTGGGCTTTATCCATATGCCCCGGATACCATTGAATGTCCATACCTCTGCCTCCTTTCAAATTAAAATGGCGATGGCCACATGTGATTGAGCGGCCAGAATGTTATGACCGCCTCCCCGACAATCTCCTCTTCCTCTACGAGTCCGATAGCCCGGGAGTCATAGCTGTTCGGCCGGTTATCCCCCATGACAAACACTTCTCCTTCGGGAATACGGCTGCGGCCTGTTTTCTCCTCCAGCGTAAAATCGGTGGTCGCCGGGAGCGGCCCCGCTGCCAGGGTCTGTTTATCGAGAAACGGTTCATCCACCTGCTCCCCGTTAATAAAAAGCTTATCATTTCTGTATTCAAGCGTATCACCCGGCAGTCCAATGATTCGTTTAATATAATCATCTTTATCGTTGGCGTGGAAAACGACCACATCAAAACGGTCCCATTCGTGCAGCCATTTGCTTGTTTTATTCAACAGCATCCGGTCCTCATCATGAATGGTCGGCTCCATCGATTCGCCTTTCACAACGACTGGAGCTATAAACAGCCAGCGTGCTGCCAGCGCAATAAGTAATGCAATCATAATTACTCTCAGAAGATGCAGCCAATTGATGGGAAAGCGGCGTTCATTCATGTGGTCGATTCCTTTCTTTACATAATTTATTCGTATGAAAAAAGCTGCAGACGGAATACTCCGCTGCAGCTTTTTTTCCTGTGTCTTATCGAAGTTCTTTGATACGCGCAGCTTTTCCACGCAGGTTACGGAGATAGTACAATCTAGCTTGACGTACTTTACCGCGGCGTTTCACTTCAATCTTGTCGATTCTTGGGGAATGAAGCGGAAGAGTTCTCTCCACACCAATTCCGTAGGAAACTTTACGCACGGTGAAAGACTCGCTGATGCCACCGCCGCGACGTTTAATAACGACGCCCTGAAAGACCTGTACACGTTCACGGGAGCCCTCGACAACTTTCAAGTGCACTGCTACAGTGTCACCTGGACGAAAGTCCGGGAGATCCGATTTTAACTGTTCCTTCGTTATGTCGCGAATAAGTTGTTGCATTTGTATTCGCCTCCTTCTCTCGCATGCTCTTGTCCACGATGAAAACAGCGGAGCACCGTAATTGATGACTATTTAGTCACAAAATGAATCATAGCATATTCCACTGGCGGAATCAACCGCCGGATTTACGTCTGATCGGTGTATTTTTCCCAAAGATCCGGCCGGCGTTCTTTTGTTCTTTTGATTGCCTGATTTTGCCGCCATTCAGCGATTTTTCCGTGATCGCCGGACAGCAGAATGTCTGGCACCGTCATGCCGCGGAAGTCCGCCGGACGGGTGTACTGCGGGTACTCCAGCAGCCCGTCTTCAAACGAGTCCGTATGGGCAGACTGTTCATTGCCGAGAACTCCGGGCAAAAGGCGTGTAATGCTGTCTGCCATGACCATGGCGCCGAGTTCCCCGCCGGTCAGTACAAAATCGCCGATCGAGTATTCATCCGTAATTAAATGCTCGCGGATACGTTCATCATAGCCCTCGTAATGTCCACAGATGAACATCAGCCTCTCCTCGCCGGCGAGCTCACGGGCGTCCTCCTGCTTAAAAGGCTTTCCCTGCGGGCAGAGAAGAATGACGCGGTCCGGCGGAGTATCGGCTGCACTTTTCACCTGTGCGGCGGCGTCAAACACCGGCTGCGGCTTCAATACCAGACCAGCACCCCCGCCGTACGGGTAGTCATCCACCTTGTTATGCTTGTCTTCTGTGTAGTCCCTGATGTCATGGGTATGAAAGGAGACTTGTCCTCTTTCAGCGGCCCGGGCAAGAATGGAGTGGCTGAACACACTTTCAAACATCCCTGGAAAAAGGGTTAAAAAATCCATTCTCATTCCGGCAGCATTCCCTTCATTATCCTTACAGTAATACGCTTTTCAACCACATCCACATGCTGGACGACTTCTTCGATATAAGGAAGCAGAATGTCCTGCCGCCCTTCTGCCGGCTCCACCACCCACACATCGTTGGCCCCTGGGGTCAGGATCTCCTTTACGTAACCGAGGCGGGTGCCTTCTTCCGTGTAGACGTCTGCATCAATGATTTCGTGAAAATAATATTCCGTTTCCTCAAGCGGCGCAAGCGCCGTTTCCGGCACGGAAAGCACCGCATTTTTCATCCAGTCCACGTCATCAATCGAGTGAAACCCTTCGAACGTGAGCAGAATAAACTGCTTATGCGGCCGGGAGCTTTTAATGACCAGCGGTTCAAAGCCGGTTTCTGTCTCCGGCTTCTCCACGTAGACCTGCTGCCCCGGCTGAAAACGGTCCTCCTCAAAGTCGCTGACGGATTTTACCCTGACTTCCCCGCGTACGCCATGCGTGTTTACAATCGTGCCTACATTAAACCATTCCATCTTCGTCACTCGCTTTGTGTTTTGATCTGATTTCTTTTACAATGCCCTCTTCCACAACAATGGTGCCCCAGTGCTCGCCTTCATGCCACGGGCTTCCCACCTCGATATCAAACATCACTTCCGTCGTGCCAAATGAAAGCTCTGAGCCGACCGGGAGATGCTCGAGCTGATTCTGCAGAAAATAGAGCTGCTGCAGCTCCTCTTTTCGTTTTTCAATTTCTTTGTTGAATTTATCCATGGCAGACCAGCGGCCGTTCTCGGTTTCGCGTTCCTTGTTCTGCTTTTGTTTTTGAAAACGAAGCTGTTCTGTCTCCTCCAGCAGCCGGGACTTCTGCTGCTCGTACTTTTCCTGCAGCTCCTCTTTTAATGTTTCCGTCAGAATATGGTGAACGTTCATTTTTTTCATTACACGCACTATATCACCTCTTCAAGGGCCCCGAAGCGGCAGCTAAACAGGGAGCTATTTTTGATCGTTCAACAGCCTAAGACGAACGTTTTTCCCTTCCGCCGAAGCTTTCGCCTGCAGGAGCGTCCTTACCGCCTGAATTGTTTTGCCCTGCCTGCCGATCACTTTGCCTGCATCCTCCGGATGAACCCTCACTTCAATCAGCACCCGGCCGTTTTCCTCCGATTCTGTCATGTCTATATCATCCGGATAATCCACAATCCGTTCGAGTATTATGTAGGCAAAAGACTTCATCCACTCATCCTTTCCTGATATGTATTATTTTATCACAAACAAGTGCTCCCCGGGGCTTTCTCTGCAGGCAGAAGGCATACGGGCCTGACGGATGCATAAAAAAAGACCGCCTCTCCCTGCTCATTCCGAAAGGAAATGAGGGGCACAGACGATCTTTCACCTTATTACTTCGCGTTCTTTTCGTTGTGAAGACGGGTCATAAGACCTTCCTTCGAAAACAGGTTACGAACAGTATCCGATGGTTTAGCACCGTCGAGCATCCACTTAAGAGCTTTCTCTTCGTTCACGTGGAACTCGGCAGGATTCGTCAACGGATTGTACGTACCGATTTCTTCGATAAAACGTCCATCACGTGGAGCCCGGGAATCCGCTACTACCAAACGGTAGAAAGGACGCTTGTTCGAGCCCATGCGCTTCAATCTAATGCGCGTTGCCATATGCAAACACCTCCATTTTTTTCTCACATTTGCTTATTATAATAGCTTCTTTGCATGCTGTAAAGTGTTTTTCCTTGCCATATAAAAATTTTACATGAATGGCATCGAGAAATTGCCTTTTTTCTTACCTTTTTGCTGCGAAGTCATCTGCTTCATCATTTTTTTCATGTCTTCAAACTGCTTCAGCAGACGGTTTACATCCTGGATCGTCGTGCCGCTTCCTTTGGCAATCCGGCGCTTGCGGCTGGCGTTCATCAACGACGGATGCTGACGCTCCTGTTTGGTCATGGAACGAACGATTGCTTCGACCCGCGTAATCTGGTTGTCGTCCATCTGCACATTTTTGAGGCCTTTCATTTTACCGGCGCCCGGGATCATGCTCATAATGTCTTCCATCGATCCCATGTTGCGCACCTGTCCGAGCTGTTCCAGAAAGTCGTCAAATGTCAGCTCCTGCGACCGCATTTTCTTTTCAAGCTCTTTGGCTTTGTCTTCATCCACATTGGTTTGTGCTTTTTCAATCAGGGAGAGCATATCGCCCATGCCGAGAATTCTTGAAGCCATCCGTTCCGGGTGAAACGGTTCAATTGCGTCAATCTTTTCTCCGGTACCGGCAAATTTGATCGGTTTATCTGTCACCGATTTTACCGACAGCGCCGCCCCGCCCCGGGTATCGCCGTCAAGCTTCGTCAGCGTTACACCCGTGATGCCGAGCTGTTCGTTAAAGCTTTCTGCCACGTTAACTGCGTCCTGTCCGGTCATTGAGTCAACCACGAGCATGATTTCATCGGGATTGACTGCTTCTTTCATGCGCTGCAGCTCATCCATCAAAGAATCATCCACGTGCAGACGGCCGGCCGTATCAATAAATAGATAGTCGTAATGCTCTTCTTTTGCTTTGGCAAGCGACTGTCTGGCGATATCAACCGGATCAGCTTCGGTTCCAAGAGAGAAGACAGGCATGTTCAGCTGCCGGCCGAGCGTCTCGAGCTGATCAATCGCTGCCGGCCGGTAGACGTCGGCTGCAGCCATCAGTGGCTGGCGGTTTTTATTTTTCCGTAAATAATTCGCAATTTTCGCAGATGTCGTCGTTTTCCCGGCACCCTGCAGACCGACCATCATTACTACCGTCGGCCCTTTAGTCGCTTTTGCGATTTCAGCCTGTTCGCCGCCCATAAGCTGTGTCAGCTCTTCGCTGACCACCTTGACCACCTGCTGGCCGGGCGTTAAGCTTTTCATCACTTCCTGGCCGGTGGCACGGTCTTTCACGCTGTTGACGAACTGCTTTACGACCTTGTAGTTAACGTCTGCTTCAAGCAGCGCAAGCCGTACTTCGCGCATCATTGCTTTAACGTCTTCATCCGTGACTTTCCCACGGCTCTTCATATGGTCAAACGTGGACTGCAGACGTTCGCCTAATCCTTCAAATGCCATTACGAAACCCCTTCCTCTTCTAATTTTTCCAGCGTTTCTACCGCTTCAAGCAGCTGCGCCTTCCCCGCGAAATCGCCCGGAGCCAGCGCTTTTAACTGCTCATACAGCGCCAGGCGCTCCTGGTATTTTTTATATAAGCCAAGCTTTTCCTCATATTCCTCAAGCATCGTTTCCGTGCGGCGGATATTGTCGTAGACAGCCTGGCGGCTGACGTTAAATTCCTCCGAAATTTCACCCAGCGAAAAGTCGTCTAAATAATACCTTTCCAAATAGAGCCGCTGCTTGTTTGTCAGCAGCGGCTGGTAAAAATCAAACAGTGAATTCATACGAACTGTTTTTTCGAGCATGCAGACCACCTCTGGCGTTAAGTGCAATTACTTTACAGTTCATCTTACGAACCACAGCGGCTCTTGTCAAGAAATTGCATGGCCGGTTGCTAGCGCTCCTCTGCATCGGCCGGTGTCTGTTCAATCATATCCTTAAACAGCCCGTAGACGAAATCCTCCGCTTCAAAAGGCTGAAGATCATCCAGCTTTTCCCCGAGTCCGACCATTTTTACCGGAATGTTCAATTCGTTACGGATCGCCATTACGATACCGCCCTTCGCGGTCCCGTCAAGCTTCGTTAATATGATGCCGGAAACCTCCGTTGCCTCCCGGAAGGTTTTTGCCTGACTCATAGCATTCTGGCCGGTGGTGGCATCAAGGACGAGGAGCACTTCGTGAGGCGCTTCAGGAATTTCGCGCGTGATTACACGCTTTACTTTCGCAAGCTCATTCATTAAATTGACTTTATTCTGCAGACGGCCCGCCGTATCGCAGAGAAGCACATCTGCCTGTCTCGATTTGGCTGACTTGATCGCATCGTAAATGACCGCCGCCGGATCACTGCCGGCCTGCTGCTTGATAACATCCACTCCGGCACGCTCTCCCCAGCCTTCAAGCTGCTCAATCGCCCCGGCCCGGAACGTGTCCCCGGCTGCGAGAACTACCTTTTTTCCTTCTGCTTTCATCTGGTGGGCCATTTTCCCAATCGTTGTCGTTTTCCCGACGCCGTTTACGCCGACAAAAAGCATGACAGTCATTCCATCCGGATTTATGTTCAGCTTGGAATCTTCTCCGGTACGGTCCAGCTTTTCTGCCATTTTTTCTGTAATCAGCGGGGTGAGCTTTTCCGTCGTCCGAATATTTTTCAGGAGCGATTCGTTTCGCAGCTCGTCGATGATTTCCATTACGGTCTCGACTCCGACGTCTGAGCTGATCAGGATTTCTTCAAGTTCCTCAAAAAAGTCTTCATTTACTTCACGGTACTGGGCGAACAGTTCATTCATCGCTTCGGAAAACGACGATCTTGTTTTTGCCAGTCCTTCACGGAAACGGCTGGAAAGCGAGACGCGCCCTTCTTCCGGCTCTTGTTTGCCTGCTTCCTGCGCTTCCTGCTTCGCTTCTTCCCTGGCTTCTTCTTCTGCCGCTTCTCCGGCCATTCGTTTTTTCAGTCGCTGAAAAAGACTCATACTTTTCACTCCTTAGACTTCCAATAGTTCATCCGCTTCTTCCAGGCGGACAGATACCATTTTTGATACGCCTGATTCCTCCATCGTGATTCCGTATAGCACGTCGGCTTCCTCCATGGTCGCCTTGCGGTGGCTGATCACAATAAACTGGGTCGTTTCACTGAACGAGCGCAGGTATTTCGCAAAGCGTACAAGGTTCGCTTCATCAAGAGCGGCCTCCACTTCGTCCAGCACGCAGAACGGAGCCGGCTTTACTTTAATAATGGCAAACAGCAGCGCAATGGCTGTTAAAGCCTTCTCCCCGCCGGAGAGCAGAGACAGGTGCTGTCTTTTTTTACCGGGCGGCCGGGCGGATATATCCACTCCCGTATGAAGCAGATTCTCCGGTTCTGTAAGCACCAGATCCGCTTCCCCGCCTCCAAACAGCTTCGCAAAAACGTGCTGAAATTCTTCGCGTATGGCATGGTACGCAGCAGCAAAACGCTCCGTGACCTCTTTGTCCATTTCATCGATCACATCCTGCAGCGACTGTCTCGCCTCCATCAGATCCTCCTGCTGGCTGCTTAAAAAGCGGTAACGCTCCGTAACCCGCTCGCACTCTTCAATTGCCCCGAGGTTCACTGGACCGAGCTCTTCGATGCCCATCTGAAGCAGATGCACGTCATCCTTTGCCTGCTCCGGACTTACCGGCAGCGTATGCTTCTCCTTCGCCCGTTCAAACGACAGTTCATATTCCGACTGCAGGTAGGTGATTTTATTTTCAAGCGCCACATCGAGACGGTTTATGCGCACCGTTGTTTCATGAAGACGGTCCCGGCTCTCCTGGAAGCGGTCATTTTGAACCGATGCTGTTGCTTCGATCTGTTCTGCAGCGTGGGCTGCACGAGCCTTTTGTTCATTCAGCTGTGCCTGCAGCCGTTCAATTTCCTTCTTGGCTGCCTCCGCCTCCCCGACTAGCTGATCCCAATTCTGGCCGCTGTGGTCGTTATTTAAATGCTCCTCCCAGGCAGCCGCCCGCTCTTTACGCCCGGCCACCGCCTGTTCAAGCTCCTCTTTTTCCCTGTGCAGCCGCTCTTTTTCTTTATTCTGGGCAGAAACGTTTTCCCGGAGCGCTGCCGTCTGTACTTTTCCTTCTGTCTCCTGCTCCCGGAGCACCGCTTCTTCCTCACCGCGCCTGGAATGTTCCTGCTCGAGCTCGTCAATCGATGCTTTCAGCTCTGTAATCGTTTTTTCCACTCTTATCCGGTTGTCTTCAAGCACCTGAAGGCGTTCATCAAGACGTTTTTTCTCTTCCTCAAGTGAGGAATATTCCCGGTCAAACATACCAAGACGGGAATCAAGACGGTCATGCTCCTGCTCACTTTTACGGCGCGCTTCTT
Source organism: Marinococcus sp. PL1-022 (assembly GCF_033845285.1). Classification (NCBI taxonomy): domain Bacteria; kingdom Bacillati; phylum Bacillota; class Bacilli; order Caryophanales; family Bacillaceae; genus Marinococcus; species Marinococcus sp. PL1-022. Next base: position 1,096,330 of record NZ_JAWXCX010000001.1, on the reverse strand, counting down.
TTTTCTCCTCGAGCTGGCTGGAGCACTCCCGGGCCTTCTGCTGTTTGTCGCCGGCAGCCACTTTCTGCTTCCTTACAGCCTCTTTCGTATTCTCCACGGTCTTCTCCCACGCTGTGGTTTTTTCTTCCATTTCCGATAAATTGTTTTTTAGCTCCCGAAGCTCACGCTGTTTTTCGAGAAGCGTGCCCTTCTGGTTCTGCATTTTTCCACCGCTCATCGAACCCCCGGGGTTTACGACGTCTCCTTCAAGGGTGACGATACGGATTTTATAGCTGCATGCTGCTGCCAGGCGGTTCGCCGTTTCCAGCTGGTCCACTACAAAAATATGGCCGAGCAGCTGATCGCGGACATGCTCATATCCCGGGCGGATATGCACAAGCTCTCCAGCCGTTCCGATAAAACCGGTAAACGTCCGGGCTTTTTCATAGCTCGTCCGGTCGGCCTGTCTCGGCCGCACCGTTTCGGAAGGCAGCAGTGTCGCCCTGCCCTTCTGATGCTTGCGCAAATACGCAATCGCCTCGCGTGCATCTTTTTCGGTACGGGTCACAATATGCTGCAGCGAAGCACCGAGTGCCGTTTCCATCGCCTCCACATATTCTCCCGGCACATCCATCAGCTCCGCCACCGAGCCGATAATTCCCGAAAGCTTCTGTTCCCGGGCTTTTAAAATTTCCTTGGCCCCCTGGTAATAGCCGGCATATTCCTCCTGCATTTCCTCAAGCATACGGATTTTTGATTTTTTTTCGTCGACGTACCTGTACGCTTTATACAGCTTATCTTCCTGCTCCTTTAATTTTTCCTTCAGGCGCTCTTCTTCTCTCCCGGCTGCTTCTGCCTCTGCGTGTGCGCTATCTGTTTGACGGGAAAGCACTTCTTCTTCTTTTTTCTGCTTCTCAACGAGCTTCGAGGAGCTCTTGCGCTCTTCAAGAAACGATTGATTATCCTTTTTCAGTGCTTGCATTCGCCGTTCGAGAGAAGCCTTCTGATCTGTTACGTAACGGGTCTCGTTTCCTACAGACGCCTCTTCATTGAGTCTTTCAATGTATTCGCTTTTTTCATTTTCAATGTCTTTTCCGTTCATTTCCTGGTAGGAGCGCAGCTGCTTTTGAACCGAGCGCAGCTCATTCATTCCATTCGTGAGCGCTTCGTTTTCTTTTTCATACCGCTCTTTTTGCTCCCGGTAAGCATTTGTTATTTCGCTCAGCTTTGCCTCGTCTTTTTCGAGAGCCTTTTTTTCTGCTTCAAGCTTTTCGGCTGCGTGTTTTCCCTGTTCATTTGAAAGGTTACGGTCCCCTTCACGTTTTTCGAGATTTCTGGCCGCTTCCACGTAACCGCTTTGCATCTGCTGGTGGAACCGGGCAAGCAGTGCTTCGAAAGCCCGGGCTTTGCGGGCCCCCGCTTCCGTCTGTTCTTTTTTCTGCTTCCAGCGCCTGTTGTACTGCTCTTCTTTTTTCTCCTGATTCTGGGCTGCTTTCCAATCGGAATGCAGCTCTTCAATTTCATGCACGAGCAGAGCCGATTCCAGTGCTTCAAGCTCCTCGCGCTTGGCCAGGTAATCCTTCGCGGCCGAAGCCTGCATCTGCAGCGGCTCCATCTGCCCGTTCAATTCATGCAGAATGTCTTTCACGCGATGCAGATTCGCCTCAGTTGACTCAAATTTTCTTTCCGCCTCCTGCTTGCGCTGCTTGTATTTCAATACCCCGGCGGCTTCTTCAAACATCGCCCTCCGTTCTTCCGGGCGGCTGTTTAACACCTCTTCGACCCGGCCCTGGCCAATAATCGAAAAAGATTCTTTTCCCATGCCGGAATCCATAAACAGATCAATAATATCCCGGCGGCGGCATTTGGTCCGGTTGAGCAGATACTCGCTTTCCCCGGAGCGGTAAAGGCGGCGTGTCACGCTTATCTCACTGTATTCATACGGAAGGCTTTCGTCTTCATTATCGAGCACAAGCGTTACTTCTGCAATATTCAGCCCCCGGCGGGTGTCACTTCCGGAAAATATCACATCTTCCATGCGGGAACCGCGCAGCGACCGGGCCGACTGTTCTCCGAGCACCCAGCGGATGCTGTCGGAAATATTGCTTTTGCCACTGCCGTTCGGGCCGACGACGGTCGTAATGCCGGGGTTAAAATCAATATGTAAACGATCGGCAAACGATTTAAACCCCTTAATTTCTATTCGTTTCAGGAACAAAGGTATGCCCCCTCTTATTTTATAGTATGTGCTGACAGCTCCAAGCGCTGTCCTCCGCTGTTTATATTTTATCACAACAAGCACGCCGGCAGAACTCGACCTAAATCCCCCTTTGTCAAACGCAGGAAAAACCACTACAATAATATTAACGTTGTCATAAAACACCGTATGGTCCTTATAAACAGATGGCCCATGGGTTTTTAAACTGGACGGAGTGGAGGAGAAGAAATTCGCATGAGTTTAGAACAAGCAAGTCGTGATAACCTGGATTACATGATTACCGAACTGCAGAAAAAATTACAGATCGTCAATGTTTCGGTTATGCAGCCGGAGCATTATGATGTCGATCAATACCATGAAATTAAAGAAATCTACGACATGGTGGACTCCAAAAATAATATCAGCGTCAGCGAGATGCAGGCCATCGTTTCCGAGCTTGGTCATCTGCGCAAAGGCTGATCCGCACATTTAAACAACCGCCAGCGACTGGCGGTTGTTTTTTTGATTTCTTTTATTCGCGGCGCTGCAGCTGTTCGAGGGTAGCCTGGGCTGCCCGCTGCTCCGCTTCTTTTTTTGAGCGTCCACGTCCGGTACCGGCGCGCTCCTCGTTTAAAGAGACCGCAGAATGAAATTCCCTGTTGTGGGCCGGCCCCTGCTCATCGGTGATTTCATAGGAAATAACGCCCAGATTTTCCTTTTGGACGAATTCCTGCAGCTGGCTTTTATAATCAGCTGTTACGGAAAATGCCCCTTCGTCGAGCTTAGGAAAGACGAAGCGCTCCAGAAACTGTTCGACGTTTGAAAGCCCCTGATCAAGATACATTGCTCCGACGAATGATTCGAATACATCTGCGAGCAGGGCCGGCCGGGTGCGTCCGCCAGTCATTTCTTCGCCCTTGCCCATCAGGACAACGTCTCCAAATTGCAATTCCTCGGCCAAGCTAGCTAGCGATGCTTCACATACCATTGCAGCGCGGAGCTTTGTCATATCGCCTTCCGTCATGGAAGGGAATTCGCGAAACAAATGATTGGAAACCGCCAGCTCCAATACAGCATCGCCGAGAAATTCCAAGCGTTCGTTATCCCTTACGTGCTTCATACGATGCTCGTTTACATAGGAAGAGTGGGTAAAAGCCTGCCGCAGCAGCTGCTCGTCTGCAAATGAAACCTGCAGCTCCCCGAGTATCGACTGCATAAGTTCATGCTGTCTGGTCGTAAATACTGCTTTCTCCCTGGACTGGCTTTTGGATGATGTGGATTTTGGCACAAATGAACCTCCCTTAAAATAATTTCGGGGTATTACATAGAAAAGCCCAGCCCGCTTGCACAGGACGTGGGCTTGCTTTCTATTACTGCTTCTCTATGTAATTGATTACATCACCGACTGTCTGAATTTTTTCTGCTTCTTCATCAGAAATTTCCAGATCAAATTCATCTTCCAGCTCCATGACTAATTCTACTACATCCAGAGAATCCGCGCCGAGATCTTCCTTAAAGGTCGCGTCTTTATTGACGTTCGCCTCATCCACTCCGAGGTGGTCTGCAACGATTTTTTTCACACGTTCCAACGTGTCTGCCATTCCTTTCACCTCCTTTAAAGAATCGTTTCGGCTTCACTTCGCTCATTCCACTTCTGAGTTCGAATGAAACCGCTGTGTCACCGATATTTTATGGCATTACCATGCCGCCGTCAACATGAAGCGTCTGTCCGGTCATATATTTGGCGCTGTCTGAAGCGAGAAATAACACCGTATTGGCCACATCCTCCGTCTCCCCGAGCTTTTGCAGAGGAATCTGCTGCATCATCTGTTCCTTGGTGCCTTCCTCGAGTTCGTCGGTCATTTCCGTGGAGATAAATCCTGGTGCGACAGCATTTACCCGGATATTTCTCGAAGCAAGCTCGCGGGCGAGTGTTTTTGTCAGCCCGACAACTCCGGCTTTTGATGCCGTGTAGTTCGCCTGCCCGGGGTTGCCAGTTGTGCCGACGACAGAAGCCATATTGATGATCGTTCCGCCCCGTTTCTTCATCATCGGACGGGCGGCTGCCCGGGATGTTAAGAACACACTTTTTAAATTCGTATCAATGACGTCATCCCACTCGTCTTCTTTCATGCGCATTAACAGATTATCCTTCGTGATACCGGCATTATTTATAAGCACGTCAATACCGCCGAATTCCTCTGTTACCTGCTTGAGCATCTCTTTGACATCCGATTCACTTGAAACGTCAGCCTGAATCACAAGCGTCTTTACGCCATGTTCCCCGCACTGCGAAGCCGTTTCCTCCGCTTTCTCCCGGCTGCCGGCGTAGTTGATCGCAACGTTTGCTCCCTGAGCGGCAAAGCCGAGGGCAATGGCTTTGCCGATTCCTCTTGATGCTCCGGTTACAAGCACGCTTTGTCCTTCGAAATTCATGACGATGCACTCCTTTTTTCAAGCCATTTATCCAGCGATGCTTCGTCCTGTACGGCATGTACATCCAGGCCGCGGCGCTGAATTCTCCGGATCATTCCGCTCAGGACGTTGCCAGGACCAATTTCCACAAATTCTGTTACTCCAAGGTCAATCAGGCGGCGCACCGAGTCTTCCCAGTGAACCGGAGAGGTGACCTGGGCAATCAGCTGCTGACGGATGGCGGATGGGTCCGAGGTTTCCTTGGCATCCACATTCGCTATGAGCGGGCGGCGCGGTCCGCGGATCTCAACGTTTTGCAGCGCCTCTGCCAGCTTTTCCTCCGCCGGCTTCATAAATGATGAGTGAAACGGACCGCTAACCTGCAGCGGCACTACTTTTTTCGCTCCGCGGTCCGGGGCGTGCTCCTCCACATAACGCACGCCTTCCCGGCTCCCGGAGATAACAATCTGCCCGGGAGCATTCAGGTTGGCCAGCTGTACTTTATCCGCTGCTTCTGTCGCTTCATCCGCAAGCTCCTGCAGATCTTCACGCTCCATGCCCATGACGGCAGCCATGGTCCCTTTACCGTCGGGGTCTGCCTCAGCCATCCATTTTCCGCGTTTGGCCACAATTGAAGCAGCGTCTGCGAATTTGAGTGCGCCATTAGCCACAAGCGCCGAATATTCCCCGAGGCTGTGGCCGGCGGTATAATCAGCCTGCACGCCGCGTTCCTCCACAAGCGCATGAAGGGCGGAGCTCATCGTGAGCAGCGCCGGCTGGGTGTACTCCGTCTGGGTTAATGTTTCTTCCGGGCCGTTAAACATAATGTCGGTCAAACTGTATCCAAGCGCTTCATCCGCTTGCTGAAATACCGTACGGGCCGTTGGAGCGTTGTCATATAACTCTTTTCCCATTCCAACAAACTGGGATCCCTGTCCGGGAAAGATAAAAGCCGTTTTTCCCATTGCGATGCCTCCTACTCTTCTAAATGCTGCTGCATGAGGTGTGTCACGTTTTCCTCGGCCATCTGCCGGGCCTGGCGGATCGAGTGATAGACGGATACATGGTCGGACGAGCCGTGGCACTTAATCAGCGGTGCCTGAAGTCCCACGAGCGTAGCGCCGCCGTGATGGGAGTAATTCATTTTCTCGCGCAAATGCATCAGCCCTGTTTTCATCATGGCAGCAGCAAGCTTTGTCCGCAGGCTTGCCATAAATTCTTTTTTCAACAGGGAAAACAGTGTGGACGCGGTGCCTTCGATGGATTTCAGCACGAGGTTCCCGGAAAAACCGTCGCAGACCGCTACGTCACAGACGCCGTCCAGCAGATCCCTCGATTCCACATTTCCGACGAAATTAACCGGAGCATGCTCGAGCATCTCGTACGTTTCCTTCATTAAATTATTGCCCTTGCCCTTTTCCGTGCCAATATTAACAAGACCCACCCGAGGGTTTTCAATCCCCCGTACCAGCTGCATATATGTACTGCCTAAAATCGCGTGCTGGTACAGATGAGTTGCTTTTGCATCCATATTGGCGCCCGCATCAAGCAGCAGAAAGCCCGTGCCGTCGACCGTCGGGAGCGTCGGAGCAAGCGCCGGCCGCTCCACGCCTTGTATTCTGCCAATATGCAGAAGACCCGCTGTCATAAAAGCTCCGGTGTTGCCGCACGAAATACCTGCCGCTGCCCGTCCTTCTTTCACTTCCTGTACGGAAAGAACCATCGAGGACTGCTTTTTGCGACGAATGGCTTTAGTCGGGGACTCGTCTCCGTCAATCACTTCATCAGTATGCAAAATATCAATACGTTCTGTTTTGGATAAATGTTTTTTTATTTGAGGCTCAGAGCCCACCAGTGTAATCTCAATATCTTTAAAAGCTTGGACAGCAGCCATCGCTCCAGCCACCTGGGCTTTTGGAGAATGATCGCCGCCCATTGCATCGACTACAATTCTCATTTTTTAGTCTCCTTATTCGCTCACCGAAGCAGCGTGGGAACGGTACATGACAAATTCGCCCTGAAACACTTCTTCCCCCTGCACGCGGCTTGTTACCGTAACATATGTTTTTCTTTCGGTCTTTTTTGTAACGACCGCTTTGGCAATAATTCGTTCTCCCAGAAGCACCTGCCGGTTAAATTCAAGGGACGAGCGCATCGTAAGCGCCAGTTCATCGTTGATCACGGCTACAGCCAGGGAATTCGCCTGCGCAAACAGGTAATGCCCACGGGCAATGCCGTTCCTTGAGAATACGTGGTCCTCCGTAATTTCAAGCATGCTGATCGCCTCGTGGTCCAGATGGAGATCGATAACCTCTCCGATCACTTCTTCGATCGGCAGCGCCTTGACTTCGTCAAGCCTTTCCTTGGCTACGTGCTTGATCCTCTCCCGGTGCTCCGGGATCGAGAGCTCCAGACGGTCCAGACGGACTGTCTGAACGCTCACCTGAAACGACCGGGCAAGTGCTTCATCGGTAATAAAGGGATTAGAGGCAATGACACTCTGAAGCTCTTCCTGTCTTGCCTTTTTGTTTTTTCGGGCCATAATAATCATCCACTTCTATGAGTAGGTACTAATAGTAGTATATAGACCGATTTCCTTCATTTCAACCACTAATCCAGTTTATCTTTTTGAAAGGCTCCGGCCTCTTCAAGATATTCCCGGAGAGCCCGGTATTTTTCATCCTTCCAGAACACCTCGCTGCGGATCAGCTTCGCCGCGTCGTCCCGGGCGGTTTCGAGCGCTTTAAAGTCATGCACCACGTCCGCAATTTTAAATTCAGGCAGTCCACTCTGCTTTTTCCCGAAAAAGTCTCCCGGTCCGCGCAGCTCCAAGTCTTTTTCCGAAAGAACAAATCCATCCTCTGTCTCCTGCATGATATTCATCCGCTCCTGGCCGGTTTCTGATTTTGGGTCGGCTAACAGAACGCAGTAGGACTGGTGCTCTCCACGGCCAACCCGGCCCCGCAGCTGATGCAGCTGGGAGAGCCCGAAGCGCTCTGCATCGTAAATAACCATCATCGTGGCGTTCTGCACGTTCACGCCGACCTCCACGACCGTCGTCGAAACGAGAATATCAAGTTCATGGCTGGCAAACCGCTGCATGACGTCCTCCTTTTCCTCCGCCGGGAGCCGCCCGTGCATCAGGCCGACACGGTACTGCGGGAAAAATTGCATCAGCTGGGCATGTACATCTATCGCGTTCTGTACGTCGAGTGCCTCTGACTCTTCAATGAGCGGGCAGATGACATAGGCCTGCCGCCCCTGGTCGATTTCTTTCTGCACAAAACGAAGTACCCGCTCAAGCATCTGCGGCTTTGCCCAGTAAGTTTCAATCGGCTTCCGGCCCGGGGGCATTTCGTCAATCACCGACACGTCCATATCCCCGTAGACGCTGATAGCAAGCGTCCGGGGAATCGGGGTGGCGGTCATAAACAATACATCGGGGTCCTCCCCCTTTTCTTTCAGGATCCGGCGCTGGCCGACCCCGAACCGGTGCTGCTCATCGGTAATAACAAGCTTCAGGTTGTGAAACTGCACCGGCTCCTGGATGAGGGCATGGGTGCCGATGATAATATCGATGGTGCCGTCGGAGATGCGCTCATAGGCGTTCCGCTTTTCCTTCTGCCGCATGGAACCAGTCAGCAACCCCACGGTCACATCCGTCCCGGCAAACAGCTCCTGAAGAGAGTCATAGTGCTGCTCGGCAAGAATTTCTGTAGGCACCATCAGCGCCGACTGGGCCTTTCCGGTAAATACGGCGTGCATGGCAATAGAGGCCACCACTGTTTTTCCGGAGCCCACATCCCCCTGCAAAAGCCGGTTCATCCGGATGGGGGCCTCAATATCCTCAAGGATTTCCTGCACCACTCTTTTTTGTGCATTCGTGAGCGGAAACGGCAGCTGCTTTTCAAAATCCGCTGTTGCTTCCTTCTCATACACAAACGGCTGCGCCGAGGCTGACTGCCGTTCCATCCGTTTAAACATCTGCATTTTAAGCTGAAAAAACAGCAGTTCTTCATAGACGTAGCGCCTTCTTGCATGCTTCAGCTGTTCCCGGCTCTCCGGCTGGTGAAGCGCCTGAAATGTTTCGGGCTTGCCCGGCAGACGGTATCGTTCGCGGATTTCTTCGGGCAGGTTTTCAGGGACTACCTGCAAGACGTGTTTCACGGCCTCTGCCTGAATGCGCTGCATCTGTTTCACCGTCAGGCTCCCGGCCACGCTGTAGATTGGCTCGAGCTGCTTTGCCGGGTCGGGGGCGCCGGCCCGAAAATCCTGCACCGAGATGGTGAGGCGGTGCTTGTCCCATTTCCCGGTGATAGTCACCTGTCTGCCGACTTCTATCTGCTTTTTTAAAAACGCCCGGTTAAAAAACACGGCCGTCACCAGTAAATGATCAATTAATATCCTTACGGTCATCCGGGACTTTTTTTTGCCGAAATACCGCACGGACGGCTCCGACTGCACTTCGCCGGTAATCGTTACTTTTTCCTGATGCTTCAATTCTTCTATAGGAACCACTTCGTGGTTTTCATACCGATAAGGGAAATGATGCAGCAGGTGGTCAATCGTTGTAATACCAAGCTGTTCGAGCTCCCGCTGTTTTTCTTCTCCTACACCTTTTAAGTCAGAGACCGGTGATTGAAGCGTCGAAGTCATAAACCGTCCCTTCCTTCCTGCTTTTGCTGTATTATACGAACGGTTGTTCACCTTTCATTATATACGTTTCCTTTTTCGCGCGAAAGAGGTACTGCTGCGCGTTATACAAAAAAATAAGCCGCCCGGGGCAGCTTATTCTACGGAAACAATATACTGGTACAGCGGCTGTCCGCCTGTATGTGTTTCTATTTCCACATCAGGGTACGCCTGCTCAATCTCTGCGGCAAGTTCATCCGCCTGCTTTTCGCTCACATCTTCTCCACTGATCAGCGTAATAATTTCACTATCGCTGTCCACCATCTGTGCAAGCAGCTCCTGAAAGGCCTGTTTCATCTCCTGGTGGACAGTAACAATGTCCTTTTCCCAGATGCCCATAAAATCGCCTTCCTGAATCTTCTTTCCGTCAATACTTGTTTCCCTGACGGCGTGGGTGATCTGGCCGGATTTAACGTACCGGGTGGCTTCTTTCATTGCTTCTTTATTTGCCTCAGCGTCTTTTGTGTCATCAAATGCAAGCATCCCGGCAAGCCCCTGTGGAACCGTTTTGGTTGGAATAACCGTTACCTGCTTGTCGCTGATGTCTGCTGCCTGCTCGGCAGCCATCACAATGTTGCCGTTATTCGGCAGTAAAAACACATGCTCCGCCTGAACCCGGCTGACTGCCTCGAGAAGGTCTTCGGTGCTCGGGTTCATCGACTGCCCGCCGTGGACGACCTCCTGCACTCCGAGGCTTTCAAAAAGCGCAGCTATCCCGTCGCCGGTTGTCACAGTCACAAAGCCGTATGGCACTAAGGACACGGCCTCTTCCCCGGCCGAGGGGCCCTGCTGCTGCAGGGCACGGTTCTGTTCGCGCATATTTTCGATTTTTATATGAATCAGTTCCCCGTAACGCTGGGATTTTTCCAGAATTTTCCCTGGTTCTTCGGCGTGAATATGAACCTTCAGCAGCTCTTCATCGCAGACCACCAAAAGGGAATCCCCGTGGGCCGAAAGCTCCTCCCGGAAGGCTTCTTCCTGAAAGGAGGGTTCACTGCCTGCAAAGCGGACCATCACTTCGGTACAGTAGCCGTACGTAATAGCTTCGGCTCCGCCATGGGCGGCCGGATCTTTATGGTGCTCAAGCTTTACAAGCTGGTCGAGCGAAGGCGCGGATTCTCCTTCTTCCTCCTCCTCCCCGGTGAGCGCGTGCAGCATCCCTTCATATATGTACACAAGCCCCTGGCCACCAGAGTCAACCACACCAACCTCCTTTAGAACCGGCAGCTGCTCCGGCGTGTACGCAAGCGCTTCCTTTGCCGCTTTCAAAAACCGCCTCATCCACTCCTCAAGCCCAAGCCCGCTGGCATCATGTTCATTTTTCATAGCCAGAGAAGCTTCCCTGGCCACCGTGAGGATTGTTCCTTCCACCGGTTTCATTACTGCCCGGTACGCAGCATCCACTCCCTGCTCAAAAGCTTCTGCCACGTCCTCTGTACGCAGCTCAGCTTTTTTTTCCATCGATTTGGCAAAGCCACGGAACAGCTGTGACAAAATAACGCCGGAGTTCCCCCGCGCGCCCATCAGCAGCCCTTTGGAAAAACGCTTGGCCGTGTCCCCGGCATGATCGTTCTCCTGGAGCTGCTCAACGCCCGAGCGGATCGTCAAGCTCATATTGGTGCCTGTATCCCCATCCGGAACTGGAAACACATTCATTGCGTCTACCTCTTTGCTGTGTTTTTGCAGTGCAGAAGCTCCCTGCTTCAGCATCCTTCCCAGCTCAGGACCGCGTACTAATTGATCCATTTTTCTCTCTCCTTCATCCGTCTCTTCCTATGGTAAGGCTGATTCAATCTGGACACCCTGTACATATACATTCACAGCAGCCACATCCAGCCCAAGCATTTTATGCAGCTGGTACTTTACTTTCCGCTGCACATTATGAGCCACTTCAGAAATTTTCGTACCATAGCTTACGATAATATACATATCAATATAGATAAGATCGTTCTCTTCCCGAACAACTACTCCCCTGGAATAATTTTCTCTTCGCAGCAGTTCCGACAAATTGTCCTTAAAATGTTTTCTGGACGCCATGCCTACGATGCCGTAGCAGTCCATGGCTGCCGCTCCCACAGCAGTGGCAAGCACTTCGAGTGTGATATCGATGGTTCCGTTTGACGAATATATTTCGAAGCTCATGTCTCGTTTCCTTCCTTTCCAGACGCCCGCAATCCCCGGACAATCCAGCTTCTTTTCAAAGTAAACTCTGCCATTATCACTATAACCACGTTTGCCTTAAAAGAAAAGCATAATTGTATTTTTGGTGAATCAACATTGCGTGTGTACAGGCTCTGTGCTAATATATTTGAGTATGGGTAATTTTGTTTGATATTAATAAGGAGGTGCCGCATATGTCCCGCAAGTGCTATGTAACAGGGAAAGGCCCTAAAGCTGGAAATAACCGTTCTCACGCCAACAATGCAACGAAACGCCGTTGGGGAGCTAACGTGCAAAAAGTCCGTATTCTTGTAAACGGTAAGCCAAAACGCGTATACGTTTCCGCGAGAGCATTAAAATCCGGTAAAGTCACACGCGTATAAAGCAAAAAGCGGCTAAAGCGCCGCTTTTTTTATAGGTTTTTTCAGTTTACATAATAATATTATTTACTGTTTTAATTCTTTGATCGCCTTTGCTTTATCCTCCTGCCTGAATAGAGCCGAGCCCGACACAAGCACATTTGCTCCGGCTTCAAGACAATCTTTCGCTGTTTCCCGGGTGACTCCGCCATCCACTTCAATCTCGAGCTCCGGATTAACGACATCCGCCGCCTTTTTCACTGCCCTGATTTTGTCGAGTACGTTTGGAATAAACGCCTGGCCGCCAAAGCCCGGATTCACAGTCATTAAAAGCACAAGATCCACATCCGGCAAAATATGGGTGACCATTTCCACCGGTGTTGCCGGGTTTAACACTACACCGGCCCGGCAGCCGGCTTCTTTAATCTGCTGGATTGTACGGTGCACGTGGGGGCATGCTTCCACATGCACCGAAATGATGTCGGCCCCCGCCCGGGCAAAATCTGCAATATAGCGTTCCGGTTTTTCAATCATTAAATGCACGTCAAACGGTTTATCACTGTACGGGCGAATTGCTTCGATAACCGGAAGCCCGAACGTGATGTTCGGAACGAAGTGGCCGTCCATGACATCGATATGTATGTAATCCGCCCCGGCTTCGTCAATTTCCTTCACCGCCCGGCCCAAGTCCGCAAAATCAGCTGACAGGATAGAAGGCGCTATTTTTATCATCATTAATACCTCCTCGGAGTGGATGAAATTTCTTCGTGGAACTGTTTATAATGCTCGTAGCGATGGGACGGAATACGTCCTTCTTCCACGTCTAGCCGTATGGCGCAGCCCGGCTCCTGCCTGTGGGAGCAACCGCGGAACTTGCAGTCAGGCATTCTTGCCCGCATTTCCGGAAAACAGATATCAAGATCTTCAGCTGTGATTGAGCCAAAATCAAGCGAGCTGAATCCTGGCGTATCTGCCACCCATCCGTCATTCACCCGCAGAAACTCCACATGCCTTGTCGTATGCTTTCCACGCCCGAGCGCTCCGGAAATGTTCGCTGTCTCAAGATCAAGGTCAGGCGCTACCGCGTTCAACAGCGAGGATTTCCCCACTCCCGACTGCCCGGACAATAGAGAATACTTCTCTGGGAAATAAGCGGCTGCCTCCTCGAGGCCTTCGCCTGTTTTCGTCGAGTAAAAGTGAAACGGATACCCGATATGCTCATAATCCTTCTGAATAACCCGCAGCGTCTCTTTTTTTGCCTCGTCTGCTTTATCCCATTTACTCACCAAAATCACCGGCTGAATTTCTTCGTTTTCCACGTGCACAAGAAAACGGTCGAGCAGCCAGGTGGAAAAATCGGGCTCGACAGCGGAAAATATAAGCAGCGCCTGGTCAATATTTGCGACCGGCGGGCGCACCAGTTCATTACTGCGTTCTTTAATTTCGAGTACGTATCCGTCTGTATGATTTTCTGCTTCAAACCGTACAAAATCACCTACAAGCGGTTTGATTTTCTGTTTGCGGAACAGTCCGCGGCCCCGGCACTGGAAATACCCTTCTTCACTATCTACATAGTAGAAACCGCTGACTGCTTTTACAATTCGACCTGTCGCCATACCTTCGCCCCTTCTTGTAATACTTGAACCGGCTCTGCATCAGCCACGTTCCACCCTGTTGTCTGCACTAAGGGAAATACTTTCACAGCACCGCTTACCACAAACATCTCTGGAAGCAGCCAGTAGAAAAAGGCTGCTCCTGAAAATACGAGTATACAGGCCACAACATACGGCCATTTTTTCGTTTTTTCCGACTGCCGGTCCACTGTCGTTTCCGGGCCGGGAGCACTCTGATCCTCTTTTTGAACAGCCGGCGCTGCTACCATCGTATCCTCTTCAGCCGCCTGGGGATCCGCCCATTCCCGATCATGGGCATTGGCATAACCGTTCTGGATGAAATAAGGGCGTTCGCTTCTTCTCTCGTCCGACAGCGCAGAACGGATATCCTCATACATTTCTTCGGCGCTCGCGTAACGGTCATCCGGGCTTTTCGCCGCAGCTTTTAAAATAACGTTCGACAGACTCTGCGGCAGGCCCTGCCGGAGCTGTGCAGGATCCGGAAGCGGCTCCTGGATATGTTTTAAAGCAATACTCACGGCGGATTCTGCATTGTAGGGAACCATCCCGGTTACCATTTCAAACAGAACGACACCGGCTGCATAGATGTCCGAGCGCGCACTTACCATGCCGCCTCTGGCCTGCTCCGGCGAAATATAATGCACGGACCCCATCATCGTATTAGTCTGCGTGATCGTAGAAGCAGACGCAGCACGGGCAATACCAAAATCAGCTACTTTTATTTCCCCGCGGTCGTTAGAAAGAAGATTGTGGGGCTTAATGTCCCGGTGGATGATGCCATGGCTGTGCGCCTGCATCAATGCCTCAAGCAGCTGCTTGGTCATATGGACCGCCTGTTCAAGCGGCAGAGGCCCATGCAGACGGATCATTTCCTTCACCGTCTGGCCCTCCACGTATTCCATGACAATATAATGCAGTTCCCGTTCTTCGCCAACGTCATAAATATTGACCGTGTTTCTGTGGCCCAGAATAGTGGCTGCCCGGGATTCCCGCCGGAAACGCTGCAGAAATTCCTCATCGCCGTTAAACTGCGGCTGAAGAATTTTAATTGCCACCAGCCGTTCCAAAATCATATCCTCTCCGAGATACACGTACGCCATACCGCCGCTTCCAAGGAGGCGCTTAATATGATAACGGTCACTGATACGGCGTCCGATCAGTTGGTCCATACCTCTTCCTCCCGCAATACCACCGCAATCGTTATATTGTCTTCGCCTCCGCGGTCGTTAGCTGCCTGCACCATTGCTTCCACACCTTCACGAAGGTGTTTGTGGGAATCGAGCATCCGGGTCATGTCTTCAGAACCGAGCTTATTTGTCAGCCCGTCGGTACAAAGAAGCACGCCGTCCCCTTCGCCCCATTCATACGTGTAGATGTCAGGGGAAAGGCCGCGGTCCGTGCCGAGTGCTTTCGTTAATATATTTTTCTGCGGATGCGACTCCGCTTCGAGTGCTGAAATCTGTCCCTTGTTATACAGCTCCTGTACAAGGGAGTGGTCTTCACTCTGCTGCTGAACAGTACGGTCCGTCCAGATGTAGCTGCGGCTGTCGCCGATATTTCCGGTCACGGTAAACGACGGATGGCAGATAGCTGCGACAAGGGTCGTTCCCATTCCCGCATGCTCCGGATAATGATCGGCGTGGCGGATGATGGCTTCATTTGCTTTCATCATGTTGTCAGTCAGCCACTCGGACGCCTGTTCAATGGAATCAACAGACGGGTTTTCCTCCCATGCATCCTTTAACGTCTGATAGGCCATGGCACTTGCCACATCCCCGGCCGAGTGACCGCCCATTCCATCGGCTACGACAGCTAAAACAATGCCGGAAGCATGCGTGACAATGCCTCCGGTATCTTCATTATGGGGACGGATTTTCCCCCGGTCTGTTAAGAACATATGGTTCACTGGGAATTAGCCTCCGTTTCTTCCTTCCGCTGGTTGGCACGCAGCTGTCCACAGGCTGCATCGATATCGTGCCCCTGCTCACGCCGGATCGTTACGTTCACCCCGCGGTCTTTTAATGCCTTTTCAAACGCGAAAATGTCATTTCTTGTGGTACGCACGTAATTTCTTTCCGGAACGTCGTTCACAGGGATCAGATTGACGTGGCATTTCAAATCACCGATCAGGTCAGCGAGTTCGTCTGCATCCTCTTTCTGGTCGTTTACCTGGCCGAACAATCCGTACTCAAACGTCACTCTCCGGTTCGTTTTCTTCTGATAGTAGCGGATCGAATCCATCAGCTCAGAGACGTCCCATGCGCGGTTGATCGGCATCAGACGGCTGCGGGTTTCTGTGTTCGCTGCGTGAAGGGATACTGCGAAATTGATCTGCATGTTTTCGTTGGCAAAATCATAAATGCGCGGCACGACCCCGCTGGTGGAAACGGTAATGTGACGTGCACCGATGTTTAAACCATCGTTATGATTGACTACGCGCAGAAAGTTCATCAGACCGTCGTAGTTATCGAACGGCTCGCCGATTCCCATTACAACGATCGAACTGACACGTTCGTCTCTTTCGTCAAGCAGACGCTGGGATTCAAGAACCTGGGCGGTAATTTCGCCGCCTTCGAGGTTTCTTTTCAGGCCGCCGAGTGTGGAAGCACAGAAGGTGCAGCCGAGCCGGCAGCCTACCTGGGTGGTTACACAGACGCTGTAGCCGTAATCATGCTTCATCAGTACGGTTTCGATCGTATAGCCGTCCTGCAGCTCAAACAAAATCTTAATCGTGCCGTCCTGGGACTGCTGATGGATGACCTCTTTTAACGTCGTCAGTGTAAATGTGCTTTCGAGCTTTTCGCGAAGCGTTTTCGGGATGTTGGTCATTTCCTCAAAGGAGGTTAAGCGCTTTTGATACATCCATTCAAACAGCTGCTTCGCCCGGAATGCCGGCTCCCCGTTTTCTTTTAACCATTGTTCAAGTTCCTCGTATTTCAAGCTGTACATGGAGGGGCTGTCCGTTTGCGGGGCAGGCGCCTCCTTTTTTAAAATCTGCATGCTTATGCTCCTTCCGTTTCTTACTGATTATTTTTTACCGCCGCAGCAATGAAAAATCCGTCTGTGCCGTATTCATAGGGAAGAATCGTGCACCATCCGTAGTCGCTGGAAAAATGCTCTATTTCTGAAATGTTTAGTTTGTCGGTCAGTTCATGGTCTGGCGTAAGTTCTGGATGCCGGTGCAAAAATGCTTCCCACACCTGTTCGTTCTCTTCTGGACGAATGGTACATGTGCTGTACACAATCCTTCCATTAAATCGTAACATACTTACAGCTTCATTCAATATTTCCTGCTGTATCTCCGGCAGGCGTTCAAAATCCTCTGCTTTTTTGGCCCATTTCTGCTCGGGCTTTTTCCGGATAACGCCAAGTCCGCTGCACGGAGCATCGACGAGCACCCGGTCAAATGTACGCGCCGGAAAAGTCGTTGTCAATTGACGTGCATCCCCGGCGGCAGTTGCGATATTTTCAAGCTGCAGCCTTGCCGCCTGCTCTTCAATCTGGTTTAGCTTTTTTGCACTCAGGTCATGGGCGGTCACGCTTCCGCCCGGTCCGGTACGCTCAGCCAGGTCCGTTGATTTTCCGCCCGGGGCGGCGCAGGCGTCGAGAATATCCATGCTTTCTTCAACCTTCAGTGCTTCGCCGGCCTTCATGGAGCTTTCGTCCTGCACCGTTATATAGCCGTTCTGATACGCTTCGGTGACGAGAACATTTCCTTTTTCTACAATTAATGCTTTCTCCGCAATAGCCCCGCGGGTTGTCTGAATGCCTTCCTGCTCAAGCATTTCCTGCACGTCTTCGAGTTCAGCCTCCGGGGAGACCCGCACGCTCGTTTTTGGCGTGACATTGTTTGCTTCGGCAATACGGAGGGCTGTTTCTTCTCCGTAGGCGTTCTGCCACTCCTTCAGCATCCATGCCGGATGGCTGTAATCGACGGCCAACCGTTCCTCTGCATTTTTGATTGCAGAGGTGTCGGGAAATCCTTTGCGCTGAAGGGAGCGGAGCACCCCGTTCACAAAACCGCTCACCCCTTTGTTTCCCCGCTGCTTAGCGATTTTCACCGCCTCATCCACAACGGCGTGGTCCGGCACCCGGTCAAGATAGCGCATCTGATACACACTCATGCGCAAAAGCACGCGTACCCAGGCGTCAAGCTTCGTTAGCGGTTTGTTCACAAAAACCCCGAGCACGTAGTCGAGGGTGTTCTGGCGGCGCAGGGTGCCGTAAACAATTTCGGTCAGCAGGCCGGCATCCTCCCTCGACCATGCTTTCCCGGCGAGCTCGTGATAGAGCAGCAGGTGGCTGAAGGCCTGGCCGGTCTCCACCCGCTCGAGCAGGGCAGCAGCTGTATAACGGAGGGAATAGGAAGGCTCCGTTTTATTCATTAAAACTCTCTCCTTTGGACCAGCCGTGGCTGCCACGCAAAAATTCGGCCGTTTTCATCCGTTTTTTTCCGGCCGGCTGAATCTCCCACAGCCGGACCGCCGTGCCGTCACCGGCTGCCACATCAATGTAGTCATCCGCGATAGCGGTAATGGTTCCCCCGTAAGCACTGACGGACGCGTCAATCCATTCAGCCCGCCACAGCTTGATCGACTTTCCCTCTTTCTCTGTATAGGCCACCGGCCACGGGTTCATTCCGCGGATCTGGTTATAAATCGAGCGGCCGCTCTGCTTCCAGTCGATTCTTTCCTGACCGCGCTGGATATTTGACGCAAACGTTACTTCATCTTCATGCTGCGGAGTCCGTTCCGCCGTCCCGTCAATAACCGCGGGCAGCGTGTCGATCAAAAGATCTGCTCCGACGGCACTCAGCTTGTCATGCACATCCCCGACCGTATCCTCCCATTCAATCGTCACTTCCTGCTGACGGATGATGTCGCCGGCATCAAGCTTCGACACCATATCCATGATCGTGACGCCTGTTTTTTCCCGGCCGTCGATGACCGCCTGGTGAATCGGGGCGCCTCCGCGGTATTCAGGAAGCAGGGAAGCGTGCACATTCACCGCTGCAATGGACGGAGCTTCAAGAAGCTTCTTCGGCAGAATCTGGCCGAAGGCCGCTGTAATAATTAAATCCGGCTTCTCTGCCAGCACTTCGTTTAATGAAGCTTCGTTTTTCAGCTTCTCCGGCTGCAGTACAGGAAGCTTCCACGCTTCTGCTTCTGCTTTGACCGGCGGCGGGGTCAGCTCTTTTTTTCTTCCTTTCGGGCGGTCCGGCTGAGTGACCACCGCAGTTACCGGATAGCCCTCTTCAAGCAGACGCCGCAGGATTGGGACCGAAAAGTCCGGCGTTCCCATAAATAAAATGTTCATATTTATCCCTCTTTTCACAATACACAGCCCCGTGCGTCGGTCACTATCGAAGCAGCGGGGCTGGCGTTTACCTTATAGAAACAACTGCGGGTACATATCAATCGTAATAAACAGCTTATCCTGAGCTGTCTCTTTTTGATAATGTACAGCAATATCATTCAGGATTTTCGTTAATTCAGGCTCATCCCTGTATTTTATCATGCATTGGTACCGATATCTATCCTTGATCCTTGCGATCGGAGAAACGGTCGGCCCGAGAATTTTTGCCTGCGGCGACAATTCCTCCCGCAGCCGGCTCGTCACTTTTTCCGCCGTCTTTAACGCTACCCCGATCTCTTCGTGAGAGACGTTGACCATCGTTAAATAGTAGTACGGCGGATAGCCGCCCCGCTTGCGCTGGCCCATTTCATGCCGGCTGAACGACGGGTAGTCGTGATTTTTAGCAAACTGGATGCTGTAATGATCAGGGCTGTAGGATTGAATCACGACTTCACCCTGCAGCTTGTCCCGGCCGGCCCGGCCGCTCACCTGGGTAAGCAGCTGAAAGGTCCGCTCCGGCGCCCGGAAATCAGGCAGATGCAACATAGTGTCTGCGGCAAGCACACCGACCAGTGTGATCATTGGGAAATCCAGTCCTTTGGCAATCATCTGGGTACCGAGCAGAATGTCCGCCTCTCCGTTTCCGAACCGGCGAAGCATTTGCTCGTGGGATCCTTTTTTCGTCGTCGTATCCATATCCATACGGATAATCCGCGCCTCCGGCAGCACCTTCGTCAGCTCTTCCTCCACCTTCTGGGTGCCTGTACCGAAATAGCGGATCTGTTCGCTTTCACAGGACGGACAAGTCGAAGGCATCGCTTCTTCATAGCCGCAGTAGTGACACTTCAGCTGGTGCTTTGTCTGATGGTATGTGAGCGTAATTTCACAGTGCGGGCATTCGGCAGTATAGCCGCATGAACGGCACATCACAAACGAAGAGTAGCCGCGCCGGTTTAAAAACAGAATGCTCTGCTCTCCTTTTTCCAGACGATCCTTCAGCTTTTCAAGCAGCGTTTCGGAAAATACCGACCGGTTGCCCTTATGAAGCTCGTCTCGCATATCCACCACATCGATGGCAGGCAGCTGTTTCTGATTGATTCTCTCCGGCATTTCAAGCAGCTGATAAACTTCCCGGCCGGCACGGGCGTAAGACTCCAGCGACGGCGTGGCGCTCCCCAATACGACCGGAGCTCCGTGATACCTGCCTCTCCAGATCGCTACCTCGCGGGCATGGTACCGGGGGTGGTCCTCCTGCTTGTAGCTGCCTTCA
This sequence comes from Marinococcus sp. PL1-022, assembly GCF_033845285.1. Classification (NCBI taxonomy): domain Bacteria; kingdom Bacillati; phylum Bacillota; class Bacilli; order Caryophanales; family Bacillaceae; genus Marinococcus; species Marinococcus sp. PL1-022. Next base: position 1,076,269 of record NZ_JAWXCX010000001.1, on the reverse strand, counting down.
TGCTCTTCATCAATGATAATCAGGCCGACATTTTTGAAGGGGGCAAAAATCGCCGACCGCGCTCCGACCGCTACTTTCGCGTCTCCGGCATGCACCCTGCGCCATTCGTCATAACGCTCGCCTCTTGAAAGAGCGCTGTGCATCACCGCCACCTGGTCACCAAACCGCCCTTTAAAGCGTTCAACCATTTGGGGGGTGAGCGAAATTTCCGGCACGAGCACAATCGCCTCCCGCCCCTGCTGCAGCACACGGTCTATGGCCTGCAGGTACACTTCTGTCTTTCCGCTTCCGGTGACCCCGTGCAGCAAAAACGTATGGTGCTGCTGCCGGGACGCTTTTTCCGTAATCGGGGCAAGCGCCTGCTGCTGATCATGTGTCAGCTCCTGCGGGGGGGTAGTCTCAAATAAGCGGTCTTCGAACGGGTCCCGGTATGATTCCTGATCCCGTTCCATTAGGATATTTTTTTCCACAAGGCCCTGAATGACGGCCCGGCTCGCCGTCTGCTCGTGCAGCAGCTGTGCAGCAGGCACAGCTGCCTCTTCGTCCCCAATCGAAAGAAACCAGTCATACAGCTCGAGCTGCTTTTTCGCTTTCGCGGTAAGCGAAGCCGCATGCGCCCGGTGCTCCGGATGAAGCCGCAGCATCCGCCTGGTCTGCTTTTTCGTCTGGTCCTTCACCTGGTAGTCGATCCGGATCTGTTCATGCCGGACAGCTTCCTGCACGTGCTGCATCACAGCTTTTTCGTCCGGGAGGTCCTTCCAGTCGACTGTTGTCTGCTTCTGAAACACCGCCTGCAGCACAGGCGGCAGAGTTTCCACAGATACGAGCCGCTCAATTTTCTTTTTTGGCTTTGCCCGGATAGCCGCCGGGATCATCGACTGGTAGGCGGTGATTAAAAAGCATACCGTTTCCACGGCGAGGTATTCTCCTAGCTCAAGCAGCTCCTGGGTGAGCACCGGATGGGGATCAAGCACATCCGTGATCGGCTTCACCCGGGCAAGCTCTGTTTTTTCTTCGATCCGCCAGATAAACCCCTGAATTTTCCGGGCGCCAAATGGCACCGTCACTCTCGACCCGGGGCGCGCGAGCATTTCGAGAGATGCCGGGATCTCATAATCAAATGCCCGGTTCGTCTGGCCGGTCGCTATATCAACAATAACTTTGGCGTACATAGTTACGCGTCTCCTATTCGTTTCTGCAGCCAGGCCATAATTTCTGCCGCCGCCTCATGCTTCGACTGGGCAGGAAAAGAAACGGCTCCGTTTTCATCCACGAAGGTGATTGTATTTTCATCGGCACGGAAGCCGGAGGCCGCTTTGCCGATTTCATTGGCTACAATTAAATCGGCGTTTTTACGCTGCCGCTTGCTTTCTGCGTATTCCACGAGGTGTTCCGATTCTGCAGCGAAGCCAATCAAAAGCTGATGCTTCTTTTTTTCTCCGAGCTCCTGGAGAATATCCGGTGTTTTCACCATCGGTATCTCAAGGCTGTCGCCCTTTTTCTTCTGCTTCTTTTCATAAACGGTCTCGGGCCGGTAATCAGATACAGCGGCAGCTTTAATAACCACATCCGACGTATCGTAATGGGTCAGCACGGCTTCGCGCATATCCTCCACGCTTTCCACGTCGATTCTTGTCTGGACGCCGCCGGGGGTGGAGAGCGTCACCGGCCCCGCCACCAGCGTCACCTCTGCTCCCCGCCGGGCTGCTTCCTCTGCAATCGCAAAACCCATTTTTCCGCTCGACGGGTTGGTAACGACCCGGAACGGATCAATATGCTCATGCGTTGGGCCAGCTGTGACAAGCACCCGTTTGCCTGCAAGCGGAGTGCCCACATCCTCGGCATCCTGCACAAACTGCATAATATCCTCGGGCTCTGCCATCCGGCCTTTGCCGATCCAGCCGCAGGCAAGATAGCCCTCCCCGGGTTCAATGAACCGGTAGCCGTCCTGCTTTAATGTTTCCTTGTTGCGCTGAAAGCTAGGATGATTATACATGTTGACGTTCATCGCCGGTGCGACATAGACGTTGGCAAGCGTCGCCATCATTGTAGTCGTGAGCATATCGTCTGCCAACCCGTTCGCAAGCTTTCCAAGCGTGTTGGCTGACGCAGGAGCTACAATAAACACATCCGCCCAGTCTGCCACATCAATATGGGAAACAACCGAAGGGTCGGCTTCTGCAAACGTATCGTCATACACTCTTGAGCGGGTCAGCGCCTGAAATGTAAGCGGAGTGATAAACTCTTTCGCTTCCGGAGTCATAATAATACGCAGCTCTGCCCCTGCCTGGTACAGCCTGCTTGCAAGAGCCGCGGCTTTAAAGGCAGCTATTCCTCCTGTAACACCAAGTACAATTTTTTTTCCCTTCACAGCTTTGTCCTCCTTTTACAGGCACTTCCAGGCTAAAAAAAGCAACCTACGTAATGCCATAGGTTGCTTCTTCATATCTGGTGCCCGTTCATTTTCCGTTATTCTTCGTAGTCATGTTCTTTGTAGTCACCCTGGCGGTAGCTGAGCACGCCGGCCTGGATTTCTTCGAGAGCAATGCCTACTGCCTTCACGGATTTTGCATTGTCGATCATCGGAAGTGCTCCGTCGATTTCTTCGAGATCTCTCGCGCGCCGTGCCGATACGGATACCAGCGTATATTTGGAATTGATATGACCGAGCAGCTGGTCAATGGACGGATACAGCATTCCTTCGTCGTTTCTGTTTGAAGCCATTATTCCACCTCCGCTAATTCTTTATATTTTTCAATCAGGCGTTCCTGCTTACAGTGTTCTGCAGTGACAATAGAGCGGATGCGCGAGACCGCTTTTTCAATCTCATCGTTCTCCACTACATAATCATACATCTGCATCATGTCAATTTCATTTTTGGCCACCGTCATCCGTTTGTCAATCAACTCGGATGTTTCCGTGCCGCGTCCGACAATCCTGCTGCGGAGCTCGGCGAGGCTCGGAGGCATTAAGAAAATAAATGTTCCTTCCGGATAACGCTCCTTCACCTTTTCTGCGCCCTGCACTTCAATCTCGAGAATAATATCCTTGCCGCGGTCGATGGTTTCCTCGACGTAATCAAGCGGAGTCCCATAGTAGTTGTCTACATACTGCGCCCACTCAAGCAGCCGTCCTTCCTCAATCATTTTTTCAAACTCTTCCTTCGAATGAAAGAAATAATTTACACCGTGCTCCTCTCCCGGACGGGGAGCCCGTGTGGTGGCGGAAACGGAATACTCGATGTTGGTATCCTCTTCACGCAGCGCTTTGCACACTGTACCCTTCCCTACACCGGCCGGGCCGGAAAGAACAATCAATAACCCTTTATCATCTTTCATAGGTTGACACGCCTCATTTCACAATCTTATTCGTCCGATGAATCATCGTCTTTTGTATGCAGCCGCTGGGCGACTGTTTCCGGCTGAACTGCAGAAAGAACCACATGGTCGCTGTCTGCAATGATAACCGCTCTCGTCCTTCTGCCGTAGGTGGCATCGATCAGCATGTTCCGGTCTCTTGCTTCCTGAATAATCCGTTTGATTGGTGCTGATTCCGGGCTGACAATAGAAATAATCCGGTTTGCCGACACAATATTTCCAAATCCAATGTTGATTAGCTTAATGCTCAAAACTACCCCTCCTGGTCGGACCATCCCTCTAGCTGCTGCCTGAAAAAATGGTTCATGTATGTTTCTTCTGCGATTTTTGACGAGTTGTTCTCCTGCTTCAGTATAGCATGATTATTTCAAGCGTCACAAACGATGCTTCGCAGCGAGGCCCGAACATTATGTACCTCTATATTGTAAACAATATCTTTCCGGCCCACAACCAAAGTTTATTCAGCAAACAAGACGGCGTGCTTTACATTATGCTATAATCCACCGTACAGAACGCAAGCAGCAGAAGGTTTTCTCCTGCTTGCACGAGTAAAGGATGATCGAACGTGAGCTTTGACGGAATCATGACCCAGGCCGTTGTCCAGGAGGTCCAGCAGACGCTCCAAAGCGGCCGGATTACAAAAATACACCAGCCCTACAAAACCGACCTCGTCATTACAGTGCGGGCAAACCGCAAAAACCACCAGCTGCTGCTGTCGGTGAACCCTTCCCTGTCGAGAATGCATCTGACAGACGAAAAATACCAGAATCCTCCGGAGCCCTCCATGTTCTGCATGCTGCTGCGCAAGCACCTCGAAGGCGGATTCGTACGGGAGGTGTCGCAGCAGGGACTCGAGCGGATCGTTTCGCTGCGCATTGAAAACAAGGATGAAATCGGCGATCTTACGGAACGGACACTGGTGATGGAAATCATGGGCAAGCATAGTAACGTCGTGCTCCTTAATGAGGACCGCACGCACATCCTGGACAGCATGAAGCATATTTCTCCGGCCCAGAATACGGTCCGTACGATTCTTCCCGGCCAGACGTATATTGAACCACCCTCCCAGCATAAGGCGAACCCCCTCGAGGCCGAAGCCGGCGATGTGCTGAGAGCACTGGACGCCAATCAGGGCAAGCTCGACCGCCAGCTGATGCAGGCATTTGAAGGAATTTCTCCCCAGAGTGCCAAAGAGACCGCGCACCGGGCCGGTCTTGGTTCGCTGCAAAAGCTCGCCGATACGTTTACCGAGCTCATGAGCGACGTAAAAATTGGAAATTTCCAGCCGCAGATTGTGACCACCGAGGCGAGCAAGGAATATTACAGTGCCATTGACCTCACTCATGTAGATGGTACGAAAGAAACCTTTGACTCGGTGAGCGCTATGCTCGACCGCTATCATAACGGCAAAGCCGAACGTGACCGCGTCCACCAGCAGGCTCATGACCTCGAACGGTTTCTCCAGAACGAACGTGAAAAAAATGAGCGCAAGCTGAAAAAACTGCGCCAGACGATTACGCAGGCTGAAAACCGCCTCGTCTACCAGAAATACGGAGAGCTGTTAACCGCGCACATGCACCAGCTCCGCGGTGGTGAAAACGAAATAGAAGTAACGGATTATTACGATCCCGAAGGCGGCACGCTTACCATTGAGCTTGAGCCTGAACTGTCACCATCAGATAATGCCCAGCGTTATTTTAAACGGTATAATAAAGCCAAAACCTCGCTCTCCGAGGCCAAAAAACAGATTAAGCTGACCCGGCGCGAAATCGATTACCTCGACCGGCTGATTCAGCAGGTCGAAACGGCGGCTCCATCTGACATTGACGACATTCGTGAAGAATTGTCGGACGGCGGTTACCTGAAAAAACGTGTGCAAAAGAAAAAGCAGAAGAAAAATACGAAACCGCAGGTGGAACAGTACGTTTCCTCCGCCGGCATCCTTCTGCTCGTAGGTAAAAACAACCGGCAGAACGAATACGTCACCAACCGGGTGGCAAATGTTGGGGACACCTGGCTGCACACTAAAGATATCCCCGGCTCCCACGTAGTGATCCGCTCCACAGACGTGGATGAGGAAACGCTAAAGGAGGCGGCTGTCCTTGCCGCCTATTTCTCCAAAGCGCGCTCCTCGTCCTCTGTGCCGGTCGACTACACTCTGATCCGTCACGTACGAAAACCAAACGGCGCCAAGCCCGGGTTTGTGACCTATGATCAGCAGTCCACCCTGTTTGTCACGCCGGAGGAAAGCCTCGTTCTCGAAATGAAAAACCGGGCCAAGGGCCAGACTGCTGCAAAATAAAAAACGGCTCCTTCCGGTACAGCTGAGCTGTCCGGGAGGAGCTTTTTTTCATTCGTATTTACGCCCAGGACGCCGGGGCCTGCTTCCATTCCTGCAGACGCTCGATGTCTTTTTCCTGCACGTAGCCTTCCTCAGCAGCAATCTGAATCAGCGCAGAGTAGTTGGTCAGTGTTTTTGCCGGCAGCTGTGCTTCTTTAAGCTGCCTTGCGGCTTCCTCGAGCTCATATGTGAAAATCGCAGCGGCTCCGAGCACCTCGGCTCCGGCTTCCAGAAGCGCCTGTTGGACCGTTATCATGCTTTTGCCGGTCGAGATTAAATCTTCAACAATTACGACTTTATCCTCCGGCGTGACCCGCCCTTCTATTTGATTGCCTTTACCGTGGGATTTGGAGGATCCGCGTACATAGCACATCGGCAGGCCGAGCCTGTCTGCTGCAAGCGCCGCATGAGCGATACCGGCCGTCGCGGTGCCGGCAACAATCGTAGCCTCAGGGTAATTGACCCGGATCAGCTCCGCCAGGCCTTCTGCCACCCGGGTCCGTACATCCGGATATGAAAGCGTCAGCCGGTTATCGCAGTATATCGGGGAGCGGATACCGGAAGACCAGGTAAACGGTTCATCCGGTCGCAGGGTCACTGCTTCGATGGTCAGCAGATCTCTGCTGAGAAGTTCTTCATTCTGCATTGGGCATTCTCCATTCCTGTTCCATTTGTTCGTAGGCCGACGCCGGATCTGCAGCTTTTGTAATGCTGCGGCCGACGACGATCGCGTCACTGCCGAGATCTGCCGCGGCACCCGGGGTCACTACCCGGGCCTGGTCCCCCGCCTCTTCGCCAGTGCCGCGAATTCCCGGTGTCACGGTCATAAAAGAGGTGCTTCGGGCGTTTTTAATGATAGGTACTTCCCCGGCCGCACAGACAACGCCGTCCTGCCCCGACCGTTCGGCAAGATCTGCGTAAGCCGTCACTGCTTCATTCATCGAAAGTGGGATGCCAAGCTCCTCGTTCAGCATCGTTACCGAGGTACTTGTCAGCTGAGTGACCGCTATACAGGCAGGCCTCTTTTGACCGGACAGCGTGCCCTGCTCCAAGCCTTCTACAGCCCGCGCCATCATCCGGACCCCACCCGCGGCATGAACCGTGATAAGATCCACATGCAGCCGGGCAAGCTGGGCTGCAGCCCGCTGAACCGTATTAGGGATATCATGCAGCTTCAAATCAAGAAACACCCGGTGGCCCTTCGCTTTCCATTCCTCTACAAGCGCCGGGCCTTCTTTATAAAATAATTCCATGCCGACTTTTAAAAACAGCGGCCTCTGCCCGAATGAAGCGAGCAGAGCATCCGCCTCTGATTTGTCCGGCACGTCCATTGCGATAATCAGCGGACGGTCATTCATGCCTTCACCCCGCCCTGCTTCCAGCCGGCCCAATCTGCGGCCGACTCCGTGCTGGCCCAGTCTGTCAGCTCCTGAATAATTTCCGGGCAGGCAAACGGGTTGCTGATGTTTGCTGTTCCGACAGCCACTGCATCGGCTCCGGCCATCATAAACTCCAGCACGTCCTCCATGCCCATAATTCCGCCCATGCCGATAATAGGCAGATCCGTCACCTGCCGCACCTGATACACCATCCGGATGGCCACCGGCTTAATGGCGGGTCCCGAAAGGCCGCCGATTTCATTGGCGAGCAGCGGCTTGCGCGTCCGCGGATCGATTTTCATGCCCGATAATGTATTAATCAGCGAGAGCCCGTCCGCGCCTGCGTGTTCCACCGCTCTGGCAATCTCGGTAATATCCGTCACGTTGGGAGAGAGCTTAACATACACAGGAACCTCAGAGACACGCTTCACCCTTTTCGTCAGCTCTGCCGCAAGCTTCGGATCGGTCCCAAACGTAATGCCGCCCTCTTTAACATTCGGGCAGGAAATATTGAGCTCCAGCGCCGCAGCCATTCCGGATTCCGACAGCCCGGCGGCTACCGCTTCATAATCTTCCATTTTCGTCCCAGCGACATTTGCAAGGACCGGTGTATCTAACTGCTGGAGCCACGGAAGCTCCTGTTCAGTGACTCCCTTAAGCCCCGGATTCTGCAGACCGATGGCATTCAGCATGCCTGCTTCTGTTTCTGCCACCCGCGGTGTTTCATTCCCGAATCGCGCTTCTTCGGTGGTGGCTTTAATCGCAATAGCTCCAAGGTCATTAAGGTCATACAGCTGGGCAAACTCTTTTCCAAAGCCAAAGCATCCGCTTGCCGGCATAACCGGGTTTTTCATCTCAAGTCCGGGCAGGCTCACATGCAGTTTCATGACAGCACCACCTCTCCCCACGGAAAGACCGGTCCGTCGCTGCAGACCTTCCGGTAGTCCGTTCCGTCCGGATCATCTGTCGTGTGACATACACAGGCAAAGCAGGCACCGATGCCACAGCCCATGCGCTCCTCAAGGGAAAGCTTTCCCTTCGCCGTCGCATAGGAGCCGTCAAGCGCCCGGAGCATCGGCAGCGGCCCGCAGGCAAAAATAGCGTCGTAGGAAAGCCCGCGTTGGTCAATCACGTCTGTGACAAATCCGGTATCTCCGACGCTCCCGTCGATGGTGCTCACAAAACAGTCCCCGAGCGAGCTGAATCTTTCCTGAAAGAAAGCACTGGAGGCATCGGCAAACCCGAGCACGGTCTGTACACGGACACCCTGGCCCTCCAGCTGCTTAGCGAGACCGAGCAGCGGCGGGACGCCGACGCCGCCCCCGACAATCAGCGCCTTTTCTCCTTCGCTCACGTCACTCGTATCAAATCCGTTGCCGAGCGGCCCGAGCACATCCACTTCGTCGCCTGTACGCCAGGCTGCCATCCGGCTTGTGCCTTCGCCCTCGGCCCGGAACACAAGCGCCATTCGCCGCTGTTCCGGCCAGTATTCACTAATACTGACCGGACGGCGGAGGAGCGGGGCGACGTGCGGGGATGTTTTCACATGCACGAACTGTCCTGGCGCCTGAATGCGCTCCGGCATATCGCCTTCGAGCACGACTTCAAAAATCGATGCTGCGATTTCGTCAATAGAAACGACGCTCATCCATTCTTTTTGAATCACGCCATCACCTCATTTGTACGGTCTTCTTTCATCGCCGGCATGGCTTCTGTGGAAAAGGTAATCATCTCAAGCACCTTCAGCAGGGCTCCAGCTGTGTCGAGCGAGGTGAGACATACTACTTCATTTTCCACCGCTTCCCGACGGATCCGAAAGCCGTCCGCCGCCGCTTTTTTCTGTTTTTCCATAGTATTGATCACAAACTGGGCTTTGCCTTCCCGGATAAAGTCCAGAATGTTTGGCGACTCTTCCTCCACTTTTGCCACCGACGAAGCCGGTATGCCTTCCTTGTTCAGCCACGCTGCGGTTCCCTGGGTCGCTGTAATCGCATAGCCGATTGCATGAAACCTTCTGGCGAGCGCAAGCGCCTCCTTTTTCCATTCGTCGGCGATAGTAAACAGCACGGTGCCGTGATTTGGAATTTTCATCCCGGAAGCGATCAGTCCTTTATACAAGGCTTTCTCGAGTGTCTGATCCCGGCCCATCACTTCTCCGGTCGATTTCATTTCCGGGCCGAGCGATATTTCCACCTGGCGGAGCTTGGCGAAGGAAAAGACCGGCACCTTGACCGAAACGCCTTCTGCCTCCGGCAGCAGTCCGCTTTCGTACCCGAGCGAAGCCAGGGGTTCGCCAACCATCACCCGGGTGGCAAGCTTGGCGATCGGGCACCCGGTAATTTTACTTAAAAACGGCAGGGTGCGGCTCGCTCGCGGATTCACTTCAAGCACATACACTTCGTCTTCGTGTATGACGAACTGAATGTTGAGCAGTCCTTTAATATTCAGCCCTTTTCCGATAGCGACCGTCCGCTCTGCAAGCGTTTGTTTCGTATGCTCCGAAAGCGTCTGCGATGGATAGACCGCAATCGAATCGCCTGAATGCACGCCGGCGCGTTCGATATGCTCCATGATTCCCGGTATTAGCACCGTCTCACCGTCTGAAATTGCGTCAACCTCCACTTCCTTTCCGACCATATAACGGTCGATCAGTACCGGGTGCTTGCGGTTAACGCGTACAGCCCGTTCCATGTAGTTAAGCAGTTCTTTTTCATTTCCGACAATTTCCATTGCCCGTCCGCCCAGAACGTACGACGGGCGTACCAGAACTGGGTAGCCGATATCAGCAGCCACCACTCGTGCCTCTTCTGTGCTGACGGCTGTACGGCCGAGCGGCTGAGGGATTTTGAGCGACTGCAGCGCTGCTTCAAATTTATCCCGGTCCTCCGCCCGGTCCATGTCTTCGAGTGTAGTGCCGAGAATCTTGACGCCGTGGTCGGCGAGACCATCCGCAAGGTTAATCGCCGTCTGTCCGCCGAACTGAACGATAACGCCCTCCGGCTGTTCCACATCGACCACGTGCATCACGTCCTCTACGGTCAGCGGCTCAAAGTACAGCTTGTCGGAGACGCTGAAGTCTGTCGACACGGTTTCCGGATTGTTGTTGATAATAATCGCTTCGTATCCCGCTTCCTGGAGCGCCCAGACGGTATGCACCGTCGCGTAGTCAAATTCCACGCCCTGTCCGATACGGATCGGGCCGGAGCCGAGAACGATAACAGACGGACGCCCCGTTTTGCTGCTTTCGTTTTCTTCCTCATAGGAGGAGTAGTAATACGGCGTTTCGGATTCGAATTCCGCCGCACACGTGTCGACCATTTTATACACGGGCGTAATACCCAGATCGAGGCGCTGGCTGCGCACCTTTTTCTCTGTTGTATTCCAGTAGGCTGCGAGCGTTTCGTCGGCGATTCCCGTCGTCTTGGCCACCCGGAGAATCTCTTCGTCATTTGGATACGCACGTGCCATCTCGGCCACTTTGACAATGCCGGCAAATTTTTCGAGGAAAAACAAATCAATTTTTGTCCAGCTGTGCAGCTGTTCAAGCGAGTAGCCCCGCTTCAGCGCCTCCCCGATATAAAACAGCCGCTCATCATCCGCACGAATAAGCTTGTCTATGAGCTTGTCTTCAGAATCCTCGGCGTAGTCCGGATGCGTCAGAAAAGCCCGTCCGAGTTCAAGCGACCGGATACCTTTTAAAATGGACTCTTCAAATGAGCGTCCGATGGCCATCACTTCTCCTGTTGCCTTCATCTGCGTACCGAGCCGGCGGTTCGCTGCTTCAAATTTGTCAAACGGCCAGCGGGGAATTTTCGTTACTACATAATCAAGGGCCGGCTCAAAGCTTGCGTACGTCGTCCCTGTAATCGGATTCTTTAACTCATCGAGCTTATAGCCCGCCGCAATCTTTGCTGCCAGCTTGGCAATCGGGTAGCCGGTCGCTTTGGACGCAAGTGCCGACGAACGGCTCACCCGCGGATTCACCTCGATGATGTAATATTCAAAGCTGTCCGGAGAGAGGGCAAACTGCACGTTGCATCCGCCTTCGATTTCAAGCGCGCGGATGATTTTCAAAGACGAATCCCGGAGCATGTGGTACTCCCGGTCGGCAAGCGTCTGGCTCGGGGCGGTGACGATTGAGTCGCCGGTATGAATACCGACCGCGTCGATGTTTTCCATGTTACAGACAACAATGGCCTGCCCGGAGCTGTCGCGCATCACCTCGTATTCAAGCTCTTTAAAGCCTGCGATGCTTTTTTCAAGCAGGCACTGGGTCACCGGGCTGTACTTGAGCCCGGAGCCGACAATTTCCACGAGCTCGTCGTGATTGTCGACCAGGCCGCCGCCGGTGCCGCCAAGTGTATAGGCCGGCCGCACGATAACCGGATAGCCGATTTCCTCCACAAAGGCCTCTGCTTCCTGCAGGTTGTGCACGATGGTGCTTTCCGGAACCGGCTCATTCAGCTCGTACATCAGGTTCCGGAAGGACTCCCGGTCCTCTGCCTGCTCGATTGCAGACAGCTCGGTGCCAAGAAGGGAAATATCATACCGCTCGAGCAGTCCGTGGCGGTGCAGCTCCATCGCCATATTCAGCCCGGTTTGGCCGCCGAGAGTAGGAAGGATGGCATCGGGACGTTCTTTGCGTATCACCCGGTCAACAAACTCAAGCGTCAGCGGCTCCATGTACACCTGGTCGGCAATGTTGGTGTCTGTCATGATGGTTGCCGGGTTGGAATTAATTAAAATGACCTCGTATCCTTCTTCCTTTAACGCCTGGCACGCCTGGGTTCCTGCATAGTCAAACTCCGCAGCCTGGCCGATCACGATAGGGCCAGAGCCAATCACTAATATTTTTTGGATATCTGTACGTTTTGGCATGGTGACTCCCCTTTTACATTCGAGTAGGTACTTTTTCGTAGCGGTTCATTAAGCGGACAAACTGGTCGAACAGGTCGTTGGCATCGCTCGGTCCCGGGCAGGCCTCCGGATGGTACTGGACACTGAAGGCCGGATACTCCCGGTGTTCGACGCCTTCCACCGTGCCGTCGTTAACGTTGACGTGTGTCAGTATAAGGTCTGTGCCCATCAGGGAATCCCGGTCCACGGTATAGCCGTGGTTCTGGGAGGTTATATCCACCCGGCCGGTTTTCACCTGCTTGACCGGATGGTTCCCCCCGCGGTGGCCGAATTTGAGCTTCGACGAGGTGGCCCCGCAGGCTAGACTCAGCAGCTGATGGCCGAGACATATCCCAAACACCGGCACTTCACCGATCAAACCACGCAGCGTCTCCACGGCCTCCGGTACGTCTTCAGGGTCCCCGGGGCCGTTACTTAGCATTACTCCGTCCGGGTTCAGGGCGAGCACTTCCTTCGCCGTGGCGTTGTATGGAAGCACAAACACATCGCAGCCGCGGCTGAGCAGATTCCGGGTGATACCATGCTTGGCCCCGTAATCCATCAAAACGACCCGTTTGCCGTTGCCCGGTGCGTGGTAGGCATTTTTCGTACTGACCCTGGACACCTGGTCCCGGGGGTCGAGCCACTGCTGCAGCTCCCGGACGATTTCCTCTTCTTCCGCTTCTTCTGCGCACAGTCTGCCCCGCAGCGTGCCGGCCGTCCGGATCATTTTCGTCAGACGTCTTGTATCAATGCCGCACAGACCAGGAATATCTTTTTCATGCAGCCATTCGCTGAGTGTTCCAATGCTTCGGAAATTGCTTGGATGCGATGCCGCTTCCTTGACGATCACTCCACCGGCAGAGGAGTGCATCGTTTCGAAGTCATCCCGGTTAATGCCGTAGTTGCCGATCAGCGGATACGTCAGCGTCACCAGCTGATCGCAGTAGGACGGATCGGATAAAATCTCCTGATAACCGGTCATGCCGGTGTTGAATACGACTTCCCCTACCGTTTCCCGTTCGCTTCCAATGCCTTCTCCGTGAAAAACTGCTCCATTTTCCAGTATTAATTTGCGCTTCATTGCTGCACCTCTTCCTTTTCATACACTGTCTGTCCGTCTACGATCGTGAGTACCGGCCAGCCTTTCAGTTTCCAGCCGGTAAACGGCGTGTTTTTTCCTTTTGACACAAACTGCGCTGGGTCAACTGCTTCTTCGTGCTCGAGGTCAATGAGCGTCAGATCTGCAGCAGCACCGGGGGCAAGCGTCCCGGCACCAAGTCCGAACACCCGGGCCGGCCGCTCCGTCATTGAGGCGAGCAGATACTCCAGCGTACATACTTCGTTTAAAACCAGTTCGTTATATAAAAGCGGAAAGGCCGTTTCAAATCCCGTAATTCCAAACGGGGCTTCGCCGATAGGCCGTGCTTTTTCTTCCGCCGCGTGAGGCGCATGGTCGGTCGCTATAAAATCAATGGTGCCCTCGAGCCAGGCTTCAAGCAGTGCCTGCCGGTCACCGCGGGACCGCAGCGGCGGATTCATTTTATAGTTCGTGTCCACCTCAGGTATGTCGTCTTCGCTCAGCAGCAGATGATGCGGCGTCACTTCAGCTGTTACATGGATGCCGGCACGCTTGGCATCGCGGATCAGCCGCACGGATTCCTTCGTGCTCACGTGACACACGTGATAATGGCAGCCGGCCGCTTCAGCAAGCAGAATATCGCGGGCGATATGAACCGATTCAGCTACCGCCGGTATGCCCTTTAGTCCGTTCTTTTCCGCAAACCTGCCGGCGTGCACGCTGCCGCCGTATACGAGCGTATTTTCTTCACAGTGCGCCACCACCGGCATATCGACCGCTGCTGCTTCCATCATGGCTTCGTACATGACAGAGGCGTCCTGAACGCCCACTCCGTCATCTGTAAAAGCAAAGGCCCCGTGCTCTTTCAGTGCTTTCATGTTCGTACGTCCGGTTCCCTGCTGTTTTTCCGTAATCGAGGCGTAGGGAAGAACACGCACAACAGCCGTCGCTTCGATGCGTTCATATAGCAGATCAAGCTTTCCTGCGGAGTCCGGTACCGGATGCGTATTTGGCATCGGACAAACGGTGGTGAATCCGCCTTTGGCCGCCGCCTTTGTACCTGAATAGATCGTTTCTTTATGCTCGCCTCCCGGCTCACGAAGATGCACATGCACATCGACCAGACCCGGGCTGAGCAGCCGCCCTTTTGCATCGAGCACCACTTCAGCTCCCTCCGGCGCCCGGCCTATGTCCTGGATACGCCCGTTTTCAATCAGTACATCCTTCGGTCCAATGATTTCCCCGGAGGTAAACACCTGCGCATTGATAATCCATCCGTTCATTTCCAATCTCCTCCTTTAGCCTGTCTTAATACGTGATCAAGCACAGCCATACGAATAAACACACCATTTGTCATCTGCTTAAAGATTCTTGAGCGGCTGCCCTCCACGAGCGAGTCCGCGATTTCCACACCCCGGTTGATTGGGGCAGGGTGCATAATAATGCTTTTGTCCTTCATGCGCTGCGCCCGTTCTATTGTGAGTCCGTATGCTTCGTGATAATCGTTCGGGCCGGCTATCAGCTGTACAGTATGCCGTTCATGCTGAATGCGGAGCATCATCATGACGTCCGCCACCTCTACCGCTTCATCCATCGGAATAAAACGGCTGCTCATGGCTTCATCCATCCATTCTCTTGGTCCCGATACGTATACCTTCGCTCCGAGACGCTCCAATACCTCCACGTTTGAACGGGCGACCCGGCTGTGCCGGATATCGCCGGCAATGACGACCTTCACCCCGGCAAACCGTCCAAACTCCTGCTGGATGGTCATTAAATCCAGAAAAGACTGGGTGGGGTGATGCCCGCAGCCATCCCCGCCGTTAATGATGGGAATGTTGATAAAGTCCCGCAGTTCATCAAAGTACCGCTCCTGCTCGTGACGGATAACAACTACATCCGCGCCGATGCTTTCGAGCGTGCGCACCGTATCGTACAGGCTCTCTCCCTTTTTTACGCTTGAGGTGGCAGCATCGAAATGGAGGATCCCGAGACCGAGATTCTGTTCGGCCGCTTCAAAGCTGAGCTTGGTCCGGGTGCTCGGCTCAAAAAATAAGTTCGCTGCGTACAAGGGCAGGCTTTTCCGTTCCCGGTCCGTCTCTGCGAAGGCGTTGGCCTTCGCCAGCAGTTCATGAATCTGCCGCACATCCCATTCTTCCATTGTCAGCACATGCTGGACTGATGCTGTTCTTGAAGATTTTATACTCATCATCTTTTCCGCTCCTTTTTAAGCGCCTCGATCCTATATAAAAAACCCGGAGTCGGAAAGACTCCAGGTTTACGGGTATGAAGAAACGCCCCGCGCAGGATAGTCTGCTGACGGAAGTGTTTCCATGCCGTTCAACCTTGGATGTCTCTCTGTACTTCCTTAAAGGATGATCAAGCTGCCTTATTTTTTGATGTAGATGGACTGACGGATTCAAACATCGACCGGTTGCCGTAGGAATCTTCCTTCCCCGGCAGTACTGCGTGCAGCACCATACCGATGACTGTAGCAAGCGCCATGCTTGAAACTTCAAAGTATTCCCCGACTTCAATGAACGCACCCCCGATTCCGGTCACCAGAATCACGGAGCTGATGATCAGGTTCCGCTTTATGCCGAGGTCAATGTTGTTGTCAATCAGCATACGGAGTCCGTTCGAGGCAATGATGCCAAACAGCAGAATCGAAACCCCGCCCATTACCGCTCCGGGAATGCTTGCGATAAAGGCCTCCACCTTTCCGATAAATCCAAAGCTGATGGCAAGTACGGCCGCTCCGCCGATCACATACACGCTGAATACACGGGTGATGGCAAGCACTCCGATGTTTTCCCCGTACGTCGTGTTCGGCGGCCCGCCGAGCACTGCGGCAAACATGGTTGCCACCCCGTCGCCCATGATGGAACGGTGCAGCCCCGGGGACTTCAGAAAGTTTTTTTCCGCTACTTTGCTTAATACAAGCTGATCGCCGATATGTTCAGCGATGGTCACCAACGCAATTGGCGCCATGATCGCGATAACGCTCCAGCTCCAATCCGGACTGTACGTGGCAAACGGTACGGAGAAATCCGGCACCTGAATCCAGGAAGCCTCTCCGATGGCACCTGTATTTACCATACCGGCAGCAAGCGCCGTCAGGTATCCGCCGATGATGCCGAACAGCACGGGAATGATGCGGAAGAAGCCGCGGAAAAACACGGAAGCGACGATGACAATCGCAAGTGTTACGGCGGCTACGCTCATATGGCGCATTGGTTCATTGTAGTTTCCGGTGTCTGCATTGTAGTTCATCGACATTTCGATCGCTGTCGTCGCAAGACCGAGCCCGATGACCATAATGACCGGACCGACTACTACCGGCGGCAGAATGTTCATCAGCCAGCCTACCCCGGCTTTACGGATAATCAGTGCCGTAATGCCGTAAACAAGCCCCGCAGCGAGCGAGCCGAGCATGACGCCCCCCGGACCCCCGATGGATAACGCGGCAATGATCGGGAAAATAAAAGCAAATGATGACCCGAGGTAAGCCGGTATCTGTCCTTTGGTGATTGCCAGATACGCAAGTGTTCCAAGACCGCTGGAAACAAGGGCTACGGCCGGACTGAGCCCGGTGAGCGCCGGCACGAGTATTGTAGATCCGAACATGGCGAACAGGTGCTGCAGGCTCAAAATCAGCCAGGTAGCGGGAGCCGGGCGGGTCTGGATATGGATATCGTCGTTATTTTTCATGATAAACCTCCATTAATATTGGCATGGAGGGAAGAAACGCTTTCGTCTCATCCCTTTTTGAACTCTCTGGTTCAAATTAAAGAGAACTCTTATTACGCAGAATGAATACTTACCTGATCTTCGCCGTCTTCTTCTGCCATATTGACAGCGATGATTTCCTCGCGGGAGGTCGGTACGTTTTTGCCGATGTAGTCCGGCCGCACGGGAAGCTCCCGGTGGCCCCGGTCCACGAGCACGGCCAGCTGAATCTGTGCCGGCCGGCCGCTGTCCATCATGGCGTCCATGGCTGCCCGCACCGTCCGTCCAGTGTATAGCACGTCGTCCACCAGAATTACTGTTTTTCCGGTGATGTCTCCTGGAAGTACAGCCCCGTGCAGCTCCGGCTCCTGGCTGTTATTGTTATGGGATAAATCATCACGGTACATCGTAATGTCCACTTCGCCAATCGGAATGTCGTTTCCTTCAATCCGTTTGATATTTTCCGCGAGCCGGTTGGCAATGTAAATGCCGCGCGTTTTGATGCCGACCAGAACGCAGTCTTCCACGCCTTTATTTCGTTCAATAATTTCGTGTGACACCCTTGTCAGAGCTCTCCGGATTGCCTGTTCATCCAAAAGCACCCGTTCCAACTGCATCATCCTCCTTTATTTCATCAAAAAAGCCCCCATCCCGTAAGGATGAGAGCTTGCGGCTCCGGGCACATTCATCCGCAGGCCGGGTATTTACACATACGCCGCCCTGGGTCCTTCTGCGCTCAGACACAACCTCTTCTCAGCCTCACGGGACTGTGTTAAAAAGGCATTCGTTTTTTTCGTTATTACGTAGTATGACAGTCTTTTTCTGTGCGGTCAACTAGTTTTGTTAAGTTCATCAATAGCGGCCTGCATCTCCTCCGGCAGCTCAGCCTCCACCTCGATCCACTCTCCACTCACAGGGTGCTCAAACCGGAGGCGGTACGCATGCAGCGCCTGGCCCGGAAGAGAGAGAGTCTTCCGGCGTCCGTATTTCGGATCAGCGGCCACCGGATGGCCAATCTGTGCAAAATGCACACGGATCTGATGCATCCGGCCGGTTTCGAGTTCACACTCCACAAACGTATATTTGTGCCACCACTGCAGCACCTGAAAATGAGTGACCGCCGGCTTGGAGTTTTCCCGCACTGCCGCCATTTTCTGACGGTCATGAGGATCACGGCCAATCGGCATATCAATTTTCCCCGTTTCGTGCGGCACCTCTCCGTGCACAATTGCTTTATATTTCCGCTCAATTTTCCGGTCCTTCATTTGAGCGGACAGCTGCTCATAAGCCTTAGGATGCTTTGCTGCTATCAGCAGGCCGGACGTATCCTTATCCAGTCGGTGAATCAGTCCTGCCCGGGCTTCGGGATGGTGCTGCCATGCCGGATAGCGGTGCAGGAGCCCGTTCATCAGTGTTCCACGGGTATGTCCCGGCGCCGGATGCACGACCATCCCCCGTGGTTTGTAAATCACCACTACGTCGTCATCCTCGTATCGTACATCAAGATCCATTTCTTCCGGCGTCATTTCTTCATGATTATCTTCAGGTATAGTGACATCGACCCGGTCGGCGGCCTGGAGCTTGTAATTATTTTTCACGCGGCCCCCGTTAACCGTGATCCAGCCGTCTTTTACCCATTGCTGCACGACCGAACGTGATTCTTCGAGTTCATCTGTCATCAGACGGTCAATTCTTATTCCCTGCTCTTCTTCGTCAATAATTCGTGGATTCATGCGCTTCTTCCTTCTTTCGTGATCTTTCATCTAAAAACATACCGATAATCAGCCAGACTACACCTACCGTCAGAGCAGCGTCTGCGACGTTGAAAATAGGAAAATTGTAGGCAAGCAGGTAGACATCAACAAAGTCGACGACTTCACCGAACAGCATACGGTCAATGAAATTTCCAACGGCTCCTCCAAGCACAAGAGCCAATGGAATTCCAAAAGTAAATGAGAGCGTACCATACTTCTGCATGTAATACACCACTACCGCTATTACGGCAACCGTAATGATTAAGAAAAACCAGCGCTGGCCCTGCAGTATGCCAAAGGCCGCTCCTGCGTTCCGGTGAGAGGTCAGGTATAAAAAAGACGGGATAACTTCAATGCTTTCTCCAATACGCATGGAGGCAGCTACTATGTATTTGGTTACCTGATCGAAAATAATAATCAGCGCAGCCAGCAGGTAATGCCACTTAATAATTTTCATACGGACTCTGTCATCCTCTCTTGCGGTGTGCGTTCCATCCTTAGCATTTTAGCATATATTCGCCGGGGCGAACAGCGCTCAGGGCGATCCTTCCGGCCCTTTACTTTTTATAAAAAAGAGCCCCCTTGCAGTAAAGGGGCTCAGCACGTGCTATGACTGATTGACGTTCTCTTTTTGATGCATGACCGAAGCACAGCGGCTGCAGAGATCCGGATACGCCGGGTCTTCTCCCACTGTGTCGGTAACCTCCCAGCAGCGTTCGCAGCGTTCACCTTCCGCTGCCTTTACAACGACGCTTACTTCATCAAGCTTCGCGGCTTCTGCCGGGGCCTCAGACGCTGATCCGGCAACCTCTGCCTTTGACACAATAAACAGCGTCTTTAAGCGGGTTACGCTCTGAAGCATATCTCTCACTTCGCCGTCGGCATAAATATCAACCGAGGCTTCGAGCGACTTGCCAATCACTTTTTCTCCTCTCGCTGTCTCCAGCGCCTTTAATACATCGTCCCGGACGTCCATAAGACGGTCCCACTTCCGGCGGAGCTCTTCATCCTCCGTCGAACGGTCCGCCTGCGGCATATCCGTCAGCTGTACGCTTTCAGCCTCTGTGTGAGGGATAAACTCCCACACCTCCTCGGCCGTATGCGGAATGATCGGGGCGATCATCTGCACGAGAGCTGTTAACGTGTCATAAAGCACTGTCTGCACAGCCCGGCGGCGGACGTCATCTTCATGCTCCACATAGAGTGTATCCTTGGCAATATCAAGGTAAAACGAGCTCAGATCCACGGTGCAGAAATTATGGAACGTCTGATAGACATTCACGAACTGATACTCTTCATATCCGGCACGGATTTTTGCGATTAAATCCTGCAGGCGCAGATGCATATACTGATCAAGCTCGCTCCAGTCCGACGGCGCGACCCGGTGCTTCTCCGGCTCAAAGTCGCTCAGGTTTCCGAGCATGAACCGGAACGTGTTACGGATCTTGCGGTACGCTTCTGCTATTTGCTTTAAAATGTTGTCTGAGAGCCGGTGATCCGCCTGGTAGTCGACACTCGAGACCCAGAGCCGGAGAATATCCGCACCGAGCTGCTTTGTGATGTCGTTTGGCGAAATGGTATTTCCGAGCGACTTGCTCATTTTTTTGCCTTCTCCGTCCATCGTAAAGCCGTGGCTCAGTACAGAGCGGTACGGTGCCTTGCCGGTAACCGCGACACTCGTTGTAAGAGAAGAGTTAAACCAGCCGCGGTACTGGTCGGAGCCTTCAAGATACATATCAGCCGGACGCTGCAGAAGCGGAGACGCCTCAAGCACTGACTGATGGGACGATCCGCTGTCAAACCACACGTCCATAATATCCATTTCTCTCGTAAAGGTGCCGTTCGGGCTGTGTTCCGACGTAAACCCGTCCGGAAGCAGATCGGCTGTGTCCCACTCAAACCATACGTTGGAGCCGTGGCTGCGGAACAGTTCGGAAACGTGCTGAATAGTCTCATCGTTAATGAGCGCTTCGCCGTCCTCTGCATAAAAGACCGGAATCGGCACGCCCCATGCACGCTGTCTCGAAATGCACCAGTCGCCCCGGTCGCGCACCATGTTGTACAGGCGCGTTTCTCCCCAGGCCGGAGTCCATGTCACCTGGCTGATTTCATCCAGAAGCTCGCCCCGGATGTTTTCGATCGATGCAAACCACTGATCGGTCGCCCGGTAAATGACCGGCTTTTTCGTTCTCCAGTCATGCGGATACGAGTGACTGAAGAAGTTCAGCTGCAGGAGCGCCCCGAGCTGATCGAGTTTATCCGTGATTGATTTATTTGCCTTATCGTAAAACAGTCCTTCAAAGCCCGGGGCTTCGTCGGTAAATACCCCTTTGTCATCTACAGGACAGAGTGTTTCCAGACCGTACTGCTGTCCTACCACAAAGTCTTCTTCCCCGTGGCCGGGCGCTGTGTGCACGCAGCCGGTACCAGCATCGAGCGTCACGTGTTCCCCGAGAATGACGAGCGAATCCCGGCCATAAATAGGGTGCTCAGCCATCACGTATTCAAGGTCACGCCCCTTCATACGCTTTGTGATTTCATAGCCGTCCCACTCCAGCCTTTGTTCGAGCTCCTCGAGCAGCCCTTCAGCAACGACGTACTTTTCTCCGTTCACCTGCACGACAACGTAGTCAAGCTCCGGATGAACAGTGATTGCCAGGTTTGCCGGAATCGTCCAAGGGGTCGTTGTCCAGATGATAAACTTCTCATCGCCTTCGAGAACATTTTTTCCTTCTTTAACCGCAAACGACACATAAATCGACGGAGAGCGCATATCGTGGTATTCGATTTCTGCTTCTGCCAGGGCCGATTCCGAGGACGGGGACCAGTAGACCGGCTTTTTGCCTTTATAAATATGGCCGCGCTTGGCCATTTCCCCGAAAACCTGGATCTGCTGGGCTTCGTACTCATGATTCATCGTCACATACGGGCTTTCCCAATCCCCTCTGACCCCGAGGCGTTTAAACTGCTCCCGCTGCCGGTCAATTTGTTTCTCCGCATATTCTTCACACGCGGCACGGAATTCAGCTGTTGTCATTTTTTTCCGGTCCACTTTTTTATTTTTCGTAAGCGCCGTTTCAATCGGAAGCCCGTGAACGTCCCAGCCCGGAACGTACGGTGCATGGTAGCCTGTCATCGATTTATAGCGGACAATAAAGTCCTTCAGCACTTTATTCAGCGCATGCCCCATATGGATGTCCCCGTTAGCATAGGGAGGCCCGTCGTGCAGCACAAACAGCGGGCGCCCTTCTGTGCGGGCCTGCACCTGCTCATAAATGTCCTGCTCGTTCCATGTTTTCTGGCGTTCCGGTTCTTTATTTGGCAGATTGCCGCGCATTGGAAATTTGGTTTTCGGCATTAACAGCGATTCTTTATAACTCATTTCCGCATCCTCCTCTTTTTTTACAATAAAAAGAGCCATTCCAAGCCCCCTGTGCATAGCATAGGGGCGAGAATGACTCGCGGTACCACCCTGATGAGCGCAGGAGGCTATACGGCCCCCTTCTCGTCTCTTCATTGGCAATAACGGCTTTTTTTAAGCCGCCTTAACTTACTGCTTTGTTCAGTTAAGGAACTCCAGGGTGATAACAAAAATGTCCTGGTTCTGCGCTTACACCAACCGCAGATCGCTGAGACCGGTGCATTACTGCCTTCTCCCCTTCAACGTTTATCGAATATGATAATGCAAAAGTATAATCTAGTTACCGGTGTTAGTCAAGGCGTTCGCCGTCGCCGGCATAAACGTTTGCCTCAGCCGGTTCCTCTTCGGCAAGATTCTGCCATTCATCCGAATGAAGCATTTCCATTTGTGCTTCGAGCAGCATTTTGAACTTGGTCTGGTAAACAGAAGCCTGCTTTTTCAGTTCTTCAATTTCAAGCTCAATCCGTCGTGATTTGTTTAGGGCTTCGTTAATAATGCGGTCCGCATTTTTCTCCGCTTCCTGCACCTTCAGCTGTCCTTCCTTCTGGGCATTTTTCCGCACCTCTTCTGCCGATTCCTGGGCTACATAGATCGACTTATTCAGCGTCTCTTCAATGCTTGAGAAATGATTGATGCGGTCTTCGAGCTCTTTTGTGCGATCGTACAGCTCGTCGCGTTCACGAATCACATCTTCAAAATCCTTAATCAGCTGCTTTAGAAAATCGTTTACTTCATCTTCGTCGTATCCCCGGAATCCTCTTGTGAATTCCTTATTATGAATATCCAGTGGTGTTAAAGGCAAAATCTTTCACCCTTTCTACTGTTCAAGTATGTATACTGGCCCGAAAGCCTGCTGCCTCTTTCTACATTCGCGGCGAAAAAGGCAGTTCCTTCCTTCAAAACCAAAAAGGTTATTTTTTTCTTTTTTGTTCTTTAATTCCGTACACAATCCGCTGCTTATCCTTTTTCGTGCGTCCCAGCACCTCCATCAATTTAGAGCGGCCAAGCCCGCGTACCGAAACGTAATCCCCGGGGCGCAGCATATAAGAGGACTGGTCCACCTTTTTCCAGTTCACGCGCACCTTGGCCTTTTCTATGAATGGAAGCGTTTTGCTTCTTGAAAGCCGGTATGCTTCTGCCATAAAGGTATCGAGCCGAAGCGAAGAAACGGTGGTTTCACGTTCCACCCACTGTTCTTCTATCGGCAGCATAGCGGAAAATGGTTTTTCCACAGGCGCCACCGATACATTGGCAATTTTTGGAAGATTCAGCTCGATATAGCTGCGGACTTCAGCAGCTGCTACGAATTGAAAGCAGCCTTCCCCCTCCAGGATATCACCGAATTTCTCCCGTTTTAATCCAATGCCCATCAAAGCCCCGAGAACATCCTTGTGTTCAAGAGAAGCAAATTTCTGCGGATAGGAGATTTCAAACAATATGAGCTGAAAATCCTCCAGCTCCGGCTGTTCGTAAAACGGATAAATTAACGCCCGTTTTCGTTCAGCATCATCGCTCCCCCCGGCAAAAGCATAGTGAACGGTTTCGTCTTTTCCGATGACCGACGCTAGAATATCCCGCTCCCGCGGATCGAGAAAATCGGTCAGCCGTCTTTCGAAGTTTGTTTCGACTGCTTCTTTCCAGTCTGACGCCTGTTCCACCCAGGCTCTTTCCTCCGGCCGGAAGTGTTCGAGCATGTTCATGTTTTATTCACCTCAATTAAAACAATGCACCGGCATTGAAAAACAGCGCCCGGATGCCTGATTCTGCAAAAAAGAGCACAATGATTGCCACGATTGGCGATATATCAAGCGGGCCGAGTGGCGGAATAAAGCGGCGGAACGGCTCCAAATATGGTTCACAGATCGAACCGATAAACTGGCCGATTGTAGATTCTCTCGCGTTTGGGAACCACGACATGAGGATATATACAATTAACACAATCCGGTAAAGACTGATTAAACTAATCAGCAAGGAACCTATAAGCTGCATAATCTCTCTCCTTTCTTTTTAATAGTGTTCATCCCGTTCTGATAAAATATCTGTAATGGCCCCTGAAATATCCACATTATCGGGCGCGCAGAAAAAGATCTGACTGCCGACCTTCTGAATGTCTCCGCCGATGGCATAGACCGTGCCGCTTAAAAAATCTACGATACGACGCCCCTGCTCCTTCGGCACCCGCTGCAGATTAATGATCACTGCTTTTCGGCTGCACAGGTGATCGGCGATATCCTGCACTTCTTCGTAGCTGCGCGGCTCCAGAAGCATCACCTTCGAGGACTTCTGCACACTCTGCAGGCTCACCACATTGCTTGGAGATGTCCCCTGCCTGTTTTCATACTGGGCGTACTGTTCTTCTTCAGAAAGAGGGACTTCCTGTTCGACCACATCGTCGTCCATTTCAAAAAAACGCCGGAACTTCGAACGCAAACTCATCTTCTCCTCTCCTTTTTACACAGAGATACAGCTGTTTTGTTACTTAACGCCTGGTTCCTTTATTCACCTACAAGCGAAGTACCAAGACGGATATGAGTAGCGCCTTCTTCCACAGCTACCATATAATCGTTGGACATTCCCATGGATAAATACCGGCAGGGAGCGTGCGCCCAGCCGTTTTCCTGGATACGCCTGCGCAACTCATTCATCTGACGAAACACCGGCCGGGTTTTTTCAGCGTCCTCTTCAAATGGAGCGAGTGTCATTAAACCTACGATCCGGAGGCCGGAAAGTTTCACGAGTGATTCGATAAACGGCTCCACTTCCTCTGGCGGAAGCCCTGCCTTGCTTTCTTCCCCAGAGGCATTCACCTGCACAAAGCATTCGGTGACTGTTTCTCCGGAACGCTTGTTGATTTCCTCTGCCAGACTCCAACGGTCCAGCGAATGAATGTATGCACATTTGCCGATAATTTTTTTCGCTTTTTTGGACTGCAGGGTGCCAATAAAATGAATGTCCGCGCGGCCGGAAACAGCTTCGTATTTTTCAAGCGCTCCTTCCACACGGTTTTCCCCTAAATTGGTTATTCCGGCTTCTACTGCCTCTACCGCCCGCTCCGGGGAAACGTACTTGGTAACAGCAATGCATGTGACATCCTCCGTATCCCGGCCGGATGCTTCACAGGCGAGGCGGATGTTACGCTTTATCACTTTCCAGTTGGCTTCCACCGTGTTCAAATTGCAGCATCCTCCTTGTCTATATAATATAGATATAACTCATCATTCGTCCAGTTTTCCCGTTATCACGACGGTGGGAGAAAAACAGATCCTCTTCGGCATAAGTACAGTAACCGCTGACAGCAATACGTTCAGGGGGGATTCCTGCCTGTTCAAGCAACAGTCTGTTGGCTGTCTTTAAATCAAGCGCGTAACGCCCATCTGCCTTTTCGACCCAAGGCTCCCCGCTGGAAAAATCAAGTTGACTCTTAAATGCTGACAGGACCGTTTCATCCACTTCATAATTAGCTCCAGATATAGCCGGTCCGATCGCCACATATATTTGTTCAGGCGGGACCCCCTTATCTGCAAAAGCACGAATCATTTCAGCCCCAATGTCCGCGGCGGTTCCTTTCCATCCTGCGTGAGCTAGCCCTGCCATCGCAACGCTTTCTGCATAAAAGAACAGAGGAACACAATCAGCATAAAAACTGACAAGCGTCACTTCCTTCGACTCGGTAATCATGCCATCGGCTTCTGCCACAGAGGTTTCCCTCTGCTCACTCCCTTTGCCGGCATCACTGCGGCTGACTTCTACAATACGGCTGCCGTGAACCTGCTCTTCAGCAGTCCAGGTGGAAAGAGGACGGCCGATATGTTCGGCGGTGATCAGCCGGTTGTTTATCGTTACATTCCTGTCTTCACCTACATGAAGGGCAGTATTGCGGCTCTCGTAAGGCGGCTTCCCCTCGCCGTTTACTCTTGTAGTAAAGCCGGCGGCAGCTGCTTTGCTGTTCATTTGCAGCTCGAGAATACCGTTTGTTAAAAGGTGAAACGGCTCAGGCTTCATGCCATCACGACCTTTCTGCTTGTTGATCAATTATATGGCTTAAACGGAAATACATCAGCATCAGCGAAGAAAAGCGGGCCGTATCCGGCCCGCTTTTTTCTTCTATCACCTGCCCGCGCCTAACGGCGGCGCCGGTTGCGCAGGAACGTTGGAATATCGAGTCCTTCGTCTTCTTCCTGTCCATCTCTATCTCTGGACGGTTCATTTTCAGAAACAGGCTCTTCCTTCCAGTCCTGCTGGGGTGCAGACTGCTGGGGCTGCTGCGGAGCCTGCTGCCTTGTCGGCTGCTGCCGGGAAACAGTCTGACGGCCTCCGCCACGTGTTCCCTGCGCGCTCCGCTGGTCTTCACTGTCCTGAAACCCTGTCGCAATAACCGTAACTACGATTTCGTCCTTCAGGTTTTCGTTAATAACCGAGCCGAAGATCATATTAACATCCGTGTCCGAAGCTTCAGATACAATCTCTGCTGCTTCGTGCACTTCAAACAGACTCAGGTTGGAGCCGCCGGTAATGTTCATCAGCACACCCTGAGCGCCTTCCACGGACGTTTCAAGAAGCGGGCTCGAGATGGCTTTTTTCGCCGCTTCCACTGCACGGTTTTCTCCGGTTGATATACCGATGCCCATTAACGCAGAGCCTTTTTCACTCATAATTGTTTTTACGTCGGCAAAGTCAAGGTTGATAAGTCCCGGTACCGCGATCAGATCACTAATGCCCTGGACGCCCTGACGAAGGACATTGTCTGCTTCACGGAACGCTTCAAGCATCGGCGTGCTTTTGTCCACAATTTCAAGCAGACGGTCGTTTGGAATAACAATCAGCGTGTCCACTTTTTCCTTTAAAGAGGAAATACCGTTGGAGGACTGCACCGCACGCTTTTTACCTTCAAATGTAAATGGGCGCGTAACGACTCCTACGGTCAGGGCCCCAATTTCTTTGGCTACTTCAGCAATAACCGGAGCAGCACCTGTGCCTGTGCCTCCGCCCATGCCAGCTGTGATAAATACCATATCGGCACCGGTGAGCGCTTCTTCGAGCTGCTCTTTGCTTTCTTCAGCAGCTTTTTTACCAATTTCCGGGTTCGCTCCGGCACCCAGGCCTCTTGTCAGCTTTCCGCCTAATTGAAGCTTTGTTTCTGCTTCTGATAATTTTAACGCCTGGGCGTCTGTGTTTACCGCAATAAATTCTACTCCCTGTAAACCGTTCTCAATCATACGGTTCACAGCGTTCGAACCGCCCCCGCCGACACCGATGACTTTAATCTGGGCTAGCTGGTCCATATCCATTTCAAATTCCAACATATGTGGTCCTCCTATATAGTCGTTTTATCCTTCATTACTTATTCAAAGAAAGATTTAAATACGCTTCGCATACGCTCTTTAAATCCAGGCTCCTCCGGATCTTTTTCCTTCGTCCGGTTTTGCTGGCGCGTGCTTGAACCATTGCGGTAATTCGCTTCTCCTGCTGAAGCCGGGCGGTCTGATTCTGCATATTTCTCAGAGCGTCCCGCTGCTACAACGGATTCCTCTCCACTATGAACCTTCATGCTTTTATATGCAAATTCAATCAGGCCGATACTGGCTGTATACGTAGGCTCCCGCACGCCGATATAGTCCGGCATTGCAAGGCGGACATGCTGCTTCCAGATGTCCTGGGCAAGCTCGAGCGTTCCCGGCATCATGACCGCTCCTCCGGTTAATACATAACCTCCCGGAAGATCATGATAGCCCATGCGGTTGATTTCCTGCTGAACTAATGTAAGAATTTCTTCCATTCTCGGTTCAATAATTTCTGCAAGTTCGAGCTGCGTGAATTTTTTCTGATCATTGTTTCCAAGCGTCTGAATAGAAAAGGACAAATCATCAGAAGCATCATCAATAAAGGCATGGCCATGCTCAAGCTTCAGACGCTCTGCTTCTTCAGCGGTCGTTCTGATGCCGACAGAAATATCGTTTGAGATGTGGCTACCGCCAATTGGGAGAAAGGACATTGTCTGCAGCTGGCCTTCCTGAAATACAGAGACCGTCGTCGAGCCGCCGCCAATATCAATCAGTGCCACCCCAAGAGAACGCTCGTCCTTTGAAACGGCTACGCTCCCTGAAGCCAACGGCTGAAGCACAATATCTGCAATTTCCAGTCCTGCTCGCTCCACACAGCGTAGTAGGTTATGTAAAGCGGTTTTAGCTCCTGTGATAATAGTTCCTTCCATTTCGAGACGAGTGCCGAGCATGCCGCGCGGATCTTTAATTCCATCCATCCCGTCCACAATAAACTGGGCCGGAATAATATCAATAATTTCTCTATCGGGCGGAATGCTCATCACATGTGCCGCGTCGATAACTCTTTCCACGTCCTCGTCCTGAATTTCACGATCGGTGCTTGAGACGGCCACTATTCCATTACATGCCCGCATTTCCACCTGATTACCGTTAATTCCTACAATAACCTGCTTTACTTCTAAATCAACCATTCGTTCCGCCTGATCCACGGCTTCTTTAATCGCTTTGACCGTTTCATCGATATCGACGATTGCACCTTTTCTCATGCCGATAGACGGCGCCCGGCCGACTCCGATAATTTTCAAGGCACCACCGCTCATATCTCCGATAATCGCTCGGACAGACGATGTGCCGACATCAAGACTGACATACAAATTTTCACTGTTCAAGGTTGGGCACCCCCTTATAGATCTATTTTCGTTTCAATTTTATAGCTATTGTACCTTTTATAATTCCATACGCACCAGAATTATCCCGGTTGCGCTTCCATTAATAATATATGGCAGTATTTTTATCTGGGTTAAGAAAAATACGCCTTCTTTTCAGTCTACAACAACTATCTTCAATGGAAAAGGCAATTTTCAAACAATATTCATTCTTTTATTGCCCAGCTCCATCGGCACTATCATTTTCTTCTGTGCCGGAAGCTCCGTTTTCCGCCTCTTCAGGAGTGTCATTTCCTTCAATGAAGCTTTCCTCAGGCATCTGCTGTGTCCCTTCATTTTCATCTCCGGAGTTTTCCTGCGTTTCTGCTGCTTCAAAGTATGGAGCTCTCATCATATAAAGCACCCCGTTTTGCCCAGCATCAATATTTCTCGCAATGGAGGGGTATGAGCTCATATACTCCGAGAATCCGGAAACAGAACTGCGGACCTCAAGACCGTCGTTCATGTAAAGAGTGATGTTATCCTCTTCGCTTTCAGAAGGCTCGAAATACACTTCTGAAATCCGGTTGGTCACCCCTTCCCCCAGTTTGCCCAGCTCCTCTGCGAACGCTTCAAGTCTTTCCTCGTTTTCAAAATTCTGCAGAAGCGGTGCATCAGCCGGAAGTTCGCTGTTCACATCATCTGTCAGCGCATAGCCATTTTCAAGCACAGGGGCGTAAGCGCCTTCCATCTGCGTATAAGCAACTTTTTCATACTCAGTAACCTTAATGTTTACAGTCGCCGGCCACGACCTTGTTACTTCTGCTTTTTCAATTGCCGGCAGCTTTTCTACATTATTCTTGATCGCCTTTCTGTCCATTTCCCAGATATTTGTTCCAATCTGGGCCCCGCTGTCTTCTTTAATAACCTGTTTATCTGTAAATTGGGATCCGCTCGTTTCAATACTGCGGATATGACTTAACGGGGATTGAAAATAAATAACCAGTCCGATCAATACAAAAAATACAGCCAGATAGATAAACAGCCGGCGCCGTGATTTTTGCCGGCGCTGCTCCTTTAAACTGGGGTGATGCTCTTCGAGCGAGACCAGTTTGCCATCATTTGGCTTCCTCAAACCGCAGTCCTCCTCTATTTCCCCGCTTATCAGCTGTCAGCTGATCTTCTGTTTACGATTTCCACTTCGGTTTCAAGCTCAATACCGTAAGCTTCTTTCACGGAGGAGCGGGCTTTTTCAATTAATGCAAGCACATCAGATGCTTTGGCTTCCCCTGTGTTAACAATAAAGTTTGCATGAAGCTCTGATATCTGCGCACCGCCGATTACGTGTCCCTTTAATCCGATGTTCTCTATAAGTTCACCGGCATGGTCAGGCAGGGGATTCCGAAACACGCTTCCGGCACATGGATGAGCCCACGGCTGCGTTTCTCTTCTGTACTCTTTGTATTCCTGCATTTCTTTAAAGATGACATCTTTTTCTCCCTGCTCAAGCTTGAGTCTGGCGGCTACACATATACCTTTGTCCGACTGGAGCCTCGAGGTACGATAGGCAAATCCCATTTCTTCGTTGGGAATCCATTCCATTGTTCCGTCCGGAAATAAAATTAACGCTTCTATCAGTACCTTCGACATATCAGAGCCGTGGGCGCCTGCATTCATAAATACTGCCCCGCCGACGCTCCCCGGGATGCCCCCGGCGAACTCCATGCCTCCGTATCCATCCCGGCTTAAAATCGTAGCAAGCCGGACTAGTGGATAGCCCGATTCCACGGTGACTATACCGTTATCGTTTTCCAAATTGGCAAGCTTCGTACCAAATTTTATTACCACGCCTTCAATTCCATCATCATCCACCAGCAGATTCGATCCGCGTCCAATGGCACGCCATGGAAGATTCTCTTCACGAATCCATTCCATTGCGTTCGCCAGTTCCTCCACGCTTGTAGGCTCAACCAGCCAATCCGCCGGTCCGCCGATTTTCCAGGTTGTGTGCTTTGCCAGTGGTTCATTTTTCAATACCTTGCCAAAGTCTTCGAAATTCCGTGCTGATTCCGCCTCTTGTCCCATACGGTCCCCTCCTGTTTATTCATTTGTTTATTTCAGGCTCCCTGGATTCCATTACTTTTTTGTGTTTATTTTTATATAGGCTTATTTTAAAGAATGTATCATTTCGATCCATTCCTGAAACCACCTTTTAAAGGTAGCTTCAGGAGTGGAGCAAACCTGCACTCCATGTCATTTATACTTTTCTACATATTCCATAAACGTCCGGCCCCGCTCTTCAAACGTCCGAAACTGGTCCCAGCTTGCGCAGGCAGGTGAAAGCAGCAGCACGTCCCCGCTTTCAGAAAGCTGAAAGCTTTTGTCTACAGCATCTGCCAGAAATTCTGTGCGGTGGATTTCAGTTACTCCTGCTTCCTGTGCGGAGGCCGCGAGTTTGTCCCGAGTCTCGCCGTAAGCAACGAGCGCCTTGATTTTCCGGAAAGATTCAATTAAATCATCGAAGGTGTTGCCGCGGTCAAGGCCACCGGCCAAAAGCACTACCGGCTCTTCAAAAGCTTCGATCGCCTTTTGGGTGGAAAGCATGTTCGTCGCTTTCGAGTCATTGTAGATTTTGCGTCCATTCACAATCCCGCTGAATTGAAGCCGGTGCTCGATGCCGTGGAAGTCGGATAAGGCCGAATCGATGGCCTGGTTGGAGGCGCCAAGTACTTTAGCAGCAGCAATCGCTGCCAGCATATTTTCCTTGTTATGCGCCCCCGGAAGAGAGGCACGCTCCACAGCCATCACCGGCTCAGTCTTATAATAAAACATACCGTTCTTCAAATAGGCGCCGTTTTCACAAACAGTCTCTTTGGAAAAAGGCACAAGTGCCGCGTCCGAGCTTTCGGCAATTCGTTTTACCTCTTTTTGATCATAGTTGTAGACTGCAGTATCTTCTGCGGTCATGTTCTGAAATAGCTTTGCTTTTGAGTGCTCGTAGTCGTTCCTCGATCCATGGTAATCCAGATGGGCATCGAAAAGATTCAGCAGCACCCCAACCTTCGGGCGGAACTTTTGTGTCCCTTTCAGCTGAAAGCTGGAAACCTCTGTAACCATAATCTGGTCTTTTTTTATCCGGGGGGCTACTTCACATGCCACACTCCCAATATTACCAGCTACAGCAGCTTCCCTGTGGTCCTTTTTGAAAATGGCCTGGATCAGTGACGTAGTGGTCGTTTTTCCGTTGGAGCCGGTAATAGCCATCATCGTCCCTTCACACAGCTCTGCCGCAAGTTCAATTTCTGTAATAATATTGAATTGTTTTTCCAGAGCTTTTTTGATAAAAGGATGGTGATAGGGAATACCCGGATTTTTAACAATGACTGAAAACGGTTCTTCGAGCAGGGAGACTGGGTGGCTTCCAGTAATCAGCCGAATGCCGAGATTCTCAAGCTCCTGAACCTTCGCATCTCCTTTTTCCGCCTCTGCTCCGTCATTCACAGTCACCTCCGCCCCAGAACGGTGCAGCAGCTTCGCCGCCGCTAAACCACTTTTAGCCAGACCTACGACAAGCACTTTTTTTCCCTTGTATTCTTCTAAGCGATCCATTATAAAAACACCTCTAATGCGACCCCGGACAGCCCGGCAGCAGCGCCCACCACCCAAAAGGCAGTAACAACCTGCCACTCCGACCAGCCTGACAGTTCAAAATGGTGATGAACCGGGCTCATTTTAAATACCTTTTTCCCTCTTAATTTATACGAAATCACCTGGATAATGACACTCAGCGTCTCCAGAACAAATACGAGACCGATCACAATCAGCGTCAGCTCGGTTTTGGTTAAAATAGCTACAGCAGCAATCGCGCCCCCGAGCGCGAGGGAGCCGGTGTCCCCCATGAAAATCTTTGCCGGGTATTTATTGAAGATTAAAAAGCCGAGCAGGCTGCCCACAACTGCAAACGCAAACAGCCCAACGTCCATATACCCAAGCGAAAAAGCGACCAGGGCATAAGCGGCAAACGCCATCGTTCCCGTACCGGCCAGCAGTCCATCCAGGCCGTCCGTCAAATTCACTGCGTTGGAAGCACCGACGAGCATAATAATGATTAGAAAAAAATACGCCCATCCAAATTCGAGTGACCATTCAGTTCCCGGCACAGCCACACTTGTATCAAACGTGCCGTTATACAAAACAATAAAAAAGATAAATGCAATAACCACCTGGCCAATCAGCTTCTGGATACTTGTAAGGCCGAGGTTCCGTTTCATGACAATTTTAATGAAATCATCCAAAAATCCAAGTATTCCAAAGCCTACAGTTACAAGCAGGAGCAGCCAAATTTCTGTTGTGTAGCCGACAAAAAGCGGCAGCACGATGAGAGCAGTAATCAAAAGGCCGGCAATAATCATTACGCCTCCCATTGTTGGCGTACCGCCTTTTTTTTGATGCGATTCCGGCCCCGTTTCCCGGATACTCTGGCCAAATTTCAGCCGCTTTAAAGCTGGAATAAGGACCGGTGCTGAAACCGCACATATAATAAATGATACTATTGTTACTATTAAAGCTGCAAAACCCATCGAGGGAGCTCCTTTCAGTATGAAGCACTAAGCCTGTTTATTATTTTTCTTTCTGACCGCTTCTTTTGCTACTTTGCGGTCATCAAATTCCAATGTTTGATCCCCTATTACCTGGTACGTTTCGTGGCCTTTGCCTGCAACAAGCACTGTGTCCCCGTCCCCGGCAAGGAATACGGCACGTTCGATCGCCTTGCGGCGGTCCTCAATGATTTCGTATTCTGTACCGGCAAACCCTGCTTCCATCTGCTCCAATATTTCAGCCGGGTCTTCCGAGCGCGGATTGTCGGAGGTAAGAATGACCAGGTCACTGAACTTTTCTGCTGCAGCTGCCATCTTTGGCCTTTTTTCTTTGTCCCGGTCTCCGCCGCACCCTATCACGGTATAAAGACGCCCCTCAGTCATATCAAAGGCTGTTTGAGCAACATTTTCCAGTCCACCCGGGGTATGGGCATAATCAACGACAATGATGCTTTTCTGCCCTGCTTCCACTGCTTCAAATCTGCCGCTTACAACCGGGGCATGCTTCAGGCCATCAACGATGCTTGTGACAGAAACGTTTTCTGCAATACATGCAGCGATGGCTGCGAGCGCGTTGTATACATTAAACCTTCCAAGCAGTGGATACTCCACCTCCGTGCTCCCCCACGGGGTGTTCAGCGTAAACGATGTTTTGCCGCCGGAGGTTTTTATATTTTCAGCGTAAATATCGTTGCGGTCACTGATCCCGTATGTGAGCACCGGTGCTGTGGTCACTGCCTGAAAGTAATCGGAGGCTTCGTCGTCTCCATTTAATACCGCAGTGCTCAGCTCTCCCGCAAAGCTATTGCCCAGCTGTGAAAACAGGAGGCTTTTAGCGTTTCTGTAGCTTTCCATCGAGCCGTGATAATCCAGATGATCCTGTGACAGGTTTGTAAAAACTGCTGTCCGGAACTGGACTCCCCGCACGCGCCCCATCTGCAGCGCATGAGAAGAAACCTCCATAACACAGCTTTCCACTTTATCCTCCCGCATCTTCGCAAACAGCTGCTGCAGCTCCAGGGATTCAGGCGTAGTGTTATTTGTCTCTACGGATTCACTTCCGATTTTTGCATACATAGTGCCGATTAACCCTGTCTTAGTCTGCTCTTCGTTTAGGATAGATTCAACTAAATGACTGGTCGTGGTTTTACCATTTGTCCCGGTAATACCGATTATGCGGACATCCTCTGTAGGGTGCCCGTAGAAATGATCCGCCGCGTAGGCCATTACCTTCTGCGTATCCTTCACTAGCCACACAGGAGCTTCGACGTCCACATGCCGTTCAGCTATCACAGCCGCCGCTCCATTACTTACTGCGTCGGCGGCAAAATCATGGCCGTCTACTTTGGTCCCTTCAATACAAAAAAACAGACCATTTGGGATTACTCCCCTGGAATCCATATGTAAGCTCTCGATTTCTTTGTCTTCGCGCTCAACCCGAACCATTATACTTGGAATAATGTCTGTAATATATTTCATTTCCGTGCCTCTTTTCTATCCGGAGCAAGTGTTTACCACTAATTATAGAAAAAACGTGTTTCGTCCTTCCCGGCTGTTTTTAAACGAATATACACGCAGAGAACTGCGTTCGTTCTCTGCGTACACCCCACTCATTCTAATGTGAACGATAAAACATGTCATGGGACAATCGTCATTAATTTTCTACCGGTGCTTCACTTTCTGCTGGCTGCTCTTCACCGGAGCTTTCCTCTGTATCATTTTCCTGAGCTTCAGGTTCCTCTGTTTCAGCCTCTTGTGGCTGTTGTCCCCGGTTTTCATTTTCCGCGTCAGTTTCTTCTGCTTCTGTCTGCTCTGCCTGAGCGTCCTCCAATTCGTCCGGCGGAACCAGCTCGACTTCCATATTGCCGGCAGCACTAACGGCTGTGCCGGGGTCCACCGACTGGGAGCTGACATAGCCGGAACCGCTTGTGTCTATATCGATTTCAAGCAGCGCTTCAAGGCGCTGGATTTCCCGGAGTGACCACCCGCTGACATCAGGAATACTTTTTTGTCCATTTGTAAGGATGATTACTTTTTCACCTACGATCAGCCGTTCCGAATTTGTAGGAATCTGATTTTCCACCTGGCTGCCGCTGCCGATTACCACCGGCTGCAGTCCCGCGTTCTCAGCGGCATTTTCAGCTTTATTCACCGATTTCCCGGTATAGTCTTCAAATTCGATACCTGATTCTTCATAGGCTTTTGTATCCTCAACATCCGAAGGGGTAAGATTCATGTATGAAAGGCTCTGCTGCATTACCGGATTAAAAATAGCGCTCACAGCATCCGAGCCTGTTTCTGTCGGCTCAAGCTCCGGACGGTCCACGACAACATAGACAATAATTTCCGGATCGTCCACCGGCGCCATGCCGATGAAAGAAAAGATATTCTGGTTTTCCCCGCTCAAGTAGCCTCCCCCCTCGGGATCAGAGATTTGAGCTGTGCCTGTTTTTCCCGCAACCTCTACTCCATCAATCTGGTACGGCGCCCCAGTGCCATGCTCTCCCTCAATGACGGTTTGAAGCTTTTTCCTAGTTTTTTCAGCTGCCTTCTTGCTGATCGGCTTGCCTGCTACGTTGGGTTCGGATTCATACGTTGTTTCGTTGTTGTTCGGGTTTTCAATGTGGTCGATCACATAGGGCTGCATCATTTTACCATCATTGGCTATAGCGGTGGCCCCCTGAATCATCTGAATAGGAGTAACTGTAGAAGCCTGCCCGAAGGCTGTTATACCAACGTTTAATGGTGTCTCTTCCGCTAATGCGCCGTCCGCCTCATTCGGCAGATCAATTCCGGTTTCCTGGCCGAAACCGAATTTTTCCAGGTAATTAAACAGGGCTCCTTCAGGCAGAATTTCAAGCGCAATCCTCATAAATGCTACGTTCGAAGAACGCCGGAGACCTTCATTATAAGTGATTTCTCCCCAGCCTTCCCCGTTGTTATGATCCCGGATTGTTTCCCCGGAAACGTTATATGTGCCGGACTCATAAGTATCCTTGCCTTCAAAGACTCCTTTATCAATCGCAGCTGCCAGCGTAAAGATTTTCATGGTCGACCCGGGCTCAAACTGATCGGAGACAGCATAGTTGGTGTAGTTTTCGATTTCTTCGTATTCATTCGGGTTAAAGCTCGGGCGGTTGCTCATACCGAGTATTTCCCCACTGTCTGCGTCTGCTACAATGCCCATAATTTTGTTTGGGCTGTAGCTTTCTTCCACCTCTGACATCGACTGTTCAAGCACGCTTTGAATATTTCCATCCAAAGTCAGGTAAACGTCTTTGCCGTCTTCAGCTGTGTTCGTTGTGGTCTCATCTTCGTCAAGAAGAGCATTCTCTTCAGATTCTGTTCTTGTTCCGTCTTTTCCGGTCAATTCTTCATTCAATCCGGCTTCAAGTCCCATGTGAGCTTCTGACATATCCCGACTCATGTAGCCAAGCACATGGCTTGCAAACGTCTGGTTCGGATAGTAGCGCGTCGGCTCCTCACGAAAATGTATACCTGCAAGATCAAGCTGCTCGATTTCTTCTCGTTCAGACAGCGTTAAATACTTGCTTCCGGAACCAAGCTCCACCTGGTACTG
Source organism: Marinococcus sp. PL1-022 (assembly GCF_033845285.1). NCBI lineage: Bacteria > Bacillati > Bacillota > Bacilli > Caryophanales > Bacillaceae > Marinococcus > Marinococcus sp. PL1-022. The sequence goes on along the minus strand of NZ_JAWXCX010000001.1, from coordinate 1,039,467 downwards.
ATCGCGTTCGAGCATGTCTTTCAGCTCTGCATTTTCCATACCGATCAGTGGCCCAAGTTCTCTCGCTACCCTGTCCGGGTTTTTCACATGGTCATCGTAGGATTCATCGAGGACGGCATACACAGAATAAGAGGGCACCTGTTCTGCCAGAGGTTCTCCCTGCTTGTCAAAAATAGTCCCTCGTTTCGCATCAACGGTTTCAGTCGTGGTATATCTGGAGTCTGCCATACTTGCAAGGTCATTTCCCTCTACTGTTTTTCCCACCTGGATGTACACCATACGGCCGGTGAAAACGAGAAAGAAAACAGCTACAGCAATGACCAGCAAGAGCGCCCGTACTTTCGTGCTTTTCAATTTCTTCATGCTGAGAACGTTCACCACCTGAGTTTTTACATGTGCCGGGGCCGCAGTTAACTTGCAAGAAGGGAGCAGTACTACCGTGTTTCCACGGATTCCCCTCCCTTCTGCATCAGTTCTGTTCTGTTCCGTTTACGACTTGAATATTTTCATCCTTCATTTCCATACCCAGCTCATTTTTCGCGTAGTCCATGATACGCTCCGGTGAACTAAGTTCAGCAACCTGCAGCTCAAGGTTCTGATTCACCTGCTGCTGCTCCTGGACCTGTGTTGCGGTCTGGTCAATCTGCTGGTCCTGGGCGTGTATCGTAGCGAAATTCGAAACGATGAAAAAGGATGCGATTAAAATCCCGATAATAACGGCCGTCATTATCAGTTTTTCACCCTTTGTAATCCCACCACGAACGTGGTACTGGACTTTTTTATGTACGATTTGTTTGTCTTCCTGCTGGCGTTTAATCTGCTGTGCCAAATTCTCCATTATTGTTTACCCTCCTCGCGTTTTTCGATGATTCGAAGCTTCGCGGAAGCCGCCCTTGGATTTTGCGTCAGTTCATCTTCTGATGGCAGGATCGGTTTCTTTGTAACCAGGTTAAAATCTGGTTCTGCTTCATCGGGCACGACCGGGAGCCCCTTCGGAAGCGGAGGTGGAGAACTTTTCTGTTTAAACAACCTTTTACAAATTCTGTCTTCTAACGAATGAAATGTTATGACACATAATCTTCCGCCCGGCGCTAGCATTGTCAGCGCATCGCCAAGCGCTTCTTTAAACACATCAATTTCATTATTTACAGCAATTCGCAAAGCCTGAAAAGTCCGCTTCGCCGGATGCCCGCCCTTTCTCCTGGCCGGTGCAGGTATTGCACTTTTGATGATTTCAACTAGTTGTTCAGTGGTTTCAATACGGTGATCTTCACGCGCTTTTTCGATTTTTCTGGCAATCTGCTTTGAAAAACGCTCTTCCCCGTACTCCGAGAGAATCTGCCAGATCTCCTGAAATGATGCTTCATTGACGATATGTGCTGCTGTACGCTCCTGCCTGTGCCTGTCCATTCTCATGTCAAGAGGGGCATTATAGCGGTAGCTGAATCCTCTTTCCGGCCGGTCGAACTGCGGCGATGAAACTCCAAGATCGAATAATATCCCGTTTACCTGCCCGGCTTGAAGCTCAAGCAGTTCTTCTTTTAAAAACTGGAAATTGCTATGTACGATCCTGAAATTCTCCCCATAAACCTGAAGCCGCTGCTGTGCATGAGCGATCGCTTCCTCATCCTGATCAAAGGCTATTAAAAGGCCCTCGGAAGAAAGCTGCTTCATGACTTCTTCACTGTGTCCGCCGCCCCCGAGAGTACAATCAACATACACCCCATCCGGATGTATATTCAGCCCCTGGACTGCTGCTTCCTTTAATACGGTTTCATGCTCAAATTGTGGCGGCACTTCTATTCCTCCGGCAAAAACGTGTTTGATACTGCTTTTAAAAATCTAAATCGGCCATGTTCTCTGCGATATCCGGAAATGCTTCCTCTGATTCTGCGTAATATTCGTCCCATTTGTGTTTATCCCATATTTCTACTCGGCTGCTTACCCCGATGATCATACATTCTTTTTTTAATTCTGCATATTGGCGGAGGGTGGTTGGAATCATCGAACGTCCCTGCTTATCAAGTTCACATTCAGATGCACCTGAAAAGAAAAAACGTGTGAATGCCCTTGCGTCTTTTTTTGTGAAAGGCAAAGCTTTTAATTTGGTTTCAATACGTTCCCATTCGTCGTAAGGATAAACAAACAAGCATCCATCCAGACCACGGGTAACGACGAAAGAATCTCCCAGCTTCTCCCGAAAACGGGATGGGATAATAATTCTTCCTTTATCGTCCATATTATGTTGATATTCTCCCATAAACATATGGACCCAACCTTTCACCACTCCATACATTTAAGTTACCACATTCCCCCACTTTGTACCACTTTTTCCGGAAAATTTTTTAACAAAAAAAACTTCCCGCTATTTCGGGAAGCTTCCATCCGGATAATATATAAATCAGCACGAAGATGCTACAGTAATATAATGTTCTGCCGGCCGCTCTTCCAATCCGTTTTGGCTGAAACCTGTTCCGGAAGACAGGCGCCAAATTCATTGAGCATAAATAAAATATTGATCTGCCGTTCTGCCGGCTCCCGGCGCGGATACAGCTGCCCAATGATTAATTCGAGCCGCTGTATATGAACCTGAACTGTGCGCTCCTGCTCCGCATCCAGCCGGTTTCCAAGATAACCGACTTCTTTTTCAATACGCCGCCAGTTTTCTTGTGCAAAGCTTTCCTGCGAAGGAAACTGGCGAACCCATTCGTCCGCAAGAGCGGCATGCGCTTCTTTCATTTCCTCCATTACCCTTGCTGCTTTAGCTTTCCCGTCCACTTCCAGGGCAGCATGCTTTACCTCCTGAAGCTTTTGTTTTAGTGCCGGTAAATTCAGCAGTTCTCTAAAGGGAATGCGTTCTTTTTCGGCGGCCTGCTGCACCTGCCGGGTAACATAATGCACCTCCATCCGCTTTTGCACCACTGGGACCCGCAGGTCCAGTGCTTCAAACAACGGCTTCAAAAGAGACCAGTACTGCATTTCCCCCGGGCCCGCCACAAAATGAAGAACCGGAAGCATCTGCTCCTGCATCAAAGGCCGGGTGACTACATCCGTACTGAAAAGAAAGGGGGAATGCACCGATTCTCTCAGTAATTTCTTCGTGTTCATCACATCCCCTGTTCTCCGGCTGCGCCAGACGCCATCTGAATATTCAAGCAGGTGCCGCACATGATTTATATGATAAAACAGGTGCCCGCTGTCAAAATTGATGCCCCCGACATCCCCGTACCCAGCTTTTGCTCTTTCGACTGTGCCTTGATAAACAGCCTCGTTTATTTTTCCCGGCTTAGAGAGCAGGCTTTTAAAAAGTGGAGCCCCCAGCTCTCTCCATTCCGGCTGCTGAGGGTCCATCATAATGAGATCTGTTTCTTTAAACAGCCAGCGCATCATCTCTGCGAAAAACTGGGACCAGGACACCGATCGGTGAACAAGTACACGCACTTCGTTTCTTAATTCCTTTGTAAACGGGCTCTCACGGAGCTTCGAAAAGGCCTCTTCCACAAATGCTTCCGCTTCCTCTGCGTTAAACGGCTGCTCGGACACAGGCACGTTCGGCAGAAAGTTTCCTTCAAATCTTGTTTTATCGAGATGTCCATCGACCGGGAAATTGACATGGTTTATTTCCCCCCAGTCATGGTCCTCGCCCGCGATCCAAAACAACGGAAGCACGGGACGGCCCAGCCGCTTTTGTTCCTTTTCTGCCAGCTTAATCACCGATAAGGCCTTGGATATAACCATAGAAGGGCCGGTAAGCATACCGGCCTGCTGGCCGCCGGCTACAATGACAGCTTCTTCACTTTCAAGTTTTTCGAGAGCTGCAACGGCTCTTTCTCCGTAGTACAGACTGTCGTTATACTTCTGCAAAAGCTGCTTTAAGCGCCGGCGCTCAAAAGACCGGCCGTCTAAATAACGAAGCCGGTCCTGCACCCCCTGGGTATCCCCAGCGTAATGAAAGAGCTGCCTGGCACTGGGTTCTCCCTGTTGATAGTCATGCAAAAAATGATTGTTTTCTATTGGTTGATCGTACAGCACTTTCATATCAAACTACCATCCTTTATGCCTTGCTCCGTTCTATGCCGTGAACTGCAGATACACCCAGTACCCGGCTAACAGGACATATCCTGCCGCAAATATAAAAAAGCTGCATCTCCATATGCCCTTCAGCACCCGGAAAAATTCCAGCTCCTCCCGGGAATGATAATGGATAATGGATATCACTATGGCACTGGCCAGAATCACTAAATAAATGACCCACAGGTAGGATTCATTCCACAGGTCACTGGACCATCTGTGCACCGAAGCGATAAACAACAGCGTAGTTGAATCACAGGCAGCGCGGAAGGCGTATGCTTTTCTTTTCGTTAATTTTGCCGTGACCAGATAGGCTATGTACCAAAAAGCCGGCGGAAAGGCCAGAGCTGCTTCCATTAACCATCCATATATCTGCTGTAGCATGTTTGTCACTTTCCCTCATCCAGTTTGCTCGCATTTTCTTAACTCTATCACATTAAACACCAATATTATTGATGAATTATAGATGTCTCAAGCATTTTAGCATATCTCTTCTCTCCGGACTAGTAGCATCCGGCGATCGGGGACACCGACTTTTCACTTTTCGATTTAAAACGTTTTCGTGTATAATGAAGTTGGAAGTTATTAGTGAAGGAGGCCAATCGCATGAGTGGAATAGAAGTTGTACCCTTACTCATAAACTACAAGACACTAGAAGAATTTCAAAACTTCAAAGAAGTTGGCGCTCAGGAGCTTTCCATGCAGGAGGAGCTCGAAGAAAACATTATGGAAAACGACAGCCGTTCCCCATTTTACGGCATCTATTTTGGAGACCGTCTGGTTGCACGTATGTGTTTATATACAATCACCGGCAAATATGACCGTTTCTTCGATCCCCCGCAGGATTACCTTGAGCTTTGGAAGCTCGAAGTACTCGAGCCTTACCGGGGTCGCGGCTTCGGAGAAGAGCTTGTTAACTACGCAAAAAGCTTTGAACTGCCAGTGAAAACAAACGCGCGCCAGCGTTCGGATGATTTCTGGCTGAAAATGGGTTTTGAGCCTGCAGAATATAACCCGGTCAGAGACCGTGGTGAAAATCCATACGTATGGTATCCAAAAGGGGTACAGCCGCAAAAAGCAGAAGAATTAACTGCAGAACCGCCTCTTTCTGATACCGAATCGTAATATCCTGCTCTTTAGCATCTATATAAAAAAGCAGGGTGCCGTCTTTGGCACCCTGCTTTTTTTATTACTTTTCTACAACTGTTTCGCCTTTGTAAGAACCGCAATTTCTGCACACGCGGTGAGATAGTTTCTGCTCTCCGCATTGTTCGCATTCTACCATACCTGGTACTGCTACTTTTTGATGAGCTCTGCGCATACGTTTACGGGTCTTAGAAGTACGTCTAAAAGGTACTGCCATGATTCCCACCTCCTTATAAGATAAAGATTATTCCAACCAGTGAATGATTTTGGATCAGCTGGAGCCTTTATCGAAATACTTCGATAAATCAGCCATTCTCGGATCAACTTTAGGAGCTTCCTGCTCCCGTTCCTTTATTAATTCATCCTCCGAGATTACCCGCCAGTCGTCTCCGCTCTGGGGAGCAAGCGGCTCACCGTCCCCTTCCTTTGCAAAGACTCTCAGCGGCATTTCAAGGAAAATGTTTTCTTTAATATATGGGAGAAGATCGACAAAACCATCTTCTGGCTCGTGTTCGTTAACGTTTTCTTCGTCCGCCGGCATCCCGTCCAGCCGAAATGCTTCAAACATTTCTACATCAAACGGATGATGGACGTCTGCGAGCGTGCGTGCACATGGAAGTATCATAGTTCCCGTCAGCCGCAGGTGTACATGAAAGGTTTCTTCAACGATGGTCCCTTCACCCTGCACATGCACGGCACTGATATCCCGTAGTTCTTTATCGCGCTCAACCATCTCTGAAACATCTGCGTCTCCTTCGATGTTAAACGCCTGTTCGTGCTTCTTTGAAAGTAACTGCTGGATACCCCATTTCATTGGATCCACCTCCAGACAACAAGAGTAATTATATCCATCGTAACGTCCTTTGTCAACATTTTTTCTTTACAGTAAACCCTTTTGAACTCTCGAAAAACATCGTATCATGAATAAAGAAACGTGAAAAGCGATATCTCCCGAAATACCCTACTTGAAAGGCGGACTTATAATGAACGTTCTAGCAGTGGTTGTCGAATACAATCCTTTTCACAACGGCCACCTGTATCACCTCGAACAGGCTGCAGTCCAGAGTAAGGCCGATGTAGTCGTATGTATTATGAGCGGCCCTTTTCTTCAACGGGGCGAACCCGCTCTCGTTCCTAAAAGGGAACGGGCGGAAATGGCGATCTCGAGCGGGGCTGACCTTGTTATCGAGCTTCCTTATATGTTTGCCTGCCAGCATGCCGACATATTTGCTGCCGGGGCTGTTTCCATTTGCAGGGAGCTCGGCGTTACTGATTTAAATTTTGGAAGCGAGCACGGAGAATCCGCTCCATTTATAAAGCTTGTCGATTTTCTTTACGCTCACCAGGACCGTTTTGATGAACGCGTACGCTTTCATATTCAGGGAGGGTGCAGCTATGCTAAAGCTAACGAGCTGGCATACAGAGACTTAGAGGCCCCGGGCTCCCTGCCGGACTTAAGCCAGCCAAACAATATTCTTGGCTTCCATTACACAAAAGCTGCAGCAAAGGCTTACCCAGAGCTCCGGATTGACACCGTAAAACGAAAAGGTGCTTCCTATCATGACGTTTCTCCGCAGGATGCTTCTATCGCGAGTGCCACCAGCCTGCGGCGGATGCTTCAGCAGGGGGAAGACATCAGTTCATTTATTCCCGAAGCCTCCAGACGCATTCTTACCCAGCTGCCGCGTCTTCGGTTTTGGGAGGACTATTTTTCTATCCTGCAGGCCAAGATGGTAACTGCCTCCGATACAGAGCTTGCTTCCCACTATGATATGTCTGAAGGCCTTCATAACCGTATGAAGCGGCTGATGAAAGAAGCAGACGCTTTTGAGCAGTGGCTGCACCTGGTAAAAACGAAGCGTTATACATTGACACGTCTTCAGCGGACCGCTGTGCATATACTGACCGGCCTGACAAAGGATGAAGCCACTGCAGCCTCTGACGGCCAGAACGTTGATCATATACGGATCCTGGGCATGAACGCGCAGGGCCGCCTCTATTTAAACCAGGCAAAAAAACATATATCCGTACCTCTTTATACGAAAATGAGCAGTAAAAAAACACCGCAGCTCGCCCTCGGCGAACGCGCCGATAATGCTTATGCGCTTTTACTTCCGCCTGCTGAAAGACAAAAAGAATGGCGAAAGGATTATGACCTTCCGCCCCTGCTGCTTTTCTAAGATTTGCTTTCAGCCATTTTCTGCTCATCTGTTAGATAGTTTAAAGCTTCATCAAATGATTCCACCGGTACGATTTTCATATCAGTACCGATGTTTTCCGCCGTCTGTCTGGCAATTTCGTAATTGGACGGCGAAGCCATGCCGGACGCAGGGGCAAAAAAGACATCTATATTCTTTTTGTCCGCCGCCACGATTTTTTTGTCTATTCCGCCAATCGGACCGACTACGCCCTGTTCATCAATGGTACCGGTACCGGCTATTTTCTCTCCGTCTGTAAGATCTTCTTCGGTGAGCTGATTGTATACTTCAAGTGCAAACATCAAACCTGCGGATGGTCCTCCGATAGATCCTGCGTCGATCGTAACCTCGGGATCAAGAGAAACAGTTCTTTCCGTATAGGGATAAAGTATTCCAAGGCCGGAGTTTTCCTCCTCTCCGGTCGAAGCCGGAAACGATTCCACGGCAATCTCTGCTTCCATCTGCTTTTTATTCCGCCGGAAGGTGATCATTGCTTCTTCGCCGGCTTCGATGTTTGCAATCTCACTGTTCAACTCTTCAAGCGTCCAGGTTTCTTTTCCATCAACCGCCTGTATCAGGTCGCCCTCCTCCAGCTTTTCTGCCGCATCCATCCCGTCAATAAAGTCCGCAGCCCTTACTCCGCGGTACTCCACATTGACAGTTTTTCCGGCCGCTTCATACGCTGCTATTTCTGCAGACTCCTGGGAGGCCTCCATCACCTGGCGCTGACGTTCAAAAAATTCCTCTTCACTTTCATCTTCAAACTGGTAGGAATTTTTCGGGGAAAGCTCGCGGTACGGAGAAAATACGGACCATAAAGCAAGTGCCGGCGTAGCACCCTGCTGAAACACAGTCGTTAAATACATTTCACCGGACTCCTCTGCTCCCTGCTCCACTTCCACCACCGAAGACAAACTGACTGCTGATCCAGGCTGTATATAATAGTACGGAAGAGGCACCTGAGTTAATATAAGCACCACAGCTGCCATCACAGCTGCAGTGATAATCCGCCGCTTCTTCCTGCTTCGGGTGCGATACATGATCTTCATCCTTTATAAACAATTATTCTTCATCACACGAAGGACTGAATGGGAATTACAATGAATCGCACTTTTATCCCCGGTTTTTCTTCTCAAACTGTTCTCTAAGCGCGTCTTCTACGTGCGCAGGCACAAGTCCGGATACGTCCGCTCCGTATTCCGCTACTTCTTTAACAATACTCGAGCTCAGATAAGAGTACTGGTGATTTGTCATCATAAAAAACGTCTCCACGCCGGGTTCGAGTTTTCTGTTTATTGACGCTGCCTGCATTTCATATTCAAAATCAGAAACCGCCCGGAGTCCCCTTACGATCGTATCAGCTTTTATTTCTTTTACATAATCCACTAAAAGCCCGTGAAAAGCATCCACTTCCACTCCGGGCATATGCTTGACTGATTCTTCTATCAGCTTCACCCGCTGATCAATGGAAAAGAACGGTTCTTTTTTCCGGTTATGCAGTACTGCCACCACCACATGGTCAAATACATTGTACGCCCGTTCGATGATGTCCAGATGTCCGTTCGTAACCGGATCAAAGCTTCCTGGATAAATTGCTTTATTCGCCATTTTTAGCGCCTCCTGCCAGCTGTAATATTGTCAGTGTGGTATCTCCATAATTTTTTTCTGCATATACAGACAGACGTTCGTCAAACGCTGCTGATTTTGCTGCGGCGTGCTCCCATATAAGCATTCCATCTTCTTTTAACACAGAGCAGTCCAGTATTTTTTCCACCAGCTGCCCTGCTTTTTCTTCTGCATAAGGAGGATCAAAAAAAATCAGATCAAATTGCCGTCCCCGGCTCTCAAGACGATCCAGTGCTTTAGAGGCTTCCGAACGGTAAACCTCCGCGCGACCACCCAGCGCGAGCGCGTCAATATTAGCCCGGACGGCCGTAACCGCGCTCTGGGCTTTGTCGACAAAAACAGCTGAACCGCACCCTCTGCTTAGCGCCTCAATTCCGAGGTTTCCGGTGCCGGCAAACAAATCAAGGACCGTTTCCTGCTCAGTAAAAAAAGGGCCCAGCTTATGAAACAATGCCTCTTTCACTTTATCGGATGTCGGCCGTGTGCCCTGCCCGGGCACCGCTTTCAGCCTCCGCCCTTTAAGCTCTCCTGCTATCACTCTCATACGTTTCGCCTCACTCTATGATTCTGTGCGCTGCGCCAGCTTTGGAATCACCTTTTTGTACATAACAAATACAGCAGCACCCAATATGGCGGCACTGATTAAAAACAAACCTCGCATACCAAGAGCGGCGCTGATCAGCCCTCCGGCGGCCGGTCCAAGCATATTTCCCAGAAACAAAAAACTGTTGGAAAAGCCGTAGGCTCTGCTTTCCATCCCCTGGGGGGACAGCTGGCGGATTAACGTGTTAGCCGCCGGCAGAAGGCCGCCAAGACACAGACCAACAAAAAAACGTGCAGCAATCAGCTGCCAAAGGTTTGTTACAAACGCCTGCGGTATGGAAAGGAGCACTGCACCGATTAACGAACCGAACAGCACATATTGCGCCCCTTTCGTATCACTGAGTTTACCAAGCTTTGGCGAAGCAAGCATGTTCGCTACTCCCAGGGAAGCCACAGCCAGACCAGCGTAAAAAGCATTTTCCTCTCTGCCGCTCAGTTCACCAACAAATACGGAAATGAGCGGATTGACTCCGATCAGTGCGAACTGCACAAGAAAAATAACGGTATACAGAGGGATCATAGGCTGCACGCCTGCAATCCTTTTGAAATCATCACTCGTTTTCGTTTTCTCAGCCTGCTCAGGTTTCTCGAAATCTTCCTTCACTAAAAACAAAACAGCAACCGCCGCCACGGCGATGCCGATTCCGGTAATGTTAAATATAGCCCGGAAGCCAAAGGCGTCTGCCAAAAGGCCGCCGATCAGCGGACCGCAGATCGTTCCTGCCACAGTGCCCGACTGCAGCATGCCGAGCGCACGCCCCGCATACTCCTTCGGTGTGTTTGTAGACACGAGCGCAATCGAAGCAGGGATAAAGCCGCTGATGGTCCCGTTTAGCATTCTCAGGAAAAACAAACTCCATGGACCGGTGGCAAATCCCATCAATACCATTACTATTGCCATCCCGAATCCGGACCGGAGCACCATCAGCTTACGGCCCTGTCTGTCTGCAATTTTACCCCAGAGCGGGGCAAATAAAAATGCCGTTAAAAAATTGACGCCAAAAATAACACCTGACCAGATACTTATCTGCCCAGGGTCTGTGACTCCAAGCTCCTGCAGATACAGCGGCAGGAATGGAACGATCATCGTCATGGCTGCCATTACAAAAAATTGGGCTGCCATTAATATATATAAATTTTTTCTCCATCTTACCATAAGAGAGGTCCCTTCTTTCCGCCTCCCTTATTATAAAACAGCGTCTCCCCACGGACAATAAAAGGAGCCTTATTTATATTCCAATGCTGTCATCCTGCGGTTGGCTTTCTTTTTCGACCTTGTGGTATTCTAGCGGAATAAATGGTTTTTCCGAACGTTCCACTCTTTCCACAAAACCAAGATTCCCGATTTGGCTCATAGCTGTATCGACATTTTCCTGATCCACATATATTACTGCGTATTTCATTTGTTTTGAAACGTAGTGCACTAATCCGTACTTTCTCAGCTGTCTCGCCTGTTTGACAGATTTAATCCAAACGGCTACACCAATTCTCGGCTGATGCATGAAAGCACATCCTTTCGCGTGATTTTCGTTAAGTCTAGCATGTCAAAAGAAAAAAGGGCAATGCTGTCTAGGAGGAGTAACATGAATCGACCATCTGTCATTGTTATTGGCGGAGGCTTCGGCGGGCTTACAACGGCTGCCCTGCTCGCCCGTCACCGTTATGACGTCACTTTATTTGAAGCTTCCAATGAATGGGGCGGGTGCGCCGGCAAGTTCACGCACAAGCCGTATCTGTTCCCTGTCGGCGCTACTCTCGGCCTCGGTCTGCAGCAGCCGGACGGGCTTCATCACCGGGTTTTCACCTATCTCGGGGAGCCAGTCCCAAAACACGAGCGTCTTGAAACCATTATGCAGGTGCACGCTCCTTCATTTACTCTCCCTCTCTACTCTTCGCGGGAAAAGCATATCGATACTCTCTGCCGGTTGTTTCCTTCCTCAGCAGACAGCATCCGTTCGCTATACCGCTATATTTTCCGTATTGGGGAGGAGCTGCGTAAGCTGATCCATCACCTTCCAGTCCTCCCAATGCAAAAGCCCGCTGATTTCATTCGTTCTGTGCAGGCGCTCAGGCCCGGCATCCTCGGCGCTGTCCGCTGGCTTGCCGCCTCCACCGAAGACGTGCTGCGGTACTATGGTCTGCAGGACACCGAGGTGCACCAGTATATTGACGGGCAGCTCCTGGACAGCCTGCAGACAAGCAGCCGCCACGCTCCTGCCCTGCTTGGATTGTACGCCCTCGATTTATACCATCAGGGCGCTTCCTATGTATACGGCGGGCTCTACCGTATGGCCGAACAGTTAAAAGAAGCAGGTGAGCGTCACGGGGCTTCTATGCAAAAACGCCGCCGCATCCAGGCTGTAGAAAGAAATGATGACGGCACATGGACAGTTATTGACCACCGGGACCGGAAGACAAGCGCCGATCACCTGGTGTTAAACATTCCTGTACAGGCCGCGCTCCCGCTGTTTCAGCCTGAAGAGCGGAAACAATTCACCCGCCGCTGGCAGACCAAATCGGAAACGCCGATCTGGAGCACCTTTTCCATGTACGGCGTCTGTGAGCCGTCAGAACCGCCAGAATCGTTATTTCACCAGCTGCTCTGGGACCAGAAGCTTCCCGGCATTTCAAGCCATCTGTTTTATTCATTATCGGCGCCGGACGACCGCATCCGGGCCCCTGAAGGTGAACGTACATTTACCGTCTCCACTCACACCCCGCCCGAATATTGGGAGGATTTGTCGTTATATGAAGAAAGAAAGTCAGCAGTTACCACGGCGCTTACAGAAAAAATCCGGGAAGCCGGCCTGCCTGTCCAGCCGGAGCGGCTCCTTCCCGGAGCCCCGCACGCCTGGGAACGCTATATCAAACGTCCCCGCGGCATGGTTGGCGGATTCCCGCAGACGAGAAAAAACGTGTTTTTTCATCCCTTGTCCCACCGGTCCCCGCTTGAAAACGTTTGGTTCTGCGGAGATTCCATTTTTCCGGGCGCCAGTACGATGGCCGTTACTATGAGCGGGATTCATGTATTTGAATCAATCAGCGGCCAGTCGTTTGCCGCTCTTGAACGACAGCGGTAATCATTTGCGGTGAAACTGCCTGCGGCCGATTTTTTCCACTGCTGACGGCCACAGCTGGTACAGCATACTTAGGACCTTCATCCACCGGGGCATAAACACCGTACGCTTCGGCTGCTCGAGCAGCTTAACCAGCTTTTCGGCCACTTTTTCGGGCGACAGGGCTATTTGCTCGACTGACCGCTTATACCTCCCGCTCGGATCTGCGCGGTCATGAAACTCCGTTTTTACGGGACCGGTATTTAATACGGAAATCCTCACACCGGTTCCGGCCGTTTCCAGGCGCAGCGCTTCTGCGAATCCAAGCACAGCACGCTTGCTTGCGGCGTAAACGGTGGCTTTCGGCGTGCCGATAATGCCTGCGGTTGATCCCGTGAAAACGATATGTCCTGCCATCTGTTTTAAATCAGGAAGCAGCGCCTGCGTAATGGCGATGTTTCCTTTTACATTTGTATCTATCATCTGCTCCCAGTCCGATAGGCTAAGCTGCTCCAGTTCACCAAACTTTCCTGTACCGGCGTTATTGATGAGTACGTCCGGGCTGCCATGCATATCGGTGATTTTTTTCATTTCTTCTGCCGCGTTTGCCGCCTCTTTCACATCCATCGTCCAGGCTACAAATTCCCCAGGCCAGTCCTTCCACTCTGCAGCAGCCGCCTGCAGCTTCTGCGTGTTTCTTCCTATACCTATTACCTTCTCTCCGTTCTGCACGAGCTTTTCTGCTGTTTTTCTGCCAATACCACTGCTTGCTCCTGTTAGTATAATTGTTTTCAACTAATCTTCCTCCCAGACGTATTAAAACTTGACAAACTACCCGGCACTTCACATAATAGTAATCACAAATAAGCTGAATAGTACAAAAGCTGTGAAACGGAAATAGTAGGACAAAGCACCGACAGAGAGCATAGCCCTGTGCTGAAAGCTATGCCGGAATCCGCTTTGACTGAACCTGTCCGTGAGCTTCCTTTAGGACGCGGTCCTGCGTTAATGGACATGAGCGGAAAAGACACAGTCTTTTCAACTAAAGGTGGTACCGCGGATAACTCTTTCGTCCTTTTACAGGCGAAGGGGTTTTTTATATGCATTCAGAACGAATAAGACAGGTGGTTCCAATGAAAAAAGAACGGGTCGTTGTGAAAATCGGGAGCAGCTCTTTAACGAATCAGCAGGGAAGCTTAAGCAGGGAACAGCTGAAGCAGTACGCGGATGAAATCATCCGGCTGCGACAGGCAGGAAATGAAGTTATTTTGATCAGCTCCGGGGCAGTAGCTGCCGGCTTTTACGATCTAGGCTATCCGTCCCGCCCGGTTACGACTGCCGGCAAACAGGCAGCTGCTGCCGTTGGCCAGAGCCAGCTGATGCAGGCGTACAACGAAGAATTCAGCAGAGTGAATATTGCCTGCGGCCAGCTGCTTTTAACCCGGGAAAATTTCGCCAATCACAGCCAGTACCAGAATGCCCATTCCACCATTACCGAGCTCCTTCACCGCCAGGTGCTTCCCATTATTAACGAAAACGACTCCATCGCTGTCGATGAACTTACGTTCGGGGATAATGACATGCTGTCGGCACTTGTAGCCGGACTTGTACACGCAGATACACTGCTGATATTAACAGATATCAACGGTATTTACGACAAGAACCCAAACGAAGATCCGGAAGCCAAAAAATATCACTTTATCCCGTCCATCACGAGCGATCTGATGGAGCAGGCCGGAGAATCAAGCTCCTCTGTCGGCACCGGCGGTATGCGGTCCAAGCTAAAAGCAGCCGGCACAGCCATCCGCCTCGGCACCCGGGTATTTGTCGGCAGGCTCGGCAGCGGACACCGACTTGAAGACGTCCTCAGCGGCAAAGGGGACGGCACCTATATAGGCGTGCCCGGCGGCGATGTGGTGAACAATAAAAAACAATGGATTGGCCTCCACTCCGTTACTGCCGGCGCCTTAGTGGTTGATGAAGGCGCAGCAAAGGCGCTGCTTCGTTCCGGGAAAAGCCTCCTTCCTGCCGGCATCGTCGATGTGCAGGGCCACTTTTCCGCCGGGAATGTTGTCGATGTGTATGACCAGAAGGACCAGCTGCTCGGGCGGGGGCAGGTGAACATGAGTGCCAAGGAGCTTCACGCCGTTAAAGGGAAATCCTCGGCTGAAGCCGCCTCATTTACATTAACGTCAAAATCAGAAGTCATCCACCGGGATAACTGGATTACTACTGTAAGGGAGAGATAAATATGGAACAAACACAAATCAGCACCCAGATGCGGGTGCAGGGAGAAGCAGCGAAAAAAGCGTCAAAGCGTGTCGCTTCTGCTTCTACCGAAGAGAAAAACAAGGCGCTTTTGCTCATCGCTGACGAACTCGAAACACGGGAAGCTTTTATTCTTGAAGCGAACGCCCAGGACCTTGAGGCAGGAAGAAAAAACGGATTATCCTCTGCCCTCCTTGACCGCCTCACGCTCGACTCCGGACGCATCGCAGGCATGGCTGACGGCTGCCGGCAGATCGCGTCTCTTGAAGATCCTATCGGTGAAACCATTGAATCCTGGACCCGACCGAACGGCCTGAAATTGGAAAGTATCCGGGTTCCGCTCGGCGTGATCGGCATGATTTACGAAGCCCGCCCGAATGTGACAGCTGACGCAGCCGCTCTTGCTTTAAAAACAGGCAACGGCGTTCTTTTACGCGGCAGTTCTTCCGCTTTTCAGTCAAATCAGGCGGTCATGGACGCCATATGGGAGGCTCTGGCAAAAACCTCCCTTCCGAAAGAAGCGGTGCAGCTCGCCTCTGATACTTCAAGGGAAGCTGCCACGACAATGTTTCAGATGAATGATTTCCTGGATGTATTAATACCACGCGGCGGGGCCAATTTAATTAAAACCGTAGTGAATCAGTCCACCGTCCCAGTGCTTGAAACCGGCGTCGGCAACTGCCACATTTTTATTGACGAAACCGCCGAAGCCGACAAGGCAGTACAGATTGCCGTCAATGCCAAAACGCAGCGCCCTTCTGTCTGTAATGCAGCTGAAACTATCCTTGTGCACCAGTCCTGGCTTGAGACCCACGGCGAATCCCTGGTGCATGCTCTGCTTGCCCACGGAGTTACTATCCGCGGGGATGCTCCGGTACAAAAGCTGCATGGCGATGTGGAGCCTGCAGCCGACGAGGATTGGAACACCGAATACCTGGATATGATCGTTGCAGTGAAAACTGTACAGGACACAGAAGAAGCCATTGAGCATATTAATACGTTTACCACGTACCACTCTGAAGCCATTGTCACCGAATCTGCGGAAAATAAGCAGAAGTTTTTCCAGCAGATCGATGCAGCGGCTCTTTATCACAACGCCTCCACCCGCTTTACCGATGGATTCGAATTCGGCTTTGGCGCAGAAATCGGAGTGAGCACCCAGAAGCTGCATGCCCGCGGACCAATGGGATTAAAGGCGATCACTTCCCACAAATATCTAATTCACGGAGATGGGCAGATCAAATGATGACAAAAACAAACCTACAGCAGAAAACCATTGCATTTATCGGCTCCGGCTCGATGGCAGAGGCTATATTTTCAGGGCTGCTGCGCCATGAACTGGTCAAACCGGCAAACGTGCTCGGAACGGTGAAATCGTCTGCAGATAAGCAGGAACGACTGAAGGAGCAGTACGGCATTCAGGTAAAAACCAATAACCAGGAAGCAGTAAAAGCAGCTGATATCGTCGTTCTCGCCGTCAAACCAAAGGATGCCGAAGCGGTCGTTCAGTCATTTGCAGGCGAACTGACTAAAGATAAGCTTTTGATCAGTGTCCTGGCCGGTATTTCTTTAAGCGATCTTGAATCCTTCGCCGGACAGGATGTGCCGGTAGTCCGTTCGATGCCAAACACTTCTGCCCACGTCGGTGCCTCGACAACAGCTATATGTGCAGGCACCTATGCCACTGACGAGGATCTTGATCTTGCAGAATCGCTGTTTAAGGTAGTCGGAAGTGTGCACACAATTTCCGAGCAGGATATCGACGGCTTCACTGCAATTGCCGGAAGCGGCCCTGCCTATTTTTATTATTTCCTGGAAGCGATGGAGGAAATGGCGGCTGAATCAGGCTTCGAACCAGAGGAAGCAAAAAGTATCATCGCCCAAACCATGGAAGGGGCGGCCTTTCGCTACCTCGATTCTGACAAAAAACCGCATGAACTGTATCAGGAAGTATTGAGTCCAAATGGAGTGACTGAAGCAGCTTTCACCCATCTTGAAAAACACAGAGTCCAGAAGCATTTTTTAGAAGCCATGAAGGAAGCTTCCAAACGCTCCGGCTCCATTGGAGATTGACGACAGAAAAGCAGGAACCGGGCCCCCGGCTCCTGCTTTTTATTGAAGCAGCGAAATAATTTTGCCCGCCGCATCCTTTCCGCTTAAAACAGCACCCTCCACTTTTCCTTCGCCAAATGCGTCTCCTGCAAACGCAAGTGGATAAGGCGAATCATAGCTTCTTGAACGATCCGGATACATATGCACCGGCTTCGCGTAGCGCCAGCGCTTCGGGTGAAGCTTTCTAACTTTTTTGCGGTCAAGGAGCGGCCCGGCAATACGGCACAGCTCTTCGGCAAAAGCTTCACCGCTGTCGTCCCAGTGCTCCCTTGACCAGTCACCTTCTGCGTGTACGGTAAGAACGCAGGAATCGGAAATGCCCTTCTGGTAATTACAGCCGACAAACTGAATTCTCGGATCTTTCGTCTGGATGCCTCCTGGCTCCTTAAGAGGACTTTCTCCCTCATATTCGATCATTACAGATAAGCACGGGTCGTAGCGGACGGAGGAAAGGTCCTCTTCCCACCTGCGCTCTCCGGGAACGTTTTGCAGCATCTCGAGGGACTGCGGCACAGGGGCGGTTAACAGGACAGCCCGCGTTTTCATTTGATCAGTATCTGTACGAAGCTGCCAGCCTTCCTCTCCCGGCATGACTGCCGTAATTTTTGTTTCCTTCTCTATCGTTTTTCCCTTCCATAAATTTTTCATCAGCGGGGCCATCCCGGCGCGGCCAACGTATCTCGGATGACCGTCTCCCTGAAAATGCTGCTTTTGATCAAGGCTTTCGAGCTGAATAAATCCATTGCTCCAATTGCGTATGTACCCGGCAGCTTCCCATTCTTTTGCCGTCTGTTTCATCGATTGACTTCTCGCAGTGAAAAACTGGGCCCCGTGATCCGCCCGGCCGTCGTTCAATCTTCGTGTAGCCATTCTGCCGCCAAGTCCTCTGCTTTTTTCTACAACCGCGGTGCGCAGTCCGTGCTTTTCCAGCTCCCGGTTCGCGCTCCATCCGGCAAGGCCGGCACCGATAATAATGACATCCGGATTCATATAACTCCTCCTCACACAGCTGTTTTCTTTTCTTTGTCTGCTTTTTTCTGTACAATCAAAACGGTTCACATCTTTTTAAAGGAGTCCACCCATGAGCGAGATATCTACCTTTACCCGTTTTCGGCAGCGTTTAGCTGTCATTTTGGATCAGCCGGTTTTCACTGCTGTTGTAACGACGCTGATTTTATTTAATGCGCTGCTGGTAGGGCTTGAAACCTCCGAAACCCTGTACAGCCGCTATGAAAACACGTTTTCTGTGTTAAATTACATACTTCTCTGGCTTTTTACTATCGAGGTTATCATCCGGTTTTTAGGTGTTTTTCCCTCCTATCATTTTTTTAAGTCTCCCTGGAACTGGTTTGATTTCTTCATCGTAGCAGTCGGGCACATCTTTGCCGGCTCGGCTTTCATTACCGTGCTCCGGGTTCTCCGGGTTCTCCGGGTCCTCCGGGCTATCACCGTTGTTCCTTCTCTGCGGCGGCTCGTGGATGCTTTGCTCCGCACCATCCCTTCGCTAGGAAACATTATGATTCTGATGAGCATCATTTTCTACGTGTACGCAGTAATTGGCACTATGCTTTACCGCGACACGGCCCCTGAATATTTTGGGGACATATTTCAGTCCTTACTGACCCTGTTTCAGGTCGTAACCCTCGAGTCATGGGCAAGCGCCGTCATGCGGCCGATCGCAGAAACCAATCCATTAAGCTGGATTTATTTTGTCTCCTTTGTGCTCGTCGGAACGTTTGTGGTGTTCAACCTGTTTGTGGGCGTCATTGTCAGTAACGTCGAAAAGGCGGAAGCTGAAGAAAGCGAAGACAAGCTGCAGAAGCAGCTTGATCATATGGAGAGCGAACTGAGCGATATTAAGCAGCTTCTAAAAGAAAAACAAAAGGATTAGCTTTTTATACACAAAAGAGGGCAGCCCCAGGGCCGCCCTCTTCATTTTTACTGCAGCACTTCTTTTGTGCTGAAAAATTCTTCATATAAGCCACGGATGGCTTCATCAACATGCTCTTCAGCAATCCCGAAACTGAGTGACACTTCGGATGAGCCCTGGTTGATCATTTCGATGTTAATACCTTTTTCAGAGAAGGCTCGAGTCGCACGGGCAGCTACACCCACTGTCTCATGCATCCCCTCACCAACAAGCATAATCATCGCGTAGCCTTTTTCAATATAGGCATCGTCTGCATCCAGTTCCTTCATGATCCGCTCAATGATACGCTCTTCTTTTTCCTTGGACATCTGTCCTTCCTCGATAATGATGGAAGTGTCATCGATTCCTGACGGCATGTGCTCGTACGAAACCCCTTCGTCTTCAATAATCGCAAGCAGACGGCGGCCAAAGCCTACTTCCCGGTTCATTAAGTATTTGCGCACATAGATAGTTTCAAATCCTTTATCTGCCGCAATGCCGATAATTGGGTTCAATGAATATTCCCGTTCAGAAATGATCATCGTGCCGCTTCCCCGCGGATTATTCGTGTTTTTCACACATACCGGAATCTTTTTGCGAAAAGCCGGAATGAGCGCTTCGTCATGGAATACAGCGAACCCTGCATAGGAAAGCTCCCGCATCTCACGATAAGTCATACGCTTAATTGCACACGGACTGTCCACTACCGTCGGGTTAGCCGCAAATACCGAGTCCACATCTGTGAAGTTTTCGTAAAGGTCTGCCTGCACCCCGGCAGCCAGAATAGAGCCGGTAATATCTGAACCTCCCCGGGAGAACGTAACGAGTTCCCCTTCCTTCGAATAGCCGAAGAATCCCGGGAATACTACCACCCCATCGCGTTCACGCAGCTTATAAATGTGGTCGTAGGACTCGTTCAGCACCTGGGCATTCCCAGGAGTGTCGCTTACAAACAGGCCGGCATCGTTTGGATTAACATACTCGGCAACGGTACCGATGCTTTGAAGATACCTTGCCACTACTTTGGCGTTATTATCCTCACCACCGGCTTTCATTTGGTCCACAAAACGCCCTTCATTACTTTTCGTGAACTGAATCCGGGCTTCAATATCACTTTCAATGGTCGCAATAATGTCATCTGATAAATTCAGCTCGGCTGTAATACTCCGGAAGCGTTCCAGTACTCTGTTTTTGGCCTCTTCCACGCCGGAATTTTCCAGGCAGGCTTCCGCAAGGGAAATTAACAGGTCTGTCACTTTTGTATCTTCACTATTTCGTTTGCCCGGGGCAGAGACTACTACCACCCTGCGGTCTTCATCGGTCGCTACAATGTCTGCCACCTTTTTAATCTGCTCTGCACTTGCCAGGGAACTTCCTCCAAATTTAGCTACTTTCATTTTCCCGTCACTCCTGTCGTTATTTCCAGTCTTTGTATAATATTATTCGTGTATATTGCCTGCTTTGTTATTGTGATGTGAATTGTTCAAAAATTTCACAATTAATAGATTATCACATGTTCTATCCGTCAACAATCAGTAATATAAATGGTTAAAGCCCGTTTGGCCCGATTCTTATGTAAAAGAACCCGTAGCCCTTTTTATACTCGTAATCCATAGCAATTACTTTCAATTGATAAGCTATAGTCATTGATCTATTATTTCCCTCTTTTTTATGGGTTCAAGCATTGATTTCCCAACTTTAATTCTCTCATATGTAAGGTAATCTAACAAATAAACATACACGAAAAAGTTATTATGGTATATTAGCTTACAAAAGAGATGAAAAGGGGAGCAAACTATGTCGTCATACAAAGATAAAAAAGTAATTACGATTGGAGTTATGAGCGAATTAACCGGACTTTCCGAAAGAAAAATTCGTTACTATGAAGAGCGTAAACTGATTTACCCTGACCGCACCTCCGGCGGCACCAGGAAATATTCTTTTTTGGATGTAGAGCGACTCCTCGATATTGCAGAAAAAATGGAAGACGGCATGCAGACATTTGAAATCCGCCGCATGGAACAAAAGAAAATGAAAAACAAAGAGCTGCGGGAGAGAATGCTGCGCGGCCAGCTGAACGCAGCCTTCAATATGCGCAAAGGCTGAAGCCATTTTCTTCCAAAAGACAGCTGTTGAGTCGATTTGAATCAACAGCTGTCTTTGCTCTGCCTAAAATCGCTCAGATCACCGTTAATTACGTTTTTTGGAACTTGACGAAAACTTGAAATCCTTTTATTATTCAACTTGTCTTTATATCTCTGCGTTGTAGCTATCGTTTTATTGCTTTAGTGAGAAATCAATGAAAGTATGTGATGACAGTGCTTCATGAGCTAAAAAACACGAATATTATGGATCAGGAAATAGCTGAACTGATTATCGGCCACGAAAAAGTAGCCCATGTGCAGGCAGCCAACCCCCTCGACCATGCGCTTTTAATATTAATTAAATCTGGGTACACCGCAGTTCCGGTGTTAGATACGCACTACCGAGTCCAGGGCCAGATCAGCAAAGCCCAGGTACTTGATACGATTCTCGGCACAGAGCGAATCGAAATGGATAAGCTTCATGAGCATACCGTGGAATCGGTCATGTCGGAAAAGGTTCCGAAAATGAACGTGGATGATAACTTCGGAAAGGCATTGACGCTTTCCATTAATCACCCATTTGTATGTATTGAAGATGATGAAGGTGCTTTTGTGGGACTCATTACACGGCGGGCTATTCTGGTTATGGTCCACCGCGAATTTCAATCGGATTAAAAGAAGGTCCGCTTTTTAATCGAAAGCGGACCTTCTTTTATTTTCCGGACTGAACTGATTTACTACAAAGGCTTTACGACTTTTAAACATCCCGCTTAAAAAGCATTTTACCATCCAGGCCGGTACCACCGACTCAAATTCGATATAATCATGAACCCCCGTGAGCGGTCCGAGATCCTGGAAAGTATGAGTATGCCTCCATGCCGTGAACGGAAAGGGTAATTTTTTCCCTTCATCCTGAAACGCGTTCGGCGCATCCACGTAAGTAATAACCGAATCCCATACCGTTTTCCATATTCCAAAATAAAGATACAGCCGGATCTCAGCCCCTTCTTCTGTTTTTCCGGAGGATTCCACCTCAACTTCCGGAAACTGCGTCATTTCTTCAAGCTGCACCGGGTCCTGAAAGTAGTTCCAGACTTCTTCTTTCGACGCGGGTACTACGGTCTGGGCTTCAAACACACCTTTAAACATAGCAAAAACCTCCTCTTTAAAGGAGGTATACCCTAAAAGAGGAGGTTTTATGTTTATCAGGAGCAGCCGCAGCTTCCCCCAGTCGAACAGCCGCATGACTGGTTATCATAAAACGGATTGCCCGTCGGCACTTTGATGGAAGATGATACAGATTCTGCTACCAGTGTGGATATCTCGGTCAGTAAATTATCAAGCGCTTTTTCTGCCTGGCGATAGCGGATAACTGTCTCATGCATATCCATTTCCCGCTTTACAACCCTCACCTGTTTAGCGGTTGTCTTATAATCCGGGTGATATGCTCCGAAACGCTGTACTTCTTCGTACTGATCCTTCCAGCTTAAAAAATTATTAATTTTTTCCTGGGCATCCGGATCGTCCTTCATCGCTTTTTTTGCTTCCTTATATTCAATGTATATATCAGACTCTACAACCATGTGTCCTAACTGTTCCGATTGCTCGAGGATATCTACAGACGTCGATGCTTCTATTACAGACATACATTCACCTCCACTTTCATTTTATCACGGATCGCCTCATTCTATGAAGAACGAATCGTCATATTTGTTCGCTTTTTGTCTTATTGCTACAATATAAATAGAAGCGCACTACCGAGAGGATGACAAACATGACCGAAAAACAATCACCCCAGCTGACAGAGCAGGAAATGCTTGAAAATATTCTGACAAACGGATCCCCCGAAGCTAAGGAGCTGACTAAGCATTACCTCAGGCTGCTTTACGACTGGGACGCTTCAGAGGCCAGAAGCGGTGTGGAGCATTTAATGCACACTTCCACCTACTGGGAGGATGAAGAAACGCTCTGCGCCCAGATCCCAGTCCACTCCGGACTGCACAATACGCACGGCATCGTTCACGGCGGCGTACTGACGACGATTATGGATAATTCCATGGGGGTGCTTCTTTCGGAGCTCTCTCCTGTACCCGGTAATATTTTAACAATCGATATTCATGTACAATTCATCTCCGCCGGTACCGGCGGAAAGCTCACCTGCAAAGCATCTCCGGTCACCGTTGGCCACCGGATCTCCTATGCCGAAGCCGCCGTTTATGATGAAGAAAACCAGCTCATCGCAAAGGCAGACGGTACCTTTTATTTAAAACAGACCTCCCGCTCCTGACCCATCGTTCGTTAATTTAGTACTACTATCCGTTTAAATACATTATAATGAATAAAGTACGTACATACTGCTTCATTTTGATGAAAGGAGTTTCCCTGTGACCGCCCTGCTGACAAAAAAAAATATCTTCCGATTTATTGGCATCGTTCTTGCCCTTGTCGCTCTTTACTTTATTCTACCTGTTTCAGGGCCGATTATTCTTGCGTGGCTGACCGCCCTGGCCCTTTCTCCGGCTGTGCGTCTCGCCATGCGTTCTCTTAAAATTAAACGGCCGTTTTCAGTTATGATCGTCTTCTCGGCTTTTCTTTTACTATTAATTCTACTCGGATATTTGTTGATTACGCAGGTAATCACTCAGGTGGTGGCTTTTTCCAAAAACCTTCCTACATATATCAGCAATCTTGTAGAAACCGTAGAAAATATTCAAACCGGGCTGAACAACCGCTACGAGCAGTGGAACCTTCCGCAGGATACTATTGACCAGATCAATAACCGGATTGCCGAGATGCTTACCGGCCTCCAGGAAAATATCGCAAGCGGCGATCTTCTGAACCAGGCGACGGCAATCATCGCTTCCATTCCCGGCTACTTGATCATGTTTTTAGTGTATTTGATCGCTCTTTATTTGTTTATGATTGACCTTCCGAGACTGACGGATAAATTCTATTCCTTTTTAAAGCCTGAAACTACTGAAAAATTTCAATTTATGACGAGCCGGCTCGCTGAAGTAATTCTAGGCTTCTTTAAAGCCCAATTTTTGGTCAGCCTGATTATACTGGCCGTTACATTTATCGGATTAATGATTTTCACTCCCGAAGTGGCAATTGTGATGAGTCTGATTATATGGGCTATTGATTTTATTCCAATTATTGGCTCCATCGCCATTCTTGCACCATGGTCTATCTATATGTATATCAGCGGCGACCTTGTCCTTGGCACACAGCTGCTGGCGCTTGGTATCGTACTGCTCATTATTCGCCGTACTGTCGAACCAAAAGTAATGGGGCACCATATCGGACTTTCGCCGCTCGCCACCTTAATCAGCCTGTACCTAGGGCTTACACTGCTCGGTGTCGTAGGCTTTATTGTCGGTCCGCTCGCAGTTATTGCTTTTATTTCTGCAAGGGAAGCAGGGCTCATCAAATTAAATTTCAAAGTATAAAAAAGGAAAGCCATCGCGCGGCTTTCCTTTTTCCTAATAATAAGGGGCAATCATGAAATAAACCACTACGCCGGTAATACTTACATACAGCCACAGCGGCATCGTCCACCGTGCAATTTTACGGTGCTTCTGCACCTGATACGTAAAGCCCTTTAAAAAAGTATAAATTGAAAGCGGCACGATCAATGCTGCCAAAATAATGTGAGAGATCAAAATAAAATAATACACATACTGAATGATCCCTTCTCCGCCGTAGGACGTACTCGAAGCAAGGCTGTGGTATGCCAGATATGTTACGAGAAAAAGGGTCGTTGTTGTAAAAGCACCGTATATGAACCGGCGGTGCATCTTGATATTTTTCCGTAAAATAAAGTATAAAGCCCCGAGTAAAAACACGGTGGTAAAGCTGTTAAATATTGCATTCATCATTGGCAGAATGGTCAGATCGAAACCGTTAAATGTCTGTCCGCCGCCTTCTACAAAAATCAAAATTGTTACAAGCCCGTTAATAATCACACTGAGCAGAATCACGATCCACGTATGCGTACGATTAGTCTGCTTTTGTTCTTCGGCTTTTAATTGCGACACGTATACTCCTCCTCTTCTCTGGTGCGGTTATATTATACTAAATCACGCAGCTTTTTGCAGAACTCTGAATTAACAATCCAGTGAACGTTTTTTTCTGCCCCTCCTGCTTTCACAGATTTTTCACATTTCAATATTTGTTCATGGACGGACCAGGATTAAAAATTGACTTTTCCAGGCTGGAAATCTACGATTAATTATGTAAGAAAAACGTGAAGCTTTTAACTGCATTTATTTAATTGCATTTATATTGAAGGAGTGACTTATTTTGCATTGGGGACTACGCACATTCGGCGCCATTACTTCTATTGGCATGCTCATTGTACTGCTGCAGGGAGCTCTGGTGACCAACACAGGGTCTGGTGAAGGGTGCGGTGCCACCTGGCCGCTTTGTTTCGGGGAAGTAGTACCTTCCAACCCTGCCGTCGCCACTATCATTGAATACAGCCACCGGCTCTGGTCGGGACTGATGGGACTTTTTGTTATTATTCTTGCTATCTGGTCGTCCGTGAAGCTTTCCCATTTACGGGAAACAAAATTCATGGCGCTGATGGCTGTACTGTTTATTATCTTTCAGGGATTAATGGGAGCCGGCGCTGTCATCTGGGGCAACTCGAGTCTTGTGCTCGCGCTTCATTTCGGTATCAGTGCCATCTCGCTTGCCACGGTTATCATGCTCACAATACTTGCATTTGAGGATAACGAAAAGCCTTCGCTGCAGCCAAAAGTAACGAAAGGCTACCGTAATTACCTGATCGCTACTATCGTTTATTCCTACGCTGTTATCTATACCGGAGCTTACGTGAAGCACTCCGGCGGATCGGAGATGGCCGGATGGATCCATCGCGGCGCTGCTGTCGCCCTCATGCTAGTCGTAGCAGTTCTGATGATTTGGACGCTGAAACGATTCAGAGCCTATACGTCTCTTGCTGCTATGAGTGTGATGGCATTCGCATTGATACTTGTTCAGGCAGGCGCAGGTATCGCGCTCATTTTCGGGGCACCTCACTTAACATCGGTGCTTATTCACGCGCTGACAATCAGCATCATTTTCACTATTATGACCTATATGCTCGTGATCATTACGAGGCGGCCGGCCGTTTCGTCAGCAGAGCTTACAAGCACCTCCAATAACATTCATCAAAAAGAAGCAGGCCTTCATCATTAAAGGGCCTGCTTTTTTGTATCAGAAAAAATCATACATAAACGGAGTGAATCCCGGAAGCACACGGTCAAGCAGATCCAGCTGCTGTTTGCTTCCTTTTACAAGCGACATGCGCTCAGCCTCCCGCACGGTAATATACCCCATGACAAGGGCGGTCAATGTGTTGATGGTCAGTTCTATACCGGTATGGCTCGAGAGAACTTCTTTAATTTCCATCCGGCCCTCTTTCGATTTATACAGCTGCCAGCTCGTATTGTTCCAATCACAGAAATCATCCTCCACATGCAGGACCAGAGACTCCTCGGGCGGCAGGTCCAACGGGTACTGGTGCAAAAATGGATATACATCGACGATTCGGGCCATGAAGTAGCTTTTTCTCGTTTCTTCAATTTTCGGCTCCGGCAGCATATAACGGCTCGGGTCATCAATAGCCGGAGAAATTTTAGCAGTCTCAATCATGGAATCGTGATTCGCCAGAAACCGCCACAATTCTCTGCGCGCATCCTCATGCCAGGCCACAAATTCATGCACGGTCAGCTGCTGCTCTTTTACCTCATACAGCACATATCCGCTGTCAAAGCCATTTCCATCAGTGTACACAGCAGCGTTCCCTTTTTTACGCTGAAGTGTCCGGTTTTTCCACCACTGCTCAGAACGCGCAATCATGCCGGCATACTGTTTTGCCCACTTCTGATAGATATAGTCGAGAATCTGCCAGTCCTGCTGATAGATTCTGCGGATGCTGCCCCCTTCAGGCTCTCCGGTTTCCGGAAGCTGGTTTTTCGTCACTGTCCAATGCTTTGTATCACAGAACACCTCCCAGCCGAATTTCCGGTAAAAGGAAGTCGAAAAAGGATAAAGCATAGAGATAGGTACACCCCGGTCTCTTAAATCCACCAGCGCTTCTTTCAGTAATGAACGCACCAGGCTGCCCCGGCGCTTTTCCGGCCATGTTGCCACACCGGAAATGCCCCCCATTGGCATTTTCACATCCCCAAGGTAAATGACCGTGGGGAAAATAGCCACCTTGGATAGCACCTTTCCCCGTTCGACCGCGACCCAGTTATCCTGGGGAACGATAGTCCGCCGCCTTTCCCGGCGCTGTTCTTCTGTTAAATGAATTTGAAAAGCATATTGGGCCAGATCCAGACTCTGATCGATTTCTGATTTTTTCATTCGGCGAATGTCCATGGCTTACTCTCCTTTAAACATCTCGATTGCTTTCTTTCGCTGTACCGCATGGTCTACATCGGGTGCCGGGTAATCCTGGCCGACGATACATCCATACTCCTTCTGCTGCTGTTCATTCATTTTCCAAGGAGTATGAATATATTTTTTTGGGACTGACTGAAGCTCCGGCACATATTCACGAATATAGTCGCCCTGCGGATCAAAACGTTCGCTCTGCCTCACTGGAGAAAAGACGCGGAAGTACGGGACTGCATCTGTGCCAGTAGACGCAGCCCACTGCCACCCACCGGCATTGGAAGAAGGGTCATAATCAATCAGCCTTTCAGCAAAATACCTTTCTCCTTCTCTCCAGTCGATCAAATAATCCTTCGTTAAAAAAGAGGCAGCGATCATCCTTCCACGGTTATGCATCCAGCCTATTTCATTTAACTGCCGCATACAGGCATCTACAATCGGGTAGCCGGTACGGCCATCCTTCCACGTCTGCAGTCTTTTTTCATCGTACTCCCACGGCAGGTCCCTATACGCCTCTTTCAGCTCTTTATTTTTCAGCTCAGGACGCGTAGCGTGAATCATATTATAATAATCTCTCCAGGCAAGTTCACCTACAAAGGCTTCAGCCCCAGGATTTCCTTCTTCAAGCTGCTCTGAAAGGGCCTGATAAATCGTACGCACTGACAGCCGCCCAGTTTTTAAGTAGGCAGACAGCCGACTCGTTCCATCGCGGGAGAGGGCATTATTTGTTTCATGATACTCCGGGGCAATTTCCTCCACAAATGTCTCCAGCCTTTGCCGCCCGTCTTCCTCCGCAGTACGCTCCCACGTCGTCCCGCTATTGTTCAAATAAGAGGAAAGCTTTTGATAAGCATCCTTTTGCGGCAGCTCCAATTCGGCCTGCTGGCTGATTATCTGGTCCAGTCTGCATTCATACGGCTGTTCCTTTTCAAGCTGACGCCAGGTACGATAATAAGGAGTGTAGACGGAATAGAGCCCGCCATCTTTTTTCTTCACTTCATCGGAGCGATGAAAATGAGCATCTTTATAAGCATGTGTTTCGACGCTCCGCTGCTCCATTTCTTTTAATACCTGCTCGTCCCTTTGGGCGGCCCGCGGCGTTTCGTCTTCATTAAAGAATAGATGAGTCAGCGCCGGCACCTTTTCTTTTAAGTAGATGAAAGCCTCATCTGCTGAACCATGCAGAAAATATAATTGTATATGTTGATCATCGCATTCTTTGCGAAATTTTTCTAGATTTTGAAAAAAATAATCATGATGAGGACATGAATACTCATAAAAGTCCGGATCAAGATGAAAAACCAGGAACCACCGCCTGCCTTCCTCTGCTTCCACCCATCGCTGCATTTCATGCATTGCCCGGTTATCTGTTAACCGTAAATCCCTTCGCATCCATAAAGCACTTACTTCCGTCATACGCTTCGCTCCTTTACACCTTCGTTCTTTCACTTCAATGCTATACCTTTTTTCCGTTTATTTTACGCTTTTTCCTGAAGAATACATCCCCGCCAACAGATTTTTCTATCCAAAAACATTTTCCCGGCGCTTTGAAAAGATGGCTCCCGCCTTTTTCATCATAAAAAAAGACCGGCCCACCGGCCGATCCTTTTTACCTGTTATTCAAATTCGATAAGAAGATCTCCCGATTCGATCGGTTCATTATTTCCTACATATACGCCTTTAATTTTTCCATCAAACGGCGCCTGTACAGTTGTTTCCATCTTCATTGCTTCTGTAATCATAAGCTGATCGCCTTTTGCCACTTCGTCTCCCTCTTTGACAGAGGTTTGCAGCACGGTACCAGGCATCGTTGCCCCGATTTGGTTAGGATTTGATTTATCTACTTTTGGACGAACATTAGCATCCACCTTGGCGTTTTTATCCTTAATAACCACCTCGCGGGACTGTCCGTTCAATTCAAAGTACACGTTTCTATGGCCGGTTTCGTCCGGCTCTGACACAGAAATAAGCTTCACAATCAGTGTCTTTCCTTTTTCGATTTCCACTTCCACTGTTTCTCCAAGCTCAAGCCCGTAGAAAAACGTTGGTGTATCCAATACAGATACATCACTGAAGCTTTGACGGAACTGCTCAAACTCCATGTATACTTTCGGATACATCGCGTAGGAAATCATATCATGGCTCGTCACTGGCCGGTCGAGTGTATTAAACAGCTCCTCTTCAATAGCTTTGAAGTCGACCGGTTCGAGGTTTTCACCCGGACGATTTGTAATAGGGGTACGATCCTTCAAAATGATTTTTTGAAGTTTTTCCGGGAAGCCCTGGTGTGGCTGTCCTAAATACCCCTGGAAAAATTCCACTACGGAGTCCGGGAAATCGAGGTTCTGACCGTTATCGTAAACATCTTCTTCGGTCAGATCATTCTGTACCATATACAGAGCCATATCCCCGACGATTTTCGACGACGGGGTTACTTTTACAACGTCCCCAAACATATCATTGACACGACGGTACATTTTTTTCACTTCACGCCAGCGGTCACCAAGCCCTACCGCTTTAGCCTGCTGCTGCAGATTGCTGTACTGGCCGCCCGGCATTTCGTGTTCATACACTTCAGGCGCAGGCGAACGCATGCCGCTTTCAAAGCCCTGGTAATATTCACGAGTCGTATCCCAGAAGTCACTAAGCTCCTGCAGAGCACCAACATCAACATTCGGCTGGCGTTTATTCCCGGCTAGTGCATAGTACAGGCCATCTGCACTTGGCTGTGAAGTCAGTCCTGCCATGGAGCTTTCAGCTACGTCAACAATGTCTACTCCTGCTTCAACAGCCCGGGCATACGTGAAAATAGCGTTGCCGCTCGTGTCGTGCGTGTGCAGGTGAACTGGGATGGAAATCGAATTTTTAAGTTCAGAGACAAGCTGATACGCTGCTTCCGGCTTCAACAGACCTGCCATATCCTTGATGCCCAGAATATGGGCGCCGGCGTTTTCAAGCTCTTTGGCGAGATTCTTATAATATTTCAGGTCATATTTGTTTCGTTTCGGGTCAAGAATATCCCCTGTATAACACATCGCTGCCTCAGCAATTTTATTTGTCTGCCGTACTTCATCAATCGTAAGAGTCATCCCTTTCACCCAGTTGAGAGAGTCAAAGATACGGAAAACATCGATGCCGGCATTTGCTGATTTATGAACAAATTCTTTGATCAGGTTATCCGGATAGTTTTTGTATCCCACGGCATTGGAGGAACGGAAAAGCATCTGCAGAAGCGTGTTTGGCATACGCTCACGAAGTTCAAGCAGCCGGGTCCATGGATCCTCATGCAGAAAGCGCATCGCCACATCAAAGGTGGCCCCTCCCCACATCTCTGAGGAGAATAAGTTAGGAAGCATCCGGGAGGTCGGCTCTGCAATGCGTTTCAGATCATCACTGCGAACCCTCGTGGCAAGCAGCGACTGATGGGCGTCACGGAACGTGGTATCGGTCAAAAGCACTTCGTTTTGATCCTTCACCCAGTTCGCGAGACCCTCCGGCCCCTGTTCATCGAGAATCTGCTTTGTTCCTCTCGGTATCGGCTTTTTCTTATCGATCTTTGGCACCATCGGCTTATTGAGCGTCGGCTTTGGTGTATTTTCAAGCCCGGGATATCCGTTTACAATTGTTTCCCCGATGAATGTAAGCATTTTCGTGCCGCGATCCTGGCGCACTGGAAATACAAACAGCTCCGGACTCGAATCAATAAACGAGGTGTCGTAGGTGCCATTGATGAATTTCTCATGCTGGACAACATTTTCCAGAAACGGGATGTTTGTACGAATACCGCGGATCCGGAACTCCCGCAGGTTTCGGAGCATTTTTTCAGAAGCCCCTTCAAACGTGCGTGCCCACGTGGATACTTTTACGAGCAGCGAATCGTAGTACGGGGAAATGATCGCTCCTTGGAAGCCGTTACCAGCATCCAGTCGCACGCCGAAGCCGCCGCTTGAACGATAGGCCATAATCCGGCCCGTATCCGGCATGAAATCATTCGCAGGGTCCTCTGTTGTAACCCGGGACTGGATGGCATAGCCGAATGTTTTAATATCCTTTTGCTCCGGAATATCTATGGAAGCGTCATGCAGCGTACCACCGTCAGCAATTTTCAGCTGGGACTGCACGATGTCCACCCCGGTGATCATTTCTGTAATTGTATGCTCCACCTGTACACGCGGGTTCACTTCAATGAAGAAAAATTCTCCCTTGTCGTTTACCAGAAACTCCACCGTGCCCGCATTGATGTATTCAATATTTCTGGCAAGCTTTACAGCGGCATCGCAAATACGTTCACGCAGCGACTCGTCAAGCGCAATACTCGGCGCTACCTCCACGACCTTTTGGTGACGGCGCTGAATGGAGCAGTCCCGCTCGTATAAATGGATAACGTTTCCTGCTTTATCCCCGAGCACCTGTACTTCAATATGCTTTGGATTTTCCACGAATTTTTCAACATAAACAATGTCGTTGCCAAAAGCAGATTTTGCTTCGGATTTCGCCCGGTCGTAAGCATCCTCCAGCGATTCCGCGTCGCGGACAATACGCATGCCGCGGCCGCCGCCTCCTAGGGAAGCTTTAATCATGATTGGAAAGCCGTGCTTGTCAGTAAATTCCTTTACTTCCTCCACGCTGTCCACCGGCCCGTCGCTTCCCGGGATGACTGGAAGATCGGCAGCGATAGCTGTTTCTCTTGCTTTAACTTTATCCCCAAACATCTCCAGGTGACGCGTTTCAGGCCCGATAAAGGTGATGCCTTCTTCATCACAGCGTCTGGCAAAGTCAATATTTTCAGAAAGAAAACCGTAGCCCGGGTGAATAGCGTCGACTCCGTTTTCTTTTGCCGTACGGATAATGTCTTCAATATCCAGGTACGCATCGATCGGCTTCTGCCCTTCCCCTACTAAGTATGCTTCGTCTGCTTTATAACGGTGAAACGCCCCTACATCTTCATTGGAATAAATAGCCACGGTGCGTATATGTAATTCTGTGCACGCCCGAAATATGCGTATAGCAATTTCACCGCGGTTTGCTACTAATACCTTTTTAATATTCTCTAGACCGTTCATCCTTCTCCTCCTCTTATCTATTACAGGATGTATCTATCTTATCCCGATAGGATCAATCAGAATTATCTCCAATAACTGATAATTCTAAATATAAATTATCATACGCAAGAACCAGGCTGTCTGTCAAAGTAATATTCTCATTTTTTAAAAATTTGTGCCTATTTTTATTATACGATTCTTTTGCGTAACGTTTCTTTACCCTGTTTTTTGCCTGCGTAAAACTTTAAATTAAAAATACACCTGTTTGTAAAAAAACCAAGCTATTCAATTAGAATAGCTTGGCTCATCCACCGACTGTTGCTTCATGAAAAGCAGCAAGTTTCCGTTCGAGTTCAGAAAGAATTTGTTTACCGGTATGTTCGTCGATGAGATTCAAACGAATGGCAAAATCAATTTCTCTTGAAAGGCCAAACATTTGTGTATCAAGCACCTCTTCGTAAAGTGGGCATTGAGGCATTGTCAGGTTATCCATCTGTACTTCAATAAGTTTTCTGATTTTCTCAGCATCTGCTTTTAATAAAGCGTATGCTTTCTCACTATGTTCTGTTGCTGCCCTCATGCTCAAGGCAATCCCTCCTACAAGCTGACTCCTTCTATTCATCTTATCTGTTCATTTAAAAAAAAGCAAGATGGTTTGCGTATAAAATCTTGATTCTTCAGACTATATGCCACAATTTCCCGGGACAGCAATAGCTTCTGCTTTTTCTCCATTACCCGGTTGTGGTAGCATAAAAACCAGTTCCTATCAGCAGCTATTAAATTGGAGGAGTCCCTCATGAATTTTATTGTAATGATTCAGGGAAATGTTCATTTCCCGATCACCCTTGACCCTACTACATGGATCTTTGACGACCGCAAGATTGATCTCGAAACATATTTTGATACCGATCCCTCCGCTGAAGAGCAGCCTTCCACGGAAGCTGACCATACAGCCAGAAGGTTTGCAAGAGACCGCGAGGAAGGGTCAAACGCCCCGGACACGGATCCTGGCCGGGGACGCACCAACAAGGTGCGCAATAAAAAAGAAGCGATCATCAATGGCTCATTCGGGATCAGATTCGAGCCGTTTTTGGATAACGCCGAACCGAAAGACGATGCCAGCCATGTCGTTGTGGAAACCAAAGAGCAAACTCATCTTGTATCTCTTGAGGAAGCGAAAAATTTCATTGTGGCCTTTTCTCATAAAGGCAGCCCGTTGAAAGAGGACGGGCCGGTCCACATATATTACGGAGACGGCTCCAATAAAGCCGATCCTATCCGGCACGTGACAGGATTCCGGGTGAAATAAACAGAAATGACAGCTGGAAGCACTCCAGCTGTCGTTTCTTTATAGTATATCTGCTGCAAGCTGGGCAAGACCGGAGCGTTCCCCTTTTTCCAGTTTTACATGCCCACTGATGCCCTGATTTTTGAACATTTCCACCACATAAGCAAGTCCATTGTTTAACTCATCGAGATACGGATGATCGATCTGGGCCGGGTCGCCGAGAAAAACGATTTTACTTCCTTCCCCCACCCTCGTCAGTATCGTTTTCACTTCATGCTTTGTGAGGTTTTGAGCTTCGTCAATAATAATATACTGGTCCGGAATGCTCCGCCCGCGGATGTAAGTTAAAGCTTCCACCTGAATAGACCCCATCCCCGCGAGAATGGAATCAAGCTCTCCGGGCTTCTTAGCATTAAATAAATACTCCAGATTATCATAGATCGGCTGCATCCAGGGCCGCAGCTTCTCATCCTTTTCTCCCGGAAGATATCCTATATCTTTCCCAAGTGGAACAACAGGCCTCGCCACCAGCAGCTTGTGGTAACGCTCCATATCTTCAATTTGAAGCAAACCGGCTGCGAGCGTTAATAAGGTCTTTCCAGTGCCTGCTCTTCCGGTTAACGTCACAAGCGGGATGTCTTCTCTGAGCAGCAGCTCAAGTGCCATCTTCTGTTCGACGTTTTTCGGGCGTATGCCCCACACATGGTCGATATCGGAAGTGAACTTGCGAATTCTTTTTCCAGATTCGTCGACTTTTGCAAGAGCCGAAGAGCTGCTCAGGGCGTCTCTTAAAATAAGGAATTCGTGAGGACAGAAGCCTTCTTCTGAAACCTCTTCAGAAGCCAGTGACCCCTCCTCGAAAAAAGCGTCAAGCAGGGGCCGGTCAACTGTCAGCGTCTGATGCCCCTTGTAAATATTGTCGTACTGCGTAACGCGGTCATTCAAAAAGTCTTCGGCCGTTATACCGAGGGCATCTGCTTTCACGCGTACGAGAGCGTCTTTGCTGATAATAACAACGTGGTAATCTCCCATCAGCTCGTATTCATCCTTTAAATTTTGAGCCACTGCCAGAATGCGGTTGTCATTGGTCACCTCGATAAAGGTGTCCTTCATGCTCTCATACGAACGGTGGTTCAGCTCTACCCGCAGCGTGCCTCCTGAACCGAGAGGTACTCCTTCATGGAGCCTGCCTTTTCCACGGAAGCGGTCCAGAATTCTTGCTGTTTCTCTCGCATTCCTGCCGAGCTCATCCATTAACCGTTTTTTGGAATCAATTTCTTCTAATACGACGGCTGGAATGACAACATGGTGTTCATCAAACTGGTAAATTGCCTGGGGATCTTGGAGCAGTACGTTCGTATCTAAAACGTAAATTTTTTTCATATCAGGTGCTTCCCCCTATCTTGTCTCTATCGGGATATTTATATTCAGTGTGTTTTCTTCATTGCCTCGAGTACTTTATTGTCCAATTCTTCTGCCGCTTCCGGGTCATATGTCTTCTCAAACACCGGCCCACGGAGCATCCTGGACCCATAAAACATTACGTCCTTCACTTCAGCAACGTCCACTTCTATAATCGCAAGCGGAAAAGAAATCCCACTTACCTCAGTTGTTAAAATTTTTCCTTTGCCTGCAATGGAGTACGTGGTGCCTCCGCCGATAACAGTCATTGCCATACCAGGGGTTTCCCGCAGATTTTCCACTGCAGACGCCCGGGCATCAACAGCAAACCGGAGAATCCTTGGAGAAGCTGCATACACCCATGAAACGGCGTGAACATCCGGGGTGGAATTTTTCGGTTCGATGGTGGAAACCGTCACATATTGTTCCTGCTTTAATAAATGGACGATTTCTTCGGGTAGTTCGTCAAATACTCGACTAGCCATATGTATCCCCCCTTATATGTATAATAGTACCATTTTGATCAGAAAATTTGTCCAGTCTTTTTCGGATTCCCCTGTTTATTTTTTCTGTTCCACCCATCTGGCACTCATTCTGTTTTCAGAGCTGCGGGCGTGTTATACTTGAATCATATCTTTTGGTTGAACAAAGCAGAGGTGAAAAGAAATGATGCGGGTAAAGTGCGTAATCTGCGATGAAATTTATAAATTGGACGATGAAAACCCTGAAGCAAAAAAAATTCGGAACCGGCCGATCCACACGTATATGTGTCCCGAATGCCATGACCGGATTTCAGCCCGGACAAATGAGCGAAAAGCTACCGGCCATTTCCATCTGTACCGGGATCCGGTAAAAAATAACAACTGGTAATAATGAAATCATACAAAGCTCCGGCTTATCCGGCAAAATGTTTATTAATAAAAAGTGCCGGCTGCAGATTATACTGCAGCCGGCACTTTTTTATTTGGACACGCTCTGGCGTTTTTCTTCGCGCTCGCGCTCGCCTTTTTGGAGAATTTTCTTTCTAAGCCGGATTGAATCCGGAGTAACTTCGCAGTACTCATCTGCGTTTAAATACTCGAGAGCTTCTTCAAGTGTCAGAATCCGGGGACGTTTCATCGTTACGGTCTGATCCTTGTTAGCTGAACGAACGTTTGTCTGCTGCTTCGCTTTCGTTACGTTTACAGCCAAATCATTTTCCCGGCTGTGCTCGCCGACAATCATGCCTTCATAAATTTCAGTACCCGGTTCAACAAACATTGTACCGCGGTCTTCCAGCTGCATCATACTGTACGGAGTCGCTTTTCCATTTTCCATGGAAACGAGAACTCCCTGACGGCGGCCGCCAATCTGTTCTTTAATATAAGGACGATATTCTTCAAACGTATGGTTCAGAATGCCATATCCTTTGGTCTGGGATAAGAATTCGTTTGTATAACCAACCAGGCCACGGGATGGAATCATGAAATCAATCCGAACCTGGCCGTCACCTTTATTGACCATGTTTTCCATTTCGCCTTTACGTTCACCGAGAGACTCCATAACTGCTCCGGTATAGTCTTCCGGCACATCAACCTGCAGACGCTCATACGGCTCGCAAAGCACGCCGTCCACTTCTTTAACAATTACCTGCGGCTTGGACACCTGGAGCTCAAAATCTTCACGGCGCAGGTTTTCAATTAAAATGGACAGGTGAAGTTCACCGCGACCGGAAATTAACCATGCGTCAGGGCTGTCCGTCGGATCGACCCGGAGACTTACGTCTGTTTCAAGCTGCGTCAGCAGCCGCTCTTCAATTTTACGGCTCGTAATTTTAGAACCTTCACGTCCGGCAAACGGGCTGTTATTTACAAGAATAGTCATCTGAAGCGTCGGCTCGTCAATACGGAGTACCGGCAGCGCTTCCTGATGGTCGACTGGGCATATTGTTTCCCCGACCATGATATCTTCCACTCCGGAAATAGCTACGAGATCTCCGGCTTTGGCTTCGCTGATTTCTTCTTTCTTCAGACCGAAGAAACCAAACATTTTGGATATCCGGAAT
Source organism: Marinococcus sp. PL1-022 (assembly GCF_033845285.1). Taxonomy (NCBI): domain Bacteria; kingdom Bacillati; phylum Bacillota; class Bacilli; order Caryophanales; family Bacillaceae; genus Marinococcus; species Marinococcus sp. PL1-022. Next base: position 1,002,214 of record NZ_JAWXCX010000001.1, on the reverse strand, counting down.
TTTTTCACTGTTCCGTCGAGCTTAACCAGGGCGGCATGATCGCCTGTCCGGAGCGTTCCACGGAACACCCTTCCTACGCCGATTCTCCCAAGGTAGTCATTATAATCAAGCATCGCTATCTGAAACTGGAACGGCTCGTCGCTGTTATCAAAAGGAACCGGCACGTTGTCTGAGATCATGCGGAAAATAACGTCCATATCTTCGTCCTGTTTTTCAGGATCTTCGCTTGCCGTTCCGTTAATAGCGGAAGCATAAACAACTGGAAAATCGATTTGGTCTTCGTTCGCGCCAAGCTCGATAAACAGGTCCAGCACTTCATCCACAACTTCGGATGGGCGGGCCATGTCCCGGTCAATTTTGTTTACGACTACCACTGGGGTTAAGTTCTGCTCCAGTGCTTTTTTCAAAACAAAACGCGTCTGCGGCATGCAGCCCTCGTAGGCGTCTACAACAAGAAGTACGCCGTCCACCATTTTCATGATGCGCTCTACTTCCCCGCCAAAATCCGCGTGACCGGGAGTATCAAGAATATTGATACGCGTATCATGGTATTTCACTGCTGTGTTTTTAGCCAGAATTGTAATGCCGCGTTCTTTTTCAATATCGTTGGTATCCATTGCCCGCTCGTCTACCTGTTCATTTTCCCGAAATGTTCCTGATTGACGAAGAAGCTGGTCGACAAGGGTCGTTTTCCCGTGGTCAACGTGGGCAATAATCGCGATATTGCGAATATCTTTGCGTAAAACTGTCACTATAAATCTCTCCTATTCTCTTGCTGCAATCATAACAAACCCTGGCGCTCGGCGACATCGTCTTCCATAAAGCCAGGGTTCTCATTGCCATTTTTATCTGAGTTCCTACCATTTACATTGTCAGTATAACATATGCCGGGTTTCATTAAAGACAACCCGACTGGCAAGTCACTATCACAGACACTACTTTCCTCAATATAACATAAACCGAACCTGAATCATAGCCGGCTGTACTTATTTGAGTTTTCCTTTCAAAGCCGATAAAATAGTATCAGTATCATTTTAAAGGAAGAAGGGTCTCTATGACAAAAATACAGTGGTTATACCTGCTGCTTGCAGCGTTAGCTATTTTCGGCATCGCCTCTATCGGGATTGCCATAGCCGAAGCGTCCATTATTATTGCCGTTGTATCAATTGCTGTAACGTGTGCAGCCTTTTATTTTGCCAGAAAGCTGAAAGCAAGCTCTTCGGCGTAGCCAAAAATCAGTACGGGGGATCAGCTGTTCAGCATCCCCCGTACTTTTTCCTGCAGACCCGGTCGCCCTGCCAGGTACGGCCCCTTGCCAAGCATCGACGGCCGCTGGTTGTCGATCGTTGAGATATCTGCCCCAACCTCCCGCAGCAAAACTTCTGCTCCGGCAAAATCCCACGGCGCAAGCCACAGGTTTACATAGGAATCAAGCCGGCCGCATGCTACGTAACAAAGCTCGAGGGCAGCCGAACCATAGGCCCTGGTGCTTCTTGATTCATCCACAATGTTACGCATCTGCCTGGCATAAGGAATTTTTTCATTTTTAATCCACCTGGCGTTAATACCTACAATTGCTTCTTTTAATTCTGCCGGTTCCAACTCGGGCAGCCTGACATCGTTGCGGTACGCCCCTCTGCCTTCCAGTGCGGTAAACCACTCGTCTGCCATCACATCATAGACAATGCCCACCTTGCCGATGCCGTTTTCAAAAACAGCCAGGGAGACAGCAAAATTAAACTGCTGATGAACAAAATTCGTTGTGCCGTCTATAGGATCTATAATCCAGATAATGTCGTCGGTGTCCGTAATGTCCGCTCCGGCTTCTTCTTCTCCTAAAATACGGTGTCCAGGGTATTCCTCCATAATCTTTTTCGTTAACAGCCGCTCAATTTTGAAATCCATTTCTGTTACTAAATCATTTGGATTTGATTTTGTTTCTATAATTAAGCTTTCCTCCAGGGAAGCTCGAAGCAGTTCCCCGGCCTCCTGTATCCATTGTAAAGCTTTCTTCTGCATTGCTGACCAATTCTCTTCCATTATAATCCTCTCCGCTTCTTCCTTATGTATATGAGTTCTTCTTCCCTCAATACGGCAAAATTATGCACCAATTTCTGCATAAAAAAGCCCGGCCTGCTGTAAAGCAGCCCGGATCTTCTTACTTTATATTACACTTCCAGCCGAATCCACTCCTGGCGTAATTGCTCCAGGCGGTATTTGCTGGCGTGAATGGACGTTAAATCTTCCTCTGCCATGGCGTCATGAAGGGTTACCAGTTCATAATCAATTTCTAAGCGCAGTACCGGGATTCGTTCTTCTGCATCTCTACGTTTAAACGCCTGAATTACTTGTTCCAAGTTTCCCACACCCCTTAAATGGAATAATAATGTCCCGAGCTGAAAGTTAACTGACGCTGGCAATTCTTCTCAGAATGTTCAGAAAATACAAGATGCAGAACTTTCTCTATTGTTCTGAAATTATATTCTGTAACAGCCTCTCCCTACTGTCTTTATTGCTAATCTAACGATATACTGACAACGTTTGAGTACTCGTTATTCTATAAGGATTATTGGAATTATAAAACCTTTTTACCGGAAACGCAAGAAAAACACACAAAAATTTTCAGTATTTTTAAATAATTGCGTTTTCCGCTGGAATCGATTGGTTGCCGGAGACCTGGATTTTCAGTATGCTTGTGACAGACCAATTGAAAAAGGAGCAGTCATTACATGAGCAGACAGCATTTCACCAAAAATGATTTTTCTATTATGCAGGCAGAAGGTCTTGAAAACCGCATGTCTCAAATCCGGAATGACATACAACCAGTTTTTTCCCATCTGGCAGAACCGCTGGCTGAAGATTTGGCAGCAGATACAGGCGAAGAATTATTTATTCATATTGCAAAGCATGCCAGACGGTCTGTGCACCCTCCGGAAAGCACCTGGTTCGGTATTGCACCGGATAAAAGAGGCTACAAAAAACATCCTCATTTCCAGGTCGGTCTTTTTGATGACCATTTGTTCGCCTGGTTGACCCATATGTACGAGGTGCCGGACAAAGCAGATATCGGAAAAATGTATCTGGACCGTCTTTCTCAGCTTACGTCCCTGCCGGAAGACTATAAAATTTCCCCGGACCATACGAAACCGGACGCATTTTTTATTCATGAAAACAAAGATCAGGTCATTCACACTCTTGAACGTGTAAGAGATGTCAAAAAAGCGGAGCTTCTGATTGGACGCCAGTTTGACGTGGAAACGGCTGCTTCCTGGAATGACAACGAAACGTACGATTACATTTACAGTACATTCAAAGAACTCCTCCCTTTATATCAGCTGTCTTTGCAGACGGTATAAAAATGCCGGACGCTCTATCCTGAGCGTCCGGTCATATTAATTTTTTCCCCTGCTTCTGATTTTCTTGCCGCCTGCACGGTTTTCCAGCAGTTCACTTCAGCATCTTCATCAAACTGACGGAACATCTGCTTTTCCTCGCTTTTACCCGGCACGATTTCTTTAAATTTCCCATACAGGCCTAAAATATTCTCCCGGGGCACCGCCTTACCGTGCGCTGTTTCAATCACTTGAAAAAAAGTGGTCACATCGATAATTTCCTGTGTAGTCCAATCCATGGAGATAGGTATATTAACATTTTCTTTCATCACTGCTTCCCCCTTCGCTAATATTCTAGCAAATCCCGGCCGGCACGTCTCACAAAGTTATTTAATGACGGCATGAAATCTGCTATAATTTGAATGTTTTTGAACGCATTGGAGGGAGACATATGAACAGACAGCAGCTTACTCCGATATTCACTAAATTAAAAGAGCATATAAAGACGCAGCCTGTGCCTTTCCACATTCCGGGGCATAAAAACGGGACCGGGATGGATGAGGAGTTTCGTGAATTTATCGGCAGTAATATATTAAATATGGACTTGATTAATATCGAACCCCTTGATGACCTGCACCACCCTTCCGGTGTTATTGATGACGCACAGAAGCTTGCCGCAGAAGCCTTTGGGGCCGACTATACGTTCTTTTCGATCCAGGGAACAAGCGGTGCCATTATGACGATGATCTTATCTGTCTGCGCTCCGGGAGACAAAATTCTCGTTCCAAGAAATGTGCACAAATCGATTATGAATGCGATTATCTTTTCAGGAGCCGTTCCGATATTTATGTATCCGGCGCTTGATGAAGAGTTCGGCATTTCGCACGGGATTACACCTTTAACAGCACAGCATGCTCTCGACAGGCATCCTGATGCAAAGGCGCTGCTCGTGATTAACCCAACCTACTTCGGTTTTTCCTCCGATATTAGTGCCATTGTAGAAACCGCCCACCAGTACGATGTACCAGTGCTCGTCGATGAAGCTCACGGGGTGCATATTCATTTTCACGAAAGCCTGCCACCTTCAGCTATGGAGGCGGGCGCTGACATGGCTGCTACAAGCGTGCATAAACTCGGAGGCTCCATGACCCAGAGCTCCGTATTAAACGTCCAGGGCGCCCGGATCTCCATCGCTCACGTCCAGGCGGTCTTCAGCATGCTGACAACAACATCCACATCGTACCCGCTTCTGGCCTCGCTCGATACCGCACGCAGGCAGCTTGCATTAAAAGGACACACACTGATAGAAAACACGCTTGAACTTGCTGAACAAACGAGAGCCTCTATTAATTCCATTAAGGGTCTCTACTGTGCCGGCGCAGAAATGCTTGAGCAGAACACCGTCACCGCCATGGACCCGACAAAGCTGTTAATTTCTGTTCAACAGCTTGGCATCAATGGCTACGAAGCTGAAAAATGGCTGCGAAAGCATTATCACATTGAAGTAGAGCTGTCCGATTTGTATAACATCCTCTGCATCATCAGCTTCGGTGATACGGAAAAAGAAACATCGCTTCTTGCGGAGGCAATGAGGGATCTCGCCCGGCAGCATTATAACCCTGAGGCCTACACGGCTCCCGCAGTATTAAAGCTACCGTCTATCCCGACTCTATCCATTGCTCCCCGTGACGCATTTTATGCTGGAAAAGAAACCATCGCTCTTTCAGAAAGTGCCGGCCGGATTATCGCAGAATTCATTATGATCTATCCGCCAGGTATACCAGTACTCCTTCCAGGTGAAATCATTACCGAAGAAAATTTAACGTACATTCAAGCCAACGCAGCAGCCGGCCTCCCCGTCCAGGGCCCCGAAGATCCTTCCCTTCAAACTATACGGGTGATCCAGGAGCAAAAGCCAATTCAATAAAACAAAAAAGCAGCCGCGGCTGCTTTTTTTACTTTTACATATAATTGGGCAGTTTGGCATTAATGAAAGACATAATTTCTTCGAGAAGCCATACTTCTTCTTTTTCCAGCTCTTTCATCTCTGCCTCTCTTGAAACAATAATCCCTCCGGCAAATATTTCATTATCATAAAACGGAAGCATCCAGTGATACATCCCTTCTTCACTGCAGCAAAAAACTGTTCTTTCTATATCTGCCAAAAGCAGAAGACCGTTTTGAATATCCATTTCTTTCGTAAATACCGGATGCACGTCCCCGTCCTGCCATTCGAAATGCGTCCATTTATTAACATACAACGAAATCATGTCTTTATGCGGCCAGTATTTTTGAAATGCATTCATGACATAGTGCAGGAAGCTTTCAGGCGTTATGGAATAATCATGGGCAAGACCTACGTGCAATCTTATTTCATCATACAGTGCAGAGTGATCCATTGATGTTCCCCCTTCGTGTGAATCCTATTCATTTTTAATCAATATAGCATTAATGCAGCTTCCAATAAAAATTTTCAACAAAATTCGACATAAAAAGCTTCTGCAGCACGCATTTTTCTACTTTTTTTCTATATATTGGGGATCGATAAAGGAATAGCCTTTCTCATTAAATCCTTCAATAATTGGGCCAAGCGCTTCTCTAGTCCATTCCCGGTCGTGCATAAGAATATTTGCGCCATCCGTTAACAGTTCGGTGTTCAGCGTAATATCCGTGAGCGCTTCTGCTTCCTGGTATTCAGCTTCAAAATCATACCCATACGTCCAATTCATTTTTATCATGCCGTGTTTTTTAACATATTCATCACTAAATGAAGTGTTCTGCCCAAACGGAGCACGGAAAAATGCCGGCGTTTCCCCGGTTATTTCTTTTACCAGTTCGTCGGTTTCTTTTAATTCTTCAAGCTGTTCCTCTTCTGATAAATCAGGAAGCGAGGCATGGGTAGTCGTATGGTTGCCTATCGCAAACCCCATGTCGTGTATTTTCTTCAGGGCGTTTCTGCCTTCTTCGTCTTTTAGAAACATGCCATTCACAAAAAAGATGGCCGGTACTTCGTTTTCAGCTAAAATTTCCGCGATATTTACAGCATTGCCGTCCGGAGCGTCATCAAATGTGAGAAGAACTTCATCGCCTTCGCTTTCCTCTGCCTGAACCGTCCAGTTTGCTTCGTTAACTTTATAAATCAGTTCTTCCTCCTTTGAGACAGCTGCTTTTTGCTGTTTCTGCTCCTCTTTTTTCTCATCATGCTGCTCCTGGGCTTCTTCCTCGGCAGCGGTCTTTGTTTTTTCCTTTTGTTCTGCATCTGCATTGTCTTCTCCAGCATTTGAACAGCCTGCAAGAAGCGCTGCCAGGCATGATAATATCAGCATTTTCTTCAACCCGGATTCCCCCTGTTTAATTATTCCCTTTTATATCTTAGCAAAATTTCTGCAAATGCAGGGCTAAAAGTCTAAAAAATTTCTATAAAATGTTAATAATAACGTTTGTATGGAAATATTAACGCTGCTTATTGCCTGTAGGTATTTTTTAACATTTATATATGAAGGTTTCTGGGTTTGCAGGCCTAGGTTTAGGGTATATATTATTCATGCGTCCTGGTTGCGTATGAACTTATGAGTGTTATAATAATCATCGTTGTCATTTTTTAAATAGGTATGTACCTGCTTACTGAAATTGCCACTATCCCCTCTTTTGCTGAGTACCGCTGCCTAAAAATCGAATACCCGCTAAAAGAAAGGTGGAATGTAAAAAGTCATGAGAAAATTAACAAGCGTCTTTTTTGTGACCCTGATAGCGGCGCTTGCGGTAATCATCTGGGGTGTTGTCACGCCAGGAAATTTAAATACAGTGACCGGTGAGATCCAGGGATGGATTGTTACTAATCTCGGATGGTTTTATCTAATATCCGCAACGTTTTTCGTTATCTTTTGTATTTACTTAGTGTTCAGTCCGTATGGAAAAATCCGTTTAGGAAAGCCGGACGAACGACCGGAGTACAGTTACTTAACATGGTTTGCGTTTCTATTTACAGCCGGTATGGGGATCGGTCTTGTATACTGGGGCGTTGCTGAGCCGCTTTATCACTATTACGGTGCACCAGAAGCGGAACCTGAAACCCAGGCTGCAGCTGCAGAATCTATCCGTCTTTCGTTTTTCCACTGGGGACTTCACCCGTGGGCTGTTTATTCAGTTGTAGCGCTCGCACTCGCCTATTTCCAGTTCCGTCACAACGCGCCTGGTATTATCAGTTCAGCGTTCCGGCCGCTTCTCGGTGACCGGGTAGACGGCTGGGTAGGTACTTTAATCAACTTTATCGCTGTGTTCGCTACTATTTTTGGAGTGGCCCAATCCCTAGGGTACGGAGCCACTCAGGTGAACGGCGGGCTGAGTTATATATTTGAGGGAATCAATCTCGATTTACCGACACAGCTGGTTATTATTCTCGTCTTTACTATCATTTATCTTGCATCGGCTACTACCGGCTTAAACAGAGGTATCCGCTACTTAAGCTGGGCAAACATTGCACTGGCAGCGGTGCTGATGCTGTTTGTCCTCTTTGCCGGTCCGACGACAAGTATTTTAAACTCTTTCACAAATGGTATTGGATCTTATATGGCCAACCTGCCGGCCCAGAGCTTTACGACCTATGAATATACCGGAGACCGGGCATGGCTCGACTCCTGGACAATATTCTACTGGGCCTGGTGGATTGCGTGGGCACCATTTGTTGGTACATTTATTGCCCGTGTATCCCGTGGCCGGACGATTCGTGAATTTATTACCGGCGTTTTGCTCGTGCCATCAATCTTTTCGTTTGTATGGTTTGCTGTTTTTGCCACCACCGGTATTGCTGAAGACAATGCTCAAAACGGCGGTCTTTACAACTTAATGACGAGCCAGAGTGATGAGATTGCGCTGTTTGGCCTGCTTGATACACTTCCTTTCGGAGCAATTACTGGCTTCGTAGCCTTGCTTTTAATTATGAGCTTTTTCATTACCTCTGCAGACTCCGCAACGTTTGTACTGGGAATGCAGACAACGAACGGAAGCCTGAACCCACCGGTTTCCATTAAGTTCATCTGGGGTCTTGTTATTTCCGGCTCTGCAGCTATGCTGCTCGCTTCCGGAGGTATTGAAGGCATACAGATTGTTATGACCATTGCGGCCCTGCCGTTTACGATTATCATGATCTTAATGTGTGTATCGCTGTTAAAAGCTCTCCAGACCGACCGCACCATTCTTAATAAAGAACGCAAACTGCGCCAGGATGATGAAACAGGACTTTCCCGTCGCGAACGTGAACAGCTTCGCAAAGAACAGGAAGAACTTCAAAAAGACCTGACTGGCAAAGAGTAGCTTCTAAACGGAATAAAAAATCCCCGGCCTCAGCGCCGGGGATTTTATTATGCTGAAGAAGGCACAAAAAATTCTGCTTCCGCGAGCATCTGCCTTTCTTCCTTACACAAGAAGGCCACGGCTGTGATAAGCCGTGGCCTTCTTATTTTTATTACGTGATGTGAATTGGCATTCCGAGTGCTGCTTCTGCCGTTTCCATCGTAATCTCACCTAACGTTGGGTGAGCATGAACGGTCATCGCTACATCTTCTGCTGTCATTCCTGCTTCAATTGCCAGACCTGCTTCTGCAATCATGTCAGAAGCGTTAGGGCCAACAATTTGTGCCCCGATAACTAATCCATCATCCTTGCGGGTAATGAGCTTCATGAAGCCTTCAGAAACGTCCAGAGACAACGCCCGTCCGTTTGCCTGGAACGGAAACTTCGCGGATTTTACATCGAAGCCTGCTTCTTTCGCATCTTCTTCTGTATATCCAACACTTGCAAGCTCCGGATCCGAGAAAACAACCATCGGCATACCGAGATAATCAACTGCTGCTGCTTCCCCTGCGATAGCTTCTGCAGCTACTTTCGCTTCGTAGGAAGCTTTATGAGCAAGCGGCAGGCCGGGTACAATGTCACCGATTGCGTAGATGTTATCTACACTTGTACGGGACTGTTCGTCCACCTGGATCAGGCCGCGTTCGCCGATCTCTACGCCAATCTGCTCAAGTCCCAGTTCTTCTGTATTTGGACGGCGTCCTACAGCAACCAGTACATATTCTGCTTCAAACGTTTTTTCTTCACCTTTTACTTCAGCTGTAAGGGTTACACTGTCCTCTGATTCCTCAACGCCCTGCGCAAATGCTTCTGTCTGAATATCAACGCCCTGTGCTTTTAATTTTTTCTGCACCGGCTGAGTCATTTGCTTTTCAAAGCCCTGGGAAAGAATACGGCTTTCGCCTTCAAGCACTGTAACCTCTGTACCGAGGTTTGCATACGCTCCAGCCATCTCGATACCAATATAGCCGCCGCCGACAACAATCATGCTCTTTGGAATTTCTTCGAGATTTAATCCGCCAGTAGAATCAAGTACACGTTTTCCGAAAGGAAGCGGCTTGAGCTCTACCGGACGGGAGCCTGTAGCAATGATGCAGTTGTTAAATTTATACGTCTGGGAACTGTATTCATCCGTAGAAACTTTTACCTGATCTTTGTCGGAGAAATAAGCTTCCCCTTTTACAATGTTCACCTTATTTGCTTTCAGAAGGGATTCAACTCCGCCGGTAAGCTTTTCAACGACGCTGCCTTTCCACTCCTGTACCTTTGTGAAATCCACCTCGGCACCTTTAGAAGTGATACCCATGTTTTCAGCACCTTCATTGGCTTCGTGGAAACGGTGGCCCGCCTGGATTAATGCTTTGGACGGTACGCAGCCTACGTTTAAGCAGACTCCGCCCAGATTTCCCTTTTCTACGATGGTTACCTTCTGTCCAAGCTGGGCCGCACGGATGGCTGCAACATAGCCACCCGGACCGGCACCTACAACTAGCGTGTCAATTTCTTCTGCAAAATCTCCTACTACCATGAATTATCCCTCCATTGAGATTAGTTCTGGTTCATTTAACAAGCGTTTGATGTGATTCAATGCGTGCTGTGCTGTCATACCATCGATTAGGCGGTGGTCATAGCTTAATGAAAGAGCAAGCATCGGAGCAGCGACAATTTCGCCGTCGCGCACTACCGCTTTTTCTTCAATACGGCCAATACCAAGAATAGCTACTTCCGGATGGTTAATAACCGGAGTAAAGAAAGCACCTTTCGCAGATCCCAGGTTCGAAATCGTAGCGGAACCTCCGCTCATTTCAGCTGAGGAGAGCTTTCCGTCTCTTGCTTTTGTAGCAAGTTCGTTGATTTCGTCGGCCAGGGTAAAGATAGGCTTGCGATCCGTGTCTTTAACAACCGGTACGACAAGTCCCTGCTCTGTATCAGCTGCAATGCCGATATTGAAGTAATGCTTATAAACGATTTCAGAAGCTTCATCATCGATAGAAGCATTCAGTACAGGGAACTTACGGATTGCGGAAGTCAGAGCCTTTACTACGTAAGGCAGGTACGTAAGCTTGATGTCCTGCTCTGCAGCCATAGGCTTGAATTTTTTACGGTGGTCAACCAGCGCACTGACGTCCACTTCGTCCATATGAGTAACGTGTGGAGCCGTCTGTTTTGATTGTACCATTTTTTGAGCGATAGCTTTACGGATACCTTTAAGCGGCACGCGTTCTTCCATGGCGCCCTGATCCTGGGAAGGTGCTGCTGCGCCAGCTGCTGTTTTGCTTTCTTCAGCGCCGGAAGCAGCTTCCGTTGTTTCTTCTTCTGATGGCTGATCGCCGCTCAGAAATGCATCAATGTCTTCACGAAGAATACGGCCGTTTTTGCCCGAACCTTTGACTTTTTGAATCGTTACGTCATTTTCACGAGCGTATTTGCGTACAGATGGCATAGCGATAACGCGTGCGTTTTCATCTACATCTGCTTCTCCAGAAGTACTGGCGCTTTCGCCGCCTGCTGGTGTCGGGCTTTCTTTTTCTGCTTCTGTGGAAGCCGGCTGAGCATCATTTTGCTCCTGCTCATCTCTCGACGCTGTTCCTTCGGTTCCTTCTTTTTGATCTGAAGAACCTTCAGAGCCAGTGTCCTCTCCACTACCATCATCAATGGTTAAAATGACTTCACCGACAGTGGTGGTTGTTCCTTCGTCTACTTTTAATTCTAAGACTTTTCCATCCACTGGAGAAGGTATTTCCACAACGGCTTTATCATTTTGTACTTCGCAGAGCACATCGTCTTCTTTAATCTCATCGCCAGGCTTTACCTGCCATGAAACAATTTCACCTTCGTGAATTCCTTCGCCAATATCAGGAAGTTTAAATTCATAAGCCAAAACAAGTGCCTCCTTTTATTTTCAATTCAATATTGCGCGTAGCAAACAGGTTGATATTTTCCATCAACCTGTTTGCCCGATTAATAATTTTTAGAAGCTGAGTACAGCTTTTGCTTTTTCGATAACGTCATTTTCGTTTGGAAGCCAAACGTCTTCGGCAGCTGCGAATGGGAAGACCGTATCTGGCGCTGCCACTCTAAGTACCGGTGCCTCCAGATGAAGAATAGCCTCTTCATTTATATTCGCGACTACGTTCGCAGCAATACCAGCTTGTCTCTGAGCTTCCTGGACTACAACCGCACGGTTGGTTTTTTTCACTGACTCAATAACTGTATCCATATCCAGCGGGCTGATAGTTCGCAGGTCAACCACTTCTGCCTCGTAGCCTTCCTCTTTCAGCTGGTCGGCTGCTTTCAGACAAGTGTGTACCATCGCTCCGTAAGCAATCAGTGTAACGTCTTTACCTTCGCGTTTCACATCTGCTTTACCAAGTTCCACTGTATATTCTTCATCCGGCACTTCTTCCCGAAAAGAGCGGTAGAGCTTCATGTGCTCAAGGAAGAATACTGGGTCATCACTGCGAATAGCGGAAATCAACAGACCCTTTGCATCATAAGGAGTCGATGGAATAACTACGGAAAGCCCCGGGGACTGAGCGAGAAGTCCTTCCAGGCTGTCAGCATGGAGTTCAGGAGTCTTTACCCCGCCACCAAAAGGCGCACGGATAGTAACTGGGGCATTGTTTTTGCCTCCAGTACGGTAGTGAATCCGTGAAATCTGTCCTATTACTTCATCCATTGTTTCAAATACGAAACCAAAGAATTGTATTTCCATTACTGGACGGAAGCCAGTCACCGCAAGACCAAGCGTTAGTCCGCCAATACCGGACTCCGCAAGCGGGGTGTCAAATACACGTTCTTCGCCAAATTCTTTCTGCAGACCTTCTGTAGCACGGAATACGCCGCCGTAATGACCTACGTCTTCGCCATAAACAAGGACATTTTCGTCATTTTTCAGCTCCGTACGCATTGCCTCGGTAATTGCTTGAATCATTGTCAATTGCGCCATAGCTTACTTCGACTCCTTCTCTCTGTATTCTTCTAACTGTTTGTTTAACTGTTCTGGTAATTTTTCATACATGATTTCGATTAAGTCAGAAACTTTTTGCTTAGGCGTTTCTTCGGCCTGTTTCATAGCGGCTTTTATATCTTCCTTAGCCTGCTCTACTACTTCATTTTCCCGGTCTTCATTCCAGAGATCTTTCTTTTCAAGGTACGTCCGGAAGCGGACGAGCGGGTCTTTCTTTTCCCATTCATTATCCAGCTCTTCCGTACGGTAACGGGTCGGATCATCTCCGGACATCGTATGCGGTCCGTAGCGGTAACACATCGACTCAATTAACGAAGGTTCTCCGTTCAGCGCATTCTTCCGTGCTTCCTGGGTAACAGAATACATCGCGAGAACATCCATTCCGTCTACTTGAACCCCGTGCAGACCGGCTGCTACTGATTTTTGGGCAATGGTTTTAGCTGCCGTCTGTTCTTCCACCGGTACACTGATGGCGAACTGATTGTTTTGCACAACAAAAATAGCTGGCGCTTCATATGCTCCTGCAAAGTTCATTCCTTCGTAAAAGTCACCCTGGGAAGAGCCGCCATCACCTGTGTAAGTAATTGCTACATTTTTATTCCCGCGTCGTTTCAGCCCTACTGCTACACCAGCATTTTGTACAAAGTTAGCCCCAATAATAATTTGCGGAGGCAAGACATTTAAGTCCTCAGGAATCTGTCCTCCGTGAAAATGACCTTTAGAGAACAAAAATGCTTGATAAAGTGGAAGTCCATGCCATACAATCTGCGGAACATCCCGGTAGCCTGGAAGAATCCAGTCTTCTTTATCCAACGCGTAATGTGAACCAATCATCGATGCTTCCTGCCCAGCTACCGGCGCATAAAAACCAAGACGTCCCTGTCGGTTTAATGAGATGGCGCGCTGATCCCAAATTCGTGTATATACCATCCGGTACATCATTTCCTGAAGCTGCTCATCTGACAAATCCGGGAGCGCTTCTTCATTCACTACTTCTCCGTTTTCATTCAAAATTTGAAACATTTCAAAGTGACCTTCGACTTGTTCAATCGTTTTTGTCGCCACAAATGTTCACCTCTTCCTCTCTTCTTATAATAAACCGGTTATATCCAGCAACTGCGTTTATCCGTAATAGATTACTGTCAGAGTTTATTCCCAAAGCTGTGATTATTTGAGTCGCAGCTTCAGGTTTATATAAGACCACATCATCTTTTAATACCCTTCACAGCCGTAATATAATCACGGATAATCTCAATAAAGAACAGATAAGTAACTGTTTCAGTTTATTATACTATTTCAATGAAACAATACTTTTCAATAGTTAGAATATACCAAACGAAAAAGATACGTCAATCCTTTTTGCTCAAAGGATTATCATGTCATTTGGCATCTTCTATTTTTTGTAAATAAGCGAATCTGTTATATATCATTGGTCCATGCGTATATAAACAGTTCAGCCGTTTTTCTCCTTCCAGCGCGTCTGCTTGCCGGCTTGTTATAAAACTGAATTAACTCTCTTCTTCCATCATTTCTCCGAAGGTGTTTTTAGCTTCATTGAATGCTTTCGTTTCGGCATTGAATGTTTCCCTGTAGCTTTCCACCTCTTCATAGGAGCTGTTAATAGTGTCAAGATCTTCCTCCAGTGCTTCAAGCTCTAAATTTTTATCATTAAACGATTCGTACATATCGATTTCTTTATCTGCCGCTTCCATATAAGCATCGTGTACCCCGTTAAATGCTTCGTTCCTTTTTTTCATTGCCTGCTGGGCCTGCTTTGCTTTATCAGTCATTTCTTCATTTTCTAAATTCTCAATGGGCTCATCTGCTTCCATGGCTTCATTATACGCCTGGTTGATTTCTTCCTGTTCTTCTTCCATTAATTCTTTACGCTCGTTCACTGAGCTTACAGCTTCCTTTACAGATGACTCGATTTTTTTCTGTTCATTGTTTTTATAGGAGGTTAAGTTTTCAAATACACTTTGCTCTTCCCCGGCCAGCTCGGTCAATTCTTCATCCTTTTCGGGAAATTTCTCTTCAGCGCCTGCTGCTTCACTCCATTGGTCCTGAATACTTCCCTCTGGCGATCCGCATGCCGATAATACTAAAGCCGATAATGTAACAACTGCTGCTCCTGTCACTTTTTTGTTCAATTTATACATATGTATTCCTCCTGTGAATTTTTTATGGTCATTTCACGTTTTAAAGCTGTTTTAGCTGAAATTTTTTTGCTATACTAATACACTGTTATTAACGATTATCATATGTAAGTCTGATTGGAGGCCGTTGATTCATGTTAACTATGAAAGATATTAAGCGTGAGGGAAGCCCTGCGCTCCGCAAAGTATCTGAAGAAGTCCCGAACCCTCCGTCTGCTGAAGATCTGCATACCCTCCAGGAAATGCTGGATTTCTTAAAAAACAGCCAGGACGAGGAAATCGCCGAAAAATATGAACTCCGTTCCGGGGTCGGTGTAGCAGCACCGCAGCTTGGTGTTAATAAAAGAATGTTTGCCATGCATGTGACTGATGACAAAGATGAACTGTACAGCTATGGCTTCATCAACCCAAAAATTCTCAGCCATTCTGTAGAAACAACTCATTTGGAAGGCGGAGAAGGATGCCTTTCAGTCGATCGGGAAGTTCCCGGAAATGTTCCTAGATATTCGCGTATTACACTGAAAGCACAGACACTTGAAAACAAAGAGGTAAAACTTCGCCTCCGGGGGCTTCCGGCTATTGTTGCCCAGCACGAAATTGATCACCTGAACGGTGTTATGTTTTACGACCGGATTGAAGATTACGAGGACGAATACAAACGGGAACTGCCAAAGCTATAACCTGCAAAAAGAGTGTTTTCCTCCGGGAAGACGCTTTTTTCATCTCATCAGTTTTTCCTTTAAATTTTTCTCTCCTCACCGTTTATTTGGAAATAATTTCTATAAAAGAAATTTTATACATTTATAGAAAAATTATTCTGTTTCTATCCTATCATGGTTCTTTAGTACCCGTATAGTTACTTTCTTTTGTCTTTTTCTTACCTGAAAGCTGGACGAATTTTGTGCAGAAGTGATTAAAAGGATGAAAAAAACAGTTTCATGCTTTATAATATGAATTATTAATGGTTGGTACGTACACTGTGGTGCTGTTCAGCTTGAGTTCTTTGGCCGGAAGCTGAGTAGAACCGCTCTGGATATGAAGTCATTTTTGATTAAACAGCCAGGCTGTTGCAACGATTACTTCCTGTCCTTCCTGCATTATTTTGCTTTTTCCTATTTACAGTACTAGTTTATGCCAAAAAACCATTTTTTCTTAAGCAGCTATAAACGCCGCATTTACATTTGAAGAAGGAGAGATATTTACGATGATTTACAAAGTTTTTTACCAAAATAATTTTACTGAAGCTCCTGTACGGGAGAATACCCATTCACTATACGTAGAAGCAGAATCTGAGCGGGAAGTCCGCCGCAAACTCGCCGATAAACAATTTAACATTGAATTCGTTCAGGGGCTTACTGACAAGCAGCTTGAATTTGAAAAAAGATCTGAAGACTTCCAAGTGGAGAATTTATAACGTATGAAACAAATAAAACAAAATCAAGTTGCTGTTTTTGCCCTGGGCGGGTTAGGCGAAATCGGCAAAAACACGTACGTGGTTCAATACCAGGATGAAATTATCGTCATCGATGCCGGAATCATGTTCCCGGAGGATGATCTGCTTGGAATCGACTACGTTATTCCCGATTACACATACCTGGTTCGGAACAAAGAAAAAATTAAAGGTGTCTTTATCACCCACGGCCATGAAGACCATATCGGCGGCGTGCCGTTTCTGCTGAAAGAATTAAACGTCCCTATTTACGGCGGTCCATTGGCAATCGGTCTGTTAAAAGGAAAGCTCGAGGAACGCGGGCTTTTACGTAAAGCAAAATTAAATACCATCCAGGAAGACCAGCCTGTTGCTTTCAACCATTTAAAAGTAGATTTTTTCCGGACTACTCACAGTATTCCTGATTCTCTCGGTATCAACGTCCATACTCCAGAGGGCAATGTTGTTCATACCGGAGATTTCAAATTTGACTTTACTCCTGTCGGAGAGCCTGCTAATTTAGCTAAAATGGCAGACATCGGTGAAAAGGGCGTTCTCTGCCTGCTTTCAGACAGCACGAATGCGGAAGTTCCCGGGTTCACTGTCTCCGAACGAAAAGTCGGGGACAATATCCGTTCCATCTTCCGTCAGGCCAAAGGCAGAATCATTTTTGCCACATTTGCTTCCAATATATACCGTCTGCAGAAGGCGATTGATGCTGCTGTAAAAGACGGGCGTAAAATTGCTGTATTCGGCCGCAGTATGGAATCATCCATCACGATCGGTCAGGAGCTTGGATATATTAACGCGCCAAAAGGAACGTTTGTCGAGCCGTCCCAGCTGAATAAACTGCCGGACGACCAGGCAGCCATCTTGTGTACTGGGAGCCAGGGCGAGCCGATGGCAGCCCTCTCCCGTGTAGCCCACGGCACCCACCGTCAGATTCAGATTATCCCTGGCGACACTGTCGTATTCTCGAGCTCTCCTATTCCCGGAAATACGACTTCTGTGCACAAAATTATTAACCAGCTTTACCGGGCGGGCGCCCGTGTCATTCACGGCTCGCTGAACAACATTCATACTTCCGGTCACGGAAGTCAGCAGGAACAGATGCTTATGCTGCGCTTAATGCGTCCGAAATATTTCATGCCCATTCACGGCGAATACCGGATGCTGAAAATGCACTCGAGACTTGCCCGGGACTGCGGCGTGCCGCTCGACAATTCCTTTATCATGGAAAATGGTGAAGTGCTTGCCCTGACCCGGGACAGTGCTTCTGTCGTTGGCAAGGTGCCTTCTGGTGCTGTTTATGTTGACGGCCACGGTATCGGAGATATCGGCAACATTGTCCTCCGGGACCGCCGCATTTTATCCGAAGAAGGACTCGTCGTGGTCGTGGTAAGCATCGATATGAAAAACTTCAAGGTTTCCGCCGGCCCGGACTTAATTTCACGCGGCTTCGTTTACATGCGTGAATCCGGGGACTTGATTAACGATGCCCAGAAAACATTAAGCAGGCATCTGGATGAAGTGATGAAGCGTAAGACCAGTCAGTGGTCTGAAATTAAATCAGAAATTATCGACAGCCTGGCGCCTTATTTATATGAGCGCACGAAACGGCGCCCAATGATTCTCCCTATTATTATGGAAGTGTAAATCACTTCGCCTCTGCCTCCGCAATATATACGGAGGCTTTTTTATGTAGATTTTTCATTCTCATTCCGTTACAATAGTGATATTGAAAATCATTATCATTTATATAGGAGAGATTCTAATGCATCTACATACGCTTATTGGACGATTTGCTATTTTTACAGCTGGCGCTGCTATACTTGCTTCCTGCAGCAGCGGAGAAAACAATTCATCCGCTGGCAATACAGACAGCAAGGAGGAAACCAGAGCATACGAAACGGAAAAAGGCGAAGTCTCTATTCCCTCGGATCCTGAAACGATTGTGACCGATTATTATGCCGGGGAGCTGCTCGCAGTTGAAGCAGACGTCTCCGGCTCCGGCCCGGATGCATTTTCCAATCCTTTTCTTGAAGAGCAACTGAGCGGTGCAGAGGATGTCGGAGCCCCGCTCGATCCCGAACAAGTACTTGAGCTGGACCCCGATTTAATTGTGGTGATGTACGATGATAATTACGAGCAGCTGTCGCAGATTGCGCCCACCGTTCATCTTCCATACAATCCGGATACAAATGTCCAGGAAACGCTTGATACCTTCGGAGAACTGACAAATAATCAGGCAGAGGCTGAAGAGTTCAAAGACACTATTGAGACAACCGCGGAAAAAGCCAAAAAACGTCTTGAGGGCACAATAGGCAATGATGATACCTTCGGGTTATATGAACTGACACAAAATGGTGATCTTTACGTTTTCGGTGCAAATGGAGGGCGTGGCGGTCAGGCCATTTATAATGCCCTTGGGTTGAACGCTCCCGAAAAAATTCAGGAGGAGGTCATGGGAGGAAACGCACAGGAAATTTCAATGGAGGTGCTTGAGGAGTATTCTGCCGACCATATGTTTATGACTACCTTTGATCCGGAGGATACTGGTGAAAGTAAGGAAAATATTCAGGAATCCGATGTCTGGGCGAACCTGGATGCCGTGCAGAACGAACAGTTTTATTTCCTTGATTTCGATACGTATTACCCGTATGACCCTATTTCCATTAATGAGCAGATTGATTTAATTGCCGACAAACTTGCTGAGTAATGTGGTTTCCTTTTAAGATGTAAAAATCTCCCCGGCCAAAGGCGGCCGGGGAGATTTTGATTAGTGATAGGCATACAGTTCTTTAATAATAAGATCCAAAGGATTTTCAGCCATATATGTTTTCATCTGCGCAATCGTATCATGTCGATTGTCTTCAATGTTCTGCAGAGCTTCACGCATAGACTCTTCATTCAGCTGTTCCTCCTCCAGGACAGCGGCATACCCCTTTTCCTGAAATGACTCAGCATTCAGAATCTGGTCCCCTCTGCTTTGAGCGCGTGTTAACGGCACAATCAGCATTGGCAGATGCAGTGTCAGAAATTCAAAAATAGAATTGGAGCCGCCCCGGGTAATGATAGTATTTGTCGCAGCAAGCACATCAGGCAGTTCTTCATTGACGTATTCGAACTGGTGGTAGTTCGGCTGGCCTTCGAGACTCTCGTCAGTATGTCCTTTACCGCAAAGGTGCACCACCTGGTATTTATCTGTGAGCCACGGAAGCGCAGCCCGCACCGTTTCGTTAATTTTTTTTGCCCCGAGGCTTCCCCCCATAATCGTAAGCACCGGCAGGGAGTCCCCGAACTCAAGAAACTCGAGTCCTTTTCTTTTATCTCCACGTGTAATTTCTTTCCGGACTGGAGAGCCGAGGGCTTTTGCTTTTCCGGAAGGAAAATGGGCTGTGGCTTCGTCAAATGAAGTGAATATTTTTGTCGCAAACCGCTGGGCAATTCTATTGGCAAGTCCCGGTGTAATATCACTTTCATGAATAATGACGGGAATATTCAATGTTTTGGCAGCAATAATCACTGGTACAGTGACAAAGCCGCCCTTGGAAAATACTACATTCGGTTTAACCTTTTTTAAATATTTACGGGCTTCGAGGCAGCCTTTCACCACACGGAAAATATCAGTAATATTCTGCCAGTCTATGTAACGGCGCAGTTTACCTGAGCTGATAGAATGATACCGTATGCCCTTGCGCTCAATCAGCTCTTTTTCAATACCTTCCTTTGAACCCACATAGTAAATATCCCAATCGTTTTGGTCAAGCTCATTAATCAAAGCAATATTCGGCGTAACGTGACCGGCGGAGCCGCCGCCGGTAAATACGATCTTTTTCTGCATTTTCCTCATCATCCTATACGTCGTTAAGTCTGTAGGGGAAATATTTTCCCCGCTTTTATAATATCATACGCTTACGAAGGTGTAAGTTGTTTCGATAATAAGGAAAACATTTCGTGCCAATATTTTTCCGTCCGGAGCCTTTCTTCTCTTAAATGCTCTTCCACCACTTTTCCCTCGAGCTGTTCATGATGAAGAAACACCACGTCCTGGGTTACAATCAACTGGGTTCCGTTTAAAATAGAATTGATTTCCACTGTGATTTTTTCGTCCTGGCCGCCTGTCTCTTTACGGACGAGCGTTTTCTTAATGCGTTCCGGTGGATCTATTTCCACATATTTTCCGTAAGCCCTGTACGCTTCGTCCTGGCTTTCATTCACTACACTCCATGCTCCTCCTTCTGAGACATCGGCCTCTGCTTCTGCTTTCTCTTCTCCCCCTAAAGGAAACATCCACGTTTTCATCAGTTCAGGATTGGTCCAGGCTTCATATACCTGCGCTGGTTCTGCATGATGGATGTGACATCCTGCCTGGGCGATAATTCTACTGTACTTTGCCATAATTGATTTCTCCTTTACAATTTGCTTTTCAATCTTATTCCCTAAACGAAAGCTGAAAAAACGCGACTTGAGGATCGGCTTCCTATTGTTTATCTTAATAGGGGCGCGGGTATAACATTATAGTTCTAATCAAAGGAGTGAAAGAATATGGCTAATATGGAATTTAATGTAGAAGGAAACGCTAAAAGCTTTCAGACCGACCTCTCCACAGGTTCTCATGAAATTACGATCGATGAGCCGGAAAACCTTGGCGGAAGCAATCAGGGCATGGACCCTTTATCCGCTCTTCTCTCTTCTCTGGCAGGCTGCGAAAACGCTGTCGCCAATTTTGTGGCAAAGGAAATGGATTTTGATCTGCAGGGTATTTCATTTCAGGTAAATGGCAATATTGATTCAGAAGGCATGATGGGCAACCCTGATGTTCGTCCTTATTTTCAGACAGTGTCGGTAAAAGCGAAAGTACAGACATCTGAAAGCGATGAACGCGTTCAGGAGCTTCAGGAAAAGGTTGATGCCCGCTGTCCGGTATTTACTACTCTGCACGCAGCCGGCGTGGAAATGAAGGCCGACTGGAGCAAAGCTTAATTGGAAATTATAAAACACGCCCGGGGCATTCATCCGGACGTGTTTTTTCTTATACATATCACTTTTCCTGCCCCCAGACATAGCCGGGCTCTCAGGAAGAAAATTTCTGTGCCAGCGGATAGACCCCGAGGCTTTGAATAACAAGAGAAAGCAGAATAGCCGCAAACGTCAGAGAAACAACGAGATCCGCACTGCTGTTGGACTGGGTTTCGATACTCAGCAGGAGGGCCACAGATACTGTGCCTTTCAGCCCAGACCAGGTCATCATAAATACAGATGACCACTGAAACCGTTCTTTAATATGCGGTGACAATTTTAGAAATCCGCCCAATACAATGAAACGGACGATTAATGAAATAATAAATATTCCGATGGCGAGCAGCCAGTGCCCGAACGCAAGATAATCCGCTGACTGAATGCCGATTAACAAAAAAAGCAGCGACAGTACGGCCGGCTCCACCACCTTCCAAAAGCCGTCCAAATAAGAGTGAAGCTCCTCCTCCTTTTCGGTTTTCTGGAAGGTCCGTGAGAGCATGATACCTGCCGAAACGGTGGCTAAAACACCGGAAACCCCCAGGCCTTCAGCAATATAAAAGCCGCCGTAGGCAAGAATCACACTGAGCATTACCTGATACACATGATTATGCATGATATGAACCGCTTTTGTAACAAGCCACCCGCCTGCCACACCCACAGCCACACCGCCAAGTGACACCAGCAGAAACTCAGCCAGAAACGAAAAGATGGAAAAGGACTCATTGTACAAAAACATGGAGGAGGCAATCCCGAACAATACGACGCTTGTTCCGTCATTGATCATCGATTCCCCCTCCACGACTTTCGGAACATCCGAATCCCCAAACACGTTTTCGAGAATAGCCGTCACAGATACCGGATCTGTCGGTGTCAGTACCGAAGCGATTAAAAATGCCGCAACGAAGGACAGACCGGCAGCTGGTGCCCCTACAAGATATATAAGCACGGCCATTAAAAATACAGTTGCCATCAGACCCAATGTTCCGAGTGTGGCAATTGGCCAGATGTTTTTCTTTAATGAACGTATCGGAAAACTATAGGCAGACACAAATAATATCCCCGGCAGCAGCAGATCAAAAATTATATCATGATTTAAACCGAGCCTGCTGAAAACGGGAATGAAGGAGAGCCCGATTCCAATAATCAAAAGCACCATCGGCACCGGGAAATAATTGCTTTTTACATCAAATATATAAACAATCAGTCCGACAGCCAGCAGTATGACAAGCAGTGAAGCGTATAGCAGCACCTGAATCACCTCCTGGTACAATATATGCAGCTAACATCCTTATTTACCCTTTGTACGTAATGAAAAACTAAAAAGCCCTTCCGCATCAATCATGCGAAAAGGCCGGATTATTTTTCAGTTATCATCTATCCACCGGGATTCGAGTCTTGCAATATCTCCGTCCGCGCCAACGACAATCAGAATGTCTCCTTCACTGATATCCACCTCCGGACGTGGTGATACGTGGACGTCCTCCCCGCGCTTAATAGCGAGCACGTTACATCCATATGTTTCACGTATATCCAGGTCGAGAAGCGATTTACCGTCGAGCAGCTGACCGGCTTCCAGCTCCACAATACTGTAATCTTCGGAAAGCTCCAGATAGTCCAGCACGCTTTTGGACACAATGCTGTGCGCCACCCTTACTCCAATATCGCGCTCCGGATGAATGACTTCATGGGCACCGATACGCCGCAGCACCTTTTCATGATAATCATTCTGCGCTTTTACGGTAATGTGCTTGACGCCGATTTCATCAAGCACGATGGTAGTCATAATGCTTGCCTGAATATTATCACCGATAGCTACAATGACATTATCAAAATTGCGGATGCCAAGACCACGCAGCGCCTTTTCGTCCATACCATCCGCTATGACCGCCTGGGCGACGACCTGGGCAAATTCATTCACCCGGTGCTCGTTGGAATCAATAGCAAGCACATCCATCCCTTCATCGGCCAGGGCGTTGCATATGCTTCCGCCGAACCGGCCGAGACCAATGACTGCAAACTGTTTCTTCATTCCGTTCTCCCCTATTCTTCTCAAGTCCTTCAGCTTTTTAACGGGCCCATGCACTATGGAAAATGAACGCTTACGTGTTCAGCGTATCCTGGCCCGGCTTCCAGTTCGCCGGACACATTCCACCTATCTGCAGAGCCTGCAGTACGCGAAGCACCTCGTCAACGTCGCGCCCGACATCATTGTGGTGAATCATCGAATACTGCAGTTCCCCGTCTGGGTTAATAATATACAAACCGCGCAGTGCTATTCCCTCTTCTTCGATTAAAACCCCGTAATCCCGGCTTACCCGGTGATTTGTATCAGCTGCAAGCGGAAATTTCAGCTGCTCGAGCCCATTATCTTCCCGTGTCATATTGATCCATGCCTTATGCGAATGGATTGTATCTGTCGAGACACCGATCACTTCTGTATCAAGCTCTTCGAACTCGTCATAATGGTCGCTCATTGTTGTAATTTCCGTCGGACAAATATCGGTGAAATCCATTGGATAGAAAAAGAGCACCGTCCATTTATCCTTTTTCATTACTTGTTCAAGGCTGATCGTGCCAAACGAGGTGTCCGGCATGACGGCATTCATCTCGAAGCGTGGAGCCTGCTTTGCCACCATACGCTTTTCACTCATGCATTCCACTCCTTTAATAATTGCGATCCTGCATTCTATCCTTCATTATATGGACCCCCAATTTCAAAGTCAACGAAACGCTCCACTCCTGTGTTCACGGCAGTTTGATTCATTACTATTGCATATTTTTTGGCACAATTAGTTATGTTATACTAATCAGGTTAAAATGGAAACTACAGGCTGGGGAGTGGTATAACTTGAATATGGAATCGTTTAATGAAGGAGTTTTCTGGACAGCTGCCGTTATTTTAATGGTGCAGCTAATTGGTGTGCTCATCGGCTATATCATCGTACGGGCCATCGGAAGCAAGGTCATCCACCGTGCCTTTAACCGCATGGAAAAGCAGCGGAATATGCACCCGGGCAGGGTCAAAACCCTTTCGAAGCTCGCTATAAGCATCTTTACTTACATTTTGTTGTTTATCGTAATCACCATTACTTTAGGTTTGTTCGATCTTGATATTGCTCCGCTTATCGCCAGCGCCGGAATTGTCGGGCTTGCGATTGGCTTCGGGGCCCAGGGCCTTGTAAGCGACGTTGTTACCGGCTTTTTTATTCTGCTCGAAAAGCAGATTGACGTTGAAGACTACATTGCGATTGCCGGAATAGACGGTATCGTCGAGGAGGTCGGACTGCGCACCACTCAGGTGCGAAGCTTTGACGGTACGCTTCATTTCGTACCAAACCGGGAGATCAGTGTTGTCAGCAACTATTCGCGCGGAAACATGCAGGCCATTGTCGATATTGGCATTGCTTATGAAGAAAATGTGGACAAAGCGATTGCTGTCATTCAGGGGGCCTGCAACCGCGTGGCCGAGGAGCAGGGTATTTTCAAGGAAGGCCCCGACGTTGTCGGAGTAAACGCCCTTGGCGCTTCAGAGGTTACGATCCGCATTATCGCCAAAACAGAGAACATGATGCAGTGGGCCATGCAGCGGGAGCTTTTGAAGGCCTGCAAGGAAGATCTTGATGCCCACAATATCGAAATCCCTTACCCTCACCAGGTAAACGTCAGCAAAGAAGCGTAAATCAAAAAAAAGCGGAGGCTTTCAGAGCCCCCGCTTTTTTTAATCACCGGCTGCATAAAAAATCAGTAAAAAACTCTACTGCTGTGTCCATTGCTTTTTCGGAAGGACTGATCCGGTTATCATGCAGTCCGTACGGCGTATCCACTCCGAGCCAGACCATCGTCCCGGGGATGTCCCGGAGAAAATAGCCAAAGTCTTCTCCAGTCATTGCTTCCCGGCTCTCCACAAAGTTGACCTGCCCGTGGCTCTCTGCAAACGCCGTCAGTTCCGCTGTTTTTGCTTCATCATTATACACCTGGCAGTAATTCGCTCCCCAGTCCACGTCTGTTTCACAGTGAAAGGAAGCTTCAGTCCCTTTCAGCATTCCGGTTATTCTTTCTTTGATCAACTTCATATTGTCCATCGAAAAGGTGCGAATCGTCCCTTCCACCCGCGCGGATTCCGCAATAATGTTCTGCTTGGTTCCTGCTTCAATCGTACCGATTGTCACAACAGCCGGATCGAGCGGATCAATGTTTCTTGCTACGATTGACTGAAGCTGAGTCACAAAGTGGCTTGCTGCCACCACCATGTCCTCCGTCTGGTGGGGACGCGCCGCATGCCCTCCTTTGCCTCGGAGATTGATAAACAATTCCGAGGTGTTGGCAAACAGTACCCCCGGCTTTGTCGCAATCGTGCCCACCGGGTGCTCTGGTGCGATATGAAGGGCATAAATTTCGTCGGGCTTCCATGCCTTAAATTCCTCGGACCGAATCATCGGCTCTGCTCCTCCGGGTCCTTCTTCTGCCGGCTGAAACAGCATTACCACGTTTTGAACTGGCCGGTGCTCCGCAAGGTTCTGCAGTATGCCAAGCGCAATCGCCATGTGCATGTCGTGCCCGCAGGCATGCATCATTCCTTCATGCCCGGACGGAAACTTCAGACCTGACTGCTCCGGAACCGGCAGGCCGTCCATGTCCGTTCGGTAGCCGACGGTTTTTTCCGGATCCGACCCTTCGATACGGACAAGGATACCAGTCTCCCACGTTTTATATGACAGATGTTCCTGCGGGAGAGCACGAATTACATCAAGCAGGTACTGCTGGGTTTTGACTTCCTGGAATCCCGGCTCCGGGATGCGGTGCAGATCCCGGCGGAACCTTGTTAAATCAGTGAAGGCCATTACTGCACGCTCCTTTCTTTCAGGGCGCTCATTTCTCC
This sequence comes from Marinococcus sp. PL1-022, assembly GCF_033845285.1. Classification (NCBI taxonomy): domain Bacteria; kingdom Bacillati; phylum Bacillota; class Bacilli; order Caryophanales; family Bacillaceae; genus Marinococcus; species Marinococcus sp. PL1-022. The sequence goes on along the minus strand of NZ_JAWXCX010000001.1, from coordinate 976,074 downwards.
AGCGAGGGCTTCAATAAAAGCGTCCACTTCCGCTCTCTCAAGGGTCAGCGGTGGCAGCAGACGAATAATGCGCTGCTGGGTAATATTAAACATAAATCCTTTTGCAAGCAGCCTCTCCTGCAGTGTTTTGACAAATGAAGCGTCTGCGTCCAGTACCACACCGACCATCATGCCAAGTCCGCGGATTTCCTGCACAAACCCTTCGCTTTCTTTCCTCCACTCTTCCAGACGGGACCACAGATAGTCAGCCCGTTTACGCCCATTTTCCAGTTCGTTTTGATCATACAGAACGTCAAGCACTGCATTTCCCATCGCAGCGCTGAGCGGGGAAGGCCCGAAGGTCGTGCCATGGTCGCCCGGTTGAAATACTTCCTTCACACGTTCTCCGGCAATCATTCCTCCAAGCGGAAGACCGCCGCCGATGCCTTTGGCAAACAAAATAACATCCGGTGTGATTTCTGCCCGTTCGTAGGCGAAAAATGTTCCGGTGCGCCCGATTCCGGTCTGAATTTCATCCACGATAAACAGCACATTGTATTTTTCGCACAGGGATTTTGCTTTCTCCATAAAGGAAGGAGAGACTGGCTGAATGCCGCCTGAGCCTAAAATTGGCTCGAATAAAAATGCGGCCGGCTGCTTCGTCTTAAGCACTTCTTCAAGCGCCTCCAGGTTTTCTGCTTCCACTTCATATACGGGGTAGTCCGCGGCCGGAAAATCCTGATAAATTCCGGGCTGGCGTGTCAGCTGAATAACACCAAGCGTCCGTCCGTGGAAGCTTTTTTCGAGCACAGCGATTCCTTTTTTCGGGATTTCCTGGCCGCTGCCCCATTTATGCACAAGCTTGACCGCTGCTTCAGTGGCTTCCGCTCCGGAGTTTGCAAAGAACACCTTCCCCGGGATACTGAGCCCAATCAACCGTTCCGCCAGGCGGACCGCCGGTTTGTTAATAAACATATTGGAAATATGCAGAAACTGCTCTGCCTGTTCCTTCAGCTTACCGAGCAAGTAAGGATGCGAATGACCGACAATATTGACGGCCAGGCCGGTAAATAAATCAAGGTATTTGTTTTGTTCGCTGTCATATAAGTAATTGCCTTCCCCTTTTTCCACGACAATCGGAAGACGCTGGTACGTAGACATTATATAGTGCTGGTCTTTTTCAAGCCAGTTCATGCTGTTTGCCCCTTTCGCGTAAATGAAAAAGAAAGGCCCCTTTTGGAACCCGTCCCAAAAGGCAGCCTTTCACCGTTACGTTGCAGCGTTGTTATTTTAAGCGGCGCAGTTCCTGTTTAATTTCTGTTTTTCCTTTTGTCTGCTCATCAATTTCTTTGATGACGCGTGCAGGAGTACCAGCAACAACCGTATTTGGCGGCACGTCTTCTGTTACTACGGCGCCGGCAGCTACGACTGCGCCTTCACCGACAGTGACCCCTTCAAGGATCACGCAGTTGGCGCCCACTACAACGCCGTCTTCGACAACGACCGGCTGTGCGGACGGCGGCTCAATGACACCAGCAAGAACTGATCCTGCACCGATATGGCAGTTGTTGCCCACGGTGGCGCGTCCACCCATTACAACGTTCATATCAATCATCGTGCCTTCTCCAACAACTGAACCGATGTTGATGCTTGCGCCCATCATGATAACGGCGCCCTTACCGATTTCCACCTGGTCGCGGATGATCGCGCCCGGCTCAATGCGTGCTTCGATGTCTTTTAGATCAAGCATCGGGATCGCGCTGTTTCTGCGGTCGTTTTCTACAACAAAATCTTCAATTTTGTCTGCATTCGCTTCGATGCCTTCTTTAATATCTTCCCATTCACCGAACAATACACCGGTGTTTCCTGTAATAAACCGCTTCGTTTCATTTCCAAATCCGATAGCATCCAACTCGCCGGTAATATGTACTTTAACCGGAGTGGATTTTTTACTATCTGAAATGAACTGGATAATTTCATTTGCATCCATTTGATTCATGTTTTACATCCTCCTTCAAATTTCTCTTTCCTAGATTATCATATCGCCCTTTGAAAGCAAAATGATAGTGGCATCTTTTTTCTGTTCTCCTGCTATTTTCTTTCTTCTGGGAAAGCCTTACAATGAAAATAATAAAAGGAGGCATACATATGGGTAGAACAGCTGATATCTGTGATGAATATGGTAACGAAGTTTTTGTCGCCAACGAGCCGTTTTTATCGCACGGACCAGCACGTTCCTTTGAAGGGCCAATAGAAACAGTACGGGTATTTGAAGATAACGTGCTTGTTGAACAGGCGCTTGGCGATATTCCCGCCGGCAGTGTTCTTGTAGTTGACGGAGGCGGTTCCTCCCGGCGTGCCCTGCTCGGGGACAACCTGGCAGAAATTGCTGTCAAGCGCGGACTCGCCGGCATTATCGTGAACGGAGCGATCCGCGACAGTGACGAGCTTCGCGAAATGGATGTCCGGGTGTTTTCCCGTTTTACCAGCCCACGAAAGTCTGTCAAGGAAGGACGCGGCGAGCGCTCCATTCCCGTCGATTTTGCTGACGTCACCTGGACGCCCGGGGACTACGTCTATGCCGACAGCGATGGCATTGTGCTTCTTCCTGCCAAAGGCTAGCCGGCTTCCACCGGCATAAGACGGCGCACGCTTGTAAGTGTGACTATTAACAGGAGCAGGCCGCCGGCAATGACGCCGATCCAGCCGGCCAGGGGCCACAGGAGACCAAAATAAAGACTGCTGAGACTCCCGCCCAGATAGTAAGACGTCAAGTAAAGTCCGGAGGCGCTTGCCCGGGCTTTTTTGGCGTTTTTTGTTACCCAGGAACTGGAAGTGGAATGCGCAAAGAAAAAGCCAAAACTCAGCACGGCAAGCGAGGCAATAACCACCCACAGCTGTGGTACAAGCGACAGCAGCAGGCCGCCGGCCATAATGAGGATTCCGACCTGCATACAGTCCGTCTGTTTAAAGCGCTGCGTCAATTCCCCGGCAAGGCTCGAGCTGAAGGTCCCCGCCCCGTATGTTAAAAACAACAGGCCCAGGACTGCTGTACTGACGAAAAAAGGGTCTCCGTCCAGGCGGTACGTAATAAAGTTGAATGTCCCGATAAATACAAAGAAATTCAAACCGCCGATAACGTAAGCCAGCCGCTGCACCGGATCTTTAAGATGAAACAGAGCATTCTTCCACGTATCGCTCCACTCCAGCGGCTTTGGACTGAAGTTTTTCGAAGCCGGAAGCAGCAGGATCACGAGCACGGCGAGCACGACGCTGGCCCCGGCCATGAAAAAATAAGCCGTCCGCCAGTCAAACCAATCAGCAAGAACGCCGCTCATCACTCTTCCCCCCATGCCGCCGAGGCTGTTCGCGCTTACGTAAAAGCCCATAGCTACCGTCATCGCACGCGGGGTGAATTCCTCTCCAATATAGGACATAGCCGCAATGGGAATTCCGGCAAGTCCGACGGCCTGGATCATCCGAAGCAGCAAAAGCAGCCAGAAGGAGCCGGCAAAAGGAATGAGCAGCGTTGCTATAGTTCCCCAGATCATCGCGTACACAATGATCTTTCTTCTTCCTTTCGCGTCGGATATCGCGCTGATAAAAAAGAAGCTCACTCCAAGTATCAGCAGGGAAAGTGAAATGACAAAGCTCGCTGTCGCTTCGCTGACGCTGAATTCTCCGGTAAACAATGGAAGCAGCGGCTGCGGGTAATACATATTGGCAAAAATGAGCAGGGATGCAAGTCCGAGAGCAATGGAGGCCCGCCAAAATGTACCGGTGTGCCGGTCGATCATAAGACATTCTTCCTTCCGTGTCATTCATCATTACTGATTGTATTATACAACCAATACGTATGTTTCATTTCCTTATTATTGTTTTACCCGAATTGACTCGTTCTATGCTTATCATTACCCGGCACCGGCGAAAATGAGCTCTGATACAGCTGAAGACCCGGACGCTTTTCCCGGCGCCGGGTCTTTCTGTTAACTGCGTGTCGTTTTCAGATACGAGCGTGCAATATTTCGTACATTGGGGTTCCAGTGAGCCATGCATCCAGCCATTGCGCGTTCCACATGCTCCGCTGCTTCGTCTTCCCAATAGCCGTTACTATTCTTTTGCTCTGCTGCTTCTCCAAGATATACAGCTGCCACCCTGGCAACCGCTTCTTTATCTTCACCATGTACCTTGAGTTCCACCTTGTCTCCAAGTCTGATGCTTGTAAACAAAGACATCATGCCGAGTACGCTTTTTCCGTTTGCGGAGGTTCTCCGCTTTTCAAAAAATACATCTACTTTAAATGTTTCCAGTTCATGCACAAACGACAATACTTGACTGGCATTCAGTCCACGGGTTAACACGAATGTTTCCACTCGTTCCATCGAATGCATCGGCTCCTTTTTTACGTACATATTCCTTCTGACAAACATTCTTATTATAACATGTACGTTTTGTTTGCCAACCGTGAATCCCGCTTAATTATTGTCGGACATGTGATAATTTTCTTCAGGTGATTTTTCAATATAAATAGACTGTGTTGGGTAGGCAAACTGAACGCCTTCCTCTTGAAGGATGCGAATGATTTCAAGATTCAGCTCTTCTTTTATTTCAGCCCATTCCAAAAATGCGGTTGTTTTCGTAAAACAGTAAACCCACAGGTCGAGCGAGGAGCTGTTAAATTCTTTAAACTGCACAAGAATCATTTCTTTATCGATATCCTCCCGGCTGTTCAGCATTTCCTCAAGACGCTCCCGCAGCTGCAGCACCTGCTCCCGCGGCGTCTGATATTCAATGCCAAGCGTCATGTTAATTTCACGCTTACGCATTTCACTCCAGTTTGTAATCGCCTCATGGGCAAGTGTATTGTTTGGAACGATGACAATTGAGTCAGCAAAGGTACGCACCTTCGTGCTCCGAAACGAAATATCCTCCACAATTCCTTCCACCGTCGGCGTATAAATCCAGTCCCCCCGCTTAAACGGGCGTTCCACGACAATAATTATGCCGCCGATAAAATTAGCCACCATATCCTGAGCGGCGAGGGCAAAGGCCAGACCTCCAAGGCCGAGCCCTGCCACAAAGCCGTTAATGTTAAAGCCCCAGGAAGAGAGAATAATGGTGAACGCGAGCGCCACGATAATAATCCGGAGCACCCGGGAAAGAAAGGGAACCAGCATATTGTCTTCCTTGCCCTCGAGCCTTTTAATCATCGGGTTGAAGAGCATCGAAGACGTGTTCAGCAGCTTGTATGTCCCCCAAGCCGCAAGTATGATTAAAATGGAGCCGTACAGGCGGTTGATAATTGTCATGGAATCCCACGGTATCGGCAGATACAAAAGCGCCAAATATATACCGAATACGGCGAAAAACATACGAATCGGCCGTTCAAACGATACCAAAACATTGGTGAACAGCTGTGATCTCGATTGGTGAGTCATTTTTAAAATGAACCTGAAAATGTATTTAGTAAATAGCTTCCGAAAGGCAAACACGAGAAGTGCAATCAAAACAGCTACGCCTATATCAATCCAGGGCAGCTCTACAATACGTGTCTGCCATTCCATCCAAAAGTCTGCATATGCCTGCATGAAGATCCCTCCACCTTTATCCCATTCTCTCTATATTTTAAAGCCTCCGCCAGGCAGTTTACTGCAGGGGTGCCCACTTTTCGTCTTTGTAGATATCTTTCAAACCTAAGGTATGGTAGCATGTAAATCGGAAAAAGACATCATCACAAAGGAAGGTTCAGATAGTCGCATGAATTTACTTATTTTACTGCTAATTGGTTTTGCTGTAAATACGCTCGTATACCAGCTTGCCCGTTTGATGCAAAAAGTCTCCGGGCGAAGCCTGCCGCTTCTCGGCATCACCTACATTGTTTTTTTCGGGGCGCTGTCGCTTGGCATTTTTAACCAGGGGCCGCTTGGGTTCATTCTCTCCAATCTCAGTCTGGGTATGCTCGCCTTCTGTCTATTTCTATTCCTTCAGCAGCGGAAAGAAAAACAGCAAAAGGAAAATTGATTCACTTTTTAATATATGTACCATAAAAATTTCTGTTTATGCAGCAGGTGCGTGTACTCTCTTAGTATCTTCGGTAGTAACAGGACATCAGCAAGGTCCGACTTCACCGCCCGGAAGAAATTAATTGGCCAGCACCACCCTCTGCTTTCCCTGCATAAATTGAGCGTGGAAGGATTGACACTGACCTTTTCCTATTGTATATTATTTCTGTTGCTTCATTCCATACAAATTGTTCCGTTAGCTCAGTAGGGAGAGCGCCACCTTGACAGGGTGGAGGTCACTGGTTCGAGCCCAGTACGGGACACCATAAATAATAAACTACAGCAGGAGCCATTGGCTTCTGTTTTTTAATTTGTACAGCCCGGGCTGTTTTTCGCCGCACTTTCTCCTTTCTATCTTTGGAACGCCTATTATCTTACCCATTATTTTACAGCAGATAGTGCATTTCATAAACGTTTATGTACCTTTTTCCTTTTGCATCCTCTGCTTTTATTAAAACGTTTTAGGGTATATTATGGGAAGCAACTATTGAAAGGAGGAAGACGGATGAGTTCATCAGCAGACAATTCTAATTTCGTCGAAGTGTATTTTGATCCTTCCGCCATCCCGCTTTTTGAATTGAATGGATTTCAAAGCGAGGGGGCATTCGAAGAGCACTCCAGTTATATCAAAGCGGTAGTGTCAGCGGAAAACTATGGTGTTGAAGAAGCGGGCGTTTATTTCTATCAGGAAAAGGCCCAGAGCAGCGGCAGCCGCACCATCTTTATTCCGATACGCTTTGTTCTTACTGTTGTGGAGCATTCCGAATCCCGGGGGCCGATCGGCTATACGGACCCCAATACTCTTTAGAACGGGCAAAGGCAGAAAGCTGCGAGCTTCTGCCTTTTTACCGCAGAACATATATATGCCGTCCAAGCTGAATAATCTCTTCATTTTCAGGAAAATAAACCCGCTCAAACGTCGGATGAAAACCGCTGTTCTGCATGGAGTGTATATCGGCGACCCATCCCCCTTCCCCCGGCCAAACAAGACAATGCAGCATGTGTCCTTCACTACAAATAATCACCTGCACCTGGCGAATATGCCGGTCAATATAAACAACCCCCATGGCGTATACCCCCTTAATGACAATATACCCATTCGAAGGAAATCAAGACTTATTTCCCTGTTGATTATTTAATATTTTTCAAAATAAAAAAGCGCCGCAGCGGGCGCTTTTTTATAATCCCAGTATATCGCCGAAGGTATCTTTAAGATGGTCCCGGACAATATCCATATTAAATTCCTGCTGCTTTTCCTGGCTGTACATTCTCCCCTCCTGAACATATATAACATCCAGCTCATTGGTTTTATCATCTGTACTCTGTGTTACCTGAATATGATAATTTCCATCGTCTGTAACAGTTTCAAAAAGCACTTCGCGGTTATCAATGGTCATATAGCTGCGGTGCTTTGAACCATAGCTGCTGAACGAGTCATTTTTCACTTCGCCGATTTCTTTATTCAGATTATTAAAGTATTTGGCAATTTCCCAGTTTACTTCGTTCATAATATTTGCGTCTTTATCTTCTTCTAAATATTCTTTTGCTTTAGTTACGAACTCATCTTCGAAACTCATTGCCATCACCCTCTTCTTTAAAGTAATTCTCTATTTTACAGATTATTCGGTACTTTCACTACAATAACAGAAGAATTATGTAAAAATTATTTATAAAAAAATAGTTATGTTAACTGCTTATGAAAACAGTTAACATAATTTATTTCACTTCTACTACATATACACCGGCGTCAACATATCGGATAAGCATCAACTGTCCGTTACCTACCATTGAATCAATCGTTTTCAAAGCAAAAGAACTGTCAATGCTGTTTCTATCTTTTAATATAGCGGCGACATCCTGATTAGTCAGCGGCTTTTCATTGTCCTGAATAATATTTTTTATTGTTTTAGCCCCTCTGGTCTGTAATATAATGTTCACCCCTTTGTTTATCATTAATATACTATTTCCGAAAAGTCTGCAGGGTAATCATCAAATTATTACAATTTTTAAATCCAGGGACATAAAGCTACTGGTCGCTTTCGTGCAGGTGGTTTTCTTTTTTCTCTTTAACCTGTAATTTCCCTCTGCGTATAGCTTCCATTATGGTTAAACAGAGCGCTCCGGCCAAAACATGAATGAATGCCCACACATAGCTTTGCAGTACGAGACCGACAATAATTCCAAGGCCGATATTCCATATACCGATAATAAGCCAGAATAAAATAAAATAGCTGTTTATTGTTCTTCGTTTCATTACTGCCACCCTTTAATCTTTTTCTATAAATTACCATATTTATGCGTAAAAGTCATTTTTCATATTTTTGACAGCGTTATCATGCCGATTGTCCATACGTCATGTTACACTATTCTTATCCTGAAAAAAAGAGGTGCTCAGATGAAACAAATGCAGTTAGGCAGCAGTTCGCTTCAAGTATCCAATATAGCACTAGGGTGTATGCGCATGAATGAGCTTTCCATCGATGCGGCGGAAAAAGTTTTCCGTACTGCTTTTGAGGCAGGCGTGAACTTTTTCGATCATGCCGATGTTTATGGCGGCGGGGATTCCGAAGACATTTTTGCCAGAGCAGTTGGTATGAACGATGACCTGCGCGAAAAAGTAATTCTTCAGTCCAAAGCAGGCATACGCGGAAATTCCTTCGATTTTTCCAAATCCCATATTTTAAACACAGTCGATGAAAGCCTGAAGCGTCTTCAGACAGACTATCTGGATGTACTGCTTCTTCACCGTCCCGATGCGCTCATGGAACCCGGGGAAGTAGCGGAAGCATTCGATAGTCTCCACGCCTCCGGTAAAGTACGTCATTTCGGTGTCAGCAACCAGCATCCAATGCAGATTGAGCTTTTAAAGCAGCACGTCAAGCAGGATCTTATTACCAATCAGCTGCAGTTTGGTCTGATGCACTCCCTCATGATAGATCAGGGATTGAATGTGAATATGAAAAATGATGCAGCGGTGATGCGGGAAGGCGGGCTGCTTGAATACAGTCAGTTGAACAACATGACCGTCCAGGCCTGGTCCCCGTTTCAGTATGGCATGATGGAAGGCGTTTTTATCGGCAATGATAAATTTCCTGAGGTGAACAAAAAACTCAGTGAATTGGCCGGGCGCTACCAAGTAACCGAATCAGCAATAGCGGCAGCCTGGATTCTTCGCCACCCCGCGCGTATTCAAACCATTGTCGGGACGATGAACCCAGAACGGCTGGCAGGCATCGCCGAAGCCTCTGAAATCACTTTGACACGTGAAGAATGGTATGACCTGTATCAGTCTGCCGGCAACGAACTCCCATAACAGTAAAGACCCCTTTCTCCTTTATCTTAGAAGAAAGGGGTCTCTCTTTATGCTTTCGCTGCTTCCGTGCTTTCCTGTTCTTTGTTCTTTCTGACCTTTTTAATATTAAATCGCATGACAATCATAGCTGCCAGGGCGACTACGAGAAGAATATTAAACAGATAGAACGATAGCGCGTAGCTTCCTGTAGCCGAAACAATGCTTGATACGGCTGTAGGACCGGCCACCCCTGCAAGTGCCCAGGCAGTTAAAAGAAAGCCGTGAATGGCTCCGAGCTGTTTCGTGCCAAACAGGTCACCAATATAAGCCGGCAGACAGGCAAAGCCGCCACCGTAACAGGTAATAATAATAAATAATAGAATTGCAAGCAGCACAACGTTGGTCGTTAACGGGAGAAGGAAAAAGGCCACGATTTGAATGAGAAAGAATATTGTAAAAGTATTCGTTCTTCCAAGATAGTCCGAAAGCGACGCCCATACAATCCGTCCGCCCCCGTTGAAAAAGCCCATTACTCCCACTATGGTAGCTGCTAATGCTGCGCTGGTACCGGTAATGGTCTGTGTCATGTTCGATGCCACTGCAAGCAGCATAATACCTGAAGAGATGTTAATAAACATCACGAGCCACAGCAGGTAAAAACGCATCGTCCGCAGTGCCTCTTTGGCTGAAAGCTGCGCCAGGTCTCCGCCCTTCTGGTTCGTCTGCAGATCTTCTTTCTTATAGCCTTTAGGCATCCAATCCTTCGGCGGCTTCTTCATGTAGCTCGCCCCTGCAAGCATAAGAACGAAGTACGAGGCGCCAAGAATGTAAAATGCCCCCGGGATCGATACAGCGTTCATCAGCCATTCAGCTAAGGGACTTGTAATAAGCGCTCCGGCGCCAAAACCCATAACTGCCATCCCAGTAGCCATCCCCCGACGGTCTGGAAACCACATAACAAGCGTAGAAACCGGGGATATGTACCCAATGCCAAGGCCGATGCCGCCAAGAACGCCGTAAGAACCAATAAATAATGGCAGACTTTCAAGCTGTACCGCAAGGCCGGCCCCCATTGTTCCGGCACCAAACAGCACGGCTGCGATGGCAGCTGAGATCCTCGGCCCGTATTTTTCTACAAAAAATCCGAGTGAAGCGGCCGACATCCCCAAGAAGAAAATTGCAATCGTAAATGCGAGTGTTACGTCGGAAATGTTCCAGCCAAGCGACTCATTCAGCGGATTCTGGTACACACTGTACGCATACACCGAACCAATCGATAAATGAATCGCTATGGCTGATAATGCCATCAACCAACGATTTCGATCTGCTTCCATAATTAGTAAGTCCCCCTTCTGTAGTAATACAATCCTCTCTTTCCCTCTCTGTCTGCATTCAAACGACTATTCATTAAAAATTAGAAAAATTCTTTCTTAAGAACTGCTTTAAAATAAAAAAGCACCCGGATGGATGCTTATATTTCGTCGGCGTACACATTATCCAGACGAACGCTTTTTCCAGTTCTGCTGCTTTCATAAACAGCTTCGATAATCCGGGTGACGCGCAGTGCCTGCTCGGGCTTCACAACGACCTCCGCCTGCCCCAGACACGCGTCTGTAAAGTTTTTCGCCTGCAGCACGTCTTCACGCTCATAGCTTGTTAAGTGAGGCTCCACACTCATCATGGAACCGAATTTTGACTGGTACAGTTCGGGCGGAAAAACCTGAAGGCCACCGTCGACCCCGGAAATGCTCAGCTCTTCTTTATCTTCTTTAATGTTCGCCGCCCAGGATGACTCCAGAAGCAGCGTCATGCCATTTTCAAACGTAATATAGCCGGTCACATGGTCCTCCACAGAAAAGCTTTCCGTATCGATAGCTCCCCATTCATTAATTTGGCCCGGGGTTTTACTCAGGCGGTCGTAGGTTCTTCCGCTTACCTCTACGGGCTGTGGATCATCCAGAAGCCAGAGAGCCAGATCCAGCAGATGGCAGCCGTAATCAATCAGACTGCCTCCGCCCTGGAGTTCTTTATTTGTAAACACACCCCAGCCAGGTACCTTCCGTCTTCGCATTGCCTGAAGACGTACAACCAGCGGGTCACCTATTTCGCCCTCCTGTACCATCTGTCTGGCCATGCGGGATTCCTTCATGTAGCGGTAATGATAGCCAATCGTTAATACGGCTCCCGAACGCCTGGAGGCATCAATCATATCCTGGCATTCTGCTGTAGTCATCGCCATCGGTTTTTCACAAAGCACGTGCACCCCTGCTTCCAGGGCCTGCACGGCAAGCTCTGCATGAAATTTGTTCGGTGTACAGATGATGACTGCTTCGACATGCTCCAGCAATTCCTCCACGGTGCTGTATACAGCCGGAATATCAAATGCTTCTGCAGCAGCTCCTGCTTTGCTGAGATCTGTATCAAAAACAGCAGCTACACGCACATTTTCAATCTGCTGAAAAGCGGGCAGATGCCTGCCCCGGGCGATGCCCCCTGCACCGATAATGCCTATCTGCAGCTTTCCCATTAGTCTTTTTCCCCCACATCTTTATTCGAAATGGCTTCCAGAGGACTGGCGTTACCGTAAACGGGCAACGGCGTATTTTTCGGGGCCGACCACCGGACAGCATTTTTAATCACCGTTTGAATGTCTTTATTATAATATGTTGGGTACGTTTCGTGCCCCGGACGGAAATAAAAAATCTTTCCACGGCCCCGTGTGAAGGTAGCGCCGCTTCGAAATACTTCTCCGCCTTCAAACCAGCTGATAAACACGAGCTCATCCGGCGCGGGAATATCAAAGTGCTCGCCGTACATTTCCTCTTTTGGCATCTCAATATACTCCCCGATGTCCTCTGTAATAGGATGGCCCGGCTCTACGACCCATAGCCGCTCTCGCTCGTCTGCTTCCCGCCACTTCAGGTCGCAGCCTGTTCCCATCAATGTACGAAATATTTTTGACAGATGACCGGAATGAAGCACAATCAGACCCATCCCATCCAGCACGCGATTCTGAATGCGCCGGACAATGGCATCCTCTACCTCGTCGTGGGCAATATGTCCCCACCAGAGCAGTACATCGGTGTCGTTTAACACGTCTTCTGTAAGTCCATGCTCCGGCTCATCAAGCGTTGCCGTTCGTATAACGTCCGCCTCATCCTTCAGAAAGTCAGCCAAAGCCCCGTGAATTCCCTTCGGGTAGACCTTTGCGACTTCCGGGTTCTTGTTTTCGTGTCTGTTTTCGTTCCAGATGGTAATATTCATGCCATTCCTCCTCTAGTCGTTAAATGTCTGCTGAATACGCTGCCAACACCAGTTAAAATTTTTTGCTCTGACTTCGTCATTAAACCGCTTCCATTTCATAGTAATCCAAAACGTTTCGGACCGCAATCGTCAATTAATTTTTTTATTAAAACAGGCAAAAGCCTTTTCGGACTTTTGCCTGCCACTCATGACATCTTTAACGGTGATGTTTGTGCATAAATTTTCTTATATGCCTGAAATGATTGTTCATATATGAGCGACTGTTCCGGATCAGGATAAAACGTTTCGCTCTCTTTGACAAACGATTTCTTGCATTCCTCAAGCGTAGTAAACCACCCTGTGCCGTAGGCCGCAAGCATTGCTGCCCCAAGCCCCGGCCCCTGTTCATGAGCGAGCTTACGCACAGGGCACCCGAAGGCATCCGCCTGCATCTGAAGCCAAAAGGAGCTTTTTGCCCCTCCTCCAATAGACACAAGAGAATCTATCTGAAAGCCCTGCTGAAGGATGATTTCGTGAGACTCCTTTAGAGAATACGTAATCCCTTCCATGACAGCCCGGACGATATGTCCCCTCGTATGACGGATATCGAGTCCGATAAAGCTGCCCCTGATTCCTGCGTCCATATACGGCGTTCTTTCACCGGTCAGAAACGGGGTGAACAGTAATTGTTCTGCCCCCGCCGGCACCTGGGACGCCCGTTCGACCAGCTCTTCAATCGTTTCGTCAAAAAACAAATTGTCCTTTACCCACTGAAGACTGTTTCCGGCAGAAAGCGTAACTCCCATATAATAATACTGATCCTTAGATGCGTGATTAAAATAATGCAGACGTCCATCCGGAACCGCTTCGCCGTGATCCGGCACGAGAAGCACTCCGGAAGTCCCTATACTTAAAAGGCCTTCCCCAGGTTCTGTAATTCCGCTTCCTAAAGCACCGCAGGCGTTATCGGCCCCACCGGCTATAACATTCACTCCTTCATGGAGTCCCGTCTTATCTGCCGCTTCCTTTGTCAGGGGTCCCGCACTTTCGTGGGATTCTATGAGCGGAGGGCAGAACGAGGCGGAGAGATTAAAGCCTTCCCGCATCGTACGGCTCCATGATTTTCCTTTCACATCCAGCAGAAGCGTCCCGGCCGCATCAGAGAGTTCCATCTGCATACTGCCTGTCATCCGGTACCGGACGTAGTCCTTTGGCAGCAGAAAAGACGCTGCCCTGCTCCAAATTTCCGGCTCGTGCTCCTGTACCCACAGCATTTTCGGAAGAGTAAAGCCTTCAAGAACTGTGTTCTGTGTTGCCTCAATCAGTTCATTCTCCCCGATCGTATGCCGGATCGTTTCGCACTGCTCCGACGTTCTTGTATCGTTCCAGAGTATAGCCGGGCGCAGTGGCCGGCCGGTCTCATCCAGGAGCACCAGGCCGTGCATCTGGCCGGAGAAGCTGATGCTTTCCACTTCCTCTGCCTTTATTCCTGTCTCCTGAAGCAGTGCCTGAATCGATGCTTCTGTCTGCTCCACCCATACATCAGGATTCTGCTCGGAATGCCCCGCAGCCGGCTGCTGGACAGACAGCGATTTTGACACAGAAGCTGTCACCTCGCCACTTCTGTTCACAAGAAGCGATTTCACTGCACTCGTTCCTAAATCGATTCCGATTACGTAAGTCATGCCAGCACCTCTTTGCTTAAACTTTTACTTTGTTGTTTGCGTTTAAAATATACTGGTTCAGCTTTGCCTTAATAAGCTCCTGTTTACCCGACTGGTGCTCAATCGGCTCCTGGAGTTCAAGGGCATAGGCTTCAAGCTCTTTAAAGCTTGTTTTGCCGGCAAGAATGTCACTCCCCACGCCTTTGTCAAAGCTGCTGTAGCGTTCATCCACAATGTCTTCAAATACACGGTCTTCGATCAGCTGGGAGGCTGCCTTTAACCCGTAGGCAAATGTGTCCATGCCTGCAATGTGCGCATGAAACAGGTCTTCGGGCTTATGAGACGGGCGCCGCACCTTGGCATCAAAGTTTAAGCCGCCAGTACCGAGGCCGTCGTTTTTCAGGATTTCGTACATCGCAAGGGTCGCATCGTAAATATCAGTTGGGAACTCGTCGGTGTCCCAGCCGAGCAGCAGGTCGCCCTGGTTTGCATCCACCGATCCAAGAATGTCCATTTCTCTTGCGTAGCGGAGCTCGTGTTCAAACGTATGACCGGCAAGTGTGGCGTGGTTTGATTCGATGTTCATTTTAAAATGGCTGTCGAGATCATACTTTTGCAGGAATGCGTAAGCTGTAGCAACATCAAAGTCGTACTGGTGCTTCATTGGTTCGCGCGGCTTTGGCTCAATCAGCATCTGCCCTTCAAAGCCTATCTCTTTCGCATAATCCACCGCCATATGATAGAAGCGTGCCAGGTTATCCATTTCGCGCTTCATATCGGTATTAAGCAGAGTCTCGTAGCCTTCCCGGCCACCCCAGAACACGTAGTTCTGTGCACCCAGCTCTTTAGCTACTTCAAGCTGCTTCTTTACTTTAGCCGCAGCATAGGCATAAACGTCTGCATTGTTTGTCGTCGCCGCCCCGTGCATAAACCGGCGGTCAACAAACATATTCGCCGTATTCCACAGAAGACCGATGCCGTGTTCCTTCATATTATCCTTCAGCATGGCAGTGATTGTATCAATATTTTGATAGGTTTCTTTTAAAGAATTACCTTCCGGAGCAATATCAATGTCATGAAACGCAAACCGGGTGATGCCCAGCTTATTCAAAAGCTCAAAGTTCGCCTCCACCCGTGCTTTCGCAAGATCCATGCCGCTGTATTTCTGATAGGAGCGCTCCATCGTCGGTCCGCCAAACGGATCCTCCCCGCCGAACGTATGTGTATGCCAGTAGGCTACTGAAAAGCGGAGCCATTCGTCCATCGATTTCCCCATGACGGTCGCGTCCTTGTCATAGTGCTTAAAAGAAAAGTCATTGGCCGAAGTGGCGCCCTCGAAATTGATAGTTGGTACGTTGTTAAATGATTGCATTTTATAATTCCTCCAATTCTATGAAAATCTCTTTATTTTCAGGTGTGATCAGGTAATTATTATCTTTTTGATTAATTTTTGCTCCCTTTGCCCAAAAGATCTTTGGACTGTTAACCCACAATACCGACCAGTCAGTATTATGTTCATTATGTTTACAAACTATTTTCATGCTGGAATTTTCTTTTAATACTTCGACATGTAACAGAGTGTTATTGTCATTATCTTTAATTTCTCTTGTACAAGGCTTATTTAATGTTGGCTCATAAAGTTCAAAACAGACTTGATCGTTATAGTCATAGTCTGGCCGCTCTTTAGTACTTCCAATTGGAAGCAGCGTATGAGGACGTACATACAACGGTAATTGGAAGTAATCAAAATGCTGTCGTAACCATTGCTTCCCAATTATAGTTTGTTTAGTGAAATAATTTGTCCACTTTCCTCCAGGTAAATAATAATCCACATTACCTTCTTCATTAAATACAGGCGCTACTAATAAATCACTCCCCAGCATATATTGCGTATCTAAATACGTAGTTTCTTTTTCATCCGGAAAGGTCATATACATAGGCTGCATCATAGGGATTCCGGTTACAGATGTGTGTATGGCTTCATTATATAAATACGGCATTAATTTGTTTTTTAACTCTGCGAAAAATTTCGTAACCTCTACCGATTCCTCATCAAACAGCCACGGGACCCGATAAGAACTGCTGCCGTGTAAACGACTGTGAGTAGAAAGCATTCCAAAAGCAGTCCAGCGTTTGAAAAGGTCGGCACTTGCAGTATTTTCAAATCCCCCGATATCATGACTCCAAAATCCAAATCCTGAAGAAGTCAGGGACAACCCTCCGCGTAAGCTTTCGGCCATTGATTCATAGGTAGCGTAACAATCCCCTCCCCAGTGAACGGGGAAACGCTGTCCTCCTATGGTTGCCGACCGGGCAAACACCACCGCTTCATTTTGCCCCTTTTTTTCTTTAAGCAGAGAAAAAACTGTTTCATTGTAAATTTGTGCATAGTAGTTATGCATCCTATCTGGGTCAGAGCCATCGTAATAAGTTACGTTTTCGGCAGGTATACGTTCACCAAAGTCTGTTTTAAAACTGTCTACCCCCATATCCAACAGCTTTTCCAGCTTGCTTTGATACCATTTTTTTGCTTCTGGGTTGGTGAAATCAACAATTGCTTGCCCAGCCTGCCATAAATCCCATTGCCATACGTCGCCGCCTTTGGTTTTAATAAAGTAACCTTTTTCCTTCCCTTCTTGAAATAAAGGGGATTTTTGCGCAATATAAGGATTGATCCACACACATATGGATAGTCCTTTATTTTTAAGTCGTTTGATCATGCCTTCTGGATCAGGAAAAAATCGTTCATCCCACTCAAAATTACACCATTCAAATTCTTTCATCCAAAAGCAGTCAAAATGAAAAACACTTAAAGGAATGTTCCTGGATTTCATTCCATCAACAAAATGATTTACTGTTTCTTCATCATAATTCGTAGTGAATGAAGTAGTTAACCATAGTCCGAAAGACCACTTCGGCGGCAAGGCTGGTTTTCCGGTCAAATCTGTATAATTTTCTATAATCTTTTTAGGCTCCGGGCCGTTAATAATGCTGTATTCTAATTCTTCACCGTCAACGCTGAATTGTGATTTAGACACCTCTTCAGAGCCTATTTCATAAGAAACGTTTTCGTAATGATTCACCAGCAAACCATATCCCCGATCTGAAATATAAAAAGGGATATTTTTATAAGCCTGTTCCGTGCTGGTCCCCCCATCTTTGTTCCATGAGTCAATAGATTGTCCATTTTTTACAAAGGGAGTAAACCTTTCTCCCAAACCATAAATATGTTCACTCACACCAATGTTTAATTGTTCTCTCATATAACTTTTCCCAGAAACGTGTTTGATATATGCGAGATTTTTATTTTGGCTTTCTGTTATCTTTCGTTCTTGATTAAAGTATTCTAACCGCCATTGCTGTTTATTTAATTTCATTTTTAAATCGCCAGTTATAATCTCTAAGCATTCATCATTATCATTTACTGTTAATTCGTTACGCTTTGTTTCCATAAATTCTAATTCGGGCCGCTTTTCCAATCCTCCTAAAAAGTGTGACACTCTTATTGTGAGCACGTTGCTCGTTGGAGAAGATATTTTCAATGTTAACAACGGCCCGTCCAATGTAGCTCCTCTATCAGGTATTGGTTTACACGGAGCGTATATAATTACTTCTTCCCTGGAAATTTCATAATCAGTGATATGGTTAGGGTGATACAGTTGATACCCTTCCCTTGTCAGCCAATTGCCATCCGAAAACTTCATATAAGTCCCTCCATCATTACTTAACAGCTCCGCTTGCCAAACCTTTAACTAAACGTTTTTGTAATAAAATAAATATAATTAACACTGGAAGTGCTGAAATAGTTGCAAACGCCATTAACGAGTTCCACTCAATTCCATACCTTCCAATAGCATTATAGATACCAGCCGTCAGCGGCCATAATTCCTGACTTCTATTAAAGGTAATACTGAAAATCAGGTCTCCCCAGGCAAAGAAAAAGGAAACAGCTCCACACACAATTATGCTTGGAGTAGCCAGGGGAACGATGATTTTAATAAAAGTCTGCCACTTATTGCTTCCATCGATAGTAGCTGCTTCTTCCAACTCATAAGGGATGTCCAGGAAGAATGTTCTTAAAATCAGTACAGAGAAAGGCACACCCAATGTAGCTGCTGCTAATATCGGGCCTAAATAAGTGTTTAATATGCCCAGTTGATTAAACATAATGAAAAGGGGTGTAAGAACTACGGTAGCTGGAAGCATCTGGGTCACAAGGAAAATAAGAATGAAAAAGCCAAGGCCTTTTATCTTGAACCTTGCAAGTCCATAAGCAGAAGGCACAGCCAGTACTAATACTAAAATAGCCGTAGTAAAAGCTATTAAAAAGCTATTAAAAAAGTTTCTTAATACATCGTCTGCAAAGATGCTTTGATAACTCGAAATATTCCATTCCGATGGTAAAAATGTCGGCGGCACCTGAAATATTTCGCTTTGAGTTTTAAACGAAGTGATAATCATCCAGAAAAAAGGAAACAAAAATATGAAGACGATAACCACTCCGATTATGTTTAGGAGCCATTCTTTTCTTTTACCCGTCATTGTCCTGCCTCCTTATTATCTCTATTAATCATCCATAAATATACGAGACTAATAGCAAACAAGATAATAAATAATATATTAGCTGATGCAGCACCCATACTAAATTCAAAATCATCGAATGAATAACGGTACGCAAGTGTAGATAATACTTCTGTTGAATTAATCGGCCCGCCACCGGTCATAACGAATACTAAATCAAAAACTTTAAAAGTGTAGATAAAACCAAGCATCATGACTACTAGTATTACTGGTTTTAATAGCGGCAAAGTCAGATGATAAAATTTTTGGAATATATTCGCCCCATCCAGACTGGCACTTTCATAAATTTCTTCTGGAAGACTGCTTAATCCGGTAGAAAGCAGGAGCATGTTAAAAGGAATTCCAACCCAGATATTTGTCAGTATAATCGTCCATAGAGCAATATCCGGACTTGTCAGCCATTCAATTGGTTGATTCACCAGTCCTATTGAAAGCAGGAACTGGTTCACAATCCCTCCATCAGCACCCATCATGAACCGAAACAGCAATGCGGATATTGTTAATGGGATCAACCAACTGACCATCATTACTCCTCTCAGAAAAGAAGCCAGTTTAAATTTCATACTAAAAAATAAAGCTAATAGAAATCCTAGTACAAATTGGAAGACTACGCTTCCAACCGTGTATACCATGGTGTTTTTCAGGGATATCCAAAAGACGTCCTGCTGGAATAGCGAAACGTAGTTCTGCCAACCTACAAATTCTGCACCCCCAGCGTTAAAAACTGCTAAATTCACATTTTGAAAACTAAGAATTAAGTTATATATCAGGGGATATCCGATCAGCACCAGCATGTAGATTACTGCTGGAAGAACGAATAAATATCCCTGCCAATTGCTTAAAACTTTTTTCCAGATACTCTGCTTTTCTACTTTGTTCTCATAATTTTTCGCACTCGTATTTGCCATATTCACCTACTCCTTCTGAGTATTTTCTTCTACTTTAGCTGCCGCGTCCTCCAGGGCTTCTTCTGGAGTTTTTGAATCAGTAAACGCTTCCTGGATAGCCACTTGGATAGGTGAAGAAATGCTTGGCCAATTAGGCGAAGGGCCTCTTGGTTGAGCGTTTTCTAAAATAGGAATGAACTGACTCAAATGTTTATCTTCACTCCAGTTGTCACTTTCGTTTAATATATCTTCTCTTGCAGGGAAAGTACTTGTTTCAGCTGTAAAGTCAGTTAACTGTTCAGGTTCCAAAAGCCAGCTCATAAACTCCCATGACTCCTCTTGGTTTCCTCCTTCAACTAAAGCCAGGTTCTCCCCACCTAGCGTGGAGACCGAATCTTTTCCTTCAGGTGATGGAATAGGCGCTATGCTAAATTCTAAGCTTTCATTTTCTTCTTTTAATCTTTCTATGTTCCAGGACCCGTTAACCATCATAGCAACTTCTCCAGTGCCAAATTGACGAGCTAAATCATCCTGAGTCGCATTAACAACACCGTCGTCCATGTATCCGTTCTCAATTAGTTCATCCAAAACCTCAAGTGATTCACTCGCTTCTGCACTATCTAAAGATTGATAGTCAACATCGTTAGAGAGAAGGAAAGGGTAAAATTGAAAGGTTGATTCTTCCGATTTAACGCCAGATAGGGCCATCCCAGTTGTTTCATCTGTGGTTAACGTTTCTGAATAACTGCTTAATTCTTCCCATGTTTCAGGTGGTTCTTCGAATCCGGCTTCCTCCAGTTTTTCTTCGTTGTAAAATAAACCCAGTGCATTACTCGCGAATGGCAACCCATAATATTCTTCCTCGTAGATTGCCGATTTCATTGGTCCTTCCAGGAAATTTTCCTTCTCCCCCCACTCATTTACTTCATCTGAAATATTCGCTAATACTCCTTGAGAAGCCAGAGCAGCATTATCCACTGTATCTACAAAAACCATGTCTGGAAGAGTGTCACCTGCCGAACCAACAGACAACTGCTTTTTGATTTCGTCAAACGGAACATATTCAGAAGTAACAGTAACGGCGTCTTGAGAATCATTATATTCCTGGACTAATTCATCAAATAATTCTTTTTGTTTTCCAGTGAAGTAATTCCAAACTAATACTTCTCCTTCAGATTCTGAACTTCCACCGCTGCTTTCTCCGCCGCAGCCTGCCAAAAGCCCTCCCAATAATAATGTGCTAATTCCTATCATACGTTTTTTCATATTCCCTCTCCTTAAGTAAGTTTTAACGTTAAACAAAGTATCTAATATATTGAAAACGTTGTCAATGTTATTTTACCAATTCATTGATCTATAGATAAAAACAATATATAGTGTTTTTATAAGAGTATTTAATTCTATGTTTATTAAGTAAATAAAGATTTGGAAAGGCATGTGAAAGTCATGGAGAGGACAGGCGACCAGTCGCTCGTAAAGCAAATCAATAAGTCCATTGTTCTGAGCAGCATTCAAAAGCACAGCCCTATTTCACGCATCGAAATTTCAAAACAAACTGGCTTGAATAAAGCTACTGTTTCGAGTTTAGTCAGCGAACTCATTAATGAACAATTAACAAAAGAAGTAGGAGCCGGGATATCCAGTGGGGGTCGCAAGCCTGTAATGCTTTACTTTAACCACACGGCAGGGTACTCTATTGGCCTGGATCTCGGAGTTAATTACATTCTAGGTGTGTTGACAGACTTACAGGGAAACATTGTACAGCAACGCGAATTCCCGATGGCTAATAAGCATTATGAAAGTATTTACCCTTTACTCCACAGCTTGATTTCTGAATTAATAAAAGCTGCTCCTAAAAGTCCATTTGGCGTTGTCGGAGTAGGTATTGGCGTGCCAGGACTCGTGGATAAAAATGGATGGGTACTTTTTGCTCCTAACTTAGGTTGGGAAAATGTTGATTTGAAAGCAAAATTAAAAAAAGATTTTCAAATACCTGTAGTTATTGAAAATGAAGCTAAAGCTGGGGCATATGGGGAAAAAATATTCGGGGCAGGGCGCACCTCCCGGAATTTAATATATGTTAGTGTAGGTATTGGTGTCGGAGCAGGTATAATAATTGAGGATAAGTTATACCAGGGGAACAACGGATTTTCGGGTGAAGTTGGACATTTTTCTATTGAAACAAACGGAAAGAAATGTCGATGCGGCAATATAGGCTGTTGGGAATTGTATAGTTCAGAAGAGACTCTTTTGAACGAAGTCAATGCTGCTTTCGGAAAAAGATTAACGCTTGAAGAAGTCATCCAACAAGCTGAAGATGGCAATGATGTTATTTTAAAAATAATCAACACTGTAGGTTTTTACCTTGGCGTCGGCCTGGTTAATATCGTCAACACCTTTAACCCAGAACAAATCGTGATCGGTAACAGACTTGCACGTTTGGAGAATTGGCTCCACCACCCTATAGATAAAGTGCTTGATCAACGATTATTATCTTATTATAAAAAACGTTTAGACATTACTTTTTCAGAACTGGGGCCGCTCTCCTCTGCTTTAGGAAGCAGTGCATTTGCCTCTAACGTCTTTTTAACCCGTGATAAAGTCAGCGTTCAATAATATAAAAAAAGCAAAGCTCGGACAATTACGTCCAGAGTTTTGCTTTAATGCATTTATTTAAAATATTTTTCTGTATCGCTTCCAACTTTGACAAACACAGGCATTGAGTGGATCGGGGCATCAACTTTCACTTTCTTTCCTCCCTCATACAACTCTCCATCATTAATATTTCTCCAATGTTCACCCAGTGGAAAGTATATCGCTTTTTCTCTTTGCCCATGGTTAAGGATTGGAGAAACAAGAATATCGCTCCCAAACATATAGCTGTCTTCATTTTCCCAGCACTCAGGGTCATCAGGGAACTCATAAAATAGAGCTCTCATAACAGGAGCACCATTTTCATGTGCTTCCTCCATTAACTTTCTAATGTATGGTTTTAAATTTTCTCTCATCTGCATGTATTCTTTGAATATTTCATAAGCTTCTTCCCCGTAGCTCCAAACTTCGTTATCTGCTCCTGAAGGGCACATGCCTCCTCTTTCACTACTAAGAGGTCCCTGTTTTGGTTCACGGTCGCCATGAAGACGAAAAACCGGACAAAACGCCCCGTACTGAAACCAGCGGATAATACACTCTCTGAAGTCTGGATCATCAGGATTTCCACCGTGAAAACCACCTATATCTGTGGTCCACCACGGTATCCCGCTCATCCCCATGTTTAATCCTATGGCAAACTGGTTTTGCAGAGCTTCAAAGCTCGAATCTATATCTCCTGACCAAACTAAGGCACCGTATTTTTGACTTCCTGCCCAGGCACACCTGAGCAGGTTAACAATTTCTTCCTGCCCTTGCGCGTTCATCCCTTCGTAGAAGGTCTGGGCGTACCCTACCGGATAATAGTTTCCTGTCTGTACGTTTGGACCAATGTGGTATCTGTAATTATCAAAATCATATACAGAGTATTCAGGCTCCGCTTCATCTAGCCAGAAAGTTTCTATGCCCAAATCATAATAATTTTTCTTTGCTTTATTCCATACATATTCTCTAGCCGAGGGATCGGTGGCATCGTAATATAAAGTGTTCCCCATAAAATCCATAGCGATAGGGATACCTTTTTCTACTTGAATCAAATGCCCTTCTCTCATCATTTCTTCGAAATTTTCACTTTTGGTGTCTACAGTTGGCCAAATAGAAACCATTAATTCAATTCCCATTTCTTTCAATTCTTTTACCATTGCCTGTGGATCTGGCCAATATTCTTCATCAAAGCGCCAATCTCCCTGATGAGGCCAATGGAAATAATCAACCACTATTACTGAGAGAGGGAGGCCTCTCCGGTAATATTCGCGGGCAACGTTTAATAATTCTTCCTGGGTCTGATACCTTAGCTTACACTGCCAAAATCCGAGACCGTATTCAGGCATCATAGGTACTCTACCTGTTACCGCAGTATAATTTTCCACGATTTTATGCGGCGTTTCGCCTATAGTAACCCAGTAATCTAATTGCTTTGAGGACTCTGCTTTCCATTCAGTAATATTTTTTCCGAAAGTAACATTCCCTACAGCCGGGTTGTTCCATAAAAATCCATAGCCCTTACTCGAAATAGAAAAAGGAATAGTGGCCTGGGAATTTCGTTGAGCCAGTTCCAAGGAACAGTATTTCAAATCCAAGTGCGGCTGCTGATATTGCCCCATACCATATATCTTTTCATTACTATTTGACTCAAATCTTGCAGTAATAGCAAAATCTCCGCCCAGGAGCGGTCGAAATTCTCTGGCGTCTATGTCCAAAGCACTGCAAAATTCATTTATATCGTTTCGGTTCCTTACATATTCTTCTACAATAATTTCATTTTGGTGATTGAATATAGTTAATTTCCCATTGCGTTTGATTTGGACATTAATTTTCCCATGCTGAAGCCATGCTTCATTATCATAAATATTGATTACTGCATTATTCTCTGCAGAGGGAATAAGAGCCCAATTATTCTCAGTTAAATCATTATTCTTGTAACCTCTCACTCTCACGCTGTCTTTTCCCCATGCTTCAACAATGAGGTGCTCACTATTATAACTCCACTCTAATTTGTTTGGGGTTTCTGTAAATATCCCCGCTACTCTTAATCTCAATTTCATCTCTCCCTTGTGACGGATTTATTCGTTAGCGCTTTCTACCTTTTTTTGAGCATCCTCTAAAGCTTCATCAGGTTCTTTTTCATCAGTTAGAGATTCCTGAATTGCTAATTGGATACTTTCTGAAATATCCGGCCAATTCGGAGATGGTCCACGTGCCTCTGCTTCTTCGGTAGTTTGTATGAAAGAACTCAAATGTTCGTCTTCCTGCCAATAATCAGAATCATTTAATACAGATTGTCTCGGTGGAAAATATCCGGTTTCTTTCGTAAATTCTTCCATATTTTCTGGTTCAGAAAAATAGCTTAAGGCTTCCCAGGCACCTTCTTGGTTACCACTTTCTACGACAGCTAAATTATCTCCGCCGATAACAGATTTATGCTCTTCTTTTTTAGGAATAGAGGTTATTTGAAAATCCAAATCTTCGTTTTCTTCTTTCAGACGATCTACTACCCACGGGCCGTTAATCATCATTGCTACGCTTTCATTGGCAAATTTTCTTGCTAAATCGTCTTGTGTTGAATTCAATACTTCTTCACTCATATAACCTTCTGCAAGCATATCATCCACAAAGTTTAATGCTTCGGCTGCTTCTGGAGAATCGAGCGAGTTTTCATCTGCACCCGCTGATAATAAAAACGGATAGAATTGAAAAGTTGACTCTTCTGACCTAACGGCAGACATAGCAAACCCATCATGATCGGAATTTGTAGTTGCCTCGGCTGCCTCATTTAATTCTTCCCAGGTTTCAGGCGGTTTTTCGATTCCATTTTCTTCAAGCATTTTTTCATTATAAAATAATCCAATGCTGTTCGTAGTTAAAGGCACGCCATATGTTCCATCTTCATATTTAGTAGAAGCTACTGGAGCTTTCAAATAATCGTCTATTTCTCCCCATTCTTCTACTTCGCTTGAAATATCATTAAGTACCCCCATTGAAGCTAGAGAAGCATTGTCTACTGTATCTGAAATAATTAAATCAGGAAGTGTATCACCCGCTGATCCTACTGATAATTGTTTTTTCATTTCATCAAAAGGCACATATTCAGTTTCTAATGTATATTCATCTTGGCTTTCGTTAAAATCCTTAGCCATTTGTTTGAAAACTTCCTCCGAACCCGTGTAATAATGCCACATTAATATTTCATTATTTTCATCAGATCCACTTCCTTCTTCGCTTCCCCCGCCTCCGCCGCAAGCAGTTAAGATAATAGGCAAACTAAGAATCGGTGCCAAATACAATTTTTTCATAATAAACCCCCAATTGATATGATATTTAGTATATTGCTTAAACAAAGTTTATATTTATTTGAAAGCGCTGTCAATATTTAATTGTGATAAGTTTTAAAAAAAACAGTTTTCCTTGGACTTTTTTCTTTTCAAATTATTTTTTTAATTAAGCGTGTAAAAATCTATTATATCTAAAAATAGACGTTCATCTGACTACTCATCAGGGAATAAGAATACACAGTCAGTATTATGAGGAGGAAATCAATAGTGAGTCTTTTTTCATCTATTAAAAAACGTGTGACCGATGCGAAAGAAAACGGAGTAACCATTCCAGTAACGGAAAAAATGTTTTTGAAGGTGCTTCAGGTTAAAAAAATGGATAATGTGGACATTTCCGCGGTTCATATTCAGGATCAGGTTCTGCGTATTGAAGGCGTAAAAAATGACAGCAGCCAGAGCCGATTCAGCATGCTGCTTGAACCTTCCCACGCTTCAGAGCGGACCCTTTACTTTACGTTAAAGTCCATTTCCCCTCTGGAAGCGGACGACGTGTTCAGGGAAATCTTTGACCGCCCGCCTTATTTCTCTGTTCAGGACCAGCAGGCGGGCTTTCACCTGGAAGTATTTGAGCCTATGAAAAAAGTCCCTTACGGAAAAATAGACTCCTACTACTTTGAGCAGAACAAATTAAAAGTCGTCATGAAATGGAAATAAAACCGCTTGGTATTGATTTAAAAATAAATTGAAATTCACTTTCTCTCCAGAACTTTTTACTCCCGGCTTCGGCCGGGAGTTTTTTTAAGTAGAAATTACCTACTTTTTCATGCATAATAAAAGAAAAATGAATGGGGAGAATTTCATGGAATATCAAGCAGCTTCCTTTGGCCGGTATCGTGTTCTCCGGAATGGTTCTATCGAAGTTATTGCAGACATTACAAGCCGCTCTGAACACCCGCGCTGGGAAAATATGTGGTATTTATCGGAAACAAAGCGTATCTGCCGGGAGCTGGAGGCGCTTGGAATCATCTCGGAATGCGACAGCTTTGAAATTGTCGACCGCAACCAGTTTAAGATCTTTTGGAAAAAAGACCGTATTGCCTGGGGCTACATTGATGAAGGCGAAACCTCTTACCGCCTTAGGTTTACCGGATTGGTTGATACCCCAGCCAGCGATTAGCAGTACTACCTGTTTTTGTTATGGTTGCAATTAGGAGTTGTTTCATTTACGGTATACATACAGAGCAGTTACTTAAAGAGCAACTAAACAGATGGTGGAAATGGATAGACAATGGTGCTATTTCCCATAAGCCAAAAAGAGACACGAGGTCCCTGCCTCCTGTTTATCTTTTTGGCTTTTTTATTTGTCTTTATGAAAGGAGAACTCTTTAATTCATGAAATTTTTAATTGATCACGATGGACAGAAAATCCATAAATCCGTATTTGTTAACGACCGCTGCATGGCCAGCAGCAAGCCGTCCGATTGGGAAAGTCTCGTGGAAGAAGCTGCCCTGCAGTCATTCACCCAGAAGAACTATTCTTACTGTGTCCACTGCTTTCAGGCCTACGCCGGCTGAAGCTGTGGACCAGGGCATTATTTCCTTTTAGCCGGATCCGCTCATAATAAAGACAATAACGCTGCGGTCCCGTTCAAAGTCCCAGTCAACAAACACATCAGCAATATTTATCCCGGCAATAGAGGTAAACGACTTCCCTTCTATTAACAGCCGTTTTTCCAGCTTGCGTTTAGTTACCTTCAGCTGCTCTTCATATCCCTGCTCCACTAGCTCTTTTTCGATATTAATCAGCAGTCCTTCCCGGATCACGAGAACAGTCTTATTGTTTAACATTCCTGAAAAGACTTTATCCGGTTCCTTTTCCGCTTCTGCAGTGACCTGCCGCACCCGCTCTTCCAGCTTCTTTTTACCGGCGTATTCTTTAAAAGGGTCTTCGCCGTCATACGCATTTTCATCAATCCCCACAAAAATACTCGATTCCTTATTAAAATCGCTGTCGTGGTAAAAGTTTTTGAATTCCTGACCGGTGACCGACTGCACGTATCCGTTAATCTCCGGAACAATTTTGTGCATCATGCTTTCACGCAGACGAAAAACAGCCTTTTCACCCTCCTGTTCAAGAATGACCCGCTCCATCGGGCTTAGAAAATGCCGAAGGTAAATTGTGATGAACGGTCCCTGCATTACAACGTGGGCTGCTTCCGGTCCTTTGCCAAACCTTTCCCGCAGCAGTCTGCCGGCAAAGCTCGCGATATCTTTTTCATTTTCTGTTGGTCTCATTTTATCAATGTCCTTTGATTGAATTATCATTCACATATTTGCTATCCAAAAGCATTATAATCTAGTTTTGATGTAATCACAAATACCACCAGGATCACTAGATATGGCTGATAATTATTAAAATATAGTTTTAAATTCCTAATTTCGTGGAAATGTGGAAGTAAACCTTTATTATTTTTTACATTTTTCTATATTATACCTAGAATAAAGGTGCACTCCCTTGACTCTTACATAAGCGAGTGCTGCATTCATCCGTTGTCTACTACTTCTTTATTCCTTTAGCCCAACTTTATTTCCAAAAATGGAAGGATGATTATTTTGTCGATTATTCGAGTAACGATGAATGGCACTGAGCGCAAAGTATCGGATGACTCCACAATCCTGGACTACACGCGCGGCACTAATGAGGAAGTGCCAAATGTCTGTTATCACCCGAGCCTTGGTGCGATTGAAACCTGTGACACCTGTATGGTGAAGGTGAACGGAGAAATTGTTCGTGCCTGTTCCACCGAATTTAAAGAAGATGATGTCATTGAAACACTTACTCCTGATGTCGATCAGGCGCAGAAAATTGCGATGGACCGGATTCTGCATAATCACGAGCTGTACTGTACCGTCTGTGATTACAATAACGGCGGCTGTGAAATCCATAACACGGTGGAAGCGATGCGTGTCGAACACCAGAGCGTTCCTTTTGAAACTAAACCGTATGAAAAAGACTATACGAACCCGCACTATCGCTACGACCCTGATCAGTGCATCCTCTGCGGACGCTGTGTGGAAGCCTGTCAGGACGTCCAGGTGACCGAGACCCTTTCCATCGACTGGGAACGTGAACGTCCCCGCGTTATCTGGGACAACGATGTTCCTATCGGCGAATCCTCCTGTGTCTCCTGTGGTCACTGCTCGACCGTATGCCCATGTAACGCTTTAATTGAAACAAACATGGAAGGTGAAGCCGGCTACATGACTGGCCTGAAAGAAGATACCCTCCGTCCGATGATTGACATCACCAAGGACGTTGAAACCGGCTACAGCTCGATTTTGGCTCTATCCAATATGGAGTCCAAAATGCGTGACGACCGTATTGAAAAAACGAAAACAGTTTGTACTTATTGCGGCGTCGGCTGCAGCTTTGACGTGTGGACGAAGGATCGCGAAATCCTGAAAATTGAGCCGCAGGCAGAAGCACCGGCAAACGGTATTTCCACCTGTGTGAAGGGCAAATTCGGCTGGGACTTTGTGAACAGCGAAGAACGCCTTCAGAATCCACTTGTCCGGGAAAACGGCCAGTTTGTCGAAACTACGTGGGAGAATGCTTTAGATGTTATTCAGAAAAACTTTACTTCCATTAAGGAAGAGAGCGGCAACGATGCTCTCGCGTTTATCAGCTCTTCCAAAACGACGAACGAAGAATCCTATCTTATGCAGAAGCTCTCCCGTTCCGTAATGGGAACAAACAATATTGATAACTGCTCCCGTTACTGTCAGACCCCTGCGACTCAGGGACTCTTCCGTACAGTGGGATACGGCGGTGACACCGGCACAATAGAGGATATTAAAAACGCGGAGCTTATTATTACCGTCGGGACAAACACATCAGAGTCCCACCCGGTTCTTGCCACTCGTATTAAAAGCTCCCATAAGCTGCGCAACCAGAAGCTGATCGTCTCTGACATCAGAAAGCACGAAATGGCAGAGCGCTCGGACATGTTTATCCAGCCGAAGCCGGGCTCGGATCTTGTATGGCTGAACGCAGTAGCGAAATACATTATCGATCAGGGCTGGGAGGATACAGAGTTCATTAATGAACGCGTGGATTACTACGACGATTTTGTTAAAGAACTCGAAATGTACACAATCGATTACGCCGTGGAACAGACTGGGCTTTCCCGTGAGGAACTGATTGGCATTGCCGAAAGCATTCATGAAGCTGATACTACCTGTGCCCTATGGGCGATGGGCGTCACCCAGCACTCCGGTGGTGCCGATACAAGTACGGCCATATCGAACCTGCTCCTTGTCTCCGGCAACTACGGCCGTCACGGCACTGGTGCCTATCCGCTTCGCGGACATAATAATGTCCAGGGTGCGACGGACTTTGGCAGTGCGCCGAACCTTCTTCCAGGCTATCAGTCTGTAGAAGATGAAGACATCCGCCGCAAATTTGAACAGGGCTGGAACACCGAGCTTTCCGGTGAAGTCGGCATGACGAACCATGAAATGGTCGATGCAATGCACGAAGGCCGCCTGCGAAGCCTGTATCTGAAAGGCGAGGAAATGGCACTTGTGGACTCCAACATAAACTACGTGCAGCAGGGCTTTGAAAAGCTTGATTTCTTCGTGGTTCAGGATATTTTCCTCTCCGAGACTGCCAAGTTTGCTGACGTCGTGCTCCCGGCGAGCCCGAGCCTGGAAAAAGACGGAACATTTGTAAACACTGAGCGCCGCTTCCAGCGTTTATACAAAGCACTTGATCCACTGGGTAACTCTAAGCCGGACTGGGAGATTCTTCAGCTTGTGGCCAACCGTATGGGCGCGGACTGGGACTACAGCCACCCATCGGAAATCATGGCAGAAGCAGCTTCACTCTGCCCATTCTTCGAAGGAGTTTCCTACGAACGGCTTGAAGGATATGACTCTCTCGTATGGCCTGTGACAAAAGAAGGTCAGGACGAGCCGCTTCTTTACGAATCCCGTTTCCAGTTCCCGAACGGAAAAGCGAGATTTTACCCGGTTCATTGGACAGAGCCGCAGACCTTTGGCGAACAGTATGATCTGCACGTGAACAACGGCCGTATGCTTGAGCATTTCCACGAAGGCAATATGACTTATAAATCGGAAGGCATCACGCTGAAAACACCTGACAACTTTGTCGAGATTTCTCCGGAGCTCGCCGAGGAACGAGGGCTTGAAAGCGGAGCACTTGTACGGCTGAAATCACCATACGGAGCTTTACGCATCCAGGCACTTGTCACTGACCGCGTGAAAGAAAAACAGCTTTACATTCCGATGAATAATTCCGGCGAATCAGCAATCAACCGCCTCACGAGCAGCGAAGCGGATAAGGATACGGATACACCGGCCTATAAAGAAACACAGGTATTCATGGAAATACTCAGCACAGACGGCGAAGCACCGATGCCGAAAAACAATTTCCGTTACGGAAATCCTAACCCGCAGAACGGTGTGGAAGTTGAACGCAAATGGAAACGTAACGATTACATCTTCCCTGGCGACATGGTGAGAAAGGAGAACCGCTAATGGCTGAGCGCATAACTCATATCGAAAAGCTGAAATTCTCCGAGGAAGAAATCAAACAGCGGGACATGGAAGAACTCCAGTCCCAGCTGCTTGATAACAAAGACAGCCTGGAAAAGATGATGCGCACCGCAAACCTTCTTGATGAATCCGGCCTGCTTGATATGGCAAATGGGCTTCTCAGCGAAGGCGATAAGGTGTTAAACGTGGCGGTAAACGCGATGAATACCGAAGGAAGCACTAATATGATCAAAAACCTGCTTCTTCTCGCTGGTGAAGCCGGCAAACTCGATATCGAAAGCATGCAGCCACTCCTGCTGAAATTAAATAAAGGGCTTGAACGTGTGGCAAAGCTTGAAGAAGAGAAGGAACAGGAAAAGCAGACCGTGAACATTTTCCAATTGTTAAAACTCCTCCGGGACCCAGAAGTAAATCATACGCTCTCACTCGGCATTGCTTTTATGCGCGGCATGGGTGAAACCGGCAAACCCGAGATGGAAAAAGAACAGGAAAACAAGAAACCAAACACCAAAGTTTAACCATCACTACCCAACACACTCCAGGCTGCCCCACGCAGCCTGGTTTTTCGTTTAAACCCAAAGCTGTCAAGGGAATAGTTTTGAAAAATAAACTAAGGGAGTAAATGTCATTGTCTTTCAAGGATCTTCAACTGTCCGATATACCAAAAAGTTCGTGGATACTTATCATTGCCGGCCTGCTCACGCTGTTTACGACAGCTTTTCTGTTTTTGGAAATGGGTGAAAAAGTACTCGAACAGGAAACGTTTAGGATCGATCAAACAGCTCAAAATATTGTATCAGCGCTCAACACTGATATCCTGCAGTCTATGATGGGATTGATTACGGAGGGCGGCTCGGTAACATGGCTGACAGTCGGTGCCGCAATTACCACGATCTATTTGTTGTTTTTTTCATCCTTCAGCAGATGGACTGCTGTTTTTTTTGCCGTAAATATGATCGGCATCAGTATCATCACCACTGTTTTAAAAAACTTTTTCTCCCGGCAGCGCCCGGAAGTGCTCGCAGCCTATGATGGGACCGGGTACAGCTTTCCGAGCGGTCATTCTACAGGCGCTGTTACATTTTACGGCTTTCTCGCCTATCTCGTTATCCGAAGTACACTGGCGACTGTATGGAAGTGGGTATTCGGAGTATTGCTGTCGCTCGCTGCTCTTCTTGTCGCTGTCAGCCGTATGTTCCTGGATGTTCATTACTTTACGGACGTACTCGCAGGCATTTCAGCCGGCTTATTTTGGCTGCTCATCTGCATCATCGCCCTCGAGCTTACGCTTTGGAACAAACACCGCCGACAGACCTAAATGAAGCCCCCGGCAAAGGATGCCGGAGGCTTCATTTATTTGTATTTATGCGTTTTGCATCTGTTCTGCTTTTCTCGCTTCGATTTTTTCCTGCACGTCTTCTGCCATCAGTCCCTGCTCTTCCATATAACGGTTTCTCGGATGAGTCATGCATTCTATCGTGCAGCTTCTCATATATTTATGCTCATTTTCTTCAGAGCAGATGATTTGATTGTTGCAGTCAGGATCTGCACAGTTAACGTACCGTTCGCACGGTTTCCCGTCAAAGTGGTCCCTGCCTATTACGCGATGCTCGACCTGATTGATTGGCACACTGATGCGCTGGTCAAACACATAGCATCTTCCGTCCCACAGCTCCCCCTTCACTTCAGGATCCTTACCGTAGGAAACAATGCCGCCATGAAGCTGCGCCACATCGTCAAATCCTTCTTCTTTCAAGAATCCGGAAAACTTCTCACAGCGGATGCCTCCGGTACAATAGGTTAATATTTTTTTACCTTCAAGCTGTTCCCGGTTTTCTCTCACCCAGTCCGGCAGCTCCCGGAAAGCGTTAATATCCGGGCGAATGGCTCCCCGGAAATGCCCGAGATCATATTCATAGTCATTCCGGGCATCAAGAACGATGGTTTCATCGCTTTGAAGCGCCTCGTAAAACTCTTTCGGACTCAGGTGTTCACCAGTCTGTTCATTTGGATTAATGTCATCCTCGAGGTACAGCGACACCAGCTCTGAACGCGGACGCACATGCATTTTTTTGAATGCGTGTCCCTCAGCATAATCCACCTTAAATTCGGTGTCTTTAAAACGCTCATCCCCTGTCAGCTCCTGCATGTATGCTTCCGTCTGCTCTACAGTGCCGGAAACAGTACCATTGATGCCTTCCTCTGCCACAATGATCCGCCCCTTCAGACCAACCTCCTTGCAGAAAGCCAGATGCTCCGCAGCAAAGGTTTCAGGGTCTTCCACGTACGTGTAATTGTAATACAGTAACACCCGGTACGATTGATTTTCTTCTGTCATTTGTTCTCACCTATCCGGAATATATTTGCAAGATACATTCCTGACTCCCTGTCTTGCAATCAGGAAGCCTTGTCACACAAGGGTTCTATACTTTTCTTTTCGTTATCCCGCGTAAAATACCCACACAGCACCCACGTAATTCAAAAAAGCATAACAAAACCTCAATAAAAATCCCCTGCTGCTAAAGCGGGGATTTCATGTTGTGCGCAGACACATTATATAAAAATTTTCCTGTGCCGGCAAACGAAAAAGTTTTCTGAACAAGAGGAAAACATTGATTTTTATACTTCTTCTATCTGTTTTCTATCTCTATCTTCACTTAGTTTTCAGCAGCATATTTTACTGTTTTCTGCTTTTCTGCACATTTTCAAAAATTCCGGTGCCTCCCAGTCCAGCAAGCACTCCTGCCCATACTCGTTCTGCCAGCGCAGCGCTTGTGTACGGAAAAGGGACAAGTGCCAGGACTGCCCCGATTCCGAGCGTGAGAAGGGGAATATACTTTTTCGGCAGCGGGAGCGCCTGCTTTAACAGCTGCATCAGCGCCGTACTTGCCGTACCGATGAATGACATGTACAGCAGAAATTCTGCACTCACTTCCATTTTTATGCCTCCCTTTAATTTTCATTCTCCTTACAAAAGGCATATATACTTCTGCTATTAAACCATTCTGATCAATTAACTTTTCAAACAATAAAAAAGGCCCGGAGTAACCGGACCCTTTGTATATAATATTCAATTCATTCAGCTTTTTTGTCATCCGCTTTCTCTTTACTCCGTCAGCGGCTCCCTGGCAGGCATGGCTCCCTTTTCTATATACTCAGCCATCCCACGCACAATTTCCTCAGCTCCGTATTTTTTTGCCTCTAATGGATACATTTCTTCGACAGTATCCAAATAAAAGGAAAGATCTTTATTACGTAGAAAATGGGAATAGTATTCGCGTTCGCTCTGGAATTCGTGTCTTGATCTCGTTTGAGCAACAGACTGCATTTCAATGTCCGCTAGAGTACGGACCACCTCTTCAAATGTTTTCATGTCTTCACTCCTTTTCATAGGATCAATGACACGCAAAAGTACAATACATGGATAGAATTATATTATACCATGAAAAGATGCGCTATTTCTAATTTGAAATTCAAAACATTAATGATATTCACTCAAGCCCAAATAAATCGCATTAGCTGCTTCATTGCGAAACGCACTCGTCTGCATGTCAGCAGCCTCCTCTTATTTGATACAAAACCAAGCTCTACAAGCGCGGCCGGCATTGCCGTATTTCTCAATACGCTAAAATTTGCAGACTTTATCCCGCGGTCATTGTTGTTAAATTCATTTACCATATTCGTTTGAAGATCCGAGGCAAGTTCACTGCCCTCGCTGCTTTGCGGGTAGTAGTATGTCTCTGAACCATCTGCGGAGGCTGTGGAAGCTGAATTTGCATGAATGTTGACAAAAGCATCAGCTCCCGCCTCATTGGCAATCCTCGCTCGTTCTTTCAGTTCTACAAAGTTATCGCCGGAGCGGTTCATAATTACGTTCGCCCCTCCCTGCTCAAGTCTTTCTTTTGTACGTACTGCCACATCATTGACCAGTTCTTTTTCATATACACCGTTACCTGTGGCGCCGGAATCATATCCTCAATATTTTATATAAAACCCACATCCCTATTTCCGTTAATTTCCATTTTATTAATCCATTAGTTTCTTAAAATATCACATGTGTATATTAAATTAAGAAATAAATCGCTGTTCAATAATTAAGAATGTTTTAAGCCAATTGCGATTGACAAACAAAACTGTAATATTTATAATTACAGTATAAACATTAATAATACTTTTCATCCGGAGAGATATGTATGAACAGTCATTTTTCTTTAGCTGTACACAGCTTAACCCTTCTTGCCCTCCAGCCGGAGAAGACCGCTTCAAGTACTTTCATTGCTGAAAGTGCCTCTGTGCACCCGGTAAGGATACGAAAAGTGTTAAGCCTGTTAAAGCAGCATGAGTTGATTCATTCCAAGGAAGGCGCAGGTGGTGGCTTTATTCTTTCACGGCCGCCGGAGGCTGTCACCTTGTGGGACGTCTACCAGATTACGTCAAAAGGGACTCTGCAGCCCCGATGCCCTGATGAAAATCCTGACTGTACCGTCGGGGCTAACATGAAGCAGGTGTTAGGCGGAGTTTTCTCAGAGGGGGAAAACGTCTTTGGAGAACATCTGGACCAGTTCACTATTGCTGACATGCTGAAAAAATGTATCACAAATTAACTGAGCAATGTTTTTGCATTCAAAAACAGGGAAATGTATAGTTATAGATAATTCAGATTACAACACTATTAATTAATAGGTAATCCTTAGGAGGTTACGCGAATGTTACCAACAAACGATATTATTTCGGTAGGAGATTGGGTTCGAGGAACCACCATTTATGGTGAATTGGTTGTAGGCTATGTAGAAGCAATTGAAGAATCTTATCAAACAATTAAAGTTAAAGTTATTTCTTCAGATAATCAGGATATTATGGAAAAATCAGCTGAACTGCTGCTGCACAAAGTAAGCAAGCTGAATACCGTGCAGCCCGTTTCAGAGGATGAACTGTATGATCTGATTGATCTTGCGCTTGTCACTAATGACAAACAGTGGTTCCTGGAGCTCACTGCCGAATTGAATAATAAAACAAATGTCGGTTCATCAAACGATTCTTCCTACGCGCTCTCGAACTACAGCGAGTACTAAGAATCCCGGCATGTTTAAGCACAAAAGCCCTTTGCAATAAATCTGCAAAGGGCTTTTTCTATGTCTGTAGACTTGTTATTCCTTGATCTGAATGTTCATTTTCTGTTCCAGGGCCTGCTGAAGATGAGCAAAGGTTTTTACTTTACTGAAATCAATACCGAGCCGAACAGCCGTTTCTGCGATTTCCGGACGAATTCCGGTAATGATGATTTCCGTTCCGATTAAACTCAGACCGTGATGCAGGTTGAACAACTGCTGGGCCACCATTGTATCGATAATCGGCACCCCGGACATGTCAATAATAAGTACATCGAGTTCAAGCTTTGCCACCTCTGTAAGAGTCACATCTTCAATCATTTTTGCCCGGTGCGTATCAATATCTCCGACAAGTGGGAGGACGCCAATATCCCCGATCAATTTAATGATCGGCACGCTCAGCTCCACCATCATCTGCTGCTGTGCCTCCAGCTGGGCTTCATTCATCTGATAGTAGTACTGGTTCACAAGCTCCAGTCCCTTTTCAAATACCGACTGAATTCTCTCCGCCCACTCGGCCACCTGCAGCGGGGAAATCTCGTCCTCACGTTCTTTGAAATAGGTGGACAGACGATGCCAGAGGTCAACACGCCCGACTCTGAAAAACTCTACTGAGTAAAATCTCGGGCCCTGATTTTCAAGCCCGTCCATCGCCGTGAGCTGTGCCCAGTCAGTAAGTGACGGTTCTTCCCCTATTACTGCTTTAGCCGTTTCCTCAATAAATCCCTTTAACCGTCCACGAAAGGCCTCCCTGCGTTCAGGATCGTCTGGGTAAATGGCTTCTGACTGCGCTTCAATATCTTCTATCCATGTAGTCACGATCTCTTCAGCATGGTTTAACATGAAATTGTACAGTTGTTTACTCAACGCCAATAATCCTTTCTATCATTTCCTGTATTTAATATATTTTAAAATACATAATCAAAAAAATAAAGCTGTCTTATTGATTTTCGTGTTTTAACCTATCGATCCACTCTGTCTCCAGGAGTCGTTCAACATTCGTCTGGTTCATGCTCCATTCCCATACCTTTTCCTGGAGCTCCTTATCGTAAGCATGTGGGGCGGTGTTTTCTTCAAAAGAATCAATAAAGTACCTGCCATGCACACCGTTTACTTCAGGGGAAGCGGCAAGGTACACCGATGTTTCCGCCCCTTCCGCAGCTGTGCGCAGCATTGGGCGGATAGTCTGGTGGATACGGCGCCCGAACCCGGTAGACCGGTCCACGCCAAGCATAGTACTTACCCCGCCGGGATGCAGGGCATTAACACGAATATTTGTCCCTTCGAGACGGGAAGCAAGGGCATATGTAAATAAAACGTTCGCCAGCTTTGACTGGGCGTACCCTTTCCACGTGCCATATCCCCTGGTTAAATGCGGGTCCGGAAAATGAATACTGCCATATTTGTGGGCTCCTGACGAAACGTTCACGATACGTGCCTCTTCTGCAGAACATTCAAGAAGAGGAAGAAGCTGTAGCGTCAGGGCAAAGTGCCCCAGATGATTCACACCGATCATACTTTCAAAACCGTCTTCGGTAAGCTCTCTTTTCAGTGATACAACGCCGGCATTGTTGACCAGCACGTCCACGCAGGGAACGATCTGTTCGAGCTGACGCACAAAGGTATGTATATCCTGAAGAGAGGAAAGATCGC
Organism: Marinococcus sp. PL1-022; assembly: GCF_033845285.1. Taxonomy (NCBI): domain Bacteria; kingdom Bacillati; phylum Bacillota; class Bacilli; order Caryophanales; family Bacillaceae; genus Marinococcus; species Marinococcus sp. PL1-022. The sequence goes on along the minus strand of NZ_JAWXCX010000001.1, from coordinate 938,107 downwards.
AGCGCATCACCCGAACACGTGAAGCGCCGGTACTGGCCTTTATCCTCCTCATGGCTTCCCCCCGCGCTTTTCGTCCCGGACGGCCATAATGATATTGAATCCTTTCACGGCAAGCTGTTTCGCTGTTTCGAATCCCATTCCGGTATTTGCTCCGGTAATAATGGCTGTTTTCTCCATAATTTGCTCTCCTCTGGAATAGTATTGTTACTTTCCTATACCCATTGCTTCAGTTCTTCACTCTTTGTGATGTACATTTTCTGAAAATTATTCTGTTTCCTTTTAGAATAAACAGGAATAAAAACTAGAAGGACAAGCGTATACCGTCCAGTAAATCTTTTGTCACATTATCTCCCAATTCCATTGAAGTTTTTCAGATTCCCCGGTACGATGCAGGTATTACCACTTACCCTTCGTATATATTCAACAATTGGGTTGAACGTTTCTACTGGGAACCGTAATTTCCAACTACGAAGAACGCCTTTTGCGGGCGTTCTTCGTTTTTTTATGCATACAAAGGAGTGTTTACAATGACATCAATTTTAATACGGCAGGCAGAAATCATGACGATGAACGAAAACAATGACATTGTGTATGGTGACATACGAATTGAGAATGAATACATTAAAGAAATCCGTCCCTCTTTAACTCCCCATGCGGGTGAAAAAGTGATTGAAGCGCAGGGACGAACCGTGCTGCCCGGTTTTATCCATACCCATATTCACCTGTGCCAGGCGCTGTTTCGCAGTCAGGCGGATGATCTTGAACTGATGGATTGGCTGAAGGAACGCATATGGCCGATGGAAGCTGCCCACACTCCTGATTCTATCTACGCCTCAGCAATGCTCGGCATCGGCGAGTTAATCCGGAGCGGCACAACCACGATCGTCGACATGGAAACAGTCCACCATACAAACGCTGCCTTCGAAGCCATAGAAGCTTCCGGCATCCGGGCTTTATCCGGCAAAGTTATGATGGATAAAGGGGATGAACTTCCCGCCCCCCTGCTTGAAACCACGGACCAGTCCATCCAGGAAAGCGCCGATTTGTATGAAAAATGGAACGGCCGGGATAATGGTAGAATACGCTACGCGTTTTCCCCCCGGTTTGTTGTCTCCTGCTCTGAACCGCTGCTGCGCGAAGTTTCCCGCCTCTCCAGTCATTACGGGGCGTACGTGCACACCCACGCTTCGGAGAGCCGGGGAGAAATAGAAATTGTTGAAGCTGATACAGGCATGCGAAACGTAACGTACCTGGATCATCTTGGCCTCGTGCACCCGCGCCTTATCCTCGCCCACTGCGTCTGGCTCGATGACCATGAAAAGCAGATTATTAAACAAAAGGGCGCTCATATCAGCCATTGCCCAAGCTCCAATATGAAGCTTGCTTCCGGATTCGCAGAGATCCCGGACCTGCTGGATCACCATCACAATGTCAGTCTCGGCGCCGACGGCTCCCCGTGCAACAACACACTCGACATGTTTCAGGAAATGAGGATGGCTGCCCTCATTCATAAGCCCTCCTATGGCCCGACAGCCATGAATGCCAGACAGGTTCTTCGCATGGCAACCATCGAAGGCGCGAAAGCGGTCGGCCTTGACCAGGAAATTGGGAGCATTGAAATTGGCAAAAAAGCAGATTTGTCCATCCTGAATCTTTTCGATTTTCATACGTATCCGAGTGAAGGCGCAGATCCTTACTCCCGTGTTGTGTACGCCGCCTCCAAAGATCAGGTGGAAACCACCATCGTGAATGGCCGGATTGTCATGGAAGACCGCAATATGCAGACCATGAATAAAAACGACGTGCTCAGCGAGGCAAACAAAGAAGTAAAGCAGTTGTTCCACCGGGCTTCCCGGTATATGTCTAATTCTTTTGCATAAATTATGAGCAATCTCCTCCCTGCCGGCTGGAAATTCTGATATGCTGATGACGGAATAATAGCGCAGAAGGAAAGGAAGAGAAGATATGCTTAGTGCAAAACAAGGAGATATTACCACTGTCACCAATGTCGATTATATTTGCAATGCTGCCAACGGCCAGGGGACGATGGGTGGCGGCGTAGCTGCTGCCATCAAAAAAGCCGGGGGAGAAGCTATTGAACAGGAAGCAGCAGCCTACTGCAAAAAGAACGAACCGAAGCGAGGAGAGCTTTACACGACCACGGCGGCCAGCCTTCCGTATGAAGCCGTCCTTCATTTAGTGACAATGGAGGGCCCGGAGGAAAAATCGAATTACGACGTGGTTTATTCCTGTCTGCAGTCGTTAATACGCTACTGCCAGGAGAATCATATCTACCGGGTCGCCCTTCCGGCACTTGGGACGGCCACCGGTGGTCTTGATCCCGACACCGTCGCAATTTACTACCTGGAGCTGCTGCACAATGTAAGAGAAATTCAATTTATTGCTGTCGATATGGATGAAACGTTCATCCAGGCACTCGAAGCAAAATAGCACAGATTAAAGCCCCGGGATAAAAAATTCCGGGGCTTTTCATATTATTTTTTCAATCTTCCCCTCTACTTCTCCATATTTTCTGTCTCCTGTCTGCCTGCAATCTGCACCGCATGGACAACAGCAATTGCAGCCACAAAAATAGACGGAACGTACACCGTAACGAGCAGACTTACATACAGCACAAAAAACAACACAGCCCAAAGGTATTTTTTAACATACACCTGCCCTGCTCCTGGAATAAAAAGCGACAGCAGCCCCGCTATCCACATCTTTTTGTTCCTCATGTTCCATTCCCCGCTTCCTAAAATTTTTAGTTCTTCATGAATACTAATATTTTTTCAGCCGATATAAGAAGTACTGAATTCCACAAACTATTATTGCATCAGGAGGCTATTAATATGCTGTTTTCAGCAAAATCATCATCTGCACCTGCTTCACAATTTCCAGGGGACACCCGTTCCGGCAGCCGGATCAGGCTTTCCCCCGGGAGCGACCTGCACCGCCAGCTCCAGCTGATTCATCTGACCGACCATGACCTCTACATACTGTCCGAACTCCAGCCAGTCATTGCTGAAAACATCGAGGCCATTGTTGATGCTTTTTACCGCAACCTTAAGAATGAACCCAGCCTGCGCGCTATTATTGAAGAGCACAGCTCGGTCGAACGGCTGAGCCGTACGCTCGCTGTCCATGTTCAGGAAATGTTTCAAGGGACGATGGAGGATGCCTTTATTCAAAAACGGCTGAAAATTGCCCAGGTTCATCTGCATATCGGCCTGCTTCCTAAATGGTATATGTCCTCGTTTCAGGACATGGAGCAGTCCATCCTGTATTTTATTGACCGGCATCTCATCAACCGGGCTGACATGCTGCCGGCGGTTCGAGCAGTTACGAAAATTATTAATCTCGAGCAGCAGCTTGTGCTTGAAGCCTATGAGGAGGCCCATCTTACGCTCCACAAAGAACAGCAGACTGTGAAGGATCGTCTGCACGAACAGATTTCTTTCACCACCCGCTCGCTCCTGGAGGTTTTTAACCAGACAAATACCTCTGTGGCTTCGCTTACTGCGACCTCTAACAGGGTTGGTGCCATTTCAAAGGAAAGCGTTCAGAGCAGCTCAGAAGCTGCCTCCCGCTCCGAAGAGGGAAAGCACGAGCTTGAACAGCACGGAAAGCATATGAAAAGTCTTCAGGAGCTCATGGATTTTATGCGCACCGAGACAGGCGAACTTAAAGCAATTGCAGCTAAAATTGATGATATCACAAACATCGTCGCAGGGATTGCTGAACAGACGAATCTTTTGGCCCTGAACGCTTCAATTGAATCTGCACGTGCCGGTGAACACGGCCGGGGGTTCGCGGTTGTAGCCACAGAAGTCCGCAAGCTTTCCGGTGAAACAAAAAAATCAGTGCATACGGTATCTGAGCTTGTCCGGAAAACTAATGACCAAATCCAGCTTGTGAGCAACCACATTGAAAACGCGGACAATCAGATCAGTGACGGCACAAAACGGGTTCATGAAATCAACAGCATGTTTGACGGTATCGTGCAGGAAATGGCAAAAAGCCGAGAGCAGAGCAATGACGCCGAAACGGAAGTACATTCACTCATCCGGGAGCTGCACGAGGTCGAGCAGGCTATTTCCCAGGTAGGCAGTTCTGTTTCCTCCCTCCATGATTTAACACAGGAATAATATTCCCCGCTTCTCATGCTATACTTGCAATATAGCCAGAGAAAAGGAGGGCCCAGATTGGAAACTCAGGATCAGCTTACAGATATCACAAAACAGTATTTGCACACCTATGAGGCATTAAAGAAAAAATATCCGTGGCATCATTCGGACGCCCGTATGTTCATGCTGATGGCATCAATGTACTCTCTGCACCAGAAGTCATTTGATATTGAACAGTTCGATTATCTCCAACAGACGATTAAAAAGAAAAACAGCTGGTTTTCTCCGCTTCGGTCCCACCAGCGCTTTCCAATCGCCGGAATGCTTGACTGTCTGGCTGAGAACCCCGAAGACAGCTGGAGTGGTTTTAAGCAGGTGTACAGCCAGCTGGTTAAAGGCCCGTGGGGGCGCGGCACTTCTACGTACGCTGCCGCTTTGTCTTATTACACATTCTTCCGGGACGACTTTTCAGCTGTGCCGGCATTTACTGCCTGGTATGAGTTCCTTCAGGGATCCTTTCCGGACTTAACGAGTACAGACTATTATCCTCTCCACGCGCTTTATATTTATCAGTTTCCCGGAAACAAGGAGCAGATGATTGAGCATATGAACAACGCTCATCATCAGCTGTTGCAGCGGGACTTTAAAAAAGGTACCCAGATCCAGTACCTTTCCTTTTTAGCTGCTCTGAATCTTGAGAGCATGAACGAGAATGCATATTTTGAACGTTTTGACGAAATTCTACGTCACTGGGAGTCCGAGCAGTGGCACGTACGCCCGTTCTATTATTCGCTGCTGGGAGTGCTCGGATTTACAGCTTCTTTTTCTTCTGTTATTGATGACGCCCGGAGCATTCACTTCCTGTTGGCTGAGCAGAGTGAGTTCCGGAGATTTCAGCATTTTGCAGTTCATATCTCCATTCAGATTGCTGTGGCTCATAACGCTTCAGCACAAGGCGCCAGCCTCTCTTCATCAGTAGTCGATACGCAGCGGGCTGTGGCCCTGCAGGCGCTGAATTCTTCAACTTCTGCTTCAGCCGCGATAACGCTGTAAAACAAACTGAAGGCGCAAGCTGCCCCTTGCGTCTTCTTCCAATTTATAACTGTTGCAATTATTACAATTGTGCTACGATAGTTTCTGCTTATTCACCTACGCTTAACGTCTCAACAGTTCACAGGGAGGGAATTCAGATGCCACGTTTTTATTCTGTTATTATGATGCTTTTTTTCTTATTATTTATAAGCGGCTGCGGCATGCTCCCTTTTTCTGCTGATTCCGGCGAGAGTGACGGGGGAATATTTGTCTCCCCGTCAGGAAGTGATGAGCAAAATGGCACCATCGATGCTCCGTATCAATCGGTGCAGCAGGCCTTTGATACCGCAGAAGCCGGAGATACTATATATTTACGGGAAGGCACCTATCGGGAAAATGTAAAAGTAAACCAGCAGGGCGAAGAGCAGCTTCCCATCACTATACGTCCATTTGAAAAGGAAAACGTCCATTTAAAAACTGCTGGCGAAAAGCCGTTTTTCGCTTTAGAGGATACCGAATACATAACGATTAAAAAATTCACCTTCCATCAGGAAAACACAGCCTCTGTGATCGTTTCCTCCGGAGAAACCCGGGCCCTTCAAATACTTGACAACCGCTTTTTATCGTCTCAAAAAAAGGAAGAAGAGCCCGGATCAGCAGTCCATATAGCCAGTTCAGAGGCAGACAGCATTCATGAGGACACGGTCATAAGCGGGAACACTGTCGAAAGATGGAAGTATTCCCCAGCCTTTTCACTAATCGGCAATATAACATCGTTTACGGTCTCCCATAACCGCTTTGAGAAGACTTCCGGGACGTCTCTCGATCTTCAGGCAGTTCCGGGAGAAGTAAACGGCCGCGTCCCGTCCGGCGGCAACGTAAAAAACAATATCATTAATTCTTCGAGTACAAGCTCCGACCCGGGCATCGCTGTCGACGGCGCCCATTCGATCGCTTTTTCCCATAACACTATCAGTGGGGGGGCGATTGGCACATTCATCCGTAATACTTCCTTTGCGGAAACGGAGGATCTTTCGTTCAAAAATAACATATGGCGGAACCAGACGTCGGTTGGTACAGCACTGGTGCAGGGGCCTGCTGAACGACCTATCAGCCGTGTGTCCTTTTCAAAGAACACCTGGCAAAATGCCCATGGCAGCCGGGACTCCGCACAGCTGCGCATCCAGTCCTCCATCCGGCATTTAAGCGTCATTAACAACGATTTTAAAGGAAGTGCGTTTGATGGATTTTACATTGATGCCACCGAAGACATCAGCACCTATGTTACTCTTAAGGATAATTCCTTCCCTTCTTCTGCCAAAGCCGAATGGAAATGGGAGGGGCGTAAATTCCGGGATCACTTTACATTTCAACAGTATATCGAACATGATGCCCCGGCCTCTTCTTCTGAAGAAACTGATTAGAGGATCTGCCACTGCGGGAGTTCAGTAATCATAACCTGTGCAGCAGCTGTGCACAGGTTTTTCCTTGCTCTTTTTAACCTCTTGTATAATAACAGAATAACAGCCCGAAGGAGTGATAGTATCAAAAGCATAACTGCTTTTATTCAAAATCTTTTTTCAGAATTAATGAAGGATAACGCTGCCGGTCTCGCAGCACAGCAGGCTTTTTATTACCTTTTATCCATATTCCCGCTGCTTATATTGTTTCTATCGCTTCTTCCCTATTTTAATATCGATGCCGACCGGGCTGTTACGCTTTTATACCAGTTTGTTCCTGCAGAGGCTGCTTCCCTGTTTCAGGATACGATTGAAGAAACGATAAACAGTTCGAGCAACGGCCTGCTTACCCTCGGGATTATCGGCACTATATGGACAGCGTCCAATGGACTGAATGCTTTTATCAAGGCGGTGAACGGGGCTTATGATGTTCCGGAGACACGGTCCTTTTTAAAGGTGCGGCTGTTATCTGTCGGTTTAACCTTTGGGTTAATGCTTTCCGTTATTATCGCACTCTTACTGTCCGTTTTTGGCAGCCTGATTTTATCATCGGTCCAATCATTTATTTATGTCCCGGAGGATACTGTTTTTCTTGTTCAGCTCCTGCGCTGGCTTATTACTATTTCAATTACCTCCGTCATTCTCGCCATGCTCTACCACCTTGCCCCGAACAACAATATGCCGTTTTGGTCCGTTCTTCCGGGGGCGATGACTGCGACTCTGCTCTGGCAGGTGATATCGCTGGGATTCTCCTTTTATGTCAACAACTTTGCCAACTATGCCTCCACGTACGGCAGTCTTGGCGGCGTCATCGTGTTAATGCTGTGGCTGTTTTTGGTTGGACTGATTCTTGTCATCGGCGGGGAAATTAATGCGCTCGTTTATCGCCGAAGGCAAAGAATGCATCCAGCCCCCCTGCTTCACGATTACTATTAACTTCCCTTGACTCTGCATTGGTAGAACGCAAATGATTGTAGTATACTAAACGGGCAAAAGTGTAGAAAAGGAGAACCCATACATGAGTAAAAAAATGATTTTTTTCGATATTGACGGCACACTGTATGATGAAAACAAACAGCTTCCTGCTTCCACGAGAGATGCTATTCACAGGCTCCGGGACAAAGGCCATGACATCGCAATCTCCACCGGAAGAGCACCGTATTTGTTTGACGATCTCCGGGAAGAGCTGGGTATTCACACGTTTATTTCGTTTAACGGCCAATTTGTAAAATACAACGGCACTGCTATTTATCAAAATACGATTCCTACCGAAACACTTCAGTCTCTGCAGTCCTTCGCTGCTGAAAAAGAACATCCGATTGTATTTATGGGCAGCAATGACATGAAAGCGAATATTGAATTTCACCATGATATTCATGACAGCATTACCACGCTCGGCGTTGGACATCCGGAATTTGATGCTTCGTTCGCGGAGCAGAACAATATTTACCAGGCACTTCTGTTTGCCCGGGAGGATGAAGAAGACCGTTATATAAACAAGATGCAGGATCTGCGATTTGTGCGCTGGCATCCTTATTCACTCGACGTCATTCCTCCAGGGGGCTCCAAAGCAAACGGGATCAAAAACCTGATCGCCGAAGCAGGCATTGAGCTTGAGGACTGCTATGCCTTTGGTGACAATTATAACGATGTGGAAATGCTTCAGTATGTGCCAAACAGTGTTGCCATGGGCAACGCTCCGGACGAGGTTAAAAGCTGTGCCCGCCATATTACGGCTGACGTGGGCAATGACGGTATTGCACGCGGTCTTGAAAAAGTAGGTCTGCTCTAGCGAACCAGCTTTCTTCGCATAGTAGAGTGCATAATCAAGAAGCCCCTTTATAAAAAAGGCGGTTTTTTTCTGTATAATTTAATATATAGTGATACAAATTCGGTAAACGAAATTTTAAAACGGATGAAAAAAAGAGTCTTCATTCTTTAGAAGGCTCCTTTTGATTCGCAGGTTCTGATGGCTTTGATGGTTCTGTTTGTTCGGAAGGCCCCGGTTCCTTTGGCGGTGCCTGCTCAGGGGGGTACAAATACTGCTGGAGTGCCTTTGGCTTATTTGTAATAATCCCTGTGACGCCGGCATCTATTGCTTTTTTCCAACCGCTCTTTTTATCAATGGTGTAGGGAACAACTTCGAGCTCCTCGTTAATAGCGTCGTCAATCCAGGATTTATCGATTGTGCGGTAATGAGGATGAAGCTCTGTAGCCCCGACGATTTTAGCGTATTCACAAGGACGGTACAGGTGTACCGCGTAAAGAATAGCGATATTGACCTCTTCCGACAGCTCCCGGGCGTAGGCCATCGACCTGTGGTTAAAGCTTGATACCGTAGCCGTTTCTATTTTTTCATAGTTATTCAGCAGGCTAATCACAGCTTCTTCAAGCCCTTCATGGGCAATATTGGAATTTTTTAATTCAAGCACAAGCCTGGTCTTTTCAATGCTTGGTTCCTGCAGCAGTCGCTCCAGGCTGACGATTTTTTCCTTGCGGTATCGTTTATGCATCCATGCCCCGGCGCTTAAATCCTGCAGCTCTTTGTATGTATATTCATGAACACTTCCGGAAGCGCCGGTCGTTCTTTTCAACAGCGTATCATGGATCAGTACCGGAACCCCGTCCTTTGACAGCTGCACATCTGTTTCAATTGCGTCTGCCCCGTCTGTGACAGCCTGGCGGAAAGCCGACATGGTGTTTTCCGGGCGGCGGTCTGAAGCTCCCCGGTGCGCTATAATTGAAGTCAAAATATCTTTCCTCCCTGCACACAACCGTGCAGCCTGCTTTTTGACAGCAGGCCATCCTATCGGTTATAATCGTTCTTTTCAGCTTTTTCGCCCGATTTTTATAAATCTTGCCTGCATTCTTATGGTGCTCTTAATTATATATTCACATTACGGGCATTCAAAATCAACCATTAAGGTTTTTCTTTTAAAAAACGAACTGTGTCGACCCGCCTTTTCTGATTTTCTTTAGGTGGCGCAGAATGGAAAGCTGCAGTTACAGCATATTCTTTTTAATTATTCCTCGCTTTTTGAGACAGAATATACCTTTCACTGATACCCAAAAAACGTAATTCTCCCCTGCCGTTAGACGAAACGGAAGACGGTTCCGAAGACACATCTTCTTTTGATAAGCTGTTGACCTCTTCGTGCATCTGAATCGTCTGAATGCTCGATTCTGTATCATACCAATGGTATCCGAACAGACCGGCAATACCCAGACCGATTACCGTAATAATTGCATAAAATTTCCCCATGCTCCCCACTCCAATTGCGTTTCGTTTGATAAATAATAATAGGTCTGCAGCCCCCCTGCCGCAGCTCCATCCATTTTATATAAGCTTCTAGCTATTACCCTATATTATATACCCCAAAGATGATACAAACTTGAATCATTTTTCGGTTAATTATGAGCTTAGCCCTACAAAATACAAAAAAACTCCGCCATGGCGAAGTTTTATAAAAGCATGCATGTATTTAATAGTACAAGCGCAAGCAGCGAGCTTCCGTATAACAGGGAACACAGCTGCCGGGTTTCTTTTGTATCTGCATTCGTGTTCCACAGGCCATAAAACAGGTAGGTGAGCACGGTAAATAACATCAGGGATAAAACAATAATAATCATGTTAACTCCCTTCCAGCTTTTTGTCAGAATCTTTAATTTAATTTTAATGCATGCATTCGCGCATTTCAAACCTTTTTCACTTTTGGACACATATTTTCTCCAGGGCAACTTTTATACCAGAAACGGATTAAACAACAAACCCCCGGGCCCAGGCCCGGGGGGTACTTATATATTATGGCGCCCTAGGCAGGATTCGAACCTGCGACCTACAGCTTAGGAGGCTGTTGCTCTTCCCCTGAGCTACTAGGGCTTATGTGAACTACTATAAATACACGGATCTTTGCTGCAACAAACAAAGACAAATGTAAGAATACGTGTAAATACGCTTATTGTCAAGATTCCCTTTCGAAAGCATATGATAAAAGAAAGCACCCAACCATCAAGTTGGATGCTTTTTTACTATTTCGTTACTTTATATTCCCGCAGCATGTGAGCGAATACCTGCTCGATATGCTTTTTCTCAAGCTTTGTGCAGTCTTTTGGCTTTTTGCCGGCTTCGGCAATTACCCACTGGTTGCTGCGCGTGTCGATCAGGTACAGTTTATCGTTTGGAAGGAACACCTGGCTGAGCGATTTCTTTTTCGGTTCATCCAGTGTCAAATCAACCATAACGTCGATGTTACGGTCGAAGTGACCGCTGACGGATCCTTTTAATTCAGACTCCAGCAGTTCAATGGTGAACGTTTCGTCCCTGAACCGTTTTCTGTAGTCTTCTTTTTCCAGCTCGCCCTGTTCTACAATTTCCGTTAATACTTCGTCGAAATCTCCCCAGAGCTTATCAATGCATTTACTGATACGCTTCATTTTTTCTGCTGTCGTGTCTTCCGTGTCGTTTTTATGAAAATCAAATTCTTTTGACCAATCCATCTAATCCCTCCTAGAACTCTTAACAGTTTTCCTTCCCGTTCCCGGAAAAGCTCACACTAGCATTTTATCTTGTTGACTCCCCTATGACTATAGCTTCATGCAGAATTTGTTAATTTTTTATATCCAGCCCCGGTACTCCATTGCTTCCTGCAGCCGGTTCATGGCAAAAATCATGGCACCGTTTCTGTTGGTTGTGTTGTGTTCGTAGGCCGATTTTTCCGTTTGTTCGTACGCTTCGAGTATAAATGCCTTCATCCGTTCATTAATTACATCTTCGGACCAATAGTAATTCATGTGGTTTTGAACCGATTCCAGATACGACACAATAACACCACCGGCGTTCACTAAAATATCCGGATAGACTGCCTGTCCCTGCTCCTTTAAAATATGGTCTGCTTCCGGTGTCGTCGGTCCGTTTGCAAGCTCCATAATTTTCGGGGCCTTTACCCGTTCTGCGTTTTCTTTTGTAATGACCCCTTCCATGGCAGCCGGTATCAAAATATCCGTATCCGTATAAAGAATGTCCATGGTATTTTCGAGCAGATAGTCTTGCCCGTAATCCTGCAGGCCGTTGTTTCCTGCTTTTGCCTGCTGGGCTCGCGGAATATCAAGACCGTCCTGTGCATAAAGGGCGGCTTTGGAATCGCTGACGCTTACAACTTTACAGCCTAAATCGTACAGCAGTCTCGCGGCGATCTGGCCGGCGTTTCCAAAGCCCTGCACGGATACACGTACATCTTCGGCACGTTTGTTTTCCTGCTCGAGCATTTTTTCGATAATATACACAGCGCCGCGGGCTGTTGCCGATTCCCTCGCTTTTGAACCGCCGACAAGAGGCGGTTTGCCAGTAATAACACCAGGCTCATGACCGCCGGCCATCCGCGAATACGTATCCATCATGACGCTCATGATTTTCGGATCCGTATACACGTCCGGGGCCGGAACATCTTTATTGGGACCCAAAAGATCAAACAGGGCCTCCGTGTACCCTCTGCTTACCTGGCGAAGCTCCCGGTCACTCAGCATGGAAGGATCACAGACGACGCCTCCCTTTGCTCCGCCATGCGGAATCTGCACAAGCGCACACTTAAATGTCATCCAGGCAGCCAGCGCACCTGTTTCCTCTTCATCTGTCTGTGGATGAAAGCGGAGTCCACCCTTCACCGGACCGAGCACATCATTGTGCTGCGTCCGGTAGCCGGTAAACATCTGCGTATGGCCGTCGTCCATTTCCACTGGGAACTGGACCTCCACTTTTCTTTTCGGGTATTTCAGTATTGTTTCTACAGTGTCTGGCAGTTGAATAATCCGGGACGCTTCAGCGATCTGCTGGTGCACCACGCCGAGCGGCCCCTGGTTGTTTTGTCCGGTCATGAGTTTCTTCCTTTCTATTGGACTGATGCCCCTAAAATGTTTTCTGCGTGTTTCAGCGCAAACGCGTGCCCTTCCTCGTCAAAGCTTGCCACGGCATCCTGATGGATGACGATATCAAATCCTTTATTGTAGGCATCCACTGCTGTATGAAGAATGCAGATATCGGTACAGACCCCCGCAAGATGAAGCTCGGTAATGCCACGTTCCCTTAACTTCAGCTCCAGGTTTGTTCCTGCAAATGCACTATACCTTGTTTTGTCCACCTGCCAAACATTCGGCTGGCGTTGTATAGATTCATACAGGCTCTGAATGCTTCGATAAAGGTCCCTCCCCTTCGTTCCAGCTATATTATGGGGAGGGAACAGCTTCGTTTCCGGATGATAATCATCTCCTTCTTCGTGGCGGTCGAGGGCGAATACGACAAAATCACCTGCGGCCTGATACGTTTCGATTAATTGATAAATGGCGCCTTCGATTTTCTGTCCCGGCTCTCCGCAGGTGAGTGTACCTTCCTCTGCCACAAAGTCCATCGTGTAATCAATCACAATCAAGGCTCGCGAATAGCTCATCAGCTTTCCCCTTCCTTTTTATGAATGCCGCACCACCGGATTAAAAAGTCTGCGTACACCTTCGTTACGTTTTTTATACTTTCAAGGTCCACCCATTCATCCGGCTCGTGCATCTTTGCCCCAGATGGACCGTAGCATGTAACCGGAGTATTATAATAAAGGCCGTAATACCGTGCATCTGTCGTTACTGGAATGGCCTGTCTGCCACATTGTTTTCCGGTCACCATTTCGTGGGCTTCATCGAGCTTGGCAAATAGCGGGTCTTCCTCAGGCATCACCATCCCCTCAGCATGGAAGCCGAAGGATTCGAAAGAGGGCGGGTATTCGCGGAGCCATTCATCGTCTTTCGTTTTATCGAGAATCCAATCGATTAAATCCTGCTTGCCTTCGGCCGGGTCCTTCCCCGGGTAAATTGCAGACCTCACCTCAAGAGTCGCTTCTACAGGAATATTGGAGGCAAAGTCTCCGCTGTGCATCGTTCCCACCTCAACGTCGATCGGTTCTGTCATATGAGCAAATTCCGGCGGCTTTTGTTCATCCCGGTTGACGTATTCCCGGTAGCTCTGCAGAGCTTCAATCACGCTCTGTGCTTTTTCGATGGCATTCGCTCCGACACCGGTTTGATCCGACTTGAGGTTGCTGCTCGTATCGATATGAATGCGAAGCCAGATGCTTCCGAGCTGGGCGGTGGATGGACACTGCCCAAACGGCTCCGGAATGAGAACGGCATCAGCCAGGTGCCCGGCATTCGCTGCTGCGAGCGTTCCGTTGCCTGTTGCTTCTTCTTCAATAACCGTTTTGATGGAAAAATCAGCTGACGGTTCATAGCCTGCATCCTGTATGGCTTTATAGGCATAAATCATTGCCGCAACGCCGCTTTTCATATCGAGTACACCGCGTCCGTACATACGGTCCCCAATACGATGGGCTCCCCATGGATCCACGCTCCATTTGTGCTTTGGCTCTGGGCTTACGACGTCCACATGGCCCTGGAACAGCAGACTCTTCCCGCCGGAATCCCTCGAACTGCCCGGCGCTTTTGCCACTACTACCGGACGGCCCGCGTAGGACCACTCGCTCGGGGAGTACCCCGGAAGAGAACTGATTTCTTTTTCATCGACATCCACTGTCTCCACGTCCATCTGAAGCTCGTTCTGGAAAAAATTCTTTAAGTATAATTGAAGCGAACCTTCATATTCGATCGTACTCGGAAACCGGGCTATCGTCTGCAAAAACTCTATTTCCTCTTCCCACAGCTTATCAACTGAAGCTGATATTTTCTGACTCGGATTGATGGTTTCGGTCACTCGCTATCCCTCATTTCTGAAAATCTCTTTTTCACTTCAGCTTTTCCCATTTTCGCTTTAAAGTATTCTTCAAGCTTTAAAATCTTCCTTTTTATAAAACAGCTTCGGTTTGTTAACGCCGTCTGTTTTTCCGGATAAAAAAAGAGAAAACAACTAAGCGTTTTCCCTAAATAAGTACAGCACTGTCCCACTGCAGCCAAAAGCCGGCTGAAAACCATGCTGCTGCAAGCGCCAGTGCAAAAAAGAGCACACCCCATACCTGCGCGGGGATGCGGGTCACCCTGTACATCCCTGTAGCATCTCCGGCATCCCCCGGCATCTGCAGACTCCGCTGCAGAATGATCCAGGCCGAGCGAACCGACTGAATAACCAGAAGTACGCCGAGAATGAACATAATCCACATCATAAGCATAATCATATTTTCGATAAGCAGATACAGCCCCCCGCCCGAAGCTGCCAGCCCCCAGATAATCCCGGCAGGATTGCGAACCCATAGAAGCGTATTCCAAATGAGCAGGCCTACGAGGCCAATCATGAGTCCGCTGTACCAGCCCGAAGTAAATATCCAGCTGTAAAGAACGGCCATTCCGCTTGCAAACGGATAGCCTGCAAACGTTGTAAGCGCCTGGCCAAGCTTGCCCTTATGGCCCGTTTCAGCAATCCCCTCCCTCGTATAAAATAAAGAAATCGACCGCACTCTCCCTCCGGTGGCAAGCGCCATGAAAGCATGACCGTTTTCGTGCACCATCGTTTGAAACAACGATAGATAGGTGCCGAGCACAGGGATGTACGTAAGCGCCATTAATACGACAGCTGCTGTCAGAAAAAACAGGATCGTTTCTACCATGACTCTTCTTCCCGGGCATGAAGGGGAAGCGGGCGATGGCTTGCTACCGCCTGCTTTAGCGCCTGCTGCATGTACCCCATCCCGCGGTATTCCCGGAGCGGAAAAACAGTTCTTCCCATAGGCAGTATCCTTGTCACGACCGTATCGTATTTTTTGCCGAGCAGTACGACATATTGGTCGTACTCACTCATCTGTTTTTCCTGCCACTGCTGCGTGCAGAAAGACCGTGAGACCTCGTCCTGCTGTCCTTTTCCAAATGTAACATCGTAATTTGTATCAATGAGCTCCTGTGGGTACATAAACCCGTGTTTCCCGGAGAGTACGGCCCACTGATCAGCGAATGTCTCTGCGTAAGCCCGGCACAGCTGATGAAACGTACTCTGGTACACGTGTTTTACAGGAAGTGGCCCGAGAGCCGGCTCCGTGTCCCAGGCTTTTTTCGCCCCGCAGGGAATAATTGCGAGCTGTTTCAATACCATTCACCTTATTTCTTTGATTTTCGCGCACGTCGTTTTTGGTCGCTTTCCGTTTTCCAGGTGTACAGGGCCGGAACCAGCAATAGTGTCAGGATGGTGGAAAAGACAAGCCCTGTCACAATAGCTGTGCCCAGCGGCTGAAACAACGGGTTGTCTCCAAGAGCGATCGGAAGAAGACCAGCGATGGATGTCAGGCTTGTCAAAAGAATTGGCCGGAATCGTGCTTCCCCCGCTGCCACCACGGCTTCTTTAACACCTTCACCGCTCCGTATGCGCTGTTCCATAAATTCTATCATAACGACCGCATTCCGTACGACGATGCCGGCAAGGCTGACTGCCCCCATCATCGACATGAATCCGAGACCTGTCTGTGTAAGGAACAAACCGAGAATGACCCCCGCGATTGCCACATACACTGCACTCAAAACGATAAACGGGATGCGCAGCGAATAGAACTGCAGCGCAAATAATATGAGCAGCAGGAAAACCACTACAATAAATATTTGTCCGATATCAATAAATACATCGTTTCGTTCGGATGTCTCTCCCCCCACCTGGACATTGACGCCGCCGTATTCATTTTCAATGGAGTCAAGAGAATCCCCGGCCGCCTCTAAAATCTCATCCTCAGAAGCATCTCCCGGATAGGCACGTACCGTAATGGTCCTTTCCGTGTCTTCGTGCGGGATAGCGGAGGTCGTTGTCTCCTCTGCACCCTCTCCCAGATCATTTAAAGTAACTGCTTCCCCGCCTTCGTTCCTGGCCATAACGATTTGGTCCAGGTCGCTGTTTGTCACCTGCTCGCCGTTATCATACATTATTTGGACTGGCGCAATCTCATTATTCTCGTTCCACTGCCCAAATGGTAACCCTTCCCCGAGCAGGCGAAGCTCTGTACTTATGGCCTCATTAGTTACACCTGTATCTTCCAAAGCTTCTCCGTCCCGCTCGAACTGCCACTGGTTTACGTTCTGATTGGCGTTTGAAACCGCTAAGTCAACACCTTCTGTTTCTGCAAACAACGATTCAACCTCTGCTGCAGCAGAAAATAGTTCATCCGTTTCTTCTCCGGAGAGCTCGACTGCAATCGGGGCTCCCACCGGAGGGCCGGATTCGACGATCGATCCCTGAGCTTCAACGTTGTCAAAGGTGCTTCGGATCTCTCCCGGCCATCTTTCGCTTGCTTCTCTCGCAGGAATTTCTTCAGGGTTTACATAAACGAGAAAATTCATATCATTCGGGCCGGCAGCGCCGCCTCCCGATCCCCCCGAAAATACGGTAGGAATTTCTGTACCTGCGTATGAAGATACCGACGTTACTCCCTCTCGTTCTTGAAGCCAGCCGCTGACTTTTTCTGCCTCGGCTTCCGTTTCTTCAAGCGGAGTATTTTCCGGCACAGAGGCTTCGATAAATACTTCCTCCCGTTCCGTGTCCGGGAAAAATTCGAGCGGTGTGTAAGGTACGAGCGCAAATGCCGACGTTCCGAGTATCAGGCCGGTAAGCGATACAATAATCGGCCTTTTCACGACACGTGCCAGCACGCGTTTACTGTACCATCTGGCTGAGCGGTCAAGAAAGGAGCCCAGAAATCCCGGCGAGGGGCGCCTGTCCTTCTTCTTTCTTCTTTTTTCCACAATGCCACGGTAAATCGGGATAAAAAAGATGGCAAGCAGTGTAGACGAAATCAATACCGTAATAAGCGCTACAGGCAGCGGCCGGATAAATGAACCCGCCGCACCTGGAAGGAATAAAAGCGGAAAAAAAGTGAATACGACAGCAAGCGTCGACACGATAACGGAGACAAGCACTTCGCGCACTCCGTTGCTCGCTGCGTCAATTGGGCTGTCACCCATCCGGAGCCGGCGGTCAATGTTGTCGTTTACGACAATCGCATCATCCACAAGAATCCCGAGTGAGATGATAAAAGCAATTAAAGAAATTTGATTCAGGCCTACATCGGTAAATGGAAGAGGAATCATCCCGATTGCAAGCGCCGCCGGGATCGATATGGCTACCGACAGCGCCGTCCGCAGCCGCAGACCGATGGAGCATACAATTAATACCGATACAAATGCCACCACGAAGGAGATGGCCAGACTTGAAAATAAATCATCCACGACATCGCCCTGTGTATATAGCTGGGTCAGCTCCATCCCCTCAGGCAGCTGCTGCTTAAAATCCGCTATCACTTCATCTAAATTGCCTTGTGCCTGTGGCACACTCGCATTTTCCGCGAGAAAGAATGTTACCGACAGCGCCGACTGTTGATTATACTCCACCTGTTCTTCAATCGGAGCATAGGTGTTTTCCACAGTGGCGACATCGCCAAGCATAGTGCTTTCCCCATTGCTCTGCTGTCCCATACTTATTTCAATGTTTTCCCAGTCTTCCACATTTTCAAGCGCTTCAAGCTCTACCTGGTACAGCTCTCCGTCCAGCTGCCATTCGCCGGGCGGAATGACTTCCGAAGCGGAAGAAAGCGCCCCGATAACCTGGCCGGACTGAAGCCCTTCCTCCTCCAGTGCTTCACTGTCGAGACGGACCTGCAGCTCACGCTCCACGTCGCCGGTGATTTCCAGACTGTCGATATCAGGTAGCCCGGTGAACCGCTGCTCCCAGTTCTCAATTAACTGTACCGCCTCCGGAACCGCTTCCTCCTCCACCGTCAGCTGATAGATAGCAAGCCCCTGCTGGCTCAGCTCACTGTTGATGGACGGCTCTTCGGCATCATCTGGAAACGAGGCGCTTACCTGCGACAGTCTCTGCTCGAGACTGTTCCACACCTGCTCCGGGTTTTCCGTGCTCTCATCAAGCTCTACTGTAATGGACGACAGCCCGGGTGAGGAGACCGAAGAAATAGACGCTGTGGCCGATTCGTTATCAAGCTCTTCCTCGAGCTGATTCGTGACCGTCGTTTCCACTTCTTCGGCCGAGGCTCCTGGATACACCGTCGTCACCTGCCCCACCGGCGGATTCGTTGATGGAATTTCTTTTTGCGGCAGCTGGAAAAAAGACAGCGTACCGACAATGACCAACATCGCAATAAATAATAAAATCAGCTTTGGTTTTGCAATTATTTTTTTCACGTTTTTCCCCCCAGTATCATTACCCCCAGTATACTTTGTTTTGAACGAAAATGACACTAGTGTCATTTAAATTTAAAAATTATTTATGGATGTCTGATACCGTTTAAAAAAATATTATAAATGGTCTCCACCCACTCCTCCTCATTCAGGGACGGATCCGGCGCCTGTACGGACACCATCAGCATCCTTGTGATGCCATGTGTCGGGAGGTCCCCGCGGATAGCTCCTTCTCTTTTGCCGGCTTCAATCAGTGTATACGCACGGCTCCCGAGCATGCCCAGGTACTGCTGGAGATGTTCTACGTTTATTTCCACCTGCGCCGAAGCATGGTGGTCCATAACCGGGAAAATGTCAAAGGCCTGATGGACCGAGGCCTGCTGCACCCACACCCTGATATAGGCCTTCATCCGTATGGAAAAATCCGGCTGCCGGTCGGCTTCGTCAAGCTGGGCAAAGACATGCTCCAGCTTGTCGAGCATATAGGCCGTCACTAATTCTTCCTTTTTAGCGTAATAATTGTAAATAGTGCTTCTCGCCACCCCGAGTCGCTCCGATAGGGCTTTGAAATGAAACGAATGGTAGCCTTCGTCCATGATTAGCCTTTCCGTTTCCTGAAAAAGCGTTCTTCGGTCGATTGTTCGCTGCCTCGGCATCAGGCTTCTCCTCCTCTCCATTTTAGTTTCAAGCAAAAAACAGCATATTGAGACCGGCTATTCCAATAATAACGGCCGTGAGTGTACGAATATGCTTTTGCGGCAGCTTTTCAAAATAGCGGATGCCAATTCTTGTTCCAAGCAGCACACACACGATTCCTATTGGAATATAAAGCAGCAGCTCCTTTGAATAGTCGCCGGCGCCTGCGTGGGCAAGAACGGTAAAAAGACTTCCGATTAAGAATGTAATCTGCAGGTTCGCTGTGTAATGATACTTGTTGGCTGTGGTTAATAAAAAATAAACAACAAAAAAAGGACCGCCCACGCCAAACACGCCTCCTACCAGCCCACCACAAAAGCCGAGCGTGAGCGGAACCCATTTTGGGACCGGCCGCAGCTTTTTATCCGGCTTTTGGGCAAAGGTATACACGACCATGCCGAGAAGCACGAGACCGAGTACTTTTTTCAGAATGTCCATTTCCCCAAAGTTATGTAGTATAAAAAAAGCTGCAAACCTTCCTGCTGCGGTAGCTGCCAGCAAATATCCGAGCTGCGCCCACTGGATATGCTTATACACCTTGTTTATTATGCTCAGTGCGGTAATCACGGAAAGCGAAATAACGAGAAGTGAGCTGAACTGCAGCGTAAAGAAAAACGGAACAAAGCTCATCACGAACAGTCCGAAACCAAAGCCGCTGACCCCCTGGATAAAGCTTCCGGTAAAAATAATAACAGCGATTAAAACAAATTCCACCACGGCACTCATATTGTCAGAACCCTTCATTACATGCTTTTATTATTGTATCACGCTTTAAATAAAGAGAGAAAAAACGGGAGCGACTTTTGTCACGCCCGTTGATTCGCTACAAAATAAATCATAAACTCATACAGCTGCATCGGCCATTCCCGTTTGGGATGTTCTGCCGGCCAGTGCTGTTCAAGGTATTCAGGATATGCCCCCATCCAGTCGTACGCCACCAGATCTATAAGCTCCGGCGTATGCGACTTCATGCCGTTGTAATAACGGTATTTGGCTTCCTTTTCTTCTTCGAGCGGAGATTTCCGCTTCGGCCACCGCCATTTTTTCTTTTCCTCCTGCTGGATGAATACACACCTCTGTGACAGATGAAGGCGAAAATCCTGCAGACGCTTGCGGTAGTAATCGTCGAGCTCATAAAGCTCCGGCCAGGGCTTGCGGAAATAGTGCATCCAGGCCTTCATAAACGGGGCCAGCACATCTCCTTCCACGATCACCGGCACGCCTTCCTCTTCCCATTGCTTTGCCTCCCGGTTCCGCTGTCGTTCGGCCTCAACCCATTCCCACGGATCCTCAGGAATTTCCGCAAGACGTCCGATCAGCCTGGCTTCGGGAAAATAACGCTTAAGCCTTTCAGACATATCCGGGATCCACGCGTTGTTTTCTGCTTCCACCGTAATAATAGTCATTGCTCATCCTGCCCGGTGTCAAATAAATATTTCATGCTTTCTGTACTGTGCACAGGGGCATGGCAGGAAAAGTCCCGGCAGACATAAATAGTGGTCTTTCCGTTTTGCACCGGATAATCCTCTGCAAATGGAGCCGCCCGGCTGAGATCAGTATCCTCTTCGGCAACCAGGCTTGTCACCTCTGGATGAAAGGCGCGCTGGATGTAGGTTTTCACCCGAAACGCCTCATCATCCTGCGACGGCCGGATAACTACTTCCTTTCTGTCTCCGTGAAAAAGCACCAGTCCCTGCATAAGATGCCCAAAGGCAGTCGGCGCCTGTTCGATTGAAGCCGAAAAAGCTTCCCACGTTTTTTCAGCCGTTCGTTCAAATTCCATATTGCCGGCAAGACGGGCGAGCCTCATCAGCTGTACCGCAGCTACGCTGTTGCCGGAAGGAGCGGCTCCGTCAAATGCTTCCTTCGGCCGGAACAAAAGGGATTCCCCGTCGGATGCTGTCAGAAAGAACCCGCCGTTTTCCCGGTCGTAGTAGTAGCTGATCATCGTTTCTGCCCAGTCAGATGCCTTTTCAATATACTCCGGCTTCCACGTCGAGGCATACAGCTCGGTGCTGGCCCAGATCATATTGGCATAGTCATCCACGTACGCATCGTACTGCACGTCGCCATCCTTCCAGCGGGCTTTAAAGCGGCCGTTTTGATCCTGGAGCCGGTTTTCAATAAAACGGTACGCCTCCTCAGCAAATTCTGTCCATTTTTCCTCCTGAAACACCCGTCCTGCTTTAGCCATCGAGGCAATCATCCAGCCATTCCAGGACGTTAGTATTTTTTCATCCCGGAACGGACGAACCCGCTTTTCCCGGTGTTCGTACAAGGCCTGCAGCGCCCCGCGGCGTTCAGCATCGCTCCATCCGGCAGTCGGACGGTTGATCCGGTTAGGAATGCTTTTTCCTTCAAAGTTTCCGGCGGGGTCGATACCATACTCAATAGCGAACTGTTCACCGCGTACCTCCCCGAGCACGTCTTCAATCTCCTCCGGGGTCCAGACGTAAAATTTGCCCTCTTCCCCTTCGCTGTCAGCATCCTCTCCGCAAAAAAACGCACCTTCTTCATGCGTAAGGTCCCGGTGGACGTACTCAATAATTTCCTCCACCACTTCCTTATATCTCGTTTCACCTGTCAGCTGGTAGGCCTCCGTATAAGCCATTAAAAGCAGCGCGTTATCGTACAGCATTTTTTCAAAATGGGGCACCAGCCACGCCTGATCTGTCGCGTAACGGGAAAAACCACCGCCAATATGGTCTCTGATGCCTCCAGAAGCCATCGCATCGAGCGTGGAGGTGGCCATGTACAGCGCGCCCTCGCTTTCAAACTGATGATAGTAATGCAGCAGGTACATCACAATATGCGGGCTTGGAAATTTCGGCGCAGAGCCGAATCCGCCGTAGGAGGAATCAAACTGCTGGGTAAAGGCCCGGAACGCTGTATGCACGTTGTTGATATTCAGCTGTCTCGTTTCCACAGCCCGGGGCTCCAGCGCTTTGGAAATATCACTGCCCACCTGCGCCACCCGCTCGGGATCGTCCCGGTAAATATCTGAAAGCTGGCTCAGGACGTCCATAATCCCAGGCATGCTGCCCATTTGATTCCGGGGAATATAGGTGGCCGCATAGAAAGGCTTCTGTTCCGGTGTGATGAACACGTTCAGCGGCCAGCCGCCGTGACCGTTCATCGCCTGGCATGCTGACATGTAGATGGCATCCACATCCGGGCGCTCCTCCCGGTCCACCTTTACCGGTACAAATTTTTCATTTAATACCGCAGCCACTTCAGTATTTTCAAAGCTCTCCTGTTCCATCACATGGCACCAGTGACAGGTCGAGTAGCCGATAGATACCATTAAAGGTTTGTTTTCTGCCTCTGCCTTTTCAAAAGCCTCTGTTCCCCATGGATACCAGTCCACTGGGTTGTTTTTATGCTGCTGGAGATAGGGCGATTTTTCGTATTGTAGACGGTTCAACCAATCACGTCCTTTCTTACTAATATTTATTCACGAAAAAGAAGCCGTCCAAACAAGGAAGATATTTTCATCGTCCAGGCAGTTCCCCTTAAATTTTTTATGATAAAATCTAAATGAAATGATCAACATAAACTGCTTAAAAAGTGAGGAAACACAATGATTGCAAAAACAGAAGAGGATTTTCAGGGGCTACGGGAAATTGGCGAAATTTGCGGAACGATTCGCGACAAATTAGTCCAGGCAGCCGAACCGGGGATCACAACAAAGGAACTTGATGACATGGCAGAAGAGCTTTTCAACCAATCAGGGGCTCAGTCTGCCCCAAAGGGCGTGTACGATTTTCCCGGGCAGACGTGCATCAGCATCAATGAGGAAGTCGCGCACGGAATTCCGGGCGAGAGGACCATTCAGGAGGGCGACCTGGTCAATATTGATGTTTCCGGCTCGAAAAATGGTTATTTCGCCGATACCGGGGTCTCCTTTGTGGTCGGTAAAGCCGACCCCGTGTTACAGAAAATATGCGATGCTGCGAAAGAAGCGTTTGACGTCGGCCTTGAGAAAGCTAAACCCGGGGCGAAAAAAAGCGCGCTCGGAAAAGCTGTGCACAATGTGGCTAAAAAGCACGGATTAACTGTTATCAAAAATCTCACCGGCCACGGTATTGGGCGCTCGATTCATGAGCCGCCGGAGCATATTTTCAGCTATTTCTCCCGCTGGGACGATGAAATTTTAAAGGATGGCACGGTCATTGCCTTTGAGCCGTTTATCTCTACTTCGGAAGAGGAGGTTTTCCAGTCTGACGACGAATGGACCCTTTTGACTGATGACAGCTATGTGGCTCAGTATGAGCATACTATTATTCTCACTAAGGACGGACCGATTATTACTACCCTGTAGGAACAGGTATTTTTGTAATTATTTACTGCTGCAGGCAATTCCCCTCCTGGTTTATGTCTAAATTCCTGCTAATACGGGAACAGCCTACTATTATCCAGTTCAGGAGGTACATTATGGCAGCACAACAAACAGTCAGTTCTTTTTTATACGACTGCCTTGAAAAAGAAGGCGTCACAGAAATATTCGGCGTACCGGGCGACTATAACTTCGCCCTGCTTGATGAACTTGAAAGCTACAGCGGCATACGCTTTGTCGATAACCGGAATGAGTTGAATGCCGGCTACGCCGCTGATGGATACGCCCATGTCAAAGGGCTAAGCGCCTTAATCACTACATTTGGTGTCGGGGAATTGAGCGCTTCAAACGCTGTCGCCGGCGCCTACAGTGAACACATACCGTTAATCCAAATTGTCGGATCTCCGGCCTCATCCATGCAGGAAAATGGTGTTAAAGCCCATCATACCCTGATGGACGGCGACTACTCGGTATTTCTGCGTATGCATCAGGAAATCACGTGCTATGCAGTAAAAATCACCGCTGAAAACGCCACCGCTGAAATTCCGAAAGCGATCGCCTCCGCTGTCCGCGAACGAAAGCCGGTCTACATTGACGTCCCCCAGGACGTGGCAGCGACTTCCATCGAAATGCCTGGAGTGCAGCAGGAGCTCTCCTATACGAGCGACGAGCTCGTCGTGCAGGAAACAGCACAGCTGATGAAAGAAACAATCAATCAGGCAGAAAATGCAGTGCTGCTAGTGGATATTTTTACGTCCCGCTACCATATGGAGAACACTATTTTACAGCTGGCGGAACACTTAAATATTCCAACAGCCCAGATGATGCAGGGAAAAAGCGGTTTTAATGAGCAGCACCCGCTCTATATCGGCATATACGGTGGTGCCTTTGGCAGCCAGCAGGTGCGTGATTATGTAGAAAACGCCGATTTAATTATCACTGCCGGCCTGCTTGAATCCGACTTTAATATGGCGAAATTCACCGCCGATCTACCCGTGGAGAAGCGGATTGACATCCAGCCGCAGAATATTTCCATCCAAAACAAAGCCCGTTACAATACGGCGGTCGATGAAGTAATTGATGCTCTTACTCTGATGGAATGCCGTACATTTGAAGGGCCGGAATATTTTCCGTCCTTCTATGATTTTCCATCTGAAAACTATTCCGAACGGCTGCTGGCGGAAACCTACTATCCTATTATCCAAAAAATGCTCCGTCCTGAGGATATTGTTGTCGCTGAAACCGGCACCTTTTCCTACGGTCTGCCGCATGTACGTCTTCCGGAGAATACGCTGTTTATTTCCCAGGGCTCGTGGCAGAGTATTGGTTACGCCCTGCCGGCAGCCTTTGGGGCCCAGCTTGCAGCTCCGGAGCGGCGTGTGCTTTTATTTATCGGTGACGGGTCATTTCAGCTGACTGCCCAGGAGCTGAGCGCTATGGCCGAACAGAATCTTAAGCCGGTGATTTTCTTTTTAAACAATGACGGCTACACTGTAGAGCGTTATTTGAATACAGAAAATACACATGCCCGCTACAATGACATCCCACGCTGGGATTACATTCAGCTTGTGAAAAGCTTTTACCCGGACGCTGAAACGATAAGCGTTTCCACCTCTGCTGACTTCGAGGAGGCTGTTGCACGGATCGACCGGAAGGAGACACTTCATTTCATTGAAATGAAGGTTGATGACCAGATGGACGCCCCAATTCACCTGAAGCGGCTTCGTGAATTTGCCGAAGGCGGCAGCTCATAATAATACGAAAAAGCCAGCCCGTTGTTCATACACGGCTGGCTTTTTCTATATGAGATTAACGTTTAATCAGAGCCGACAATTCGCTTTCAAATACCTTTGTATCCGTCTGATTGTATGTTCTCAGCATAACCGTAAGAATTCCTTCCGTTTCCTTTTTAGCTTCTATCCTTGTTACTTCAGCATACGCCCGCAGCTCGTCGTCCGGGTACACCGGCTTCATGAATTTAATATGATTCATTTCCGTACCTGCTATGACATCGTCGCCGTACATCCCTGTTTCCACCCAGAGCTTAAACGTGATGCTGATCGTATGAATACCCGAGGCAATAATACCGTTGAATCTTCCTGCAGCAGCTTTTTCTTCATCTATATGCATATACTGCGGGTCAAATTCGCGCGCGAACCGCAGGACATCCTCCTTTGTTACACTGTATGTATTCGTTTCAAATACCTGTCCCAAAGTAAACCTATCAAGCTTCATTTTGCTTCTTCCTCCCTTGTCTTTCATGTGAAATCACGTACGAAAGCAGCATATTTATATTAGCACACTTTCAACCGGCTTATAAAAATCTTCGTATTCCTAAAAATGCTGCAAGCTTTTAAAATAATAGAGGCTCTACGTTTAAATATTTCAATTATTGGCTATAACATAAGCAGTACAACATATTGCGTGGCGGGAATAACCAGATAAAAAGCTGAGTTATGAGCCAGAGAAGGGAGATGCCTCCTTTTTCTGGCTCTTTTTTTATGATTTTTGGAAAGGAGGGCGGCTTACCCGAACGCCAGGGCGATATGTTGTTTTATTTACGAAATGGACGATACAAATTCAACTAGATAAACTAACTATTTATTACAAAAAGGGGTTATTCATTTATGTTTTTTCACCGTAAAGAGCTGCAATTTCACGCGAAGCCAGATCGCCCGGATCCCGTCTATGCCAAAAAGCTGCAGGAGATTCTCGGCGGCCAGTTCGGAGAAATCTCTGTAGCGATGCAGTACATGTTTCAGGGCTGGAACACCCGTGGCAACGAGCAGTATAAAGACATGTTAATGGATACTGGTACGGAAGAATTCGGCCATATCGAAATGATCGCGACCATGATCGCCCAGCTGCTTGACGACGCACCTGTGGAAGAACAGGAAGAAGCAGCTAAAAATCCAATCGTCGAATCCATCATGGGCGACATGAACCCGCAGCATGCGATTGTTTCCGGTCTTGGTGCTGTGCCTAAAGACAGCAACGGTGTCCCTTGGAACGCCGGCTATATTATTGCGAGCGGCAATGTTCTCAGTGATTTCCGGGCCAACCTTAACGCGGAATCACAGGGACGCCTCCAGGTGGCCCGCCTGTACGAAATGACCGAAGACAAAGGCGTCCGCCAGATGCTTTCCTTCTTACTCGCCCGGGACACGATGCACCAGAACCAGTGGGCCGCAGCGATTAAAGAACTCGAGCAAAAAGAAGGCTTCACGGCACCATCCACCGTACCGGAGCAATGGGAAGCAACCGAGTTTTCCCATCAGCTGATGAACTTCTCAGAAGGCGAGCAGAGCGCGGATCTCAGCTGGCTGAAGGATAAAGCACCGGACGGCCACTCCTTTGAATATGTCTCTGAACCAAAGGCTCATGGTGGCAAGCCCGAGCTGAAGCCTGCTCCTGACTATATGCACAACACCCTTCCAGACATGGATAAGAAATAAACAGAGGCGGCAATTTTTTACACCCGAAGCTTCCTGCTTTATAATTTTTAACGATAACGATAAGGAAATAAAAAAGAGTAACCCCGCGTATTTAACAAGGGGTTACTCTTTTTATATACAGTCACCAGCGGGCAGTCACCACTTTTTTGCGGGTGTAGAATTCCACCCCGTCCTTGCCGTTCGCATGCAGGTCGCCGTAGAAGGAATCCTTCCAGCCGGAAAACGGGAAGAACGCCATCGGGGCCGGCACGCCGACGTTGATGCCGAGCATCCCGGCGTCAATCGTTTCCCGGAATTCGCGGACGCTGTGCCCGGAGCTCGTAAACAGGCAGGCGCCGTTCGCAAACCGCGATTCGTTCGCCCAGGCAATGCCGGCCGCGAGGTCCGGCACCCGGACAATGGATAACACCGGCGCGAAGATTTCGTCCTGCCAGATCGTCATCGTCTGCTGCACGTGGTCAAAGATCGTCGGCCCGATAAAGTAGCCCTCTTTGGCGACCTCGTCCTGGCGGCCGTCGCGCACGAGCGTCGCGCCTTCTTCCACGCCTTTGTCAATGTAGGCCTTCGTTTTCTCGAGGTGGCCTTCGCGGATTACCGGCCCGAGGAACACGTCCTTTTCGCGGCCGTTGCCGATAGTGACGTCGTCGGCATACGCCTGGATCTTTGCCACCAGCTGATCGGCGACGCTTTCCTGCACGGCGACGACGGAGGCGGCCATGCACCGTTCGCCGGCGGAGCCGAAGGCGGCGTTTAAAATCTGCCAGGCCGCGTTATCAAGATCCGCATCCTCCATCACGAGGGTATGGTTTTTTGCCCCGGCGAGGGCCTGGACGCGCTTGCCGTGCGCCGTGCCGTTTTTATACACATAGTCCGCGACCGGCTGGGAGCCGACAAAGGAAATCGCCGGCACATCGTCGTGCTCCAGCAGGCCGTTCACCACGTCGTGCGCGCCGTGCACCACGGACAATACGCCCTTCGGAAGCCCCGCTTCCTCAAACAGCTCCGCGAGCCGGTTCGCGAGCATTGGGGTCCGCTCGGACGGCTTCATCACGAACGTGTTGCCGCAGGCAATCGCGAGCGGAAACATCCAGCACGGCACCATCATCGGGAAGTTGAACGGGGTGATCCCGCCGACCACGCCAATCGGGTAGCGGTACATCCCGGACTCGATGTTGGTGGCAATGTCCGGCAGCTGGTCGCCCATCATGAGCGTCGGGGCCCCGGCGGCAAATTCCACGCACTCGATGCCACGCTGCACTTCCCCTTTGGCCTCCTTCAGGTTTTTGCCGTTTTCAAGCGTAATGATCCCGGCGAGCTCGTCCCAGTGGCTGATGAGCAGCTGCTGGTAGGCAAACAGGATACGGGCGCGCTGCGGGACGGGCTTTTTCGACCAGTCGCGGTACGCCGCTTTGGACGCCTTCACCGCCTCGTCCACTTCGTCCTTCGAGGAGAGCGGCACGTGCGCGATCACCTCACTGGTGGCCGGGTTGTATACCTTGTCGGTGGCGGACCGGGACGCCACCCATTCGCCGCCGATAAAATTCTTTAAGGTTGTTACTGCTTGTTCCTTCATAATAAAATTCCTCCTTTAATATAGTAAACTGTTTTAAAAAATTGAATAAGCCATGACAGCCAGGAATAGAACAATACAAGGCACGATAACGCTTACAAAAAATATAGGTTTATAAGACCTTTTATGCGTTTCTCCAGATATAACCCTTATTGTAGTGACAACATAACCATTATGCGGAAGGGAGTCGATGCCCCCGGAAGCCAGCGCAGAAATTCTGTGCATGTCCCCCGGGTTCAATCCTTGAGCCATGTAAATAGGCGCCAGGATAGGGAGTGCAATACCCAACCCTCCGGAGGCCGAGCCTGTAATGCCACAAATAACTGTTACACCTATAGCTAAACCTAATAATGGCGGGCCTGGCATATTTACCAGTCCATCAACTACGGTATCAAATGCTGCTACTTGAGCTGCTACGCTTCCAAAGCCAACCACAGCACATGTATTTGCTAAAGCTACTAAAGCATTCTGTGTACCGGTAGCCAGGTAATCCCAAAAAGCCTGCAGATATTTACTCATACTGACACACGCTAATGCGATTCCTGCAGTTAAAGCTATCAACAAAGAAGATGTAGGATCGATAAACTGAGATAACACGTTCAGGATAATAATTACTAACACTAAAGGAGCGAAAGCCAGGAAAATATTCGGCAGTTTTTGCTGATGCTCCGGGTCCGGATCGTGCTCCGGCTCGCTCTCTTCTGCTTCAACTGCTGCAGCAGTTTCCTCTTTAGCCTCGTTAGAAGGTCCATAAGGGAGAGAAAATTCCTCTCCATTATCGCTGGCCTTTTTAACCATTCTCCCAAGCCACCAACCACCGGTTACCATCACCAGCAGAGCACTGAGTACACCTATGACTCCTCCCGCTGTAGGAGCCGTGTCAAAAAATTCTGTTGGTATAATATTTTGGATCTCCGGAGATCCCGGAGCTGTCATCGTAAACGAAATAGAACCAAACACTAACGCTGCCGGGATAAACCTATGGGGAAGATTTGCGGCCTGGAACAATGAAACAGCAATAGGATAAACCGCAAAGCCGACTACAAATAAACTAACACCACCGTATGTCATAATCGCAGCAGCAGCTACAACTGCAAAAACTGCCCGTTTCGCTCCAAGCTTTTCTTTCGTCCAATGGGCAATACTGTCTGCCGCTTTGGTTTCCTGAATGATTTTCCCAAAAATTGCTCCAAGAAGAAATACTAAAAACCACGAAGCAAAGTAATCAGTAAAACCGGTCATATAGTTATCCAAGAGGGCATTTTGAAGATTTAACCCTCCTGTTAATGCAACAACAATAGAACTAAGCAGCGCTGCTACGATAATGTTAATGCCTTTCATCGTAAGATATATTAACAGCGCAAGAGAAGCAATCAGCCCTAACATTCCGACAATATTCATTTTTTCCCCTCCCGGCTACCTAACGATTTCTTCAGCATAATTATAGTTATAGCAAATCCGGTATAACTCTTTCATTTCTTCCTTAGAAGGTACTTTAGGGTTTTTTTCAGGACTTCCGCTTTCAAATGCATCCTTCGCCATTTTATCGATAGCGCTTTCAAATTCTTTTTGTTCAATTCCCCATTCCTGCAGATTAGGTATTTGCAAATTTCGGCAAAGTGCTTTCACGGAACTAATAGCAATATCCGCCGCTTCTTCATTTGTATATTTTTCAGCTTCCGGCTCGAAGATCCTGCCTAAATCTGCTAAACGTTTAATGGCAGCTTCACGGCTGAACTCCATTACAGCTGGCAGCAGCATAGCGTTTGAAAAACCATGTGGTACATGAAAAAGAGCTCCAATAGGACGCGACATCCCGTGAACCAGGCATACAGACGAGTTTGAAAAAGCCCAGCCTGCCTGAAGGGCACCTAAAGCCATTTTTTCCTGTGCCTCTACGTCTTCTGAATTGTTATACGTTTTTTGTAGGTTGGGCACGATTAATTTCATTGCCGAAAGTGCCATCATATCTGACAGTGGATGTGCTTTTTGAGAAATATATGCTTCAATGGCGTGACTTAAAGCGTCTACTCCGGTAGCAGCTTTGACTTTTGCAGGAGCCGATTTAGAAAGCTCCGGGTCGATAATAGCTGCTTCGGGCAAAAATGCCGGCTGTTTTATCATCATTTTCACTTCATTAGCAGTGTTTGTAATTATCGTAACGTCTGTAGCTTCCGAGCCAGTACCGGCGGTGGTTGGAATGGCGATATGAGGCGAAGGCAAATGGGAAGCCTGCTTTTTTCCACCCATATAATCACCGATATATCCACCATTGGTGCTGAGCACCGCTACAGATTTAGCTGTATCAATGCAGCTTCCCCCGCCTATGGATAAAATCACATCACACTCCTCCCGGTGGAAGAAATGTAATGCTTCTTCCACGAACTTGTCTGTGGGTTCTGATCCTACTCCGTTATAAACGAAGCTCTCTACGTTTTCTTCCTGCAAATAAGTACGACACTTCTCAATGTATCCTAATTTTTCCATCATTTGATCACTGATAATAAGTGCTTTTTTCCCTTTTCGGATGGTTTCTTTTCCTACCTGTTGAAAGGACCCTTTTCCATAGTGAATAATTGCTGGTGATTGAAAAGCTGTAGGTATATTCATTAAATTTCTCCTCCTTTATATTATTCTTATTGCAAAAAGCATGCCAACTTTCAAATCCCTTTATAATAACGCTTACAAAATAAAAACTGTAGGTTGTTTGTACAATCTACAGTTTAAGTGTTATTAATTTATACATTTACTTTAGGTTATATTTTTTTAACTTTTGATATAGAGTAGTGCGATGAATGCCCAATTCTTTTGCCGTTTTTAATTTATTACCTTGATTTTTTTCAAGAGAATTATTAATAATCTGCTTTTCTTTTTCTTCATCATTGGCTTTCAGAATTGGAAGTTCTCCCTTTATATTTCTGTCCTCGGGCTCCACCGATAAATAAGGAGGCATATGTTTCTTTTCTATTACTTCTTCCTCCAATAAGATCACCAGATTCTCTATGACGTTTCTTAACTCCCGAATATTTCCTTCCCATTTATATTGAATAAAGACTTGAAGGGCTTCGGAGGAAATAGATTTTTCCCGCACCTTATGCTTACTGCATATTGACGTTAAATAGTGGGAAACGAGAGAAGGGATATCTTCCTTTCTTTCCCGAAGAGGGGCAACGGGAATTTCTACGATGTTAATTCTATAGTACAAATCCTCCCGGAAGTTTCCCTTCTTCACTTCGTCATATAGATTCCGGTTCGATGCAGCTATAATACGGGCGTCTGTTTGAATCGACTCCAGTCCGCCCACCCGTTCGAATTCTCTCTCCTGCAGCACGCGGAGCAGTTTCGTCTGCATATATAAGGGCATCTCGCCAATTTCATCTAAAAATAATGTTCCCTTTTGAGCCAATTCAAACTTCCCTGGTTTTCCTCCTTTTTTCGCTCCAGTAAAAGCCCCTTCCTCGTAGCCAAAAAGCTCGGATTCAATTAACTGCTCTGGTACTGCGCCGCAATTGACGCTTACAAACCGACCAGTTGAAAAAGGGCTTAATTCATGGATGCTTTGAGCAAACATTTCCTTCCCAGTTCCACTTTCCCCAGTTATAAGCACAGTTATATGTTTTTTAGCCACTTTCCGTGACAACGATTTTGAATGCATGGTACTTTCACTTTGTCCAATAATTTCATCGAGCGTGAACCGGGCACTTCGTTCTGTACTTACATTCACAGTTTCGTTTGTTAACTGCTCATTTCTATAGCTTTTCTGCATATTTTCATAAATTTTATACAATTCGTTTAACCCTTCAAAGATAAGCATTCCCACAGCACCCACCACTTTGCCGTTTTTCCATAGTGGCAGCCGGTGAACAACCATAGCCTGGCCATTAATATACTGAATAGCCCCGCGCTCTGGAAGGCCGGTTCGGATCGTTTGATGTAACTTTGTATTCTCTATGATTTCTTCCACTTGTTTTCCTAACGCATAATGTTTATCAATCCCAATAAATCGGCTGTAAGCATCATTAAATTGAATAATAATCCCATTATGATCTACTACTGCAACCCCTTCGTAAGCTCTTTCTAAGACAATGTCCAAAATTTCAGCTGTATGTTCGAGTTTATCTGCTTTTTGCAATAAATCTGATAGTCCATCCGAAATATTATTTCTATTTAGCAAACCTAATAATTTATTGTTCTCGTCTCTAACGATAAACCATGCCACATTACTTCTATAAACATTCAGCAGTGGCTCATTTTGCTGAATGATAATAAAATCTTCCTTACCTAAAAAATCAGCAACCGGACTGCTTCCTGCACCAGATAAGAGATACGGCAGCATAAGTCGCGGCGTAACGAGTCCAATTGGTTTATTATCACTGCTTACAATGACTGCACTTTCTTTTTGGGAATCTGCCATCAATTCTGCCAGCTCCTGCACACTGTTATCTGCCTGCGCGGTCAAAGGCGCAGAGTCCATCCAGTCCTGTACTAAAAAATTATCTTCCAATTCTTTTATTCTTCTTTGTGGTTCAAAGCTAGAACTCAATTTTCACTTCCTCCTTCACGACTAAAACTTTTCAAACTTTAAATTTAATATAGCAAAATCCCTCTTCTAAGGCATTCTAGTCTTATCTAAATCATTCTTCTAGGATTTTGGCGTATTTTAAATCCGATAAACTATTGCACTTCAACAATTACCATGCTAGTATACTTGTATACTAGAATACCAAGGAGGTGTTCAGAATGATGCAGCAAACAGCGCGAAGTAATACTTATAAAACTATTAAAGATAAAATTATTAAGTTGGAGCTTAAACCAGGAGAACGAGTCTCTGAAAACAAGATTGCTGAAACACTCGAAGTAAGCAGAACGCCAGTGCGTGAATCATTTGTACGTCTATCTCAGGAGGGGTTAATTGACGTATACCCCCAGCGTGGTTCTTTTATTTCTCTTATTAAAGAAGAAGATGTAGAAGAAGGACGCTTTATGCGTGAACATATGGAGATCGCTGTAGTAAAACTCGCCTGCCAAAATATCAACAGTACTTTTCTCCAACATTTATCGGAAAATCTTCTGTTGCAGGATAATAGTATTTCAGAAAAAAATCATCAAAGATTGTTTCAGCTAGATGAAGAATTTCACCACACGATCTTTATAGGCTGTAATAAAGAACGAACGTGGCAATCAGTACAAAACATGATGGTCCACCTAAATCGTACCAGGATGCTTAGTCTGGCTTCCGAGCTTAATTGGGAAAAAATTGTGACTCAACACAAAGAAATCGTAGAAGCTATTAAAAACCAAAATGAAACAGAAGCAGAGCGAATCATGCGGGAGCATATGGCCCTCGTAAACATTGATATGGCCAGTTTAAAAACAAATTACAGCAATTACTTTGAATAACACATGGAGGTGAAATAATGAATAATAGTATTGAAAAAATTGTAAGCGATACCATAAACGAAATTCCGGTCATTGATATGCATACACACCTATTTCCTGACTCTTTTTCCCAGCTATGTTTACACGGTATTGATGAATTATTAACCTATCACTATTTAATTTCGGAAGCGACCCTTTGGGCTGACATCGATTACCAGAAATTTTTGATGCGTCCCCAAAAAACGCAGGCTGAATTTGTATGGGAAGAGCTATTTGTAAAACGCTCCCCCATCAGTGAAGCTTCATTGGGCGTACTTACGGTTCTAAAGGAACTCGATATTCCCTTTTCCAAAGATTTAAATGATATTCGCGAATACTTTTCGAAAATCAACAACGATGATTACGTTACTTATATTATGAACAAAGCCAATGTTTCTTCTTTTGTCATGACTAATAACCCTTTTGATGAAGAAGAAAGAAAATATTGGGACCAGGGGGTCTCCTTCTCTTCGAAAAATTTCATTCCTGCTTTACGGGTCGACCCATTAATTAATGATTGGGAAAATGCCTCTAAAACAATACATCAGGATGGTTATTCTATTTCTGAAGAAATCGATACTTCCACCATCGAAGAAACAAAACAATTTCTACGCTTTTGGGTGGAAAAAATGAAGCCAGTTTACATGGCAGCCTCTCTTCCTTGGGATTTTCCAAAAAAAGATTATGAAACCCTTCTTTTAGAAGAGTGTGTCCTTCCTGTCTGTGAAGAATACAATCTGCCTATGTCTTTAATGCTTGGCACGAAACGACAGTTAAATCCAGATCTAGGTATCGCTGGTGATGGCGTGGGCCAAACATCGTTTGCTTATTTAGAACAATTATGTATGCGCTTACCAGAACAAAAGTTTTTAATTACTGTACTTGCACGCGAAAATCAATACGAATTAACTGTTATTGCCCAAAAATTTAAAAACGTCATGCTTTTTGGATGCTGGTGGTTTTTAAATACACCCCAGTTAATTGAAGAAATTACCACAATGAGAATGGACCAGCTTGGCCTGCACTTCATACCGCAGCATTCGGACTGCCGGGTTTTTGAGCAATTGCTATATAAATGGAGCCATTTTCGCCAGACATTCTCCCCCATTTTAGCCCAACGTTATCAACGGTTAGAAAACCAGGGGGTCATTATTACGAAAGAAACCATACAAAACGATGTGGAGCAGTTATTTCAGGGGAATTTTATTAATTTTACTAATCTATCAAGGAGTGAAGTATGATGAAAAAAAGTTTCACTGTTGTAAGCGCGGCGAGTTTATTGGTTCTCAGTGCCTGTGGAGGTAACTACGGAAGTTCTGAAAACGAGAACTCAGACTCTGATTCTGGTTCTGGTTCAAATTCAGGAGGAGGCGATGCTTCCTATACGTTGCAGGTAGGAATTGTCGTTTCAGAGAATGACCCAATGTATGCAGGATTAGAGCAGTTTAAAGAAAATGTGGAAGAAGAAACTGACGGTGATCTCGAAGTTGAGCTTTTCCCGAATTCCTCTTTAGGTGATACACCCGGTATTCAGGAACAAGCTAAAGCAGGATCTAACGTAGGCACTCTCTCAGATGCGGCTATTCTCGGTGACTACCAGGAGGAAATCGGAATTCTCCAGGGGCCCTACCTTTTTGAAAATTATGACGAGATTCAAAAAGTGACAAACTCGGATTTGTTTCAGGGATGGTCTGACGATCTGGCTGAAAATGAGAATTTGCAAATTTTGTCCTTTAACTGGTATCAGGGGACTCGCAATATGGTAACTGACAACGCAATTGAAACTCCTGAAGATTTAAATGGGCAAAGCATACGTACTATTGGATCAGATATTTTCTTAGAAACAATGAAGGCGATGGGAGCCAACCCTACCGGACTTGACTGGGCTGAAGTATATACTGGTATTCAACAGGGAGCTATAGATGGGGCTGAGGCCCAACAGTCCGCTGCCTATGAGGCCAGTCTCTATGAAGTCTCCGATCATTATTCTAAAACGAAGCACATTCAGCTTATAACCGGATTAGTAGTGAGCGCCGACTGGTTCGAAGGCTTACCAGAGGAATATCAGGATATTGTACTCGAAGAAGCTAAGCAAGGAGGCACTTATGCTTCTGAGCAGGTAATCGATACGTCTGAGGAATATGAAAGCCAAATGGAAGACGAAGGCATGACAATTGTGGAACCTGAACTGGAACCTTTTCAACAAGCCACGGAAGATGTATATGAAGAATTTGATGGTTATCCAGAACTTCGGGAAGAAATTTTGGAAATTATTGAATCTTAGCATAAGATTTTGAGGAGGCACTCGTGATGAGCAGGCTCGCTTTCGCTTTAAATAAGATCGAAGAAACGCTTACGAAATTGCTGTTAGCCAGTATTGTATTATTGGTATTTTATTCTGCCATGGTCCGCTGGGCTGGGTTTCCTATCGCCTGGTCCGTGGAAATGGCTCAACTGCTTTTTATCTGGCTCGTTTTTATCGGAGCTAATCAAGCTCTCCGTAAAAACCGCCACATTGGCGTTGACTTTTTTACATCCAAATTACCTCCAAAAGGGCAGCTTATCATTCAAGTATTTACAAATATTTTAATTGGGGGCTTTCTTCTCTACTGTATTTATTTCGGATTTGTTCAAACCAGTCAGTTCACCTTGAGAAGTATTCAAAATTTACCGTTTAGTTATTCCTATATTACAGCTTCTGTACCAATAGGCTGTAGTTTAATGTTTATTACTCTTATCTCTAAATGGGTTCTATATTTTACCAACAAAGATAAACCTCTTAATTCTGAATCTGTTCAAGAGAGTCCGGCAAAGGAGATAAAACCATGATCTGGGTTTTAATTTCATTTGTAGTATTAATTGTCGTAAATGTCCCCATTGCTTTTGCTATTGGTATTTCGGGTTTGGTGTTTTTTATTACAGAACCGAACCTGCCTATAAACCTAGCCATTCAGCGTTTCGCTGAAGGAACGCAGTCTTTTCCACTGCTAGCTGTCCCTTTTTTTGTACTGGCTGGTAATTTATTAAATGAAACCGGTATCACAAAAAGGCTTATCGATTTTGCAAACGCCTTGACCGGTCATTTGGTTGGCGGACTGGCTCATGTCTCGATAATTTTAAGCGCCATGATGGGCGGGATTTCTGGTTCAGCAAACGCAGATGCTGCCATGCAGAGCAGAATCTTATCACCACAGATGATGAACAAAGGCTATTCGGGAGGGTTCACTGGATCCGTTATCGCTTTCAGTGCTTTAATTACTGCCACCATCCCCCCAAGTATCGGCCTCATCCTTTACGGCTTTGTGGGCGAGGTTTCTATAGGACAGTTATTTATGGCTGGCATCGTACCCGGCATTCTTATGACCATCATGCTTATGATTACTTCAAGCCTTATTGCAAAAAAACGTCACTATGAACCCGCACGTATCAAGAGAGCCACATTTAAAGAAGTGGTTTCCACTTTTAAAGCTAGCTTTTGGGGCCTTCTATTCCCAGTTATTTTAATTGTAGGTATTCGTTTCGGTGTATTTACAGCTTCTGAGGCCGGAGCCTTTGCTGTAGTGTATGCTCTTGTAGTCGGATGGTTTATCTATAAAGAACTCGACTGGAAAAAATTAAATCTGGTATTAAAAAACACTGTTGAAGACAATGCGATTATTATGTTGATCATTGCCTGTGCTTCTATCTTAGGGTATGCTATTACGTCTGCCCAGCTGCCACAAAGCGCTACAACATTTCTTTTGTCTTTGACTGAAAATCCTTTTTTAATTATTACTATTGTTCTGGTTTTCCTGTTGGTAGCGGGCATGTTTATGGAGAGTACAGTTAATACGCTTTTACTCACTCCTATTCTTCTTCCAATTATGACAAACATCGGAATGGATCCTGTACACTTTGGAATTTTAATGATGACCATTGTTACCATGGGTGGCATGACACCGCCAATAGGCGTCACCATGTATACCGTTTGTTCTTTATCAAATATTTCTGTCACAGATTATATGAAAGAGTCAATACCTTACATCTGCATGGTTGTGGTTTTTATCATTATTTTAGTTCTTTTCCCTCAAATATCATTATTTTTGCCAGAAGTATTAATGCGTTAATAAATACCAAATTTTTAGAATGGAGTTGGAGCGATGCGTATAGCCTTCCGTTGGTTCGGAGAACATAACGATACAATTTCTTTGAAGCAAATAAAACAAATTCCCGGAGTCGAGAGCATCGTATGGGCATTACATCAAAGGCAGCCTGGAGAGGTGTGGCCGAAGCACGAGATAGATGAGGTCACCTCTGCCATTACTTCCCATGGTTTTCGTGCAGACGTAGTGGAAAGCGTTAATATCCACGAGGATATTAAACTTGGACTTCCGTCCCGCGATAGTTATATTGAGAATTACAAAAACACCATTGAAAACCTGGCGGAGGCTGGTGTGAAAGTTATCTGTTATAATTTCATGCCTGTCTTTGACTGGATTCGTACGGACTTGAATAGGCCATTAAATGATAATTCGTATGCGATGTTCTATCAATACGACCTTATCAATAACGTAGATCCTGAAGAAATGGTCCGCACCATAACATCCAACCCGGAGTTCACTATGCCTGGCTGGGAGCCTGAACGTCTAAAAGATATCAAGCATATTATTCATCAATATGAAAGCATTACCGCCGACACTCTGCGTGAAAACTTGCATTATTTTTTATCCGCTATTATCCCTGTGTGCGAAAAGTATGACATTCAGATGGCTGCACACCCGGATGATCCACCATGGCCGGTCTTTGGGTTACCGAGAATTCTCTCCAGTCATGAAGACATCCAGAAGCTATTACATCTGGTCGACAGTCCTTCCAATGGCATTGCTCTTTGCAGCGGGTCCCTGGGGGCCAATGAAGCAAATAATATACCGGCAATGATCCGGGAATTCAAAGATAGAATTGCTTTTGGACATGTACGCAATCTTTATCGTTTTCCTAATGGGGATTTTATCGAAACCTCCCATCGATCTTCCGACGGTTCTATTGATATTGGCGAAATTATGAAAGCTTACCATGATATTCAATTTGAAGGAGCTATCCGCCCCGATCACGGCAGACAAATATGGAACGAAAACTGTCGTCCCGGCTATGGCCTTTACGATCGGGCGCTCGGGATTATGTATTTGCTTGGCATATGGGACACATTACACAAGGAGGAGAAATAATATGCTTTCATTGCATTCGAATCTAAAAGGAAAAGTGGCCGTTATTACAGGCGGAGGAGGCGTTTTGTGCGGAGAAATGGCCAAAGAGCTGGCACGTCAGGGGGTGAAAGTGGCCGTACTCAGCCGTAAGAAAGACAATGCCCAAAAGGTAGCTGATGATATTACCAGGGACGGCGGGGAAGCCATCGCTCTTGCTTGTGATGTCCTGGACAAAGAAAGTATTGAAGCAGCGGACCATGCTATCCACCAGCAGTACGGATCCTATGATATTTTGGTTAACGGAGCTGGCGGCAATCATCCTGACGCCGCAACGTCTGAAGAGTTTTTCCGGAACAGCCATTTAGATAACGAAGATGTTAAGACATTTTTCGACTTAACTGAGGAAGGAATTAAACATGTTTTTGACCTGAATTACGTAGGTACCGTCCTCTCTACTCAGGTATTCATGAAACATATGCTTGGAAAAGAAGATGCCAGCATTATCAACATTTCCTCCATGAGTGCACCGACTCCGATGACTAAAGTAATTTCCTACAGTGCTGCCAAAGCCGGTATCGATAATTTCACTCAATGGCTCGCGGTCCATATGGCTAAAGAAAACATTCGCTGTAATGCCATTGCTCCCGGCTTTTTTCTAACGTCCCAAAATCGAAACATGCTGCTTGATGCTCAAGGAGAAATGACAAACCGGGCGGAAAAAATTATCAGCCAGACCCCGATGGAACGCTTTGGCA
This sequence comes from Marinococcus sp. PL1-022, assembly GCF_033845285.1. Taxonomy (NCBI): domain Bacteria; kingdom Bacillati; phylum Bacillota; class Bacilli; order Caryophanales; family Bacillaceae; genus Marinococcus; species Marinococcus sp. PL1-022. Next base: position 897,922 of record NZ_JAWXCX010000001.1, on the reverse strand, counting down.
AACCTGAAGATTTAACAGGACCGTTAGTCTGGCTTGTTGACTCTTCTATGTCCCGTTTTGTGACAGGCATCACTATTCCTGTTGATGGCGGATTTATGGCTTATTCAGGTGTATAAATATATGTTTCGTTTAAAACTACGTGGGGTGTTCACATGAAAAAAGTAGTTACAGTGGGAGAGCTCTTGATGCGCCTCTCCCCTCCTTCTATTAAGACAATAAAGCAATCAGACCACTTGAATTTTTATTATGGCGGTGCCGAGATAAATGTAGCTGTTGCATTAAGTAACTTGGGGAGTCAGAGCACAGTATTAACAGCTCTTCCCGATAATCCATTCGGAGAAGCTGCTACAGCTTTTTTGAATAAAGAAGGAATTGATACCTCCTATATTGATATTCAGGGAGCGAGGCTCGGTACATATCTTGTTGAAAGTGGTACTGCTGAGAGACCTTCCAATGTCACTTATGACCGCATGTTTTCTTCTTTTTCGACCTGGAGTCTCCCTAGTAAAAATTGGGATTTTATATTAGAGGACATAGACATTCTACACATTACAGGCATTACTCTCGCTTTAGGTGAAAACTGCCGTCATAACACGAAAATAATCTTGGAGGAAGCTAAAAAACGCAATATAAATATTAGTTTTGACTTTAATTATAGAAGTAAACTTTGGAGTATTGATGAAGCAAGAGCAGCGTTCGAAGAAGTGCTCCCTTACGTTTCTATCTGTTTTGGAAATGTTTCAGACCTTACAAATATTTTAAAAAAAGCATATCAAGATTCCCCAACTACTAAAGAGAGAGATACAATCATTAGTTTTTTGAAAGAATATAATATAAAGTGGTTTGCTTCCTCAAATCGAAAAGCAGAAACAAACGAACTACATTACTTGCAGGGCTCATTAATCCATCAGGACGGAGATGCTTTTTCGTCCCCTGCTTATTGTGTGCATGTTTGTGATCGTATAGGTGGCGGTGATGCTTTTGCTGCGGGAGTGTTACACAAAATAAACCTGCAACAACATACTATGATGCAGGAAACAATTAATTTTGCAACTGCTACAGGTGTTTTAGCCCATACTTTGAAAGGCGACTCTTTTATTTTGAAGCAAGAGGATGTAGAAGCATACCTTGAAAAACAATACGGCACCGATATGAAGCGGTGAATATTTGAATCTAAATTAATTAGACTACTAACAGTCTAGCCTTAAAGGAGCATGCTATGGAAGATCAAAAATGGTCTATCTTGTCCAAAATATTTGATTATCAAGTTGTAGCGGTAATTCGGGGGGATACACATGAGCAGGCAGAAAAAGTAGCTATTGGGGCCTTCGAAGGTGGAATAACTTGTCTTGAAATCACTTATACAGTGCCCAGGGCTTCAAGTCTCATTGAATCTTTAAGCAAAGAATACGGAGAACGGGCCTTAATAGGGGCAGGGACTGTCCTGGATGCCACAACTGCTAGTTTAGCAATTTCCTATGGTGCTTCTTTTATCGTCTCTCCCCATTTTGATAAAGCTATCGCTAAAATATGTAATTTGTACAGGGTTCCTTACCTACCAGGTTGCTACACTGTAAGCGAGATGGTTACTGCCTTGAAATACGGAGCAGATATTATAAAGGTTTTTCCTGGGAATACGGTTTCACCCTCCTTTTTAAAGTCCATTCAAGGACCACTTCCTCAAGCTAGCCTTATGCCTTCTGGAGGAGTAACGGAGAAAAATGCTAAAGAGTGGATCGATCAAGGAGCAGTTGCATTAAGTGTAGGTAGTATATTGTACAAAAATGATTTGGAGGAAATTAAGGAAAACGCAGCTAATATAATCAATACACTTAAAAACAGTTCTGCATAACTCAGCATCCATCACTAGAAGCCCTGGCGGGGCCCCGCCAGGGCTCTTTTCATTCTCGTTATGACTACCTGTTATTTTGAACTCGCAGTCGTTTTCATTATTGTTCTTTGAGTGTCTTTACAAGAAGTGTATATACCACCGCTACAACAGCCGTATAAAAGAAATGAGTGGCGATTCCCATTAAATGAATTTTCCAGCCTGCTAGAAGTCCTGACGAACCCACCATTGCTGACAGCATTTCCATTTGCCCCATTGTCTGCATCATAATTCCAAACAAAATTCCACCCGCGATACCCCGATACTGCCAAAGAGAGCCGTTCTTCCCATTTCGAATCCCTCCTTTTTTGTTACTGCAATTGTATTCCTTATGTATAAATATTAATGTAATCCAGATTACTCTACATATTGCTCCATCTTCAAACGACATGTAAGCTACCTTATACTGCGGTACGTATGCTTTGAATAATTACTTTCCCCCGTGATACATTGTTCCAACAATAGTGTGCCCGGCTCACTAACGGTATAAATGTTTTTACAACGGATAACACTTGGTACGCCTGTGTTTTGAAAGGAATGAAGACTTGTGCTCCCACTTCCCCGCTGGTTAAAAATCACTTTGGTTTTATTAGCATTCGGCACCATTTCTTACTTTACTCATTTTTATTTAGAGATCCGTCCAACCGATATTCGTGACTTCATATTGTCGTTTGGCTGGTGGGGGCCGGTTATTTTCTTCATTATTTACATGATCGGGCCGTTTGTCTTCTTTCCCACTTCAGTACTGTCGCTTGGAGCAGGCCTGGCCTTTGGCGTCTGGCCCGGTGTCCTTTATATCATTATCGGGGCTACTGGCGCCGCGTCCACAGGCTATGTCATGGCCAGGCTGTTTGGCAGGTCCGTATTAAAAATGGACAGCTTCTCCTGGTCGGAAAAGCTGTTCCATCAGATGGAAAAACGCGGATTTTTATATATTTTCGTCCTGCGTCTTATTCCCATTGTGAGCTTTGATCTGCTCAGTTACGCAGGCGGTATTGCCAGGGTGCGTTTTACTTCATTTATTCTTGCCACCATTCTTGGAATGATCCCTGGAACATTTGCCTACAGCTTTCTTGGAGCCAGTATCGCTTCAGGCAATATTTTTATATTCATCCTTGCTGCAGCTTTATTTTTGCTGTTAATCGGCATCACATATTACTTCCGGGAGCCCGTCAAACGATGGCTCGGCCTCTCTCCGGACAAGCATTAAAGGATGATTGAATGAATAGCAACAGAGGTATCCGTACAGGGTATTCCTGTTTTCTCTTTCAGTATTTTCTTTAGAATCAAAAATGAAAGGATCGATAGTATGTCTATGAATTTATTTTCTCTTTCCCAACAGGTCGCAGTTGTAACCGGTGGAGGCAGCGGCATTGGAAAAACAATGGCCGAAACACTGGCTGGCGCTGAAGCCCACGTGGTTATTCTTGGTCGTACCCAAAGCAAAATCGAAGATGCAGCTGGCGACATCAGGAGTGAAACAAACGCGGAAGTGACTCCGCTTGTCTGTGACGTGACGGACAAAGACCAGGTCTCCCAGACGGTTTCACGTATTATGAACGACTTTGGCCGGATCGATGTGCTTGTTAATAACGCCGGTACCGCCGCTTATGGCAAAGTAGAGGATATAAGCGAAGAGGACTGGGAGCATGTGTTCAATACGAATCTGAAGTCTGCGTTCCTCATGACCAAGGCCGTCGTCCCCCACATGAAAAAAGCTAATTACGGCCGCATTGTGAATACGGCTTCGGTTGCCGGCGGTGTAAGCTTGTTCTTCAGCTCTGTTTATGGCCCAAGCAAGGCAGGCCTTATCCACTTTACCAAACAATTGTCGGGCGAGCTTGCCCCGTACGGAATTACAGTGAATGCGATCAGCCCATGGTTCTTTAAAACAGATTTTAATGCCGGCTCCCTTGAAGACGACGATTTCCGGCATGCCGTTGAACAGCGCACCCCGGTCCAGCGTACCGGCCGTCTCGATGAGCTCAAAACCTCTGTTCTGTATCTAGCGGCTCCCGGATCAAGCTATGTCAACGGCCAAAACATTTACGTTGACGGCGGCATGACTTCATTTGGGCTGTGACATGTCCATACGCTTTTAAATATGTCTATGCCGAAAATATAAATTAAAAAAGGAGCTTTTCTATGTCCTCCAATTCTATTTTTGCCTTTGATGTTTATGGAACACTGTTTAATATTCAGTCGGTCGACGCTATTTGTGAAGAGCATTTTCCCGGTCAGGGAGAAAGCATTGGCCAGCTTTGGAGACAAAAGCAGATCCAGTACTCCTTTCTCCGCCAGGCGATGGGGAAATACGTTCCCTTTTCCTCTGTTACAAAAGACGCGCTGCGGTTCTCTTTAGCTGCCCATCACGCCGACTGGACAGAGGAAACCGAACAAAAGCTGATGAAGGCATACAATCATTTAACGCTATTTGAAGAAAGCCTGCACGTTTTGAAGAAGTTAAAAGAGCAGTCCGCCACCCTGATCGTTTTTAGTAACGGGTCAAGAGACATGCTCGAGCCACTGCTGGAACAGGCCGGGCTGAACGACTATCTCGACCACGTCATCAGTGTCGATGACATTAAACAGTTTAAACCCTCTCCGGCATCGTATCAGCTCGTATTAGATACCGCCCGCGTACCGCGTCATGAAATCACCTTTCTATCGAGCAATGGGTGGGACATCAGCGGTGCTAAAGCGTTTGGATTCACTACAGCCTGGATCAATCGCAGTGAGCAGCCAACCGAAGAGCTGCAACTGCCTCCTGATTATCACTACACCACGCTCACTCCATTGATTGAAAGCTGAGTTGCTTTAAACAAATATCAACACACAAAATCCGCCCGGCTCGCAGCGAACACGAACTGGGCGGATTTTTTCTTATATAACGGGTATAATCTATACATAATCCTCAAAAGCAGCGTTCATTTGCCGGCCTATATTTCATCCACGTGATGAATAATAAGGAGAGATGTTTTATGAGCCGTCTTTATGCCCTGGTGCTAAACGCTTCCCTGAAGGGTTCCCAGGAGCCGTCCCACACTGAAGCTCTTTCGGATGAAGTGCTAGGTATTTTAAAAAGCAAAGGTGTGGAAACAAAAACCATTCGCCTTGCTGATTATTATATTCCGTATGGCATCAGCGGCAATATGGGAAATGGAGACGAGTGGCCGAAAATCTTTGAAGAAGTGCAAAAGGCAGACATTGTTATTATCGGAACACCTCTATGGCTGGGTGAAAAAAGCAGTCTGGCCACACTTACCATTGAACGTCTTTATGGCAGCAGCGGTGAAACCAACGCTTCCGGCCAGGCCATTTACTACAACAAAGTTGGCGGCGTTGTCGTTACAGGAAATGAAGACGGTGCAAAGCACGCCTCGGCTTCAATTTTATACGGGCTCTCCCACATTGGCTTCACTATTCCTCCAAACGTGGATGCTTACTGGGTGGGTGAAGCCGGCCCGGGTCCCTCCTATATGGATGGCCACGGAAAAGAGAACGCTTTTACAAAAAAACACGTGGAGATGCTTGCCTACAACACATGGCATCTGGCTTCGTTTTTCAAGGCCCACCCTATCCCACCGGAAGGAAATACGATGAAGGCATAAAAATTAATGCACGGTAGAAAAATCCCTCTGCGCGAAAAACAGAGGGATTTTATGCTTACTTAACCTTTTATCCAGCAGTGGCAAGCGGCCTAATATTTTGAAACCTAAAATCTTCAATATACATATATTTAAATGTCTAAATTCTCCGTAAAAATTATTTTTTCTTTGGTTACAGAATCCCGATCGTGTTCAGCAGAATAACGATAATCACGGAGATAATTGGAATCAATACAGCGACAACGAAAATATCCTTATAGCTGTCTTTATGGCTCATGCCTGTAATCGTCAGCAAGGTAAGTACCGCCCCGTTGTGTGGAAGAGCATCGAGCCCCCCTGAAGAAAGCGAAGCAATACGGTGAAATGCCTCGGGGTCAATTCCTGTATTCATTGCTATCTGGTAGTATTCTTCACCAAGTGCTTCGAGCGCAATTCCCATACCACCGGAAGCTGACCCTGTCGACCCTGCCAGGATGTTAACGGCTATAGCTTCGGAAATTAACGGATTGCCGCGGACTCCCATTAATAATGAAGTCAGCTGGTCAAACCCCGGCACCTCCCTTACTACGCTCCCAAATCCTACAGCAGCGCTCGTATTAATGATGGCTAGTACGGAACCGCTCGCTCCTCCATTAACGGCAGGTACGAACTTTTTAAATTTAGTCAGGTTAAGAAGCATTATAAGTACGATGCCTGTCAAAAGCGCCACCACAATATCCCATCCGAAAAGATTCAGCGTTAAAAGCACTGTAATCAACGGCAGAATCGAGAGCATAAATGGCGGGACCTGTTCTTCTTTTTCCATCATGCTCTTGTCCTTCGGTTCAGTAAATTGCTCTCCCTTTGCTGTCATCTGCCTTTCACGCCACCGCAAATAAAGGTAGCCCCCCACTGCCATCACCAGGGCCGCAATGATGCCCATTAACGGTGCGGCTGTGGCGCTTGTACGAAAATACTCGATAGGGATCAGATTTTGAATCTGCGGCGTCCCCGGCAGCGCCGTCATTGTAAACGTAAACGCCCCTAATGCCACTGTCGGCGGAAGCAGCCGGCGGCTGATATCTGCTTCTCTGAATAAAGAAAGAGCAAGTGGATAGACAGCGAAAATAACAACAAACAGACTGACACCGCCGTAAGTAAGCACTGCAGAAGCCACCAGGACACCCAAAATCGCACGATTCGTGCCAATCAGCTTTGTCAGTGCCCCAGCAACAGAGCGTGCCATCCCGGTGTCCTCCATCAGCTTTCCGAAGATGGCGCCGAGCATAAATACCGGAAACCAGCTTTGTGCGAAATCAACGAAGCCGCTCATGTAGGTACCTGTATATGCATCAAGCAGATTGAGTCCTCCGGTCAGCGCTACAATGCCTGCTGCCACCGGTGCCACCCAGATGATGGACCAGCCTAAATAAGCGAGAACCATTAATGTTATTAAGCCTAACAATATTCCAAGCATTATTTTTCCTCCTTTTCTATCTTAAATAAACGCAGACTACTGCGCCGTATAGCCTCCATCAATTAATACGCTCTGCCCGGTTACGCTTTTCGCCTGGTCCCCGGCTAAAAATAAAGCATAGTCTGCTACTTCCTGGGGATCGAGCAGGCGTTTCTGCGGTACGAGCGGATAGATAACCTCCTCCAGTACTTTTTCCAAAGTAACACCCCGGTCTGCCGCCAGATCCTCCAGCTGATTACGGACGAGCGGTGTATCCACGTATCCCGGACAGAGAGCATTTACCGTGATTCCATGCTCTGCCCCCTCTAAAGCCGCTACTTTTGTGAGACCGATTAATCCGTGCTTGGCACTGTTGTATCCCGCTTTTCCGGCAAAGCCGATCACCCCATTGATCGAAGACATGTTAATGATGCGGCCGTGCTTTTGTTCCTTCATGATCGGAACTGCTTTTTTGATCATGGAGAAAGGCGCTGTCAGCATAATTCTGGTCATTTTTTCAAAGGTTTCTGTAGGAAAATCTTCGAGCTTTGCCACGTACTGCATCCCGGCGTTATTAATGAGAATATCCAGCCGGCCGAACACTCGCAGTGTTTCTGCAAAAGCCTCGTCCACCGCATCTTCGTTGGTAACGTTGCAGGCCAGGCCGATGCAGGATAGGCCCTCATCAGCAATTTCAGCAGCGGCCTTCTGCACTTTGTCTTTATCAATATCTGTCAGTACCACCTTTGCCTGCTGACGGGCAAAGGCTTTTCCAATGGCAAGCCCTATACCGCTGGCTGCCCCTGTGATGAATACAACTCTTCCTTGAACCATATGCGTATCACTCCTGATAAATTTTAAGTAATCGCTTTCAAAAATGAACATATGCTGAAAGCGTTCTCTTTTTATATATTTGCAAGAACCATGCCAAAATTATTTTTCCTGTCCCTGCCTTGAACCCCACCGTTACTGCCCCTTTTCGTGAAAATAAATTTAAAAAAAGAAAACCATTCCAAAGTGATGGAATGGCTTCCGTAAACATGGAATATTTATATGTTATTCCAGTCCGTATTTCATGATTTTATTATAAAGATTGGATTTTCCTATTCCGAGCAGCTCACAGGCTGTCCGCTTATCTCCCTCCGCTTCCTTTAGGGCCTGCTTCACCGCTTGCTTCTCTGCTTCGGCCAACACCTGCTTTAACGGCTTCGTTTCCCGTTCGCCGCCTGTCACTCTCTTATCCGTCATGCGTTCAGGAAGATCACTCAGCTGAATTGTTTCTCCTTCGGTAAGATGCACGGCGGCCTCAATTGTATTTTCGAGTTCCCGTACATTCCCCGGCCAGGAGTAACCCAAAAAGTGGTCAAGCACCTGCTGATCGAACGCCGTAATTCGTTTGCCCAGTCTTTTCGTAGCTTTTTGAAGCATGAACCTGCTGAGCAGCGGGATATCCTCCGGGCGATTCCGCAGCGCAGGAATCGTAAAGGAAATAACGTTAATCCGGTAGTACAGATCCTCCCGGAACTGCTGCGTACCCATCAACTGCTCGAGTGGCTGATTCGTGGCCGCCACTACCCGGACGTCCACCTGTCTCGGACCGCGGGCTCCGAGCGGCTCAATCTCGTCCTCCTGGAGTACACGCAGAATTTTCACCTGGGTGTTCAGCGGCATATCGCCTATCTCATCCAGAAAAATGGTTCCCTGGTCAGCCAGCTGGAATTTCCCCGGCTTTCCTCCCTTTTTCGCCCCGGTAAATGCTCCTTCCTCGTAGCCAAACAGCTCAGACTCCAGCAAATCACCAGGTATCGCAGCGCAGTTCACTTTTACGAAAGGCTTCATGCTTCTCTCGCTCAGCTTATGCAGACCCTGGGCAAATAATTCCTTCCCGGTTCCCGTTTCTCCGCGCAGAAGTACGGATACGTCACTTGAAGCCACTTTACGCACGTTTCGTTTTACCTCTTCCATTTCCGGGGACACGCTGAGCGCATCGTGCAGGGAATAAGACGTTCCGTTCAGCTCCTCCACCTGCTTTTGATACGATTCAAGCTCCAGCATTAGTGTTTTAATGTGCTGGTTCATTTCCGCCCATTCTTTTCTGTCCCGAAACATAACCAGTCCAAGCGCCCCAATTATATGCCCATTATTGTACAAAGGTACGCGGTCGGCAATCATATAACTGCCTCTGATGTACTGCATGTTCGCTTTTTCTGCTTCTCCTGAAGCCACTACAAGATGCATGCGTGTGTTTTCTATCACCTCTGTCACATGACGCCCGAGCGTTCTGGCAGCGCTGGTGCCGAGAAATTCATAATAGCGTTCATTCATATACGTGATGATCCCCTGTTCATCGACAATAACCACACAATGATGCAGGCTGCCGAACAATATGCTGCAAATATGCTCCATGCCCTCTAAATGTTTCATGACTCCCACCCCATTATTACGGCTGACGTTACTGATTAAATAGTAACGCGCCCGCGGATTTTTTCAATAGTTCAGGAACCTTTATCAAAAGAAAACACCTCCGGCAGCCGCTCAGCGGTCACGGCCCGGAGATGTTTCTCTTTACTTATATTCAGCGCTTGCTTAAATTCTTTCTACAACGGTGGCAACGCCCTGGCCGCCTCCAATGCATAACGCCGCCAGTCCAACATCTGCCTGCTGGCGCTTCATCTGATGAAGCAGGGTCACAAAAATTCTTGTGCCGCTTGCTCCGATAGGATGCCCTAACGCGATTGCCCCCCCGTTTACGTTCAGCTTTTCTGAATCAATATTCAAATCTCTCTGTACAGCAAGCGACTGAGCGGCGAACGCTTCGTTTGCTTCAATCAGATCGATATCCTCCATCGAGACAGAAGCTTTATCTAAAGCCTTTCGGATGGCCGGGACCGGCCCCAGCCCCATCACGCTCGGATCCACGGCAGCACTCGCGTTGCCGGCAATACGAGCCATACCTGTAATGCCCAGCTCCTTCGCTTTCTTCCCGCTCATGACAATAACCGCTGCAGCCCCGTCATTGATGCCGGAGGCGTTGCCTGCGGTCACGCTTCCATCCTTTTGAAACGCCGGCTTTAATTTTTTGAGCTTTTCCACCGTAGTGCCACTTCGGATGTGTTCGTCCTGCGATACCTCAAGAGCATCTCCCTTTCGCTGAGGCACGCGCACAGCCACGATTTCTTCTTTAAATACCCCGTTATCCCGTGCTGCCGTGGCCTTCTGCTGACTGGCTGCGGCGAATGTATCCTGTTCTTCGCGTGTAAAGCCGTACTCATGGTTAATGTTTTCAGCTGTCACACCCATATGATAGTTTTCCACCGCACACATCAGTCCGTCATGGAGCATGCTGTCGACCAGCTTCTGGTCTCCCATGCCAAAGCCGCTGCGAGCGTTCATCTGCAGATAAGGAGCCTGGCTCATGTTTTCCATCCCGCCGGCAACGACGATCTCCGCATCGCCCGTTAGTACGGCCTGAGCCGCCAGGTGGACAGCCTTCAAGCCGGAGCCGCATACTTTATTTATGGTCATCGCAGGTACGTTTTCAGAAAGACCGGCCTTTAAAGAGGCTACACGGGCAGGATTCTGCCCAAGCCCCGCCTGCAGCACGTTTCCCATAATAACTTCATCCACTTCTTCCTTCGGGACACCGGCACGTTCAAGCGCTTCTTCAATCACAAGCGCCCCCAGATCCACTGCCGGTACGTCCTTTAAGCTGCCCATAAAGCCGCCGACTGGCGTCCGTACCGCTCCGCCTAGCAGAACCTCTTCCATCTTCATTGTTTCCCCTCCCGGTCTGTCAGTGCTTCATCAATTGTAAAAGGAGCCTCTGTATACTGCTCCACGGTTTTTACATCTGCTCCGTTCAGTACTTCTCTTAGTACCATGCCAGACGGCGTGAAATCAAAAACGGCCATATCTGTAATCAACCGGTCCACTACCCTTTCGCCGGTCAGTGGCAGAGCGCATTCGGTACGGATTTTCGATTCTCCTTCTTTATTCGTGTGAGTCATGATGATAACTACTTTTTGCGCTCCCTGCACGATATCCATCGCACCGCCCATGCCTTTAACCATTTTTCCGGGAATCATCCAGTTCGCAAGATCTCCCTGCCCGGACACCTCCATGCCACCGAGAATCGCAAGATCAATATGACCACCGCGAATCATGGCAAAGGATTCCGCGTTATCAAAGAATGAACCTCCCTGCTTCACGGTTACTGTCTCTTTACCGGCATTAATCAGATCTGCATCCACGTCTTCCTCCTCCGGATACGGACCGATGCCGAGCAGACCGTTTTCGGAATGCAGAAAGATATTTTTCTCTGCCGGAATGTAGTTGGCAATCATTGTCGGCATGCCAATGCCCAGATTCACAATCGTGCCGTCTTCGACTTCCTGGACCGCCCGCTGGATAATGTTTTCTCTTTGACTGCTCATTGTTTTCCTCCTTTTATGCCTGCTGGACCGTTTTTCGTTCGATGCGCTTTTCATACGAGGTGCCGACAAGAAGATGCTGAACGTACAAACTCGGTGTATGGATAAAGTCCGGGTCGAGTTCACCGACGTCAACCAGCTCTTCCACCTCTGCGATCGTAAATTTCCCTGCCGCTGCTGCCAGCGGATTAAAATTCCGGGCTGTTTTCCGGTAAATAAGATTCCCGTAGGCATCGCCCTTCCATGCCTTCACAAGAGCCGCATCCCCCTGAATGGCCTCTTCAAGAATGCACTGTCTGCCGCCGATCACTTTATGCTCTTTTCCTTCAGCAATCGGGGTTCCTACACCAGTCGGCGTGTAAAAGCCGGGAATACCGGCGCCGCCTGCCCGGATACGCTCTGCAAGCGTTCCCTGGGGAACGAGCTCCACTTCTAGCTCTCCGCTCAGGTACTGCTCTTCAAAAATCTTATTTTCCCCTACGTAGGAAGCCATCATTTTGTCAATCTGTTTATTTTCAAGCAGCAGTCCAAGACCCCAGTCGTTGACGCCGCAATTATTACTGACTACTGTTAAATTTTTTGTGCCCTTTTCAGCCAGTGCCTGAATGGCTTTTTCCGGAATACCGCACAGGCCGAATCCCCCGACGATCAGGGTGTCCCCGTCCTGAATGCGGGCTACGCTCTCTTCAAAAGACGTTTGTACCTTCGTCATTGTATGAACCCCTTTCAGTTCTTTAATTGGTACTTCCACTTTACTAATAGCGCTTTCATAAGTAAAATAGATAAATAATATAAATTTATTACTAAATAGAATAAGAGGTGACGCATGGATATTAAACAGCTTCGTTTTTTCCTCGAGGTATGCAAAGAACTAAGCTTTTCCCGGGCCAGCGAGAAGCTTCACATTTCCCAGCCCGCTTTAAGCAAAACGATTCATCAGCTTGAGGAAGAAATCGGCCTCCGTCTGCTCGACCGCTCCACCCGTCATCTTTTTGTAACGAAGGAAGGGGAAATCATCCGCCAGCATGCCCGGAAGGTGCTCCGCAGCGCAGAGGATTTGTGGCAGGAAGCAGAAGAAATCAAGCTTCATAAAAAAGGCAGCTTTACATTCGGGCTGCCTCCCGTCATTGGCTCCAGCTTTTTCCCCGAAATTATTGCCGGCTTCCGCAGGTCCTACCCTGAAGCCGGCATACACATTGTTGAAGAAGGCGCGAAAATTATGGAGCAGTCCCTGCTTGAAGGAAATATCGATGTAGGTGTAGCCATTCTTCCCGTCGATGACGAACAGTTTGAGGTTCGCCAGATTATCGACCGGAAAATCCTTGCCGTCACCTCGGTGAACCATCCGCTTGCCGGCCGCAAAAGTATACAAATGCGGGATTTAAAGCATGAATCCTTTTTAATGTTTCAGCAGGGGTTTTCCCTGTACGACCGGGTCTTCGAGTCATGCATCCAGGCCGGCTTTGAGCCTGATATTCTTTATGAAAGCTCCCAGTGGGATTTTTTGTTTGAGAGTGCCGTAGCGGGCCTTGGTTTCGCCCTCCTCCCCGAAACAGTCGTTCATAAAGCAGATACAAGAAATGTTTCTGTGCTCGCAGTGGACGATGATTTACTGCACTGGAGGCTAGCGCTCATCTGGCGCAGGCAAAGCTATCAGACCCAGGCCGCCCAGGCGTGGATCGCGTTTGTAGAAGAGGCTTTTAAACAGTAACACTTCTGGTTCTGGCGGCTCCTTAAAACACTGATCAGGTGTTCGGTTTTTCTTTTTGATATAATTCATAAGCAGTTTTATTTCATTTCTCTATGTTTATTTCACGTAGAAAGGACGATGCTTATGAAACATACAATTTCTTTCTGGCTGGAGGCCGCACGGGCAAGCTTTTTGTCTGTCATGCTTATGCCTGTCCTGTTAGGGACACTTGGGGCTTTTGCATGGAACGGAGTCCTTGAGCCACTCTGGTTTGTTATTACATTGATCGGTGCATTCAGCGCCCACCTGTTTTCCAACATGGTGAATGATTTGTGGGATTACCGCAACGGTGTTGATACAAAGGCACAGGATACAGCAAACGACGTTTCCACCAATTCCGGCATGCTGACAGGAGGCCGGGTGTCTGAAGAAACATTCGCGTTTGTTACGTGGGCGTTTTTGGCCCTGGCTCTTTTATGCGGTGTCATTTTGAGCATTGCCAAAGGGTGGCCGCTTTTAATGCTTGCGGCTGCCGGCGGGCTGCTTGCTTATTTTTATGTGGCCCCACCCTTTAAGTTCGGTTACCGGGGTAAAGGATACGGGGAAGTCGCTATTCTGCTTTCATTCGGAGTGCTTCCTGTCATGGGCAGCTACTACGTGCAGACTGGATATTTTGACGTTCGGGCATTTTTTCTTTCTCTTCCGATCGGCATATTAACTACGATGGTGCTTTATAATCATCATTTTCTTCACTGGAGGGCCGATCGTGATTCCGGAAAAAATACGCTCGTCGTCGTTCTCGGGGAAAGGAAGGGGCTGCTTCTTTCAAAAGCCTTCACCCTGATTGCCATGCTTACGATCCCCTTAGGTATTCTCGTCGGGGCACTTCCGTGGTACGCGCTGATTGCCATTGTTTCTGCCTGGCCGCTCGTAAAGGCCTATAATGCCCTTGAAGATGCCAACCCTTCTGAATCCTACGGACCGCTCATGGGGGCGTCGATTAAAAGCACCGTCCTGTGTGGTTTTTTCCTGGCAGCAGCTCTTCTGCTGCAGGGAATATTTTAGTCACATGTTCATACGCCTGTTTTTAACTGGCAGGCAGCTTTTATCACAATAGTGTACAATGTGTGCACGAGACTGCATTTTGTAATTAATTAGGAGGCTTTTTGATGAAAACTATTCGATGGGGAATTTTAGGCACGGCCGATATTGCCAGAAGAAAGATGCTGCCTGCACTGCAGCATACGGAAAATGCCGAGGCGTATGCGATCGCAAGCGGCAGCGACAAAGCAGAGGAACTAGCCGAAGCCTTTCATATTCCAAAGGTGTACCAAAGCTACGATGCTCTGCTTGAAGACCCGGACATCGATGCGGTCTACATTCCTCTTCCCAACCACCTCCACAAGGAATGGAGCATCAAGGCTGCCCGCAAGCAGAAGCATGTGTTATGCGAAAAGCCGGCAGCCCTGACTCAGGCGGAGGCAGAGGAAATAAAAAACGCCTGCGCAGAACACGGCGTTCAATTTATGGAAGCATTCATGTACCGGTTCCACCCCCAGCACCAGCTTGTACAAAAAATGCTTGCAGGAAATGCGATCGGAGACGTGGTGACGATGCGCTCATCGTTTACTTTCCCGCTGAAGCATACCGAAGGCAACATCCGGCTTCATTCGCAGACTGACGGTGGTGGAAGCCTGTATGATGTCGGATGCTACTGCATTCATGCCATTCGTCAGATTATGGGAGAACCGGAGCATGCGGGCGCTTTTTATTCATTTCACGAAAACGAACGCAGTGACTGGGCTGCGGCAGGTGTCCTTACTTTTTCCGACGGCCGGCTCGCCCACTTTGATTCGGGCATGAACGCTGCTCTTCGCAACGAATACGAGGTGGTAGGCACGAAAGGCGTATTGAAAGCCCACCAGGCGTTTGTACCGACAGAACATCCGTGCAGAGTTTCTATCGAAATGGAAAGCGGGGAATCCTACAGCGAAACCATCGCAGATAACTATTACATTACCGGCATGCAGTCGCTTTCCCTCGGTTTGCTGGAGGGAAGAAGCTGGCCTTCTGATGGACTCGCGGAAAATGCTGTCGTGCTTGAGCAGCTTATAAATTCATAAAAAATGGCCCGCTGTCTCCAAAAAATGAGGCAGCGGGCCGTTTTTATTATTATTCTATATACTTTCGTTCAATGGATTCCTGCACATTCATGATTGAAACTCTTGCTGTTAAAGCGTCTCCTTCAGTGACCGATTTTCCAGTCACGTCTACTAGAGAAAACTGCGAGCTGGGCTTCCCGACGATCGAAACCGGCTCTTCCCCCCAGAATATTTTCGCCGGCGGCCGCACATAGGAGCGCACATTCCGGAGAATGTTGAAGGCCAGCTTTTTTAGCGTATCGGATTGGTTCTCCCGGGCAAAGTTAAAGCCGTGGGCTTCTCCGAGCGGAATGAGTCCGATAGTTATCGGCTCATTGAGCGGCTTGGTATCTCCGTACCCCGCCGTGCTCCCTGTTTTTATTTCCCGCTTTTCAAGAAGAGGTGTTTTCAGCTCAAACGTTTCCTCAAAATGCAGGCCGTTTCTGCTCGCTGCCTGGCCGAACATGGCATTGCCGATACGAATCATATTAAAGCCAAGGTCCGGATATTTAACGGCTATCGCGCTGTTGGCCATATGCACGTACGCAGGATGAACACCATAAATTTTCGTTATAATTTCTACGCACTGCTTTAAACGGTCACTCTGAACAGTAATTTTTTCCGCGTGCCTGTTGGCGGCAAAATGAGAATAAACGCCTTCCATTTCCACTGATTTTAATGCTTGATACGCTTCCATAAATGAACCTAAATCTTTTTCGTCCAGACCGAAACGATTTAAAGAAATATTAATTTTTAAATGAAAGGGATACTGCCCAGCGTTTTTCTTCCCTGCTGCCTTATTTAATTTTTTCATTTTTTCAACCGTATCAACGGTAGGCGTTAAGTTGTAATCAATGGTACGTTCCGCGTCAAAATAAGGACCTAAGATCAATATAGGGGCTTTCACACCGTTGTTTCGCAGTTCAATACCTTCTTCCTCCACCCCTACAGCTAAATAATCAACTTCGTTTTCAATGTACTTGGCCATCGGAACCAGGCCATGGCCATAGGCATTACTTTTAACGATCCCTGCAAAAAATTTATCCGGCATCCGGCTTTTAATCTGATGAATATTGTTGCGTACAGCCTTTACGTTAATTTCAATCCATGAAGAATTCATCCGTTACACGCCCTTCTCTGCTGAATATTACTCCTTATACCTAAGAATAATTTCATGCGTCTTCTGTTCTATACCTTTACGTGCCCGCCCGGAAACTACCTTTCTATATATCTTCTTTAATATGAACACATTTCCTCCCAGCTTTTATTCTTCGGGAGAAAAGCATTTGATTAAAAAAGCCCTAACGCGGGTATCATAAACAAGGTGTACAAACTTTTGTTTTTATTGAAGGAGGATCATATATGAGCAATTCAGACATTACCGCAGATCAGGCCGGCACGTTCCGGATCGGCGGCGATATAGAAGTAAATCGTTTAGGGTACGGAGCGATGCAGTTGACCGGGGAAGGAGTATGGAAAGAACCATCCAATCCCGATGAAGCCGTCCGTGTGCTCCGCCGGGCATCAGAGCTCGGGGTAAACTTTATCGATACTGCAGACGCCTACGGCCCGTTCACGGCCAACCGTCTTATCAAAGAAGCCCTTCATCCTTATAATGATGATATGACAGTTGCTACAAAGGTAGGACTCACCCGTGCAGGCCCAAATGACTGGCGCCCAGTGGGACGTCCGGAATATCTCCGCCAGCAGGTGGAGCTGAACCTGATGGACTTAGGCCTTGAACGGATCGACCTCATGCAGCTGCACCGGGTAGATCCTGAAGTGCCGATTGCAGATCAGGTCGGCGAGCTGAAAAAAATGCAGGAGGAAGGAAAAATCCGTCATATTGGACTGAGTGAAGTGAATACAGAGCAGTTCAAAGAAGCTCAAAAGACCGCTTCCATTGCTTCTGTGCAAAACCGCTACAACCTGGCTAATCGCGAATCTGAAGAAATGCTCGACTATTGTACCGATAACAATATTGCATTTATTCCGTGGTTCCCTCTGGCTACCGGTGAACTGGCCCAGGAAGGCGGACCGCTGGCCGAGCTGTCAAAAGAGCATAATGCAAAACCTGCTCAGCTCGCGCTTGCATGGCTGTTGAAGCGCTCTGACGTCATTCTGCCAATTCCAGGCACGTCCACGGTAAGCCACCTCGAGGATAATATCGCTGCAGCCGGCATTAAACTGAGCGATGAGGAATTTAATACACTTACCAACGCCGTGAAAAACAGCAACAGTTAATCAATGTCTTATTTAAAAGCTTTCAGTCCGCAGCTTTCTCTGCACAGGCTGAAGGCTTTTTTTACCACGGGAGAGAAATAATCCTCACCTGATTTCCCTGAATGAAAGGAGCAGCAGCATGCTACAAACGACTAGCCCTTATCTGCTGACAAAAGAAGACATGGAAACGTCCGACCGGCTCCCCTCCTGGCTGCAGGAGGAATACCAGACCTTTAAGCGTGTTGTAACCAACCCGGAATTCCCCTGCTTTTTCGGCATGAAAGCGCAACGCAAGGGTGAGCTCCGCTACTCTTATATCACTCATGACCAGTGGGACCACCTTGGCGGCGTACTCGAAAGCTTTCTGCATTTAATGAAAGAACCTCCCTTTACCCGGCATGGCCTGTTCCTTTTCGTGGAGCCGGAAACACGCGCGCAGTCCGTCGATTATTATCGTTCCTATTTCTGGGACGTTTTGCAGCATCTGCATGAACAGGACCGGTACAGCTGGCCGGGAGATAAGCCAAAGGATCCCGATCATTTTTTGTGGGATTACCATTTTGCCGGCGAGCCTGTTTTCGTGTTTGGCAACGCCCCGGCCTATAAGCAGCGAAAAACAAGAGATCTCGGGAACAGCTTGATTCTCGGCTTTCAGCCCCGGGCTATTTTTGAGGGGCTCGAGGGGACAGAAAAAGGCGGCATCATGTCGAGGGAAAAAGTGCGGGCACGGGTAGAAAAGTGGGACAATCTCCCCACCCACCCGGATATCAGCCATTTTGGCGACCCGACGCACAATGAGTGGAAGCAGTTTTTCATTGGGGACGATATTAAGCCGATTGAAGGCAAATGTCCCTTCCATCATAAAGATGTATAACCGCTCCTGAGCAGCTGCAGTTAAATATTTTCCCAACACTTTCTGCTGAAAGCAGGAAGTGTTTTTATATGTATATACTTCACATCTTAAAATTTGAAGACCCCGGATGGAGGTCTGTATAATGAGTGATGTACAATCTATAAGATGATGCTTTTATCCAATATAACTTTCTGCGTTTTAAAAAATATATTTTAAAGGAGTCTTTATGGCTGACGAAAATACTGTAAAACAAGCGGGCTGGCAGCTTGAACACAGCTACGCCGCCCTTCCGCAGACCTTTTTTTCCAAAATCACTCCCGCTCCGATCCAGAATCCGGAGCTGATCATATTAAATGAACAGCTTGCTGACTCCCTCGGTCTCGACAGCGGGGCGCTACAAGAGGAGGAAGGCGTGCAGATACTCGCAGGCAGCCGGACACCGGATAGCGGCCTGCCGCTTGCCCAGGCTTATGCCGGTCATCAGTTTGGCCATTTTACGATGCTTGGGGACGGGCGCGCCCTGCTTCACGGGGAACAAATAACCCCGGATGGCCGCAGGATTGATATTCAGCTGAAGGGCTCCGGCCGAACGACTTATTCACGCGGCGGGGACGGACGGGCTGCTCTTGGACCTATGCTTCGCGAGTATATTATCAGTGAAGCGATGCATGCCCTTGGCATACCAACTACCCGGAGTCTTGCCGTAGTCAAAACCGGTGAACCTGTTTTTCGCGAAAGTATACTGACCGGTGCAGTGTTAACACGTACGGCCTCAAGCCATCTGCGTGTCGGGACGTTTGAATATGCCCTGAACCGCGGATCGATGAATGACCTGCGGGCGCTTGCCGACTACACGATCAGCCGGCACTATCCGGAAGTCCGGGAGACGGAAAATCCGTATCTGATGCTGCTCCGGGAAGTTGTTACACGTCAGGCTTCCTTAATAGCCAAATGGCAGCTTGCCGGCTTTATCCACGGAGTAATGAACAGCGATAATATGGCTCTCAGCGGGGAAACCATCGATTACGGCCCATGTGCTTTTATGAACAGCTATGATCCGAAAACCGTCTTTAGTTCAATTGATGCACGCGGCCGCTACGCTTACGGAAGACAGCCTATCATGGCAGAATGGAATCTGTCCCGATTTGCCGAAGCCCTCGTCCCTCTGATTGACGAAAATCAGGAAAAAGCCGTCGAGCTCGCACAGGCAGAAATCTCCAGTTTCCCGGAAAAGTTTAATATGTACTGGCTCCAGGGCATGCGTGCAAAACTCGGTCTTTTCACGGAAGAAGCAGAAGACGAAGCACTTATTACCGACCTGCTCAACCTTATGCAGGAACTAGAAGCAGATTACACGAATACCTTCCGGGCCCTCACCTTTAATAAGCTGGACAAAACCGGACTGTTTACAGACAATCGGTTTGCTTCCTGGCAGGAACGCTGGCAGGAACGCCTTAGAAAACAAAATGAATCCCAAGAAGATTCCCGCCAGCTGATGCGTGACAATAACCCGGCGGTCATTCCACGGAACCATCATGTGGAAGAAGCACTTGAAGCTGCCGAGAAAAATGGAGATTACAGCGTCATGAATAAGCTTTTGGATGTACTTGCAGATCCTTATGCCCATACAAGGGAACAGGAAGATTATACAGCACCGCCCGCGCCTACGCTTGTGCCCTACCGCACTTACTGCGGCACGTAAAAACGATATGTAATCAAAGGAAGCCCCTGCTCAGCATTAAACAGGGGCTTCCTATTTTTATAAAAATTTTTAGTTATTATGACAGCTCTTTATTGTTTCATCCAAACCATACCTGCGATAAAAGGATAACAATGGAAACCGTCACCCCTCCAAGCATTGTAGAAATTAGCACGCTTTGAGCGGCATATTCCGGATAATTATCATATTCAAGCGCGAACAGGGCACTGTTTCTGGACATAGGAAACGAACTTGCAATAAATAACGCCTGGGCAGTCGTTCCTTCAAGCTGAAGCAGCCAAATAATTCCCAAAGCGATAAGTGGAGCTCCCACTAATCGAAGACTGATGGTAAAAAAGAAGACAGGAGATAAATATTTCAGCTTCGGGTAAGCAATCTGGGCTCCAAGGACAAGAAGTGCCAGTGCCGTAAACCCCGCAGCGATCTGATTTAACACCTGCTCTGCCGCTTTTGGCAGTGATAGATTAAATATGTAAAACACAAGACCAAGAGCTAAAGCGTAAATCGTAGGCGTTTTAAACAAAGGAGCCATATTTTCTTTTATTCCTGATTTCTGTGTCGTTGCAGAAGTGAAAATTCCATATGTAAATGTTAAAAAGTTTTGAAACATCAGTACAATAATTTGGATCGACACCCCGAGCGGATTGGAGGCGAACACCAGCTGGCTGACCGGAAGCCCGAAGTTCCCTGAATTCATAAGTACTACACTGTTTTTAAATATCGCCGTAAGCTTCGCATCCATCCCGAACAGTTTTGCACATACGCCGGCAAGCAGGGCCAGCAGCAAAAACTGGATAATCAGAAAGGTACCAACGTCAAGCAAAACAAACGACTCCACCTCCATGGCAGAAATGTTTGTAAAAATAACGACAGGGAGAAACAGGCCCGTTAACAGCTTTGAAAGCGTACTGAGATGAAAATCGTATATTCGATGAAGTACTGCTCCGAGCAGCAGTAAAATAAAGATTGGAAGCATTACTTCGAGCATAATTAATGGTAAAAAGGACAAGAAAGCATCTCTCCCCCGCAGTCGGTAATATGAATAATTTTACCTTTTTTCAATATACTAATAATCCTATTCAAGGGCAATAAAAATGGTAAATTTATCCTTAAATAAACTGAATAACCTTTAGATATTTATAGCAGACCTATTTAATTATCACTTTTCATTCTTCCGCCGTGACAGTATATTGTCTGATTTATGTCTGAATAACGACAAAAAACTCTACGCCTCTACGGATCCGAATCCCCTATTGCATACATCCATGAAAGCGTTTAACATATAATCAAGACATCTGATGACCATATCTTAAAAAAGAAAATAACTTTTATTTTAACTTATTTCTTCCTCTAAAGGAGATACGTCTATGCTGATGCTCGTTGCGCTAAGTGCTGTCATTTTCCCATTTATTTTTCTTGTTCTGCTTCGCATGCCTGCCATTAAAGGAATGACCCTCAGTTCTGTTATTGTGATTCTGCTTGCCGTGACAGTATGGGGTATGGGGGGCCAGATTATTTTTTCTTCCATTCTCCAGGGCGCCCATAAAACACTAACGATTCTGCTTATTTTATTTGGAGCTCTCGTCCTGCTGAATACCCTTCGGAGAAATGGAGCTGTGGACCGTATTAACCAGGGTTTTCAGAGTATTTCACAGGATATGCGGGTGCAGTTGATTATTGTAGCTTTTCTTTTTGGTTCCCTGCTTGAAGGGGCGGCAGGCTTCGGCACTCCGGCAATGATTACCGCTCCGCTGATGCTCGCCTTAGGATTCAAGCCGCTGGCTGCAGTAGCTACAGCACTGATTGCGGATAGTTCAGCTGTTGCTTTTGGGGCCGTAGGCACGCCTGTGATTGTCGGACTCAGTACACTCGATGCAGCGGACCTAGCCTTTTTTCAGGAGGTTGGCATTACAGTTACATTAATTGATTTATTCGGCGGCACTTTTATCCCTTTTATTTTAATTGCGGTACTCACGCTGTTTTTCGGAAACGGCAAAGGATTGAAAGACGCATGGCCCATGCTTCCCTGGACATTAATGATCGGAGCTGTGTATACGACCTCAGCACTGCTGTATGCGTTCTTATTCGGGCCGGAATTTGTCGCTATTTTAGGAGCACTCACCGGACTCGCTGCGGCAGCATTCACCGCGAAAAAAGGCATTCTGCTTCCGAAGGAGATCTGGACAGAAGCCCTGCAGGACGATTTCGAGGTTGATAAAGAAAAATCCGATATGAGTCTTCTTACCGCGTGGTCTCCGTACTTGATTGTAGTCGCTCTTCTGCTTTTAACCAGAATTGTTCCCTGGCTGCGGGAGTTTACGACTTCGTTTCTTGACCTTTCCTGGACTAATATTTTAGGGGTGGAAGGTGTGACCTCCAATTGGGAGCTGCTGTATTCCCCCGGAACTATTCTCACTGTTACTGCCCTGCTGGCCGTACTGATTCAACGGCGTTCGTTTAAAAATTTCACCGCTTCTTCAAAAGAAGCTCTTTCCACCATCAAAATTACCGGCATTACTTTATTTGCCACGCTTGCGATGGTGCATGTATTTAGTAACTCCGGGATCAACACCAGTGATATTACCAGTATGCCAGAATATATCGCAGCCGGCATGGCAGCTGCTTTTGGCCCTATGTGGATTCTTGTCGCCCCGTTTCTCGGAGAGCTTGGATCATTTATTACCGGAAGCGCCACCGTTTCCACTCTTACATTCTCCCCTGTGCAATACAGCATCGCCAACGCTACCGGAGTAGACGCTACGGTGGTGCTCGGGGCCCAGCTGGTAGGCGCTGGCGCCGGGAACATGATTTGTATTCATAACGTAGTCGCTGCATGTGCCGTGGTTGGCATGGAGGGAAAAGAAGGCAGCGTCATCCGGAAAACGCTCGGTCCGGCCATTCTTTACGGGGTGCTCGCAGGACTGGGAGGATTGATTATAATGAATATATTCTAATATAAAAACCAGGCATGACCCTTTAATAAGCGTCATGCCTGGTTTTTGTATTTTTGCTTTAAAGCTGTCCGGCGCCCATATAACGTGGACCCCAGTAGGAGCTGTCAAGACTTGAAGTAGTCACGCCTGTAGAAGATCCGGAATGAATAAATTCATTATTGCCTACGTAGATACCCGCGTGGGACGGTCCACCTCTTGTGTCAAAGAAAACAACGTCTCCCGGAGAAGGACTCGAAACCTTCGAGCTTGCACTATACATGCCCGAAACGGTTCTTGGAATGCTTTCCCCATGCTTTTCATAAACGTAATTGATAAAGCCACTGCAGTCAAAGCCGCTTGGAGACTCGCCGCCCCATACATAAGGTGACCCGATGTATTGCTTAGCGGTGCCCGTAATACCAGAGTTGCTGCTTGTAGATACGCCGGCTACCTGTTCACTCGAGGATCCTGCATCCATCAAAGAGCCCTGCGTCATTGGACCGGCTACGCCGTAATAACTGCCGGCCGGGGATGAGATGTCGTGATCGGCTTGATATTCTTTTACCGCGCTTAACGTTCGTGGACCGAACCGTGAGCCGGTGTATCCGTGGAAATAGCCTTCATCCTTTAAGGTTTCCTGCAAATCATTTACCGACGAATTCGTGTCGCCGTAAGATAAAGATCCGTGATCATCGATTGATGCATCTGCTGCCTGCGGGGCACCAAATATTACTCCTGCTGTAATTGCTGTTCCAAAAAGATATTTTTTCATTATAATGTTCACTCGTCGAAGCACCCATCACCGAAACTTGATTAAGTAGGTATTCTTTATTTTTCTTATATGTTTACTTGCCTTTTGCCACACGACTGTAGTAACAACGGCTGGTCACGACGGAGTGAAACTGCACCTCCATTAAGTAATTTAAAAATTTTATATGTGTTAAATCAGCGACTCAACATGACCGAGTATATCTGACCCGGCGTCGTTAAACAACGACATTGGGGCATTTGTAATCTCATTTTAATAAAAGTAATATTTTATACATTAATTAGGTAAATAAAAATTAATATCTTTTTAAATAGACCTTAAACTTTTACAACAAGGGTCCAAAGTACTTTGTTTTAAAAATTATTTATTATTCGAATAGCTTTTCCGCAGAGCGTCAGTACAAAAACGTTCTTCCCGCATTCAGTATAATTATTCCCAGAGCAGCTCCGGCCACATTTAAAAGTGCCGCCGTCGAAACGGCAGCACTTTAGTTTATTCTTTTTATTCTTTCCACGGGGAATGCAGCACGCATTCACAAAAGTCCGGACTCTTATAATCCGGCATAAACCGCTCGCAGACATCCGCTTTAATATTTCCAAATGTCGTTTCCGGCTTATGCTTGAATCCTTCATAAAAAGCAGGAAGGATTTTTTCTTTAAAGTTATTCCGCGGATACGCGCTCACTACCTCCTCCCGTAATTTTTCAGGAAACTGGTGGTATCCATCTCCCATGACGTCAAGCCCTACACCTGAATAAAGAAGGGAAACCTCAGACTCTTTGTATTCTGCAACTCCAATTGTCGTATGCAGGGCGATAGCGTCCCATACAAGACGAACAGACTCATCCTCCATGCTATGCTGCTGCAGGAAGCTGCGGGCTGCATTGGCCCCGTCTACCTCAAACCGTTTATCAGGACTGCTGTACTGAGACGTCAACCCGAGATCGTGAAACAATGCACTCACATATAACAGCTCCGAATCATACTTCAATCCGGCTTCCCTTCCCTGAATTTCCCCGAAAAGATAGGCGCGGTTCGAGTGATTCCAAAGCAGTTCGGATCCGTATTCCCGCAGCAGATCAGCTGCTTCTTTTGCTATTTTACTATCAGGAATTTTTACTCCTGCTACACTATTTACCATATTCATTCATCCTCTCCTGTTCATATGTTTATCTGCATGCTGTTAGTGAGTTTTCCCTTCTGCGGCTTCATGTATGCGTTATTTTAATAATTCATACGATCCCGTTCATTAATTGTCGTTTGGATGCATCCGGCGTGTTAAGCTGAAATAGTCTAAGCCCGTAAAAACAGTCCCGCTGCGCATGCTTGTTTTAAACATATTAAGAGGTATATACTGCCCAGCTTCTGCAGTCAAAGGAGGGAAAACGTGCGCTCACGTATAAATATTATCAAAGGATTCTTATTTATTGCCATATTAATCGGACTGTATTACCTTTTCAACATCAGACTGAGCATTCATCCGACAGAAATTCAGGACTTCATCACTTCGTTTGGGTGGACTTCACCGTTCGTTTTTCTGCTTGCCTACACGCTGGGTCCTTTTATATACTTTCCCTCCTCTCTGCTTTCCATCACTGCCAGTATCACTTATGGTTTATGGCCCGGTGTGCTTTATATATGGACAGGAGCCCTGGGCGGAGCCACTAGTGGATATTTTATCGGACGTTTTATGGGGAAAACCATATTCAGCAAGCACCGTATTCCGTGGAATCCCAGAATGAAACATTTGATGGAAAACCGTGGTTTTTTTGTGGTGTTAGTGCTCCGTCTCATCCCACTGATGGGGTTTAGCATGCTGAGCTATTTGTCTGGTTTCTCGAAAATCAAATATTCGCATTTCATTTCTGCCACCATGATCGGTATCATTCCCGGCATGCTGATGTACGGCACGTTTGGGCAAAGCATCATCTCCGGGAGCCGCCTTCTGCTTTGGATAGCGATTATTTTACTTTTTATTTTGAGCGCTGCCGGCTTTTTTCTTCGAAAGAAAATTAAAAAATGGCTTGGACTGCAGCCATAAAAAAGCTAGAGCACCTCATCGGCACTCCAGCACTTTCAACGTCTATTTCCCTTTACCCGGCAAGACCGATAGGAGAGAACAGCAAATACGTAGCTACGACAGTGATAATGATGACTGCGCTCACCCATTTTCTGTGCTTCCACGGAGTCATATCCACTTTGTTGATATTTTCCTGGAACTCAAACGGCTTATCAATCGGTTTCATCCGACTCACCAGCCATAGGACGAAAATGTCGACAAAGAACAACACGCTGAATGCATACAGATAATGATAATCCATAAACAGCCAGAAAATACCGTAGAGTACCACGTGAGTGACAAATGTCACCTTTGCAGCAAAGGCAGTACCATACTTGAAATAAAATCCGAGTATAATAATGACAAGCAGCGGCATGCTGTATAATCCATTAAACGATTGTACGACGTTGTAAAGCCCCGACGGAGCAAAAGAAATGAGCGGAGCAATTAATATAGCAATTAAAGCTACAATGACTGTAATTAATTTCCCAGCCCGAGCCACCTGTCTGTCGCTTGCGTCTTTTTTAATTAACGGCTTATAAAAGTCCAGCGTAAACAGCGTAGCGGTTGCATTCAATGCGCCGACAAATGAACTTAAAATAGCCCCGAAAATGACTGCTGCAAAAATTCCTTCCACCGACGGCGGCAGTACTTCTGTAACTAAACGCGGATACGCGTTATCTGCCGTTCTAAGCTCCCCGCCAAACAGATTAAACGCAATAATCCCTGGAAATACGAGAAACAAAGCGCCGAATATTTTAAAGAAGCCTACATACAAAGCACCCTTCTGGCTTTCCTTCAGGTTTCTTCCCGCCAGTGCTTTTTGTACGATCATCTGGTTTGTGCACCAGAAAAACAAGTTATTAAAAAACATCCCTAAAAAGAGGGTCGGCCACGGTACATAAGAAGAATCAATGGCGCCAATGGAGTTTAATTTTTCAGGAGTATTCGCCTGAATCGTTTCCATACCACGGAAGAAGTTCCCATCACCTAAGGCCATCAGTCCAAGGACCGGAATAGTAAGTCCGCCGAGCAAAAGAGCAATGCCGTAAACAGTATCACTGAAAGCGCTTAACCTTAAGCCACCCATCAAAAGATAAAGAAGACCGATAAGCCCAGTCAATCCAGCGATAAAGGCGACGGCTGTCAAAGGCTCAACGCCGAGTAATTGATCTACAGCAAAAATTTGATTAAATACGAGTGAACCGGAGTACAACACGACGGGTAAGAAGGAAGTCATATAAGTGAAAATAAACAGAAAAGAGGCAATTCTTTTTGTCGTTTTGTCGTACCTGGTTTCGATAAAATCAGTAACAGTGTCCACACCATATTTTAAGTATTTCGGAAGAAACACAAGTGCCAGCAGTACAATCGCTATGGCTGAGGTTACTTCCCATGCCATTACTTCCATACCCGAAGCGTAGCTTTGGCCGTTCTGGCCGACAATCTGCTCGGTCGATAAGTTCGTCATAATAATCGTACCGGCAATCGTAATACCGGTTAAACTTCGGCCGGCCAGAAAGTAGCCTTCTGCACTGTCTGTTTTAACTGAGCGGCTGCGGGTATAAGCAAAAAGCCAAATAGCCCCGACGATAATAACAAATGTAATAAGAGATAAAATAACGAGCCCCCCTTTGGTCTTATGTCCGTCACACATTTTTTAAATCGAAACAAGCACCTCAATTTTGTTTCAATTTCTCCCCCTTCAGCGGGGTTGTTCTTATTCTAACTGAAATTATCAGCAAGGTAAACGCTTTCCTAAAAATATTTTTAATCTTTGCTCATCTTTATATTTTTACGAAACCATTTTCGCAAAAATATACAACTGCCCTGCGCAACAAGCACAGGACAGTTCAATCAGGCTGCTTCATTCAGCTATTGATTTTTGTTTGCCTTCGCGAGCTCCTGTTCACGGAGTTCTACACGGCGTATTTTTGCAGAGCTTGTTTTGGGAAGTGATTCCACAAACTCAATGCGGCGCGGATATTTATACGGGGCAGTCATTTTCTTTACATGGTTCTGCAGTTCCTTCGTCAAATCCTCTTCATTTTCCACCTGGCCGTTAGGTACGATAAAAGCCTTCACGACGTTACCCCGGATATCGTCCGGGCTTGCCACTGCGGCGCATTCTTTAACAGAAGGATGCTTTGTAAGTGCGTCCTCTACTTCAAACGGCCCAATTGTATATCCTGAACTGATAATAATGTCGTCACTGCGCCCCTGGAACCAGTAGTAATTATCTTCATCCTTCATCGCCCTGTCTCCGGTCAAAAAGTAATCGCCCTGGTAGGAATCATTCGTACGTTCGGGCTCTCTGTAATAGCCCTGAAACAGCGATGGAAGATTACGGTGTACAGCGATATTGCCAATTTCATTGGCCTTCGCCGGATGGCCGTCTTCATCCACTATTTCAATAAACTGTTCGATCATTGGTTTGCCCATGGAACCTATTTTTTCAGGGACACCCTTCAGTGTTCCGATAAGCAGCGTACTTTCTGTCTGCCCGTATCCATCGCGAACCGGAAGGTTAAATTTATCGCGGAACACTTGAATGACCTCTTCATTTAAAGGCTCTCCTGCTGAAACAGCGCTGTGCATCGCTGAAAGATCATATCTTTCGAGACCGTCAATTTTCGCCATCAGCCGGTACTCTGTCGGCGTGCAGCAAAGCACATTGACCTGTTCGTCCTGAAGCAGCTGCAGATAAGTTTCCGGATCAAAACGGCCGTTATAGGCGAACCCGGTGGCACCCTGGCCCAGAACAGATAAAAACGGGCTCCAGACCCATTTCTGCCAGCCTGGTCCGGCGGTAGCCCAGACAACATCGTTTTCATGAATGTCGAGCCACTCGTCTGCCGCTACCCTAAGATGGGCGTATGCCCAGCCATGGCTGTGCACGACAGCTTTTGGTTTCCCAGTCGTTCCCGAAGTATAAGGAAGAAAGGCAGTGTCATCACGGTGAGTCTGTACAATGTTAAAGCTTTGGGACTCTTCTGCTGCCATTGATTCAAGCTCTTTCCATCCCTCTTTACTGCCACCGATCATCAGCTTATGCTCGAGGGTTTCCGGCATAGGATCCATCCGGTCGATTTCCTCTGCGTACGGAGCATACGAAATGATCGCGCGGGAGCCGGAATGGTCCGCCCGGTACTTGATATCATCCGCCCGGAGCATTTCTGAAGAAGGAATAATCACAAGTCCTGCTTTCAGGCAAGCGTAATACGCAACATAGGCTTCCACAAGCCGGGGAACCATGACAAGCACCTTATCTCCTTTGGAAAGTCCAAGGCCCGTAAGGACGTTGGCATACTGATTGGCCTGCTGGATCAGTTCATGATATGTAACCTCGCGGCGGCTGCCTTTATCGTCCTGCCATTTCAATGCCAGGCGATCAGAATCATAGCGTTCCATTTCTTCGATTAAATTATAGGTTGCATTTGGTGTCAGCTGATTTGCATCAATCATAATCACATATCTCCCTTGCCACTATTTTATCTTTTTCTATCATATGTGCCACAGCAGTGTATGTCTACTTATACGCCTAAAGAAATCTGATTATTTTAATTATGATTTTATCTTTTTTTCATGTTTGTGGGAAGAAGGAAACGGTTATAGCAGGAGAGGAACGTTTTTGTACGGTAACTACTATTGATTTGGAAACAGAAAGGATGAATGTCACGATGAATATTATTATCAGTAAGCCTAATGAGGAAATTGAAGTCCGCGAAGTAGATGGACAAAATGATATCTACAGTATTATGGGCAATGACGCCATCATGCTCGAAATGATTCCGGAGCTTGACGTTTACGCGCTTGCGAACGAAGATCAGTATGAAGAAGCGGATTACAAAGTAGAATCCAAGCAGTTCGGGGATCTTACGAATAAATACTCCCTGACCGGAACGTCGGTTATATTGACGTTGGATGCTGCCGGCAACTACGCTGAATTGAACGATGAACAGATTGAAGCTGTCCGTCAGCTGCAGGAAGTCCGCGGCGGTAATTTAAACAGCTAATCACTCCCCAGTTAAATATCAATAAAAAAAAGAGAGGCTTACGAGCCTCTCTTTAATTCTACATATACATAGCTGTTTTCCACATAAGCGGAAAACTCTTTTAGTTTACCTTTGACCGGCGCAAGCGGCTTGCCGCTTTCCCGCAGATTGTATTCTCTTCCGTGCCAAGGGCACCGGACAATGTCGCCTTCATGCTCAAAGGAATACTCCCCGGGTGCTGTACTCATAGGAGCACCGTCAATTTTCCCCTTCGACATGCAGGCTCCCTGGTGGGGGCACCGGTCGATAAACGCCCGCACTTCCCCCTCGGATGTCCTGCACACAAAAACCGGAATATTATCGACGCTTCCCGGGATCATTTCCTGTTCTTCCAATTCCTCTTCCCTGCAGATAACGGCTGCCATCAGACATCACCCCGGGCCGGCAGCTTCGGATAGAATTTTCTGGCGTTTTCACCATAGATCCGCTTAAGCACGTCCTCTTCAAGTCCTTTTGGCACAGCTTCATCCGGAGAATCGTAATCCCAGTGTGGATAGTCCGTACTAAAGCAGATAATTTCATCGGTCCCCATTTGCTCTACCAGGAGATTCCATTCTTTTCTGCTCATTTCTTCAAGCGGCTGGGTCGTAAACGCCATCCGGTTTTTGATAGTATCACTCGGCATCGTCGTTACCCACGGCACTTCGTGGCGAAGATCCTTAAACTGCTGATCAAGTTTCTTCATTAAAAATGGCACATACGTGAAGCCGCCCTCGATCATCATCAGCTTCAGGTTTGGATATTTCTCAAATACCCCGTTAAAAATCATGCTCGTGATCTGTGCCATATGAGACGTTGCGATCAGGGAGTGCCATTCAATAAAGTATCTCGGCCATTTTCCGAGCGGAGCCGGCGGTTCGTTATGATGCATGCCGATCATCAGGTCATGGCGCTCGGCGGCTTCAAATATCGGATGATAGTACGGGTCGCCCCACGCGATATCATCGATGGGCAAAAGCACCTGAATCATTTTTGGGTGAGAGCCGACGCGTTCAATTTCTTTCACCGCGTTTGCTACTTCCTGGGCTGCAATGTGAACGGAGCCATACAGGCGGCTGTCTTTATCTAGCCAGTCATTAATCTGCCAGTCATTATAAGCACTGGCGAGAGCTGTGGCCATTTCATACCATCCGTGCATCGAAGACGGGGATGGATCAAGCGCTCCGGTTAAAATACCGAATTCGTGATTGTTGGCGTCAAGCAGCTGCTCCTGCATAAACGGAAGGCTTGTTCCCGCTGGTTTACCGTCCGGCGTTTTTGCGTCGGCCCGGTCCACTCCGGCCACGGCAGGCTGGGTGAACGGCATATGTTTTTCCTGCTGCCAATGGCAATCTTCAATATATCTTCTCCACGGCTGCTCTAAGTATGGAAATAAATCTTCATACATTACCCGTTCATGAATATCAGTGTCGATCAGGCTGTACTTTTTTGTTTGGTTAGTTTTAGCTTCATTGTTTAAAGTCTGCATAAATCAGCATCCTTCCTTTCATCTACTTCCTAACCGTACCAGACTGGACCTGGAATAAACAAAGCGCTCTAGAAGGCGCCCGGCTCTATAAGCTGTGCCAGTGGATGCCAGTGAGCGTCAGTGAACGTCAGTAGCAGTTTTTCAGTATTTAACGCTTTACTTACTAATAAATTTATTACTCTCCCCCTTATAACTAATATAAATGCTTGAATGAACGAATGATCATGCATGATGGGGCATTGCCCAGGTGGAAAATTGAACAAAACAGCTGCGGCAGAATCCAAATGGAGATGCCGCAGCTGAATCAGTTTTAGCCCCGGGGTTTAATTATTCAATCGTGCTTTCCGGTCCAAACACTTCGTAATGTCGATGCTCAGCCGGCACTCCTCTATCCTTTAACATTTCGTTAACTGCTCTCATAAAAGGTATTGGGCCGCAGAAATAAAAATCTGCCTGCTCATCAGAAAGGACGGTTTCCAGCCAATCTGCGTCTATAAACCCTTCTTTATCAAACATTTTATGCGTGCGGTCTTCCTCTGTCGGGACGGAATAACAGGTGTAGGCCTCAATATTTGAATACGTATCTGCGAGCTGCTCCACATGTGCTTTCATGGCATGCACCCTGCTGCTGTCAGCAGCGTGAACAAACGTCACATTTCGTTTCGTATCTTCCTGCACGAGTGTATTCAGCATGCTCATCATTGGGGTCACCCCAACGCCGCCGCTGATTAACACAATTGGCATTTCCTCTGTTTCCATCACGAATTCTCCTGCCGGTGCTGCAAACAGCAGCACATCGCCTTCATTTACGTCCCGGTGCAGATAATTCGACACAATGCCGGCCGGATTTCCGTTCTCGGGATCCTCCCGCTTTACGCTGATCCGGTAATAATCTTCGTTCGGAGCATCCGAGAGGCTGTAGTGGCGCATATGTGTATAGGGCTCACCCTCAATATCTGCCTGCAGCGTTAAATACTGGCCCGGCTGCTGTGGTATAATCGCCTCCCCGTCCTGTGGCTTTAAGTAAAATGACGTGATGACGTCACTTTCCGGCACTTTTTCCGCTACATAAAACGGGCGGTAGCCTGTCCATCCGCCGAGGGCGGCTTCTACTTCTTCATATTTAACTGCTTCCTTTTGAATGAAAATATCAGCAAGCTCGTGATACGCTTCTCCCCAGGCACCCAGGATTTCCGGGGTCGCAGCGTCTCCGAGTACTTCCTCTACCGCCTCCAGCAGTGTTTCACCTACTAGTCCATAGTGCTCCGGCCTGACATCCAGAGCCCGGTGCTTCTCTGCCACACGTTCAATCATCGGCCGAAGCTCTTCCAGCCGGTCAATATTCGCTCCCGCCTGGTAAACAGAGTAGGCAAGGGCTTCCGGCTGTACACCTGTTTCCTGATTCGTCTGGTTAAACATGTTCTGCAGCTCGGGAGCTTTTTCAAATAGCATTTCATAAAAACGGTTGCCAATGGCTGAGGCATTAGCCTGAATAGCCGGAGCTGTAGCTTTTACAGTTTCAATTGTTTGTGGTGCAAGCATCGAATTCCTCCAGTGAAAACGTTTTTAATTTCTATAAAAAGTGTATTATAAATACATATTTAAAACTATACTTTTAGAAATCCTTCATTAAACGTTCACAATCAATGTTTGTATACAAAATAGCTCCGTTTCTACCTGGAAACGGAGCGGTGTATATTTATTTGGCACATCCAAAGCAGTACAGCCGGCCGTTCTCATGAACCCCTTCCAAAAACCCGTCCCGGCAGTAAATTTCTTTACCGCACTCACTGCACCGGCCCAGATACTCCTCCATCGTTGTCACCCCTTCTTCTTTAAGAAACCTTCGGCTGGCGGTCAAGAATTTCTTTTAAGACGCGGGCATGATTATACGTTTCTTCCTTTGCAGCAAACACGAGCGTCACCTGCTTGTTCTGCTCACGCACAGTCTGCTTTAACTGATCGAGAGCTTCAGCCTGTTCGGCATTCTGCTCGAGCTCCTTCTTATACTTCTCTTTAAATTCATTAAACCTTTCCGGATCGTGGGAGAACCATTGCCGCAGCTGCTTTGAAGGAGCAACATCCCTGGCCCATTCGTCCACTTTAGCTTTATCCTTTGCTATCCCCCGCGGCCACACGCCGTCGACTAAAACCCGGTGCCTCTCCCCTTCATCTGCTTCTTCGTAAATCCTTTTCAATTGAATGGCCATTGCTGCCCTCCGTATGCTTTATTTTTCTTCAAACATGAAATCTACGGCCTTATCCACGTGAACCTGCATCGTATTTAAAAACGGGATCGAAAAATCTTCATCAGAAAGAATCATCGGGAGTTCGGTGCAGCCAAGAATCACAGTATCAAGTTGATGCTGTTCGATCATTTCCCTGGTGATCCGTTCAAATTCTTTTTGCGTCCCAGGATTTACGATACCATTCTCAAGCTCGCTTACAATTTTTTCGTGTAAATACTGCTGTGTGCTTTCCTCAGGCACATAGATATTCTTCCCCTTCTCCTTGAACGGTTTCCTGAAAAATTCCTGCTCCATCGTAAACTTTGTGCCCAGCAGGCCAATATTTTCAGCACCCTGATTTTCTGCTGCTTCCACCGCTGCATCAACAATGCTGAGCATCGGGACGTCGACCTGCTTCTGTACTTCCTCAAATACAAGGTGCGGAGTGTTCGCTGCAATAATGATGCCGTCGACGTCCAGCAGTTCAAGCTTCCGGGCTGCATTGCCCAGATACTCAATCAGATCATCCATTCGTTCTTCCGAAATATACTTAAAAATGTTGTACATATTAATACTGGTAATGTACAATTCCGGAAGCACCTGAAGATTGCCTTTTTTCCACTGATATTTTTTAATAATGGATTGGTAATATTCTACTGTGGATTCCGGACCAAGGCCGCCGATAATACCTATCTGTTTCATTTTTCTCCCCCTTCACAAAAATTATTAATATATATTATCGATATATATTTTAACATATTTGGATGAACATCTATTTACCGGAGTAATTGCACAAGCAGGCAGCCAAATATATAATAAGTATATTAGATATGTATTTTATGCACGAAACTATAAAAGAAAGGAATGGACATATGCGAATACTTTTGTTCTATTCCACGATGACTGGAAATACTGAAGATATGGCGATCGATACGGAGGAAGAGCTCATCAACCGCGGACATGAAGTAGAACTGATGGACATGATCGCCGACGGCCTTCCAAACGAAGATCCCCTCCCGCACGACCTGCTCATTATGGGCACGTACACGTGGGGCGAAGGCGATATCCCCGAAGAAACAGAGGACTTTCTGGAAGATCTTTTTGCCTATGATATTTCAACCCTTTCGATTTCCATCTTTGGCTCCGGAGACCATGCGTATGAAAACTTCGCCGGAGCTGTTGATGAAATGATCGGGCAGTTCCGCGAACGCGGACATAAAGGTGATATTCCCACTATGAAGGTTGACGTGGATGAAATGGATAATATTGCTGCAGATATTAAAAGCTATGTGGACCGCATCGAGGAAAAGTTTTTAGTAAAATAATAGTCAGCACGACCAACCCCGGAGGCACGGCCCCCGGGGTTATTTTTAACCAGCTTTGATGCCCGCTACAGCAGTGGCAGCAGAAAAACGACAGTAATAAACAATATAAATCCAGCAGCAAACCACATGTCTGTTTTTTTATAATTCATCTGCAAGTACCTAGTTCTATTTCTGGACCCGTCAAATCCTTTGGATTCCATCGCCAGGGCTGTTCTTTCTGCTTTTCTTACAGCCCCAGCCATCAGTGGAACTGCCATTCCCCTCCACTCTCTCATTTTGGGCTTCGAGCCCATCCCTCTGATTTGCCGGGCTCTGCGGATGACAGTCAGTTCTTCCCGCAGCTGTGGAAGAAAACGGTAAGCCGCCATCATCCCGTAGCCGATACTCGGAGGCATGCGCCATTTTTGTATCAGGCTCATCACTAAACCCACGGGAGACGTAGTAAGAACAAAAAGAAGCGACCAGCAGGCAAATACCATTGTCCTTAAGCCGAGCGAGACCCCTGTCTGGATATTCTCAAGAGCGACCGGCATTTGGAATATATAAAAAAGAACCGTAGAACCCCTTTCCTCAGGAAAAACAACCTGAAGCCATACAAAGCTGAAACCAAAGAGAGCAAATGGAAGCAGGAGCACAAGCAACAGCTTTAACGGTATTTTTCCCAGAAATGCAACGGCAGCAACTGTCAGCAGCAGGACAGCGAGCGGGCGCCAAATATCATAAACGAAAATCATACAGATAAATACGACGAAAAGACTGCTCAGCTTCAGCGTAGGGTGGACACGCTGCAAAAAAGCATTTTTAATCTGAAGTTCTTCAAGCATAGCTGCCTGTTTCCCCATGGCGCATCAGCTGTACCACTGGAGGCCGGACGCCGATTTTTTCCAAATTCATGCTTCCATTAAAAAATGGTTCTACGCCCCCATCATAGGTGATTGTCCGCTCTGCCAGCGCAAGAATCCGTACGGCTTTTGTATAAACCAGATCCATATCATGGGTCAGCCAGAGGACCGCTTTTCCACATCGCCGGCACTGCTCAATCACTTCAAACAGGGCAGCAGTATTTCGCTTATCGAGCCCAAACGTTGGCTCATCCAAAATCAGAATGGACTGGTTGTTCGTAACCATGACCGCTACTGAGAGACGCCTTTTTTCCCCCTGGCTGAGCCGAAATGGATGGCTCTTTCGAAGATGCACGAGCTGAAATTGAATCAGCAGCTCGTTTGTCTGCTGAATAATTTTTTCCTCGCTCAGTCCCTCTATCTCCATTCCGTAGCGTATTTCTTCTTCAACGCTTTGCTTTATAAACTGATGCTCCGGCTGCTGAAAAACAATCCCGAAGGCTTTGGCAATTTCGTGCGGCTTCAGAGTGGCAATATTTTGTCCGTTAACATAGACCTCACCGCTTGTAAGAGACTCCCATCCGGTAAGAACCCGCGCGAGTGTGCTCTTTCCTGCTCCGTTGGCACCAACCAGCGCTACCATTTCTCCAGGATAAAGGGAAAAAGACACGTTTTCGAAAACCGGCTGCGTTCCATAAGCAAACCCGGCCTGTTTAACCTCCAGGACAGGCGGCTCCAGAGAAGGATCAGCCATCTTTGCCGGCTGCGGCAGAGAGGCGCGAACATCGGCAGCAGAGTATTCCGCTGCAAACGTCTCCCATTCCCGTAAAGTGACGGGGAGGAGGGCTTTAGACGTTTTCGGGTGTTTCAACAGCTTCTTTCCAGCTTCTGCTGGTTCCGGCAGCCAGACACCCTCCGCTTCGAGTACGGCTGTGTGGGAGCTGAATATACGGCCCGGGCTTCCATCTGCCGACACCCGGCCGCAGCGGTCCAATACAATCACCCTGTTGACCCAATCCATTACTTCATTTAGCTGATGCTCAATCAAAATTAATGTTTTATCAGGGTCTTCTGCAATACGGCCAAGAAGTGCGGCCACTGCTTCACGGCTTACCGGATCGAGCTGGGAGAGCGGTTCATCCAAAATCCAGATCTCCGGATTCACAGCAGCTATACAGGACACAGCTATTTTTTGCTTCATCCCTCCGGAAAGCGTGTCAATACGGGCGTCAATACAAGAAAGCATGCCTGTGAACTGCAAGGCTTCAAGCATCCGGCCTTCGATATCCTCCGCAGGTACGCGCAGGTTCTCAAGCGTAAATACAAGCTCTTCCCGCACTGTCGGCATGCAGAATTGGGTATCGGGATCCTGGAACAACAGAGCCGCCTCTCTGGCAGCCTCTGTAATGCATTTCACCGCTGGATTTTTTCCGAATACGTTCAATTTACCAGACACTTCTGCCTCTACTGAGCGCGGAAGAATTCCCTGCAGGGTCAGTGCCAGCGTACTTTTACCCGAGCCGCTCGGTCCGAGCAGCAGCACGTTTTCCCCAGTACATATTTCAGCCGAAAAACCCTCTATCGAAGGCTCAGCGTAAGGATATGCAATGGTTACATTATCTGCATAAATCATACAGCGTCCCTCTGCTGCCCTTCCCGACGCTGGCGGCCAAGAGCAAAGCGGTCGAGAACGCCTGTTTTTACCAGGGCGTCTGTAAAGCTTTTCCCTGCCCACCCGGCTAAAAGAGCACCGCTTATAAGCATGGTTACCAGCATAAATACAACAACAGAACCTGCGTACTGACTGAATCCATAAAGAATATACTGGGTTAAAAATGCAGCAGACGTCCCTGCCATTCCGGCAAGCATTAATACCGGCAGACGAAAGATTCGGTAGAAAAACATGGCAAAAATAATTTCTGCGGCAATCCCCTGCGTGAAGCCGAGAACGAGCACTGCTCCCGCGCTCACAGACCCGGCCATAACTTCAGTGCCAGCCGCAATAAGCTCTGCCAGCAGCGCCGCTCCTGGTTTTTGAATGATATAGGCGCATATTACCGGAGCGAGAATCCAGAAGCCTGCCATCAGCCCGCCCCCAACTGGCCCGAGGACGCCCGTAACAATTTGTCCGAGCAGTACCCAAAGAAGATAAAGGACACCAAGAACAGCTGAAATAAATGAGATAACGACGATATCCCTGAGGTTTAAGCGTTTGTTTATCATTAAGCTTTTTTTCCGTCTGTTAATGTTCTGGCAAAGGGCCAGTCTTTTGCATGATACGCGTCCTCAAAAAACATATACTCGAGCTGGCACCCTTCCATAAATAACGTCCGCCAACGCTGCTTTTCTTCTTCTGTGGCTGTTTCTGCCAGCTCATCAAGGCGGTCAATATATTTGTACATTTCCCGCTCCTCACGGTCTCCGTAGAAACGAATCCAGTCGTTAAACGGATGGCCCGCGTTCGGATTCACTTCTTTCATCAGCCTTTCACCCACATACAAATACACCCACGGGCAGGCGAGCGTTACCGCAATCACATCGCCAAGTGTGCCCCTTTCAGCATGGTGCAGCATATGAAGCACATAATGCTGGGAAGCCGGGGCAAGCGCGTAGCCCTGCAATTCTTCATAAGCCACTCCCGCCTGCGCACATAAATTATGGTGCGGGTGCGTTTCACTGTTTAACACAAAATCAATGGTATCTTTAAACATGATCATGTCTTCTCTGGACGTGCATTTTGTTATCCCAATTGCTTTTGCCTTGCTCATGGCATTTAAGTATTCAAAATCCTGCTTCACGTAATGGATAAGAGCTTCTTTTGGGATATCTCCTTTCCCGATGCCCTGCACAAATGGATTTTCCCAGCAGGCTTCAAAAATGTGCTCTGTGTCCTGCCATAACAGCTCTGAAAAATTCATTGTTACTTCCTCCTTTAAATTAGGAGGGAACCACTACGGGCAGTAAAGACCAATGGAGCAAAAAAAGCCACTCCATTGGTGGAGTGGCTTCGAATAAACGTCCGCTGTTATAAAGCTGCTGCTTCTGATATAGACGTATTCTACCGTCTCCACTTTCCTACGCTGGCCTTAACCAGATCAGGTTCAAAGGGATTAAGGATAGTCCTTATCTCAGCCGTTACCGGCACCCCTAGCGGATTCCCTATTAAGTTGTCTACACTGTATCACATTATTTCAGAAAGTCAAAGTCCCATTTTGCCTTTACAAAATATAACGTTAACGTTAAGGTTATATCATGAAATTTATCAGGAGGGTGATGCATGCTGTACAAAATTGAAGAAGCCGCTCAAACCACAGGCTTAACGAAACGTGCAATACGTTATTATGAACAGATTGGTCTTATATCAGCACCAGAGCGTACAGAAAAAGGAACCAGAGTGTACGATGACCAGGACATTGAACGTCTGCAGAATGTAGTAACCGCAAAGGAGGTTCTTGGGTTTTCTCTTCAGGAGCTGCAGCAGTATCTCGATTTGAAAGAGCAGGTAAAAACAGTCTATAGCCACTACCAGTCGGTACAGGAAACGACGATGCAGCACGAGGATTTGAAACAAATTTCTGATAGCCTTCAGGCCCAGATTGATATGCTCGACCAAAAAATCAATCAGATGACAACGTTTAAAACGGAAATGGAAAATCTGAAAAAGCAAGCTGACAACGTATTATCTTCATTCAATAAGGAGAAGTGACTGCTTTATGAATATTCAAACCAGGGCACGGTGGATTACGATCTTCGCCACATTTTTAGCTTTTATGGGTATCGGCGTCGTGGACCCCGTCCTTCCTTCCATCGCGGCTTCTATCGGTGCTTCTCACTGGCAGGTGGAGCTGCTTTTTACGTCCTATATTTTAGTTATGGCCTGCATGATGATTCCTGCCGGGATCCTTTCGAGCCGGTTTGGTGATAAACGGCTGATGAGCGCCGGGCTTTTGATCGTTACAGCCTTCGCCCTGCTTTGCAGTGTGGCGGGAGGCATTACTGAACTGGCCCTTTTTCGCGGCGGCTGGGGGCTTGGCAACGCCATGTTTTTCGCCACTGCTATGACCCTGTTAATCGCTCTCTCGAGGAGCGTGGAAACAGCGGTAGGTATGTATGAGGCGGCAATTGGCCTGGGCCTCGCCGGCGGTCCGCTTGTAGGCGGCCTTCTCGGGGATCTATCCTGGCGTGCTCCTTTTTTTGGTACAAGTCTTTTAATGCTTATCGCTTTTATTTTAGTTATCTTTTTCG
This sequence comes from Marinococcus sp. PL1-022, assembly GCF_033845285.1. Lineage (NCBI taxonomy): Bacteria > Bacillati > Bacillota > Bacilli > Caryophanales > Bacillaceae > Marinococcus > Marinococcus sp. PL1-022. Next base: position 858,011 of record NZ_JAWXCX010000001.1, on the reverse strand, counting down.
TCCATCCGCCCGCTCCTAAAAAAGCTAAAGCTACGGCTGGATGGCAGGAGCTTCGTCATCTTTTTACACACGGGCCGTTCATTAAGGGTGCGCTTGCCGGCATGTTTTATTATTATGGTTTTTTTGTCGTGCTTGCTTACTCCCCTTTAATTTTATCTTTAACTTCTATTCAAATCGGTCTCGTCTTTTTTGGATGGGGATTATGCCTGGCCTTCGGCTCGGCTGTTTTATCGAGAAGGCTTGAGATGCGGTTTACTCCTGTGAAATTACTGCCGTTCACCCTCTCTGCTTTTATTTTAACGCTTTTAGGATTGTTTTTTGCGTCCTCCTCAATATTAATGATTATGTTCATCGTACTTTCAGGATTATTTTCCGGTCTGAATAATTCTTTATTTACCAGCCATGTGATGGAGCATTCGCCTTACGAGCGCAGTATTTCTTCCGGAGCATATAATTTCCTTCGCTGGCTTGGTGCTGCTTTTGCACCGGTCATGTCGGGATTAATCGGTAATTCATTATCAGCCCATCTTCCATACCTGGTCGCCGGTGTTCTTGGCGCAGCAGCTTTATTGTTTATTGGATGGAGCAGAACAGATCTGCAAACCGAACAGACCGAAGCTCCAAAAGCGTAAAAAAATCCCTGCAGATATTTCTGCAGGGATCCTTTTTATGCCCGGTTGGCTACAGCCGTTGCTTCCTGATAAAAGCGTTCAAATTCGGCTACGACATTATCGAGAAAATCAATTGTGCCCTGGTCCGTTAAGTTTCCGTTTTCGTCCATTTTTTCATGCACAGCTCCAATAAGCACTTCATTTCCGGGAAGTACTTTTGCACTCATGCCCGGAGCGCTCAAAATCTGGCGCAGATGCATCTGCGCTTTCACGGTGCCCAGGCCGCCAAGAGAAGCTCCCACCAGCATGGTTGGTTTGCCGGCAAAGTCGTAATCGACCCGGGAATTCCAATCCAGAGCATTTTTAAGCACGCCGGAAATTGAACCATTGTATTCCGGAGTTGCAATAAGTACGGCGTCCGCTTCACGTACAGAACGCTTGTACTCCTGCACATAGTCCGGAGCATTGCTTTCCTCGTCCTGATCATAGTGCGGAAGATCGCGGATATCTAAAATATCAATATCCATGATGTCGCTGTAACGGTCCTGCATGTACTCCACTAATTTTCCGTTAAAGGATTCCTGACGTATACTTCCTACAATAGCTGCTACTTTCATTTGATCTTTCATCCTTTCGTGTTGAACTTCATTTATATATCATACACACACGTTACTGGCTGTTTCAAGTTATCTGCTTACTTTTTGTAAGTGCCTGATGCAGAGCTGTATCCTTTTCCTGTACACGCTCCTCCCAGTATTCCCTGTCCCAGTCCGCAAGCTGTTCCTCATCGACCGCCTGCTCCATGTAACGGGAAAATGATTCCACTTCCTTTAGCACAGACGAATCTCCAGTCTTCACAAGCATCGTCAGTGCTTCCATGCAGGCCGCCATTACCGAAATATCTTCACGGCCGTAAAGCCTGAGCTGGTAAAAGCTTTTATATAAATATTCTCTAAAGGGCTTTACAGGCATAAATAACCGCAGCTCATTCTGATTGTCAGCAAAGTATTGATCATTTCTGTGCTCATAGCTGAGTTCAGAAAGCAGCGCGCCAATACGATTTATACAGTTGGCAGCTGTATGTGGATCGTTGATCGCCGGGGAAATGGCCCGCAGCGCTATTTCTACAATTTTCTGCATGGAGAATTCGATGTCCTGAACATTGCTTCTCTCTTCTCCCACCAATAAAAAATTTCTTAATATTTCCGGGGATAAACTGTACTTTGACCAGTAGCGAAATAGTGGCTCGCCCTGATGAACATAGTCTCCCACCTGAAACAAGCATTCAACGACGGCTTCCTGCTGCCGGGCCCAGTCAATCAGTTCAGGCATTTTCACCATATTGGTATACCCTGACCGTTCGGCATGAACAATGGTTTCTTCGTCATTCCGGAAATCATCGCTCCATTCGCTGAAGCTGTTCACTCCGGAATATGTGTATGCATCCCGAATCACCTTAGAAGCATCGGCCCGTATGTTGCTGATTAAATGATTTACCTGCAGCCACTGGGTAGAGTGATAAATAAAGATTATAAAAAAAGCCAGACAGCCAAGCGCCACAAGAACTGTCAGCATTGGCATCAAAATTTGGTTGTTACCTTCGGTTGAAAAGAGCAGCATATTTACCAGGGTAAACAGCACTCCAAATGTAAACACCCCAAGCGTATGCTGCGTCGTCGGGCTTTTCATAAAATCCTGAAGGGCTCTTGGCGTAAACTGTGTCGCATACGTTGTCAGTACGACCATTATCGAAGAAAAGCTGATGGTGGTCAGCGTCAGCAATGCCGTTACTAATGCACTGTACAGGGAAGTAGCAGTGTTATTTTCTACGAGCAGCATAGAAGGCACATTGTTATAAACAGGGCGCAGCAGCTGCTGGTCCATAATAGAAGCTCCTATTACTATAATCAAACTAAGAATACCGTAGCAGCCTGGAACGAACCAAAACTTGTCCCTGATCTGTACATACCATTTCTGTTGGTTCATAATTTCCCCCATTTCTATCGTGCAATTCTGCAATTATAAAGGAAATCATCAAACAATGCATTTCTTAAACGAATGTTTTACAATAGTAATTGATACTGAATAAAAGGAGACAGACGATGGTAACGTTAAAGACAGAACGAGAGATTGAACTTATGCACGAAGCGGGGAAAATTCTTGCTGCCTGTCATAAAGAAATCGCCAAAATGATCAAACCTGGTGTCACCACAAAACAAATTGACGATTTTGCCGAAAAATTTCTGGCAGAGCACGGTGCCACGCCTGAACAAAAAGGCTTTCAAGGATACAAATACGCGACCTGCGCCTCGGTAAACGATGAAATCTGTCATGGTTTCCCAAGGAACCGCCCTCTTGAAAACGGTGATCTTGTTACAATCGATATGGTTGTGAATTTAAACGGAGCCCTGGCAGACTCCGCCTGGACCTATGCTGTTGGAGAAGTAAGCAATGAACTCGAACGACTCATGAAGGTTACGGAATCATCTTTATATAAAGGAATTGAACAGGCCAAAGCCGGTAACCGGATCGGCGATATCGGTCACGCGATTCAAGCATATGTGGAAAACGAAGGATTTTCGGTCGTCCGGGACTTTACCGGACACGGCATCGGGCCTACTCTCCACGAAGATCCACAGATTCCTCATTTCGGCGCCCCGGGCAAAGGCGGCCGCTTAAAACCGGGCCACGTTATTACGATCGAGCCAATGGTCAACACCGGCAGCTGGCAGAGCAAAATGACCTCCAACGGGTGGACCGCCACCACCCGGGACGGAGGCTATTCCGCCCAGTACGAGCACACTATCGCGATCACAGAAGAAGGCCCGGTTATTTTAACGGGCCAGGAGAGCATATAAACGTCAAAAAGCGCGGCCATTATGGTCCGCGCTTTTCATTACTTACAAATTTTCAATTTTATTGTCTTCATAGTCCTGCTGACGTGCTGCTTCGACCTGCATGATGTTTTCAATCGTGCGAACCGATTCCTCTACGCTCATGCTGTGAGACTGCTGCATCCCTTTGTCGATCATTTCAGTTGTGTTCAGTTGACTGTTTGTCAAAACAATAATGCCTCCTTTGAGTATGTTTACATAATAAACCATTCTCCAGTGCATTTCAACCGAAAATTTTATTTTTTCTGACTAGTGAAAATAATGCCAGAATAAAAAGAAGCCGGCTGGATTGCTCCAACCGGCTTCCCTTTCATCAATCCGGAATACCTAAAGCGATTTTTGCGTAACGGGACATTTTGTCCTTGCTCCAAGGTGGATTCCAAACAATATCCACGTCCACTTCGCTGATTTCTCCGTATTCCTTCAGATCATTCATGGCGAAATTAATATCGTTAACGATTGTACCTGCAAGTGGGCAGCCCATTGCAGTCAGGGTCATTTCGATATTCGCCTGTCTGTCGTCATCAACTGTTACTGTATACACAAGGCCCAGGTTTACGATATCAATACCGAGCTCCGGATCAATTACATTTTCCAGTTCCGCCCAAACTCGTTCTTCCAATTCTCTTTTTTCTTCTGTTTCTGGCATGGAAGCTTCACCTCCTACTTTCTGTATTAACCTTATCAAAAATTACTTCCCCCTGAAACCAATATGCTTGAATTTCCTAAGAATAATTAATAGCATGAAATTGTTATAGGTGATCCATAAAGGGGTAAGTGTAAAAGCAGCGTAAGCAAAGTTCTTGAATCTGTTTGTAAAAAAATATAGAATATGAATCGCTATAAGAAAGGAATGAGGAGTGCGTTGATGCTTTTTTGGCTTAGTATTACCATAGTTGTTATTGTTCTCGTTATGATACCGGCATTTAAACGCTGGATGCCCGTTTTACGCGTTCCTTGTTCTTCCCTTCCTCAAATTCAGGAGACCGGTGCCCACATTCTGGACGTCCGCGAATACCAGGAATCAGACCGCAACCCGGTACGTGGAGCGTTTGCTCTTCCGTATCCGTATCTAAAACGACATTTACAGACCGTTCCGAAAAAAGAAGTGTTTCTCGTTGCTCCTGATAAGGTTTCAAGAAATCTAAGCACCCGGCTGCTGCTTAAAAATGGTTTTACCGTCACCGGCTACGCTGTGGTGCGAAGAGGCGAGCAGGGCTATCCGCCAGTCAAGCTCCCGTGCAGCGGTTCGTAATATGTACATAAAGCAGGCAGCCATTAAACCGGCTGCCTGCTTTATGCTTTAGTATTTTAAATGATTCCCTCTTTAAGTTAAAAATAACGATCCAGGCTGTAGCACCTGCACCGCTATTTACTCTTAATTATTTTCTGTCTTACGAAAAACCGTTTAACGGTCCGGTGCCTACAAGCGTTACTACGTCTTCGTTAGCCACGCCGGCATTGTCCAGTGCTTCTACGGACACGAGGCCGTACATGCTTCCTTTATCAGTTTCAAATGTTAAATGCTTCTTTTCGTTATTTTTCAGGGCATCTGTGAAGAAACGCTGATTTTCGACTCCGTACAGCTTCACTTCCCAATCCTCTCCGTTATCATCACGGACCTCTAATTCACCATCTGTATAACGGAGCTGTTCCTTTTCCTCTGTAAAAACTTCATCTACTTTTACTTTTTTCATTGTCTAGTCCTCCTTCATCCGATTACGTCTACCTATACGAATGCCCGAATCTTTTCTCCCTAAAACATCATATTCTAAATCTTTTAAAGAAATTGTTGTTTTTCTCCCCTGGAAATTTTCATAATTTTTACAAAACATATACCCAATTTATTATTTTTATAGTAAACTTTTCTAACAAACTGTTCACGTCTTTATAACATCTTATGTACAGTTACATTATGGAAAGGAGTTGTTACATATGTCAGGTTTTATGAACAGCGTTGAAGAATTACTTACCACCATCAGCGGCATTGTGTGGGGCCCTCCATTTTTAATTCTTATTTTGGGGACAGGTATCTTTTTAACAGTTCGTTTAGGGTTTTTGCAATTTTCTACTCTTCCTTATGCCTTAAAGCTTGCCTTTTCCAAGCAGGACAAAAAATCAGAGGGGGACATCTCCCACTTTCAATCGCTGATGACCGCTCTGGCTGCGACTGTCGGGACCGGTAACATCGCAGGCGTTGCTACAGCTGTGGTGATCGGCGGCCCGGGTGCTGTCTTCTGGATGTGGATCAGTGCACTATTTGGAATGGCTACAAAATACGGGGAAGCTATTCTGGCTGTGAAGTACCGGGTTCAGGATGAACGCGGCCGCATGGCCGGCGGACCGATGTACTACATAGAAAAAGGGCTCGGATGGAAATGGCTGGCCGTCCTGTTTGCCGTATTTGCTGCAATTGCCGCATTTGGGATCGGCAACACTGTCCAATCCAACTCTGTTGCCGATGTGCTGGACTCCAACTGGAATGTGCCTACCTGGATCACCGGTATTGCGCTCAGTATTTTAACCGGGGTTGTGATTCTTGGCGGCATCAAATCGATTGGCCGGGTCGTTTCATTTATTGTTCCGGTTATGGCTGTCTTTTATGTGGTCGGTGGCCTGATTGTTATTTTTGGCAATCTGGATCTCGTTCCGGCCGCAGTCGGCTCCATCGTTTCCGATGCATTCACCGGCCAGGCCGCAGCCGGCGGAGCCGTTGGGGTTGTGATTCAGTACGGAGTGGCACGCGGTGTTTTCTCCAACGAAGCAGGACTTGGCTCCGCCCCAATTGCGGCAGCTGCTGCGCGTACCGATTACCCGGGGCGGCAGGCGCTCGTCTCCATGACTCAGGTTTTTATTGATACAATCATTATTTGCTCCATTACCGGTATTTCTCTTGTGATGGGCCAAAGCTTTGTAAGCGGTGATTTAGACGGAGCTCCGCTGACTGCCGCCACATTTGAACACTTCCTGGGACCTGCAGGAAGCATTATTGTATCTGTAGGACTCATTTTCTTCGCCTATTCTACTATTCTGGGCTGGTCCTACTACGGAGAACGCTGTATTTATTACCTTTTCAAAACGTATAGGGCTGTTTTTGCCTACCGCGTCGTTTTCGTTATCGCTGTATTCTTTGGCGCTGTGGTTCAGTTCGGAATTGTCTGGTCACTTGCAGACACGATGAACGGCCTGATGGCAGCTCCAAACCTGATCGCCCTCCTGGGGCTTTCCGGAGTCATCACCGCGGAAACAGTTCGCTTCCGCAAGCGAATGAAGGAAGAAAAAAATGGTACAGCTACCTGGAACAAGTCATAACACAACTAAAGCAACCCGCCAGCCCATTTCAGGCTTGCGGGTTGCTTTTTATTTTCCGGGCACTTCATGCGTGAGCGGAAGACCCTGGAGCCCCTGTAAAATATGATCTGCAGTCATGTCCGCCATCTCCCGGCGCGTTTTTTCGCTGGCGCTGCCGATATGCGGGAGCACCACAACATTGGACAGGCTGAGGAGAGGATGGTCTGCACCGATAGGTTCATTTTCAAACACATCAAGACCGGCGCTGAAAATCTCTCCTTCCCGAAGCGCATCCACAAGCGCCTGCTCATCTACAGTCGTGCCTCTTGAGGTATTAATAAACACAGCTGATTTTTTCATTTTACGAAAAGCTTCCGCGTTTATCAGCTTTTCTGTTTCCGGGGTGGCCGGTGCCAGCACGCAGATAAAGTCAGCCTGCTCCAAAAGTTCATTCAGCTCCGCGTATACAGCGCCCGTCCGTTCTTCCGCTTCCCGCTTCCGCGAACGATTATGGTAAAGTATGTTCATATCAAAACCGCCAGCCCTTTTAGCCACGGCTTCCCCGATACGCCCCATGCCGATAATACCCAGGGTTGCACCATAAATATCCTGTCCTGTAAATGCAAACGGCGCCCAGGACCCCCATTCATTCTGCCGGATAGTGTCCATGGCCTCCGGCAGCCTTCGTGCTGCGGTCATCAGTAAAGCAAAAGTGAGATCCGCTGTCGTTTCTGTCAGTATGCCGGGAGTATGGGCCACCTTAACCCCCTTTTCCTCTGCCGCTTCCAGATCAATGTTATTATATCCAACTGCCATTGTTGCTATTATTTTTAACCGCGGCGCCTGTTCAATAACGTTTCTCGTCACCGGCTCCGATACAGTACAGAACAACCCATCTGCTTCCGCTGTTCTCCGGACTAACTCCTCCTCGGGAACCGCTTCGTTTTTATCCCACACGTCCACCACAGCTTCCTGTTCGAGCTTTTCCGTCAGCCAGTGAGGCATTGGTCTTGTAACAAAAACATGTGGCTTTGTCATTCTCAGACTCTCCTTTGAAATAATATAGTGTGCCATTCATTCGTCTGTTTGTGCCAAACATCCTCATAATTGTTATCCCCGAATGCTTTTTTCACACGTTCCACCGACCAGTCCACCAGCCCGGATATGATAATGACCGGGGGTAGCACTTCTATAGAATCAGCGCGTTCAAGCCAGCGCAGCGCAATATCTGCCCCGATATTGATAACCGCTAAATCGTATGCCTCATACGGAAAGACCGTATCAACTACGTTCTGTTCGCACACCTGAATTTGGTTTTCCACACCGTTTAACGCTGCCTGCTGCTCTATTTCCCTAGTTACCGGCTCCACGTCATAAGCAGTTACATCCAAGCCTTTTTTTGCAAGGGCAATCGACAGCACTCCACTTCCTGCACCAATGTCTGCTGCCTTCGTCCCTTCCGCCCGGGCGACGATACATTCAAGAGCGTCTCTTGTTGTTTCGTGGATGCCTGTGCCAAATGCGCCCTGCGGATCAAGCCACAGCTCCCGTTCCTCCTGTTTTTTCGGAAACGGTGGATACACAAGCTTCCATCCGTTCGTCAGTTTGACGTTATCATAGGAAGATTCTGTCCATTCCGGCGGCTCCCATTCGTGCAAATCGTGAGCGTGCACCTCAAGCATTCGGCCTAATTCATCTTTAGACGCATTTTCTACGTAGACATACAGCCTGCTTTTTTCCCCGCTGCTGAATTCATATGTATATCCGTCTTCGTCCTTCATTGTCTGTATGGCTTCATCAATATAGAAAGTATAAATGTCATGTTCATAGAGCCGCAGGCTCCACGCTTCATTATCCCCGGACGGGACTTCGAGTGAATACCACATATCAGCTGCCCCCTTTTCGTAAAAATTATAGCAGAACTAATGTTCACTCAGCATTTATTTTTTTTGCCTGACATCTGTAATATGAAATTAGTATTTCTCGTTTGAAATGCCTTTCTTTTTTTTCGAATGTTCTTTAATCTAGAGAAAGAGTGCTTACTCTAATTACCTTATTGATACTAGTAGGAGGTCGACCTATCGATGGACTATCGCGTAGAAAAAGATACACTTGGAGACATGCATGTACCGAAGGACAAGCATTGGGGTGCCCAGACCCAGCGCAGCCTGGAAAACTTTAAAATCGGCCAGGAAACTATGCCGATCGATGTCGTATATGCGTTTGCCATTTTAAAACGCTCTGCGGCTCTTGCAAACAAACGCCTGGATAAGCTTGAAGCGGAAAAGGCCGACGCCATCGTTGAAGCCTGTGACGAGGTTCTTTCCGGAAAACTCGATGACCACTTTCCACTCGTTGTCTGGCAGACCGGAAGCGGTACCCAGTCGAATATGAACATGAACGAAGTAGTGGCCCGCCGCGCTTCCCAACTGCTCGAAGAAAAAGGATCCTCCGAAAGCGTGCATCCAAACGACGACGTTAACCGCTCCCAGAGCTCAAACGATACCTTTCCCACGGCGATGCACGTAGCCGCTGTGCAAAAAGTAGAGGATCAGCTTCTCCCTGCCGTGGAAGCACTTCGTGCAACTCTGGAGAATAAAATGAATGCGTTTGAAGATGTCATTAAAATCGGCCGCACGCATCTTCAGGATGCTACTCCGCTTACGCTTGGCCAGGAGGTCAGTGGCTGGCACCGGATGCTCGAGCGTTCCGCTGAAATGATTACAGAAAGCATCGATCATGTGAAGGACCTTGCGATCGGCGGAACAGCTGTTGGGACAGGCATTAACGCCCACCCAAGATTCGGGGAATACGTAGCTGAAGAAATCAGCTCCTACACCGGGAAGGATTTCCGTTCTGCCCCAAATAAATTTCACGCCCTCACCAGCCATGATGAAATTTCTTATGCGCATGGGGCATTAAAAGCACTGGCAGCAGATGCCATGAAAATTGCAAATGACGTACGCTGGCTTGCAAGCGGCCCCCGCTGCGGTATCGGCGAAATTTCCATCCCGGCAAATGAACCGGGAAGCTCCATTATGCCTGGTAAAGTGAATCCGACCCAGAGCGAAGCATTGACAATGGTTGCAGCACAGGTAATGGGTAACGACGCCACAATCGGTTTTGCTGCCAGTCAGGGCAACTTTGAACTCAACGTGTTTAAGCCGGTTATTGTTTACAATTTCCTGCAGTCAAGCTACCTTCTTGCTGATGCGCTCGTTTCCTTTAATGATAAATGTGCGGTCGGTATTGAAGAAAATCAGGAACGCATTGACGCTCACCTGCGAAATTCCCTAATGCTCGTCACTGCACTGAATCCGCATATCGGGTACGAAAATGCGGCGAAAATTGCCAAATCGGCCCATGCTAACGGACAGACGCTGAAGGAAGCCGTGCTTGAAAGCGGCATGCTGAATGAAGAAGAGTTTGAATTAATTGTCGATCCAGCGAAAATGGTTTCCCCTAGTGAATAAGAAATGATAACAATGCCTCCCAGGCAGACAACGCCCTGGGAGGCTTTTTTTATTTATCGGCTCTTCTGCCTTCTCTGTACCGGTACAAAGGCAGTTGATTGCTGAGGTAATAGGCCGTATACACACCAAGTACAGCCATGACAAGCCATATCCACGCGTGCAGACTGAAGGAGGCGATACCGCTGAAATACGCACCAATATTGGCACCAAATGAAATACTGGCCCCGTATCCCATCAGCCCTCCCCCAATCAGGGCGATTAAAGCAACCCGCAGGGGGATACCCGAAAACCGGAGCTGGCGGTTCATCGCTAAAGTGACTACAGTGCCGGAAATCACACCGAAATTAATAATGCTCATGGAATCCATTAGTACCGATTGATGAAGGGCAACAAACTGGCCCTGTTCAAACCAGTATGTCCAGCCGCTCACATTCATTCCAAGAGCCATAGCTATCTTTGAGCCCCATAGAGAAAAGGAAGCTGTCAGCTTCCACGGCTCTCCCTGCACGAGAAAAATGAGCGCATTTAATACGGCCAGGATAACAGCACCGACCCATAGGGGCCAGGAGCCAAAAATTATCCGGCTCCAGCTTGCAGCCGAAGGCAGCGGCGGAAGTGCCGGAGGCCTTGTTCGTTTTTTATGCACATACGAGCCAAAAGCAACTAATCCGAGAAAAACCATTTGAATGACCCAGGCCCATATGTAACCGATTCCTGTATCCACCGCCAGCGATACTGGATCAAACGAAGGAAGGGAGGTGTTCCAAAAGCCAAAATGGGCAGCCCCTCCCATTGCCCCCGCCGTAAAACCGGCCAATGTGCAAATCAAAGCGGTTCTGCCGCCCTCTGCTTCATAAAATGAAGAAGGAGCAAGACCGCTGCCTATTTCCATACCAAAACCGAAAATGAAAGCACCGGCTATCAATCCGATGCTCACAGCAGAGAGCGCTGGAATAGGGACGGTGCCAAATAAAGCTGGACTGATAATAAAAATTGCAGCTGAAAAAGTCGATACGAGAATGAGCATCAGCATATGAGCCCGGAGCATTTCAGTATTGCCCTTTTCAATAATCTGCCGATAAACGGCCGAGAAGCCGAAGCGGGCGTGAAAAAGAGAAAAGCCAAGAAAAAAGCCAATCCAGAGCAGAATGACATACTGCCAGCCCGATACCTGATAAGAAATGAAAGAAAGTGCAAGTACAATAAGTACGCATACTAGCGAAACGATATTTTGTGGATTGTTTAAAACAGAGGTTCCTGCTGCGGTGTTCGTTTTTTTCATTTATTTCTCCTGACTAAATATGTATTAGAACACTCTTCCTCTTTTCCCTCACCGTCATCATTCACACATCCAATATAAAAAAACTCCCCGGCATCGGCCGGAGAGTTCATGATTCACAGACAATCGGACTTAATACAGCTCACTTAATGCGTCTTTGGTAAACGGAACCAGATCTTCCGTTCTGCCCTCCTGCATCTTTTTCGCCCAGGCCGGATCCGTTAACAGCGGACGGCCCACTGCAACCAGGTCAAATTCATCATTTTCGAGCCGGTTGACTAATTCCTGGATATCATCATTTTCTGCTTTATCGAAGCTTGTAAAAACGCCGTTCAACCCTACAGACCCTACCGTAACAGAAGGCTTGCCGGTTAAATATTTTGTCCAGCCTGCAAGATTCAATGAAGAACCGTCAAATTCGGGCTCCCAGAAGCGGCGGGTGGAGCAGTGGAAGACGTCTACACCTGCTTCAGACAGCGGCTCCAGAAACTGGGACAGTTTGTCTGCCGTGGCTGCAAGCTTCGCTTCAAAATCAGACATTTTCCACTGCGAAAACCGGAAGAAAATAGGGAAATCTTCGCCTACAGCCCGGCGGCAGGCTTCGATTACCTCCACGGCAAACCTGGTCCGTTCGACAAAGTTCCCGCCGTACTGATCCGTACGCTTATTGGTCTGCTCCCAGAAAAACTGGTCAATTAAATATCCGTGGGCACCGTGGATTTCAATGCCGTCAAAGCCAATACGCTTCGCCGCTGCCGCAGCGTCTGCGTAAGCCTGCACCAGTTCCTCAATTTCTTCCCCGGTAAGCGGTGCAGATACCGCTTCGCCGCTTAAAGCTAAACCGGAGGGCCCAATTGGCATAGCCTCAGAGTTCGGCTCTGCTCCAACCGGCCGGGTCATGCCCACGTGCCATAGCTGGGGAATGATTTTTCCTCCCGCTTCATGCACTGCCTCTACAACTTTTTCCCATCCTTCCAGGGCTCTTTCGCCGTAAAATGCCGGCACTCCCGGGTCTTCCACGCTGGCAGGATGATTGATGCCGGTCCCTTCCGTAACAATCAGTCCCACATTATTTTCAGCCCGGCGCCGGTAATAGGCGACAACGTCTTCGTTTGGTATGCCGCCCGGGGAAAACCCTCTTGTCATCGGGGCCATTACTGTTCTGTTTTCAAGATGCAGATCTTTTATTTGAAAGGGCTCAAATAAAGGAGCTGCCGCCTGCTGATTGGATGTTTCCTCTGTCATTATTACGACTTCCTTTCTCGTGCACATAATATAAGCAGTATACAAAAGTTAGTATGCACGCATCGTTTTTTCAAACGCAACTTATCCGCTCAAAGGCTACAATTTTTTAATGACAATTTCCCCGAATCCGTTTGCAGTGTTCTGAAAAGTGGTATCCTTTACTAGAACTACTTACATAGGTACAAATACCTTAAGGAGGACATTATATGTCAGATAAAGCGACAAAGATTATTCAGGAATCGCTCGATGCATTGATGCAGGATAAGACTTTCCTGCCCGACTATGAAGGACAGGAGCGCGAAACAGCCTTTTCCTCTCTTATTTCCATCCTTTCCACCCCCAACCATGTACACAAATCGTTTCTCCGTGTTCCCCTTCAAAACGGCGAAGTAGTACGCGTGCCAGCGTACCGGGTGCAGCACAACGACACCATGGGGCCTTATAAGGGCGGCATCCGCTTTCACGAAAGCGTTAATGAAGAAGAAGTCTCTTCCCTTGCTTCTTTGATGACTATTAAAAATGCTCTTCACGACGTGCCATTTGGCGGCGGCAAAGGCGGCATCAGCATTAATCCAAAGGATTTCTCTAAAAAAGATTTAAATCTCGTATGCAAAAAATACGTTCAGTACTTCAACGATGTAATCGGTCCGGATAAGGATATTCCTGCTCCAGACGCCGGAACGAGTGCCAGAGAAATGGACTGGATGATGGCTGAATACAAAAATATTAACCCCGGCATTCCATATCGGGGAAGCTTTACCGGCAAAAGCGTAAAAAATAGTGGCTCTCTTGGCAGAAGAGAAGCTACCGGAAAAGGTGTTTACTTTACTTTACGCTACCTGCTTCATGACTTTCTGAAAAACCGGCGCGATGAATTCCAGACATCGGAAAATAAATTTTTCAAAACTGCGCTTGAATTCTATGGCAGGCCGCTTTCCATAGCTGTTCAGGGCTTCGGAAATGTAGGATCAATTACTGCAATACAGGCGTATAACTGTGATTATCTCGATACGAAGGTGGTTTCCGTAAGCGACCAGAATGTCACGCTGTACAATGAAGACGGTCTCGACATTCCTGCTCTTCTTGATTTCTCCAACGATCATAACGGGGATCTTCCCACTACTGAAGCGGAGATTCATGATATTGGCATTAGTGCCGATATACGGGACCGTGACGATATTCTCTCCCTCGATGTAGACGCTCTATTTTTCGCCGCTCTCGGCGGAGTCGTTCATAAAGATAATGTGCAGGATATTAAAGCCTCTATTCTTATTGAAGGGGCCAACGCCCCTATTACATCCGAAGCCGATGCCATTTTGGCCGAACAGGGTGTTGTCATTATCCCTGACATCCTTGCCAACGCCGGCGGCGTTATCGTATCTTATTCTGAGTGGCTGCAGGGGCGGGAGACACTGTATTATTCTGAAGAGCAGGTCACAAAGATTTTGTACGATAAAATGAAAGAAACGATGGACCGCGTGCTTCCCGAGTTTTTCGGCGATCCTTTTGCTCTTCGCCAGAACTGCTATATTCATTCCATCACCTCACTCTGTACAATGCTTCATATTCGCGGAAAATTATATTAATCCAACAAATGAGATCGTGCGGCAGCCGCACGGTCTTTTCTGCAAAAAAGTCCCGGCCTCCAACGCTTCGTTGGAAAGCCGGGACTTTCTTTTTTTCAGCCAGCTTTAGCTGCCTAATTTTTGAACGAATTCTTTGGCTACAGCTTCTGTCGATTGCGGATTTTGTCCGGTGATCAGGAAACCATCGGATTCCACGTGCTCACTCCAGTTTGGTGCCGTAACGAATTCGGCTCCAAGCTCACGAAGACGGCTTTCAAGCAGAAACGGCATGTGTGCTGTGAGGCCGGTATCTTCTTCTTCAGAATCCGTAAAAGCGTTCACCCGCTTACCGGAAACAAGCGGCTCCCCGTTTGAAAGAGTAACGTTAACCAGTGCCGCCGGGCCGTGGCAGACAGAGGCCACGTATTTGTCCGCTTCATAAAATTCACGGATCAGTTCCTGGACTTTTTGACTTTCCGGCAAATCAAACATTGCGCCGTGTCCTCCAGGAATGAAAATGGCATCAAAATCTGAAGCAGAAACGGTATCCACCTGTACTGTCTCATCGAGGTATTTTTCTGCATCCAGAATTTCCTGGCGCGTTTCCTGCTGCACGCTTCCTTCATCAATCGGCGGCTTTCCGCCGTCTACACTTGCGATAGTTACATTATAGCCTTTGTTTTGAAATTCAATATATGCTTCCGCAAATTCGGAAAGCCACAGGCCTGTTTTTGCTTCATTGTTCACTTTGGAATGACTTGTTACAACCATTAATACGTTTTTTGCCATGACGATTGTCACCCTTTCCACAATTACTTTCTGATTTAGCCTGAAAGAATGTAAAGATGCTTTTCCTCTCTCCCATCTTTTCAAACATCCTTCAAGCTGATGCAGAACCTATTCTACTCATAACCGGCAGCTATGCAAAGCAAACTGCTCACGCTCAGCCGTTCCACTGCAGCAGCTGGGCTCCTGTTAAAAAGATTATTGCGATCCCCATCCAGATAAGAAGCAGAGGAAAATAAAATTTCACCCATTTGTGCCATGGGACCCCGGCAAGCGCGAGCGTAGCCATGAAATAGCCGGAGGTGGGAAAAATAATATTACCTAAGCCGTCCCCCAGCTGATAAGCAAGTACGGAGGTCTGCCGTGTCACTCCAAGAAGGTCCGAGAGTGGAGCCATGATCGGCATTGTAACGAGCGCCTGCCCGCTTCCTGAAGGAACCAGGAAGTTAAATAAAAATTGAATGACGAACATTCCGACAGCGCTGAGTACGACTGGCATACCGCTTACTGCTGTGCCCAGGCCATGGACTATTGTATCCATGATCTGTCCTTCCTCCATCACTACGGCTACCGCTCTTGCAACGCCGACAATCATAGCCCCGACCAGTACATCCCGAAAGCCTTCATTGAAACCATCGCAAACCTGAGTCGGTGTCAACCCTGCAATCATGCCGACCACAATGCCCATTATGATAAACAATCCAGCCATTTCAAGCATGAACCACCCCTGGGCGAGTACACCATAAACGAGTATTCCAAAAAATATGAAAATAAATGCGGAAGCAATTTTTTGACGTTTATGAAAAGTATACGTTTTTGTATCATCCGTATGCAGGTATAATGATCGTTTTTCTTCGTCTTCTTCATAGGTCAGGCTCATTTCCGGCCGCTGTTTTACTTTTCTTGCGTACCTGATCACCCAAAGAACTCCGATAACAGCCAGTGTCAAAAATAATGCGATACGCAGCCCAAGCCCTGAGTATAATGGTACGTCTGCTACCTGCTGGCCAAGCCCAGTGTTAATTGGATTCAGAAAGCCGGCGGTAAAACCTGCAGTAGTAGCGATTAGCGCAATAGCCGCTGCGGTCACTGAGTCGTACTTTAAGGCGATCATCAGCGGTAAAATAACAGGCACGTACACAAGACTGAGCTCCTGGGTGCCTATCAGGCTGCAAATGAACGCAAAAACAAACATCAGTACAGGTACTACCGCAAGGCTTTTGTTTGAAAATTTCCGTGTTAACCGGTCCACAGCAATTTCAATAATACCGGTGCGGCGAAGCACCATAAACATACCGCCAATCACGAAGGTGAAAAATACTACTTCAGCTGCCGCGACCAGACCATTCGGCACGGCAAGCATAAAATCAACGATTCCTATCGGATCCGAAGCGATCTGTTGGTAGGAATCAGGATCAATCGTTGTTCTTCCTTCCGGTCCCGGGATTTCCTCAAATGTCCCGGCAGGAACTATGTAGGTGGCAATCGCTGCTAAAGCAGTAAAAATGAATAAAATGACGTAAATATGAGGCATTTGAAACCTGCGTTTTTTCTCAGACTGCGGCTGCTGCATTTCCATCTCTTCTGTGCGATCATTCATTTATTCTCCACCTTTTTTGAATTTCTTACGTTTTATATTAGAGAATTCAAAGGCAGAGTTCATTGGTTATTCTGATTCAAATTAGAAACTTTTTTCATGCATTTTCACTAATTTTTTTCATCATGGTATTGTTGTTTCGCAGATAATATAACAACCGCCTCTGTTTTTTCAAAAATTTCCTGTAAACAAAACAAAGCGCGCTGCCGAAGCAGCACGCTGTTGATTTATTCCGAAGGACGTTCGCGAAGCTCTTCCCCGTTCTTTCCTTCGTACCGGCGCCCCCATCCGGTAATTGCTGCAAGCAGCATAATCAGGACAAGAAACCACCCCTGGAAGACGAATGGAAATACTGCAGTAGGCTCGACTACCGGCAGCCAGTTATACTGCTCCTGCATTGTCTGGATCGTAGACCAGCCAAGAAGCACCGGAGCTCCCCACGGAAAAATGTAGCCAAGCGCAGATGTTACTGCGTCAAGCAGATTCGCCCGTCGGTAACGGTGAATCCTGTACTTTTCCCCGATATCCCGGACAAACGGGGCCGCAGCAATTTCTGCAGCCGTGTTGATAGTAATGGAACTGTTCAAAAGAGCTACAATGCCCCACATCGAGAGCTCCGCCCGGCGTACGGAATTTTTAATCCAGCGAACCAGGCCGTTGGTAATCGCCTGCATCGTTCCACCGAGTCTCATCAGATAAGCTGCCGCCACAATTAATAAAATCAATATGGCCATGTTCACATAGCCGGTGATACCATCGATTAACGCGCCTTCAACTACCGCATCTGCTTCAGGGTTAAAACGAATAATGTCCGAAAAGGAACCAAGACCGGAAATTACGATTAACGGAATGGCAGACACAATTCCCCACGTTAACGAAGTGATTAAATGCTGGCCGGATAATGCCAATATAAGCACGAGTAAAAATGGCAGAAGCATAATCAGGCCGCCCGGCGATACGTCCTCCACCACGCTTGCTGTGGAAACCCTGGCGGCAGCACTGCCGTCTCCCCCGCCAAATACCGCAAATAATACGGCACTTGGAATAGCTGCTGCAATGGCGTACTTGAATCTGCTGCGCACCACACCCGGTACATCCGCATTCTGTGTCGTCGCGGAAACGATCGTAGTATCAGAAACAGGAGCAAGGTTGTCGCCAAAGACTGCACCGGCAAGTATTGCAGCGAACAGCATCACTGGGTCAGCTCCTGTAGCTACACCGGCCGGAAACATCAGCGTACAGAACGCCACGGTCGTACCGTAGCCGGTACCGACTGCTGTCGAGAAGACTGCAGCAAGCAGGAATGTTACTGCGGTGAACAGGCCGCCAGTCACACCTGTGGCTATTCCTGTCCATACAAGCCCTTCCACCAAACCGCCTACCTGAAGCACCTGTGCAAACATTCCTGCATAAAACCAGGCTACCATGGCGATTACGCCGATAGGCTGGGCCAGTCCGTCAAACAGACCCTGGGCGTAGTCTGCCCACCGGCTTTTACTAAACAGCATGCCAAGAGTCAGTCCGATCACTGCCCCCAGGACCAGTCCAATCTCAGAGGTCAGCTGAAGGACACTGGTGGTGATCGCCCAGACAACAAAAAACAACAGCGGGACTGCAGCACCGAACGCCCCAAGCCTGAAATCCAATTTTTCGATAGATTTTGCCCCTACGGCTCTCTCTAATTTCTCTTCTTGTTCTGCCATGTGGAAAACTCCTATGTATAATATTTATTCAGCACGAAAACCATTCTATCACTCCTGTGCCTGTTTGTAATGGACAAACGTACACCAGGAAAAGAATTCCGATAATAAAAAAGCTGCCTGTAGAAAAAGCAGCTTTTATGTCAGCACTGCACAACTATTTTACAACAAGCACAGGATGACGGATCTGTTCCACGATTTTTCTGCTTACGCTGCCAATAACCATTTTCTGCAGCGGGTTCAGTCCCCTGCTGCCCACGACAACACAATCGAATTCATATTCGTTTGCGTACTCACTAATAGCCGCTGCCGGGTCCCCGTGGAGCACCACTTTTTCTGCTCTTATTCCTTCTTCGCTCAGCCGTTCGACCGCCGGCTGCAGGATTTCTTCTTCATTCTGCTTCCGGATGTACAATTCGTGTTCGCTGAGTCTGCTTGATTTCGTCTGGGCGGAGGTCGTAGCATAAACTACCTCTGCATAAACTTCGGAAAGCTCCGGCGCAATGCTTTCAATCGCTTTTTCCACTGCACGGGCAGAGTGGTCGGAGCCGTCTACTGCAATTAATAATCGTTTAAACATACAAGCGTCCCCCCCTGTTACTTTGCTCTCGATTTCCTGCTTTTAATGTATTGTTCCCGGTTTTTGATCAGTTTATACAGTATTTTTCCTGCAATAACGGCGAAATGTATTTCCATTCCGGGTATGATTGATTCTTTCACTTTAACATACCATATTTTTACGTATGAATATGAATACTGGTTTTCTCCTGCTCATATTTTCATGATATGGTAGAGAAAATATCACGGAGAGGGGGGGGCATATGGGATATGTAGAAAATTTAAGGCGGCTCGTCGGAAAAGAAACAGTAATTCTCGTAGGCGCTCTCGTTATTGCAGAAAACGATGAAGGCCGTATTTTGCTGCAGGAAAGAACCAGTCCTCCGGGGAGCTGGAGCTTTCCCGGAGGTTTAATGGAGCTCGGGGAAGCAGCTGAAGAAACAGCCGTGCGGGAAACCCTGGAAGAAACTGGTCTCCGAGCCCAAGGCCTCCGTCTTTTTAATGTTTACTCCGGGGAGGATACGTTTGTGATTGCACCGAACGGGGACCCTTTTTACTGTGTAATTGTTGCCTATACCGCTGAACATTTAGAAGGCACCATCCAGCCTGATCCTAATGAGTCAGCATCGGTGGCTTTCCTGGACCCTTCGGCCCTGCCTGAAACAATCGTAGACGGCCAGCAGGCGGTTATGAAGGATTACCTGCACCACAGGCATTCAATTGATACGTAATGAAGCACGCCCTTTCCCGATGGAAGAGGCGTGCTTTTTAAATATATTTGTACAGAGCTTCTGCCGTATTTACCCCGTTTTGAATACAGGCTCCGATACCAACCCCGTAATATGAAGCACCGGCCACATAAATGCCTGGAAATTTCTCCTTCAGCAGCCCTTCAAGCTCCTCAACAGCTGCCTTATGCCCAATATGATAGTTTGGCATCAGCTGTTCCCAGTCTGTTACTTCAAGACTTACAGGCTGCTGTTCGATATGCAGGCTTTTTTTCAGGTCGTTTAGCGCTGTCTGCTTTATCAGTTCTTCTCCACCTTCCTGCATTCGCTGATACGCAGGCTTGGAGCTTTTGTAAAACAAACGCACCAGCACGTTTTCCCCTTTCGACGTATGCGTCCATTTCCGGTTGCTCCATGTGCACGCATTACATTCAAGGTCGCTGTTTTCAGAAACGATAAACCCCGTCCCGTCCCTTGGCAGACTGTCCGGCGGCAGGGAAAAACCAGCATATACACTTAATAGAGATGAGCTTTGGAACTGATTAAATATCTTTGTCATTTCTTCATCCTGCAGTATCTCCGCCGCAGTCCGGTGAGGCGCAGCTATAACTACAGCATCAGTGTCCAGGCTTTCTCCGCTGTCAAGCTTCACCTGATACGCTTCCCCTTTCTTTGTAATATGCTCCACCTGCCGTTCTAACAGCACCTCTGTATCGGTTAGCTTTGAAAGCAGCGCCTCCGGCAGCGAAGACAAACCATTTCGAAAGGAAATGAATTTTTTTCCTGCCCCCGCTCCGAACGCTTTTTTGTTTTTAGCAACTCCCCGCATGATGCTTCCAAAATCATTTTTATAATCCACCAGATACGGCAGCGTCGATGCCATAGTAAGGGAGTAAATATCCCCCGAGTACACGCCGGACAAAACCGGTGCAATCTGATTTTTCACCAGTTCACGGCCCAGGAAGGATTCGAGAAACTCCCCTACTGAGCTTTCTTTCGTAAAATTTTTATTCCTTTTTACGTAGTCCCCAAGTGCCTGGGCCTTTCCTTTCCAGGAAATAAGCGGACTTTTTAAAAGCGACACAGGTCCTGATGGAATGCCAAAGACTGCATCCTTTGGGAGCGGGTACAGCTGGTCTTTTACATACAGGTATGACACTCCGGTGCTGTTATACACCATTTCTTCTTCAAGACCTATTTCTTTAACCAGCGAAAGCACCGCGCTGTGCCTGGCTACAACAGAATCCGCCCCCGTCTCCATAATAAAATCTTCATGATGGACGGTCCGTATTTTACCGCCTGCTTTATCTTCTTTTTCCACGAGTGTCAATTCAATATCGCTGCTGCTTTCCAGCTTCCATTTCTGCAGGTAATACAGAACGGTAAGCCCTGTAATTCCCCCGCCGACTACGGTAATACGTTTCATCAGTCTTCCTCTTTTCTGTGTTCTAACGATTTTTATGCTCTCCCTAAAATTATGCCGCCGTTCTTTATTTGATGCAAATATATAAAATCATTTTATGCATTCGTTTACAAATGTTTACCAGGAGACTGGAACAGGTATTAGTACCAGGCTGATACCTGCTATTTTTGAAAGGAGACATATCCATGGGGAAATTAAACGGAAAAACAGCAGTTATAACTGGCGCCGCGAACGGAATTGGAAAAGCCACTGCGGCGGTATTTGCTGAAGAAGGAGCAGAGGTCATTTGTGCCGATGTGAATGAAAGCGATTTGTATGAGACTGTCTCTTCCATCAATAATAATAACGGAAAAGCTGCTTCTGTTAAGCTCGACGTTTCAAGCGAATCAAGCGTTCAGGAGTTTGCAGAGCATATGAACAATACTTACGGAACCATCGATATTTTGTTCAACAACGCCGGTATTGATCAGGAGGGAGGCAAGCTTCATGAATATCCAGTGGAATTGTTCGACCAGATCATGAGTGTTGATCTGCGGGGAACCTTTTTAGTGAGCAAATATATTATACCGTTAATGCTTGAAAAAGGCGGTTCTATAATCAATGTCTCTTCCATGTCGGGGCTTGCTGCCGACTTGGACCGTTCAGGCTATAACGCGGCCAAGGGCGGTATTACAAATATGACAAAAGCAATGGCGATTGATTACGGACGTAATAAAATCAGGGCGAATGCTCTCGCCCCAGGGACTATTGAAACTCCGTTGATTGATGATCTTGCCGGCAGCCAGGAGGAAGAAAGCGGCCGGCAGTTCCGCGAGGCACAAAAATGGGTCACTCCGATGGGGCGCCTTGGAGATCCAAGGGAAATGGCCACGGTAGCTCTTTTTCTTGCCTCGGACGACAGCTCCTTTGTTACTGGGGAAACTATTTTAGCTGATGGTGGGCTGATGGCCTACACCTGGCCGGGAAAAATGCTGTTTGAACAAGGATGGAAGGAAAGCACTGAATAGCTTGTCATAACTAAGAGCCGTTTTATGCCCAGGGCATAAAACGGCTCTTACCTTTTCTTATTCAATCTATTTTTCGTGAAGCTGTATGTGTAAGCTTTAAGCTTCATCGTACGTATATCGCACCACATATTTATTGGAGCGCAGCTTTCTTATTTCTACGAGTGGTCCCAGTTCATATCCGTTGTGCCAGTTTTCCTCCAGCTTTGCTTTGAGACAGCCGGCCTGAAACTTTGAATGGAAGGTCTTTTTCCAGTATATCCAGCGTGGTTTGGTTTCTTGCACTAGAATTTCTACCCCTTTACCTTATATTTATAATTGCTTTTTCTCTACATAATTGTACTCCCAATCGTTTTATTTGTTAAGCACAATGATCATCCGCACAAAAACCCCGCAGCCGAAAAACTGCGGGGTTACTCATGATTTTTTCAGCCGATCAGTTCTTCATCTTCCCGGTGTTTAATCTGCCTGCTCGTGCGCTCTTCTTCCTTGTCACGCATCCGGTGTGCAAGACGTGCAGAAGCACTCGATGCAATGCTTGCGACCAGATCATCCAAAAAGGTGTGCACTTTATCTTCGCTTGTGTCCAGTTCGTTAATAATACCGTCCTTGGCTTTATCCAAATATCCAAATGTAGTAACGGCTATACTCCCGAACCCAAATACCGAACCAAGCGCCACTGTCTCATCAATACCAAATAAGCCTTCATCCGTATCAACCAGTGACTGCAGCGGCTCGGACAGCTGGTTATTTTCAGCCAGCTTGTCAATTTCCACGCCCACCAGGATAGCATGCTGGATTTCCCTTTTATACAATACAGCATCCACGCTTTCCAGGCAGTCATCCATCGTCAGATTCGGAGCATATTTTGCCTGCATATTATATACGATATCTGCAATGTCCTGAAGGGAAACTCCGCGCTCCTCGAGCATATCCCTTGCTGCTTTTTCTACTTTTTCACTTGATACTTTTTCTTTAGTCATATTGCTGCCTCCTTTATCGAGTGCAATCCGGAATACATAAAAGCCCTTAAAATTATGTTACAATAGCTATTGCAACAATAAGGGACTTCACTAATACTATTTCCCTATGAAAGGATTGTGAAACGTCATGGACGGTACCCAGCAGGATGTCACATTTCACAGTGAAATATTGGATCACTCTTTTGATTTACGTATCTACACCCCGGATGGATTCACTCCTATGTCTACATATCATTTAATTATTGCCCAGGACGGCAAGGATTACTTCCGGCTCGGCCATTTAGTCCGCTACGCCGAACAGGCGATGGAGGAAGGTGCTCCCGACACCGTCATCGTAGGCGTCCCCTATCCTTCTGTGCGCCAGCGCAGAAACTGGTACCATCCCGATGAGGACGGCCACACTGATTACCTTCAATTTATGGCCTCAGAACTCCTTCCATTTATGGAAAAAGAGTATCACGCGGGATCCTCGCCTCAGGAAAGAACACTGCTTGGCGATTCACTCGGCGGCACGGTGTCTTTAATGGCTGCTCTTCGTTATCCTAACATTTTTCAGCGGGTCGTGATGCATTCACCGCTTGTTAACGACACCGTATTCAACGCCCTGAAAAACTCGGAGGACTGGCCTTCCTTTACGATGTACCACACTATTGGTACAAAAGAGCAGGAGGTAGATACGACGGCCGGTACGGTCGAAGATTTTCTAAAACCAAACCGTGATTTGTACGAATACCTTTCGGCCAAGGCGTCCCACTATCATTATAAAGAGCTCGAGGGCGGGCATTTATGGAAGGTGTGGGAGCAGGACGTGCTTCATTCGCTTGCTTATATGTTTGATATTGAACTGGATTGAGAAAGGACTGCATTTTATGATTGAAGTGTACGAAGTCAGTAACAGGCAGCAGCTTGAAGATGCCTTCCGGGTCCGTTTTGAGGTTTTTGTCGAGGAACAGAACGTGCCCGAGGAAGAAGAAATTGATGAATTTGAAGAAGAGGCCATCCATTTCGTCGTATATGACGGCGAACGGGCCATTGGAGCATCACGGATCCGGTTTGAAGAGGAGTATGCTAAAGCGGAGCGTGTATGTATTTATGCTTCCTTCCGTGGCACTGGAAGCGGACGTCTGCTCATGCAGGCCATGGAATATAAAGCTCTGGAAATGGAAAAGCCCGTCATGAAGCTTAATGCACAAAAATACGCTTCCGGCTTTTATCAATCCCTAGGATACGAAGTCACGTCCGGAGAGTTTATGGATGCCGGCATCCCCCATGTTGAAATGAAAAAGTCCCTTAGCTGGTGAGCAGAGATGCTCACCTTTTTTTCGTTTTCGACCGTCTTACCTTCACCCTTTTTTCTCCCCGCTGCTTTCGTATCCATTTAATAAACCTCCAGATTTTTTCATCGGCCCGCAGCTGTTCGATCGTGCTCAGCCTTACTGCCAGTTCTTTATTACTGTATAAAGCATGTATCTGCCTGTGACAGGCTTTGCACAGCCAGGCAGTGGCCCCGTGCGTTCCTCCTTCATCCTTTGGCACCAGGTGGTGCACCGTGCGTTCGACTTCTTCTCTTCCGCAAAGCTCGCACGTCCCCACCGATTTTTCCTGTTTCAACCACTTTCCCTCCTTTTCCAAAATAAAAAGAGAACTGCCGGACGGCAGCTCTCTCAGGCAAGCGTATGAATGCGCCGCCCTTTTTTATTTTCTTCTTCTAAAATACGCCCATGCCTCTTTTCGAGTGCCTTATAAGCTTCCTGCTGCTCACTCGAATATCGTTTCGGTTCTACCGGCTGCACCCGCTGCACGCGGTGTACTCCCGGCTTAGCCGGCGGCTGCTGGCGATTGGCATAATTAACGGCTGATGCATTAATATATGGAACTACAAGTGCCATGTTCAGCCCCTCCTCCACTGTTTACAAGCATGGATTGCTGAAAAAATGATCACTAGTATTCTTTACCCTTTATTCCATATATTAAGCATTTCAACCCGTTATTAAATGGTAATAATGCAGTACTCGCCATGTTTCTGCAGATCTGCTTTTACATACCGTACGCGTGATAGCCTCCGTCAACATGGATAACTTCACCTGTAATTCCACTCGACATTCCGCTCATCAGAAAGGCAGTGGTGTCTCCGACTTCTTTTTGGGTAACTGTGCGACGCAGCGGGGCATGCTCCTCCATAGCCTTAATGGTATCATTAAAGCCGGAAACGCCTTTAGCTGCCAGTGTACGAATCGGACCGGCTGAGATTGCATTAACTCTAATGTCGTCTGCACCAAGATCATTTGCCAAATAGCGGGTACTCGCCTCCAAAGAAGCCTTCGCTACGCCCATGACGTTATAATTTTTCACGATCCGCTCTGCCCCGAGGTAGCTCATCGTCACAAAGGAGCCTCCCTCTGTCATTAAATCGAACTCTTTTACGGCCTTCGCTACAGCCGTAAAGGAGTACGCGCTGATTTCCTGGGCCAAAAGAAAACCTTCACGTGTAGCATTCAAGTATTCCCCTTCGAGCTCTTCTCTTTTTGCATAAGCCAGGGAATGAACGACACCGTGAATCGTTCCCGTTTCTTCTTTAATTTTTGCAAAGCACTCGCGGATCTGTTCGTCATTGGTAACATCACACTGAACGACGAGCGGTTCTTTCTGGTCCAGCGAATCCGCCAATTTTCTGACACTTTTTTCGGTGCGCTGCTGTCCGTATGTAAATACTAAATCGGCTCCTGCTTCCGCCAGGCTTTCAGCAGCTCCCCAGGCTATGCTTCTTTTATTGGCAACACCCATGATGACAAACGTTTTTCCTTCTAATGATAATTGCATCGTTGTCTCTCCTTTAGATATGATTGTATCAATATCAAATAATTTCTTTACCTTTATATCATTGAACCGCAGGGCTGTCCAACAGCCGTCATTTTTTAGAGGGGAGAGGTCTGAGTGAACAGACATTTTGACTTTATCAGCGACATTCACGGCTGCGCACACGAAATGAACGAAATACTTTCAGAACTCGGCTATGATCATAATCAAAATTACAGGCATCCCAGTGGCCGTCAGCTTATAATCGTTGGCGACATCACCGACCGCGGCCCGAATTCTATAGAGGTCATCCGTATAACGGACCAAATGGTTAAAGGCGGAAATGCCCTGTATTTGCCCGGAAACCATTGCGACAAACTATACCGCTGGTTTTTAGGGCGCCCGGTCCAGGTAGGCCACGGGCTTGAAAAGACTATCCAGGAGTGGGAAGCACTTCTACCGGACGAGCAGCAGGAGGTAAAGCAGAAATTTATGCACCTGTTTGAACAGGCACCGCTGTATCAGCTGTTCGACGATGGAAATGTTCTTGCGTCCCACGGCGGCATGCAGGAGGAGTTGATCGGCCGTACGGACCGCAGGGCCCGCAATGTCGTTTTGTACGGACCGACAAAGCTAAACGCCAATCGCGAACCTGAGCGTATAGACTGGGCCCCCTCGTACAGCGGAAGGCCTTTCGTCATTTACGGGCATACTCCTGTATGGGAAGCGAGACTTGTCGGCCGGACCGTAAATATCGATACGGGCTGTTCGTTTGGAAACAAGCTTACCGCCTATCGTTACCCGGAGCATGAATTCGTCGAGGTTCCTTCCACTATGCCGCTGCAGCCGGATCACTTAAATACCTTCAGCCGCTGAGAAGCCAGAAAATCATTAATATCTTCAGGGAGCGGAGCCGTGACAGTGATCATTGTTTCCTGTACCGGATGAAAGAAATCCAGACGGAAGGCGTGCAGCGCCTGTCTTTTCAAATATTCATTTTCATTTCCATACAGCGTATCACCAGCAAGCGGAAAACCGGACGCAGAGGCATGCACCCGGATTTGATGCGTCCGTCCGGTTTTTAGCCCAAACTTTAAAACGGTATGCTCAGGCAGTGCTTCGATCACCTCTGCGGTAGTCACAGCTCTTTTGCCGTCCGGTGCTGCTATTTGTTCCACCAGACTCTCCGTGCTCGGACGGATCGGAACATCGATATACGTAAATTCCTGCGGCCACCTGCCTTCGACCATCCCGATGTACTCTTTTCTGGATCCGGCATCCATATGTTTTTCCATGCGGGAGTGAGCGTAGGCATGGCAGGCAAATGGCACGATACCGCTCGTTCCACGATCGAGCCTTGATACCGGGTGGATGGCAGAATGTATATTTTTGCTTCGCAGATAGCCGGCAAGTCTCCCTGCGAGTGATTCCTCCCCTACTGCTCTACCTGGAAGCGTCGGCAGTCCCGCAGGCTTGTTGACGACGATTACGTCCTCATCCTCATACAACACCTCCAGCTGCTCCCGGGACTCTTTAAAATGAGCCGGCACCGTTCCCGATGGAATGCTTATCTGCAGCTCGTCCCCAGCGTTTAACCGGTCGTTTCCACGGGCCTGTTCCCCGTTTATATACAAGGGGAGTGTATCAATTTTCTTCCACACACGTCGCGAAACATCCTTATACTGGCTCAAAAACCTTTTTATCTCCCGGCCCTCTGCATCGGCAGGCACCTTCCATGTAATCGTCCGCATCCCTTTACTCCCCGATAAACGATTCCTTCACGCGCTTCCAGAAAGGGAACGGGCGGAAGCGGGCGAATCTTACTTTTTCCTCTGCTACCCGGTACTGAATGGACTCAATGCCCTGATCGACAAGAGTGATGTGGTCAATAGTGATCTGCATATCCACATCGTTCACCGGGCGCAGAAGACAGGTATGGTGCTGCGGCAGAATTAACGGCGAGCCGATCGTCCGGTAGACCCGGTTATTGATGCTTGCCATTTCGGCTATTTGAATACTTGATAAGGAAGGGTGCAGTATCGCTCCACCCAGGGATTTGTTATACGCCGTGCTACCGGACGGCGTGGAAATACATAAGCCGTCTCCGCGAAACGTTTCAAAATGTTCGCCTTTAATGTCTACATTGCACACGAGAGATCCCTCGAGCGTTTTTACCATACACTCGTTTAAGGCTAAATACCGTTCGAATCTCGTATGTTCATTGTAACGGACAATTACCTCAAGAAGCGGGTACTCCACCACCTGAAACGGCGTTTTTGCAAGGTGAATCACCAGCTTCTCCACTTCTTCAGGCTGCCAGTCTGCATAAAAACCGAGGTGGCCGGTATGTATACCTACAAAGCAGACGTCTTCAAGTGATTCATAATAATGATGGAACGCCTGCAGCAGTGTGCCATCGCCCCCTACAGTAATAACGATATCCGGATGAATTTCGTCGTGAATCAGACCGAATTCATTTAGGTATGAAAGCACTTTGTCCCTGATTTCATTGGAGGTGTCATCTCCCCGGGACGTAACATTATATCGCATATTTTCATCGGTGGACGGGATACTCATGTATTTGGACCCTCACTTTCCCTGTTTTGCATATAGATACGCTGTGCTTCCCGTACCTCGCCTTTAATTTTGGACATTTCTTCATCGAGTTGAAATGCAGCTTCGGCAGCCCGCTGCAGCCGGTGTTTAATATCCTCCGGAATTTCGCCGCTGTACTTGTAGTTTAAAGAATGTTCAATAGTAGCCCAGAAATTCATGGCCATGGTCCGTACCTGAATCTCTGTGAGGACGTCCTTTCGGCCGCCGATCGTGTGTACAGGATAAGAAACGACCATATGAAAAGAACGATAGCCACTCTCTTTTTTCTCCTTAATGTAATCCCGTTCCTCCAAAACCTCAAAATCCTGTCTTGTCCGCATCAGCTCCACAATGGTATCAATGTCGCTCACAAATTGGCAGACAATGCGAATACCTGCGATGTCCTGCATTTTTGTGTCGATCTCATCGAGCGGAATATCTTTGCGCTGGGCTTTATCAAGAATGCTTGTTACCGGCTTGACCCTGCCTGTCACAAACTCGATCGGGGTGTGCTGTGAAGACATCTGGTACTGCTCTCTTAACCCTTTTAATTTCACCTTTATTTCCTCTACCGCCTGCATATAAGGCGAAAGGAATGTCTGCCAGTTACTCATGGTTTACCACCACTCATTTACATTATTATGAGGTTATACGTTAAACGCTTCTTCAAATGCAGATACCATTTCAGTACCGTAATTCCCGTTTCCGGGCACATTATCCATTAAATAATCAATTTCTTCATGAAAATTTTCTAAATGCAGGGCACTTCCGTTTTTTATATAAACATGTTTTTCGTTATCATAAGCCTTTTTCAAAAGCGGCCACACTCTTTTTGGAATACGCAGCTGCACAAATTCGTCTTCCATATCCAGGACATAAACAAGCGTTAAAGCATCGGAATCTGCAAGCATTTGTCCACCGTCCCGTAATTTTTGCCATTCCTTTTCCGGCCATTCTTCCACCGGATACATTATTAATGATTCATTTTCTTCTTCGTAATGATTTACAGTTAGTATATGCTGCATGTCATAATTCCTCCAACACAGGGAAAGTATACGTTTCTTGTCTGTACCTAATTTTATCATAACTTATGTACACAGACAGAGCGCAAACCATATGATAAGATAATGCATAGCGTTTTTCCAGTAATTCGGTATCAGAAAGGAAGATTTACCATGGCGAAAGAACAGGAAATTGAAGCGAAGAACCTTCTAACGGAGAAGGAGTTTTCCTCTCTTGCAGCAAGCTTCGCTCTTGAGGAAAACGATTTTTCTTCGCAGAAAAATACATACTTTGATACCAGCAGCTTCGACCTGCGTGCCCGAAAATCTGCTTTGCGTATACGCGAGCGTGCTGGTTCTTTCACTTTAACGTTAAAGGAGCCCGCCCAGGAGGGGCTCACCGAATGGAATCAGAACATTACTGCCCAGGAGGCACAGGAAGCAATCACAGGCGGGATACTGCCTGCCGGTGACGTTGCCGGACGCCTTCAGACGCTGATTGGCTCCGGGCTTGTTGAAAATATAGGCACCCTCACGACCTACCGGGCCACCCAGCCTTTCCGTACGGGAGAAATCTTTTTTGACCGAAGTCATTACCTGGGGGCCACCGATTATGAGCTTGAAATAGAAGGACCAAGCGAAAAAGACGTCTCTGCCTGGATGAATGAACTGGCAGAGCAGCATCAATTTCCCTTGCGCAGCACACCAAACAAAATTGAACGTCTCTTTCAGCGCAGCCGGGAGCAGAATGAAAAACAGTAACATACGCACATTGTTCTTCATTTGAAATACTGGTATATTTTTCTTATCTGAATCTTATTAGTGGGGTGAATGTTTTTGACGATTTCTTCCTCTCTTTTCCCGTCTTCAACCAATGCAGCTGCAGGAAACAGCCAGCCGTCCGCCCCTTCGCAAACAGCTTCTGCTGCTGGGCGTTTCGGTTCTTTTTTATACGATTCCCTGAAATCAACTCAGGCCATCATGTCTGAACAGAGCAGCAGCGGCTTCAGCCCCGTCTCCTCCTCATTGTTCTTAAACCCGGTGAGTGCCAGCAGCTATTTCAGCCATTTAGGAGACGAAGCATCCAGTGCTTCCACGGATCCTTCCGCCAAAGAAGTAAAAAAAGAAACGGCTCCCGCCTCTGAAAATACTTCTTCGTCTAAACAGACTTCAGGCTCGGGCATTGTGCAGACAATTGAGCGTTTATCTGAAAAATACGGCGTAGACAGTAAGCTTGTTCGTGCTCTGGTAAAGCAGGAATCCGGCTTCAATCCGGATGCTAAAAGTCATGCCGGTGCTATGGGACTGATGCAGCTGATGCCGGGTACTGCTTCTATGCTGAAAGTAAAGGACCCGATGGACCCGGAACAAAACCTCGACGGCGGGATTCGCTATTTAAGAGATATGCTAAGTAAATACAATGGCAACAAAACACTTGCTCTTGCCGCCTACAACGCCGGTCCGGGCAACGTGGATAAATATGACGGCATCCCACCATTTAAAGAAACCCAGAAATACGTGCCTAATGTACTTGCTAACTATCAGGATCTTGTATAATCCGTTTTAAAAACAACTCCATCCCGGGGTTGTTTTTTTGCCCCGGGTTCCTTTTCGTTCAAAATATTTGCGGTTGCCGGGTCTCATTGCTAGAATAAAAATTGAAAATACAATAATTACGTTTTGTCCCAGTGCTTTGTCTTTTCAGGTATGAACGTCAAAACGTTGTTCCGGAGGTTCACTATGGCTGCTTTCAAATCGAGCTTTAACCAGATTGGCGAAGAAAAACTTTCCGAGCTGATTAATACGTTTTACGGAAAGGTTGGCGCCCATCCGGATCTGGCTCCTATTTTTCCGGACGACCTTACGGAAACCGCCCGTAAACAAAAGCAATTTATGACTCAATTTTTAGGCGGTCCGCCTTTATATACAGAAGAACATGGTCATCCCCGCCTGCGGGCCCGCCACCTCCCGTTCCCAATTACGGAAACACGGGCGAAGGCCTGGCTGTTATGCATGGATGAAGCGATGGAAGAAATAAATATGGAAGACGACGTCAGACAGGAAATGTTTCAGCGGCTTGTGGTGACAGCACAGCACATGATAAATACTACTGAAGAAAATTCATAATGAAAGGAGCGTGAACTGGTCATGGGCAACGAGCATTTTTCTTTTTGTGATGACAGTTCCGGTTCCTGCAGTATGCCGCAGTCTACCGACACACATTTATCGAAAAAGCCGCTTGAATTATATATTTTTATGGATCCATTATGCCCGGAGTGCTGGGCGTTTGAGCCTGTATTAAAAAAGCTGCTCATCGAATACGGCCACTATTTCACGCCAAAGCTTCTGCTCACTTCAAACATTGAATGCTGGAGTGAAGAAAAACAGAAGCCGGTGAAAGAAGATATGAAAAAAGAAATGGCTCTGTTTTATGAGGAAGTGGCTACCCGTACCGGCATGCCGGCAGACGGAAGCGTGTGGCTGAAGCACTCGGCTCCTTCTGCTTACATTCCTGCGCTCGCCATGAAGGCTGCAGAAATGCAGGGAAAGCAGCTGGCTTCAGTGTTTTTCCGGAATATTAGAGAGAATTTGTTTCTGCATGGCCAGGACATCTCCACAGAAGAAAAGCTTATCCAGATTGCGGAAGCTACCGGGCTGGACATTGAAGAATTTCAGCGCGATATACATTCTGCCTGTACCCGGAAAGCTCTGAATTGCGATATCAGAACCTCCCGCGAGATGGAGGTCGATCAAGCTCCAACATTCGTGTTTTTTAACGATCACGTTGAAGATGGAGGACTGAAGGTTTCCGGGCTGTATCCCTATCAGGTCTACGAAGAAATTCTCTCCGACATGCTCGGGCACGCTCCGGAGCCTTCTCATTCACTAACGCTTGAAAGGTTTCTCTCCCGCTATCCGCGAATTACGACCAAAGAGGTCTCTGTCGTATTCGACTGGAGTGAAAAGGAAGCTGAAAAGCAGCTGAAACAGCTTGTGCTGTTAAGAAAAATGAAGCATGTGCCGTTAAAAAATGGAGCCTACTGGGAGTACGTGCCTTCCGTTACCTGAAAAAAAATCCGCGGAGATGTAAACGCATCTCCGCGGATTTTTTTATTGAAGCAGCAGTTCTTCCAGTTCATTCAAGGTATCTTCGAAGGACTTCATGGCCAGTTCAATCGGAGTCGAAGTAGTCATGTCGACTCCTGCTTTTTTGAGAACTTCGATCGGATAATCCGAGCTTCCCGATTTCAGGAACTGCAGGTAGCGTTCCACCGCAGGCTCTCCTTCTTCAACAATCTGCTGGGACAAAGCAGCCGCAGCGCTGTAGCCGGTGGCATACTGATAAACATAAAAGTTCATATAAAAATGAGGAATCCTTGCCCATTCCAGCGCAATATCATCATCGAGCGTCATATGCGGCCCGAAATACTGTTCATTTAACTCATAATAAAGCGCGTTCAGCAGATCGGGCGTCAGTGCTTCCCCTGCTTCTGCCTTTTCATGGATTAACTGCTCAAACTCAGCAAACATTGTCTGACGGAACACCGTTCCCCGGAAGCCTTCGAGGTACTGGTTCAATAAATACGCTTTTTCTGTTTTATTTGTCGTTTTTGCCAGTAAGTGTCTGGTAAGCAGCGCTTCATTGACAGTAGAAGCTACCTCAGCCACGAAAATGGTGTAATCAGCATAAGGATAAGGCTGATTTTGATGAGTCAGATAGCTGTGCATCGAATGTCCGAGTTCATGGGCCAGCGTGTATACATTGTTAATACTGTCCTGCCAGTTCATTAAAATATACGGCATTGTCCCATAAGCTCCGGAGGAATAGGCTCCGCTCCGTTTTCCAACGTTTTCATAAACGTCTACCCAGCCTTTTTCAAATCCGCCGGCAATTGTTTCTGTGTATTCCTTTCCCAGCGGCTGCAGCGCTTCAAGAACGGTTTCTTTTGCTTCCTCGTACGTCATTTTCATGTCAATGTCCTTGACCAGCGGCGTATACAAATCATAGTTATGAATCTCATCGAGTTCAAGCACCTGCTTACGCAGCTTCACATAACGGTGAAGCAGTGGGAGATAATCATGAACGGTCGAAATAAGCTGGTCATACACCTTCTCCGGAATATGATTATTGCTCAGCGCAGCTTCTCTAGCTGAACGATATTTACGGACACTTGCATTAAAAGTATTCTTTTTCACCTGTCCGCCCAGCGTGCTTGAAATTGTATTTTTAAACCTGCTGTAGGTGCTGTAGACAGCTTTAAAAGCCTCTTCGCGCACACGGCGGTCATCGCTTTCCAGAAAGTTCAGCAGACGTCCGTGTGTCACCTGGGCATCGTTTCCGTTCTCATCCTTTATGGACGGAAATTCCATATCTGCATTATTTAGCATGCCAAAGGTGTTTCCCGGCACAGCCATCACTTCAGAAGCCTGCGCAAGAAGTGCTTCTTCTGATTCTGTCAGCACATGCGGGCGTTCTTTATTGATAGCATCAAGTGCGTGTTCATACAATCGAAGCTCCGGCTCTTCCTCATAAAATGCTTGAATTGTTTTTTCAGGGATAGTTAAAATTTCCGGCACGAGGAAAGCCGTAGCCTGGCCAAGCTGGCTCGCCAGTCTTCTTGCACGGTCCTCCATTCCCTGATACAGCGATTCATTTGTATTTTGATCATAACGCATATGCGCATAAACAAATAAGCGACTGAAACGCTCTGTAATTTTATCCTGCTGCTGCAGGGCTTCATACAGCATATGACCCGATTCCCCGAGGCGTCCTTTATACGACTCGATTGCCGGAATCAGGTTTTGAATGTGCTTGAATTCGTCTTCCCATCCTTCATTGCTTGAAAAAATATCCTCTAAATTCCATTTATACTGTTCACTGATTTCTTCGCGTTTTGGCAGTTGTTCTACAGCAGATGAACTCAATGGAACGCACCTCCCTTTATCTTTCTCTTCTATTGTATCGAACTATTTCCAGTTGTTCCAATGAATCGTTTTTCTGCCTCAAGCTTTTTAGTATATGCCGTGAATTTTCTAGCTAAACTGCGATCCTGCGACCATCCCTTTTCCGCCGATGCTTCAAACGACAGATCTTTTTTCAAGTGCCAGCGCCCTTGATGAACACAGACCGTCTTGCGGGCCTTCAGCCATTGCAAAAAATGCCAGACCGCATGACGCAGATAAACTTCCGTACGTAAACCAGGGCGTATCAATGGTGAAAGCAACGGATCCTTTTGCACTAGAATTAAAATATTGTTCAATGTATCATTTTTTTGGTAAATAACCCGGTAAAACAACAGGGTCTGCCATACGAGCGGCGGGCCCCGGAAAACATAACAATACGGTGTCGGCCAGCCGAGGTCGGCAGGATGAAGACTAATATGAGAGAGGTGCCGGGTATATATATCCAGGCTGCCCCAATACTGTGCGCACCCTTTAAATTGATAAGACGAAAAGCGCCACTTGCTTTTATGTGCAAGTATTTCTTCAATACAGTTAAATGAAAGCTTCAAAGGAGTGAAAAAACACTCCAGCTTTATATCAGCCAGAGGGATTCTTAAGGCACACGCTGCTATGCGCCTGGGCGAAGCTTCAAAAAGCGGCTGCACGATCGAAAGCTCCCGGGAAGAGGGATTCAGCACAGGCACCGCATTAAAATATCCGGAAAGTATAGAAGACCATACTGCTTCGTTCCAAAACCAACTCCCAGCATTTTTTCGCTGCACCAGTTTTGATGAAAAAAACCACAGTGGAAGGATTCCTTTTTCTGCATATGTACGGCTTCTCGTCAAAAGCTGTGGTGAATCAATCGTACTCCTTTGTATCTCCAGCGCCACTTCGCGCTCTGTCCACTGGACGAATACGTCCGCCCTTCTTCCCTCCTCCAGCAGCTGCTTCTCAATAACTGGAGAAAGATTTTGATCTTTAAGCCAGCTGGCAAGCAGGGTCTTCCCCTGGGTGTGCTCCCTGGATTCTCCAAAAAGCAGGCGGCAGTCTGCACGCCGGGGATGAACAAAATGAGGACGGGCATTTGATTTGTTACGCAGATGTACTTCGTGCCCGCACTCCGGGCAGTAGTAAGGGGGAGAATTGGCGGAATCCAGGCTTGAAACTGCCCGGCCGTCCGCATTGAGAGCATTAAACATGAGATCAGCCTTCTTTTCCGGGGGATAAAATGCGGGGAGGGGGTATGTAAAATAAAAATAAAAGACCAGCGTCACACGCCAGCCTTTTAGAGATACACACAATTATGAAAAGTTTTCATTGAAGGTTTGGAGACCATATTCAGATGCAATCGTCGTACCATACTCACGTATACGGAAAATAGACAGATCAGATTCATTACCATACTCCAGCACGTGACTCACCATGTTGTCCTGTTCATCCTCTGTATAACGCTGATCGAATACTAAATAGAGATAATACCGATTTTCAAAGAAATATACTTCGTTGTGAACATCCGATACATGGAAGGCCTTACTCAAGCTGATCAAATCCTCCATGTCCTGGAAGGAAATAACGATTTCCAGATCCTCAGACTCAAGAGACCCGTTTCTGTCTAATTTAGACGAACGGTATTGTTCATCAAGCATGTCCACGATGTTATCGTCCACTGGAGCTTCCTCTTTGTTTTCTGATACCGGAATTTCAAGCTTCACATTTCCATCGGTGACCTGACCTCTAGTGACGACAATTTCCATACCCTGATCAAGTGCCTGTACCTGAATCCATAACGGTCCTTCTATTTCAAAGTTTTCTAAGTCGTGAGCTTCATTAATCATATCAAAGAATAACTCTTCTCCACGTTCACGGTTATACCAAATCTCATCCCGATCGAAACCGCGGTCTTCAATATCCGTGTACGTAATGTAAAACTTCACTGTCGACTCGTTGATTCTTTCGATTTCCACTATTCTTCTCCCTCCTCAAGCTAGGGTCGTCTTCTACTTACTATGAAATACTATACCCTAACAATAACATATAGTAATCCTTTTAATCATAGCGCCGTACTGGACCCTTTGTGAGTTGTGCTCATCCCAGGATGCAACGTTCGTTGAGGGAGCGGAGCATCAATAATTTAACACTGGTTTGGTTTTATATTTTCAGATAAAATCACACTCATGTCAAGGAAAGAAACTCATTTTAGCAAAACAAAGCGTAATTATAAAAAGAAGAAAAATTCCGACCGGCGCCGAAATTTTTCTTTCTTTTTAGTTTACCATTTTTTGCGCTTCCATCAAGTTAAAAGTACGGACTTTTCTTGGAAGGAAGCGACGGATTTCAGCTTCATTGTATCCAACCTGTAAACGTTTATCATCATAAATGATCGGCCGTCTCAACAGACCGGGATGTTCGCTGATTAACTGGAAAAGGCGCTGCAATGGAAGGTTTTCCATTTCCACGTCTAATTCCTGAAATACTTTTGAGCGGCGGGAGACGATTTCATCGGTGCCGTCCTCCGTCAGGCGGACAATTTCTTTCACTTCATCCACAGTTAAAGGTTCCGCAAAAATATTTCTTTCATTATAAGCGATCTCATGTTCGTCCAACCATGCTTTCGCTTTCCGACAGGATGTACAACTTGGAGATGTAAGCAATGTCACCATGTTAACAAATCTCTCCTTCCCCAACTATGGGAGTAAAATGGGCGAAAACAACGTATAATATTCTCTGCTTTTTAGTCACAGGATTATTATACAATAATTATTCTAATTTGAAAAGAGGTTTTAACTGGTTTGTGAATGTTTATACTTTTGGACTTTAATTCAACAATACTTTATTTATACCTCTTCAACATGGTTCTAAAACTTTCTAAGCGCACAATTTGTTAACGTTTTGTGACAATTCATTTAAACTGTTCACTTTTTACTTTAAATGAACGATTCTCAATTACCTGGTTTGTTTTTCAACAACTCATTTAATTATTTCCGCCCTTACCATATATACGTTAGAAATTGGCTGAAGGTTCATCCTCCAGCCAAATTTCTTTAATTTTTTTCGTTATTGTACTGCATATAAACAACGTGAGTAGCTAAGAAGTCTTCCACTCCATGCTTGCCATCGGCGCCGCCGAGTCCGGATTTCCGGAAGCCGGCGTGATAGCCCTGGACAGCTTCGAAATTTTCCCGGTTGACGTACGTTTCGCCAAAGCGCAGTTCGTTGACAACTCTCATAATTTCATTCATATCCTCACTATAAACGGAGGAAGAAAGACCGAAGACAGTATCGTTGCCTTTTTCAATTGCTTCATCAAGCGTTTGGAACGTATCGATAGGGATAACCGGACCAAAAATTTCTTCCTGCATGATTTCCATGTCATGCCGGGCGTTGCTGATCACCGTTGGTTTGTAAAAATAACCTTTATTTTGATCGCCTGGTTCACCGCCGGCAACTACTTTTGCCCCGTCTTTTTTAGCACTTTCCACCATCGCGTGCACTTCATCGAGGCGGTCTTTGCTCACGAGCGGGCCGACGTCAGCATTTTTGGATGCGCGCGGGTCTCCCATTGTTTTTTGTTCGAACGCTTCCTGCAGACGTTTGGTAAATTCTTCAGCTATGCTTTCATGCACATATACCCGTTCTGCGTTTGTACAGGCCTGGCCGTTATTAGCAAGCCGGGAGGTCGTAATGTGCTTCACTGCAGTATCAATATCTGCGTTCGCCGTTACAATGGCCGGTGCCTTCCCGCCGAGTTCGAGATTAACTTTTGTAATGTTCTGCGCCGCAGCCTCCATTACTTTCGTTCCTGCAGGCACGCTTCCGGTCATTGTTATCATGTCTACATTTTCATGGGAAGCCAGAGCATTTCCTATTTCTGAGCCTGTGCCTGTGATCAGGTTGTAAACCCCTTTTGGCACTTCGTCCATTTCGTCGATAAGCTTTGTAAATTCGACAGCTGTATTTGGGGTCTGCTGGCTTGGCTTCAGCACAATCGTGCAGCCGGTGACAAGCGCTGTTGCCACTTTTCTGGCCAGAATAAACACTGGAAAGTTCCACGGCACAATACCGCCGACAACACCAATAGGTTTTTTATAAATAAAGATATTCTCATTTTCACGGTCGCTTGGCAGGATTTCTCCTTCTATTCTTCTTGCCCACTCGGACATATAGCGGAAATAATCAATGGCAAGATCCACTTCACCGCTTGCCAGACCATAATCTTTGCCCTGCTCTTCCTGAAGAAGGTCAATAAACCGGTCTTTATTCTCTTCTATTTTATCTC
This sequence comes from Marinococcus sp. PL1-022, assembly GCF_033845285.1. Classification (NCBI taxonomy): domain Bacteria; kingdom Bacillati; phylum Bacillota; class Bacilli; order Caryophanales; family Bacillaceae; genus Marinococcus; species Marinococcus sp. PL1-022. Next base: position 819,259 of record NZ_JAWXCX010000001.1, on the reverse strand, counting down.
CAAGGGCACGGACAATTTTTCCGCGTTCGATATTTGGTGTCAGCTCCCACCCTTTTTGGGCAGCAGAGGCGGCTGCAACAGCTTTGTCCACATCCTCTTTTGTTGCTTTTACCGTTCGGGAAATCGTTTCTTCCGTAGCCGGATTTTCAATTTCAATATATTCATCACTAGAAGCGTTTACGTATTCTCCGTTAATGTACAGTTGATGTGTCTGCATCAGAAACCCTCCAATTTTCATTACAAATTAGGGTTTTCCACCGCAGCCCGACTCTTAAACCTTTCGTCAAAAAAAGCGCAGCTTCTATGAGCTGCGCCTGCACTGTATTAAGCGGTGTGTCTTGAAGGAGTCGGAACGCCCTTTTCGGGCGATTTTTCTTTATTCAGGCCCTTGAGGTTCTTTTTAAGCATATCTCTGAGCACTTCTCTTTTCATTTTCCTGCGTTTTTTTGCAACCGCATTTTTCATAACCTCTTCGCCCTCCTTTCTAAGCGTTCTTCAATTCGTCTTTGTCATCATACGTAAGAACTTCCGTCACGTCCTGATACGCTTTTCCGTAGATTTCTTCATCCTTATACGTATGAATGTTTTTGTACGTATGCTTCATTTTTTCATAAATAACTTCTTCCGAGGCATCGTCCGGCGACCAGTATAAAATTTCGAGCGTATTCACTTCATTGGTTGCCAGGGAAATTCTGCTGTAGCCAATGGATTTCGCCTGACGAAAGCCGGCTCTTTCATAAAAACGGAATCGTTTTGTCGTATCACTCTCTTCGTAATCAAGAGGCTCCACTTCCAGAATAATCGGTTTATTCTTACTTTTCAGACTGTCAAGTAATTTCTGCCCGAGACCTTCCCCTCTTGCTTCTTTCGATACCAGCAAATAATCGATAAAAACAAATTCCTCTGTCTCTACATACATCATAACATGAAGAGGCCCTTCATCCTTATGGTAAATATCACCTTTTTCATCCAGCAGAACTTCCATATGCTTTTTAGATTTCATCTCTTCAACTGGAAAGTATTGGTTCAATTTTTCGTACCAGTTTAGTTTAGACATAATGACCCCCAAATTTGTGTTATCTTTATTATAACGCGAATACCTTTATATAGTAAGTGTCTTCAGTACTTATTTAAGACTCTTGAGAGCGCTTTTCCCGGCATATTAACCTCACAGTGGGACGTTGTTGCATTTGCTCTTTCTCGCTCGTGCGCACAGCAAAAAGGAGCGGTCTTTAACTTCCGCCCCTCTGGATTATGCTTTTTACGGCGTATAATCCGTACCTTTGGAATAAGAGTTCTGGGCATCCCAAAGCAGGTACTCTTCAATGCCGTTATCCTGCAGCGCCTGGATTTGTGCCTCCACTTCGGCGCTTCCGTACTGCAGATAATTACCGCTTCCCAAATAGCTTGCAGTAAAGTCCTGAATCCATGGCCGGGTTGTCGGCTGCTCATCAAGACCAGATAAAATCTTGTTTTCTGCCTCCGCATAGGCATCGATAACCTCGTACGGCTTTGTATCCGGCTTGTCGATATTAAAATAGCCGCTTCCCCAGTGGCTTGGGTAAATCATGGAGCTGATAACATCTACATTCTCAGAGATTAACCGAAAATCCTGGCCGATGCCCGGCGCCCGTTCCTGGGTGGCAGAATAGCCGAAGATATCTGCTGAAACATTTACATTATACTTAGTCTGAAGCGTCTCTTCAGAATAGGCGACGAAATCCGTAACAGCATCCACTCGTTCCTGTACATTGTCGTCTCCGCTATCATAATCTCCCGTGGAATATTTGAGCTGGTCATCCCTTGTTTCAAATCCTTCCGGGAAACGTATATAATCAAACTGAATATCCTGGAAACCAAGCCTGGCTGCCTCTTCCGCTATCTGAAGATTATAATCCCAGACTTCTTTCATAAAAGGGTTTGTAAACATATGGCCGCTTCCATTCGACCATGTGTCCCCCCCGCTTGTCTGATAGGAGTATTCCGGATGCTTGTTGGCAAGTACATTATCCTTAAAAGTTGTGATTCTTGCGATCGGGTATATATCATGCTCTTCCAGTTTTTTCATCAGCGCTTCGGGGTCTTTGATCATATTTTTTCCTATATCAGGGAGGTCTGATCCTTCCGGGACGCTGAACGTTAAGTTTCCGTGATCATCTTTAATATCTATTACCATGGCATTTAAATCTGTCGAGTCAACCAGATCAATTAACTTATCCATCCGATCGCCTCCCGCCGAATGGCCAGTAACATATATTCCTTTGACCCCTTCTTCCGGATAGCTGAAATTAAGTCCCGAATCATATGTAAAGCGCGGCATGCTGCCTGCAAGTGTTAATGTATGTCCACCAGTTGTCATTGAAGCCAGATCGCTCCCGTTTCCTTCGTCCGCCTTTGCCTCTGCTGCAGTCAATCCCGAGGTAACAGTTAATGCAGCAGCTAAGGCACAAATACCTAAATTTTTTTTCATGTTGTCCCTGCCTTCATTATTTTTTGTAAAAAAAGCAATCCAATAGTCACTATTTAATGGAATTTTTTTCTTAGTTTAATTATACGTTTAAATATATATATTACCAACCATCTTTTTTATTTTCCGCTAATTTTTGTTACTTAATATTCATATTTAAATAATTATTGAATGTTAGTTAATCTTTCATTTCTCTTGCATTCTGGGCATTTAGTTATTATAATGTTAAAAATATCTTTAAAACTTGCGATACTTCCACAGGGTCCTCAGCCTTCATCGGCCGGGGTCCCTTTTGCAAAATAATCTATAAAGGAGGAGCACCAATGAGCAGAGTGACGATGATTGATATTTACAAGCACCCTATTACTCAAAAATATGTCCGCCGTTCCGGACTCGCCCATGCCATCCGCGTGGCTGATATAGCATTAGAGCTTGCCAGAGAACGAAACGTGGATGTGGATTTAGCAGTGAAAGCCGGTTTTCTGCACGATATGGGCCATTATCTTTTTTACAAAAATGGAAAATGGGATTTCGAAGAATACCGTACAAACGACATTCACGCCATCAAAGGAGCAGAGCGTGCGCACAAGCTCTTAATCCGGCTCGGCGAAGATCCGTCACGGGCAAAGGAGGTCAGTATGGCTGTTTTACTTCATACCGATTCCTATCTCCCGGCTGCCAATATTCAGCGGACCCCGCTGCAGCAGGTGGTGGCTGATGCAGATGAACTCGATGAAGAGCCGTCCGGACGCCATCACTACCGGACTATCACTGAAGAAGAGGCCTTCACCCGCCTGTCTTCTCTTGACGATCGTCTTGAGCAGGCCGTTGCTGAAGCTATGCATTCGTAAAACGTAAAGAACCCGCCTTCACGCAGGAAGGCAGGTTCTGTGTCTACATATTTTTTATTTTTCGATGTTTTTCACGTAGTTAAACAAGCTGCTCATGTCTTTTTTTCCAAACCCTTCATGCTCCGCCTCCTCGAATAAAGAAAGGACTTCTCTTCCTGCCCTGGGATGTACTCCAACACGATCACTCATTTCATTGGCCAGCCCAAGATCCTTTAAAAGCAGTTCCAGAGCAAATCCGGGTTCCTCTTTGTTTTCATGAAGGAATTCCGTATAGTGCCGGTCATAGATTTTGCTTTGTCCCATGCTGTTTGTGATAACGGAATGAAGCATTTCCAGATCGACTCCGGCTTTTTCCGCCATCGTTAACCCTTCGCTTACCGCTGCAGTATGCATACCTACCATGTACTGATTAATCAGCTTTACTTTTGTTCCTTTGCCGATGCTCCCGGCATACGTAATATTTTTTCCCACTGCTTCAAAAATCGCTCTGGCTTTTTCAAAAGCCTGTTCGCTTCCGCCAACCATTACAGCAAGTGTTCCGGCTTCAGCCCCTGTCGTACCGCCGCTTACCGGAGCATCCAGATAATCTACATTCTTTTGCGCCGCCTCTGCTTCGATCTTTTCATGAAGCTCTGCAGAGACGGTACTGAAATCAATTACGAGAAGTCCCGGCGAGGCGTGTGTAATAACGCCGTTTTCACCGAGCATCATTTCTTCTACATGCTCCGGTTTTGGAAGACAGGTCATGACGATATCCATCTGTTCAGCCGCCTCTGCCGGGGTAATGCCGGTAGTGCCCCCGGCTTCCTGAAAGCGGTCTTCTTTTTCGTTTCCTTTATTGATCCCGTAGACATCGAATCCTTTATTCAAAATATTCAGGGCCATCGGCATGCCCATGTTTCCAAGTCCGATGAAAGCAGCTTTTTTCATAAGTACTATTCCCCTTTCGTCCATACATGTGATTTCATATCCCACTCATGCATATGGTAGTCCCGGGCGCCAAGCTGTATGTAAGGATCCTGTTCCACTATTTCCCGGACGGCCTCCTCTTCTTCTCCGCGATACATGATTAAACCGCCGGCGCCGTCGACGAAACGTCCATACGCAAGCACATTTCCATTTAGCTCTTCATCTTCGAGAAACTTCAAATGCTGCGGGCGGTACTTTTGTGATTTTTCTTCATCCTTCATGGTGAGTAAGACGGCAAATATCTTCATTGTAGTCCTCCTTTGAAATCTTTCTACTTTATTATAGTCGTTGTCATCCAATATTTACATAGATGAAGGGGTTTTCACGCTTCTTCCTTTTGACCTTGGGGGGAAGTTACGATACACTAACCCTGTTCTAAAGCGTTTTACATTGAAATAATGTTTGTGAGAGGAGATACATCGTTGGTCTTTTTATTCTTTTTTGTGGCAGCTGTCGTTACAGTTATCGCAGCTACCAAGCTGTCTTCGTACTCCGACATCATCAGTGAAAAATCTTCTCTTGGCGGTATGATGGTCGGTACCCTCTTGCTGGCCGGGGCCACTTCGCTGCCCGAGGTTACCACCAGCTTAACGGCCGTATTTTTGGATAACCCGGACATTGCGGTGGGAAACGTGCTCGGGAGTAACCTGTTTAATATTCTTATCATTGCTGCATTCGATATTTTTTATCGCCGTAAGCAGCTGTTTAACCGCGTCTCCCCCGGCCATACATACACTGCCGGTCTGGGGGCCGTGCTTGCTTTTGTCACAGGAGCGGCTTTTCTACTGCAGCTTTCCTGGAGCGTTTTTGGCGTCGGCGTTGATGCGCTCATGCTTCTGGTCCTCTATGCAGCAGGGATTGTCTGGGCCAACCGTCAGAATGAAGGCGTCATTCCTGATGAGGAAGAAGAGGACGTGAAAAAACCCGATATCTCTCTGCGCCAGGCTGGAACGGGGTTTATTATCGCTGCTTTATTTACGCTCGCTGCCGGTACGGTTCTCACTACCACCGGTGACCGTATCGCCGTCATCACCGGACTCGGCTCGAGTTTTATCGGAAGTTTTTTAATCGCTGCTTCGACCTCGCTTCCCGAAGCCGTTTCCGTTTATGTAGCGATGAAGCTGAAAAACTACAACCTGGCTCTCGGATCCATTTTGGGCAGCAACCTCTTCAATTTGACTCTGCTTGCCCTGAGCGATATTTTCTACAGAGGCGAACCGATCATTTCCGCTGCAAGCCGGACAAACCTCGTGACTTCTCTTGGCATCACGCTCCTCGCTGCCATAGTATTTTATGCTGTCCTCCGGGGCAGTAAACGAAAAACACCGGCCTTTTACCTTTGGCCCTCCATCACGCTTGTCATCGTTTATTTTATTGCTTCGTATTTAACGTTTATTGGTCTCGGATCAGAGTGGTGATGAAGCTATGACAGACCGGATACGTTTATGGATGGCCGTAACAGCTTTCTTGTGGGGGGCAGCGCTTGTCCTTCAGGCGCGGCTGTCCGATTTCCCCGCCTGGCCGGGATTTCTGCTTTTTATTCTACTCGTATTTGAATGGGCCGCTGTGCTTGTCCTTAAGTATAAAGGCCGACAGGAATAAGTTTTTGACAACGAAAGGATGTATACTTATGAAAACCGTTTTTTCCGGCGTCCAGCCGAGTGGTACGCCAACCATCGGCAACTATTTAGGAGCAATAAAACACTTTGTCGACTTACAGAAAGGCTACCGGAGCTTTTTTTGTATCGTAAACCAGCACGCCATTACAGTACCCCAAAATAAGAAGGAGCTTCAGCACAACACCCGGAGCCTCGCAGCTTTGTATATCGCTGCCGGGCTTGACCCTGAAAAAGCAACCATCTTTATTCAATCGGAAGTTCCTGCCCACGCCCAGCTTGGGTGGATGCTGCAATGCATTGCCTATATAGGGGAGCTTGAGCGCATGACCCAGTTTAAGGACAAAGCGGAGGGCCGCTCGGGCGTGCCCGGCGCTCTTTTGACCTACCCACCGCTGATGGCTGCGGACATCCTGTTATACGGGACAGATATTGTCCCTGTCGGGGAAGACCAGAAGCAGCACCTCGAGCTGACGCGGACACTCGCGGAACGGTTCAACCAACAGTACAACGATATATTCACTGTTCCGGAAACAAAAATCGCGGGCAGCGGAGCCCGGATTATGTCTCTTCAGAACCCAGAGAAAAAAATGAGCAAATCTGACTCCAATCAAAAGGCTTTTATCTCCATGCTTGATGATGAAAAGACAATCATGAAGAAAATGAAAAGCGCTGTTACCGATTCCGGACGGGAGATTCGCTATGATCCTGAAAACAAACCCGGAGTAAGCAACCTCCTTACTATTTACGCCATTTCCAAAAACATCAGCATCGAAGAGGCAGTGCAGAAACTCAGCTCAGAAAGCTACGGCTCTCTTAAAGAAGAGACCGGTGCCGCCGTTGCTGATATTCTCGTACCGCTTCAGAAGCGCCACGCTGATCTGATGAACTCTTCGGAGCTCGATAACATCCTGGACCAGGGCGCCGAAACGGCCCGTCAGGCTTCCTCAAAAATGCTCGCAAAAGCAGAGCGGGCCATGGGTCTTGAACGAAAAAAACGGTAGAAGCTCCCAAGTCGGGAGCTTTTATTTTTTCCTTCCCGGGTATTAGTATAGGGAAAACACATCTCGCACATGGAGGGTCGCAAGTGACTGTACGAGAAGAAAAGCAAAAACAGCTGCGGGAACTACTGAAAGAGTCCGAACAGCTGCAGCAGTCCATCAATCAGCTTGCCCGGGAGCTTGCGAACGAAACCCGGGTACTGCAGGTGCACTTATACAAAGAGCAGAAGGACCAGCTTGAAGATATCACCCGCTATTTTGACGAGGTGAACATGGAGGCTGATCAGACGCGCCCCGAGGCCATTCTTACGATGGCTCTCAATCATTTCCACAGCCATTTGATGCATGTGAAAAATAACGACTAAGGAGGCAGCTGCCATGGATGTAATTTTAACCCACCGCCATATGGACTTTGACGCTCTCGCTTCTGCTGTAGCTGCTTCCAGACTTTATCCGGAAGCCCGCCTCGTTCTGCAGGACGACCAGTCCGAGGAAGTCAACGAGTACCTCGCTCTTTTTAAGGATGAATTCCCGTTTGTTTCCTCCCGGCATATCGACTGGGACGATCTGCATACAGTGATTTTAACCGATGTCTCCGAGCCGGATCGGGCCAGGGATGGTCTTGCCTTTTCCTCGGCTCCTTACTGGATCATTTATGACCATCACACAAATAAAGAAGCACCTGATTCAACGGAGGCCTCTATTGATGCCCGGATTGAACCGACAGGAGCTGCTGTCACTATTCTCATTGAAGAATTGATGCAGCGCCAGCTTTCTCTTACTCCGGTCGAAGCTACCCTTCTTGCTCTCGGTCTTTATACCGATACCGGATCGCTCGTCTATCCTAGTACAACGCTTAGAGACCTTCAGGCTGCTGTATTTTTAATGGAGCAGGGGATGAATTTGGATACCGTCGGCCAATACATGGAGGATTCACTTTCTCCGGATCAGCAGTATGCTCTGCGGGCCTACCTCGGAGCAGCAGAGGTCATTGAGCGCGAAGGGCTTCAGCTGTTGATTACCAAATTCGATTCCGGCGACAAGCATATCGGCGGCTTGAATACCGTTACCTCCAATTTAATAGAAACAACCGGTGCGAGCGCTGTCATTACTTTAACCAGGGCCCAGGGCAAAATATTTGTTATCGGGCGCTCGGCCACCGACCGTATTCACCTCCCCGACATTTTAGCCCCCTTCGGCGGAGGCGGCCACTCCCGTGCCGGATCGGCCACTATCAAGGATCAGCTGCTCGACGATGTTTACGACCAGATCAAATCACAGCTTCAATCTGCAATCGGCCGCTCCATTACGGCAGAAGAGCTGATGAGCAGACCCGTAAAAACACTGAAGCCTGAAACGACGATCCGGGAGGCAGAAGATATGGTGCTCCGTTACGGACACAGCGGCTTTCCGGTAGTAAACGACCAATATGAATTAGTCGGCATTATTTCCCGTCGCGATATTGATAAAGCCATGCACCATCAGCTCGGACACGCTCCGGTCAAAGGCTATATGAGCTCCAATCTCCATACCGCAGCCCCCTATCACCGGTTTGAAGAGCTGCAGCAGCAGATGGTCCACCATAACGTCGGACGGCTCCCCATCATTGATCACCGCGGAGCATTAATTGGCCTCGTCTCGCGCAGTGATATTATTGCCCGTCTGCGTGAAGATTCCACTGCCTCTGAAACCGTCAATATGGAAGAAAATATGCGCAAGACCCTGCCGGACTCTATCCAGCAGTGGCTTCGGGCCGTTGGAGAGGAGGGCGCCCGGCAGCATCTGCGCACCTATCTGATCGGTGGAGTCGTTCGCGATATTATTTTGCAGAAGGAAAATGAAGATATTGACATTGCCGTTGAAGGCGACGGTATAGCCTTCGCTTCGGACATTGCTTCTAAATGGCACGGCGAACTCCACAAGCACGAAGCCTTTGGCACTGCTACGATTACCTGGCCGGACGGGTTAAAAATGGATATCGCAAGCTCCCGGACCGAATTTTATGAAAAACCCGGCTCCCTGCCGGACGTGGAGAGCTCCACCCTGAAAGAAGACCTGTTTCGGAGGGATTTTACGATCAACGCCATGGCTCTTGCTCTTCATCCCGAAGAGTTTGGGGATCTCATCGACCACTTTTCAGGGCTCGAGGATTTAAAACGGGGGGCCATACGGGTGCTCCACAATTTAAGCTTTGTGGAAGACCCGACCCGTATCCTCCGTGCCGTCCGCTTTGAACACCGTTTTGGCTTTGCGATGGATCATGAGACGGAAGCGTTTATTGCGCAGGCGGTTAATGCTATTCATGCGCTGTCTACTGATAGAATACTCGCTGAATTTCAGCGCCTGACTGCCGAAATGCCTCCCGCCCAGCTGTTTTATCGTCTTCAGAAGCTTGATGTTTTATCTGCGTTCCTTCCTGGCGCTGTATGGGACGACCCGGCCGAACGGCTTCTTCCGTATATTACCGGTCTCCAGTCATCATTGTTTATGACCCTGCTTCCGCTATTTCTGCAGGAAAGCGGGCGGGTGCTTTCTGCCGAGCGGGTCGCCGTCCGGAAACAGGATAAACAGCTTGTCCGGCACGTACACCACCTGCTCGATGAAAGCTGGGATGCCTCCATCGAAAAACCCGGTGATTTTCACCGCACTGCTGCCCATGTGTCCCCTCTTTCTGTTGAAATTGCTGCTTACTGCCTTGAATACAGTGCCGGGCAGCCGGAAAAAGCGGCTCTGCTCAGACAGTATCAGGACAAGTGGCAGGACCTGCCGTCGTGGGTTTCTGGCGCTGAACTTCAACGTCTTGGCCTCCGTCCCGGACCGCTTTATAAATTCATTATCAGCGAAACCGAAAAAGGGATTATTAACGAAGAAATTACTTCCTCCCAAGAAGCACTGGATTACGCTGAATCTCTTATTCACAGCTATCAGTCCTAAATACAAAAAAAGCCTGGGCACAGGGGCCCAGACTTTTTTATGCCTGCCATTTTTTAAATGCCAGCGTAGCATTATGTCCGCCAAAACCAAAGGTATTGCTTAAAACGGCTTGGATATCACCTTTCCGGGCTTCGTTTGGCACATAATCAAGATCACATTCCGGATCCGGCTCGTGCAGGTTAATAGTTGGAGGTACGACGTTATCCTTTAAAGAAAGAATACTAAATATTGCCTCAATACCTCCGGTCGCTCCAAGCAGATGACCGGTCATCGATTTGGTGGAGCTCATCCATACATTGTCTGCATGCTCCTGAAATACCTTTCGTACAGCTGTCGTTTCAAATTTATCATTGTACTGTGTACTCGTACCATGGGCGTTAATGTACTGAATGTTTTCAGCTGTAAGTCCCGCATCATCCATAGCCATCTGCATGGAGCGCTGGGCACCTTCACCGTCCGGAGCCGGGGCGGTCAGATGATACGCGTCCCCGGTAGAGCCGTAGCCGACGATTTCAGCGTAGATTTCTGCCCCTCTCGCTTCGGCGGATTCCAGGCTTTCAAGCATCAGTATGCCCGCTCCTTCGCCCATCACAAACCCGTCCCGGTTTTTATCAAACGGACGCGACGCTGTATTCGGGTCTTCATTCATGGTGATCGCCTTGGCTGAACTAAAGCCGGCAATCGCCATTTTTGTGATCGGAGCTTCTGTGCCGCCCGTAATCATAGCATCAGCATCGCCGCGCTGAATCACTTTGTACGCGTCCCCAATCGAGTTGGAGCCTGTGGCACATGCTGTCACCGTACAGGAATTCACTCCTTTGGCACCTGTGTAAATGGACACCTGGCCGGAAGCCATATCCGGGATCATCATTGGTACAAAGAACGGGCTGACGCGTTTATAGCCGCGCTCCATAAAGTTCTGAAACTGGGTTTCGTACGTTTCCATGCCGCCAATGCCGGAGCCTATCCAAACGCCGGTCCGGGCTGCATTTTCTTCAGTAATTGTATAGCCGGAATCCTCAAGTGCCTGCATAGAAGCCACAATAGCAAACTGAGTGAAGCGGTCCATTTTCCGCAGCTCTTTCTTTTCCAAATAAGCCGATGGATCGAAGTCCGTTACCTCTCCCCCGATTTTCATCGGAAGCTCGGAGACGTCCATCCTTTCGATAGCACTAATGCCGGAGACTCCATCAACAGCATTTTTCCACGAAGATTCCACTGTCTGGCCCAGCGGGTTGACTGTTCCCATTCCTGTTACAACCACTCGCCTGTTTTCATTCATGCTACTCTCTCCTTTGTTATCTTCCACATTCTCATGTATATACTCCGTGCCTATGTACGAACCAGGCTGGATATTTTCATTAGTCTGGGAATAATTTTATACGAGTCACGCACGGTTGTCTACTTTCTGCACACCGTTTTATTCATATAACCTTTATTCCTTTACGAACGAACGGTGGTATGTCCATTCGGCGATCAGCGCTCCCGTGATAGCTGTAAGAATGGCCGTCGTCTGGCTTCCCTGGAAAAAATAAACGATGCCTAAATATACAGCGATCAATACGCAAATAAAAATTATTACCCCTGCTGCGGCACGCTTCACTGTCATGTCATCCCTCCCGCTGTTTACCGGCTTCCCGGCAATTATACAAGCAGAAACAAGCTAATCCAAGTGTTTATCCTCCTTTCTTCGCATAAAAGAAACCGCCCCTGTATATCAGGAACGGTTTCCCGGTCTAGCCGATGACCGAAGCAAGTATTGCCTTTTGCACGTGCAGTCTGTTTTCCGCTTCATCATAAACAGCTGAATGAGGACCGTCAATGACCGAAGCCGCTACCTCTTCCTCCCGGTGGGCCGGGAGGCAGTGTAAAAACATGTAGTCTTCCGAAGCTTTTGCCGTAAGCTCTTCAGAAATCATAAAGCCTTTAAAGGCCGCGAGGCGCTTCGCCTGCTCCTCTTCATAGCCCATGCTCGTCCATACATCCGTATAAATAACGTCCGCTCCTTTTGCTGCTTCTTCAGGGTCTTTTGTGCGGGTGACAGATGCTCCTGACTGCTCCGCTGCCTGCTCAATCTGCTTCCATACGTCCGGATCCGGGCCATACCCTTCCGGTGCTGCGAGCACCGCGTCCATCCCCATTTTCACGCTTGCTATGATCCAGGAATGGGCGACATTATTCCCGTCGCCGATAAAGACACTTTTTAAGCCCTCAAAGCTTCCCTTCCGCTCCTGCACCGTAAGCAAATCAGCAAGCGCCTGACACGGATGATACAGATCCGTGAGTGCGTTGATAACCGGTACGTCTGCATGTTCAGCGAGCGCCTCGACTTTTCCGTGATCGTTTGTCCGGATCATCAGCGCATCAACGTACCTCGAAAGCACCTTGGCTGTGTCCTGGATCGGCTCTCCGCGGCCGATCTGCATGTCCCGGGGGCTCAGGAATAAGGAATGGCCTCCCATCTGAGTCATAGCTACCTCAAAGGACACGCGGGTTCTCGTTGACGCATTCTCAAAAATCATTCCAAGGGAACGATGCGCGAGATGATTATAATAAGCGGAGGGGTTTTTCTTCATGTGTGCTGCCAGCTCAAGCAGCTGCTTGATTTCCTCCGCTGAAAAATCAAGCAGCGTTAACATACTCTGCTGCTGCAGTGTTGAGGCAGAATTATTCAGGTTTGTTGCCATTTGCTACACTCCTTTTTCGGCCAAAGCGTAATTTTGCAGCCAGGATTCAATTGGGGCAGGCAGCTCCGGCGTCCCTTGAATCGCCTGAACCATCACACTCAGCGTACGTGCATTCGTTACGATCGTTTTACGTTCAATTAACGCTTTCTGGCGGCGCTCTTTGCCTGTTTTATGGCCAATTTCCGGAATACTGATAAATGCTGAAGCATCCTCTGAGTAAATCCATTCATCAAATGGTTTGTGCTGCGGGAATACTAATGTATAGCCCATGCCTTCCAGTTTGTCCAGGGAGGGTTTTGCTTTTTCGTATTCCCCGGCAGCAATTTCGCAGTAGACACTTCCCGTTTTTTTGAACAGAAGAGGGATTTGCGTTTCCGACCAGGCAAATGCTTTCTGGAAGGCCCCGGAAAGATCTTTTGATATGCCGATCAGTTCCCCGGTGGATTTCATTTCTGCTTCCAGTACCGGATCAAGCCCGCTTAATTTATCGTTGGAAAAGACCGGGGCTTTCACCGTATAATAGCCCGGCTCTTTATGAAGCCCTTTCTCATTTGTCCACGTTTTAAGTGAATGACCAAGCAGAAGGTGCACCGCTCCTTCAATCACTTTCTCCCCGGTGATTTTGGCAAAAACCGGCACTGTCCGCGATGCTCTTGGATTTATTTCAATCACGTACAATTCGCCGGCGTCATAGACGAACTGAATATTAAAGATACCGTGAAACTCCATGCCCTCCGCAATTTTCTGCGTGTAGTCCACCAGAAGCTGTTTTACCTCTTCACTGATACTGAACGGAGGAGTTACAGCCATGGAATCGCCCGAATGAACACCCGCTTCCTCTACGTGTTCAAAGATACCAGGTATCCATATGTCGCTGCCGTCTGTTAACACATCCACCTCAAGCTCTGTACCCGGCTTGTAGGAATCAATCAATATCGGGTATTCAATATCATTGGCCGGATCTTCAATATACTCCACCAGTTCTTCCTCTTTGGTCGCAATCGCCATGCCACGGCCACCGATGACGTAGGAAGGTCTGAGAAGCACCGGATAACCGATTTCTTCTGCCTGCTTCAGCGTTTCCTCTCTGCTGTGGCCGGAAACTCCCGGAATATGCGGAACGTTCACCTGCTGCATAAACTGGTAGAAGCGGTCCCGGTCTTCGAGCTGGTCAATAATATCAGATGTCGTGCCGAGCACTTCCATCCCTGCTTGTTCAAGCGACTCAGTGAGCGAGATCCCTGTCTGCCCGCCAAGCTGTACGATCACTTTCGTTACGTGCTCTTCCCTGGCTACGTGAAGCACGTCTTCAGCCGTGAGCGGCTCAAAGTACAAATGATCCGCCATTTCAAAGTCGGTGCTTACCGTTTCAGGGTTATTGTTTACAATTACCGCTTCGTAGCCGGCTTCTTTCAACGCCCGTGCCCCGTGCACCGAGCAGTAATCAAATTCAATCCCCTGCCCGATCCGGATCGGCCCGGAACCGACAACCAGTACTTTATTTTCGACCGGTTCGGCCTGGCGGTCGCTTTCCTTGTACCAGCTGGAGTAGTAGTAAGGAGTCTCCGCAGTGAACTCCGCTGCGCACGTATCAACCATATGATACGAAGGGAACATATTCAGCTTGTTTCTCAGCTGAAGTATTTCTCCAATCTCCACTCCGGAGAGGACATGCAGCTGTTCATCCGTAAAGCCGGCCTTTTTCCACAGGAGCAGCTGCTCTTCACCCCAATCCTCCCAGGAAATCCCAGCAATATCTTTTTCTTTTTGAATAAGGGCAGAAAAGGTCCGCAGGAAAAAATACTGAATACCGGTTTTTTCATGAATGGTTTCCATATCCCCGCCGCGGCGAAGCCATTCCATAATGTAAAAGAACCGCTTATCGTTTTGCTGCAGGATTTCGTTTAAAATATTTTCATCAGCCGTCTCCCTGCATTCCGGCAGAGCCAGCCCGTCAAGTTTAATCTCCAGTGACCTTACTGCTTTCTGCAGCGCGGCCTCAAGATTTCTTTCAATAGCCATAACTTCCCCTGTCGCCTTCATCTGCGTACCAAGGGTGCGGTCTGCGTAGGAAAACTTATCAAACGGCCAGCGCGGAAACTTTACTACTACATAGTCGAGCGCCGGTTCAAAGCTTGCGTACGTATGTCCGGTGACCGGATTTAACAGCTCATGCAGGTGATAGCCAATGCTGATTTTGGCTGCCATGCGGGCAATTGGATAACCGGTGGCTTTAGAAGCTAGAGCGGAAGAACGGCTCACTCTCGGGTTTACCTCGATCAAATAGTACTGCTTGCTGACCGGGTCGAGCGCAAACTGGATATTGCATCCGCCCACAATCCCAAGCGCCCGGATAACCTTTAACGAAGAGCTCCGAAGCATCTGGTATTCTACGTCCGTCAGGGTCTGGGACGGCGCCACCACGATGGAGTCTCCCGTATGAACGCCTACTGGGTCGATGTTTTCCATGTTGCAGACGGTGATGCACGTGTCATTGGCATCCCGCATCACTTCGTACTCAATCTCTTTAAACCCTGCTATGCTCTTTTCCACCAGGCATTGGTGAATCGGACTTGCCTCCAGCCCGCCCTCGATGATGTGGCTAAGCTCTTTTTCATTTTGGGCAATGCCGCCTCCGCCGCCGCCAAGGGTGTACGCCGGGCGCACGATAATTGGATAGCCCGTTTTTTCCGCAAATGCCAATGCTTCTTCCTTTTTCTCCACAATCTCACTTTCAGGTACCGGCTCATCCAGTTCGTGCATTAGCGCGCGGAATGCTTCTCTATCCTCCCCCTGCCGGATGGATTCAATCGGCGTACCAAGAAGCTCCACCCCGTACTTTTCGAGCGTCTGCTGTTCGGAAAAAGCAAGCGCGAGGTTTAAACCGGTCTGTCCGCCAAGGGTGGCGAGCACGCCGTCCGGGTGCTCCTGCTCTATAATCCGCTCCACTGTTTCTACGGTGAGCGGCTCAAAATATACTTTGTCGGCACAGGTGTTATCTGTCATTACAGTTGCCGGATTGTTATTCAGCAGAACAACTTCAATGTTTTCTTCCCGCAGTGCCAGGCATGCCTGGGTGCCTGAGTAATCAAATTCTGCAGCCTGCCCGATGACGATCGGACCAGAACCGATCACCAGTACTTTGTTTATTTTTTTATCTCTAGGCATAGGTGGCTTCTCTCCCTTTATTCTCTATCGTTTCCAAAAATTCATCAAAAATTTCTTCGCTGTCTGCCGGACCCGGATGGGCTTCCGGGTGAAACTGTGCTGTCATGATTGGAAACTTCGTATGCATCATGCCCTCTATCGAACCGTCGTTGACGTTTTTGTATTTTATCCGGAAAGACTCTTTTGGAAGAGACTCACCGGTGACAACATAGCTGTGATTTTGAGAGCTCATAAACACTTTGTTCGTCTCCAGATCCTGCACCGGCTGATTGGCGCCGC
Source organism: Marinococcus sp. PL1-022 (assembly GCF_033845285.1). Classification (NCBI taxonomy): domain Bacteria; kingdom Bacillati; phylum Bacillota; class Bacilli; order Caryophanales; family Bacillaceae; genus Marinococcus; species Marinococcus sp. PL1-022. The sequence continues at coordinate 803,287 of NZ_JAWXCX010000001.1, read as the reverse complement.
GATGACCGAAACGCAGTTTTTCCGTCTCCCCGCCAAACGCAAGCGCGAGGAGCTGGTGACCCAGGCAGATACCCAAAGTCGGATAGGCTTCGGCAAGCTCCTTATAGGTGCTCAAATAATGGTCAAGCTGCTTCGGGTTGCCGGGGCCGTTGGAAAACAGCAGGCCGTCCGGAGCCAGATCTTCAATTGCATCCTTCGGTGTATCATAAGGCACAATCGTTACTTTGCACCCTTTTTTGTTCAGCTGGTCCACCATCGACTGCTTGTAGCCAAAGTCCATCACTACTACGTGCCGGTCGCCGCTGCCGACCGTTATCTGCTTGTCCACCGTTACAGTATTAATCACATCGCGCTCTCCGAGTGGCTCATATTCCCCGACATCCACAGATTCCGGGCTCCCGGTCATTACTGCGCCCATATCGCCTTTTTCCCGGATATTTTTGACTAAAGCCCGCGTGTCCACGTTTTCCATAACGGGAATGCCAGCCGCAAGCGCTGCTTCCGCGAGTGTCTGGTCACCTTCATAATGACCCGAATTGCTGCAGGCTTCGCTGACTATGATCCCCGCCGGCTGCGGCTGCGTACTTTCATTGTCTGTTGGATTCACGCCGTAGTTTCCGATTAACGGATAAGTGAAGACTACTATCTGACCGTGAAAGGAAGGGTCTGTCATTACTTCCTGGTAGCCGGTCATTCCTGTAAAAAATACAATTTCCCCATACGTATCCGGAAAGGCTTGCTGCCAGCTGCCTTCAAATATTTCGCCTGTTTCCAATTTTATATAACTTTTCATCTACAAACCCTCCTGGTACGTTTTTTATTTTTCAAGCACTTCTCTCAGTGCTGCTGCGGCTTTTCCCAAGTCATCGTACGGAATTGTCAGCGGCGGCAGAAGCCTCAAAGTATTAGGTCCTGCAGCAATCAGCAGAAATCCTTTTTTCTGCATGGCGAGTACATAAGGTGCAGCACTTTCGGTAAGTTCTATGCCAATCATAAGTCCCGGGCCGCGTATTTCTTTTACCACCGGCAGGGAAACGATTTTTTCTTCAAGAAGATTCGTGAAAAATCGTCCTTTTTCTGCTGCCATCTTCGGGGCGTTAATACTCATCAGCTTTTGAAGCGTTCCTTCAACAGCAGCCATAGCAAGCGGATTTCCGCCAAATGTAGAGCCATGGGCCCCAGGGCCAAAGGCCTCCTGCAAATATCCTTTGCCGATCATCGCCCCTACCGGAAATCCGTTGCCAAGAGCCTTTGCCGTCGTTACGATATCAGGGCTCACGCCTGCCTGCTCATAGGCAAACATCGTACCAGTGCGTCCCAGGCCTGTCTGTACTTCATCCACAATAAGCAGTGCTCCGTGCTGCCGGGCAAGCTCCGCGGCTTTTTGAATAAATGCCGGACTTCCCGGAATAACACCGCCCTCACCCTGCACCGGCTCAAGCATAATTGCCGCGGTGTTTTCATCCACAGCTTTCTCCAGTGCATTCACATCGTTATACGGTAAATATTCAAAGTCCTCGAGCATGCGGCCAAATCCCTGATGAATGGCGTCCTGGCCGGTTGCTGCCATGCTTCCGTATGTCCGCCCGTGAAAAGACTGGACAAAGCTTTGGATTTTCGTACGCCCGGTATATTTTCTGGCGCACTTTATAGCTGCTTCATTTGCCTCTGTACCACTGTTTGCAAAAAATACAAGATCCATTCCTGAAAGCTTCGTCAAAAGCTCTGCAGCGCGCTCCTGCTGTTCATACTGAAAAAAATTGGAGCCGTGCCATCCGGCGTGCAGCTGCTTCTCTACATGCTTTATTACATCAGGATCACCATGGCCAAGATTGACAACGCTGATGCCAGCCATTAAATCCGTGTATTCTTTTCCTTCTTTATCCGTGACGGTACAGCCCTCTGCATGTGAAAAAGTGAGTTCCCATCTTTTATACGTTTCAAATAGGTGCGATTTCTGTTCTGTCTGCTGCATTGTTCTCCTCCTTTCAAGTCAGGGACGGAGCCTGGACCTGTTCTCTGATTATTGCCGTTCCCTTCAGCTTCCCGCCTGCTTCGTCTGTATGCCCGTCTGCGCCGGCAATAATGACCTTTTCCAGATCTCCAGTCAGGCTTGCCGCTGCTGCCTGGACCTTCGGTATCATTCCGCCGTAAATTTCTCCGTCTTGAATATGCTGCTCAAGCTTCTCTACGTGAATATAGTCCGCTTTGCTTCCGTCGATAAGCACACCTTCAACATCTGTAATAAACAGAAGCTCTTTTGCGCCTATCGCCTGGGCGACAGCCGAAGCAGCCGCGTCAGCATTCACATTTAATTTTTTGCCGTTTTTATCCGCCGCAATAGGAGCGATCACCGGAACAAATCCACTTTCGAGCATGGAGTGTATGCAGGAGGTATTAACATTCACGACGTTGCCGACGAGCCCGAGATCCTGATCAGCCACCTGCTCTGCTTCCAGAAGACCTCCGTCAATACCGGACATGCCAAACGCCGGAGAGCCGGCAGATTGAAGGGAGGAAACGAGGCACTTATTCACTTTTCCGGAAAGAATCATCTCTGCTACTTCAAGTACCTCGGGCGTTGTCTTTCGAAGCCCGTTTACAAACTCACACTCAATCTGCATCTGTTCAAGCATACGGTTGATTTCAGGCCCTCCCCCGTGCACAAGCACCGGGTTCATGCCCTTTTCCTTCATAGACGCTATACTTTTGAAAAATTCAGCTGTGAGTTTGTTCACTGTGGAACCGCCGCATTTAACTACAGTGATGCTGTTCATGCTCTTCTCTCCCTTCTTTCCTTACGTCCGGTACCCGGCGTTAATTCTTACATAGTCATATGTCAGGTCGCATCCCCATGCTTTGCCGCTTCCATTTCCCACGTGGAGGTTTACCGTTATTTCCACCGTGTCATTTTCCAGGTACGCTTTTGCATCCTCTTCGGAAAAATGAACCGGGGTGCTTGCTTTTAAGGTTTCCACCGGTCCTACTGATATATCCACAGTGTCTGGGTCAAGCTCAACTTCGCTGTAGCCGAGAGCGACAATCACCCGGCCCCAGTTGGCGTCTGTGCCGTATACAGCGGTTTTTACCAGATCTGATCCAACAATCTGCTTGGCCGCCTGGCCGGCTTCTTCATCTGTAGCAGCACCCTCGACCTTCACTTCAATCAGCTTCGTGGCGCCTTCCCCATCTCTTGCAATCTTTTTCGAAAGAGATTCACATGTCTCTTTCAATCCAGTAACGAACGCGTTCCAGTCAGGATGATCCGGGTTCAGCGGACTGTTTTCCGCCTTGCCGCTCGCCATGACAACTACCATGTCATTTGTGGACGTATCGCCGTCAATGGTAATCCGGTTAAACGTTTTGTTCGTAATTTCTGAAAGCGCCGTCTGCAGATGAGCAGGTTCAATGGCAGCATCCGTGGTCACAAACCCGAGCATCGTAGCCATGTTCGGGTGTATCATTCCGGAGCCCTTCGCCACGCCTCCGATAAAAACTGCTTTATTGTCCACCCACGTCTGAAAGCATGCGTGCTTTCCGGCGACGTCTGTGGTCATGATTGCTTCATTAAAATCCTGCGCCCGTTCAAATCCGGTTTCCGGCTCGAGGTGTGCAATACCTTCGTTTATTTTATCCATGGGCATCGCTTCGCCGATCACACCGGTAGAGGTTACCGCTACCTGATGCTCCGGCAGGCCGAATTTTTCGGCACTGTTTTTTCTCATGGTATAGGCATCTTCAAGTCCCTGTCTGCCTGTACATGAATTGGCATTCCCGCTGTTGACGACAATCGCCCGGAGCTTTCCCTCTTTGGCAATGCTTTCCTTCGTCACCTGCAGCGGTGCTGCCTGAATTTTATTCAACGTATATACAGCGGCACTCGACGCCGGCACGTCACAAATAATAGCTCCAAGATCTTTTCTTTTTCTTTTGACCTTTGTATGAATACCCGCTGCGGAGAAACCGGCAGGACTTAAAATGCTTCCTCCCGATACTTCTATTACCTGCTCTGCTGTCGATGCCTCTACCATGATTTTTCTTCCTTTCTTATGGATAAACTGGAAGCTGAGAAATCCCTTCGTTCTCATCTGCTCCCAGCATCACATTCATATTTTGTATCGCCTGCCCCGAGGCGCCCTTAACTAAGTTATCAATTACAGAAACGATCGTCAGGCGGTTGGTGCGCTCGTCCACTGTCCAGCCGATATCGCAAAAATTACTGCCATACACTTCTTTAGTTGCTGGAAAGGATTTTTCTCCCCGTATTCTGACGAAGGGCTCTTTGTCATAAGCCTGGTGAAACAGTTCCTCTATCTGCCCGCTTTTTGTTCCCCCGGTAAGCGGCACGTACATAGTAGCTAAAATTCCTCTTGTCATCGGCACGAGGTGAGGACTGAATGTAACGGGATGATTTTTACCCGTATGCGTGTCCAGTGCCTGTTCAATCTCCGGTGTATGCTTATGCTCATTCACTTTATATATTTTAAAATTGCCGTCCATTTCACTGAAATGAGTGGTTTCTGATGGTGTCCGTCCCGCTCCTGTAGTGCCTGTTTTGGCATCAATGATAATATTTGCAGGATCAATAGCATCCTTATCCACCAGGGGCAGAAGACCAAGAAGTACTGCTGTCGGATAGCATCCCGGGTTTGACAAAAGAGAAGTGCCTGCCACTTCCTCCCTGTTCCATTCCGTCAAACCGTAAACCGCCTCCTGAAGCAGGGTTTCTGGTGCGCTTTGACGCTGATACCACTGTTCGTAGGTTCCTGCGTTCTTCAGCCGGAGATCCCCGGACAAATCAATTACTCTGGTGTGCGCTGCGATGGTTTCGCTCCACTCCGCTGAAATTCCGGGCGGCGTGGAAAGAAACACAACATCATATGCGGACCAGTCAGCCGTCTCAAGCGGCTGCAGAACTTCATTATATAAATCCTTCATATGCGGATACATATCAGAAAGCTTCGTATTTTGCTTTGAGGAGGAATAAACGTCAATTTGTTTAACGCCGCGGTGCTGGGCCAGCATGCGTATTAATTCCACTCCCCCATAGCCAGTTGCTCCAATAATCGCTGTATTCATAAAGTTGCACCTCTATTTATCTTTATACAATATGTTCTGGTGATTATTATAAGTCTGAATATATATTAATGCAACTGTATTTTTATTTTTTATTCATATTTTTTCTTTTCCGTCACAAGCTGAGTTTATTAAGCTTTTTCTATTTGTTCAGCCTTTTTTCGGAGAATATAGTTTATGTATGAAAATGTACAATTAATGTATAAATGGCTGAAATTTTTATATCTGTTTTCTCATGTCACCGGTATTCCTTTTCTTTTCTTTTTGCTTGTGTTCCAGTAAAATAAAGAGCGGATCGTGTTTAACGACGCTGTTTCTATACAGACGTAAGCCTACATTTATATTTCCATCAGGAAAGAAGAGGTTTTTATGAAAAAACATTTGATAGCTCTTGATCTAGACGGGACGCTTCTAAAAGATGATAAAACGATTTCCACAAAGACCTGGAAAGTAATCCAGCAGGCTAAACATGCCGGACACACAATAGCTATTGCTACCGGCAGACCATACCGGGCGAGTAAAATGTACTACCAGCAGCTCGGCCTTTCCACGCCTATCGTTAATTTTAACGGAGCGTATGTGCACCACCCGGCCGACCACTCTTTCCGCTCCTTCCATGAACCGCTTGATCTGGATCTTGCCCGGACAGTAATCGAGACATGCCGGACGTTAAATGTTCAAAACATGCTCGCCGAAGTGCTCGACGACGTGTACATGGATGAGCATGACGAATCCTTTATTGATCTTCTGGCTTTCCAGGGGCCGGTAACCGGAGCAGGAAGGCTTGAAAGAGTGCTTCCGAACTCTCCTACCTCCCTGCTTGTATATCCCCAGGAAGGCACAGCTGAACGCCTGCAGGAACTGCTCTCATCCAGCGAAGCCCAGGGCATGCACCAACGCTCGTGGGGAGAGCCTCATCATATGATTGAAATTATTAAAAAGGGAAATCATAAAGCAAACGGCCTCGAAAAAGTCGCTGCTTATGCGGGGCTTACGATGGAGGATGTGATTGCTTTCGGGGATGAGGATAACGATCTGGAAATGCTTGAAGCCGCCGGAACGGGGCTTGCCATGGGGAATGCCAGTACAGATACGAAATCAGTGGCAAATGAAGTTATTGGCACAAACGAAGAAGACGGCATCGCCCATTATTTAGAAGAGCGGTTAAAGCTTTCTGCATACGACCCGGTGCTTTTTAAAAATTAGACGCGTGATTTTGAATAAGGATGTGTTCAAACGATGCAGGTGTATAAAGTACCTACAGATACCGAACAGTACGTGAGAAATCAAATAGCAGATCTGCTCATGGGGCAGATGGATTCCATCGGCATGAAGGATGCTTACCGCTTTCTGCAGCGGGCTATCGATCTTTCCCTTGATTCCGACTCCACCGCGCATATTTTTGTAGCCGAAACAGAAGAAAAGATTGTGGGAGCTGCTTTTTTAAATATTGGCATCAGTCTTGAAAAGGGGGGCTATTATGTCTGGCTGAATGATCTCTACGTGGATCAGCAGTACCGCAACCGGGGTATTGCCAAGAAACTGCTGTTAAAAATTATTTACTGGGCCGAGCATAATGACATCAAGGGCATTGAGCTGGAAACCGGAGTGAACAACGCAGCCACAAAAGCATTGTATAATTCCCTCGGCTTTTACGACGTTATTTCCAAGCGCTACGGCTTCCGTTTTTAACTCCTGTCTTCCCTTCAAGTGGGAAGGCTTTTTTATTGCCGGTAAGCCGTATAAAAAAGCATAAGCACACCCTTCACTTTTTCCGGGCCGGCATTAATATAGGCATGGTTATGGTCCGCCCGGAAACGAAGCGCGTCCTCCGGCCTCATTAGCTGTTTACTTTCCTCATTGGTCTGCACTTCCATACGCCCTTCGTGCACAAAAATGTATTCCTCTACTCCAAATGGGTGGGCAGAAGAGTAATGGCTCCCTCCTGCAGCCAGCACAAATTCATACCATTCGACCGGAGCCTGTTCGTGTTTGGAAAAAATATTCCGGACCGCGTAGCCGTTCTCCCCTTCAAGCCATTCAGCTTCATCAGCGGAAACAAATTCCATGTCCGGACGCTGTTTCTGCAAAAAAGTAGAAAACCCTACGCCCATCCCTTCTGCAATCTTCCACATTGTCGTAATGGTCGGGTTCGATGCCCCGCGTTCAATCTGTCCAAGCATTGGCTTGCTCACCCCTGTTGCTTCAGCCAGTCTGTCCAGGCTCCAACCGCGCTCATGACGAAGCTGACGTAACGTTTTGCCGATTTCTTTTCCAATGGATTCTTTCATTTTTTCACCTCTGTTGTATAATATAACATACAAAAGTATAATATAATAAAAAAGGAGGGTGATTATGAGCAATACAGCTGCACTAGATCATTCCTGGAACAGCGGCCTTATTCAGGGGCTTCCTATCGCTGCCGGATATATTCCAGTTGCTTTGGGATTTGGTCTGCTTGGTGCCAACAGCGGCCTGTCCATTTTTGAAACTGCACTTATGAGTATTATAATTTTCTCCGGTGCTGCCCAGTATATGGCTATTGGACTGATTACGGCCGGGGCGGGGTTGTACAGCATCTGGATTTCTACGTTTCTCATAAATATCCGGCATTTATTAATGAGCGCTTCCGTCAAACAAATTCTTTTCTCTGCTTCTAAATGGAAGCAGGGCGTCTTAGCCTTTGGCTTAACCGATGAAGTCTTCGCGCTGATCTCCGCCAAAAGGAAGAAAACGACAGTAAATTTTGGAATTGGAATCTTTCTGGCAGCATATATCAGCTGGATCATTTTTTCATGTGCCGGCTATTATTTTGGTGCCTTTTTCCCCGGTTTTCTGCAGATCAGCATGGATTTTGCCTTGTACGCCCTTTTTGCAGCGCTGCTGTTTCCTGCCATTTTAAAATACCGTATGGCTCTTTACACCGCTGGCTTAAGCGCAGCTGTCAACACGTTTCTTGGGCTCTGGCTTTCCCCGGGATGGGCTATTCCAGCAGCAATGACAGCCTCAGTCATTATTGTCGTATATGTCAGTTCCTTTCAGCATAAAAAGGAGAGTCAGTCATGAATATGCTTCTTTTAATCATTGGAATGGGCGTTATTACATACGTCACGAGAGTTGTTCCTTTCTTTTCGTTAAATATTAACCGCCTGCCCGTTTCCGTGCAGCAGGCACTTCAGCTCATCCCGTACGCAGCGCTCGGAGCCCTCCTGCTCCCCGGGGCCCTGCGTTCCCCGCCTGATCCCTGGTTCGGTCTGCTCGGCCTCGGCATTGCCCTTTTGATCGCTTTTACAGGCGGCAGGTTCACTGCTGTCATTTGCGGTACCATTGGCTTTCTTTCTTTTGCTGCTTATTTTATTTATTGATACTAAAAAGCAGGAGCTCTGCCAACTCCTGCTTTTACGGATTTTCGGACGTTTTCAAGGCCGGGGCGTCCAGGTTTTCAGCAAGGATCCGAAACTCTGCCCGGTACGAATTTTCAGAGTCGAGAAGATCTGCATCAAGCTCCCCGTCCCACCTTCGTATGTTTCCGGCGCTGATTTCCACAGATTTCTCCGCCTGCGTAAATACCTTTCCCTCCGAATAACTATAAACTGGTTCGGAAACGCCTTCTTCTGTAATAATAACTTCTATTTCCTGGCCGTCCGGAAAATCCAGCTTCATTTCTTCGCTGCCCGTATTTTCAAATTCCAAATGCCAGGTGTTGTTTTCAGTGTCCAGATTACCGGTAAGCTCCCAATTATTTTTTGTCATTGAAGCTTCCAGACTAGCGGCGGAAGGCTCTTCAGCAGTCTGTCCGCTGCCACACGCAGCAGCAGAAAGCATACAGAAACAGGCTATTACTGCAGCTAACCACTTTTTCACGGCCATCTCTCTCACTTCCCGGCTTTTATTTTGATCAGTCGTCTTTCCGGAACAGACCAAACACAGTTGTCGTGTTAATAATGTTTGTGAATGCCTCCGGATCTGCTTCCTGAACCACCTGCTGAAGCGTGTACATTTCATACCTTGTAATCACTGTCATTAATATTTCTTTTTCGCTCGCATCAAATCCTCCCCGGGCCGGAATTCGTGTGATCCCCCTGGTCAGATTTTCATGAATAGCATCGCGCATCTCGTCCGGATTTTTCGTTACAATTAAAGCTGTCAGCTTTACGTGCCGTGTATGAATAGTATCTATGACCCTTGAGCCGACATAGAGCGTTACGAGGGTGTATAAAGAACTTTCCCAGTTATACAGAAAGCCGGCCGCTATAACGATAATCCCGTTCAGCAGCATGAAATACGTGCCGACCGGGCGGTCCCCCATACGGGCCAATACCAGGGCCACAATATCCAGTCCGCCCGCAGAAGCCCCCCATTTTAAGGCTACCGCAGCTCCGGCGGCTGTAATCGCACCGCCGAAGACACTGTTTAATAAAATGTCTCCTGAAAGTTCGGTGATAGGTATAAGGTCAAGAAAAAATGTCGTCAGTGCTACGTGCAAAAAGCTGTAGAACGTAAACAGCCGTCCTACTTTAAACCAGCCGAGCATAGCAATCGGTATATTAATTAAAAACAAGAGTACCCCTGTGGAGAGCGGCAGAAAACCTGCAATAATCTGCGCAATCCCCGTGGCTCCGCTCGCAAATACATTTGCCGGCTCCAAAAACAAATTCAGGCCCACTGCCATAATCAACGCCCCGAATACGATAACCAGGACGCGTATGACTTCCGATACGATAGATGAATGGCTTGTAAGCATAGATGTCCTCCTTTCTACTGCACGCTTGCTTTAAATATGGGAAGAGGCCCATTCAGAAGCAGCAATCATTCCTTCTCTCGTTACTTTGTGCCCTGCTTCCTGCTGCAGATAATAAGCCTGCCACGAGGACTCCCTCTCTGGAAGACGCTCATAAAAACGATACGATAATTCGTAGGGTACAACGTCATCTTCTTTCCCGTGCCAAAAAAAGATAGGCTTTGCTTCCACTTTGGCGGGGTCAAGAGAGAGATCATACGCAGCCAGTTTATCCAACAGCTCCTGCTCTTCGCGTTCCGACAGCACCCAGTCAGGTGTTTTCTTCAATGACCGAATCTGTTCTTCGGCCATCGCTTTCCAGGACGGCGATCCCATCAGAATCATGCCTCCATGGATCCACTCGAATGACTTGAGTGCCCCGCATGAAATAATTCCTCCCATGGACGTACCGGAAACGTATACCCGGCCGCTGTCAATCCATTCATATGTAGTCATTTCATTCAGCAGAGCTTCGGTTTCTTCCACCGCCTGCATGACAATATCCCAAAACGCATAGGTTCTTCTGCCGGCATCCATATCGCCCTCACGTTCTCCGTGATAAAGAGCATCCGGAAGCACGACCCGTATTCCCTTTTCTGCCAGATAATAGGCAAAGGAAAGATTCTGTTCTTTGCTGCTGCCAAGGCCGTGCCAAAATAAAACCGTCGGCTGCGGATGATGTTTGTCTGCCTGCTTCGAGATATGCAGGCTGGGAATATCTGCGATTGTTTGCTTTTCGATAGTAATCATGCCATTTCATCCTTTACAGCCGTTATAGTAGTACACTCTGAATATTGTACCCCAGTAAAGCAATCATTGAAAAGACAGAAGCCTTCCATTTCCTTCAATCAGCTTCAGAAACAAAAAAAGACAGCTGCGTGCATTAAGCACTTCGACAGCTGTCCTTCTGTTGCCTATTTTTCATCCTTTTCCTTTGCTGTCCGGAGCGGCTCTTCCTCTTTTTCCTCTGCTTCTTCGTAATGAAGGACAGAGTACTGAGCACCTTCAGAAACCATTTTGTTATCTTCAAAATCCTGCGGATTCGGGTTACCTACAGTTTCATTCAATTCTTTATCTTCTTCTTCTTTTGTTTTGCCGCCTACCTTGGCTGCTGTACGTTTTGATACGTCCTTCACCTGCGCTCTTGTTTCTCCGTCTTTAAGAAAATAAACGGCTGCGCCAACAATCAGTGCTGTCAATACGGTCCATAAAATACTATTTTTCTGCATACAATACGCCTCCTGTTTCGCTCAACTGAATTCAATGCTCTTTTTCGTTATTTCCCAAATCAGTTAATACTAAACCCTTCATCTTTATAGAGAAGAAGAGACGGTAAGCTTTTTTAGTGAAAACTATGGAAGCTGTTATATAAAAAACTGCAGAAATTAATCTGCAGCTTCTTCGTAATTATTTTTTATACAAATCGTTTACGTCCTTTAATGGGTTTTCCATGCCGGAATTCGTTTCCTCATCCCAGGCGAGCATTCCGCCGGCAAAATTATAAACATTTTCAATGCCATTGTCCTGAAAATACTGGGCCGTATGCTGGCTTCTCGAGCCACTTCGGCAGATAAATACGTATGATTCATCTTTTTTAAACTGATCGATCACTTCCGGGACCTGGTTCATCGGAAGAAGAGGTACACCCGGTATATGACGTTCCTCGTATTCGCCCGGCTCTCTTATATCAATCATGATCGGTGTTTTTTTACCGTTATTATATTGCTCTTTCAGCTCGTCTACATCCAGCTGACGGATTCCTTCTAATTCGTAAGCCACTCTTATTCATCCTTTCTATTTTAGCTTTCTGGTTCATTCTACCACCTATCCATTGATTCGTTAAAAGTCTTGTACCTTAGAATAATCCGTGTCTGATACAATAATGTAAGAATAGGAGGCGGTCAGCTTGTATAATGATATTATTTCGCTATTTCCAGAAGCAGTGCCCGAGGAGCAATGGCAGGAAATCAGCCAGCCCGGACACCACCTTTATTACAGACTTCCGGACGGTACACAAATGGCTTTTCCCACTCATTCCCTCTCCACCAGGGAGAAGCAGCTGCTTGAAACTATGCTTGTGCCTGTTTCCCCTGGCGCCCGGGAATATTCCCCGTGGGCGGCCTATCTTCAGGCAAAAAGCGATACGCTTCCCGAGCAGATCCCCAACCCGTTTCGTTTTTTATTTCTTGAAGGCTCCAGCCTTCATCGCTGGAAAAACGATATTTACGATACCCTGCTTGAATATTACCAGCGTGCAGTCATCCTTACCGTCCTCGGGGATGAAAAGCTTCTCGCTGTTATCCCGGATGATGACTCAGACGAGGAGGAAGTGTTTGAGGCCCAGGAATTATCAGGCCTGCTGATGGGCGACACGATGGTCGATGCTTCTGTCTATTACGGAAGGAAGATATACCGCAGCGAAAACATCCGTTTAATTTATCAGCAGGAACAGGAAATGTTTTCTTTTCTTCAGGAGCAGCAGCCCTCCAGGCGTTCCTTTGCCCCCTTTGAAGCACTGCCCTGCATTCATATGGTTGAAAATACCCGGTTCTCTAAAAAAGAATTGCTCCATTATGCTCTCAGCGGCCTCGAGCAGGATGAAGAATTAATGCATACTCTTTATACTTTCTTCCTGGAAAACTTAAACAGCAGCGCCACCGCCAAAAGGCTTCACCTGCACAGAAATACGCTGAAATACCGGCTCGACAAAATAACAGAACGGATCGGCATCGACGTCAAACAGTTTCTGCACGCTGCCCCGCTATTTATGCTGCTTCAAACACAGTACGGCTCGGGTATTGCGTAGGCTATATTTTTTTCACTTTATTGGAGAGCGTACCAATCGCCTCCACATGAACGTCTACCGCATCTCCGTCCTTTAAATACCTAGGCGGATTGAACCCTGAGCCGACACCAGCCGGGGTGCCTGTAGCAATAACATCACCGGGTCTGAGCGTCATGCCTTTGGATAATTGCTCGATCAGCTCTGCAATATCAAAAATAAGGTCCGACATACTTCCGGATTGCCTTTTCTCCCCGTTTACATAAGTTTCCAGCTTCCAATCTGACGGCTCGCCGGAAGGACCGACAGTAACATGCGGGCCGATAGGGCCGTACGTGTCCCCGCTTTTTCCAAGGAAAAACTGCTGGTGACGCCTTTGTACATCCCGGGCAGTAATATCATTGAACAACGTGTAGCCGAATACGTGATCCATTGCATTTTCTTTTGATATCCTCCGTCCGGCTTTTCCAATCACTACCGCTATTTCCCCTTCATAATCCAGAGCGTTTGTAAATGATTCGTCCAATTCTATAATCTCACCATCCGCGATTAACGAGGAAGACGATTTCGTAAACACCAGCGGGGCCTCTGGAGCGTTTTGCGTACCCATTTCCGCAGCATGATCAGCATAATTTTTTCCGATACAGATAATGTTCTGCCCTTCCCTCTTAACCGGCGGAAGTACTTTTACATTTTCCGAAGCATACGTTTTGAATTGATGACGGCTTTCTGCATAATCCTGCCACCGCTCTACAAGCAGGGCTTTTCCGTTGACGGTTTCTTCGAGCCATTTTCTCAAATCCCCGTTTTCCCCAATTTCTAAATCGACATACACATCAAATTCTTCATCGTATCCGGCAAGAAAAGAATGGCCGTTTTGTTCCACTGCTGCAATCCGCATGGTTATTTTCCTCCTTGAATACTATTCTGTCTGCTCAGCTTCAATTGTTACCCCGTCCAGCTTCAGGCTCTCCCCGTCCAGCAGCCGGCTTTGGGCTTCCTCGGCGGGTGACTGCCATTCCTTTTCATACGCTTCTTCAAACTCCACCCGGGAGTGGTTAAAAAACAGGCTGTTTCCAGCTATATAGGGCTCGTACGATTTTAGAAAGGCTTCTTCGTCCGTTACCTGAATATTGACTAGAACATCTCTGCCATCCCACTGATCATTTTTATAATATCCAAAAGCATATACGTTATCGAGTACCGCGTAAGAACCAAGGGGGACAATTGCTTTTGTTTCCTGTGCTTCTTCAAGGCTGTCTGTAGTTATTAATTGTTCTCCCGGCTGCAGACGATCGGCAAAACTAAAGCTTAAATAAAAAAATAATCCCACCATAAAAACAGCGAGCAGCGGGGAAAGCAGCCGTTCTATCCGCTTTGACCGGTTAGCGCCAGCCCGGTGGAGCGCATACGCTGCTGCTGCTCCTATTACTAATGTAACAATGGCGCATATGACATAAAAAACCCATGGAGTTATTGTCCAAATCATTGTCTAACCCTTTCTTTGTACCTTCGTTAAAAATTCCTTTCCTATCGTATCATATCCTCTCTTTCGATCAGAACCAGAGGCTTTTTATCCTCGAACCTATATACGGGTTTAGTTCTATATGAAAGCGGTAATACAAACTTAAATACCTCAGGGGGGATCGTTGATGAATAAACTGCACACCTCACTGGCCGTCTGGGCACTCTTTTTATTCGTTATGGCTCTTGTCCTCCCCTTTACGACAAACGGGGACAGCAACCTGGCTGACTTAATGCACAGCTATACAATCTATGGCTTTTTTTCACTCGTACCAATTATTGTTTACGGCACTATTCTTTCGATCTGTTCAGACTGGATTACCAACCTTTTCTTCAGGCGCCTCCCCGAGGTCTCACTTGTTCTTCACATGATTGGCGGAGCTTTTGTTTATGCTTTTTCCCAGCACTGGAACATCGCACTCATGGGGATTTTCGCCGCTGTTTTATTTTTTACGATCGATCAGCTGTTCGTTCTCTGGCACCGACAGTTTTCCTTTGTGGCCAATGTTCCTTTTGTTCTCAGCTTCAGCAGTGTTCTTCTGATGTTTATCGGCGCTTCGTTTTCCTGAACAAATACAAATATGCTCCGGGGGCTTCTCAGTCCCGGAGCATATTTTTTATGAAGGAGTCACCCGGAAAAGAGGCTGTCCGTATTCTACCAGCTCTCCGTCTTCCACTAAAATCTCGGCGATTTCTCCAGTGACTTCTGCTTCAAGCTCATTCATTAACTTCATTGCCTCTACGATGCAGACGATGGTGTCCGGCTTAATTGCAGCTCCCTTTTCCACATAAACGCCTGCTTCTGGTGAAGGCGAACGGTAAAACGTACCTACCATCGGCGATGTAATTTCATAATAATTGGAATCCACTTCCTGTTTTCTGCTCTCATCCGGTGTTTCTTCTTTTTTCGTTTCTGACTGCTGCGGTGCCGGCTGGGCGGATGGCTGCGGCAAAGGAGCTGTGGTCTGCTGTGCCACAGGGCGCATCGCTGCCTCTTTACGTATAGTAACCTTTTCTTTCATATCATTCCGGATCTCCAGTTCTCCGACTGAGGACTCGTCCACTGCCTGAATGAGCTCTTTAATTTCTTCAATAGAATACATTAGGGTTCTCTCCTCTCAAAAATAAACACTTACACATGCGTTGAATTCAAGAAAAAATGCTGATATTTTTGCTGTTTTCTGGCTTCTTCGGTAAGGACCGCATTCATCACCAGATCGCCAAATATGTTTGCGATATCCTGAAGTGAGTACAGTCCGCTTGATTTGTACCACTTGTATGTCCAGTTCATCATTCCAAATATCGCCATCGACGTAATAGGCACTGGAAGCTCCTTTCGGAACTCGCCTTCCTCAATGCCGTTTTCGACCAATTGAAACATCGTGTTCTTGTATTCATCCCGTTTAGCTTCGAGCCGTTTAAAGTAATCCGCAGACAAATGCTTTCCTTCCTGATAAAACACTGTTACATGCGGACGGTACACTTCAAACATACGGACAAACGAGCGTATCACTTCATATAACCGTTCAGCCGGCGTGTCATATCTGGACTGTACTTCGTCTGCTTTTGTAAGCACATAGGTGATGAAGGATTCGTGAATAGTGTACAAAAGCTCTTCTTTGGACGTAAAATTGTGATAAAAACCGCCTTTGGATGTATGGCTTTGTTTCACAATGCGATCGACGGTGACCGCATGGAAGCCAAATTCTTCAAACAGCTCTAACGCTGCATCCGTAATCCGCTTTTTTGTCGATCTGGTCGCCATCGATCCTTCCGCCTTCCTATATGCTAGACACTGTTTTCTTCTTCCATAATAGAATGGGTGTCCAAAAAGTTTGTAGTAAAGTTTCCGGAAATGAAATCTTCATGGTTCAAAAGCTTCAGGTGAAACGGGATCGTCGTATCGACTCCGTCTACGACAAATTCAAGCAGTGCCCGCTTCATCCGGGCAATCACTTCTTCCCTGTTTTTTCCGCGCACGATCAGCTTGGCTACCATTGAATCGTAGTAGGGAGAAATTTTAAATCCTGTATACATCGCACTGTCCACCCGTACACCGAGTCCGCCAGGAGGCAGATAAAGTTCAAGCTTTCCGGGAGAAGGCCTGAAATTTTTTGCCGGACTTTCTGCATTGATTCTGCATTCCATCGCCCATCCTTCAATTTCAATTTCTTCCTGCTTCACCTGCAGTTCATGGCCGGCAGCTGCATAAATTTGTTCTTTAATTAAATCAACACCGGTCACTTCTTCTGTCACAGGGTGCTCAACCTGAATTCTCGTATTCATCTCCATAAAATAAAACTTTTTATGTGCATCCAAGAGGAATTCCACTGTGCCTGCCCCGCAGTAATCCACTGCTTTTGCAGCCTGTACGGCAGCTTCCCCCATTGCCTTTCTCGTCTCTTCATCGAGCGCCGGCGACGGGGCCTCTTCTACAAGCTTCTGGTGGCGTCTCTGGATCGAACAGTCTCTTTCTCCTAGATGGATAACGTTTCCATGACTGTCTGCCATAACCTGGATTTCAATGTGCCTTGGCTCCACGACCAGCTTCTCCATATAAACTCCGGCGTCCCCAAAGGAGCTTTCAGCTTCCTGGCGGGCCATCTGGATGCACTTGTCCAGGTCTTCAGCGGTTTGAGCTGCCCGCATTCCTTTTCCACCGCCGCCGGCAGTAGCCTTGATCATCACAGGATAACCGATATCCTCTGCGAGTGCGTGAACGTCTGTGTTTTCATCAAGCAATCCGTTGCTTCCCGGGACCACCGGCACCCCTGCATCTCTCATTGTTTCTCTCGCTACGTCCTTTGTTCCCATCCGGCGGATAGCTTCTGGAGAAGGACCGATAAACGTAATGTCATGATCTGCACAGATCTCGGCAAATTCAGCGTTCTCTGCTAAAAAGCCGTACCCTGGATGAATAGCCTCCGCTCCTGTCTTTAAAGCAGTGGAAATTAAATTAGTCATCTTTAAGTAGCTTTCGGAGGAAGCGTACGGCCCCACACAGTAAGCTTCGTCTGCCATATGAACATGCAGGGCATCTCTATCTGCTTCTGAATATACGGCTACAGTCTCAATTCCAAGTTCCCGGCAGGCTCTTATAATGCGAACTGCAATCTCGCCGCGGTTGGCTATTAATATTCGTTTAAACATACTTCGTTCCTCTCTTTCTGTAAACAACCAGCGGCTGATTTCCGGCCCCGCTGACGATCTATCTCGAAAACCCTTGATATGTAAGGATTTTTCATAATTATGCTACCCTTCATTTTATTCCTTTTGTCAATTCTTCTCAACAATTTTTTTAAAACTTTTCTTTTCTTTCCGTTAAGCATACATAATTCCCGTCGTTTTGTCTGGTATAATGTATGTTTAAAGAGAAAAGGAGCGGGTTGTTTTGACCAACACCATAACTGCGTATGTGGAAGATGAATATTCTGTTTTAGCGGACGTTATCATGTGCGAACCCAGGCATATGGCTATTAAGGAAGTAATAAACGAAATGCAGAAGCAGTACGCTTCCACTGATATTGATATAGAAAAAGCAGTATTACAGCATAACCAGCTTACGGCTGTCATTCAGGAATTCGGAGCTTCTGTGCATTTTCTGCCCGCCTCCGCCTCTCTGCCCGAGCAGGTCTTCACCCGGGATATTGGTTTTGTGGTTGATGATCAATTAATTGTATCAAATATGGGTACTTCTATTCGCTCAGGAGAAACCACGGCATTAGCAGACTGGTACGAACAGCGTTACGGGGAATGCACCCATTTAAAAAGCGGCACCATCGAAGGCGGCGACGTTATGCTTTCGGAAAAGCTTCTTTTTATCGGCCAAAGCTCCCGGACATCTAAAGAAGGCCTCGACGAACTTCAGAAGGCTTGTCCTGATAAGCGGATTATTCCGGTTCATTTTGACAACCGCCATCTGCATCTGGACTGTATCTTTAATATCTTGGACAGCTCTATTGCTATTGCTTATGAACCGGCCTTTGAAACGGAGAGCCTGGAAACAGTCAAACAGTTTTTTAATATTATTTCTGTACCAGAAGCGGAACAGAGCCGGCTGGGGACTAATGTATTCTCCCTCGGACGCCGCCATGTTATATCACTGCCGGAAAATATGCATGTTAACAAACAATTACGGGAATATGGTTTTATAGTTCATGAAGTTTCCTACGATGAAATTATTAAATCCGGGGGCTCTTTCAGATGTACTACTCTCCCTTTAAGACGGGAGAGAAAAAATCACCAATAAGGAAGGGAATGTGGAACAATGATCATGTCTGCAGAAGAAATCCAAAATGAACTGAGCAATCTGCCAAACTGGAATAGCGACGGGGACAGGGCCATTGTACGGGAATATAAATTTTCTGATTACCTGAATGGTATTGAATTTGTTAAAGAAGTGGCAGCGCATGCAGAGAATGTGCAGCATCATCCTAAAATCACCATTGATCACACGCAGGTTACTATTTCCTTTACCACGGTAGATCAGGGCGGCGTTACTGAAAAAGATTTCAATACTGCAAAAGAAGTGGAACGACTCGCTGAAGACGTTCAGTAAGTCGCGGATTTTTTTAATAGCTTGTAAAAGACAGCTGCCGGATAAAAAACCTGGCCGCTGTCCTGTTTCCTATGACCATTGAACAGAGCAGCTGCGTCCTGGGCAGCTGCTCTTTTTAGTCTAATAGGAATGTCTTTTTTCTACTGTGCCATCCTTTTTGTAAATAATGGCTTCTGTACCTTTCTTTTCTGCCACTTCTTTTGCACGTTCGATAGCTTCTGATTTGCTGCCATAGACTATATCCGGTTTTTTCGCACTTTTTGCCCGTACAGCCCAGCCGTCTTCATGTGCTTCTACCAGCTCCGCCTTTTCCATCAGTTCCGGGTCAGAACTGCTTTCTTCCCCGTCCCGGGATTTCGGATCTTCCTCCTCCATGAATTCGGTCACTTCTTCTTTAGAAGCATTGCTGTACCATTCTTTTGCCTGCTCAGTCGCGATTGGAATGGCACGGCCTTCATCGTACCCGTCGTCGAGCATCGAATTAGCAATATCGATTGCTTTTTTCTTTACCGGCTTGTCTAAGTTTTTTAAGGATGAAGGATAGTCATTCATGGTCCAGGGCATGTTTTTTTCCTCCTCGTTATTTTTTATTACTTTTCTCTTCCCGCATCATATGCATATAAAAACAGGATTTCACCCAAAAGCCATCTCTTTAATGCCTGCAGGCGCCAATTTCTTTCCGGTAATTTATAAGAGAAACTGTTTAGGGCTCTAAAAAGCAGGGTACGAGAGAGTTAGACACTATTATATGATCCGCACGCCCTGGTGCTCTGCTATGAATCATGGTACCATTTATTAGGCTGTAGGATTAATCGCATTTATTGTAAGGAGGAATGGTGAATCATGGGTATGATCGGTGGCATAGCTCTACTAATCATCGCAATAGCTTTTGCAGTATTAGTTATTTTCTTGGCACGCGTCTTAAGCAACCTCACTAAAACATTGAATGGGGTGAACGAAACAGTAGACAAACTGCCGGAGCAACTCGACCAGGTGATGAATCAATCGGAGCTGATTTTACATAACAGCAACGAAACGATTCTGGATGTAAATGAAAAGCTCCACTCGTTGAGTCCGCTGTTTTATATTGTAGGTGACGCTGGAGAAGCTTCGAGAAAGCTCACTTCAAGCCTTGTTGATATGACAGCAGGCATGAAACGAAGCTCCACCGAGGGTAAAGGCAAAGTGAATGAGCAGGCTCTTGGCGGCCTTTACGGCAGCCTTGCTTTAGGATACTATATGTACCAGAAGCGCCAGGCCATTAAGGACTGGAAAGAGGAGAATACAGGAAATGCATAAAAAGAGCCTATGGTCGGGGGTTGCTGCGGGGTACGCTGTGTCAGTGCTTGCCAGTCTGCTCACCGCTCCGAAAAGCGGAAAAGATTACCGCCGCAAAGTATCTTCCGGAGCAGGCACTGTCCAGCAGACACCTGCAAGGATAAAAGGGAAGGCGAATGCCCGTTCCGACAAGCTGTACGAATCCGGAAAGATCCGGTATGAACTGCTTCACGGAAAACTCGATAATATCCGTCTGGAAGCCCGTATCAAAGGTGCATCAAGTATGCAGTATCAATCAATGCAAAAACCAGCTGATAAATAAAATCAGCTGGTTTTCTTTTATTTTTTTATTCGCTTCCATCCTTTTTTCAGCGGCGGCAGCGAAAGCTCTCCACGTTCAAAAACATTTTTAATAATAAATTCGCTGTAGTGCACCGCCTGCTGATAAGATACCCGGCCTGGAAGCGGTGGCTGCATATCCACGACGCAATCAATAACTACCGGCCTCGTGGCAAGTACTGCTTTTTGCAGTGCCTCATGAAGCTCGGTCTTTGTGCTGGCACGGTAGCCTTCACCGCCGCATGCTTTGGCAAATGCCGCAAAGTTCATCCCACTGATGTCTGTTTCTGTATCCAGATGACCCATTTGCTGCTGCTCGTATTCAATCATTCCAATCTTTTCATTATTAAATATGACACAAATCATTGGAAGTCTGTACTTTACAGCAGTGGCAAAATCCTGCATTCCCATAGCAAAACCACCGTCTCCGGCAAGCATGACTGTCTGCTTTTCAGGCCAGGCCGCTTTGGCGGCAATCGCGCCAGGAAGGCCGCAGCCCATCGTAGCCATCCATCCGGAGATCACAAACTCCTGTTTTTTCAGCTTTAAATAGCGCGTAGCCCATACGGTGACATTTCCGACATCGACAGAGACTACCGCGTCTTCCTCCAAAAACTGCTGTACTTCATGAATCACCTGCGGAGGCTGCAGCCTATCAGTCTCTTCTGTCATATCTTTATCAAGCTCGTCCCACCACTTCTTTCTTTTATCTTTATATTTCTGCATAAAGGAGGATGGTTCCCGGCGTTCAAGATTTTCCGTATACCATTGAAGCACTGGACCGAGTTCAGAGACCAGACCTACCGTTACAGGATAGTATTTCCCTATCGCTCTGGGGTCGATATCAATTTGAATTGCTTTGGTATTTTTCGGCATAAACTCCCGATAAGGAAAAGAGGTGCCGGCCAGAATTATCAAATCGGCTTCCTGCACCGCTTCGTATGCTGGTGTCGTTCCAATCTGGCCGTTTTGTCCCAGGCTGTGCTCATGCTCGTCCGGCACGACACCCTTTGCAAGCAGTGTAGACACCAATGGTGCCTGGATATGTTCAGCAAACATCAGCAGTTCGTCAGTGCTGTACCTGGCACCTTTTCCCGCCAGTATCACCGGCTTCTGCGCATCGTGCAGCAGCCTGGCAGCCTCCACCATGTCTTCCTTTTCCGGGCGGATCCTCGGCTTCGCAAGCACTCCGGAAGATATCGGGAGTTCACGTTTTATTTCTGCAGCCGAAATATCATCCGGGATAACGAGTACCGATACTCCTTTTTCTGTGTAGGCCGTACGTATCGCCTGATGCAGCATATCGGGAAGCTGTTCAGCACTCTGAACACGCTCGTTGAATACACTGACGTCAGCAAACATCTGATTCAGCTGGATTTCCTGAAAGTTATCTGTGCCGATGATTGTCGTGTCCACCTGGCCGACCAGGGCAAGCACCGGCACTTTATCTCTTTTCGCGTCATACAGCCCGTTTAATAGGTGAACTCCTCCAGGCCCCGCAATCGAAGAACAAACACCCAGCTTTCCCGTCAGCTTCGCATACGCAGCTGCGGCAAGAGCGCCCGTTTCTTCATGACGAATCTGGATATACTTCATCCCGTCTTCGTCTTTGCGCAATTCTTCTATCAACTCATTGATGGAATCCCCCGGCATGCCGTATAGATGGTTTACGCCCCATTCTTTAAGTATTTCGACCACTTTATTTCCCGCTGTTTGATTGCTCATCCTGCCTGCTCCTCCTGTTTTCACGAATTTTCATATTTCCTTACTTCTCTACCCCTCTTCTTATTTACTTCAAACCTTTGAACCATTGCCCTTCCCTATAGAAAAAGCCTCTCCCATATCGGGAAAGGCTTAGCGGTTATCCACCGGCTCAGGGTATAAATCGTGCTGAAACAGCCTGTTTTCTGCAAGCTGCTCGTACTTAGTCCCGGCTCTGCCGTAGTTTACAAATGGATCAATTGAAATGCCGCCACGAGGGGTAAATTTGCCCCATATCTCCAGATAGCGGGGATTCATCAATTCTACCAGATCATTTACAATCGTATTGATTGAATCTTCATGAAAGCCCCCGTGATTTCGGAAGCTGAATAAATACAATTTCAGCGATTTGCTTTCCACCATTTTTTCGTCCGGAATGTAGCTGATATACAGCGTGCCAAAATCCGGCTGTCCTGTTTTCGGGCAGAGGGTGGTAAATTCCGGACAGTTAAATTTCACAAAATAATCCCGGTATGGGTGGGTGTTTTCAAATACTTCAAGCAGAGAAGGATCGTATTCAAATGTATACGCCGTTTTTTCGCTTCCCAGCTGATCCAGTTGTTCAATATCTTCTCTTTCCGGCATTTCTGTTTTTCCTCCTTATACTCCCTGTTTATTTCCCCAGAGCAGCGTATGCAGCTGCGGCAGCACCCGCACCCCGTTTAAACGTTCCTCCTGCAGGACCTTTTCTGTAAGCCATTCGTATTTAGCGAGGAGATGGTCTCTCAGCTCTTCTACCTCCGGTGTTACGGTATCGTCATTTCCTACCTGCAGATACATTGTTACGGCAGGATAACGCTCATGTACTTCCATCGCATAATCCAGATCGCCTTCATCAAAAACGACCACCTTCAGACTGACTTCTTTTTCCCTGCGTGGACGCAGTTCTCCCATATAATAATCCAGCCTGGCCCAATCCGTTTTCATCAGCGAACTCGGCGGCTTCGGGGAAACTGTTACTTCATCGATTTCCTTCACCCAGTCATTCCAGATTGAGCCCTGCGTTTCAATCGCTGTCTCGATGCCCTGCTCCTGCAAAAGCGCTACAAGCTCTCCGAGACCGGGATGCATTGCAGGATTGCCTCCGGAAATAGTGACATGGTTGAAGCTTCTGCCGCCGGCTTCTTTTAACTTTTCATAAATGGCTTCCGCACTCATCGCCACGGCTTTTTGTGAACCATCCCATGTAAAGGCGGAATCACACCAGGAGCACCGGTAGTCACAGCCACCGGTGCGTACAAACATTGTTTTCCGCCCGATGACCATGCCTTCGCCCTGGATTGTCGGACCGAATATTTCCAGTACAGGTGTTGGTTTCATTTAAGCAAAGTCCCCCTCTTTGGGCCGGAAGACCGCATAGCTTGTCGGGGTCTCCCTGACGAGTACCTGCAGGCATTTAGGTGTATTCGGCGTTTCATCGAGCTTCTGCTGCACTGTTTTCCAGATCACCTGGGCGACTACTTCTGTCGTCGGGTAGGCAGCCTCGGTTTCCTCACTGGCAAACTCCGGATGGTCATTCAGCAGCGTATGGTCATAGCGTTTATGGATCCATTTTTTTAAAACGGTAAAATCAATTAAAAACCCGTTCCGGTTCAATTCATCGCCGGCCACTGTCACGTTGATTGTATAGGTGTGTCCATGCACCCGGCGGCACTTTCCCGCGTCTTCGGAGGGAATATAGTGTGCCGCACTTAGATGCATGTCCTTGTTTAATTCGTACCGATAGTCGTGCGGCCACTGTGGGTAATACGAATAAATCATAATCCTTTCCTTTCTTTTTGTTCCATATATTGCTCGTAGCCTGCACGGCGCAGTTTACAGGCTGGGCATTCCCCGCAGCCGTCCCCCGGTATGCCGTGATAGCAGGTGAGCGTTTCGTCCTTCACATACTCAAGCCTTCCGAGCCGGTCGGCAAGCTCCCAGGTTTCTTTTTTATCGAGCCACATTAAAGGTGTATGCAGCACAAACTCTTTGCCAATAGCCAGATTTAACGAGACATTCAATGATTTCACAAATACATCCCGGCAGTCCGGATACCCGCTGTAATCTGTCTCACATACGCCTGTCACAATGTGCTTTGCCTTTTTCTGCGAAGCAAGAATCGTCGCAAAAGAAAAGAACAACAGGTTTCTCCCCTCTACAAACGTAGAAGGAAGCTCCCCGTCCTCTCCTGCCTCCACGTCAATATCATCGCGAGTCAGCGCGTTCGGTGCCAGCTGGCTTAAGAGCCCCATATCCAGCACATGATGCTCCACATTTATATCCTCAGCAATTCGCTTTGCTACTTCTATTTCTTCATCGTGCCGCTGTCCGTAAGAAAAAGTTACGGCAATGACCTCTTCAAATTGTTCCAGTGCCCAGAACAAACAAGTAGTACTGTCCTGTCCCCCACTAAAAACAACGACCGCTTTATCATTTTGAAAACCCAATTGTTATTCCCTCTTTCCACCAAAACATTTCACAGCGCTCCCATTATAACATCTTTTTTCACCTGTGCCTCTGCTCACGCTTACCTCGAAAAAACCCGTGAACAGTAAAGGTCACGAGTCGTTTGAATCGTTATTTCTCATTTTAACTATGTATGGCTCAGCATTATTCGTTTTCCTGATCCAAAAAGGCGTGACTTCCCATCGCATTCCGCTGTCCCTGGTATTTGCCCGCATAAGGCGCTCCGGCCTTTTGATCCATCTCAGCAAAAACAAGCTGGGCAAGCCGCCTTCCGGACGTTAAACGAATCGGCAGGCGGTTGGCGTTGTAGAGCTCAAGTGTGATCTCCCCTTCAAACCCCGGGTCCACCCAGCCTGCATTTTGAATAAAGAGTCCCATCCGCCCGATAGAGCTTCTTCCTTCTACAAAGGCCGTAATGTGCTGAGGAAGTCTGATGTATTCCTTTGTGGTCGCAAGCAGAAACGAATGCGGGGGGATAATTACCTGATCGCTTTCAAATTCTACATACTTAGCGGGCCGGTCCAGTTGAATGGATTCGATAGCGTTCTCGTCGATTTTCAGAAAATGAGTGCCCAGACGAATGTCCACCGATGCCGGCTGAATCTGGTGGTCCTCTAATGGATCGATACTAAGATCGCCCTGTGCCATCATTGAGCGGATTGTTTGATCGGAAAGTATCAACAGCTCTGCCTCCTTTTCGTTTCTTTTCTTTCCCAGTATAAAGAACAATGCAAAAAAACGCCAACACCGTGACAACCGGCAATAGCTTTTCCTGATCTATCATGCCATGAAAAAGCACCCCTCAGGCGGAGCCCAAAGGATGCTGATATAAGTCTTTATTCAAATTCAAGCTCTAATTTATAGCCTTGCTCGAATAATACCTTGCCATCTTTATATTCGCTCATCAATTCTTTATAAGCCCCTGTCCATTCCTTAAAAGCTTTTTCGTCATGCATATCCAGGGAGTCATCAATTTTGCGCAGAAGCCGCTCTCTGTTAAATTCAAACACAGCGTACTCCATCATCATTTGAGCATATAGAGACTGAAGAATCTGCCTTGAAGGTCTTCTTCCATTTTGGATTGGTTTCACTTTTTTCATAAAGTGCTGTTCATGAGTTGGATGTAACATATTCGCCGAACCCCCTGTTCTTATTGCAGCACCCGCCGGGCGCTGATCTTTTTTAAAGCGGGCGACGCGCGCATGGCCTCCCAATGCCTCTCTATTGATTGCCAATAATTTTGTGTGTACTGCACTATACCCATCTTTAACGCCAATAAAACTAATTGTCCGACAACTCCGTGAAGAATAACAATTTATTGTATCCGCTTACATAATATCATTATAGACCATTTTCCAGAAAAATTCGAGTTATACAGTTGAAAAAATTCAGTGCAGACGAAAAATTCTGTTGAAAAACGGGAACGTATATTCGTATAATAGATTTAACCAGTAACGAAGGGAGAGAACAGAAATGGTTATGACAGAAAAAGAGCATATCGTTATCCATTACGCTGTTCTCCTTCCTATTGTGAAAAAAGTACTGGCGCTCGATACGAAGGCGCTTAAATCTTCTGATGTTCGTCTCCAGGAGCCCTACGAACGCTTATTCCAACAAGCTTCCAATGCTCTTCAGCACGATCTCTATCAGCTTCGCCTCTACATGGAAAAAAAGAATATACAGGTCGTTTTTGAAGAAAATGACGGTGTTTTCACGCACTACGTGTACTATCTTAACGGCGGCTCGGGTCGGACTTCCCATTTAAATGTTAATTTAAAAAAGCAGACCGAGCGCTGTCTTCATCTGTATTTCTCCGGCCGTTCCGCTTTAACAGATGATGAAGTCCTGCATCCGGCTTCTGTTTGACAAATCATGGCTGCGGCGGTACATTAACGATACCATTACAGGAAAATGACCCCAAGCTTCGGAAAAAGGAGAAAGCCGTGTGAAAAAACAATTTGCCATTATCGGTCTCGGACGGTTCGGTGTCAGCGTCAGTACAGAATTGTACAAGCTCGGTCATGACGTACTGGCCATTGACAATAATGAAGAAAAACTCGACGACATTACCAATCATTCTACGTACAGCGCCGTCGCCGACGGCACAGATGAAAAAGAGCTGAGAAACCTAGGGATTACAAATTTTGATCACGTGATTGTCGCTATTGGTGATGATCTTCAGGCAAGCATTTTATGCACTCTTTTACTAAAGGAGATGGATATCCCTTCGGTCTGGGTAAAAGCACAGAACTTTCACCATCATAAGGTTCTCGATAAAATTGGGGCAGATAAGATTATCCACCCGGAGCATGACATGGGCAACCGTATTGCCCAGCACCTCGTCTCTGACCGTGTCATCGACTATATCGAACTCTCCGCAGAGTATTCTATTATAGAAATTACCGCACCGGCGTCCATGCATAAAAAGACGCTGGCCCAGCTCGATATCCGGGCCAAATACGGCGTCACCGTTCTGGGCATTCGCCGCGGAAAAGACGTTAATATATCTCCAACAGCCCAGGATCGTCTTTATAAAGAAGACGTACTTATTGCTATCGGCCACAATAACGACCTGCGGCGGTTTGAAGAAACAAACTAACCTTTATTTAGGCCATGAAAGAAGCAGCAGTCCCATATCCACGGGCTGCTGCTTTATTATGTATAATTAGTTTCCTGGATGATTAACGAATGTCACCGTGACCGGGGCAAGCACGATGATATCTTTTCTTAAGAAAAAGAAATCGGCGGCTGGTTTTTTGCCGTTGACGCTGCAAACAGGCCATGAAGCATTTCCTTGTTCGCTGTGATGTCTTTGACCGTATACTTATCGAGCACCGACAAATACGCTTTCAGTGCCTCTCCCAAAATACCCTGGAGCCGGCATCTGCCTGCTAAAATGCACTGGTTCGATTCCGGATCAAAGCATTCCACGAGCGTCAGATTATCTTCTGTCTGCCTTACAATCCAGCCAACATTGATTTCCTCCGGTTCTTTGGCCAGACGAATTCCTCCGTTTCTGCCCTTCACCGTGTGAATGACGCCAAGCTTCGACAGCTCATGCCCGACCTTTGTCAGATGGTTGTATGAAATGGAGTATGCAGTTGATATTTGCTTAATACTATGCAGGGACTCGTCTTCATCATGAGCAGCCAGGTACATTACCATCCGTAATGCATAATCCGTATAGGTTGTTAACTGCAAAGCCCTCGCTCCTTTTCATCCAGGATAGTGTTAGTTTATCACAACCCGTAAATGTTAATCTAATTAACTGCCCACAAAAAAAGAAGAGACAGCGCCTCCCCTTTTTCATCATTCTTTTGGAAAAACCTGCCCTTAAATACTCTGGATGAGTGACGAAGCTACCGTGAAATAAATCAGCAGGCTGATAATATCGGTGAGCGTTGTAATAAAAGGTCCTGAAGCAATGGCAGGATCGAGCTTAAGCTTGTTGATTACAAGCGGCACAAGCGTACCGATAACGCTTGCGACTCCCAGTGAAACCATAATGGAAAAACCAACAATAATTCCTATCAGGGGCTCCCCGTAAAAAAGATACAATAATATCGTAATTACAATACCTGAGGCGATCCCAATCATAATACCCGTGGAAAATTCCCGGCTGATCGTCCGCCACAGCCCTTTTCGTTCGATGTTTCCCGTGGCAAGCGCACGCACGGATACAGCAAGCGACTGCGTGCCCGTGTTTCCGGCCGATCCCATAATCATCGGAATAAACGCTGCAAGCAAAACGACACTCTCGAGCGTGCTTTCAAACCAGCCAATCACCTGGGCGGTAAACAGCCCTAAAAACATCAGCAGAATAATCCAGGGAGCGCGGAGTCTTGCTGCTTTAAAGGCGTTAACGCTCACGTCTGTCGAGCCACGGGAGCCGGAGATTTCTCCAATGTCCTCTGATGCTTCTTCCGCAAGTACATCAAGCGCATCATCCACCGTTACAATTCCGACAAGCCTGCCTTCACTGTCTATAACAGGCGTTGCCAGAAAATCATACTTCTGTATCAGCTGGGCGACCTCTTCCTGGTCGTCCTCTACATGCACAGATACGACCCGGCTGCTCATCACTTCGGCCACGGTCCGGTCTGAGTCCGCTACAATCAAATCGCGGATCGATGCTACTCCGGCCAGCTTATCCCGCTCGTCAACTACATACAGATAATAGATCATTTCTGCGTCGGGCCCTTCCCGTCGCAGCTGTTCAATGACTGCATCAATCGTATCCGCTGCTTTAATTGACACAAATTCCTTTGTCATAATGGCCCCGGCCGTTTTCTCTTCATAGGCCAGCAATTCCCGTACGTCGTTGGCATCCTCCTGGTCCATCGCCTGCAGAATATGGGTCATCTGCCTTGGCTCAAGCTCTCCCAGAAAGTCAGCGACATCATCAGCATACATATTGTTGTATACTTCAGCAGCATACTGGTCGTTCAGCTGCAGAGCTACCTCTTTTTGAACTTCAGGTTCAAAGCTGTCAAACACTTCGGCAAATTCTTCCGGAGACAAAAATTCGTAAACCACTGACCGTTCTTCATCAAGCTCGAGAAACACTTCTGCCTGGTCCGCAGGATGCAGATCTAAAAATAATTCACGAAACGCTTCTATGCGCTCCTGCTGCAACGACTCCGCTATTAGTTCCACGAACTCTTCGCGTGCCTGTTCGTTTAATTTCTCCATCCTCTTTCCTCCTCTCCAGGCCAGGCAGCTGCACTTCTTCCGCCTGACACTTATTTCAAACAAAAAAACGCCTTCCATCGCTGGGAAGACGTGCATAATCAGCCAGTCATCGTATATGCCCGTTCTGTTCCCCTTCGTCGAGCTTTAGCACTGCATAGCATAAAAATGTATTATCCAGCTTCATTAGAAAACACCTTAATTCGATGGATTCTGTTGACCCATTGGCGTCTTTAGACATTTTTGGGCAGAAGCCTATATCTACACAGGAGCCTCACCTAACGAGATTATAATTAGCAGTAACGTTGAATATAACGTTACGCTCTCTTTTTGTCAACGCAGGGAGCAAGCTTTCCTACTGGACATCTTCCCTTTTCTGCCGATATAAAGATAGAGATTTTGACTTTTACAGATAGGACGGTCAATTATGCGGAGCGTATACTTGTTTTTTATGATCACTTTCCTGCTCACATGCTTCCTATCTCTCGGCGGCCTCTTTTATTATTATTACACTATAACTGCCGGACAAAAAGAGAAGATCACCTCAGAAACAGCGCCGGAAGAACCTACTACCGTTTCCGGACCACAGATTATTCTAATAGCGGGTACAGATAAAGAAGAAACAGCTTCCCGTGCTGATGTTATTATGATTATCTCTGTCCATTCCGGCAATGAATCCACGCTGCTTTTTAATATTCCGCGAGACACCAGGGTGTCTATTCCAGGAAGAGAAGGCACGGATAAAATAAATCACGCTTACAGCTATGGTGGGATGCCTTTACTAAAAAAAACAGCGGAAGAGTTTCTCGACACCTCCATTGACTTTACGGTCGAAGCCGATATGGAAGGATTCCAGGAGGTCGTTGATGCTTACGGCGGAGTTACAGTTCAAAACGATTTGGAATTCGTCAAAGATGAAGGAGAGCCCTTCACCTACACGAGGGGGGATCTGCACTTAAATGGCGATCAGGCCCTGTACTACGTCCGTATGCGCAAGCAGGATCCGCGGGGTGATTTAGGAAGGAATTCCCGCCAGCAGCAGGTGCTCGAAGCGCTGCTTGAGAAAGCAAAGAGTCCGGCTACACTTCAGAAAGCGGAAGAACTGCTTTACGCCCTCGGTGATCACATCCACACGGATATGACATTTCAGGATATCCGCAGTTTTTCTTATCACTATACTCCTGCCCTCGCCCAGATACAGACGACTGAAATTCAGGGAGCTTCCGCTGAAGAGAATGGGATAAGCTATTATCTCGTCCCTTCGGAAGAACAGGAGAAAGCACAGCTGCGCCTCGAGCGTCATCAGGCAGGCGAAAGCTACTGACCTCCACCGGTTCAGTATTTTTATTCCTGAAGGGCCTCACTTCGTTTCCAAATAAGAAAGGAAACCGCATTGTATCCGGCATGGGCAGCTGCAGCCCCCCAGAGCGTTCCCTGCCATAAAAACAGGCTGCCAAGCAGCAGTCCCAGAGCGAAAATCCATGCATGAATCAGCTGCTGGCCGGCATATTGAGGCACATGCACCAGCATGAAAATAAATGAAGCAGCACACAAAGCAAAGATATCCGGAAGTACAAGAACCAGCGTTCCCAGCACTGCTGCCCGAAACAGTATTTCTTCTGACACCGCCGCTCCGGCTGTCACAGCCCAAAAGCTCCCCCGGCGGCGGATCAGTTCTTTTAAGAGATCGGTATATGCATTGTCCGGCACAGAAAACCACTGCTTTTTGTATGCCCCCCAGGCGAAAAACCCTGCTGCTATTCCCGTACAGGCTCCGGTAAAGCTATCGGCGGCAGCCGTATTAAATGGAAACAAGCCGCTTATGTACATCAGGGTCTCCCCCTGAAACACAGCAGCAATAATAACAATACCCACTGCAAACAGCAGAAAAAAGTTTAACCATAGGGCGCCTCCGGAAATTCGGGGGCCTGAACTGTTTATCATGGCTGCTTCCTCCTACGGTCATTATGTAAAAACAGCCGGCTCTGGACAGCCGGCTGTTTGCTTATCTTCTTATAATTCGTTAAGTGCTGCAACAATTTCCTGATCGCCGCTGATCAGATCAAACTTTTTGCGGATAGTACCTGGCGTATCCAAGGATGCCGCGATCACCTTTGCCACATCCGCACGTGGAATTTCACCCTTTTCATTCAGCTTTTGTTTTAATTCCACTGTGCCGCTTGGATCGTCATTTGTCAGCATTCCCGGCCTTACAATAGTATAGTCAAGACCGCTTTCTTCAAGGTAGTCATCAGCTACACGTTTAGCAATGAAGTAATGGCGCATTTTTTCCGGGCCGTTCTCCGGTTCATCCGTGTTCATCGAACTTACCTGGATGAAGCGTTTCACTCCGTGGGCCTTGGAGGCTTCTACCGATTTTCTCGAGCCCCACAAGTCGATAATAGTGGTCTTATCCGGTCCTGTGTGACCGCCTGACCCAGCAGCGAAGACGGCTGCATCTTTACCGGCAAAAGCATCGGAAATATCTCCTTCCAGATCACGGACTATCGTTTCGTCCGCCCCCAGGCTCTTCAATTCTTCTGATTGTTCTTCTTTTCTAATTAACGCCGTTACATGGTGATCCGTTTCCTTCAATTCCTCCACCAGGTGGCGTGCAATTTTTCCGTTCGCTCCGATTACCAGTACGTTCATTGTAAATCCTCCTTCGATTAACATTCCATGGTGATATTCCCATAACCACCATAAAATAAACACAGCTGCCTCCCCCCTTTTGCTTCGGCCCGTCAATATATACGGTGAAAGGAGGTGAGAAACATGGCTCAATTAACAAAAACCAATCTTTCTTTTGAGTTTTATTTAGGCCCCGGCGAAGACGGCAGCGGCGAATACAAACGAAAAACATTCCGCAATATCAATCCTGAGATTTCAGACGACGATCTGCAGGAAATTGCGGATGGCATTGCTGTTCTCCAGCCTCACGTCGTGCAAAGTGTACAGCGCAACAATGAGTACAACATGCAGGCCCCGGCTCCGTCGTTGTAAAGCCGGCAGTAATTTCAGACACAGGAGGTGAAGATGATGAGCAAACAACTGCAGCTGCGTTTTGAAAGTGATTTCGGCAAAGCTACTACCCTTTCTATCGAAGAGCCGGCAGAACCGGTGGATGAAACGGCGGTAGAAGCATTAATGGACACCATTATTGCTAAGGAAGCCTTTTTCACAAGCGACGGTATCGTCACTAAAAAAGTGTACGCAAGAGTCGTGGAACGAAATGTAGACACTATCTGGGAAACCAATTAACCCGATTCCCTCAGCCCATTAGGCTGAGGGATTCTTCACAAAGGAGGATTTTTCATGGAGGAATGGATACAGCTGGCCGGAGACCAGGGAGCGGCTGTCGTTCTTGCCTTTTTTCTTGTTTACCGGATGGAACGCAAACTGGATACGCTCATCTGGACCGTGCAAAGGCAGAGCGAACAGCTTTTCTTATCTTCGAAAAGAGCCAAACCACCAAAGGATTCCGTGCATATTAAAAAACCATAAACAAAAGCCAGCCGGGTTACGGCTGGCTTTTACTGATTTTTGTGGTGGGCAAAGAAGTAATTTTTTGAATGATAGCGGACACTCATTACGATGCCTAAAATAAACATGGTTCCGACAAGCGAGCTTCCTCCATAGCTGAGAAGCGGCAGTGTAAAACCAGTAACCGGGAGAAGGCCAAGGCTTTGCCCGATATTTTGAAATATCTGAAAAGCAAACAATCCAATCACGCCTGCACAGATATACTTGCCGTAAGCGTTATGTGACCGCATGCTGATCAGAAGAATCTGATACAGAAGCACAAAATAAAGAGTGATGACCATAGCACCGCCCAGAAAACCGTGCACAGAGCCGATAACGGCAAAAATGAAATCCGTGTGGGCCTCCGGAATGTACACCTGATCCCCGTCATTGCCAAATAATCTTCCGGAGCCGATAGCAGTCAATGCTCTTGCTGTTTGAAAACCGGCGTCCTGATTCTCAAATGGGTTCAGCCATCCCTGGATCCTGCTCACCTGATAAGGATCCATATTGGAAAATACAAACCGCTCCATCAAATTAGGAAACTGGAAAAAAGAAATAACAAACCCAAGGATTGCTAAAAGTGGGCCCCCAATAGCTACTGCCAATATTTTATAGGAAATACCCGAGACCACCAAAAGAGAAACGAAAATAGCTCCTACGAGCATAACACTCCCTATGTCCGGCTGTACTGCTAAAAGTAGGACGACAGGAAGGGTCGGCAGAAACATCTTCCCTATAAGTATGAAATCAGAGCGCATGTTTTTGCTTCCACTGTACTCGGTATGGTGATTATAAATGATGGCACTGAGCGTCAAAATCAGAAAAATCCTCATAAATTCTGCCGGCTGAAACTGTCCAAGCCCCGGTATTACATACCATGACTGTGCACCATTAATCACCGGAGCAATGCTTGACGGTGCGACCAGCAGCCCTGCTAAAAGAGCCAGTCCAAAAGAATATAAGAACCAGTGCAGTACCAGATAATACTCAAAATCAAAATGTACAACGACCATCATAATGGCAAAAGCCAGCACGAAAAAGATAATCTGCTGGACCATAAAATTGCCTTCGTATTGTTCGAGCTGCTGAGCCTGAAAAATATAGAAACAGCTGACTACTGCGAACAAAAACAATACAAACATCATATTGATATCATACTGTCTTTCTTCAGTCGATTGATGTAAACTCATGGAAGCATGTCCCCATTATATAAAATTTCGAACGCACGCTGTCTGGCGCCGCTGTTAACATCATACCTTGTTCTATCTGCGGCGTACAGTCCTGTGAATATATTTACGCTATCCGCTTTTTCTCTGATGTATGTTTCAGGCATAAGAAAAAGAGTTTCTTCTTTTATAATAAAGGAGAACAGCCCTGAGGATCAAACAGACGACGTTTCCAAAGCTTCTGCTACTGCGTGCACATTTAAAAGAGTAAATACACGGCTTTCTTTCTTGATCATGTTTTTTAAATACATTTGTTCTTCTTTCGATGCCGCCTGAGGGGGCGCTCCGATTTCACTTTCAAACACGTCTATCACATCGTTTGCTGCGTCAACTATAAGACCAGCATGATTGCCCTCAAGAGCTAAAATTAAAATCCGGGTCTCTTCTGTGTATGGGACCTCCTCATAGGACAGCCTTTTTCGAAGATCTATGATCGGGATAATGACACCCCGCAGGTTAATGACGCCGCGTATACTTTTTTCAGCATTAGGTATACGGGTGAAATTCTGCATGCGTTCAATCGACTGGACGTGATTTACTTCTACGCCGTATTCTTCGGCTGCCAGCCGGAATATAATGACTTTCTTCACAGCATTTTCTTCCGTCATAAATATCTCTTCCTCCTTACAATAAAGCGTTTGTATCTACAATTAATGCCACATTACCATCTCCCAGGATCGTCGCTCCTGATATGGCACGTATGTCCCGCAGGTAATGGCCAAGTGACTTCAGTACAACATCCTGCTGGCCAATAAAACTGTCGACGACAAGCGCAGCCATCTTTTCTCCTTTATGCACGACTACGACAGAATAATTTTCACGTTCCCATTCCCGCTCCACCGGGACCTCAAATACATCCTCCAGAAACATCACCGGAATAACATTTCCGCGAAAATCGATCATTTTCCGTTTATGCACATAAAAAATGCTGCTGCTCTTAATACTTGCTGTCTCTACGATAGAAGTAAGCGGCAGTCCGTAATGCTCTTCCCCCACATCCACAAGCATTACATCAATAATCGACAGGGTCAGGGGAAGCTGAATACTGAATCTCGTTCCTTTTCCTTTTTCAGAATGTACACTAATGACGCCGCCAAGTGCTTCAAACGTATTTTTTACTACGTCCAGACCGACCCCTCGTCCAGACAGGTCAGTCACTTCATCAACGGTGCTGAAGCCTGCTGAAAAAATAAATTGATGAACGTCGTAATCCGTCAGCGTATCAGCGTCTTCAGCAGCTATTACGCCATTTTCCACGGCCTTTTGGAGCACACGTTCACGATCGATTCCACCGCCGTCATCTTCAATTTCAATATACACATGATTGCCGCTGTGATAAGCGCGCAGCTCGACGTGACCCTCTTCCGGTTTGCCGTTCTGCCTTCTCTTTTCGGGCATTTCAATGCCATGATCGATTGAATTTCTTATAAGATGGACAAGCGGATCCCCGATTTCATCAATAATAGAACGATCAAGTTCTGTTTCTGCACCAATGACTTCAAGTTCGATTCTTTTACCAAGATCTCTCGACAGGCTGCGCACCATTTTTGGGAAACGGCTGAACACCTGATCCACCGGCACCATCCGCATATGTAAAATGATTTCCTGCAGGCTCCCGGTGGTCCGTGACATTCTTTC
Organism: Marinococcus sp. PL1-022; assembly: GCF_033845285.1. Taxonomy (NCBI): domain Bacteria; kingdom Bacillati; phylum Bacillota; class Bacilli; order Caryophanales; family Bacillaceae; genus Marinococcus; species Marinococcus sp. PL1-022. Next base: position 767,663 of record NZ_JAWXCX010000001.1, on the reverse strand, counting down.
GACGGTTTCTGTCAGCTCGCTGCTTCTTATTTCCCCGGCTATACGCTCAAGGCGTCCCCGGTCGATAACCAGCTCTTCAAACAGGTTCATCAATTTATCCAGCCGGTCGATATTCACACGGATGGTTTTGTTCGTTTCTGCACGTTTGCGTTCCGGCGAGCTCGATTCCTTTGTCTCCGGAGACAGTGTTTTTTCCAAACGTTCTTCGCTGTCTGTGCTGTCCAGGATTTCAATTTTCTCTGCTGCCACTGTTTTAATTTCCGAAATAGAAGCCACGCGGTTCACCAGATCTTCTTTGGCAGCGGTCGTTACTACGGCTGCGGTAAATTCATTATCAAACCGTTCCGCTTCAATATCTGAAGCCTCCGGCACTGATTTAATAATGTGGCCGTCTGCTTCAAGAGCTTCAAATACCATATAGGCACGTGCTGCTTTTAACATGGCGTTTTCCTCAAGGGTGACTTGCACCATATATCCCTGCATACCACTTTCCACGGACTGGGCGATCACTGTCCGGTCGTATTCATTCCAGTCCATGCCTATGCTGGTTATTTCTTTTGTTTTCCCCTCTTCTGCCCCGGACCTGGTACTTTGGCCAAGCAGCTTGGCCGTAATAGCCTGTATATCCTTTTTCCCCTCACCGCCAGAAGCAATATCCTCTACAATCTCTTCGGCAACATCTGCTGCTTCAAGAAGTACATCCATTGTTTCCGAATCTGCGAGTCTCGTTTTTTCACGCATTTGGTCGAGAACATTTTCGAGAGCGTGCGTGACATTCGTTAAGTCCTCATATCCCATCGTTCCGGCCATGCCTTTCATGGTATGGGCCGAACGAAAAATTTCCCCAATGATCGTTTCATCCTCCGGCTGCTTTTCCAGCTCCAGCAGATGAACGTTAATCGCCTGAATGTGCTCCTGGCTTTCTTCAATAAACATATCCAAATATTCTGTATGGCTCATGCCCGTACCTCCGCCTTTTGAACTCAACACTGGTTAATAGTGCGCTGCTGCTTCTTCCCTTTTTATATCGACAGACCAGAACAGGTATTTGAGATAAGAGCAGGTTAAATTTATCTTTTCAACGCTTAATTTCCTGAAAGGGTGCGAAAGGCCCCGGAGTGATATAAAAAACCTCCGCCGCCAGGCGAAGGCTTGCTAGTATACATGTTAATTTAAATCAAAATGGTGTCCGTTCACTTCATAAACGACCCATTCTGCCAGGTTGGTTGTGTGATCTGCAAAACGCTCAATATAGCGACCGATAAAAGACAGTTGGGTAATATCTTCCAGCAGTACTTCATCAGCACTTTGCCGAAGCTGTTTCTGTATAAACGATTTGTACTTGCTGTCCACATGATCGTCTAAAGAAGCAACACGCTGGGCATGCATCAGCTCCTGATTTTCATATGCTTCCATAGCCTGGCCAAACATCTGCTTGGCAATTTCCGCCATATCAATTAATTGGTCGATATCCTCCCGGCTTCTGTTTTCACTAAGCCTGGCTGAAGCTTTTGCAATATCCACCGCGATATCTGCCATTCGCTCGAGGTCACTAGCCATTTTTAAAGCAACGATGCACCGGCGGAGGTCTGTAGCTACCGGCTGCTGTTTGGCAATAGTCAGCGTTGCCGCATCCATGATTTTCAGCTCCATGGAATTGACATTTTTATCATCTGCAACAACCTCCCGGGCAAGTGACTGGTTATCATTGGTTTTTAACGCGAGCAGTGATTGGTCGAAAGCATACTTCACATATTTGCCCATGTAGAGTATTTCCTGCTTCAAATAAGTCAAATCCTGCTCGTACGCCTTTCGAACGCCCATTATTCGCCTCTTTCTTCCGGATCAGCCGAACCTGCCGGAAATATAATCTTCCGTTTCTTTCTTCGCCGGCGAAGAAAATATTTTGTCTGTTTGATCATATTCTACAATAACACCGTTCAAAAAGAAGGCAGTGCTGTCTGATATCCGGGCTGCCTGCTGCATATTGTGGGTAACAATGACAATCGTATAGTCTTTTTTAAGCTCCTGAACCAGCTCCTCAATCTTCAGCGTAGAAATTGGGTCCAGTGCAGAGGTAGGCTCGTCCATCAATATAATGTCAGGCTCGATCGCCAGACAGCGGGCAATGCAAAGACGCTGCTGCTGGCCCCCGGAAAGCCCGAAAGCATTTTCTTTCAGCCGGTCTTTTGTTTCGTCCCAGATAGCCGCTTTTTTCAGGCTTCTTTCCACGATCTCATCGAGCGTTTTTTTATCTTTGATGCCATGAATTTTCGGACCATACGTTACGTTATCATAAATTGATTTTGGAAAAGGATTCGGATTTTGAAAAACCATACCTACTTTAGTACGAAGATACTCGACACTGAAATTTTTTGCGAAAATCTCATTTTCCCGGTATTTAATAGAGCCGTTCGTTTTTACAATCGGATTCATTTCAGTCATCCGGTTTAAGGTTTTAATAAATGTTGATTTTCCGCAGCCGGAAGGCCCGATGATAGCTGTCACTGATTTTTCCGGAATCTCCATGGAAATATCCTGAAGGGCATGATTGTCAGCGTACCAAAGGTTCAGCTGCTCTACGTTATAGGCAAGCGGTGCTTTTTCCTCTGAATTTGTGGTTTTATTCCCTTCTACTGAACGGTTTTCATGCTTAGTCTGCATACTGCTTCCCCTCTCTTTATTCCTTCTATTAGAATCGTTTTTGGAATTTGCTTCTGATAAATACAGCAATTGAATTCATAAATAAAAGCATCAGCAATAAAATGATAATTCCTGCTGCCGCAATATCCTGAAATTCCTGTTGCGGGCGCCCAGTCCAGTTGTAAATCTGTACCGGCATTGCCGTGAAACTTGAAAGTAAACCGGAAGGTGTAGCGGCAACGTATGTTAAGGCACCGAGCACTAAAATTGGTGCTGTCTCCCCAATGGCCCGGGATAAAGCTAAAATCGTACCTGTAAGCACTCCTGGTAAAGCTGTAGGAATAACAATTCTGAAGATCGTCTGCCATTTTGTTGCTCCCATCGCGTAGGAGGCATGCTTAACATCTGTCGGAACCGCGCTGATAGCCTCCCTGGAAGCCACCACGATAATTGGAAGAACAAGCAGTGAAAGCGTCAGACCACCTGCTACCACACTTGCTCCCATTCCCATCAGACGGTTAAATATCGTAAGCCCCAATAACCCGAAAACGACGGAGGGAACGCCGGCAAGATTGGAAATATTCGTTTGAAGCAGGTTGGTAAATTTATTGCTTGGGGCGTACTCTTCCAGATACACTGCCGTTCCAACGCCCAAAATAAAGGAAACCGGAGCTGCCACCATCATAAGCCAGATCGTACCGGCTAAAGCAGCTAACAATCCTGCATCCTCTGCATTTCTTGAGGCAAAGTTTACGATAAGCCCCCAGTCCAGAAAGCCAATTCCTTGAGTGAGTATTCGTATCAGCAATACGAGAAGCATCAGTATGCTAAATGCAGTAGCTGTAAAACAAACGCCTTTGAATATTTTATTCCAAATATTTCTTCTGCTTAGTCCCTGTACTTCTTCATCATGCACTCTCTGTTGTGCTGCTGTATTTGCAAATTTCATTTAGTAATCCTCCCGGAATCGTCGAGAAATGTAGTGAGCCAGCAGGTTCATCATTAGCGTGAAGATAAACAATGTCATACCGACAGCGTAGATGCTGTAATAAATCGGCGTACCATACCCTGCGTCTCCCTGAGTCACCTGCACAATGTACGCAGTCATCGTCTGCACGGCTCCTGTGGGATCTACTGTCATTGTTGGACTTGCCCCGCCGGCTACCGTTACGATCATTGTTTCTCCGATCGCCCGGGATACTCCCAGAACAAAAGAAGCAACAATCCCTGATAATGCCGCCGGCATCACTACCTTTACAGTCACTTCCATCCGGGTGGCTCCTAAAGCAAAAGCACCCTGGCGGATTGAATTTGGAACAGAGCTCATTGCATCTTCTGAAAGACTCGCAATCATTGGAATAATCATTACCCCTACTACAATCCCCGGACTCAATGCATTATAAATGTCCATCCCCGGTATAATGGAGCGCAGAATTGGTGTAACAAACGTGAGGGCAAAAAAACCATACACAATCGTCGGTATGCCTGCCAGCACCTCAAGAATAGGCTTTACTGTTTTACGCACCTTTTCGGATGCATATTCACTCAAATAAATGGCTGCTCCCAGACCAAAAGGCACGGCTACCAGCATAGCGATTCCCGCTATCATCAGTGTTCCATTCACCAGAGGCCAAATGCCGTACTGAGGATCGGAAAAAAACGGATACCACTCTGTAGAAGCAAAAAAATCGGCAAACGGAACGTTGCTGAAAAACGTCACTGTTTCAAATAAAAGAGTAAAAACGATGCCGACCGTAGTAAGAATAGATATCAAAGCACAAATGAAAAAAACAACCGGCATTAACTTTTCCGTAAAACTCGAGGATCCCGAACCCTTTGTTCTTTGTTCGATTCGTTCACTGACCGAGAGTTTTGAACGATCTTCCATTCTCTGCACATCCCCTTAACAGATAATTCCTCAAAAGCAAGGACAAAAGCAAGGAAGTGTATGCTCCCTCGCTTTCCCATGCCATCTTCGTCTATTGATTAACTACTTCATCAATTTTTTGAGTATTTTCTTCGTACACTTCTTCTGGTGCTGCTACATATCCTACTTCTTCTGCGAGACCAGCTGCATTTTCATTTAAAAAGCGCACATATTCGACGACGTCTTCATTTTCCTGCAGAGATTCGTTTTTCACATACGTAAACAACGGACGTGAGAGAGGATATGACTGATCGTTGATTGTTTCCTGGCTAGGCTCAATACCTTCATCTTCACCCTCTTGCGGCACGATAGGCACTGCTTTCAGAGAATCCTGATTTTCTGCGTAGTATGCATAGCCAAAGAACCCAATAGCATTCTGACTGCCTGCTACACCATTTACCAGCACGTTGTCGTCTTCGGAAAGCTGGGCTTCACGAGAAACGTCGCCTTCTTCAAGTACCTCTTCACTGAAGAAATCATAAGTGCCGGAGTCTGTACCCGGCGCATAAATATCAATTGACTCGTCCGGCCAGCTGTCGCGAATGTCCGACCAATTTTGAGCATCGCTTCCGTCAGCGAAAATCTGTGACAGTTCTTCAAAGGTGAGATTATCCACAAAGTCATTTTCCGGATTTACAGCTACGGTCAGTCCGTCATAGGCTAATTCCAGCTCAGTATATTCAATGCCTGCTTCTTCGAGCGCATCTTCTTCTGCCTGTTCAATGGGGCGCGAAGCGTTACTTAAATCCGTTTCGCCGGCAATAAAGCGTTCAAATCCTCCCCCGGAACCGGATACGCCTACAGGCGCTTCAATATCCCCATGTTCCTGTTGAAACTCTTCAGATACGGCTTCCATGATCGGAAAGACAGTAGATGAGCCGTCGATAGCGATATCTCCAGAGCCCCCGCTTCCTTCCTCACCGGAGCTTTCTTCCGAACCGCTTCCCGAACTTTCCTCTGAACCACTCTCGGAGCTTTCTTCTCCCCCTCCGCCACATGCGGATGCAAATACTGCCAATGTAGCGAATGTTGGAACCATCCATACCTTTTTAAAGTTCAAACCAACTTCCTCCTCTTTTTGTGTATGTAATCGAGGCAAAGCAACTCTTTTTGCTCCCAGTGCTTAGTATAGGACTTAATTGTTAAGAGAAAATAGTTTGATTGTTAAGAATATGTAAAGGCGAATGCGGTACCGCTTTCATATAAACGCAAAAAAATCATTCCCCGAAAGAAATGATTAACTGTCCCGGCTGATATTTATTTTAAGCCCTCCTGCTGCGAGCTCCACGGGGCCGGGAAATATATTTTCTGCTTCTCTTTTTAGCTGTGCATGGTCCCCGAAATGAGGCAGGTGAGTCAATACCAGCTTGCCTGCTTCAGCATTGTTGGCAAGTATTGCGGCTTCCTCGGAATTCATATGACCGGCAAACGAGCCGTCCTGGCCAGCGTAAAAGCTGGATTCTGCCAAAAGCACGTCCACGTGGGCGGCGGCCTGTTCAAGCTCTGGCATGTAGGACGTGTCCGCGGTGAAAAACAAGCTGCCGGCAGCTGTTTCAATCCGGAATCCAAAGCACGGTACAGCGTGCTTTACCGGTACTGGTGTGATCGTAAAAGGACCGGCGGTAAATGGCTCCTGTGCCCGGTATTCTATCGGCTGCACTGCTTCTTTATAAAACAGGCGCTGAAAGCCTTCTTCATCCTCCCGGTGTGCGTAGACAGCCATCTCGTGCTGCTTTTTTGGCCAAAGGACAGGTTCCAGCAGCCGGTAGTACTGGAAAGCTCCGAAATCACCCACATGATCCTGATGATAATGGGACAGCAGTACGGCGTCGATGCTGCTGAGCTCTGTGTAATGCTGCAGCTGGGAAATCACTCCGCTTCCGCAGTCGAGCAGCAGCTCAAATCCATCCTCTTCAAGCAGATAGCCGGAGGCTGCTTCCCCTGCTTCGGGAAAGGCATGCCAAAAACCAATAATTGTTACCTTCATTTTTTTGTCCCCTTTCAATAAAAAAATCCGTTTAAACAGAAATATCTGTTTAAACGGATACGATTCTTATGCTTCTTTTGCATAAACGCTTACGCGTTTACGTTTTTTCCCGACACGCTCAAATTTCACAACGCCGTCGATTTTGGAGAAAAGAGTGTCATCTCCGCCTTTACCGACATTATTGCCAGGGAAAATTTTCGAACCGCGCTGGCGGACGAGGATAGAACCACCGGTTACGTGCTGGCCATCGGAACGCTTGGCACCCAAACGCTTGGAAATGGAGTCACGACCGTTTTTTGTACTACCTACCCCTTTTTTCTGAGCAAAGAACTGCAGGTCTAATTTCAACATCAACATTCACCTCCTATGCTCTTCAATTGATATAAATTCACCGTACTGCTCTGCAATGGTCTCCAAAGAGATAATCATGCCCTCTGCCAACAGCTGCATCTGGCGTTTATCCTCTTCGGTGCTTTCTTCCGGAAGCACGCAATGAAAATAACCGCCTTCTGTGCCTAAATCCACTGTGGGATCTGTATGGCAGAGAGATGCCATTGCATTTACAGCTCCAAAAGATACTGCCGAGGCACCGGCGCATACTAGATCATAGCCGTAGGGACCTGATTCAGCATGACCGGTCATGGTAACAGAACGAATATGCTCTGCCCCGTCGCGGCTAACAGTGACCCGTATCATAACTACGCGTCAATGCTGTTGATTGTAACTTTTGTGTAAGGCTGACGATGGCCCTGCTTACGGCGGTAGTTTTTACGTTTTTTAAATTTGAACACGATGATTTTCTTGTTACGGCCCTGTCTTTCGACTTTGCCTGTAACTTTAGCTCCCTCAACAAATGGAGAACCGACTTTCACATCGTCGCCTCCGACAAATACTACATTGCCGAACGTCACTTCATTACCAGCTTCTACGTCTAATTTTTCAACGAAAATAGTCTGGCCTTCTTCTACTTTTAACTGTTTTCCACCAGTTTCAATAATTGCGTACATCTCTGCACCTCCTAATCACTTAGACTCGCCAATACAGGTGCCTTTCCAGGGCTTAAACCTGTTATTGTGCGGTTGTAGTTTGGGTGCTTCCAAACAACTAACGTTACAAATAATAGCATATATTAAAAACGAAAGTCAATTCCCCGCTGCTTCATTTGAGCCTTCAAAGCCTGATTTCTTTGTTCTGCCACTTCAAGGCTTCCAGCATAGCGGACAACGATCTCCTGCTCCTTCGGTTCAGAGACGATAAATAAGCGTCCCGGAACTACTTGCTGAAGGTCATCATGCAACGCTCTGCCTTCCCGGGCGAGCAGACGGTCCGGCACCTCCAGCACGATCGCATCCACATCTTCCTCTATCCAGGCGCCGAGCATCCGTTTTGATCTTTCCATCAGTTCTTTTTCCGACAGCCTCCATCCTTTGCCGTACTCTGTTCCGAAGGGTTCAAGCATGTGTTCCTCGAGACTCTGGCGGGAACGCTGACGGGTCAACTCCACGATACCGAGACGGGAAAAGCCGGCAATCCGGATTTTCTGCGGATCCTCAGCGGCTTTTTCCTCCAGTACCTGTATTAAATGCTGCCGGTCTTTTTCTTGATTCATTCGTATAAAGTCAATCATTACCATGCCGGAGAGATTTCTCACACGCAATTGATGCATCACTTCTGCGGCAGCTTCGAGGTTTGTTTTTACAATCGTGTGCTCGAGATCATGTTTTCCGGTAAACCTTCCCGTATTCACATCAATTGTGATGCACATTTCTGTTTTTTCAATCTGTAAAAAGCCCCCGCTTTTCAGCCACGCTACAGGCTTTAAGGCACGCTCGAGCTCAATCTCCACATTTTCTTTTGAAAAAATATTTTCGGGACGCTTAAAAAGAATAAATTCCGGACGCTTTTCCGGCTCCCATCCGCTGAAGTGTGCTTTTGCTGTCTCCACCGCTTCTCTTGTATCCACAGCGATCCTTTTCACGTGTTCCAGAGGTGTCGAAGTCAGACATTTTGTTAAAAAGTGCTCCTCCTGCGATACCTTTCCCGGTGAAGACAGCTCCTCTCCCCGAATAACGATATCCTGCCACAGGCTCTGAAGCTGGAAAATTTCCTTCTTAATCACATCCAGCGACTGTGTCGTTCCTTCCGTACGCATAATCAGGCCGTCTCCATTGAGCGGCAGCGCTTCTTCCTGTTCGAGCCATTCTTCCTTAACAGATTCCTCCACCTTTTGTGAAATAAACAGTCCCGGCTCATCCGGCAGATACACACAGTATTTTCCCGGCAGTGATAAATTTTCTTTAAGCTTTGCACCCTTGCTGGACGTTTCTTCCTTCACGACCTGCACAAATAAATATTCCCCTTTTTTAATGAAATCTTTAATTCCCCGCTGTTTTTTTTCAGCGAGCGGCTCCTTCAGCAGCCGGTACGACATAATATTGTCCCGGTGCAGATATCCTTTTTTCCCTTTGCCGATATCAATAAATGCAGCATCCATGCCCGGAAGCACATCCACTACTCTCCCTTTATAGATTTCTCCGGCCGCCGTGTCATCCATTGCGGACTCGAAGAAGAACTCTGTCACTCTTCCATTATGTTTCAGGGCCGCTCTTGCTTCCCCGGATTTCATATTTGCAATTAATTCCATCGAACGTTCCTCCAGTGGCACATTTCTTTCCAAAAGGAAAAGACTGCCACATGATGATGGCAGTCATTCAGTTAGACTTATTTTCTTCTCTGACCTTCGCCTTTTCATGAAGCAGGGCGATCTGTGTGGTAAGCCGCTTCAACTCCTGTTCGGAAGCGGCTTCCTGCATTTGTTTATTTAAAAGAGCCAGTTTCTGGCGTTCTTCATCGGAAAGATAAGGGTGCTTTTCTATAACGGTCATCAGTGATTCCTCCTTCGCGCATTCGGATAGATACTCGAAGCCTTTCATTCTGTAAAAACCTTTATAAGAAAGACAGGCGATTCGGGAATCAGATCCAAAACAGCATGCCCTTTCACTAGTATTATACCACGTGAGTCTTAAAGAAAACAAAACTGACTCAGCTGCAAAAAAAGGACAGGAAGCATACTTCCTGTCCCTGGCCTGCTATGATTTTATGCCGAATAAACTTTTTACCTTGGAGAAAAAGCTTTTCTTTTCTTCTACTGCCATCAGCGGCACCGATTCCCCGAGCAGCCGGCGGGCAATATTACGATAACCAAGCGAAGCCCTGCTGTTTGGGTTCATCGCAATCGGCTCCCCTTTATGTGCTGCTTTTAACACATGCTCTTCGTCTACAATCATGCCGAGCAGATCCACTGCAAGTGTAGCTACGACATCTTCCACATCCAATACGTTGCCTTCCCGGGAAAGATCACTCCGCACCCGGTTCACCACCAGCTTAGGCGGTTCAATGTCTTCGTTTTCAAGCAGACCGATGATCCGGTCGGCGTCTCTCACAGCGGCCGTATCCGGAGTGGTAACAACGATCGCTTTGTCCGCGCCGGACACAGCGTTTTTGAATCCCTGCTCAATACCGGCCGGGCAATCGATAAGAATAAAATCGTATTCCGGGCGGAGCGTCTCCACGATTTCCTCCATTTGTTCCGGATTCACCGCAGATTTGTCCTTTGTTTGTGCTGCCGGCAGCAGGTGCAGGCAGTCGAACCTCTTATCCCGGATTAATGCCTGCTGAACCTTGCAGCGTCCTTCCGCAGCGTCTACCAGATCGTAAATAATCCGGTTTTCCAGGCCCATAACGACATCCAAATTCCGGAGCCCGATATCTGTATCAATCAAACATACTTTTTGTCCCTGCAGTGCAAGTGCTGTACCGATGTTGGCGGAAGTCGTGGTTTTCCCGACTCCGCCTTTACCGGATGTAATTACTATTGCCTCTCCCACCAACGGTTCCTCCTTTCAGACCTTACATGCTTCTCATTCCGGCTAACGGTGTCCGGAAGATGTTTTCGGCCTGACATGCTTATGTATATGAGACCGAGCGTAAATAATGCCCGAGCATTTTTGTTTCCTCGAATGCGATTGCATTGTATTCTTCTCCGGTGACATACGCATACCCCGGTCCTTCAATCGCAGGCTTCTGCTCCTGCTTTTCGTGCTTTTCCGGAGCGTAGTAATAGGTGTCCGAAATAGAAATTTGTTTAGGGATCATCACAGAGGCACATACCACAGCATGACTTTCTCCTTCTGTGCCGGCTCTGGCTATCCCTTTTAATGCACCGATAACATAGATGTTCCCCGTTGCTTCGACCACTCCGCCGGGATTGACATCACCGATAATAAGGATATCACCTGTTTTGCGGAGCACCTGTCCGGAGCGGACAATCTGTATCACAGACGTTACTGTTGCTTTTTCAATTACTTCTTGTGCTTCATCTTTTGTTATCACGTTCGAATGAACTTCATGCACCCGTACTGAACCCGTTTTGTTCAGAACTTCCGTAATTTCTTCTTCGTGACTTTTACTTAAATAACGGTTCCCGGCGTCCACACGGACTTCCACTTGCGGTCCGTTTTCAAACAAACGCTGCTCCCGTTCAATCTTCTTCTTCAATTCCTCAAGAAGTTCATGAAAAGAGCACTGATCATTTAATACAATGGTTAAACCTTCTTTAGTACCTTTAATCGTTACATAATTTCCATTGCTATTCGTCATATTTTCACCCCTGAACCCTTAAGCGCTCTCCATTCTTAGTAAATGTCGTTCTTTCCATTATACGGTTTCATTTCACAGGAATAAACAGCAAACCACTTCTTTTTTAAAAAATTATCGCTGCCTGATTTTTTCCTGGTCTTCAATCCATTCAAAAATACGGCGAAAAGGAACGAGCAGCAGCAAAGCGGCGGCCCCGTTAATAAGCCACGAAGCGAGCATCCGTTTCACTAAAAATTCTCCAAAGGAAAGTTCGGCAATGCCTAACAAAAAATAAATAAAATAGATCAGCAGTTCAAACACAAAAAGCGCACAGAAGAAGATAAGCCACTGCCAACCATAGCTGTTGCGGACCACTGGCAGAGAGTAGGAGCTCATGTACGCAATAAAGCCAAAGCAGAATGTATAAACACCAAGAATCTGCGTGTACGTGAAATCATAGAGAAAACCAACGAAAATACCTGCCCACACTCCTGCGACCGGCCCGCGGTATATGCTGGTCAAAACCACTCCAATGAGTGCAAATCTCGGCATCCACACCCATCCACTTTCATTTTCCTGAGGGAAGAGAATTTCAAACCATGTTCCTTCGATAAGAAATAAACAAAAGATCGATATGGGGATAAGAAAGCGTGTCATGAGCCCCCGCCGCCTTCTTCACCGACCGGATCCACGGCTTCTTCCTCTTCATCCTCCTGCTCCTGGTCTTCCTCAAGGGAAGGAAATTCTTCACTCAAATCTTCAATGTTCCGATCCAGGACGTTCACGTACGTTAAATCACTGAAGTCTGCCGCTGGTTCAATAAGGGCGTTATACGTTAAACCGTATTCATCCGGTTCTATGCTTTTTACTTCCCCGATTGGAATACCGCTTGGAAAAGCTCCGCCCATCCCTGAGGTAACTACCTGCTGGCCTTCTTCAATTTCTGCATCACTGCGGATTTTCCGGAGCATAAGGCCGTCCCGGTCTTCATCCCATCCTTCAATGAAAGCATTAACCGTCTCATCACCAGCAGTCACACTGGCGCTGATACGGTTTGTCCGTTCCCCGTCGGATAATAATTGAACAGTGGAGGAAAATTCAGAAGCCTCCGCCACACGTCCGATAAGACCTTCATTCGTAACCACGGCCATATCCTGTTCAATACCGTTCTGGGTGCCCTGATTAATACCGATCGTCTGCGTCCAGCGGTCAGGATTACGATAGACGACAAGCGCCTGGCGGCTTTCATAGTCACTCAGCATTTCCTGCGTATCTGCCGATTCCCGGAGCGTTTCATTTTCCTGACGGGTGTTTTCAAGCTCTGCCGAAGTGGCAGCGTATTTTTCCAGCTGTTGCTTAAGCGTTTTATTTTCCTCGTATGTATCCAATAAATTTTCCACAGCTTCGAAGCGATTAGCTGCAAAGTGAGCCGGGCGGCTGATGGTCGACTGAAAAACGCCTACAGAGTCTCTTACGAACTCTTCAGGCCACGGCACCGATTCCCGTTCCCTCATGGAAAACCCTACGAGTATAACAAGAAGAATAATGCTTACCATCAAGATGATCAATCGCTTGTTGTTAAAAAAGTGCGGCATGGTTCCCCACCTACTCTAAAGATAGATTAAGCATTCCGGCCTGAGCGGGATGTAATACCTGCTTTTGAGCGGAACAAATGAATATTTTCTAACGCGCGTCCTGTACCAAGTGCCACACAATCCAAAGGCTCCTCCGACACTAATACGGCCATGTTCGTTTCTTCACTGAGAACCCGGTCAATGTGCTGAAGAAGAGCTCCTCCTCCTGTTAACAGGATACCACGGTCCATAATATCCGCTGCTAATTCCGGCGGAGTCTGTTCAAGGGTACTCTTCACCGTATCAATAATAGTAGAGACCGTGTCTTTCAGACACCCTGCAATCTCTTCAGAGGTAATTGTAACTGTTTTTGGAAGCCCGGTCACTACATCTCTTCCGCGGATTTCCATCGTATCATTGTTTTCATTTTCCGCAGGAGGAGCCGCAGCACCAACTTCAAGCTTAATGGCTTCCGCTGTCCGCTCTCCCACCATGACATTATACGTTTTCCGGATATACTGAATGATCGCTTCATCCATTTCATCTCCGGCGATGCGGATCGATTGACTCGTGACGATGCCACCAAGAGAAATGATAGCCACTTCTGTTGTTCCACCCCCGATGTCAACAACCATGCTTCCTGTAGGCTCCCACACAGGAAGGTCGGCTCCGATGGCTGCTGCAAACGGTTCTTCGATCGTATAGGCCTCTCTTGCACCAGCCTGTTTGGTTGCATCCTCGACGGCCCTCTTTTCAACTGCCGTAATACCTGACGGCACACATACCATCACATTTGGCTTTCTTGAGAATATCGAACGTTTTTTGACCGACTGACCAATAAAATATTCCATCATAGTCGCCGTTGTGTCAAAATCAGCAATGACGCCGTCCTTCATTGGACGTATTGCCTTAATGTTGCCCGGTGTACGCCCAATCATATTTTTCGCGCTGCGGCCTACAGCTTCAATATTTCCCGTGTCTGTCCGCATAGCTACCACCGAGGGCTCACGAAGAATGACTCCTTCACCTCTCGCGTAAACGAGCGTATTTGCCGTACCTAAATCGATCCCCAGGTCTCTCGTTCCAAACATCTATGTATATCTCCTCTCGTCTCGCAAAATGCACGGTCGTCCTTTTCAGCAGGTATTATTCATTGGAGCATCTAATGATTTATTATGTTGGATAATGCCCTTTTCGGCACCCCTGTATTCCCATATGTAGCGGGCACGTTCAGCGGTCCTCCTGGATGAATGCTTTCATCTCCAGGATTTCTGTTCCTCTGACGCTCTCCCGTTATTATGCATTAAAGTACAGCTGTCCCTGCATGCACTATTTTTTATTATACTGAAAAATATTTGAAAAACATAGGGGCAATGCACCTGTTTTTTTAGGATAGGCTTATTTTCACATCTGCGCGTTCTACATAAATCCCTGCTCTTTCATGCTCTCAAAGCACTGATCACCAACGATTACATGGTCGAGCAGTTCAATTCCAAGCAGTCGGCCGCATTCTGCTACCCGCTTAGTCACCTGAATATCCTCGCTGCTCGGCGCCGGATCGCCGGATGGATGATTGTGAAGACAGATAATTGATGCGGCGGACCGCCGCAGCGCTTCTTTGAACAGCTCCCGTGGATGAACAATACTTGAATTTAAACTGCCGATAAATAGCGTCTGCTTATGAATAATTTGATTTTTAGTATTCAGACACAGTACTACAAAATGCTCCTGCTGTAAAAACCTCAAGTCTTCCATCATATACTCCGCCGCGTCTTCAGGTGAACGCACAACGTATCTGTCCGGATACGAATAGCGAAAGACGCGCTTTCCCAGCTCAAGGGCAGCCTGCAGCTCCAAAGCTTTTGCTTTTCCAATACCCGGGATTTCCATCAATTCTTCCCTGGTCGCTTCTTTCAATAAGGGAAGAGCATCGAAACGTTCCATCACCTGGGCAGCCAGCTCCAGTACCGGCGCCTGCTTTGTACCTGTGCGAAGGAGTACTGCCAGCAGTTCCTGCTCCGTCAGCGCCTCCGCTCCTTGTTGTTCCATTTTCTCACGGGGACGGAACAGTTCTGTTCCGGCAGGGATTGCAGTCAATTTCATCATTGATCGTCTCCTTTATGTGTGGGGGTTGAAACGGGGGATTATAAAAAAGCCAGGTACCATTTCAGGCATGCTTCTCCGGCAAACAACGTAAATAAGCTGCCGACCGCGATAGCAGGGGCAAACGGGAACGGTGTTCCTTTTTTGAAAGCATTAAATGGATATAGTAGAAAAATAACAATAGAAGCAGTGAATACAGCAGCTGTAAAATTTACGGCAAGAAGATGCGGGCCAAAGAAAAATCCGAGAACAGTAAATATTTTCAGATCGCCGCCGCCCATCCCTCCCCTCGTTACCAGAATAATAGCTGATAAAAGAAAAAAGCCGGCTAGTGCGCCTATGAAGCTTTCGTTCCAGGCGGGCTCCTCCAGCCAGAACAGTTTTAAAAGCACCGCTCCAAGAAAAAACAAAAGCGACACCCGGTCCGGGATGATCATGGCTGTAATATCGCTGATAGTAATAATGAAAAGGTAGGAAATAAGAAGTAAAGCTGCAGCGAATTCTGCAGTTGGTCCGAAGCGGACGTAGGCGAGGAAAAACAAGACACCACCGGCGCCTTCCATAAGAGGATAAATCGCGGAAATACGGGTTTTACAGAAGCGGCATTTACCGCCCAGATACAGATAAGAACAGCAGGGGACTAAATCTCTTTTTTTAATTGGCTGGACACATACCGGACACCTTGACGGGGGCATCCATACAGACGCACCAACAGCCATTCGCATGCCTGCGGCGTTACAGAAGGAACTCACTACCATCCCTGCCGCTGTAAAATATACAGCGAGCAATACGTTCATTACAACACCTCTTCCATTTTTTTCTTATTATAGCATGCTTTTCCGTTAATCAGCTCAAAAAAATAATAAAAAAGCAGAAGCATACGGCTTCTGCTTCTCGTTTTCTTATTGACTCCACTCCTGCATCAGCTGGGAGATGAAATACAGGGAGCCGGCAAACACGATCACGTCTTCCTGATCCCGGGCTGTCTCTGCTTTTTCCCACGCCTTCTGCCAGCTTTCTGCTGTTTGAACGTCGGCTGTATTCGCTTCAGCAATATCCTCCGGCGCTGCTGCCTGCGGAAAATCAAACGGTACCGCCGTGATGGATTTTATCTCCAGGCCGTCCAACTGATCGAGCACCGGTGCCTGTAATTTGTCCGTTTTCATTCCAACAATAAAATGAAACCGGCCGTTTGGATAATGCGTGGCTAACGCTTCTTTAAGGCTTTTCATTCCCTCTTCATTATGCGCACCGTCAAAAAGGACGTGCTCCTCGCCAGGCGCTTTTTCAAGTCTCCCCGGCCAGGCTGCTTTTTTCAGACCAGCACGAATGTGCTCATCCTCTGCGGGCAGGGCATAATACATTTTCAGGTAACGCGTTGTAATTACCGCTGCTGCCGCATTCTCCACCTGATGCTCCCCGAGCATGGAGACCTCGAGATCCTCCATATCTCCGAGCAGGGAATAAAAGGAAAAACGAGTTCCTGACTCTGACGGCTCAAGGCGGCGGACATAAAACTGACTGCCAAGCTGATAAAACTTCGAGCGCTGGTAATCGGCAGCCTCCTCAAAAATGCCGGCAAGCTCTTCATTTTGTTCGCATGTCACCACAGGAACCCCGCCTTTAATAATGCCGGCTTTTTCCCGGGCTACTTCTTCGAGCGTGTCCCCGAGAATTCCCTGATGGTCGTGTCCAATATTTGTGATAATGCTCACCATAGGGTGGATGGCGTTTGTAGCGTCCAGACGACCGCCAAGGCCAACCTCCCATATTACTACGTCCGGAAACGTTTTTCTGGCAAAATACATTGCCGCTATAACAGTAATCACTTCAAACTCCGTCGGTGATCCAAACGGCGTGCGGGCGATGCTTTCCACTACCGGACGAAGAACGGCAGCCAGCTCCAGAAAATCCTCCTCGCTGATCGGCTCTCCGTCTGTGGCAATCCGCTCACGGAAATGGTGAATATACGGTGATGTGAATGATCCGCAGACAATACCTGCTTCTGTCATAATATTTCTCGTAAATGCCGCGGTGGATCCTTTGCCGTTCGTTCCGCCAATATGAATGCCCTTCAGTCGGCGTTCCGGATTGCCGACAGCTTCAAGCATCATGTTCATCCGGTCAAGTCCCGGGCGGATACCGAACGTTTCGAGTGAGTGCACCCATGCTTCTGCTTCCTTGTATGTGTGCAAAGTAGACCTCCCTTTAAACAGCCATGCAGCAGGCCCCCTCGCCGGGAGCGTCTGCTGCTTAGCTTTTTTGCAGTTCTTCCATTCTGGCTGTTACTTTTTCTCTTTTTTGTTCGTAATCCTTCTGTTTTTCTTTTTCTTCCTCGACGACGTGTGCGGGAGCTTTGCTGACAAACCCTTCGTTGTTCAGCTTTTTCGTGACCCGTTCCACTTCTTTATCAAGCTTGTCTTTTTCCCGCTGCAGCCGCTCTATTTCTTCGTCTACATTAATAAGGCCTTCAAGCGGCAGAAAGATCTCCGCCCCGCTCAATACGTGGGATATGGATTTTTCCGGAGCCTCCATTGCTGCATCGATCGTCAGCGTTTCCGGATTTCCAAACCGTACAATATAGTCACGCCCCCGTTCGAGTCGTTCCGAAGCCTGGCTGTTGGACGGCTTCAGACTCATCGGCACCGCTTTGCTCGGTGGAACGTTCATTTCCGCCCGCGTATTCCGGACCGAACGAATAACCTCCTGAATTAATTCCATATCGCGTACCGCTTCCTCGTCAAACAGCTGCGAATCCGCTACCGGCCAGGAAGCACTCATGATCGACGTTCCTTCGTGAGGGAGATGCTGCCAGATTTCCTCCGTGATAAACGGCATCATCGGGTGAAGCATACGCATCGTCTGATCAAATACATGAACAAGTACAGACTGGGCCATGCGTTTTGGCTGTTCGTCTTCACCGTACAGCGGCAGCTTGGCCATTTCAATATACCAGTCGCAAAGGTCATCCCAAATAAAGTTATAGAGCGTCCTTCCGGCCTCCCCAAACTCGTATTTTTCCATCAGCTGGGTGGCGTTCTGCTTTGTTTCCTGCAGCCGGTGTAAAATCCAGCGGTCCGCAATCGTTTTTGTGCCTTCGAGCTCGATATCTTCTGCCGTTATCCCTTCCACATTCATCAGCGTAAAGCGGGCAGCGTTCCAAATTTTATTGCCGAAATTCCAGTTGGCCTCTACCTTTTCCCACTGGAAACGAATATCATTGCCCGGTGTTGTACCTGTAGCGAGCAGAAAGCGCAGAGCATCCGCCCCGTACTGATCGATAACATCCATCGGGTCCACCCCGTTGCCGAGGGATTTACTCATTTTCCGCCCTTCGCTGTCACGTACCAGGCCGTGAATAAGCACGTCCTCAAACGGGCGTTCGCCGGTAAACTCCAGACCCTGAAAAATCATCCGCGACACCCAGAAGAAAATGATGTCGTAGCCGGTGACAAGCGCACTCGTCGGATAGTAGCGCGCATAGTCCGCGCTTTCTTCCGGCCAGCCCATAGTCGAAAACGGCCATAAAGCCGAGCTGAACCATGTATCAAGCACGTCCTCGTCCTGTTTCCACTCCTCCGGATTTTCCGGTGCCGTGCGTCCGACATAAATTTCGCCTGTTTCTTTATGGTACCAGGCCGGGATCCGGTGCCCCCACCACAGCTGCCGGGAAATACACCAGTCCCGAATGTTTTCCATCCACTGCAGATACGTCTTTTCAAAGCGTTCCGGAACAAAGGTAACTTTTTCTTCCTTCTTCTGAAGCTCTACCGCCTGCTCCGCAAGCGGCCCCATGTTTACAAACCACTGGGTGGAAAGGTACGGTTCAACCACGGCGCCGCTCCGCTCGGAATGGCCGACAGAATGCATATGCTCCTCGATATCAAACAGAATGCCCTCTGCCTGCAGATCCTTCGTCAGCTGCCGGCGGCAGGCAAAACGGTCCATGCCCTCGTAGACGCCGGCATTTCCATTCATGCTGCCGTCCTCATTCATCACAAGTACGCGCGGCAGGTCATGACGGTTACCCATTTCAAAGTCATTTGGATCATGCGCAGGCGTAATTTTCACTGCCCCTGAACCAAAATCCATGTCCACATAGTCGTCTGCGATAATTGGAATTTCTCTTCCGATGATCGGCAGCACGGCCGTTTTTCCGATAAGATGCTTATAGCGCCCGTCCTCCGGATGTACCGCGACTGCCGTGTCCCCGAGCATCGTTTCCGGCCGGGTCGTCGCTACTTCGATCGAGGTATTTTCGCCTTTAACCGGGTAGCGCATATGGTAAAAATGACCCTGTACTTCTTTATACTCCACCTCAATATCCGAAAGCGCCGTCTGCGTTTCCGGGTCCCAGTTGATGATGTACTCACCCCGGTAGATAAGCTCCCTTTCATACAACGAAACAAAGACTTCCCGCACCGCTTCCGAGAGACCTTCATCAAGCGTGAATCGCTCCCTCGAATAATCGAGTGAAAGTCCGAGCTTGGCCCACTGGCTGCGGATGAAATCTGCATATTCCTCTTTCCATCCCCACGTTTTTTCCAGGAACGCTTCCCGTCCAAGCTCGTAGCGGCTCGTACCTTCTTCCTTCAGCTGCGCCTCGACCTTGGACTGGGTAGCAATCCCGGCATGGTCCATCCCCGGCAGCCATAGGGTGTCATAGCCCTGCATACGCTTCATACGGATTAAAATATCCTGAAGCGTCGTATCCCACGCATGGCCAAGGTGAAGCCGGCCGGTTACGTTCGGCGGCGGAATAACAATTGTATAAGGTGTGCCGTCTGTCTGGCCTGCTTCAAACTGTCCTGTTTCTTTCCAGAAGTCATACCAGCGGTTCTCTGTTTCCTTCGGATCGTACTTTTTCGCCATTTCCGTCTCTTGTTTTCCCATACAAATCCCCTTTCTTCTCATAAAAAAACTCTTCATCCCGAGTAAGGACGAAGAGTTTTCGCGGTACCACCTTAATACCTGCCGCCAAGCAGGCACTTTCCCATAACGGCGGCTACCGTCTTTTCTTACTGTATGCGTTCAGAAAAGAAGCTCGAGGGCGACTTTCCGCACGGGTCGTTAAAGAATCTCTCAGCCCTGGATCCTTTTTTCTGTACAACAGACCTGCGTGCGTACTCCTCCCTGTTTCTGCATTTGTTATTAATATTGAGTTAGTGTCTTTATTTTACGAAACCAGGACGCGTGCGTCAACTGTCTTCCCCGTGCTCTTTATTTGCAGCAAGACTTGCAAAGACGCGGTCAGCCGCCTCAATGGTTTTATCGATATCTTCTTCGCTGTGCTCCGTCGATAAAAACAGGCCTTCGAACTGCGAAGGCGGAAGTGATATTCCCTCTGCCATCATTCCACGGAAATAACGCGCGAACATTCCCAGATCAGACTTCTTCGCAGAAGCAAAATCCACTACCGGTTCATCGGTAAAGAACAGGCCGATCATCGCTCCGGCACGGTTGATTTGATGTGGGATTCCATGCTTGGAAGCCGCACGGTTCAGCCCTTCTTCAAGCTGGGCTGCCCGGGCGCGGAACGTTTCATAGCTGCTTTCGTCCACTTGTCTGAGTGTTTCAAGTCCGGCTGTCATCGCCAATGGATTGCCGGAAAGGGTACCTGCCTGATAAATAGGTCCGTCCGGGGCAATCTGCTGCATGATATCGGCACGGCCGCCGTAGGCTCCCACCGGAAGCCCGCCACCGATCACCTTTCCAAGACACGTGAGATCCGGAGTCACCCCGTAGTGTCCCTGGGCGCTGTTATAGTCCACCCGGAAGCCGCTCATAACTTCATCAAAAATCAGCAGACTGCCGTGCTGATTCGTAATGTCGCGAACGCCTTCCAAAAATCCTTCACCCGGTGTGACCACACCCATATTCCCGGTGACAGGCTCGAGGATAACACCGGCGATTTCATCTCCGTATTCATCAAACGCCTTCTGCAGGCTGTCGAGATCATTGTACGGAACGGTAAGCGTATTCTGCGCAATCGAACCAGGAACGCCCGGGCTGTCCGGCAGGCCAAGCGTGGCGACGCCGGAGCCGGCACGAATGAGAAGAGAATCTCCGTGGCCGTGATAGCATCCCTCCATTTTTACAATTTTGTCCCGGCCGGTAAACCCGCGGGCGAGACGCAGCGCACTCATTGTCGCTTCCGTGCCGGAGTTCACCATCCGGACGACTTCAATGGAGGGCACCCGGTCCACGACAAGCTCTGCCAGACCCGCTTCTGTTACGTGCGAAGCACCGAAGCTCGTGCCTTTTTCAGCCACAATTTTTAAGCTGTCGACCACATGCTCGTTTGCGTGTCCGAGAAGAAGCGGCCCCCAGGACATCACATAATCAATGTATTCATTGCCGTCAATATCCTTAATACGGGAGCCTTTGCCTTCATCCATATAAACAGCCGGATGGCCGACCGATTCATAGGTCCGTACGGGGCTGCTGACTCCTCCCGGCATTACTTTTTTTGCGCGTTCATGTGCATGTATTGAATTATGATACGATTTCATGTCATACCTCCTGGATACTTAAAAGTTATCTTTTTTGCTATTCCCGTCCTTAGTATATCGAAAACAAGCCCTGGACTGAATACCTTCCAGAGCTTGCTATTATTATTTATTATCCTCCTGCATATAACGAACAGCATCTTTGGCGAAATACGTCACAATCAGGTCCGCTCCGGCACGCTTCATACTGGTGAGCTTCTCCATGACAATATCCTTTTCATTTACCCATCCGTTCTGGGCGGCAGCTTTAATCATCGCATATTCCCCGGAAACGTTATATGCTACCACTGGGTAACCGGTGCGCTCCTTCACTTCTCTTACGATATCGAGATAAGCAAGGGCCGGCTTCACAATAAGAAAATCGGCACCTTCTTCGACATCAGTTTCCGCTTCTTTTAACGCTTCAAGCCGGTTCGGTGGATCCATCTGGTAGGTTTTCCGGTCCCCAAACGAAGGAGTGCTGTGAGCTGCGTCACGGAACGGGCCGTAAAAGGCACTGGCATATTTAACCGTATAGGACATCAGCGGCACCGTCACGTGTCCTGCTTTATCGAGCCCTTCCCGGATAGCCGCTGTAAAGCCGTCCATCATGTTCGACGGCGCAATAATGTCTGCCCCGGCTTCCGCCTGGGAAACTGCGGTTTCTGTTAGATTTCTCAGCGACTCATCGTTATCCACGTAGCCGTTATGAATAACCCCGCAGTGCCCGTGGTCTGTATACTGGCACAGACAGGTATCTGCAATCACCGTTAACGCCGGGTGATTTTCTTTAATCTGCCGGATCGCCCGCTGGACGATTCCGTCCTTCAGAAAAGCCGGCGTTCCTTCAGCGTCTTTTTCCTCCTCATGAGGCACGCCAAACACGATGACGCTCGGAATACCGAGGACTTCCAATTCATCCATTTCTGCATCCAAATGATCCAGGGAAACATGATAGACCCCCGGCATGGACGGTACTTCTTTACGCACGTTTTCCCCTTCGACGACAAAGATAGGATAAATCAAGTCATTGGGCCGTAGTTCGTTTTCTCTTACCATTGCTCGTATACCAGGCGTCGTCCGCAATCTGCGGTGCCGGCGGAAATGTAAATCAGCCAATGTGAAGCCTCCTAAATAATTTCCTTGGTTTTTTCTATCATTCCTTCTACGGAATGAATATCTGCTTCGTAAACATACTTGAATCCAGTTTCGCGGGCAGTTTGTCCAGTCGAGGGGCCGATTGCCACTACGGGAACAGCCAAAAGCACCTGCTGGTAAGCCCCTGCAAGCCGGTACAGGGCCTCTACAGAGGAAGGACTTGCGGCCGTCAGTACGTCAACTCCCCGGTTCTTTAAAATCGTCTGCAGAAAGGGCTCATTTTTTTCTTCCGGCACCGTTGTATATAAATGCCATACCCATAAGCTTAAGCCCTGGGCTGCAAGCGACCGGTACAGGGTGTCCGCCGCCTTGGCGCTTTGAGGAAGAAGCACGTTTTCCCGGCGGCCAATTACCTGCCCGGCTGCTTCAGCTAACGAAACGGCTTTATATTTTTCCGGCATCAGCTCTACCTGAAAGCCTTCCTGTTCCAGTGCCTGCTTGGTTTTCGGCCCGACAGCAGCTGTTTTTAAGTTGGCGGGAATACCAAGACCGTGCCGCTTTTGCCATTCTGCCAGGTAATAGACGGTATTCACGCTTGTTACCAGCATCCAGTCTATATTACCGCTCCGCCACCGCTCTGCCATTGCCTTTTCCCTGCTCCGTACCGGTACGGTGGTAATAACCGGCACCGCTTTGACACAACAGCCTGCAGACTGAAGACCCTGCACCAGACTTGCGTTCTGGCCGGCTCCTCTTGTCACCAGTACTGTTGCTGTCACTACTCTTCACCCATCTCTTCCCGGGCCTGTTCCAGAATTTCTTTGCCGCCCCGGCCAAGCAGGGCATCAGCAGCCTGTCTGCCCATTTCTTCCGGATTATCGCCCGTAAGCTTTTCTTTTAGTATTTTGCGTCCATCCGTAGAACCAATCATCGCGGTTAATTGCACATTACCCTTTTTGTTTAGAGTCGCATACCCGCCGATTGGCACCGCACATCCTCCCTCAACAGCTTTCAGGAAGGCCCGCTCTGCAGCTACACATTCCGCAACCGGCTCATCATGAAGACGTTGAATGATCTTTAATATATCTTCATCCCCGCTGCGGCACTCAATACCGAGTGCGCCCTGACCTACAGCCGGGACACACATGCTGGGTTCAAGAAATTCCGTGACAATCTCATCGCTCCAGCCCATCCGTTCCAGCCCGGCAGCCGCTAAGATAATGGCGTCAAAGCTTTCCTCCCGCAGCTTCCGAAGCCGGGTTTCGATATTACCCCGGATCCACTGAACGTTTAAATCCGGCCGCTCTGCTTTAATCTGGGACGTGCGCCGCAGACTGCTCGTGCCAACTACTGCCCCAAGCGGCAGATTATGAAACTTTACATGATTGTTTGCAATATAAGCGTCTCTTGGGTCCACCCGGTTTGTGACAGCGCCGACCTCAAAGCCTTCCGCCATTTCTCCCGGAAGATCCTTCATGCTGTGTACAGCTATATCAATTTCACCATCTGTAAGCGCCTGCTCAATTTCCTTTACAAACAGGCCCTTTCCGCCAACTTTAGATAACGTCCGGTCCAGAACACGGTCGCCCTTTGTAGAGATTTTTTTCACTTCAAAACGATAGGGCAGGTCCAGTTTTTCAAGCTCCTGCTGCACCCATTCTGTTTGTTTTAATGCCAGATTACTTTTTCTAGTGCCCAGGGTAATTGTGCGCATACATCTAGCCATTCCTTTCTAAGCATCCATATTTGTTATAAGTACCATATATGAAACTGGCTCAAATCACTGGAAATAAAATAATTAATGAGTAAAACGACAAAGCAGGCAACGTTTAAAAGCGCCATACGGTAGCCGCGCCAGTGATGAACAGCCAGTAAATATATATACGTACTGTAAAAGCCAAGGAGAATGATCGAACCGATGACTTTTGCATCCTGCCATGGAAGGGAGTCATACCATTTGCCTGCCCAGAGAAAACCAAACACCAGTCCCGCAAATAAAAGAGGGACTCCGATCACGGTGGTCGTGCCTGCCAGCTTCTCCATTTTTGGCAGGTTCTCCATTCTGATTAACCGTTTCCCCCATTGCTTTCTTTTTAAAAGCTGATGCTGCAGCACATACATCGCAGAAAATACAAATGCCAGTGTAAACGAAGCATAGGAGAGCAGAATAAAAATAATATGCACTACGAGTGTCTCAGACAAAAGAAGCGTTTCAAGCTCGTTTGGAATATCGCCGTTAAACGAAAAAGAGCTGAACGTCATCAGCAGAAACCCGATCACATTTAAAAAGAAAACCAGTACATCCATTCGAAAAAACCAGTTCACAATAAGTGAAATGGTTACAAGAGACCACGCATAGAAATACATGCCTTCAAAAGGCGTGATTACCGGGGCGCGATCATACATAAATATTCTAAGTACTAAAAAGGCCGTCTGCGAAGCCCAGACAATAGAAAGCAACCAGAAGGCGAGTCGGTTCACCTTCCGGTTGGTTTGAGAAAAATCAACGAAGTAGCAAAGGACGCTCAGGCCGTATAGTACAATCGTTACAATATAAATAATTCCTTCGGCTGCAACCATCCTGACGCCCCTCTCTTAGGAACGAACAGCGACATCTGTCGCGTAAGCATATGGAAGGCGGAACCCACGCGATTCTCTGGAGGCATTCCATTCCTCCTCCGCTTCTTCCTTGCGTATCTGGCGCTCCTCTGCTGCCCTGGCTTCTTCTACTTCCTCTTCAAGAGCAAAGATTTCGGTAAACAGCTGCAGCATTTCTTCTGCATCATTGTTATCAGCCATTTCTTTAGCCTTCGTTATCGGATCTTTGATCATTTGATTGATGATGCTTTTCGTGTGCTTACGCAGCACTTTCTTTTCCCGCTCGGTAAGCTCCGGAAGCTTCCGTTCCACGCTGTCCATCGTATCTGCCTGGATAGCCAGAGCTTTTGTCCGGAGAGCGGAAATTACCGGTACCACTCCGAGGGTATGCACCCAGTCCTTAAAATCTGACACTTCAGCATGGATCATTCTCTCCATCAGTGCTGCAGCTTTTTTGCGTTCTTCCATGTTGGAATTCACAATGTCCTGCAGGTCATCAATGTCATACAAAAAAACATTATCGAGCTGATCCAAGGCCGGATCCAAATCTCTTGGAACCGCAATATCAACCATAAACAGCGGTTTACCTTTTCGCTTTTTGCTGGCAGAAGCCACCTGCTCTTTATTCAGCACATAGGAATCCGAGCCGGTGGAGGAAATTAAAACATCCGCCTGTGCAAGCGCGTCAGTCAGCTCCTCCATTGGTTTAGCTTTTCCGTTAAACTGCGCAGCAATCTGTTCTGCTTTTTCATACGTCCGGTTAAATACCGTCACTTCAGCAGCACCGCCGGAGTGCAGATGTTTAGCTGTCAATTCGCTCATTTTTCCCGCACCCAAAACAAGCACCCGCTTGTTTTTAAACGAACCGACTACTTTTTTACCAAGTTCCACAGCAGCATAGCTGACTGATACAGGATTATCATTAATTTCTGTTTCGTGATGGGCCCGTTTGGCATACGTGACTGCACGTTTAAACAGTTCATTAAATATCGTGCCGGTCGTTTCATTTTCGTGGGCTGTAGCAAGGGCATGTTTCACCTGACCCAGTATTTGTGTTTCACCAATAACCATGGAATCAAGACCGCTTGCGACCTGAAACAAATGCTGCACTGCTGCATCATTTTCGCGTATATTTAAAAATGGGCCAAAATCTTCCTGTGGCATTTCGAACCAGCGGCCCAGAAATTTTTTCACAAAGTGCCTTCCTGTATGCAGCTGGTCAACGACTGCATACACCTCTGTCCGGTTACAAGTAGATACGATGACGCATTCCAGGATACTTTTCATGTCACGAAGCTCCTGCAGTGCCTGAGGAAGTGTATCATCCTGAAAGGCCAATCGTTCCCTCGTTTCAACTGGAGTTGTTTTATAGTCTAATCCAGCGACAATAATATGCATGTTCGTATCTTCACCCCCTGCGTCATCAATACCATGTTTAATGCAACCACCAAATGTTCAGCTTTTTTTATACGTTCCACTCTTCACACAACCCATTGTATCACACAACTATTTATCTTTTGACGTCAATTTGTGAACAAGGGCTGACAGTTTTTATACTATATCTTTCTTTTACTCACCGTTCCAATGTATAACTTCCACATATTATTTTCAAATAAACTGCTCAATAGCCCGCCAGGCTTCATCTTTACCCTGTGCCGTTTCTGCGGAAAACACAACCGTCTGGTCCTCCGGCTTCAGCTTAAGTGTTTCTTTAACACGTTTTAAATGACGGGGGCGTTTATTTTTCGTAATTTTATCAGCTTTTGTTGCAATAATAACTACCGGCAGCTCATGAAATTTCAAATAATCGTACATCGCAATATCATCTTTGGTCGGTTCGTGGCGAAAATCAATAATCATAAAAGCGGCTTTCAGTACGTCTCTGCTTTTAAGATACTCCTCCATCATTTCGCCCCAGGCTGCCCGTTCGCTTTTCGATACCTTCGCATAGCCGTAGCCGGGAACGTCTACAAACAAAAAACGGTCTTCGATATTATAAAAGTTGAGTGTACGTGTTTTGCCGGGCTTTGAAGAGGTACGGGCCAGGTTTTTTCTTGCTAACAGGGAATTAATGAACGAAGATTTCCCGACGTTGGATCTTCCGGCCAGAGCTATTTCCGGAAGTCCTCCCTCAGGATACTGCTTAGGGCTGACCGCGCTTATCACAAGCTCCGATTTATGAACTTTCATTTTTCTCCTCCAATGCTTCTTTTAACACTTCATCAAGATGCTTCACCGTGATAAACGTAATATCTTTTTTGATGCTCTCCGGTATATCTTCCAGATCCTTTTCATTATCGGCTGGTATCAGGATCGTCGTCAGTCCGGCCCGGTGGGCGCTCATTGATTTTTCCTTGAGTCCGCCGATTGGGAGGACTCTGCCCCGCAGCGTAATTTCACCGGTCATTCCTACTTCCTTTTTCACCTTCCGCCCGGACAGTGCAGACACCAGGGCTGTTGCAATTGTGATGCCTGCTGAAGGCCCGTCCTTCGGAGTGGCCCCTTCCGGAACGTGAATATGAATATCCCATTTTTCCTGAAAATCAGGGTCAACGCCCCACTCATCCGCTTTTGAGCGAATATAGCTGAATGCCGCCTGCGCGGATTCCTTCATGACGTCACCGAGCTTCCCGGTTAACTGCAGCTGGCCGTTTCCTTTTGCGAGAGATACTTCAATAGATAAAGTTGTCCCCCCGGCAGCTGTATAGGCAAGGCCGGTAGCTGCGCCCACCTGGTCTTCCTCCTCCGCACGTCCGTAACGGTACCGCGGACGTCCAAGCAGTTCTTCGATTTTCGCCGGCGTGACTACTACTTTTTTGTTTTCACCCATGACGATCAGCTTTGCTGCTTTCCGGCACACTGCTGCAATTTCTCTCTCAAGGCCACGGACTCCTGCTTCTCTCGTATACTCACGGATCAGCTTCAAAAGGGCTCCCTGCCGGAACTGGATGCTTCCTTTGGTTAAGCCGTTTTCCTTAATCTGCTTTTCCACAAGGTGGTTTTTGGCAATACCTTCTTTTTCAATTTCCGTGTATCCGGCAATGCGAATAACCTCCATCCGGTCGAGCAGCGGCTCAGGGATGGTGTTCATATTGTTCGCCGTAGTAATAAACATCGTTTTGGAAAGATCGTAAGGCTCTTCCACATAATGATCTTCAAACGTATTATTCTGTTCCGGGTCAAGCACTTCAAGCATGGCTGAAGAAGGGTCCCCGCGGAAATCACTGGCCATTTTGTCGATTTCATCAAGCAGAAATACCGGATTGACGGTCCCTGCCTTTTTCATTCCCTGAATAATACGGCCGGGCATAGCACCGACATAGGTTTTTCGGTGGCCGCGGATTTCCGCTTCATCCCGGATGCCCCCAAGGCTCATTCTCGTGAAGTTACGGTCGAGAGAGCGGGCAATGGAACGAGCTAAGGACGTTTTCCCCACACCCGGCGGTCCGGTCAGGCACAAAATCGGCCCCTTCACTGATTCTGTCAGCTGCTGCACGGCTAAGTGTTCAAGCACCCGGTCTTTAACTTTTTCAAGGCCGTAATGATCTTCATCAAGTACGCGCTGGGCACGCTTAATGTCAAGCTGATCTTCTGTTTCCTCGTACCACGGTATATCCACCAGCCATTCGATATATGTCCTGATAACGGAAGTCTCTGCAGAAGCCCCTGGCATTTTTTCGTAGCGCCTGAGCTCCCGCTCGGCTTTTTCCTGGACCTGTTCCGGCATTTTTGCCTGCTGAATTTTTTCCCTGAGTTCATCTACTTCGCTTTCTTTTCCGTCAGCTTCTCCGAGCTCCTTTTGGATCGCCCTCATTTGTTCACGCAGATAGTATTCCCGCTGCGTTTTTTCCATTGATTTTTTTACGCGCTGTCCAATCTGGTTTTCAAGACCTAATACTTCCTGTTCCTTCTGCAAAATATCGATAATTTTACGCAGACGCTCTGAAGCGGTGAACTGTTCGAGCAGCTCCTGCTTCTCTGCCACTTTTAACGGCAGGTGAGAGCTGATCATATCGGCGAGCCGGTCCGCCCCTGCAATGTCCTGTACCGACTGGATTGTTTCACTGGAAATTCGCTTGGAGGCAGTGGCGTATTGTTCAAAAGCCTCGAGTGCTTTTCTCATTAGTGCCTGTTCCTCAGCCGAATCCGCGTGCTCTTCCGTAGGCAGCACTTCCATTTCCACCTCGAAAAAAGCATCCTTATCGATAAATTCTTTTATTTCTGCGCGCTCCAGACCTTCCACCAATACACGGATGGTGCCGTTCGGAAGCTTCAGCATCTGCTTAATTTTTGCCACTGTACCAACATGGTACACATCAGCTTCGCCCGGATTATCTACTGATAAATCTTTCTGCGTGACGAGCAGAATCCGGCTGTCCTTAGCATTTGCCTGTTCCAGGGCCTCTACGGATTTATCTCTTCCCACATCCAAATGAAGCACCATCGACGGAAACACAAGCAGTCCGCGAAGCGGCAGCATCGGTATGGAAATCGTCGTTGTATTTGGCATTCGCTAACACCTCTATTGTCAAATTATATTCGTTTGCTGTTATGCAGTGATGCGGTTGTTACGTACTAAAGGTATACTATTTATTTTATCCTATTTATAAAATTACTGTCTATGAAACATTACTCATTGACAGGAAGTTGTCTATAAATGCTATGTATAAATAATCAGAACCCCCGCACCATACGGATGCGGGGGTTTCTGTATAAGGTCCCTTTTCATTCAGGCGAAAAACCGTTTATGCACTTTCTTTTGGTTTGTACTGTTTTAACGTTACTTCTTTGCCATCTTTTGTTTTCAGAAGAGGTGATCCGTCACTATCTACGCTTTCTGCTGTAATAGTGCAGGAAACAATTTCTTCTTTGGAAGGCAGATCATACATGACATCAAGCATGATGCCCTCGATGATGGAACGAAGTCCACGTGCTCCGGTCTTGCGTTCAATTGCTTTACGCGAAATCGCACGCAGCGCGTCTTCGGTGAATTCGAGCTCCACTTCATCCATTTCGAGCAGCTTTTGATACTGCTTGACAAGCGCGTTTTTCGGCTGGGTCAGGATCTCAATCAACGCTTCCTCGTCTAACTGCGACAGGCTGGAAATGACAGGGATCCGGCCGATAAATTCAGGAATCAGGCCATAGCGCAGCAGGTCTTCCGGAAGAATCCGGCTCATGTATTCATCGTGGCCCATTTCAGCGTTTTCAGACTCTGCCCCAAAGCCGATGATTTTACGGCCAAGGCGTTCTTTTACAATTTGTTCGATGCCATCAAATGCACCGCCGCAGATGAACAGCACATTGCTCGTATCAATCTGGATAAATTCCTGATGAGGATGCTTTCTGCCTCCCTGCGGAGGAACACTGGCGGTTGTGCCTTCCAGAATTTTCAGAAGCGCCTGCTGAACCCCTTCCCCGGATACGTCACGGGTGATGGAAGGGTTTTCTGATTTACGGGCTACTTTATCAATTTCATCGATGTAAATAATACCCTTTTCTGCTTTCTCTGTATCATAATCAGCTGCCTGGATAAGCTTCAGCAAAATGTTTTCCACGTCTTCACCCACGTAGCCTGCTTCCGTCAAAGAAGTTGCATCTGCGATCGCAAACGGCACGTTCAAAATACGGGCCAGCGTCTGGGCTAATAGTGTTTTCCCGCTACCGGTCGGACCTAAGAGCGCTATATTACTTTTAGCCAGTTCCACGTCGTCGGTTTTCTTTGTGGAATTCACACGCTTATAGTGGTTATAGACAGCTACAGAAAGCGATTTTTTCGCTCTCTCCTGGCCGATAACATAATCATCTAGTGTTTCATTGATTTCGTATGGCTTCGGAATTTCTTCGAATTCCACTTCTTCTTCCGAACCTAATTCTTCCTCCACGATCTCCGTGCACAGTTCGATACATTCATCACAAATGTATACGCCGGGCCCGGCGACCAGCTTACGAACCTGATCCTGAGTTTTTCCACAGAAGGAACATTTCAATTGTCCTTTTTCTTCATTGAATTTAATCAACTGGTTCACCCCTCACCTAAATATGAAACATTTAAAGCAGCGTAATGTATACAATCAATCCGTCTGATTAAGCCCTTCGATGACTTTTCTCAAAGCGGCATATTCTCTGCTCTGCCTAAACACAAATATTAATTCTTCGTTTACTATATAGGAAGTTTTTAAATAACACAATTATTGCGCTTGAGTTGAATTGTATCATACTTTCCTATGGAAATCGAAACAATACCCTTTAGTATGGGCAGCCGGGGTATGCTGATTTTTGCCCGTTTCAGGCGGAAAAATCCTGAAGGCATACTTCACCCTCAGGATTTTTTAAGCATTTAAGCCTTATTCGTTTTCTGCTTCTTCATCTTCTGGTTTTTCTTTTTTCGGTACAGTTTTGCTGTGCTCAACAAGATAGTCGATAGCGCGCTGCAGACGAAGATCCTGCTTCAGCATATCCACGCCGCCCTGCATTTCGATAAGGCTGCGGATTTCTTCTTTATCGCGCTGGTACATGTCAGCCATTTTTTGAAGTTCATTTTCCACGTCTTCTTCACTTGCTTCAAGGTTTTCCTGCTCAGCTACGGCTTCAAGAGTCAGATTCATGCGGACACGTTTTTCAGCTTCCGGCTGGAACTGCTCTTTCATGCCTTCTTCGTCCGTACCGGTAACCTGCTGGTACATTTCCAGAGTCATACCCTGGGACTGAAGGCGCTGGCTGAATTCCTGAAGCATACGGTCGGATTCTGTGTTGATCATCGCCTGCGGAATTTCTGCAGAAGCTTTCTCCGCTGCCTCTTCAACTACAGTGTCCCGCTCGTGATGTTCTTTTTCATGCTCACGGTCGTGTTCAAGCTGATGGCGAACTGCCGCTTTAAGCTCGTCGAGTGTTTCTGCTTCGTGCTCTTCTACGTCCTTCGCGAACTCATCGTCGAGCTCTGGAAGCTCTTTACGCTTGATTTCGTGAAGCTTGACATGAAAGACAGCTTCTTCGCCGGCAAGGTTTTCAGCATGGTACTCTTCCGGGAAAGTAACCGTAATATCTTTTTCTGTACCCGGCTGCATGCCTACAACCTGCTCTTCAAATCCTGGAATAAAGGAATTGGAGCCGATCTCAAGCGAGTGATTTTCCGCACTGCCGCCTTCAAAAGCTTCTCCATCTACGAAACCTTCGAAATCGAGTACAGCGGTATCTCCGTCCTGGACTTCGCCCTCTTCCACTACGGCAAGATCTGCGTATTTGCCCTGAAGATTTTCAAGCTCCTGGTTTACTTCTTCTTCTGATACAGAAGTGTCAAACTCCTCTACTTCGAGTCCTTTGATCTCGCCGAGCTCTACTTCCGGCTTCACGGTGACTGTAGCAGTGAATTTCAGGTCTTTGCCTTTTTCCACTTCTTCTACATCGATTTCCGGACGGTCCACTGGTTCAATACCCGCTTCGTCCACTGCTTCGGCATAAACATCCGGAAGCAGGATATCCAGGGCATCCTGGTATAAAGACTCTACTCCAAAACGGCTTTCGAAAAGCTTCCGTGGCACTTTTCCTTTACGAAATCCTGGAATAGATACATCATTTTTCACTTTATTAAATGCTTGATCCAGAGCTTTGTCAAACCGTTCCGATTCTACGTCTACGGTTAAGACTCCCTGGTTTCCTTCTTTCTTTTCCCAACTGGCATTCATTCAAATTCCCTCCAAATAACTAGGTTCTACCGTGTAAACAACTACCCTATTATAACATAACACTAAACCATTTCAATGAATGATTCATTTTCCGCTAAACTTACTCCCACAAGGGATTAAACATTACTTTCAAATAGGGGCTTTTCAGATTTCCTGAATGAACCCCTGGATTCTTTCGTATTCCTCCTGCATCGATCTAAAGCCTGCTTCAGCTACTCCGTAACACTCCCTGATATCCTGTTCGTCCGGGAGCGGCTCAAACTGCCGGAACGTCTCAAAGTGCAGCACAGCTGCCAGCACTTCAATCTGTACCGAAGGAGGAAAAGGATAGTAATACAACAGCAGCTGCTGCAGCAGCTCTTTCGCATGCTGAAGCAGCACTGGATCTTTATCCCCGAGCGAACGGTCGAGCAGAAACGAGGACTCTGTATACGAGCTGCTCTCTTCCAAAGCCGGAAGCGTGGACGGGGCGAACTCCCCTTTCCTGCCCAGCTTCTGCACCCAGACAGCGTCTTCGATCTGCCAGTCCTTCAGAAGCAGAAGAAGGAAGCTTTTCATTAGTGGCGATGTTTCCTGCCGGGCCAGCAGCTCCCTTATTGCAGGCATCCATTTTTCCGGTCCTTCTTTTCGAAGCACATTTAACACATGCAGCTTCTGGTCCTCAGTTCCCATTTGAAGCACCATTTCCCATTCCACCGGCAGCGAAGAGCGTTCTTCAGGCATTGTATTGTATTCTTCCGTTTCCACTTGCATATGCGTCATGCCATCAGCAAGAGCATACAATTCCTGAAACTGCTCTCTCAAATGACCAGGCACTTCCTTTGTGTTCTGCACTTCATCCAGCGTTTCAATTACCTGGTCATACCTGCCCAGCTGAGCTAATACCGGTACGTATACATGGAGAATCTCGAGAAAGTCACTGGTATTGTCTTTAAGCAGTTCTTCTGCCCATCCGGCCGCTTCCTGCAGATATCCTGCTTCCGCGTAAGCTAAAAGAAGACCATAGGAAGCGTCAGGATTTCGGCTCTCATGCATCAGCGCCTGGCGAAACACGTCTACGGCCTGCTCCTTTTCACCAGCCTTCAGCTGTTCGAGCCCCTGCTTCACCAATTTTCCGGCTGCTCCAGGGAAAGAAACAACCTTCTGATTCGGCCTTTTATCCATCTGGTGCCTCCTTCTGTAAAAATCCGCTATGCCAGTAGATCGTAAATTTTTTGTATGGGCAGATCAAATAGTATATGTATGTATGAATAACTGCGTTCAGTACAGCTTAATGTAAAAATGAAGACGGCCGCTTTGGGCCGCCTTCCCCGTTAAACTTTGACCCGTTTTTCATACGCTTCGATATCTTTTTCATATTGAAGCGTAATACTAATTTCATCCCATCCGTTTAACAGCATTTCCTTCCAATAGGGATCTATCTCAAATGTTGCCTCGAAATCCGCATCTTTATCAGAGATTTGCTGATTTTGTAAATCTACTGTCAAGTGGTATTCTTTAACATTCCCATTCTTCATCAGTTCATAAACCTGATCTTCGGGCAGCCGTACCGGCAGTATCCCGTTTTTGACGCAGTTATTGTAAAAAATATCCGAATAACTGGGAGCAATAATAACGCGAAACCCGTAGTCCTGCAATGCCCATGGGGCGTGTTCCCTTGAAGAGCCTGAACCAAAATTATGGTCGGCAATCAAAATTGAAGCATTGGCTGCTGATGGATAATTCAGCTCAAAGGAAGGATCTTCTTCCCCATTCGACTTGAAGCGCCAGTCAAAAAATAAAAACTGGCCGAACCCGGTACGTTCAACGCGTTTTAAAAACTGTTTCGGGATAATTTGGTCTGTGTCCACGTTTGCCCGTTCAAGTACTGCCGTATTTCCTTCGTGCACTGTGAGTGCTTCCATGCTGCCACCTCCTTATGAAGAAACTGTCTGATCCAATTTTCGTACATCTACAAAGTGTCCGTAAATAGCAGCCCCTGCTGCCATAGCCGGACTGACCAGGTGCGTTCTTGCACCTTTTCCCTGCCGGCCTTCAAAGTTTCTGTTGGACGTGGAGGCACAGCGCTCTCCCTCAGGTACAAAATCAGGATTCATGCCGAGGCACATGCTGCACCCGGAGTCCCTCCACTCAAATCCAGCTTCCTTAAATACCTGGTCGAGTCCTTCTTCCTCTGCCTGCATTTTTACCTGCTGGGAGCCCGGCACGACCATCGCGCGGATCCCTTCCGCTACTTTGTTGCCGCGGATAATTTTAGCAGCTTCACGAAGGTCCCCGATACGCGCGTTGGTACAGGAGCCAAGAAACACATGCTGCACATGAATATCTGTGATTTTCGTGCCCGGCTCCAGAGCCATGTAATCAAGCGATGTTTTGATCACTTTTTTCTCCGTAGCACTTTTCCCGTCTTCCGGATAAGGAACTGTACCGTGAATACCTACACCCTGGGACGGGTTGGTTCCCCACGTTACCATCGGTTCGATTTCGTCTGCGGGGATCACTACGTGTTCGTCATATTCGGCCCCATCATCTGTAGCAAGCTGACGCCACTGTTCGACTTTTTCATCAAATTCTGCACCCTCCGGTACAAACCGGCGGTCTTTCAAGTAATCGAACGTCACCTGATCCGGACTGATCAGGCCGGCACGTGCTCCGGCTTCGATAGACATGTTACAAATTGTCATCCGCTCTTCCATCGTCAGACCGCGAATTGCCTCACCGGTATATTCCAGTACATAGCCGCTGCCAAAATCAACGCCGAATTTAGCGATGATCGACAAAATAATGTCCTTGGCTGTAACTCCGGTGCCCAGTCTTCCATCCACATGCACCTCCATCGTTTTTGGAGGAGACTGCCAAAGCGTCTGGGTGGCAAGAACGTGTTCCACTTCACTTGTACCGATACCAAAGGCAAGGGCACCAAAAGCTCCGTGGGTGGACGTATGGCTGTCGCCGCACACGATCGTTTTCCCCGGCTGGGTCAGCCCGAGCTCCGGGCCGATAATGTGGACAATACCATTGTTCGGACTGTGAATGTCAGCAAGCTCCACTCCAAATTCCTTGCAGTTGTCAAACAGCGTATCAATCTGTTTTTTCGATATGGCATCGGTAATAGACTCCCGGTTCAGCGTTGGTACGTTATGGTCCATTGTCGCAAAGGTCAGGTCCGGGCGCCTCACTGGACGCCCGCTCAGCCGAAGGCCTTCAAATGCCTGCGGGGACGTGACTTCGTGGACCATATGAAGATCAACATACATTAAATTCGGTTTGCCTGTTTCGGCACGAACAGCGTGTTCATTCCAAATCTTATCAATGATTGTTCTCGGCTTCATGGAACTTCCTCCTTTTAATATTTTCCTGCCAGTCGTGCAATGTGACTGCATACGGCTTTTGTAACTTCTTCTGTTGAGGCCGCAGATGTTTTATCCCTGCTTAAGTCTGCCGGAAGCAGTCCCTCTAAGAGGACCTGCTCAATCGCTTCCTCCACTGCATCTGATTCCCGCTGGAGCTCAAAGGAATATTTCAGCATCATTGCACTCGAAGCGATCGTGGCCAGAGGATTCGCTGTCCCCTGTCCGGCGATGTCAGGGGCCGATCCGTGGACCGGCTCATACAAAGCAGGCTTTTCACTGCCCATACTTGCAGATGGCAGCATACCGAGCGATCCTGTCAGCATCGATGCTTCATCGCTTAAAATATCCCCGAACATATTTTCCGTAACGATGACGTCGAGCTTTTTCGGATCATACATAATCTGCATGGCCGCGTTATCCACGAGCATATGCTCAAGCTCCACATCCGGGTAGTCTTTGGCTGCTTCTTCAGCTGTTTCCCGCCACAGGCGGCTGGATTCAAGAACATTCGCTTTATCGACTGATATTACTTTTCGCGTGCGTAAACGGGCAATTTCAAAGGCCTGCTGAACAATTCTCCGGATTTCTGATTTTTTATAAACCAAGGTGTCCACCGCTGCTTCTTCGCCGTCGATTATCCGTCGTTCTCTTGGCTCCCCGAAATAAAGCCCTCCGGTTAATTCCCGGACAATCATTACATCGACTCCGTCAATCACTTCTTCACGCAGGGGTGAACTGTGCAGCAAGCTTTTGAAACTGCGGACCGGGCGCAGATTGGCAAACAGTCCTAACTCTTTGCGAATGCGCAGCAGTCCTTTTTCCGGGCGCTTTTCTCCCGGAAGGTGGTCCCACGCCGGGCCTCCGACTGCACCAAGCAGAATGGCGTCGCTTTTTTTACAAATATCGAGCGTATGAGCAGGGAGCGGATCACCGTAATCATCCACTGCTCCTCCGCCAATATCTGCATATTCAAATGTAAATGAATGGTTAAACGATGTTTCAATCTGCTTGAGCACCTGTACTGCTGCCTCTACTACTTCCCGTCCGATACCGTCACCGGGCAGGATCGCAATCTTTTTTTCCATTTCGATCTCTCCCTTGTCCGCTGCTTCAGTAATTATTTTATGGCGTGGATATATTTGCTACTTTAGGCTGGTTTTCTGCACGACGCTGGTTTAACACACGGTTCACGGCGTTAATATAAGCTTTTGCGGAAGCTTCAAGTACGTCGTTATCCGTTCCGCGTCCACTGGATTCCGTTTCCTCAAATGCCAGCCGCACGAATACTTCTGCCAGCGCATCACGGCCGCCGGTAGTGGACTGGATACGGTAATCCTGGAGCGTGAAGCCTTCCCCTACAATTTTTTCAAGCGTGTTGTAAAGGGCCTCCACGCTTCCAGAACCAGTACCCGCGTTTTCAATACGCTCTCCTGCCTGGTCCAGCACTGTAACCGTAGCCGTCGGAATATTTGACGTCCCGTACGTCACCTGCAGTGTTTCAAGAGAATAATACTTCATTGCATCACCGGCTTTTTCATCGGCCATTAATGCAAAAATATCTTCATTTGTAATTTCTTTTTTCTTATCTGCGAGTTCTTTAAAGGATTTGAACACTTTATTGATCTCTTCTTCGGTCGCGTTATAGCCGAGAGAAATAATCTTTTCTTTAAAGGCATGACGTCCGGAAAGCTTACCAAGTACCATCCGGTTCGCTTCTACACCGACGAGCTCCGGCGTAATAATTTCATACGTGGATGTTTCTTTCAGTACGCCATCCTGATGAATACCGGATTCATGGGCAAATGCGTTGTCGCCGACCACGGCTTTATTGTTTGGCACCTGCATACCCATGAGTGAACTGACAAGACTGCTTGTCCGTTTAATTTCGTTCAGCGTAATGTTAGTGGATTTACCGTAAAAATCATTCCGGATATGAAGAGCTACAGCAATTTCTTCCAAAGAAGCATTACCGGCACGTTCCCCGACAGCGTTAATTGTACATTCCACCTGCTCCGCGCCACCTTCGACAGCGGCCAGAGAATTGGCAGTCGCCATGCCGAGATCGTCATGACAGTGAGCCGACAGTACAGCTTTATCTGCGTTTGGCACTTCGTTTTTAATATAGCGGAACATGCTGCGGATCTCCTCCGGCATGATAAATCCGACCGTGTCCGGCAGGTTTACTACATCTGCTCCGGCGTCAATGACTGCTTCGACCACTTCCGCCAGAAATGGAAGCTCTGTCCGGCAGGCGTCCTCTGCTGAAAACTGGACCTTGGAAAAACGCTCTTTTGCATAGCGTACCGCTTTAACTGCTGTCTCAATCACCTGTTCCTGAGTCATGTGGAGCTTATGCTCACGATGGATCGGGGACGTGGCCAAAAATACGTGGATTCTTGGCTCTGCCCCTCCCTTTAACGCTTCCCAGCAGGCATCGATATCAGAAGTCAGGGCGCGGGACAGCCCGGTTACTGAACTGTTTTTGACAGTATCCGCAATTTCCTTCACAGAACGAAGATCGCCTTTAGAAGCGGCTGGAAACCCCGCTTCAATAATATCAACACCCAGACGTTCGAGCTGTTTCGCAATTTGAAGCTTTTCTTCAAAGTTCAGGTTGACGCCCGGCGTCTGCTCTCCATCTCGAAGCGTCGTATCGAAAACGTTAATGTTTTTCACAGCATTACACTCCCTTGGAATTTGGGTTAACAAACGGCATCATTTCGCGGAGTTCGCGGCCCACCTGCTCAACGAGGTGATTTCTCTCACGGGCATTGGTAGCGTTGAACTCTGGACGGTTCGCCTGGTTTTCTGCAATCCATCCTTTAGCAAAACGGCCGGTTTGAATATCGGTCAGAATACCTTTCATCGCCTGTTTGGTATCTTCCGTTACGATGCGCGGTCCAGCCTGAAAATCTCCCCACTGAGCCGTGTCTGAAATGGAATAGCGCATGCCTTCAAGGCCGCCTTCATACATCAGATCGACGATCAGTTTCAGTTCGTGCAGGCACTCAAAATATGCAATCTCCGGCTGATACCCGGCTTCAACAAGCGTTTCAAATCCGGCTTTAACAAGTGCGGACGTTCCGCCGCAAAGAACAGCCTGCTCTCCGAAAAGGTCCGTTTCGGTCTCTTCCTGGAACGATGTTTCCAGAATTCCGGCACGTCCCGCACCGATTTGTTTTGCATAAGCAAGCGCAGAGTTTGTGGCGTTTCCACTTGCATCCTGATACACAGCATACAGAGCAGGTACTCCGGCGCCCTGTTCAAATGTCCGACGCACAATATGTCCCGGCCCTTTCGGTGCTACCATGAATACGTCCACGTCTTCCGGCGGCACAATCTGGCTGAAATGAATATTAAAGCCATGCGCAAATGCAATCGCTTTTCCAGCTTTAAGCTCCGGCTTGATTTCTTCTGTGTAAATCGCCGGCTGATACTCATCCGGAAGCAGGATCATGATAACGTCTGCTTTCGCCGACGCTTCTTTTACAGAATATACTTCAAATCCATCCTCCGAGGCCTTGTCCCAAGACTTTCCTTTACGGAGCCCAATGATAACGTGAACGCCGCTTTCCCTCAGGTTTTGTGCGTGGGCGTGGCCCTGTGAGCCATACCCTACGATTGCTACTGTTTTCTCCTGTAGTGCTGCCTCATTTACATCGTTGTTATAAAATACCTTTGCCATTGCTGGAACCTCTCCTTTTATGAATACTCATTAATTAATAATGGAATACCTGGTTTGATCACTGCTTTTTTTCGTTGCCCGTTGAAAGGCTGTTACACCCGTGCGGGCCATTTCTTTAATGCCGTAAGGCCTTAACAGATCGATGAGTGCTTCCACCTTTGGTGTGTCTCCGGTCACTTGAATCGTGACACTCTCTCTGCCCACATCGATAACTGTAGCCCGGAACGGTGCAATTAAATCCGATATTTCTCCACGCTGGCCGGAGCCTGTCATGACTTTAATCATCGCAAGCTCTCTGGCTACAATCGCTTCATCGGTAATATCACGGACTTTTAATACATCCACCTGCTTATTCAGCTGCTTGATGACCTGGTCGAGCCCCCGCTGGTCGCTCACATTGACCACAAATGTCATTCTAGACACTTCCGGGTTTTCCGTCATTCCGACTGTGATGCTTTCGATATTGAAATGACGGCGGGCAAAGAGACCGGTAATGCGGTTCATCACTCCTGTTGTGTTGTTTACTGTCGCTGTAATGGTCCGCCTCATGGTTTCACTCCTTCCATTTGATGGTGCCCCTGTCCGGGAGCGATCATCGGATACACGTTTTCTTCTTCGTGTACTCTGCAGTCAATAAGCACCGGGCCGTTGTAGTTGAATGCTTCTTCAAGCACTCCTGCCACTTCATTTTCGTCGGTAATTTTATATCCTTTAATATCATACGCTTCCGCCATCTTCACGAAATCCGGCTGGATTGGAAACAGGGAGTTGGAATACCGCTCTTCATAGAAAAGCTGCTGCCACTGGCGGACCATACCGAGCGATGCGTTGTTGACCAGAAGCACCTTTACCGGAAGATTCAGCTCCTGCAGAATGGAAAGCTCCTGCATTGTCATCTGGAAGCCGGCATCTCCAAGAATAGCCACTACCTGACGATCCGGTTCGGCAAACTGGGCACCGATAGCAGCCGGAAAACCAAAGCCCATCGTTCCGAGACCGCCGCTTGTCACCCAGGCGTTCGGATGATCGAATTTGTAGTACTGGGCAGCCCACATTTGGTGCTGACCGACATCTGTCGTGATAATTGCTTCACCGTTGGTTTTTTCGTAAACAAGCTCTGTAAGCTTCTGCGGTTTAATATACTCAGAGCCTTCCTTGTACCAGAGCGGAAACTCCTGCTGCCATTCGTCCACTTTCATTCTCCAGCGCACGCTTTCGCCCGGCTTCGGATTCACTTCGTTTAACAGGCGCAATGCTTCTTTGGCGTCTCCCACAACCGGAATATGCGTTTCAATGATTTTACCTATTTCTGCCGGATCAACGTCAATATGGGCAACTGTTGCCTGCGGGGCAAAGTGTTCCAAATTACCGGTGACACGGTCGTCGAAGCGGGCGCCTATATTGATAAGCAGGTCGGCTTCATGGAGGGCCATATTGGCTGCGTACGTCCCATGCATACCCGCCATGCCGAGTGCCAGTTCATGAGTGCCGGGAAACCCGCCAAGCCCAAGAAGTGTAGAGGCAACCGGGATCTGCTGCTGTTCGACAAATTCAAGCAGTTCCGGAGAAGCGCCGGCATGCAGAATGCCTGCTCCTGACAGAATAACCGGGCGCTTCGCTTTCGTTACCGCTTCAGCAAGCTTGCGGATCTGAAGCTTGTTTGGCGTATATGTCGGCTGATATCCGGGAAGGTTCGGCTCATCATCGTAATGAAACATTCCGGAGGCAATGGATACGTCTTTAGGAAGGTCAATTACGACCGGTCCCGGACGTCCGGTAGTGGCAATATGGAATGCTTCCCGGATGATTCGCGGAAGGTCTTCCACCGACCGCGCCTGAAAATTGTGCTTTGTGATCGGCATCGTGATACCCAGAATATCCGCTTCCTGGAAAGCATCCGTACCGATTACCGATGTTGCTACCTGGCCAGTCACAACCACAAGAGGAAGAGAGTCAATCATGGCGTCGGCAATGCCGGTTACCACATTTGTAGCTCCAGGGCCTGATGTTACTACACACACACCGGGCTTCCCTGAAACTCTTGCGTACCCCTCTGCTGCATGAATAGCGCCCTGCTCATGCCGGGAGAGGATATGGCGGATACCGGTACGGTAGATTTCATCATACGTTGGAAGAATAGCTCCGCCGGGATAGCCGAAAATGGTATCTACATTTTCCCGGGCCAAAGCCTGGATCAGCATGCTTGAGCCACTCATTTCCTGGTTTTCGTCTTTCAATTCACGCCCTTTTACTTCTCTCACTCTTGTGTTCATACTCGCTCCTCCTTTTATACTCAAATCACTTTTTTCTCCATGCCTGCGTCAATGCCATGCCGCCACCTTTAAAAAGGACTTCTCCGGATAATAAAAAACGCCCTTTCACCTCCAATAGACAGCTGCTGCTGCTCTAAAGGGGCGAAAAGACGTCTGCTTTTCACGGTACCACCCTTTTTTACAATAAGCTCGCACTTATTGCCTTAAGAACCGTTTTTGCGGTTCGGTTTGCCATAACGGAGGCCGTGTAGGCATCCGGCCTTCCTTACTTGGGTTCAGGGAGGCTCTCAAGGGGGAGTTCAATACGATTTCCTGCTGCTCTTTCAGCTGCGGCAGCTCTCTGTGAAGGAAAATCTGTTATTTACTGGTCCCTGTCGTCGATTTATCAATACTATTTAATTATATTGTACATGTAATCAGGCAATTAGCCAATCTCTATGCGTGAATTGTCTGAATAAACTTTTACTCCGTCTTCCACAACCTTTTGTCTGAAAGCGCGCAAAAGCCGGTTTGTCTCTTCTCCCGGCTGGCCATCGCCGATCACTCTTCCATCTACCTTTACCACAGCAATGACTTCTGCAGCTGTTCCGGTCAGAAACACTTCTTCTGCAGTATAGACATCATGTCTCGTAAACGCTTCTTCGCGCACGTCATACCCCATATCCTCAGCCATTTCCAGAATCGCCTGCCGGGTGATGCCCTCTAAAGCCCCAATGTAACCCGGCGGTGTCATCAGCACACCGTTT
Source organism: Marinococcus sp. PL1-022 (assembly GCF_033845285.1). Lineage (NCBI taxonomy): Bacteria > Bacillati > Bacillota > Bacilli > Caryophanales > Bacillaceae > Marinococcus > Marinococcus sp. PL1-022. The sequence continues at coordinate 724,865 of NZ_JAWXCX010000001.1, read as the reverse complement.
CTAATAATAAAGATATTGTCTGCGGAGCCTTCGGCCACATAGCCCTGATCGTTAAGCATTAACGCTTCGCTGACCCCTGCAAGGCTTGCTTCCATCTTCACCAGTATATTATTCAAATAATTTAATGATTTCACTTTTGGGCTTAATACATCCGGCCGGTTCCGCCGGGTAGCAACTGTCACAATTTCGAGGCCATGCTCGTAAAATTCCTTTGGATAGATTGCCAGCTCCTCTGCTATAACTATAATAGAAGGGTTTGCACACGATGCCGGATCCAGGCCAAGATTCCCTACACCCCTTGAAACAACAAGCCGGATATAAGCATCTTCGAGTTTATTTTTCTGCAGTGTCTGCCTGATAATTTCCGTCATATCTTCCTTCGATTGAGGGATATCAAGCATAATCGATTTTGCAGAGTGATATAAACGCAAGAGGTGTTCATCCAGTTTGTAAATATTTCCGTTATATACGCGAATGCCTTCAAAAACACCGTCACCGTATAAAAAACCATGATCATATACGGAGATTTTGGCATCTTCCTTTTTGACGAACTCTCCGTCCATAAATATCCATTGTTCCGCCACTGATATCACCTCTGCGTCCCTTCAATCTATCGTCTGCCCTGTTAATGAACACGGTAACGTGTACACCCTCAAAAGGCAAATGTTCTTTCTCTGAATACATTTTTAACGTTTGACGTATATATTACGCCGAATACAGTTTATGGTCAACCATTTTGCAGAAACTTTTTAGATAATTTGTACTTCTGCATCAGATATAAGATTTATTGTCCACGATCTTGCAATATAACCTGACACTATTTCTTTTAAAGCAGGAGCAAAGGCCTCCCTGAAGCATTTTCTGGGTTCGCTCCGCCTTCCCTTCCAGCCTGGGTGAAATAAATAAAAAGAGACAGGAGAGGAAGTCCTCTTCTGTCTCTTGGCATATTATTAATTAGGAAATGGTGTCCCAGGCAGGACTCGAACCTGCGGCCTACAGCTTAGAAGGCTGTTGCTCTATCCAGCTGAGCTACTGGGACATCTGTATTTTTGCGACATTTATTATGTTAAAATATTTTCTCCTAAAAGTCAATAAAGGTTTCCAGAGGGATTTTATTCTCCCTCTGGAAACGGAAAGCTTTGCGAAAGTTCAAGAAGCTCGCTGCCTGACTCTCTTTCATAAAAATGGACGTTGATCGACTGGCCCTGGTTAGAGACATTTACGATAGCATAGGTCTGCTCAGGACGCTCCTGCGGCAGCAGCAGGCTTCCTGGATTCACAAAAATCGTTCCGTCCTCTTCAAACGCTCCCGCTACGTGAGTATGCCCGGAACAAACCAGGTCTGCATTAATCTCTTCAGCCTTGGAAAAGAGTGAAGCATAAGACGTTTTCACCTGATATAAATGTCCGTGAGTAAGATACGTTTTTATATGGCCTACATTTACTGTTAATTCATCAGGAAAGTTTCCCGGACTGTCCACATTTCCCTGAACGATATGCACATCGTTCAGGAGATTATTTTCCGGTGAGGCTTCCGAATCTCCGCAATGCAGTACAGCACTCACCCCGCCCTGATGACGGTCGAGCACCTGCTTTAATACTTCTTCACTTCCATGATTGTCGCTTACTACTAAAATGTCCATTCATTCTGCCTCCAACTCTCTATGATTCGCAAAAATTATTTTCAGTCGTCCTGCAGAAGATTTTGTCCCTGGACGCGCAATCTTTCAAGCGCCTTGCCCCGATGGCTGATGCGGTGCTTTTCTTCTACGGTCAGCTCCGCCATCGTTTTTCCGTAATCTGGCAGATAAAAGACGGGATCGTAGCCGAATCCGTTATCTCCAGCTTTCGCTTCTGCTATTTCCCCTTCACATGTTCCCGTAAATGTATGAACGCTGCCATCCGGAAATGCCACAGCCAGTACACACACAAAACGGGCACTGCGCCCGCCGCGGGGCACCTGCTTCATTTCATGTAACACTTTCTCTATATTCGCTTCATCATCTTTTTCTTCTCCCGCATAACGTGCGGAGTAAACACCCGGACGCCCGTCTAAGGCGTCAATCTCCAGACCGGAATCGTCTGCAACCACCGTGCAGTTGAGATGATCTCTTACAGCCTCTGCTTTAATAATCGCATTTTCTTCAAAGGTGGCGCCGGTTTCTGGAATATCATCAATATTTTTCTCCAGTAACGATTCCACTTTATACCCGCTGCCAAACATGTGTTCAAACTCTTTTACTTTTCCTGGATTCTTTGTAGCTATTACTACAGTATTCATTATAACTCCCTTCCGCTTCCATCATCTGCAAAGTTCTCCTGAATAGAAGCTGCCGCGGGCCCGATAACCTGCTTTTGAAGCTGAATGATTTCATGCATTCCCGCCTCTGCGGAGTCGAGCATGTTATTGAGCTGTTCTCTTGTGTACGAAGCTTCTTCGCCTGTGCCCTGTACTTCTACATACTCGCCTTTTCCCGTCATTACTACATTCATATCCACATTTGCCTGAGAATCTTCTGCATAGGCAAGGTCGAGGATGGTTTCCTGGTCAGCGTTAAGGCCTACGGAAACAGCTGCTAAGTAATCCGTAATAGGGAAGCCTTTAAATTTTCCCTTCTCATGGTAGGACTGCACAGCCATAGCAAGAGCAATAAAAGCCCCTGTTACTGAAGCTGTACGCGTTCCCCCGTCTGCCTGAATCACGTCGCAGTCAATCCAGATAGTCCGCTCTCCCAGGAGCTTCAGATCCACTACCGCCCGAAGAGCCCGTCCGATTAAGCGCTGGATTTCCATCGTTCTTCCGGTAAGCTTGCCCCGGGCCGCTTCCCGGATATTACGGGTTTCTGTTGCTCTTGGGAGCATCGAGTATTCGGCTGCGATCCAACCCCTCTTTTCCCCACGCATAAAAGGTGGGACACGCTCTTCAATACTCGCTGTACAAATTACTTTTGTGTCACCAAAGGATATCAGTACCGAACCCTCCGGATGCTTTAAATAATCTGTTTCAATTTGAATAGAACGAAGCTCATTCCATTCCCTTCCGTCCAATCGATTCATGTAATCTTCCTTTCTTTTCACTCCCGGCAAACCGGTCGTCACTATCAAGTCGAATAGATACTACATGTTCTATCTGCTGATCCATCCATTGGTTTGCTATGCTCCGAAATTCTTTTTCGGGCCCGGTAGTGTAAAACCTGTGAAACGGAGGGATTTCTCCCGTATTTAACGTTTCATGATAATTAAGCAGTGTGCTTACTTCCCTGGCTGTTTCATCACCAGAGGAGATTAACTGAATGTCCGGACCCACTGCCTCCTGAATCACACCTTCGAGCAGCGGATAATGAGTACACCCTAAAATCAGCGTATCATACGAAGCGTACTTTAGCGGCCGCAGCGTCTGCTTTACAATATCAAGAACAGCTCTGCCCCCGCACTGTCCCTGCTCCACGAGCGGAACGAACGGTACACAGGCAAGTGACGTAACTTCCACATCTTCATTAATAGATTTTAACGCCCGCTCATAGGCACCGCTTTTTACAGTGCCGCTGGTTCCAATCACGGCCACCTGATCTGTTTTGGTGACCTTCAACGCTGATATAGCCCCGGGTGTAATCACCCCTACGACTGGAATATCCAAAATTTGCTTTACTTCTTCAAGCACTACAGCTGTTGCTGTGTTGCACGCAATCACAAGCATTTTGATATTTTCAGACTGCAGCCTTGCAATCATCTGCCAGGTAAACTCCCTTACTTCCTCAATCGGACGGGGCCCGTATGGACACCTTGCAGTATCCCCTATGTATATCATTTCTTCTTTCGGCAGCTGCCTTAAAATTTCGCGGGCCACAGTAAGGCCTCCAAGACCTGAATCGATAACGCCAATAGGTTGTTTCATGTTTGCTTCTCTCCATTTTCAGAACTTGTTATCCGGGTTGGAACCAAACAGACTATCTGATATCTTCTGTGCAGTTCCGGAGCTGCTGACAATTTTATAAATTCCGTTCAAAGCTTTTTCAGCTGAAGAACATTAACTTTTTCAGTATACAAGAAAATATACGTTTCATCACCCACAAAAAAGCCTGGAACCTACCAACGGTTCCAGGCTTTTTGTTTTCCTGCTTTCAGTTTATTGAATGACAAAGCCTCTGTTTTCAACAAGTTCAGCAATTTCATCTGCTGTAGAACATTTCATTGCTTCCTCTACAAGACCCTCTGCGTCCGTTTTTTTCAACGAGCGGAGCTGGGTTCTTGCTGGAAGTACCGAGGTGGCACTCATGCTGAATTCATCCAATCCGAGTCCCAGAAGAAGAGGGACCGCTACAGGCTCGCCGGCCATTTCGCCGCACATGCCTGCCCATTTGCCTTCTTTATGAGCGGCATCGATCACATTTTTAACTAAACGAAGAATCGCCGGGTGATAAGGCTGATACAAATGAGCTACTTTTTCGCTCATCCGGTCTGCAGCCAGAGTGTATTGGATCAAGTCGTTTGTCCCAATACTGAAGAAATCCACTTCTTTAGCAAAAATCTCTGCTGCTGCTGCTGTGGAAGGGATCTCTACCATAATCCCCACTTCAATATCCCCGGAAACCTCGATGTTTTCATCCTGCAGTTCTTTCTTAGCTTCTGCAAGCATCGATTTTGCTTCACGCACTTCTTCTACTGTTGCCACCATCGGGAACATAATTTTTAATTTCCCAAAAGAGCTGGCCCTCAGCAGGGCACGGAGCTGCGTGCGGAACATATCCTTCTCTTCGAGGCAGAGCCGGATCGCACGAAAGCCGAGAAACGGGTTCATTTCCTTTGGCAGGTCCAGATAAGGAAGCTCCTTGTCACCGCCGATATCAAGCGTACGTATAACGACTGGCTTTCCTTCCATACGCTCAAGCACTTCTTTATAAGCTTCAAACTGCTCTTCTTCGGAAGGAAGCTCGTTTCTGCCCATATACAAAAACTCTGTCCGGTACAAACCGATGCCTTCAGCACCGTTGGATAAAACACCGTCGAGGTCATTCGGGGTGCCAATGTTAGCCGCTAATTCCACCGTATGACCATCTTCTGTTTTTGTTGGTTCATTGACCAGCTTTGCCCATTCTTCTTTCTGGCGGTTAAACTGCTCCAGCTTCTCTTTATACTCCTGCACTTCATCATCACTTGGGTTGATGACCACCCGGCCCTCAAGGCCGTCAACAATTAAAAGATCGTCCTGATTAATCGTGTCTGTTGCTTCTTTCGTTCCCACTACAGCTGGAATTTCCATCGATCTGGCCATAATCGCAGAATGGGAAGTACGACCGCCGATGTCTGTAGCAAAGCCCTTCACATATTCATTGAGTTGAGCAGTATCAGAAGGGGTCAGATCATCAGCAATAACGATAACTTCCTGATCAATCGTTGCCAGACTGGTATTTTCGAGTCCAAACAAATGCATGAGTACACGCTTGGATACGTCCCGGATGTCCGCAGCACGTTCTTTCATGTATTCATTATCCATGTTCTCAAACATATCTACATACATGTTCGCTACTTCACTGAGAGCATATTCTGCATTGGCACTCTCCTCCGTAATTTTACTGGAGACACCGTCCATAATCTCAGGGTCTTCCAGTACGAGCATATGTGCAGAAAAAATCTCAGCCTGGTCTTCTCCCATGTCCTGAAGTGTTTTTTCTTTAATAACCTGAAGCTCCTGCTTGGACTCCTGGACTGCTTCTTTAAATCTTGTGATTTCGTCCTGGGCGTTATCCACCGGTTTTTTACTTACATCCAATTCCGGTTGTTCCAAAAGGAAAGCTTTTGCAATTGCTATTCCTTTTGAGGCAGCAATTCCGGTCAGGCTGGCACTCATTATTCCCCAAGCCCTTCTTTAATCACTTGATCCACTGCTTCCATGGCATCTTCTTCGTCATTACCTTCAATTTTAACCGTTACTTCGGATCCTTTTCCAACGCCGAGAGACATAACGCCCATGATCGATTTCAGGTTTACGGATTTGCCGTTGTATTCTAAAGAAATATCTGAAGAAAACTGGCCGGCTTTGTTTACGAGCTGCGTCGCCGGACGCGCGTGGATTCCTGTTTCGTTTGTAATAGTAAATGTTTTTTCCTGCATGATTTATACCCCTTTTCAATATAGATCGCTTTCACTAAAAAGCGCTCAACATGTGCGCTTTTCTAGAAAGCAGGCTTTTTATATTGTACTTCACCCTTAATAAAGTCGCAACTGCGAACTGCTCCTATAACCCTGGAGCGTAGTGCACTGCTATTATAAGCGGTTTCAGTATGTAAAATACTTTTATATTGTACCACTCTGATTTACGGGAAACAAGAATAGACGCAGCGGTTTCTCCTGCAGGACCCCATCAGGCTTTCCTAGCCTTTTTGCCGGGTACGGCGAACCTATAATTCACATAAAACATGAAATAAAAAGACAGCCCGGAGGCTGCCCTTTTATCAATTAATTTCCGCCGCCAAAAAAGTTTTTAAACGACTGGATATTTGTTTCACGGTTCATGGCAGCAATGGAGGTTGTTAAAGGGATCCCCTTCGGACATACTTCCACACAGTTTTGGGCATTACTGCATCCACTGATCCCGCCTTCACCCATCAAGGCTTCCAGACGCTCGGATTTGTTCATTTCCCCTGTTGGATGGGAGTTGAACAGGCGAACCTGGGAAATAGCTGCAGGACCGATAAATGAAGAGTCATCGTTTACGTTCGGGCAGGCCTCGAGGCACACGCCGCACGTCATGCACTTGGAAAGCTCATACGACCACTGGCGCTTATTTTCTGCCATTCTCGGCCCTGGACCAAGATCGTACGTACCGTCGATCGGAATCCATGCTTTAACCTTTTTCAGGGAATCAAACATCCGGCTTCTGTCCACCTGAAGGTCTCTCATTACCGGGAATGTTTTCATCGGCTCCAGACGGATCGGCTGTTCAAGCTGATCAATCAGGGCCGTACAGGACTGGCGGGCTGTACCGTTAACAATCATCGAACAGGCGCCGCATACTTCCTCGAGACAGTTCATATCCCAGACAACCGGATTCGCCTGGTTGCCCTGGCTGTCGACCGGATTTCTGCGGATCTCCATCAGGGCGGAGATAACGTTCATGTTTTCTCTGTAGGGAACTTCAAACTCCTGATCATAGGAAGGACTCTCCGGGTCATCCTGACGGGTGATAATAAACTTCACTTTTTTTGTGTCGGTTTCTTCTGCGTTACGCGTTTCTTGCGCTTGTGCATCACTCATTAGTTACTTGCTCCCTTCTCTGAAGATGCTTTTCCTTGGGAATAATCCCGTTTTCTCGGCTTAATCAGCGACGTGTCAACCTCTTCGTACTCAAATTCCGGATGATTGGTTTGCGGATTGTATTTAGCCTTCGTGGTTTTCAGGAAGTCTTCATCATTACGTTCCGGAAACTCCGGTTTATAGTGGGCACCGCGGCTTTCATTACGGTGATAAGCTCCGAGCGTCATCACGCGGGCCAGGTGGATCATTCCTTTAAGCTGGCGGGTAAACATTGCAGCATGGTTATTCCATTTGGAGCTGTCGTGCATGTTAATGTTCTCCCAACGCTCAAGAAGCTCCTGGAGTTTATCATCTGTTTCGAGCAGTTTATCATTTTCCCGGACCACAGTCATATTGTTTGTCATCCATTCCCCGAGTTCGTTATGAAGCGCGTAGGCATTTTCGGTGCCGTTCATGTTCATAATCCTGTCGAACTCCTGCTGCTCTTCCTGTTTCTTTGTTTCAAAAAGCGAAGAAGAAAGATCTTCCGCTGATTTTTCCAGACTGTTGGCATACTCCACCGCGTTCGGCCCGGCAACCATCCCGCCGTATATAGAGGAAAGCAGGGAGTTTGCTCCGAGTCGGTTACCGCCGTGCTGAGTATAGTCACACTCCCCGGCAGCGAAAATACCCGGAATGTTTGTCATTTGGTTATAGTCAACCCACATGCCGCCCATCGAATAGTGGACAGCTGGGAAGATTTTCATTGGCACCTTCCGCGGATCATCACCCATGAACTTTTCATAGATTTCCATAATCCCGCCAAGCTTTACATCGAGTTCATGCGGATCTTTATGGGAAAGATCCAGATAGACCATGTTTTCCCCATTAATACCCAGCTTCTGGTTAACACAGACATCAAAGATTTCACGCGTGGCAATGTCCCGCGGAACGAGGTTACCGTACGCCGGGTATTTTTCCTCAAGGAAGTACCATGGTTTGCCGTCTTTGTATGTCCAGATGCGTCCGCCTTCCCCACGCGCAGATTCACTCATCAGCCGGAGCTTATCATCGCCGGGGATTGCAGTCGGGTGAATCTGGATAAATTCACCGTTGGCATAATTGACGCCCTGCAGGTAAAGCGATGAGGCGGCAAAGCCGGTGTTGATCATGGAGTTCGTGGATTTACCGAAAATGATGCCAGGGCCGCCCGTAGCCATAATGATTGCATCAGCCCGGAACGTTTCAATTTCCATCGAGCGCAGGTTTTGAGCGGCAATGCCTTTACAGGCCTGCTCCTCATCCAGAATAGCCGAAAGAAATTCCCATCCCTCGTATTTATTGACAAGCCCTTCTACTTCATAACGGCGAACCTGCTCGTCCAGCGCGTACAGCAGCTGCTGGCCAGTCGTTGCTCCGGCGTAAGCCGTACGGTGGAACTGGGTGCCGCCAAAACGGCGGAAGTCGAGCAGTCCTTCCGGAGTCCGGTTGAACATAACGCCCATGCGGTCCATCAGGTGAATGATCCCCGGAGCCGCTTCTGTCATAGCTTTTACCGGAGGCTGGTTTGCCAGGAAGTCGCCCCCGTATACAGTATCATCAAAGTGCTCCCACGGAGAGTCACCTTCACCTTTTGTATTGACGGCCCCGTTCATGCCGCCCTGAGCACAGACAGAGTGAGAACGTTTTACCGGTACAATTGAAAACAAGTCCACCTGAGAACCTGCTTCAGCGGCCTTGATTGTTGCCATCAGTCCTGCCAGTCCTCCGCCTACGACAATAACTTTTCCATTACTCATGCGGATGTTTCACTCCTTTAGTTTATTAAAAAACCGATCTTATACGAATGCGAAAATAGCACGAAGGCCAATCACAGACATCGCTACGAAAACGAACAAAGTGAAATATGTTGCAGCCAATTGGGCTTTTGGCGTAACCGTAATACCCCATGTAACCAAAAATGACCATAAACCGTTTGAAAAGTGGAATGTGGCAGACAGGATACCTACGATGTAAAATGCGAGCATCCAAGGATTCGCTACGATATCAGCCATCATCTGATAGTTTACTTCAGCACCGAAGAACTGGGCCTGCACCCATGTATCCCAGACGTGCCAGGTAATAAACACCAGCAGAAATACCCCGGTGATACGCTGGAAAATGTACATCCAGTTACGAAAGTAGCCAAAGCGCTTCGCATTCGCCTTGCCCTGAAATACAATAAAAAGTCCGTAAATCCCGTGAAACAGTATAGGAATATAAATGAGAAACATCTCTAAAAAGATACGAAACGGTAAATTTTCCATAAAGTGAGCCGCTCCGTTGAAAGCTTCAGCACTCCTGGTCGCGAAATGGTTTACTACGAAGTGCTGCATTAAAAATAGTCCAATTGGAATAATACCAAGAAGCGAGTGCAGCCTCCGGGCGGCAAATTCCTTATTTAAAGCCATATTCATCCTCCTCCATTAGCATAAAAATTCTCTCCATCCTGTTTTTCTGCCTTGCTTTCTTTTCCGGCTCCATTACCCCCTTGCTGAACTTTCCACTGCCCGCACAATAAACAGAATTACAGTCTCCTGTTTTCTATGTACTCGTGTGCCGGCTGTGTCTCCTGCCTCTTTTCCCTTTTGCAAAATGCATATGCATGCACGATACAACCAATTAGTCACAAAATCGAAAAGAAATATTCAGGGAATTGTACGAAACGTTACGTTAATTGTACTCCCCCTAAAATTACCCGTCAAGAAAACGTATACAGCATCTTAAATGTATATTATTCATCTTTTATACGATTCACTTCCCATGCAATAAAGAAAGCCGGAGAATTCCCTCTCCGGCTATCCAATAATTATGCGTTCCGTTGGATATCTATAATGCGATTTTGTTTCTTTCTTTTTCACTGAGAATAAAAACACCAGGATTCCCACCCGTCCGATGAACATCAGGCACATGAGCAGCACGTGACTCGGGGTGGAAAAATCATCTGTCAGCCCGGTCGAAAGCCCACAGGTTCCGAAGGCCGAGCTTGTTTCAAAAATAATATCAATCAATTCCACTTCTGCATTGCCGCGTTCGAAGGCGCTGATTAGAGTAATCGCAGCCAATAAACCTACAATAAAAAAGGAAATGACAATAAACGTCCGCTGTTTATCCTCCGGGTCAATCTGGCGGTTAAATACTTTGACATCCGAGCGTCCAAGCGCAAAGCTCCGAATCGTCAAAAACATTACAGCAAGGGTGGTCGTCCGGATACCTCCCCCGACACTCGATGGACTCGCCCCGATAACCATCAATCCCGACATCAGAAGAAGCGTCGGCATAGAAAACGCCGAAACATCCATTACCGACAACCCGGCACTTCTTGTGGTCGCTGAGTTAAACATCGAAAAGAAAAACTGCTGATGCCAGGCCATACCATCATAATAAAAGCCGAATTCTAGTGCCCATATGCTGACCGCCCCGAGCACAAATACGAGAAAGTACGTCGTAGTCGTCACTTTCGTAAACAGGCTGAAATTAAACCGCTCACGGTTTGTCAGATATTCCCGGACCTCCATCAGAACCGGAAAGCCAATCGCCCCGGCAAAGATCAGAGTGATGACGACAAACAGGACATAGTAGTCTTCAGCAAAAGGGATGAGCGATTGCCCTGTGACGTCAAAGCCGGCATTGGTAAAAGCACTAAGCGCGGCAAAGCCGCCCTGATAATAAGCTTCCCACGTCGAATCAAAATAACGAAGAAAGTATGTACCAAGTATCAGCATCCCCATGGCTTCAATACCTAAAGCAAGCAGCAGGATGTTTCTCATCAGCTTGACCATTCCCGAAAACTTATACTGATTCTGGTCCACCATAATCAGTAACCGCTGGGATAAATTAATTTTTCTTCCAAAAACCATCCACACAAACGTGCCCAGAGACATAATTCCAATGCCGCCCACCTGCATCGCCAGTGCTAAAAACGCAATCCCGACAGAGCTCAGAGTGTCAGACACCTGAATCACTGTCAGTCCTGTTACGCTGACGGCGGATACTGAGGTAAACAAAGCTTCGATATATGTTAATTCATGCCCCGGCTGATGTGAAATTGGCAGCCAGAGCAGTAAACTGAACAACAGCATTGAAAAAACGTAGGCACCGATGATCATGCGAAATGGTGTCATTTTTTCTGCAAAAATATTTTTCATATCGGTCCCTCCGTCATAATCGTGCATTAGTATATCATGTATGATTTTGGGAATCTATAGAGATTTCCAACTCCAGCATGTATAATATCAGATGTAGAAAGTGGTGATGGAAATGGAAGAAGAAACAAATAAACCAGCTGCCTTCGGGTATGAATTACTGAGGAAAAATGTTCTTCCTGATATTTTAGGCTCTGACGAGCATGCGATATTATACTGGGTCGGAAAACAGCTTGCCCGCCGCTATCCATGCAGCTCTCCTGGTGAGGTGGCTGATTTTTTCCATGATGCCGGCTGGGGAGAGCTCCTCTGGAAAAAAGAAAGAAAAAAAGACGTCATTGCTGAGCTGTCCGTTTATGAAAGGGAAAATTCGTTCACAAAAGCTTTAGAAGGCGGCTTTCTGGCAGAGCAGTGGTCACAGATGAAGGATACGTACGCGGAAACCTACATAGAAGAAAAGAAAAAATCCACGACTATGCATATTAAATGGGAGTAACCCACATCACACCATATAGCAAAACGTTCGCTGATATGCATCAGCGAACGTTTATTATTTCGAAAGTGTGGAATCCTCCTCCAGCTTTTTCATCAGCTCCGTAATAACATCATCCGGGAGAGAAAGCTGTTTAAAATCCTCAAAGGAGGCCTCCTTCATTTTTTTCACAGATCCAAAATGCTTTAGAAGCATCTGCTTGCGCTTCTGTCCAATCCCGTTAATATCGTCCAGGAGAGAAGAAAACATTGTTTTTCCGCGTGTCTGACGGTGAAAAGTAATTGCAAAACGGTGCACCTCATCCTGAACACGCTGCAGAAGGTAAAAAGCAGAGCTGTGCCGTTCGAGAGGTACTCTGACGGCCTCTTCTCCCATAAGGAGCTCCGAGGTGCGGTGCTTATCGTCTTTAGCAAGTCCCGCTACCGGAATATTTAAACCAAGCTCATCCTCAATAACGCTGACGGCCGCACTTAACTGGCCCTTTCCGCCATCAATAAGAATCAGATCCGGCAGCGCCGCTTCGTCCTTTAACAGGCGGATATATCTTCTTCGCACAACCTCCCGCATAGACGCATAGTCGTCCGGCCCCTGTACGTCTCTGACCTTATATTTTCTATACCCTTTTTTCCACGGCTTGCCATCTACAAATGTAACCATTGCCGCAACAGGGTCCGTCCCCTGGATATTCGAGTTGTCAAAAGCCTCCATGCGGTATGGTGTATCAATACCCATCGCTTCACCAAGCTGCTCCACCGCTTTTACCGTCCGTTCTTCATCCCGTTCAATCAATGCAAAGCGATCGCTGAGCGCCTGCCGGGCGTTTTTCTCCGCCAAATCAAGCAGTTCTCTTTTCTGGCCGCGCTTTGGCTGCTGAACCCGCACGTTTACAAACTGTTCCGCCATGGAGGCATCCACCGAGTCCGGAATAAATATTTCTGACGGCTTCATGTGCTGTTCCTGCATATAGAACTGGCCCAGGAAGGTAAAAAAGTCCTCCTCAGGCTCCTGATACATTGGAAAAAGAGAAACGTCCCTTTCAATCAATTTTCCTTGTCTTACAAAAAATACCTGCACGCACATCCAGCCTTTGTCATAGCTGTACGCAAACACATCGCGGTTCGCCTGATCCTTCACAGACATTTTCTGCTTTTCCATGACGGAATCAATATGCTGTATTTGATCCCTCAGCTCTTTGGCTCGTTCAAATTCAAGCTGTTCCGAAGCTGTTTCCATTTTGGTCTGAAGCTCCGCCCGTATTTCGTGGTGCCCGTTGTTTAAAAACCGTGCAATCTGCTGAATCATGTCGTCGTACTGGTCTCTCGTCACCGTAAATTCGCAGGGGGCCAGACACTGGCCAATATGGTAGTATAAACAAACCCGGTCGGGCATCGTGCGGCATTTACGCAGCGGATACAATTGATCGAGCAGCTTTTTTGTTTCGTTTGCTGCACCAGCGTTCGGATACGGGCCAAAGTATTTACCGCCGTCCTTTTTTATCTTTCTCGTAATAATCAGACGGGGATGCTCTTCGTTAGTAATTTTAATATACGGGTAGGACTTGTCATCTTTAAGAAGCACGTTATATTTTGGCTCATACTTTTTAATCAAATTCATTTCAAGGATTAATGCTTCCAGATTGGAAGAGGTCATAATATATTCAAAATCGGTAATTTCCATTACGAGCCGCTGGGTTTTTCCGTCGTGCGACCCCGTGAAATAGGATCTCACCCGATTTTTCAACACCTTTGCCTTGCCTACATATATAACGGTGCCGTGTTTGTTTTTCATTAAATAGCAGCCAGGCTGATCCGGAAGAATCGCCAGCTTTTCTTTTAATTGAGTCATGTGCCCAACCCCTCTTGGCGTGTAATATCTATGGTGTTTCCTTCCTTTTTTTATGAAGAAGAAACAAAAAACTGCCGGCCCAGGGACCAGCAGTTTCGTGTTTTTACAAATGTTTGTTCAAAAGCTCCACCAGTTGTTCTTTAGGCTGAAAGCCGACTACCTGCTCGACAACTTCGCCGTCTTTAAAGATCATTAGTGTTGGAATACTCATTACACCGTATTTTCCGGCTGTTTCCTGATTTTCATCAACATCTAATTTAGCAATTTTAATCTGTTCGCCCATTTCTGTATCGATTTCTTCGAGTACTGGAGCGATCATTTTACAAGGTCCGCACCATGGTGCCCAAAAGTCCGCAAGCACTACTCCGTCGGACGTTTCACCTGCAAAGTTTTGGTCCGATACATTGACAATAGCCATGAATGGTTCCTCCTTTATATCTCTATCTTTGCATTTATTCTTCGTTATTATAGCATTCCCGCGCCTTACTGGCTAACGTTTAGCTTAAACTTTTTCAAAGGCCCCGCCTGATTTATATTTCCGTCTGCAGCGCCTGATAAACTATTTCTGCAAGCACCGGTCCCTGTGCTGCCAATGAATAGCTTCCATTTTCCATCACCCACGTGGTGATCGCTTCATTGAGTATGCCGACAAAGCAGATTCTGCCGATTTCTGTAGAAAGTGATGAGGGAAAGACCTGTTCGTCTTTTCCCCTGTTCACAATATTGATCACCGCCTGAAAAAACGGAGCCAGTATGCGCTGCATATTGTCATGAATCTCGCCCTTCGTCTGCAAAAGCTCAAAGTGGGCAAGTGTAGCAAGCTCTGGCCGGCCTTCCATAAATTCAAGCTGCAGCTGGACCATTTCAAACAGCTGCTTTTTCACAGAAATATCCTTTTGCATTATTATTTCCAGCTTCTGCATGAACTCCTGCATTTTTTCCTCAAAAATGGAGATTAATATATGCTCTTTATTATTAAAATACAAATAAATCGTTCCGTCTGCTACCTTTGCCTCTTTGGCAATATCCGACACCTTCGCCTGATGATAACCATGTTCAGCAATTACCTTAATCCCCGCCTCGATAATCTGTGCATGCTTCCTGTTTTGATTTTTCCCCATACGTATCTGCCACCCTTTCAAACAAAACCAACTATTATGCCGGTTTCTGTTTCACCCCGCCTGAATAATGCCTTTAAAAGCGCCTCACTCTCGTAACAGAGTAAGGCGCTTCATTTCGTTTGGGTAATACTGGCACAGTATTTTAGTTAGTTATAAATGTACATAATCTGTAAAGGGATGTCAACTATAATACACATACATAGTCCTAATTAATTAACTATTTGTGGAATTCATATTACATTTTTTTCTATTTAATTGATAATTCCGGCACCTATCACAAAAGAAACACCCACCGAGATAATAAAAGAAATGATTCCCACTGCACGGTTATCCCTGCTGATTTCTTCATCCACCTTAAACATAGGAGTAAGAAATTCAAAAATTAAATAGCTTAAAATCAATAATACAAAGCCATAAAAACCCCATAAAAGCATAAACAGAATGCCGTCGTTATGCATGATGGAATAATGAAGAATGTTGGAAACCCCAAACAGTTTCCCCCCGGTCGCCAGAGCGACAGCGATATTTCCTTTCTTGATTTCCTCCCAGTTGCGGTAAGGAGTAATAATTTCAAATATCCATAGAAAAATTACCAGGGAGAGTACAGCAACGCTGAAGTTGCCGGCTGTATTTATAAAAGCATTATTCATCCACACATCCACGTGCACCCCTCCGCTTACTTAAGTTCTGCCACCGTGTTACCGATGCCGCCTTCATTCATTCCGCCATCCCTGGTGGATTTTACGCTGGGATGATTTTTTAAATATTCTTTCACACCCTTGCGAAGAGCCCCGGTGCCTTTTCCATGGATGATATGGACTTCCCGGTAACCGGCGAGCACCACTTCATCGAGGTATTTTTCAAGACGCTGTACGGCATCTTCGTACCTTTCACCGCGCAGGTCCAGTTCAGGCTTCGCCGGTGCCGCTGTAGAAGTCGTAGCTGTCTGACGCTTCGGTTCTTTGGCGGGCTCTGATTTAAGCTTTTCCATTTCTTCAGGCTTCGCTGTCATTTTCATGATACCGAGCTGCACCTGAAATTCCTTGTCATTTACCTTTTCAACAATGTGTCCCCGCTGCCCGAAGCGAAGCACCTTCACTTCATCTCCCACTTCAAAGGTACGTTCCTTCTGGGCTTTTTGTTTCACCTGTTTCTGCTTTTTAGTCATCGCTGGCGCTGCCTGTTCCATCTGTCTGCGGGCTTCGATCAGGCGGTGTTCTTTAATTTCCGCGCCTTCCTTCTGCATCTCCTTTAGTTCGGCAATAATTTCTTCGGCCTGGGCTTTAGCCTTATCGACTTCGCTTTTTGCTTTCCCTTCCGCGTTTGCAATAATCTGATCCCGTTTTTGCAGCACTTCATTCCAGGCAGTGTTCAATTCCTGCCAGAGTCTGGATGCTTCCTGCCGCAGTTCATCTGCCTCCTGCCATGCCGATTCTGTTTCTTTTCTTTGTTCATC
Source organism: Marinococcus sp. PL1-022 (assembly GCF_033845285.1). Classification (NCBI taxonomy): domain Bacteria; kingdom Bacillati; phylum Bacillota; class Bacilli; order Caryophanales; family Bacillaceae; genus Marinococcus; species Marinococcus sp. PL1-022. The sequence continues at coordinate 708,533 of NZ_JAWXCX010000001.1, read as the reverse complement.
CAGAGAAGCAATCATCGTTTCGACCTGCTTTGTATCTGTGCTCATTTCTTTTTCCGCATTGGAGATAATAGAATCCGGCAGGCCAATCTGTCTTGAAATAGCAAACGCGTTGCTTCGGCCCGGCACGCCTACGAGCAGCCGGTAGGTTGGCCTCAATGTTTCCACATCAAACTCGACGCTTGCATTCATGACGCCTTCGCGGTTATACGCATATCCCTTTAGTTCACTGTAGTGGGTCGTCGCGATTAACCTGCCCCCGGCGTCCTGAACATAGTCCAGAATACTGACCGCAAGAGCTGAGCCCTCTTCCGGGTCAGTCCCGGCACCAATTTCATCGAAAAGCACGAATGACTCATTGTCCACCTGCTTGACAATATCTACAATATTCGTCATGTGGGAAGAAAACGTACTTAAGCTCTGCTCAATCGACTGTTCATCCCCGATATCGGCAAACACCTTCGAAAACACAGCGGCCTCTGCTTCTTCTTCTGCGAGAACAAACAGCCCTGACTGGGCCATGAGCGTCAGCAGACCGGCTGTTTTAAGAGTCACGGTTTTACCGCCAGTGTTGGGCCCGGTAATGACAAGCGTACCAAATTCTTCTCCAAGCTCCAGGTCAAGCGGCACCATTTCTTCCGGGTCAATGAGCGGATGCCGCGCCTCCATGAACCGGAATCTCCCTTCATTATTCAGCTCGGGCTGCACCGCTTTCTGGTCTCTTGCATAGTAGGCCTTGGCAAACGTGAAATCAAGCTCGGTCAGCGTATTCATATTTACCAGAATCTCTTCCCCGTCTTCAGCAATGTACGAAGACAGCTCCTGTAGAATACGCTCAATTTCCCGCTGTTCTTTCAGCCTTGCCTCCCTCAGTTCGTTGTTCATCGAAACCACCGCCTGCGGCTCAATGAACAGAGTAGCCCCTGTTGAAGACTGGTCGTGGACAATGCCGCCAAAGGACGAACGGTATTCCTGCTTCACTGGCAGCACATACCGGTCATTACGTATCGTTACGATGGAATCGGACAGGCGTTTTTGCTGGTCCGGCGACCTGGTATACTGTTCAAGCTTTGAACGCACCGACGATTCGAGGCTTCTCATCTGCTGCCGGAGTCCGCGCAGGGCGGAGCTTGCGCTGTCGAGAACCGCCCCGTTTTCATCTATACAATCACGGATTTGCTTTTCAATCTCCGGAAGCGCAACTATCTGCCGTACCAGCCCCTCAAGCAGCGGAAGATCGACCGTTTCCTCTGTCATGTCCAGAATAAATGACCGTATCCGGCGGCCCGCGTATAATGTGTCCGAAACCTCTGTAAGCTCGCCGGCGTTCAGCATGCCGCCGATTTGTGCGCGGCGCACGTGGGCATGGATCTGACGGATGCCGCCGAGTGGCGCCTGGCCCCGAAGCCGAATGACTTTAGCCGCTTCTGCGGTAAAGTTTTGTGCTTCCTTCGCTTCTGCGAGCTCCCGGTATGGCTGCAGCTGTTCAATCCGTTCTTTGGCAAGAGTGGAGCCGGCATGAGCCTGCAGCTGCTCTTTCATTTTTTCGTATTCCAGCACACGGAGTGTTCTATCATTCAACAATGCTCACCTCTTTGATTGTTCTATTGTTTCTTACGCTTCAGCCATTCTTTCAGCTGCTCCGCTGTCATCGTGTTTATGACCTGTTCCGGCTGCAGAAGTGCTTTTTTGGCAATGGATATGCCCACATCCATGTGATTAAGCATGCCGGGATTATGGGCGTCCGTGTTGATTGCAATACAGACATTATGCTCAGCAGCTTTTCTCAGCCAGTCGGCCGAAAGATCAAGGCGATTGGGATTGGCATTCAGCTCCAGAGCCGTGTTCGTTTCGCCCGCCCGCTTCATCAGCCGGTCTACATCTACTTTGTATCCGCCCCGACGTCCTAAAAGTCTTCCCGTTGGATGGGCGATAACGTTCACTTCCGGATGCTCCAGAGCCTGCTCCATCCGGTTCATAATTTCTTTTTCCGTCTGGGAGAAGGAGGAATGGATGGAAGCAATGACGACATCGAGCTCTTCAAGAACTTCATCCTCAATATCAAGCATTCCGTCCGGCCGGATATCCATTTCAATACCGGCAAATAGTTTAATATCTTTTTCTTCTTCTCTGATTTTTTGTATCTCTTCTATCTGCCTGCGGATTCTTTCTTCATCCAGTCCATGGGCAATGCGGAGGTATTTGGAATGATCCGTAAGAGCCAGCCATTCATAGCCGTGCTTCTTCACTTCCTCCACCATCTCGCGGATGGAAAGAGAGCCATCGCTCCACGTCGTGTGCATGTGAAGGTCGCCGCGGATGTGTTTCTTTTCGATATATGGATACGACTGACGGAATTTATCCGTTTCATCTCTGCCCAGGCGTGCTTCGGGAGGAATAAAGTGCAGGTTAAAGTGGTCGTAAAATTCGGCTTCATTCTGAAACGTTGTTTTGTGTCCATGCTGGTCTTCAATGCCGTATTCACTTAATTTTTCATTTCGTTCCTTTGCCAGCTGGCGCATTTGTACATTATGGTCTTTCGAGCCGGTGAAATGGTGCAGGGTGCTCGCAAAATCTTCTTCCTCCACTAGGCGAATATCTACTTGAACGTTATATTCCCCTTTAATTTCAACGCTGACCTTGCTAGTACCATCGTTAATAACCTTCGTTACTTCGGGCATTTCCACCAGCTGCTTACGGACATTTTCGGCATCTTCCACACTCATAATATAATCCAGGTCCTTCACCGACTCTTCCACCCGGCGCAGGCTGCCCGCCCGTGCATACCGACGCACCCCTTTCACAGCTTCCAGGGACGCTTCCAGCTTTTCGGCCATTTCCAGCATATAGGCAATTGGCAGCCGTTCCGGACGCTTGCCTTCTTCCGCGAGTGCTTCGAGTATTTTCTGCTCGGTTTTAGCCCCAAAGCCTTCGAGATTTTGTACCTCATGGGTTAAACAGGCCTGTTCAAGCGAGTCCCGGTCCGTTATGTCCAGCTCCTGATAGAGCTTCGACACTTTTTTTCCGCCGAGTCCGGGAAGCTTCAGCAGCGGGATCAATCCCTCCGGCACTTCTTCTGTCAGCGTCTGCATCAGTTCTGTTTCCCCGTTATTGTCCCGCCATTCCTTTATCAAAGCCGCTGTTCCTTTTCCGATGCCCTTTAAGCTGCCTGCATCATCAATTTCACTCAATGAACGCTCATCATATTCAAGCGCCTGAGCCGCTTTACGGTAGGCAGAAATTTTAAATGGGTTCTCACCCTTAATTTCCATATATACAGCGATTGTTTCCAAATGGCCAATAAGATCTTTTTTATTCATGCTACTCTCCTCCACATGTCAGCTTTAATCATGTTAGGCATTCTTTTTTGAGTATAACGGGAGTTAATAATTCTGTCTAAGCCCACGCCGCCGGAGTGAAGACATAAAAACAGACTCCCCTGTGAAACGCAGGGAAGTCAGCCTTCATTCTCTATTGGGCCGTCCATGCTCCCGGGGTCTGCCGGCATGATTTGCTCGTACCAGCCGGAAAGCCATGGGGTTTCATGTAATATAAAACTGGCGACTGCCGAATTGTTTACTACCGGCTCAAGAGCCGGAAACGGCATCAGCATAGCTGCAGCCAGCACAACGAATAAAATCACGTACGCCTCCAGCACCCCAAGCACACCGCCAAGCCAGTAATTGATCGTTCTAAGCACCGGCAGCCTGGCGATGCCGCCTGCTGCTCCGGTTAAAAAGCCGGCGATGATGCGGGCGGCGATAAATAAAAGAAGAAAGGCAATCGAATAATAAAACAAGCTGCGGGTATCAAAAGCAGCAAGAAAGGTCCCTTCTGTCTGCTGGCCGAATGGGTAGGGGATCCATTGTTCTAAAAACTGTGCCACTTCTTCATAGAATAAAAACGCAACAATAAACGCTGCCACCAGACTGACCAGGCGAAGCAATTGATGAACAAAGCCTCTTTGAAGCCCTGTAAAAAAGCTTCCGATTAAAATCACAACAAGCAGAACGTTTATTACTATTTCCATAGCCATTATCCTTCAGAATCTCTGTCCTTGTTTACTTCTTCTTTGAGTTTGATATAATCATCCACTACGTTTAAAGCTGTCAATACCGCCAGGCGGGTCGTATCCAAATAAGGATTGTATGCTTTATACTCTTTCATTCTTTTATCTAAATAATTGGCGACCTGATTAATATGCGAGGGTTGTTCATCACCGACAATCGTGTACTGCTGGCCGTATATTGTAACCGTAGTGCGTTTTTTACTTTGATCATCAGCCACGTCTTCCGCCCCCTGTTCTTGAATGTGCCTTTACCTTAATAGTAACAGAATAAAAAGGCTCTGAATATCTTTCCCTGTACAGGCCCTTTATTAAACCGGAAGATGCCCGGCAGCTGTTTTACTGCCTGAGCTCTGCCCCAGTTTTTTCTTCAAGCATGCGAAGCACCTGGTCGTGTGCGGAGCTGACCTCTTCATCCGTTAATGTTCTTTCCGGATCCAGATACACCAGGGTGAACGCCAGGGATTTTTTGCCGGGCGTCAGATTCTCGCCCTGATAAACGTCAAACAGGGAGGTGCTGTACAGCGTGCTTCCACCCGCGGACTCAATAACCTCTTTCACTTCAGCTGCAGGCACATTTTCGTCCACTACGATCGCGATATCACGGGTAGTGGAAGGGAACCGCGGCAGTGTGTGGTAACGAACCGGCGTTTCCACCGCCTGAAGCAGGGAGGTTAAATCAACCTGCAGGGCATACGTTTCAGCTATATCCCAGTCACCCGCCGTCGTTGGATGAATCTGGCCGACATATCCCACTGTCTCTCCGTCGAGCAGTATATCTGCGGTACGGCCAGGGTGCATATCACTGCGCTCTGCCAAAGCAAACGAAGCACGGCTTTCTACGTGCAGCTCCTCAAGAATGCCTTCAGCAATTCCTTTCATCACATAAAAGTCTGCATTTTTCGTTTCCCCCTGCCACAGATGGCTTTCCCATCTGCCGCTTACTACTGCAGCAAGCATAATGCGTTCTTCCGGCTGCACAGCAGCATTCGCTTCTTCGGAAAGAAACACCGAGCCCATTTCAAACAGGGCGATATCCTTCGTCTGACGGTTGCGGTTATAGCTGACTCCTTCAAGAAGCTGCGGAATCAGGCTCTGTCGCAGTACTCTGCGGTCCTCGCTCATCGGCATGGATACTTCCATCGTATACTTTTCCGGGTAAAGCGTGAAACGTGACGCTGAGCTGACGGTCGTCAGGGAATAGGTGACAGCTTCACTCAGCCCGGCACTTTCTAAAAAGCGGCGTACTGTCCGCTTTCTTTTCTGCTCGGCGGTCAGGCTTCCGGCGGTCGTAGCCCCTTTAGGCAGCGTACTCGGAATATCCTGATAGCCATGCATCCGCGCGATTTCTTCTGCCACATCCTCTTCAATATGAATATCCGGACGGCGGCTTGGAATGTACACTTCGATACTGCTCGTTTCCTTGTCAGCAGTCTGAAAGCCGAGACGTTCGAGAATACGCACCATCTCTGAACCGCTGAGCTCCATTCCAAGCAGCTGGTTGATACGGCGGTCGCTTACCCGCACCCATCTGCCGCCTGGCTCCCGGTGGTCCTCCTGCTCGATGCCCTGAAGCACAGAGGCACCCGCATATTTGGCGAACAAGTGGGCCGCCCGGTCCGCTGCCTGCTCCACTCTTTCTGTGTCGAGCCCCCGCTCGTACCGGACGCTTGCGTCGCTTCGTATCCGCGTATCCTTGGACGCCTGGCGGATCAGGGACGGATGAAACAGAGCTGCTTCAAGCAGAATATTTGTTGTCTGATCGTTGACCTCCGAGTGCTCTCCGCCCATCACTCCTGCGAGAGCTGTCGGCTTTGTGCCGTTGGTTACAACCAGATGCTCTGTCGAAAGGTGGTGCTTATTGCCGTCGAGCGTCTGTATTTCTTCGTCTTCAAACGCTCTTCGCACAAGCACCTGGTCAGAGCCGAAGGCGTCAAAATCAAACGCATGCAGCGGCTGCCCGTATTCAAGCAGCACATAGTTGGTAATGTCTACGACGTTGCTGATTGGCCGGATGCCTGCAGCCATCAAACGGTTCTGCATCCAATACGGAGACGGCTTCACCTGAATATTTTCAGCGACTCTTGCTCCGTAATAAGGAGTATCCTCCCCGTTTTCGATTTTCACATTGACCGCTGCCGAGGCAGGCTTTTCGCTTTCCTGTACCGAAGTTACGGGGAGCTGAACGGTCCGGTCCAGCTGGGCCGCTACTTCATAGGCGACGCCGAGGATGTTGAGACAGTCGGCACGGTTTGGCGTAATGTCGAGATCCATTACCGTGTCGTCCCAGCCAAGAGCTTTTACCGCATCCGATCCCGTTTCCGGCTCCTCATCAAAGACGAAAATACCTTCAGCCACGTGTTTAGGAACCAGTTTAGCTTCCACACCGAGCTCCTGGAGAGAGCAAATCATACCGTTGGATTCCTCGCCGCGTATTTCCGTTGCTTTAATTTCCATGCCCCCGGGCAGCACGGTGCCCGGCTTTGCCACTACGACCTTCTGTCCGGCTGCCACGTTGTCAGCTCCGCAGATAATCTGCACAGTTTCTGCTCCCTGATCCACCTGGCAGATGTTTAAATTATCCGCATCCGGATGCTTTTCGGCTCCGGTAACGTATCCGACGACACAACCCTCAATCGGCTCGGCACGCCGGTACAGGGCGTCTACCTCCACGCCTCCCGTAGTCAGACGGTCAGCGATTTCTTCGGGAGTAATATCTTCAATATCTACATAATCTTTCAGCCACTTATATGAGATCAACATGTCTGCATTCTCCTTCTATACTCGAGTGAATTGTTTTAAAAAGCGCATATCGTTCGTGTAAAAATGCCGGATATCGTCAATGCCGTATTTCAGGAGGGAGAAGCGCTCCACTCCCATTCCAAAGGCAAAGCCGCTGTAGACATCCGGATCAAAGCCGCTCATTTCCAGCACGCGTGGATGCACCATTCCGCACCCGAGTACTTCAATCCACCCGGTATGCTTGCAGATGCGGCAGCCTTCCCCGGCGCAGATGCCGCACGAAACATCAAGCTCTGCAGACGGCTCGGTAAACGGAAAGTAGCTCGGGCGGAGGCGGATTTCTCTTTCCTCTCCGAAGTATTTTTTCACAAATGTTTCGAGTACCCCTTTTAAATCACTCATCCGGATATTTTCATCAACCATCAGCCCTTCGATTTGCATAAACTGATGGGAGTGAGTAGCATCATCGTCATCCCGGCGGTAGACCTTGCCCGGGCAGATAATTTTTACCGGTCCTTCGCCGTGGTGGCGTTCCATCGAGCGGGCCTGCACCGGCGACGTCTGCGTACGCAGCAGCAGATCACTGCTGACATAAAAAGAATCCTGCATATCCCGGGCCGGATGGTCCTTTGGCAGATTCATCGCCTCAAAGTTATAATAATCGGTTTCGACCTCCGGTCCTTCAGTCACTTCGAATCCCATGCCGATAAAGATATCTTCAATCTCCTCCACCACGCTCGTCAGCGGGTGCTTCGCCCCGCGCTGAACTTTACGTCCCGGAAGTGTTACATCCAGCGTCTCTTTATTAAGCTTTTCCTTTAATGCTTCATCGGCAAGCATTTTCGTCTTTTTCTCCAGACGCTCCTGAATGGCTTCACGTACTTCGTTTCCTTTTTGGCCAACAACGGGGCGCTCCTCCTTGGACAGCTGCCCCATCCCCCGGAGCACTTCCGTAATCGGGCCTTTCTTCCCTAAGTATTTTACTCTCACCTGCTCCAATTCTTTTGTATCGCCAGCTTCTTCAATCTGCTGCAGCGCTTCCTGCTGCAGCTCCTCCAAGCGTTCTATCATATCCTGATTCCCTCCATTTTTATGCCAAATAAAAAGAGCCCTCTCCCTGAAAGGGACGAAGGCTCGCGGTACCACCCTTGTTAGCTGCAGTGCACAGCTCACTTTCCTGTAACGACAGGTTCCGGCACGCTTTTCTTCCACAGGGAATACTCCAGCGGCTGCTCCGAAGCGAATTCACAAATCCTTACTGTAAGGTATTTTCAGTCAGCGATACCTTTTCCCTGTCCAGCAGGAAGCAATGCTACTACTCTTCATCTGCGCATTTGTGTTTATATGTTTCAACATGCATTATTATAGAAAAAGCCCGGCCCGATTGCAACCATCACCAATCTGTCTGCTTCAAATGATACAGGAGGATACCGGCAGAGACAGCCGCATTTAGTGATTCTGCCTGTCCCGGAATCGGAATGTACAGGTTTTGGTCGGTCCGCTCGAGCCATTTCTTTTGTACACCGGCTCCTTCATTGCCAATAATCAACGCGAAGTAAGGCTGCGGCTCAAGCGCCGAATACGACGTTCCTTCTTCCAGTGAGGTCCCAAAGCACGGAATGTCCGTTTCCTGCAGCCATTCCAGCCACTCGCCCAGATCCTCCTGCAGAACCGGTACATGAAACAACGAGCCCTGCGTCGCCCTTACAACCTTTTCGTTGTATGCATCCACTGTGCCTGTGCCGAGAACGACCACGCCCTTTCCAAGCGCATCCACCGTCCGGATAATCGTTCCCAGGTTACCCGGGTCCTGTATGCTGTCGACAAGCACAAAAAAAGAATATCCACCGCTTCTCACATTAGAAAATTCAGGAATTCTGCATACGGCTACGATATTTTTCGGTGTTTCCGTCGAACTGATTTCTTTCATCACGCTTTCTGTGACTTCTGTCGCCGGTGTTGGTATTTCATTAAAAACCTGCGGCCATTCTTTATGCTCTTCGATAAAAATTTCTTCAATCCAGGCCTGCGAACGCACAGCTTCTGTCAGCGCATGGTCTCCCTCAATTAAAAAAAGCCCTGCTCTTTCCCGTTCCTTACGTTTATGAAGTTTCTTTATCTCTTTTACTTTCGGGTTTTTTGTCGATTCTATCCGCTTCACTTCACTGTCTCCCTCAGTATTTTCTCTCATCGTAGCACATTTTGGCCCGGCACAGAAAGAAAATAAACAGCCCTTCCATCCATTGTGGACAGAAAGGCTGCGTTTTTATCCTTCGTACGTTAATGACTCTACTGTGTCGCGGTCTAAACGCTTTGCAATTTCTACGATTAACTGCACGGCATGCTCAAAGTCATCCCTGTGAAGAATAGCTGCATGCGTATGAATATAGCGGGTCGGAATCGTAATGGCCATAGCCGGTACTCCTTCACCGGACAGGTGAATAGATCCTGCATCTGTGCCGCCGTTTGCCATCATGTCAAACTGAAAAGGAATTTCCTTTTCTTCAGCCACACCGACAACGAAATCACGCAGCCCTTTGTGTGCGATAACGGAGGCATCCATCATAAGAAGCTGTGGTCCTTTACCGATTTTCGCTCTGGCGTCATTACTTGTGACACCCGGCGTATCCCCGGCAATGCCTACATCGACCGCAAATCCGATATCCGGCTGAATCAGGTTGGTTGCTGTTTTCGCTCCGCGCAGTCCGACTTCCTCCTGCACAGCCCCGACACCGTAAATTTCATTCGGATGGGATTCGTTTTCGAGTCGCTTCAGTACCTCAATCGCGATAGCACAGCCAATACGGTTGTCCCAGGCTTTCGCCATCAGTAATTTTTCATTGTTCATCACTTCAAAATCACATACCGGCACGACTGAGTCCCCAGGACGCACGCCGAATGACTCTGCTTCTTCCTTACTTGAAGCACCGATATCGATGAACATATCTTTAATTTCCATCGCCTTCTTACGCTGCTCCGCCGGCAGAATATGTGGCGGCTTCGAGCCGATGACGCCGGTAATGTTTCCTTTTCTCGTCATTACCTTCACCCGCTGGGCGAGCATCACCTGGCTCCACCATCCCCCGAGGGTCTGGAATTTCAAAAAGCCATTCTCATCGATTCCCGATATCATAAAACCAATTTCGTCCAAATGCCCGGTAATCATTAATTTCGGGCCCCCGGCCTGGCCGGTTTTTTTAGCAATCAGACTCCCCAGCCGATCAGTGCTCATTTCATCGGCGTAAGGAGAAATATACTGGGTCATCACTTTTCTTGGTTCCTGTTCGTTCCCCGGAACGCCGTTTGCGTCCGTGAGGTCCTTTAGCATCTGCAATGTTGAATCTAATTCTGCCATTTCATGCTGCCTCCTTTATGTACGGTTGTTTTACACACACATGCAAAGGGAAAATATTATTAATGAGCCGCATTAATATTTTCATCAGTACAAGCGTTGTGGTGCGGGTTCTTCCATATTCAGTATAAAGAACTTTGCCGCAGGGCTCAAACATAATCTATCATACCCGGGAACCTGTGAAACTTTTTAATATACTGTTCGTATATATTAGAAATGACAAGGCTTATGTGCGCTTAATCCGATAGATGCAGAGGAGGGTGTAAAGATTGGGTATTCTTTTGCGGGTGCTGCTGTTGATCGCGCTTGTTATTATCATATACTCGTTTTGGAGATACTGGAATAATTCAAGAAGAAAACTGGAAGCAGCCCACCATAAAAAACAATTCTATCTGCTTGATGACCAGCAAAATGTACGGAAAAATCTACTGGCTACCCACAAAGGCGTCATGTTTGAAGGCGAAAAATACGTAGGTACAACCGAAAAAGCATTTGAAGTGGTTACTATTTCGCTCTGGGTGATTGAAAGCGAGCATTTGCGTGGCTTTCAGCGCGAGGATTTCACCTTTCTCGAACGGGAAATTCTTTCACTTTACCCGGAAGCTGCCATCGAGTGGAACAGTCCGGTGAAAGAGTTCATGCAAAAGCTTGAAGCAACACAGCCGGAAAAACATTAAAAAGCGGAGCGCCCGTAATGAGGCGTTCCGCTTTTTGTTTAATTATAAGTTTGATTTCGCTTTTTCAGCAAGCTCTGCAAATGCTTTTTCATCATTTACTGCAAGATCTGCGAGCATTTTACGGTTCATTTGGATACCGCCCTGCTTCAGGCCATGCATCATGCGGCTGTAGGATAAGCCGTTCAACCGCGCTGCTGCGTTAATGCGTGCAATCCACAGCTTACGGAATTCGCGCTTGCGCTGGCGACGGTCCCGGTAAGCATACTGCAGGGACTTCATTACCTGTTCCTGTGCTGTTTTAAACAGTCTGTGCTTAGAACCTCTATACCCTTTCGCGAGTTTTAATACTCGTTTACGTCTGCGACGTGCCACATATCCGCCTTTTACTCTTGGCATCGTCAACCCCTCCTTAGATTATCTCAATTATTTGACCGTGCTTATTTTTTCGTTTTCGGCAGTAGTGTCTTGATACGCTTGTAGTCGGACTTGGAAACAAGCTCCGGCTTACGAAGGTTACGCTTTTGCTTTTGGGATTTATGCGAAAACATATGGCTCGTGAATGCGCGTGCGCGTTTTACACGGCCGCTTCCTGTTTTGCGAAAACGTTTTGCTGCTCCGCGGTGAGATTTCATTTTTGGCATAAGTGACATCCTCCTTTTTTAATATAACGGAAAAAACCGCTGTCTATTCTTCTTTGCTGGATTCTTCTTTTTGTTCCCGTTCCTGCTCCGCTTTTGGAGCGAGCATGAGGAACATGCTGCGGCCATCCATTTTCGGCTTCGTTTCGATCGTACTCACGTCTTCACATTCTTTGGCAAACCGGTCAAGTACTTCCTTACCGATATCAGAGTGTGTGATCATACGACCACGGAAGCGGATAGCTGCTTTCACTTTATCGCCTTTGGACAAAAACTTGCGTGCGTTACGCAGCTTTGTATTAAAGTCGTGTTCTTCAATGCTCGGGCTCAAACGAACTTCTTTCACGTTGATCGTTTTTTGCTTTTTCCGGGCTTCTTTATCTTTTTTCTGTTGTTCAAAACGATATTTACCGTAATCCATAATACGGCAGACAGGCGGTTTCGCGTTTGGAGCAACAAGAACAAGGTCAAGGTTTTCTTTCCCGGCCAGCTCTAAAGCTTCGTTTCTTGATTTTACTCCAAGCTGCTCTCCGTTAGCGTCGATGAGTCGAACTTCACGGGCACGGATGCCCTCGTTTACCTTTTGGTCCTTACGAATAATAAGCCACCTCCAGAAATTTAGTGCGCGGGGCTTCCACGCAAATACATACCATTGGCACAACGAAAAAACGTGCAGACACCCTCTGAAACAGAGAAGCGCCCACACGTATATAGAATATATGATCTACACATTCAATATATTGATAATAACCAGCCAACGTTTGTCGGTCAGGTGAGAAGCGGGCGCTTCTTCTTTAGGGATTAATTATTTTCACACTAGGATATCTTAGCACGTGCCTATTAGGACGTCAACCACTTTAACGATATTCATTAATAGCCGCTGTTACATTTTCCACAAAATCATTCAGCGGCTGTGATTGTGAATCCTGCTGACCGTATCTGCGTACATTTACGGCATTTGCTTCCTGCTCTTTGTCGCCAAGCACAAGCATATAAGGGATTTTCTGCGTCTGGGCTTCCCGGATTTTGTAGCCGAGCTTTTCATCCCTCGTATCCACTTCCACCCGGACATCTGATGCCTGCAGCGCCATTTCCACTTCTTTCGCGTAGTCGAGATGAACGTCAGGCGAAACCGGTATAATTTTCACCTGAACAGGAGAAAGCCACGTCGGCAGAGCGCCTTTGTATTCTTCAAGCAGAAAGGCGATAAAGCGCTCCATCGTGGACACAATACCCCGATGGACTACTACCGGACGATGCTCGCCTCCGTCACTTCCAACATACGTGAGATCAAAACGTTCAGGAAGGTGGGTGTCGATCTGGACGGTGGAGAGCGTCTCTTCCTTGCCCATCGCTGTTTTTACCTGGACATCGAGCTTCGGGCCGTAAAATGCTGCTTCCCCTTCTGCTTCCACATATTCAGCGTCAATCGCATCCATCGCTTCCTTCAGAATACGCTCGGAATTTTCCCACATCTGGTCGTCATCCACGTATTTTTCTTTATCCTCCGGATCCCGGTACGAAAGCCGGAAGGTGTAATCCTTAATGCCAAAATCATGGTAGACTTCACGGACAAGCCGCACTGCACGGATGAATTCATCCTTCAGCTGATCCGGGCGGGCAAAAATGTGACCATCGTTTAATGTCATCGCCCGCACGCGCTGCAGGCCGGCAAGCGACCCGGATTTTTCATAACGGTGCATCGTTCCGAGTTCTGCGATGCGGACCGGTAGATCGCGATAGCTGTGCTTTTTATTTTTATAGACCATCATATGGTGCGGACAGTTCATCGGCCTAAGCACGAGGGTTTCATTGTCCATTTCAATCGGTGGAAACATATCATCCTGATAGTGGTCCCAGTGGCCCGACGTTTTATACAGCTCGGAGGAACCAAGCACTGGCGTATACACGTGATCATAGCCGAGGCGTACTTCTTTATCTACAATGTAGCGCTCAATAATCCGACGGATTGTGGCACCGTTTGGAAGCCAGAGCGGAAGCCCCTGTCCGACTGTCTGACTTGTCGTAAATATGTCGAGCTCTCTGCCGATTTTACGGTGATCGCGTTCTTTGGCTTCTTCGAGCATTTTCAAATGATCATCAAGCTGGGACTGCTTTTCAAAGGCGGTGCCGTAAATACGCTGCAGCATTTTGTTATTGCTGTCTCCGCGCCAGTAAGCCCCGGAGATGTTCATCAGCTTAAACTTTTTCAGTTTGGATGTCTGCGGTACATGAACGCCGCGGCATAAATCGACAAATTCTCCCTGCCGGTAAAGCGCGATCTGTTCTCCTTCAGGGATATCTTCAATTAATTCCAGCTTCAGCTCGTCGCCAAGCTCTTTAAAAAAGCGGACTGCTTCTTCCCTGGACACTTCCTCGCGAATAATTTCCAGATTCTCATCAATGATTTTATTCATCTCTTTTTCGATTTTAGGAAGGTCTTCCGGCGTCAGTTGGTGCGACGTATCAATGTCATAATAAAACCCGTTTTCAATCACCGGGCCGACACCAAGCTGCACGTCATCAAACAGGCGCTTCACCGCCTGGGCCATTGCGTGCGCGGTGCTGTGCCGGAGCACTTCAAGGCCTTCCGGAGACTGGTACGTAATGATTTCAATCTGGCCATTCTCCCTTAGCGGAGTGCGGAGATCCACCATTCTTCCGTTGATTTTTCCTGCCAGTGCGCTCTTTTTCAGGCCTGAGCTGATACCTCCGGCTACTTCTTCTGTCGTTGTGCCGATGTCATATGATTTTTCGTTCCCATCTGGAAATATGAGCGTGATTGTTTGTTCTGCCATTGTGGTTTTGTCCTCCTTTTATAACTGTAATAAACCAAAAAACACATAAAAAAGCCCGCCCCTCGAAAGGGGCGGGCTCAGCCGCGGTTCCACCCTAGTTTCCGTCCCAAGCGCAGAGACGACTCTATCCGGGTAACGGCCGGGGGCCCGCCGGCAGATACTGCTGTTCCCTGCCGGAGCTCCGAGGGGGTAAAAATAAAACGGTTCGTAGAGAACTTCCAGCCCTGGTTCTCTTCTCTGGGACGCCTGTTTTATTTTCATGTCCTCATCCTTGCATTTTCCTTTTCGCTATTTCAGCATAGCGAAAAGCTTCTTATCATGCAACCTGTAGTTAGTTTTGCATTACAAAGTCTTTTTCGCTGTTTTCTTCTCCTTCAAACACACGGAGTGTATGGTACTTCGTATTCCGCTGCGCCGGCGTGTAGCCTGCTTCCCGTATCAAACGAAGAATCCGGTTGATGTTCACTTTGTGTGTGGTACCCGCTGAAGAAACAACATTCTCTTCCATCATGGTGCTGCCAAAGTCATTACAGCCGTAGGAAAGAGAGCGTTTGCCTGTCTCTGGTCCTGCTGTTACCCAGGAGGACTGGAAGTTCGGGATGTTGTCCAGGAATAAGCGTGAAATGGCTACATTCCGGAGGTAGCCTTCCGGTGTAATACGCTCGCCTTTCATGCTTGTGTAATCCTGCTGGAAGGTCCAGGATATGAAGGCCAAAAAGCAGTTGGATTCGTCCTGGGCCTCACGAATGCGCCACAGGTGTTCTGCCCGCTCTTCGTTTGATTCGCCAAAGCCGATAACCATCGTTGCCGTGCCGTGCATACCAACCTCTTTAGCCATTTTCATGCAGTCGATCCACTGATCGGCCGTGCATTTCAAGCGGCTGATCCGTTTTCTCGTCTTCTCTGTGAGAATCTCGGCACCTCCGCCTGGAAGCGAATCCAGACCAGCTTCGTGAAGAGCCGTTAATACCTCTTTTAATGACAGACCGGAAACCTCCATCATTTTGTACACTTCTGCCGGCGTAAACGAGTGCATCGTCACGTCTGGGAAATGGCTTTTAATTTTTTTAAGCAGGTTTGTATAGTATTCAAATGGGAGATTCGGGTTGGTCCCACCCTGCATTAGAATCTCGTCTCCTCCAACATCCTGAAGCTCTTTAATTTTCTGCAGAATCTGGTCGTCCGAAAGAAGGTAGCCCTCTTCCGATCCCGGCCGGCGGTAAAATGCACAGAAACGGCAGAAAGTATCGCAGACGTTTGTGTAATTGACATTACGTCCTATGTTAAAGGTGGCAACAGGCTCCGGGTGCCAGCGTTTTTTTATTTCATCCGCGGCAGCTCCCATTTTCTCTATTTCATCACTTTCATATAAGCGCACAGCGTCGTCCATTGTCAGTCGTTCTCCGTTTAATGCCCGTTCCAGTATTCCATCAATGCTCATTGTATACCCTCCAGAAAATTCCTTTATGGCGCTCGCATGAAAATATCGCGAATCCAACCCATTTTCTGCATGCTGGGCGCTATTATCATGGTAGCATATTTATTTGTATTATACACTTAGAATGGCCTCTGTATTTCCAATTATCCCCGACGGTTCTGTCCGTCCATAAATACTTCCTCTGTGAACGGGCGGATGCGCTCCATGATACGCTTTGCTTTCAAACGCTCGTTACCGCCTTTCTGGGAATAGGTCAAATGCTCTTCAAGTTCACTGTAATCATAGTTGGACGTATAGACAGTAGGAAGCTTTTCCATCATCCGGTACTGCAGAATAACGCCCAAAATATCGTCCCTTGTCCAGGCGCTCATTGATTCGGCTCCAAGGTCATCGAGTATGAGTACCGGTACACCTTTAACACTGTCGACCTTTTCCCGCACCGTATTATCCGATAACGATTCTTTGATTTCCCGGAAAAAGTCCGGCACATGTACAATCATCGAGCCGATGTTTCGCTCCGCCAGTTCATTCATAATAGCTCCCGCAATATACGTTTTACCAACTCCGAACTTTCCGTACAGGTAAAGTCCTTGTCCGTCCTCCCCGGGCACGGTGGCCGATGCAAAGTGAAGTGCCGCAGTTCCGGCCTTCGCTCTTGATTCATGGTCCATATCCACCTGATCAAAGGAGGCGTGCAGTATCTCCTTTGGAATATAATAGCTTTTAATAAGTGCCTGTCTTTTTTTCTTTTCATCATCGTGTACCTTTAATGAACAACGGTGATAGGCAACCGTCACTTTTCCTTTGTCTTCCATCAATTCGGGCTGGTACCCCTGCATCAGGTTTGGGCAGTTTTCAAGTCCCGGACAGGCATCGCAGTTGCTGCGCTCCCGCTTATATTCAAATAAAGCTGCTTTGTTTTTTTCGTATTCTTCTGCCGGTATATGCGGATGGCGGCGCTTGAAATCGATAACTCCCGGATAGGCAAATACTTCTTTTTCCAGCCTTGCCATCCGCTCCTTCCAATCCTTATCCATCCATCTGTTCAACGAGGATCCGATCGAATCCATCCAGCGGCCCCCTTTCTTTTAACGGTTTGCTCTTTCCCGTCGTTCCTTCAGCATTTCTTCAAAGCGCTCTCTTTCCTTCGACAGCTGCTCATCCTGGGTGGTTTTTTCAGCTTCAGCCGGTGAATTCTTCACCTGCTCTTCCTTTTCCATCCATTTAGGCAGCCTGTCGTTTCGGACATAGCCCTGCTGCCGTTTATTTGCATAATTGTTTTTAGGCGCCGTGCGTTCCTGGGCCTGCTTGTGTTCTTCCTTCGCAAGCTTCATGGCATCCTCTACGGTATGTACTTTTTTCCTTGTCCACTGACCGGCGATTTTATATACAAGCGCCTTGCTTAATTTCATATTATTTTTCTGCATCACATAATCCGTCAGCACGTTCACCACGCCCGGTGATAAACGGTAGCTGAATAAAAGCTCCTCCACGAGATGAATATCGGACTCCGGCACAGTCGCTCCTCCAGCAACCGAACGAAGAAACGTCACCGGGGAGGTCTGTTCATAAAACTGCTTCATCTGCTCCTGTTCGGACACAGGGCGGTCCTTTGCCGGCGCTGGTTCCTCCCGTTCTGTACGGTTTCCGAGTGCAGGCGGAGCTGCTCCGTGCTCCATGCGGTAATGGTTTTTTGCTTTTTTACGCAGATCTTCTATATTCACTTCGTCGTCCGCTGATAAGGACTCCTGAATTACTTTTCCCATATCAATTGGCGAAAGCTGATACACAAAAGCAAGCCGGCGGACGGTCTGCTGCAGCGATGGCGTTAACAGCCGGGCAGCGTCGAGAAAGGATGGGAGCGAAGCTTTCAGCAGCTCCATATCGAACCCGTCCTCTTCAAGCTGCAGACGCGATGGTTCACTGCCGCCGATAAACTCTGTGTCTTCATCTGCCGGAGGCGGTTCGGAGGCCATCTCCGACGCATGCAGAGAAGCAAATACTTCATTGAACGAAGCCGTAATTTCTTCAGCTGCTTCGGGCACAGCTGAAATGCCAAAGCGCTGGCGAAGCTGAATATATTTACTCTTTCCAAGCCGGTTATATAAAAATACGCTTAAAACATCATCCTGAAAAAAAGCCCGCGGCGACATGGGCGGCTGGATATCGTATACAAATGTTTTATCCTGGGACTGGGTTTCTAATTCGTAAACCCTTAGAAGCCCGATGCCCTCAAGCAGGCGGCGGGCAGCGTAAATTTCATTTAAAGGCATCTGCAAAAAAGCCATCAGCTCATGATGGGTGGCTTCGGAGCTTTCATAGCAGTCCTTTTCCAATTTATTCTGCAGAGTCTGGTAGAGAGCGATCGCTTTGCTTCCGACTAACGGCTGGTAGAGCATAGACATCGTTTTATCCGTGCTCTCGCTGAATTCTTTACTTGTGCGAACGTAGTACCCGTCCACCGGTTTGACTTCCATCCAATGCAGACTCAAAGCGCCGCCCTCCTTTTTATGATTTTGATGAATCCTCTTTGTTTTCTTTATCAATCAGCTCTTTTAATTCGTTGATGAATACATTTATATCACGAAACTGCCGGTAAACAGAAGCAAAACGGACGTAGGCGATTTCATCAATATCCGCGAGCTCTTCCATGACAAGCTCTCCGGCTTCTTCACTTTTCACTTCTGTCCGTCCCTCTTCCCGAAGTTTATTTTCCACCCTCGAGACAATGCCCTCGAGCGTTTCCATTGGAATCGGCCGCTTTTCACAGGCCCTGATCAAGCCTCTCAGCATTTTTTCCCGGCTGAATTCCTCCCGGTTCCCATTTTTTTTCACTACGACAAGCGGGAGTTCTTCCACAATTTCAAAAGTGGTAAAGCGGTGGTGGCACGTATCACACTGACGCCGGCGCCGGATGGAACGGCCTTCATTGCTCGGCCTCGAGTCCAATACACGTGTGCCATTGGAGTAGCATACAGGGCATTTCATTATTATCATCTCCAATTTGATGGGCGGTCTCTATTTTTATTGGTTCTATCATATCACATTCGTTCCTTGCGGGAGGATGACAATTTGTGTATTTCTTTGAATCTATTCCGCTGCCGGAAATAAAAAACCGTTCAAGCACAGGCAGCTGCTTGAACGGTGTTCGTATGCGCATTATAGGGCGTTTGCTTCCGGACGCTCTACACGGATAGGGCCTGTTCCGCGGGGAATTTCTATCGTTTCTTCCGCTTCGGCACCGAGTGAACCGGCAATATATTTAGCCGCCGTGTTCGGGTCAATATGGTCCCCGCACGTATAAACATCGATGCTGGCATAGCCGTGTTCCGGAAAACTGTGAATCGTTAAATGAGATTCTGAAATAATGACGACTCCGCTTACACCCTGCGGAGCAAATTTATGAAAAATCACTTCTCTTATCTCAGCGCCTGCTTTTAAAGCGGCGTTTACAAAGATACGTTCGATTGCATTTACATTGTTTAAAGTTTCTTCGTCACAACCCCAAAGCTCGGAAATGACATGGCGTCCCATTGTTTCCATGGTACGTTTCCCCCTTTGTTTCTTTTTATTACATCATTAGGTCGCTGTGTTTTTATCGGCCCGTCACGTTTTAAAGGCTACTCTGGGGGAAAGTTAGTCCAATTTGGCACTAACCCTTGCAGTAACCGTTGGTATACCTGTATACGCCTGGAAACTGTGCATTTCTGCCGTTAAATTCAAAGACGCAAAGGCACGAAATTCAGTATACGATGTTTATTTGCAATTTGCAACCA
Source organism: Marinococcus sp. PL1-022 (assembly GCF_033845285.1). NCBI lineage: Bacteria > Bacillati > Bacillota > Bacilli > Caryophanales > Bacillaceae > Marinococcus > Marinococcus sp. PL1-022. The sequence goes on along the minus strand of NZ_JAWXCX010000001.1, from coordinate 689,049 downwards.
GTTTTCTCACGCAGCGTCTTAAACCCTGAATTTACGGATTTCTTACCTGTATAAGCTCTATACCTTCTATATTTGATGTTCATACCGGGGATAAATAAAAAGCGCCCCGCTCAAGGGACGCTTTCCCACATTAACGATTTTTAAAACGAAGCAACGGAGGAGTACCCGACAGCTGGCTCACTGACCATTTTTACCAGATCCACCACCCGGCAGGAGTAGCCCCACTCGTTATCGTACCAGGCAAGCACCTTAACCTGGCGGTCGTTGATCACCATGGTCGAGAGCGCATCGATAATCGAGGAATGTTCATTTCCGTTAAAATCCGTTGAAACGAGCGGATCCTCGCAGTAGGAAATGATCCCTTTGAGCTCCTGCTCTGACGCCGCCTTTAATGTTTGGTTGATTTCTTCTTCCGTTACCGGGCGCTTCATATCAATTACCATATCCACAAGCGATACGTTTGGTGTCGGCACCCGGAGCGCCATGCCGTTCATTTTCCCTTCCATGGATGGGATCACCTCGGAGAGCGCCTTAGCTGCTCCGGTGGACGTCGGGATGATCGACTGTCCGCAGGCTCTTGCCCGTCGCAGGTCTTTATGGGGATTATCCATGTTATTTTGGTCATTAGTGTATGCGTGCACGGTCGTTATTAAACCGCTTTCAATACCGATTTTATCCTCGAGCACCTTGACGACCGGCGCAAGGCAGTTTGTTGTGCAGGAAGCATTCGAGATTATGTGGTGGTTTTCCGGATCGTAGTCTTCTTCGTTTACGCCCATCACGATGGTGGTATCGACTTCTTTTCCCGGAGCAGTCAATACTACCTTTTTCGCCCCGGCTTCTATATGCATTTCAGCATCCGGCCCGCGGTTGAATTTGCCCGTCGCTTCAACCACAATATCTACGCCAAGCTCTTCCCACGGGAGTTCAAGTGGATTTCGGTTTTGGAGCAGCCGGATCCGTCTGCCGTCCACCACCATTTCGTCTCCTTCAGATTTTACCTCAAGCGGAAACGGACCATGTACACTATCATATTTCACCAGATGAGCCAGTGTTTCAGGAGGATACATGGCATTGATGGCTTTCACTTCAACTTCTGGGTCCATCATTGCCTTTCGAAAAACCATACGCCCAATTCGTCCGAAACCGTTGATCGCTATGCTTGTTTTCATTTAATATCCTCCTCTGGAAATATGTTATACTTTTATAAGTAAAATCTAAAAATAGTATAACACATTGACAGCGTATTCTTGCAAGTAATTTTAAAAAAATAACCACTTTCTTTTACCAAAAGTGGTTATTCACAAGTTTCTATTTTATTTTCCACTGGTGAAGCAGCTCGTCCACCTGGATTTTTGTTTCCTTTTCTGTGCCCGAATTATCTATTACTGCATCCGCCAGGTCCTTTTTTTCTTCCAGGGGCATCTGCGACCTGATTCTCGCAGCCGCATCCTCTTCTCCCCGACCGTCACGCTCCACGAGCCGCTGCTTTTGGGTCGCTTCATTTACATAAACAACGATAACGCGGTCAACTAGAAAGTTTAAATTATTTTCAAGCAAAAGGGGAATATCAAGAACAACATGCTCATTTCCTTCACGTACAAGATCGTCCCGTTTGGTCATCATACGCTGCCTGACAGCCGGATGAATAATCTGGTTAAGCACCTGACGTTTTTCAGCATCATTAAAAATGACGGAGCCTAACTTCTTTCTGTCGAGTGCGCCATCAAACTGAAGGATTTCCGGACCGAAATGCTCAATGATCTGCTCCAGGGCAGGCTCTCCCGGCTCCACCACCTCCCGTGAAATTACATCCGCATCAATCACGGGCAGTCCCTGCTCCCGCAGGGTATCTGCGACCAGTGACTTGCCGCTTGCTATTCCGCCTGTAAGACCGATAACCATTTTGTCCCCTCCTTCGTCTGGCAGACTGGACAGTAGTGCGTACCACGGCCCGCCACTACAGCCCTCTCTATTTCATGGCTGCATACCTTGCACGGCTCTCCTTTTCTTCCATATACAAACAGGTTTAATTGGAAAGCACCAGTCTGCCCGTCTCCATTCACATAGGAACGCACCGTGCTTCCTCCCTGTTTTACTGCTTCTTCAATCACTTCTGTTATCTGCTTTTGAAGGATTTCCACCACAGGCTTTCCGAGTCCTGCGGCTGGAGCGTCCGGCAAAACACCCGCCCGAAACAGCGCTTCATCCACATAAATGTTTCCGAGCCCTGCAATAATTGACTGGTCGAGCAGCACCGCTTTAATACTGCGTGACGTTTTTTGAAACCGGGCGTGCAGATAATCAGCGGTAAACGAAGCGTCACGATAAGGCTCCGCCCCAAGCTGGTTCAGCGGCTTTTCGTTCCATTCCTCGCCGCGGCTGAACACGTGCATCGTACCGAATTTCCGCACGTCACGATAGCGAAGCTCCGTACCGTCGGTGAAATGAAAGCGCACATGCGTGTGTTTATCCGGTTCCCCGCCATCACTCCATTCGTAACGCCCTTCCATACGCAAGTGAGAAACAACAGCCAGGTCTTCAAGATAAATCACTAAAAATTTCCCTTTACGGTGCACACGCTCGATCGTTTTTCCTCCCAGCATCATGGAAAAGGCTTCATGGTCATCGGGACGCTTAATAATGTTAGGCCAGTATACTTTCACGTTCTCCACCGTTTTTCCAACGGCCGACTGTTCTAAATTCCGTCGGACCGTTTCAACTTCCGGTAATTCAGGCATCGTTCTCTCTCCTTATTTCGCATCATACCATGTCGGGCCCTGGGACACATCTGCTTTTAAAGGCACCGACAGTTCGATTGTCTTCTCCATCAGCTCCGGAACAAGCTCCTGCATGGTTTCAACTTCGTTTTCCGGCACTTCGAAAATTAATTCGTCGTGTACCTGCAGGAGCAGCCGGCTGCTCAGACTTTTTTCTTCAAGGGCTTTGCTTACATCCACCATCGCTTTTTTAATAATATCAGCTGCAGTACCCTGAATAGGGGTGTTCATGGCGGTTCTTTCTGCAAAGCTGCGCTGGTTAAAGTTGCGGCTGTTCATGTCAGGCAGATACCTGCGGCGGTGCAGAAGTGTGGTCACAAATCCGTCGCGCCTGGCTTCATCTTTAATTTCATTCATATAATTCTGCACATTGGGGTAGCTTTTTAAATAGCTTTCAATAAATTCTTTCGCTTCGTTCCGCGTGATGCCAAGACTCTGTGAAAGCCCGTAGTCCGAGATTCCGTAAACAATCCCGAAGTTTACGGCTTTAGCACTTCTGCGCATGTTGGACGTCACTTCGTCGTGCCCGACGCCAAACACGTCCATCGCAGTTTTTGTATGAATGTCCATGTTGTTCTGGAAAGCTTCCTTGAGCCCCTCATCGTCTGCGATATGAGCGAGTACCCGAAGTTCAATCTGCGAATAGTCTGCCGATAAAATGGACCACCCGGATTCAGAAGGAATGAACGCTTTCCGAATGCGCCGGCCTTCCTCAAGTCGGATTGGAATGTTCTGCAGATTCGGCTCCGTCGAACTCAGTCGCCCCGTCTGCGTAATCGCCTGGTTAAACATCGTATGAATTTTACCTGTAGTGGGATGGATAACTTTTAATAGGCCTTCAATATACGTGGAGCGCAGCTTTGAAATCTGGCGGTACAACAGCAGACTCGGAATAATTTCATGCTGGTCCCTGAGCTTTTCGAGCACATCCGCTGACGTGGAATAGCCGGTCTTCGTTTTCTTAACGGCAGGCAGGCCGAGCTCCTCAAATAGAATCGGCCCAAGCTGCTTCGGCGAATTAATATTAAACTCACGCCCGGCCTGTTTGTATATTTCTTTTTCAAGCTCTGTGAGACGGCCGTCTAGTTCATCACCGATCGTCTCAAGCTGCGAACGATCCACGCAAATACCCTGGGTTTCCATTTGTCCCAGGACTAGCGACAGCGGCATTTCCAGCTCTTTAAACAGTTCGAGCTGCTCGTTCTGCTTTAAGTCCTCTTCAATTTTTCCCTGCAGCCGGTAGACGGCTTCACCCTTGCGGATCAGATGCTCTGCCAGTGCATCTTCCTCCGGCTTCGTGCGTTTGGCGCCTTTGCCGTAAACAGCTTCGTCAGTATCCACAACCTGCAGATTCCGCCGTTTCGCTATATCAGAAACGTGATGCGAGGATACGGACGGATCGATTAAATAGGAAGCGATCAGCGTATCGTGGGTGATGCCCCGTAGTTCTAGACCTTTCCAGCCGAGAGCAACGACAGCACGCTTTGTATCAAACGTATATTTTTCTTTGGATTCATCCTTAGCCCAGGCCTGAAACGCTTCACTCTGCAGTGCATCTTCTGTGGAGATAAAATAACGGCCGGTTTCGTTAATAACCGCTATGCCCCAGATACTTCCGTGGTGATAATTTTCCTCCGGCACTTCCACCACCAGGGCAGACGGAGAAACGAGCATATTCTCCTGCACATCTTTCACATGCTTGTATGCCAGTTCATCGAAGGTCTGCTGCGCTTCATCTACGTCATCAAACTTGTTCAACAGCGTTTGAAACTCCAGCTCCCGGAAAAGATCTGTTACCTCTTTTACGTCATACTCCTCATGCTTTAACTGCCGAAGCTCCAAATCAAGCGGCGTGTCGCGGTAAATGATAGCGAGTTCTTTACTCATTCTCGCCTGTTCCTTGTTTTCTTCGAGCCGTTCCTTCATTTTTTTTCCGGAAATTTTATCAATGGACTCCAGTACTTTATCAACAGATCCATACTCCTGCAGCAGCTTCAATGCAGTCTTTTCCCCGATCCCGGGCACGCCTGGAATATTATCCGAGCTGTCTCCCATAAGCCCCTTCATATCGGTTATCTGAATAGGAGTAAGACCATATCGTTCCTGAATGGCATCCGGGTCGTACAGCTCGGTATTCGTTATTCCTTTTTTAATAAAGGAAACATGCACATGAGGACTGACCAGCTGCAGCAGGTCCCGGTCACCGGTATAGATGCGTACATCCCAGTTTTCATCCTCGGCCTGCTTTGAGAGCGTACCGATAATATCATCAGCTTCATAATTTTCTTTTTCGATGTAAGGAACTTTAAAAACGTCCAGCACTTCACGAATGACCGGCAGCTGTTCGGATAACTCAGAGGGAGTTTTTTCCCGTCCGGATTTATATTCGCTGTAAGTATCGTGGCGAAAGGTTGTTTTTCCGGCATCAAAGGCCACGAGCACGTGGCTTGGCTCCTCGTCCTCCAGAATTTTTAAAAGCATGGTTGTAAAACCGTAAATGGCGTTGGTGTAAACGCCTTTATCGTTATTTAAAAGAGGCAGGGCAAAAAACGCCCGGTAAGCAATACTGTTTCCATCCAATAACACTAGTTTACTCAAATCATTGTCCTCCTTATTACAAAAAGCCGAACCGGCTTCTTATGTACATCATCTGGCGGGCCTTCACGTTCATCGTTATATTTTATCATACACCGGGGACAGCGTCAGAATGTCTACCTGAAAAAAAGCATAAAAAAAGAACGAAAGCCAAGGGGTGCTTTCGTTCCAAAAGGGATGCAGCCCGCTGTAAAAACAAACAGCGGATGAAAACCCGTTCGAACACTATGTTATAGCATAAATGTAAACAAGTCGTTTACCGGAGATTAAGAATTTGTAAATTCTTCCTCTTCATGCTCCGTTTCCCCAGGAAAACGCAGTGTGAATACCGTTCCTTCACCTCTCGTGCTGTTCACTTCGATACGGCCGCCAAGGGCATCTGTCAGATGCTTAACAATAGCCAGTCCGAGCCCCGTTCCGCCCGAGCCACGGCTTCTCGCTTTATCAACGCGATAGAACCGCTCAAAAATACGCGGCAGCTGCTCAGGGCTGATGCCGATGCCGTTGTCTTCCACTTCAAGCACTACTTCTTCTGCTTCCTTAAACAGCCGGACCTGCACTTCCCCGCCTTCTTTTGTGTAAATAATGGCGTTATTGACCAGGTTGATAATAATCTGTTTTAACCGGGCTTCGTCCCCGTCCATATAAATCTCTGTGTCTACACGCGAAGTAAGCAGCAAATGCTTATCAATCGCTTTAGTCTCAAGCAGGCGAACAGCTTCTGCTGTCGTTCTGCTCACATCAAACCGTGCCCGGTTCAATTCAAAATAGTCCTGTTCAATTCTTGAAAGCTCCAGCAGATCACTGATTAAATCCTGCAGCCGGTCGCTTTCTTTCCAAATAATGTCCAGAAACTGCCTGCTCAGCGCTTCATCATGCATCGCCCCGTCCAGGAGCGTTTCAGTAAAGCCTTTTAATGAAGTAACCGGCGTTTTTAATTCGTGCGACACATTCGCAACAAAATCTTTCCGCACTTCCTCGAGCTTTTTCAGCTCCGTAATGTCATGCAGGACAAGCACAATACCGCGCAGCTCATCGTTTTCCCCGAGTACTGGAGCACCGTAAACGTGGAAAAAACGAACTTCAAGTTCGTGGAGCATCTGAACAGTGGCGCTTGACCGGCTCTCCGTTAAGAATATCTTCTGGATAAGCTTAATGATTTCTTTCTCATCCATCGCTTCATAGTACAGCAAATCGAGCCACTGACTTGTATCTTCTTTAAAAACGCGGGAGCAGTAGGCATTCATCAAAGTAATTTCGCCGCGGCTGTTTATAAACACCAGGCCGCTCTCCATCGTATTGATCAGCGTTTCAAGCCGCTCCTGCTGTTCCTGGTTTTCCTTTGTCACACTTTCAAGATTAAATGCAAGCACGTTAATCGAACGGGTCAGCTGACCGAGTTCGTCCTGCGAACTCCCATAAGCCCGGGCACTGAAATTTCCTTTAGCCAGTTCATTGGCTGTTTTTGTAGCCTGAGTGATCGGTTTGGTTAATTGATTTGTCACTTTTGTTGTAATGTATAAAATGATCAAAAGCGCGACAGCAAAGCTGCCAATTAATGTTCCCCAGATCAGCCAGTTGGTCGCATTGATTCGTTCCACTGGAATCGCAAGTCTCATATAATACGTGTTACTGTCATAGGAAAACGGTACTGCGTAATACAGAAGCTCCGCTTCCAGCGTATTACTGTAGCGGATGTTACTTCCTTCTCCGCTTTCACGGGCATCTTCTATTTCCGGACGTCCAAAATGGTTGTCCAGTTCCTCTGATTCAGCTTCCGTTTCTCCAATCACTTCGCCGGTTTCATTCAAAATCGTCACGCGGACATTCAGCTGGCTGCTGATGTTCTGTGCCAGCGCTTCCCAGCTTTCTTCATCTCGTTCTTCAGCAATCGAGGCAGAAAGGTTGGCTTCCCTTTCCAGACTGTTCTCGAGCTCGTCCAGGTAAAGAGAACGGACAATCTGCCCGATAACAAGCCCCACGACGGTCAAAACGATTAATATAATCGCCATTAGAGCTACTATCAGGCGGGTGCGGAACCGCTTCATGCAGGTGCGGGCTCCTCAAATTTATAGCCCAGCCCACGTACCGTTTTGATATATACCGGCTTTTTCGTATTCGGTTCAATTTTTTCACGCAGATGACTGATATGTACATCAACTATTCTCGTATCTCCAACAAATTCGTAATTCCATACTGCATTCAACAGCTGATCACGCGTAAGCACCCGCCCCTTGTGATTAATTAAGTACACGAGCAGTTCAAATTCCTTCGGGGTCAGCTCAAGCGCTTCTTCTTTCACGTATGCTTCATAATTTTCCGGATACACTGTTAAGTGACCAATGCTTTTTCTTTCTATTTTTTCCATTTCCGTTTCCTGCCCGGAATAATCCACTCTGCGCATAATTGCCTTAACACGGGCAACCAGCTCGCGCGGGCTGAACGGCTTTGTCATATAATCATCGGCCCCAAGTTCAAGACCGAGCACTTTATCAAATTCTTCGTCTTTCGCAGTCAGCATCAAAATTGGAACCTGAATCTTTTCTGTCCGGATTTTCCGGCACACTTCGAGACCGTCGATCTCTGGAATCATCAGATCAAGCACAATTAAATCGTACGTTACCTCCTGTGCCTTCCGGAGTGCTTCCACACCGTCATAAGCTGTATCCACCGTGTATCCCGACTGCTCGAGATTATATTTTAACAGCGTTACAATGGATTCTTCATCGTCTACTACCAATAACCGTGTTGCCATATGAACCCTCCGCCTCTCAGCGCCCCCCTTGGCCCTGATTATTTTCCCGAGCTGCTGCATCTGTCACGTTCATCATACTATAAGCGGGCAGGGCAGCTCAATGTTTATCGCTTCTCTCCTGCCAGTATAAAAAAAGCTGCCTGTAACATACAGGCAGCCCACAGTATTTCTTTAATCGTTCGGTAAGGCCTTCATGACATCACGAACAGAATCAGCAGAAGTATTCAATTGATTTTGTTCTTCATCTGTCAGCTCGAGCTCGATAATTTTTTCCAGCCCGTTACCGCCAAGAATGGTCGGTACTCCGAGGTAAAGATCATTATATCCATATTCGCCTTCAAGATAAGCAATAGATGGGAGCACGCGCTTTTTATCCTTAAGAATCGCTTCGACCATTTCCGTAAGAGCGGCGGCTGGTGCATAGTAGGCACTTCCATTACCAAGAAGCTGCACAATTTCTCCTCCGCCCTTGCGTGTGCGTTCAATAATGGCGTCAATACGTTCCTGGGATATGAGCTTAGTCAGCGGCACTCCGCCAGCGTTCGAATAACGGATCAGCGGTACCATGTCATCTCCGTGGCCTCCAAGAACGAATCCCTGGATATCTTCCACGGAAATGCCGGTTTCCTGGGCGACAAATGTGCGGAAACGTGCCGTATCGAGCACCCCGGACTGTCCGATAACACGGTTTTTAGGGAAGCCGGATTCTTTATACACCGCATATGTCATTGCATCTGCCGGATTCGTGAGCACGACAATAATGCATTCCGGAGAATGTTTCACAATTTCTTTCGTGACAGATTTCATGATTTTTGCGTTTGTATTAATAAGATCGTCCCGGCTCATTCCCGGCTTTCTTGCAATACCTGCTGTAATTACGACAATGTCCGATCCGGCTGTATCGGCGTAATCCGAGGTGCCGGTCACATTAACATCCGATCCGTTTACCGGAGTCGACTCGAGCATATCGAGTGCTTTCCCTTTTGTTGGCCCTTCATTGTCCGGGACGTCCACAAGGACTACATCCCCGAGCTCCTTCTGGGCAACCATAAGAGCCGTAGTAGCACCTGTAAAGCCGCCTCCTATAACTGATACTTTTCTGCGCGTAATAGCCATGCATGCTCATCTCCTATCAATTGATTGGATTACATATTGCTGATTAGAGCGTCACCGAACTCAGAGCACTTCACTTCTTTTGCTCCATCCATCAGACGGGCGAAGTCATAGGTAACGACTTTGCTTCCGATGGTTTTGTCCATGGATTGAAGCACAAGCTCAGCAGCTTCATTCCATCCAAGGTGACGAAGCAGCAGTTCTCCGGAAAGAATGACAGAAGAAGGATTCACTTTGTCCAGACCGGCATATTTTGGTGCAGTGCCGTGAGTCGCTTCAAAGATGGCGTGTCCGGTCTCGTAGTTGATATTGGCACCCGGCGCGATACCAATGCCTCCAACCTGGGCAGCCAGTGCGTCGGATACATAGTCTCCGTTCAAGTTCATAGTGGCAACCACATCGAATTCCTTCGGACGAGTCAGGATCTGCTGCAGGAAGATGTCAGCAATAGCATCTTTTACGATGATTTTGCCTTCGCTTACCGCTTTATCCTGAGCAGCGTTTCCTGCTTCCTTGCCTTCTTTTTCTACGATTTCATCGTATTCGCGCCATGTGAAGACTTTATCACCAAATTCGCGTTCTGCAAGGTCGTAACCCCAGTTTTTGAAGGAGCCTTCAGTGAACTTCATAATATTGCCCTTGTGCACGAGAGTTACACTTTCACGGCCTTCATCGAGTGCGTATTGAATAGATGCACGTACGAGACGCTCAGTTCCCTCTCTGGAAACAGGCTTCACGCCGATTCCGGATGTTTCAGGGAAACGGATGTTTTCGGAGCCCATTTCATTTTGCAGGAAGTCGATTACTTTTTTCACTTCATCTGTGCCTTCCTGGAATTCAATACCGGCATAAATATCCTCAGTGTTCTCACGGAAAATCACCATGTTAACATCCTCCGGACGCTTTACCGGGGAAGGTACGCCTGTAAAGTGCTGTACCGGGCGCAGGCACGTAAACAGATCAAGCTTCTGGCGCAATGCTACGTTCAGGGAACGAATGCCTCCGCCGATAGGAGTCGTGAGCGGGCCTTTAATAGCGATTAAGTATTCACGGATAGCATCCAGGGATTCTTCCGGGAGCCACTCGCCTGTTTTGTCATAAGCTTTCTGACCTACAAGAATTTCCTTCCAGTGAATTTTCTTTTCACCGTTATAAGCTTTTTCTACAGCTGCATCCAGTACTTTCTCTGCTGCAGCCCAGATGTCCGGGCCGATGCCGTCCCCTTCGATATAAGGAATAATTGGTTCGTTTGGCACCGTTAAGTTACCATTATTAGTTTGAATTTTTTCTCCATTAGACATGAATAAATCCTCCTTTAATGTGGTCAAGCTTTCTTTTTTTACCCGGGCATAAAATCATGCCCGGGACGCTGGCTAAGCAGGGACCGGAAAACGAGGGACCGCTTTCCGCTATTTACATTCCAGCCTACCGTTCTTCAAGAGAAACGTACGTTTTATTTTCCGGACCGACGTATTCTGCACGCGGACGGATTAAACGATTGTTTTCATATTGTTCAAGAATATGGGCGATCCATCCGGATGTGCGGCTGACGGCAAAAATTGGTGTAAACAAATCGTGGTCGATGCCGAGACTGTGGTATACAGACGCTGAGAAGAAGTCAACGTTCGGCAGGAGCCCTTTTTCGTTTTCAATTTTTTCTTCGACTTTCATTGACATGTCATACCATTTTGATTCCCCGGTCACCTCTGTCAGCTGGCGGGACATTTCGCGCAGGTGCTTGGCACGCGGATCTCCGGTTTTATATACCCGGTGGCCGAATCCCATAATCTTTTCTTTATCGTCAAGAAGCTTCTGCACATGACTGTCTACATTTTCCGGGGTGCCGATATCCATAAGCATTTGCATCACGCGCTCGTTGGCACCGCCGTGCAGAGGCCCTTTTAGTGCTCCGATGGCAGCTGTTACTCCGGAGTACATATCTGAAAGAGTGGCTACACAGACACGTGCAGTAAACGTAGAGGCATTAAGCTCATGATCGGCGTGCAGGATCATTGCTTTATTGAATGCTTTGATGGACGTTTCATCCGGCTCTTCTCCGTTTAGCATGTACAAAAAGTTTGCAGAAAAGCTTAGTGCAGGATCAGGCTTGATCGGATCTTTTCCTTTTCGAATTCTTGCAAAACCTGTGACGAGAGATAAAATTTGTGCCTGCAGACGCACAGCTTTATGCTGGTTTGCTTCTTCGCTCATGTCATCAGCTTCACTGTCGTATAGGCTCAACTGGGAAATTGCAGTCCGAAGAGCCGCCATAGGCCGTACTTTATCGACAGGATAGTTTTTCATATAATCAAAGACCTCGTCCGGTACGCTCATATTATCCATGAGCGACTGACGGAAGTTGTTATATTCTTCTTTAGTTGGAAGTTCCCCGTACCAAAGCAGATAAATAACTTCTTCAAACGATGCATGTTCTGTCAGGTCATCAATATGATATCCCTGGTACTTTAACACATCATCAACAATGGAGCTGACACTGGAAGTAGTAGCTACAACGCCTTCTAAACCACGAGTTGAACTCATTACACAATCTCTCCTTTAATTCAAAAAGTATAGCGTACATATTGAAGAAAATGCTTACAATTTCCTTTTAATAAAATATACGCTTCGAAAACAGAACGGTTAGTCTGTTTTTGACATAAAAACCCATTGTAATGCCACTTTTTGGAGGTATAGCGCATTCAATTGTTTACACAATAATGACTTGTTCCCTGTTTAAGCAGCCGGAGATACCTCCGGCTGTTATCCAGCCGACTATCCGCCGAGAGAGGAAAACCACTCTACGGCTCTCATCGCAATATAAGCGATGCCGGCCCCAATAAGAGGCCCGACGGCTATGCCGTTAAACAGAGCTACTGCTAAAATGGTTCCAAGCACAAGCGCGGTAGTAATATGCGGATCTGTTTGAAGCAGCTCCACACCGCCCTTGGCAATAAGTGCTACCAGTATACCTGAGGCAAGCGCAATCCATGCATAATAAGAACGCACTGCTTCGCCCAGCTGGCGAAAGCCAATATCCCCGGTAGCAATAGGGACCAGAACCGCAAATGTCAAAATAGTAACAGCAATTTCAATGCCTTTTGCCTGCATAAACGGAAATATTTTATCGCCCAGCCCTGTCCATTTAATAACGATTAAAGCAGCGACAGCTATGATTAATGACTGGTTTTTTGCGAAAATCCCCACCGCAAGCAGTATAAGTAAAAAAACTGAGGCTTGCGATAACAATGCATGGTCATCCTTCCAAATTAAACGCTCCTAATAATCCTACCACATTTGACAATTTCATGTCATGTGCGCCCGGAAAGTTTTCAGAAGTTTCAATCGGGCAGAGGGGGTGGCAGGGTTACCACCTGCGCCCCATCACTCTTATATTCCCGTTATCCACCATTTTTTTAAACCATTTCTTCAATACTGCTTTCATTCCTTTTCTCGACCACGGGATTAACAGGCTGAAACCGAGAGCGTCTGTGATAAAGCCCGGGGTGAGCAGCAGCGTACCACCGACGAGAATACATACACCATCGAGCACAATATCTCCAGGCATTTCTCCCCGCTGTGTCTGCAGCTGAAGCGTACGGAACACCTGCAGGCCTTCCCGCTTCGCCAGCCAGGCCCCAAGCAGGCCTGTTGCAATAATGAGTGCAATTGTCGGCCATATGCCAATCGTGTTGCCGGATAATATTAATACACCTACTTCTGCGGCCGGTACAATAATCAGCAGTAATAAAAACCATTTAGCCATCTGCCCGCCCCCTTTCATTTAAAATTTTATCCAGATCTCTGAACCGTTTCAGTACTGCAGGTTATAAATTCCTTACAGTACACTTGCATGCCCGCGGTAAATGTCACCTCTTGAAGCGTCGACTGTGATTTCCTCTCCGTCTTCAAACAAGCTCCTGGCTTCTTCCACACCTACTACTACAGGGATACCCAGGTTCAGTCCTACAACAGCCGCATGGGAGGTTAAGCCGCCTTCTTCTGTGACCACAGCCAGCGCTTTTTCCACAGCCGGCATCATATCTTTATCCGTCGCCTGGGTGACAAGCACTGCCCCCTCGGTCATTTTGGCATTTGCTTCTTCTGCGCTGCCGGCAACGACTACTCTTCCTGCTGCGGTATAACGGCCAATGCCCTGTCCTTTGGCAACCGTTTCACCGATCACATGGACCTTCATCAGGTTAGTCGTTCCTGTTTCACCTACAGGGACTCCGGCAGAGATAACCACAAGATCCCCGCGGCTGACGAGCTCTTCTGACAGAGCTTTGCTTACGGTGACATCAAGCATTTCATCGGTAGTGCTGGATTTTGTTCCAAGCAGTCCCTCAACGCCCCAGATCAAAGCGAGACGACGATAGACACGTTCATTACTTGTAACCGCAATGATCGGTGACTCAGGACGGTATTTTGAAACAATGCGTGCAGTATACCCGCTTTCAGTGGCAGTCAAAATCGCCGAAGCATTCAATGAATGGGCCGTATAGGCAACGGACTGCCCAATGGAGTTGGTAATTGAAGGCTTGCTTTCTTTTGTTTTTTCATCAAGCGTATTGCGGTACTGCAGGGATGACTCTGCTCTCAGCGCGATGTTGCTCATTGTTTCCACGGATTCCACCGGATAATCCCCGGCTGCTGTTTCCCCGGAAAGCATGATGGCATCTGTACCATCAAAAATGGCATTCGCCACGTCACTTGCTTCAGCACGGGTTGGACGTGGATTGTGCTGCATGGAATCGAGCATCTGCGTAGCTGTAATGACCGGCTTGGCCAGGAAATTGCAGCGTTTAATCAGGCGCTTTTGCACGAGCGGCACTTCTTCTGGCGGGATTTCAACGCCCATATCTCCGCGCGCCACCATCAGTCCGTCGGACACTTCAAGAATTTCCTCGACATTGTCGATGCCTTCCTGGTTTTCAATTTTCGGCACGATGAATGTGTCTTCTGCTCCGTGCTTTTCCAGAAGCTCGCGGATTTCCAAAACATCGGAGGCCCGGCGTACAAATGAAGCAGCAATAAAATCGACGTTGTTTCTGATTCCAAATTCAATGTCATCTGCATCTTTTTCTGTTATACCCGGCAGATTGACCTTCACGTTCGGAAGGTTAACGCCCTTTTTGTTTTTCAGTTCGCCGCTATTGAGCACTTTCGTATGAACTTCCTTCTCCTCGATACCGGTTACTTCAAGCTCAATCAGCCCGTCATCAAGAAGGATTTTTTTGCCGACTTCCATATCATCCGTCAGGCCGCCGTGGGTGACAGAGATTTTTTCCGTCGTCCCTACAACTTCTTCTGTACTGATGATAAGTGACTGCCCTTTTTCAAGCTGAATGGCGCCGCCTTCCATCGTATGAGTCCGTACTTCCGGCCCCTTTGTATCCAGCAGAATAGCGACATTTTTTTTCAGGCGGGCAGAAACTTCGCGTATGCTGTCAATCCGGGCCTGATGTTCATCAAAGTCCCCGTGGGAAAAGTTGAGTCTCGCTACGTTCATGCCATTTTCAATTAATTTTTCCAGCGTTTCCGGCGCTTCGCTTGCCGGTCCTATCGTACATACAATTTTTGTTTTTCGCATGATCTTCCTCCTATTCTCTCTCTAAAATCCTAGTTTATTGTACCACAGAAACTTTTCATTCGTGACACTGCCTTGAACCCGGAATTAAATTGACAGTTCCTGAGACAATTTATACATGCCGGAGTCTACCTGATGCTTTTGCTTAAGCACTTCGGGAATGGATTTATCAACAATTTCATTTTTTTCAATGCCGACCATCCGTCCTTCTTTGCCGTTTAGAAGAAGCTCCACGGCTCTTGCTCCGAGACGGCTTGCGAGCACACGGTCAAAGCCGGTCGGTGAGCCTCCGCGCTGAATATGGCCAAGCACAGTCACCCTTGTTTCAAGGTTCGTTGTCTCCTGAATTTTTTGGCCGAATTCTGTTCCGCTTCCCACGCCCTCAGCAATAATAATGATACTGTGTTTTTTACCTCTCGCATGACCGCGGCGGAGACGGCTTACTACCTGGTCCATGTCATACTCTTCCTCCGGAATAAGAATCGTTTCTGCGCCGTCGGCGAGCCCGGACCAGAGAGCAAGATCACCGGCATTCCTTCCCATTACTTCAATCACGTATGTACGCTCATGTGAAGTCGCGGTATCACGGATTTTATCAATAGCGTCGATGACTGTGTTCAGTGCTGTATCAAAGCCGATTGTGTAATCCGTCCCTGGGATGTCATTGTCAATTGTACCCGGCACACCAATTGTCGGATAGCCCAGCTCTGTCAATTTTTCAGCGCCGCGGAAAGAGCCGTCGCCTCCTATAACGACCAATGCTTCAATACCTCTTGCGTTCAGCTGATCCACTGCCTTTTGGCGTCCTTCGGGTGTACGGAATTCTTCGCAGCGGGCAGTATACAGCTTCGTTCCGCCTCGGTGGATAATATCGCCCACGTCGCCAAGCTCCATTTTTTCAATATCGCCTTCGATCAGCCCGGCGTAACCGTACTGAATCCCATAAACTTCAAGATCGTGATAAATCGCCTTCCGAACGACAGCACGTATGGCCGCATTCATTCCCGGAGAATCTCCTCCACTTGTTAATACTCCAATCCGTTTCATTCCATAACCCCTTCCCTTTGCATTCCTGTTTATCATTATACCCGTTATGGGCCCGATGACACAAAAGTAATTGTGTTTTTAAAAGCCGCTTTAAACAAAAATCCACACCATACGAAGCCTCTATGACAGCTTCCAGCACGTCTTTTCCAATATCACATGCCAAGCAGGACTCTGCTCAATTTCATAAAAAAAGCGCCATCCGGCGCTTTCCTAAAAATCACTTTCTTCAAACGTGCCCATCTGCTTAAATTTTTCATATCTTGATTCTATTAATTCATTCGGCGTTAATACAAGCAGATCCTTCAAAGACTGCTGAAGCGTCTTTCTCAGAATAGCCATCTGTTCTTTCGGATCATGATGGGCCCCTCCCCGGGGTTCTCTCACAATCTCATCAATCACTCCGAATTCCTTCAGATCTCCGGCTGTGATTCGCATAGCCTCGGCAGCTTCCCTTGCATACGAAGCATCCTTCCAGAGGATAGAGGAAGCCCCCTCTGGAGAAATCGTCGAATACCATGAATTTTCGAACATATGTACATGATTCGCTACTCCAAGCGCAAGGCCGCCTCCGCTGCCGCCTTCTCCGATAACAACACTAATCACCGGCACTTTCAGTCCGGCCATTTCCATCAGGTTACGGGCGATAGCTTCACTCTGGCCGCGCTCTTCCGCTGCTTTTCCGGGATAAGCACCCTTCGTATCAACAAAGCAGATGACCGGACGGTTGAACTTTTCCGCCTGCTTCATAAGACGAAGTGCCTTGCGGTACCCTTCCGGATGCGGCATGCCGAAATTCCGGCGTACATTTTCCTTTGTGTCCCGTCCGCGCTGATGTCCGATAACAGTTACCGGGCTTCCTTCAAAAAAGGCAATTCCTCCGACAATTGCTTCGTCATCGCCAAACAGCCGGTCACCGTGCAGCTCGATGAACTGCTCAAACAAACTGTCAATATAATCCAGCGTAGTTGGACGCTCCGGGTGCCTCGCGATCTGGACGCGCTGCCACGGCTTTAAATTATTATAAACTTCTGCTTCGAGCTGCTCGAGCCGCTGTTCCAGTTTTTCTATTTCTCCGCTTAAATCAATGTCCTTTTCATCTGTGAAGCTTTTTAACTCATCGATTTTGTTTCGGAGCTCCATGATTGGTTTTTCAAAAGGAAGATGATTTTCCATTGTCACTTACTCCCTTCACGTATGCATCTGCACGATCGCGGACAAAACATTTTTCATGTCCTTCCTATGCAGTACCTTGTCGAGCTGGCCGTGTTTAAGCAAAAATTCCGCTGTCTGAAAGTCTTCGGGAAGCTCCTGGCGTATCGTCTGTTCAATTATTCTTCGTCCGGCAAAGCCGATCAGTGCTTCCGGTTCGGCAAAATTGTAATCCCCGAGAGAGGCAAAGCTTGCAGAAACGCCGCCGGTAGTAGGGTGAGTCATAACTGATACAAACAAAAGCCCTGCTTCATCCATTTTTTTCAGCGCTGCACTCGTTTTGGCCATTTGCATGAGGCTTAAAATTCCCTCCTGCATCCGGGCTCCGCCTGAAGCAGAAAACAGAATGAAGGGCGCATGGAGATCAAGTGCCCGTTCGATTGCGCGGGTGATTTTTTCCCCGACTACTGAGCCCATACTTCCCATCCGAAACGCCGGGTCCATAACACCAAGAACCACCGGGGTGCCTCCGATCATCCCTTCACCTGTGACGACCGCTTCTTTATGACCAGTCTTTTTCTGATCTTTTTCGAGTTTTTCTTTGTATTCCGGAAACTCCAGAGGATCTGCCGAGACCATATGGGGGTTCAATTCACGGAAAGAGTCCGTATCGAGGATCAAATCAATCCGTTCGGAAGGAGTCATCGGCATATGATGACCACAGTGCATGCAGACATTGGCATGTTTCATTAACTCTTTTGTATATACAATTGTTTTGCATTTGGGGCATTTTGTCATAACGCCCTCATTCATTGTTTTCGGCTGTTCCCGTTCAGCCGGCATTGAAGCGTATTTCCGCCTTTTGCTGAATAAATCTTTGATCATCATAAAGACACCTTCTTCATATTTAATGCTTGGCTGCTCCGCAAATAATAAAAACGCAAGCAGACTGCAGCGTCCCGGAATGTAATTCACCGTTCAGCGGGTGTACATAACGCAGCGCTGTTGTCTTATTTGCAGACGTACATCAGGAGCGACCGTTTTATCAGCGATCGCTCCTGGTATTAGTCTTCCACATAGTTTATCACATACAAGTTCTAATATATAGGAAAAGCCAGACATCTTCAATGGTTAGAAATATAGGTCTTTACTATTCTTCGATATCAGAAAGAGCTCTTGTTTTTTCTTTGATTTTTTCCGGGTCAGCATTTTTTCGCGCCACACCTGTTTCCATCGCTGTTTTCGCTACTGCTGCAGCCACTTCCGGGGCAACTCTCGGATCAAATGGATTTGGAATAACATAGTCTTCGTTCAGCTCATCTTCTGTGATCAGCTCTGCAATAGCATATACAGCTGCTTTTTTCATGTCCTCATTAATGTGAGTGGCGTTTACATCGAGCGCTCCCCGAAAAATGCCCGGAAACGCGAGCACGTTGTTTACCTGGTTTGGAAAATCGGAACGGCCCGTGCCAATTACCTTCGCCCCGGCTTCCTTGGCATCGTCCGGAGTGATTTCAGGATCCGGGTTGGCCATTGCAAAAATAATAGGGTCATCATTCATGGACTCTACCATTTCCTTCGACAATACTCCTGCCACAGAAACACCAATAAATACATCCGTATTCTGTACTACTTCCTTTAAGCCTCCAGAAACATTTTCATTGTTCGTTACCTTTGCGACTTCTGCTTTCATATCGTTCATGCCTTCCGGACGCCCTTCGTAAATAGCTCCCTTGGAGTCGCATAAAATGACATCCTTCACCCCAAAGCGGCGCAGAAGCTTAATAATAGCAATTCCGGCTGAGCCTGCCCCGTTAATAACTACGCGGATTTCAGACATATGCTTTTTATTGAGCTTCAGGGCATTGATTAATCCGGCTACGGTAACAATTGCCGTTCCGTGCTGATCATCATGAAAAACAGGAATATTTGTTTCTTTTTTCAGTCGTTCTTCAATGGCAAAGCAGTTAGGAGCGGCAATATCTTCCAGATTCACGCCGCCAAACGTCGGCTGCATTAATTTTACCGTCTCGACGATTTTATCCACATCATTTGTTTCAAGGCAGATCGGAAAAGCATCTACACCCGCGAATGATTTAAAGAGAACCGCTTTCCCTTCCATAACCGGAAGGGATGCTTCCGGGCCGATATTGCCCAGTCCAAGCACGGCAGAGCCATCGGAGACGACCGCTACCATATTACCTTTCATTGTATACTCAAATACCTTTTGCTTATCATCAAAAATTTCTTTGCACGGCTCGGCCACTCCTGGAGAATATGCCAGACTTAAATCTCTTCCATTCCTCACCGGTACTTTCGAGACCGTTTCCAGTTTTCCCTGATTCTGTTTATGAATATGTAGTGCTTCTTCGCGGGTTGTCGGCATAGTGCCACTCTCCTTCAGCATGTTTTATATTTTAATCATAACCCTGTGCTTTTAGAAGCACATCAAGTGTTTCATTCATTTTAATTATAAACGTTACCTATTATAACAGAATAATCAGTCAGCGGCATCTTTCTTTGGTTTTATAATAATAGATTCTTTTGATACAACCTTTTCAAGTTCGCGTATGCATGCATTTCCGGCATTCGTTTTCAGACTGGGTTCGAGCTGAATGGTACGCTTTTGCTGTTCGTCATAGACGATGACAGGCATAGCCCCGGGTGACTGCCGAAGCACCCGCTTAATCCGGCTCAGCGCCTGCTCTCCGCCTTCTCCCGGCAGTTTAACAAACAGCGTACTCTCTGACTGCTTTTCAAGCTCCTGCAGAGATAGACACGCTTCTGCAATCATCTTGCTGCTGCGGGCCTGTTTATCGGTGCGCCCCTGGACCAGAAGAATCGATTTTTCTGTAAGCAGTGGTTTCACACTCCGGTAGACATTCGGAAATACGACCACTTCAAGCTCCCCGGAGCCATCATCCATCGTCAGAAAGCACATGGACTGTCCATTTTTTGTTCTCACGGTTTTCACCGTCCTCACGAACCCGCCGGCCCAGCGCAGTTGATTATCCGTTGGAAGAGAACGTCCAAGGTCCCATAACCGGAAGGAAGCAAAAAGTTCATTGTAGGCATCCAGCGGGTGGCCGCTCAAGTAATATCCGGAGGCTTCTTTTTCCATCTCAAGCTTTTCTTCCCGGGTAAGGGGTTCAGCTTCAATCCAGCGCATTCTCGGTGCCAGCTCTGTACCAAACTCCTGGAATTCCTGCTCTCCTTCGATCATCCGCAGGGAACGATCAAGCGAAGCGAGCAGCGTTGACCGCTCGACGCCAAATTCATCAAACACGCCAGCCTGAATAAGGTACACAAATCCCTGCCGGCCAATAGCTCTTGTGTCCACGCGGTGAAGAAAATCAAGCCAGTATTCAAACCGCCCTCCGCTGTGTCTTTCTTTTAAAATCATCTGGATATTATTTTTGCCTGCCTGTTTAATGATATTCAAGCCAAAACGGAGATTTCCTTCCTCGATACGAAACCCATAGCCGCTTTGATTTATGGAAGGCGGAAGCAGTCTAATGCCAAGCTCCTTCGCTTCCCGCTGGTACTCCAGAAACTTTTCTTCGCTTCGTACGTGAGTGGTCATTAAGGAGGAGAAAAAAACGGCCGGATAGTGGGCTTTAATATAGGCCAGCTGATAGGAAATAACGCTGTAGGCTACTGCGTGGCTTTTATTAAAGCCATAATTGGCAAATTGCCCGATCCAGCTGAATATTGTTTCTGCTTCCGTTTTCGGCACGCCCGAAGCTGCGGCTTTTTCAAGAAACCGTTTTTCTTCTTTTTTCATTTCACCAGAATCTTTTTTGCTGATAGCCCTCCGGAAGGAATCTGCTTCTCCCATCGAATATCCTGCCACTTTCACCGCAATCTGCATAATCTGCTCCTGGTATACGATAATGCCGTACGTAGATCCCGCGATGTCTTCAATATGTTCAGGAAGTTCGGGCATTTCTTTTATTCCGTGCTTGCGCTCTGCATACAGCGGAATCTGAGCCATCGGGCCCGGACGGTAAAGGGCACTCACCGCGGCAATATCTTCAAAACGGTCGGGCCGGATCTGCTGCAGAGCAGATTTCATCCCTGCCGACTCAAGCTGAAATATCCCGTTCGTTTTCCCCTCGCTCAGCAGCTGATACGTTTTTTCATCATCCATCGGAATGTACCTTAACTGAAAATCCTTCTCTACTTTTTGAACCGCCTCAGTCATATATTCGAGCAGTGTTAAATTCCGAAGCCCCAGCAGGTCGATTTTCACAAGTCCGAGAGCTTCAAGATCTTCCATTGGATACTGTGTTAACAGCAGCGAGCCGTTTCTCTCCATTAAGGGAGTATAGGATTCCAGCCGTTCGCTGCTTAGCACGATACCGGCGGCGTGAATAGATGTCTGGCGCGGCAGCCCCTCCAAAAAAGAAGCTGCCCGGAGAAGGGAATCAACTTTTGGTTCATTCTGCTGCCACTGCTGCAGCTGTTTGTCACCGGCAGTTTTTCCGGCAATGGAATCAGAGCCTGAAAACATACCGGCCGTACGGTTAATGAGTCCATGGGGAATTTCGAGTACCCTTCCCGCATCCCTTATTGCCGCCCGTGCCCCGAATGTATTGAATGTAACAATCTGAGCCACATGGTTTTCCCCGTATTTATTCCGTAAATAGTGCAGCACTTCTTCCCTTCGGTGATCCGGGAAGTCAATATCTATGTCCGGAAGCGCCGTACGTTCCGGATTTAAAAAACGCTCAAAAAGAAGGCCGTACTGCAGGGGATCCACATCTGTAATACCGATAAGATAGGAAACAAGCGATCCAGCTGCCGATCCTCTGCCCGGCCCTACATACATGCCCTGTTTTTTAGCAAACGCCACAAAATCCTGCACAATTAAAAAATAATCAGCAAAGCCGGCTTCGGTAATAACGTTCAGTTCATGCTCCAATCGCTCTCTCATTTGTTCTGAGAAAGCATTATAACGCTTTTGCATCCCTTTTTCCGCGAGCTTTTTTAAATACAGGCCCGCAGACTGCTCATGCGGAGCTGGAAATACAGGCAGATGCGTTTCCCCGAGTGAAATGTCTACGTCGCATTTATCAGCTGCCCGTTTCCAGTTTTCAATATGCTCAGCTTCATACAAATCAAATGCTGCCTGCTGCCACATTTCGAGTGAGAAAGGCCTCTGCTCTATTACCGTATCCTTCCAGACGCTGCCTTTCTTTACTGCATGCAGCAGCTTATAGGCCCGCTCCTCTTCGGTTGTTTGCATATTGATTAATGGAGATGCTGCCATCGATAGTCCGAACTGCTCTGCAGTCCTTCTCCATTCTATTTCCTCTCCAGCCTTTGGTGCTTCAAGCCATAGTGCGTCAGGCTTGAACCGCCTGCTCCACTTTTCAAAAAATGCATGTAACGCGTCCTGGCTGTTCTTAAAGGTGCCCGGCTCACTGTTTTCAAGCGGGAGGATAAAAAGACAACCGGCAGAGCCTGCCAGTTGTTCCCATGTTACCTGCTTGTCCTGTTGTTTATCCCCGGCCCACCGCATGAGCTGCGCGTATCCCTGATTGTTCTGCGGGAGCGCCACCACCGGAAATTCTTCGTCCTCATTCATGTCTCCCTGGACCCACAATTCAATCCCCGGGAGACCTTTCACCTGATACTGCCGGCAGAGGCGGTAAAAAGCAACTGCGCCGTGCATCGTATCCCGATCAGTAACCGCTGCAGCCGGCCAGTTGTATTCCTTTGCTTTGCGCACAAGATTTTCGAGCCGGATCGTGCTTTGCAAAATGCTGTATTCCGAGTATGCGTGCAGTGACATGCGCCTTTCCCTCCCTTCAGCCTGGCCTATTACGAAGCTCTTTACCGCTGCTTCCAGCTTCGGCAGATAGTCTCAAGCTCCTGGATGATGTCCTCCGCTTCTTTCATGTTCTCTGCTTTCGCTCCAGCGGCCATTGTATGTCCGCCCCCGTGGTATTTAACAGCCAGCTGATTGATTACCGGCCCGCGTGAACGAAAGCGCACACGGTATGTCCCCTGCTCTTCTTCTACAAAAAACACCCACGCAATGACACCTTCTGTATCAGCAAAGGAGTTAATTACCGCTGAAGATTCGTTGATAGTTACATTGTACTTATTAAGCATGTCCTGCGTTAAGTACATGTAGGCTGCTCCGTCTTCGGTCAGCGTGAAGTTTTTAAGCACTTCCCCGCGCAGACGCACCAGACTCTCAGGATTTTTATACATTTCGGCATAGATGGCTCCTGGATCAAAATCAAACGCAAGCAGTTCAGCTGCCATACGCATCGTATTCGGCGTGGTATTACTGAACTGGAAACGCCCGGTGTCCCCAATAAGACCAGCATAGCAGAGACGGGCGGTTTCATTCGGGATCGCCCATCCGTAAGACTGCTGGGCATACAGCACCAGCTCGGTAATCATTTCGCAGGTGGAGCTTTTTTTCGTATCCACCCACATCGGCTCGCCGTATGGATCTTCGTTCGGATGGTGGTCGATTTTTATGATCGCCGCTCCCTGGTCCCATCCCCCGCCGTCAATTCTTGCCATATTGGCAGTGTCGCACACGATAACCAGTGTTTCGGCATCCACTTCAAACGGCTGTTCATCCATGGTTGTTAAAAACGAAAGAGAAGGCTCATTTTCACCTGTAGTGCCCACCTCTTTGCAGGGAAACTGCTTTCTAATCCATGCCGCCAGTCCCGCCTGGGAGCCGAGAGCGTCCGGGTCCGGGCGTTCATGCCGGAAAATCATGATTTTACTGTATTGCTCTATCGTTTGTATGATTGCCTGAAACATCTGCATTATTTTTCCTCCATTGATCAGCGGTCGAGCAGCTGTACCATCATCATCGCCTTACCGACGATTGCACCTTCGTAGTACAGTTCCACATCCACTTTTCCGTGTTTTCTTCCCACTTCCAGGATTTTTCCGTTCAACTCAATTTTACTTTCAATCTGTACTGGGCGGATAAAGTAAAGCGTTACGTTTTCTACAACCATGTCACCTTTTTTGTATTCTCTTAAAAGACGCCGGCCTGTTTCTGTGACAAGCGACATGATGACCCCGTTCGCTACCGTCCCCAGCGCATTAGTCATCTGCGGAGTAATATCGCACTCAAACATAAAGCCTGATCCTGGAGAAGCCTCCCGGAATCGGCTTGTCACTGTATCTTCGATGGTTTCCCCGACGTGAGGCTGGCGCTGCACCATCTGCAGCGCTTTTAATACATCCTGCCGGCTGATGACACCAAGCAGCTTTTTCGCATCATCCATCACCGGGAGCAGCTCTATTCCTTCCCACACCATCGTGTGGGCTACCGAAGCTACAGACGTTCGTTCACTCACCGTAATCGGAGATTTTGTCATCACCTTTTCAATCGGCGTCTGCACTGAAGCACCCAGAACATCCTTTGCTGCCACCATTCCCTGGATTTTCATGTCCTCACTGATCACCGGATATCTGCTGTGGCCGGTTTTCTGGTTCATTTCATGCCATTTTTCCACAGTGTTATCCACTGTCATAAAATAGGTGTCCTGAAGTGGAATTAAAATGTCGTTTACTACTACAATTTCCTTTTTAATCAGCTGGTCATAGATCGCCCGGTTAATCATTGAGGCTACCGTAAACGTGTCGTATGTCGTTGTAATGACCGGAAGTCCCAGTTCGTCCGCCAATGAAATGACATGTTCATTCGTGTCAAATCCGCCGGTGATTAAAACAGCAGCTCCCGCTTCAAGTGCAAGCTTATGCACCTGGTAGCGGTTGCCGACAATAAGAAGATTTCCGGGTTCCACATAGCGCATCATCGCTTCGAGTTTCATCGCCCCGATCACGAAGCGGTTCAGGGTTTTGTGCAGGCCGTTTCTGCCCCCGAGTACCTGGCCATCGATAATATTGACGACTTCAGCATACGTTAAGCGTTCAAAATTTTCTTTTTGCTTTTTTTCAATACGTATCGTGCCCACTCGTTCGATTGTACTGACAATTCCCTGGTTTTCCGCTTCCTTGATCGCCCGGTACGCTGTACCTTCACTTACCTCTAAATTTTTTGCAATTCCTCGGACTGAGATTTTTTCTCCTACATCCAGGGCAAGTATGTAGTTTAATATTTGTTCATGTTTGGTCGCCATAGGCACAGTACCTTCCTTTTTATTCACGCATTTACCGGGAACGCTCTGTCTGCGTAAATTTCTAACTGTATTACTTCTGTTTTATTATCTGTACTATTACATTATACGGTTCAAGAACCCTCCCTTCAACTGCCTGCCGGCAATTGCATTAAAAAAAACCGCTCAGTCTGTTTTAAAGACTGAGCGGTTTTTTAAAAGTGTTACAGTTCGATGGATCCGCCTGCTTCCAGCGCTTTTCCTTTGAGCGGTGAAAGCGAGTCCACAAACTGCTGCGGGTCCTGCTTAATGGGCGGCATAGTGTTGTAATGGATTGGGACTGTATAATCCGCGTTTACCCATTCCGCTGCCGTTTTGGCATCCTTTGGCCCCATCGTGAAGTTATCACCGATCGGAACGAATAAAAGATCGATCTTATTTCTTTCAGCAATAAGCTTGATATCTGAGAACAAGCCGGTATCACCCATGTGATACACTTTTTTGCCTTCTGATTCAAAAATGATGCCGCTTGGCATGCCGGTGTATATAATCTTTTGTTCTTCTTCGAGGAAATAGCCGGATCCGTGAAATGCCTGCGTCAGCTGCACGTGACCGAAATCAAACGTGTACCCGCCACCAATATGCATCGGGTGCGTTTCTACACCCTGCCAGCCAAGATACTGTGCCAGCTCAAACGGTGCTACAACAAGCGCATTGTTGCGTTTAGCAATATCCACTGTGTCACCAACGTGATCAAAGTGTCCGTGAGTCAGCAGGATGGCGTCTGCTTTTACTTCTTCCGCGTTTAAATCAGTTAACGGATTATCCGTAATAAATGGATCAATCAAAATCGTTTTGCCGTTCGTTTCAATCTTTACTACTGAGTGACCATGATAAGATACTTTCATGTATATCCTCCTCCGCAATCAAAAACTGTTTCCGGGGAACTATACCTTTTACTGGCCAAACTTAAACTGCCTTCCTTTTACCTGTGCTTATGAAGCACATCCACTCCACCGGTCACTTCAATCACAGAACCAGTGATCATATCTGCATCGTCATCCGTTAAAAACAAAATAGTTCTCGCAATATCCCCGCCTGTGGCCGGTCTTCCCACCGGGATGGAATGGTCGGTTACCTCTCTGCCTTCATGAATATCCGCTTCCTTAAAATCTCCGGTCACTACGCCCGGGCATACCATATTTGCAGTAATACCATGAGGCGCTTCTTCAATCGATATTGATTTCGTCAGCGAGACCAGACCGCTTTTTGCGGCAGCGTAGGCTGAACGATAAAGCCATCCCGGTGCTGTTGGGGCATTTTGGAATCCATATGTGACGAAACGGCCAAACTGCTGCCGGCGCATAATCGGTATTGCCTTTCGAGCCAGGTGGAAGGCAGCGCTTAAATTGCCGTCGATCATCCGGTGCCATTCTTCATCAGAGTAATCTGCCAGCTGTTTTTTCTCGAATATGTAAGGGCCGGCGTTATTCACGACAACATCCAGACGGCCAAAAGCTGTGTAAGCTTCCTCCACCATCCGCTCAACGTCCTGCTTTGACACCATATCCCCCTGAACAAACTGAACACGGCTGCTTTCCTCTTCCCACTGCTTTTTCATCCTATAGTATGCTTCGTCTTTTTTTCGGTAAGTAATCGTTAATGTATATCCTTTTTCTTTTAAAGCTTCAGAAACTTTTCGGCCAAGGCCTTTGGTGCCTGCTGTAATTAACGCATGCCTCATCGTTATTCACCCGCCTTTATATCATCCATTAGTCATATAATAATGAAAATTTTTTGAACATTTTCTACTTCTTTTTCCGGCACATCCTTTTACCTACACTCCATCGTTTTAAATTAAAAAAATAGGGAAAATTATCTATAGGAAAGAGAAATCCTACGACAAAAGGGGAGGATGGCATTGAGTAGATACGAAGTTATTATTGTTGCCGTCGACGGCTCAGACGAATCCAGAACAGCTTTCAAAAAATCTGTTGAGATAGCACAGGAGCAGCAGGCAAAATTAATCATCTCTCATGTTATTGATACAAGAACATTCGCTACAATGGAACGGTATGACCGTACTATTATTGCACGAGCAGAAGAATATGGCAACGAACTGCTCGAGAACTACACGGCAGAAGCAAAAAATGCAGGGGTCCCTGACGTCGTCTCCTCGTTGGAGTTCGGTTCTCCAAAAACAAAGATCCCGCGTGAGCTTGCCAAAAACTATGAAGCAGATTTAATCATCACCGGTGCTACCGGCTTGAATGCTGTTGAACGTGTGTTTATCGGAAGCGTTTCTGAAGCCATTGCCCGCCATGCAAAATGTGATGTTCTGATTGTACGTAAATAAAAACTGGAACAGTTCCCCGCATCCATAAGGATTCGGGGATTTTCTATTGTTTAACCAGGCGCAGGGCCCTTCTGCATCAAAAAAGCCCCGGCCGGAGGGTTACTCCGGGCGGGGCAGAAGCAATGCTTATTACGCTTGGTTTATTACCTTTTTTCCCTGCTCGATGGCAGCACGAACCTGCTTGAAGCCGGTGCCGCCTTCACTATTTCTGCGGCTGACAACTGTTTCAGGCTTTAAGACCTCATAGATGTCTTCTTCAAATGCTTCATTTGCCTCTTTAAATTCCTGGATGGAAAGGTCCACAAGATACTTGTTGTTCTGAATGCAGTCAAGCACCAGCTTGCCGACAATCTCATGAGCCTCCCGGAACGGCACTCCTTTAACGGCTAGATAATCCGCCAGTTCTGTCGCATTGGAAAAGTCTTTGCTCGTAGTTTCCGCCATTTTCTCCGTACGAACTTCCATCGTTTCCACCATTCCTGCAAAAATATCCAGAGACCCTTCAAGTGTCCGCACAGTATCAAACAGTCCTTCTTTATCCTCCTGCATATCTTTGTTATACGCAAGCGGAAGTCCCTTCAAAAGCGTATACAGTCCCATTAGGTTTCCGTATACCCTCCCGGTTTTCCCGCGAATAAGCTCTGCCATATCCGGGTTTTTCTTCTGCGGCATAATGCTGCTTCCTGTCGCAAAGGAATCATCGAGCTCAATAAACTGGAATTCCTGGCTTGACCAGAAGATCATTTCTTCGGCCAATCTCGATAAATGCATCATGACCGTGGAGGCCGCGCTCATAAATTCCAGAGCAAAATCTCTGTCGCTTACTGCGTCCAGGCTGTTTTGGTAAATATCGTCAAAGCCGAGCTCTTCTGCAGTCTGCCGGCGGTCGATAGGGAATGTTGTACCGGCGAGGGCCCCTGCCCCAAGAGGAGAAATGTTCGTGCGTTTTAAGCTGTCCTCAAAGCGCCCGTAGTCGCGCTCAAGCATCCAGAAATAAGCCATCATGTGATGACCAAAGGATATAGGCTGTGCCCGCTGCAAATGAGTATAGCCGGGAATAATGGTTTCCACGTGCTCCTCTGCCTGCAGAAGCAGCGCCTGCTGCAGGGCCCGGATGGAGTTCATAACGGTATGTGTATGATTTCGCACATACAGATGAACATCTGTGGCCACCTGGTCGTTCCGGCTCCGCCCTGTATGGAGCTTGCCCCCGACCGGGCCTATTTCATCAATTAAAAATTTCTCGATGTTCAAATGAATATCTTCATTTTGGACCGAGTATTCCAATTCTCCGTTTTTTGCTTTGGCAAGCACTGCTTTCAGGCCGCGATGAATGTCAGAAGCTTCTTCTTCGGTGATGATTTCCTGATTTTTCAGCATATGTACGTGCGCAATACTTCCCTGGATGTCTTCTTCCACCAGTTTTTGGTCAAAAGGAATGGATGCCCCGAAGGCATCCACCCATTCTTCCGCTTGTTTTGTAAAGCGCCCGCCCCACAGTTTGGTCATACATTAACACCTTTCTTGTTAACTGCACTTTGTACTTTGGTTGGCAGACCCCACAGCTGAATAAATCCGACAGCTGCATTATGATCAAATTCGTCGTGTGTCGAGTAGGTAGCCAGGTTTTCATTGTACAAGGAGTAGTCTGATTTTCTTCCTTCAATGATAGCATGGCCTTTAAATAATTTCACCCGTACAATGCCTGTCACGTTGGTCTGCGTTTCTTTCAAAAACGCTTCAAGCGCCGGCCGCACTTGGGAGAACCACAGTCCTTCATAGATTACTTCACTCAATTTTTTCTCAATAACCGGCTTAAAGTGCGCTACTTCTTTGGAGAGCGTCAGGTCTTCAAGCTCTTTATGCGCCTGAATCAGCGTCATAGCTGCCGGGCACTCATAAATTTCTCTTGATTTAATTCCCACCATTCTATTTTCCACGTGATCAATTCTGCCTACGCCGTGCTTACCGGCAACGTCGTTTAATTCCAAAATCAAATCCTGCAGTTCATAGGCCTGGCCGTTAAGTGATACCGGCTTGCCCTGCTTGAATTCAATTTCGACGATATCTGCTTCGTCCGGTGTTTTTTCGAGCGGGTTCGTCAAATCGTAAGCACCTTCCGGTGGTGTGGCCCATGGGTCTTCAAGAACGCCGCACTCATTGCTTCTTCCCCAGAGATTCTGGTCCACAGAATATGGATTATCGAGATTCACTGGAACAGGAACGTCATTTTCCTTCGCATAGGCGATTTCTTCATCTCTCGACCATCCCCACTCCCGGACAGGTGCGAGTACTTCGAGATCAGGATTGAGAGCCTGTATGCTGACTTCAAATCTTACTTGGTCGTTTCCTTTACCTGTACAGCCGTGTGCTACGGCATCGGCATTTGTCTGCTCTGCGATTTCCACAAGCTTCTTTGAAATCAACGGCCGCGACAATGCGGATACGAGCGGATATTTTTGTTCATACAGCGTATGTGCCTGCAGGGCCGGAAGCACGAATTCCTCGGCGAATTCTTTTTTGGCATCTACCGTATATGACTGTACCGCTCCTACTTCCAGTGCTTTATTTTTTACAAATTCCAAATCCTTTCCTTCACCCACGTCAAGACCTACTGCTACCACTTCGTACCCCTGACTGCTCAACCACTTAATTGCTACCGAGGTGTCTAAACCGCCTGAATAAGCGAGAACTACTTTTTTGTCTGCCATTCTTATTTCCCTCCAGATTATAATTGAATATTCATGCTTGATTAATTATTTTTATACATCATTTTGAAAAAATTAAAAGGACCAGCGCCTTTGTTTATGATTACTGTATTCAACTTCTTTCATTACTTTAACAAGCCCGCAAAGAATTTGCAACCGGAAAATACAATTTTTTAGTATAAAAATTTATTTTTTTGATATTTTATGCGTTATCTGCCCTTTATCATGCAATCTGGTGTATGTGCATGCATGAATTATAAAACACTTTTGAAATGCTCCTGCTAAACAGCGGGATGAACATACAAATAAGCAGAGACGCCTGTACGGGCCTCTCTACTTATTTATTCCTGATGCTTTTCTGCCATCTCCATTAAGCGCTGCTGCACGTTACCGTAAACAGTATTGGAAGCGTAGAATCCATTTTCTCCTACCTCACCGGCATGTTCACTCATAAGTATTTCCATGCCTTCTTTCACAGTGTTCACCGCCCAAATGTGAAATTCACCGGCCTCCACGGCCCGCCTGATTTCATTTCGAAGCATTAAATGCTTCGCGTTCTGCGTCGGTATAATTACGCCCTGGGTTTTTGTGAGTCCCTGCTTTTTGCATACATAATAA
Organism: Marinococcus sp. PL1-022; assembly: GCF_033845285.1. Taxonomy (NCBI): domain Bacteria; kingdom Bacillati; phylum Bacillota; class Bacilli; order Caryophanales; family Bacillaceae; genus Marinococcus; species Marinococcus sp. PL1-022. Next base: position 658,239 of record NZ_JAWXCX010000001.1, on the reverse strand, counting down.
AAGCCTTCAATTTTTTCGTTTACTTCTCCAATTGCCTGCACATCACCAAACTGATTGACAGCTCCGGTCACGGCAATATCCTGGCGGAGCGGCACTTCTGCCAAAGAAGACAGGAGAGCATAAAGCTCCGTGCTTGAAGCACTGTCACCATCCACTAAATGATAGGATTGTTCAAAGGTGATGCTTGCCGCGAGCGGCAGGGGCCGGTCACTTGCAAATTCTGCCTGCAGATAGCTCGTCAGTGTATGAAGGCCCTTCGTATGAAAGGCTCCGGTAAGCTGGGATTCCCTGTCGATATTAACGATCCCGCCGCTCCCGGCATATGTACGCGCCGTGACCCGGGTCGGATAACCGAATGAATAATCCCCTGTATGGGCTACCACCAGTGCATTGATCTGGCCAATTTTTTCTCCGCTCGTTGCGATATTGATTGTTCCATCTTCAATTGCTTCATGAATGGCTGCTTCCGGCTGAGCTGAGCGGTAATTTGTTTCTTTTAAGGCAGCGTGCACGTGATCTTGTTCAACGATGGCTGATTGTTCCTGCGCCGCCCAATAATCCGCTTCAATTAATAAAGATGTTACTTCGTGAAATTTAACGGAAAGCTTGCGCTGGTGGCCTGCTTCTCTGGTGCTGTAATCAATAAGCCTTGCGACTGCTTCTGATGTCAGAGGACGGAGTCGTTTATTATCGCAAAAACAGGCCAGAAAAGTTGCATACTGCCATATATTTTCTTTTGTCCGCTCCATTGTGGTAGTAAAATCCACCTTCACTTTGAAAAGCTTACGGAAGGTTTCATCTTCCTTCTGGAGCTTCTGGTATAAAGCATTCGTTCCGACAAGAAGCACCTTCGCCTGAAAAGGCACAGGCTCCGGCTCGAGATAGGTGCTGGCAAATATATCAGAATCCTCATAAGGAGTCTCAAGCCGGATATAACCCAGTCGCATGGCTCTTTTTAATGCTTTCCATGCAAATGGATGAGACATCAGCTCTGCGGCATGAAGGATTAAAAACCCTCCATTTGCCCGGTGCAGAGCCCCTCCTCTGATGTGGGAAAAATCCGTAGGGGAGCCTCCGTTACGGCCAATTTCAACCTTCCCGAACAGGTTGACATATGTCGGGTGAGACTCATAAACGACAGGAGCCCCCGAATTACCGCCGTTATTTACCAAAATATTAATTTCATACCGGCGAAACGAAAAGCCCGATACAGCCGGGCGCTCCTCCTGTGTTTCTTTTGCTGGCAGGAATTCCTGCCAATGCTGAATAACGTCCTTTTCCATGTCCGACAAGAATGTATGTAAGCCTTCGTTGATATATTCATCTTTTAAAGTCGAAATAAAACCCTGGATGGATGCCTGAACCATCTGTTCGTCGGCTTCCCTGAGTTGGCGTCTTAAAATACGCTTTGCCACCTGCTGCTGTCTCAAAAAGTCGTTCACCTGTCTGGTGATCGTCTGAGATTCTTCCATAATATAATCCTGCCGGCTTTTTGAAAGTTCGTTGTAGCTTTCGTCACTGTGGGGTTCGCCGTCATCTTTAAGCGGCACCGCCACGATGTCTTCTTCTGTTTTTTCAAGAGCAAACCCCTTCGACGTGGCCTCCTCTTCAAGCTTTTCCCAATGCTCGTTAATCGCTTTTTCATGCTTTTCCGCCATAGCTACTTTTTTCCGTTCAAAGGACTTACTGCGAAGTGTCGACGCAATCTCTTCCTGCAGATCCTCAATCAATTCTTTAATATCTTTAGCAAAAGGCTCAGCCATTCCGGCGGGGATGCTCATCACTCTCGGCCGCCTGGGATCTTCAAAAGAATATGTATAAATCCAGTCAGCCGGCACCTGTCGTTTTTCTGCTGCTTCCTTTGCTTTTCTCCGGGCATAGGTCGTTTTCCCAAGCCCGCTTGCTCCGGTTAAAAACATATGATAATTTTCATCCTGAATATCCAAACCCATCTCCATAGCTTTCACTGCACGCTCTTGTCCAATCATTCCCTGAGTTCTATCTGTTAATTCTTTCGTTGTGTGAAAGGAAAACATGCGCGGATCGCAGCGCTCCGCTAATGCTGAGACAGGAAGTTTGCAGCGCATTTCAGCTGTTTGCATAAATCTGTCTCCCTTCAAAGTACTGTTACTCCTTCTTTCCCATTATCCAGAGAATATATGCAGAAATATCATATATTTTGTAAAAAACTCCTGCTTCACCGAAACAGGAGTTGAGCCTTACTTATTGAATCTGGCCAAGCCGGACTGTGTCCCGTGCAATCATTACTTCTTCGTCGGTAGGAACCACTGCAACGGCCACCCGGGAGTCATCTGTCTGAATAAACGCCTCTCCCGAAGCCTGGCTGTTTTTCTCTTTATCAATTTGAATGCCCATAAATTCAAGGCCCTCCATTACTTTTTCACGCACCAGCGCACTGTTTTCGCCTACACCGGCGGTGAATATAACCGCATCGACACCGTTCATACTGGCTGCATAGGTGCCAATATATTTATGCATCCGGGTTAAATATATATCGAGCGCTGTCTGAGCTCTTTCAACGCCCTGCTCCGCCTGTTGAACAACATCGCGGAAATCACTGGACGCTCCGCTTACACCAAGCAGCCCGCTTTTTTTATTCAGTGTATCAATAACTTCCGCAGCTGTCTGGCCGGTTTTTTCCATTAAATATGGAATCAGGGCCGGGTCAATGTTGCCGGAGCGGGTGCCCATCATTACGCCGGCAAGCGGAGTGAAGCCCATCGACGTATCGACAGAAGCTCCCTGGTCCACCGCCGTAATGCTGGCACCGTTGCCAATATGACACGAAATGATTTTCAGGTCATTTTCAGGACGATCCATTAACTCTGTCATCCGCTGACTGACATATTTATGGGAGGTTCCGTGAAAGCCATATTTACGAACACCATACTTTTCGTAGTATTCATAAGGAACACCATATAAATATTTTTCTTTCGGGATCGACTGATGAAACGCTGTGTCAAATACAGCTACAGATGGTACATCCGGGAGAATATCACGAAACGCTTTAATCCCGACAATGTTAGCCGGGTTGTGAAGCGGGGCAAGCTCGCTTACGTTTTCCAGCTCGCTGAGTACCTGCTCTGTAATTAATACAGAATCCGAAAATGCTTCGCCTCCGTGAACTACCCGGTGGCCCACCCCTTCAATGTCATTAACATCGGTGATAACATTGTATTTTGTTAACGAGTCCAACAGGGCTTTTACAGCCTCCTCATGATTTTGCAGGGAAGGATATTCGGTTTTCTTTCCCCCCTGCACCTCCACGGTAATAAAAGGGGATTCCAGGCCGATCCGTTCCACGACCCCTTTAGTGATAATGGTCTCTTCAGGCATCTGCAGCAGTTGAAATTTCAGCGAGGAGCTCCCCGCATTAATAGCAATAATGGTAGACATTCTTTCTCCACTCCTAATAATTACTCTCTTTATTTATCGATAAACCCTTCTTGTACAAACCAGTCATTGATCCGCTTCATCATATCCTGCAGAGCTTCCTGACGGCTGAATGATGGCAGCTCTGCCAACAGTGCCTGCCCCGGCTGTTTTACATCAGGACTTTTCTTTTGAAGCATCCATATACTTTTTGAGGCTTCTTTGGCCTGAAACATCGTTTCCGGCAGCTGAAGAAGACCGAGCGTATGCGCATGTCTTTTTACATAAGCCTGAAGCTCCGCTGCTTTTTCATCTTCAAACAGGTTGTTTGGAATAAGAAGCACCATAAAACCACCCGGCTTCAACCGGTTCATCATGCCCTCCACAAGCAGGTGATGCACGTAGGATTTTCCGTCTGTGCCGCCCAGCTGATACAGTTCGGCTATTTGATTTTTCGGATAGTAGCCGACCGGAAGATCACTCATGACCACATCCGGAGCAGGCGCACCGAATTGTTCGATACTGTCCTGATGAAACAGCTGAACAGCATGCTCCTGCAGGTTCGCGAGCGTATAGGCAATTTTAATTAACGTTTCATCAACTTCGGAACCGTAGGCCTCAATATTTTTTTCCGACAGCTGGTTTAATACGGCTGACAGCAGATTGCCTGTACCTACAGCCGGGTCCGCGACCACAAATTCTTTACGTCCGTTCATCAGCTTGTCTACTAAATAACCCATGAAAATAGCAACAGCGTCCGGTGTAATAGCATGATGCTGCTGTACGGACTGCTTCATTCCTTTAATCAAAGCGAGCTGAAACGCTTTACGAATATCCTCCTGCTCCATCGCTTCAGGCATCTTTTCTTCCAGACTCTGCTCCAGACGATCTTTTTCCTCGGCAGATATACGCTGCACTACTGTGCCCTGAAAGATATCCTCTCCAGCTTCGGCTATCGCTTCTAAATACGTTATACTCAGTTCCTGCTGTATCGTTTTTGTAAGGTCATCCACCAATTCAAATAATTGTTCCACCGGTGTCGTTTCATCCATGACAAGCCCTCCTTCTGCAGCGTAAATGCTTCTCCGCTCTCACTTTACAATACGCCAGTATAGCAGATGTGGTCTTTAAAGAGAAGTAATGAAAACAGAATAAATGACGCCCTTGCAGGCGCCATTTTCTTCATTAGTTTGTGTTGTTGGCTGCGTTTATTGCCGCTTCGTAATCCGGATTGGATTTACGGTGTGTTAGATTATCAAAAGTTTATAAACCCTATTCAAAAACTTTCATGGGAAATACCGCTTAAGTTTAGAAAGCAACTCAACTTTGCAAATTTGATTTTGCCTTCACCATTTATTCTTTTTCGACTAGCACTAAAAAACACTTTCTTTTTTGCTCTAGTAACCGCTACATAAAATACACTCAATTCTTCTAAATATACTTTCTTATGGTCTTCATTGAATCTTTCTACATCAGGAACACAATTCAAACCACTCGTAATGTTTAGCTTAGAATGTATGGCGCACTCTGCACAAAATCCTTGAGCAGAGGGAAAAACAAACTGCTCCATATCTGGAAGGAAAACATAATCCCATTCTAACCCTTTAGATGCATGTATAGTAGAGATAACTAATTTCTCCTCTACATATTCCAAATGGTTTTTTAATGTATAATTTGAAAAAGTTTCGATTAGTAATTCGATTTTTTGCTCATTATTCATATGCCTGTAGTCACTCTTTAATCTTTTTAGAAAAATTCCTAAAAGTACAATAAGTGAATTTATAGTATTGCTTTCGTTCAGCGAATAAAGTTTTTTTATTTCAGATAAAAAATTATCAGTAAATCTCTTAGTAATACTAGGACTATCACTGAGAAAAAAAGTTAATAAATTTTTGCATTCTTTATGAAAATTAATGTATTCATCGTCTTGTTCAGAATACAATGCGTAAAAGAAAGGTACTTCTCTATTTTTCAATTCTTCAATTAGTATATCAAGATTTCTATTATTGAACTTTTGCCGAGCTAATACTACAAGCCGTGTTTCACTTTCATGCTCTTTTAAGCTTATTATTTTATTTATTATTTCATCTACTTCTGAATTTTGATCTCTAGCTAATAATAAAGGAATGCTAGTTTCTCTAACTTCATCTGGCTGCAAAAATTCTTCTGCATTATGTCTAATAATTTTTTCTAATTGAGACATTTGTGAATTGCTTTGAAATCTATAATTATTTAGAAGAGTTATCTCCTTCATATCATATTTTCTTTTGCATATTTGCATTAAATTTGGCATAGCTCCTATAAAACCATAAATTCTTTGTAAGGGATCGCCTACAAGCATCAACTGATTGTCATTACTAACTAGTTGACTTAAAAAAAAGAAACTTAAAAAATTAGTGTCTTGAAATTCATCAACAATAATCATTTGGAAATAATTTTTATAGAACTTTTTTATCTCTTTATATTCCCTAAAAAGATAAATGGTTAGTATTAAAAAGGAATTATAAGGTATGTAGAAATTAGGAATTAGCTTATTTAAGACAATTTCTATATATTCCTTATAGTTCTTTTTTATAAATTTTCCATTTATGTTTGAGGATTTTTTCAAACATTCATTAAAGCTAATTAATAATTCTTTTTCATAATTTGTTAATTTAACACCATTATTCGCATTTTCAACTAATTCTGTTAATTCTGTTTGGTTTTCTTCTATGCTTATCATATCTTGAATAGAATTAAAATTATTATTAAGCAAGTATCCGTATTTTTTCAATATACTCCGACATATACCATGATAATTCGATATAATTAATTTTTTTTTTTCTTTGGTTAATAATTTTGGAATTTGTTCTTTCACATCTTCTCTTATTTTAGACGCAGAGTTCACGCTAAAAGATAGAATTAAAAATTTTTTGTGATTCTCATTTTCTTTTTTTGTTAGTGCATAAGCAACTTTACTTATTATTGTTCTTGTTTTCCCATACCCAGCCGGCGCCTCTATTAATAAGCGATTGGAAACGGAATATATGGCTTCTAATTGTTCTTTATCGCCGGAATGCATCTCATTAATTGTATTTTTTGTGTCTATTATTCCCAAGAAAACCCTCCTTTTGCTGATTCTAATGCTTCCTTGTAAACGGTTGGAATTAATTCTGAGTTCAAATTATCAGCAATTCCTTTTCCTAAAACTACTGATTTGTTGGAATCACCCCATGCGAAAAACATTAACTTCAGTAATACCCTGTTATTACCTATTTCATTAAATCGATAGTCTTTAATTTCAATATTACTTATATCAATACCGTACGACTTAGCGGTTTTCACTAATTTGCTTTTCTGGACTGAATACCTTAAACCCTTATCATCATTGTTTTTAACTATATCAAAGATAATTTCTAAATTATCTTTTTCTTCGCAAATGCTGAATATCTCTTCTTCGAAATCTTTAGTTTTAGTGGAAAACAAATTTTTAAATTCGCTATACTTTTTGCCATCACCATACTTATCTTTATCCATCACACCCACACTGTTTATACCAAAATGTTTTAGTAATACAATCAAAGGCGTTATTGATTCTGCGCCGTCAGCTTTGAGTATACTTATTCCTTGGCTATCTAAATCGATACCTAAACGATCTGCAAAAATTTCCATAGCTCCATATTCGCTGTCACCTTCTACTATAACCACATATTTTGCAAAGAATATTTCTTTTATATATTGCATATTCATCATTAAATGCTTCTCATTTTTTTCACTTAAATTCAAATCTGCACCATTAAAAACTTGAAGCTTATCATTCTTTCTGTGAAATCTAATTATTTGATTATAATTATTTAACAAAATATTAGGCGAATGAGTAACAACTATTACTTGTCCATTAAGCTCTTCAATATTAAAAAGACTTTTAAGTAAGCTTTTGAAATTAGAATCCCTATTATGAACAATATTGAATACATTTTTAATCAATGAACGTTGCATATATGGATGCAGATGTATTTCTGGCTCATCCAACGTAAATATTGTAGACAATGCGTTATCATCAATAACATTCTTATATAGCATTTCATTCAATTTTTTTGAATTTAAACTACTTAATCGCTCAAGTATAGCCAACCCTATGATTAAAGAATATTGTACTCCATGACCACTTGACTGCACATCAAGTTCTTCTGAATCCGTTAGTACCAAGATTCTTGATAACAAATCTTCAGCTTCATTATGTATACTTGCCTTAATATCAAAACCATTAAAGCTATTTAATTTCTTTATTATGTCGTTAGTATACTTCGTAAGGTCATTCAATTTTTCTTGATTTACATAATCTAATTCATCAGCATTAATATCTTCTTTATATTTTTTTATTATGAATTTTAGAAATTTCCCTGTACCTCTACCTTTTTCAAAATTCAATTCATTAGTAGGACTTCTAACAGAAGAGTTATAATTAATATGTAAAACTTTTTTCAAAACATTATTTGATAATCTTGTCTCAGATTCTTCATGCTTAAATTCAATATTTTCGTCCGGAGATTCTTGTGAAACAATTAAATTCAATCTATTGTTATTTTCAGGATCAAAAAAATCATCGAACATACCTTTTTCTTCGTCATTTAACATTAATGACAGATAAATATTTATTTCTTTTTCTTTATTCGAAAAATCTTCAAATTTAAATGAAGGATAATTAAAAATAGTATTGATTAATGAAAGTACATTAGATTTCCCTAAGTTGTTTTCTCCTACTATGAATGTAATTTCTTCGTGAAATTTAATTTCTAAACCATCTAAATTTCTATAATTTTCGATCTTTAACTTTTGAATATACAACTAAATCGCTCCTTTTTAATGGTAAGGTCAACTTTTATTTTTGCAACGAATTTTTTTGTCAAAACAATATGACAATAATGAGAAAGGAACGAATTATGCGAAAATTTGCATTAAAGAAATTAAAAGATGTTTTCGGGTTTAAAATCAAAATCAGCTACTGGTAATAAAATGAAAGTTTATAGATCCTATTATAACTCGAAAGAAAGTGAGTACGATATAATTTATAATCAGTTAATTAACGACTACGATGAAGCTTTAAAAGGACTAACTAATCGTTAAAGAAATTAATTTTTATATCAATTTCGTTTTTATTTTTTGTGAAAACAATCTCTTTAATAAAAGTTTTATAAATTTTATTGATTTTTTTATTCTCTGTTTCTTTATCTATCAAATGAAAATAATTTTCGCATGTTTGAATTTTACTAAAAAGATTTTCTTTTCGTATTAACTTAAGTTCATTTTCTAATTTTAAAATTTCTTTTTCTTTATCTAATTTTCTTTTTTCAACTTCTAAAAGAAGAGGCTTAGTTTCTATTAAATTAGCACGTCCTTCTTCAAAGTTAGTTTCTATTTCTTCGATTAAAACAAGATAATGTTGTTTAAAGTCATGTGTACTGTCTTGACAGCTTTTCCGTAAATATACAGCTACAGATTTTATCTTTTTAGTTGGTAAATTTTTTCTATATTTATTGATTTGCTTAATCACCTTTCTAAAAGCTGACAGATGTAACAATTAGAAAAAATTAATTCACGTCAACTCCTCGTATTTTTTTAATAGCTTATAAAAGCTCTTAGAGTATGCATTTGTTTTGAAAGATACCACATCATCTCTCATTAAAATTTCTGTTTTTAATAATTGTACTGAATGCAATTTATTTAAAGAAGCTTCACAACTATGAATAGATGAAATATCTTTATTTGGAAAAGGATAGTCAGGGTCTTCAATTTTTCTAAAGATAATTTCTGCTGCAGAAACAGCTCTTTTCGTTTCAGGATGCATCATAAAATCGTAAGCCTTTATAAAATATTCTATGTCATAGTCATTTAATGAAGATAATGCTTGTAGAAATATTGCAGTTTGATGTTCACTTTCCAAATTCTCTGCTACCACCATTCCAAGGTAAACTCCCAAAATACGAGCTACTTTTTCAGAATAAACTTGTTGAGCTTTATCTAAAAAAAGTGAAGTAACTTCTCTTAACAATTCTCTTTTTTCTAAATGATTTTTTAATTTTGTTTTTTCCTTTTCAGTATAACCCTTTCCATTACTGAGAAAATCTCCCGCTCCCAATAAAGTCTTTTCCATTCTTTTTCTTCCTAAAAAATTTGAAATTAAAATTATATATTTATAATAAGGAATATGTTTTTCGAACACTTCTTTCGTATCTTCTATAAGTTCTAACGTTTCTTCGTCTATTATCTCTGTCACCTTATAAAATGACAATTTTTCATTATCCATCAATAAGCTAGCACCTCATTATTTTCATTGGTTTTCTCTTCTTTTTCTTAAAATTTTAACTGTTGGAGCGACAATTTCATCGTTTTTATATTTCAATTCTTCTTGTTCAAATTTAGTATTTTCGTTTGTTTCACCTTTCTCTTCTTCACTTTCATTTTCTTCGTCATCGTTATAGTACATTGCGCTAGTAATTTCTTGAATCAATTCATCTAGTTTTTTAAAATTTTCATTTTTAGATTTTTCAATGTCATTACTTAATTGTTCTTCAGTTATATTTTTTAATTCATTAGGCGACAAGAAAAGCATTCTATTTCTATTACGGATATATTTACTCAACATAAAAGCCAATTTAAACGCAAGATTAAGAACTCTTTCATACTTTTCATGTTCTAAATAAACCCTCGAATATACAAGTTTATTATGAAATTCATAATGCTTCTGTACCTTTTTTTGTCGAAAGGTTTCCTCATCTTCCTCCCCCATTATGTCATTATCTATAAAACCTTCCGCATCGATTGCGAGTGAAGAAATTTCCGGAAGAAGTTCAGTTTTAACATATGCATCAATTTTTTGTTGAGTTTCAAATTCATATTTGTCTTTAGCTAATTTCTTATTGAAATTATGCTCACGCTTTTGCTCTAGTTCTCTTGCTTCTATTTGTTGTTCTGTTAAACGTTGAGTATGTTTTTGTTCAGATTTTTGTAATTCTTCATTCAATGAATGTTCAAAAGCTTGTTTTCCAACGTATGCAAGAATTCCTACGAGCAGAGAAGCGTTTACTATATTATTTAGAAACTCCCACATTGCCTACCATTCCTTTTAGAAATAAATAATAAAATATGCTTAACGTTTTAAAAAAGCAACTTATTAAAATCACAGAATATTCCATATAATAATTTGCTCAAAATATGGGTTAATTTAATTATCTATCAACTAAATTCCTAAATGTCTCATCGTATTCTTTAAAAGCTTCATCTATGAGTGATTGAAATTTATCTTTTGGTTTAGCACGTATTATTACTTCATCTCCCGCTTGTAAAGATTCAGTTTTTTCCAAATTGCTAATAGCTATCATCTTAGCTCCATTTATAATTATGACTCTTCCTCTATATTCTTTATAATATTCACTCCTTTTGTTAAATCAATATTAGAGAGGAAACACAACTAGCTAATTAATTACATGTTTATGCTTAATTTTAACACTTTTAACGTTTTTTATTAGAATTTTGCATTACCTTATTATTAGGTAAGAAAAAATAGGCATCTTGTTGATCATTAACAAGATGCCTATTTCGCATATTAATCGACTGTTAGGGTTAGCTCTAGCATACAACATTGCTTTGTTATAAACCTTTTATTTACAAGGTTTATAATTACTTGCGTATACTCCGAAGGTGTTGAAACACCGATGAATAATCAGGATGATTCGTTCCTTCTGAAACAACTTCCTTATAGGAAACCTTGCCTTCGCTATCCACTACGATCACCGAACGGGCAAGCAGTCTCATTTCATCCATTACAAGGCCAAACTGTTCGCCAAAGTCCAGGTCTTTATGGTCGGACAGTACACGGACGTTTTCGATTCCTTCTGCTGCACACCAACGCCGCTGGGCATAAGGAAGATCACAGCTGATAGTCCATACTTCCACATTTTCAAGCGAAGCAGCTTCTTCGTTGAACTTCCGTGTCTGCTGCGAGCAGACCCCTGTATCAATAGATGGTACTACGCTGATTAACCTTACTTTGCCTGCGGCATCACTTAGTGATACCGGAGTCATATCGTTAGCGAGTACAGTGAAATCGGGAGCGTATTCTCCGACTTCTACTTTGTCTCCCACAAGTGTCACCGGTTTTTCTTTAAACGTTACTGCTGTCATTTTACTCCTCCTTCACTTTTTGTTCACGGGCATCATTTTCTTGTATGAATGACCCTCGTATCGGCAATCATATCATGAATACCAGCCTTTTGTGGTGTGAAGGCTACTACAATATAAGCCAGATTGGTAATAACTAGGCTGCGGTAGGCAAACCGGAGAACGATTTCCCTAAAAATGATATCAGACCATTTTAGTTTTTCCCGGTTCACCCGGACAACCCTCAAGCCGAAAATCATTTTACCGAGCGTCTGCCCATAAAGTTTTGTCATCAGCACAAAATATCCGTAGGTGATCACTGCGTTAAATACAGCATACAATGTGATGAATCCCCAGATTTCTCCTTCTCCCGTAAAATAGAATGGAGATAAAAGGAGCCCATTCAAGGAAAAAAGTATAATCAAATCAGTAAGGTATGCCCAAAAGCGCATCCAAAATCCTGCAAACAGCTCTTCCTTCGTTTCATTTTTTGCGGCGGACCTCTGCTTATCTGCTGCCCCGGACAGAGAATCGGCATTCTTATTGCTTTCTTCCGGCGCTGTTCGTTCAGTTCCCTGTGCATCCTCCGGATAGCGGCCGTCTGTAGTCATCTTCATCCCTCCTATCCTTCATACAAATACATTGGCCGCGGACTGTCGCTTCCGACTGATTTCAACAGCTCCTGGAGTCCAAGCAGCTTCTCATCAGAAATGAACATTCCCTGAACGGAATTTTGCAGCAGCGACTGCCAGCTGAATCCATCCGAAGTGTAGCGTTCTACAGTAGCGTCTCCGAGTTCAAGATCTTCCTCCATCATTGCGATAGTGTCCTCTGAAGTCCCAAGCTCATCGATCAATCCATTTTCTTCCGCCTGCTCACCCGTATAAATACGGCCATCAGCCAAATCCCGTGCCTTTTCTTCACTAAATCCTCTTCCGTCAATGACGACCTGCAGAAAATCTTCATACATGTCGTCGACGATGCCCTGCATAATTTCCCGGTCTTCCTCAGTTACTTCCTCTGTGGGTGACCCCATATCTTTAAACTCTCCGCTCGTTATATTCACACCTTCAATACCAAGGTTTTCAGCCAGCTCGGAGTAGTTCAGGGAGGACATAATTACACCTATCGAACCGGTAATAGTCGCTGAATGAGCTACAATTTTATCCGCCGGGGCTGCGAGATAGTAGCCCCCGGAGGCAGCCGTATTCCCCATTGAAACATACACAGGCTTATTTTCTTCCTCCTGTACCTCGACTACAGCGTCGTGGATTTCATCGCTTTCAACGACACCGCCGCCCGGGCTGTTTACATTAATAATAATACCATCCACATCTGCACTTGATCCGGCTTCCTCCAGATTATTCAGAAATTCATCATGGTTGTAGCCTTCACCGGAAAAAGCTCCGGATCCGCCCGAGGATTGAATGGTCCCCTCGACATCAAGCATAGCAATTCGGCTGTCTGAAGAGCCCTCTTTTACTATATCTTCCTGATTCTGCTGATTTTGCGCCTGGTTCGAGACTGTATTCCACAGGGAAAAAGCTGTCTGGGCGCCAAGGGAAACGATGAGAAGCACCGCTGCCGCTAATAAAGCAAACCACCTTTTTGCATTCATGATTGTTCCTCCGTTTCATTATTAATATCGATTCTGCTCTCCTCCGGCAGAAACACGACCGTATCCCCTACAACAGTCGCTTCCACTTCGGCTGTTAAAATCTCTTCCGGCTCAATTCGGAAAAGATCCTTCCGGAGTATCGTAAAGTCTGCCTTGTAACCAGGAGCGATCCTGCCAAGATCGTGCTCCCGGCTGATCGCCCTGGCACTGCCGCCGGTATACAGCTCCACGGCTTCAAAGGGAGTCAGCTTTTCTTCCGGCATATAACCGTTGTGCGGCTCTCCCGGGTTTTTCCGCGCGACAGCCGCGTAAATTCCGGTTCTCGGGTCTACAGATTCGATCGGAGCGTCTGAGCTTCCCGCGCAGATTATCTCCTGATCAAGGAGTGTTTTCCAGGCGAAGGAATAACGAAGGCGTTCTTTGCCAAGACGTTCTTCGACCCACGGAAAGTCCGAAAGCACAAACCGCGGCTGCAGATCGAGTGCCACCGGCAGAGCCTTCAGCCGTTCCACCAAATCTTCCCTGGCGATTTGGACGTGAATAATCCGGTCCCGCACTCCTTCCGGCACCGGCCAGGCTTCTAAAGCATCTATTACATATTCCAGAGCTAAATCACCTATAGCGTGAACAGCCACTGGCATTTTTTCTTTCCTCGCTTCTGCCACGAGCTGTTTTAGCTCTTCTCTCGAATGAATAGCAACGCCTGCGGTTTCAGGAGCATCATTGTAGGGACGGCTGAGAAGGGCGGTACGTCCGCCGAGCGCTCCATCCGCAAATATTTTCATGGCGCCAAGCTCCAGGCCTTCCTCAAGAAGCCCATAGGTATGGCCGTGCTGTATAAAATCCGGAAACACTTCATGATGCACAAGAAGGTGGGCCCGAAATGAAGTGGCCGCCAAAATATCCCTGAACGTGTCCAATGTCCGCTTAAACCCGCCGTAGTAATTAAGATCTTCTGTATGCCCACCGGTCAGTCCACACTGATGCATGTAGCGCACAGCTTTTCCAAGTGCTTCATGTAAATATTCCTCAGACACCTCTGGGATTTCATTTTTCACTAAATCGGCGGCCTGGTCGAGCAAATAACCTGTTGGCTCTCCGTGTCTTGATTTAACAATGATGCCTCCCTCCGGATCCGGAGTATCTTTATCAATACCTGCAGCATCAAGGGCGCGTGTGTTAACCAGTGCCGCGTGGCGGCATATCCGGGTCAAAAGCAATGGATGAGCGGGCACTAAATCATCAAGCTCCTCCCGGTGGAAAATTTTCCGGTCAGGGAAATTGTTCTCATTCCATCCTTCCCCTATGACCCATTCTCCGGCAGGAATTTCTTTTGTTTTCTCCTTAATCAGCGCAGCCATTTCTTCTGCCGAGGTGCACTCTGACAGATCCAGCTGGATCATCGTTTCCCCCAGCCCGATCATATGTAAATGACTGTCTGTAAAACCCGGATACATTGCGTTACCGTTTAAATTTATCCGGCGGACAGCAGCATTTTGCAATTCTTTTTCTATTTCTCTGAGCATGCCTGCTTTTACGATTGTCCCGTACGCGGTCAGGACTGCCTCCACCTGTTCCCCTTCTTTTTTCATCGTATAAATGTTTCCGTTATACCAAAGTGTTTTCACAGCATTAACCGCCTCTCCTTTTTACGGGCAACTTCCCGTTTTGTTTCAACTCTTTTTAAATTCCATTTTATACCATATTCATGAATGAAAAAAGCTTTTCAGAGAAGGTCTTCAAACTCTTCCTTTTCACTCTTTGCGCCAGATATAGAAATCACCTTCGTTTCAGCTACCGCTTCTTCAAACAGTTCCTCTTTATTCAAGCGTTTTTCATATTTGTAAACTAAACCAATTTTCGGTTTGGTCGCGGGACTGTCCGGCTGAAACACGGTACAGCAGTCTTCATACGGACGCACAGAAATATCATAGGTGCCTATACGCTTAGCAATGCTGATAATTTCTTCTTTGTCCATAGCAATCAGCGGCCGAAGCACCGGTACACTCGTTACTTCATTGATGACATTCATACTTTCAAGCGTCTGGGAAGCCACCTGCCCGAGGCTTTCACCGTTCACTACTGCCTTGGCGTCTTCCTTCTCCGCTATTTTTGTTACGATCTCAAGCATCGCTCTTCTTGTAATCGTCATCGTATGGTCGTCCGGCACCTGGCTTCGGATAGCTTCCTGAATCCGGGTAAATGGCACCACGTGAAGATTGATACTCCCTCCAAACCGGCTGAGGACCCGGGCGATATCCTCCACTTTTTGCTTTGCCCGTTCGTTTGTGTACGGCGGACTGTGAAAGTGTACTGCCTCGATCGTTACTCCACGCTTCATGGCTAAATATGCAGCAGCCGGACTGTCTATGCCCCCGGAAAGCATACTGACTACTTTGCCGCCTGTGCCTGTCGGCAGACCCCCTGCTCCGTTAATACGTCCGCAGCTTACATAGGCCCCCTGCTCTCGGACATCAATTTCCACGGTCACTTCCGGATTTTTCACGTCTACTGTGACGCCTTCGGTATGGTGGAGAATATAACTGCCAACGCTTGGAGCAAGCTTCGTGGAATGAACAGGAAAGTCTTTATTGGACCTTCTTGCTTCCACCTTAAACGTTGCTTTTCTATCCTTATATTCCGAAAACATTTGATAGGCCGTCTGCTGTATCTCTTCTTCTGATAAGTCTGCTTTTCTCGCATAGCTGATGGAAGATATTCCAAACACCGGCTTCACTGCCTCAATAACCTCTTCAGCAGGTTCCCCCAGCAGATTGATCGCAATTCGTCCGTAGGTCCGCCGCACTTCACAGTGGGGGAAATCTTTCACTGCATGATCAATATTTTCTCTTAACTGCCGCTCAAATTCTTTTCGGTTCTTTCCTTTTAAAGCAAGTTCGCCGAAGCGAATTAATAAATATTCTTCTCTCATTGCTGTTCCTCCATAACCTTTTTTAACTGCGGCAGCACTTCTTCACACATGCTGCATAAATGAACGGCTTCCTCTTTTCTGGTATCCGAAGAGAAACTTATCCGTACGGCGCTTTCCGCAAGCTTCCGCTCTCCCGTAGCAGCCAGAATGACGGCCGATGGCTCCGAGTTTTTCGAAGCACATGCTGTTTTGGTGGAAATGGAAGCTCCTCTTTCCGCGAGCGCTTCAACAAGCACTTCTGGTTTTATACCTGGGAAGGAGACATTCAATATGAAGGGAGACCCTCCGGAAAAAGGAGAGTTGATCACTCCGCCGCTTTCCTGCAGGCGCACAGCTGTCTGTTTTTTAATTTCTTCAATTCTGCTGCTGTTTGCAGCATAGCGCTCTTTTGCCAGGCGGAGTGCTTTGGCCATAGCTGCAGCCCCTGCTGTATTTTCCGTCCCCGAACGTACACCGCTTTCCTGACCGCCTCCGTGGACTAATGGCTCAAGCATTGTTCTTGGGTGCTTATATAACACTCCTGTCCCCTTTAATCCATGAAATTTATGTGCTGAGACCGTAACAAAATCGAGACCAGCTTTCTCAATATTTAATGGAATTTTGGCAGCCCCCTGCACGTAATCCGTATGAAAATAAATATCAGGGTAAGAAGAAAGTATTTCTCCAATAGCCTCGATCGGCTGTACTGCACCGAGTTCACTGTTTGTGTGACCAATTGTAACAAGGATAGTATCCCGCTCTAACGCTTTATGCAAATCTTTTGTATTTATACGGCCGTCACTGCCAACCGGAAGGTATGTTATTCGATACCCTTTTTGCTCTAAATGGACACAGGTTTCCATCACTGAAGGGTGTTCAACAGCCGTCGTTATAATATGATGGCCAAAATTTTTCCGCGCCTCTGCGGCTCCTTTTAATACCATATTGTTTCCTTCTGTACCACCGCTTGTAAAAAAGCAGTGCTCCGGTTTCACGTTTAATTCCCGGGCGATCTGGCTTCTCGCAGATTCAAGCAGGCGTTCAGCTTCGCCGCCCTTATGGTGAAAAGAAGAAGGATTGGCAAAATAGCTTTCGGACGCTTTCCGGTAAGCACTCAGCACTTCCTGGTATGGCTGGGTGGTGGCGCTGTTATCAAAATACATTTCAAATTCCTCCCAGCATTCGCTAATATCATAAAAAAGAAGCCTGAGTTCAGGCTTCTCAACTATTTGCTTGTCGATTATGCTTCTGTCAGCTGCATGTCAGATTCCTGCAGCACTTCTGTTACAAATCGGTCATCCATTTTCCGAACAGCCGCTGAAGCAACCTGCAGCGCGTGCTCATACTGACCTTTGCGGAAAGCACTTTCTGCTTCCTGCAGACTCTGGTCAAGCTCAGCTTCCTTGCTGCGGTATAAATTTCCACGCTGGATGATACGCTCAGTCATCAACGCCTGCTCTTCCATACGTCGAAGCATTGTAGAGACAGTGCGGACACTTTCTTCTGCCTGAGCTACCGTTTCACGAACCTGCGACATTTCAAGCGGAGTCTCAGAAAGAGCCGCAGCAGCATGGGCAATTTTATCATCTGCTGATTCTTTTTCATTTAAAAGTATTGGCGGAAGCTTAGGCAGTCTTGTGCGCTGCATTCTCATTTCTTCGATGCGGTTCTGGCGCTTCAGCTCCTCGAGCGTTTCCATTGCCTGTGTTTCATCTTTTCGGAGTACGCCGAGCTGATTCTCTGCCTCCAGAATGCCCGATTCAACTTCTTCCTGCTTTTCAAGAATTTGCTTTAGTTCCATCTCAATATGAGTAAATGAGTGTTCTTTGTTTTCTTTTTGCTCCTGCAATTGTAATACGCTCTTTCTAATTCCATCAACCTGTCGTTTCGATGAGGCAATCAGATGCTCTGTTTCCGATGGAATCCGGTAGTTGGCTTCGATAAATTCTTTTTCCACTAACAGTGTCTGCATCCGCGTAGATAATTGCTCTCTGCCTTTATTCGCCTCCGGCAGCAGACGTTCGACCTCGGCACGGGCTTCCACTTCTTCTTCAAGAATGCGGTACACTTCTTCATTGTAGGCATCCATCTCGGCAAGACGTTCCGCAACCCCGTCAAGATCCAGGCTCTCAATCCGCGTCTGCAGTTGCTCAGCTTCTGCTTCGTTTTCATTCAGTCGTTGTTCAAATGCAAAAGCGTCCATAGGGTAACCCTGCTCTTCCATTTCATACAGCCCGGCGCGCAGGGCTTTCCATTCTTCCGGCAGGCGCCGGCGTACCTTTGCAAGCATATCAGGGACAGCATAAAGCGATGCTTCTTCACGTTCTAAATCTTCATCGAGTTTCTGCCTGAGCTGTTTAGCTTCAAATTGGTTCCCCTGCTCCACCGCTTCGTAAAAAGCTTCAAAAGAAACCTGGAGATCTCGCATATGCTGATCAAACAGCGGGGCTGTCCTGCCAAGCGTGTGCCAGTTCTGGGAAACAAAACGTTTTATTTCTTCATATTTCTGTTCCGACTCTTCAATACCGCGGCGGTTATCAGATTCATTATGTACGAGCTCTTCTATTTCCAGAAAGATATTATTGATTTCCTCTTCAATACTGGTGAGCTGCGTGTCTACAGCAGCAGTGATTTCTGAAGCCTGACTGAACTTGTACTTGTCTGCTTTTTCTTCCGCATCATAAAGAGCCTTTTCAATATCCGGCAGATGCTTTCCCACAATTTCATCCCAGTCCTTGCGCCATGATTCAAACTTTTCTTCTGTTTCTCCCGACATTGTCATGCCCTTGACCCGCGCAATTTCTTCGGCCACAGGCTGGTCCGCCAAATTCGCCCTCGCATCCTCCAGGCGGTCTACCTCCCGGTAAATGCGTCTGCGTCCCCATGCTCCGTATATGACAAACGCGGCGATAATGATAACCAGAACTATAATTACAATTGTTGTCACCAAATTTTTCACTCCAGTTTTCCCCGCTGTGCATCTTTGTTTTTTCAATAATTTACACGTTATGGGTTACTTATACTTATCTGATACTTTATGTGCACGAACGTACTCAAAATATTTTTTCAACTATGTTTGCTTTAACTTATGATAACATGTAAACGCAGTGATTGTTATATGACGATAAAGAAAATTTCTAGAAAATCCATTTTCCCTATTTCCTTAATTAACCCAGCTATATTTACATAATATTTCCCATTAAAAGAGGTGTTTATACCTATGACAATTAATCGTGACGGCCATATTCACTCTCCCTTCTGCCCGCACGGAAGCAGTGATTCGTTTCATAACTACATTGAATCCTGCATTAAAAACGGAATAAAAACGATCACTTTTACCGAGCACGCTCCTCTGCCTGAAGGTTTTACGGACCCAGTCCCGGATAAAGACAGTGCCATGCCGCTTGCACAGCTCGACCGGTATCTTCGCGAGTTAAATGACCTTCAGTCAGAATACAATAATGATATTTCGATTATAAAAGGCCTTGAAGTGGATTTTATTGAAGGCTTTGAGAAAAATACAGAGCAATTTATGAACACATATGGTCCTGAGCTTGAAGATTGCATTCTTTCCTCCCACTTCATTAAAATAAACAGTGAATATATATGTATTGATTTTTCCCCGGAGCACTTTGACCGCTTTGTCCGTCTGAGTGGGAGCCCGCAAAAAGCATCGGAATTGTACTATCGCACCGTTCTCCGCTCTACTCGGGCGCCACTTGGAACATACGCCCCAAAAAGGATCGGGCATATGACGCTTATTCGGAAGTTTCACAGAAATTATGAATACGATTTTCTTGATCAAAATGCTATTCAAGCTATTTTGATGGAGGTTCAATCCAGAGGGCTAGAGCTTGATGCAAACGGTGCCGGGACAACAAAAGAAAAATGCCTTGAGCCGTACCCGCATCCATCGGTAATACAATCGGCAGTACAGATGGGTATACCACTTGTATACGGTTCCGATGCCCACGCTTCTTCGGGACTGCTGGCAGGCAGTAATGACATTTCAGCTCTTACAGGAAAGCAACTACGACAATGAAAGAGGGATATTCATGTCTTTTCAACCGGTTTCTTATGATTCATCTTTAGAGAAAAGCTACCAAACACTATGTCAGCAGGCGAAAGCATTATTTTCAGATGAGAATGATCAAACCGCCAATTTAGCTAACGCTTCCGCCCTGCTCAATCAATTTTTATCCAATGTAAACTGGGTCGGCTTCTATATTTGGAAGGAAACAGAAAATGAACTCGTTCTCGGACCATTCCAGGGACTGCCTGCCTGCAATCGCATCACTCCGGGCAAAGGAGTCTGCGGCACCGCTCACCAGAAAAAACAGACAGTCCGCGTGGAAGATGTGCACGCCTTTCCGGGTCATATCGCATGTGACGCCGCCAGCCAGTCAGAAATAGTTGTGCCGTTGTTCACTCCTGAAGGGGAAGTATACGGCGTGCTCGACATTGACAGTCCTGTACTGAACCGTTTTTCGGAGCAGGAAGAGTCTTTTCTGCGTCAGTTTGCTGACGAAATTGAACACGGGCTGTTTTCAATTAAAAGTTAGCCTTCCAGAGTTCACCTCCCCGTCGGGAAAGCTTAATTTAAGCTTCCCGGCTTTTTTATTCGCTACAGAGTTTTTTTACTTACGTTCACTTCTTTCAGGTTAAAACATATTGACTTGCCATCAGCCAGAAGTTATAATGACGGTTGTGTAAAAGACAGCCTGGGCAAGCCTTGCATGTGCTTTCCATTTTGCTCCTTGCGGTCAGCAAGGTGTGTTGCGTAACCCCTAGCTGTCGGGGCGAAGACATACGAGGGCAAAATGAGCATGACGGGAGATTCGCCAACAGTGTTTTTATACCAAAATTTGTTTTAATAGAGGAGGATGCCATTATGGCACGCTATACAGGTCCAACCTGGAAAAAGTCCCGCCGCTTCGGCATCTCTCTCAGTGGTACAGGAAAAGAACTCGAAAAACGTCCTTATCCGCCGGGAGAGCATGGTCCAACGCAGCGCAGAAAATTATCCGAATACGGTGTTCAACTGCAGGAAAAACAGAAGCTTCGTTTCATGTACAACTTAAATGAGCGCCAATTCCTGCGCACATTTAACATCGCTGGCAAACTGCCTGGTGTACACGGCGAAAACTTCCTGATTCTGCTTGAATCCCGTCTCGATAACCTTGTTTATCGTCTCGGCCTTTCCCGCACACGCCGCGGCGCACGCCAGCTGGTTAACCATGGCCACATCACTGTAGACGGAAATCGTGTAGATATCCCGTCTTACCGCGTAGAGCCAGGAAAAACCATCAGTGTTCGTGAAAAGTCCCGCAACATGAGCGCTATCCAGGACGCACTTGAAGCTAATTCTTTCGTTCCGGAATATCTCACATTTGATGCTGACAACCTTCAGGGCACCTACAGTCGTTACCCTGAACGCTCTGAGCTTCCTGCGGAAATTTCCGAAGCACTGATCGTTGAGTACTACTCCCGTTAATAGTAAAAATCCCGTGCAGATCAATATCTGCACGGGATTTTTTAGGCTCTATAATATTTGTTGGGGTACAGACACAAAAAAACACGCAGACTCCGATATCCGTTATACTTGCGTCGACGAAAACCAAGCAGGATAGGAGTTGCGTGCATATGTATAGTAACATAACGATCCCCGGCCTCCAAGGGGTAAGGGTCCTCCACACCGACGAACGGGAAGGAATGGTGCACCTTCAGGTGGCGGTGCCCCGGAAACGGTCCCGGTGCCCAGCCTGTGGCACGTGGACCCGGCGGGTCCACGATTACCGGTGGCAGCGGGTGCAGCATACGGCCTGGTTTGAACGGCCAACCGTGCTTCATTATCGTCGGCGGCGGTACGCCTGCCCCTGCGGGAAGCGATTTGCTGAAGCTAATCCACTGGTCGATCGGTATCAGCGGCACAGCCGGGAATGGAATCAGGCCCTCGGCCTCCGGCTGGTCACCGGCAAGAATTTCACCGATACAGCCCGCCAGTTTTCCACGTCAGTCACGACGGCGCTGCGCCGGTTTGACGAGTTGGCTTCCCGGACGCTCCCGCACGTGGAGCAGCTGCCACGGGTGATTGCTGTCGACGAGTACAAAGGCGACACGAGCGCCGGCAAGTATCAGCTGTTGGTGGCGGACGGGGCTACCGGACGTCCGGTCGACATTTTGCCGGACCGGAAGAAAGAGACACTGAAGCAGTACCTGCAGCAGAAAGGCGGCCAGGTGGAGGTGGTCGTGATGGATATGAGTGCGCCCTTTCACCAGGCGGCCCGGCGGGCCCTGAACCGTCCGATCATCGTGGCGGACCGGTTTCACGTGCACCGGCACGTGTACTGGGCTCTCGAACGGGTCCGGCGCCGCGTGCAGCACACCCTGTCGTCCTACCACCGCAAGCGGTGCAAACGGCTGAAGCACGTGTTTACCAAAAAAGCCGAAGACCTCACCGCCCAACAGGTGAAGATCCGGGACTATTACCTGGCCGAGTCGGAAGAGCTCCGGACGGCATATGAACTCAAAGAAGCCTTTCGGGCCTGGTTTGAGCGGAGCAAGCGCCGGATGACAACCGGCCAGGCCGGCGCGATCCGGGATGATCTGTACGCCTTCTACCGGCAGGTGGAAGCGAGCGGGTGCCCGGACATGGCCCAGGCTGCCGCCACCGTCCGGCGCTGGCAGACCGAAATCCTGAACAGTTTTACGTTCGATTATCACAATGGCACCGTGGAAGGACTGAACAACCAGACCAAGGTGATCAAACGGAACGCCTTCGGGTTCCAGCGGTACGACCGCCTGCGGGCCAAAGTGTTATTGCATCATCAATATAAATGGTCGCTCGCCGGATAATGGAGGGGGTCACCCCAACATTAGACATAGAACCATTTTTTATATTTCCCCAGCTTTTTTCGGCCGGCTTTTACCCATTGTTTTTTAGAATCAGAAAATATTTCTTTTTACCTCTGCGCATAATGATAAATTGATCGTCAATTAAATCATTTTTCCCTACCGTTTTGTCTGTACTCTGTTCTCTCTCTCCATTAATATATACGGCCCCATTCTGCACATCTTCCCTGGCCTGTCGTTTTGAACCTGCTATGCCCGCTTGAACCAAGAGCTCCACCAGGTTTTGTTCCTCTGTTTCCATCGTGTACGATGGTACATCCTTAAAGCCCTGCGCTATTTCATCTGCTGTCAGTGCTGTGAGCTCGCCTCCGCCAAACAGAGCCTTCGTAATGTTTTCAGCTTGATTCAGCGCTGCCCGGCCGTGAACAAATGAGGTGATTTCCTGGGCGAGCCTCCGGTGAGGTTCCCTTTTTTCAGGCTCTGCCTGCATCTTTTCTTCAAGCTCTTTCATTTCTTCCTGATCAATAAACGTAAAGTAGCGTATGAACTTTAATACATCACGATCGTCTGTATTAAGCAGAAATTGGTACATTTCGTATGGAGATGTTTTTTCAGGATCGAGCCATATTGCGTACCCGGCTGTTTTTCCAAATTTCGTGCCGTCGGCTTTAGTCACTAATGGGATTGTCATGCCGTAAGCAGGAGATTTTTCCTCATCTTCATATTCCAGACGGCGAATCAGCTCTAAACCAGCGGTAATATTGCCCCATTGGTCGCTGCCACCGATTTGAAGCGTACACTGATGATTTTTGTACAGGTAGTAAAAATCGATTGACTGCATTATCTGATAGCTGAATTCAGTAAAAGAAATGCCTTCCTGAATCCGGGATTCCACTGATTCTTTGGCGAGCATATAATTGACGCTGAAATGCTTTCCAAAGTCTCTCAGGAAGCTGATGAGGGTCATGCTTCCAAGCCAGTCATGGTTGTTTACAATTTCTGCACCATACGCCCCGTCAAAATCCAGGTATTTTTCGAGCTGAGTACGAATTTTTTGTGAAAAACCTTCCACAATGTCTGGTTCGTTCAGAGAGCGTTCCGCGTTTCTCCCACTCGGGTCCCCAATCATTCCAGTACCCCCGCCTACAAGAGCAATTGGCTGATGGCCGTGCAGCTGCATCCGGCGCATTAAAATAATAGTCAGCAGGTGACCAATATGGAGGCTGTCTCCTGTAGGGTCAAATCCACAGTAAAAACGGAGCTGACCGTTATTTAAATGATCCTTAAGTCCCTCTCTTTCTGTCACCTGATTCACAAGTCCTCTTTCCTCTAATTCCTCCCAAATGCCCATAACTTTCCCCTTTCTGGTTTAAAAACACTCTAAACTTGGATATATAGATACAGGTACATAAAAAAGTCCCTCTTCGCTTCGAAAAACGAAAAGGGACGATGATGACCGCGGTACCACCCTTGTTGGAAGCATGAGCTTCCCGGCTTCATGTTGATAACGATGCATTACACCGTTTCAGGACTTTTTAATCAAAGGTCTGAAAGAAGCTCTGGATGTGTAATTCGCCAAAGGCTGCAGTTCGACTTTCAGCAGACGCCGACTCTCTGTGACTGTAGGTCCTATAGTTACTTTCATCCTTCATAGCTGTATGTTATAGTTTGTTTTCAAGTTTGCGCTCTTTTTATTTTTAGCACAATACTTTCAACACTGTCAATGTATGAATTCATAGACAAAGCCACCTACAGAAGGGAGATCGTAATAATTATGGGGCGCCACGACCAAACGAGCTCAAGAAACACCCCGCGCATTGTTGGTCTTTCATTTCTCACCCTTTTTATCGTTTTTATTTTAGCTGTTATATTTATCGGGTCAATCGGTGCAGGCTTTTTCGCCTCCTTGGTTAAGGGACAGGAAGCTTACACGGAAGAAGAAATGCAGGAATCAATATATAGCTACGCCGAAAACAGCACCGTCCATTTTGCCAGCGGAGAAGAATTAGGGGAGCTTCCTTCAGAATTGGAAAGGCAGCGTGTAGAACTCGATAATGTTTCCCCCAATCTTCAGGATGCCTTTTTGTCCACAGAGGACAGGGCTTTTTATGAGCACAGCGGGATCAATCCTCAATCATTAATGCGTGCTACATACCAGGAGTTAACGAACTCCTCTACTCAAACGGGCGGTTCGACATTAACCCAGCAGATTGTTAAAAACCAGCTGCTGACCAGAGAAGTATCCTTCGAGAGAAAAGCCAAAGAAGTTGCTTTGGCGTTGAGAATGGAGACTTATTTTACTAAAGATGAACTGTTTCAAGCCTATATGAACATTGTCCCGTTTGGCCGGAATGCCAACGGAGAAAATATCGCAGGAGCCCAGGCAGCAGCCCAGGGTATCTTCGGCATTGATGCTTCAGAACTAAATGTGGCCCAGTCCGCCTATATTGCCGGACTTCCTCAAAATCCTTATACGTACACTCCATTTGAGAGTAATGGTGATGTGAAAGAGGACCTTTCTGCAGGTTTGAACCGTAAAAATGAAGTTTTACGTAATATGCTCGAGGTCGGCTCCATTTCTCAGGAAGAATACGATGAAGCAATGAATTATGATATCCGAAGCAATCTTGCTGAACCGAAAGAAGAAGTAGCTCAGGAGTATCCTTACCTGATTAATGAAACTCAGCGCCGGGCTACACGGATTATGCGTGAGGAAATGCTCGCCGAGGACGATGTGCAGCTGGAAAATTTATCAGACGAAGAACGGCAGGAAACTATTCAGCAATATAATCAGGAAGCAAGCCGCGAAGTTGCTGAAGGCGGGTATGATATTGAACTGACGGTTCATAAAGACACCTATGACGCTATGCAGGAAGCAGTAGATGGCAACGACTACTTCGGACCGGAAAAAGAAGGCGAAGCAGAGCAGGTTGGCGGCATGATGATTGAAAACAACAGCGGTGCTATTTTAAGCTTCGTCGGCGGCCGCGATTTTGAAACAAGTTCGTTAAACTATGCCACCCAGACGCGCAGGCAGAATGGCTCAACCATGAAACCACTGCTTGATTACGGTCCGGCGATTGAAGAAGGCCTTCTGCATCCCGGACAGACGCTGCTTGATATTCCTACCGAATACGGAGGAGAAGATGACGAGCTCAACAACTTTGACGGAGAGTATGAAGGCTTTATCGATGCCAGAAGTGCTTTAGCCGAATCACGTAACATACCGGCAGTGCGGGTATTTGATATGCTTGACGAATCCACAAGAGAAGAAGCTCTTACTGATCTGGGTATGGGCAATGTAGTCGAAAACGGCATTTCTACTTCCACTGCTATCGGCGGACTCAGCCGGGGCGTAAGTGTAGAACAAAACACAAGTGCGTTTACAACTTTTCCTGCCGGAGGAGAACATCATGAACCTTACATGGTAGCTTCTATTACCGACAGTACAGACGAAACGGTGTTCGAGCATGAAGAGGAATCCACCAACCCTTTTTCTGAACAAACGAGTTTTCTCATTACAGATATTCTTCGTGATGTATTAGGATCAGACGGTACTGCAAGTTCTCTTCCCGATCGCCTGAATATTGACGGCGACTGGGCCGGAAAGACAGGTACAACAAATAACCAGATCGACTCCTGGTTCGTTGGCTATAATCCCAACGTAACCTTCGGTCTATGGCTTGGGTATAATGAACAGATTGGCATTGAAGATGCACAGGGCCTCTCTTATTCGCAGAGAACTCAGCAGATCTGGGCAGATATCATGAATGCCGCTTCTAACACTGAAGATAATTTAATCGGGGCTGGGGACACCTTCTCTGAGCCGGAGGGGATTTCTACAGAAGAAATATGTGGACTCTCTGGTAAACAGCCTACTGATTTATGCGAAGAAGCGGATCTGGTAAATGAAGATATTCTCAATGAGAAATTCGCTCCTACTGAAGAGGATGACAGTATCGAAGAAATTGAGTATGTAACTATCGACGGAGACCGTTATCCTGGATACAATGATACTCCTTCTGAATTTATGCAGGATGGTATTTCTTTAAATGACGAATACCTATTGGACGGCGATGAAGAAGAAATTCAGGAATATCTGCCGGACGATTGGGACAATCTTGTTCCAGATGAAGATGCTCCTGAAAATAACAGAGATCCTTCCCGGGTCACCGGAGTATCCAATGATGATGGCACTCTCACCTGGTCAGCCTCCGATGATAACGATGTGATCGGCTATCGTATCTTTAATGACGGCGACGAAGTCGACAATGTCATCGATCGGGAGACCACAGAATTTGATACTGATGGAAACGGTGAGTATACTGTCCGTGCTGTAGATACTCACGGCAGGGCATCCAATGATTCCAGCGGAGTTGACATCGGCAGTTCGGATGAGAATAGCGATTCCGGCGATAACAATTCTGGAAACAACGAAGACTCCGGCAGCGGAGACTCAGGAAACAACAATAGTAATTCGAACAACGATGATGCCGAAGAAAATACAGACAGTAATGAGTCTTCAAACAACGATAATGAAAATCAAAATTCTGGGGACTCGGGCAGCAGTGACGACTCCAGTAATGATAATGAAGAAAACAGTACGGATGAAAACAACGAAACCGAAGGCGGGGATAATTCCTCTACTTCAGATTCTTCCGACGACAGTGCGGAAGAACCTGAAGATAACTCCTCGGAGTCATCAGGCGATGAAAACAATGACAGCTCCGATGAAAACACAGATGAATCGAATACTACGGATGAAGCAGAAAATGACGGAGGTTCAACAAACGAAGAAGAATCCACTGAAGACAGCAGCAATGAAGACTCTTCTACTCCTTCCGGGGACAGTGGCACTGAGGACACCGAGGACTCCGGCGCATCCACTGACGAGGAGCAATCCACTGAGGACTCCTCTTCTACTCCTTCCGGGGACAGTGGCACTGAGGACTCCGGGGATTCCGGCGCATCCACTGACGAAGAGGAATCCGCTGAGGACTCCTCTTCTGCTCCTTCCGGGGACAGTGGCACTGAGGACTCCGGGGATTCCGGCGCATCCACTGACGAAGAGGAATCCGCTGAGGACTCCTCTTCTGCTCCTTCCGGGGACAGCGGCACTGAGGACTCCGGGGATTCCGGCGCATCCACTGACGAAGAGGAATCCGCTGAGGACTCCTCTTCTGCTCCTTCCGGGGACAGCGGCACTGAGGACTCCGAGGATCCCGGCGCATCCACTGACGAAGAGGAATCCACTGAGGACTCCTCTTCTGCTCCTTCCGGGGACAGCGGCACTGAGGACACCGGGGACTCCGGCGCATCCACTGATGAGGAGGAATCCGCTGAGGACTCCTCTTCTGCTCCTTCCGGGGACAGCGGCACTGAGGACACCGGGGACTCCGGCGCATCCACTGACGAAGAGGAATCCGCTGAGGATTCCTCTTCTGCTCCTTCCGGGGACAGCGGCACTGAGGACACCGGGGACTCCGGCGCATCCACTGATGAGGAGGAATCCACTGAGGATTCCTCTTCTGCTCCTTCCGGGGACAGCGGCACTGAGGACACCGGGGATTCCGGCGCATCCACTGACGAGGAGGAATCCACTGAGGACTCCTCTTCTGCCCCTGCTGACGATAACGCCACGGAGGCCCCCGAAGATTCTGACGGCTCGTCCACAAATGAAGAAGCCACTGGCGAGAATTCCACGCCAGAGGCTTCAAGTGATGCTGAAAATGAACTAGATGAAGGAAGCTCTTCCGAACAAGAAGAGTAAGGAATAACAACATTATGTATCGAAATTAAGAATTAAGCCATCTGGGCCAGTCCAATCCAGACCAGCAATATTGCAACAGGCACCGAAACCATTCCTGCCGTCCGCAGGAAACGGCGCTTCTCTTTACTTCCTTTAAATATTAAAAAGAAACTTTCCAATAAAATAATAATACCGATAATTAAAGCAACCAAGATCGTCTCGCCTCCCCTTCTATTCTTTCTGTATATCATACCTGAAGGGCCATCAGAAATAAAGAAGCCTCCGTACATAATAATAAGTACGGAGGCTTTCTTACATTTTACAATCTAGTCTTCCATAGTAGAAAGATCACCAGTAGGCAGATCAAGCTCCCAGGCTTTCAGGACGCGGCGCATAATCTTACCACTTCTTGTTTTCGGAAGTGATTTACGGAATTCAATTTCTTTTGGCGCGACGTGACCAGCAAGCTCTTTTTTCACGAAGTTTTGAATCTCTTCTTTCAGCTCGTCTGAAGCTTCATATCCTTCCCGCAGGGCTACAAATGCTTTGATGATTTCCCCACGTACCGGGTCGGGCTTGCCGATAACCCCTGCCTCACCTACTGCCGGGTGTTCAACCAATTTGCTTTCTACTTCAAATGGACCCACTCTTTCACCAGCCGTCATAATAACATCATCTACGCGCCCCTGGAACCAGAAGTAGCCATCTTCATCCATATAGGCAGAGTCCCCGGATACATACCAGCCATTCAATTCAAAGTAGCTGTCAAACTTCTCTTTTCTGTTCCAAATAGCCCTCATCATTGCCGGCCAGGTTGGCTTGATAGCCAGGTTACCCATTCTATTAGGCGGAAGCTCATTTCCCTGATCATCGACAATTGCTCCGTAAACTCCTGGAATTGGTTTGCCCATAGAACCGGCTTTAATGGTCATTGCCGGATAGTTGCATATCATCATTGCACCTGTCTCTGTCATCCACCATGTGTCATGAATGCGGAGGTTAAATGCTTTTTCACCCCAGCGTACAACTTCCGGATTCAGCGGCTCCCCGACACTCAAAATGTGTCGCAGCGAAGAAAGATCATATTCTTTCACAAGCTCGTCTCCAGCGCTCATAAGCATACGGAAAGCCGTCGGTGCACTGTACCATACGGATACATTGTACCGGTCCAAAGTATCATACCAGTCCTGTGCACTGAACCGTCCGCCACGCACTACGTTTGTCACGCCGGCAAGCCATGGGCCGAATATGCCGTAGGATGTGCCAGTTACCCAGCCGGGGTCAGCTGTACACCAGTATACATCTCCGTCCTTCAAATCCAGTACCCATTTTGCTGTCTGATAGTGCTGAATCATGGCGTTGTGTACATGATAAACGCCCTTTGGCTTTCCAGTGGAACCTGAAGTATAGTGCAGGATCAGTCCGTCTTCACGGTCCACCCACTCCGGTTCAAAATCGCTGCCTGCCTGCTGCAGCCTTGCATCAAAATCCAAGAATCCGCCTTTTTCGTCATCCACGCCTCCGTGAATGAATACCGTTTCCAGATTTGGAAGGTCATCAAACGGCACCCGTTCTACTAACTGAGGAGTTGTTACGAGCGCTTTTGCTTCACTGTCTTCAAGACGGTCCCGGACAGCCCCTTCCATAAATGCTTCAAATAATGGACCAACAATAGCGCCCACTTTAATCGCGCCGAGAAGAGCAAAGTAAAGCTCCGGAGAGCGGGACATAAAAATGAAGACGCGGTCCCCTTTCTCAATACCTGCTTCCTTCATTACATTTGCTGCTTTGTTCGTGTATTTTTTCATATCCGCAAATGTATACTCCTCTTTGCGGCTTCCATCTAAATAATGCAGTGCTACCTGGTTTTGCTTATCAGGATTCTCCGCATGGCGGTCAATCGCTTCATATGCCATGTTTACCTTTCCTGTTTCGTGCCAAGAGAATTGTTTTTCAATTTCCGACCAGTCAAAATTTTGTTTTGCTTCTTCGTAGTCTTGTAGG
Source organism: Marinococcus sp. PL1-022 (assembly GCF_033845285.1). NCBI lineage: Bacteria > Bacillati > Bacillota > Bacilli > Caryophanales > Bacillaceae > Marinococcus > Marinococcus sp. PL1-022. The sequence goes on along the minus strand of NZ_JAWXCX010000001.1, from coordinate 627,573 downwards.
TTGTAATTTCCGTCAATTGGTGGAAGCGTTTGCACTTTCATCTGAAACATTCCCTTCTGTCGATCTTAATTTGCACAGATTCATTATAATATAAGTTCATATATTGTTCAATTCTTTCATTTCTTAATATTCTCATTTCTTCCACCAATCTGAAGTAATTTTCTGATATGATAATATTGTAAGCAGTACCATAGGTGGATGAAGGATGGTGTACATGATTCACAAAAAGACCTATTATTCCAGGGAAATCGCATGGAACAACCACACCTTGCTCATGGAAGGCCCTGTTTCCGGTAAAACACTTCACGATTATGACTTTCATCCAGGCCTTACAGCGTTTCGTTCCCATGAAGAACAAAAAAAAGCATTGATTGGCATTGCTGATCTTCCTGAAGGGCGAATTAATATTGTAGCTGATGGTAAAACAATCGTCGGATATGTCACATTTGTCTATCCGGACCCTTTGGAACGCTGGTCAGAAGCCCGTCTGGACAGTCTTTTGGAGCTTGGGGCCATCGAAATAGCCAAAGAGTACAGGGGAGCTAAAATTGGCAAACGCCTGTTAGAGTTTTCTGTGCTCGATGACGCCATGGAAGACTATATTATTATCACCACAGAATACTACTGGCACTGGGATCTTAAATCAAGCGGCTTAACCGTTTGGGAATATAGAAAACTCATGGAAAAAATGATGAATGCCGGCGGGCTCGAATGGATGGCTACGGATGATCCTGAAATTTGCTCTCACCCCGCCAATTGTTTAATGGTAAGGATCGGCTCCCGTGTACCAGATAACGATATTCAACAATTTGATAATGTACGTTTTACTAATAAATTTATGTTTTAACCGCCTGCACAGAGGAGGAATGTTTGCTTGTTCGTGGAAGAAATTATGGTTAAAGACGTCATAACAATTGAACGAACCACGCTCATACGCACGGCTTTAGAGCTTTTGGAAAAACACCGCATCCGGCATATACCTGTAATCGACGAAAGCCGTTATGTCATCGGTATTGTAGCTGACCGGGATATCCGTGATGCCAGTCCTTCCATTTTTCAGTCCGGGGATGATAAAAAAGAATTGGACCAGCCCGTTTCTACAATTATGACTACTCCTGTCGTCACAATTATGTCATATGATCTAATGGCTGATGCTGCAGTAGTGTTATACGAGAACGATATCAGTGCGCTCCCTGTCGTTTCCTCAGATGATAAACTGGTCGGTATATTAACTGAAACCAACGTTCTGCATACGTTGGTAAAAATGACAGGGGCCAATCAGCCATCCTCCCAGATAGATGTTGTTGTCCCTAATTTATCCGGGCAGCTGGCAGAGTTATCATTGATTTTTAAAGAAAAAGGCACAAACGTTATCAGTGTCCTGCTTTTTCCACACAAGGAAATGGACAAGCAGGTGCTCAGCTTCCGGGTGCAGACAATGGACCCCCGCAGGCTGATTGCAGCCATTGAAGAAAAGGGATACACAGTACAATGGCCAAAAATGCCGGAGCCGGGGTCATGACAATGAATCACGCTCTCGTTTATTCCCCGGATATGCCGCAGTACAAATTTAATGACGATCACCCTTTCAGTCCACTCCGTCAGCAAATCACCTTTGACCTGCTGCTTGAAATGGGGGCAATAAGTGATAGTCAGCTTATCCCATCACGGATGGCAACAGATGAAGAAATAATGCTTGTACACGACCAGCATTATGTGGAGGCCGTCAAAGCAGCCGGAAAAGGTGAACTGAGTATCGGCGTTGCAAATAACTACGGGCTCGGCACCGAAGACACGCCTATTTTTGACCATATGCACGAAGCTTCTGCCACGCTTGTCGGCGGCACTCTTCAGGCTGTTGAAACAGTACTCTCAGGAAAAGCATCCCATGCTTTTCATCTTGGCGGAGGCCTGCACCATGGCTTCCAGGGAAAGGCTTCCGGTTTTTGTGTATATAACGACAGTGCCATCGCTATTGAATACGCACGTAAACACTTCGGAGCACGCGTTTTATATGTTGATACTGATGCCCATCACGGGGATGGCGTCCAGTTTTCTTTTTATGAGGAACCGGATGTTTGCACACTGTCGATTCATGAAACAGGAAGATACCTGTTTCCTGGAACCGGCAGCGTTGGTGAGAAAGGTGCCGGCCAAGGCTACGGCACTTCCATCAATATACCAGTTGACGCCTTTACAGAGGACGACTCTTTTCTGCATTGCTATGAAACAGCATTGCGGGAAGCAGCCGAGTTTTTCAAACCCGACGTCATTTTTACACTTAACGGGGCAGACGCCCACTATTTCGATCCACTCACGCACCTCTCTTTAAGCATTGAATCGTACAAAGCCATTCCTGCTATCGCTCACCAAGTAGCCCATGAATACTGCGAAGGCAGATGGATTGCTGTCGGCGGCGGTGGCTATGACATGTGGAGAGTCGTACCAAGAGCCTGGGCGGCCGTATGGCTTGAAATGAGTGAGCAGACTCAATTATACGAACAAAACTGTCCAGAAGAATGGCGGAGCCGTTGGGGAGCAAGTGCGCCTATCGAGCTTCCCACCAAATGGCAGGACCCGGAGCACATGTATGCTCCGATTCCAAGACGGCCGGAAATTGAAGAAAAAAATATCCGTTCATTAGAAAAAGCCCTTTTTCATATTAGAAATGAAAAACGGCCATGAGAATAATAAGTAAGGGAAGCAGCTAAAAGCTGCTTCCCTTACTTTTCCGGGATAGTCGTTGATTGTCTGTATTCCAGGCGGTGCGGAAGAACTACAGTACTTTCATCTACTTCCTCTTTGTTCATAAACTTCGTCAGGAGGCGCATGGAAACTGCCCCAATATCATACATTGGCTGTACTACAGTCGTTAATGTCGGCCTTACCATCGTCGCAAGGCGTGTATTGTCAAAGCCGATGACGTTCACCTGATCCGGTACGACGAAACCGTCATCCTGCAGACCGTGAATAACACCGAGAGCCATTTCGTCTGTGGAAGCAAAAATCGCAGTTGGAGGATTTTCGAGCTTCATCAGGGACTGAGCAGCCCTCAGCCCGGAATCATATGAATAATCTCCTACTGTTACCAGTTCTTCTTCAAAAGTAATATTGTTTTTATTCAGGGCCTCTTTATAGCCGCTGAATTTTTTATACCCGTTTACCGGGTCTTCAAGAGAGCCCGAAACCATACCAATTCTTTGGTGGCCACCCTCGATTAGTTCTTCCACTGCGTCAAAAGCAGCATCTGCATAATCAATATTCACTGAAGGAACTTCCTTATTTTCATCAACTGTCGCAGCCAGTACAATTGGGACCGGGGAGTGCTTAAATTGTTCTACGTGCTCCTCGGTAATTTCACCGCCCATAAATACAATGCCGTCCACCTGTTTTTCAAGCAGAGTGTTAATTAAATTAATTTCCCGGTCCTTATTCTGGTCGGAGTTACTCAGGATGATATTGTATTTATACATCATCGCGATATCTTCGATCCCCCGGGCCAGCTCAGCAAAGAAAATACTCGATATATCGGGAATAATCACACCAACGGTCGTTGTTTTTTTACTTGCAAGACCGCGAGCTACGGCGTTCGGACGATAACCGAGCCCTTCAATAGCGTCCAGCACTTTTTTTCTTGTGGCCGGCTTCACGTTGGGATTGCCATTCACCACACGCGAGACGGTCGCCATTGAAACGCCGGCCTCTCTTGCTACATCATAAATTGTTGTATTCACTAGTAATCCTCCTTCAAGTCCCTTTCATCCACTTCTCAACAGATGATGCTATCATATAATAATGGTTATCGCCTCTGCAATTCATTTATGAAAACTTTTCATAACTTTCTATTCCGCATAATTTATACATGTTTGTTCTTTTCTTCACAATCACAGATTTTCCAATCATACCATATTAAATCCAAAACGTCTTCATTCTTGATTTGACTTGTTTTCAATTGTTTTCATTTTACTATGTTTTCATACTTATTTTCAAGAAAACGCTGTCAATTAATTTAAATTAATTATTAAGGCTCACCATAGAAAAAGCACAGGACGACGCCCTGTGCTTTCCTGTGCTGCATTATGATTTGTATAATCCGGAAGCCCGTAAAGAATCCAGGAAGGATTCAAATTGAGCAAGATCCATTTGCTGGGCGGAATCAGAAAGAGCGACAGCAGGATCAGGGTGTACTTCAGCCATAACTGCATCTGCACCAATAGCAAATGCTGCACGCGCTGTTGGCTCAAGCAGATCTCTTCTGCCCGTAGAGTGTGTCACATCCACCATTACCGGAAGGTGTGTTTCTTTTTTCAGAATTGGCACTGCAGAAATATCGAGAGTGTTTCTCGTTGCTTTTTCGTACGTACGGATGCCGCGTTCACAGAGAATAATATTTTCATTGCCTTTAGCCAGGATGTATTCGGCACCCTTAATCAATTCATCGATCGTCGAGGACATGCCGCGTTTCATTAATACAGGCTTGTCTACGCCACCTACTTCTTTTAATAGTTCGAAGTTTTGCGAGTTTCTTGCACCGACCTGAATAACGTCGAGGTAGTCCAGTGACATTTCTACATCCTGCGGGCTTACAATTTCGCTGATTACAACCATGTCCAGCTCATCAGCTACACGGCGAAGAATTTCGAGGCCCTCTTTGCCAAGTCCCTGGAAATCATACGGGGAAGTTCTCGGCTTGAATGCACCGCCACGCAGAAGGCGAATGCCCTGGCTTTTCATGAATTTAGCCACTTCATACACCTGTTCGTAGCTTTCAACGGAACAAGGTCCTGCAACAAGACGCTGAGAACCGTCTCCAATTTTTTCACCTTTCAGGTCAACAATTGTATCTTCAGGCTTTTTCTTCCGGGAGACGAGCAATTCTTTTCGATTATCGTCTTCCTGAAGCTCAAGACCGGCCTGGAAGATTTGTTTGAAAATATGCTGAACCGTAGAAGTGTAGAAAGGCCCTTCATTATGTTCTGCGATATGGTCAAGCATATGACGCTCACGTACCGGGTCGAATCGTTTCTGTCCGGACTTGCTTTTTACGTCCCCGATTTCCCGGACAAGCCGCCCACGTTCATTGATCAGTTCCAGCAGCTGTACGTTCACGTCATCCAATTGTTCTCTCAAGGCATCTAACTGTTCGTTACTCATGCTCTCCACTCCTTCAGTCAATTACTTATCTTTTCGATTACGCCCCATTATAAACGAAGAATTCTGTTCTGTCAGCCCTTTTTTCTTTATTTCTTAAACGCTTTTAAGTGTTAAAGTATTTTTGCCTTTAAAATAAGCTTTCCATCTATATTCCACCGGAAAAACATATTAAAAACCGCTGCGTCTGACACAGCGGCCTTAAATTTTACGTATTATTGCTGTTGTTTTCCGTCGAATCTTTATGCAGATCGCGTACTTCTTTTTTTACATCTTCTGCTGCTTCTTCTTCACTTTCATCAATACGTTCATTAAGTTCTTTTGCCAGCTCTTCCGCAGACTTTTCTTCGTCTTCGCCCGGGCTTCCTTTCACCCGCTCATATAAATGAGAAGACTGTGCAGAAACATTTTTAGCCAATTCGCTGGACTTATCTTTAGCGCGATTTGCCCATTCACTGCCTTTTTCGTAAGCTTCAGAGGTTAGACCGCTTGATTTCTGCTTTACTGACTGGGTGCCTTCAGAAAGATCCTGGCGCCATTCCTGTCCGGACTTTGGAGTGAGGAGCAGTGCTGTAGACGCTCCTACAATACTTCCTATAATCGTGCCAATAATAAAGTCTTTTGTGTTGTACGAAGCCATTCTTTATCGTCCCCTTTTATTTTGTCCGTTTTTTCCAGCGGGCATACAAATCAATAAAGGCATTCCCCCACTGAATTACCTGGGTGACCTGCTCTGATTGTTTTGAAGAATAATTGGAAACGGAATCTGCTACACGACGGAATGAGTGGTTAACGTTATCCACCGATTCCCCAACATTTTGCAGCGATCCTACAAAACCATTAATACTCTCTGTTTTGGTCTGCACATCTTCCATAATAGTATTAGAACGATTAAGCATAGCCTCTGATTCTCTGGTAATGCCCTGTACCTGCTGCTCTACTTGTTCCATGGTATTACCTACGCGCTCCATCATCGTAGTCGCTGTTTTCAGCGTTTTCACGAGGAAAATAATTAGAACGGCAAAAGCGATCGCTGCGATTAGCGCGCTTATGTACCCTAAAATAGCCATATTACCATACACCTCCTGTCGCCATTTTACCACTATTTGTTTGGTTTGAAACTCCATTCTTCATAGAGGACCTTTCTGTTCCTCTGTTCCCTTTTCCCATAAAAAGTATGCATTCTGGATGAAAAAACAATCAATTTGATGACTGTTCAAATCTTCTTTGATATTAACATCAAAAGAACGGAAAGCTTTCGCTTCCCGTTCTTTTAATTTTATTGTTTGGAGGATTCAAGGTGAGCTTCATAGGCTCTCTGAAACTTTTGAATGTCTCCGGCTCCCATAAATAAAAGTACAGCATCATTGTGCGTTTCAAGCACCTGGACACCATCTTCCTGGATTATTTTTGCTCCAGGAATACGTTGTTTTAAATCATCGATACTCAGGCTTCCATCCTGTTCCCTGGCTGATCCGAAAATATCGCAAAGGTAAACATAATCGGCCATCTGCAGGCTGTCTGCAAAATCATCAAGAAACGCCTTTGTTCTTGAAAACGTATGCGGCTGAAAAACAGCTGCTACCGGCCGGCTCGGATACTTTTGTTTCGCTGACTCAATGGTAGCCCGGATCTCCGTAGGATGATGGGCATAATCATCAATCAATACCTGCGAACCGGAAATTTTTTCTGTAAACCGGCGTTTTACTCCGCTAAAAGAGGCCAGCTGTTCACGGATGATAGAAGCCGGTACCTCTTCATAGTGACAGATAGCAATAACGGCGAGCGCGTTTAAAATATGATGATTGCCATAGCCTGGAATCGTAAAACGGCCAAAACGGTCTCCGCGTATTTGAACATCGAAGCTGGTGCCGTTTTCGTCTACTGATATGTTTTCTGCGTTAAAATCATGTTTTCCTTCAATGCCATAGTAAACAATTGGTACGGAGGCGTGCAGCTTTTGAAGATGTTCGTCATCCCCACAGGCTACGATACCTTTTTTTACTTTTTGAGCCATTTCATTAAACGCCTGCACGACATCGTCTACATCAGAAAAATAGTCTGGATGATCAAAATCGATATTTGTCATGATGGCGTAATCAGGAACATAATTCAAAAAATGACGGCGGTATTCACAGGCCTCAAACGTAAAAAAGCGGCTGTTTTCCATACCCTTTCCTGTGCCATCACCAATTAAGTATGAGGTTGGCTTGTACGCCTCGAGCACATGGGCTAACAGACCGGTGGTCGTCGTTTTGCCGTGAGAGCCTGCCACTGCTATCGACGTAAAATTCTGAAGAAATTCTCCTAAAAACTGAGGGTATGAATGAACCTCCAGCCCTGACTGCTTTGCCTTTTTCACTTCTTCGTGGGTATCACCATAAGCTGCTGAAGCCACTACTGTCTGCCCTTCCTGGATATTATCAGCCTGAAAAGGAAGAATAGAGATATTTTTCTTTTCAAGAGGCTGCTGGGTAAAAAATGTTTTTTCAACATCCGAGCCCTGTACAGTGTGGTTCATATCGTGCAGAATCTGAGCAAGAGCACTCATGCCGGATCCTTTAATTCCAATAAAATGATAATTAGACATATTGTCTTCCTCCGTTCTTTCAAAAAACCTTGCCGCCGAAACGCACAGGTGAAAGAGATCGTTTTTCATGGTGTGTATCATATGTAAACATACTTATCCTATTATAGCAAAAACCTCTAGTTCCTCCAATGGAACGACCTGAATTGGGCAGAAAAGGCTGACTCCCGTCTTCGTTTACGATTAAAAACTAACAGACGGGAGCGCAAACTGCAGCCAGGAAGCCCCTTTTTCTTTATGCCATCGAATGTACTCTTCCTTCTGGTAAGCTTTTTCCGCCTCAAGCATCAGTGCCTGAAAACCTTCGCCAGCGGGACGGAGCGGTACTGCCTGTCCCAGGCGGGTGTCCTCAAAACCTACACGTGCTGTCCGGACAAGCCAGGTAGCAGATGCCGCCGGCTCCAAAGCAGCGTCCTGCTGCAGCCGGTTTGAAAATTCCTGCTTCCCAACTGCTCTAACCCAGTAGTTTTTTTCATTCAATTCCACTGGCAGCCAGGAGGCCGTTAAAAGCAGACCGCCGAGCTGGAGGTCCATTCGGGTTCTTGCAGACAGCGTCTGCTTTAAAAACATATCAAATAAATGCGTTCCGATAATAGTTACATAGTCATACGAAAACCATTCCTCAAACAGCATATCCCACGGTTTCTTTTCCACCTGCTCCACCGCAAGTCCTGTCTGTTCCGCAAAAAGATGCTTGGCACGCACCTTTTCGCGCAGATTCGTATTTTCATCTTTCCAGGCTTTAAATGCTGCGAGCAGGCCTTCGAGGCGCCGGTCCGCTTCTGCCTGCCGGCGCTGTCGATACCTTTGTATATCCGAACGCACGGCCAAGAACTCCTTTCCAGGGAAATTAATATTCAACGAGCTCCATTCGATTATTCGGACGGTATTTCCGCCCAGCTTTAGCTTCATGTTGTCCATTTAACAACACATTATCACCTGTAAAACCGATATGGATTTTTAACAGGCTGCTGCCAATACCATAAATATCAACAGGAACGTCTTTAGCTTCATATTCCTCAATGCGGGCAGCGTTGAAACCACCACTTACCATTATTTTAACATGCTGAAAACCTTCTTGGTCCAACACTCTTCGTAAGGCAAAAATCAATTCGGGGTTGGCACCGGTGGGATTGAAGGAGCCAAGCACTTCCGGATGCCGGCAGAAATATTGATCCACCATACTGCCCGATGTATCGAGACGCACTGTCTGAAGCTCGCTGCCGAACTCTCTCGCCACTTTCAGGGAATCGGTAATAACATCATTATTATAATCCACCAGTGCTACGAGTTCATCTTCAGGGAATGTTTCTTTGTAGGCGCGGGTTGCCTGGATAATATCCCCCTCGAAAAGCTGGAGAAGGGCGTGTGGCATTGTGCCCATTCCCTTTTTGCCCCACCATTCGCTCATCGCATGAGTTGCCTGGGCCTTGGAACCGCCAATAAAAGCGCTGTAACCGTCTCCTGCCTGCTGCGTGAAGTGATCATCCCGATCACCCATAAAAATTACAGGCTTTTTTCTTCCTGAGGTTTTTGCTGCATTCACAACGTTAAACACATTCGTAGCCACAGACGTACGCCTCGCAAGTATACCGTCGATCAGGCCTTCGAGAAAGCCGAAATCCTGGTATTTTCCTTCCACTGTCATCACTGTTTCATACGGTTCAATTTTGTTGCCGTCTTCAAGGGCATAAATGACAAGTTCTTCCGGGTTGGAAGAGAAGGTTTTAACTAAAGCCACCGCTTCATCCGCTCCGCACAAAACGGCGTGATCCTTTTGAAAAAACTGCATCAGCACACGTTCTTCCGGCTTATATTTCTCCGCAATTTTTTTGGTCTTCAAGAAGTATACTGCGGAAAACCAGCCTTCCTTTACCCGTTCATCAAATTTAAATGTTTCGTTTGTTAATCGTTTTTGTTTTCCTTGCAGTTTGAGTTCAATTTCTTTCATAACAGCTGCTCCTTAACCTATGTATCAGAATAAGAGCCCGTGATTTTCCACGGGCTGCTTCTTTTTATTCTATTTATCATATATAACCTTCCACACGAAAGCAAGCCTATACTGATTCTTCCCATTCCTGCCGGGTGACTAATACATTACGCGGCTTGCTTCCTCTCGCCTCTGATACAATCCCACGGTTTTCCATCGTATCAATCAGCTTGGCCGCGCGATTATATCCTAAAGAAAACCGGCGCTGCAGCTGGGAGGCGGAAGCCTGCTTCTGATCAATGACGAATTCACACGCGTTATCATAGAGGGGATCCTGGTGTTCTTCTTTTTCCAGATGCTTTTGGAGCTCCTCTTTTTGGAACTGATAAACGGGTTTTTTCTGTTCTTTTACATAATCTGTCACGGCGTCTATTTCTTCATCTGTCACAAATGTGCCCTGCACACGTGTTGGCTTGGAGGCCCCATTCGGATAGAAAAGCATGTCACCCTTGCCAATTAAACGCTCAGCACCTCCCCCGTCCAGAATAGTCCGTGAGTCGACCTGTGAGGACACAGAAAATGCTATTCTGGTTGGAATGTTTGCTTTAATAAGGCCTGTGATGACATCCACTGATGGACGCTGCGTTGCCACAAGCAGATGCATACCGCAGGCCCTTGCTTTCTGGGCAATACGGCAGATCGCATCCTCCACATCCTGCGGCGACACCATCATCAGGTCTGCCAATTCATCAATTACAATGACAAGGTAAGGCATTTTATCAGCCGGCCGCCCCTGTTTTTCCATGCGCTCATTGTATTTTTTCATATCGCGCACGCCCTCCCGGGCCAGGCGTTCGTAGCGGTCTTCCATTTCCTGGACCGCCCATTTCAACGCTCCCGTGGCTTCCTTGGCGTCATTGATCACCGGTGTAATAAGGTGAGGAACATCACGGTACGAAGCAAGCTCCACCATTTTAGGATCGATCAGCATCCACTTACATTCTTCCGGGGAAGATTTATACAGCAGGCTCAGCAGAATAGAGTTGATACACACACTCTTTCCTGAACCGGTAGCGCCTGCGATCAATCCGTGCGGCATGTTTTGCAGATCGGCGATGACCGGATTGCCGCCAATGTCGAGACCCATGGCTACTGAGAGCGGCGATTGATGATTTTTAAATACGTCCCGGCGGAGGATTTCCCGTAAAAATACCGGCGCGGACGTCGGATTGGGCACTTCAATGCCAATAGCATTCTTTCCCGGGATAGGCGCTTCCATTCTTAAATCCTTCGCAGCGAGCGCCATTTTAATGTCATCTGTCAGATTAGTCACTTTTGTTACTTTTACTCCCGGCGCAGGCTGAACTTCAAACCTTGTAACCGATGGCCCTTTTGTAATCTGGGAAACCTTTGCATCCACATGGAAGTTTTTCAGTGTGGTTTCAAGCTGTTCTCTCTGTTCTTCAAGTTCGCTCTGGTCTTCGTCCTCTTTTTTAGGAGGAATATTGAGCAGCTGAAGCGATGGAAGCCGGTATCCCTTTTGCTTTGACTGCTGTCCGGCTGAACGCTTGTCCTTAGGATACATCATGACATTAAACGGGGTGGACGTAGAGGCCCGCTTGCTGCCGGTTTGTTTTTTCACCGGTGCTGCTGCCGGCCTTTCTTTCACTGACGAAGGTGAAGCAGCTGTTGGTTCTTCTGTTTTCGTTTCGCTTCTGCCCGCGGGCAGTTCGTTTTTTTCCGGAGCTGGCCCCGGACTATTTTCTACTGCTGCCGGCCTTATTTCCTGCACATCCTCTACAATGGCATCTGGAGTTTTTTCTTCTTCCCATGGAATAGAGACCGCCTGAGACTCCTGATCTTTTTCCGGAACCTCTGCTTCGACGGGCTCTTTATCAGCTGCTTCCTCCGGTTCTATTTCAAACGCAGTACCTGAAGGAAACAGTTCAGGATCCTTTTTTTCTTCTGACTCAGGTTCATCCTCCGGCGTACTGTTCTCTGCTTGCTGGTCTTTCTCTGCAGTGTCCCATTTCCCGCTTCTTTGCGCCCTGCTGATTTCCATAAAGCGGTCGGTGTCTTCCTGCAGAATAGAAGGAGCCCGGCGTTTTCGACTGGCCTCTTTCTCCTCAACCTGCTTCGTTACGGATGAAGGTCTTCTCGCTCCCGTACGGATTGAATTCAGGAAAGCGATATCCTCCCGAATCTGTTCCTGCACGGATGTTTCCTTTCTTTCTTCCGCCTCCGGATCTCTTAAATTACCCGGATGCAGCTCGGCCTGCTGATACCCAAAGATAGGGGAAGGGATACTGCCTGCTTCAAAGTTTTTCCCCCGGAAATAGCCGGAATTCTCTGGTTCAGCCTTTTTTTCCTCTCTGGAAACAGATCGTTTAGAGCTTTTCCCACTGCGTTCCTGTTCTGCTTCGCCATGGCTGTAACTGGAGGAGGTGTGCGGTTCGGCAGGAGTGCCCGAAAGCTTTGCTGCGCTCGGCCGCTCAGGAGCCCGCGCGCTGCCCTTTTGTTTTTGTGCTTCCTCATAGCTTTTGGGATAAACATTAAACATCTTCACCGGCTCAGATTCCTGATACGTCATTCTCGCTATGTATGGAGGCGGATCCTCTCCGGAGCGCTTTACACGACTTTCACGGTTGTTGTCTTCTGGCTGTTCTTCATCGTTAAAAAGAAAATGCTGCATTCTTTTCATCCATTGTTGAAAGGATGACGGCATTTTCAACCCCTCCTTTTCTTACCGGACCTTTTTAAGTTTACTTTTTGTACCTGCACAAGAAAAACCCCTAGCACGACTAGCGGTTTTTCATTCACTTACTACACGGAGGCCGAAACCGGGCGTTCGTGATACTGCTTATAAAAGTCCTCTCCTGTCTCATACGCATCACCGAGAACGAGGATACCTTTTTCTGTCTGCTTTTCCGGCAGGGCAAGCTCAGATACAGAGCAGATCATGCCGGTAGAAGTCACACCACGGAGCTTCGATTTTTTAATTTTCATCCCTGAGGGCATAACTGCCCCTGGTACTGCTACAGCTACCTTTTGTCCTTTATCCACGTTCGGTGCCCCGCAGACAATTTGAAGCGTATCTGCTCCTGTGTCCACCTGACAGACACTCAATTTATCTGCATCCGGATGCTGTTTTTTCTCCGTTACATAACCCACCACAAATTCGGACTGGGTCGGTACTTCAAGCGAACTGTCTATATTGTTTTCTTTCAGGGCGTTATTAACGAGCTGGATATGACCTGAGTCCGCTGCTATTCTGCCCGTTCCTGTAATTTCTCCGTAGGAGGAGGCATTAAAAATATGGTAGCCTGCTGTTTCTTTGGTTGTAGAATGCGTAAGCACGGCCACATCTCCATGTCTTACCGTTTCACGCTGTTTTGAGTTTATTGGTTTTAAAGAGATGAGAAGTACATCCCCAATTCCTTTTGGATTATAAAAAATATTCATTCGTTGAGGCTCCTTTTCGCTAACTTAACTTTTATTGTATCACAGCTTGAACGCTCCCGCGAATCAGGTTTTAGGGCGTTTTCTAGCCAAAATAAAGATCGGTTCGAATTCTCCGTTTTCATACATAAACGGAAGAGCCGTAATCGGCACCCGGCCGTCGTTAAAAAAGCGGAAAGCCATCTGTCCAAGCACATCGTATCCGTTATCGTTTGTGATATCTGCAATAATAAAGACGTCGTTATGAGGCACTGCTACTGCCATATCACCCTGCACATCTTCAGCTATACTCTGCAGTAAAGCTTCGTTTAATATGCGGCTTGCGTCATAGCCGTCATTGGTATTAATAAAATAAAACGTGTTTCCGGCCACCGTATCCTTTTTCATCGGCACTTCCAGCTTTTTCACATTATTGCGGGCAGCCCGGCGGATGCTTTCCGTTTCTACCTTTTCGGCTTCGAGCGTCTCCTGTTCAATCAAGGAATATGCTTCTCCCATATCAAGGGCGTAAAAAATTCTTGTTTCCGCTGTATGGTCGTCCCATACGAGCTCCTTCCCGTCCTTCGTTTCGGTTGGAAAAGAAGTCGAACGTATTACCGGATAAATATATTGCTCCTGTCCGGAAAGTGAAACATCACGTTCCATGGCTCGAAACGAGGTATCTATATAATGCACGACCTCTTCCACAGCCTTTTCTCCTTCACGTTCATATTTTGCTGCCCATTTGCTTAAATCCAGATCAACTCCGGTTTTCAGCTGCTTGTGCTCGACCCTCAGTGAGCTTTGTTCATCATCATATTTAAACGTACGGGAATTGTCGTCTTTCAGTCGTTCCCGCAGTATGCGCTGTAGCTTTCGTACTTCCATTCTTATCGCTCCTCTTGAACATTCTTAATTCTATCGTAACATGAGCAGAGGTGTACTCCCACACTCGTGCTTACTGGCAAAAAAAGACTGTCCCATTTTTAGGGACAGTCTTTTTCATCTTTATGAACCGGCGTTGACTTTTTCCAGTGATTCATTCAGGAAATGCTGGACTTCTTCCGGCGTCTTCCGCTGCTTACTTACGAAACGGTGCACCTCTTCTCCGTTATGAAAAGCAAGAAAACTAGGTATGCCCATCACTCCGTAATCAATGCATACATCCATAAGCTCGTCACGGTCCGCTTTGTAGAAGCTAAACTGATCATACTGCTGTTCGATTTCCGGCATCGCCGGATCAATATACGTGCAGTCCGGGCACCATCCGGCTGAGAACATAATCACTGTATTCCCGTTATCAATAGCTTTATTGAAGGATTCCTGTGTAGTTAAATTTTCCATTGTTTTGCCTCCCTTAAATTAATCCATACAGAAAAGGTTACTCCTCCCGTATCTTCATATCCCCCATTCTAATCCAATTTCGTTTGCGCATCCACTCTGACAAACCGAGACTGATCAATGCGGGAGCAACGACATGAAGAAGCAGTACTGCACCAAGTACCTCAAAGGAAAAACCCATCGTCTGGAAGGTCATAATCTGGCCAACCAGGCCGCTCGTTCCCATACCGGCGCCTGCCGCATTATTTTCCATCATAAAGACCATTGTGGAAAAAGGGGCAACGGCCATACCGGCAACCGTCGGAGGAATCAGAATGAGCGGCCGCCTCACAACGTTTGGAACCTGAAGCATAGATGTACCAATACCCAGAGCGGCCAGGCCCGAAAATTTATTTTCCCGAAAGCTGCTGGCTGCAAAACCAACCATCTGTGCTGCACATCCAACAGTCGCTGCCCCGGCGGCAATACCGTTCAGATCAAGGATGATGGCAATAGCGGCACTTGAGATCGGAGCTGTCAGGGCAAGCCCCATAAGTCCGGCAACTAAAATGCCCATAATAAGCGGCTGCCGTTCTGTGGCCCATACAATTAAATCTCCAAAACCTGTCATAAATGCCTGAATGCCCGGGCCGAGAAGCTGTGCTATTCCATAGCCGGCAATAATCGTCACAAGCGGCGTTACAATAATATCAAGACGTGTCTCTTTAGATATCAGCTTACCCAGCTCCACTGAAACGAGAGCTGCGATGAAAGCACCTGCCGGGCCCCCGAGCTCCGCGCCGGCAGCCCCCGTAGCTACGGCAGAAAAAACAACCAGCGGCGGCGCCTGCAGTCCATATGCCACTGCTACACCAATCGCCGGCCCCATTAATGAAATCGCAAGCGTACCCATGTTGTCAAAAAAAGCAAGACCGAGCTGTTGGCCTATTGTCTGAATGATTAAACCGATAATTAACGACGCAAACAAACCAAGCGCCATATAACTCAACGCTGTAATTCCATATGTCTTTACACTTAAGTTTACACCCTTTTTCAAAAAAAATGAACGCATCCACTCTCTCCTTTTCTTTTTTCCCATTGTAACCATATTTTAATTTAATGAAAAGGCGCCGTCTAAAGCCGGCGCCCAGTTTGATATATCCACTGTCCGTAAAGCAGAGAGACGATGTGATGAAATAGGGCAGTCCGGTCTACCTGCCCGGCCGTTAAAATACCGATAGCTCCGTCATTTTGATGAACATTTTCCAGCTGCGTATAGTAGTCCACTGCCGTTTTCAATTCCACTCCATCATGAAGCATAGCAGCAATACGTTCCGGAAGCAGTATACGGGCCCCGCCTGCTGTCCATACACCACTTCCATCCGTAAGTGCCCCCCAGCTGCACAAATATACATCCTTTCCTTCGGGCCGCACGCCGCCTTCAAGTCCTATGCCCAGATCAGCGTTTTTTTGTGCATACCTTGCCCGGTTCACAGCACCTTCTCTTGTTTCCTGATCAGAAAATGGCTGGTCACTTACTCCTGAAACAGCGGAAACGCCCGCCACAGAAAAGTCCGGGCTCAACACCTGGCGGACAGCCGCCACCTTTACAGCATTTTCTGATCCCACCATAGCCCTTTTCAACTTCAGACTCCTTTATGAATCATATCAAGGGCCTGCTGGTCTGTAGTCCGCACGAGCTTCGTCAGCAGCTCTTTTGCTGCAGCGTAATCATCCACGTGCAGCAGTGAAGCAGAGGTGTGAATATAGCGGGAGCAGACACCGATAACGGCAGACGGAATACCTTCATTGGCCATATGCACCCGCCCGGCATCCGTGCCTCCCTGGGAAATAAAGTACTGGTAAGGAATGCTGTTACTTTCTGCTGTATCGAGAACAAAGTCCCTCATACCGCGGTGAGTAATCATCGTCTGATCAAATATGCGCAGCAGTGCTCCCTTGCCCAGCTGGCCGAAGGCATCCTTACCTCCTGTGGAATCGTTCGCCGGACTTGCGTCCAACGCATAAAAAATATCCGGCTGAATCATTTGGGCAGCTGTCTGTCCTCCGCGAAGTCCTACTTCCTCCTGCACTGTAGCACCTGCATAGAGCGTGTTCGGAAGGTTTTCATCATAAACTTCCTTCATCAGTTCGAGTGCGAGCCCGACTCCGTACCGATTATCCCAGGCCTTCGCCATAATTTTTTTCTCATCCGCCATCGGGGTGAATGGGCACACCGGAGACACCGGCATTCCCGGACGGACGCCGAGTTGCTCTGCATGCTCACGACTGTCGGCTCCAATATCGATAAACATTTGATTTAACGGCATAGGCTTTTCACGCTGCGCCGGTTCAAGCAGGTGCGGTGGTGTGGATCCAATCACCCCCGGCACACTTCCTTCCTCTGTATAAACCTGGACACGCTGCGCAAGCAGAACCTGGCTCCACCAGCCGCCAAGCGTTTGGAACCGGATCATTCCGTTTTCATCAATGGATTTGACCATAAAACCAACTTCATCCATATGGCCGGCTACCATAACCTTCGGCCCTTCCTGCCCACTGCGCTTCACTCCAAACAAACTACCGAGCCGGTCCTGCACGATCTCATCACTTACCGGTTCAAGCTCTTTTTTCATATATGTACGGATCTGATGTTCAAATCCCGGCACCGCCGGTGTCTCTGTTAGATACTTAAACATATCGAGTGTTTGCTGCTTCATAAAATACCCCTTTCAATTATCAGGCTCTGCCTAATTTTCATTTTATCGGACGAGTCACGTTTTTACCACTATTGAAAACGGGTATGTATTTGGATATACGCATTATTTGCGGTATACTGAGTAAATAAGAAATGGAAAGGCAGGGACATAATAATGAATACAAAGAATATTCTTATTGGAGTAGGTCTTGGTGTTGCTTTGGGGATTTTGGTTAAGCAGTTCACTAAGAAAGATGAAATTTCCCCGGAAAAGGCGCTGAAGACAGTAAAGGAAAACGTACAGGATCACCTTCCAGTCAACGGCTCCTGGATCCATATGACGCCGGAAACGTATAAAAAAGACGATCTGGAGTACAAAGTTTACCGCGGCGGCCTTTCAAGCACCAATCAGGGAGAGACCCGTCAATTAGACTTTATTGTTGATGCTGAAACTGGTACTATTTTAGAATTGAGCTCTTAATTCAACATAGCCCCGGGCCCTTCAAAAAGGGCCGGGGCTTTTTAGGCTCTATAATATTTGTTGGGGTACAGACACAAAAAAACACGCAGACTCCGATATCCGTTATACTTGCGTCGACGAAAACCAAGCAGGATAGGAGTTGCGTGCATATGTATAGTAACATAACGATCCCCGGCCTCCAAGGGGTAAGGGTCCTCCACACCGACGAACGGGAAGGAATGGTGCACCTTCAGGTGGCGGTGCCCCGGAAACGGTCCCGGTGCCCAGCCTGTGGCACGTGGACCCGGCGGGTCCACGATTACCGGTGGCAGCGGGTGCAGCATACGGCCTGGTTTGAACGGCCAACCGTGCTTCATTATCGTCGGCGGCGGTACGCCTGCCCCTGCGGGAAGCGATTTGCTGAAGCTAATCCACTGGTCGATCGGTATCAGCGGCACAGCCGGGAATGGAATCAGGCCCTCGGCCTCCGGCTGGTCACCGGCAAGAATTTCACCGATACAGCCCGCCAGTTTTCCACGTCAGTCACGACGGCGCTGCGCCGGTTTGACGAGTTGGCTTCCCGGACGCTCCCGCACGTGGAGCAGCTGCCACGGGTGATTGCCGTCGACGAGTACAAAGGCGACACGAGCGCCGGCAAGTATCAGCTGTTGGTGGCGGACGGGGCTACCGGACGTCCGGTCGACATTTTGCCGGACCGGAAGAAAGAGACACTGAAGCAGTACCTGCAGCAGAAAGGCGGCCAGGTGGAGGTGGTCGTGATGGATATGAGTGCGCCCTTTCACCAGGCGGCCCGGCGGGCCCTGAACCGTCCGATCATCGTGGCGGACCGGTTTCACGTGCACCGGCACGTGTACTGGGCTCTCGAACGGGTCCGGCGCCGCGTGCAGCACACCCTGTCGTCCTACCACCGCAAGCGGTGCAAACGGCTGAAGCACGTGTTTACCAAAAAAGCCGAAGACCTCACCGCCCAACAGGTGAAGATCCGGGACTATTACCTGGCCGAGTCGGAAGAGCTCCGGACGGCATATGAACTCAAAGAAGCCTTTCGGGCCTGGTTTGAGCGGAGCAAGCGCCGGATGACAACCGGCCAGGCCGGCGCGATCCGGGATGATCTGTACGCCTTCTACCGGCAGGTGGAAGCGAGCGGGTGCCCGGACATGGCCCAGGCTGCCGCCACCGTCCGGCGCTGGCAGACCGAAATCCTGAACAGTTTTACGTTCGATTATCACAATGGCACCGTGGAAGGACTGAACAACCAGACCAAGGTGATCAAACGGAACGCCTTCGGGTTCCAGCGGTACGACCGCCTGCGGGCCAAAGTGTTATTGCATCATCAATATAAATGGTCGCTCGCCGGATAATGGAGGGGGTCACCCCAACATTAGACATAGAACCGCTTTTTATTTCCATCGAAACAAAAAGAGAGGCTGCGTAGGTAGCAGCCTCTCTTTTGTATTAATTACGATGCTTCTTTTTTCTCTTTGGAGTCCTTGTAATCCTGTACTTCGTTTTTCGACTGCTCCAGCGGTTTCTTCAAAATCGCCAGCATAACCATGGTCACGAGTGATCCAATAAGAATCGCGAGGAAGTATAGGAAAACCCCTCCGCCCTGGACAGCATTCAGGAAGAATACGAGAAATCCTCCGTGCGGGGCAAGCAGTTCCACGTTAAAGAACATGGCCAGACCGCCTGCTACTGCAGAGCCAGTAACGATGGAAGGAATCACCCGGAGAGGATCCGATGCCGCAAATGGAATAGCACCCTCTGTAATGAAAAATGACCCGAGTGCATAGTTTGTATACCCAGCCGAACGCTGCTCTTTCGGAAAACGGTTCTTAAAGAACGTGACCGCAAGCGCAATACCAAGCGGAGGCACCATTCCACCAGCCATTACAGCTGCGTGCGGGGCATAAATACCCTGTCCGATTAAGGCTACACCGACAGTGAAGGCCGCTTTATTGAACGGTCCGCCCATATCGATTGCCATCATGCCGCCAAGCAGGATTCCAAGCAGTACCAGGTTGCTTGTACCAAGGCCTGTGATCCAGTCCTGAAGAGCTGTATTCAGGAAAGCAACTGGTGTAATAAACACATAATACATCAGAAGACCGGTGATCAAAATGTTTATTACTGGATAAAATAGAATCGTTTTAATTCCATCAAGTACCTGTGGAAGTCCAGACATAGCCTTCTTCACACCAAGAGCAACATACCCGCCGAGGAAACCGGCAATAATACCGCCAAGGAAACCGGCTGTGGCGTTCTCAGCCCCCGGAATGCCCTGAGTTGACATGAAGCCGCCAACCATTGCCGGCATAAAACCAGGCCGGTCTGCGATGCTCATACCGATAAAGCCGGCAAGCACTGCTACAAATAATCCAAACGCATATTGGCCGCCAATCGCATTCAGGGCCTGGGCAAATCCATTAAACTGCTCATTTTCCGGATCTGCTGAGTTAATCCCCCAGAAGAAAGAAAGTGCGATAAGAATTCCGCCGCCGATAACAAATGGCAGCATGTTCGAAACCCCGTTCATCAGGTGGCGGTAAATAGCATTACCAACGGCTTTTGCTCCGCCTCCACCGCCGGTGGAAGCCGGTTCGTCATCCGACGAAGAGCTTCTTCCAGAGCCCCGGTATCTCGAAAATTCACCGTTCACAGCCTGATTGATCAGCTGCTCCGGTTTACGGATTCCATCCGTTACCTTCGTGGATAAAAGCGGTTTGCCGTCAAAGCGTTCCATTTCAATTTTTGTATCAGAGGCTACGATAATTGCTTCCGCGTTTGCAATTTCCTCAGAGGTTAGGCGGTTTTTAACCCCACCGGAGCCGTTCGTTTCCACTTTAATGGAAACACCAAGCTCCTTTGCCTTATCCTTAAGCGCATCTGCTGCCATATACGTGTGTGCGATACCCGTCGGGCAGCCGGTCACTGCAAGAATTCTTGGTGTGCTGCTGTCTCCGGCAGCCTGGGCTGAAGAAGCTTCTGTCTCTTCTTCCTCATCGCTTCCAAGCTTGTCTCGTTCTTTTGCGTCCACAGCCGCCATGATCTCGTCTTCGGATTCTGCATTCAAGAGATCCTGGCGGAAGTTTTCATCCATCAGCAGCGTAGATAAACGGGACAATGTAGTTAAATGTGCTTCGTTCGCTCCTTCTGTCGCTGCAATCATGAAAAACAGATGTGCCGGCTGGCCGTCCAGTGATTCATAATCTGCGCCTTCCTGCGAACGGCCGAATGCAATGGCCGGTGTATCTACAGCGCCTGTCTTTGCGTGAGGAATGGCGATGCCTTCGCCGATACCGGTTGAGCTCTCTGATTCTCTTTTTTCAATCGCTTCCTTAAAAGCCTGTCGGTCATTTAAGCGGCCGGCAGTGTCAAGCTTGTTTACCAGTTCATCAATCACTCCGGCTTTGTCTGTCGAAGACAGCGAAAGCAGCACGGTATCTCTTTTTAATAGATCTGTAATTTTCATTCTGCTCACCCCTTTAAGCTTGATTGGTTTCTTCGCTCTCCAGCGAACGAATAGTTATTTTCTGACTTAGCTCTTCTACTTCTTCTTTCGTACAGAATGTTTCCGAAAACGCGGTAGCGCTTCCGGAAGCTACTGCTTTGTTCAGCACCTGATCCGGAGCCAGACGTTCCGTAATTCCGGCAGCAAATCCAGCAACCAGGGAGTCCCCTGCTCCAACGGAATTCACGGCTTTTTGTTTTGGTACGGAAGCATGGAGGGTTTGCGATTTATTAATATATACCGCTCCTTCTCCTGCCATCGATATAACCACGTGTTCAATATCAAAATCCTCCAGAAGCTTTCGGCCATATACCGCAGCGTCTTCTACGCTGTTTACTTCCACTTCGTACAATTCTGCCAGTTCAAGATGGTTCGGCTTAACGAAATAAGGACGGCCTTTCAATGCCTCGCCGAGCGCTTCTCCGCTCGTGTCCAAATATACCCGGACTCCTTTATTTTTCACCCGCTCCATCATCTCCAGATAAATGCTGTGAGAAAGAGAAGAAGGCACGCTGCCCGCGAGTATTAATTCATCTTCCTGCGTAAGCACATCCAGCTTCTGATACAGCGCTTCCACATCTTCGCGCGAGACGCCCGGGGAAGCCCCGTTAATTTCTGATTCCTGACCGCCGCGAATTTTAACATTAATTCTTGTGTCCTCTTCAACCTGCACAAAATCTGTTTGGATATTTTCGTTTTCCAGGCTTTCTTCAATATAACGGCCGGTAAAGCCGCCTACAAAACCCAATGCAGTAGACTGTTGTCCGAGTCTTTGCAGCACTCTCGAAACGTTAATACCTTTGCCCCCCGGATATTTCAAATCATTTTTCGAGCGGTGGATACTGCCCGGAATAAACTCTTCCAGCTCTATCACGTAATCAATCGCCGGGTTCAGCGTTACTGTGTATATCATGTACTCACGACCTTCACATCTGTGTATTTCTTCAAGTTTGTCCGTTCATCGTCCCGCAGTCTGTCCGACGTAATCACTTCCGCTAAAGCAAGTTCACCAATGTTTGCAAACGTAATGGAACCAACCTTCGAATGATCTGCCAGCACATAGCTCCTTTCCGCAAGGTCGAGCGCTG
The DNA here is from genome assembly GCF_033845285.1 of Marinococcus sp. PL1-022. Taxonomy (NCBI): domain Bacteria; kingdom Bacillati; phylum Bacillota; class Bacilli; order Caryophanales; family Bacillaceae; genus Marinococcus; species Marinococcus sp. PL1-022. The sequence goes on along the minus strand of NZ_JAWXCX010000001.1, from coordinate 605,369 downwards.
TCCGTTTAACCACTGCTTCATCCGGATCCGGGGTTGTATACCCGTGAACGGGATGTACGCCATTAATGCCTAGAAAGCAGGCGTCAAAACAAAATTCCTTCAGTGCTTCTATAGCTTTAATTCCTACCAGTGCCCCTGTTCCCTGCTTGCCTTTGCCTCCGATAACGTACGTTTCAATGCCTCTTTCAAGCAAAAGCGGCACATGCGGAATACCATTGGTAACTACGACAAGATCCCGGTCCGCCAAATAAGGAATCATCTCCAGGGTCGTCGTCCCGGCGTCTAAAAAAAGGCACTCGCCAGGTTCAAGCAGGGATGCTGCAGCCTCTGCAATCTTTTTCTTTTCCCACTGGTTTACGCTGCTCTTTTCTGCGATAGTCGGCTCATTTCGGCGGCGCCTGGAGAGAGAAGCTCCTCCGTGTATCCGTTTAATCTGCTCATCAGATTCCAGTTTGGATAAGTCTCTTCGAACTGTTGCTTCTGAAGCACCGGTTAATTCCACCAGTTCATGAATGGAGGCAGTATCTTTAGTTTTTAAAATCTCGATGATTGTTTCCCTGCGCTCCGTGTGAAGCATTCTATTCTCTCCCCTCTCCGGCTCCGCCGTAAAAGCAACAGACATATGCGAAAGCTTTGATCGTTTTCTGCGTCTGTTTGTTTGATTAACTTCATTGTACACGCTTACTTAATCATAATCAATCAATTTTATTCAAAAACAATCAATTATTTTTGTTTTTTGATTGAAAATGACATTTTATGCTTTTGGTGTTGTCCTGTATTTCAGCACAAAAAAGCACGTCCCTTTTTTCAGAGACGTGCGCGAAGGTATATAAATGTTATCAGCTGTTATTCAGCTTTTCCCGGGTTACTGCTTCAACCACTTCTCCCGAGGGGTTAAACTTCAAAGCACGATACAGTTCATCGTGGTAGAACGTAAACCATGCATGACGCTGGCAGCCCCAGTTCATGTAGTGTTCTTTCATATACACCGAATCCATCGGGTAGTCATCATAAGCCGTCACCCAGAGAACATTCTGATGGGCATGCGTCGGCATATTATCAGCCATATGAATCAGCGTGCTGCTTTCATCTTCAATCAGGATAATGCTCATTCCGGCGCTGTGGCCGCCCGTATGAACCATCCGTATATTTTCGGTAAGCTGAAGCTCTGACTCAAACGTCTCCACCTGGTGGGCTACCGGCTTCCAGTTCTTTTCCCAGTACGTATTTCCTGAACGGATGTTTGGATTTTTCATTTCCTCCCACTCCGTTTCCGATACATGAATGACAGCATTTCGAAACACCGGAACACTCTGTCCCTGTTCCTCACGGGCAAGCCCCGAAGCATGATCAAAGTGCATGTGCGTCATCAATACAGCATCAATATCCGAGGCGTAAAGGTTCATATCCCTCAAGCTCTGCTCAACATTGGATTCTTCCGTTACGCCGTAGTTCCGCTGCTGCTTTTTGCTGAGCCGGCCATTTCCGAGGCCAGCATCAACCAGTATGTTTCTGCCCTCGCCCTGAATAAGCAGCGGATCGGTCGGCATCGGCACCTGATTGTTATCATTCACCGGATATTTTTTGGACCAGAGGGGTTTTGGGACCACACCGAACACAGCGCCCCCATCCATGTTGGTCACTCCGCCTTCAAGCCATGTAATTGTATAATTACCAATGGTTAACTGATTCATGACAGCAGTGCCTCCTTTTCCTAAAAGAAAGCGCCTATCACCCGCATTACGGCCTTACCGCTTCTGTAAAGTAAATAGGCTCTCCCTTCGCATAAAATTTCTCTTCATATTCTGTCATCACATTTCCCTTTGCTTCTTCACTTTCATGGAGGTGAAGACGCACTTTTCTTAGAGCAAAACCGAAGGTGGAAAGAGAGGAAAGGGAATATTCAAACAGCCCCTGATTGTCAGTTTTCATCTGCACCGTGCCCCCGGGCACCAGAATCTGTTTATATAGCTCCAGAAAATCAGGATGCGTCAGCCGGCGCTTTTCATGGCGCTTTTTCGGCCAGGGGTCGGTAAAGTTAATATAAAGAGTTTCCACGGAAGAAGGCTCAAAATATTCCATTAAATGGCGCACATCCCCGTGTATGAAAGCAAGATTTTCCGGCTGCTTGAATAAAGCACGCTGGACCCCTGTCGCAAGAACACTTTCATACATTTCCATTCCGATAAAATTAATGTCCGGATGCTTGATACTATTATCACTTAAGTATTTACCTTTGCCTGTACCTACTTCCAAATGGACAGGCTGGCCATTTCCAAACCTTTTTTTCCAGTTTTTATTCACCTGTTCCGCTTTTGTGACCACCAGCTCCGGGTGTTCCTGTAAAAACTCGTGAGCCCAAGGCTTATGACGGAGTCTCATCGTACTTTTCCCTCTTTCTTCATATAATAACTAAATATTTAACATACAAAATCCGCTGAAAACGCAGTGACGTTCCAGCGGATTTTTATATTTGCAATGAGTCCCGGTCCAGCACTGCTTCAAGCTGTTTTTTATAAAACTCTGCTTCTTTTATCCGGTTCGTAAGCATTGCCTGCTGGGCGTGATCAAGCAGGTGGCTGATAATCTGCCAGCGCATCCGCCTTAGTAAGTGGGAAGTTAAGGAAAGACCGTATCCCTGCAGCCAGCCGTCCCATTCTTCTCTTGGAATATATTCATACAAAATCAGAGCCAAATCAAGAGCTGGGTCGCTGACTGTGGCATTGTCCCAGTCCACTAAGTACAAATCCCCGTTGGCATCAAACATCCAATTATTATGGTTCATATCACCGTGACAGACAACGAGACGGGGAGGCTGGACTTCACCGGAGGTCCCTGCAAGCTCTTCAAGAGCACCTGCCATTGAAGTCGTAATATAGGGAAGCTGCTCCTGCTGCTCTTTTAATACAGCGATTGTTGCTTCCGGCGTGCGGGCATGGTTTCCTATTCTCATAAACATGTCCAGCAGTTCGCTCGACGAATGAATTTTTGATAACAGCTGGGCCACCCGTGTATTATCCATATCACCGCCTGTTAATTCACGGCCGTCAACCCAGCGCTGAGCGGTAATTACGTCACCGTTAGCCTGGCGCTTTGTCCAAAGCAGCTTAGGCACTATTCCTTCTGCCGAAAGCACAGCAAGAAATGGAGAAGAATTTCTTTTCAGAAATAACACTTGTTCCCCGGCACGCGCGAGGTACGCTTCTCCTGAAGAGCCACCGGCTGGTTCAATCGTCCATCCGTCTCCCATCAGCAGTTCCAATACTTTCACCTTCGATCTGTCATAGTGGTCTGAATATTTCATAGCCGATCCTTTTTAACAATATTTTATTCCCATGCTTGTCTTGTTTTATTTAATTGTATGTATAAAATACCCTCTATGAAATGATCTCCTCTACTTCTCGTGCGGGTAAAAGTGTTTCTGTTTACGTTTTTAATTTTACAGCGAATCGTTCTTAATAATAGCAAACATTGAATTTATAAGTCAATCGACCAAAATGCTTGTGACCGAGCTCTCAGCTCCTATTTTTCCGAGTATCTTCCATTTCAGCCATCTTCGTAGCTTCCCCTTTTTTTCCATCATTCAGAGTGGTATAGTAATTCCGTTCATTATTACAGGGCAACTGCTTATCTGAAGGAGGACATTACTATGCCAGACCGCTCGTCCGGTAATGGCCGGCTGCTGATTACATGCCCGGACCAGCCGGGAATCGTAGCCGCTATATCTGATTTTCTGCACCAGCATGGTGCCAATATTATTCATTCTGCACAGCATACAAACGATCCGGAAGGCGGACGTTTTTTTATGAGAATTGTCTTTTCCATCTCTTCGTTCCCGGACAAATTTTATCAGGTAAAGGAAGAGTTTCTTCCTATTGCTGAGCATTTCGGCATGGAATGGTCGTTAGAGCGCGAAGACCGCAAAAAAAGTGTTGCGATTTTCATCTCAAAGGAAGATCATTGTTTAACAGAATTATTATGGAGATGGCGTTCGGGGGAACTGCCTATTCATATCAGCTGCGTTATCAGTAACCATACGACGCTGAAAAATGTAGTGGAAAGCTATGAAATTCCTTTTTATCATATACCGATAGAAAAAAACGCCAAGCCGGAAGCAGAAAATAAAATACTGCGTACACTGGAGCAGTACCCGATTGACTTTCTTGTCCTGGCCCGGTATATGCAAATATTGTCGCCGGATTTTGTTGCTCACTACCCCGCAAAAATCATTAATATTCACCACTCATTTCTCCCGGCCTTTATCGGAGCTAATCCTTACAGGCAGGCTTTCGAGCGCGGGGTGAAGCTAATCGGTGCTACAGCCCATTACGTGACCAATGACCTGGATGAAGGACCGATTATTGAGCAGGACGTGCTTCGGGTTAATCACCAGTACAATGCCAATGATTTAAAAGTTACCGGGCGTAACGCTGAAAAAATTGCGCTGGCAAGGGCCGTTACCTGGCATGCAGAAGACCGTGTTATTGTCGATGACAATAAAACGATTGTTTTTCTATAGTACCCTTTATTCGCCGTACCCGTCCGGAGAGTAGATTTCGCTGCGGAGTACAGAAACCGTCGCCGTCTGCTCCATAAGCGCTTCAGCAGAAAACAGCTGCCGGTTTTTCACCGGGGATGGATTGGTGATGCGTTTTTCCATCCACCTTTTGTATTCGCGTTTGTCTGCTGTATGGGCATATAAAATTTCACGGTTATCAATGATCGAAGCGGGAGAAACAACCGTCGCCTGAGCGGGGAAGGTTGTCCCCGCTTTTTTTAATACAGCTTCTACTACATTCATTGTTCTTTTTAATGCCAGCACCGGGCTGACAAAAGTATGCTGCTTCTGGTTCACATATTCCTTCCAGAATCTGCTGTCCGCTGGCTCGAATACGCTGTACATCGTGCCTTCTAAAATGTGGATAACGTCTATTCCAACAGGGCCGACGATGGTAATGGCGCCCTCCATTGTTGTCTGCTTTGTGTGAAATACCGGATAATACATAACAAAATACGTATCGGGGAGCTCCCGGAGCAGGGTGCGAAGACGATAGTCATATTTTAATTTCGGATCCATCATCGAAATTTCAGAAACGGTGGAGGACGCCCATTCCAATTGGGTTAAAAACCAGTTATCGTAAAAAATATCCTTTAGTTCTTCGAGCGTTTTCCCTTTAAAAAATAAATAGGCATCACTCTCGGTTATTTCCACCTCTTCTTCCTCTTCATGCTTCCACCATTTTAACCGGTTCACTGCTTTTCCCATCCGGCTGTTTTTCTCCAGCGGTTCATCCTCCGGTGCCTTCGAGCCCGATTTGTTTGCGATCATCCAATCTGTTTTCATCCGCTGCCAGTAGGCCTGCTTCGCAGATAAAAATTCCGCGTTCTGATGAAGAAAATGATGTTCATAACGCGAAGCGTAATCTTTCACTTTTATTAATTGAGCCATTCAACTCTCCCTTCTCCCCCAACGCAGCATTTTCACAGTGTCTGCGCAAAAAGCTGCGAAATTCCGCTTTTATTATAATATCGTCATTGTCTGCGCATTATTCACGTTAAAGGAATAAATTCCCTGCCAATGGAGCCAAAAAGGCAACAATGACAGCACTGACTGTCATAGCTACCGAGCTGACAGCCCCTTCCGTTTCACTGTTTTCAAGCGACTTGGCCGTTCCTATTGCATGAGCTGCACTGCCCATACCTATTCCCTTTGCGACCGGATCAGTCACGCCAGCCACATTCATCACCCTGGCATGAACAACTACCCCGCCAATACCCGCTACCATAACAAACATTGCCGCTAAAGGTGCATCGCCACCGAGCGTCGTTGTGATGTCCATTGCTACCGGGGTCGTTACCGATTTAGGCAGCACCGCTGCTGTCCATTCTTTAGACGCACCAGCAGCTGCTGTAAACACCAGCCCGGAAACAACACCTATAACTGCCCCTGTCCCAATTCCACTGAGGATTGGAAGCAGATACCGTTTTAACAGGTGTCTTTGTTCATAAAGCGGACAGGCCAGTGCCACCACTGCCGGTCCGAGCAGCGATTCTATCCACTGGCCGCCGTTCATGTAGACACTGTATGGAATGCCGGAAACCAATAAAAATAATATGATAACAATGGTGCCGGTAACGATTGGAAGCATCAGCGGAACGGGAAGCCGCCGGTACGCCCTTTTAGAAGCAGCGTATACTGCTATCGTCCCAGCAATGGCCGCTGCTGCTATTGCCCATTCACTCACGATACCTCTCTCCTCTTTTCAATAAATGCTGAGTTACCCATGAGCCCGTTCCCATCACAAGCAGCGTACTGATAAACACAGCGGTTATCAGCCCGGCTCCAAGCAGTGAAAATAGTTCTCCGTGTACTATCAGCCCGGCAGTAACCGGCAAAAACAGCAGCGGCATATTTCCAAGAAGCAGCCCGGATCCATCCTGAAGCCATTTTGGTGTTGCCGCTGTAAAAACAAAAACTGCAAGCAAAAGCAGCATGCCGATAATACTTCCCGGGACCGGAAGCTGCAGCACATCCTGGATCCAGGTGCCCACCCAGTAAAATACATACAAAACTGCTATGTGGATCACAATTCTAATTAAACGCATATTTCCCCTCTTTTACTAAGTCAATTCCGACCAATGCACCGTTTCATATTTTACACTCCGTCCTGGATGAATGCGATAAAGATGCAGGTGAGCCGCCTGAAAAAATATTGCTTCTGGAAGTGGCACAAAAGGCCATGCAAGCGAGCGCTCCTTTACCCGCTTTTTTGCCAGAGTCATATGAGGGCGGTACGGGCGCTGCTCGGTCTTCATTCCCATCTCATTCAATTGAGCTTTCCATTCTTCATATAACGAAAACAGGCCCTCTTCTGCATGCACCCTTGTATACAGAACGCTCTCCCGCCCTTTTGGACCGAAGGAGTCAACACCGTCGAGACGAAGTTTTGGCTGGTGCGTTAATTTCACTTCATTCATCTTTTTTTCGATAGCCTCCACCTGTTCCGGAGAAAGCTGGCCAAAAAAGTGGAGCGTAATATGAAAATCCTGCGGGTGTACCCACTGCTTAAAGGGAAGCTCGTTTTTCACCTGTGAAATCCAATCCGCCCAGACGGATCTCGCCTCCCTTGGAACCGGCAGACCAAGAAAATAATGATTATCCATTGATTTCTCTCCCTTCCCTGCCTCAAAGCTGTTATAAACGAATAAGCGCTGTAAATATGTTAGAATATACGAATGAATCATAGAAAAAGGATGTGTAACAGTCATGCGTGTAGCAAATAATATGTCAGAACTAGTCGGCGATACGCCTTTGGTTAAACTAAACCGCCTTCCGGACGCCGGAGGAGCGGATGTATACTTGAAGCTTGAATTTCAAAATCCCAGTGGCAGCGTGAAGGACCGGGCCGCAAAAAATATGCTGAAGCAGGCCGAAGCAGAAGGGAAAATCAACGAAAATACTACTATTATAGAACCGACTTCAGGAAACACCGGCATCGGCCTTGCTATGAACGCCGCTGCCCGGGGCTACCGGGCAATACTGGTTATGCCAGACACAATGTCCCAGGAAAGGATCAACCTGCTGAAGGCATACGGAGCAGAAGTAGAACTTACGCCTGGTGATAAAAAGATGCCTGGGGCTATCTCCCGGGCCCATGAGCTTGTAGAGACAATAGCCGACAGCTTCATGCCTATGCAGTTTGAAAACGAAGCCAATTCGGATGCCCACCGGGAAAGCACGGCACTTGAAATTGAAGAAGCGATGAAAGAAATCGGCAAACCACTGGCTGGCTTTGTTGCCGCATCAGGTACTGGAGGCACTGTCACAGGAACCGGGGAAAAATTAAAAGAGCTCTACCCCAACATTCAAATTCACGTCGTGGAACCGTTTGGTTCCCCGGTTCTTTCCGGCGGAAAACCTGGTCCCCATAAGCTGGTCGGCACAAGCCCCGGGTTTATTCCACCAATTTTGAATCAGGATATATACGACCATATTTACAAAATTACCGATGAAGATGCCTATAAAACTACAAGAGCCCTTGCCGGTCAGGAAGGCATTTTAGTCGGCCCGTCTTCCGGTGCTGCCTGCTTTGCTGCGATGGAAACAGCCAAACAGATGTCTCCGGATCAGGTTGTCATTGCCATTGCCTGTGATACGGGCGAACGGTATTTATCCACGGATCTTTTCCGGTTTGACGAATAAAAAATCTTTTCTCAAGGCGCCTTTACACAAATAGGCGTCTTTTTTTACATAATTTTTACATTTGCTTTTCTGTGAAATAAAGCAGGCATTCTCATCAATCGTTCTTCTTTTTTTAGCATAAATACGTACAATGTTAATTTTTTCATAAATTTCATTCGGTTTTTATTTTTATTCACGGATGAACCGGGTGTTTTTCCGATAAAAATTTTGCGATATATAAATAAATAGTATAAACTATAAATTACAGGGACGCTTACAAAATATTTTGAATACTCTCATCCTACATGCTGCTGAATTTTTTAAGAATTCCTATAGAGCAGCTGACGCAGAAACAGTCGAAGCCATCAAATATAATTCCTACTTACGTGCGCAGTCCCGGGCATGTCTTCAAGTGCCATAAATTCATTGGCTAAGGAGTGGTTTTTTGAGAACGTCCACCGACCGAATGATAACCCGTATTAAGTCTATCTATCTCTATATTAAAAAGAGAGGAACGGTGACCACCGGGGAATTGGTTGACGAATTCGGAATTACACAGCGCACGATTCAGCGTGACCTGAATGTGCTCGAATACAATGAACTGGTCAGCAGCCCTTCGAGAGGGGCCTGGACGACGACTGCCCGAAAAGTAAAAGCTTCCTGAAATGATTATACCTTTGCGCCGCGCCGGAATTAAAATCCCGGCGCTTTTTCACGTCTCAAAAAGCCCCCGCATTCTTCCGGCTGCACCGATGAAAAGACGTTCCTTTCGCTCTAATTCTTCTTTTTTTGATACATCAGGAGTGACAATAATATCTTCTTCGCCCACGCTCTGCATTGCCCGTGCTGCGTCCTTCCAGGAGCATTTATGAATAGCTCTGAAGCCGCATGCAGCTGCCCCGAATGAAGCCAGAAGCTCCTGCTCAGCACTCACCTGCACACTGCGCTGAAACACATCCGCCACTGTCTGCCTGAAGGCTCTGCTTTTTGTGCCGCCGCCAACAAGAAAGAGCGTGGAGGAGGTAGTGCCAATCTGAACAAAGGTCTGCTTTAAAGAAAAAGCCAGACCTTCAAGCACCGCCCTCGCCATATGCCCGTGCGTCACCTGGCCGTCGATTCCGATGAACGAGCCCCTGGCTTTCTCATCAATCACCGGGTTTCTTTCACCATTTAAATACGGGATAAACAAGAGCGATCCGGGCATGGAATCCGGTTCGGCCGTCAGCTTTTCAAAAGCTTCGAAATCGCCTCCGCACCATGTATGCACCGCCCATTGATGAACATTTCCCATGTTGATCAGGGGCATAATTTTAATAAACCGTCCTTGCTGAGGCGCAGCCAGATGAAACACACTTCCTTCTTCTGACAGGGTCAGCGTATCGGCGGGCACTGCCGTCCACCCTGTTGTTCCTGTGTACGCGTATCCTTCGTCGTTATCCCCATGAACACTGGCACCAAGAGTCACCGCGCCCCCGTCTCCAAGGCCGCAGTATACAGGTGTTCCAGCAGGTATTCCTGTTTTACTGGCAGCCTCCTTTAATACATAGCCCGCTACTTCTTCAGGCTCCAGAAGACGGGGGAGCTGATTCCGTGTGATCCCGCTTCCCTGCCAAAGCTGTTCTTCCCAGGCTCTTGTATGTATATTCATCATCCCTGTCACAGTGCCATTTACCGGATCACAAACTGAGGCGCCGGTTAAACGGTAAATTAAATAATCTTTAGAACCAAAGAGTACATGGTCCCACTGCTCTGGAAATTCGTCCGCCAGCCATTTCATTAAAGGGGTCGTCGCTCTCCAGTCGTTTCCCGTAAAGGCCGCTACAGCATCCGAAGACAAATGCCTTTTTGTTAATCCTTTGCTTCCTCTGATATCAGAATAAAGAACCGCCGTTTCTGCTATTCCGTTTTTCAAAGGGATAAAATCCTCCATCTGCCCAGTGCATACGACTCCATCAACGTCCAGGCCGATTCCCCTGCTCTCCAGAGTCCTGCACGCTTTTCCAAAGCTCTGCCACCATTCTGTGGGCTTCTGTTCGTGATTCTCTCCGTCGGTATATGTATGGACAGGCTCTGATACACTGCCCTCCACCTGACCTCCGCCGTTCAGTATCATTACTTTTAAAGACGTCGTTCCCAGATCTGCACTCAGCAGTCTACAGCTCATCGCTGCCTGCTCCTTCTGATTTTTCCCCGACGCTATCCCGGAGCAGCTGAATTTCATCCTCATTTAACTCCCGGTACTCCCCCGGCAGTAAATCCTCGTCGAGCGACAGTTGGCCGAATGATTCTCTTTTTAAATAAACGACTTCATTGCCTACCGCCTCAAACATCCGTTTCACCTGATGAAATTTTCCTTCAGTTACTTCCACATATACTTCCCGGTGTGTATCAGGCACTCTCCTCAGAACTGCAGGCTTACAAACATAGCCGTCATCAAGCTTTACACCTTTTTTGAAATGTTCAATATTCTTTTCTTCTATAGGGTGTTCGAGTACCGCCCGGTATATTTTTACAACCCCATGCTTCGGTGACGTAAGAAAATGGTTAAGCTTGCCGTCGTTAGTCAACAGAAGCAATCCTTCCGTGTCAATATCAAGCCGGCCCACTGGAAAAGGTTCTCTTATTGCATCCTCCTGTTCTAAAATATCCAGCACCGTATCATGAACACTGTCTTCTGTGGCGCTGATGACCCCTGATGGCTTATGCATCAGAAAATAAACAAATTCCGTATAGTGAATGTCCTCTCCGAATACGCTGATCCGCTGCTCTTCAGGATCCACCTGGACTGCCCCGTTGTTCACCGGTTCCCCGTCAACAAAAACGCCTCCCTTTTTCAGCATTTTTTTTACTTCCTTGCGAGTCCCATATCCTAATTCCGCCAGTAATTTATCCGTTCTCATGCTGATCACCTCTTTTTATCTGTTCGAGAATCGCCGCAGCAAATTCCCCGTGTGAGCCGTTCATATGCGCTTCAATAACCCCTGCCGGAATCTGACGGAGAACAGCCTTTTGGACTGTTTTTGACACGTTCTGCTCCTGTAGGCGTTGTTCGAGATTTACTATCATCCGCAGCGTTTCTTCCACCGCTGCCTTATTTGCTGTTTCTACTTCCTGCTCGTCACCCTCTATGACTGTAAAGGCACTTCCCAGCCAGCTTTGGAGATATTTACGATCACTGCTTCTCACGCTGCTGACAACAAAGATATTTTCTTTCCCACAGGCTGCGGCTCCTTCGGCATGGCCCGCAAATTTGGCTGCAGCCTTACGTACATGGGCAGGCATCTCCACATCCTCTATATAAAGCAACGTTGCCGGAATGTATATAACAGTTCCTTCAGCCAGATACGGCCCGTGCCAGTAAATAAAATCTTTAATCCCGGCCGGGGGCATCGCTAAGAATATATAGGGATAACGGGGGAGCTCCAGCTCATCCACCCGTGAAATCTGCTTTTTTGTTTCTGTCATCCACGACTTTTCTCCGCCCCGGTACATCATAGAGACGGAGGAGGGCTCACTTTTCACTGCTACAAGCTTCGCCAGCCTCCCGGCTCCCACTACTAACATTTTTGTTCCTCCAATACATTTCTATGATTATCGTTTTAACAGTTCAAAGCAGATATCCATCTGCCAGTCTGAAAAAGAGACGTTGCTGTTAACAACGTCTCTTTACATACACTATGCGGAAGTTGGTTTATTGATCCCCTGATTCTGTACCCGGGCAAGCCGGTTGTTATTTCTGGAGATGTTTGCCAAAAGCCCAAGCATCGCCAGCGTTATTAATAAAGAAGAGCCCCCGTAGCTCAGAAGTGGAAATGGCAGGCCGGTAATCGGCATCATGCCAGCTACAGCCCCGGCATTAATGACGGCCTGGCTGAGGACCTGGAAAACAATACCAAAGGCAAGAAGGGTGCCAAATTGTCCTTTAGCACTAAGCCCGATTTTTATGCCACGCCAGGCGATAACACCCAGCAGACCCACAACAAGCAGAATGCCAAAAATTCCAAGCTCTTCGGCGATAATGGGAATAATAAAGTCTGTGTGCGCCTCAGGGAGGTAATTCATTTTCTGCACGCTCTCCCCGAGGCCCACGCCAAACAGCCCGCCGTGAGCAATCGCAATATAGCCCTGAATCAGCTGGAAGCTTCCTCCTCCGACCGCTTCTTCACTGGCAAACGGGTCCATAAATGATACAAGCCGGGCCAGACGATAGGGCTCTGTCAGCGCTATGTATGCAAACAACGCCGCAGCCACTCCTCCGAGCATAAACATATGCCGGAACTTTGCTCCTGACAAAAAGACAATTACGATTGTTGTCATCATCAGAGCTGCCGCTGTCCCGACGTCAGGCTGCATCACAATAAATCCAAGCAGCACGGCGACAACGACCAACGGGGGCATGACCCCCTTCATAAACGAGTCAATATACTTTTGTTTCTGGGAATAAACCTGGGCCAGATAAATAATCAAACTCAATTTTACAAATTCTGCGGGCTGAATGTTTACCGGACCAAAGCCGATCCAGCTTTTCGCCCCGTTTACTTCATTGCCTATTATAAGTACGAGCATAAGTAAAAAAATGGACAATCCTATCAATAACGGCGTTGTTTTTTTCCATTTTTCATAAGGCACATGCATCATGAAAGCAAACACGCCTATTCCAATAATAAAAAACATTATCTGCCGCTTAAGAAAAAAGGCTGCATCATCATAAGCCCTCATTCCGAGCGGGAAGCTTGCGCTGTACACCATAATGATGCCAAATAATGTTAAGAGCGCGACCGCACCGATCAAGAGCCAGTCATAATCTTTATATCTCCACGTTTTCATGTTTCACCTCTAATGCCGCGCTGTTTTTGGGCGGCTTGATGCGTTTGTCTCGTTTCCATAAAGTGTATTAATTATATCACCAACCCTGCCTGAACAAAAGATTAGAAAGCAGGAGTTTTCTCTACGCCGCAAAGCGTTTTCCAAGCACTTTTTCCGCTAGCCCGCTCTTCATGGCAAGAGCCATAAACAGCACGCCGCCGACGCCGACACTGATAATTTCCACCATAAATAGATCTACCCAGCCGGTTCCAGTAAATAAGAGCTCCATGCCGTTTCTTGTAATTAAGACACCAATGCCCATCACCGCAGATAAAAGAACTACTGTGCCCGCACGGCGCGAGACTCCTCCGAATTGAAAACCGGTAAACTTCGCAATTGCCCAGGCGTTAAATACTACTCCACACGCGAATCCAATAATCGTGCTGTAAATTCCACCGACCGGTCCAAGAAGCAAAAGAAGGACGTAAGCACTGATAATTTTCACCAGTAAACCGAGGAGCAGCGAGGCAATGGCATACTTCTGGCGGTTAATACCCTGCAGTACCGCCGCACTCACTGAGAAAAGGGAAAAAACGATCGCCGCATACGCGTAATGCTGAAGCACGTAGCTGCCTATTTCCAGTGACTCTGTCCCAAACAGCACACCAAATGTTGGTCTGGCAAGCAGCGACAGCCCGACAGCGGAAGGTACCGATAAAAACAAAATCACCTGGTAGGTCTGTGTAATCTGGCGCTGCAGCAGATCCTGGTCATTGCCTGTAAAGGATTTTGTGATGGTTGGGATAAGAGTGATTGACATTGCCGTAGCTATTGCCACCGGTATAAGAATCAGCTTGTGCGAAGACCCTGCAAACGCGCCGTAGGCGGTCTGAATCTGCCCGGATGTCCATTCCTCGGTCTGCTCCAGTGCCCGGGTGAAGGTAAACATGTCCACCATTTGAAACAACGGAATCGCCAGGCCGACAAAGGAGAGCGGCAGTGCGTACCGGATGAGTTCACTGTACATGCTTGTTAACGGCAGCTCACTCGATACGGTGCTTTCTGCCTGCTCCTGCTGCAAAAAACGCTGTCTTTTTTTCCAGTAAAAAATCAGCACAGCCATGCTTGCCAGCCCGCCGAAAAACGCTCCAAAGGTGGCAAAGCCAATAGCTGTTCCAAGATTTCCGTCAACGGCGTATAGAATAAACAAGGCCATCACCAAAATAAAGACAATCCGTACAATCTGTTCAATAACCTGGGAAACCGCTGTCGGTCCCATTGACTGATGCCCCTGGAAAAAACCTCTCATGATTGCCATCGTTGGAATTATCATTAATGCAAAGCTGACCATTCGGATCGTAAATACAATATCATCTGACGTGAAAGCTTCACTCGAATCAAATGATATTAGATTCACGATAAGGGGAGCGCCAAAAAATAAAATAAGAAATGCCGCAATACCGGTAAGAGTCATAAAAAAAAGACCCGACTTAAACAACCTTCGGCCTGTTTCAAAATCTCCCATTGCGTTATATTTGGATACAAACTTTGACATAGCCATCGGTATCCCAAGTGTGGCTACGCTAAGCATTAATGTGTACGGCTGATAACCGTATTGGTAAAGTGCGATTCCCTGCTGGCCGACCATGGCTGCAAAAGGAAATATGTAAATCATCCCTAAAAATTTTGAAATAAACGTCGCTATACTTAACAGAAGCGTTCCCCGCAAAAATTTTGAATCAGACATTCTTATGTTCAGCTCCATCGTGTAATCGTCTTGTGCCCTCTATGCGAATTTTACCATACTATTTTCCATTCTGGCGTCCTTTGCCTGAAAATTAATATTGAAGGCAAAAGAAAGCACCCGTTATGGAAAAACGGGCGTGCCTTTTATTATACGTCACTTAATCCTTTAATATAAAACGTACGCTTTCTCGGTCCGTCAAATTCACAAAAATAGATGCCCTGCCATGTACCGAGCACGAGCTCCCCCTGCTCCACAATAATTGTCTGCTGTGTCCCCATTGTACTTGCTTTTAAATGCGAAGCAGAGTTTCCTTCGGCATGCCGGTACTTTTCGTGCTCCCATGGATATACTTCATCGAGACGCATGAGCATATCATGCTGAACATTTGGATCAGCGTTCTCATTTACAGTAATTCCAGCCGTCGTATGTGGGGAATACACGACCACCGCTCCGTGATCAAGACCCTCCTCCTTTACATACGTACGGACCTTTTCGGTAACATCTATCATTTCTGCATGTTCATTTGTAGATAGCTCAAGCTTACGCAGCATTACAGCCGCCTCCTTTATCCTTGTGTAAAAATATATTTTCTCTTATGATACAATACAGCTATTATAACCGATTACGAAGCATTTTAATCTTCAGGAGCAATGCTTCGCAATTGTAAGGAGAGAATAAATAAAATGACGAATGTCATTGTTATCGGCGGTGGTCCTGCTGGGCTGATGGCCTCGGTTGCTGCTGCAGAGCATGGCGCCGATGTTACATTAATAGATAAGGGCTCCAAGCTCGGAAGAAAGCTTGCCATTTCCGGAGGCGGCCGCTGCAACGTCACTAACCGCATGGAAAGAAAAGCACTGATCGAACACATTCCCGGCAACGGCAAATTTATGCACAGTCCATTTTCCATCTTTGATAATGAAAATATTATCCGTTTTTTCGAAAACCTTGGTATAGACCTGAAGGAAGAAGACATGGGCCGAATGTTCCCTATTAACAATAAAGCCATTACTGTCGTAAACACGCTGCTTGATGAAATGGAACGGCTCGGGGTCCGGACACGCATCAACACTAAAGTTGCTTCCATCGATTACGGTAATAACCAGGTCGAGGGGCTTTATTTAGAAGACGGCACCTATCTTCAGGCTGACCGAATTATTATTGCTTCCGGAGGTAAATCCGTACCAAAAACAGGTTCGACCGGGGACGGCTATCCCTGGGCGGAGGCGGCCGGCCATACCATTACGGAGCTTTACCCTACAGAGGTTCCTATTACTTCCCCGGCCACTTATATCCAGGACCGCACACTTCAGGGTATTTCGCTTTCCGGCGTCGCCCTGACTGTTTACCGGCCGGGCGGAAAAGCTATTAAAACCCACACTGGCGACATGATTTTTACCCATTTCGGGGTCTCCGGACCGATCGGCCTGAGGTGCAGCCAGTATGTGGTGAAGGCTTTAAAAAAATACAAAGACGAACAGATAGAGCTCGGCCTTTCCCTTTACCCCGAGGAGAACCATGAATCCATGTTCCAGCGGCTCGTCGCGCTGAAAAAAACGCACGAAGCAAAAACAGTTAAAAATGCCCTAAAGGGCCTTACGATGGAACGACTGCTGCTGTTTTTACTGCAGGAGGCAGGCATTTCCAGCACAATGACCATCGGCGAGGCATCGAATAAAAAACTGCGCACCCTTGCTCTTTTGTTTACCGACTTCCGTTTCCCGGCAGATGGCACGCTTTCCATTGAAGAAGCGTTTGTGACCGGCGGCGGGGTGTCCATCAAAGAAGTGTTTCCAAAACGGCTTGAATCCAGGCTGAAAAGCGGATTATTCTTCTGCGGGGAAATTTTAGACATCCACGGCTACACCGGCGGCTTTAATATCACCTGTGCCTTTTCCACCGGCTACACCGCAGGAAAAGCGGCCTCTGAACTGCCGGCTGCAAACTCCGAATACCCCTCCTACTCAAAAAGCTGACCGCTATGCGGCCAGCTTTTTTTAATTAGCTACAATATTTACAAGTTTTCCTGGAATGGCAATGACTTTTCGCACTGTCTTTCCTTCGAGCTCCTGCACAATTTTTTCCTGTTCCATTGCCGTCGATTCGAGATCTTTTTCATCAGCATCTCTTGGCACCACTGCTTTTGCCCGGAGCTTACCGTTGACCTGAATAATGATTTCAATTTCATCTTCAATGAGCATCTGTTCATCGTGGACCGGCCAGCTGCTTCTTGAAATCGAACGATCTTCACCGAGACGGCTCCAAAGCTCTTCTGCCAAATGCGGAGCAATAGCACTCAACAGCTGCAGAAATCCTTTTAATTCCTGCTTCGGAAGCGTTTCCTGCTTGTTGGCTTCATTGACGAAAACCATCAGCTGACTGATACCGGTGTTAAACCGCAGTTCCGTGAACTCTTCGGTTACCTTTTTCACCGTCTGATGATACGTTCGTGCGAACGACTCCGGTGCTTTCTCATCACGGATGGTCTCCCGGACAGCGCCTTCGTCAGTCACAAACAAGCGCCATACCCGGTCAAGAAAACGCCTGGCGCCGTCGAGACCGCTGTTGGACCATGCAATTGAAGCGTCGAGCGGCCCCATGAACATTTCATACAACCGCAGCGTATCGGCACCGTGAGTCCGGATAATTTCGTCCGGATTTACGACGTTCCCTTTGGATTTACTCATTTTTTCATTATTTTCCCCGAGGATCATTCCCTGGTTGTACAGCCGCTGGAACGGCTCTTTTGTAGGCACTACTCCAATGTCATATAAAAACTTATGCCAAAACCGCGCATACAGCAGGTGAAGCACTGCGTGCTCTGCCCCGCCGATATATAAATCAACCGGCAGCCATTTTTCGAGCGCTTCTTTGGATGCAAGCTCTTCGCTGTTATCCGGGTCAGTAAAACGCAGGAAGTACCAGCAGCTGCCGGCCCACTGCGGCATAGTGTTTGTTTCCCGGCGGCCCTTCATGCCCGTTTTTGGATCAGTGACCTCAAGCCATTCCGTATTGGTAGCAAGCGGCGATTCACCTGTGCCTGAAGGGCGGAACTCGTCCATTTCCGGAAGCTCGAGCGGCAGCTCTTCTTTCGGAAGCGTGGTCATCGAGCCGTCTTCCCAGTGAATAACTGGAATTGGCTCCCCCCAGTACCGCTGGCGGCTGAAGAGCCAGTCACGCAGACGGTAGGTTGTTTTTTTGCGGCCGATATCTTTTTCTTCAAGCCATTCGAGCATTTTTTCAATAGCTTCGTCTTTATATAAACCATTCAAAAACTCTGATCTTACATGCGGGCCGTCCTCCGTATACGCTTCTTTGGATGTGTCTCCGCCCTCAACAACCTCCACAATCGGAAGATCAAATGCTTTCGCAAATTCGTAGTCCCGCTCATCGTGCGCCGGTACAGCCATAATCGCTCCGCTTCCGTATGTAGCGAGAACGTAATCAGCAATCCAGATCGGCATTTTTTCCCCATTCACTGGATTGATGGCGTACGAGCCTGTAAATACGCCGGATTTTTCCTTCTGCAGCTCTGTTCGTTCAAGATCACTTTTCATGGCTGCATCGTGCTGGTACTTCTCGACAGCTTCCTTCTGCTCCGGCGTAGTAATTTCCTCTACATAGTCATGCTCCGGGGCAAATACGCAGTAGGTCGCTCCGAACAAAGTATCCGGACGGGTCGTAAATACGTCAAACGAAAGATCCTTCCCTTCGACATGAAAGGTCAGCTCCGCTCCTTCCGAGCGGCCAATCCAGTTGCGCTGCATTTCTTTAATGCTGTCCGGCCAGTCCAGGCCGTCCAGGTCTTCAAGCAGACGATCTGCATAGGCTGTAATCTTGAGCATCCACTGCTTCATCGGCCGGCGTTCCACCGGATGGCCTCCGCGCTCGCTTTTTCCGTCAATCACTTCTTCATTGGCAAGGACCGTGCCCAGCGCCGGGCACCAGTTGACCGGCACTTCATCAATATAAGCAAGACCGTGCTCGTACAGCTTCGTAAAAATCCACTGGGTCCATTTGTAGTAATGAGGGTCTGTCGTGTTAATTTCTCTGGCCCAGTCATAGGAGAAGCCCAGCTCTTTAATCTGGCGTTTGAAATTGGCAATGTTTGCCTGGGTGAACTCCCGCGGATTTTTTCCGGTATCGAGCGCGAACTGCTCCGCCGGAAGGCCAAAAGCATCCCATCCCATCGGATGCAGTACATCGTAGCCCTGCATGCGTTTCATTCTTGAGGTGATGTCTGTTGCTGTGTAGCCTTCAGGATGGCCGACGTGCAGGCCGGCTCCGGAAGGGTACGGAAACATATCCAGTGCATAATATTTCGGGGCGCCGGTATTTTCATTGGATACGGCAAATATTTCATTTCTCTCCCAGTATGACTGCCATTTGGGTTCTATCTGTTGGTGGGGATATGCCATGATTGTCGTTCCTCCTTTAAATAGTTGGAGCATCTGTGCTGATTTTATCTGTAAAAAAAGCCTCTCTCCCAGCTGGAAAGCAGGGACGAGAGGCTTAACTTTCACGAAACAAACGGCGGGACGCGCACACGCCACTCAAGTGCGTTTCCGACTCTGACGCTTCGCTCACCCGTTTTCGTCAAGCGTCTGCTGGGTGCATAACGATAAACAAAGTACGCCGATATTCAATACTTGATATTTTATGAATTTATCCCCCTGCTGTCAAGCCTTTCTGCGTGGTTCTTTTCCTTTGTGCTTTGGGAATACAGACAAAACATGCTAAAATGAGAAGGAATATTTTACGCACGATGGAAGGAGAGGCTCTTCATGAGCTCAGAATTATCTAACGAAGAACCGCTTGTCTGGGGAGAGAAGCGGTATCATACATGGAATCATCACTTAAAGGAATCATTCGGTCATAAAATCTTTAAAGTGCCGCTTGACGGCGGGTTTGATTGCCCAAATCGTGACGGAAATGTCGCCCACGGCGGCTGCACGTTCTGCTCTGCAGCAGGTTCCGGAGATTTTGCCGGCAACCGGGCTGACGATGTGGTTACCCAGTTCCATGAAATTAAAGACCGCATGCACAAAAAATGGAAAAATGGAAAATACATTGGTTATTTTCAGGCCTTCAGCAATACTTACGCACCCGTGGAAGAACTGCGGGAAATGTACGAAGCAGTACTCGCTCAGGATAACGTCGTCGGCCTTTCCATCGCCACCCGCCCGGACTGCCTGCCGGACGATGTAGTCGAATACCTGGCCGAGTTGAATGAACGCACCTACCTGTGGGTGGAGCTCGGGCTGCAGACAGTGCATGAGACGACTGCTGAAACGATCAACCGGGCCCACGACTTTGAGTGCTATAAAGAAGGCGTGGACAAGCTCCGCAAGCATAACATACGTGTGTGCTCCCATATTATTAACGGCCTTCCACAGGAGGACCATCAAATGATGATGGAAACGGCCCAGGCGGTGGCTGACCTTGACGTCCAAGGTATTAAAATTCATCTGCTTCACCTGTTGAAAAAGACACCAATGGTAAAGCAGTATGAAAAAGGAATGGTGGAATTCCTCGGACGTGATGAGTATGTCAGTCTTGTGGTGGACCAGCTCGAAATTCTGCCGCCGGACATGCTCATCCACCGTATTACCGGAGACGGGCCGACTGAACTTCTTATCGGGCCGATGTGGAGCGTGAACAAGTTCGAAGTACTAAATGAAATTCATAAAGAACAGGTTCGCAGACACAGCTGGCAGGGAAAATATTATCAGCCTGCCCCGGCAGCTTTATGACTCTGCCGAAAGCCGTGGCTTTTGTCCATTGGATGATTGCACAGAACGTTCGCCCCGGCGACACCGTGATTGATGCCACCTGCGGAAATGGCGGGGATACCGTCTTTCTGGCAGAGGCGGTGTCTCCTTCCGGGCATGTGCATGCCTTTGACATTCAACAGGAAGCCATTCAGGCTACATACGATCGATTACAAAAGAAAAGCCTGGAGCAATACATCACGCTCCACCACTGCAGTCATGAGTATGCAGTGTCTGTACTCACTGAAGCGGAAAGAACCAACGTCCGGGCGGCTGTTTTTAACCTCGGCTATCTGCCGGGAAGCGATAAGCAAATTGTGACGTCTGCTTCTTCTACAACTGCAGCGGTTCTTTCCTATCTTCATACGTTTCCGCCCGGCGCTCCGGTCATCGTGGTTATTTACCATGGCCACCCGGGAGGATATGCAGAACGTACAGCTGTTGAGAGCCTTGCTGCTGAACTTTCGGAACAGGAGGTACGGGTGCTTCGTTACAGCCTGGAGTTTCAGGAAAAGGCGCCTCCTTATGTGTTAACCTTTGAAAAAACAGGAGAAGACACTCCCGGTTTATCTAAATTAGTTCAAGCCTATTCACATATATCTACGAAGGGATGATGAATCATGTCAGAAGTGGTGAAATCTATTTTGGAGCACAATCAGCAGTTTGTTCAAAACAAAGAGTATGAAACCTTTCAAACCGATAAATTTCCAAATAAACGCATTGTCGTTTTAACATGCATGGACACCCGGCTCATTGAACTGCTTCCTAAAGCAATGGGCATCCAGAATGGAGATGCAAAGCTGATCCGTAACGCCGGGGCAATGATTACAGATCCATATGATAGTATTACCCGCAGTATTCTGGTTGCTTTATACGAGTTAAAAGCAGAAGAAGTGCTGATTGTCGGCCATTACGGATGCGGCATGACCGGCCTTCAGGCCGGCCAGGTGCTTGAAAAAGCGTATGACCGCGGAGTTTCATCCGATGCAGAGGCAGTGATGCATGCTGAGGGCGTCTCCGTACACGAATGGCTGCGCGGTTTTTCGGATGTAGAGGACAACGTGCATCAATCGGTTCAGGTCATGAGAAACCATCCTCTCCTACCGCCCGGGACACCCGTACACGGGCTCGTTATTTCCCCGGAGACCGGGGAGCTGACATCGCTTGACATGGCTGATATGTAAAAAAGAACCGCCTTTTCTTTTTTTGGAAAAGGCGGTTCTTTGTTTATATTTTTTTTCGGTACATCCATGAATTCCAGTAGTAAATAAGCGATGTAATGCCGCCAAAACGAAGCAGATGCTTTGCCTGCTGCTTCATTTTTTCATTTGCCTGTACTTTTTCGTCAGACAAATAGATGGAGAGCAGACCTTTGTTTAATTGTTTATGAAAACCGGCTTCCGGCAGCTTAGCTACTTTTTTATCAGCCTCGGATTTGAAAAATTCCAGACGTGACATCATATGGCCGACAGACGCATATTTTTCGGTGAAATTCAGCGAGCCCTGCTCCACATCCTCTTCCTGATCAATAAAATAATCAAGCAGAATATGCATTCCCTGTACATACGGAAAATGAGCTTCTTTAATCGATTTCGCCTGAAGCTCGGCAAGCGGAGAACGGGCAGCGTATCCGGCCAGCGCATAAATACCAAGCGTTGATCCGGAAGCAGCACAAAATTCATACCAGGTCATCGGCGGAATCCGGTCCTTAAAATGCTCGTAAAGCTCAATCAGCTTGGTTTCACGCTCGTTGACATCAATGTGTTTGTATATCTGCATCTCTCTGTAATACAT
The DNA here is from genome assembly GCF_033845285.1 of Marinococcus sp. PL1-022. NCBI lineage: Bacteria > Bacillati > Bacillota > Bacilli > Caryophanales > Bacillaceae > Marinococcus > Marinococcus sp. PL1-022. The sequence continues at coordinate 583,069 of NZ_JAWXCX010000001.1, read as the reverse complement.
GGACAGCTCTTCCATAAACGGCTGGGCACCCGGAAAACCCGGAAAGCTCTGCAGGGCAGACTGACACGTTTCCACGAGAGCCGCTAAAAATCCGCCATCCCCTTCCCCTTTTTTTCTTTTAAGGTAATCCTGCTGACTGGCTGCGGGATCCAGGGCGTGCTTCATCGCTTCATGAATATCACGATAAAAGGTCACGCCCTCCTCCTGGCTCATATCACAGATACTGTCCAAATAATCGCTGATATTTTGATAGGCAACAATAAAACGCAGCAGCTCGCTTCGGATATGTTCGGGAGCAATCAATGCGTAAAGCGATCCGCCTTCATAGTGGAACGTTTTTTCATCGATTGCTTCAAGCGCTGCCTGGCGGTACAAATCATCCGGGATCTGCTCTGCTTTCTGTTTCCATTCGCTTAAGTACTGGCGGGCAGCCGGCAGAGTCTGCTTTACCCCGTAATACATAATAGCTGGTATAGACGTTGGTGCTGACATTTCAAAAGGCCTCCTTGGTTGGCTGGTTCATATTAGGAATGCTGGTTCATAAAATGAATGATATACCTTACTACACGTTCCTGCTCCGGCTCGTTTAGTATTTCATGATAAAGATTATTCCATATTTTAATCGTTCTTTCAGACGTATGCAGCCGGTTGAACCAGCGAACAGTGGCCTCTTTATCAACGATATAATCCTCTCCGGCCTGCATGACCAGAAGCGGAGTATCCGGGAAGCTTTCCGGCTGCGCCAGACTGATCCGCATTGCCCGGATCATTTCCTGGTACCAGCGGACTGTTACCGTATCATTCACCAATTCATCCTTCTGGTACTCCGCTCTTGTTTCCGGATTTCTTGTTAAATACTGGACCTGGATCCCGGTCCGGAGCGCCTTGCCCGGCATAAGCCGGTGAGCCAGCCTGCCGGAGAGCTCCCGTATTCTGTTAGGATACTCGTATAGCCCAAGTGCCGGAGAAGATAGAATAATACCCTTCACCGGCATATACCGCTCGGACACCGCCCGTATAACAATTAATCCCCCCATGCTGTGCCCAAGCATAAAAATAGGCAGCTTAAAGGAAGCTGCTTCTCTGTACCATTCATATACAGTATCTGTGTATTCACGGAAGCTGTCTATATGTCCTCTTCGACCGTCATTCTCCCCGTGTCCCGGGAGATCACCGGTAATCACATGCAGATGCTGGCGTTTCAATACATGGATCAGCCATTCATATCTCCGGTAGTGTTCTCCTGATCCATGAACCAGTACAACAACTCCACGCGGGCGGTCTACTAACCTTTTTTCCAATACCATCGCCCCCTTTTTCCATTGATCCAGCACACTGGGAAATATCTCTTTCTTTATTTTACTATTATTTTTGCTACACTTGCATTAGAAATGCAGAATAAATTTCGGAAAGTGTGGTTTTTTATGATTTATCCTTACAATAACCAGTATCCCTCCATCGCTTCCACCGTTTTTTTAGCAGATTTCACGGTCATCACAGGCGACGTTACGATCGGCGAAGAATCGAGCATTTGGTTTCACACCGTTATTCGTGGGGACGTAGCGCCTACGCTCATTGGCAGCAGGGTCAATGTTCAGGATCAATGCCTGCTGCACCAGAGCCCGAAGCGTCCTCTGATTATTGAAGATGATGTGACTGTCGGTCATCAGGTGATGCTTCATTCCGCTATTGTAAGAAAAAAATCGCTTATCGGTATGGGATCTACAGTGCTTGACGGCGCAGAGATCGGAGAAGGGGCGTTCATCGGTGCCGGCAGCCTGGTCCCGCCCGGCAAAACGATCCCTGCCGGCGTACTTGCCTTTGGACGTCCTGCCAAAGTCGTTCGTGACCTCACTGAAGAGGACAAGGAAGACATGGAGCGTATCCGCCTCGAATACGTTGAGAAAGCCAGAGAGTATAAAGAAACAAGCCGCAGACATCAATGATGTCCGCGGCTTGTTTATTAATATTGATGTGGGATGTCTCTTGTTATCATTTCACCTGCCGCCAGTTCTGTCTGCTGAACCGGTGCAGCTGTTGCCATCATTATCACAATGAATGCAGCATACCATAAGCCCGCCTTTTTCATGCCTTCACCTCTTTATTATATGTTCGTTTTAGTATATTCGAACTATAAAAAGATTGTTTTCCGCTTCTGGCTCCAAAATCGATCATTTTCCTAAGACTTTCCTCTTTTTTCTCCGGATTTCTTCCCGTAAAATAATTATAGGAATATTTGAGAGATAGGGAGAGAACTATATTGATGGATTTTTCACGGGTGGGAAATAAAATACAGGAATTGCGAAAATACCGGGGCTACACACAGAAGGAACTGGCTAAAGATATTTGTACCCAGGCCCAGATCAGTAAAATTGAAAAGGGGACTATCGTTCCGTATTCCAGCACTATGTTTTATATTGCCGAACGGCTCGGGGCCAGCATGTATTACTTTTTTGAAGAAGCATTAACAGACCGGAGTGACTACGTACGCTCTGTATTCAGCATGCTTGAAACGTGCCGGTTCGAGCATGATTACGTTTCGATGCGGGAACTTCTATCCAGAGAGGAAGACAATCCCATTTTCAAAATCGGCTATTACGAGCAGTACATGCTCTGGCATAAAGCTATTTGCGCCTATGAACTGGACAACGAACCGGAGCGGGCGCTCGAACTGGCTTCCTTGGCCCTCGATGCGTACCACAAAGGAATATATACGGAACGTAAAGGTGAAATTACAAACGCCATGGCAATTATTTATAACCTTGAACATGAGTACAGGAAAGCCGCGGAGATATGCCGGAAAGCTCTGCAGGACCATCAGAGCCTCGTACATCCGGAGAATAAATACATTGAATTAAAGCTGACGTATACCTTAACCAAAGCGCTGACCTATCAGGGGGCTTACCAGCAATCCATCGACTGGTGTTCAAAGGGCATCGACCGCTGCATTGATCTGCAGAACAGCTACGTTTTAGGAGAACTGCTTTACCAAAAAGGACAAAACCTGCTGGTGCTGGGTTTTGATGAATCTGCGCTTCAGGATTGGCGTCAGGCATGCTCCATATTTGATACAATGAAACAAATCGGTCTCGCAGACCACATCCGCAAGGAGATCGACGATTATAAAACAGACGGAACCATCCATCTGCATACACTTCAATAATATATAAAAGCCGGGGCCACGTTTCTTTCCCCCGGCTTTTAGTGCGGTTACTTTTTCAGATGATACATAAAGGTTTCAAGCTGCCGGAGATCCGTAATATTTTCGTTGCACCTGCCACTGTCCTGGCAGATATAGTTGCCGCGGCTCGTATACGTTTCTTTTCCTGCCTTTACTACTGCCATAAAAAGTCCCGTCTCCTCCTGTTTGCTGCAGATCGTACAGATCCCTTTTCCGGGTGTATTCCGAAATGTTCCAAACACGCCCGTCAATCTCCTTTGGTCTGTAGTAATAATATATTTTCGTTCTGAGCGGATGTCATTCCAGCCCAGATAAGATATATTTTTCAGGTCCACTTCCTCCAATGACGGCATGGTCAGCTTTTTTGCCTTTGGAAACAGCTTTTTAATCCGATCTGCGGTGACAGCCGGGAACGAAATAACATACATTTTCAGTTCACCGAGAATCTGCTCTGCCTGAGTGCTGTCCTCTACATACAGGATTTTTTCCAGCAGCTTTTCCTGCTCATCGTTCATCGTATGGAAGCTGTTGATAATTTGATCAAAGACACTGTGCTTTAATGCACGGATTACGTCGGCATCTTTTACGGTAGCGTGCGCGTGAGCAAATTTCCATACATGCTCTTTAATAAAATTAAACTGGTCATTGCGCAAAAATGGTTCAATTTGAATCATTTACCCATTCCTCATTTCAGTATAGTAAGCTTCTGTTCCTGTCGTTGAACAGAATGCTTTATACAGCAGTAAATATTAACTCATCATTGGCGATTCCCTTAAGATTGCGGTATTAGTATACAACAAATTAGTTTTTGCAGAAAACTCTAAAAAAAGATAGCCGGACGTTAACGATTCTCTGTGAGGCACCGGATCATAAACTGTATATTTTTTGTCCGTTCTGCTCTTTTTGGAAGTACATATGAAAAAAATCTTTTCGCATCGATGCCTTCGATGGATAAAAGCTCGAGCATGTTGTGTTTTTGTTCCTCTCCAATTGCCGCTTCTGATAACAAAGATAATCCAAGGCCGTTTTTAACAGCTTCTTTAATCCCCTGTGTGCTGCTGATCACCAGAAGTGAACGCAGGCGGATTCCATTTGTATTCATGACATAATCAAACGACTCACGAGTCCCTGATCCTTTTTCACGCACCACCCATTTCTGATCCTGCAGCTCCTCACGGCTCACAGGTGAATAGGAGGCAGAGGCACTCTTCACTACTGCCAGACGGTCCGTCTGAAAAGGAGTCAGCGTAATATCAGCAGCTCCGCTCTGCCCTTCCACCAGGCCGATATCGACCTTCAGTGTCCGGACCAGATGAATAATCTCCTCTGTATTGGCAATTGTTACCTCAAAATGAATTCCCTCATATTCCTTTTGCATTCTGGCCATTACTTTGGGAAGCACGTATTCCCCAATCGTAAAGCTGGCTCCGATATGAATGGTGCCGCTCACTTCCTCATGCATCATATATATGGATTCCTTCATATGAACGTAGGTGCCCATCAACTGGCGGGCATGATCCAAAAATACCTCGCCTTCCTTGGTAAGCATCAATGACTTTGTCGTCCGCTGAAACAGCGGGGCCAGAAATTCCTTTTCAAGGTTTTTTATATGCACGCTTACCGTGGGCTGGGAGAGGGAGAGCACCTCCGAGGCTTTTGTGAAATTTTTTTCCTCCACTACGGTCAAAAAGGTTTTTAATTCATCAATATGCATAGGCCCTCCTATTTATTAAAAATATTAATTAATTCTATTATATATATTTGTTTTTATAATAAAAAGACCAGGAGTACAATAGTAGTAACGATTAGGAGTTGAAGACTGATGAAACGATTTATTTCTTCCATTCCCCCACTATGGTACGGACTCGTCTTTACATTTATTGCTGCTGTACTAAGCAGCGCACTCGCAGAGGTCGCCCCATTCTCAGCGATGGGGGCGTTAGTTACTGCGATTCTTTTGGGTGTCTTTTGGCGGTTTACCGCCGGTGTGCCCGAGCAGGCACTGCCGGGAATCACTTTTTCAAGCAGGCATCTGCTTCGGCTCGGCATTGTTTTACTTGGCGCGCGCCTGCATTTAGAAGATATTTACGAAGCCGGATTTAACGCTTTTTTTATTGCTGCTTCCGGATTATTAATTGTGCTTCTCTTCATTTACTTTGCTGCCAGAGCTTTAAAGATAGATAAAACCCTCAGCCTGTTAACGGCCTGTGGTACAGCTGTCTGCGGAGCTTCAGCTATCGCAGCCATAGCCCCGATTGTAAAAGCAGAACAAAAAACAACGACTGCAAGCATTGCGATTATAGCAGTTGTTGGTACTGTTTTTTCCGTTTCCTATACCTTTCTATTTCCATATCTGGAGATGAATGCATATGAATACGGCGTTTTATCCGGAGGAACTCTCCATGAAGTGGCCCATGCAGTAGCAGCCTCCGAAGCCGGGGGTACAGTTTCGGAGGACAACGCTCTGGTAACTAAATTAACAAGAGTTGCTCTTCTCATCCCAGTTGCACTTGTGATTGCCATGCTTCAGGGGCGAAAAGAAAAGCAGAATTCTCATGCGATTCCAGTTCCCTGGTTTATTTTCGGCTTTTTAGCAATGAGCCTGGCCAATACCTTTAATCTGCTCAGTGAGTCCACAGCTGCATTTATGGTCTCAGCTTCCTATGGTTTTCTGGGCATGGCTATGGCCGGCTTTGGCATGCAGATGCCGGCTGCCTCTTTTAAAACGATTAGTTTAAAGATGCTTCTCGTAGCAGTTTGCGGCTCGCTTTTATTATCTTTTTTTGGCTACGTTCTTATCGAAGCTATGCTTTAACACGACCGGCCCTAAAGCCTCCGTTTGAAACGGGTCCTTTCAGGGTAAACATTTATATTCACACTACCGCGGAGGCTGACCATGAAATTTTCAGGCACGATTTTAGTAGTACTGGCCGCGATACTGTGGGGTATTTCAGGTGGATTGGCAGATATACTTTTACATAAGGGCTGGGACCCGTTAGTCATTTCCTTTTACCGGGGAGCCGTAGGTTTTGTCTGTATTTTTATATGGTTCCTTTTACGGATTCAAAAGACTGGCTCGCCCTCCGCCCGCTTATTTATATGGGCTGCTCTCGCCGGGGCGGGCGTCGCCGGCAATTTCACCTTTTACTTCCTCAGTATTGAAGCCTCGAGCGTAGCCATTGCTGCTACGCTAATGTATACCGCACCTATATTTGTATTTCTGATTTCTTTTTTTCTAAAGCAGGAATCCTCTACTTTTTTCAAATGGGGATGTATCGCAGTAGTGCTTGTAGGAATCTTTCTCCTGACAGGAGCTTATGATGCGGGAGGGTCTTCCGTTACACTTGCAGGCGCTGCTGCCGGTCTCGGTGCCGGCCTTTCGTACGCGTTGTTTATTTTCGGATTTAAATATGCCTCTGCAGTAGGCAGACCCGAAACCTCTTTAACGATCGCCTTTTTTGTTTTTTGTTTGATTCTTCTGCTGTTTGTCGACCAACAGGAAGCAGTATCTGTTTTGACCTCCAGTGACATTGGGTGGTTTCTGCTGCTCGGCCTCGTTGGTGCAGGGATTTCCTTTGTACTTTATGTCATCGGCATAAAACTGACTACCCCGGTTACTGCTTCAATGGTTGCCATGGCAGAGCCGGTCACCGCTTCTTTGTTTGGAGTGGTTCTGCTTGGAGACAGCCTGGCAATTATTCAGGCCCTGGGCATCGTTATTATTCTGGTTTCTATTACTGCGTTCAGCGTGCGCCAGTCTGCCTAAAAAGCAGCTCCCGGGAGGGGGCTGCTTTTCGTTTGAATAGAAGCTTTAACTATATGATCTGCTGCAGAGCCGGGACCACTTGTTTTTTCCGGGATATCACTCCTGGAAGCTCCACAGCCCCGTCCTGCAGTTTTTTCCCGAATGCCTCTCCAGCTTTGGCTTTCCCTGCCCCGGCTGCAAGAAGGATGGAGTCCGCCTGTAATACATCAGTGATCATTAATACATAAAGATCTACTGCTTCTCTCTGCACTGCCTCTTCCATTTTGGCGAACAGCGCTTCACGACGGTTTAATACGGATGCCACTCCTGCCGTATTCACTTGTGCGATACGCACCTTCCAGCCCTTCATGTCAAAATCTTTCATATCGGTCCGTACCAGATCGTCATCTTTCGTTGCACTCCAATCTGTACCTGCCTTTAAAAGGCTGATTCCATATGTTTTTATCTCTACCCCGGCAGCTGCTGCCAGTTCTTTCGCAGCCTTTCTGTCTTTTTCAACAGTAGTCGGGGATTGAAATAACAAGGTATCGGAAATAATAGCTGAAAGCATCATCCCTGCTTCCTGTTCCGGTACCTCAATACCGTTTTCTTTATACAATTGGTACACGATTGTCGCTGTACATCCTACTGGCTCTGTCCGAAAGTATATTGGCTCTTTCGTTTCAACATTCGCAATTTTATGGTGGTCGATTATTTCTTTAATACGAAAATTCTCCAGGCCATCAATACTTTGCTGTCGTTCGTTGTGATCCATCAGTATTACCGGCGTGTCTTTTTGAAGATCGTGAATTAATTGCGGCTTTTTCTTTTTGAAATAGTCCAGCGCATAAGCAGTTTCGCTATTTATTTCCCCCAGTCTTCCCGCCTCAATGTCTTCTCCCAACCTCTTTTTTAAATACGCATAGGCAATAGCTGAAGCTATGGCATCGGTATCCGGACTTTTATGTCCAAAAATAAATGTAGTCACAGACCTTCCTCTCCTCGTGTTTTTCGGCATTCAGCTCAACTTACTGCTTCTTTCTCTGGTAAAAATAATAAAAGCCTCCTGCAGATAAGCAGAGAGACCCGTATGGCAAGTATATTATAAAAAACTTATGGAGGTAATAGACTTCATAATCTGCTGCACGCCTGTCAGCACGGTCGGCATTTGCTCAATACTCATAAACGGCACAATAACATAAAACATGGAAAGCCCCATTACCATCATTAATACAATTGGGTTGCGCAAATTGCAGACCTCTTTTCTCCGAAATAATTAATTAAGCACTATCATATCAACCCAAATATGATTTTTGTGTTTTATCATACACTTGTAACGTAAACGTAATTTCTTTAATCTTTTATTCATCAAATGGTTATTTTTGTTATTTTATTTTATCCCGAATTCATTCTTTGCTGGCTCCAAGGGATTTTAAAACCCACAAGCTCAATTTGCAGCTGATCAATACGCTTTGTCTGCCCCTCCACATACCCGTGATCATGAAGAATATTAATAATTTCCTGTATTTCTTCCCACTGTTCATTGCTTGCTGTATAAGGCACTTCCAAAATAATGATGTCATTATGCTCTTCCACTGTGGAACAAAAATGATGATTTTTAACCCAGTTCATATTTCTCCCCATAGTTTTTACCTCCAAGTGATATTGGACCTATGCATATATACCCTATAATATTTGATATACACTTAAAATTATTAAAAAAATGATTTTTTCCTTATCTTTTTTTCCAGTAAGCTGTTTATCCGCCTATACTTTTTTATCTGTCCTGGTGCATGCTGACGGTTTACTTTCAGCCAGATCCGCGTTACATTATAGAATGATTATTAACCTTACATAATGCTTTTCCTTATATAGTCATTTTCTCACAAGATGATCCAGTGCAGTATGCTATTTTAGGACTCTTTTAGAATTTGACTCGTTTCCTTATTGGAAACGGGTTTTTTGCGTTGTGTGGCGATATTACTTATGTTCAGGAGGCGCTGGTATGAAAAAGTCTCGTATTCTTTTTATCGGCTTTATGCTTTTTTCGTTATTTTTTGGAGCGGGTAATTTAATTTTTCCGCCATTTCTTGGTTATTCTGCTGGGGACCATTTCACTTCTGCAATTCTTGGTTTTCTCTTTACAGGAGTGCTTCTACCCATTCTTGCCATTATGGCTGTGGTACAGGTACGACACGGACTTATCAGTATGGGGAGCAGAGTCCATCCCATCTTCGGCCTGTTGTTTGCTGTGCTGATTTATTTATCCATCGGAGCTTTATATGGTATTCCAAGGGCTGCTAACGTCGCCTATGAGATCGGTTTTGTGCCAGCAGCAGGTATAGGAACCTGGTGGACGCTTTTACTTTTTTCCTTAATCTTTTTCGCAGTTACTCTTTGGCTGAGTTTAAATCCCGAAAAAATAGTCGACCGCCTGGGTCAATGGCTGACGCCTATTCTATTCGTTACTTTAGCCGCTTTATTTATACGGGCATTTTTTGTTTTCGATACAGACCCTTCCCCGGCAGCGTCTACTTATAATAGTTCTCCTTTTATTGGAGGATTTCTTGAAGGGTATCTGACAATGGATGCTCTCGGCGCCCTTGCCTTCGGAATGGTTATTGTTAACAGTCTGCGTGCCCACGGGGCTTCTTCTAAACGTGAACTGATGTCCGGCGCCGCTGCGGCTACTGTAGTAGCTGGTATTGGTCTTTCTATAGTCTATGTTTCGCTCGGGTGGATCGGTGCCCGGATGTCGCAGCAGGAAGGGATTACTGACGGGGCCGGCATCCTTGAACCAGCTGCAGCCATTCTCTTTGGATCATCCGGCAGCTTCTTTTTTGGCTTGATTGTTCTGCTTGCGTGCTTGACTACCAGCGTCGGACTGATAACGGCATGCTCTGAATTTTTTCACAGCATAATGCCCCGCCTTCCCTATAAATCATTTGTCGTATTTTTTACAGTCATCGGGATGCTGGTCACTAATTTGGGCTTGTCTTTAATTTTAAGCATCGCAGTTCCTTTACTCGTATTTATTTACCCGCTTGCTATTGTGCTCATCATACTTTCGCTACTCGGTCCTGTTATTGGTGAAGGCTCTCTAATGTATCAGCTCTCGATTATATTTACTGGGATCTTTGCGCTTTACGAAGGATTCTCAAGCATAGGTGTCTCTGTCCCGGCTATCACAAGCATTCTTCAGACCTCGCCGTTTTTTGAGCAGGGACTTGGCTGGGTCGTGCCTGCGCTTATCGGGGCAGTCACCGGGTATCTTCTCGACAGGCTGATGCCTTCCCACTCCCCGCAAAAAACTTCCTTTAACGAAAAGTAATATTCCATAAAAAAACTGCCCCTTTTTCAGGAGCAGTTTTTTCTATTCAATGCCTTCACCATCGCGAAGCTCTTCCCGATAGGCAAATAAGAACAGCAGAGAAACAAGGAGGGCGCCGCCAATCAAATTCCCAATACTTGCGGGAATCAAATTAAATAACAGGTATTCATACCAGGCATGCTCAGTCTCTGCAAATACTCCCATGCTGAAATAGCCCATGTTCGCAGCACTGTGCTGGAAATTACCAGCCACAAATAAAATAACTGGAAGCGCAGTTGCCACTACTTTTCCTGTAACATCTCTCGCAGCCGTTGTAAGAAACGATGCCATGCCAATTAACCAGTTAGCCAGAATACCGGATAAAACAACCTGGAACCAACCGATTCCGCCCGATTCTTTAAATTTCATTTTGTCCGATAAATACACCTGCAGCTCTCCGTAAAATTCCGGCGTCAAGGATCCGGAAAGCTGAATGACTGCTGCAACGAATAACGCACCGACGATATTGCCGATGTAAGTAGCAAGCCAGAACCTTGCAATCGGCATAAAATAGACACTCGGCTTTCGAAATAAATAACTCGGCAGCAGAATATTGATTTCCGTAAATAACACAGCGCCGGATAAAAACACCATGACATAAGCCGCAGTAAAACCAAGCCCTGAGAGCAGGTAATACAGCCCTTTCGCTTCTACGCCCGTTGCAAGAAGAATCGAAAAAACCGCCCCGAAGGTCATAAATGACCCTGCCAGGATCGCCAGCAGAAACTGCGCTCTGAATTCCTTGCTTAAGTGGTTACGTCCATTTTCCCCAAATGCCTGTACCACCTCGGGTGGTTCTTTATACTGCCGGTCGGCGGCCCCGAGCTTTTGTTCCTTCGGCATAACACATCTCTCCTTCTCCTGATCTCTGCCAAAGGAGCAGTACCAAAGGAAAAAACCCCGAAGCAATCGGGGTTTCCGGTTTATCTTTTTCCTTTTATACTCAGCCTTTTACCAGAGCTTCTTTTCCGTAATACGAAGCCTTGAACAAGTTCTTCATCTGTTCGAAGGATGTTTCACGCGGGTTGGTGCCGGTACATGGGTCGCTTAGTGCATTTTGAGCCATTGTATCCAGATGCTCTTCAAAATCTTTTTCTGGTACACCGAATTCTTCAAGCGTAACAGCCAATCCTAAATCTTTATTGAGTTCAAAGATATACTCTACAAGCGAATCTGTCAATTCCTCGTCTGTCTCTCCATTCAAATGCAGGCGACGTGCAATTTCTGCATACCGGTCCTCTACCACTGCACGGTTGAACTCAATGACATACGGGAGATAAATCGCATTCGCATAACCGTGCGGAATATCGAATGTAGGACCACTTTTATGAGCAAGGCTGTGCACATTGCCAAGCACCGCATTCGCAAAAGCCATCCCTGCCATCGCCTGAATGCTGTGCATCTGCTTTCCGGCTTCATGATCGCCATTATACGATGCTTTCAAATTATCTTTAATCACTTCGGCGCCGCCAAGAGCAAGAATATTAGTATATAATGTCCGTGGCTTGGCTACGTAGGATTCGATAGTATGGGTAAAGGCGTCCATACCGGTGTATGCGGCAATATGCTTCGGCAGGTCTTCTACCATCACCGGGTCAATAATAGCAATGTCCGGCGTCAGGCCAAAGTCTGCAAGCGGATATTTAACGTTTGTTTTTTCGTCTGCTACTACTGAAAGGTTGGAAACTTCAGAACCGCTTCCGCTTGTCGTAGGAATACCGGCAAATTTCGCCTTTTGACGAAGACGCGGCAGTTCAAAAGGCTTCGTCGCATCCTCAAAGGAAAGTTCCGGATGCTCGTAAAAGAGCCACATCGCCTTAGCGGCGTCCATCGCAGAGCCACCTCCGATACCTATAATCCAGTCAGGTGCAAAGGAACGCATCTCCTCTGCTCCTTCTTTGACCATTTTTGCGGTTGGCTCTGTATTGTATCCTTCAAGAACTTCAGTTTCAATATCTGCTGCAGCAAGATGCTCCTGAATGCGGGTTAAATTACCATTCTTTTTCACAGAGCCGCCGCCAATAACGAGCGTGGCTTTTTTTCCTTCAAACGTGCGCAGTACTTCAAGCGCGTTATCTTCAAAATAGATGTCTCTTGGAATCGTAAATCTGCTCATCAGTGAAGCCTCCTTGTTGTTTTAAGCTAAACGAAGATGTCTAGTGTGATTGATGAACATCTGTTTTAACTACAAATTAAGTTTTTCCTTTTAATCCAGTATGTTAAACATAAAAGCAGACTCTGCCTCGGAGGCGAGCGTAAAAAAAGACCCGTGTGCGGGCCTTTTTATGCGGATTCATCTTTTGACAGTGCGCTGTTCAAGTCTTTTTTGACACTTTCCATGACTTCAGACTTAATTTCATTCAGCAGATCACCTTTGGAATCACCAATCAGCTCATCATGCAGCTGCTGCACCAATTCCTGCTTCACATCTTCATACAAATCATCTTTCAATTCGTCAATCAGCGAATGTTTTACATCTTCCAGAAGCTGGTTGGTTGCTTCTTCAGAAATAAATGACGAACCTTCTTTTGCGTTATTTTCTGAGGAACTGGCCTGCTCCTGCACAGAGTCTGTGTCTTCGTTTTCTTCCACGTCGTCTTCTGCAGCCGGCTCCTCCTGCTCGTCTTCACCTGACGTTTCTTCTGCTTTTTCTCCGCTATCCTCTGAGGAACCGTCCTGCTCCTGCGCAGAGTCTGCGTCTTCGTTTTCTTCCGCGCTGTCGTCTTCTGCAGCAGGTTTGTCCTGCTCGCCTTCGCCTGACGTTTCTTCTTCACTGCTGTCCGCTTCTGAAGAATCTTCATCCACATCTTCCTCACTGCCTGCAGGTTCCTGCTCTTCTCCTTCAGAAGCCTCGTCTGTATTTTCTTCGGGCTGCTCCTCGCTTTCGCCGCTGTTAACCTCGGCCATGATTTCGTCAATCATTCCTTTTTTATCTGTAGAGGACAGCTCAAGACCACTCTCTTCAGCAAGAGCCTGAATATCTTCTATACTCTGCATGTATAAATCAATTTCTTCGTCTTCACCGTCTTCATTCGTAATTACAACGTTTGCCTGATCCTGATCCTCTTCATCAGATGAGGAGGACTCCTCATCATTTTCACTGCTCGGCTCTTCCTGTTCCTCTTCTTCAGGGAGCTCTTCATCGCTTTCTTCCTGAGGCTCCTGAGTTTCTTCGTTTCCCTGGTTTTCTTCGTCTTCCGAACCCTGGTCTTCTCCACTGTCTCCGCCTTCCACTTCGTTCATGATTTCGTTAATCATATCCTGTTTTTTCGTGGAAGATAATTCGAGGCCGCTTTCTTCAGCAAGAGCCTTTATATCTTTGACACTCATCATATAAAGATCTACTTCTTCATCTTCTCCGTTCTCATTCGTGATGACGACGTTCGCCTGCTCTTCTGATGATTGTTCTTTTTTAGCCAATGTAATCCCTCTTTTCACTTTTCTCGCTTGAGAATATATTATTGTATTTATTCAGACAAAATGGATAATAATCTGCCGTATCTCTTTTTGAAATTCTTCGGGGATACGCTTTTCATATCTTGTGGAAATCACGCAGTGATCCTGCCGCTGGATTTCTGTAATCGGATATTGAAATATCAACTGGTCATTTTCATCTTTTACATAAAAAATCATGCGTGCCCGTTTCTTCACGCCGTTAGCATACCGTCCTTTACCCTGCCATTGTGGAAATCGAAACCCGAAGGTGTATTTTCCGTCTTTTTTCTCCCCCGAAGCCCGGTCCTCTATTGGAATACGGATATTCACTATTCGTCCAGGAAGAACTAACACGATTAACATCTCCTTATAGATGAGTGCGTTTTCACCGTGACGGATTTTCCCTTTTGATTGTAGTTTTTGCCTTAGTTATATCATTACCTTTCCAGAACGCTTTCAACCTTCTACTAAGGAACTAATTTTACGCTTCAGCATTTAGCAGGCAGGCAAGTGCCTGCTCCTGTTTACACAACAAAGCCCCCTGAACATGTCAGAAGGCTTTGGGCTGTTAGAGGGGGATTATTTTCTTCGATCACCCTCCGAACGTTATGAGCGTACTGTCGTTAATTATAATACAACGGCTACAGGCTTCTCTTTAAAGCATTTACATATCCTCTGATTGCCCGCTGGCTGACCTCTGCCTGCGGCGCAATACCTTCAAAGCCGTGGAAGCATCCCGGATACAGATGGAACTCTGCCTGCACTCCGGCCTGGCTTAATCGTGAAATATATTCTATCGTTTCATCCCGAAAAGGGTCCGCACTGCCCACCATAGTGTAAGTGGGCGGGAGACCGGAAAAATCCTCTGCTTGAACTGGAGAAGCATAGGCAGGAACATCTTCAGTCTGATCACCGAGATAGGCTTTCCATGCTGCCTCATTGGAGTAGTAATTCCATACTCTCGTGTCCGTAATTTCCCGGCTTGAAACAGTAGTATTTCTATAGTCCAGCATCGGACAGAGAGGCATTTGAAAAGCTATTTCCGGGCCGCCCCTGTCTCTTGCCATCAGGGATACAGCCGCTGTCAATCCACCGCCGGCACTATGCCCGGCTACTCCGATACGCTCTTCATCTATGCCGAGCTCCGCGGCGTGCCCGGCCACCCACTTAAGGCCAGCATAGCAGTCCTCCACCCCCGCCGGATAAGGGTGCTCCGGGGCGAGCCGGTAGGCTACAGAGATAACCACACACCCTGCTTCAAGCACAAACCTCTCGCACAGCTCATCATTCATTTCCGGCGTACCGCTCAAATATCCGCCTCCATGAATCCAGTATAAGCCTGGGGAGATTGTTTTCACCGGCATGACCGGCTCATATATGCGAACCCGTATATTCTGTCCCTTTTCATGACCGGGGATATGTTTATCCGTAACCCTTACTTTGCTGCGGCTGATAGGAGTTTCCCCCTCAAATGCCTGCTTTGTTAATACACGGCTGTTTCTGATTTCCTCCCGGGTGGAAAATTTCATTTCCGGCAGCCCATCCAGTACCGCCCGCAATTCGTTCCTAATTTTTTCTTTCATTTTCCGGATCTCCTGCTTTCTGCTGATGACATAAACGGTATTACAATAAACATTAAATGTATACGTTTTCAAAAATTGCCAAAAATCTTGTCTGTACCGATAATTTAATTATAAGGGCTGCTGTATTCACCTACAATCAATAAATGAAAAACAGACAGGCCCTTTCAAAGTATACCCTTCAACCAGAACAGCTCCCTGTTAATCAGAAGGAAGGTTCAGCTGCCATGAAATATTAAATTTATCCTGGATCCAGGCGAAGCGTTTACTGAACCCATAATCTTTTAAAGCCATCAGCTTTTTGCCGCCTTCGGAGAGATGGTTATACAGGTACTCAATCTCCTGGTCGGATTCGCAGTTAACAAAAAGCGAAAAAGAGGGTGTGAATGTAAAATCGTGCTTCACGTTACTGTCCATGCATATGAATTCCTGCCCCTGCAGCGAAAGTACGGCCTGCATAACATTTCCTTCTTTGCCGGATTCATGCGGACCGTATCTGCTTAAACTCACAATTTTTGCTTCATCAAACAGGCTCTCATAATAATTGAGTGCTTCCTCTGCATTCCCCTGAAACATAAGAAAAGGTTTAATTGCCGCCATTGGTATCCGCTCCTTTTATATTAATTCTTTTTATTTGTGTTCCCTTGATAAGAATCTTTGAAGCAAGCCTCCGGGATTAGTTTTTCTTTATTAACTAATCAGGCGATTTTGCCTTTATAAAAAATTACATACTATGATTACTTCAGCAGGGCTATGTTGGCGCTGCTTTTTTCTTAATCGTCATTTTTAAAATTAAATGGGTAAATAAAATTCATGTTTTAGTTTACTTGACTGTTTTTTGAGGAAGGAGAGGATTATTGATATTTTTCATATGGATTTATTGTGATTTATTTGCTTCCTGCATTTCTTAATTTTCACAGCCATCATGAAAAGACAAAATAAAAAGGGGGATATCAATGAGTGAACAGAATAACAATCAGCAGTCAAAATTAAAGCTGATTGATTATCGGATTTTTGTACCGGCACTTTTAATCATTATTGCAATCTGTATACCGCTTGCTTTGTACGAGACACGAAGCATGGAGGTTTTAAATGGAATTTTTGATACCATTGTGGAAGTATTTACATGGGGCTACCTTTGGTATGGTTTAATACTTCTTGCTGCCGGACTTTATTTCTCTTTTTCCAAATACGGAAAAGTTGTATTGGGGGATCCGTTGGAAAAACCGCGTTTTTCACTATTTGAATACGCGTCGATTTTAATTGCTATGGGGCTCGGCTCCACTATTATGCGTACCGGAATGGTGCAGTGGACCTCCGTAGCAAGCGACCCGCCAACTGGCGTCGAAGCCGGTTCCACACAGGCACTGATGTGGGGGAACTCCTACAGTATGTTTCTCTGGAGCTTTCAAACATTTGCTATTTTCGTTATGGCGGCGCCAGCGATGGCCTACATTCTTCATGTGCGCAAACGTCCGTTAATGCGTATTTCTGAAGCATGCCGCGTCCTGTTTGGTGATCGGTTTACCGATGGCCTTGGCGGTAAATTTTTAGATGTTATTTTCCTGATCAGCATTCTTGCAGGTGCTGCCGTAACGCTCGGGCTCGGTTCCCCGATCATTACCAACAACCTCGCAGAGCTGCTTGGAATCGAAATAAGCTTTGGCCTTACACTGATCGTAACACTCGTCTGGGTGTTCATGTTTTCTCTAAGCGCCTATCTCGGGATCGAAAAGGGGATCAAACGCCTTAGTACGTTTAACATGTACCTGGCGGGGATATTTGCTCTGTTTATTATGCTGGCAGGCCCGGGAATATTTATTTTGAATTATTTCACCGGCAGCCTCGGATTTCTTATGACTAACTATATTAACATTTCCTTTTACACTGAAGCTCTTTCCTCCGGAGAGGCCAGCTATATAAAGAGTAACACCGTATTCTGGTTTGCTTACAACGCCACCTGGGCAATGCTGCACAGCGTATTTGCCGCAAAGATCTCTCAGGGGCGTACCGTTAAAGAAATGATCATGACGTATCTCGCTGCACCAACGATTATCTCCTGGGTAGCTACGGGAGTTCTCGGCGGCCTCGGTGTAGACAGGTTTTTAAATGGCAACCTCAACGTGCTTAACATCGTGGAAAATCAGGGCAGTATAGCAGCTATACCGCAAATTTTAACTACGCTGCCGCTCTCTGGTCTTGCGCTTGTCATCTTTATGGTTGTCGCATTGATTTTCTTAACTACGACTCTTGATTCTACGACGTATACTATCTCAGCGTATGCAAGCACGGAAGACATGAGTAAAAATGAGCCTTCTAAATTCCTTCGTATTGTGGTCGCTGCCATCATTACCACACTTGCTTTAATCTTAATGAGAATTGGAGGCCTTCCTCCGCTTGAAGTTCTTTCAGGCCTCATGGGGCTGCCAATAATTATTATACAGTTCCTTACGATTGCAGCAGCGAAGAAAATGATGGATCAGGACAAAGCATGGATTCACAACGTAAGAGAATAGAAAAGCATTTGCCGGGTACCCATAATGGATACCCGGCTTTTGTGATTGATGTAATCAATTGAATAAGTCCCCGGCTGCCGTCCAGCCGGGTTTCCTCCGTTATAGGCCAGCTTCACTGATAAACTAAACTTTGGAAAGCATTTTAAATGTGTTCATTTCTGACAACGAGAACGTCGCATTCCGCTCTGCGGACGATGCTTTCCCCGACGCTTCCGAGAAGAAGCCGTTCGGCACTGCTGACTCCGGAAGCCCCGGAGACAATTAAGTCTGCCTCATATTTTTCCGCAGCATCCTTTGGAATTACCATTTTGGGTGAACCGTACTCCAAAGCAAACGAAACGTGGGGAACGTTGCTTTTTAACGCAAGCTCCCGATATATTTCAAGCAGATTCCTGCCGTTTTTCTTAAATATTTCAATGACATTGCCCCTTGTTTTTTCTACCGATGAAACGAGCGGTGTATGAATAACATGGGTAACCACGGCCTTCGCTTCTTCCTCCTCTGCCATAGCCAGGCCGGCACGAAAGGCGTTGGCAGACATTTCTGAGTCATCTACTGCGATCAGAATACTGTTGTATTTTTCAATATCGCGTTTATTCCTAACCACCCAGGCATCACATTCTGCATTTCGTACAATACCTGCGGAAACGCTTCCAACAATGAATCTTTCAAATGTACCTATACCTGAAGCTCCGCAAAGAATCAAGTCCGCTTTAAACCTTTTTGCAATGTCCTTCGGAATAGTAGTTCTCGGAGAGCCATTTTCCAAAAACACGGTTATATCCGTGAGTCCTGCATTTTCGGCTTTTTCTTTGCAGGCAGCAATAATTTCTTCCCCTTTTTCCTTTGATGCCTGTAATAAATCCGTAGTATGAAGCCGGGCCTGGCTGTAATGGTTGTAGTCGATAATGTAGCAGATCCCTAATGAACAATCATACGCTTTGGCGAGCGCAATCCCTTTTTTCAATGCGAATTCAGCTTCCACGGATCCATCTGTTGCCACTAAAATACGATTGTATCTTTTTTCCATTTTGCCTGCCCCCTATCCATCATCGTCAACACCGGATGCTGCCGGAAATAATTTCGCTTCCGAAAGCCCGGCTGTCTTAGTTCTATCTCTATTATAGCACTATCTTCAGTTTTACTATTGTACTTTTTTTGCCAAATTATACAGTGGAGTTCTTTGCTTATATGTTCCATAATAGAAATAGATAGAAAGATATTTCGTTTTTGTTTCCGATCATTTCGTGCTCGAAAATCTACTTTTGTAAAGAAAGCGGGGCGTTACCATGATCAAACATTACCAGAATATTCTCACAGCTGTTGACAGTTCGGATGAATCCATGCAGGCATTCCGCCGCGGTCTCTCACTGGCCAGAAAGCATCAAAGCCAGCTGACAGTGGCCCATGTTGTAGAGTACAGAACGCTAAACCGCCTGGTTCAGTATATACCAACTATTATGGAAACGGCGGGAGAACAGGGCAAGGTGTTGTTAAACTTATACAAAGCAGAGGCTGAAGGATCCGGGGTGGATGTCCAGACAGTAATGGAAACCGGGGCGCCAAAAGCCATTATTACCAAAGAGCTCGCTCCGGAGTATGGGACAGACCTGATTATTACCGGCGCCTCCGGGGCTGGAACAGTCGGACGATTTATTATGGGAAGTGTTTCCACCGGAATCGTACGCAACGCCAGATGCGATGTTCTCGTCGTCCGAAACAAGGATGCCGGGAGCGATTATAAGAGAATCATTATTGCTATTGACGGCTCTAAGGAAGCAACTCATGCGTTTGACAAAGGAATCGCCCTGGCAATGGAAGAAAATGCAGCTGTTCTGATCGCACACGTTATCGACTCAGTCGTTCTCACCTCCATGGAACAGCATGACACCGGGCTGTTTATCGAAATGGAAAGCTATTCTGAAAAGATGCTTGAAGAATACCGGGAAAAAGCGCTGAATGCCGGCTTGGAGCATGTAGAAGCAGAGCTTCACCACGGTGCTCCCAAGGTCGTTATCGCGGAGGATTTGGCTAAAAAGTATAAAGCCGACCTCATTATTGTTGGCGCCTCCGGCCTGAATACGACAGAGCGGTTTTTCCTTGGCAGCGTTTCAGAAGGTATTGTACACCGGGCCGATTGTGACGTTTTGCTGGCCCGTCTCCCGGAACAGGAACAATAAAAGATAAAAGCCAGGCTGCGCTCCCTCTCCCGGGGCCAGCCTGGCTTTTATCTAATTAATTATTTTTCCGGGTGAAAAACGACCTTCACATAATTTCCTCTTCCTTCGATTAAATTATTGAAGGTTTCCGGTCCGTCCGAAAGACCAGGGGTATGGGAGATCATCGGCTCAACATTAATCTGGCCGGTGCTCATATAGTGCAGCGCGGACGTCCATTCTTTTCCGGGAAACGGCGACGATACAGCGTTCCAGGAGCCCAGTATCCTCAGTTCATTACGAACAATGCGTTCAAAATAAAAACGTTCAATCGTGATATCCGCGTACGGAATCCCCATAAACACAACTTCTCCTCCCTTTTTTGGAAGAGCGAGCACCTGGGCAGATGTCGCAGGCGCTCCTGCAGATTCCACTGCAAGATCCACTCCGTATCCGCCTGTATGCTCCTCTATTTGTTCATGGGCTGGACGCTGACTCGAATTGATCAATACATCCGCGCCAACTTCCCTCGCGGTTTGCAGCTTTACATCATCGATATCAATCGCATACACTTTTTTCGCACCAAATATTTTTGCCCACTGCACAGCCAGAAGGCCGATACTTCCGCATCCCATTACGGCCACTTCCGCCCCGGGCTGGATGCTTGTGCGGTAAAACCCATGGGCTACCACAGCGGCGGGTTCTACAAGGGCAGCGGTATTATAGTCCACCTGTTCAGGCAGCGGCAGAACATTTTCAGCCGGCAGCTTAACGTATTCTGCATAGGACCCCGGGTGGCGGGCGCCAATTACAGTCAGGTTTTCACAGCGTGACGGCTCTCCTTTTTGACAGCTCAGACACTTCCCGCACCGAAATGTTGGGCACCCAGCCACGCGGTCGCCTTTTTGTACATGTGATACTCCGTGTCCAGTTTCTGCGACCTCCCCTGCGAATTCATGACCGAAAATCATGCCTTCCACGTACGGGCCCAGCTTTTTGTAGCGGGAAATGTCGGAACCGCAAAGTCCTGCAGCTTTCACCTTGATAATAACATCATCAGCGTTTTCAATTACCGGCTTTGAAGCTTCTTCGAATCGGAGGTCCTGCTGTCCGTATAGTTTAAGACTTTTCATGTTTTTCTCCCTTCAAAGTAACGATATTACGATTCTGAATTGGCTGGTTCATTTTTTGCCTTTTTCTTTCCAAACAATATTTTTATTAACGCCGCTCCGACAATCAGTGGATTAAAAATCATCTGGTGGTCAAAATAGAAATCCCCGATTACACGCATTGGACCCAGCATAAAATCAAGCATTAATTCTGTCATGGTGTCCCTCCTTACCTTTTCACTATATTTTTCCGCTGACAGCGGGCAGGGAGCCTTTCTTGTTTATAGCTCCCTGTCTTTTTAATCCCCATGGTCAATGTTTACTTCCAGCTGATATTAATCCACAGGGGTAAGCAGTACTTTAATAGCTTCACCGTCTTTAATTTTTTGGTAGGCTTTATCCCACTCCGTAATGTCATATTCGTGAGTGACCATTGCCCTTGCATTCACAAGTCCGCTGTTCATCAGTTCAAGCGAAGGCTCCCAGTCTGCAGGCTTCTGGCTCCGGCTGCCGACTACACGAATTTCTTTCTGAATCACTTTGTCAAAATCAAATTGAATATCCGGTGTCGTAAAAATCCCTACCTGGGCGTACTGTCCTTTTTTCCGTAACAGCCCGATTGCCTGCTTGGCCGCCGGCACAGCTCCCGAGCATTCGAAAACGATATCTGCCCCGTACCCATCGGTTACGCTGTTGACGAATTCATGAAGATCCTCTTCCTGTGAGTTAACAACGTAATCAATTCCAAGCTCCTTCGCCTTTTCCAGACGCACTTTATCATTTGTCAGGCCAGTTATAATAACTTTAGCTCCCCGGCTCTGAGCCACCTGAGCAGTAAACAGGCCGATTGGTCCCGGTCCGATAACTACTGCAATATCACCGTCCGTGATTTCTGTTTTAGCTACCGCGTGATGCGTGCATGCAAGCGGCTCTGTCATCGCAGCAGACTGATAGTCAACGTTTTCCGGAAGATGATGAAGGCTTGCTTTCCTGGCAATTAAGTACTTCGCAAACGCTCCGTCATACTGATTGCCAAGCCCTTTGCGCCAGCTGCATAGGTTGTAGTCGCCAGCCCGGCAGTACCGGCACTCACCGCAAATATAGAACGTCGTTTCTGAGGTGACCCGGTCTCCGGGCTTAAAGTCGCTGACTCCCTCTCCGACTTCTACGACTTCACCAGCAAATTCATGTCCAAGCGTCACCGGCGCACTAACTTTGTAATGACCCTCATAGGCGTGGATATCTGTGCCGCAGACACCTGCATACTTTACTTTGATCTTTACCTGGTCTTTCCCGGGCGTCGGCTCCTGCTTTTCCTGTACTTCGATGCTTCCATGCTCTAAATCGGTTTTCACCAATGCTTTCATGCTTTCATCCTCCCGGTGTGTTAATTTTCATGTATGTTCTGCTTGAGAGAGGTTTAATTAAACAGTTCGAAGAATCTCCAGATGAGCCAGTTAATCAGGTTTCCGCCCTGGTCAATGCTTGAAATCCGTGCGGAATCTTCAGGCATGTCGAAATCAGCGTTTTCAGCCATCGTTGTAAATACGTTCGCAATATCTGTCGCCATATAAAGCGAAAGAGCGATCATCACGGTACCTACCAGCACAGAGTGTATAATGTTACCTCTCGCTGCCCCGACGATAAACGCAACAACAAATGGAATTGTCGCAAGGTCCCCGAAAGGAAGCAGAGCGTTACCAGGCAGAAATACTGCCAGCACAACTGTGATTGGGACAAGAATTAGTGCAGTTGCAATAACGGATGGGTGGCCCAAAAGAACCGCTGCGTCCAGGCCGATATAAATTTCCTTGTTGCTGAAGTGTTTGTTCAACCAGTTTCTGGCTGACTCTGATACAGGCATTAAGCCCTCCATCAAAATCTTAACCATCCGTGGCATCAGTACCATAACGGCGGCCATAGCCATCCCGATTTCAATTACTTCCCCTACACTGTAGCCAGCCAGGGCACCGATTGCTACACCGAGGAACAAGCCGATAAAGATGGATTCGCCGAACACGCCAAACCGTCTTTGAATACTGTCAGGATCTGCGCTCCACCGGTTGACGCCGGGGATTTTCTGCAGACCTTTTACGAGAAAAATACCCGGGGCGTACGATACGGTACTTCCTGTTGCGATTGATACCCCTGGAAGCTCGTAAAAGTCTTCCACCATCGGTGCGGTCCAGTCAGCAATTTTCAAGGTCACGATTTGAAAGATAACTGCAGCAATAAGTCCTTGAATAATACTGTCAGATACGGTGTATACTACCGCAGCCATAAAGGTATAGTGCCAAAAGTTCCAAATATCCACGTTCATTGTTTTCGTCGTTTTTGTCAAAAGCATGACAACGTTTACAAGCAGTCCCAATGGAATAATAAATGCTGCTACTGCCGTAGAAGCCCAGGCAATAGATGATGTCGCCGGCCAGCCGACGTCAATTACATCCAGGTTAACTCCTAATCGATCAACCATTCCCTGCGCTGCCGGCCCTAAGTTATTAACCAGTAAGTCAACAACAAGAAATATCCCTACAAATGCTACCCCAATTGTTAAACCGGAACGGAATGCCTTCCCCGGCTTCTGCCCGAATAATAAACCGAGCAAAAAGATAACAACTGGTAAAATTACTGTTGCTCCCAGAGCCAAAAACCCCTGTACAAGATCTACAAATCCCTGCATGCCACTTCCCCCTCATACCTGTAGTAATGAGCCCGGCTTCCCTGATGAAACAGGAAACCGGGACTGCTGTTATTTTTTCAATTCATCCAGAATTTCCTGCTTGGTATCTTCCATTCCAATTCCTGTGAGGAATGAACGTGCATTGATTACCGGAAACGGGTATTCCTTTTTGATGGTAGCTGTCGTTACCAGTAAGTCAGCAGTATCAACATAGCTTTCTACTTCCGCTATTTTAATCTGTTTAAGATCTACCGATAATTTATGCTCCTTAGCCATATCTTCAATAGCACCGTTAACAACTGTGGAAGTTGCCACGCCTGCTCCACATGCTACTAATACTTGTTTTTTTGCCATTATTTTTCACCTCCTTCAAGTGATAACGCATCCAATTTCTCTTCCATTATATGTTTGATCTGTTTTTCATCAGATGTACTGATGAGTTCGTTTAAAACACTCTGGTCCTGAAACACCTGCATAAGCTGCTGCAAAAGCTTCAGCTGGGAGTGTGCCTCGTCCATGGCAAGCATAAATACGATTTTGACCGGAACCGTTTCTGTGTCGTCACCCATGATGACAAAGTCGACGGGCTCCTTCAGTATTCCCACACTGATTGCTTTTTGCTGTACATGCTCTACATCTGTGTGAGGAATAGCAACCGCAATGTCGCCTGTCGGCAGGCCGGTAGCGTACTCATTTTCTCTTTGGATTACCGCTTCTACGAAGCTTTGTTTTACCAGTCCGTTGTTCACTAAATTTTGTGCCATAGTCCGCAATACTTCTTCTTTGGCTCCCCCGTCCATATCTAAAAGAATCACAGGAGTATCAAAATACAAATCGCTCATCAGGCCCCTCCTTGGTGGAATTAAATTTGTCGCAGTTAATCTTTGGAATACGACTGAATAAGTTTGTATATATCTTTAGCAGAATCTGCAGCTGTTATTTGATCTCGTGCTGTTTGTGAGCCCGCAAGCTTCATTAACTGCATCAGCGCGTGAATATGCTTTTGTTTATCTACTGCAGCAATGACGATCACCAGATTGATCCGGTATTCTTCGGAGAAAAGAACTCCTTCCTTCAGTCTCAACAAACTCATTCCTACTTCGTTCACTCCGTCTTCCGGTGAAGCGTGGGGAATCGCAATATTCGGCCCTATGACAATATAAGGATCTTCTTCGGTATAGCGCAGCATACTGTTCACATAGTCGCCCGTAATACTTTTATTTTCGAGTAACGGCTTCGCTCCTGCCTTTACCGCCTCTTCCCAATCGCTCACTTTATCCCTCAGGGTAATGGAAGCCGGAGTGATTAATTCATCCAAATTGTATTCAGCTTTACCCATGCTGTAATTCACTGAGCTTTCATTATCCTGATTAATATAATTTTGGATATCTTCTATAAGTGCACTTTCATTATGGATATGAGCATGGCGCCCAATAATCTGAATGATTTCATCAATATCCAGATGGTTCGGCAAATATCCGTAAAGCTCAAGCATTACCTGCTTGCGAAGACGCTGGCGTTCTTCCCGGCCTAAAAACGTTTTTACTACGAACAGTTTTTTTTCGGTCTCGAGAAACGTCGGGGCGAATACGATGTCGTACTCCAGAGGATAGTACAGAAATTCCCGTACCGATAAAGAATCAAGAAAAACAAATTCCGGAAAAAGCTCACTCAGCTCATTAAGCATCAGTCTTGAGACAGACACACCCTGAGGGCAGACCACAATGGCCTTAACTTTCTTTTCAATGCTTTCGCCCTGCCGTTTCATCCAGCCTCCGATCAGCATTGTAATGAAGCTGCTTTCGCTGTCTGGGATCCGGCTGCCGATTAACTTCTCAAGTGGTGCAGTGGATTGTTTTACCAGATGATGCAATGCTTTGAATTCCTTGCTGAGCGGCACCTGGGTAGATGACGTTTCCGACAGCTGATATTTGATACGGTAATAAGCCGGCTTAATGTGCTGAAGCAGCTTATCAAGCAGCTGGTCGCGTTCATGTAAATAAACACAGGCGCTTTTCTCAAATTGGCGCAGCATATCATCTGTGGCGGCCCCTAAATTCGGAATCACATCGTCTTCCATCGGAAACGAAGTGCTGTATACATTTGCTGTCAAAAGATGCAGCGTGATAAACAAACGCTCTTCCATCGGAATGTGTTCATTCTTTTTAAATATTTCCTCTGTAGCCTGGTATTCTTTCGTATCTGAAAGCTCTTCATACTGGATTGAAAATGTGTCCATCGTGTAGCCTTTTTTTATTCTTTTTAAAATTAAAGCTAATATATAAGGCATTGTTTCAAGCTTTTCATCAGTAAATTTCAGACTGAGCTTGTTTTCGATGTTTTCAATCCGCTGGCGGTAATCGTCGAGCTCCTCCTCATCAATTCCGGCTATCATTTTGATTCTTGTCGCACCGTCCTGCATAGCGAGCAGCTGATACGTTACATTCATCAACAGTTTCCGGATCTGAAATTCTTTCCCGTCCACCAGATACCCCTCTTTACGGGAATATTTGATAAGAAGCTGGTAGTCACCTAAATACTGCTGCGCTTCCTTCAGCTCATTTAATACGGTGTTTTTACTCAGCTGCAGCTCACTTGTGAAATGATTTAATGAAAGCGGCTCTTCACTGCCGACTAGCATCATAATAAGATAATAAGTACGCTGTTTTCCGGTGAGTATTGGTTTTTCAGCTGCAATGAGTTCTTCATCCACGCCGAAATTTGTGTAAACGGACTGATCAATAATGAAATGCCCTTGGCGCGTTCGTTCAATAACCGGAAGGTTTTTGCTTAAAAGCCAGTCGTTTACTTTATTAATGCTGTAGCCGAGCTGCCTTCGTGTCAGTTGATGCTTTTCTTCAAGCGCCATGCTAGTGACCGACGGGTTGCGGATTAGTTCGTTTAATATTTCATTATCCCGTTCACTTAGCGGCATCTCCTTCCCCCCTTTGGTTAATTTTTATTCTATCAGCCGCTGCAATCTAAATGTATACGTTTTCATCGCAGTCTTTTGAACATTTGCTGTACAATATTGTGATTTACATTCTACAAACCAATTTCGTACATTGATACAACAGGCTTAATCAAATGTGGCAGGTCACACACAGATTAATAAGTATAGCACCTTTTAGCTGTTTCTTTTCACTAATATTTGTTTATTTTTGTAAGAAAAAAACAGCTGCCGGCGGCAGCTGTTAAATTTCATTACTATATTCAGGCTTTTTCTTTAAAGTCATCTGCTTCTTTTTCCTGATTCTCCTGAGGGAGTCCATCTTTATTCTTTTTAACTTTAGCCCGTTTTTTTATAAAATCCATTTCCACAGGAATATAGCCGCCTTCATTAACCATGCGGTCTATTTCACGTTCATACTCGTCGTCAATCAACCGGCGGTTCATTAGCACGCCCCCCTTTTCGCAGCTGATTATTATCACACGACTGAACAAGGGTCCCCTTCACCAATTGATTTTATTATCTGCCAATCACATATAGGGTCTTTCATCCGCATTCCCCCTTATATTCCTTTGTATGTCTGCCGCTCGTTGTCCTTATAGTTTTCTATTCCCGTTTTTACGGATTTTGAACAGAAAAGCTCCACTTATGAATTTGTTTTCAGTGAAGGTATTTCTGATTTTCATTCGAGATGAAATACTTCTTCGAGCGGGGTTGTAACAGGACTGTTATCTTCATTTGTTTCCATTAATGGCGCCATGGCCTTCCACCATTTTTGATTGATAGGAGTGGAGGCCATCTGCTGCCACCGCTCTTCATTTTCTATTTCAAGATAAGCAAACAGCCTGCTTGTTTCTCTCTCCAGAAAAATTGAATAATTGGCTGCTCCGTGCTGCTTTAAAGCCTCTTTCATTTCCGGCCATAGCTGTTCGTGCTTTTCAATATATTCCTCTATTTTTTCCGGGTACACATACATAATCAATGCCAGACGCTTCATACTCATGCTCCTTTCCTCAACAGTTTTATTTCAAAGAACTCTTGCTGTTAATGAAAGAAGGAAAATTAGATCACCCTTCTTCATAATGTTTCTT
Organism: Marinococcus sp. PL1-022; assembly: GCF_033845285.1. NCBI lineage: Bacteria > Bacillati > Bacillota > Bacilli > Caryophanales > Bacillaceae > Marinococcus > Marinococcus sp. PL1-022. The sequence continues at coordinate 555,253 of NZ_JAWXCX010000001.1, read as the reverse complement.
TTTGTTTGTTAAAGTGGTTTTCATTTGTATTTACTATTATGAAAGCTTACAAAAATAAAAATCAACATTGATCTATTATTTTTTCTCTTTTTCTTCTTTTTACCCACGTAGAATTTTAATGCGCTGCGGGTGTGCTTCAAAGCGTTCTCCATATTTCATCTTTTCCTGCAAACACAAATTGGGAATAAAATCTTTTGCATATTTAAATTCTTCCTGGCGCTTTTATGTTATTTTTAATGTTGGATAGTTGTTTGAACGTGTAACTTACCGCACTCAGAAAATAAAATGTAAAGAATACGCCAGTGGAGGGTACTTATGATAGCAGTCATCATCTTATTTTTGTTAGCTTCCTTCTTTTTATCCGGAAGCGAAACAGCTTTAACAGCAGCAAACCGCGCACGAATGCAGTCCCGTGCCGAAGAAAACGATAAACGGGCGAAAAATTTATTAAAGCTGACGAGAAAACCGGATGAGTTAATCACAGCCATCCTGATCGGAAACAACATCTCCAATATTATGCTTCCTACCCTCGTTACCGTACTCGCCCTGAATTACGATTTTTCTGTCGGCATCGCTACTGCTATTTTGACGTTTGTGCTTATCATTTTCGCGGAGGTTCTGCCTAAATCTATTGCTGCTACCTTTGCGGATAAAGTAGCTTACATAGTCGCCCCGGTGATTGCAGTGCTCGTATTCATCTTTAAGCCGCTCACGTTTTTACTGAATTCTTTCACACGCGGAGTGATCAAGCTGATCACCCGGGGCGAAGGACCATCACAGACGTATTCGCGCGAAGAGATTAAAACGATGGTCGACGTGGCCTCTTCAGAAGGTACCTTTGAAAAACAGGAACAGGACCGGATTAAGCGGGTAATTGATTTTTACCGCAAGGATATACGTGACGTGTTGAAGGTCCCGCGTATGGAGATTATCGGCATACCGGTCGAAAGCAGCTTTCAGGAAGTGCGGGACATTACCATTAATCACAATCATACCCGGTATCCGGTGTACAACGATAATATGGATCATATCGTCGGCGTTTTTCATGCCAAGCTGCTGCTTATATGGGCTGAACAAAGCGACAAAACCCTTAATGATTTTATTGATAACAACCCTTTGTATGTAGTGGAGACCAACTCTGTCGATAACGTATTTAAACGGATGCTGAATGAGCAGAAGCACCTTGCCATCGTACTCGATGAATATGGCGGCACGATGGGCATGGTCACCCAGGAGGATATCATCGAGGCAATGATAGGCCAGGAGATTGAAGACGAGCATGATACCCGTTCCGAGCAGCTTATTGAAGAACTGACCGACGAGGTTATCATCTGCGATGGAAAGCTTGCCATCAGCCGCTTCAACGAAATCTTTAATACCCGGGTCGAAGAAGAAGAGGATATCATTGCCGGACTGCTCTACCGGGAATTCGACCACATCCCTGAAGAAGGAGAAACTCTCCAGTACGAGAACCTTCATTTTGAAGTACTGACCATGGACAATAATCAGATCAAACGTGTACGCGTCGTGAAAGAAGAGGAAGAAGAGGAAGACTAATATACTTAAACCCGGGGAGCTGTTCTCCGGGTTTTTGTCTGTATAATACTGATACATCAGTAATTTAAGCACCTAAACTTTTACTCGCTTTTCCCGGAAAACATGATAATCTGATAATAGCTGTACAAATCGAAAACTTCTTCTGTAAAGTGCAGAAAAAGAAGCAAAGAAAGTGGAAGGTAAATCAGATTATGAGTATGTGGGAACTGTTTGTGGCGCTGCTGCTTGGTATTGTCGAGGGGCTCACCGAGTTTGCCCCTGTGTCTTCGACTGGTCATATGATTATTGTCGATGATATTTGGCTCCGCTCTCACGAATTTTTAGGCACCGAGGTGGCCAATACTTTTAAAGTCGTTATTCAGCTCGGATCGATTCTTGCCGTTATTGTTGTGTTCCGCCAGCGTTTCCGGGATCTGCTAGGGTTCTCTAAAAAAACAGAGGCCTCAGGCAGTAAACTCCGTTTGAGTCATATCATAACCGGTCTGCTGCCGGCTGGCATTCTCGGTCTTTTGTTAGAAGACTTTATTGACGAACATCTTTTCTCTGCACAAACCGTTCTGATTGGCCTGGTTATCGGCGCCCTGCTGATGATTGCTGCTGATCTGTTTCAGCCAAAGCAGGCTATCCAGAGCGTGGACCTTATTACATATAAAAAGGCTTTTCTGATTGGCTTCATTCAATGCTTGTCGCTGTGGCCCGGATTCTCCCGTTCCGGATCCACTATTTCCGGCGGCGTCCTGCTCGGCCTCAGCCACCGGGCAGCGGCCGACTTTACGTTCATTATGGCTGTTCCGATTATGCTTGGAGCAAGCGCCGTTTCCCTTTTAAGCAAATGGGAGTATTTCACTGCCGGCATGCTTCCCTTTTTTGCTGTCGGCTTTGTAAGTGCCTTTTTGTTCGCTCTTGTATCGATCACCTTTTTCCTGAAGCTTATCAACAAAATCCGTCTGATTCCGTTTGCTTTCTACCGTATCGTATTGGCCGGGGTCGTCTATGTCATTTATTTTTAATAACAATTATAAAAGGTTGCTTTCAATATGACGGAAGTGGATACTCACATAGGTCGAGCATTAATTCAAAAATAAAAGAGTTATTCATAAAATCAGCTTTTACTTTGATTGCTCCTGTGGATTTCGATATGATGGAGGCATTCATTCCATAGGGGGCTCAGGCAATGCGCAAAACTATTTATATCCATGTGGGGTACCATAAAACCGCCACCACTTTTCTGCAAAAAAGTATTTACCCGAAATTAACAAATCAAATTACATATCTTTCACGGGGGCATATTCAGCCGTCTCTGTATAAAATACGCCATAAAAAATTATCTGATAAAGCTATTACTGATTTACGCAGCGGTTTTGAATCGATGATGGAGGCGGGAAAACCACTCCTTATTTCATACGAAGGCCTCTCCGGAAATCCAATGTCCACGAAAAAAAAGGTTAAGGACAACCACGCTATTTTAAAGGATCTCCGCCGCATATTCCCCGAGGAAAGCTATGACGTGCATATTATTGTTGGAGTACGGCGGCAGCTTGATCTTCTCACTTCCCTTTACGTGCAGTATGTTCACCAGGGCGGGTACAAGAAAGCCGCTGCCGTGTTTGAAGAGTGGGAGCAGCTCGGAGTACTCAATGGGTACTATTATTTCAGCTACATGGAGCGCATTACGCAGCTGTTTGGCAAAAACAACTATTATCTTATGCAGTACGAGCAGTTCCGGGAAAATGAAATGGAGGAAATCACAGCATTGCTCCAGTATATGGGCATTAAAGAAGCTCCTTCCTACAGCAACACAAAAGTAAACCGGAGCTATGGCACGATGCAGGTGAAGGCCGCCAGAAAGATGAACTATTTCCTGAAAACCCCCTTTAACCCAGAAGCCCCTGTGCCAACAAAAAGAGGACGCCCCATCTCCCGGAAAATGCTGCAGAGCCGGACGAGCTTTATGCTTCACCACAAAAAATATTCTCTCCCCGAATCTCTGCAGCAGGTACTTCAGGCAAAGTACCAGAGGGACAATCAATTGTTCTTTTCTCATTACGGTACCGATTACACGAAGAAGGAAGTTTAAGAAGCTCCGTTTTCAACAGCTCTTCCCCACTTTCATCCGGCTGCGATTGAACCGTAGCCTTCACGGGTAAAATTATTCAAATACCCTGAAGGAGGCTGAGATATGCATGAACGAACACCCCGGGAGCGAGGCTGACAAGTCCCACCGTCTATTTTTAACCATCACCAAAAGACCTCTTCTTTCCTCATCTATTGTGTATGGTGTGATGCTGTCCGCTATAGCGATTATTGGCGTAGTTGGAAAAGGCAAAGATACGGATCAAAAATAGTTAAAGGAGACCCGAATAAACCGGGTCTCCTTCTTTAGTGTCCTGCCTGCCACGGGCGGGGGGCCCGCGGCAGTTGCCTTTGTTGTGCGGGCAGATCTTTTCGCTCTACTGTTTGCGGCTGCATGCCGTTTTCAATTCTAGATTTTACTTTCGCGTTCATTTTTGAAAGGTGCACCGGCTGAAAGACTCTCCCGGCTGGTTCTCCGCATAAAGGGCACGGCGCTTCATTGATACGGGCTCCTTTTGTTACTATCCAGCATTCAAACGTGCCGCATGTCCGGCATTTAAAAGTAAACTGAGCCATGCTAATCAAGCTCCGGCAAAATATTTTTGTAAAATATATCTTTAGGCAGCGCGAGCGTGCAGCACGCATTCGGGATATCCACTACTCCTGCTACAGTGCCCTGCACCGGTGCAGTACCCAGGAGCATATAGGCCTGCTCCCCTGTATAACCGAGTGTTTTCAGAAAATCAATCGCGTTCAGGCACGCATTCCTGTACGCGACGTTGGCATCCAGATAGGTCTGGGCGCCGGAAAACTCATTCACCGACACGCCTTCAAAAACAAGAAATTCATTATAATGTGGCATGACCGGTCCCGGCTTAAAGACAGGGTTACGTTTAATACGATGTTTTTCCATGCCGTTTTTTATCACGTGCACCTTCAGATCAATCCATCCGGGCATTTCAATCCCGCCGCAGAACGTAATTTCCCCGTCCCCCTGCGAGAAATGAAGATCTCCTACAGAAAGCTTCGCTCCATCTACAAACACCGGAAAGTATACCCTTGATCCTTTCGAAAGGTTTTTAATATCGCAGTTGCCTCCGTTCTCCCGGGGTGGGACCGTTCTTGCTCCTTCAGCTGCCACCCGATCGAACTCTTCTCCTTTGAGTTCTCCAAGCACGACCGAATCCTTCGTCGGAAGATTTGCAAGCGGTGGGACCCGGTCCGGATTCGTATCCACCAGCTCCTTCTCCCTGCGGTTCCATTCATTCAGCATATCCTGTGAGGGAGCGACGCCTATCAGCCCCGGATGGATAATGCCTGCAAACTTCACGTTCGGTACATGTCTTGAAGTCGCATAAATACCTTCAAAATCCCAAATGGACTTGGCCGCTTCCGGATAATGATCCACTAAAAAGCTCCCGCCGTTTTCTTTGGCGAAAATCCCGTTAAACCCCCATTCATGCGAGTGAAACGTGCCGATATCCAAAATATCGACAACGAGCAGGTCTCCCGCCTCCACTTTGTTCACGTGTACCGGTCCGCTTAGTACATGCACACGGTCCAGGTTCACATGCTTTATGTCCGAAGGGTCGTCATTATTGCTGATCTGGCCGTCGGTCCAATCCAGGCATTCCATTCGGAACGTTTCCCCAGGCTCTACGGAAAAAGCGGCAGGGATATCCGGATGCCAGCGATTATGCCCCGGCGTTGTCTGTTGGTCCATTGTTTTGTTCAGGTCTACTTCAAACAGTTTTTTCGGCATATAAAATCCTCCTGTTTAAAAACATAGCCAAAGACACAGCAGACATTATTTAAATTTTCTGAATATATTAGACAAAAAGGGGAGGAATCCCCCCCTCTTTTTTCTATTTCCTACTATGCCAAAGTAATCGACTCGTCCGCGTACACGCTTTGAACAGAGCGGATAATCTCTATACCGTCATTCATCGGACGCTGGAACGCCTTGCGCCCCATAATCAGTCCCATGCCACCGGCACGCTTGTTAATTACCGCTGTTTTTACAGCATCCTCTAAATCCGATTCTGCAGAACCGCCGCCGGAGTTGATTAAGCCGGCCCGCCCCATAAACGAGTTCATTACCTGATAACGGGTCAGGTCAATTGGGTGGTCACTTGTAAGCTCTGAATATACTTTATCATGCGTTTTACCGTAGCCCACAGCTGTATAGCCACCGTTGTTGGTCGGCATTTTCTGTTTCACAATATCTGCCTGCAGACTTGCTGATAGATGAATCGCCTGACTCGTTAAGTCAGAGGCAGTGTGATAATCCGTGCCGTCTTTCTTAAAGCCCGGATTACGCAGATAGGCCCAGAGAATCGTGCCAAGGCCGAGCTGATGAGCCCGTTCAAAGGCTTTCGTTACTTCCTGAATCTGCCGGTCACTCTGTTCTGAACCAAAATAAATCGTAGCCCCAACTGCTACGGCGCCCATATTATAGGCCTGGTCAACAGAACCGAACATAATCTGGTCGTGCGTTTCCGGGTACGTTAACAGTTCATTGTGGTTAATTTTAGCAATGAAAGGGATTTTGTGCGCATAATCTCTTGCGATTGAGCCGAGTGCCCCCACTGTGGAAGCCACCGCGTTACAGTTACTTTCCATTGCAAGCTTCACGATATTTTCCGGATCGAAATACATCGGGTTCGGCGCAAACGAAGCACCTGCTGAGTGTTCAATGCCCTGGTCCACCGGCAAAATGGATAAATAGCCCGTACCGCCAAGCTGACCGTGATCAAACAAGCTCTGCAGATTACGCAGAACTACCGGAGAACGGTCCGTCGATTTATACACCCGGTCGACAAAATCTGGTCCTGGCACATAGAGATTCTCTTTCGGTACCGTTTTGCTTTCATGATTTAATAAGTAATCCGCATCCTGACCTAATATTTCCTTTGTTGAAGCCATTGGGATACCTCCTCACCAGTTTAGGAAATTCTTCTTACCCAATTCCCTTTTTTGGGAAGAACATAAACAAAATTTCGAAAGATTTTATGAAAAGCCTGACCCTCTGAAAAAATGTCTATATGAGTGATTTTCGCTTTAGGTATACGATTTTTTAGGATTGTGACGATATATATAACAAATACTGCTCCATAATTTAAACTATTATGAACCAGTCAGCTTTTCCGCGGGAAGGGTGTTTCTTATGAAAATAAATTATTTGTTTGTGATGTTTGCTTTATATATGTTCCTTGGTATTTTCATAGGAATCGGTTTCGCTGTGGTCATGCCGGCAGTTATCCCCCTACCTGCTTCATTTTTGCGCGTATTTTATACGGCCTCGATTACAGCCGGAATCGCGCTCGGCCTCCTGAATTACTTTCTTTTCTTCAGCTTTGTCCGCAGGTGCATCCTTCACTTCCAGGCTGTATTAACGTCGGTGCGTAACGGAGATCTCAGCGCCCGCGCTTCATTTCAAAGCACCGGAATGATCGGCCGTTTAAATGCCGATTTGAACCGTACCATCGCCCACCTCGAAACAACCAAACAAATGGTTGGCCGCGACGATTTAACGAAGCTGCCCAACCGGGCTGCCCTGCAGCAGTTTTTTCAGGAAACCACCGGGACTGGCCGTCCTTACCTTTTCTATTTTATCGATGTGGATCAATTCAAAATCATTAACGACAATTACGGACACGTCACCGGTGACCGTGTGCTTCAATTTACTGCTGACAGGATTAGCAGCGCCTGCACTCCGGAACAGCACCTTTATCGTTTAGGCGGAGATGAGTTTGTGATCATGGAACGAACCGGAACAAAAAGCGAAATAAGCAGGCAGACGACTCAAAGCCGTATAGACCAGCAGCTCAGAGTTCCTTATACAGATGGAGAAAACACTTTTACGATTTCCGTCAGCATTGGAACATATGAATCCCTAAACCAGCAGGAGGACTTTACTTCCGTACTGCATAAAGCCGATCAGGCAATGTATAAAACCAAACGTCAAAAACGCAGAAATCTACGCCCATTAAGTGAATAAACACCGCAAGCCATTGTTCCGGCAAAAAATCCCCACCACTATTTCTTCAATTTTAAAGTAACAATGACCTATACTTTTCAACCTATTTTATATCGATAAATGTCTGTAGAGTTAATTCTTTTTGATCTGCTTATTATTTCCATTCCCCGGCCCTCACCAAAAGCAGAAATAAAAAAGCAACAGGCGCATTCGTTTCCCCTTGGGAAAGTATTACTACTTTATTTAGAGGAGTGTATGGTATGAAGGAATGGTTTAATTTTAAAAGTCTGCGCGCAAAGATTTTAACCGGATTTTTAGCAGTTATTGCGCTTGTAACAGCACTCGGCGTCTATAATTTTTATGCTAACAGTAAGGCAAATGCCGAAACAGAAAACATCGTTGAGGAACAGCTGCCGTTGTTGATCGCTGATGAAAAGCTTGCTTTTAATATGGCTCAGCGCGTTGCTTTATCCCGTGGATATGTTTTATTCGGGGATGAGGAATTCAAAAGCAGTTTCATGGAATATACAGAGGAAAGCGCTGCGCTGGAAGAGAAAACTCTGGCCGATTTTGGTTCTGATGAATTAGGCGGATTAATAGAACAGAGCGTTGCATGGGAGCAGATTATTACAACAGAAGTTTTTCCAGCCTATGAAGCTGGCAATGAAGAAGAAGCTAAACAGATTTTAAATACAGAAGCCAAACCGTTAGCACGGGAAATTATGTCCGGGTTTGAAGATACGGCAGCAGAAAGAGAAGGAGAAATTACCGCAGCAGGTGAAAATGTGCTTGAAAGCGGAAGAAATCTAATGACTACCGGGACTATTGTTTCTATATTAGTAATCATTGCCGGTGTGGCTATCGCCTTTTTTATGGCACGTACAATTTCTGCCCCGATCAGAGCGGTTATGCAGCGGATGCAGTCCATCGCAGAAGGGGATTTAAGCCAGGAGCCGATGCAGACTACGGCACGCGACGAAACCGGGAAGCTCGTACAAGCTGCCAATCAAATGAATGTTAATATGGCCCGGCTGCTTACACAAATTAAAACGATGTCCACAAACGTATCTGATCAGAGTCAGCATCTGACCCACTCCGCCAACGAGGTGAAAGCAGGGTCCCAGCAGGTGGCTGTTACGATGGAGGAGCTTGCTTCCGGAGCGGAATCCCAGGCGACAAGCGCGAGCAGCATTGCCTCTTTAATGAGTGATTTTACAGAAAACGTATCTGTTGCTCATACAAAGGGCGAAGACGTCCGCAGCGCCTCCACCCACATCTTGTCCATTACGAACGAAGGCCGGGAGCTGATGGATAATTCAGTCCATCAAATGGAAAAAATCGATGCCATCGTAAAAAATGCTGCTGTAAAGGTCGAGGGACTTGATAAACAGTCCCAGGAAATTTCAAAATTAGTGTCTGTCATTAATGATATTGCCAATCAAACCAATCTGCTCGCTTTAAATGCAGCCATTGAGGCCGCCCGGGCCGGTGAACAGGGACGCGGCTTTGCTGTGGTTGCTGATGAAGTGCGAAAGCTCGCCGAACAGGTTTCTGCTTCGATCACTGATATCACCAGTATTGTTGAAGGGATCCAGAACGAATCTTCTTCCGTCACCGCCTCCCTGCAGGCAGGCTATAAGGAGGTCGAAACCGGCACTACCCAGATTCAAACTACCGGAGAAACCTTTAATACCATTAATACCGCTATTCAGGAGATGGCAGGAAACCTTCAAGCCGTTACTCAAAATCTGGCGGCCATCTCTTCGAGCAGCCAGGAAATCAATGCTTCCATCGAAGAAATAGCTTCCGTCTCCGAGGAATCGGCTGCCGGCGTCGAGCAGACTGCCGCTTCTGTCCAGCAGACGAGCAGCTCCATGGAGGAGGTTTCCGCTAATTCAGAAAATCTTAACGACCTTGCCCGCCAGCTGAACGCAGAAGTGGCTAAATTTAAGCTGTGATACGAAAAGAAGGCCCGGAGGTTTTTGCTCCCGGCCTTCTTTGTTATTCAAGATCTGTTTTACGCTTCAGCGGCTTTACTGCCGGCCCTTCAATAACCTCCCCACCGTAGGAAAATCTTGAACCATGGCACGGACAATCCCAGCTCCGTTCTGCATTGTTCCAGGACAGGTCGCAGCCCATATGCGTACAGGTGGTGTCGACAACATAAAGCCTTCCTGTTTCGTCCCGGTAAGCCCCGGCCTTTCCGTCTTCAGTATTAATTAAAGCTCCTTCATCATTTTCCAGATTCTTTTCTTTATCGCCTCTGTTGGATTTTCCTTTAACCATTTCTTTTCCTACGTCCATGTTTTCGGCCGCAAAGGATTGAATGTTTTTCTTTTTCAGCTCGGACCGCGTCGGATCAAAGGCTTCCTTGTACACATTTTCATTACCGAGTACATAATCAGCGAGCATTTTCCCCGCCGCTTCACTGTTGCTGATGCCCCATTTCATAAACCCGGTGGCAGTAAAAATCTGTTCTTCGCCGGAAGTCATCGGGCCCACATAGGGCATTTTATCCAGCGTAATCATATCCTGCGCCGACCAGCGGTAAGGCACCGTCTGCAGACCAAAATTTTCTTCCCCGAAGGCTCGCAATGCTTCGTACCGTTCGAACGTATTCATTTCATTTTTTCCTGACGTGTGGCCTTCTCCTCCGATTAAAAGCAGGTCTTCCCCATTTTCATCCTTTGCTGTGCGAAGCGACCGTGACGGGGAATCCACACTAATGTACATATGCTTCGGCATCGTCCGAACCTTAGCGCCAATAATGTAGGAGCGCTCCACATGCAGACGGCTGTAGTACTTTCCCATACCGTCATTAAAAGGGAAATGAGTTGTTACCAAAAGATAGTCACTCGTAATCGTGCTGTCATTATTTGTGTTTACCACTACTTTACCCTTGGATTTATTCACATCCGCTGCACGTGTATTTTCGTACACACGCCCGCCAAGGCGGACCACCTCTTCCAGAAGCGCCCGGTAATAATGCACCGGCTGAAACTGAGCCTGGTCACGGATAACAAGAGCCCGCTCGACAGCGTATGGAAGATCATGCTCCTTTAAAGCATCCCCGCCATTAACATTTAATAACCGGTACGCCTCTGCTTCCTGCTCCATCACTTTTTTCTGCTGCTCGCTTTTCGTGTAAATAAAAGCGTCCCGCTCTTCCCATTCACAGTCAATACTGAGCTCAGCAACCCGCTTGCGCATATCACTGATCGCCTGTTCGTTCGCTTCAAAATACTGGCTTGCTTTCTCCTGGCCGTGATTCTGAATCAACTCATCGTAAATCATTCCATGCTGGGAGGATATTTTTGCCGTTGTATTTCCGGTGGTGCCTTCCAGTACCGTGCCCGCTTCGAGCAGCACCACCTTTGTTCCAGCCTTCGCTAAATAATAAGCTGCTGTAATACCCGCTGCCCCAGCCCCTGTAATAGTAACTTCAGTTGTATCTTCTCCGCTGTGTGCGGGCATGTGTGTCGGTTTACTTTCCTTAAGCCATAAAGAATTAGGATACAAAGGGACGCGCTTATCGTTAGTCATTGCAGTTCCTCCTTATTGTTATTCAGCCACCGGCGTTTTTTCCTGTCTTGGACGGGCCGCTTTATACCAGTGCCAGCAAACAATCACTATGATGGCAATATCCACCGCATCGCCCCCGTAATACATCAGCATGGAGCCTGTCCGGGCAGCCTCCTGACCGACCCCGGACGGCGGAGACGCGTACAAATATTTGGACAAAATGCCGTGCCCTGCAAGTGCCGTTACAAGCACTCCCGACCGAAAAAGGAAAGAGTACCGGTGCGGCGCCGGATCGATATAAATGATAGAAGCTGTAAACACGTATCCTGCTAAGAAAATATGAATATGAACGGCGGTATAAACGAGCGCTGACTCATGCATTAAAGTGTACAATCCGGTCGTATACAAAAGCCATAAGCCGCCAATGTTTAACACTGCGGCCGTCACCGGATGGGACACTATGGCTATGAAACGACTCCGCAGTAGTTTAGCCACTTGTTTTGCTGTCGCTACAGGCAGAGCACGAAGAGCAAGCGTCATCGGAGCAGCAAGCACCATACAAAGCGGAGCCAGCATACCAAGCAGCAAATGCCCGGTCATATGAATGACAAATGAATCATGAGCCATCCGGGGAAGCGGGCCAAGCACCGAAACGACTGCCGCCGCTGTACCGACAGTAAACAGCCCAACGCGGTATACCGGCCACCCGGTATCACGAAAAGCCGCAGCAAGATACAGGAGACAGATAAGGATAAAAGGGGCTGCAAGCACTCCTTCTGCAATATAATGTGAAGTAGTCATCAGCTTATACCGCCGCTCTCTGTTTTTTCACCTGCGAAGTCTGCCTCCATATGACTATTCCAGCAATAAACAGTATAAACGCACTGATATTCCAGACGAGATCATATGGCAGAATGTCCACCCCGTATCTTATTTGGTGGATCCCCATCCACTTATGATGAACGATTCCGTCATACAGCTGAAAAAAACCAACTCCGGTCAACATTCCGCCGATCCACCGGCGCAGCCAAAAGCTTTGACGGCGCCGGAGATCAGCAACCATAAACAGGGCCGCTACTGTAGCAAACCAGCTGAACGCATGAAAAAAACCATCTGAAACGATTCCGACAGTCGTAGTCGACAGGTCATAAAAATGATGCCAATTGAGCAGCTGGTGAAATACTACCTCATCTATAAAAGCGATGAGGCCGAGGCCGAAAAGGAAGCCGGATAACACGTTTCTTCCTGCGTAATTCGCCTGATTCCTCCGAAGCATCGCTTCGTTTTTTTCTGACATGACTAGGCCTCCTCAGTTACATATCCGTTTTGACACGATTGCTTGAAAAAAGCACGTGCGTGCCCAGGTAAAAATGAAACATATATTCTCCTGCCCCCATCAGCACAGCGGCTGCCGCTGCTGCAAGCAGTACCGGGCCTGAAAAGGAAAGCACGACGCCTGCGATTAAAACAATCACAAACACCAGGCCGGCATCCACCGCTGCTGCAACCAGGCTTTTCACCCGTGGGAGCAGTACAAGGTCACCGAGTGGATAGCTGACGGCAACGATGATAATAGTGAGAATCAGCACACTCCAAACTGAGACACCGTTTGCGATGCTTAGTACCAAAAACAACAAAACAGCTGTCATTAAGGCTTTTCCTGTTAATGCTTTAACATGCTTCATATGCCCCCTCCTTTTTAAAAATAGTTTATAAAACACAAAAAGCCAGGGAAAGACGTATCTCTTTTCCTGGCTTACCGCAAGGCTTGATCCTGCGATTGCTGCCTTTGTTTATTCAGTTAATAATTGGCTATCCTTCTATTTCCTTTAAATGCATTTTCATAAACGCTCTTTTAGTTTCAAAGAGACTCTCTGCAAGGAGGGTTTTACTCTTTTAAATCAGCCTTGGTTTACTGCTGTTCACGAAATTGCAAGCGGTACACCCTTCTTGGCCTACCCCGATGCCCTGACTGTTCTTCCCCTGTTTGCACCGCTATCTGATTTTCTTCAAGCTTCAACAATATTCGGCGTGCATTTCGCAGGGAACTGTTTAACCACCGGGCGATATCCTGAGCAGTTACAATATCCTGGGAATAATACCGGGATAATGAATGGAGTTTAGATAGAAAGGCAGGGCTCAAGCTGCTTTCTGTGCCTTTTTCTTCCCCTCTGTGCATATTTCTTTGCTCATAAGTAAAAGAACCAATTGCAGATTTGTGTTCTGTAATACGAAGGTCTTCGTCTACAATAATAATAGAATTGGTTTTTGCTTCTCTCGCTTCCTGTAGAGCTCGCCGGGCGTTCTCTTCGGACTCAAGAGTAGTCCTCCCGTATCCGATGACGGTCCGAACTTCAAGAGCCGTATTAACCCGGGCATCTTCCACAAATTGAAACCAGAGTTGTTCACTCTCGAGTTCGATTTCTCCTCGGGTGGTGTATATAAAATAGAGGCCGTCTCCCATTTGCACATAGGAGCCCCGGGCCTTTTCTGCGTAGTAAAGCAGCCACCGGTGAAGATCCAATTCTCTATGCTTGCGCTTAAAAGAATAAGACTCTTCCTGCAGAGCTTTTTGATCTTTAGCCACTTCGATCGCAACTATAGCTATTTGGGATTTTCGATAAAGCATTGATTGTGCACGCTCTTTAACATATTTAAGCGTAAGTTGTATGGACAGTTTTGTAGGGCGCACCCGGTAACAGGGAATATTCTTTTCTTTCATAGCTAAGTACACTTCCCGGATACTCGTGAATACTGCCTCAATTTTCCCTTCGTTATACAAATCTTCATGAAAAGAAACTATTTTATCCGGAGAAATATACCCTTTGTAAGAAAGGTTGAATATTTCAATATCTTCCCCCAAAAACTCTTCACGTATTTCTTTAATTTCATTTTCCTGAATAGTATCTAAACTAATGTGTAATAATAATTGATTTTCTTTATACTGGGCTTCAAGCAGTCTTCCCAATAAACTTGCACCGTATAGAGGCGGAAAGCTTGCATCTTTTTCACTCACCAGTTGATTGGAGACTGCGACATCATAGGGAGACTGCCCGGAAAAAAACCAGAAATCAACTTTGTGCTGATTTTCTGGCACTATTTCTTTAATTTCACTAGTCTGTTCGTAGGTGAGCGGTACAGCTTGAAAATCCTCATACGGCTCCAACTCTTTTAACATAGATTGAACAGAATCTTCCGGGCCGACCACACCTATACGTATATTCACGATTTCAACTCTCCTGTCTGCATCATCACATAATTAGCTAAAACCTGAACACCTTTATAAAGATCTTCAATACTTGCATGTTCTTCAGGCACATGGCTTTTCCCCTCCCTGCAAGGAATAAAGAGCAGCCCCGCCTGCCATTTTTTAGCTATGTTCATGATATCATGCCCTGCACCGCTGTCCATACTGTGATATTGGTACCCAGCTTTTACGGCAGCTTCCTGTAATTCAGCGGATACTTCTGGAGAAAGACGTACTGAAGCATTATCGACCAACGTTTCAATACCCACATGGATATTTTGATTATCAGCTAACTCAATAGCACTTCTTCGGAGAATGTCTCCGGCTTCCTGTTTACGTTTATCATTTACACTTCGAATATCGACACCAATAGTCACTTTTCCAGGTATAACATTCATTTCGTTCGGTTCACATTCAATAGTGCTCGCCGTAGCTACAATCTCTTCTCTACTTGCTGCCTCAATTTTCTTGGCGGTATCCACCACCGTCTGAATAAAAGGAGCAGAAGCAGCCAACGCATCTTTTCTTTTGTTCATAGGTGTTGTGCCAGTATGACCAGCCTCTCCCGTGAATATAAAAGACAAACGAAGCGGACATGCTATACCTCCTACAATACCAATGTCTTTTTGGGCATTTTCAATTTTAGTTCCCTGCTCAATATGAAGTTCTACTATTCGGTGGAAAGCATCTTCTGGCTGTTCAGCTAGGTTCATATTTTTCCACTCAAGTCCCTGGCTGTGTACCGCGTCTTCCAGCGTCATGCCCTCAGAATCCTTCAAATTTATTAATTCATTCTGTAGTACAGGAGTCAACAAACCTGCCATTGCCTTACTTCCAATTGTCGATACGCCAAAACGGGAGGATTCCTCAGAAGATGCACATATTACCGTCACAGGACGAGACGGTCTCCAATTATTTTCCTTTAAATATTGAACAACACCGAGCCCGCATAATACTCCGGCAACGCCGTCATATCCGCCTCCCTCGGTAACTGTATCCAGATGAGAAATAAAAGCTATACTTGATTTTTCACTCTGCTCAGGATTCCACACAGCCAGAACATTTCCCGCTTCATCTCTTTGCACTTGCATCCCCAGGCTATCTGCCAAATGAATAAACTCCTGCACTGCTTTCATTTCCTGATCTGAATAACCGGGCCGGTTGAACCCTTCCGGCCGGTTCATTGTAGAAGTAACGTTTAATCGCAATAAGTTTTTTTCCAGCCATTGCTTCAATTTTCTTCCTCCCACCATATTGAATTAACAAGAGGATGAATAAACGCTGCGAGGGCCGGACCGAATACTGCTTCTTCATAATCGAATGAAGGGTGGTGGTGCCCAGCAGCAAGCTTTGTGCCAAAAAGCATATAGGTAGCTTTTCCCCCTTGTTTTTGAACATGGTTAATCATTACAGTAGCGTCCTCTGAGGCCCCCACTTCTCTCGATGGTTCTACGCGTTCTACTAATCTGCTTTTTTCCAAAGCTGATGCTATCCACTGCTGCCATTCAGAATCACACTCGGAGGCCATCCCTTCTCCTGTGTACTCTATTTGGCTTTCTACCCCGTGCATCAATGCGCTCGCTTCAATCATGCGTTCTGCTTCGTTCATCATATATTGATTTACCTGAGTAGAACTCCCGCGTGTTTCTCCAATAAGCTTCGCGTAATCAGCCACAACATTGCGCCCAGACCCCGCATTCAGTTCTCCAATATTAATTCTCGTATCTCCTTTAGAACTTCTGGAAATGCCCTGAGTATGAATAGCAGCCGTAGCTGCTGCTAACAAAGCGTTTCCTCCTTCTTCCGGCTTTGCTCCAGCATGGGAGGACGTTCCTGTGAAAGTAACATCGAATTTAGTAGTAGCCAAAAATTTAGCAGCGGTCGCAGCTATAGTACCTGCCTCCATATCTGTAATGCCAATATGGCCGCTCATAAAGTAATCGACATTGTCGAGCCACCCTTTTGCAACGACTGCTTTTGCACCCCTGCTGCCTTCTTCCGCCGGTTGAAATATAATCGTAACTGTGCCATTCCATTCTTCAGGATACTCAGAAAGAAACGAGGCCAATCCGAGACCAATAGTAATATGACCATCATGAGCACAGGCATGCATTTCTCCCGGAAATGCTGAAGCAAAATTTTCCTTATTCGGAAAATGAGAAGCTTCAGAGGTTTCTTTAATAGGAAGTGCATCTATATCCACCCTGTAGCATACATGCGGCCCGTCTTTTTTTCCTTCAAACTGAATCAACGCCCCTGTATGACCGCCTTCTGTCTGTTTAATAAATTCTTCAGTAACTTGAAGCTCCTCAGCCCGTTTTTTTGCTCTTTTCAACGTGCTTTCATCCGGCACTCCCTGCCTGGCCTCCGGTTTGATCAGTTCTTTACCATAAACGACTGTCCCCCCGAGTTTCTTCAACTCTTGCGTTATTACATATGTTGTATAAATTTCTGTCCAACCTACCTCTGGATATTTGTGAAAGTGCCTTCTCCAATCCTTGAGTTTAGGGAGAAGCTTTTGGATATAGTCATCGATTTTGTTTGCAGACACGTTTATCTACTCCTTATCTTTCAGAAGTTTTAAGCCCTCCACCGCTTCATGGTACATAAATTCAATACCATAACCAACAGCTCTCTCATCAATGTCAAAGGAAGGATCATGCAATGGTTTCTGTACCGTTCGTTCAGGAATAGCGGTTCCAAGCCAGTGATAATTACCTGGATATTTCTCCAGGAAACGGGCAAAGTCTTCACCGCCAAGGCTCGGTTCTACCTGTGGCAACGACTCTTCACCATACAAAAGGCGGGCGGTTTCTCTGGCATGCTCTGCCCATACAGGGGTGTTTATTGTAGCCGGGTAGCCATCAAAATATTTTATATGGCAGGTCACTTCAAAAGATACTTCTATACCTGCCAGCAGTTGTCCAAGCTTAGCTTTAACTTTTTCTTTCACTTCATTTTTGAATGTCCGCACCGTACCTTCGAGAGTGGTTTCGCTTGCGATTACATTATAACGTTCTCCCCCATAAACCGTGCCTACAGTAACAACTGCCGCATCCAATGGATTAACATTCCTGCTGATAATAGATTGGATTTGACCAATCAACTGACCTGCCGCTACTATCGAATCCTTTGTCTGATGCGGCATGCTTGCATGACCTCCTGCTCCTTTTATTGTGATTTCAAACCGATCAGAGTTCCCCATAATAGGACCACTCATCACACCGAACTGCCCAACCGGGAGATCCGGCCATACATGCTGAGCTAAAACAGCATCGGGTTGATAAACTTCAAATAAACCGTCTTCAAGCATTTTAGCTGCCCCTCCTGTAGGGGCCTGTTCTTCTGCAGGCTGGAATACGCATAATATTGTACCTTCTACTTCTTTTTTATTTTTTTGAAGCAGGGCTGCAGTGCTCATCAGTATAGCTGTATGTGCATCATGGCCGCATGCATGCATAACATGCTCTTTTTTTGACCGATATGGTGGCGAAGGCTCCTCTTCAATAGGGAGAGCATCAATATCTGCGCGGAGAGCTATCGTTTTTCCAGGGAGGTCGCCTTTAATGATGGCAAGAATCCCTGTCCCGGCAAAACCAGTTCTGTATTCAATTTTTTCTCCATACAGAAAATTTTGTATTGTTTCTGAGGTATGGTATTCTTCCCCGCTTAATTCAGGATACTGGTGAAAGTAATGTCTATATTTTAAAGCTGTATCTAATGCTTTATTCAGTTCTTCTTCTGTTAATCTTTTGATGTTCATTGCATTCTCTCCCTTTATACAATTACAAATCCATATAAACTCCCGGTCCTATAGGCAGGCCTAATAAGTTCCAAACGATGAACATTATAATCCAAAGAGTTAAAAATACGAGAGTGTACGGCAGCATAATAGAAAATAAGGTACCGAATCCAGCGCGGTGATCGTATTGTTTCATAAAAGCTAAAATCATTGGTACGTAGGGATTCAGCGGTGTAATAACATTTGTTGTAGAATCTGCAAGGCGATAAGCCAGTTGAATATAAGCCGGGTTGTAATCCAAATACATGAATAATGGAATAAATATAGGAGCCATTAAAGCCCATTGAGCGGAGCCGCTGAAAATAAACATATTTAGCACACCCGCAAGAAGAATAAATCCAACTACTACCGGCAAGCCGCTGAAATCAGCTGCTGTCAAAAATTCTGCACCGCTAACAGCCATGTAAGAGGAGAGATTCGTCCACTCAAAATAAGCAATAAATTGAGCAGCGGCAAAAATTAACGTAATGTAACCTGCCATGTCTTTCATGGACTGAGCCATAAATTCCGGAACATCCGAAGTAGAATTAATTACTTTCGTAGTCACCCCATAAGCAATAGCTACAATGATAAAGAAAAACAAGATTAATGGAACAATATTTGAAATAAAAGGTGAATCGACAATCGCTCCATTTTCTCCGCGCAGCAAACCATTTGCGGGTACTACCATAATAGCAATCAAAACTAAATATACCGCGCCGGCGATACCTGCGTTTCTCATCCCGCGGAATCTTTCAGGGGTGATTTCTTCTATTTGATTTCCTAGAACAGTACCATCACTGTAGCTTCCATCATATGTTCCAAGCCTTGGTTCTATTACTTTCTCTGTCAGCCACGCCCCTACAATCATTAGCATAGGCACGGAAGCAATCATATAATACCAGTTGTCAACCGGCGTGACGGTAACATTTTCGTTTACGGTTTGAGCTGCTTCAGTGGTAATACCTGAAAGCAATGCATCAGTGCCGGTAATAATAACATTTGCAGTAAAGCCTGCCCCTACACCAGCGAAACCAGCTGCAATACCTGCCAAAGGATGACGGCCCAACGCGTAAAAAACCATAGCAGCCAGAGGAGGAATAATAACAAATGCTGCGTCTGAGGCCAGATTTCCAATGATACCTGTGCCAATAACTGCGTATGTAACTAATTTTTTCGGCGCCTTTAATATGACGGATGTCATAAACGTTTCCATCAGCCCGACCTTTTGAGCCAGTCCAATGCCAAGCATCATTACGAGGACAAGACCTAAAGGAGCAAACCCGGTAAAGTTATCGAGCATTGAAGATAGTATATACTCCAGACCCTCTTCAGAAATTAACGGCTGTACAGCTACTGTCTCCCCATTCTGGGGATCTTCAAAAGAAACCCCGGCCCATCCGACCACCGAAGAAATTAAAATGACAGCGGCTGCTAAATATACAAACAGCATGAATGGATGAGGAAGTTTATTCCCTGCCCTCTCCACTCCATCAAGAAACTTCATGAACAAAGATTTTTTTTCATTTTCGAGACTCATTTCATTATACACTCCTTTTAGGACATTGTCTTTAAATGTTCCTTAATTAGTACAGTAGCATATAATTTCTTTTCGTCCAATAAAATTTCAAACTATTTTTTATTTTCTATGTAAAAAAACTTTTCAAAATGGTAAGCGTTATCATTTTTAGGTACTTAAGTTAAATAAAAATTCCTACCTTTTTATGTAAAAGAGATAGGAATTTTCAACTAATAATTACTCTATACTATTTTAAATTTCTTATTTTAGCTCCACCCCATTCTCTCTTTCAGAAACGTGATATGAGATAAATGATGCCTGCTGTGCCAGGCGTAAAGACTGGCGGCCTCCCCAAGGGTGAAACGGCCTGATTCAGGGTGACGAAACGTGCGGAGCCAGTCGTCTTCCTGTAATCCATTTAGTAATAACGACCAGCGCTGATGAAGGCTTTCAAGCAGCTTAAGAGAAGCTTCTATTTCCCCACTGCTGTCCGCCAGTTCCGCCCACACCGTCTGATCATACGGTTTAATTTCAGGGTCTTCTTCCGTTAATGCCTGTTTAAAGCGTATATAACCATGCAAATGACTGTCGGGCACGTGGTGCACAACCTGACGGATACTCCATCCGCCTTCCCGGTAAGGAGTATTGAGCTGCTGCTTTGTTAAATGCTCTACCTCTTCCCTGTAAAGCGACGGGGCATTCGATAATGTCGCAGTCCATTCCTTTCGTTGTTCAGCGTTTATTGTTTTTGGCCACTCGAATGTTCCGATGGGAAAACGGTACTTGTCCATACCTTCACCTCATTTTAAGCTTTTTATTTGTTATTTATGCTAAAAAGAGCCCGCCGTTTATTTATGACCGGAAAAGATATTGCAGCTTGGCCAGCGACTTTTCGGCATACTCATTAACATAATCTATTCTGAACTGTTCTCTTGCCGAAGGAAATACATTCAACGCAGGGGCCAGGCATTCTACCGTAATCGTTTTGTCGTATCCTGTTTCTTTAATAGCTTCAGCAATCGTCTCCCAGGACAGTCTTCCGTATCCCAGGCCCTGCCGGTTAGTATCTGCTGCGTGTATATGGCTGAGTGCTGGGCCAAGATGATGAAAAGGGGCCTCCATGCTGCTTTCCTCAATGTTCATATGAAATGTATCGAGCATCGTCGTCACAAATGGATGCCCAACTTCTTCCACTAGCACAAGCGCCTGCCATCCGGTATTAATTATACAGCTTTCATAACGATTTAATGGCTCAATTACCAGAGCAACGTTTCTTTCTTCTGCGTAGGGAGCTATTTCCTGAAGTGATAAAACTGCTGCTTTCCATTCTTCTTTGCCGTTTCCTTCCGGCTCTGCTTTGCCCGGTGCGCATGGAGAAAGTACCATATATTCTGCCCCGGCCCGGTATGCACGGCTGATCTGTTCTTTAAAATAATTTACAGCTGTTTTTCGCATCGAAGGGTCAATCTGCGATAAATCTGTTTCCTTCCGCGGCCATCCTGCATCCGCGCACAGTCCACGGATGCGGAGTCCAAGGGTTTCCGCCAGTTCGGCTAATTCCTTCCAGTTATAATCTTTTGCATGAATTTCAATTTCATCGTACCCCATGGAAGCTGCGTCACGCATTGTCTGTTCAATTGGCTGGTCTCCAAAGATCCAGCTGCATATCGAAAATTTCATCTCATCCTCCCCTTCACTATTATGCTGCCCTTCTAATATATTCCTTGCCCAACTATTCTGTAAGCATGATTTTAATCAAATATAAAACAAAAGACCAGCGGCTCGTCACCGCTGGTCCTTCTTAAACTCCTTCTGAGAAAACGTGTCCGCCGATTTCATAATCAACTGTCTTCGTTTCCCAGAGCCAATTGTCTTTTGGCACCTCTTCACTCCAGAAAAACAATGAATCCCCTACCGGCTCCGATCCATTCAGAGCCTCTTCCGTTGCTTCTTCTGCACGATCGGAAGGAGATTCTTCTATACTTCCGTTAGCTACTACCTGGAATTGGTTTTCTTCGTATATAACACTTTCGACATCGTCTGGAAAGGTTTCAGATTCAATGCGGTTCAAAATGACACTTGCCACGGCCACCATGCCTTCAAAGGATTCATCTTTGGCTTCTGCATGAACAGCCCGTTCAAGCAGTTCTTCATTTTCCACCTCAGGCACTTCACTCGAGGCGACTCTTTCTTCCTCTGATTCCTGCTCAGGTGCTTCTGCTTCCTCTTCTGCCTCTTCTTCTGCAGCTAGTTGCTTTTCTTCTGCTTCCTGCTCGGCTGTCTGGCTTCGCTCGTGCACATTGTAGACTAAAAAGCCTAATACAGCAGCAAAAACAGCTATCGCTCCCATTACAGTGTAAATAGAATATTGCCTGGACATTGTAATCACCCTTTATCAGTGAGGCAAGATTATTGTTCCTATGATGGCGGTAAATGACAAGTTTGTCACCATTCTACCACTTTGCTTTCAGAAATAATAATTTCCACTGGCGGCGTATTCAGCTGTTTTTTGCTGTAACATGTGAAGAAAACTCATAGGCACAGAAACAGGCATTGTAATTCCACTATAGGCGCATACACGCTATGATCCATCTTCTTTAGGAGGAAGATTCCTGATGATTTTCCGATTTCGCCCGTTCATTACGAATGCGCTGACGATAGCCGTAGGTTGCTTTGAGCACTGTTTCTTCAGTTTCAAGTCCTGCACCAAGCGCTCCACCAAGCGTAGCGACTGTGCAGGCCAGCCAGGAGATTTTCAGGTACGTCGCAAATGTGACGGCCCCCTGTAAATTCAATGCCAGCTGCGAGGCTGGAATAAACAGCACGGAAACAATTAAAAACATTACAAATAGAATAATATAATAATGAATAATGGCAATTCCGATTGTAGCGGTCGTTGCTTTATTGTAGGAGCGGACCAAAAATTTGGATTCTGCTTTTGATTCTTTTTCCCATAAGCCATGAGCGACGATAAACCATACAGTCATAGCCACCATGGCCGTGAACATAACAGCAAGAAAGCGCCAGAAGCCATAGGTGTCGCTGAGCATCCAGAAGCTTGGAAAGATGAGTCCATAGGCTCCGGTAGCAAAAGCTAAAGCAATTACACGCTTAAATTCCGGAAAAATCGTCCAGGGCCGATTTGCCAGCACCATACCGGAAAGCAGTCTCGTGCGTCCCCGCATATTCAGATTAGCATAGAAGCGGACATGCTGGCTTTCCTCTTCATTAGAATACACTGTCCGTTTAATAGGGGAAAAGCGCTCATACAAACGGCTTCCCATCAGCTCCCTTGATCCTCTTCCCCGGACCTGGTAGGAATGTTCGTCTTCATGATCTTCAAGCTGCTCCTGGTTTTCTGCGATGCGTTCATTCTGCCGTTCCCGCTCTTCTTCGGAACTTCCATGATGCATTTCATTTACAAGCTGCATCATTGCCTCACGGACACGCTTTTTCATTGGCATTGCCCCAAGGGAGGGAAGGGAAATAAGGCCGATTTCCCGATCTGAACTGGCGTCAGCTATCACTAGTTTTTTCCCGTCTACAATTGGAAGATCCGTAAAACAGAGGGCGTAATCCCATGCATGTTTTTGTTTATGCTTCTGTGCTTCCTCAATCACCGGTTCTGATTTTTCTATCACCCCGGCAAAAGGGTCAAGAATCACTTCCACTTTCCAGCTTCTGCGGTCGTCTACATAGTTTTTGAGCAAATCAGGCAGCTCTTCTGCCATTTCATCGCAAATTTCCTTTGGCAGCTCCGGAGCAGCTATCAAACCGAGTGTATAGCTCTCCGGCGAATGCTTATTTTTCTTCGAAGCCATCGATACTCCTCCTTTCTCTACAGTGTTTTAAAAATAAGGCCATAGATAAGGTACCATACTTCCGTCCTTTTCTATATGCACACATTTTTCTATTATGCACATGTTATAGATAAAAGAAAATGAGGAATATTCCTTTTAGGTTTATTATTAATACAAGGAGGTGAGCCGGAGCCAAGCGCTTCGGACGCTATGAAGCTGACAGAAACCATGCACGTACTTGAACTCTCTGTTCCAAGGGGAACAGACACTACGATATTACACTTAACTCTCATGAATGACGGGGGACGCCTGATTCTCTTTGACACAGGCATGCCTGGTTACGAAGAAGACATCTACGAATTAATACGAAAAGAAAATTTGAACCCCGATCATCTTGATACTATCATCTTAACTCACCAGGACATTGATCACATCGGGAGCCTCCCGGAAATTCTTCACGACTATCCCGACTTACGTGTTCTCGTGCATTCTGCTGACAAACCTTATGTAGATGGCGAAGAACCATTGATTAAATTAAGCAGCAATGCCAAAGCAAACCTAATTGACACTCTTCCAGAAGAAAAGCGCGACAGGGTTGGCTATATGCTCGATAAAACTGAACCCTCGCTTATTAATGAAACCATGGAAGAAGGAAATGAACCTGTGGAAGGGCTGACTGCAGTGCATACGCCCGGTCACGCTCCCGGCCATATCAGCCTGTATCACGAAAACAGCCATACGCTTATTGCCGGGGATGCTTTGACTGCTGAAAACGGTGAACTTTTCGGCCCCCGTGCAGAAGTCACGCCTGATATGGAACAAGCCCACCATTCTCTTGAAAAGCTGCTCGAATTCGATATGACTACCGCTGTTTGTTATCACGGCGGCATAGTACATGGTGACATTAACCAAAAGATCCGGGAGATTTTATCCTAAACGAAAAAAGCACCTCCGCAGCTGGCGGGGGTGCTTTCTTTTGCATTTTGATTAAGAGTTTTCGATATCCTCCCGTATCCGCTGCCGACGCTCTTCTTCCTCCCGAAGTCTCGTTTCCCTGTAATCCTTCCGAACGGATTTCAGTAAGGAAATCGCGGAGATGAACAGGACGATAGAGAATGGCAGGGCCCCGATAAGAGAGACTGTCTGCAGCCCGTTGAGACCGGCGCTGATAATCAGTACAGTAGCCAAGCCTGCAATCAATGCGCCCCAGATTACCTTCAAGAGCATTGATGGGTTCGTGTCTCCATTGGAGGTCATCATACCAAGCACAAACGTTGCAGAGTCTGCTGACGTGACCAGGAATGTAAACAGCAGGCAGATCGACAGTATCGAAAGCAGCGTGCCAAGCGGTATGTTATCCAGCATGGCAAACATGGCCCGTGTCGTATCCTCCGCAACTATCCCTGCTATATCTGTACCGTGGAATAAATCAAGATTGATCGCGGTGCCGCCGAAAATACCAATCCAGATCATCCCAATAAACGGCGGAGCAACCATAACACCAAGAACGAATTCCCGGAGCGTACGTCCTTTGGAAATACGCGCTACGAACATGCCCACAAATGGGGACCAGGCGATCGTCCAGGCCCAGTAGTAAATCGGCCAATCCTGCACCCAGGTGCCATCTGTATAGTTTTCCATACGCAGACTTGCCTGGAAAAAGTTTTGCACGTAATCGCCAAGACCCATTGTGATCGTTTCAAGAATAAAACCGGTAGGTCCGATAAACAATACTGCGATCATTAAAAATAGTGCGAGACCGAGGTTCACGTTACTTAAATATTTAATCCCGCGGTCGAGACCCGAGATCGTTGAAGCCATAAAGGCTACAAACATAACTGCGACAATTGTAAACTGGGTTGTCGAACTCGCAGGAATATTAAACACGCTGTTAAGTCCGCCGCTGATCTGCAGTACACTCAGACCAAGCGTTGTAGCAACCCCCATCACTGTAGCAATAACAGCGATAATATCCACGCCGTTACGGAAGCCCTTGCGCAGCGGGCGGGAACCGTCCCCTATAACACCGTTCATCGTGTCACTGATAAGACTCCGCTCTTCCTGACGATATAAAAAGTAGGAAATCGCAAGTCCTACGAAGGTAAAGGACGCCCACTGGTGAATACCGTTGTTAAAAAACGTGTTCCACATGGCTTCCCTTGCCGCTTCAGGTGTTCCCGGCTCTACGTCTGTCCACGGTGGAGGAGTCTGAAAGTGGGTCATTGGTTCTGCCACACCCCAGAAAACGATACTTACCCCGAATCCACAGCTGAACAGCATGGCGATCCAGGTGAAAAAAGGATACTTCGGCCGGGCATCATCGCCGCCCAGTCTGACACGCCCGTACTTACTAAAGGCCATATAAAAGTTAAATAAGATCAAAAACAGCACAAACAGTAAATAGAACCAACCGAATGTATCAGCGATAAAGCCGTATGTAAATTCGGCCTGGGCCTGCAGGGCCTGTGGTGCTATTGCCCCCCACAATGCAAATGCAAAAATGATGATAAAAGATATGAAAAAGATACTGTTGAGAAATTTAAATTTTTTCTCTTTTTCACTCATGATGCCTTCCTCCTCTCTTTGCTTGCAGAAACGAATTAACGAAACTTTAACATATAAGACCCTTTAAAAACAGTTAGTTTCAAAAAACTCTTTAAAATAGCATTAGGATTAAAGAACTAACGTACAAAGACTTATGTTTTGATTTACCCGAATTATCTTGCCTATAATACACAAATTCACTTATTTGAAGAATTTTTCAATGATTTATTTTATCTTTTCATGACTATTTCACTAATTATTCATTTATCGGCGTCGTAAATCTGAAAAATATGAGATACAATGAAGGTAGAAATATAGATCATCACAGAGGCACATGAAGTTTGCGGCATTTGCTTTTTGTCTTCTCTCCAGCATGAGGTTTCAGGCAGGGTCTCCCTGCTAATTCGCTATATTAGGAGGATGTTCTATGCACACAATGAACGTGGTATTAGTCGCTGTCGACGGGTCCGAACAGGCTGAATATGCTTTTGAGACCACTCTGCCTATTGCTAAAGCCCAGGAAGCACAGCTTGTAATTGCTAGGGTGATTAATAAAAATGCCTATCAGCCGATGAGCAGCTACGCTCCTTCTATTATTGAAAAAGTACAGGAAGATGCCAATGAACTGTTGGCAAAGTATAAAAAGCAGGCAGAGGAAGCGGGCATTACAGATGTAACCGTAGAACTTGTGTATGGGTCTCCCAAAACGAAAATCATCCGTGAGCTCGTGCCGAAATACCATGTAGATTTAATAATTACCGGTGCGACCGGCTTAAATGCCGTAGAAAAAATATTTATGGGCAGTGTATCGGAGCATATTGCAAAAACGGCTCCATGCAGTGTCATGGTGGTTCGTTCTTAAAAGTTAAAAACCTTAAAGGGCAGCCGGCAAAATTTGCCGCTGCTTTTTTTTGAAAATTTATGTTTATTCCTTTAATGAGCGGGAACTATTTAAGTATTCCCACTTATTTGTGGGAGAATAAAATATATGCATGGTGGAAATGTTTGGACAATAGCGCCTAAAACATAAGCCAGAAAAGACCTGTCTCTTTTCTGGCTTTTTTGCGTGCAAAAGCCAATTCATTCCTCTCCTGGGCTTATTGTTCTTTTGTTTTCGCTGTGCATTATTTCACCTTTTGTTCTACATGCAACCAGGCGTGCAGCCGGTGCACAAAAAGAATCCTTTTTCTACACCCACTGTAAAGCGGGCTCCTACAGCCCATACTCATTCTTTTATTTTAAAAAATTTTTAGGAGGACTCGAAAATGGCAATTGATAAGTATCCATCCAGACAAGGCGACCATAAGGAAATCATGGACCGGAAGGACCCTGTTGTTCATGGTGGCTCCGATTTTGACGGGCCGCTGCAGAAAGAAGAGCTGGACTTTTACGACGAGAACGGCTACCTCATGCTCCAGAAGCTGTTTACCGATGAGGAAGTCGAGATGATGAAAAAGGAACTACGCGAAACGATGGAGCGCAACGAACAGCGCGACGCGCCCGACGTGATCAAGGAGCCGAACAGCAACGAAGTCCGCTCCGTGTTTGAAATCCACAAGGACAGCGGGTTCTTTGAAATGCTCGCCAAAAACGAACGCATTGTCAAAGCCGCCGAGCAGATCCTCGGCAGCCAGGTGTACATGATGCAGTCCCGGATAAACTTTAAGCCAGGCTTTAAAGGTAAGGAGTTCTACTGGCATTCGGATTTTGAAACCTGGCACATGGAGGACGGCATGCCGGACATGCGTGCGCTCAGCTGCTCGATCATCCTGACGGACAACTACGAGTTCAACGGCCCGCTCATGCTGATCCCCGGCTCGCAGAAATGGTACGTGTCCTGCCCGGGCATCACGCCGGAGGACAACTTCAAGCAGTCGCTGAAAAAGCAGGAGACCGGCGTACCGGACAACGAAAGCATGGAATGGCTCACGGAGCAGGCCGGCGGCCAGATTGACCGCGCGACCGGCCCGGCGGGCTCGGTGCTCTTCTTTGACTGCAACACGATGCACGGCTCGGCCGGCAACATCTCGCCGTATCCGCGCAGCAACGTCTTCTTCGTGTTCAACTCGGTGGAAAACAAGCTCGTGGATCCGTTCAGCGGCCAGGAGCCGCGGCCGGAATTTCTGGCCAACCGCCAGGACACTTCCGCTATTGAGCCAAAATCAGAATCCCTTACTGAAGGCACAAAATCTTTTAGATAATCTTTAACCCTCGCCGGGCCGCATTTGCGGTCCGGTTTTTTATGTTTCTTTGGAACTTTTATAGTACATAAAAAACCGACCCATTCATTTTTTCTGATGGATCGGTTTCATTTTATCCCTGTTTTTGTTTTTTGCGATCTACCAATTTCTTTTCCAATAAATTCTTTTCTACAAAATCATCAAGCATTTCGTAAAATTTCCCTTTATCGTTCACTGAGCCCGAAAGCTGCTCCAAATGGTTCATAAAGGTGACCTGGTCATAATCCTGCGGAAGCTTTCCGGCATAATTACGGGCAATGCTTTTACCATAATGCCAGCAGCAGTTTTTATCCTTCGTTTCCAGCGCTTTTGACAAAATAACCAATGCTTCAAGAAGCGTCAAGGTTACGCCGGGCTTTTCCTCTGCATAGGAGGCAATGTAGGTAAATGCAGAATAAACGTAATAAGAAAACTCTTCGTTCTTCATAATCAGCCGGAGCGTGTCGTTATCATCGGTTAAATACGAAGTAAAGCGGGTTACCTTGGAAATGGAAAACACAAGGTCAGTTAACTGATAGATGGCGTCCTGGGCTGTCATAGGTTCGTCGTTTCCAAGCGCTTTGATCGCAATTTCGGTTAATTTCCGGATCCCAAATTCGATGTCCTGCACTTCCGTTTTACTTTTCCCAAGATACATAAAGTTACGGTACTTTTTTTCGTTCACCGGCAGATCCGGTTCTTCAGTTGTCTTCCAATAAGAAAAAATAGGAATGCCTTCAAGCACAAAATCCCCAATTCGGCGATCCAGTCTTACTACAATACCGTCCTTGGCTGCTTCTTTCACGATTTTGCCAAAATCAATTACCTGAATAAAACCGGTCTTTTCACTTGCGACAACATTAGGCTCTCCTTCTGTTTCCGGCTCGCGCATCTCACTTTTATCTTTGGCGCGGTGTGCTTCGAGATCATAAAGGAGCGTGTTGAGAATGCGCTGCTGTGATTCCTCTTTCATGTTCGTCGTAATACTTGGCACCTGCATCCATTTAGTTGCATGATTGATAAACAAAATAAAGTTTATCACTGAAACGGCTGTTGCTAGTACGCCGAGTACGGGAAATACCGTATACTGCTCCATCGAGGAATTCAAAAAGAAAAACCCGATCAGCAGGAAAAAGAAACACAGGTTAAAGACACCGATGGAATGCTGGGTTCTGCGGTCTGAGATAAAATTAAACAGGACCCGGGGGGTAAACTGCCCGGAAAAGCTCGTCAAAACGACGAGAATTGAGTTAAACGTAAAAGCGTTTAACGTGAGTACACCTGAGAGCAGTGTACTGTACATTGTCTGGGTTAAAGAATAACCTGTTGATAAAATGGGTGCCATGGCAAATGCAGGCTCGAGCCCGAATTCGACGTAGTATGCCCCAAATGCTAAAAGCACGGCCAGGATAATATAAATGGCTGGCAATACCCAAAGACTCGAACGGAGTTCGTACCACCGTTGTCTCGAGGACATGCTTTTAATCTGCCTTAATTTTTTAGGCATCAGCTGCTGTAAATAATATTTCAATTCGTTCACCTTTTCTATTGCTTTAATCTGCTGGCAGCATCATCCGCTATGGAGTTATTCCCATACATGAAGCCTTCCTCCGCGTGAGCGGGCAGAAGGCTCTGAAGCAGATATGCTGCTTTGACTGTTAGCGTTTATTATTTTACTGTTTCTTTCGTTGACACGACCTCTACGTCGCATTTTGCTTTCTTCTGAATAGCTTTAGCTGTATTGCCAAGAAACAGCCGGTCCACTTTAGATGAGCCTGTCTCACCGATGACAATCATATCGACACTATACTTCTCACAAAGGTTTTCCATTTCCTTTTTCGGGATTCCCACCTCGAGAACAGTTTCTACGTCCTCAACTCCATTCTCTTCTGCCATCTCCCTGTACGCCTTTAAGCGTGATTCCGCCTGGTTTTTCAATCTCCCAAAACCATGTGGATCCATACGCTCCAGAGAAGCGTAGCCATTTTTGTCCATCACAAAGGCTATGATTAACGTAGCATTGTTTTCTTTTGCCAGGTCCCTCGCTTTATAAAAGGCGTCATGGGACGCGCCTTCAAGAGCTTCTACGCCTACGAGTATACGATTAATTTGTGCCAATTTCATCTTTCCTTTCTTTTCTAAATTACTTGTTCCGGCCCTCTGCTTAAGATTTCACAAAAGAGCCCTTGTCTGCTCTGTTTTTCGCCTTTTAGCCCTGGTTATCACCTAAAAAAATATAAAAAGCCAGAAAAAGAACGATCATCCTTTTTCTGGCTTATGCTCTGACTTTTATATCCATTCATTTCCGCCGCATATGAAGTTGTCGCCCTGCCACACCCGGACGTTTCTGTTTTTGTGGCGTCACAGGAAAAATACCCTTACAATATACGTATTAAACGTTAACAAATTAAGGTATTCGAAATTCTTTTAAAGGACAGATGCTTTATCCATTACATATTTTTCGACAAACACTGCCCGCCCTGTCGTGCAGCCGTGCGTATGTTTCAGCTTTCAGATTTGTATCACTGCTGCTGTTGGATTCCCATTCAGGAAGCCCGGCTTGATCTCGAAAACTATCCGTATCTATTCTCAAGAAACGCTGCACACGAGCTGCATATGTGTACGGAGCAGGGCGTAGTGCTGCATGGTTTTTATGCCCTCCGCCGGCTGCTGCTTGCTATCCCGCTCAGTTTTTTTCCAGCTCTTTTTCTCTATCTCCCGTACGCTGAACGTATTGGGGTGCCGCTGTATAACATAATTTCAAAAAGCCGCCTAAAGCATATCTCCTTTAAAAATAGTTAGCGTTCTGCCGAGACAGAAAAACCGGGCCTTCCAGGGATAGCTGGAGGACCCGGTTTGTTTTTATTACCGGTTCACCGTTTTCATTCCTTCTTCCGGATACCGCATGCCTGCGGCAGCACCTTTAGGGGCAATATCATCAATTGCTTTCATATCAGCGTTCGTAAGCGTAACCTTCAGACTGTTAATATTTTCTTCCAGGTATTTACGCCGTTTCGTCCCCGGGATCGGTACCGCACCCTGCTCTCTCAACCAGGCCAGAGCCAGCTGGGAGGCTGTGCATTCTTTTTCTTCAGCTAATTCCTTTATTTTGTCCACGAGTTCAAGATTTTTGTTGAAATTTTCTCCCTGAAACCTTGGAGAAAAGCGGCGGAAATCATCTTCCTCCAGATCCTCAAACTGCTTGATCTGTCCGGTTAAAAATCCACGCCCGAGCGGACTGTAAGCCACAAAGGAAATTCCCAGACTTTTGCAAAGCGGCAGAATTTCATCCTCCACGTCCCGGCTCCATAACGAATACTCTGTCTGCAGAGCTGTAATTGGATGCGTTTCATGAGCTTTGCGAATCGTTTCCGGAGCTGCCTCTGACAAGCCCAGATACCTAACTTTTCCGGCATCTACGAGCTCCTTCATTGCACCTACGGTTTCTTCAATAGGCACGTCCGGGTCCACCCGGTGCTGGTAATACAAGTCAATAGTATCCACGCCAAGCCGTTTCAGGCTCGCATCGCAGGCCTGCTTTACATATTCCGGCCGGCCGTTTACTTCTCCTGTTAATTCACCTTTGTTGCTGTACACGTTTCCGAATTTTGTAGCAAGCACTACTTCCTCCCGACGGTTTTGAATTGCTTCACCAACCAGTCGCTCATTAGTCATCGGGCCGTACATATCAGCCGTGTCGAGAAAATTAACCCCATGATCCAGCGCTGTGTGTATCGTTTTCTTCGACTCTTCATCGTTTAATTTTCCATAAAAAGCGGACATTCCCATACATCCTAAGCCAATAGGGGAGACATTCAGGTCACTGTTGCCAAGCTGTCGTTTTTCCATAACAGGTATTCGTCCTTTCTGGATTAATGACTCTGCTTTTTCAAACAGGTGTCCTTCTGTTCACGCTTTTGTTCCATTTTAAACATTTTCAGCAACTATTTTTCCCTTAAGCCAACCCGTTCCATAAGACTATCCACCCGGTGCTCCACATTTTCATCCGGAAGCAGTGGCGGTGCATGATGAGGCTTGATGCGGGCATCGATGATCAAACTGTCGCATCCCCAGTGCTTGTTTTCATAAAAGCTGTTCACCCCGTGAATATCGTGGGAAGGATTGCTGCGTGTAAAAACGGCCCACTGGAAATTCTGCATCGTATCACTGACAAAGCTGCTGTCATCACAGATGATAATCATTGGGGTTTCTTTGACGTCCCACTGTTCATCGAGACGTTCAGCGAAAGCGGATATTTCTTCAGCCGCCTGCCTGTAGCTGGTAAACTCCGCTGCTTCCACCGCTATTACGCCCGGCATCACAAGCTTGGGCGAATGCATCGGACTGTCAGCCGGGAAGCCTTCCGGCACGCGTTGGCAAAGATCCCGCTTCACATCCCCATAAGCCGCGATAACTACCTTGCTGCCCTCATTCAGTCCTTCTCCGCTGTAATCAAGCGTATCGATTGTCGTTTTGGTCTGAAAATGAAGATCGCGGCGCAGATTAATCCGCTCAAGCATGTACGTGAAAAAATCCTCCTCCTGATGCGTATCGAGTTCTCTTTCCTGTTCCGCTGTAATAAATAAATATTTGGCCAGGCTTAACTGTCCTGTTCCGAGAATACGATTAGCAATTGTTAACAGCTCCGCCGGCTGCTTCACGCTTTGAAACGGCGTATACCGTTCGCTGCCTATGGCCAGCAGAAGCGGATGCACCCCTGCAGCGTCCACAGCATGAACTTCTTTGACTCCGGTAATTTCCTGTTTGATTGCTTCCCCTGTCATTTCGTGGATCACCGCTCCAAATGAGGTATCCTCCTGCGGCGGTCGGCCAACTACGGTAAACGGCAGAATAGCTTTGTCCTTCGCATACACCTTATGAACCTTCATGACCGGGAAATCATGCGTCAGGCTGTAATAGCCCAAATGGTCGCCAAATGGTCCTTCCGGCTTCGTGTCCTCCGGATAAATTTCACCCGTAATAACAAAATCGGCGTCATGATTAATGCAGTAGCCGTCTTCATAGCTGTACTGAAAACGACGCCCGGACAGCATACCGGCAAACATCATCTCACTCAGCCCTTCCGGAAGCGGCATTACTGCTGAAATAGTGTGCGCCGGAGGTCCGCCGAGAAAAATACTCACCTTCAAAGGCTCTCCCTTAGCTACGGCCTTTGCCTGATGTACACCAATTCCCCGTTGAATCTGATAATGCAGCCCCACTTCTTCATTCTGTACAAATTCATTGCCGCTAAGCTGCACCCGGTACATGCCGAGGTTGGCGTTCATCGGCCCCGATTTTTCCGGGTCCTCTGTATACACCTGCGGCAGGGTGAGAAACGCGCCGCCATCCCGGGGCCAGTGCTGAATCATCGGCAGGTCACTGATGCTCACTTCCCGGAAGTTTTCCGTGCCGCCCTTCTTTTTCTTTGGAAGAGCTTTTACTGCCGTCAGGCCGCTCGTCATGTTACGTAACGGATGCTTCAGTGCCTGCACCGGATCATTTCTCATCGCAATAACATTTTGCACCTGTTTCCAGTTTTTCCGAAAAATGAACCTGCTGCGTTCGACGGTGCCAAATAAATTAGAAACGGCCTGGAATGGGCTTCCTTTTACGTTTTCAAATAAAATGGCCGGCCCTTCCTGTTCATAGACCCTCAAATGAATCGAAGCCATTTCCAGGTAGGGATCAACCTCTTCCTTGATTCGTATTAAATGACCGTTCTTTTCCAGATCTTCTACGCATTCGTTGAGGTTTTGATACATATGCAGCCCTTCATCCTTCCGAATTGTATTTCACTTTCTACACTTATTTTAGTATATTTTCTCGTTCGGCTGTGTTTATTTCCCTTTTGGTTCCCTTTTGGTTCCCTTTTTTCTTACGCGGGGGCAGGCTTTGCCCGCTGCTTTTGCGGCATTGACAAATAAACGACCATGCCAAGTATCAAACAGGCGCCCACGCTCTGGAAAAGTCCAAACGGAACGTGCAGCCACCATACCGAAGTCAAAATAGCCGCCAATGGTTCCAGACACCCTAAGATGCTTGTTTCCTGAGGCTTTAAATATTTCAGGCTTTCCAGGTAAAACCAAAAAGCAATCATAGTGCCGAAAATAACGACAAAAATTACGCTCCCAGCCAAGCTCCATGTCCAGCTCTCCCATCCGGTGTCCCACGGGGCATGCAAAAAGCTTACAGCTGCTCCTCCAACCGTCATAGCCCACCCAATGACATTCATGGACCCCCACGCGGCTAAAAGAGGACCTGCGTACAGAGTATAGAAGGCAAGCGCCACTCCGGAAAGCACGCCCCAGACCACCGCCTCCGGCGACACGGATAATTCGGCCGGCTCCCCGTTTGTCAGCAGCAGAAACGTGCCGGCAAGTCCCATTAATACGGCACCTCCGTCCCGTCTATTCCAATAGGTATGCCGGGCCGCAAGCAGGTAAACAAGAATAAATACAGGAGCCAGGTATTGCAGCAGCGTGGCCACTGCCGCGTTTCCGCTTTCAATGGAGGCCATATATGTATACTGAACGCCCAGCATACCAAATAACCCGAATATAACCACTGCCCCTGCGCTCTTTTTCTGCTTCCAGATTCCGGTCACTTTTTCTTTATTTCCAAGCATTAAAGAAATGGTTAAAAGGAGAATTCCGGATAGAAGCAGCCTGACAGCCACCAGCCACTCCACGGCCAGGTAGTGCGCTTCAAAAATATACTGTGCTCCTGTTCCTCCAACACCCCAGAGGGAGGCTCCGCTTATCACAAGCAAAAAGCCAGCCGTTCGTTGTTTTTGTACTGTCTGCATCGTCGGTTTCCTTTCTGTTGCCGGTTTCAGCTGCGTGTCACATCCATTATACGCAGAAAGCACTCCCTGATTAAACTGTAGCTTCAGGGCCTTCTGCCTGGCAATCAAAGCGCCGCCCCCCTTTTCGGGAGCGGCGCTGCATGAACCTTTTATTTCGTAATTATCCCTTTAGCCACGGATACGAGGTTCTGTGGGCGTTCTGCCAGTCTTCTCATAAAATAACCATACCATTCTTTACCAAAGGGCACGTAGACTCTGACATTGTAGCCTTCCTGCACAAGCTGCAGCTGCAGCTCTGTCCGAAAGCCATACAGCATCTGAAATTCAAATGAATCATAAGCTATGCCCTGATCTTTCACGAACAGCTTAACCGCATTAATAATACGGTGATCATGTGTGCCGATGGCTGTAAAGCCTTCCTGCTGCAGATGTTTTTGAATCATCAGAAAATAATTAGCGTCAATCTCATGCTTGTCTGTGAAGGCAACCTCTTCCTTCTCCTGATAAGCTCCCTTTACAATCCGGAGAGGCACCCCTGCAAGACTGTCGAGATCATCGAGCCCCCGCCGTAAATACCCCTGCAGAACAGTGCCTACATTATCATATTCCTTCCGGAGCGTTTTCAGTACACTCAGCGTCTTTTCATAACGGGAATAGTCTTCCATGTCGATGTTTACAAAATTTTGTTTATCCTTGGCCGCCTGCAGGATTTCCTTCATATTTTCGATGCAGTAGTCCGTATCTATATCAAGACCGAGCTTCGTCAGCTTCACTGTCAGCTCTGACTGTACGTTTTTCGCGCAGACGCTCTCAATAATTTCGATGGTTTTCTGCTTGGCTTCTTCCACCTCTGATTTTTCCGTTATAAATTCCCCAAGATGGTCAATAGTCGCCATCAGGCCCTGATCGTTCATCGACTGAATGGTCGTTAGTGCTTCATCAATATCTTCTCCAGCCACTACTTTTGAAGCTCCGAGATGGATGCCCCACTTTTTGGCACCCCTTGTCAGCGTCTTGTTTTGGGATAGAAATATAAAAAACGAACGTGAAATTGTCATAGGTGCACCCTCCTGATCTTTTCAGTACTGCCCTACACTGATGCAAAATACGTGCCAACATGGCCGTATTGTCATGCGCAGGGTATTCCGTAAAAAGAAAGGGACTGTTCGTCAGAACTGCAAGAAATTTTGCGCTTTATGCAAAAAATTATAAATGAAATTTACTCATCCGGTACTGCAGACTCTGCCGGCTGATTCCAAGCTTTTTGGCTGCCTGCATTACGTTGCCGCCGCTTTGGTTCAGCGCTTCTTTAATTAGAGCAAATTCCATTTCAAGCAGACGTGCCTTTAAATTTCCTTCGTGGCTGCTTCCCCCAGCTGAATCCCTGCTTTCTATCTCTCCTGTTTCCAGAAGATCGGTGCGTTTGCGAAAATGATCCGGCAGGTGGCTTTCTTCGATCACTTTCTCATCGAGCATTAAATTCATCGCTCCTTCGATAACGTGTTCAAGCTCCCGGATATTTCCCGGCCAATGATAGGCCTCCAGCCTGGTTTTCACCGCCGGGGAAACGCGATTTACGTCCATTTGAAAAACCTGGTTGTACTTTTCCAGAAAGGTTTCCACCAGCGGCTCGATATCTGTTTTTCTTTCCCGGAGCGAAGGGACATATAGCGTAACCACACCAATACGGTAAAAAAGATCCTCACGCAGCTCATTGTTTTGAATAGCCTCTGCCGGCTCTTTATTCATCGTGGCAATAATACGGACATTGATGGACTGCTCTTTATGCGATCCTAAACGGGTTACTTTTTTCTCCTGCAGGACGCGCAGAAGCTTTGCCTGCAGTGCTACCGGCAGCGAATTAATTTCATCGAGCAGCAGCGTCCCGCCTTCTGCCTTTTCAAACAGCCCGGCCCGTTCAGATGCTCCTGTAAATGCCCCCTTTACGGTACCAAACAAAATGCCTTCAATAAGCGTTTCCGGAAGCGCGGCGCAGTTTTGTGACACAAACGGCTGTCCCGACCGCTCACTTTCACTGTGGATGCTCTGGGCAAACAATTCCTTCCCTGTGCCGGTCTCTCCTACAATTAATACCGATGATGACGTTCTTGTTGCCCGCTTCGCGTTCTGCACCACACCCGTGATTTCAGCTGAATGCCCGATAATCTGGTCAAATGTAAAAAGCCCACTGCCGGTTTTTTTCTGGTTTTCCCGGACCAGCTTCTCCATGCGGGTGACATCCTTTGCGATTTCGGCAGCTGCGATAATCCGACCGCCTGAATAAATTGGAAAGATTTCATTAATAGTCGTGATATTTTTTCCACGGCTGTTTGTATAATGCTGCTTTTTTTCTCTCGTTTCCACTCCCTGCTTAATAGCCTGGAGCAGTCTGCTGTCCCGTTCATGCTCGAAAAGAAAAACGTCCATCATGCCTTTATTATTAAAATCCTCATACGTCATAGATTCGATTTCGCGCATTTTGTCGTTATAAATAATCAGGTTTTCATCTGCATCGATGACACGGATCCCCTGATCCATTTTTACCATTAAATGATCAAAAATATCGTTCAGCTCAGGATAGGATAACGAATTCGTGCCTTGATATACCATGGACCCACCCTCTTTATAATTTATTCTTGATCTGATTTTATCATGAAGTGCGAAGGGTACGTACGCAAAATCCCAAAACTTAGGAGTGCAAAATTTTGCAGCTTTAACTTCTTAATTTTTCTAATAACGCTTCTATCCAATAGAGTATTCAATTATAATGGACGTCTCCGCCGGTTTTGTTAAGCTCTGCAGAAGTTAAGAATATTGGCACTATTCTTGCAACATATAAAAGTACATTCAAGGGGAGGTGTACTGAATGGAAGGAATAACACTATTCACATGGCTGCTCATCTTAATACCTATGCCGATTACTGTAGTTTTAGCAGCGATCAGTTATGTTAGATCAAAAAAGGAGACCACTTAAATGGATATTTCCGTACCAACAATTGTAACTTTTATCGTTTACCTTGTTGTAATGCTTGGCATTGGTTTTTTATTTTACAAGCTGACCAATAACCTCTCAGATTACGTTTTAGGCGGACGAAAATTAAATGGCCCCGTAGCTGCACTCAGTGCCGGCGCCTCTGACATGAGCAGCTGGCTTCTGCTCGGGCTTCCCGGAGCCATGTACCTGGGCGGAATGAGCGAAATATGGCTGCCTATCGGCCTCACCATCGGAGCTTATTTGAACTGGCAGTTTCAGGCGAGAAGACTGCGCAGGTACACAATTATCGCCAACGATTCCATTACGATACCCGACTTTCTTGAAAACCGCTTCCACGATAAAACAAAAGCACTGCGTATTGTTTCGGCATTATTTATACTTATTTTCTTTACCTTTTATACATCCTCCGGACTGGTCGGGGGAGCCACCCTGTTTGTCAGTTCCTTCGGGCTTTCCTATCAGGCAGCCCTTTGGATCGGCGGCGCTGTTATTATTACCTATACGTTTCTCGGCGGATTCATGGCCGTTAGCTGGACGGACTTTATCCAGGGCATTCTGATGTTTCTGGCGCTCGTTGCTGTTCCGATCGCTGCTGTTATAGAAATTGGTGGTTGGGGAAATTCCGTCCAATCCGTGGCATCCATTAATCCGGATGCGTTAAGTGCCTTTACAAACGTGAGCGTTATCTCTGTGGTCTCCCTGCTCGCCTGGGGACTCGGCTACTTCGGCCAGCCTCATATTATTACCAGGTTTATGGCGATACGCTCCGAAAAAGAAATTCCGATGGCCAGGTTTGTAGGTATGAGCTGGATGGTTATTTCTCTTCTCGGCGCTATTTTTACAGGGTTTGTCGGTATTGCTTACTTCTCGGGGGACGCCCAGCTCGGAGATGGGAATCAGGAAACGGTCTTTATTCTGTTTACCCAGGTACTGTTTAACCCATGGGTATCCGGGGTTCTGCTCGCAGCGATTCTTGCTGCTATTATGAGCACAGTGGACTCCCAGCTGCTTGTATCTTCAAGTGCGCTTGCAGAAGACTTTTACAAGGGCCTTCTCCGGCCGCACGCTTCTGACCGGGAGCTCGTCTGGGTCGGAAGATTCGGCGTTATTGTCATAGCCCTTATTGCCCTGCTTCTCGCCTCCAACCCCGGCAGTACAGTGCTTGAACTCGTAAGCTACGCGTGGGCCGGGTTCGGCGCGGTGTTCGGGCCTGCGATGCTTTTCTCCCTATTCTGGCGCCGGACAAGCATGTGGGGTGTACTGGCTGGGATGATCGCCGGCGGGGCAACCGTAATTATCTGGGTCCAGCTTACCGGAGGATTGTTTGATCTTTACGAAATTGTGCCAGGCTTCTTCATCAACGTCATAATCATTATTGCCGTCAGCCTGCTCGGACCGAAGCCTTCTGATAAAATTAAAACCGAATTTGACTCTGTCAGCACGTATACAGAAAAAAGCTGAGCAGAATAAAAAATACCCGTTTCCTGAATATAAACAGGAGCGGGTATTTGTCTGTTTACTGCTGCTTTTCGGTGAATGCCTGTTCCTGAAGCGCCGCTGCTTTGTCCGTGCGTTCCCATGGCAGATCAACGTCATGACGGCCGAAGTGACCGTAAGCGGCTGTCTGTCTGTAAATCGGTCTGCGAAGGTCAAGCATTTTGATGATGCCGGCCGGCCGGAGATCAAAGTTTTCGTTGGCAAGCTTTACGAGCACCTCTTCTGATACTTTCCCCGTCCCAAACGTGGCGATCGAAATGGAGACCGGCTGCGCCACGCCGATCGCATACGCAAGCTGAACCTCGCATTTATCTGCCAGTCCTGCTGCGATAATATTTTTCGCTACATACCGGGCTGCGTACGATGCGGAACGGTCGACCTTTGTCGGGTCTTTACCGGAAAACGCCCCGCCGCCATGACGGGCGTAGCCTCCGTACGTATCAACAATAATTTTTCTTCCTGTAAGCCCGGCATCTCCCTGCGGTCCACCAATGACAAAGCGTCCGGTCGGGTTTATGAAATAGTTGGTTTTAGCATCGAGAAGCTCTGCCGGCACGACCGGCTCGATCACGTATTTGTGCATATCCTCTTCAATTTGGGCAAGCGTTACGTCATCTGAATGCTGGGTGGAAATAACGATCGTTTCCACCCGGAGTGGTTTCCCGTCATCTCCGTATTCCACCGTAACCTGCGTCTTTCCGTCCGGACGCAGATACGAAAGATTGCCTTCTTTGCGAACCTTCGTTAACTGGCGTGCCAGCTTGTGAGCAAGTGAAATCGGCATAGGCATGAGTTCATCGGTTTCGTTATCGGCATACCCAAACATCAAGCCCTGATCTCCTGCTCCAATCGATTCCAATTCATCCTCAGTCATCGAGCCTTCACGGGTTTCAAGCGCCTCATCAACGCCCTGGGCGATGTCGGCCGACTGTTCATCTATCGAAGTCAAAACCGAGCACGTTTCGTAATCAAACCCGTATTTCGCCCGTGTATAACCAATATCCTTTAAAGTTTCCCGGGCAATTTTAGGAATATCCACGTATGTAGATGTAGATATTTCTCCTGCGACCAATACGAGACCGGTGTTCA
This sequence comes from Marinococcus sp. PL1-022, assembly GCF_033845285.1. Classification (NCBI taxonomy): domain Bacteria; kingdom Bacillati; phylum Bacillota; class Bacilli; order Caryophanales; family Bacillaceae; genus Marinococcus; species Marinococcus sp. PL1-022. Next base: position 514,623 of record NZ_JAWXCX010000001.1, on the reverse strand, counting down.
CTACTGTTTCCGCTGCCACCCGGGCATTCGGATCATCCTTTAATATTTCATCCAAAATCGCGTCGGAGATCTGATCACACACCTTATCCGGGTGCCCTTCTGTTACAGATTCCGACGTAAATAAACGTCGTCCAATTGTAGACACGCTGCTGCCTCCTTTTTAACTGCCTGCTACGGGTGTACTCTCCCATTCTCGGGGTAGACGAAAAGAAAACGGCAGTAGGCCGTTGTGTACAGGAAAAGCCCCTTGTCCCAAAAAATTGAGGGAAAAGGGGCTGTCAGTTCAGCTTTTTCGCCTCTTATCTTTCAAGGCGTCTGTCCGCCTCTCCAGGTTAGCACCTTTCCGTTCCCGGATGGTTGCTGGGCTTCTCAGGGACTGTCCCTCCACCTGCTCAGGATAAGAGTATCCGTTCGTACAAAATCGTAACGCAAACCCTATTTGATGTCAAACTTAGTGCCCTTCCCGCTGGCACGTCTTGTCATCACATAGGAAATGAAACCACTGATACCGGTTTGTAGACACTGTGTGGTACAGCTTTCGGCCAAGCGTTTCCACGCCCGGCAGCAGAAACACTGCCTTCAGCGGCTTTAACGCTGGAATAGTATAACACAATTTTTTCACCGTAAAATATCCGGCGTATACATACGTATTATCCTCTACACTGTGCATCTGATCTTCAAGAGGCTCTCCCTTGAGCATTGGGTACTTTTCAAATAAATCCTCATCATATATAGGCTTCCAATTCACCGTGTTCGTTTTATCTATCGCTGAAAGATAAGTATGGAACCTGGTGCATAACGGACAGTCACTATCATAAAATACAATAAATTCCGATTGTTGTTCCATGGTTGTTCCCCTTTCGTTGCTTTCTTACATCTTTTCCCTTTCAGCACTAAAAATATTCATGAACTTTTTGACGAATAAGTATGTACTATTAAATTAAATGTGTTACACTATTTTATATTCTATCCATCATTCATGATGAATAAATCTAACTTCCCCCTCATTAAAGGAGTGATTGTTTATGAAGCCGCCGTTCGCTTCCAAATCCGAAACAAACCTGTTAAACGAAGCGCATGTCCAATGGAATCTCTCTGTCCCTGCGCTTGTGAAGCGCTCGCTGGCTCTGCAGGAGGGCTCACTTACAGCAGAGGGTGCTCTTGCCGTGAAAACAGGCAAATATACCGGCAGGTCGCCAAAGGATAAATATATTGTCGATGAACCTGGCAGTTCTCCTTCTATTGACTGGGGAAATGTAAACAAACCAATGTCTGAGGAAGTGTTTGAACGGCTTTATAACAAAGTGACGGCTCATTTGAGCAGTCAGAATGAAGTTTTCGCAAGCGACGCCCTGGCTGGAGCCGACCCCGACTACCAGCTTCCTGTCCGGGTCATCACCTCCTACGCCTGGCATCAATTGTTCACACGTCAGCTGTTTATCCGGCCTGACGGAAGAGAAACTCCATCTGTTTCACCCTTTACGCTCATTGCCGCACCGGAATGCAAAGCAGACCCGGAGATAGATGGTACCTCGTCGGAAACATTTATCGTCATCAGCTTTGCGCGGCGCACGGTTTTAATTGGCGGCACAGAGTACGCCGGAGAAATGAAAAAATCAATCTTTTCTGTCATGAACTACCTGCTCCCTGAACAAAATGTGCTTCCGATGCACTGCTCGGCAAACATCGGCAGTGACGGAAAAAGCGCGTTGTTTTTCGGTCTCTCCGGCACCGGAAAAACAACCCTATCCGCGGACCCCTCCCGGCTTTTGGTCGGCGACGATGAACACGGCTGGTCCGAAAACGGCATCTTTAATATCGAAGGCGGATGCTACGCAAAATGCTCGAACCTTTCCAAGCAGAAGGAACCGCAGATCTGGAACGCTATTCGTTTCGGTGCTGTGCTTGAAAATGTCGGTATAGACAATGTCAGCGGCAAAGTTGACTATACTGATACACAGATCACGGAAAACACAAGGGCAGCTTATCCGATTGAGCACGTCGACGGGATTGTTCCCTCCGGCACAGCCGGCCATCCTTCGGCGATCATCTTTTTAACGGCAGATGCATTCGGCGTTCTTCCGCCAATCAGCAGACTGACGAAGGAGCAGGCCATGTACCATTTTCTCAGCGGCTACACAAGCAAACTAGCCGGCACGGAAAGAGGCGTCACTTCTCCGGAAGCAACTTTTTCCACCTGCTTTGGGGCGCCGTTTCTTCCACGGCAGGCCTCGGTCTATGCAGAAATGCTCGGAGAAAAAATCGACGAACACAATGTTCCTGTCTTTCTGGTGAATACCGGCTGGAGCGGTGGCGGCTACGGAGTCGGAAGCCGCATGGACCTTTCATACACCCGGGCTATGGTACAGGCAGCCCTCAATGGAGAGCTGACCGATGCAGCCACTGTAGAGGACCCTATTTTCGGACTGCATATTCCCGAGTCCTGCCCCGGTGTTCCCGAAGATATGCTTCAGCCGAAGAAAATGTGGTCAGAGGCCGGCGACTACGAGGTTCAGGCCCGTATGCTTGCCCGCAAGTTTGCAGCAAACTTTAAACGGTTTTACGATGTCCCTGACTCTATCGCAAAGGCAGGACCATCGCAGCTGTAATCCCTGTTTTTAATGGATTAAAAAGGAACCGGTGCCTTTGCAGGCGCCGGTTCCTTTCATCTTAATGTAATATATCCTGCTTCCTCCGCATATTTTACGGAGCGGGGGAGCACTTCGTCTTTCATAATAAAGCTGTAGCCGGGATGATCACGAATATTACTTGGAAGTGTTTCTATCAACACCGGGCCATCCGTTTCCATATAATCCTCGTGATGAACCAGTGAATCCACCACTGCGATGTATATATTTTTTATTACATCTTCACTCCGGCCCACTACTTTGTACTGGCCGAGAGAGCGTATTACATCAATGCGGCCGCCGGTTTCCTCATCGACCTCCCGCACAGCTGCTTCTTCGGGGGCTTCTCCCTTTTCGATCTTCCCGCCGGGAAACTCCAGCCCGCGCTGGGAGTGACGAGTGAGCAGCCATCTGCCGGCATATAAGCATATTACCCATACATGTCCCGGCTTGTCTGAAAATGGAGTGCCGTTAAACGCCAATTCCACTTCGTTATTGTAGTAGTCCCGGAATTTGTAGCAAGTCGTCATATGCCCTGATCCTCACACATACGTATCACTCCACTTCTATCATCTCTCCGGGAAAATTATTTCTCCTGGCGGCTGTATAATCTTGCCGCCATTGCCTTTGACCAGGAGCGCTGATCGTTTTTTCGCTCGTGAAACTCTTCCATAAGCTGATTACCTTCATATCCTTCGGTAATCAGCTCTTTTAATATCAATTCGGTGATGTTTTCATCTTTTCCAGCCATATACGCCTGAATTAAAACGCCAAGAGAATGCTCAAGTCTTGTAGTTTTTTTTACGACGCCCCTTAAAAGCGCCGGGGCATTGTCGGGATGGGTGATGACTGCTTCCATCAGCATTTCCTCTTCGTGTCTTTCCCACTCATGAATGATATCTTCATACTCAGTAGGTATCACCGCATCAAGCAGCCAGGATCTATCAGGCTCTTCGCGATTAATAATAAGGCCTTCCTTCATTTTTATCTCATGCATTTCAATCGCGTCACCGTCTTTTTGAAACAAGCTGAGGCGGACAAGACGGAAGGTCTTCATGACTTACGGCCGGCAGTCTGGATAGTGCGTTCATATGCTTCTTTTAAGCGGCGCACACCTTCATCGATATGCGTACGGGGGCAGGCGACGTTAATACGTACAAAACCAGCACCTTCATCTCCAAAGATATGCCCGTCACTCAGAGCTACCCCTGCTTCTTTGCGCAGCCATTCCTCCAGTTCTTTTTTGTCCATGCCAAGACCCCGGAGATCAATCCAGACAAGATACGTCCCTTCCGGCTTAATAACATGTGATTCCGGGATTGCCGACTCCAGTTGATCCTTCAAGTAATCAACGTTTTCCCGCAGATGAACGAGCAGTTCCTCCAGCCACCCGGTCCCGTGCCGGTAGGCGGCTTCAGCAGCGACTGTGGCAAACGGGTTGTCGATTCCGACGAAATTGCGCTGCAGATGAGCTTCGTATGCTTTTTGCGAAGCTTTTTTCTCAAAAACAACGTAGGACAGCTGCAGGGCTGCAAGATTAAAGGTTTTGCTTGGAGCCATGCAGGTGATGGTTTCCACATCATAGCCCTCCGCTGCCTTCGAAAACGGCACATGCACGCCGGAGAGAATAAGATCTGCGTGGATTTCATCGGATACTACCAGCACGTTGTATTTCTCTGCCAGAGCGGCGATCTGCTGCAGCTCATCCTCGGTCCACACCCGGCCGATAGGGTTATGGGGACTGCACAGTAAAAGCATTTTCGCGCCGGCTTTCATCTGTTCTTCAAGGTTTTCCACATCGATAGTAAATCCTTCGTCTGTTTCCTTCAGCGGGTTCTTATAAAGCGTTCGTTCATTATTATCCACCAGCATATAGAACGGATAGTAGACCGGTGTCTGCAGAATAACGCCCTCACCTTTTTCGGTAAATGTCTGAATCAGGTGACTGATCGCCGGCACTACACCAGGGGTAAAGACGAGCTGCTCATTGCTTACATTCCAGTTGTGGCGGGTGCGAATCCATTCGGTCGTCGCGTCCTTCAGTGATTCCGGGCGCCGGTGATAGCCGAAAATTCCGTGATCAAGCACCTCCTGCATCGCATCAAGTACAGGCTGCGGAGCCTGGAAATCCATATCCGCTACCCACATTGGCCATAGTTCTGAAGAGCCGTAGCGTTCGGCGGCAAAGTCCCATTTCATCGAGTTCGTATTTTTCCGGTTTAATACCTTGTTAAAATCCATGCTTAAAAAGCCTCCTCGTTTCATCTTCCCATGTCTATTCCGTTCTTTATTTTATCACTTTCTTTTTAGGAAGACGAATCCAAACGGCTTTTAAACAATGAATCGTTTTGTTTCCACTACAGAGTCCCTCCAGTAATCCGAAAAATCAGTATAGCCGACACCGTCGGATTCTGTGGCGTGAAACAGCGTTTCATCAGAAATATACATGCTCACATGATTAATACTGCCGTCTCCATTCGTATCGAAGAAAATCAGGTCTCCCCGCTTCCAGTCTTCTTCAGCAACATCGCGGCCTTCCTGCGCCTGTTCCTCCGACACCCTGGGAAGATCAACATTTTCTTCAGCGTACATGCGCTGGGTAAAGGAGGAGCAGTCGAAATACTCGGTCGTAGTTTCAGACGCTCCCCATTTGTACGGAACACCTGTAAACTCTTCGCCTTTTTCGATCACTCTGGCGATTCTTTCCTGGGCCGGGCTCCACAATTGGGCTGTATAGCGGTTCCCAGTTTCTTCTTCTTCGAATGCAAGCTCTTCGGCAGCTTCTTTTGCAGGGATATAAGCTTCTCCCCTCCAGTTAAACCACGCCGGACTCTGTGCAAGCTCTCCCTCCCACGAAGCGCCATTCACCGATAAACGCACGGCCGGACCCTCTTGCTCTAATTCCGCTCCATATAAAGATGCTGCCGTTTCCGGAAGAAGGTAGAGCTCTTCCTCCGCTTTGCCGCCCTCGATATACCAGGCTTTGTCATTGCCATCGACATTTGTGATTAAAACGTGCCGGTCTGCCCAATAGCCCGCACCGCCTGCTATAACCATTGCAGCAGCAACACTTACCCACACCCAGTTTTTCTTCATGCTTTACCTCCTTCCCGCATAATTATTCCGATTTTCTTCCTTTAACATGCTAAAATGAATGTACTAACAGAGGGGAGTGGTCATAATGAAGCCAGTAATTCTGTTTATCGCCGCCAGTCTCGATGGCTATATCGCTGATGCAGAAGGGAATATTGACTGGCTGCTGAAAGCCGAAGGCGAAGATGATAACGGCTACGATGAAATGTACCGGCGGGTGGATACGGTCGTAATGGGGAGAAAAACCTATGAACACGTGCTCGTCTTAACGGATTCCTTTCCGTACAGCGATAAAGACTGCTATGTTTTTTCCACCAGCCGCATGGGAAATGACGGCCACGTCTCCTTTGTACGGGGTTCCGTTTCAGAATGGCTTCAAAACAAACAGCAGGAGTCCGGAAGTGGCATCTGGGTTGTTGGAGGCTCAGATATTATCGGCACTCTGCTTCACGAGGAGCTGATCGATGAATACATTATTACCCTCACACCCGATCTTTTAGGAAGCGGCATTCCGTTGTTTAAGCAAAGCCCGGGCCCGCCAAAACGGCTTCATCTGCAGGAGGTGAAGCGTTGGGGAGAATTGGCCCAGCTTCACTATAAACGGATTAGGGACATGCCCAGTCAGTAGTTTAGACTCATTTGCCACTGTAGGTAAAAGCACCATTTTTTCTGAAAAGTGTGTACTTTTCTTACTCTTTAGGTAATAATAAACATATAGAGTAGCACTCGTCCAATTTGTTGCTCTTATCCCATATTTCATTTTGCTCCTGCTGCTTGGCAGGAGCCTTTTTTTATTTTACTGCTCGCGCCCGACCTTTTTAATATATTGTTTTACCCCTGACCCCTCCTGTTCATTCAACTCAAACCTGCATTGATTCGCAACAAAAGCAGATTCCCGTTCAAACATTGCCATCGCCGTCTGCAGCGAGCCCCAAACGCTTTCGTAGGAGCCTGCCGCATAAGTAGCTGCCAGTTTTTTATTGCTTTTATCCCCAAGGTGTTTTTCCAGGTGCTTCGCCTCCTGGCCGAAATTAACTGGTCTCTTTTTTTCGAGTACCACCCTCCACTGCAGCATTTGTATCAGCATGCGGCGGATAATATCCAGATGGGCCTGGGCGTAGAGCATTTTCTTGCGCCTCCAGCCTTTTGCCACATACACAGCCACCCACCAAAACTCATTACAGCATTGCTGAAAGAAGCCTTCTTCCGGGACATTTGTTTTGTAGCCTGTGTCTGTGGGAGCAGGAAAGTCAGAAGCTGGGTTATCTTTATCCAGCAGACAGCGGGTCAAACCGTCCTGCTTCCAATGCTCATACCTGCTGTCTGCAGGCTTCAAGGTTAAATCAATGCGATTACCATCCCGAAAAAGCATCAGAAAAGCAAATGACTCCCCCGACGATTCCCGGTATAAGTTCATTTCCTCCGGCGTCTGCATAATCAAAATCTCCCCAAACACGTCCAGCCAGGCCCGGTCCTTAATCATTTGCTCCATATTTTCCACAAAATAAATAATATCAAAATCGCTGAAAAGATCAGGACTGCTGCTTTGGGCCGCTGCACGGGAGCCGCTTAGAGCTGCGGCCCGGACACGTTCATCGCCCTCGGCAGTCTCCATGATCAGCGCCATCATAGCTTCAGGTGTGCGCACAGACATTATCTCCTTTTAATCCAGTGTTGTCGAAGCCGGCTCGTAAGACAGCATCTGCTTGATTTGATTATGGCTGTCAAGCACTGCCACCGCCGGCTTGAACTCCCGGGCCGTCTCATTTTCCATCAGCGCATACGCAATAATGATTACCACATCTCCCGGCTGCGCCATCCTTGCGGCTGCACCGTTTAAGCAGATCACTCCGCTTCCCCGGGGACCTTCAATCACGTACGTTTCCAGACGGGCCCCGTTCGTATTATTAACTACCTGCACCTTCTCATTTTCCCACAGGCCCACCGCCTCCATCAGATCCCGGTCAATGGTAATGCTTCCAACATAGTTTAAATCTGCTTCTGTAACTACGGCCCGGTGAAGCTTTGATTTCATCATTGTACGGTACATCAGTGTCACGCCCTTCCTTTCTGGCCAGGAGAAAGAATGATATTATCAATGAGTCTCGCTCCCGAAAACTGTACAGCTCCTGCAATAATTACCCGCTCATTCCATTCCTTTACGGGCCTGAGACCGGGGTACGTTAAAATGTCCATATAATCAAGCGTACCGGAGATGTTAGCTTCCACTGTATGCTTTGCCCCCTCCAGAATTTCACGGGGTCTGTAAGTTCCCTCTTCTATCCATAACGCTCCCTGCTTTAATCCTTCATACAGCCAGACGGCTTCCCGGCGCTCCCCGCTGGTTAAATTCACATTGCGGGAGCTCAGCGCCAGACCATCAGGCTCCCGAATCGTCGGGCCAGTAACAATTTCTGTGGGAAGATTAAAATCACGGCCCATATTCGTTACTACAGCGGCCTGCTGAGCATCCTTCTGCCCAAAATAGACCCGCGTTGGCTGAACAATCTGCAGAAGCTTCAGCACCACTGTCGCCACTCCGTCAAAATGCCCCGGCCGGCTTTTGCCGCAGAGGACTTCAGTTCCTTCATGCACACGCACTCCTGTCTGCATCTCTTCGGGATACATCTCTGCTGCTGAAGGGGCAAACACTATATCGACGCCCCGGGCTTCAGCTTTTTCAAGATCTGCATCGAGCATACGCGGATACGCCTCGTAATCTTCATTCGGGCCAAACTGCAGAGGATTGACAAAAATGCTCACCACTACTGCGTCGTTTTCTTTCAAAGCCTGGGCTATTAATGAAAAATGCCCTTCGTGCAGCGCTCCCATGGTCGGCACAAATCCAATCATTTCCCCCTGGCGTTTTCTTTCATCGATATGCGCTCGAATGTCCTGAATGGCAGTGAATACTTTCATGCAGAACCTCCTCTGCCAAGGTCGCTCAGCACAGAAGCATCCATGGAAAATGTGTGCTGGTCCTCTGGAAATGCTCTCGCCTTCACATCACTTACATAGCTCTCAAGGGCTTCATCAATCTGGGCCTGGACGTTAGTGTACTGCTTGGCAAAGGAAGGAACAAAGCTGTCTCCCCATCCGACAGCGTCATGAAAAACCAGCACCTGGCCGTCAGTGCCGACGCCGGCTCCTATACCGATAACCGGAATCGAAAGATGCATTGCAATACGGGCAGCGAGCTCTCCAGGCACACATTCGAGCACCAGCGCAAATGCACCGGCCTGTTCGAGTCTTCGGGCTTCTTTTATCAACCGCTGGGCTGCTTCTTTTGTTTTCCCTTGTATCTTATATCCTCCAAGCACCCCGACGGACTGCGGAGTAAGGCCAAGATGTCCAATGACCGGTACACCGGCAGCCGTTATGCGGGCGATGGTCTCCGTGGTAACTTCATCTCCCCCTTCAAGCTTAACTGCCTGGGCACCACCTTCCTGCATCAGACGCTTCACTGCTGTAAACGTGCTTTCTATAGAGGAATGATAGGTTAAAAAGGGCAGATCCACTACGATAAATGTGCCCGGAGCCCCCCGGCGTACCGCACGTGCATGCATCACCATGTCGTCAAGTGTTACCGGAATCGTGGAATCGTAGCCGTGCACGACCATGCCCGCAGAATCACCCACAAGTATCATATCCATTCCAGCTTTTTCTGCGGCCTTTCCCGTCGGAGCGTCATACGCTGTGATCATTGTGATCGGCTCCTGCCGGCCTTTCATCTGTTTAAATACCGCCGTGCTTTTCATCTCTCTCCTCCTGCTTCACTAAAAAAATAAAGAATTATCTGACTTCTTTGCCGATACGTACGTTCCCACGCTTGAACCGGCTCGTGTTTATACATGTATATTATCTGACGCTCCTGGCATTTATTCAACCGCCGCGACTTCGTTTGTCAAAAAAAATTTCCCAATAAAAAATGCCCTCCGGGAGAGGGCATCAGTAAATATTACTTAAGTCGAGAGAATCCCCGAATGTCTGGATCAGATACCGGCGGATTAAATCACGGCTGAAGGGGGTTTCATCTGCTTCACTGCGGGCTTCATCGTCTTTGGCGATAATATGGTCTATATGGGCTTTACTGCCATTCACCTTTTGAATAATAGTGATACGGTGGGAAGGAATATGCTTCAGCTCAAAAGTGAGCTTTCGCTTGTTGATTTTAATATAGCTTTCATGAAAGCCCGCTTCAATATGAAACTTGCGGTCGTTTATATTTTTAAATTCCTCTTCAAGATCCATGAAATAATACATGATTTCCCTCGCCGTAGATTCGATCAGCTGCTGCTCGGGCTGAGCATCAATATTTAAATATTTACGTGTTTTAGTGGCGAATGTATTTTCAAAGCTCATTAGTTTTATCCCCTTTCAATTGCATATTAATATGTTCTGTGCCGGCTCACAATCCGGGCCTGAAGACCTTCACCTTCGTCTGGACCCTTGCATTAACCGCTTCGGGAAATGCCTCTGCTGCCCTCCGGATAAACCATCCGGCAGATTCCCGGAGGTGGTCCGGGGTAATTGTTTTTTTATCGAGCTTCTCATCCAGCTTTTTTCGGAAGTCTGTGACCCCTTCTTTGTCTTCACCAAAATAAGCGTGATTGACCTCAGGCACCCGGCGGTCGAACGTATACGGGTTGAACTGCCGGTCTCCTTCATCCGTGCCGACATAGCAGAACGCTACCTGTGGATTCCCGTTTTCGTCAAACTGCATAATCGCAGCAGTCATATTTAAGCCAAGCTCGCGTTTCACAGCCATGCTTTCGTCAAACACCAGCTGCATTTTTTTATCAATCGGTTGTGCTTTATGTGTTTCAAGTATTTCCACAAGTTGGGCCCGGTGGGCGTCTGTCGCCACACCACTTACAGCCAGCAGTGCATTTTCGGCGTCAAATACCTTCTGCGCCTTTTCATCCGCCGGTCCGCCCTCAAGACTTGCCCCCTTCGAATCCGTGGCGATCATCACAAAAGGATGCCCCTTGGGTGGAACAGCGCTTAATAATAGTCCGGCAGTCATATTTTCACCTCTTCTAACATTCCTTGTATCTATTGGTAATTACCCTCTGAGCACATGGGCAAACGTTCCCTGAAAGCATCGCCATTTTTATTTTTCTGGAAAATCGGCTTTGAATTTTTCGTGGCAAACCCTCCAAAACTCTTCGATACTCAATGTGTCAGCGTTAAATTGGGTACTTCTTCTGCCAGCTTCAGGAAAAATCGATACAGTTACTATTTTCGGTTCACACTGATATAAGTACGAAATACGGCTCCAGCAGTTAAAGGTCTGGCTGAAAACTAATTCACTGGCAGTATAACTCATGGAATTCTCCTTTCCTTTCCTTTCATTCTTTCTATTATTTTATCTCTTGGATATGTACCTTTATCTTACCCAATAATCAGCAGCTTCCGGCTGTTTTTTCGCTCTCTTTCCAAAACAGTACTTCTTTCACATACCCATTAGTCGTAGGCTCCCGGAAAATATCCTAAATCTGGGCGCAGGAATTTGCGCAATAACCTGTCAGCTGCGCGGCTTTTACTGCTACACCGCCTTTCCCCTCATAATTTACTAATTGCATTTATGAACAATTTCAGGGGAAGGACTGAAAAAAACGCCCTGCTCCTGCAGCACGTTCTTTTATATTCTCCGAAGAATATGCACCAAGGCCAAAAGAATCATTTCTTCTTATTTAACAAATTTTTCTTACAATTGAAGTTATAACCCCTGGAGGGGCGGGAAAACCATTACAAAAAGCGAGGTGAATAATCAATGTTAATGGTGAAATGTCCGGAATGCGGGCACGAAAACACAGCTTCCATTCAAATGCCCCCGGAAACGCTGGGCACTGATGCCAACGTTACCGGAAACGAACAGCCATGCGAAAACTGTCATGCATCGATTCCGTTGTCCAACGAAAATCTCTATTATAAATAGGCCGAGACTGTCAGCCTAAACACATACCGCCGAAACAAAGAACGACGCCGGGCCGAGGATAGTCCCTCAAACCGGCGTCGTTGGCGTAGTATGTATCTTGGAATGAATATATAATACCTCACCTGGTTTTAATCGGCAAGTTTTGTAACTAAAAAAAGTAGATATACTTACTAATACAAAAACGACACCGGAGGAGAAGTAATTCTCAAACCAGTGTCGTTGACGTAATATGTATGGTGGAGCCTAGCGGGATCGAACCGCTGACCTCTTGGCTGCCAGCCAAGCGCTCTCCCGGCTGAGCTAAGGCCCCATGTTTTTGCCGATAAAATATCAGCCGACAAAAAACATTGTACCTTGTCTGCCTCTATCTGACAAGTCCTTTTTTCACGTTTTTGTGCAGCTCCGGAAAAAACCCAGCCTGCCTATCGGCAGGCTGCTTTTCTGCTTACTCTTCATTCAGGCGCGTTTCAAGCGCTGTCTGACGCTCTTCAAATCCTGGTTTGCCAAGAAGTGCAAACATGTTCTTTTTATAAGCTTCCACGCCCGGCTGGTCAAATGGATTGACGCCGAGCATATAGCCACTCACGGCGCACGCCTTTTCAAAGAAATAAACGAGGTATCCAAAGTAATATTCGTTCCATTCGGGAATATCAATAATAATATTTGGTACGCCTCCGTCCGTATGCGCGAGAAGCGTTCCTTCAAACGCCTTCTCGTTGACAAAGCCCATCGTTTCACCGGAAAGATAATTTAATCCGTCCAGGTCATCCTCGGTGTTTTTCAATTCCAGAGCGCTCCCCGCATCCTGAATATGAAGCACTGTTTCAAGCAAATGACGCCGGCCTTCCTGGATATATTGCCCCATTGAATGTAAATCTGTGGAGAAATCGACTGCAGCCGGGAACAGCCCTTTGCCATCTTTGCCTTCGCTTTCCCCGTACAGCTGCTTCCACCATTCAGATACAAAGTGCATGTGCGGCTCATAGTTCACCAGCAGTTCAATGTCTTTCCCCTTCTGATGCGCAGCGTAACGGATAGCAGCGTAACGGTAGGCTGAGTTTTCTTTTACGCTCTGCAGCTTTCCTGCCTCCATGGCAGCAGCTGCCCCGTCCATCATTTTTTCCACGTCCAGACCTGCCGCTGCAATAGGCAGAAGGCCAACAGCTGTAAGAACGGAATAACGGCCTCCGACGTCATCAGGCACGACGAATGTTTCATAGCCCTTTTCATCAGCCAGCGTTTTTAAAGCACCCTTGCTTTTGTCTGTCGTAGCGTAAATCCTTGAAGCCGCTTCCTCTGCCCCGTATTTGTTCTCGAGCCAGTCCCGGAACACCCGGAACGCAAGAGCCGGTTCTGTTGTAGTTCCGGATTTTGAAATGACGTTCACTGATACGTCCTTGCCCTCCACCATTTCAAGCAGGTCATGCATGTAGCGCTGACTGATCTGGTGACCGGCGAAATAAATTTCCGGGCCGTTCCGTTTAGAGCCGTCGAGCTGATTGCGAAACGAATGGCTCAAGCTGTCGATGGCCGCTTTGGCTCCGAGATAGGAACCCCCGATACCGATTACAATCAACACGTCCGAATCCTTTTTGATTTTTTCCGCTGCCTGCTGGATGCGCGAAAATTCCTCCTTGTCGTATGTATCCGGAAGATCTACCCACCCAAGATATTCTGAACCGGCACCGGTTTTTTCGTGAATCATGCGATGGGCCGTTTCCACCATTGGCTGCAGCTGCTCGATCTCATGCTCTGATATTTCCTGAGAAATATTTTTGCTGTTCACTTCAATTTGCTTTGCCATACTATTACTGCCTCCCTTAAATATGCTTTATCTTTTCTCCGTCTCTATAGCCCTTCTCTATTATAAAGAAAAACCAGAGCGCCCGCAAAACGTTCTTCAAGTACCTGTACCCGTTCCCACTGTATAAAAAAACCGCCGCTCGAAAGCGACGGTTCTAAAAACGGGAATGATTATTTCCGTACCCGCTTATTCAGATCTGCCTGAATTTCATTGGATTGCTTCAGCCAGTCTTTTAATTTATCTTCAAGAGTATTAAATCCCTGGGTGTCGTTATTGCTCTGCTGGGCTGGACGGCCGCTGCTTTTGCTTTGACGCGGTGCCTGGCTCTGCGGACGGCTTTCGCTTTTTTCCGGTGCCGGAAGAGTATCCCGGATAGAAAGAGAAATCTTTCCTGATTCCTGATCGACGGATTTGATTTTCACTTTAACTTCATCGCCTACTGACAGTGCTTCGTTAATATCCTTCACGTAGCCGTGGGCAATTTCAGAAATGTGAACCAATCCTTGTTTATTTCCGTCGAGCGCAACGAACGCGCCGAATGGTTTAATCCCCGTTACTTTCCCCTCGACGATTGCGCCTACTTCATATTGCTGTACTGACATTCAAACAACTCCTATAACTTTTTATTAACTTTCAAATTATAGCATTATTTTCGGGATTCGGCAATCGATAAACTCAAGGCCTGTTCTTGACAAAAGTCCCGTATGTTCGGTACTTTAAAGGAATAAATTAATTTTAAGGAGGAACCTACTATGAGCCAACCACGTGAACAGTGGGGGACGAGGCTTGGGTTCGTATTAGCAGCAGCCGGATCTGCCATTGGTCTGGGCGCTGTCTGGCGTCTGCCGTATGTCGCAGGAACCAGCGGCGGCGGGGCTTTTTTTCTGATCTTTGTTGTTTTTACGCTTATTCTCGGAACCGCTTTATTAATAGCAGAATTTGTAGTGGGGCGCCGCACCCAGAAGCCGCCGGTCCCGGCCTATAAAACTATTGCGCCGAATACTCCCTGGTTTTTCAACGGTATCATGGGCATGATTTGTGCTATTTTAATTTTATCTTTTTATTCCGTTGTCGGAGGATGGATTATTATTTACTTCGTCCGGAGCCTTGGAGGTCTTGCAAGTGAAGGGACGGATTACGGAGCTCTGTTTGGCTCGATTATTTCCAATCCGTGGGAAGTAGGTATCGCCCATCTTGCCTTTATGCTGATTACGATTCTTGTCGTGCAGGGCGGTGTGCGCAAAGGCATCGAACGGACGACCAACTGGATGATGCCTGCCCTGTTTATTCTATTTATTGTAATTGTCATCCGTTCGCTTACCCTTGAAGGAGCAGGCGAGGGAATTGCTTTCTTTTTGCAGCCGGACTTCAGTGCAGTCACAGGCACCACGATTCTATTCGCGCTCGGCCAGGCGTTTTTCTCGCTCAGCCTCGGCAACTCTGTAATGGCTACATACAGCTCATACCTTCCGAAGGAAAAAAGCTTGATCAACTCAGCGTTTTCTATCGTCGTATTAACGATTATTATTTCGCTGCTTTCCGGACTTGCCATTTTCCCGGGAGTGTTCGCTTTTGATATTCCGCCAGACGCCGGCCCGAATCTGATTTTCATTGTACTGCCGGCAGTATTTGAGCAGCTTGCACTTGGTTCGCTGTTCTTTACGCTGTTTATGCTCCTGCTTGTGTTTGCCACGTTAACCTCGGCATTCTCACTGCTCGAGATTATCGTTTCCTCAGTGTCCTACAAACGCCCGGACAGCCGTGGACGTACTGCCTGGGTCGTCGGTATTCTGATTTTCATCCTCGGCATTCCGTCGAACCTGTCGTACGGGCTGCTCTCTGACTGGCTTATTTTTGGCAACACCTTCTTTGATTCCATTGATATTCTGACAAGTAACTTCCTGCTTCCTCTCGGAGCACTAATCGTATCTCTGTTTCTTCCATTAAAAATTAAGAAAGCAGACCTGCGTGATGAAGTAATGAGGGGATCCGTGATGGGAAATGGGGTATTTCTCCTATGGTTTACCATCATTCGCTACATCGCTCCGGTAGCAATTATCATCGTATTCATTAACTCCCTTATCGGTTTATTCACAGGATCCTAAAAAAAAGCAGCCCGCGGGCTGCTTTTTTTAGGCTCTATAATATTTGTTGGGGTACAGACACAAAAAAACACGCAGACTCCGATATCCGTTATACTTGCGTCGACGAAAACCAAGCAGGATAGGAGTTGCGTGCATATGTATAGTAACATAACGATCCCCGGCCTCCAAGGGGTAAGGGTCCTCCACACCGACGAACGGGAAGGAATGGTGCACCTTCAGGTGGCGGTGCCCCGGAAACGGTCCCGGTGCCCAGCCTGTGGCACGTGGACCCGGCGGGTCCACGATTACCGGTGGCAGCGGGTGCAGCATACGGCCTGGTTTGAACGGCCAACCGTGCTTCATTATCGTCGGCGGCGGTACGCCTGCCCCTGCGGGAAGCGATTTGCTGAAGCTAATCCACTGGTCGATCGGTATCAGCGGCACAGCCGGGAATGGAATCAGGCCCTCGGCCTCCGGCTGGTCACCGGCAAGAATTTCACCGATACAGCCCGCCAGTTTTCCACGTCAGTCACGACGGCGCTGCGCCGGTTTGACGAGTTGGCTTCCCGGACGCTCCCGCACGTGGAGCAGCTGCCACGGGTGATTGCCGTCGACGAGTACAAAGGCGACACGAGCGCCGGCAAGTATCAGCTGTTGGTGGCGGACGGGGCTACCGGACGTCCGGTCGACATTTTGCCGGACCGGAAGAAAGAGACACTGAAGCAGTACCTGCAGCAGAAAGGCGGCCAGGTGGAGGTGGTCGTGATGGATATGAGTGCGCCCTTTCACCAGGCGGCCCGGCGGGCCCTGAACCGTCCGATCATCGTGGCGGACCGGTTTCACGTGCACCGGCACGTGTACTGGGCTCTCGAACGGGTCCGGCGCCGCGTGCAGCACACCCTGTCGTCCTACCACCGCAAGCGGTGCAAACGGCTGAAGCACGTGTTTACCAAAAAAGCCGAAGACCTCACCGCCCAACAGGTGAAGATCCGGGACTATTACCTGGCCGAGTCGGAAGAGCTCCGGACGGCATATGAACTCAAAGAAGCCTTTCGGGCCTGGTTTGAGCGGAGCAAGCGCCGGATGACAACCGGCCAGGCCGGCGCGATCCGGGATGATCTGTACGCCTTCTACCGGCAGGTGGAAGCGAGCGGGTGCCCGGACATGGCCCAGGCTGCCGCCACCGTCCGGCGCTGGCAGACCGAAATCCTGAACAGTTTTACGTTCGATTATCACAATGGCACCGTGGAAGGACTGAACAACCAGACCAAGGTGATCAAACGGAACGCCTTCGGGTTCCAGCGGTACGACCGCCTGCGGGCCAAAGTGTTATTGCATCATCAATATAAATGGTCGCTCGCCGGATAATGGAGGGGGTCACCCCAACATTAGACATAGAACCTTTTTTTAACCTTTATACTGACGCTCCGGAATATGCTTTTCCTGAATAACGCCACGATCAATGAAATCGCGGACAAAGCTTTGAAACGAATCCTTGTCCTCCGAGTTCTCCGAAAGAGCTTCAATATTGTTCACGAATTTCAGCTGGTCATAATCATATTTAAACTGGCCGGTAAACCCGCGGGCAATAACTTTCCCGTAATGCCAGCAGCAGTTTTTATCCTTTGTGTTTAAAGCTTTTGATAAAATGACCAGTGCCTCAAGCAGACTGTTGGTAACAACAGGGTCATTTTCAGAATATGAGGCAATATGGCTGAAGGCGGAGTATACATAAAAGGAGAATTCCTCATTCTGCATAATCAGGCGCAGCGTTTCGTCTTCATCCGTTAAATACGGAGTGAATTTTGTCACCTTGGAAATCGAAAACAGCAGGTCCGTTAACTGGTAAATAGCATCCTGGGCGGTCATCGGCTCATCGTTTCCGATCGACTTGATCGCAATTTCGGTTAATTTCCGGATGCCGAATTCCAGATCCTGCACTTCCGTTTTGCTGTGTCCCAAATACAAAAACTGGCGGAATTTCTGTTCATTGATCGCCATGTCCGCGCTGCTATCCGTTTTCCAGTATTTAAATAACGTAATTCCTTCCATCACGAAATCGCCAACGCGACGCTCCATCTGAATAACGATTCCATCTTTTTTGGCTTCGCGTATCAGCTTACCGAAATCCACCACCTGCAGGAAGCCGGTCCGTTCACTGGCCACTACGTGGGCTTCGCCGTGTGTTTTTTCCCGGAAGACCCGGTTGGGATCCTGCGGGCGGTACGGCTCGAGATCGTACACGAGCGTATTTAAAATACGCAGCTGCGATTCTTCTTTCATGGAGTTCGTAATACTTGATACCTGCATCCATCTCGTTGCGTGGTTGATAAACAAAATAAAATTAATGACAGAAATAGAAGTCATAACCACACCGGAGATAGGAAAAATTACGTATTCACTCATGCTTGAATCAAGAAAGAAAAACACAAACAATAGGAAAAAGAAACATAAATTAAAGATCCCGATCGAGTGCTGGGTTTTTCGGTCAGCAATAAAGTTAAAAAGCACTCTCGGGGTAAACTGACCCGAGAAGCTCGTCAGCACGACAAGAATCGAGTTAAATGTAAAAGCGTTCAAGGTGAGTACGCCGGAGAGCATCGTGCTGTACATCGTCTGCGCCAGGCTGTATTCCGTTGAAAATACCGGCAGCGAGTTGAACGCCGGCTGAAGGCCAAACTCTGCCCAGTAGGCCACAACGGAAAGTACGGCCGCGAGCATGATGTAGATAGCCGGAAGCACCCACAAACTCGAGCGTATTTCATACCACTGCTGGCGGTAAGACATGCTCATCATCTGCCGGATTTTTTTCGGCAGCATGCGTCGAATAGCATTTTTCAATAAATTCATCCTCTCTATACGAATCAAAATACGTATGTAAATCCCTGTATCATTTTCCCTTATGCTTATGTTTTAAACTGAAGTCAGCATACTATAACTCTACATGAAAAAACCGGCAGAGAAAACCTGCCGGTCCTTGCTCTTTTATCCGTGCCGGTCCATGAAGCGTTTGAACCGGTCCATCGCCTCTACAAGCGACTCCAGCGAAGTAGCATACGAGCAGCGGACATGCCCTTCTCCCCCTGCGCCAAAGACCGTTCCCGGCACCACAGCCACCTGCTCCTCTGTGAGAAACGTCTCGGCAAATGCTTCGGCATCCATGCCAAGCTTTTCAATCGAAGGAAACGCATAGAACGCGCCGAGCGGTGTGTGACATTCGAGCCCCATCTCCGCAAATGTCTTCACTAAATAATTGCGGCGCTGCCTATAGCTTGCCACCATTTTCTCGACATCGGCACGCCCGTTTTTCAACGCTTCGAGCGCTCCAAACTGGGCGGAGGTGGACGCGCACATCATCGTATACTGGTGAATTTTGAGTACTGCAGCCATAATATCTTTCGGTCCGCACACATAGCCTACCCTCCACCCTGTCATTGCAAAGGCTTTTGAAAAGCCGGAGATCAAAATTGTACGCTCAAGCATGCCCGGAAATGCCGGCAGGCTGGCATGCTCATAATCGTAGCTGAGTTCTGCGTAAATTTCATCCGATACAGCCAGCAGGTCATAATCCTTAATGACCTTTACGACTGGCTCAAGCTCTTCTTTTGACATATGGGCTCCGGTAGGGTTGTTCGGGTAAGAAAGAAGCACTGCTTTCGTTTTTGAAGTGATAAGGGCTTCAAGGTCTTCTGCATTGACTTTAAAGTCATGTTTTTTTGTCGTTTCAAGCGGTACGGGCACTCCCCCGGCCATAGTAATAATCGGCGCGTAGGAGACAAAGCAGGGCTCTGCGACAATGACTTCATCCCCCGGATTAATAATCGCCCGAAAAGCTGCATCAATGCCTTCACTTGCCCCCACAGTAATCACAATATCCGATTCCGGATGATAGGAGACGCCAAAGGAGTTCTCGAGATAATATGAAACTGCCCTCCGAAGCTCAATCAATCCGGCGTTAGCCGTATAGGAGGTAAAGCCCCTCTCCATTGATACAATGCTCGCTTCCCTTACATTCCACGGAGTGACAAAATCCGGCTCCCCCACCCCGAGGGAAATGACGTTATCCATCGTAGACGCTAAATCAAAAAACCGGCGTATGCCTGAAGGCTTTAACTGCTGCACGGTTTGTGACAGTCTGTGCTGCTGTGTGGAGGAAGTATTCATGGCGAGACCATCATTCTGTGATCATCATCATCATCGCCAAATACCACTCCGTCGTGTTTGTATGTTTTCAGGCGGAAATGCGTCGTCGTGGAAATAACCGAATCAAGCGCCGATAGTTTACCAGAAACAAACGAAGCAATTTCAGACATCGTTTTTCCTTCGATGACCACCTGAAGGTCATACGTACCAGACACCAAATACAAAGCTTTGACCTCCGGAAAACGATGTATTCGTTCCGCTACTTCATCAAAACCGACTCCCCGCTGTGGAGTGACTTTTACATCAATCATCGCCGTCACACCGTCATGGTTGTTGACCTTGCTCCAGTCCACCACAGTAGCGTATGTGACAATTACTTTGTTTTCTTCTAATTTTTTCAGCATCATTTCTACTTCTTCTTCTGTTTGATCTATTAGCTTGGCAATTGTTTTAATATCCATTCTGGCGTTCTGCTCCAATAAGTGCAGAATCTCCAATTCTTTTTCATTCAAGAATGGCAGCCCCTTTCTCTCTCTTCAAAATTACATCTCTTGTGTACTATTGTACACTAAGAGAGGACACCAAACGACATGTCCTTCTTTTTTATAATATTTTTTGGATGGTATATAAAACATTATCAAGCTTTCCACGGAAATTTTCAAATTGAATCGCTGCTTTAATGGCTGTTGATTACAAAAAACCCTTTTAAAATTTATTCAAAAAAGGAATCAGTAAAAATGGAGGCGATAATATGGCATCAGAAAAACCCCATGTAAACCAACAGTCCAGTGTGGCTTTTGTAGTTCTGGATATGATAAATGATTTAGATTTTAAGGACAGTGACGAGTTACTACCACATGCCCTTGACGCAGCTGAAAATGTTAAAAACTTAAAAAAGCAGGCGAAAGAAAAGGATATCCCTGTTATTTATGTGAACGATAATTACGGACGCTGGCAGAGTAATTTCCCTGATCTCGTAGAATACTGCAGACGTGACGGCGTACCGGGCAAACCAGTAGTAGAAAAAATCCTTCCCGATGACGATGACTATTATATACTCAAGCCTCAGTTTTCCGGCTTTTTTGCCACTCCATTGGAATTACTGCTGAACTACCTGGGGGTTACGACAATTATATTCGCCGGCGTTGCCGGTAATATGTGCGTCCACTTTACAGTAAACGATGCTTATATGCGCGGGTATAAATTAATGGTTCCGCAGGACTGCACCGCATCAAACAGTATGGATGCCAATGAAGAAGCCATTAATTTGATGAATAAGGTGCTTGGTGCCGACACCAGGGACAGCACTGACTATGATCTGGAAAAAATCATCCAGGAAGCCCAGGAGCTTCCGCAGCCGACTCATTCTTCATAAACACTTGAAGCTTCCGGGCAGCCCGGAAGCTTTTTTATATACTGGGCTTCAACTTACAGTGGCAACAAATAAAAGCATCCTCCCGGACCAACCGGGAGGATGCTTTAAAAATTATGCTTCAAATACACGTTCGAGTGAGGCTTTATCCTGGTTAAGCCAGCTGCGGAATACCTGCTTGGCGCCATCAAGGTCATGAAGCTTCGCCTGACCGCACTGCAGTTCAGTTGCTGCAGGTACTTCGGTAACTTCTACCCCATCCTTCATCGTTTTCTCAAGAATATCGATGATCTCACTTACCGCCGGCTCCCCGTTCATAATCAGATAAAAGCCTGTCTGACAACCCATCGGTGAAAGGTCAATGACTTCAAAATGGTCGTAGTCTTCTGCATATTCACGAATATTTAAGGCAAGTAAATGCTCCATTGTATGAATCGTCGGTGGTTCAAGGTTATCCTCGTTTGGCTGGCAGAAACGAATATCAAATTTAGTGACGATACCGTCGCTTCCAACCTTCTGGACTCCTGCCTGACGCACGTACGGAGCAACTACTTTCGTATGATCGAGTTCAAAGCTTTCTACTTTTGCCATATCGTTACGTTCACTCCTTTATTATTTTCTTCTGTCCATTGTATCGTTTCCCGCTCATAATTCCAAATTAAACAATTGCGTCCAAAAAAACCCCGGCATCTTTCAGCCGGGGTTTTACAAATTTACTATTCTACTGTTTCGCCGGTGATTTCTTCGATTTCGCCCTCAAGCGTTGTTAAAATTTCTTCTGCGTCACCGCCGACTTCCTCTACGTAGTAATCCCGCATCGGAAGAGTAACTTCCCGGAATTCAGCACGCTGATCCTCGCTCAATTCGACCTGTTCAATATCGGAATCACTGGTCATTGTCTCGCGGGCCTGTTCGTTCTGCTCCACCTGCTCGTCATACACCCAGTCCTGCATTTCCGTTACGGTCTCATCGAAGGTTTCTTTCAGATCATCCGGAAGCTCATTATAGAACTGTGGATTCACTGTCGTCATTGCTACGTATGAGTTTTGATTGGAAATCATTAAATGACTCTGCACCTCGTCATAGGATGAAGCTTCGATAAAGAACAGCGGATTTTCCTGACCGTCTACCGTACCGTTGTCAAGCGCAGTGTAAAGCTCTCCTGCACTCATCACCTGAGGATCCGCCCCGTATTCCCGGTATGTCTGCTGAAGCAGCGGCGAGTTCTGGGTTCTCATTTGAAAACCGTCGAAATCATCCGGAGACTCAATCGCTTTGTTTCCAGTCCACTGCATCGCCCCTTCACTCCAAAAGGAAAGCGGCATGATATCTTCTTCTTCGTATCTGGCAGCCAGGGTATCATTCAATGCTTCACTTTCATTCAACACCTGCTGTACGTCTTCCTGAGCATTTGGAAGCAAAAACTGCAGCGAGAAAACCTGGCCTTCCTCTACCATTGTTCCGGTAAAGCCTGGAGAAACAACGGCCATTTCGACTGCGCCCTGCTGGAGCTGCTCCACCTGGTCTACTTCACTGCCGAGGCCGCCGAACTCCACCGGCTCGATCGCCACCTGGCCGTCTGTTTTTTCATCCATCCGGCTCGCAAATTCCTGTGCATATTCATACTGCACCTGACCTTCGTTTTCCTCTGTTACAAAGGTCCATTCATATGTTTCTTCCCCATCGCCGCCACCGCTGCTTTCATCACTGCCACCGCCGCAGGCAGCCAGTACTGCTGCCGCAGAAAGAGTTGTCCCCGTCAACAAACCAAGCTTTTTCTTTTTCATGTATAATTCCCCCTTATAAGTAGTAACACGAATGATCGGGCTGTCGGAGAGGCGGCCATTCGCAGCCTCCTTCCTCATCCAGCCTCCTGTTAATTGTCAGGAAGTAAAAACGTTGAAATAGGCTCAAACGAGATAAGCAGCACGGCAATTACGAGCATCATTACAATAAATGGCGGCGTCCCACGGATTGTATCGAGATACGATCGATTAAATACCGCACTTGCTGTGAATATATCGACGCCAAATGGCGGCGTAGCTGAACCGAGCGCTGCCTGGAAGGTGATAATTACCCCTAAATGAACCGGGTCCACTCCTGCCTGGATTGCTGCCGGGTAGAAGATTGGGGTTAAAATGAGAATCACTACAATCGGATCCACAAACATACAGCCGATAAAGAAAAAGACGGAGACAATAATTAAAACATAAATCGCGCCCGGGTCCCCTCCGAGAAAGGTATCAGTAATCATTTGCGGAATACGGGCAAACTGTATGACCCATGCAAACACCTGGCCGCCGGCTACGAGCATAAAAACGGCCGACGTTACGAGTCCTGAAGACAAGGCGATGCTGAACATCTGCTTCAGCTTTACTGTACGGTAAATAATAACTTCCAATACAAAGGCATACACGACGGCCATTGCCGCTGCTTCTGTTGGAGTAAAAAGGCCGGAATAAATTCCCCCAATAATAATAACTGGAAATAAGAGAGGCAGGATTGCATCAAAGGTCATTTTCCCGCGCTCTTTCCAGGGAATTTTAGCTGCAAGCGGGATACTGTAAATTTTTGCGTGTATGTAGGCATAAAGAGTAAAAAAGGCAAATACGAGAAGGCCGGGCCCGATGCCCGCTATAAACATATCCCCAAGGGAAGTGCCGGAAATTAAAGAATACATAATCATTCCTATACTCGGCGGAATTAATAACGCCACGTCGCTTGCATTAATGATAAAAGCAATAGCTGTGGAGTCTTTGTAGCCTACCTTTAACAGCCGCTGCCTCATCGGTCCGCCGATTGCCACCACCGTAGCCTGAGTAGAGCCGGAAATCGAACCGAAAATGGTGCAGGCAGCAGCTGTGGTAATTGCATAACCGCCCCGGAGATGTCCGACAAAAGCGCCGATGAAATCAAGAAGCCGCTTTGACGTGTGGCCCTGTGACATAATGTCTGCTGCAAAGATAAACATTGGAACCGCCAGAAGTACATAGCTTGATATTCCCTCAAGCATCTGCTGCAGCATGATGAACGGATCAACGGCATCAAAGAAAAACAGCACTATCACCAGCGGAGCCAGGATCAATGGAACCATCATAGGAAAACCAAGTGCTAAAAAGATGACCATTATCGCAAGTAATGTAAAAAGCATAATTGTTTCCTCTCATTCTCCGAATATTTTATAGTTGGTTGGATTCTTTTGCTTCCTGCTCTGTATCGTAGTCTTTTCGCTCTGCTGCGATGTAGACGTCTTTATTTTTCACATTTACCCAGAAGTTCCGTAGAAACTGAACCCCTCCAAGCAGAAAGCCGACAGGCGCCCACACCACCATCCAAACATAGGAAATCCGGAGGTAGTTAGTGACCCTGTTCTGCGATGCCAATACATAGTCGTAGGAGTAATATGCCAAAGCAAACAGCACTAATGCTGTAACGAGTGGAATAATAAGCGCCAGCGTTTTCCGGAACTTGTACGGTACATTATCAAATAATGCCGTCATGCTGATATGCCTGCCCTGCCTGGCCACATAGCCGAGCCCGAGAAATGTCGCCATATAAATCGCAATCTGGCTGATTTCTTCTGCGAACGCCCAGCCGCCGAGACCGAGGTTCCTGCTGATGGTATTGCCTGCCACCATCACCGTTATTGTAATGATCGCAAGCGACAGCACCGCCTCTTCCGTCCGTTTGAGCCCTAAGTCAAGCCACTTTAATATTTTCAATTTTCAAACACCCATTTCTGCATTTTTTTCAATTTTTAAAAAATATTTGCTGGATTTGAGTTAGATGCAGACCTGACATTCTGCGGTAATATGTACGCATGGAAATTTTTTATAATAGGTTAGTGTAAGTATACTTAACATATATAATTGTTGCAAATGGTTTAGGTATATTTTATCCCTTCCATCCTATACATACTAGCACCTAATCCCCATTAATTCATGCTGACGCCTGCTTTAGCCCTGAAATCCTCCGTAGCAGCGATTTTTCTGGAATGAATCTATTTTTTAGTTTGTTCATCTTTTCCTGCTTTCTTTAGGTGATGGCACGACGAACCTGATGCCATGTGATAAAATATTGTTGCCTGTACTTATATTTATCATAATGTGGGCTGTTCCTTATCCTTACTAACTGCCAAAATTCAGAAAGGACGTTCGTGAATGGAATTACTGCAGAACTTCCCACTCTTAGTGGCATTATCTTCTATCTTATTAGCACAGGCGATTAAAATACCCCTTGGTTTCATTGCTGCCAAGACCTGGGACGCTTCACTCATCACAAGCACCGGCGGCATGCCAAGCTCCCACTCCGCAGCTGTCACCTCACTTTCTACAGCTATCGGTATTGAGCAGGGGTTTGATTCGAATCTTTTTGCCATCTGCATCGTTTTTGGCGTTATTGTAATGTTTGATGCTACCGGCGTCCGGAGGCACGCGGGCTATCATGCCACCGTATTGAATCAGCTGGTTAACGACTTCAACCGTCTCGTGACGGAAGCCCGGTCCTGGCAGCAAAAACGGGAGCCCGAAAAACGCCAGGAGCTGAAGGAGCTGCTTGGCCACCAGCCGATTGAAGTTATCTTCGGCGCTATCTTCGGGGTTGCTATAACGTTTGCGGCTCATGCGATTTTTATCGTGTGACCTGTCCTGGTTTGTATATTTCTGTACGCGAAAGAAGCCCCCGGCAAACTATGCCGGGGGCTTCTTCTGTGTTTAATCTGTAATCATTTTAGAACGGGCTTTGTCCTTTGCGAAGCAGGAAGCCAAAGCCGCCGAGAACCCATAATGCACGGTTTTCGATTACTTTTTTCATAAAGTAGGCGGGACGGCCGTAAAGCTTTTTCGAACCTACAACGCCAATCGCTTCTTTTCCACCGAGAGAAGCCACTGTACCTTTGATATCGGCTACAAATGCTTCTGTCGGACGTCCTTCCATCAATGCTTTGATGTTATCGGCAGCTGTTTCGCCCTGCTGGAGAGCGATTTGAGCTGTCGGCGGGAATGGACGGTCGATTTCTGTATTGATGATCAGGGAACAGTCACCAATAATAAATTCGCGTTCGTGGCCGGGAGCACGCAGATCATCATCAACTTTCACACGGGCACGGTTGTTTTCAAAGCCGGACTCCTCGATAAGCGGGTTGCCGCGGACACCAGTTGCCCAGATTACTGTCGATGTTTTTACGGATTCCCCAGTATTCAGCTCGACGCTGTTTTCCGTTACTGCTTTGATCGGTGAATCCAGTTTGAATTCTACTCCCCGGTTTTCAAGTAAATTCATCGCATACTCCACAAGCTCCGGATCAAAGCCTGGAAGCGCTGTCGGCATCGCTTCAATAACGTACATTTTTACTTTATTGCGCGGCACATCGTACTCTTTGCAAAGCTTAGGCACGCGCTCACTCAGCTCGCCCATAAATTCCATACCGGTAAAGCCGGCGCCTGCTACAACGAACGTCAGGTCTTCTTCTTTTGCTTCGTCGCTGTGATAGCGGGCAAACATATATTCAATACGGTCTTTCATCTGGCGGGCGCCGTCCACGGTCCAACGGTGGTAGGAGTTTTCATAAACGCCTTCGATGCCGAACGTTTCAGAGATAGCCCCAACACCTACGATGATGTAGTCGTACTGCAGTTCACCGCCAGAAGCAAGCGTTACCTTCTTTTCTTCTGTAACGACCTTCGTAGCTTCGTCCTGCACGAAGTTAATTTTATTTAAATCAAGAATTTTACTGACTTTAATACGGGTGCGGTCATGGTGAAGCGTTCCTGCAGCCGGCTCATGCAGCCAGGTGGTTTGGTAATGATAATCGTGCCTGCTGACCAGCGTAATGTTTGCATTGTCTGTTCCTACTTCTTTTGCGAGCTTAGAAGCGGAAACGAGACCAGCATAGCCAGCGCCTAAAACAACAATATTTGTTTTTCCTGCCATGTCAATCACTTCCATTTTTTAGATTTTTGTTAAAAGCAGCTCATGTATGTGATTTATTTCACGTACACAACTATATCAAACCGCCTTTTCTTTAATAAAAAAGAAAAGTTCGCTTCGTTTTTTGCTTTTAACGCGTTGCTTTTTGTAAAAAAATAGACATAAACCCCGTACTTAATATTATGGGTTTTGCTATAATATTTCAACCTTTTTCCCGATTTTCACCTTTTTTCATCTCTTCTTCCAAAATGCGGAAGGGAAATACCCTTGGCACTGATTTTGCTTATGTTACAATGTAACTCTTGAAACAATTTCTCAATTGGTTTCTATTTTTCTCAATCAGTATTATAATGGATTGAAATTTGAAAAGATTCTTGGAGGTGTACCTTAGTGGTATTAGAGTCAGATATATATGATGTGACCATTATTGGCGGCGGCCCCACCGGTTTGTTTACCGCGTTTTACGGAGGGATGCGCCAGGCTAAAGTTAAAATTATTGAAAGCATGCCACAGCTCGGGGGACAGCTTGCTGCCCTTTATCCGGAAAAGTTTATATATGACGTTGCAGGGTTTCCAAAGGTCCGTGCCCAGGAGCTTGTGGATAATTTAATTGAACAGATGAACCCGTTTAACCCGGAGGTAGTGCTTGAACAAAGCGTAGAAAATGTCATCCGCAACGAAGATGACCTGATCGAGCTTCACACGGATAAAGGGGTCCATTACACCCGCACTATCATTATCACTGCCGGTGTAGGCGCCTTTCAGCCAAGGAAGCTTCAAATCGACGGCATGGAGCCATACGAAGACTCCAACCTTCACTATTTCGTTAACGACCTTCAGGCGTTTGCCGGTGAAAAAGTGACAATTCTCGGCGGCGGCGACTCGGCTGTCGACTGGGCGAACATGCTTGATCCGATTGCGGACGTCACTCTTGCCCACCGCCGGGATAAATTCCGCGCCCACGAACACAGCGTCGAACAGCTGAACCAGTCGAATGTGGATATTCTCACACCGTTTCAGGTCAAGGATGTTCTCGGAGACGGCGAACGGATTCAGCAGGTTGTTTTTGAAGAAGTGAAAGGCACTGCTGAACAGGTGGTCGACGTTGATTCCCTGATCGTCAACTACGGCTTCGTTTCTTCCCTGGGACCGATTAAAGAGTGGGGACTTGATATTCATAAAAATTCCATTGTTGTGAACACGAAAATGGAAACAAACATCCCGGGCGTATACGCAGCAGGAGACGTTACTTCCTACGATGGCAAGGTAAAATTAATTGCTACCGGCTTCGGGGAAGCTCCTACGGCAGTGAACAACGCGATGAATTATATTAATCCAAAGGCAAAGGTCCAGCCCGGACACAGCTCCCATATGTTTTAATAAAAAAACGATCCGTATCCGGGATCGTTTTTTTACTATTCGAAGCTGATTTCTTCGCCGGTCTCTTCCTGCACAGTGTCAGCGAAATTGTTCTTTTCCTTTTCCGCCTGTTCAAGCACCGGATTGATATTTTCTCCAATCGACTGCTCCAGGTCTTCTGTACTCATTAACTCTTCAGCAATAAACACATATTGGTTTGCATAAGAAACATGCGCGTCATACACTGCCTGCATGTCTTCGCCCTCCGGCACGCTGATTGCTTCAACGTTATCGTAGGCCGTGACGAAGATATCTTCCTGCATGCTTTGCAGTTCTCCAGCTGCCCCCTCTTCTTCCTCCTCCACAGCGTTCACGGCTTCTGTAAGCTGTGTGTCCAGCTGTTCAAGCTCTGTGGCACTTTCATCCACTTCTTCTATGTACTGCTGTTCTTCTTCTGATAAGCTGCTTCCACAGCCTGTCAGCATCAGTATACCGAGCGTTCCTGTAAAGATCGTTCGTTTTTTCATAACCCTCTCCCTCCTGCCTTCCTATTTTACAAATTGTGCCTGCCTGTGACCAGTAAAACATAAAAAAAGCAGCTGTACGCTGACAGCTGCTTTTTCCAACGCTATTATTCTAGCATTTCTCCGGTGTGCCTTCTTTGGTTGCGGTCTTGAACGATGCGCCGCAGCCGCAGGAAGCGATGGCGTTCGGGTTGTCGATCGTAAAGCCGCCGCCCATCATGTTTTCTTTAAAATCGATGTTTACGCCGTCAAGAACAGGAGCACTCTCACTGTCTACAACGATTGGAACACCTTTGATTTCAAGCACCTGGTCAGTTTCTTCTACTATGGAATCAAAGCCCATGCCGTAGGATAAGCCGGTGCATCCGCCACCCTTTACGCCTACACGCATATATAGTGAACTGTCGCCTTCTTCTTCAATCATGTCCAGCACACGCTGTGCTGCTGCATCCGATAATACTAACATTAGTGTTTCCTCCTTTGTGTATCTGAGGTTCATTTATATTATAGACCCTTAGCCTCCGTTCTTCAAATATTCCCCTTTTGTTTTTTTATGACGGACGTTTTTATGGGCAAATACTTTCATTGTGCTTATACTTATGAGAAAGTTCCTATAATTTTAAGAAGGGAGGCATTTTTTTGAAACTAATGACTTTTCTGATCCTCGCCCTTGCGGCCGGGTGGATCATTATTGCAGAAAACACCAGCCAGACCGTTTCTTTTTCCATTTTTCATAGTGCTTCCACCACAAGCAGCGAGACCAGTTTAATCGAAGAGCAGGAAGAAATGGAAAAGGAGTGGCGGCAGGAATATATTGACGGAAACCATACGTTTGACAATCCCATGGTAATCCAGGACCCCTACGGCGAAGCTCCGTTGACCGCTTTAACGAAATTTCGCACAGAAAACCCAAGCCGTATTACTGTAACTGTTGCCAGTCGCGGCGATGTACAGGACATTACGCATACATACCCTGCCTTTAACCAGGAGCACGAAGTCCCTGTTCTCGGGCTGTATCCCGGCACAGATAATGAAGTTACTATAGAAGCCGAGGACCGCCAGGGAAACGTTCAGGAGCAGACCGTTTCCCTGGAAACTGACGATACTCCTGCTTTCGCTCATAACAGAGAGGTAATAGAAAGCTCCCCGGCGGAAATGGAACCTGGTCTTACTTTCATAACCCCTGGCAAATCCAAGGCTTATGGAGTGGATGAGCAGGGAGATATTCGCTGGTACTCCTCCCGGACCGGGGGCTTTGTGTTTAAACGGCTCTCCAATGGCAATCTGCTGCTCGGGGCATCGCAGTCTGAGGATAAACGCAATGAGTATCTGTTTGAGACGGACATGCTCGGGAAGATTCAGAACCAGTACAAGGTTAACCTGCCCAATTACGAGGACACTAACGTCATTCACCACGATGCCATTGAGCTGCCTAACAATAATCTGTTAGTTACCGTGCATGACAACAGCAATGCTTATGAAGAGGATACTATGGTGGAAATCGATCGCGCTACCGGCGAAACGGTGGAAACGCTCGATTTAAAAGATATCTTCCCTGCTGAAGCGTACGAAGAATATTCCGGCCCGAACGAAAGTGACGGCGACTGGATGCATCTGAATGCCATTTGGTACGACAAGGAAAACAGGAGCATTCTTATATCCGGCCGCCATCAGAGCGCGGTCCTCAGCTTAACGTATCCTGAAATGAACATTAACTGGATTCTCGGGGCCCCTGAAGGCTGGTCTGCGGACATGGCCAAAAAAGTGCTGGAGCCCGAAAACGGTAATTTAAAATATCCCGGCGCCCAGCATGCCCCGATGATTCTTCCAGACCAGGATGACAATCCGGACACAAAAGACGTTCTTCTGTTTGATAACAACACGACTATCACTCGCGGCGATGAATCCATCAGCAGAGACTACAGTCAGGGCATACAATACCGGATCAATGAAGAGGAAGGTACGGTAGAGACCGTTTGGAAATACGGAGAAGAGCGCGGGAAAGACTTTTTCTCCAACGTGGTCGGTGATGCTGATTATATGTACGAAACCACGAACCGCCTGCTCACCTCCGGGTACCAGAAGGTGAATGACGGCTATCAGGCCACTATCGTTGAAACTGCCGGCGACACTGGGGAAGTAGTGTACGAGCTCGAGCTTTCCGGCATTAAAAAAGGCGACGGACGGGTAGTTTACCGATCGGAGCGGATGCCGCTTTATCCGGAAGCATGGAATTACTCTTCCGCCTCTCCTTCAGGTGCTTCTTCCGATTGAGGAACTGCTTTGGGCGTTGTTACTTTCCTTCCGGAATAGCACGATGTATAATAAGAAATTGAGCCCCGGAAATTCTTGTTAGCATGATGTCTTTCCCTGGCAGCATACCTTTTATATACCTACACAGCAGATAAGATTCTGCACGGTGGTACGGAAGCCGCCTGCAGAACCGCTGAACTTCACAGTATTTCTTGTACATCGGAAAGGAAGGATTAATATGGCGATCACCTTGAATCGCGACGCCGACATGCAGCGCATTGCCGACAAAGTCCGAGAAGGAGAACGATTATCCATTGAAGACGGCCTCTACCTCTATGAAACAGCAGACCTGTTAACCGTGGCCCAGTTGGCAAATGAGGTGAACGAAAGAAAAAACGGGGATAACGTTTATTTCATCGAAAATATGTACATCAACCCGACCAACGTATGCGAAGCCAGCTGTTCGTTTTGCGGATTTAAACGTAAGCCCGGCGAGGAAAACGCGTATACGATGCATGAAGAAGAACTACTCGAATACGTCGAGAAACGCTGGAATGACAACATCCGGGAATTTCACATCGTTGGCGGCCACAACACAGATGTGCCGTTTGAATATTATTTAAATACCGTCCGTGTGTTGAAAAAGCATTACCCACAGGCAAAGGTTAAAGCCTATACAGGAGCTGAAATCGAATTTTTTGCCCGTCACGCAGGGATCAGCATGCGCGAAGTCCTCGTAGAGCTGCAAAAGGCGGGACTCGATACGCTTCCAGGCGGCGGCGCTGAAATTCTTACCGAGAATTACCGTGCGAAAATGAGTCCGGACAAAGCGACGACGTTTGAATGGCTCGAAGCTCACGAACTCGCTCATGATCTTGGCATGCGTACGCACGCCACTATGCTGTACGGGTCGATTGAATCGAAGGAGGAACGGCTCATTCATATGGACCGTGTCCGTGCCCTGCAGGACAAAACCAATGGATTTATGGTCTTTATCCCGCTCGCCATGCAGCCGCGCAAGCTCGATGCCGGCCTGCACCAGCGCACCTCCGCCTTCGATGATCTGCGGACTGTGGCGATTTCACGACTGATGCTTGATAACTTTGATCACATCAAAGCATACTGGATTAACATCGGTGCCCAGCTGACCCAGATGGCCCTCACGTTTGGCTCCGACGATATTCACGGCACTCTGATCGAGGAACGGATCTCCCACTCTGTCGGCGCGCTGACATCCCAGGGGATTACCCGTAAGGAACTGATCCACCTGATTAAAACTGCCGGAAAAACTCCGGTGGAACGGGATACCTTCTATAACATTGTTAAATCCTATTAAACGTACTAAAAAGAGAGCGGGCGCCCGCTCTCTTTTTGTTTATATTGATGCCCTTCTAGTTTCATAGTCCCCCGTGCAGATAACCTCAGCATTTCCCGTCATCAGTATATTTCCTGATGACTGCCACGTAATATACAGATCACCGCCGGGAAGATGCACAGTCACCTCTTTATCTTTTTCACTTTTTCCGGCTGCCACCGCGGCTGCCACCGCCGCACAAGCGCCTGTTCCGCACGCCTGGGTAATACCAGAGCCGCGCTCCCATACTCTAAAATCCATTACATCACTGCGGCGCATATGCACGAATTCAATGTTGGCCCCTTCCGGAAAGGCTTCGTGTGTTTCAAGCTCCGCGCCGGCTGCTTCCACCGGCGCCTGCTCTGTGTCATCCACGAAGATGACTCCGTGTGGATTGCCCATGGATACAGGCATCAGCTGCCAGGAACGGCCTGCAGCTTCAAGAACCAGCTCGTGCTGACCCGAATTTTTAACAGGCACCTGGGCCCATTCAAATTCGGGAGCTCCCATGTCGACGGTCACCAGGCTTACGGTCTGACCGGTATTGTCCGGATGAACGGTCGCTTTCATCGTCCCTCCGAGCGTTTCAATCGTAAAACGCTCTTTATTAACATAACCATGCTCATAAGCATACTTGGCTGTGCAGCGCAGCCCGTTCCCGCAGTTTTTCGCTTCTGAGCCATCAGCGTTGAACACCTGCATCTTCACGTCTTCATGCGTCGACGGCCCGATCAGAATCAGCCCGTCTGAGCCTATTCCTTTATTTTTATCGGCTACCTGCCGGGCGAGCCTCGGCAGTTCATGCTCTTCCAGCGTTTCTTCAAATACATCAACATAAATGTAGCTGTTGCCAAGCCCGTGCATTTTTGTAAATTTCATGACTTTCTCTCCCTTCGTCTCAGCGGCTCTGTCGTCCATAAGTAATCTTCATCTGCAAATACAATATGCATGCGTTTATGACAGCACGGCATATTGATATATGTTTTTATTTCCTCTTTTGCCCATTCCAAATCCTTTAGTTTCATTGATGTTAATACGCTTCTTGTGCCGCAGTACGGACATTCATTAATATAAATATCTTCACCTATTTTGTCGTACGGCCATGTATTTTCAAAAGGAATGATATCCATTCTTTTCCCCCTCTTTAAACATTGAGAAAAAAAAGCGTCTTCCCTTCTGCAGAAAGACGCTTTTGCATTAAAACATTGGGTTTTCTTCAAGATGAGTATAAATATTGGCAAGAAGATCTTTTTCATCTTCCCCTTCTACCGGCTCCCCATTCACAAGCGCGTACATATTCATAGAGCAACGGCCGCAATAGCCTAAGCATATATCTTCAATAACATCCAGATTCGGATCTTTTTCAAGTTCTTCCATTGCCCCGTGAGAGCCGTTCGCCAAATTACTCATGCAAAACTCAATAATTGGCCTCACCTTTCATCACCTCTTCCCGGGTTATACGAGTTTATATTAGTCGTCTGTGGCCGCTGCGTCAACCAATTCGTTTGAACGCCCCGTTCACAAAATTGTTTGATATTTTTAAAATCGGTTGCCAAAGCAGCTGTATCTCTCTATAATCAAAATTGACCGCAGTCATTTTTAATGGCTGCACAACCGAATCGTTCTCTCTATTGTAACTTTTTTATTTTGCAAATGCTTTCAGCTTCGCAGAGGGGGCATTCTATGAAACGAACGGAAAAACGAGAGCAGACACGTTCCCGCATTCTGCAGGCTGCTGTGCATTTATTCCAGGAAAAGGGCTTTGAGCAGACGACTGTGCAGGAAATCACGGCTTCAGCCGAAGTCGCCAAAGGGACTTTTTTCAATTACTTCCCTACGAAAGAGTCGATCATGCGTGCACTCGCAGAGGACCGGATGGTCCGGGTACAGGAATACATGCAGACGTATAAAATTCAGCGCATGACGCTTCCCTCCCGTATTCGCGCCTACGCCGGATATTTTTTAGGGGACTTTCACCTGAACCCTTCCCTCACCAGGCACATCTGGCGGCATGTGGTCGAGCATGACAGTGCTTTGCTTCGTACGTGGGAACAGCTTCTTGAGAGCGGTGTCCGCCAGCAGGAAATAGACCCTTCCATTTCTTCGACTCGATGGGCACACATCATCAACAGCTATTTTTACTATCAGCTATCCATCGGAGCTGAAACTGATCGCGAAGAACTACTTCATCATTTTATGCAGCTGGTCCACGCGGGCATAGACAGCATGCTACTCAAAGGGGGACAAGAAACAATGGAAAAAATTATCGTATTAGGCGGAGGCTACGGCGGGATGCGTTTTCTTCAGCGCGTGCTCGGCAGTGACCTCCCCCAGGATGTTGATATTACATTAGTGGACAAACTTCCGTATCACTGTATGAAAACCGAATACTACGCGCTTGCTGCCGGTACCGAATCGGACGATGAGGTGCGTGTTCCGTTCCCGGATCATTCCCGGTTAAAAATTCACTTTGGCACGATCGACCATATCGATATGGAAAATCAGATGGTGATCATGTCTGACTCTTCTTCGCTTCCTTATGACAAACTCATTGCCGGCCTTGGCTCAGTGGACAACTTTCACGGTGTCCCGGGAGCAGAAGAGCACTCCTACAGTATCCAGAGCATGGAAGCAACACGCCGAACATACGAAGCTATCAGTAACCTTCCGCCAAAAGCAGCAGTCAGCATCGTAGGTGCCGGACTCAGCGGGGTAGAGCTGGCCAGCGAGCTACGGGAGAGCCGCTCAGATCTCCACATACGTCTGTTTGATCGCGGGGAGACTATTCTTCCCATGTTCCCGAAGCGGCTTAGTAACTACGTGCAGAACTGGTTTGAAAAGCACGATGTTGAAGTTATCAGCAATTCCGATATCACCACCGTGACGGCAGAAGGCCTGTACAACCATGAAGACTGGATCCAGTCGGAAGCGATCATTTGGACCGCAGGCATCCAGCCCAACAAAATCATTCGCGAGCTTGATACGGAAAAAGACCGGAAGGGACGAATTATTTTAACGCCCCACCATCATTTAACAAACGATGAAAATATTTTTATCGTTGGGGACTGTGCCAGCCTGCCACACGCTCCAAGCGCCCAGCTTGCCGAGGGCCAGGCAGAACAAATCGCTACAATTATGAAAAAAAGATGGAAAAACGAATCGCTTCCGGAAACGATGCCTGAGATCAAGCTTAAAGGCACCCTCGGATCGTTAGGGAAAAAGCACGGCTTCGGTGTGATGGGCGGTACTGCCAAAGCAGCAGTGACCGGCCGCGTCGCCCGTCTGTTAAAAAGCGGCGTGCTCTGGATGTACAAAAACCATTCCGGCGTATAATAAACAAAATAATTTCATGTCCATCAGAAGGGGTCTGCCTATAATGCAGATCCTTTTTACGTCTTTAGGCACTAATTGCTTTCCATTAAGTAAATTATCATACATAATATGAAAAATTTAGCAAATCGAAGTGATATTTGGCTAAAAAAATGGAAGGCTGTTGACGGATGCTTCCAGCCCATTTATTATTAACTAAAATTTCAAAGAATATAAAAAGTTATGAATTATTATGGGAGGGTCAGCATGTATTTTCCAAAAAAGTTAACTGTCGGGGTTCTCGCAGGAATGGTCATCAGCTCTGGGAGCCTTCTTCACGCAAATGGCTCAGCCAATGATAACGCTAATGAAAACGGAATTGAAAACAGCAGTAAAAATGCTAAGGAAGACGTCCCGGAAAATGTCATCGTAATGGTTGGAGACGGCATGGGAATGGGACAAATGGAGATCGCTTCTCTGCTTGAACATGGCAAAAAAGGTGAGCTGTTCATGGAATCGCTTGAACATACAGGCATGACCAGCACATATTCCGCTGATAACAACGTAACTGATTCAGCTGCTGCCGGCACCGCAATCGCTACCGGCACGAAAACAAATAATGGAAGCATTGGTGTTGACGAAGACGGCAATGAAGTGGACAGCATTTTGGATCAGTATCAGGACGACGGGAAAAAGGTCGGCGTTATTTCCAATAATACAGTCACCGACGCTACTCCAGCTTCGTTTACCGCAAGCGTGGCTGACCGTGGGAGCGAAGAAGACATTGCCGAGCAGCAGTACGAAGAGAAATATGATGTCCTGCTTGGGGGCGGCGGCGAATTTTTCGGAGCTGATGAGGACGAGAGCGAAGACAGGCTTGTGGATGAGTTTCAGGAAAGCGGCTATGAGTATGCGACTACCGAAGAAGAGCTGGAGGAAGCCGGCACTCCCGACAGGCTCCTCGGCCTGTTTAATGATTCGTACATGAACTATAAAACCGATAAAGACGACGTCGACAGCGAAGAGCCGTCTCTGCAGTCTATGACGGAAACAGGGCTGGACGTGCTTTCCCAGGATGATGACGGATTCTTTATGATGGTCGAAGGCGCCCGCATTGACCACGCTGCCCATGCAGCTGACGCTACGGGCGTATGGCAGGAAATGATCGAATTCGATCAAACCGTTGAACAGGTCGTTACATGGGCAGAAGACCGTGACGACACGCTCGTCGTTGTGCTGTCCGACCATGAAACACTTGGGATGTCCGCAACAGAAACCATGGATGTAGATGGCCTGAAAGACATTGAAGTGTCCCCGGAATACATGGCCCAGCAGCTTGAAACCCGGGAAGACTCTGATGAATATACTGATGAAAGCATTCAGCAGGTATTCTCGGAATACGCAGATATTGATATAACAAATGAAGAATTAGAAGCCTTTCGTGCAAATATTGAAGACGATGCCGGAGAGGTCTACCCTGAATATCAGGTGGGCTGGGAAATCGGATCCATCATTGCGGATCACTACAGTGTAGGCGCACTCGACACCGAAATACGCGCGGAGAGTGATACCGGCGGGCACACTGGTGAAATGGTTCCAGTCTTTGCCGCGGGAGCCGGCAGTGATCACTTCAGTGGTTATATGGATAATACCGACATTAAAGGGCTGATCGAGGAAGCCTCTTCTGAACAAACTAACCCCGGCAAGGAAAACGGCCGCGGACACGGCAATAATTAAGCAGCACTAAATCTGTCAGCAGCCGGAAAAGACCGGACGGAGAATTAACCTCCGTCCGGCTTTTTTTGTTTTTTAAATTCTTCTGTCGCTCCCGGGGCCGGTGCTTTTGTTTTATCAACTTCCCTGTAAACAGCTTTGAGTCTTGGATTTCCTTCTGCCACTACTACTTCGTTCACCGTTACGAGCGGATAAAAGTATTCTTCCTGCCGGACCTTCTCAGCTACGGGGTCAGAAGCCGACCCCGGGTCTTCGATATCAATATGCTCTACACCTGGAGGATTTTCCGGGTACTTTCTTTGGACTGCAGCTTCGAGCCACTCTGCGGTCTCCCGGCTTGATGGAAGATTTACGCAGCTTGGGCACTTTTTTTCCGCCCCATAAACTTTTATCATGATCACACGCCTGCCTCCTTTTCTTTATCATACTATATCTGCGCTTTCTTCACTATTTTCTGTCCCCGGTTGATAATGATTGTCAAACAGCACCGGTTCATAGTAGAATGCATATATACGTGATGACATTTGAACATAACAGCCCGACGGTTTATAATAAAAGTATTGAAAGGAGAGATCAACATGCCACAAACGACAGAAGATATGCATGCACAGGTTCAGGAGGTTCTTGAAAAGCTCCGCCCCTTCCTGCTTCGCGATGGAGGCGACGTGGAACTTGTAGATATTGAAGACGGCATTGTTATGGTCCGCCTTATGGGAGCATGCGGCTCCTGCCCTTCCTCTACAATTACACTGAAAGCTGGTATCGAACGCGCACTCCTGGAAGAAGTGCCAGGAGTCAAAGAACTCGAACAGGTATTTTAATAGACGGTAACCGCAAAAAAGCTCAGGGTGCTAAATGCCCTGAGCTTTTTTATATGCTTTTGTTCCCTTTCAAACTGAACCTGATACCCCGGCCGGCTGATTAACATAGTGTACGTTTGAGCCGAAGGGAGCCGGCTTGGCTGTTTCCACCCGGAAATCCGGATAATCCTCCTGAATCGCCCGTTTTACCTCTTCGCCTCTGCCGCTTGGTACGAAGCAGAGAATGGTCGGACCGGCACCGCTTAACGCAGCCCCGTAGGCCCCGTATTGCCGGATGCCGCTGAGCATTTCCTCGAGACCGGGTACCATATCGGCGCGGTACGGATGGTGAAAGACGTCCCGCACCATCATTTCCCCTGCCATCTTCCAATCACCCTTTAGAATAGCCGCAACCAGCACATTACTTACGGCGCTTCCGTGAATGGCTGTCGCGTAAGGAAGTTCGGAAGGCAGGGCTCCCCTCGCTTCTTTCGTCAGAAGCTCATTGTCCGGAATGGCAAGCACAAGGTCCACATCCGGTACACCGCAGTGCATCACATGCGTTTTTTCCTCTCCGTAGGCACCAACGATCAGTCCGCCGTACAGCGAGGGCCCGACATTGTCCGGGTGTCCTTCCCAGCCGCTTGCAAACTGCATTTTTTCTTCCTTCGACCGGTGCAGGCCGGCCATTTCGTCTGCCAGTTCAATACCGGCAATAATTGCCGAAGCACTGCTCCCAAGTCCCCTTGCGAGCGGGATATCACTTACCATTTCCACACGGCAGGGGGACAGTTCCACATCGTATTCAGCAGCATAAGCTGTCGCTGCCTGATAAACAAGATTATCTTCTTTATTTGGCAGGCTGCTGAGCTCAGGCGAATTCGAGAAAAATTCCCACTCCTCCGCCCGGTCGATGTAAAGCGTAAGATAGCGGTTGACTGCCAATCCTACAGAATCAAACCCTGGTCCTAAATTCGCTGAACTGGCCGGTACAGTGATCGACAATCTTTTATCAGCCACGAACGACTCCTCCCTTGATATGCTCCATAAATGCTTCTTCATTATTTGGAATAACCGTTGGTTTCACCGTCACTTTATCAATCGCTGTACTCGGATCCTTTAGTCCGTTTCCAGTAAGGACACAGACGACCGAAGAACCTTTTTTGATCTTTCCGCTGTCGATCTGTTTTTTCAGTCCCGCCAGTGAAGCACAGGAAGCTGGTTCTGCAAAAACACCTTCTGTTTTGGCAAGCAGCTGATAAGCTTCAACGATTTCATCGTCTGTCACCATATCAATGCGTCCATCTGACTCTTCGGTCACCCGGATAGCCTTATTCCAGCTTGCCGGATTACCGATACGTATAGCCGTAGCGATCGTTTCCGGATCTTTGACCACTTCACCGCGTACGATGGCAGCTGCCCCTTCTGCTTCAAAGCCAAGCATGTTCGGCAGGCCCGTCTGGTGCTGCTCGTGATACTCTTTAAACCCTTTCCAGTACGCTGTGATGTTTCCGGCGTTGCCCACCGGGATGCAGAGAGCATCCGGTGCTTTTCCGAGCGCTTCACACACTTCATACGCAGCCGTTTTCTGGCCTTCAATACGATAAGGGTTCACAGAATTCACGAGCGTGATCGGTTCTTTTTCACTGATGCTCCGGACGATTTCGAGCGCGTTATCAAAGTTGCCCTGGATTTCAAACACTTCTGCTCCGTACATGACGGCCTGAGCAAGCTTTCCGAGCGCAATTTTCCCTTCCGGAATGACAACGATCGTACGGAGGCCGGCTCTCGTGCCGTAGGCCGCTGCCGCTGCCGAGGTGTTTCCTGTGGAAGCGCAGATAATGGCTTTGCTTCCCTCTTCTTTTGCCTTCGCCACTGCCATCACCATACCCCGGTCTTTAAATGAGCCTGTCGGGTTGGTGCCTTCTGTCTTTACGTGAATGTTGACGCCCCATTCTTCTGACAGGCGTTCAAGTGGTATTAACGGCGTATTACCTTCATTCAGGGAAAGAGCTGGCGTGTTTTCTGTTACTGGTAAAAAATCTTTATACTGCTTTAAAAGTCCCTGCCAAGCACTCATTTAGCTTCCTCCCTCTACACGGTAGCTGCTTTTAATATCTATCACAACATCAAGACTGTTTAACGCCTTTTGCAGCCGTTTGTATACATCGAGTGATGTTGTATGCGTAATAATGACAATTTCTGCGGTGTTTACCATTCCTTCCACCGGCCATTGGACAAGACGTTCAAAGCTTACATCCTCTTCAGCGAAAATCGAAGTAAGGGCCGCGAAGGTGCCGGTGGCGTCTTTCACGTGCAGGCGGAGAAAGTATTTCGAAAACACTTCATTATCCGGCTTAATATGCTTTTCATTCAGCGGCTCCCCGACATGCTGGCCGCTGACGCCGAGGCGCATGTTGCGTACAGAAGTGACAAGATCCGAAACTACTGCTGTGGCAGTTGGAAGCGCACCGGCTCCCGGACCGTAAAACATTGTCTCCCCTACCGCTTCACCGTAAATATACACAGCGTTGTATTCGTTTTGCACCGAGGACAGCGGGTGGTCGTCCGGGAGCATCATTGGCTGCACAGCAAGCTCCACCTTCCCGTTTTTCCGTTCAGCCAGGCCGATCAGCTTTAACGTATAACCCATCTGCCGGCAGTAGGCAAGATCATCTGTTGTAATGGATGTAATTCCTTCAACGGTAACATCGGAAAGCTCCACATTCATGGAAAAGCCGAGATTCGCCAGAATAGCTACTTTTCTGGCTGCATCAAGACCTTCGACATCTGCGGTAGGATCGCTCTCTGCAAATCCAAGCTCCTGCGCTTCGAGCAGAACTTCCTGGTAAGGCCGGTTGTCCTGGCTCATTTTGGTCAGCACATAGTTAGTCGTTCCGTTCACGATGCCCATCATTTTTGTAATCCGGTCAGAGGCAAGTCCTTCCGTAAGGCCCCGCAGTACCGGAATGCCTCCAGCTACACTCGCTTCATAAAACAAATCGCAGTGATTGTCTGCTGCGATCTTCAGCAGCTCTGCCCCGTGGAGGGCCATCAAGTCTTTATTTGCAGTAACAACGCTTTTGCCCTTCTCCAGCGCCTGAGTAATATACTCTCTTGCCTGATCCACACTGCCCATCACTTCAATAACCGTGTGAATCCCAGGGTCACCGAGCACATCATCCGCCTCCAGCGTCAGCTGGTCTTCCCGCAAACTTACCTGACCAGTCCTCGGCTTTTCCAAATCACGTACCAGGGCTTTTTTTAAAAACACATCAGCACCCACCTGGTGCTGAAGCTCTTGTTTATGCTCTTCAAGCAGCTGAGCCACACCGGCTCCAACCGTTCCAAATCCAAGCATACCTACGGCAATTTTTTCCATTCCTGCTACACTCCTAACTCCCTCTGAAGCCTTTATTGCGTTCTTTATTTATATAATGTTTATTTTAGGTAAACAAATGTCTTTCTATAAAGGACATTATAACGATATTATTTTCAACTCGCAACCATTACAGCAAAAAAACTATAGACAATCCGCCCATTCTGCCAGTGTTTCCACTTGATAAGCAGGAGGAGTCTCTTTAGCTGCAGCAGCTTCCCTGCTGGTAATTCCTGTGTTCACATGAATTGTATCTATGCCTGCCCGTACCCCGGCGAGAATATCGGTATCATAATTGTCTCCGATTAAAGCCACTTCATCCTTGGACAGGCCGAGCGCCTGCATTGCCATGTCCACCATGATAGGCTGTGGCTTGCCGATAAAGATTGGTTTTTTCTGCGAAGCTGTCGTAACGACCGACGTAAGCGCGCCATTGCCAGGATGAAAGCCCTGCTCGGTGGGAACTGCCACATCTTCATTAGTGGAAATAAACATAGCACCGCTTCGTACCGCTACTGTCGCCTTACTCAGTTTATCGTATGTAATGCTGCGGTCCATCCCCATAACCACGGCATCCGGATTGGTTTCTGTAAAATAAAAGCCGTAGCTCCTCATTGCTTCCTGAAGTCCCTGCTCTCCAACAACGTACACCGTGGCAGAAGGCGTCTGTTCATGCAAATACCTGGCTGTCGCAAGGGACGTTGTCATCACCTGATCCGCTTCGCATTTAACCCCCATGCCCGCCAGCCGTTCAGCCACTGTTACGGGAGATGAGGTGGAATTGTTGGTCATATATAAATGCGGGATGCCTTTATCACGAAGCTGATTCACAAACCGCACAGCCTCCGGAATTGGTTCACTGCCCCGGTACATCGTTCCGTCCAGGTCAATTAAATAAGCTTTATACTTTTTCATGCCGTTTCCCTCCTTTATTCCTTCGTATCCTTTTCCTCCGGCAGGAAGGCTGATACTGGACCGAGCTCTTCCTCAAGATAATTTCTTACCGACGGACTCACCTTCTCCACTGCTGGCTCCGCTTCTTCGAGCACCTGGCTGATTTCGGCAAATTCAATAGAAGTAAATTCCTGCACGAGCTTTTTCCTGAATGCCACCAGCGGCTTCAGCCGGCTGATTACCTCCGCTTCAAGCACCTGTTCATCTTCAAGGATATCGACAATATCTTCATAGCTGCCCGGGTCCCTCATAATAAAACCATCAATCATCTGATTGCCGACGTCTATCAGCGCTTCAATCCATCCGTGCGCGAGTCTTTCGAGCGCCAGCTGCGTACCTGCCGTGCTTTCGTTTTTGATCTGGTTATATATACGCCCGAGCTGCTCCATATACTGCAGACGGTCTTCAATCTGTTTTCGGTCTACAAAATACATTCCTCTGCCTCCTTTTCTCCTTCTCTATGGTAGCATATCTCACCGCTTCTGCAGACAAAACCCTCGCTGAAGACGGCCCATAAATATGGTACGATGGTTAAGCATTTTGCAGGCTTTACATATGCATCTTCTTACAGGAAAGGATGAAATCTATTTATGGATAGAGAATTGGCGCTTGAAATTGTACGCGTTACCGAGGCTGCCGCCGTTTCTTCCGCCCAGTGGCTTGGACGCGGCAGAAAAATAGAAGCGGATGATGCTGCTACGACTTCAATGAGATCCATGTTTGATTCCGTGCACTGCCGCGGAACAGTCGTAATCGGGGAAGGGGAGCTCGACGAAGCACCTATGCTCTATATCGGAGAAGAAGTGGGAGACGGGGAAGGCCCTGAGGTTGATATTGCTGTTGATCCGCTCGAGGGAACAAACATTGTTGCGAGCGGCAGGGCCAACGCTGTCGCTGTCATTGCCATCGGAGACCGGGGCACACTTCTTCACGCACCGGACATGTATATGGAAAAAATTGCTGTCGGGCCGAAGGCTGCAGGGAATGTCCGCCTGGATGACCCGATCGAGACTACCATCGATACAATTGCGAAAACAAGCAACAAACGGGTCCGGGATGTGACGGTTATTATCCAGGATCGCGAGCGCCATCAGCAGCTCATCGACCGCGTCAGGGCCAAGGGCGCGCGGGTGAAGCTGTTTGGCGACGGGGATGTAGGTGCTTCTATCGCATCTGCGCTTCCGCGCACAGGCATTGATTTATTTCTCGGAACCGGTGGAGCTCCGGAGGGTGTCATCTCAGCTGCTGCCATTAAAGCACTCGGCGGAGACATGCAGGCACGCCTTGTACCCTCAGATGCCGAAGAAAAAGAGCGCTGCAGAGTCATGGGAATTACAGACACAAGCAGGGTGCTTCAGCTCTCTGACCTCGTTAAAGGAGACGATGCTATTT
This sequence comes from Marinococcus sp. PL1-022, assembly GCF_033845285.1. Classification (NCBI taxonomy): domain Bacteria; kingdom Bacillati; phylum Bacillota; class Bacilli; order Caryophanales; family Bacillaceae; genus Marinococcus; species Marinococcus sp. PL1-022. Next base: position 470,573 of record NZ_JAWXCX010000001.1, on the reverse strand, counting down.
TTGCGGCGACCGGCGTTTCAAGCGGCGAACTGCTTGACGGAGTCCGTTTTCTTGGAGGAGACCTGGCCGAAACAGATTCCATCGTCATGCGCGCCAAAACCCGTACCGTCCGCTACATCAAAGCTCAGCATCACCTTGACTATAAACCTCATCTTCTTGCTGAAGAATAAACAAAAACCCCCGGCCCGGGGGTTTTTTACGTTACTGATTGTTCTGTTTCTTCCTCTGTTTCTTCCTTCTGCTCCTGGCGGACCTTCTTTAATACAAAATAGGCACAGCCAAAATTACAGTACTCCAGCAAGTAGTCTTCCAGGGTGCCGATTTTAAAATCGTGGGGGACTTTTTTGCGGTCGTTTTCAAAAAAACCGCGCATACGGAGCTGCTCATGCCCCCAGTCCCCAACGACATAGTCATACTTATTCAGCACTTCGCTGTAACGTTCTTTAAACGCTTCTTCATTCCAGCCGTCCCGAAAATCTTCAAGCAATTCATAACGCTGTCCCTGCACTCGAATCAATGAGCTCCCCCTCCTTTGATGAGCCCTGCCCTTCCAAAAGAAAAACCAGCATCCGAAAAGAGGAACTGGTTTTTCCAGGGACGGTCTCTCATTTATTGGTACTTGCTTGCTTCCATCTGTACCTGTGCTTCGTTCACCTGCTCATCAGCATGATAGGAGGAACGCACAAGCGGACCGGATTCACAGTGGCTGAATCCTTTTGTCATCGCAATTTCTTTCAGCTCCGCAAATTCTTCCGGCGTATAATATCTTTGTACTTTTAAATGCTTCTTCGTCGGCTGCAGATACTGGCCGATCGTCATAATATCAACGTCATGTGCCCGCAGGTCATCCATAGCCTGAATGATTTCCTCTTTTGTTTCTCCAAGGCCTACCATCAGGCTCGATTTGGTTGGAATATCCGGATGAAGCTCCTTGGAATACTGGAGGAAATCAAGGGAACGGCGGTATTTTGCACGGGCGCGCACCCGCGGTGTTAACCGTTCCACCGTTTCAATATTATGGTTCAGAATGTTCGGTCTTGCCTCCATTAAAATGTCCAGGTTTTCCGGGGTACCGGACATATCTGATGGCAGCACTTCGATTGTTGTGCCCGGATTTTTCCGGCGGACGGCTCGGATGGTTTCGGCAAACACTTCCGAGCCTCCATCTTTAAGGTCATCCCTCGCTACGGCTGTAATGACGACGTGCTTCAGCCCCATTTGTTCGACGGAATCCGCGACACGTTCAGGTTCGCCCCAGTCCAGTTCGTTTGGAAGACCGGTTTTTACAGCGCAGAAGCGGCAGCCACGCGTACAGGTATCACCAAGAATCATGAATGTAGCCGTTTTTCTGACTGCCCAGCATTCGTGGATGTTCGGACATCTGGCTTCTTCACATACCGTGTGAAGATTTTTCTCCCGCATCATTTTTTTCAGCCCTTTGTAGGACTCATTGGTGTTTAGTTTTATTTTCAGCCATTCCGGCTTGCGGACGTATTCTTCCGTTTTTGCCATGATGCTCTCACTCCCAGTTATGAATAATAAAAAGCCTGTTTATGCTCTATTTGTAGTATGTGTTTGATCAGACTGGCCAGCTTTTACTGTTTTCCTTTATACTTTAACACGTTCCACAGGTTCAGACAATTCATAGACGTTCTTCTTTACCACCCGCAAATCCGTTACCAGACGGGTACAGAAAAAGAAAGCATACAAAAAGCAGCCCGGCTGTTTTCTCCCGGACTGCTTCATTTTATTTTTGTTTCGAGGCTTTTTTTGCGTTTAAAAGACTTGCCACAAGACCGCCCCATATAATAACCATTCCTACGACCATTGTTATAATTGCTCCGGCTGTCAATTTACTCAGCCTCCTCTTTGGATAAGCCTTTCCAGCGTATGAGGGACATAATGATGCCTGCCGCTAAAGCAGCGAGGGCCACGGCCCAGCCGCTGGCGAAAATAAATCCGTCTGTATACCCTGCGTAATTTCCATTTTCGGTATCAAACTGGTTTAGAATGTTTTGCAGGAATAAATCGATCATCATATAACCAAGCACAATTGGCGTAATGATGCCAAGGCATACCTTCCACCAGCTGCCAAGGCGGATATCAGAAATGGCGTTGGCGTGCTGTTGAAATTCCGGGAGCTTGCGGAGCACCCATGCAATCAATACCACTTCCACCAGACCAAGCAGAGCCACGCCGAATTGATTGATAAAGTAATCGGCTGCATCGAGGAAGTTCAGACCGCCGCGGGTAGCAAATATCAGGGAACATAAGGCCGCTGCGCCGCCACCGATACCGACTGCTTTTCTGCGCGCCCAGCCGAATTTTTCCTGCAGGCCTTTAATGTACGTCTCGGCGATAGAAATAAGTGATGATAATCCTGCCAGGGCGAGCGACAGGAAGAAAAGAACACCAAACAGGCCGCTGAGCGCCGGAAATTCACTGATAATCTGCGGAAAGACGACAAAGGCAAGTCCGACACCGCCAGCTACCACTTCCTCCACACCGACATTCAGCTGCTGAGCCATAAACCCGAGAGCTGAAAAGACGCCGATCCCGGCAAGCAGCTCAAAGCTGGAGTTACTAAAGCCGGTAATAAAGGCATTGTTTGTAATATCTGACTTCTTCGGCAGATAACTGGAATAGGTGATCATAATCGCAAAAGCGATGGATAGACTAAAGAAAATCTGTCCGTATGCGGCGACCCAGACACCGCCCTGGGTAAGCGCCCCAAAATCCGGTTCAAAGAAAGCCTGAAGACCTTGTGCTGCCCCCGGAAGAGTGACTGCACGGATACAGATGATAAGAAAGATAACGACCAGCGTCGGAATAAAAATCCGATTTGCCAGTTCAATCCCGCGCTGCACCCCTTTAAATAATATGCCGAGCGCAATCGCCCAGACGATGATTAACGGAATAAGCACCCCGATCGTCATGCCGCCGAACTGCCCGGGAGCTGCCAGCTGCAGATAGTCGTTAAACAAAAATGCTTCGGTGTCTGCCCCCCAGCTTAAATTGAAGGAAAAAACGGTGTAGGACAAGGACCAGGCGATGATAACAGGATAATATGTAGAAATAACAAATGCTACCGCCACGGCCCACCAGCCGATCCACTCCACATTTTTGTTCATTTTTGAATACGTTCTTGGTGCTGCGCTCCGGTATTTATGGCCCATGGTAAATTCCATGATCAAAAGCGGAATACCCGCTGTCAGCAGCGCAAATAAGTATGGGATAAAAAATGCGCCGCCGCCGTTTTCAAACGCCGTAGCCGGAAAGCGCCAAATGTTTCCGAGCCCGATCGCAGATCCAACTGCTGCCATAATAAAGCCCGCACGTGTTCCCCATTGTTCTCTTGCAGCCATCAAGCTTCCTCCTTTATGTCTGTTACATGACTATGTGAACATCAGCCGATGCACAACTTTTGTCTGATAATTCATTATATTTATCTTTCTTTGCCTTGTCAAAGTGCATGGGAGAAAAGTTTTTTGTAATCGGTTACATAAACCAGATTTTATTTTATTCAGATAAATAAAATAACCTGCCGCAGCTAAAGACTGCGACAGGAATTTTAATGATTTTAACTGTTAGTTTTTCGTTTGTAGGTTACGTACCGGTGTGGATGCCTGTTTTTTTCATCCACGGGTCCTTCTTCCTTTTCAGCAATCTCCCATTCCGATTCATTCCATTCCGGAAAATACGTATCTCCCGGAACCTCGGCGTCAATATGGGTCAGATACATATAAGAGGCGTCGGGCAGCAGCTCTGTGAAAACCCCGCTGCCTCCGATAACGTAATACAGCTTCTCTTCCCCGGCGAGCCGGCGGATGTCCTCAATATCATTCACCACCTGTGCCCCTTCATGTGACCAGTCCGTATTTCCTGTGATAACGATATTTGTGCGTGATGGGAGCGGCCCGTTCATCGATTCAAATGTTTTCCTGCCCATAATAACGGTCCCGTGCTTTGTTACCTGTTGAAAATGCTTCAAGTCAGCAGGAAGATGCCAGGGGAGGTCATTTTTATATCCGATCACCCGGTCATTTGCGACTGCAGCTACAAATGCGATCATACAGACACCTCACCTTTAATATGCGGATGCGGGTCGTACCCTTCGAGAGAAAAATCATCAATGGTAAAATCAAAAATAGAGTCTACGTTCCGGGTAATTTTCATTTCCGGAAGGCTTCTCGGCTCACGCTCAAGCTGCGTTCTGATTTGTTCCACGTGGTTGTTATAAATATGAGCATCCCCGAATGTATGAATAAATTCTCCAGGCTCAAGGTCACACACGTGTGCGATCATTTGCGTTAAAAGGGCGTACGAAGCGATGTTAAACGGCACGCCAAGAAAAATATCTGCGCTCCGCTGGTACAGTTGGCATGACAGCTTTCCATCCTGGACGTAGAACTGGAACAGGCAGTGGCACGGTGCAAGCGCCATATCTTCGATTTCTGCTGCGTTCCAGGCGCTGACGATCAGTCTCCTTGAGTCCGGATTCGTTTTGATCACTTCCACCACGTCTGAAATCTGGTCGACCGTTTTGCCTCCTGCTCCTTCCCATGACCGCCACTGCTTGCCGTAGATTGGCCCTAAATTGCCTTCTTCATCTGCCCAGGCATCCCAGATTTTCACTTTATTTTCTTTCAGATAGGCAATATTTGTTTCTCCCTGTAAAAACCAGAGCAGCTCATGAATAATAGAACGCAGGTGCAGTTTTTTCGTAGTGATTACCGGAAAACCCTGCTGCAGGTCAAAGCGCATCTGCCATCCAAAGGTGCTGATTGTGCCCGTGCCGGTTCTGTCATCTTTCTTCCCGCCATTTTCGAGTACGTGACGGCAGAGATCTAAGTATTGTTTCACGTTTATGCCTCCCTATGTTTGTACTTCTATTACCGCATGACAGAAGCACCTTCAAGCTTAACAGCAAGCTGAAGGCATTCCATCTGCAGGCAAATTATCAGGACCTGGCTGTATACTGTTTTACCAGTACATCAGCCAGAATATCCCGCATCATTTCCGGCATATAGTATTGTTTCGATTCTGCGTTGGATAAGCCGGTGTATAACGGACCGAGCGTAAACATATCAAGCGTGGCCAGCTCATACGTTTCTGCGTGATCAAGCAGGTCATCTCCGATCCGGATACTCTGCACCGTCCATTCTCCGTATTCGTAGTCCGCTTCTATCTGCATGCCACTAAATACCATATGACCGAGCATCTCCCCGCGGAAGCCAAATCCCTTCAGCGGCAGACGGATCATTTCCTCCGTAAAAGCCTTCTTTACTACTTCTTCAAGCACATCCCCCTTCACCGCCACTACGCATGGGTTGATCGGATGAGGACACAGGCGGTGAATATCTTTCTTCGTCACCGGTCCTGCCGGCAGCGAATGAAGAAGCAGTCCTGAATTCAACATGGAAATTTCTGCTTTGCACCACTCCCGCAGCCCGTCGGCAAGAAGCGAGGCAAATGGAGAGTCCCGGGTCCATGACACCGATAGCGGCTCTGCAATCTCCGTCACTACTTCATTCATATCTTTATCAGCTTCGTCCTCAAGCGCTCCCAGAAGCCTTTCAGTGACTGCAGAAGGCTTTTGCCGGCGCATATCCACCGTTCGGCCAACAATGCCCGAGGGGCGCTGCGAACCTTCTTCAAACCGGAGTTCAAGTTCTCCAGCGTGCATACCAAATTTTCCGCACTGCGTAATCAACGTATTGTCCATCCATTCCGGTTCTTCAAGCAGATGGTGGGTGTGTGCTCCCAGAATAACATCAAAATCATAGGAGGAAGCGAGCTCTAAATCCTTCGGATAGCCCAGGTGCGACATTAAAACCATCACGTCCGACTGTTCCCGCAGCTCGGGCAGAAATGCTTCTATCACATGCTCAGGATCCGTGATCTTCCAGTCCAGTCCTTCATAAAACGGATAAAAAGGAACGGTCACGCCGAGCAGGCCGATCCGTACCCCTTCTTTTGTCGTATGGATACTATATGGCTCCGCCCATTCTGGACGGCGGCCGTCTGTGTCAAACAGGTTGGCCAGAAGCACCTGAAACCCGGCATCATCGTACATATGGTTCAGCTCTTCTTTTGAAAACGTGATGCCTTCATTATTCCCAATCGCAGCATACTGAATCCCTGCTTCATTCATCAGCTCCACATTTCCTTTTCCACGTGTAGCTTCTGTGACGGCGTGCACCCGGTCAGTGTGGTCCCCGAGATCCAGAAGAAGGACTGACTCCCCCCGCTCCTGCCGGAATTTTTCCCGTTCTTTTAAATATGCTGCTGTTCGTGTCCATTGATCCAAATCGCTGTGAATATCGTTTGTGTGGTACAGGTAAACAGAAAAACTGGAGGACAACAGGTCTCACCGCCTTTGTGCTCGTCTCCACATGCTGAGGTGCAGAAACGAGTGCATTTCATCTTCTTTTATCTTACTACGAATCACGGGTCTCGTCATTAAAGAGAGAAGTTTGTTTTGGAGTAAGGCCTTCGTATTCAATACCGGAAAGCTCGAGCAGCCGGCGTGCGTTCGGAGCCGCGTGGCGTTCGGAATTATTATTAAAAATCATATACACGTCGCTGCTTTCTTTCTGCAGCCTTTCCGCCCGTTCCTGCCATTCCTGAAGCTCTGCATCGGAATAATTATAGCGGTAGCGCACCTTCCGCCATTCCTGGCCGCGTGCCGGCTTCAGCCATGCGTTCCTGTCACGCCCGTGCAGACGAATTAACGTTTTGGAAGACGTGGTGGCTTCTTCAACAATCGGCACTGACCCGCCTTCGATCTGCGGTTCGTCCACCACCGAATGGATCCAGTCTTCATTTTTCATGAATTCGAGCGTTTTTTCCCGGAAGGTCGGATGAAACCATGATTCATGGCGGAACTCAAGAGCACAGGGGAATTCGTGCAGCTGATCTCTTAAGTAGCGGAGATAGTCCACATTTTCCCGGTTGCATTCAAACCAGGGCGGAAACTGGCAAAGCACCATCGCTAATTTACCTGCTTCCTTCATCGGACGTACCGACAGAGCGTACTGCTCGAACATTTCCTTTTTTGATTCATATTTGCTCGGACCCCGCTGGTGCCCGGTCATTTCCTGATAGGCCTTCATAATAAATTGAAACGAATCCGGCGTCTCCCGGAGCCATTTGTCTATATTTTTCTTCGGCTGAATAGCGTAGAAGGAAGAATCCACCTCTACAGTTGGAAAATATTTGCTGTATTCCTTCAGTTTATCAGTCTGCTTTAATCCTTTTGGGTAAAGGGAGTCGTGATCCCCCCAGCCGGTTAAGCCAACGTATATCATCATTTATTCACCTCCCTGTTCTTTTCACGTTCTTCTTTAAAATAAAACAAAAAAACTGCCCTTTTTAGAGCAGTAGCAGCTCTTTAAAGGACAGTTCCTATTTTTCGTACTGGGCAGAAAGATTAACCGATGGAGCCTTCCATTTCAAAGCTGATCAAACGGTTCATTTCTACGGCATATTCCATTGGCAGTTCTTTTGTGAACGGCTCAATGAAGCCCATAACGATCATTTCAGTTGCTTCCTGTTCACCAACGCCGCGGCTCATAAGATAGAAGAGCTGCTCTTCCGATACTTTGGATACCGTTGCTTCGTGTTCAAGAGCAATATTGTTGTTATAAATTTCGTTGTACGGAATCGTATCCGAAGTGGATTCGTTATCCATAATCAACGTATCACATTCGATTTTCGATTTGGAACCGTCGGATTTGCGTCCAAAGTTCGCAATACCGCGGTACGTTACTTTTCCGCCCTGTTTCGAAATGGATTTCGAAACGATAGTGGAGGAACAGTTAGGAGCCAGGTGCATTACTTTTGCGCCTGCGTCCTGATGCTGGCCGCGGCCGGCGATAGCGATGGAAAGAACAGTACCTTTCGCACCTTCACCGCGCATAATAATCGATGGATATTTCATCGTCAATTTGGAGCCAATGTTACCGTCAACCCATTCCATGGTGGCGCCTTCGTCTGCAACTGCCCGTTTTGTAACGAGGTTGTAAACGTTTGGTGCCCAGTTTTGGATCGTTGTATAACGGCAGTACGCATCTTTTTTCACGATGATTTCAACAACGGCACTGTGCAGGGAATCCGTGGAGTAAACTGGTGCGGTACACCCTTCTACATAGTGCACGGAGCTGCCTTCGTCTGCAATGATCAGCGTACGCTCAAACTGTCCCATGTTTTCCGAATTAATCCGGAAATAAGCCTGAAGCGGTGTTTCTACTTTTGCACCTTTTGGTACATAGATAAAGGAACCACCGGACCACACCGCGGAGTTCAGCGCCGAGAATTTGTTGTCGGACGGCGGGATAACTTTCGCAAAGTGCTCACGGAACAACTCTTCGTTTTCCTTCACTGCTGTATCTGTGTCTTTAAACACGATACCCTGATCTTCAAGCTCTTTTTCCATGTTGTGATATACAACTTCGGATTCGTACTGTGCAGATACGCCTGCCAGATACTTTTGCTCCGCTTCCGGAATACCAAGCTTGTCGAACGTGTTTTTGATTTCTTCCGGTACTTCGTCCCACGATTTTTCAGAACGCTCGGACGGTTTTACGTAATACGTAATAGCGTCAAAGTCCAGTCCGGAGAGATCGCCGCCCCATTGCGGCATTGGTTTTTTATAGAAGATTTCCAGGGATTTCAGACGGAAGTCGAGCATCCACTGCGGCTCTTCTTTAATTTTAGAAATTTCTTTTACAATTTCGTCTGTGAGGCCTTTACCAGAACGGAAGATGGAAACGTCTTTGTCATGAAAACCATACTGATAGTCTTCACCAATTTCCGGCATTTGTTTTGCCATATGAAAATACCTCCTTAGAGTCAGGAATAAATAATATCATTCCCGCTGCGTTTCAAGCACGTTGCTGTATTATGAACGGTTTTCTTCTTCCACTAACCCTTTTTCCATGGCTTTCCACGCAAGTGTCGCGCATTTAATACGGGCAGGAAACTTCGTTACGCCCTGCAGAGCTTCGATATCGCCAAGGTCGTATTTCGTATCGTCGATCTCTTCGCCCTGCATTAACTGCGAAAACATCTGCGCCATATCCAGTGCTTCTTCGACAGTATGGCCTTTGACAGCCTCTGTCATCATCGAAGCGGAGGACAAGCTGATCGAGCAGCCTTCGCCGACAAATCTTGCATCGGCAATTTTTTCTTCTTCCACTTTCAGCTGAAGCTGAATGCGGTCACCGCATGTTGGATTGTTCATGTTGACATGAAGTGTTTCCTCCTCCAGGTCACCTTTATTTCTCGGATTTTTATAATGATCCATGATGACCTGGCGGTAAAGTGTATCTAAATTATGCGAAGACATCACCGAAATACTCCTTTACTCTTATTAACCCCTCTGCCAAAGCATCAATATCTTCTGTGGAGTTATAAAGATAAAAACTGGCACGGGCGGTAGAAGCTACATCAAGCCACTTCATCAACGGCTGGGCACAGTGATGGCCGGCGCGTACCGCAATACCTTCCGCATCGAGCACGGTGGCGACGTCATGCGGATGCACGTCCTGCACGTTGAATGTCACAATGCCAGTCCGTTCCTTTGGCCCGTATATTTCCAGACCGTCCACCGCCGATAACTGCTTCAGCGCGTATTGGCCAAGCTCTTTCTCGTGAGCAGCAATGTTATCCAGGCCTATCTCTTTCAGGAAATCAATTGCTGCTCCTAAACCAATAGCACCAGCAATGATCGGTGTGCCCCCTTCAAACTTCCACGGGGTTTCCTTCCATGTTGAATCATAGAGCCCTACAAAGTCAATCATTTCGCCGCCAAATTCCACCGGCTCCATATTTTCCAGGAGAGATTTTCTGCCGTAGAGCACTCCAATGCCGGTTGGCCCGCCCATTTTGTGGCCGGAAAAGGCGTAAAAGTCCACGTCCAGATCCTGTACATCCACCTTCATGTGCGGAACACTCTGGGCTCCGTCCACGACGATAACCGCTCCGTGTTCGTGGGCGATAGCGGCAATATCTTTAATGGGGTCAACCGTGCCAAGTACGTTTGACACGTGACTGACCGCCACAATTTTTGTTTTTTCGGAAACGGCTCTGCGTACATTTTCTGCCGTCACCGTTCCGTCTGCTTCGAGCTCCACATACCGGAGCTGGGCTCCGTTACGTTTTGCTGCCTGCTGCCACGGAATAATATTGGAATGATGCTCCTTTTCTGTCAGGACGATTTCATCGCCTTCCTGCAGATGAGCGTCACCGTAGCTTGAAGCTACTGTGTTAATGCCGACTGTTGTACCGCGGTTAAAAATGATCTGCTGGGAGGAAGGGGCGTTGATGAAGGAGCGGACCTTTTCCCGTGCTCCTTCATACTCGTCCGTTGCCATGCTCCCAAGCGTATGCACGCCGCGGTGGACATTTGAATTATAACGGCGGTAATAATCACTGACCGCTTCGATTACCTGCAGCGGCTTTTGGGAAGTTGCCGCAGAGTCGAGATAGACAAGCGGACTTCCGTTTACCTCCTGCTGCAGTATAGGAAACTGTTCACGAATGGCTTTTACATCCATTAGTATACTTTCCTTTCGATAACCTCCGTCAGACGATCTTTCACAGCTTGAATTGGCAGTGCGTCCACTACTGGAGCGAGAAAGCCGTGAATAATCAGGCGTTCTGCTTCTGTTTGCGGTATACCGCGGCTCATCATGTAGTAAAGCTGAACCGGATCAACACGACCTACAGAAGCTGCGTGACCGGCCGTAACGTCGTCTTCATCAATAAGAAGAATCGGGTTCGCGTCGCCGCGGGCACGTTCACTGAGCATGAGTACACGCTCGGTTTGTTCCCCGTTGGCTTTGGTCGCCCCGTGTTCAATTTTGTTAACGCCGTTAAAGATAGCGGAGGCTTTGTCCTTCATAACGCCGTGAGTCAAAATCTGACCGTCTGTATTTTTGCCAAACTGGATAATATGGGCCCAGAAGTTCTGGCTCTGCTCTCCGCGTCCGATAGCCACAGATTTTTTGTCAGAAGTCGAACCATCGCCTACAAGTGCAGTCGTATTGTCCGACACTGTATTGCCTTCGTTCATCTGGCCGAGTGCCCAGTCGATGCTTGCATCTTTGAGCGCGTAGCCGCGGCGGTTGGTGTAAACCGTGGTTGCTTTCTCTAAGTGATCCACGCCGCCGAAGGAAACGTTCGCGCCTTCTTCTGCATAAACTTCTGCAATCGCGTTAACAACGGAAGGAGTCTCTGTATCATAAGAAACGTAGTTTTCAACGTACGTCACTTCACTGTTCGCTTCGGCTACAATGACCACGTGGTTGAACAGTCCCATATCAGCCTGTTCGAGCCAGTAGATTGTTTGAAGCGGAGCTTCGACCTTTACGTTTTTCGGCACGTAGATGAATGTGCCTCCGTTCATGAGCGCTACGTTAAGCGCTGTAAAGCGGTGCTCATCCACCTGCACGGCATTTCCCATGAAATAACGTTCAAGCAGATCGCCATGCTCAATGGCTGCCGTTGCGATATCTGTAAAAATAACGCCCTGTTCTTCAAGCGTGCTGTTTGTTTCATAAAAAACGGTCTGGCCGTCTCTTTGCACGAGAAGATTCTGCTGTGCAGCGTTTTTATCGATAAGTCCCTGCACCTGTTCGTGCAGTTCCTCAGACGAAGAAAAAGTTTCCTTCGGAGTGCCTTCGTGTTCAAATTCGGTAAAGTTCCATGTTTTAATATTTGTTTTTTCCGGCTTCGGCATTTCCAGCTTTTCTGCTAAACGGCTGGCGCTTAACCGCTGGTCCTTCAGCCACTTTGGTTCGTTCTGTTTAGCCGAGAAATCTTCAACGTATTTCTCGTCATATTTCCAAGTAGTATCTATAGACATTATTTCGCCTCCCCTGCTGTTAAAATTATTCCTGTGGTTCCCCAACGCGTTCGTTTTCAATGCCGAGTTCTTCCTTAATCCACTCATAGCCTTCGCTTTCGAGACGCTGAGCTAGTTCGGCGCCGCCGGATTTAACGATGCGTCCCTGCATCATGACGTGTACTTTATCCGGAGTAATGTAGTTTAAGAGACGCTGATAGTGAGTAATGATTAAAGCGCCAAAGTCCGGGCTTTTCATGTCATTTACGCCTTTGGAAACGACTTTGAGCGCATCGATATCAAGACCGGAGTCGATTTCGTCCAGGATAGCGATTTTTGGTTCCATCATGAGAAGCTGAAGAATTTCATTACGCTTTTTCTCACCGCCGGAGAACCCTTCGTTTAAGTAACGCTGGGAGAACGATTCGTCAATTTCAAGCATGTTCATTTTTTCGTCCATCTGGCGGATAAATTTCATCAGCTGGATTTCGTTTCCTTCTCCGCGCTTAGCGTTAATGGCCGAACGCATAAAGTCAGAGTTCGTTACACCGCTCACTTCACTAGGATACTGCATTGCGAGGAAGAGGCCTGCTCTTGCGCGCTCGTCGACTTCCATGTCGAGTACGTTTTCTCCATCAAGCGTGATAGTTCCTTTAGTGATTTCATATTTCGGGTGACCCATCACTGCAGAAGCAAGGGTGGATTTACCTGTTCCGTTTGGTCCCATGATTGCGTGGATTTCTCCGCCGTTCATTTCCAGGTCGAAGCCTTTAATGATTTCAGTACCTTCAATTTCTACATGCAAATTCTCAATTTTCAAGTTCGGCGTTGCCATTTTGCATACCTCCATATTTTGGAATCAAGCGGAAACCGCTGTTTTTTCTCTATTTATTATAATTATTATTTTATAACAAATGTAAAATGACTTCAAGCAAACTCGCTTTCTCTCCCGATATATTTCATTTTTTTGCTACTATATGGCAAAAAATCGCACGGGAAATAAATGAGAATACGCTCATTTCATTCTCAATAAAAGCGTTCATACAAAAAGGAGGGTGCCTATACAAACCAATTGCAGGAACGACCCTCCCTATTCAATGCTTTTTTTCATTCACTCTTACAGTATACCAAACCTCACTGAGAAGTAAAAAAGGAAAAACTCTTTCAATGAAGATTCTCTTCTATTTTTCCTCAATACAAAAAGCCGGACTCAGTCAACGAGTCCGGCCTGACCGCTATTCCTGCTCTGCAGGAATTACGGCTCCGTCATATTCTTCTTCAATAAATTCCTGGGTTTCATCCGACTGCAGCACATCTACAAGCGTCTGAATTGTTTCATTATCTTCGTCCTCTTCCCGGGCTGCTACCACATTTACATACGGATTATCCTCCGGACTCTCAAGCGCAATAGCGTCCTCCTGAGGATTCAGATCTGCATCAATTGCATAGTTGGAGTTGATGAAGACGGCATCCCCTTCGCCGTTATTGTACACCTGCGGAAGGGTAGCCGCGTCAATGTCCGCCTGGAACTGCAGGTTTTTCGGGTTTTCGGCAATATCGTCCACTGTTGCTTCAACGCCGGCGCCCTCTTCAAGCGTCAGCACGCCTTCCTGCTCGAGCATCTGCAGAATCCGGCCGTGGTCTGCCACTGAGTTACTCATGATGATTTCAGCTCCGTCCGGAAGGGCATCGAGGCTGTCATACTCCTGGGAATAAACACCGATTGGCTCGATGTGAATGCCGCCCATGTTGACGAAGTTAAAGTTTTCATTTTCCTCCATTTGATCTTCAAGGTAAGGAATGTGCTGAAAATAGTTTGCATCAATTTCTCCCGAAGCCAGCGCTTCGTTTGGAACAATGTAGTCGTTGAACGTTTCGATTTCAAGCTCCACATTTTCTTCTGCGAGCTGATCTTCGGCAAACTCCAGAATTTCTGCGTGCGGCACACTTGTGGCACCCACAGTAAGTGTCTCTGTTTCCTCGCCGGAGCCGCTGCCTGACTCTGAATCAGATCCGCAGGCCGCAAGCACGGCCGTGGAAAGTAATGAAACGCCAAGTAGTGTTTTTTTCATGAAAAATTCCCCCATAATATAATATTTATCGTTTATCTATCTGTCTCGTCCAAATATCGCCAATCCATTGCAGGATGAAGACAATAACAAGAATCAGCACTGTAGCAACAAATACCACTTCATTGTTGTTGCGCTGGAACCCTTCCTGGTACGCAAGGTTCCCGAGACCACCGCCGCCTACAACACCGGCCATGGCAGTATAGCTGACCAGTGTGATGCCTGTTACGGTGATACCGGAAATCAAGGACGGCAGGGCTTCAGGCAGAAGCACCTTCTGAATAATCTGCCACTGGCTCGCTCCCATCGCCTGTGAGGCTTCAATAACGCCCTTGTCCACCTCTCTCAGACCAATCTCCACCAGGCGGGCGTAAAACGGGGCGGCACCGATAATCAGTGCCGGCAGTGCCGCGCTCGGTCCGAGCATCGTGCCAATCAAAAAGGTTGTAAACGGAATAAGCAGAATGATCAGGATAATAAATGGAATAGAGCGGAAAATATTAACGATCGCTGCTGTCACCGTATGCACCGGCTTGTTTTCCCACATGTTTCCTTTATCTGTTAAATACAGCAGTACCCCGAGTATCGTACCGAGTAAAAATGTGGCTGCCACGGCAATCAGGCTCATATAGACGGTTTCCCACGTAGCAATCCACATGTTTTCCCAGTTTATTTCTGCTGTCAAATTATTAAGCACGCTCCATCACCTCTGCTTCTATCTCTTCTTCGCGGAGGTAGGCCAGCGCCTTATCGATTTCTTCGCTGCTGCCTTTGATGCGGATGAAAAGGGAACCGTAGCTGCCGCGCTGCGTCTGGGAAATTTTTCCCTGAATAATGTTTACATCCACATCAAACTGGCGGATGACCTTGGAAATAAAGGGCTGTTCGGCTTTGTTTTCCAAAAACTTCAGCTGGACCACCGTGCCGCTCTCTTCTTCGTTAAATACAATTTCCGAAGCATCTTCCTCCGGCTCTGTAATCTGGCGGACAAATTCTTTCGTCATATGCTCCTTCGGTTTCCGGAACACCTGAAGTACGGGTCCTTCTTCAACAACTCTGCCGCTCTCCATTACCGCCACCCGGTGACAGATTTTACGGATCACATGCATTTCGTGCGTGATCAGAACTATGGTCAGTCCGAGCTTTTTATTAATATCTGTGAGCAGCGCCAAAATGGAATCCGTTGTTTTCGGATCCAGTGCCGATGTCGCTTCGTCGCACAGCAGCACCTTTGGATTATTAGCCAGGGCTCTCGCAATACCAACCCGCTGCTTCTGACCACCGCTCAGCTGGGAGGGATAGGCATCCTCACGGCCTTCAAGACCGACGAGGTCAACCAGCTCCTGAACCCGTCTGCTTCGTTCCTGCTTTGACTGTTTTGCTATTTCGAGCGGAAAGGCAATGTTTTCTGCCACCGTGCGGGACCACAGCAGGTTAAAGTGCTGGAATACCATGCCTATTTCCTGGCGTGCACTGCGCAGGGACTGCCCTTTCAGAGAAGTAATGCTTTCTCCTTCAATGGTTACTTCACCACTGGTAGCCGTTTCGAGCTTATTTAACAGCCTCACAAGCGTACTTTTGCCCGCACCGCTGTAGCCGATAATTCCGAAAATTTCTCCTTCATCAATAGAAAGGCTGACGTTATCTACGGCGGTAACAGTCTGTGTTTTTGTCTGAAAGGCTTTAGATAAACCTTTTAATTGGATCATACCGCTCTCTCCTTCATCGCTTTTCTTTATCTTTATTAAAACGATGTAAATAGTATGTTTTAAATCGTCATGATTCCGGTAGTTATTCTTTTTCCATACCGGACCATAAAGAAAAAACCCTTCTGCACACGAGCAGAAAGGTTTTAAAGGATCCTTTCCACTCATCTTGCAGACACATATGCCTGCAGGAATTGGCACCATGTCTGCTTATGCAGACTGGTTGCCGGGTTTCACAGGGCCAGCCCCTCCACCTCTCTTGATAAGTGAACGATGATTATCCGTTCATATTTGACGATGCTATTGATAATAGCACCTTTGCCTATAAGCGTCAACCTTTAGTTTCCATTTCTAAAAAACTGCAAAGCAGCCATACGGAAAACGCCCATAAAAAGAAGCCGCCCTTCAAAAGGACGGCTTCTATGTAAATCAGTATTAATCATCACTTACCATGTCTGAATACTGGGCTGGTGACATCAGGTCGTCCAATTCACTTTCATTGGAGGGTTCTACAACGATCATCCAGGCTTTTTCATATGGAGATTCGTTGACGAATTCAGGAGAATCATCCAGATTTTCGTTAATTTCTACGACCTTTCCTGTAACCGGGGCGTAAAGCTCTGATACCGTTTTAACGGATTCTACACTTCCAAACGGCTCTCCTGCTTCAAGTTCATCTCCCACTTCCGGAAGCTCTACGAATACAATGTCGCCAAGCTCGGACTGGGCGAAATCTGTGACACCGACACGGAGACGGCCGTCTTCCTTTTTAACCCATTCGTGTTCTTCTGAATACAAAAGTTCGTCTGGTACACTCATACATAATCATCCTCCTTCAAATAAATACTATTACGATTTCCACTTTTCCTCAAAAGCTGGTTCCTTAAACCCAAGGGTGACACTCTCGCCGTCTGTCACAATAGGCCTTTTCAAAAGCATCCCGTCAGAAGTCAGCCATTCCAGAACCTCTTTTTCAGATGCTTTCGGAAGCCGGGTTTTCAGATCCATTTCCCGGTACTTCTTTCCGCTTGTGTTAAAGAAATGCTTCCACTCAAGCCCTTCCTGTTCTTTCCATACTTTTAATTCTTCCTTCGAAGGGGGATGTTCCACAATATGATACTCTTCAAAAGAAATATCCTCTGCTTCCAGCCACTTTTTTGCTTTGCGGCATGTACCGCACGGGGGATACCCGTAAAAAGTAAGTGCCAATTGCCAAGCCTCCTCCACACGCGTTCTTCCCTCTTATTGTAGCGGAAACCCTCCTGATTGGAAAGTTTCATTTTGCTTTTTACTGCCGGAAAAAACCGCTAATACCTGCTCAGACAAACGGATGAATTTAAAAGCAAAGGGAGCTGTTCATGTTTATATTAATGATCCAATATTCAAAACCGGCCCTTTCCGAAAGGATGAATTCCATCCCGAATCTCCCGGCACAACAGCAAGTATACGAATATATACTGGATGATCCAGAGGAGATGTTAACGCTAAAAAAAAATGAATTTTTTTAATATGAGTCCAATACGCATCATATCCGGCTTAGAAGTTTTCCTTCTTATTTAATTATTAAAAATTTTCCGTTTCTAATGTTTATTCCTTTTTAAGCCGGGAATGTGTCTGACTGACTGAGGATTTAATCCTTGGTTAAAATATAAAGGAGGTATTTGGAACAATGGCAGTCGATAAATATCCATCCAGACAAGGCGACCATAAGGAAATCATGAACCGGAAGGATCCGGTAGTCCACGGAAACGCCGGCTATGATGGCCCGTTGCAGCAGAAGGAACTGGACTTTTACGACGAGAACGGCTACCTCATGCTCCAGAAGCTGTTTACCGATGAGGAAGTCGAGATGATGAAAAAGGAACTACGCGAAACGATGGAGCGCAACGAACAGCGCGACGCGCCCGACGTGATCAAGGAGCCGAACAGCAACGAAGTCCGCTCCGTGTTTGAAATCCACAAGGACAGCGGGTTCTTTGAGATGCTCGCCAAAAACGAACGCATTGTCAAAGCCGCCGAGCAGATCCTCGGCAGCCAGGTGTACATGATGCAGTCCCGGATAAACTTTAAGCCAGGCTTTAAAGGTAAGGAGTTCTACTGGCATTCGGATTTTGAAACCTGGCACATGGAGGACGGCATGCCGGACATGCGTGCGCTCAGCTGCTCGATCATCCTGACGGACAACTACGAGTTCAACGGCCCGCTCATGCTGATCCCCGGCTCGCAGAAATGGTACGTGTCCTGCCCGGGCATCACGCCGGAGGACAACTTCAAGCAGTCGCTGAAAAAGCAGGAGACCGGCGTGCCGGACAACGAAAGCATGGAATGGCTCACGGAGCAGGCCGGCGGCCAGATTGACCGCGCGACCGGCCCGGCGGGCTCGGTGCTCTTCTTTGACTGCAACACGATGCACGGCTCGGCCGGCAACATCTCGCCGTATCCGCGCAGCAACGTCTTCTTCGTGTTCAACTCGGTGGAAAACAAGCTCGTGGATCCGTTCAGCGGCCAGGAGCCGCGGCCGGAATTTCTGGCCAACCGCCAGGACACTTCCGCAATCCAGCCAAGCTCGGATCGTCTTTCGCACAGAACTTCCACTTCTGCAAAATAAGACGCAAAAAGCATCCGGTTTTTCCGGATGCTTTTTCATGCTTTTCATTATTATGTCGGTCTTCACTCACCGTTTGAATGCCTGGTCCTTTTCGTCGTTTGATTTCTGTGTCAGCAGTACACTGTACAAAATCGCAAACACCATGCCGCTGAAGCCAATCATTTGAATAATAACACTTTCGAATCCCTGCAGCTGCAGAGTCCCCGTTAAAAACAGAGCGAGAAACGCAACCAACATTGCCACAGCCCATATAATTGGCTCCTTCATCGTTATCCCTCCATTTTCTCCCCTAAGTGGAGATAGGTTATCTATATCATAATAAACTTCCCCTCCTTTTCCCATCCATCTGTAAAGTTATCTCCCACACTAATTTTTTCATTTGTCAGAAATAACTTTTATTCGCCATCGCTGTTACATTGAAACAATCCACTATTCCTAGTATGATAGTGGATAGTCCTTGTTAGATAGACATTTGTATATGTAGAGAAAAATACCCGTGCTGCGTATGGAGCACGCGAACCGTCATGCACATTGTCTGCGACGAAACTTCATGAGAGAGGGTCATAGCGATGGGAAAAACAGAAAAAGATTTACGAAACCGCAGTAAAGCCATCAGCGAAGGAGCAAACCGGGCTCCAAACCGGGCGATGCTTCGTGCCGTCGGCTTTACGGACGACGACTTTAAAAAACCGATGATTGGCATTGCAAGTACGTGGAGCGAGGTTACTCCGTGTAACGTACATATCGACAATCTTGCACGCCACGCAAAGCAGGGAGCATCCACCAACGGAGGTGCGCCGCTCATTTTCAACACGATCACCGTCTCTGACGGAATCGCAATGGGACATGAAGGCATGCATTACTCTCTTCCAAGCCGTGAAATTATTGCTGACTCAATCGAAACTGTCACCAATGCAGAGCGTCTCGACGGGGTCGTCGCGATCGGCGGCTGCGATAAAACGACACCGGGCTGTGTGATTTCTCTGGCCCGTATGAATATCCCTTCCGTGTATGTTTATGGTGGAACTATTCAGCCTGGCAAACTAAACGGCAAAGACATTGATATTGTGTCCTCCTTCGAGGCTGTCGGCCAGCACCAGACCGGCCAGATCAGCGACGAAGAACTTCATCAGGTGGAATGCAACGCCTGCCCGGGCGCCGGTGCCTGCGGCGGCATGTATACAGCCAACACGATGGCTGCTGCGGTAGAAGCGCTTGGCATGAGCATTCCCGGTTCTTCCTCCACGCCTGCGATTTACGAATACAAGGAAACCGAGTGCAGGCAGGCCGGGGAATTAACCATCGAGCTGCTTGAAAATAATATCCTTCCAAAGGATATTATGACGAAAAAGGCGTTCGAAAATGCCATTACGGTTGTTATGGCCCTTGGCGGCTCCACTAACGCATTTTTACACCTTCTCGCGATTGCTCATTCGGCAGACGTGGATCTGTCCTATGACGATTTTGAGCGCGTCCGCCAGAACGTGCCGCATATTGCCGACCTGAAACCGAGCGGCAAGTATGTCATGCAGGACCTTTATGAAATTGGCGGGGTACCGGCAGTCATGAAGCTTCTCCATGAGGAAGGACTGCTGCACGGTGACTGCCTTACGGTAACGAGCAAGACGCTTGCAGAAAACCTTGACGCTGTACCTTCCCTGAAGGAGGGGCAGGAAGTTATCCGCCCTCTGGCTGAACCGTTCAAAAAAACCGGCCCGCTTGTCGTTTTAAAAGGAAACGTCGCACCGGAAGGCTCTGTGATCAAGCTGTCCGGCCAGAAGATCAGCCGGTTCGAGGGTACAGTAAAAGTATTTAACAGCGAAGAATCGGCCACAAAGGCCATCATGGACGGGGACATTGTTGAGGGCGACGTACTCGTTATCCGTTACGTCGGCCCACAGGGCGGCCCGGGCATGCCGGAGATGCTTTCTGTTACTTCCATGATCGTCGGCCGCGGCCTCGGCGGTAAGGTAGCTCTTATGACAGACGGTCGCTTTTCCGGCGGATCGCACGGCTTCGTTATTGGGCACGTAGCGCCTGAAGCAAGCGTTGGTGGACCAATCGGCCTGCTTGAGAACGGCGACACTATCTCCATTGACAGTGACACGCAGGAGATCAACCTCCACATTTCCGACGAAGAGTTTGAAAGACGCCGGAACGCCTGGCAGGCGCCGGACCTTCCGGAAAAACGCGGAGCTCTTGCCAAATACGCCAAACTCGTTTCTTCCAGTGCTAAAGGTGCAGTTACAGACGCAGATTTATAAATTTTACGGGAGCTGCCTCTTCAGGCAGTTCTCTTTCTTTTTAGTAGTTTTTTTACGGACTCTTGAGTTTCCAACAATTTATGGTAAATTATGAAGGTACTGAATTCTACGTTTGATACATATACAGCACAGGCACGAAAGGAGGAACCTATGTCCAAAAAACCAAGGCCGAGTTCGGGCCGTACATTTGCAGCCATTGTAGCCGTTATAGCTGTGATTTTGCTAGCTATTATTCTTGTCGGGAATTTCAGCGGCGGCAGCAGTAATAATTCCGGCGGGGGCAGCGGAGAAAATCTTGATACAAGCGGCCAGCCGCTTAAAGGGGACGAGGAGGCCCCGGTAACGGTCGTTGAATTCGGGGACTATAAATGCCCAGCGTGTAAAAATTTTCATGAATCTGTTGCTCCTGAAATCGAATCCCAGTTTATCGATTCCGGCGATGCCACTTTCCATTACGTGCATTACCCATTTCTAAGTGAAGATTCCACGACAGCTGCAGAATTCAGTGAAGCCGTCTACGGTGAACTCGGGGATGAAGCCTTCTGGAATTTCCATGATACGTTGTTTGCCAATCAGCCGCAGAACGAAAGCGGCAACTACTTTGACCAGGAGCGTCTGACGGAGCTGCTCCAGCAGACTGCTTCCGAAGAAGAAGTAACAACAGTGGTCGAGGCTTTTGAAAACGGCACCTATGAAGAAAACGTGGAAAATGACCGTTCCATGGCCGAAGACCTTGGTGTAAACAGCACACCTTCCGTATTTGTGAACGGAGAATTGTTTGAAGGTGACAGCTACCAGGAGCTGCTCGACATGATTGAAGAAGAGGCAGGGGAATAGCGTCTATGGAACGTTGGTTAAGTGCGGCCTGGCTGGTGGCCATTATCGCGACGCTCGGCAGCTTATCGTTCAGCGAAATTTTAGGGTACACCCCATGCGAGCTTTGCTGGTACCAGCGCATTCTTATGTACCCGCTCGCTGTTATTTTAGGCATTGCTGTATTTCGCGGGGAGCGGCAGGTCATATGGTATGCGCTTCCTCTTGCAGTCCCCGGCATGCTGCTTGCTGGTTACCATTACCTGTATCAGAAGCTTCCGGTGCTGCAGCATGCAACGGAATGCACCGGGACGGTTTCCTGCTCCGATCAATCCGCGCAGTGGCTCGGGTTCATTACTATCCCTTTTCTTTCATTTACGGCATTTTTAATTATTTCCATCGCTCTTTTGGTTATCGCTGTAAGCAAAAAATAGTCACATGCCATCATCAGGCACGTGACTATTTTTTATTGTTCTTCGGACGAAGCCACTGCTTCTTCAATTTCTGTAATCATCTCATCCATCGACTGCAGACCACCGCCGGATAGGTACCAGTATTCCGGATCCAAATAATGAATATTATCATTCTGAGCTGCCTGTGTTTTGTTTACAATATCGTTGTCAAGCGTTTCAGCAGCTGTCTGCTCTTCTCCGCCCTGACTGACTACCGCACTGCGATCCACTACGAAGAGGTGCTCTGGATCTTCTTCGGCTAAGTATTCAAAGGAAGCACTCTGTCCGTGTGTGGATGCTTCGATATTTTCATCCGCTGCCGGTACACCGAACACATCATGAATAAGCCCGAAGCGGGAGCCTTCACCGTAAACACTCAAGGAACCGTCATTTACAAGCGTCACCAGAGACGGTCCTACATCTTCAGTCGTTTCCTTTAAATCGTCAATGCGGGTATGAAGCTCGTCTACCTTCTCCTGTACCTGCTCTTCTTTTTGGAAAATCTCCCCCACCATTTCCATATTGCTGTCAAACGACTCCATGTAATTTTCTGTATCCACTGCTGTATAAACAGTTGGGGCAATCTCACTCAATTCTTCGTAGGCCTCGCTCTGACGCCCTGAAATGATAATCACATCGGGCTCCATTGCATTAATTGCTTCAAAATCGGGTTCTTTTAAGCTTCCAATGTTTTCGTATTCATCGCTGCTGTAATCATCCAGGTACGAAGGAAGCGATTCCTGGGCTACACCATTTACACCTACATTAAGCTCATCCAGCGTTTCGAGCATTTCGTAATTAAATACGACAACATTTTCCGGATCTTCAGGCACCGTTGTTTCCCCCAGTTCATGCTCTACGGTCACTTCACCACTACTTTTCTCTCCCTTATCTTCACTGGTTTTTTCTTCGCTGGAGCTGCCGCTGTTTTCGCCCTCCGCAGTTGATGATTCTGAATTATCGGCTCCGCATGCAGCAATAAAAGCTGTTCCCAGTACTGCGGTTGACGCAAGCATCCATTTGTTCTTTTTCATTTTTCTATTCCCCCTGAATAAGTTGTTTTTTTATTCCCAGCCTGATGTGCTTTGCTTCCTCCTTTTGTTACTCTTTCGCCGTATCAACGGGCTGGCGGCTTTGTTTACGTAAAGTAAACACAGATTTTCTGGTCGTTAATACGACAGATCGGCATATCCATTTCGTAGATATCTGTGAGCACTTCTGATGCCATCATCTCTTCGGTTGTGCCCTGGGCCACGATGTGCCCATTTTTCAAAGCGACAATGTCATCGGAGTAACAGGAAGCGAAATTGATGTCATGAATAACCAGGAGAACAGTTTTGCCCATGTCTTTCACTAAACGCCGGAGCACTTTCATAATCTGCACGGAGTGCTTCATATCCAGATTGTTCAGCGGCTCATCGAGCAGAATATAATCGGTGTCCTGAGCAATCACCATTGCAATAAAGGCCCGCTGCCGCTGGCCGCCGCTCAGCTGGTGAATAAAAGAATCCTGCATGCTTTTAAGCTCCATATAATCAATAGCCTGATCCACATGCTCCCAGTCTTCCGCGCTCAGGCGTCCCTGAGAATAGGGAAACCGGCCAAAAGAGATTAATTCACGGACGGTCAGCCGGGCATTCATTTCGTTGGACTGTTTTAAGATCGCCAGTTTCTTCGCGAGCTCCCGGCTTTTTGTTTTCGTAATGTCTTTATCCCCGATTCTCACTTCGCCCGCGTCCTTGGCGATTAAACGACTGATCATAGCAAGCAACGTACTTTTACCAGCACCGTTTGGCCCGATGAATGAGGTAATCTGCCCCTGTTTAATTGTCACGGATACATCGTTTACGACCGGTGTTTCATCATACTTTTTTGTGACATTCATTACTTGGACCATGCTTTGTTCCCCCTTAATAACAGATAGATAAAGTAAATGCCTCCGATAAAGTTCACAATGACGCTGATTGCTGTGTTAAAACCAAGCACCCGCTCAACAAGCAGCTGGCCGCCGATTAAAAACGCTGCAGCTGCAAGTGCAGCGGCTGCAAGCAGCACGCTGTGCCGGTAATCCTTCATCATTTCATAAGCGACGTTAGCTACAAGCAGGCCTAAAAACGTAATCGGCCCGACAAGCGCGGTGGCAATGGAAATAAACAAAACCACAATGACAAGCAGCCGCTTCACCGCATACTTATATGGCACTCCCAGGTTCACCGCCTGGTCCTTTCCGAGGGAAAGAACGTTCAAATATTTCATAAAAGACAAGGAGTAAATAAACAGCAGCACAAACACCACTACAGAAATGCCGAGAATGCTTGAGTTCACATTATTAAAGCTTGCAAACATATTATCCTGAATCGTCAAAAACTCATCTGGTGATATGAGGACCTGTAAAAACGTAGAAATACTGCTAAACAACGTTCCACATACAATTCCGACGAGAAGCAGAAAGAAAATATCCTGCTGCTCCCCCTGAAACAAAAAGTAGTAAAGAATAACGGCAAACCCGAGCATCAGGGCAAGTGAGACAAAAAAGTTCAGTGGTCCGTTAATTACAATTGCGGACGTAGAACCGAAAAAGAATACAAGCGCTGTCTGCAGCAAAATATACAACGAATCAAGACCGATAATACTAGGTGTTAAAATCCGGTTATTCGTAATCGTTTGAAAAATGACAGTGGAAAAGGCAATCGCACCGCCGGTCATTACCATCGCAAGAAGCTTCTCTGCCCGGTGCTGCAAAACATAGTCCCAGTTGCCTCCTGCATCTGTAAACATAAAGATAACGGCGAGGATCAGCGAAAAAACAGCCAGTCCTATAATCTTCCAATTAAAACGCATATTTCTTCCTCCTCATCAGCATATAGAGGAATAAGAAACTGCCAAGCACGCCTACGGTTAAGCCTATAGGCACCTCATACGGAAAAACAATCAGGCGGCCAAAAATATCACAAACCAGCACAAACACAGCTCCAAGCAGCGCGGTATGAATCAGCGTTTTCTGGAGGTTGTCTCCCAGGTAGATTGCCACAATATTTGGTACTACCAGGCCTAAAAACGGGATGGTTCCCACTGTTAATATAACGACTGCGGTCACAGCGGCAACGATGGTGATGCCCAAATTGACGACTGTACGGTAATTCAACCCAAGATTCACCGCAAATTCTTGTCCCATGCCGGCGATCGTAAACCGGCCAGCAAATATGTAAGATATTAGAATCAGTGGCAGACTGACGTACAGAAGCTCATACTGGCCATTTACAATTAGTGAAAAATCCCCCTGCAGCCAGGCTGACATATTTTGCACGACATCATATCTCAAGGCAAAAAACGTCGTCACCGAGCCTACAATATTTCCAAACATCAGCCCCACCAATGGTATAAAGATGGGATCTTTAAATTTCACACGCTCCAAAATAGTCATAAAAACAAACGTACCGAGAAGTGCAAATAAAAAAGCTACACCGGTCCGGAGCAGCGGTGAAGCTCCTCCGAACCAGATCATGGCCACTAAAATACCAAACCGGGCCGAATCCATCGTGCCGGCTGTGGTAGGGGAAACAAACCGGTTCCGGCTCAGCTGCTGCATGATTAATCCGCAGATGGCCATCCCCATGCCGGCCATAATAATACTGAGGAGCCGTGGTATCCGGCTCGCTGTCAATGTGCGCCACTCGTCTTCATTTCCTGCCATCAGTCCCTGAAACGACACTGTCTGGACGCCAATAAACAGGGAGGTCGCCGAAAGAAGAACGAGAAGTACAAGTAAGTACCACCATTTCATCTGTAAACACTTCATTTCCGCGGATTAATACACTGGATCGCTTCTAATTGTTAATGATATTCATTATCAATTACACTTTTTATTTTATCATTACCTTTTTAAATGTCAATTCATCTTTTTCTTCTCTCCTAAATTTTTAATGAATGACAAAAAACCGGGCCGCCTTTTCAGGCAGACCGGCTTTTTACATGCTTTTAGGATGGAAGTGATACTTTATCCATGAAGGCCGAGAAAGCATAGGAATCTTCATTGTAGGTGTATAAAAACATAGATCCTGAAACGGCCGTCCGGTAGGAAATGTTTTCCCATCCCCCATTTTCAGTCACTTCCTGCTGAAATTGTTCTTCTGCCTCTGCAGCCGCTTCCTGGGAATCGAATTCATAAACCGCTACTTTCGTTTCCGTGCTGTCTTCCACCCACACCCTGCTTTCCTGGTTCATTGATACCGGGGCTGCAGGATTTTCGTCTGTCTTCTGCATGGAAAGCCCGTTGCTTTCAAGCTCCGTGATCCATTGTTCTGCTCCCTCTGCCTCGTTTCCACAGGCAGATGCAAACAGCAGCATGCCAGCTGCTGCCACTGCTGCCATCCTTTGGAATAGACGCATCACAGATCCTCCTCCCATCAAAAGCTTAATACAGTTGACGTTAAGTATGTATATGTTTATTCTAACAGGGTTTTCCAGTTGAAACATTATTCCCATTATTTTTTTGCACATTTTTATGCCTTTGTTACAATAGAGAGCAGCATGAAAGGAGCGAATGAATAATGACCGCGAATAATCGCATTGAATCCAAAGACTCTTTTGAGGAGACTATACAAACAGAAACACCGGTAGCAGTAGAATTTTCAGCTGGTTGGTGTCCGGACTGCCGGAGGCTCGATATGTTCATGGACGATGTACTGAACCGTTTTGACGGCGTCCCGTTTCATAAAATTGATACCGAACAGCTGCCAGACATTACAAGCGAACAGGAAGTAATGGGCATACCGAGTATTCTTGTATTCCAAAACGGGGAAAAAATCGGCCATCTGCACAGCGCAGACGCTAAAACCCCGGGTCAGGTTAGTGACTTTTTCTCCAAATATTACTAAAGCAAATAAACAAGAAGCTGTTTCCCTTTCCCGGAAACAGCTTCTCATTTATTTATCCAGGATATCTACAACAAATTGCGACCATGTCTCGAGCCGTTCATAGGTCTCCGGCTGGGAAAGCTCATCCACGCTCGTCCAGAAGCCGCGGATCTGCTCTGTTTCCTTCACCTTCACGTCCACGTGCTCCGGAAGAACAAACGTGTACAAAATGCCGAGATGTACTTCACCGACAGCGTTATTGTCATCATTAATCAATCCAAGTGCCTGCATTTCCGCTCCTTCCAGAGAAGAAATATGCAGCTCTTCTTCAAGTTCACGATCGGCATTTGTATGCAGCAGCTCCTGAAATGTCGAGACGCCTGCTTCAGCATTCATATGCCCTCCGAACCCGAGGGACAATTTGTTATGCAGCCTTCCTTCTCCTCCGCCGGCCAGCCGTTCATACGCAAATAACTCTTCCCCCCTGCGGATCACCACGTAGGGGATCGGCTGTTTCCAGGACGGATCTTCTTCGGCGTCCCCTCTTCTTTTTTCCGTATATGTATCTGCAATCGTTCCAAGTATTTCCTGAATCTGCCCCTGCTCATCCTGCACCCCGTGAAACGTGCGGGCTTCGCGTGCAAATACCTGCTCTCTTGGTGCCACTACAATCATTTCATCCATTTTTCCCATATTGTTCACCTCTTTGTGATGTTCATCTGTGTTTTATTATAGCGGAACTTTTTTTAATACACATTAAAAAAGCCAGGCAGATGCCCGGCTTTTTTGTTAATCAAAAATGAAATCTTCGTCCCGGACCGGCTCCACCGTTGCTTTTTTGTAGCCGTTTCCTTTCATCGAGAAGAAATCATGGGATTTTGTTTTCGTATCCATGCCGTTTAATACAATCGGGTTAATTTCTTCCTCTTCAAAATACGCATCCAGACCCAGGTTCATCAATGCTTTGTTCGCATTGTACCGAAGGAACTTTTTCACGTCGGAGGTCAGTCCTACCGGGTCATAAAGCTGCTCCGTATAAAGCAGTTCATTATCATACAGCTCCATGAGCAGGTCGTGAGCGAATTCCCGCAGCTCTTCCTGCTTTTCCGGTGTCTGGCGCTTGTAAATTTCCTGTGCCAGAAGACCAACGTACACGCCGTGAATCGCTTCGTCGCGGATAATCAGGTTAATGATCTCCCCGCTCTGCATGAGCTTGCCCTGGCCGTAGAAATAAAGCGGATAATAAAAGCCGCTGTAGAACAGAAAGCTTTCAAGGTAAACGGAAGCCACCATGGCTTTGTACAGAGAAATTTCGTCCCCGTCCTCGATTTTATTGTACTGCTCCACAATACGGGTAGCTTTTTTCTGCAGGTGCGGATTTTCCTTCACCCATTCAAACAGTTCATTAATTACTTCTGTAGAAGCAAGCGTCATGAAAATGTTCGAATAGGATTTCGCGTGCACCGCGTTTTCCATCATTGCCATAAAGTTTAATACTGCTTTGCGCTGGTGGCCTTCCACCTGCTCAGCAACCTTTGGCATACCGACATTTCCCTGCTCTGTATCAAGCAGGGTCAAACCGGCGAGCACCTTCATATACGTGTCTTTTTCTTCATCGGATAAATACTTCCAGGTGAGCAGATCCCCGTTGAGTGATATTTCCTCTGGAAGCCAGAATTGTTTTACGTTCTGGCTGTAAAACATCTGCGTAAAGTCGTCGTCTTGTTTTGACCAGTCGGCTGCGTCAAATATTTGATTCATGGGGTGGTGCTCCTTTCTTTACACGACGCAGGAAAGGCAGTCGTCCTGTCCTGTGTCTTTTGTCCGTGCGTAGTAAATCGTCTTGATGCCTTTATAGTGGGCGTAAAGATCAATACGGTTCAGATCTCTTGTAGTGATGGTGTCACGTACAAAGAGAGTAAAGCTGATGCCCTGATCGATGTGTTCCTGAATAGCTGCGATCATATCCACCACGTTGAACATATCCATGTCATACGCTGCTTTGTAGAAGAACCAGTTATCCGGAGCGAGACCCGGCATTGGGTAATACGTTTTCGAGTTGCCGTACGTCCGTTCTTCAATGCGCTCCATGATCGGCATAACAGAAGCTGTGGCCGACTGGACATAGGAAATGGAGCCGGTCGGTGCGATCGCCAGGCGGTAGCTGTGGAACAATCCGTGCGTCTGAACCTGCTCCATCAGCTCTTTCCAGTCTTCCGCGTCCGGCATGGCCATGCCTTCAAACAGGCCGGCAATTTTAGCCGAGGACGGAAGGTAGGAACGGTTCAGGTACTTATCAAAGTAGGAGCCGTCTGCATAGCTGGAGCCTTCGAAGCCGTAGAACGTTTCCCCTGTCTCTTTGGCAAGCTCCATCGAACGCTGGATGGAATAGAAGTTCACAGCCATAAAGAAGAAATCAGCGAATTCCCGTGCTTCCTCGCTTTCGTAGGCGATATGGTTCTGCGCCAGGAAGCCGTGCAGGTTCATCGCCCCGAGACCGATGGATTTCATCATCTGGTTGCCGCGGCGCACAGCCGGAGCATTCGTAATGTTGGTGTGCGTCGCTACGTGAGTCAGCGAATCGGTGGCGAGCTTCACTGTATCCTTGATTGTTTTGTGCTTCATGACATTGGCAATGTTTAGCGAGCCAAGGTTACAGGAAATATCGAGTCCAACTTCGTCTTCCTCGCCGTAATCTGTATAGCTTGATACCTCAGATGCCTGAAGAACTTCAGAGCAAAGGTTGGAAAATTTCACTTTGGACACGTTGTTCAACGCATGCGCGCGGTTCACGTTATCCTGGAACATCAGATACGGATATCCGGATTCCGAACGGAGAATCGCCAGCTTTTCAAGCATGCGGCGGGCGTTGACCTTGTCCTTTTTCACGCGCTCGTCCTCGACGAGCTTATCGTACATTTCGCTCATATCCATCTCGTCAAGATGTTCGCCGTA
This sequence comes from Marinococcus sp. PL1-022, assembly GCF_033845285.1. Lineage (NCBI taxonomy): Bacteria > Bacillati > Bacillota > Bacilli > Caryophanales > Bacillaceae > Marinococcus > Marinococcus sp. PL1-022. Next base: position 441,002 of record NZ_JAWXCX010000001.1, on the reverse strand, counting down.
CGCCCGGTAAACGGTATGCGGATAGAACAGGTACATGTCTTTATCCTGGCGGGCCAGTTCAACGAACTTGTCCGGAATCACGACCCCGATCGACAATGTTTTAACACGCACATCCTCATCAGCCGAAATTTTCTTGGAATCCAGGAAGTCGTGAATATCCCGGTGAAAAATGTTTAAATATGCCGCGCCGGAGCCCTGGCGCTGTCCCATCTGGTCTGCGTAACGAAAAGCATTGTCGAGCAGCTTCATTACGCCGACGACGCCTTTTGTTGCGTTTTCCACATCTTTAATGGCTTCGCCCTTCGCCCGGAGCTTCGATAGGTTCAGCGATACACCGCCGCCTACCTTGGACAGCTGCATGGAAATATCAACAGCCCGGGAGATGTCATTTAAAGAGTCGTTCACCTCAAGCAGGAAGCAGCTGACTAATTCTCCGCGCCGTTTTCTGCCGGCATTCAGGAACGTCGGGGTGCTTGGCTGGTAATCCTGGCTCATCATCATTTCTGCAAAGTGCTCAGCTTTCTCTGCATTTCCATTGCCGAAATAAAGGGCCACGACAGCCACCCGGTCTTCAAAGCGCTCAAGGATCATTTTCTGATCATTGGTTTTCAGCGCATAATCATTGTAAAATTTAAACGCGCTCATGAATGACGGAAAACGGAATTTCTTTTCATAGCAAAGATTGTAGACGCGCTCAATTTCTTCAAATGAATACGCCTCGAGGAATTCTTTTTCATAAAAGTCATTTTCAAGCAGATAGTCGAGCTTTTCTTTCAGATCGTGAAAGAAAACAGTGTGCTGGTTGACGTATTGAATGAAGTATTGATAAACGGCTTCTTTGTCTTTTTCAAATTGAAAGGACCCATCCTTTTGGAACATGATTTCATTGTTTAACTGGATCCAGTCGGTGGTTTGTGTTTGTTGCAACTTTCATCGCCTCCTCTGCGAAAATGGACACATCGTTTTTGGTTCCGCTCAGTTCAAATTTATGAAGTATAGGAACGTTGTAGTTAACTGCAATCTGGTTGGCGCTTTTGGCAAAATTGTCTCCCCATACTTTGTTTCCACTCGAAGCCACCGCAAGAAGCTGCTCTGCATGGTCTTCAAGAAACGCTTCTGTGGATTCCGGGATATTTCCAAATCCCTTCGTATAGGTGATAAGGATAAACGGTTCATCGATTTGCTCCGCTTCATTCAGACTGTACACCCGGTCAAACGGGATTTTTTCTGCAAAACGCTTCACGTTGCCCGTCATAGAATCAAAAATGATCGGTATCACCGAATCCCCTCCTTTATTTCTAAAATGTACGAACGTGTGTACATCATTCTTATACCACTACTATATATGGTGTAATCTTCTTTTTCAACATACATGATATAGATATTTTTCGTTTTATCCTCTTGACAATTAAAATCTCTGCCATACTTCCTTATACTCCGCGATTCTACCCTTATAATTGTGCACATTTTCTGACAGAAAAAATTTCAGTAAGTAAGACCTGCTTCTATATCTAGTCGTTTATAAAAACCATAGAAGGACTGCAATACTACATACAGATATAAAATTTCCCCGGCAATTGTTTGCGGCAGAATAATTTTCGGTAAATTCTTGATACTTTCAGCTTACAGCAAAAGCGGCAGCGCACAGAGTGCAAACAAAAGCAGCCCGCACCTGCGCGGACTGCCTTTCCATATTTCATCACCTTTTCAGGGGTGTTTTACCGTTCCTTCAATTGCACAAGCTCGTTAACGATCCAGTAGGGATCCGGACGGGCCGCTTCCCAGACAGAGGCTGCCACCGTGCCATCCTGATCAATGACATAGGTTATATCTGCAGGACAATACGAATAGTAGCCGGTCTTTCGCAGAGCTGCTTTAACCTCCGGAACGTCCTGAAGCAGATAATCCCGGCAGGAAATGCACGCATTATACCAGGAGGCTGCCACAGCATTTGTATCTGCAAGCATTTTTCCCGTAAAAGATATATGCTTCAGCTCCTCCTGCAGCGCGGATACCTGCTCACCAGCAGCGACTACGACCTGGGCACCCATCTGCCTCAGCAAGGGGGAAGCTTCCTGGTAGCTCCGCAGCCGTTCTGTTTCTGCATGTATCCACCCGCCAAAGCAGAACAGAAGCACTACAGGCCCCTGGAGGAGGAGCTGGTTTAACGTAACGTTTTCTCCGTTCATGCCGGGCAGCGAGAACCCCGGCGCGCGCGCTCCTATTCTAAGTCCTGGGCAGGCTCCCGGCCGCTTTTCCTGATGCCATTCATTCCATAGGATGTGTTTTGCCCGGTGCAGCTGCGAATTCAGCACCTTTTCCCTCAGTAGTGCCATTCCTGCAAGACTCCTTTCGGATCCCAATCGTCTGCTTTTCTTAGTTTTTAATCATCATCGTTGTCGTCTCTATCATCATCGTTGTCGTCATGTTCGTCTTCAATATCTTTGGAAGCGATCGTACCGTCTGCATCATTTATGAAGAAATCGCCTTCCTGTTCATTCGTTTCTATCGAGAGCTCATAACCACTTTTTTCACGGTCGAGCTCCCATTCGTTTAGTTCTCCGGACACTTCACCCATCCCCGAAGCCACAATATCCTCTAAACTAACACTGTCCCCGTCCTGAACCAGCGGCTCTTCATTTTCCTTGTCGCCTTCATTTTCTTTTTGAATCACGTCGCCGGAGAATGCAGCTACTTCAACATCATATTCCTGCTCTCCTTCAACCTCTATGTCATACTTCTGGTCTTCCATATCCAGCTGCAGCTCCACCGCTTTACCATTTGTTTCCTTTTCAGCAATCATTACAGCTTCATCAGCGGTGATTCTTTCCTTGTCGTTTCCGGCGCTGTTACTTTCCTTGCTTCCTGCGGCTGTTTCCTCAGAAGATGGAACGGAGGACGTTTCCGCCTCCACGCCTCCAGAAGCATAAATTCCTGCGCCAATTACGGCTCCAAGTGCTGTGACCCCCGCCAGACTGCCAGCAATCATTTTTCCCTTCATGGTCATTTCCCCCTTTATTTGTTGTTACACCCTTACTATAAAGCTCTGATATGAGAATCTCCCTATAGGAAAATGAGAAATTGATGAGAAATACATAAATAGCTTATAAAAAGCATATAAATAAAAAAAGCCACCCGGAATAATCCAGGCAGCCTCTGCCATTTTAATCATCCCAGGTGACTGATAATATTTCCCCGGTAATACCGTGTACCTGCACCGTAGCTTCTTCGTCCTCCTGCTCGATCTCCACGTAGTAAAACGGTTCTCCAGCGTCAGAGGTTTCAAAATCAACATCATCAACCTCGCCGTCTATCTCTTCCACGGCTACATCTGCAGCCTCCTGTTCACTTAACACTGTCTCAGGGGGGTCTTCGCGGTCTCCCTGTTCCTTTTCTTCTAAAACATCTCCTGACCTGGCATCAATGATCAGTTCTTCCAATGCTTCACCTTCTGGAAATTCCACTACATACACAGCCGTGCCTTTTCGTGTGTCCCGTCCGATTTCCTCAATAGCTAAATCAGTTTCCTCCTGTGTTCGGACCCGCACTTCTTCTTCTGTCAGTACTTCTGTATTATTTGTGCTGTTTTCGGCTACCCGGGTGACGCTTGTGACCGCACCGTCTTCAGCGTCCACCCCCAGCTGGTACGTCCCCCGGTCAAGCTCAGCCGTTACCTCATAGGCGCCGTCTTGTTTTTCAATATTGGTGATCTCCCCCTGATACTGCTCCTGCACAGCCTGTTCAATTTCCTCCGGCGACATTTCCGGGGTGAAATAAGACGAAAACCACCAGATTCCAAAAGCGGCCGCTCCGAGGCCGGCCAGCAGCACGAAAAAAACGATAGCTTTATTCACAGCTGCCCCCCCTCTCTGTTATCACCATTGTAACCGCTCATTCTGAGAAAACGATGAGAACAGAGAGTTTAACCGGCATTCTCTGGAAAAATGAGCCGCACTTCCGTACCCTGGCCATAAGTACTTTCTATCGTAATACCTGCTCCGAGCGCTTCCGTGATATCCTTGGCAAGCGATAAACCAAGCCCGTAGCCTCCGCTGGACCGTGTTCTTGACTCGTCGACCCGGTAAAAACGTTCAAAGACGCGTTCAGTGTCTTTCTCCGGAATCCCGATACCACGGTCAATTACAGCGATAACCGGGGCACCTTCCGTTTCGATTTTCACATCTATAACGTCACTGCTGTACTTTCTGGCGTTATCGAGCAGAATGTACAAGAGCTGCTTCACTTTATCAGCGTCAGTCTGAACGATTGCCGTCTTTCCGGAAAAATTAATTTCCCGGTGGTAGCTGCTGCGATAGTTTTGGACAGCGTCTGCTGTTACCGCTTTTAAATCCACCTCTGTCATGTGCATGTTTGCTTTTTCACTATGGCGGGCGAGCAGCAGAAGCTGTTGAGTTAATTCCCTCATCCGTATTGCTTCAGAATGAATCGCCTCTACCGATTCTTCGATAATCTCGGGCCTGGAAGCGCCTCTTCGCTGAAGAAGACTGGCGTATGATTCAATGACCGTCAACGGCGTTTTCAATTCATGCGACGCATTTGATACAAACTGTTCCTGCTTGTGGTAGTTATCTTCGAGCCGTTCAATCATTTCATTAAATGTATCCCCGAGCTGTTCAATTTCATCCTTTGACTTCGACGACGTAGGAATCCGTTTGAATCTGCCGCTTGTTTGAATATCCTGCATTGTTGCTGAAAGTGCTGCAATTGGCCGCAGAATCACTCTTCTTAATAGACGGGCCGAGAGAAATACCGGGATAACAGCTGCGATGGTGGCAATAATCAGGATGACGCGGAGCACTGCCAGCGTTTCTTCTGTCGGACGAAGACTGTCAGTAATCTGAATATTTGCCACCTGCCCGTTTGTCCATATCACCGGCACTGACACAAAGGCGTACCGTTCGCCGTGGTATTGGGCCACCTGAACGTACTCTTCCGAATAGTACTGCACGGACTCCTCCGTTAAGCTTCCTTCAGCCGGAGAGGTCACCGTTGCAGCCCGGGAATCGTCCTGCAGCACAATACTGACCATCCCCTCCGTCGGGGTATAGGCCCTCAGCAGCTGTTCAGCCGAAAAATTGTCTGCGGATTCATTGAACGTAGATGCTGTCTGTCTTGCTTCTTCTACCGTCTGTTCCACTTCACTTCCGATCATCATCCGGGAAAAGGAAAAATAAATGGCAAATACTAAAAGAACGACGATGATAAACACAAGCACCGATGTATATAAATGAATCTTGTTTCCAAGCTTCATGGCGAATCCTTCACAACATAGCCGACGCCGCGGACAGTCTGAATATGTGTGGTACCAAACGGTTTATCAATCTTGTTGCGCAAATAACGAATGTAGACATCAACCACGTTGGTTTCCCCGATGTAATCAAAGCCCCACACCTGCTCTAAAATCTGGTCCCGGGACAGAACCTGCTTTTTGTTTTTCAACAGATAGTAAAGCAGGTCAAACTCTCTGCGGGTCAACTCCACTGGTTTCCCCCCGGCGTATACTTCCCGGGCCGACTCATTCAGCCGTACCTCGCCTGCCGAGAGCCACTGCTCCTCTTCTGCTTCACCTTTTAAAGCCGATTCCGCCTGAAAGCGGAGCGACGAACGTACGCGGGCAAGCAGTTCTTCGATCTGGAATGGCTTTGTAATATAATCATTGGCCCCGAGATCGAGTCCGGAAACTTTATCCTCTACGGAATCTTTAGCAGTCACAAGCAGAACCGCCGTTTTTGTGTTCTGGCTCCGTATCCGCCGCAGCAGCTCAATCCCGCTGATCCCGGGAAGCATAATATCCAGAATAATTAAATCCCACGTCTCTGCCTGATACACAGCTAACCCTTCGAGACCGTCAGAGGCCTTCTGAACATAATAATTTTCATAGGTGAGCTCAAGCTCAAGCACCCGCGCAATTTTTTCTTCATCCTCAACAATCAGTATACGTGCTTGTTCCATTAGGCATCCCTCAGTAAGCTGCCGGATGGCAGTCTATTATGATGAAGAACGTTGGTTTGAAGCTTTGCCCCACAAAATGATTGTTCTCCATGTAAAATAAACAGCGGTTCCAATTAAACAAATAAGGAAAAACGAAGGGAAAAACCACCCGAGTCCTTCGCTTTCATTCAGGGCTGTGCGAACGGTCTGCCACTGCACATAAACAAATCCGAGCGACAGCTCCACGAGGAGTACGGAAATAAGGATCTGGCCTTCACGCTTAAACACTTCTATTTGATACTCATTCATTCGCACCGGCAGGCGGAACCACCCCGGATAGCGGAGAGAAAAATATGCCCCGATCCATATAGCGACAAGTGCCAGCGGCGGCACAAATAAATAATACTTTGCAGCATATTCGTTTGGGTCTCCGGTGGCGTCGAAAAACTGGGGCACAATGTAGGGAAGACGGGGCCAATAGAAAAGCACAATTGCAAGCATTCCTATTGAAGCCACGCCTCCTACAATTAATGCTGTTCTTGCAAACGTCGGCATAACGGTCTGCCTCCTACTATTCTTTTTTCCAGCTTCACCACTGCTGTTTTTTTAACGCTTTTGATATCATTATGAGCGTAACGACACAGGACATCGCAATAATGACCATGACCATACTCCACAGCCATTCTCCGGAAATGATGAAAAAAACACCAAGAATAAGACTGAGCACTACAATAAACCCTTCAAACCAATAAAAGAATTTTACGGCTGCATTTGTGTTCATGACTCTCCTCCTGATTTTTCTTTTGATTTCTTTTTATTGCCTGGCTTTTTTCTTCCCGTCTGGTAGACGCCAAGCAGAGCACTCAGCATGCCGATTGCTGCAACTATGACGTAAAATGTATCGCCGAGCCATAGAAAAAAACCGGCTGTCGCCGCAGCTAAAAACAAAAATATTAAATTAAACGTAAACAGCACCGGGGATCTCAAACTACCCCTCCCTTTCGACTTTATCTTCTATCAACGTATCATTTTCTTTTCCAGTTGCCCATCTTTTCATCAAAAAGAGGCCAAAATATTTTCTCCCTGGTCTTTTCTCTTTTCAGGAAGGTTTAAAACAAAAAAAGCACCCATCTGTATGGGCGCTGTAATGATATGAATGGTGCTAGTGACAGGATTTGAACCTGCGACCTGATGCTTACGAGGCAACTGCTCTACCAGCTGAGCTACACTAGCGAACGTTTACGACAAATAATAATATACAAAAAGAAAAAATATGTGTCAATCAAAAAAGCAGAAGGCAGCGGTGGCTGCCTTCTGGGATGTTTAAATAAACAGCAGCAGACTGAGCGCCATTACGGCCATTCCACTCACTACACCGTAAATGGATACATGGGTCTCGTCGTATTTTTTTGCCGCCGGAAGCAGTTCATCCAGCGAAATAAAGACCATAATACCAGCCACACCGGCGAAAATAATACCAAAGAGCGTATCCGTCAAAAACGGCATCAGTATAAGAAACGCTAAAATGGCACCTGCCGGCTCTGACAGCCCTGATAAAAATGAAAGCCGGAAGGCTTTACGTTTGCTTCCCGTCGCAAAATAAATCGGCACCGAAACAGCTACCCCTTCAGGAATGTTGTGTATCGCGATAGCAAGAGCAATGGCAAGTCCAAGGCCCGGGTCATTCAGGGCAGAGGTGAACGTAGCGATTCCCTCAGGGAAGTTATGTATAGCAATCGCAAGAGCTGTGAAGGTCCCCATTTTCATAAGACCCTGGCGTTCAAGCTCTTCCTTTGACATATGCATATCCTCCACCCGCTTCACTTCATGCGGATTTCCTTTTTTGGGAACAAGCCGGTCAATGGCGGCAATAAAAATCATCCCTCCAAAAAATCCCCCGACGGTCACCCACTGGCCGCCGACTTCTCCGAGCGCCCCAACCAGCGACTCCTGTGCCTTAAAAAATATTTCCACCATGGAAACATAAATCATCACGCCTCCGGAGAAGCCGAGCGAAAAAGCCAAAAACCGGGTATTTGTCGTCGAAGTGAAAAAAGCCAGTATACTTCCGATTCCTGTGGCAAGCCCGGCTCCAAGTGTTAACAGAAATGCGTAAATGACGTTTGGTTCCATACACTGCCCCCTTCGTAATCTGATTACCTTCACGATTTTTTCCCTTATGCAACATTTTAACCATTCTTCAATTGTTGTGTCAATGCAAAACCTTCTTCCGGTGGAGAAGCTGCACAGTTTTTCCTGCTTCGCAAACAAAAAAAGGTGCTCACGGCTGGTAAGCCGTAAGCACCTGTTGTCTCCTGTATGTATGGTGGAGACGGTGGGATTCGAACCCACGTCCAGAGATATTGCCACTTTAGCATCTACGAGCGTAGTCGCTATATTATCATTCGCCAGTACATCAGCCTAGCAACAGGCTTTTGTACGGCTAGTCTGATTAGTCTCTTCAGCCGCCCTCAGACGGAGGGCGAACTGCGTAGCCCACTAAGAGTGAGACCCCAAATCATTCCACGCGGGCGATGGAATGCGGGATCCGCAAAAAGCAGTTGTTACGCTGCTACTGCGAGGTTTTCGTTGTTTTTGCCAGTTATTATTGGCGTGGCATTTTTACGAGCTGCCTCTCGGCTCGCAGCTAAAGCTCAACCTATCCCTGTCGAAGCCGTAACGTCCCCATGTGAAGGATAAGCATGTGCCCATAGGTTTATGAGCGACATACCATATTATAACGGGAGGCCCGGAGCGTGTCAATCTAGTCGCTCATGCCTTTCATGCTGCGGTTGATTGCTTTGTCCATTTCACGCTTGGCATCCTGTTCCTTGAGCGCCTGGCGTTTGTCGTATTTTTTCTTACCCTTGGCAAGGCCGATCAGCACCTTCGCTTTACCGTTTTTAATATAAACCTTCAATGGAATAATGGAGTACCCGGACTGCATGCTTTTACCAATAAGCTTATTGATCTCCCGGCGGTGCAGCAGAAGCTTTCTCGTACGCAGGGGCTCGTGGTTGAACTGGTTTCCCTGTTCATATGGGCTGATGTGGGCATTATGCAGAAACAGCTCGTTATTATCTATTTTTCCGAAGCTGTCCTTCAGATTCATCCTGCCGGCCCGGATCGACTTTATTTCTGTGCCCCGCAGTTCAATACCGGCTTCAAAGGTGTCCTCGATGGTATAGTCATGACGGGCCTTCCGGTTTTGCGCCAGCACACGGTTTTCCGTTTTTACTGCCATCTCCATTCACCTGCCTTCTGTCTTTATTTTACCATGGGAGCCCGGGCGCGTCCTATTGCCCCGGGCTTTCTGAGCTCACATTATTTTTTTTTATTGTTTTTTGAGACTTTCGAGTAGAACGGCTTTTTGTTACCGGACTTACCTTTTTTACGTCCACCGTCTTTTTTATTGCCGTCCTTCTTTTCTCCCTGGCCTTCTTTTTTGCCAGGACGCTTGCCCTTGTCGCCCTGAACAACCTTTGCAGACTCTTTGCGCCTTGCTTTCGCCGGACGTTTCATGCCGACAATTTCAAAGTCGATCGCCGCTTCGTCAAGATTTACATTCAGAACACGTACCTCCACCTGATCACCGATACGGTACATGTTGGCGGTACGCTCGCCTATCAGTGCATACTGCTTCGGAGCATAATGGTAATAATCATCCGTCAGGTAGCTGATATGAACCATACCTTCAATGGTGTTTTCAAGCTCCACAAAGAGTCCGAAGTTCGCAGCTCCGCTTACAAAGCCGGTAAACTCTTCCCCGATTTTATCCTTCATGTACTGAGCCTTCTTCATGCTGTCAACTTCCCGCTCAGCATCAATGGCCCGGCGTTCCATCTCCGAAGAATGCTGGGTGATTTCCGGCAGTTCATTTTTCCATTTCTGCTGTGTTTTGTCGTCCATCCGTTTATTTACCAGGTACGTCCGGATCAGACGGTGAACAATTAGGTCCGGATACCGGCGGATTGGCGACGTAAAGTGGGTGTAGAAGTCTGCAGCCAGGCCAAAGTGGCCGGCGTTTTCAGGATCATACTTCGCCTGCTGCATCGAGCGCAGCATCACTGTACTGATCACAGCCTGTTCCGGTTCTCCCTTGACAGCGTCAAGCACCTCCTGAAGGGCGCGGGGATGAACCGTATTTGCCGTTCCTTTGACAGCATAGCCAAAGTTCGTAACAAACTCCACAAATGACTGCAGCTTGTCTTCGGCCGGGTCTTCGTGAATCCGGTAGACAAACGGCACCTTCATCCAGTGAAAATGCTCGGCTACCGTTTCATTGGCGGCCAGCATAAACTCTTCAATCAGCTTTTCAGCGACCGAGCGCTCACGCAGCACCACGTCTGTCGGAGCAGTCGTTTCATCCACGAGCACCTGTGCTTCCTTGAAATCAAAATCGATCGCGCCTCTTCCAAACCGCTTTTCGCGCAGAATGGCTGCCAGCTCTTCCATGCGTTCAAACATTGGCACGAGTTCGCTGTATTCCTCCCGTTTTGCCTCGTTGTTTTCTTCAAGAATCAGGCGGACGTCGTTGTACGTCATACGGGCAGCTGTGCGGATCACGCTTTCAAAGATTTCATGATTGACGATTTCGCCCTGCGGCGTCACTTCCATTTCACACGAGAGCGTCAGCCGGTCCACCTGCGGATTCAGGCTGCAGATGCCGTTTGACAAACGGTGCGGAATCATCGGGATTACCCGGTCCACCAAATATACGCTTGTAGCCCGTTCTCCGGCCTCCACGTCGATAGGTGTCCCTTCGTCCACGTAATAGCTGACGTCTGCAATATGAACGCCGAGCTTATAGTTGCCGTTATTATATTTCGTCACCGTAACGGCGTCATCGAGATCCTTTGCGTCTGCCCCATCGATAGTCACAATAGTTTCATCGCGGAGATCCCGGCGCTGTTTAATTTCACTTTCGTCAATCACATCCGGTGTCTTCTGGGCCTGTTCCACAGCTTCCTCCGGAAAATCTCCCGGGAGGCCGTGCTTATGAATGATCGACAGAATATCCACGCCCGGGTCATTTTTATGCCCGATGATGTTGACGACTTTCCCTTCAGCCCCTGAAGCCGCATCGGGATATTTAGTAAGCTCTACGACAACCTTATGACCGTCCACTGCGCCGTTTTCTGCGTCCTGTGGGATATAAATGTCATCGCGGATGTGCTTATCATCTGCCGCCACAAATCCGTAATTACCGTAGCGCTGGTAAGTGCCCACGACCTTTTCAATACCACGCTCGATGATTCGGATAATCGTGCCTTCGGTTTTACTGCCCTGGCTCGAGTCCGAGATGCGAACAAGCACGGTGTCCTTGTTCATGGCCCCGTTAATTTCCCCGGCCGGCACAAAGATGTCATCGCGTTCCTTTTCCTCCGGAATAATAAAGGCAAAGCCTTTGGCGTGACTCTGAACGCGTCCGCGCATCAGGTTCATTTTCTCCGGTATGCCGTAGCGGTTGCTTCTCGTCCGGACAACGTCTCCGCTGTCCTCCATTTCGTTTAGCGTCTTCATGAGACGCTTAATATCTTCCGCCGAATCCGCCTGAAGCGTTTCCTGGATCTCCTCAATGGTTGCAGGGCCCGCAGAATCGTTTTTCAGGTAATCCAGCAGTGTCTGTTTTATTTCCTGGTCCAACGTTTTCATCTCCTTTCAATTTTGTTTTGATAAACGTTTTGAGCTTTACGCTCTTTTATTTCGACCAATTTAATCTGTCTAAAAACTGATAAACATCTTCGTTCAGTTCATCGCGGTCATTCCCAAGGGTGATAACGTGCGGGGAATCCGGATACCATTTAATCTGTTTATCCTCCGAAGAAATTTCTTCATAAATGATATTTGCGCTGTCTTCTGCAATCATATCATCTTTTTCTCCCTGCACGATCATCGCCGGGACGTGAACCATGTCCAGGCCGTCTGCCACTTCCCGGATCAGCCGGTTGACCGAGTGCAATGTGTCCGTCGGGAGCTGACGGAATTCCATAATTTCTTTATCAATCTGCTCCTGGTCTTTTCCTTCCAGGCGTTTAAATTCTTTCGCGTAATTGATGACGTCGCCATACAATTTGTCTGCGTTGTTGAACGTCGACATCGGGGCACTCATCGGAATAACACCAAGAACGTCGTAATGAGAAGCCACCCTAAGAGCCATCAGCCCTCCGAGAGAGAGGCCCCCGACGGCAATCTGGTCAAAGCCTCTTTCCTTTAATTCCTCAATTCCTGCTTTTACGTCCTCCCACCAGTCGTGGTAATCCGTTTCCATCAGTTCTTCCGGGGGCACGCCGTGGCCTTTATATACCGGAGCATGTACAGTATAACCTTTCTTTTCCAAAAAACGTCCCATCATCCGGACATCCGCAGATGATCCCGTGAATCCGTGCAGCAGCAGAACTGCACGATTTCCTCCTTCAAAGGTAAATGACTTAGGGGGTACTACACGCATGATTCATCGTCTCCTATCTATACTTTTTTCTGTTTAATCGATCGTTCGCATAAGGTTCTCAGAATTTATTTGTGTTGAGGTTAAAAATAATCGCACATCGTTCACCATTTCGTGCCGGTGCGGACCGTGAAAAAGAAAGTGCTTGCCATTTTTGTAAAGCACAAACTGCTTCACCGGGCTTCTTACTGTTTTATATATACGCACAGCGCTCCGGACCGGTACCAGGCCGTCTTTTTCACCCTGGCCGATAAACACTGGACAGGATACTTTTCCGACAAACGGGCGCAGCACATGCGCTGCCTGCCGAAACTCCCGAAGCGCCCAGCCGGGGGTTTTTAATTTTTCTGCGGCCAGGCCGTACCAGGGGTGCAGAGACCCCCTGACTCGTCCGCCCGCAACAAGCAGTGTGTCCTTCAAAAACTGGCCGGGATTAATATATTCCATCGGCATACCAATAAGCACGAGCCGGTCCACCTGATAACGGGCTGCCACATAACAGGCAAGCAGGCCGCCCATCGAAAATCCAATCACGTACAGGGTGCTGCATGCAGCCGCCAATTTCTTAGCCGCCCGGTCGGCAGCATGAATCCATGTGACATAGGAAACACGGCTTTGAATGCTGAAGCTTCCATCAGCATGCCCTGGCAGCACCGGCGTTTTCACTATCCAGTCTGTACACGCACGGAGCTCCGCAGCAATCGGTTCGACCTCCCACGGAGAGCCTGTAAATCCATGCAGACATAAACATCCAATCGCCTGGTTTTCAGCTGCTGTCGTCATGCTCCTGCTCCCCTATTCTTAATTTATCTCTGCCCTGGCCGCTAAAACGTTAAATTTCCGCCTGCTTCTTTGATTCACTAAATACAGGAAAAGCAAACATGGGCCGGTAACAGAAAAAACAGCGAACGATGGAACCGTCCGCTGCTGAGATAGCTTCCTATACTGTCTGTCAGACAAAATAGGCGATGAGTATGGTAAGAACAAAAAATAACACAGCCAGAACTACTGTAAACTGAATCAGAAAGGCTTCGATGCCTCTAGCTTTCTGTTTGCCAACCATTTGTTCGGCTCCGCCAGATATTGCTCCTGCCAAACCGCTGCTTCGGCCCGACTGCAATAAAATAATTGCAATAAGCATGACCGCAACGACTATTAATGCAACGTACAACACCGTTATCATCACCCGTACACCTCCACGTTCCAATTACGCTTGTATTAATGTAACACACCAAAACGTGCAGTGCAAGCACATGCGGCAGCGCAGGGCACAGGCCCTTTGATAACAGCGTTTTATTCAATTGTAAAAACCGCAGCCCACATGCTGGGCCACGGTCGAAAAGCACTTATTTGTTCAGGTTGTAAAAAGCATCTTTGCCCAGATAAACAGCGGTTTCCGCCAGCTCATCATTGATGCGCAGAAGCTGGTTGTATTTAGCCACACGATCCGTACGGGACGGAGCGCCTGTTTTAATCTGTCCGGCGTTGGTCGCTACTGCAATATCTGCAATAGTTGTGTCCTCTGTTTCACCGGAACGGTGGGAAATAACGGCTGTGTAACCAGCGCGCTTCGCCATTTCAATAGCATCGAAGGTTTCAGTCAGTGTACCGATCTGGTTCACCTTGATCAGAATGGAGTTGCCGATACCTTTTTCAATACCTTCTTTGAGCTTGTTGGTGTTGGTCACAAACAGGTCGTCGCCCACGAGCTGAACCTTGTCGCCAAGAGCATCCGTAAGCTTTTTGAAGCCTTCCCAGTCGTTTTCGTCCAGACCATCTTCAATGGAGATGATTGGATATTTCGACACCATATCCTGATAAAATTCGATCATTTCGTCTGCTGTTTTCACAACGCCTTCACCTTTAAGGTGGTATTTTCCGTCTTCGTACATTTCAGAAGCAGCAGAGTCCATGGCGAGCATAATTTCTTCGCCTGGCTTATAGCCCGCTTTTTCGATAGCTTCGATGATTGTTTGAAGTGCTTCTTCATTTGAGCCGAGGTTCGGGGCAAAGCCGCCTTCGTCGCCGACACCAGTGTTATAGCCCTTGCTTCCAAGTACCTTTTTCAGGTTGTGGAAGATTTCTGCACCCATACGCACAGCTTCAAGGAAGTTGCTCGCGCCGACCGGCATAATCATGAACTCCTGGAAGTCGACATTGTTGTCTGCGTGCTCGCCGCCGTTCAGGATGTTCATCATTGGAACCGGCAGAGTTTTCGCGTTAAAGCCTCCGAGGTATTCATACAGCGTAACGCCAAGTTCATCAGCTGCTGCACGCGCTACCGCCATTGAAACACCGAGAATGGCATTGGCACCGAAGCTGCCTTTGTTGTCTGAGCCGTCGAGTTCGATCATCGCCTGGTCGATGCCTGTCTGATCTGTTACATCGAATCCGATGATTTCCTCAGCGATGGTTTCATTCACGTTGTCGACTGCTTTAGTGACACCCTTGCCCATGAAGCGGTCGCCGCCGTCACGAAGCTCCACCGCTTCGTATTCACCGGTGGAAGCGCCGCTTGGCACAAGTGCGCGTCCGAAGGCGCCTGTTTCTGTAAATACTTCTACTTCTACTGTTGGATTACCGCGGGAATCGAGTACTTCGCGTGCGTAAATATCTGCAATTAAACTCATTGATGATTCACTCCTCTGAATGGTTATTGAATGAGGGACTGACCCGTCATTTCTTTTGGTTTTTCTATCTGAAGCAGTTCTACGGCTGTTGGACACAGGTCTGCGAGCACGCCGCCCTTGCGGAGCTTCGCATTCTCATCGCCTGTAACAATGACCGGCACCGGGTTGGTCGTATGAGCTGTCATTGGTTTATCATCCGGTGTTGTTACTTCATCGGAGTTTCCGTGGTCTGCCGTAATAATGGCGCGTCCGCCTTTATCGTGCAGCAGGTCCACCACCCGCCCGAGACATTCATCCACTGCTTCAATTGCTTTAACCGTGGCATCAAGGTCACCGGAGTGTCCCACCATGTCCGGATTCGCAAAGTTCAGTACAATGAAATCATGCTTGTCAGACTGAATCTCGCTTTCAAGCGCCTCGGTCACTTCATATACGCTCATTTCAGGCTGCAGATCATACGTGGCCACCTTCGGCGAATCGATCAGCACCCGTGTTTCTCCCTTAAACTCTTTCTCGCGTCCACCGCTGAAGAAAAAGGTCACGTGCGGGTACTTTTCCGTTTCTGCAATGCGAAGCTGGTGCAGTCCGGCATCTGAAACGATTTCTCCCATGGTATTGACCAGGTCCTGCGGAGGGTAGGCAATTTCAGCGTTCACCGAATCGCTGTAATGCGTCATGCTCACAAATTTCAGATTGGATGGGAATTTGTCTCCGCGGTCCAAACCGTTGAAGCCATCCTGCGTAAATACCTGCGAAAGCTGAATAGCCCGGTCCGGACGGAAATTGAAGAAGATCACCGCATCGTTGTCCTCAAGACGGCCAACCGCTTCTCCGTCTTTTGTGATAACCGAAGGGAGCACAAATTCATCCCATACCTCTTCTTCGTACGAAGCGTCTACTACTTCTTCAGCTGTCTCGTAGGAAGGTCCTTCCCCGTACGTAATAGCCCGGTAGGATTTATCCACACGTTCCCAGCGGTTATCACGGTCCATGGCGTAGTACCGGCCCTGTACCGTGGCAATATCACCGGTACCGATTTCTTTCATGTAGTCTTCCACTTCGGAGACATACTGTTTAGCGGAACGCTGGCCAACGTCACGGCCATCCAAAAAGGCATGAACATATACACGCTCGATTTCTTTTTCGCTGGCCATATCGAGCAGTGCTTTTAAGTGGTCTATATGGCTGTGGACTCCGCCGTCAGACAGCAGGCCGAATAAATGGAGGGCGCTGTCGTTTTCTTTTACATGATCCACAGCATGCTCAAACGCCTGGTTGTTTTTGAACGTTCCTTCTTTGATGCCTTTATTAATTAAGGAAAGGCTCTGATAGACGACCCGGCCGGCACCGATGTTCATATGGCCGACTTCCGAGTTGCCCATCTGTCCTTCAGGCAGGCCGACTGCTTCACCGAAAGCCGTCAGTGTTTCATGTGGATACTGATTCCAATAGCGGTCAAAGTTTGGCGTGCTTGCCTTTGCTACTGCGTTCCCTTTGGTTTCTTCCCGGCAGGCGTACCCGTCCAGGATGATCAGTGCTACTGGCTGGCTGCTCATTTTTTCCCCGCCTCTGCAAGCTCCAGGAAGGCATCCGGCTTCAGGCTGGCGCCGCCGACAAGTGCACCGTCAATGTGCTCTTTCGCCATGTACGTTTCAATGTTTTCCGGCTTTACACTTCCGCCGTATTGGATGCGTACTTTGTCTGCCGTGTCCTGATCGTACTGATCGGCAAGTGCTTTTCTTACTGAACCGCATGTTTCATCTGCATCCTCTGCGGTGGAGGATTTGCCTGTACCAATTGCCCAGATCGGCTCGTAAGCGACAACCACTTTTGCTGCGTCTTCTGCACTCAGTCCGGCAAAGCCTTTTTCAATCTGCTCGCGCACGACTGCTTCCGTGGAGCCGTTTTCTTTCTGCTCGAGGGATTCTCCGCAGCACATGATCGGTGTTAACCCGTGGTTCAGGGCTGCTTTTACTTTTTGATTGACCGTTTCGTCAGTTTCGTTAAACATTTCGCGGCGTTCGGAGTGGCCGATAATGACGTAAGGAATGTTTAGGTCTGCGAGCGCTGCCGGACTGATTTCTCCGGTGAACGCGCCGCTGTCCTCCTGGTGCATATTCTGTGCGCCGATCTTCACGTCGCTCGATGCTGCCGCCTCATTCATATCCTTCAGAAACAGAGCCGGTGCACACACTACCGTTTCCACGTCTTCTGCATTCGGTACTTTGCTTGCTACCTGCTCGATAAAATCCACCGCTTCGCCGTGAAGCTTATTCATCTTCCAGTTGCCTGCTATGATTGGTTTTCTCATTGTTTCACCCCGCTAAGATTATAGTAAATATACGTCCCGGCTGCCTATTTATCATCCAGTGCTGCCACACCCGGCAGAACTTTTCCTTCGATAAATTCAAGCGATGCTCCGCCGCCGGTGGACATATGGCTCATTTTGTCTGCAAGTCCGAATTTTTCCACCGCTGCTGCGGAGTCGCCGCCGCCAATGACCGTGTACGTGCCGGAAGCTTCAGCCATAGCTTCAGCAATTGCGCGCGTCCCTTTTTCAAACGTAGTGAATTCAAATACGCCGACCGGTCCGTTCCAGATCACAAGCTTCGAATCCTTAATGACGTTCGCGTATTCCTTTCTCGTTTCCGGTCCAATATCCAGCGCTTCCCAATCGGATGGAATGCTGTCGATTTTTACTGTCTGCGTGTTCGCATCTTCGCTGAAGTCATCGGAAACAATAACATCCTTTGGCATATAAAAGTTGACGCCTTTGTCTTTAGCCTTCTGCATGAATTCTCTCGCCATTTCAAGCTTATCTTCTTCAAGCATGGACTGGCCGATTTCATATCCCTGCGCTTTGACAAACGTGTATGCAAGTCCGCCGCCGATAATAAGGTTGTCCACGATATCGAGGAGATTATCGATCACGCCGATTTTATCTTTTACTTTTGCTCCTCCGACAATTGCTGTAAACGGACGATCCGGATCCTCAAGCGCCTGGCCGAGCACATCGAGTTCCTTTTCCATCAGCAGTCCGGCTGCGGAAGGGAGATGGTGCGCCACTCCTTCGGTGGACGCGTGGGCCCGGTGCGCTGCCCCGAATGCATCGTTTACGTAAATGTCTGCAAGGGATGCTATGTTTTTCGCCAGAGTTTCATCATTTTTTTCTTCGCCTGCTTCAAATCGAAGGTTTTCCAGAAGCATGATTTCTCCGTCCTCTAGGGATGCCGCTGTCTGCTTCGCCTGTTCGCCGTATACTTCGTCGACCTTTTTCACGTCAACATTCATAATTTCGCCAAGACGATTGGCGGCCGGTCCGAGTCGAAGCTCTTCCACTGCTTCCCCTTTTGGACGTCCGAGGTGGCTTCCGAGAATGACGCGTGCTCCCTGTTCGGATAAGTATTGAATTGTTGGTACAGCTGCACGAATCCGTGCGTCATCCGTAATGCTTCCGCCTTTCATTGGTACGTTGAAATCAACGCGGCAGAAAACGGTTTTGCCCTTCAAATCTAAATCGCGGATGGATTTCTTATTTAACGCCATTGCCAAACCTCCCTTAAATTATCTTCCTCATCTATCATAACAAAAATCTGCACTTCCGTTCTTTACCCGCCGCAGAAAAAACTGGAACGTCTATTTTTATTATTGCGGCGGCCTGAACGGAAATACCGGATTTTTGACGGGCCGGGTGCTGGCCCCCTCTACACCCAAAAAAGGGAGGAAGAAATAATATTCTCCTCCCTTTCTCAAGTATTAAACGAATGATTTACAGTTTTTTGCCAAAGCTTGCTGCGAGGTCCACAACACGGCTGGAATAACCGAATTCGTTGTCGTACCAGGAGATTACCTTAACCATGTTGTCCTGCATAACGAGTGTCGAAAGAGCGTCTACTGTGGAAGAATAGGCGCTTCCGTTGTAGTCCTTCGATACGAGCGGCTCTTCGCTGTATCCAAGAATGCCTTTGAGTTCGTCAGATTCAGAAGCTTCTTTCAATGCGTTGTTCAATTCGTCTACTGTTACGTCTTTGTCGAGCTCTGCCACGAAGTCCACAAGGGAAACGTTTGGAGTAGGAACACGCATCGCACCGCCGGTAAGCTTGCCGTCGAGCTGTGGAAGCACAAGGGCTACTGCCTGAGCGGCACCTGTAGTTGTCGGGATGATATTTTCAGCACCAGCGCGGGCACGGCGAAGGTCCTTGTGCGGGCCGTCCTGGATCTGCTGGTCACTCGTGTAGGAGTGGACTGTGTTCATCAGACCGCGTTTGATGCCGAATTTTTCGTCCAGCACTTTGGCTACCGGAGCCAGGCAGTTGGTTGTGCAGGATGCGTTGGAAACGACTTTGTGCTCGTCCGGCTTGAATTCGCCTTCGTTAACACCGACAACAAATGTTGCGTCTACGCCTTTAGCAGGTGCGGAAATGATAACGTTTTTCGCGCCGCCCTCAAGGTGTTTTGCTGCCTGGTCGCGCTGCGTAAAGATACCTGTGGATTCAACAACGATTTCAGCTTCTACGCCTTTCCAGTCAATCTTTGCAGGATCTTTTTCAGAGAAAACAGTCAGCTTTTGGCCATTGATGGTAAGGTTATCGCCGCTTGCCTGGATTTCTGCATCAAGCGTGCCGTGAACCGAGTCGTATTTCAAAAGATGTGCAAGTGTATCAGTGTCTGTCAGGTCGTTTACTGCTACTACTTCAACATCCGGGTTGTTCAAAGCTGCACGATAAACGTTACGTCCAATACGTCCAAAACCGTTAATACCAATTTTTGTTGCCATAATAATTTTTCCTCCTTGGAATATAAATAATTGTGAAAGCTACTGCAGCATAATGCGGCAGGTATTCTGCCTGTTACTCAGTTGCCTCCGGTGCATTGCTTTGATTCAGCATAGCTTTGGCTGCACCCTCATCGGTGATCAAAATGCTGCTCGGGCGATAGCGCATATAAGCGTCAATCGCCTTTGCCTTGCTTGAGCCTCCGGCTACTGTGATCACTGTCTGATCCGGCCGGAGCTCGTCCCACTGCAGGCCCACCGTATTTTCCCGGTGCACCACTTTTCCGTCCTGATTAACATAATAGCCAAACGACTCCGCGACCGCCGACTCTTCCTCGAGCCTGCTGCGCAAAGAGGCGCTCGTTGTCCGCCGCCCGGCCATCGTTTTTGCTTCCCCAATGCCGTGAACGACAAGCGATGCTGACTTTAACAGCTCAAGCACTTCCTGCACTCCGGGCTCCTGCATCAGCGACCGCCTCGTATCCTCGCTCAGCTGATCAGGTACATGAAGCAGCCGGTACGAGGCCTCGGCTTTCATTGCCATCGCAGAGCTGATGGTGTTGGCCTGGATCTCCACCTTCTCCCCGAGACCACCGCGGGCCGGTACAAAGATGGTATTGTTCCACTTTGCGTCAGGTACCATCATATCAGCTGCTGAAGCTAGCGTAGTGCCTCCGGCTACTGCTATCACGTCCCCGGGGCTGACACGGTTTTTCATCTGCTGTACCGTGGCCCGGCCGAGTTCTTTTTTCACTACCGGAAGCTCATCGCTGTCCCCTGAGACGACGATAACCTTCGAAACGGACAAGTAGCCTGCCAGCTTCCGCTCCAGCTCCTCGAGCCCAAAAGCATATTTGACTGTATGCTCGAGTCCTTCAAGCAGTTTATTTCCTTCTTCTGTTAAAAGCATCCCTGCGCTTTGAATCAGGATAAGTCCCTGCTGCTTTAAAAAATCAGTTTCACTGCGCAGAACCCGCTCTGAGGTGGATAGCTGAGTGGCAAGGGTTCTTCTTCCAATCGGCTGCATCAGGCGGATGTATTGCAAAATGCGGTACCTTTTCCCTAATGTTTCGAGTACATCAGGCTGCAGCTTCCTCTGCATCTCCAATACGTCACGTAACATACTGCTACACCACCGAACCTGCGGCAGCAGCTTATTTCAAGCCACTCCTCATCATTGATGTTTATTGTTCCATGCGGGACGATACAGGTCCCGCAGAGACATTTTCTGTCCCGCTCATTTTATAAAAAAATGAACGCTTTGTTCACAATTTCATTGTAGCAATCTATATTTGGAAAATCAACGCAAATGTTCTCCACGTTTTTTATGCTGACTTATACTTTTCTATTACCCGGATTCCACTTATTATATGCATAAAAATCCTCCCTTTTCCGAAGAGAGGATTTTGGCTATACCGGCTGTTTCCGCTGGGAAGAGGACGGAATACGAAGCTCTGTTCTGTATTTTGCCACCGCCCGCCTTGAGATCGTACACTGCTGCTCTCGCTGGAGCAGATCCGCAAGCTTCTGGTCTGAAAGAGGCTTTTCTTTATTTTCGTCTTTAATCAGTTTTTTCATCATAGCTTTTACTCCAGTGCTTGAAGCATCTTCATCCGGGCGGGTGATTTTTGAAGAAAAGAAATGCTTCAGTTCTATGAGACCGTGAGGCGTCTGCATATATTTCCCACTCGTCGTCCTTGAAACGGTGGATTCGTGCACATCCGCCTGTTCAGCCACCTCCCGCAGCGTCAAAGGACGAAGCTTTTCTTCGCCGTATTTTAGGTACTCGCTCTGCGCTTCGACGATCACCTCTGATACTTTTTGAAGCGTCTGCTGGCGTTGTTCCACACTTTTAACAATCCATAGAAACTGCTTATATTTTTCCATAGCGTACTGCCTGGCTTCTTCATCGGTATCCTGATTTAAAAGGCGCCAGTATTTCTCATTCATCTGGAGCTCTGGAAGCCGGTCGTTCAGAATGGTAACAGCCCATTCTCCGTCAATTTCCTCCACGCGCACATCCGGAGATACGGAAATTATTTTCTCCTGCCGGTAAGCCTCCCCCGGATACGGGGAAAGCTTCTGCAGGCATGTATAGATTTCCTGGAGCTGCTCTTTAGTGAGCTGATACTTTTGCTGCAGGTAGCGCCATTTTTTCGCTCCCAGCGCTTCGAGGTCTTCGGCCACGACCTGATCAATATACGGATCTGTATCCAGGCAGCGTTCAAGCTGCAGCAGAAGACATTCTTTTAAATTTCTGGCCCCAACCCCTGCCGGCTCGAGCTGCTGAAGCACCGAAATATACTGATTGCTTTCTTCTCTTTCCACGCCGAATTTTTGTTCCATCTCCCATTCAACTTCCTCTAAGTACCCGCGCTCGTCCACACTTCCGGCTAAAAACAAAAGTATTTCCCGTTCAGTTCCACTATAAGAGCCGCAGGCAACCTGCTCCCTGAGTGCCTCCTCGAGGGTTTCTCCCGCCGGCTCTCGCCAGTCCAGCTGTTCCCCGGCAGATGCCGGATTATGGACCGGAGCATCGGGCCGGGAGGATGCAGAAAGCGAGGACCCATCAGTTATAGAAGGGAGCGTTAACTCCATTAGAGGGTTTTCCAGTGCCTCGTCCTGCAGATAGTCGGATAATTCCTGCGAGGAGAGCTTCAACAGAGCAATTGCCTGCTTTAACTCCTGCGTCATCACCAAACTCATTTCCTGCTTCTGCTGCAATTCAAGCCCTAAACCCATCATCTCCACCTCCATTTTGAAAACGCTTTCTTTCATCATATCATATTTTTCTTCCGTGAATCGATCCCTTTTTCTTGTTCACTTACTGTCATTATATAAAAATAGACTTGGGCATTCTATTTGTTTGTCAGATGATTTTTCATCTAAATTACGATTTATAACGAAGTGAAACATTTGCACGAGACGTTTATGTTTGTGAAAATAAAGGGAATGGAAGTTGGCGTGCAGCCATATGGAATTGGGTCAGACTTTTTATTTGACCTTAATTGACCAAAGCGTTATGATAATAACAGCAACGCGGAAGGAAAAACTATTTTCCATACAACTACCATGAATGTAGGCATACATTTCATTAAAGGAGGACGCTTTTCATGAACTTGATACCAACAGTTATTGAACAAACCAACCGGGGCGAACGTGCATACGATATTTATTCGCGTTTGCTGAAGGACCGCATTATTATGCTTGGCTCAGGCATCGATGACAACGTAGCCAACTCGATCGTAGCCCAGCTTCTTTTCCTTGAAGCCGACGATCCGGAGAAGGATATTTCTCTTTATATCAACAGTCCGGGCGGCTCCATTACAGCCGGCATGGCTATTTATGACACAATGCAGCACATTAAACCCCAGGTTTCTACGATCTGCGTCGGCATGGCAGCATCGATGGGTGCTTTTCTTCTCACTGCCGGCCAGGAAGGCAAACGTTATGCCCTTCCAAACAGTGAAGTAATGATCCACCAGCCGCTCGGCGGCACACAGGGACAGGCTACGGACATTGAAATTCACGCCCGCCGCATCATCAAAATGCGTGAAAAACTCAATCAAATCCTTGCAGACCGCAGCGGCCAGCCGCTTGAAGTCATCGAGCGCGACACGGACCGTGATAATTTCATGAGCGCAGAACAGGCAAAAGAATACGGTCTTGTTGATCAGGTTATGGGACAATAGGATACAAAAAAGTCAGGACGGCGTCATGCCATCCTGACTTTTTTTATGTTCACATTTCTTTTTTCATAAATTCCGTCAGCGATTCGGCGGCTTCCTCTTCATCGGCTCCTTCAGCTAAAAGCTTTACGGAGGCGCCGGTACGTACAGCGAGGCTCATAACGCCCATAATGCTTTTAGCATTTACCTTTTTATCATCCTTTTCAAGAAAAATATTGGAATGAAACCGGTTTGCCTCCTGTACGAATAATGCTGCCGGCCGGGCCTGAAGCCCTGTACGCAAATTTACTTCCACTGTTTTTTCGACCATAGTTATTATCTTCCTTTCTCTATCTGTCTTCAACCGGTACCCGCTTTTCATGTACACATAACGTAATTCAATTTGGAACGTTTTTCAAGCAAGCGCTTTAATGACTGGTGTAATACGGCGCCTGCAGGAACAGAAGAACCCTCTGCTGCCACAGGCGCCTGCCTTTAGCAATTAAATTTTTTCCGGAATTGGCGGCTTTCCAGCCTGGATGCGCTCGGCGATCTGATCAATCTTGCGCAGCCGGTGGTTCACCCCGGATTTACTTACCTTGCCGCTCGGCACCATTTCCCCGAGCTCCTTCAGCGTGACGTCCTGGTGCTGGACACGCAGAATGGCCATTTCCCTGATTTTTTCGGGAAGGTTTTCGAGCCCGACCTCTGCCTGGACAAGCTGAATGTTTTCCACCTGCCTCAGCGCAGCTCCTACGGTTTTGTTTAAGTTCGCTGTTTCGCAGTTCACCAGGCGGTTCACCGAGTTGCGCATATCTTTCATAATCCGTACATCTTCAAAATACAGCAGAGCCTGGTGGGCACCGATGATATTTAAAAACTCGGTAATTTTTTCACTTTCTTTAATATAAAGAATGTAACCCTTTTTCCGTTCAAGGCTTTTCGATGTGAGCCCGAATGTTTCCATCAGCTCCCGGAGCGCCCGGTTGTGCTCTTCATACATCGAATAAATTTCCAGATGATACGAGGACGTTTCCGGATGATTAACCGATCCGCCGGCTAAAAAAGCTCCGCGTAAATACGCCCGGCGGCTGTCCGTGTCCGGAATCACATCCTTCGCAATCGAACGGTTAAACTGGTAGCCGTTTTCCATAATGGCAAGGTCACTCAGCATTTCCTTCGTTTCTTCGGCCATCCGGACTACATAGACATTATTCTTTTTTAAACGCATCTTTTTTCGAACAAGCAGCTCAATCACCATATCCTTATAGATACGCTTGATTAACGAATAGATCCGTCGTGCGATGGCAGCATTTTCAGTGGAAACGTCTAAAATCAGCTGGCCATTTCCAAATGAAATGGAGCCGTTCATCCTGATTAATGCTGCAAGCTCCGCTTTGGCGCTCGTATCTTCCACTTCAATCTGGGTTAATTCTTTTTTCGTTATAGCCGCAAATGAAGACATCCATCTTCACCGCCTTTCTGTCAATCACGGGCAAGCAGGGCTTCAGATACTTTTTTGGCATTATGACGAAGAACAAGGCCGTCATAGTGCATAAATGTATCTGTTACTACCCGGCACCCAATCTGTTCTAATCTTTCATAATCACACTCCACGGGAAACGCCTGCTGTTTTTCGTAGTTTGCAAGCACCGGAGCAGGGATCTCTCCGTTATGCACAAGGACAGTATCCACAAAAGCGCTTCCTGTATGCTTTTCAATGGCATGCAGATGATCGGCTGCCGAAAAGCCGTCCGTTTCCCCCGGCTGCGTCATTACATTGCAAATATATACCTTGCGCGCCTCTGAACGATTAAGGGCATCCCGGATACCAGGAACGATCAGATTTGGCATGATGCTTGTAAACAAGCTCCCGGGACCAATGACAATGACATCCGCCTGTTCAATGGCGCGAATGGTTTCCGGCAGTGCTTCAGCATCCGGCGGATGAATAAATACCTGGTCAATCTGCTTGCCGGCTTTAGGGATCAGGGACTCTCCGTAGACTGTGGATCCGTCCTTCATTTTTGCAAACAGTTCAATACTCCGATTGGAGGCCGGCAGAACCTTGCCGCGTACGTTTAACACGGTACTGAGCTCTGTAATTCCTTTGGCAAAGTCTCCGGTAATGGAGGTCATACCCGCTACCAGCAAATTCCCGAGGGAATGACCGGTCAGCCCCTCCCCGCTCGTGAAGCGGTGCTGGAACAGTTCTTCAATTAAAGGCTCGACTTCCGCAAGCGCCACCAGTACGTTTCTTACGTCCCCGGGCGGTGGAATATTAAACTCTTTCCGTAAGCGCCCGGAGCTTCCTCCGTCGTCTGCGACAGTCACAATCGCCGTAATGTCTGCCGGGAACTGCTTCAGCCCCCGGAGCAGAACGCCTATACCTGTGCCACCGCCCATCACTACAACCTTCGGGTCCTCCACGTCTATTTTTTCCTTCCTTCCTCAATGTCCCGGTGATTGGCATTCGTCTCATATTTCCCTGAAAAGTAAGAAGCAATATATTCAGCCAGCGTTACGGAACGGTGTTTGCCTCCTGTACATCCAATCGCAACCACAAGCTGTGACTTGCCCTCCTGCTTATACAGCGGAAGCATGAATTCAAGCATATCCACCAGCTTATTAATAAATTCCTTTGTATCCGTCCATTTTAACACGTACGAAGACACTTCTTCTTCGAGACCGGTTTTAGGCTCCAAATGTTCCACGTAGTGAGGGTTCGGCAGAAAACGAACGTCAAAAACCAAATCCGCATCGATCGGCATTCCGTACTTAAATCCGAAGGACATGACATTCACATTAAAAACCGACTGATTTTTTTCAGCATAATCAGTTAATATACGCTCTCTCAGCTCTCTCGGTTTCAGGCTGCTCGTATCAATAATATGACGCGCCCGGCCCTTTAGCTCCTGCAGCATCTCCCGCTCAAGCTGAATACCTTCAAGCGGTGCCTCCTCACTTGCAAGTGGATGCGACCGCCTTGTTTCTTTATAGCGGCTGACAAGCACCTGATCCTTTGCGTCCAAAAATAAAATATGTGTTGAGAGCTCTCTGCGCTGATCAAGCTGGTCTATGGAAGCAAACAGATGGTCAAAAAACTCCCTTGTCCGAAGATCCACTACAAAAGCTACTTTATCGGTTTTGTTTTCAGTCGTTTCAATTAAATCAATAAATGTCGGGATCAACGAAGGAGGCAGATTGTCTACACAGTAATAGCCCAGATCCTCAAAGCACTGGATGGCCACCGTCTTCCCGGCCCCCGACATCCCTGTAATGATTTCAACCTGAATCGATTTGCGCTCTTGTTCCATAATCCGCATCCCTCTTTTACATAAAGTATGGCGTTGACTGCTCAAACCGGCTCTCCAAAAGCCGGCGGTCCTTCGTATAGCGGAACGTACCATACACCGTTCCTTTATTATTCAAAATATGCTCGACAATGGCTTTATCGCCTTCGGCCATGGGAAGAGACGTCACTTTCTGCTTTTCTTTCCATTCAAGGATGCCCTCCGGAGACTCATTAAGCAGCCTGCCCCCGGCGCCAAAAGCTTCAAATGTAAACATCATCCACTCATTCGCTGTAAGTCCGTTCTCCATCGTAATAAAGGTGAAAATACCCCGCAGGTGCGGACGTTCAAGCGAAAGGCCCGTTTCTTCACGGAACTCCCGCCGGACGGAATCATACACCGACTCCCCCGGCTCCATTTTTCCGCCCGGGGCATTCCACCAATCGTAGCTTGGTTTCTTGAGCATAAGCAGTTGATCGTTCTGCTGTAAAAAACAATTTGTCACCCGTTGCATGTGTACCACCTCACATATACCTTTCTCCAGTATACTATCCTTCGATGGTTCAGACAATTTACAAAAGAAAGTATTCCGCGTTTTCTGCTCTTTGCACTAAAAAAACGGCGCAGAAATGATTTTCTGCGCCTGGGCGTCGCCGTTTCAGCCGGAGGGCCTATGCTTCGACCGCGTTTTTCAGTTCTTCCACGTACTGCTGCGCCGTCTGGGCCGCAAGCGACCCGTCGCCGGTCGCCGTCACGATCTGGCGCAGGAACTTGTCCCGGATGTCGCCGGCGGCGAACACGCCCGGAATCTTCGTTTCCATTTCCTCGTTCGTTTCGATATAGCCCTCGTCGTTCGTGATGCCGAGGTCGAGAAACGCCCCGTTCAGCGGCAGCAGCCCGATGTAGATGAACGCGCCGCTCGTTTCGAAGTCGTAGTCCTCGCCGGTTTTCAGGTCCGTCAGCGTGACGCTTCCGACCTTGCCGCCCTCGCCGTTGATGGTTTTCACGACCGTGCTCCATTTGAAGTCGATCTTGTCGTTCACAAACGCGCGCTGCTGCAGGATCTTCTGTGCCCGCAGCTCGTCGCGGCGGTGAATGACGGTCACCTTATCGGCAAACCGGGTCAGATACACCGCCTCCTCGACAGCGGAATCCCCGCCGCCGACCACGACGATTT
Organism: Marinococcus sp. PL1-022; assembly: GCF_033845285.1. Lineage (NCBI taxonomy): Bacteria > Bacillati > Bacillota > Bacilli > Caryophanales > Bacillaceae > Marinococcus > Marinococcus sp. PL1-022. The sequence goes on along the minus strand of NZ_JAWXCX010000001.1, from coordinate 413,060 downwards.
CCTTGTTGCGGAAGAAGGCGCCGTCGCAGACCGCGCAGTAGGACACGCCGCGGCCGCCGAGCTCTTTTTCGCCCTCGACGCCGAGCTGCTTGTACTCCGCGCCGGTCGCGATGATCAGCGCGCGTGTTTTATAAACCTTGTTCCCGGCGTAGACCGTTTTGTATTCCCTGCCGTCCTCGACGCGGGAGACGTCGCCGTAGGCGTACGCCGCGCCGAACTTCTGGGCGTGCTGGAACATTTTCGTCGACAGGTCGGGCCCGAGAATATGGTCAAAGCCCGGGTAGTTTTCCACGTCCTCGGTGTTGGCCATCTGGCCGCCGGGCACGCCGCGCTCGAGCATGAGCGTGTCCATTTCCGCCCGGGAGGCGTACACCGCCGCGGTCATGCCGGCCGGGCCGGCGCCCGCGATAATCACATCATAAATCCGTTCTTCCGTCATAAAGGACACTCCCCTTACTTTAAATATCGCTTTCTTATGGCATCTGTACTTATTGTATGGCAGCCGCTTTTTGGCGTCCAGTAGTCTGCTTACTGCTGAAAATCGTCCTGTACCATTTCTCTTACCCTCTGACCGGTTAATATATTCTGTTCATATTCCCGGTAAAGCTCTTTCACTTCCGGATGATCGAGCTGACGGTTCTGTTTCCACCATTTGGCCGCCTGCTCCGTTTCACCGAGTAAATATAACGCCGCTCCATGATAAAACGCAACCGATCCGCGTTCAATCACGAACCGTTTATGATAAAGACGGGCGTAACGGCAGGCATCTTCGTAATAGCCAAGGTACGTACAGACAGCACTGATCCAGTGAAGGGACTCCCGGTCGACCGGAAGGATCGCTGTAAGCACACTCATTACTTCCTTCGAACGCTCATGCTCCCCCTTGCTTTCATACAATGCGGCGAGCTGGCAGCTCGCCGGCACGTAAGCGCCCTCCTGGTGCACCGTTTCGAGCAGCTTAACCGCCTGCTCGGTATCTCCGCTGTGCTGGTGCAGCTTTGCCAGCTGATGATAAGCCGCCCAGTAATCAGGCTCCTGCTTCAGCAGTTTTTCAAACAATTCCCGGGCTTCCTGGACCCGGCCTTTATCTGCCTGCTCCACTGCCTGTTCATAAATAGTCATATCCCCTGGGTGCTCCAGAAGACCTGGTTCATTTTCTTTAATCATTTCGAGCAGTTCCTTCGTTTCTTCTGCAAAGTCGCCTTCCGGGGCGATTTTCATATAATACCCGGCCGTTTCCGCTGCTTTTTCAAAATTACCCTGGAAGGCGTAATTGTTAGCCAGAAAGAAATAACATTCGGAGCGTTCCGGCTCCACCTCTTTAAGCACCCGGTCGAGAATGTTGTTGGAGCGATCAAACCATTCCATGTCTGTATATATTGCGGCAAGCTGGCATTGAAACAATCCCTTGGAAGGTTCGAGCTCGACAGCTCTTTCCAAAAAGAGAACGGCACGCTTCAGGTGATTTTTCTGATAAGCCACCACGCCCCGTTGAAAGAAGTATTCACCTGACTGCAAGAAAGGAATAATTGCGTCTTCGTTTTTTTGTTTTGAGCCCAATTCCTTTCATCCTTCCTTCGTTTGTTTTCTTTGTTCCTTCACGTTCCACATCAATTGTGACATTATAACACGCCCTCTGCTTCATGAAAACTCTCAGCAGCCCGCATGTTTTTTCAGCATCCAAAAACAACGGAGGAGAATGACCAAAGAAAAAACCGCCCGGAAGGACGGTCTTTTCTGTGATCAGCCTTTATTACGAACGATGTCTTTCTTCAAGCACCCGCAGCACCTCATCAAGGGGAAGCTTCTGTTCCCGCAAAAGCACGAGCAGATGGTAAAGAAGATCAGCTGTCTCCCAGCTCAATTCTTCGTGATCCCGGTTTTTCGAAGCAATAATCACTTCTCCGGCTTCCTCGCCGACTTTTTTCAAAATCTTATCCACGCCCTCGGTAAACAAGTACGTCGTGTAGGCGCCCTCCGGCATTTCCGCCTCGCGGGTGGCAATGACCTGCTCGAGTTCATTAATAATCGCAAACCGCCGGCCGTCGGCTGACTGCTTTTCATCCGACAGCAGGGAACGGGAAAAACAGCTGTAGTCTCCTTTATGGCATGCAGGACCTGCCGGTTCCACAAGCACGTTTAACGCGTCGCTGTCGCAGTCGTACCGGATGTCTGTCACCTGCTGCCTGTTTCCCGAGGTTTCCCCTTTATGCCAGAGCTCCTGGCGGGAGCGGCTGTAAAACCAGGTTTCCTTCGTATCGATTGTTTTCTGCAGCGATTCTTTGTTCATATAGGCAAGCGTCAGTACCTCTTTGCTGACGGCGTCCTGCACTACGGCCGGAATCAGACCTGCTTCATCAAAAGTTAGTTCGTCGACGTTCATCGTACTAAGACTCCTCTCTCCCGGATAAAAGCCTTAACTTCTTCAATCGATGTTTCTTTATAGTGAAAGATTGAAGCAGCTAGTGCCGCATCCGCACCTGATTTTTCAAATACATCTACAAAATGCTCTTTGGCGCCAGCGCCTCCGGAGGCAATAACAGGCACGTCCACTGCTTCGCTGACCGTTCGTGTCAACGCCTCGTCAAAGCCGGTCTTCGCCCCGTCCTGATCCATGCTCGTCAGAAGAATTTCGCCGGCTCCGCGGGCGGCGACTTCTTTGACCCAGTCGACGACTTCCCAGTCGGTGGGCGTGCGGCCGCCGTGGGTATAGATTCTCCAGGATCCGATCGACTCATCGTACTTGGCATCCACCGCTACGACAATACATTGCGAGCCGAAATAGGTGGATCCCTGAGTAATCAGTTCTGGGTTTTTGACCGCGGCCGTATTAAGCGACACTTTATCCGCACCGGCGCGGAGCATGTTGCGCATATCATCGACCGAGCTGATGCCGCCACCGACCGTGAAGGGAATGGCAATGCTTGCAGCCACCTGCTCCACGACGTCTATCATCGTTTTCCGTCCTTCATGCGAGGCGGAAATATCGAGAAATACAAGCTCATCCGCCCACTGCTCATCATAAAACGCAGCGAGTTCCACCGGGTCGCCGGCGTCCCTCAGTTCCACAAACTGTGTGCCCTTCACGACCCGTCCTTCTTTCACATCCAGACATGGAATAATCCGTTTCGTAAGCATTACTGTACCTCCTTCACGGCTTCTGCCACATCCACTTTGCCGGTATATATCGCTTTTCCGACAATGACACCGGCTATCCCTTTGTTGCGCTTCTCCGCAAGATTCCGGACATCCTCCATCGTGCCGATGCCACCGGAAGCAATGACGTTTACGCCGGTCGCTTCTGCGAGCTGCCTCGTTGCCTCTACGTTTGGTCCGGTCATCGTCCCATCGGTGGATATATCGGTGAATATAAATGTCTCCGCCCCGTGGGCAGCCATTTCCTGTCCAAGCTCGACGGCGGTTACTTCCGAGGTGTCGAGCCAGCCGTTCACGGCCACGTACCCATCTCTTGCATCAAGACCGATAGCGATAAGCCCGCCGTATTTTTCAAGCATATCCCGTGCAAACTCCGGATACTGGAGGGCAACACTGCCGAGTATCACCCGGTCCACGCCGTTGGATAAGTAATAGTCCACATCCTCTTCAGTCCGGATCCCTCCGCCGACCTGGATACGGACATCAAGCTCCCGTGCAGCACGGACAACGTGGGCATGATTGATGCGCCGTTTTTCTTTTGCCCCGTCAAGATCAACCATATGAATCCAGGCTGCTCCCGCCTTGGCAAATGAAGCAGCCATCTCAAACGGCGAATCGCCGTAGACAGTCTCCTGATTATAGTCGCCCTGAAAAAGACGGACACAGTTACCGTCCCGAATATCGATGGCCGGGTATACAATAAAATCACTCATGGGCTCCGCTCCTTTCACGGACAATCGCCCCGAAATTTTCAAGCATACCAATGCCGATTCTGCTGCTTTTTTCAGGATGAAACTGCGTGCCCATGATTTCGCCACGGCCAACCACCGCCGGTACGGTTTCGCCGTAATCGCTTGTCGCAATCAAAACGTCCGGATCGGCAGTTTCAATCACGTAGGAATGCACAAAATATGCATGGCCTTCCTCTACGTTTTTCAATAGCGGGTGGTCCGGCTGATGAAACGTAAGCGAGTTCCAGCCCATGTGAGGCACCTTCAGCCTTCTTCCCTGGCTGTCTTTTCCGGAAAACCGGCGGGCATGCCCGGGCAGAAAGCCGAACCCTTCTGTTTCCCCGTGTTCGTCGCTGCCTTCAAACAACAGCTGCATGCCAAGACAGATGCCAAGCAGCGGTTTGCCGGCAGCCGCCCAGTGTTCAATAAACTCAAACTGCCCGTTTTCCCGGATTAAATTCATCGCGTCCCGAAAAGCACCGACTCCCGGGAGAATCAAGCCATCCGCTTCCGCAAGCTTCTTCGTATGCTCAGAGACAAAATAAGGAATATCCAGTCGTTCCAGTGCCTTTTTCACGCTGTACAGGTTACCCATGCCGTAATCGATTATTCCTATCACAAGCGCTCCACTCCTTTTCTTTACAGCATTCCTTTGGTTGAAGGAACGCCCTTCACTCTCGGGTCCAGCTGGGTTGCTTCGTCAAGAGCCCGTGCCATCGCTTTAAATACCGCTTCAATAATATGATGAGTGTTATGTCCGTAATGGACGACTACGTGAAGGTTCATCCGGGCCTCCACCGCGAATTTCCACAAAAACTCATGGACGAGCTCGGTATCAAATGTTCCTACCTTGGCTGCCGGCAGCTCTGCCCGGAATTCAAGATGCGGACGGTTGCTTAAATCCACAATGACCTCTGCGAGCGCATCGTCCATCGGAATTTTGGCCTGGCCGTAGCGGCGAATGCCTTTTTTATCGCCGAGCGCCTGTCCGAAGGCTTCGCCAAGGCAGATACCGATGTCCTCGGTCGTATGGTGATCATCCACTTCCACATCGCCTTCGGCCTGCACGTCGAGAGAGAAATGGCCGTGCTTTTTAAACAGGTCGAGCATATGGCTCATAAACGGAACGTTCGTCTGTATGACCCCGTCCCCTTCGCCGTCAATGCCAAACTGCAGGCGGATGGATGTTTCTCCCGTCTTGCGTTCAACGCTTCCTCTGCGTTCTGCCATTCTACTTCTCCCCCTTCCGGATATCCACTGCGCGCGCATGTGCTTCAAGGCCCTCGATCCGGGCGATCGCAGAGATGTATTCCCCGTTTTCCTCGAGTGCTTCTTTGCTGTAGGAAATCACGCTGGAGCGTTTCACAAAATCATCGACACCGAGCGGGCTCGAGAACCGGGCCGTGCCGCTCGTCGGAAGCACGTGGTTCGGGCCGGCAAAGTAATCACCGACCGCTTCGGCACTGTATGGCCCTAAAAAGACAGCACCGGCGTGACGGATGGAGCCGAGCAGATTATCCGGCTGGGCGGTCATGATCTCCAGATGCTCCGGCGCAAGCCGGTTTACAGCCTCCACTGCCTCCGCCATCGTTTCGGTTAAGTAAATGGCTCCGTGCTTATCAAGAGACTCTTCCGCAATCTTTTTGCGTGGAAGGTCCTCCAGCTGACGCTCAAGCTCTTCCGCCACTTTTTTGCCGAGCTCCTCCGAGGTGGTTACAAGTACAGCCGAGGCGAGCTCATCGTGCTCCGCCTGGGAAAGCATGTCGGCTGCAATATAATCCGCCCGGGCTGTTTCATCAGCAAGCACGACGATCTCGCTTGGTCCGGCGATACTGTCGATCGCCACCTGACCGAACACTTCGCGTTTAGCCAGCGCGACATAAATATTGCCGGGCCCGACGATTTTATCCACCTTCTGGATGCTCTCCGTGCCATAGGCAAGCGCAGCTACCGCCTGCGCTCCCCCAATTTTCGCGATACGTTTAATGCCAAGCTCACTGGCAGTGACGAGCACCATCGGATGAAGGCGCTGGTCCTCTCCGGGAGGCGAACACATCGTAATGCTTTTCACGCCTGCAGCGATTGCCGGGATGGCATCCATCATAATAGTCGACGGGTAGGCTGCTTTGCCTCCCGGCACATAAATACCGACGCGGTCAAACGGAATAATCCGCTGGCCGAGCATCGTCCCGTCTTCTTTTGTTACCATCCACGACTGCCGGAGCTGGCGCTGATGAAAATCACGGATGTTTTCAATCGCTTTGCGGATCGCCTCGAGCTCTTTATCGTCCACCTGCTTATACGCCTCATCTATTTCTTCCTGCTGGACAAACAGCTCATCGAGGGTCACGCGGTCAAATATCTCGGTCAGCTCCATGAGTCCTTTATCTCCGTTTTCCCGCACCTTTTCAATAATGGAGGAGACCGATTCCCGCTGCTTTTCGGTTCCTCCTTCAATGGTGCGTTCAAGCGTTACTGATTTATCCAAAGGGGTCACGTTCATCATACCTGTTCTTCCACTCCTATCACCTGGGCGACACGCTCCACGAGATCATCAATAACGGTATCCTTCAAACGATAGCTTACCGGATTGACGATCAGCCGGGAGGTAATCGGCACAATCGTTTCAAGCTCTATTAAACCATTCTCCTTCAGCGTCTGGCCGCTGGAAACAATGTCTACAATACGGTCTGCCAGACCGACAAGCGGTGCCAGTTCAATCGATCCGTTTAATTTAATAATTTCCACCTGTTCGCCCTGCTGCTTAAAGTACTGCGTCGCCAGATTCGGATACTTTGACGCCACCTTTGGATTTACATCGGACTTTTCATACTCTGGAAGACCGGCTACTGCCAGGTAGCAGGCACTGATTTTCAAATCCAGCACTTCATACACGTCACGCTCTTCTTCAATCATTGTATCCTTGCCGGCGACCCCAATGTCTGCCACCCCGTGTTCAACATAGGTTGGCACATCCATCGGCTTCGCCAGGATAAAACGCATATTTGCTTCCGGGGCGTCGACGATCAGCTTTCTGGATTCTTCAAATTCCGGAGGAATGGGAAACCCGGCTTTACGTAGAAGCTGCACCGCTTCTTCGAAAATCCGTCCCTTTGGCATCGCGATTGTCAGCCATTCATTCATGCGAAGCTCCCTCCTTCTTTTTTCCGATCATGGATACAACATCCTCATAGGACACGCTCAGCTGATCCACGTCCTCTACGCCGCGGATATCCTGCAGCACGACCCGTTTTCCGGTTTCGCGGAGCTTACGCGCGCGCTCCACCGCTTCCGGGCGGCGCTCCGGGCTGAATAAAATACACGTCTGGGAAGGTACCGCTCCCGTAAGGCCAAGAGCTTCGACCAGCAGATCAAGCCGGAGACCGAATCCGACAGCCTGGGCCGGACGGTTAAACTGCTGCAGCAGTTCATCATAGCGGCCGCCGCTTCCAAGCGGGACGCCCAGGTTGTTGCCGTAGCTTTCAAATACGATGCCGGTGTAGTAGCTCATATGCATAAATAAGTTAAAGTCGAGCTTAATGTAATCGGACAGCTCATAGTGTTCAAGCACCGTTTTCAGCTCCTGCAGCTCCTCGAGCGCTTCCTTTGCTGCCGGTGTCTGAACCAGATTCAATGCTTCGTCCAGGGTCCGCCAGTCGCCCCGCAGACGCAGCAGGCTGTTCAGCTTTTTCTTATCAAGAGAGGAAAGCGGGAGATTTTCCACGTGCTGGCGATAGCCGACATAGTTTTTTTCGTATAAAAACCGGCGCAGATCATCAGCACGTTCATCATTTCCGAGCACCTCTTCAAGCAGCGCGTTCACGTACCCGACGTGCCCGACCGTAATTTGAAACGTGGTCAGCCCGGTTTTTCGCAGAGCTTCAATCATAAGAGAGACGACTTCCCCGTTCGCACTTGAAGTGCCGTCTCCAATCAATTCCACCCCGAGCTGTTCAAATTCTGCCGGACGTCCGGCCTCAAGCTGCTGCGCGCGGAAGACATTAGTATGATAAGCCAAACGGATGGGAAAATGCTGCTTTTGCAGCCCGGATGCCGTCACCCGGGCAATTGGTGCTGTCATGTCCGGACGCAGCACCAGCGTCCGTCCCTGCTGATCGAGGAGTTTAAACAGCTGATGATCAAGAATCGCCGACGCGCTCCCCACTGTATCGTAATACTCCAGTGTCGGCGTTTCGACAGGCAGGTACCCCCAGCTTTCCCATTCATCGTTAATGACCCGTTGTACGTTCCGTTTTGTCTGAAAATATCCCGGAAGCGCATCGCGCATCCCAAGCGGCTTTTCAAACATAAAAAGCTTACTCATACTCTCTCTCCTTTTCTCTTCACGATGCTTTAGTTCGCTAATGTACTAACAAAATAAAGAATAATCATAGTTTACACATCTTTTTTTACACCGTCAATTTTCCTTTTCTGCTTTCATTATAACAATATTCACTGCCCTATCAGTCTTTTACGCTTCCAGAAAAGCGAAAAGCCGGCCTCCAAAAAGCCGGCTTGAAGCCTATGTTCTTATCCGCATCGGACTGCCTCCGGCAAAGGCCCGCGGAGGCACGTCTTTATGCACGACCGTTCCTGCTGCCACCACCGCCCGGTCGCCAATCGTCACCCCGGGCAGAATAGTCACGTTGGCACCGACCATAACCTCGTTTCCGATTACAATATCGCCGAGCCGGTATTCATCAATTAAATGCTCGTGGGTCAAAAGCGTCGATTGATAACCAATAATAGAATTGCTGCCAATATGAATTTTCTCCGGAAACATGAGATCCGGCATGACCTTATACGCAAGCGCCGTTTTTTCACCTATTTCCATTCCAAGCAGCTGCCGGTACATCCACCGCTTCACCGACACAAACGGCACGACCCGCGAAGCTTCAATAACCGCTGTATTTTTGAAGGCCTTCAAAAACGGGACCGTACGGTACATCTGCCACAGAGCATTGGTATTATTACCCGGGAAATAACGGTCTGTTTTTCTCATTCCTCTGGTTCCCCGACAATATCGAGCAGATCGCTCATCCGGGTGAGCATCCAGTCCGGTTCATAATTTTTCAGAAACGATGCACCCTTGATGGTCCATTCCACTCCCGCTGTGTGAACACCGGCATTTTTTCCTGCCATAATATCAAACTGGCTGTCGCCAATCATAATGGTTTCCTCCGGACGGGCATTCAGCTGTGTCATGGCTATTTGCAGCGGCTCCGGATGCGGCTTCGGGTTTTCAACATCATCCACTGTAACGAACGCCGAGAAAAAAGGAAGCAGCCCGAGCATATCGGCTCCTTTGACCGCCGCCTCCCTTCTCTTTGTCGTTACAATACCGAGGGAATAGCCCCGCTCGTACAGCTTTTTAATAGTGTCATACACGCCGTCGTATTCCCGGACGAGCGTTTCATGGTTTGCCAGGTTGTGGGATTGGTACGTGTCAATCATCTGTTCCACCTGGCTCGGGTTGCTGCTGATGCTTGAAAAGTTATCCGCCAGCGGCACCCCGATCCAGCTGATGATGTCATCCCTGCTGTATTGGTCCGGAGCATAATACGTCAGCACGTGCTCATAAGAAGAAATGATCAAATCATTGGTATCAATCAGCGTGCCGTCTAAATCAAACAGCAGTGTATTCCATCTGGTCATGAGGCTTCCCCTTTCGCTTTTATCCTTATATGCCGGGACCGTCTTTACTTAAGTATCTTGCTTTGGCAAGGCCTGCCTGTCTGCGGTATAAAATCAGACTCACGGCTGCGATGATCAAAAGCACTGAAATCAGCTGTGCCACCCGGATCGTATCAAACAGCATTAAGCTGTCGGTCCGCATTCCTTCGATGAAAAAGCGTCCGAAGGAATACCAGATAACATACGTTAAAAACAGCTCCCCGCGGCGGAGATTAACCCGGCGCAGTCCTAAAAGCAGTAAAAATCCCGCAATATTCCAAAGCGATTCGTACAAAAACGTGGGATTATAGTAGGCTCCCTCAATATACATCTGATTAATAATGAATTCCGGCAGCTGCAGCCCCTCTAAAAACGAACGGTTCACTTCGCCGCCGTGGGCTTCCTGGTTGATAAAATTGCCCCAGCGTCCAATCGCCTGCCCTAAAATAATGCTCGGTGCGGCAATGTCAGCCAGCTTCCAAAAGGAAACCCGTTTGATTTTCGAAAAGACAATGCCCGTAAGCACGGCACCAATCAATCCGCCGTGTATGGCAAGACCGCCTTCCCATACCGCCAGAATACTTCCCGGATTCTGGGCGTAATAGCCCCACTCAAAAATCACGTAATACAACCGGGCGCAGATAATCGAAATCGGTATGGCAAAAATGAGCAGATCCGCGAAAATATCCTCCGGGAGCCCGCGTTTTTTTGCTTCATAGGAAGCTAAAATGTACCCAAGCAGAGCGCCGAGGCCAATGAGAATCCCGTACCAGTAAATAGGCACAGACCCGACTTCAAAGGCGACCCGGTCGATCGGCTGCATCGATGAATAAATCATATCCCCTGCCACTCCTGACTGCTAAATGTATAATAATTAAAATTCTTCTTTATCACCGTCGTCAATCATCTGTTTTAACCGGTCCGAAAACTGCTGAGCTGTGTTCACGCCCATCCGTTTCAGCCGGAAGTTCATCGCCGCCACTTCAATAATAACGGCAAGGTTTCGTCCCGGCCGCACCGGAACGGTCAGCTTCTGAATCTCCGTGTCGAGCACCTGGAGCGTCTCTTCATCAAGACCGAGGCGGTCGTACGCTTTTTGTTCATCCCAGAGCTCAAGGTGAATGGTCAGCGAGATGCGTTTATATGGTCGGACAGCCCCTGCCCCAAACAGCGTCATGACATCAATAATGCCGAGACCCCGGATTTCAAGCAGGTTCTGAATCAGCTCCGGTGCCGTGCCAACAAGGGTGTCACCGTTCTGCTGACGGATTTCGACAGAATCATCCGCTACAAGCCGGTGGCCCCGGCGTACGATATCAAGCGCCGTTTCACTTTTCCCTACGCCGCTCGCCCCGGTAATCAGCACACCGATGCCGTAAATATCCACCAGCACGCCGTGCATCGCTGTCGATTTGGCCAGCTTCGTATCGAGATAGTTCGTCAGCTGGCTGATCAGCTGCGTGCTTGCCAGATGCGAGCGCATGATCGGAACACCGGTCTTTTCCGCATTCTCAATCAGCTCCGGCGGAGCTACCAGCCCACGCGAGATGACAATGCCCGGAGTGTCGTATGTACACAGCTTTTCCATGCGTTCCTGCTTTTCTTCGTCCTGGAGCTGTTGAAAAAAAGAAAGCTCTGTCCGCCCAAGCAGCTGCAGCCGCCGGGCAGGATAATATGTAAAAAAACCGGCCATTTCTATTCCCGGACGGGAAATATCGCTCGTGGTTATCGCCCGGTACAGCCCTTCTTCCCCGGCGAGAAGCTCTAATTGAAACCGCTCCTTTAAATCCGTTGCCGTCACTTTTGCCATCGTGCTGCCTCCCTCAAAAATCGCTCTGTCGTTTTTTGAATGCGTTTGCTTTCTCTTTTCGTACGTTGTTATTGTAGCACGTTTTCAAAAGAAGATGGAACCTGCTCCAGAGGATTTCAGTTTCCCTGCTGCACGAAAAAGACCCGCCGGCAGGCGGGCCAATTTTTACCTCTTATTATTTTCCCCGGCCTCCGGAAGAACCTCACGTTTTTCTTCCACTCAGCGGGTTTACGAAAAGATTGTACATCAGCATATTTAAAACAGCGATCACTACAGCGGCAAGAAAAGCCATGCCGAAGCCGGACATGTTAAAAGCTTCTCCCATCACCGCCGACGTAAGCATCAGCATCAGCGCATTGATCACAAAAATAAACAAGCCGAATGTTACGACAGAAAGCGGGAGGGTGAAAAAAATTAATAGCGGGCGGATCACAAGATTAATCAGCGTCAACACCAAACCGGCCACTATAGCTGCCCCAAAGCCGTCAATAGTAAAGCCGGGGAAAAACCCGGCTACTACCATTAATGCAATGGTGTTAACAATAAACGGTACTAAACAGCCCATCAGGAGACGGCGTCCTCTTCATTAGGGAGAAGCACGGCTAATACGAGATAAATCAGCAGTACCCAGGAGGTAACGGGAAGGATAACAAGCACCACACTGATAATCCGTATTAAGGATGAATCCCAGCCGAGATAATCTGCCAATCCGCCACACACGCCTGTTAATTTCCGGTCTTCACGGGATTTATACAACTTCTTCTTTGCCAACCTGATCACCCTTTCAGTTTTTTATTCGTGATTCTGGACAGTTATCGTACCTGTCTTTGCCGAAGCCTCAAGCCTCAGCGTTGGAGTCGCGTCGGCATTGGATACAAACTGATAATATTTTTGCATGAATTCGCTTTTTTCTTCTTTTACTTCAATGTTGTCGAGCAGACACTTGTAATTCCCGACGTTTGTCCGGAGCACGCCCTCCGTTCGGATATCCCGAGGTGTAATCACCTTGATGCTCCCCGTCGTAGTGGAAAGAAGTGCCCGGCTCCTCTCACTCAGTGACGTATACCGGGCTGTAATCGCTCCGTTCAGCGCCTCTGCCTCAATATCTGAGAGCGATCCATCGTAATGAATCGAGCCATTCCACGTTTTGACGTCGGCGCTGCCGATTCTGCCTTCCTTCAGCTCCACGGCCCCGTTGGCCGTTTCCACTGCCAGATAGCCGGCGGAAGCATGCAGTACTGTGATTGCCCCGTTGCTTGCTTTAACGTACAGATTGTCTGTTTGAACTCCGTCAATTCTGACGTCTCCGTTAAACGTGGATACATCCATCTTATCCATGGATTTTTCCGGCACATAAACGACCGCCTGAACTTTATAATTGCCGGATCTTGAAGCAAAGCGGAGCTTTCCGCTCCGGGAGTCAAACTCAGTGCCTTCGATAAACTCTCGCCGGGCTGCATCTTCACTTTCTTCTGTGTAAGCTTTTACCTGGCAGGCAACACGGATGGTGTTCCCTTCCCACTTCTGACAGATAAGGCTTCCATTTTGGATAAACATATCGAGCGAACGAATGTCGCTTTCATCATGTTCAAACGTATGCTGGAAGTCCACGGACGGGCCGAAATTAAAGTCGAGGTCGAACCGTTTGACGCGGTCAAGCGCATGGTCAAAAAAGCCGGAGAGCATCGCAAACGGATCCTCCTTGTTTTTTCTCTTCTGACCGCTGCCGGCTGCTTTCTTATCTGTCCGGTAGGCGCCGCTTCTCCGGGATTCGGAGGAGCTGCCTTCCCCTTGTTCCTTGCTGTCTGCCTGGGGACCGGAAGAAGCAGCAGAGCCTTTGGCCCGGAGAAGACGTTCCCCTTCTTCCAGAGAAATAATACCGTCTTCCATCATTTTCAGTATTCGCTGACGTTCTTCATCCATTTCATGTTCCTCCTTCGGTAATATATCAGAACCGGTACGTGGAATCTCAGCCTTCTGCTTCCTATTACATACGAAGAACAGTGGTATCCGTTTCAGTCGATTCTTCTATGATGAAGGGGTATGAGCGGCCTGCTCCGATGCTTCCCATTGCCTGGCCATGCGCTCCCGTTCTCTTTCAAGCACCGGTTTTAAATAATAGCCGGTATAGGAAGCCTGTGATTCCGCTACTTTTTCCGGCGTGCCGGTGGCCACAATCTTACCGCCGCCTGCTCCGCCTTCCGGACCGAGATCGATGATATGGTCTACCGTTTTAATGACGTCGAGATTGTGCTCGATGATTAACACAGTATCTCCATTATCCACAAGCCGCTGGAGCACCTTCAGCAGCCGGTCGATATCATCCACATGCAGGCCGGTTGTCGGCTCGTCGAGGATATACAGGGATTTGCCTGTGGAACGGCGATGCAGCTGGGAAGCCAGCTTCACCCGCTGGGCTTCCCCGCCCGAAAGTGTCGTTGCCTGCTGCCCTAGTTTTATATACCCTAAACCAACGTCGTATAACGTTTGGATTTTCCGGCGGATTTTTGGAATATTTTCAAAGAAGTCCACTGCTTCTTCCACAGTCATTTCCAGGACATCGGCAATATTTTTGCCTTTATATTTGATTTCGAGCGTTTCACGGTTGTACCGCTGGCCACCGCACTCTTCACATGTGACGTAAATATCCGGAAGAAAATGCATTTCTATTTTGATAATACCGTCGCCTTTACACGCCTCACAGCGTCCGCCCCGGACGTTGAAGCTGAAGCGTCCCTTCTGGTAGCCCCGGATTTTCGCTTCGTTGGTCATCGCAAATACCTCGCGGATATTATCAAATACTCCGGTGTAGGTCGCCGGATTCGAACGCGGCGTCCGGCCGATCGGCGACTGATCGATATCAATTACTTTTTCGAGCTGGTCGATGCCTTCCACGCTTTTGTGCGCGCCCGGCTTCTGCTTACCGCGGTGAAGCTTCTGTGAAAGCACCTTGTATAAAATATCGTTGATCAGTGTACTTTTTCCAGATCCCGAAACACCGGTGATCGCGCTCAGCAGGCCAAGCGGAATCTCCGCGTTCGTTCGCTTCAAATTGTTTTCCACAGCACCTTTCACCTTCAGCCAGCGGTCGGAAGGCTTACGCCGTTCCCCCGGGAGCGGAATAAATCTTTTTCCCGCTAAATACTGACCGGTCAGGGAGGCATCATTTTCCTTCAATTCCTCCGGGGTGCCTTCAGCGATAATATTGCCGCCGTGGCGGCCGGCCCCGGGACCGATGTCAATGATATGGTCGGCAGCAAGCATGGTGTCCTCGTCATGTTCAACAACAATCAGCGTATTTCCAAGGTCACGCATGTTCTGCAGCGTCTGTATCAGCCGGTTGTTGTCCCGTTGGTGAAGGCCGATCGACGGCTCGTCAAGGACATAAAGGACGCCCATCAGTGCCGAACCGATCTGGGTCGCCAGCCGGATGCGCTGCGCTTCCCCGCCTGACAGTGTGCCAGCGGAGCGGCTCAGGGTTAAATAATCGAGACCGACATTAATGAGAAAGCCGAGGCGTTCATTAATTTCACGCAGAATCAGGCGGGCGATCTCCATTTCCTTTTCCGTTAAATCGATATTTTCCACGTACGTATACGCCTGTTGAATCGAAAGATCCGTCAGCTCCCCGACGTGAATATTTCCAACCAGCACAGAACGCGCCTCGAGGCTCAGGCGGTGACCTTTACACGTTGGGCACTGCTTGTTGCTCATGTACTGCTGCATCTGTTCACGGGTGAAATCCGACCCGCTTTCACGGTAGCGGCGGGAAACGTTGTTCAGCACGCCTTCAAAATAAATCTGGCGTTCCCGGACCTGACCGCGTTCGTTCTTGTGGCGGAAGGTTATTTTCTGCTGGCCGTTGCCTTCGAGCAGTATTTCCTTATGCTCTGCCGGAAGGTCTTTAAACGGCTTATCCATATCAATATTAAAGTGATCGCAGGCCGAACGGAGCAGCTGCGGGTAATACTGGGAGCTGATCGGCTCCCACACGGCGATGGCATGCTCCCGGAGTGTCCGGTCCGGATCGGGAACGACAAGGTCGCTGTCCACTTCGAGCTTGCTGCCAAGACCGTCACAGGTCGGGCAGGCACCGTACGGACTGTTAAAGGAAAACATTCTCGGCTCGAGCTCCCCAATTGAAAAGCCGCATTCCGGACAGGAGTGATGCTGGTTGAACCGCATTTCCTTCTCACCGACAACGTCAATCAGCACCTTCCCTTCCCCGAGCTCGAGGGCCGTCTCCAGGGAGTCCGCCAGCCGGGTCTCCACACCGTCTTTAATGACGATACGATCCACGACTGCTTCAATATCGTGCTTTTTATTTTTTTCGAGCTTGATTTCTTCTCCAATATCACGCATTTCCCCGTCCACGCGAATACGCACCAGCCCTTTTTGCTTCAGCTGATCCATCACCTTCACATGCTCTCCCTTTCTGCCGGCAATGACCGGAGCGAGAATCTGCATTTTCGTCCGTTCAGCATAAGCCATCATCTGGTCGACCATCTGGGAAATAGTCTGGGAGGTAATCGGCACATGATGGTACGGGCAGTAAGGCGTACCGACCCGTGCAAATAAAAGGCGCAGGTAGTCATAAATTTCCGTCACGGTGCCGACCGTCGAGCGCGGGTTCTTGCTTGTTGTTTTCTGGTCAATTGATATCGCCGGGGAGAGCCCTTCAATGGAATCGACGTCCGGCTTTTCCATCTGTCCCAAAAACTGACGGGCGTAAGCCGACAATGATTCGACATACCGGCGCTGCCCTTCAGCATAAATTGTGTCGAAGGCAAGCGAAGATTTCCCGGAGCCGGATAATCCAGTCATGACGACCAGCTGGTCCCTCGGAATTGTCACATCAATATTTTTTAAATTGTGGGACCTCGCCCCCTGAATCTTAATATTATCTGCTGCCATTCGTTGGTCATCCTTCCGCTTTAAGTTCTAATACCATATCGCGCAGTTCCGCTGCGCGTTCAAACTGCAGGTCTTTGGCTGCCTGTTTCATTTCGTCTTCCATTTGGTCAATTACTTTTTTCCGCTCCGTCTTGCTCATTTTATCAAGAGCTGGTTTATCAATATCGGATGAATCCTCTGAGCTGACCGTTGCCTGAATGAGGGCAGGGATTTCTTTTTGGATCGTTTTCGGTGTAATGCCGTATTTTTCGTTATGCGCTATTTGGATCTCGCGGCGGCGGTTCGTTTCACTGATAGCCACGTCCATCGAACGCGTCATTTTGTCTGCGTACATAATAACATGCCCGCGGTCGTTCCGGGCAGCACGCCCCATTGTCTGGATAAGGGAGCGCTCCGCGCGCAGAAAGCCTTCCTTATCTGCATCCAGAATGCCAATCAGTGACACTTCCGGAATATCCAGCCCTTCCCGGAGAAGATTGATGCCGACCAGAACGTCAAACTGGCCTAGGCGGAGCTGGCGGATGATGTCGATCCTCTCGAGCGTTTTAATGTCCGAGTGCAGATACTTTACCCGGATACCGAGCTCTTTTAAATAGTTGGTCAAATCCTCTGCCATTTTCTTCGTGAGCGTCGTCACGAGCACCCGCTCATTTTGCTCCCGCCGCTCATGGATTTCCCCAATCAAGTCATCGATTTGTCCTTCAATCGGCTTCACTTCCACTGTCGGGTCGAGCAGCCCGGTCGGCCGGATAATCTGTTCAATGACTTCCGGAGCGTGCTCGAGCTCATACGGACCCGGCGTTGCGGAAATAAACATCGCCTGGTTGATCCGCCCTTCAAATTCATCAAATTTCAACGGACGGTTGTCCATCGCGGACGGAAGCCGGAAGCCGTGGTCCACGAGCACCTGCTTTCTGGCCTGGTCCCCGTTGTACATGCCGCGCACCTGCGGAAGCGTAACGTGGGACTCATCCACCACGAGTAAAAAATCATCCGGAAAATAGTCAATCAATGTATACGGCGCATCTCCGGGATTCCGGAAGGTCAGATGCCTCGAATAGTTTTCAATCCCGGAGCAAAAGCCCATCTCCTGCATCATTTCGAGGTCGTAATTGGTTCGCTGCTCAAGCCGCTGCGCTTCAAGCTCCCGGCCGTTTGCCCGGAACTTTTCAAGCTGCTCCTGAAGCTCCTGCTGAATATTTTTAATGGCCCGCTCCATTTTTTCTTCCCTCGTCACAAAGTGGGATGCCGGGAAAATGGCAGCATGTGAACGTTCACCGATAACTTCGCCGGTCAGAGCGTCCACCTCGGTGATCCGGTCGATTTCATCGCCAAACATTTCAACACGAATGCAGTGCTCTTCTCTTGATGCCGGGAAAATTTCGACCACGTCACCGCGCACGCGAAACGTTCCGCGCACGAAATTAATGTCGTTGCGCTCGTATTGAATGTCCACGAGCTTCCGGAGAATCTGATCCCGTTCGATCTCCATACCCGTCCGGAGTGACAGCATCAGATCCCTGTAATCCTCCGGCGAGCCGAGACCATAAATGCAGGAAACGCTGGCCACGATAATAACGTCTTCCCGCTCAAATAAGGCGCTCGTCGCCGAGTGCCTTAGTTTGTCAATTTCATCATTAATGCTCGCGTCTTTTTCGATAAACTGGTCTGTCTGCGGTACGTAGGCCTCCGGCTGATAGTAGTCGTAATAGCTCACAAAATATTCTACTGCATTATTTGGAAACATTTCTTTAAATTCATTATATAACTGCCCGGCAAGCGTCTTATTGTGCGCCATAACAAGCGTCGGCCGGTTTACTTCTGTTAACACATTGGATACTGTAAACGTTTTCCCGGTCCCTGTCGCCCCAAGCAGCGTCTGGTATCTTTTTCCGTCCTTTAACCCTTGAACCAGCTTTTCAATCGCCTGCGGCTGGTCGCCGGCCGGATTATATCTACTCGCCAGTTCAAATGTTTCGTTCATATTAGTCCCTCACTTCCTGTCTGCGTTCCGGTCATATGTCTATTTACTATACCACATGAAGATTGGAAAGAAACAACACAAAAACGAACGTATATTCGCTATTATTATTGTACTCCACTCCCCTGTAAATGCAAAGAAAATGACATTTTCCCCGACCTATACAAAAAACAGAACCCGGCAGAGGGTTCTGTTTTACTGGGCCGTATGGATGCTTTCCGGGGCCGTTCGTTCTTTATTGATCATTAATATTCCAAGCTGATGGTGCTGATTGCTGTAAAGCGCTGCCTGCGCCTGGCGGAGCTCTCCGTTAATATCCTCCACGTCCAGCCGGCAGTAGGCGGAATTTTTCTGCACTGCCCGGTAGAGGCTCGCTTCATCATATACCTTTTCGCTGTTCACCCGCCGGATGACTTCACCTGCTTTAATATGCATCCGGTCTGCCGGCGACTCCGGCAGAACAGCGAGTACGGATATTCCGTCGCCGCGGAGCGTATAAAGAAAATTGCTTTTAGCTGAACTGCCGGCCGCAATGGTTACCCATTCCCGCAGCAAAATCAGGACAGCCGCAATTACTGGAATAATCCATCCACTGTAAAAATAGGCAAGTGCTGCACCAGCGCCGGCAAGAATAGCGATCCGCACGACCCACCAGCCGGCCAACCGCACCTGTACAGACGCCAGACGGTCGAAGGTTTTCATACGTATGCCGATCACTGCCGGAAGCAAAAGAAGGGAAAAAGCAGCTCCGCCCGGAAGGAGCGGCCACCAGCCTCCCGCTTCAACAGCACTTCCCGGGATAAACAGAAATACCGGGAGCATCCAGATACGGTGCGTAATCTGGCCGCCAATTGGCTTGCCGCGGCGGCTGACCGTCCGAAGGGGAGAAAAAAACCTTGTACCGTTCCAGACAATCAGTATTCCTTCCGCGAGCGTGAGCACTGCGAGCCAGACCATCAGAGAAAAAGCATCAAAGCCGTTTCCGAGCCAGGCTCCGGCAGAGAAAAACGGTACTGTGATCCCGGCAGCATCAAGTGCCAGAGCGGCTAAAAATGCCGTACCCCATACGTGCAGAGCGGTCAGCCAGCGGTGCAGGCCTGACACTGCCAGCAGGGCACTGATCACCATCGCAAGCAGGACTGCTCCAAGAGGCAGTGAAATGCCCGTAACAATGGTGATGACCGAGACAAAAGCAGCGATTACTATCGCCGGAATAACACTCATTGTTAATTCCATCAGCATTGGATACATTTTTGCATGAAACATTTTTCGTTCTCTTTTCACCCGAAGATAACCAATCATAAGCATGGCTGCTATCATTATGTAAGTCAGCGGGTTCAGAAAAAACCACGCTAACGCAGGACCAATTTCACCGATTATTCCCTGCATCCACTATTTCCTCCTTTTCTTCGGACCGGGCATGCCCCGGCCACCAGCATCATTCAGCTTTCAATTATTGTTCTGTGACTGTATCAAGCGCGCGCTGCAGCTGCTTGTCATTGTCTCTGTTCTGGACTTTTTCAAGCACTAAATCATTCAGCGCGTCTGCTGTTTCCGGCGTCAGCGTCCCAGTGGCTTCCAGATCCTTCTGTTCCTCCTGGAAATCCTGTACTGCCGCTTCTGTTTCTTCGCTGTAGTACCCGTCCTCACGTCCCGGATCGAATCCGGCTCCTTTTAAGAGCGTCTGTGCAGTGGCAATATTTTCACCCGTCGTATCCGGCTCCAGGGCTTCATCAATGGATAAAATAGATGCCTGGAAATAATCGGGCTGCTCCTGCTCAATGGTCGGTTCCACGCCTTCTTCATTAATCCAGTTTTCTTCCGGCGTCAGCCATTTAGAGACAGAGAGCTTCACGTCACTTCCATCATCTAGCTCCATCACCTGCTGAACCGTTCCTTTGCCATAGGTTGTCTGCCCTACCAGCTCAAAGTTTCCGGCCTCCTTCATTGCAGCTGCCAGAATTTCAGAAGCAGATACACTTCCCTGATCAACCACGCCAACTACCGGATAATCCTTGTTCTCCTCTAAAGAAGAAGTCACTTCTGAAATCGTACCTTCATGGTCTTCAATTTCAACTATCGGCTCTCCGCCAGGAATAATCATGCTGCCGATATCCTCCACCGCATTCAAATAACCGCCCGGATTTCCCCGGACATCAATCACCAGTCCGTCAATGTTTTCACTCTCCACCTGCTCGAGCTGGGTTTCGAACTCATTGGCTGTATTTTCAGAAAATGACGATATATTCAGATAACCGATGCTTTCGCCATCCTGCTCGATCACTTCACCCTCTACGGTTTCGATCGGAATTTCATCGCGCTCCACTTCAACATTAAAGGGCTCGCTGCTTCCACGCTGGACAGTGAGATTTACATTCGTTCCTTTTTCTCCCCGGATTTTCAGAACTGCCTCATTAAGTTCAAGGTTTTCTGTGCTTTCTCCGTTAATTTCCAAAATATCATCATTCGGCTGCAGGCCGGCGGCTTCTGCCGGGGAATCGTCAATTGGAGAAACGATCGTTACTGCGTTCCCGGATTTATTTACTTCAGCTCCGATGCCTTCAAAGGACGAATCCAGCGACTGCGTGAATTCCTGTGCTGTGCTTTCGCTCATGTAGCTGGAGTGAGGGTCATCGAGTTCTCCGATCATTCCTTCGATTGCCCCCTGCACCAACGCATCATCGTCCACTTCTCTCATGTATTCGGAGTCAATCAGATCATACACTGAACTGATTTTGTTTAAGTCCTCTTCTGACACGTTTTGCGCTCCACTGTCCGAACCGGATTCGGACAAGGCGGAGGAGGACGCTCCCGAATCTCCTCCCCAGACAGAAGCACCTACGGCTGCACCCCCGGTCCCGGCTGCCGCTGCTGTGACCAGAATTGCTGCCGTCACTTTGATGTTTTTCTTCATCTATTTCACTCCAGCTTTATTAAAGTCATAATCAAACCACAGACTATACGAAAGAGGAATCAGCTGCACAGGCTGCTTTCCCCGAATCAAAACAGCGAGCCGTCCCGGGGCCTGCGAAGCAGGTCAGTTCGATGGTGTCACAACCGTGACGCCCTTCATCGAACTTCCTTTTTTAAACGAACGCTCTGCGCTTTTCTTTTTGTCCAGCTTCGAGCGTTACCACCCGGGTCCATTCGCATTTTCAGATCGTTTGCGACTTCGTCTCAAGCCGACTGAAAACAGCGAGCCGTCCCGGGTGATAAACGAACGCTCTGCGCTTTTCTTTAGTGTAGCATGAACTTCTGTGTTTCTGAAACACAATGTTGGCGCTTCCGCTTTTTTACACAGAGTTACCCTGATTCTCAAATCCCTGGCCAAGCACTTCTGAAGCGTTGCTCACAACCACAAAGGCTTCGGGATCCTGCAGCTGGATCACACGCTTCAGCCGGGTAACTTCACCACGGTTGACAACGCACATCAGCACTGGACGCGCATCATTGGTAAAGCCTCCGCGTCCTTCGAGTTTGGTTACCCCTCGGTCCACTTCTTTTAAAATAGATTTACGCACCGTTTCTTCATGCTTTGTAATCACAAACGCCACCTTGGCATAGCCCAGGCCGGTCTGCACAACATCAATGGTTCTTCCCGTAACAAATAACGAAATAAGGGCATACAGCGCGAATTCCAGGCCAAAGATGAATGCCGAGCCCGTAACAATCAGTCCGTCCATAATAAAAACCGATGTACCAAGCGTCCCACCAGCGTATTTATGAATGATTTGAGCTAAAAGATCCGTGCCTCCAGTCGAAGCACTGGCCCGAAACACCAGTCCGAGCCCAAAGCCCACTCCGATTCCACCAAACAACGCGCCAAGCAGCGGATCATCAATACCGATATCCCAGTTCCTCGTAAAATAAACAATAAACGGCAAAAACAGCGTTCCAATTATCGTTTTTGCCCCGTATTGGAGACCTCCAAGAAGCAGGAGACCGAGGATGAAAAGGAGGACGTTGGTGATTCCTATCGTTATAGCCGGTTCTACATTCAGTGAGGCCTCCAGCAGGGTCGCAAAACCGCTTACCCCTCCGGAGGCGATCGAGTTCGGCAGTAAAAAAGCGTTATATGAAATAGCCACCACAGCCGTTCCGATAAAGATCTGGAACCCGTTGACCCATTTCAGCGCCGTTTTTGACATTGGTTTTCTTCTTCGGTTTACCATTACACTTCCTCCTTTTGGTTTGACGTAAAAAGAGCCTGCGCGAACGCAGGCTGCTGATTGTGCCCTCTGTTATACTTTCATGCTTGCACGCAGGTACTCATCGATGAATGGGTCAAGATTGCCGTCCATCACTGACTGCGTGTTTCCCATCTCCACATTCGTCCGGTGGTCTTTTACCATGTTGTACGGATGGAAAACGTAGGAACGGATCTGGCTTCCCCAGCCGATTTCTTTCTGTTCTCCGCGGATCTCATCCATTTCCTGCTGACGCTCTTCAATCTGGCGCTGATACAGCTTCGCCCGAAGCATTTTCATCGCCTGGTCCCGGTTTTTCAGCTGGGACCGTTCGTTTTGACAGGTAACGATGATGTTTGTCGGCAGGTGGGTGATCCGCACGGCGGAGTCCGTCGTGTTTACGTGCTGACCGCCGGCACCGCTCGCACGGTACGTATCGATTCTCAAATCCTCCGTCCGCACTTCTACCTCCACGGAATCTTCCATTTCAGGCATAACTTCGCAGGAGACAAATGAGGTGTGCCGGCGCCCGGAGGAGTCAAACGGGGAAATCCGCACGAGCCGGTGCACCCCTTTTTCCGCTTTCAGAAAGCCGTAGGCATTGTAGCCCTTTATCATCATGGTGACGCTTTTCAGGCCGGCTTCGTCCCCGGGAAGATAATCCAGGGTTTCCACCGTATAGTTTTTCTTTTCCGCCCAGCGGGTGTACATCCGAAGCAGCATCGACGCCCAGTCCTGGGATTCCGTGCCGCCGGCGCCGGGGTGCAGCTCCAGGATGGCGTTGTTTTTATCATACGGCTCGCTGAGAAGCATCTGCAGTTCAAAATCGTTAATATCTTTTTTCAGCTGCTTCGTGCCTGATTCGAGCTCTTCCTTTAAATCTTCATCGTCTTCTTCCTTCACAAGCTCATAGGAAACCTCGAGATTTTCATGCTGCTCTTCAAGCACACGATAGCCTTCAGTAATATTCTTTAACGCATTATTTTCATCAATAACTTTTTTGGAGGCGTCCTGGTCATCCCAGAAGCCGGGGTGGGTCATCTTTTCTTCGAGTTCGCTGATGCGCTCCTTCTTGGCATCGAAGTCAAAGAGACCCCCTGAAGTCCGCTAATCGCTTAGCCATATTTTCAAGTTCGTTTCGAATTTCTGCCATATCCATGTAAGAAATCCCCTTTCTGAATGTAGGTGGCAAGGAAAAAGCCCGAAGCTGAGCACTTCGGGGCCTGTCCCTCCCGTTTTTCGTTTCTTATTACCGTTTGTTCGGCACCGGCATTTTCCGGTTGCCGTTTGCCGGCGCTGATTTCTTTTTGTTTTTCGGCTGCTCTTCTTCTGCTTCCTGCTCGTCCTGGCGCACTGCTTTTCCTTTAGCGACTTCCTGGCGCTGCAGGTTCTCTTCGTTTACTTCCGATTTGACTACGTACGTAGCGACTTCTTCTTCAATTGACGCCACCATATCCTCGAACATGTTAAAGCCTTCGAATTTGTACTCCCGAAGCGGATCATTCTGGCCGTAGGCCCGCAGGTGAATACCCTGTCGGAGCTGGTCCATCTGATCGATATGGTTCATCCATTTCCGGTCCACCGACCGGAGGAGCAGTACTTTTTCGAATTCACGCATGGATTCTTCGTCAAATTCCTGCTCTTTTGCTTCGTAGTTACCTTTTGCTGTTTCCCATACCTTTTCGATAACTTCTTCCTGTTCAAGACCTTTAACGTCCTGTTCTGTCAAATCGCCTTCATTCAGTACGGTCGTGTTCAGGTAGTGAAGCATGCCCTCAAGGTCCCAGTCCTCCGGCACCTGTTCCACCGGGGTGTAGGCTGCAACGATGTTTTTCACCGTGGATTCAAGCATACGCAGCACAATGTCACGCAGATTATCCGACTCGAGCACTTCCATCCGCTGGGCATAAATGATATCACGCTGTTCGCGCATAACGTCATCGTATTGCAGAATCTGCTTCCGTGAGTCGTAGTTAGATCCTTCCACCCGCTTTTGCGACTGTTCCACTGCGCGGGTGACCAGCTTGCTTTCGATCGGCTGATCCTCATCCATGCCAAGGCGCTCCATCATGCCGCGCATGTTATCAGATCCGAACCGGCGCATCAGTTCATCCTCCATGGACAGATAAAACTGGGAAGCACCCGGATCCCCCTGACGTCCGGCACGACCACGGAGCTGATTGTCGATCCGGCGGCTTTCGTGCCGTTCGGTGCCGATGACAAACAGTCCGCCGAGGTCGGCTACTCCGTCCCCGAGCTTGATATCGGTACCGCGCCCGGCCATGTTGGTCGCAATAGTGACAGCACCGCGCTGGCCGGCGTTTTCGATGATTTTCGCTTCGTTTTCGTGGTTTTTCGCATTAAGAATGTTGTGCGGTACGTTTTTCTTTTTGAGATACCGTGATATCAGCTCTGATGTGTCCACATTTACCGTGCCGACTAGAACAGGCTGGCCGGTTTCATACAATTCAGCGATTTTTTCGGCTGCCGCCCGGTATTTTGCTTCCCGGGTCTTAAAGATCAAATCGGATTTGTCTTCGCGGACAACCGGCTTGTTCGTTGGGATCGAAATAACGTCTGTGCCGTAAATATTGCGGAATTCTTCTTCTTCCGTTATCGCAGTACCGGTCATCCCGGCGAGCTTCTGATACATCCGGAAGTAGTTCTGGAACGTAATTGATGCGAGCGTCATGCTTTCCTTCTGCACCCGCATGCCTTCCTTCGCTTCAATGGCCTGGTGGAGGCCTTCACTGTACCGGCGGCCGGCCATCAAACGTCCGGTAAACTGGTCCACGATGACCACTTTGCCGTCCTGCACCACATAGTCCTCGTCGCGGTGCATCGTCACATGGGCTTTTAACCCCTGATTGATATGGTGCAGCAGCTGCACATGCTGCTGGTCATACAAATTCTCTATTTGAAACGCCTTTTCCGCCCGGGTAACACCCTCATCAGTCAGAAGAACCGTTTTGGTTTTTTCATCGATCGTGTAATCCCGTTCTTCCTTCAGACGGCTCACAAATACGTTAGCCGCTGCGTAAAGCTTGGTCGACTGTTCCACTGAGCCCGAAATAATCAGCGGCGTTCTCGCTTCGTCGATCAATATCGAGTCGACTTCGTCGACGAGGGCAAAATGAAGAGGACGCTGCACCATTTGTTCCTTGTACAGAACCATATTGTCCCGCAGGTAGTCAAAGCCAAACTCATTATTGGTTCCGTACGTAATGTCAGCCAGATAGGCTTCCCGCTTCGCTTCCTTGCTCATATCCTTTAAATTCAGGCCGACGGTTAATCCGAGGAACTGGTAAAGCTCCCCTAACGTTTCGCTGTCACGCTTGGCCAGATAGTCGTTGACGGTCACAACGTGCACGCCTTTGCCGGTAATGGCGTTTAAGTAGACCGGCATGGTTGCGACCAGGGTTTTCCCTTCCCCGGTTTTCATTTCCGCAATATCGCCGTCGTTTAACACGATGGCACCCATCAGCTGTACGCGGAAGGGAGTCATTCCCATTACGCGTGTCGACGCTTCTGCAACAACTGCATAGGCTTCCGGAAGCAGCTGTTCAAGCTTTTCACCCTGCTGATAGCGTTCTTTAAACTCTTCGGTTTTACGGGCAAGGTCTTCATCGCTCAAAGCCTGGATATCTTCATAAAAAACCTCAATTTTTTCCGCTTTCTTCTCCAGTTTTTTTACATATTTTTGATTTGTATCTCCAATAACTTTCTTCAATAAACCTCTCATGGTTTAATCATCGTCCTCTCTTTCGTACCATCTAGCCGAAATACGATTGACGCGCATAGTTGTTTTAAATGTTAATAGGGGGCCCGGGGCCTTATTTATCTGTAGTTTTACATATATAAATGAATCGTTGTATTTCTAAGCATCACCGTATATTTTAACAGTATTCCGTTATTGTTACAACGAGTTCCCGTGCTCCCGGCAAAATCAAAACAAGCCCTGCGCATTACCCGCGCAGGGCCTGTTGATTCATATAATTATTCTTCCGGCTCAATCAGCCCGTAGCGCCCGTCCCGACGTTTGTACACGACTGAGGTGTCACCGCTGACAGAATTAGCGAAGACGAAAAAGTTGTGGCCCAGCATATCCATCTGAAGGATAGCTTCTTCCGTATCCATCGGCTTTAAATTAAACCGTTTGGTCCGGACGATTTCAAGGGAGTCGTCCTCTTCAGTCACTTCATCAGTTAACGGAGCTTCTTTTACCCCGCCATTGGCAATTTCTTCGTTCAATTCTTCAATATTAGCTTTAAATACTTCCGATGTTTTGCCATTTTGGCGGAACTTGCGGTTTACTTTTGTTTTATATTTTCGAATCTGCCGTTCGAGCTTGTCCGTCGCAAGATCGATCGCCGCATACATATCCGTATGCGTTTCTTCTGCCCGGAGCAGCAGCTGCGGCATAGGGATGGTCACTTCTAAAATTTTCTCGCTGTTTTGAACTTCCATATTCACATGGACGTCCGCCACAGGGGTTGTATCAAAGTAACGTTCAAGCTTGCTCACTTTCTTTTCTACGTAACCTCGAAGAGCTGGAGTCACCTCTAAGTTTTCCCCGCGAATGTTAAAGTTCATCAAGTGAACCCCTCCTTATCGTTATGTGTCTACTTTCTATATTCCTTTTGCGGAATCCTTTTCAAACAACAAAATTTTTTTTAAAAGTGAAAAGAACATGCCATAACAACAGGGTCTCAGGACTTATGAAACAGATAAAACCCTTTTAAATGTAACCGGTAGCTTAATCTGGAACTCAGTATAAAAAAAGCTGCGCCGGAACGGTCCGGCGCAGCCTCTGTTTCTATTATAATCCCATTGAAATATATTTGGTTTCGAGAAACGGCATGATGCCCTGACGGCCGCCTTCGCGTCCGACCCCGCTCTGCTTCCAGCCGCCAAACGGCGCCTGGGCAGCCGATGGTCCGCCATCGTTCCAGCCAACAATACCGTATTCGAGTCCTTCAGCCACTTTCATGCCCCG
Organism: Marinococcus sp. PL1-022; assembly: GCF_033845285.1. Lineage (NCBI taxonomy): Bacteria > Bacillati > Bacillota > Bacilli > Caryophanales > Bacillaceae > Marinococcus > Marinococcus sp. PL1-022. Next base: position 385,612 of record NZ_JAWXCX010000001.1, on the reverse strand, counting down.
GGACATGTTTTCAGTAAAGAAATAGGAAGCAAGACCAAACGGCGTGGTATTCGCGAGCTTGACACCCTCTTCATCACTCGTGATTTTCTGCACCGGCGCAACCGGTCCGAACGTTTCTTCGTGCATGATGATCATGTCATGGTTCACGTCGCGGAGCACGGTCGGTTCAAAGTAGTAGCCGCCGTCCTTTTCAAAACCACTGCCGCCGGTTACAACCTTCGCGCCTTTATCGACGGCATCCTGCACGTGGCGCTCGACTTTGTCGTAAGCGTCTTTATCAATCAGCGGGCCGACCTTTACGTTTTCGTCCATGCCGTCGCCGACCTTCAGATCCTTGCAGGCATCCGCAAATTTTTCGACAAACTCTTCATACACCTTTTCATCGGCATACACACGGTTGACGCAGATGCACGTCTGTCCCGACGCACGGAATTTCGACGCTACGACACCTTTGACCGCTTTGTCGATGTCCGCATCGTCCAGGACGAGTGCCGGCGCATGGCCGCCGAGTTCAAGCGACAGCTTTTTAATATCCTGCGCACCCTGCTCCATTAAGCTGCTTCCGACTTCGGTGGAGCCGGTAAAGGTGACCTTGCGGACTTTTTCGTTCGACATCAATTCATTGCCGATCGCTGACGAGCTTTGGCCGGTCACCAGGTTGATCACGCCTTTTGGCACGCCCGCTTCTTCGCAGATCTCCACGAAACGCACGGCGGACAGCGGCGTATTCTTTGCCGGCTTCAGTACGATCGTGCAGCCTGCGGCAAGGGCCGGTCCTACTTTACGTGTGATCATCGCCTGCGGGAAGTTCCACGGCGTAATCGCGCCGACAACGCCGACCGGCTGGTGAATGACCATCAGCCGCTTGTTTTCCGAGCCGGATGGAATGGTCTCGCCGTAAACCCGTTTCGCTTCGTCCGCATACCATTCAATGAAAGAAGCCGCATAGGCCACTTCCCCTTTGGCCTCCGCCAGTGGTTTGCCCATTTCCTTTGTGAGCAGCTCCCCGAGTTCATCCTGGCGCTCCATCATGAGGCCGTGAATCTTGCGGAGAATGTCTGCGCGCTCGTACGCCGTCGTCTTCGACCAGGAATCAAATGCTTCATGGGCAGCATTGATTGCTTCCTTCGTTTCCGCTTCGCCTGCGTTGGCGGTTTCCCCCACGACTTCCCCGTTTGCCGGATTCACAACGTCAATGGTGCCTTCGTCTGCCTGTTTCCATTCGCCATTAATATATATTTTTCCAAACATACAATCATTACTCCCTTTCATACGGAATATGCATCGTTCGTTCTATACCCGCAATTTCCAATTATTATTCTGCTCATTCATAAATCGGCCGCAGCCTATTTTAGAATAGGACACGTGAGAGCATTCCTATTTTAAAATAAAGCCTAAACGGGCGTGCCCCCTTGTATTCCGGTGTGCCGGGACATATGATAGTACCAGGCAGCAGCACTTCGGCTGCCCACTCTTCTACATATTTCCCCTTATACCTCTGACAGCAGCAACCTCCCACACTGTTCTGTCCGCCCGGGCGGCCGCTCCCCTTGTCTAAGCGGCCGCCCCGGGCACCAGAAGCCCGGCATCCGCCGGGTTTCTTTCTTATGATCTCTTACTTTTTACAGATCTTTCCTTCAGGCAGCCTTCGCCACTTCCCCTCTCTGGAAAGCGGTGGAAGACAACCATGAACCAGGTCTTATTCTTTTTTGTGTAAAAGTGTGGTATTCTTAGAAAATATGTAAAACGAATTTTAGATGGAGGTCGGAGGTTCCATGAGGAAGTCATTTGGCGTACTTCTCGTTTCTTTAATTCTCGTCCTTCCGATAGGATGTTCATCCATTGACAATGAACCAGATCCAACGGAAAACCAAGCTTCAGATGAGGAACCGGCTTCTGATGAGGTTCTTTCTGAAAGTATTGACTATATGCACGAATTAAACCGTTATTCTATAGATATAAACATGGACCAGACAATTGGCTTGACCCAGAAAGACCCGGTCACCAATGAACTCACCTCCCACGTGGAGGTTGGTACCGATCCATTTGCCTACCATGAGTCTTCGACGCTGCAGACGACCGCCCAGGAGCCAAAGGAAATCGAGCGCTACCTGACGGCCGAAGGCTTCTTCACCTATGATTCTGCAGAAGAAAAGTGGATCAAGTATCCGGATGAATTCACCGGCGATTTGAGTGCTTCAAGCCAGTCCATCGGTGAACCAGCAGCTGTGCTGGAGCTGATCGAGGCCTATGCTGCAGATTTTCAGCTGGAGGAAAAGGAATCGGAATATGTGATTGAGGCACGTGGCCGTTCCGATCAAATGCGTGAGCTCGTTAAAAGCACGGTCGGCTTCACTAACGAAGACTTTGACAGCTTAATTGACGATATGCTGTTTACCGGAAGCCTGGAGGATACGCTCTACACTATTACTATTGATAAAGACTCGATGCAGACAAAAAGCATTCAGGCAGATTTTCAAATTGCCATGAATAACAGTCAGAGCCCACAGACTACTTCCTCCACCCAGTCCCTCACGTTTGCCTATAATGAGATAAACAATGAGCAGACGATCAGCGCACCCTCCAATGTCGTCGCTACGGCGGAGGAGCTGAACTTTGAAAACCTGCAGGAGTGGGAGGAAGGTGAGCGGTTCAGCCAGATTGAAGGGCAGAGTATTTCCGAGCTCATGTATCCTGACCGTCAGCCTTCGAATTGGATTATTGAGCACGGGTCTCTGCCGACACTTGAACAGAGGCTTGGGCTGCCTCCTCTTTCCGAACAGGGCAGTGACGAATAAAAACAGGCAGGGAGCCGTATCCCTGCCTGTTTATTTGCGTGTGAGCGATGTCACACGGAGCTTCCAGCGTTCAAGCACCGGCATATATACCGAGGCGACGTATCGCATCTTCTCGGCACTGCCCATCGTTTCTGATTCTATCAGGCTCCGCACTTCTTCGGTCGCCTGTTCGAAGGCTTCCAGATCCTGCTTCCATTCTTCCTCCTGTCCAAACAGATACGCCATCGTCACTGTCTGCGAGGAAAACAGCGAGGATTCTCTGGTCGTGCTGTCGAGCAGCCGGTCCCCGTTTTCTTCAAACCCTTCCCGGTAAAAGCCCGTCACCTGTACCATGCTTTCCTGCACCATCTCCAGCCAGTCACTGTACTGCTGGAGAAACGTTGCTTCCGCCCGGCGGAGATGCTCGCTCATCGTTACCTGCCCCTTTTTTATCCTTTAAGCCGTTTATAACATAATCCAGGCACTCATACACATAAAAACCTTCAGGACTGGGCCTGAAGGTTTTGTATGCTAGTTTTTGCTGTCGAAAAAATAAGCGGACGCTGTCGCACTCTTTTGTTCATACTTCCCCATATGACGGCGTTTGTGACGAGTCCCCTGCAGCTCTTCCTGGATCACCTGTTTCCAATTGCCAAGCTGGACGTCAATAAAACGGTTCATTTTAACCGTTTCTTCCCCGAGCTGCCGTTCGGCCTCTGACCATTCCTCCACAGGCTGCAGGTCTTTCAGCTGCCGGTCCCTTGCCTGCAGAAAAAGATCCACGCTCTCAATGTACTCATCCCTCGGCTGTTCATTATCCGGCATGGGCTGCGCCACTTTTTCGTATAGTTTTCGGGTGGTGACATACAGTTCACGGACTACACTCATTACGCCCGGCCGCCTTCACGGAATCGGCTCTCCCGGTCCTTTTGCATCGCCTGCTTCCATGTGTCGCGAAACTCTTCGACAAGGCCGTACACTTCCTGCAGAGCGCCGGTGTCATTACTGACATTGGCTTCGATCAGCCGGCGGTACATGTAGTCATACATCCGCATCATGCTGCTGCCAAGCTCGCTGTCCGTTTTCAGCGTAATCATCAGCTCACCGATAATATTCTGCGCCCGGATCATCAGCTTATTTTTTTCTTCAACCTTCCCTTCGATCATCGCTTTTTCCGCTTTTTGAAGAAACTTCAAACAGCCGTTGTATAAAAGAAGCGTGAGCTCTCCCGGCGAGGCGGTCTGCATCGCCTGCTGCTGGTAAGGGTTAGCTTTGACCGGCGCCGGCTTCGGAGCAGGTGCTGCCTGTTTTGGGCTGAATGTTTTCTGCTGCTTCTCTTTATCCGGTGCGGCCGTCTGCTTCATTGCCTGCTGGTACATTGCCTGTGCCTGGTTAAAACTCATATGTTTTCTTCCTCCTCAAGAAGGTGCTGTCTTACTGACCGTTGTTCATAAACTGCATCAAGTAGTTGGACTGTGAATTCGCGCGGCTCATCGCCTGCTCCATCGCTGTAAACTGACGGTAATACCGGTTTTCCACTGATACCATCCGGTCCTCAAACTGAGCGATACGGTCCTCAATGTTTTCCATGTTGCGCCCGAGCGTAAACTGATGCGGCAGCAGCTTGCCTTTGTAGCCACCGGCCCGTTCGGCAAGAGCGGACACCCCATTGTCGAGCGTCTCTCTCATCCGTCGCGCAAGACCCTGGGTTTCGGTTGTCGATCCGCTCGCTGCAAACAGCTGGTACACGCCTTCGCTATCATCTTCAATCGCTTGGCGCAGCTGGTCTTCATCGATTTCAAGCTTACCGTTGTCCGTGTAGCTCGAGCTTGTCGTAATGCCGATCGAATAGAGAGTATTGTACGCGGAATCGGTGCCATCCACCTGTTCGTATAAAAGGGAGCGCATATTGTTCATGACGTTCGATATGGAGCTGTCACTGCGGAGCAGGCCGCTTCGGGCTTTTTCCTCCCACAGCTCAATTTCTTTTTCACTCATTTCTTCTTTTTGTTCATCGCTGAGCGGCTTAAAGTCCCGGTTCACCTTTTCATTGAGCTTCCCGTTCACCTCTTCAACAATTTTATTGTATTCTTCAACGAAGCCTTTAATCGTATCCATGACGCCGTCGGTATTTGTCTCCGACCCGAGCGTTACCGCACCGTCCGCTTCAGTGAACGTTTCTTTAAGCGTAATACTCATTCCATTGACATCAAACGTATTTTTCGCGCGCTCGGTTTCGAGCCCGTTCATCGTAAACACGGCATTCTGTTCGCCCTGGCTGGACCCGCCCGCATTGTTCAGCCCCAGGGTATTATTGAAAAAGTCACCTGAAAAAAGCATCTCATCGCCGTCTTTGTTAAAGTCGCCGGTCTCCGACCGGGTGAGTGCCGCTTTGCCGGAATACTCATCGTAAAATGCGCTCACGCCCGCTCCGGAGGAGCTGATCGTGCTCATAATGTTATTCATCGACTGCGCGCTTGTGAACGTGAATTTATTTTTCTGCTCGTTGCCGTCTTTATCAAAGGTGGTAATCGAGTTAGTGGAATACTGCTGGGTGAATGTCGCTGCAATGGTTCCGCTCGCCGCTTCGCCGAGCGTGACCCTGCCGGTTTTCGTATCCACGTAGGCTTCGTCCGCTTCAAGCTCCTTCTCGGGATCTGTCACAATTGTCAGCTTGGCGCCTCCGTTTACGCTGATATCCAGGGTGTCCGGATTAATCGCCCCTTTGCCGAGTGAAAAAGTAGAAGTCGGAGCGGCCGCGTTAATTGTTTTAGTTTCATTTTCCGCTGCATACTGCACGTTGATGCTTTTGCCGCTAGTCACCGCCGAACCAAATTCTAAATCAATCTGGCCGTCGCTGAAGCTGGCACGCACCTGACCGGCCTCCAGCGGGCCTTCGCCGGTCACCACCTCATACTGCTTGCCGCTTACCTTCACAATCATATCATCAGTGTTTGTTTTAAGATTGCTGCCTTCCACGCTGTAGGACGTGCCTCCATCAGCGTTAATCGTTTTGCTTTGAATCACGCCTTCACTCCACTGCGGAGATTTCCCGGTCGCAAATTCCTGGCTGCCGATGGCTTCTGAGGCGGAAAAATCAGTTCCGGTCGCCCGTTCGGAGCTGCTCTGCGACGCTGATTTGGCCAGCTGCTTGACCTCGCTGATCGAATAGGTGGCATTGCCGGCGTCCGCTGACGCCGTGGCGCTCACCCGGCTGTCGTTGGTGGAGGTGGCCGAGCGGTCTGTCATCGATGACTTTTTCATAATCGAATCAAAAATTGTGTTCCGGAAATCAAAAAACTGTTTGTTGACGTCCTGGTACATTTCCGTCTGCCACTCGAGCGTCTGTTTCTGCTGATTCAGCTTGTTGATCGGCTGGCGTTCCGCCCGCATTAAATCCTTCACCGTCTGGTCAATATCCATTCCTGAAGCAAACCCGGATACTCGCATGAATGATAGGCTCCCTTCTGCCGTTTTCTTCGTTACTCTTACTATCGGAAATACCTTGAGCCAGTTGAAGCATTTGCCGCATTTTTTCTAAAATACGAAAAAAGACCCGGATACCATCCGGGCCTCTGAGACATTGCTATTCACTTTTTTCCACGGCGTGGCCGCCGAACCCTTTACGAAGGGCTGCCACCACTTTGCCGTTAAAGGTGTCGGTTTCCTGCGAACGGTAGCGCATCATGAGCGAGAGCGCAATGACCGGAGTCGTTGCCTCGTATTCGAGTGCGGATTCTACGCTCCACTTGCCTTCGCCGGAAGAGTGCATGACGCCGCGGATATCATCGAGCCTGGCATCGCCGCGGAAGGCTTCCTCCATCAGCTCCATCAGCCAGCCGCGGATGACCGATCCGTTGTTCCAGACACGGGCGACCTGCTCGTAGTCATAGTCAAACGGCCCTTTTTCAAGCAGTTCAAAGCCTTCGCCCATCGCAGCCATCATGCCGTACTCGATGCCGTTATGCACCATTTTCAAATAGTGGGCACTGCCGCCTTCCCCGGTGTAGTGATAGCCATTTTCCACCGACAGGTCCTCCATCAGAGGCTCAAGCACCGGAAAGACGTCCTTGCGTCCACCGATCATCAGACAGGCACCGTTTCTGGCACCGGAAATGCCGCCGCTTGTACCGACGTCAAAGAAGTGGACGCCTCTTGCTTCAAGCGCTTCATAATGAGCAAGCGTCCGCTTGTAGTGGGAGTTACCGGCATCAATTAAAATGTCTCCTTCATCAAGGTACGATGCCGTTTCGGTAAGCACCTGGTCCGTAGCGTCTCCCGCCGGCACCATCACCCAGATGATACGCGGCTTCGGCAGCTGATCTACGAGCTCCTGCAGGGACGACGCCGTGTTGCCTCCATCACCTTTAAAGCTTTCGCGAAACTCTTCGGACAGATCATAGGCAACAACGTCGTGATGTTTATCAAGCATCTGCAGGCCGATATTATACCCCATTTTTCCTAACCCAATAATTCCTGCTTTCATGTTCTCCACTCCTCTTTTCTATTTATACGAAGATACTTAAAATCAGTGCTACACCAAAGCCGACAAATCCGATAATTGTTTCCATGACGGTCCATGTCTGCAGCGTTTGTTTTTCGTTCAGGCCGAAGTACCTGCTGACCAGCCAGAACCCGGAGTCGTTTACGTGGGAGAAGGCTGTCGCACCGGAAGCAATTGTAATAACGAGCAGCCCGAGCATCGGCTCGCTGACGTCATATGTTTCAAGCAGCGGTGCTACAAGTCCGGCGGCAGTTACCATTGCCACGGTCGCAGAGCCCTGGGCTACACGGACAAGAACAGCTGTGATAAAGGCAAAGACAAGAATTGGCATGTTCGCATTTTCCATTGCGTTTGCGAGCACGTCGCCGACACCGGACTGGATCAGCATTTCACCGAATACACCACCGGCACCGGTAACAAGAATAATAATCCCGGCAGGCTCGAGGGCTTTCGTCGTAATCTGCTGAACTTCTTCCTTCGAATAACCCCGGCGGATACCGAATACATAAAAGGTTAAAAGCGCCGCCACAGTCAGGGCAAAGAACGGATCCCCGATAAAGGAAAGGACGGCATACGCTGTGCTTTCCTCCGAGAGGAAAACTCCGGATCCTGTATTAAGCAGAATCAACACTAGCGGAAGCAGAATGATTGCAATTACGCTGCGGAAGCTCGGCAGCTCACGGTCATACTCGACGTTTCTCATCTGCTCCATCATGTATTCCGGAACACCGATGTCGATTTTTTTCGCCATGTATTTCCCGAACATCGGGCCGGCAATCGCTACTGCCGGAAGACCGGCAAGTGTACCAAACAGAATAACCCAGCCAAGGTCAGCGCCGATAATCGAAGCAACCGAAATCGGTCCCGGCGTTGGCGGAATAAAGCTGTGCGTTACGGCAAGACCCGCTACAAGCGGAATGCCGTAGTACACGAGTGATTTTTTCGTTTTACGGACAAGGCTGTATACAATTGGAATTAAGATAACAAGTGCAACGTCCAAAAAGACGGGAATAGATACGATAAAGCCTGTAAGCGCAAGCGCCCAGCTGACGTTCTTTTCTCCAAATTTATCAACGAGTGTCAGCGCCAGGCGCTCGGCGCCGCCGGACACCCGGAGCATTTCCCCAAACATGGCCCCAAGGCCGATAACGACGGCAATAAATCCAAGGGTGCCGCCCATCCCTTCTTCAATGGTCGTTATAATTTCGCCTGGCGGCATGCCAACGGCAATACCGACGAGGAAACTGACGACGAGCAAGGCGATAAAGGCCTGAAGCTTCGTCCTCATCACTAAAAATAACAGTGCAACAATTGCTAAAACGGCTACAATAATGAGCCACGGTGCTGAAGTCGTCATAGTATTTCTCCTTTTTCAGTTGATAGTGTGCGTTTGCCTTCTGCGTGTGCACGCTGCACGTCGGCAATCGCGGAAAATTCCGATTGAAGATTGCGTGCAAGCCGGAGGAAGATCGGCTTTAAATCCCGGTACGCCGTCACATTGTCCATGATCGGTGACTGCCGTATTTCGATTGGAATCAGCTCGTGAATCGTGTCCAGGCTTTCCTTCTGCCCGGTTGCAGTCATGGCGAGCCAGGCAGCACCGAAGCAGGCACTCTGGTGGCTGTCCGGAACAACAATGTCGCTTTCGAATATGTCCGCCATCATCTGCTTCCAGAGCTCCGAGCGGGCGAACCCGCCGTTGGCACGGAATTCCTTAATGTTGATGCCGGCCTCAATCAGCGCTACGACGACAGCGTACATCTGCATCATGACGCCCTCCATGACGCTCCGGACCATCTGTTCACGCCCATGGTGCAGCGTCAGTCCGAAGAATACTCCCTTTGTGTCGCTGTTCCAGAACGGAGCACGTTCGCCGGTCATATACGGCAGAAACAGCAGACCGTCGGAGCCAGGCATCACGCTTTCCGCCATTTCCGTCAGAACGTCGTACGGGTCTGTACCGTTTTTCCGGCACTCTTCCTTTAGGTCCGGCATGATTTTATCCCGCATCCAGCGCAGCGCAATACCGCCGTTGTTGATTGGGCCGCCAATCACCCACAGCTCATCGGTCAGCGCGTAGCAGAATATCCGTCCCTTCGGATCCGTGTACGGCCGGTCGATGACGGTTCGTATCGCTCCGCTTGTACCGATCGAGCAGGCAACCACGCCTTCCTCGAGTGCTCCGGATCCGACGTTTGCAAGCACACCGTCGCTTGCCCCGATCACGACTGTTGTCGTTTCCTGCAGATCCAGACGCTTACAGACCTCTTTGCGTAAGTCGCTGCGCTGATAGGTCGTGCTTACCGGAGAGGATAAATGGTTTTCCGTGATACCGGCGAGCCCAAGCGCTCTATCGTCCCACTGCTTTTTATGAATATTGAAAAGGCCGGAGGCAGAAGCGATGGAGTAATCAACGATGTATTCCCCGAACCATTTATGGAACAGAAACTCCTTCACCGAAATCCACTTCGCCGCCTGTGCGGCAATTTCTTCCCGGTGCTTCTGAAACCACATAATCTTGGTCAGCGGCGCCATCGGATGGATCGGCGTGCCCGTGCGTTCAAAAATGTCCTGCCCGTTTTCGGCTTTTACTGTTTCGGTTTCATGCACCGACCGCTGATCTGCCCATGTGAGTGCCTGTGTAAGCGGCTCGCCGTTTTCATCCACAGCGAGTATGCTGTGCATCGCTGCACTGAAGCCAATTGTGCCAATATGTTTTCCTTCTTTCGCGACGTCTTCAACGACGTTTTTCAGCGTCTGTTCAACGGCGCGAAGAATTTCGTAAGGGTCCTGCTCCTTCCAGGCCGGGTCCGGAGAATAAATTGGATATTCAAGCTCCCGTTCCGCCCAGATCTTTCCGTCTATATCGTACGCCAGCGTTTTTGTGCTCGTGGTGCCTATGTCCACGCCGGCTGTAAGTGATTCAGCCATAACATTTACTCCCTCGCTTTCGGTAACGCTTTCAATTGATGAAAATATTTTTCTCAATTCGTTATTATACGTGAAATAAAATTCTATGCAAGCGTTTTAAGAAAATTTTTTTCGTACATTTCATTAGCTAAGTGAAATTTATTCCTTTATGATGAAGGTAAGACTTTTTTCACCGGAGGAATGCTCATGGCTACCGAAACGACTCACGTCCGTCAGCGCATCCAGTCGCTGTACAACACTTTTAGCGACAAAGAAAAGCAAATTGCCGATTATATGCTGCAAAATCCCGAAACCATCGTCCACTCGACCATCAATCAGGTAGCCGACCAGCTTTCCCTGGCAGACGCCACCGTCTTCCGTTTCTGTAAGCGGCTCGGCTTTAAGGGCTATCAGGCGATGAAAATCGCGCTCGCTTCCGACATTATAGAACCGATCGAAGACATTCATGAAACGATCCAGGAAAACGACACCGAAGCAGAGGTTATGTCCAAGGTATTTCAAAGTAATAAAAATGCACTCACCTACACCCAGGAGGTGCTTGATGAAAGCACGGTCCGCCAGGCGGTTCAGTACCTGCTTGAAGCGTCAGAGCTTCATTTTTATGGAAGCGGCGGCTCCGGCGTCACTGCCCAGGACGGCCAGCATAAATTTATGCGCACCGGACTTCCGAGCCATGCCTATACCGATTCCCACTGGCAGGTGATGGCTGCGTCCCAGCTAAAGCCAAACGACGTCACGATTGTGATTTCACACTCCGGAGCCAACGAAGACGTACTCGAAGCGATGGATGTAGCCAAAGAACAGGGGGCCCGCATTATCGCAATCACAAGCTACGCCAAAACGCCCATCAGCCAAAAGGCCGACCTGACGCTGCAAACTATTTCGCGCGAAACCGAATACCGCTCCGAAGCGCTCGCCTCCAGACTAGCCGAGCTTTCGCTCCTCGACGGCCTGTATGTAAATTACTGCATCAAAAAGAAAGACCAGGCCCAGGAAGCCGTGGCCAAAATACGCAAAGCCGTCGCCCGGAAAAAGCTATAAGAAAAGCGGAGGTCCGCTGTTCAGGAGTCTCGTACGGCTGACCACGCCCTGCGAAGGAAGTTCGACTAACCTCGCCACGTCCTGTGGCAACGTCGAACTGACCCACATCATGTGGGCCTAAGGCAGGGCAGGGTCAACGGAACGAGCGACTGCGGACCGAAGCTGGACATTAGGAAAAGCGGAGCCACCCTGCTTTAAGGAAGTTCGGTGGTGAAAGTTACATTTCACCACCGAACTGACCTGCTCCGCAGGCCTCAGACGGCTGGCGTAATCCTGGCTGGAAGCGTCGTAAGACGGTGAAGTCAGGATGCAGCCAATGGACTGGACGGCTGGGTGGCGAAGCTGGACACCAGGAAAAGCGGAGAGCGTTCGGTAAAAAAAGGAAGTTCGATGAAAGACGTCACTATCGTGACACCATCGAACTGATCTGCTTCGCAGAGCCCATACAAAAGCAGCCCGGCTTCTCCTTATAAAATAGGAAAAGCCGGGCTGTTTCTTTTATTTCACACGTTCTATTAAAGCGGCATGATTATGCTTTGGACTGTTTACTTCATTGCTTACAGGATACATTGTCACCCGGGAATCGTCGAATGGCTGCAGCAGCGATTTCAACACTTGTTTATCGGTTTCATGCGGGTCGAGCCAGGTTTGTCGTGCTTCTTCATCCAGGATGACCGGCATCCGGTGGTGAATGCTCTGCATTAAATCGTTTGCTTCAGTCGTAATGATCGTGCACGACGTAATCGTTTCTTCCTCGCCTTCCCATCTGTCCCACAGCCCGGCGAACGCGAACAGTGCTTCGTTGTCGACCGTTATCCGGTACGGCTGCTTTGTCCCGCCTTCGCGGTCCCATTCATAGAAGCCATCGGCAATCACGAGGCAGCGCCGGCGCTCAAGCAGGCGGCGGAATGCCGGTTTGGTGTCGACACTTTCTGCCCGGGCATTGATCATTTTATGGCCTATTTTCTTATCGTCTGCCCAGGACGGGATCAGCCCCCACTGCAGCCAGCCGGCTTTCGTCTGTTCAGTGGAGGAAGCTACCGCCAGCACTTTCTGGGACGGGGCTATGTTGTAGCTTTCCTGCCCTTCCGGAAATGCTGCGCCAAAGGCCTGTTCCAACGCCTCTTTAGAATGAACAAGGGTGTATCTTCCGCACATTACGAGAGACCTCCTTTTACAGCTTATGTACCCTAACGTCTGCTACTTAAAAAAATTACTATTACGCAAATCCCATCCGGCCATTACAAAGCATACAATAGCAAAGAGGCTTAAAAATCCTCCGAGAATGCCATACGATGCTCCCTCAAACCCCCGAACGTGCATATAGCCGTAATAAAAAAGGGAAATGGCTGAAGCCATAAGTATAATGCCCGGCAGCAATTTGACCCAGAGCGCCCATCCTTTCAGCACAAACAACAGCGTGAAAAGGAAGGCTATGATTCCTGGAAGTATAGATGTTGTGAATGGTCCACTGATCATGATATCTCTCCCACGGTTCCCACCATTAATAAAAGGCGGTCAAATGTTCATGGCCCCGCACTTCTCTCCTAATAAAATAACATAATCTGGCACCATAAATCCTGTTTCAGGCAGCAACACCTGTGAAAATTTATTTTTAAGAAAGACCTTCTCCTTACCCGAAGATCTGTGATGCGATAGCGTAGAGACCCCTGTTCCGGGTGTCTGCATTCCAGGGGCCACGCTTCATCATAGGCGGCTCGCTATGCTTTTCAAAGCCGTACTGCTCAAGCATGGACGTAATAATTCTGCTTTCTGCGGTAAGATCGATCCGAACCTTTACCGAATGCGCCTCTATCAGCTGCTCGATTAACGCAGCTGCCTCTCGTTCATCTGGAGCCGTGACCGGACCAATCAGCAGCTGATCTTCATTCCAGATCGACAAACCAAAGCCAGCCGGATGATTTTGGTCATCCTTTAATACAAGACACTGATGCGCCTGATGAAGCCGGTGGTGCAAAAAGACATCCCGTCCTTCCCCAAACGCCTCGCGGTCCAGGTGCTTCACGCTCTCCCAGTCGGAAACCTTATACCCCTCTATGTTATTCGGCAGAGCAGTGCTGTTTTTCTTCATCTCTTGCCCCTGAGCGATATATTTGTACACCCTGCCTGCTTCTTCAAACCCGAGTTCGCGGTATAACGGCTTCCCTTCGTCAGTAGCAAACAGCATAACACCGGTATCTGCCGGTAAAATATCCAGACACGCCTGCACTGCTTCCCTGGCCAGGCCCCGCCGGCGGTAATCCTTCCGGACAATAACGAGTCCGAGCGCCGCCGTTTCCTTGTATGAAACTACAGCCGAGCTGGAGACCACCGTGCCCTCCAGGGTTTTATGTCCGTATACTATCCCGGAAGCTAGTACCGCTTTCATTTCCGCTTCATCATAGTCCCATCCGGCCTGCCGGGGGAGCTCTACAAGTGACGGAATATCATTTTCATTTAACCGGTGTATCGTAAGTACCATCTGACATTTCCCTCCCTTCGTTTATCATTTATGCCGCATACTCTTTTCTATCCATTTCTGCTCTGCCTTCATTTTCCGGTAAATGTATACGTCCTCCAGGGCCATGACCATATAAACCACTCCGTAAAACAAATAGGTCCCCGCTGTGAAATCAGCTGACAGCCAATGAATAATGGTCACTAAAAGAAGCAGGACGCTGCCGAAGAGATCCTTCTTTAAGCGCCCTGCATAGATTGATTTTTTATTTACAGCTTTTTGCTGTCTGGTGTCCATCTCTGTCACCTCTTTATCCAGTCCAGCCTTCTATTATATTTTCACCATGTTTTTCCCACTGCTTTTCGCATCATACAGGGCCTGGTCCGCTTTGAGCACCATGTCCTCCCTGTGGCGGTGCAGGGCAGGCACAACGACATTCACGCCAATACTGACTGTCACCTTCGAGCTCACTCTTGACGTTTCATGACGAATATTCAGTCTGCTTACTTCCTCGCTGATCGTGTGGGCAATCGCCCGGGCTTCTTTGTTGTTTGTTTTTGGAAGCAGCAGGGCAAATTCTTCTCCGCCAAAGCGGGAGGCCATGCCCCCGGAACGCATGCACACCTCGTGGACAGCCCCGGCAATCTGCTTCAGGCATTCATCCCCTTCGAGGTGTCCGTAGGTGTCATTGAAATTTTTAAATTCGTCCAGATCGATCATCATCACCGCAAGCGGAGACTGGCGTTCCATCCCTTCAGCCCAGTACCGGTCAAAGGCGTCATCAAATGCCCTCCGGTTGGACAGGCCCGTTAAGCCGTCCACATTCGCGAGACGCTCAAGCTTACGAACATTCGAATTATGCTTGGAACGATCCCGGATAATGCCGATCATTCCAATAATGCGTTTATACATAAAAACCGGACTGGCCATTACTTCAAGCTCCATGACCGAATCGTTCTGCCGCCGCAGGTTTACTTCGAAATGCTGGGAATTTCCCTTCATGACCCGGTCTGTATACTTTTCGACCAGAGCCTGGTCTGTAAAATTTAATTCCTTCATCGAAAGGCCGATCACTGTATCACGTTCTTTATTCAGCATTTCAAGCAGCTTTTCGTTTACTTCAATCACCTTGCCACGGTCATTCAGCAGAAATACCGGGGAAAGCGGCTGGTCAAATAAAGCATGGTAGTAGTTTCGCTGCACCTGCTGCTCCACGCTGCGCTTAAATATTATCCAGAGAACGAGCCCCAGGAGAACTATGCCCGTCAGCAGTCTTGTAATCAGCCCGTCTCTTTCAAGCGGTGCGCCCATAAAGAATACATCATAAAAATTCACCAGCATAAATACCGGAATTAAAACAAGCATTGCCAGACTGACACGCTTCACCACTTCCTGGGTCTTAATCTGCGTTATTTCCTTATGCTTCATTTTATCCCCCGTTCTGCTCATGAACGCTAGTATATTTTCTGGAGCATTTATGTAAACAAACGATAGTGGCCGTAGTATTGACTCATTTTACCACATGCCTTAAGTTTTAGGTATATGTAATCAATAATAGAAATTATTTTTCTTCATCTGTACTCACTATTTGTAACAAATAATATCATCCCGAAGCGCTTAACTCTTATATATTCCTGTTTATTGCGTTAATAAAACCCTTTATAACCAATTTTCTCTATGCATAAACCTATCCACCATCGTGATAATTTTCCTATATTGGTGAAAGCAAAAAAGACTGCCCGTTTTAAAGGAACAGTCTCAATTAAAAAAGATTATCGCGACAGCTTTTCCGGAGGAAATGATCTCAGACATGCCTTCATGGTATTTAAAAACGTGGTTAATGCTATTATCCTTCGCTTTCATTATGATAACGCCCCTTTGGCACGACCATAGGAGAAAGCGATACAGGATCCTCAATCACCGTACAGTCGAGCCCGTAAATCTCCTTCATCATATCTGCCGTGATCACTTCGGACGGTGCTCCGCTTGCCGTAAGCCGGCCTTCGCGGAGGGCAAAAATATGGTCAGCGTAGCGGGCGGATAAGTTTACGTCATGAAGCACCATTACAATAGTCGTTCCATGCCTGCGGTTCAAATCGGTAAGCAGGTCGAGGATTTCAAGCTGGTAGGTAATATCCAAAAACGTCGTAGGCTCGTCCAGAAATAAAATATCGGTCTGCTGGGTCAGGGCCATCGCAATCCACACGCGCTGACGCTGGCCGCCGGAAAGTTCATCAATATTTTGCTCCGCGAGTTCAGTGATATTCATGGTCTCCATCGCCTCCGCCACCGCCTGATAATCCTTCAGGCTCCACCCCTTCAGAAGAGACTGGTGCGGGAATCTTCCTCTTCCGACCAGGTCCGCAACTGTGATGCCCTCCGGCACAATGGGGGACTGCGGCAGCAGCCCCAGCGTCCGCGCCAGCTGTTTCGATGGAATTTTATGTATGGCTTTGCCGTCGAGAGTGATTTTCCCTTCACGGGGCTTAAGCAGACGGGCCATCGCTTTTAGCAGCGTAGACTTTCCGCACGCATTTGCACCGATGATCGTATTGATCTGGTTGCTTCTAAGCTCGACATTAATGTGATCAAGAACCATTTTCTGTTCATAGCCGGCAACAATATCTTCTGTTTGGAACTGATGGCTTGATTTCATCATAAACTTCCCTTTCGGTTCATTCGAATAAGCAGATACAGCAGAAACGGGGCGCCAAGGACACCGGTAATAATGCCGACCGGAAATCTTGTATCGAAAGCGAACTGGCCGAGCAGATCCGCAGCCAGCACCAGATTGGTCCCGATCAGACCGGCAGGGACTACGCTTGTAAAGCCGCTTCCTGTCAGCCGTTTGGCAATGGGGCCGGACAGGAAAGCCACAAAAGCGATTGGACCGGTCACCGATGTTGCAAGAGCGAGCATGCAGACTGAGCTTAGAATAAGCAGGATTCTTGTTATATCCGTATTCAACCCGAGAGAGACGGCCGACTGTTCTCCGAGCTCGAGGATGCTTAAATGCCTCCCGAGTCCAATGACGACAGGCGCACCGAGAACGATACCGATCATCAGCGGCAGCATGGAATCGAGCTGCACACCATTCAGGCTGCCGCTGAGCCACTGCAGCGCCTTCGACAAATCCTCCTGCCGCCCAATCAGCTGGAGATACGAAATAAAGGCAGTGAGCATCGCCTGCACGCCGATACCGATTAAAATCAACCGTCCCGTGGAAAACGAGCCCGCCTTCGAGAAACCATAGATAATAATAACGGTAACGAGCCCCGCTACCAGCGCAGCAGCCGAAACGATCGCATCGCTCGTATGCAGAATCAGAATGCAAAAAAGCGCCGCCGCACTCGAACCAGCGGTGATGCCCAGTATTTCCGGGTTGGCCAGAGGGTTGCCCAGCATGGTCTGAAAGACGTTACCGGCGATACCAAACGCAAAGCCCGCCAGCAGCCCCGCAAGCATTCGCGGCAGCCGGATCGTGTTAACCGCAAAAGAAGCACTGCCTGCCGCCTCGCCCGTCAGCGCCCGAAACACCTCCGGGACGGAATAGATGGTATTGCCGAGCAGCAGCATGGCACCGCAGAGAGCGAGACACAGAACTACCAGAAGCGCATTAACGATAAGCCATTTCCGGCGCCGCTGCCGCCGTTCGGCAATGATTACATTGATTACATTATTCATAACGACCGCACTTTCATTCGCATAGCTAAAAAGATTAACAGCGGGGCGCCGATAAATGCCGTCACCACACCCGCTTCGAGCTCCCCGGGGCTGACGATGACCCGTCCCAAAACGTCCGCTGTCGTAAGGATAATGGCTCCGACCATCGCTGATATGGGGATAATCAAGCGCAAATCAGGCCCGAGCAGCAGGCGGATAAAATGAGTGGCCATAAGCCCGATAAAGCCTATCGGCCCGGCAAGCGCCGTGACCGCACCGCACAGGATGACCCCCGCAAAGGCGGCGATAATTCTCAGCACCCCGGTCCGGACGCCCTGCCCGGTAGCCACCTCATCCCCAAGGGCGAGCGCATTCAATGCCGAAGCTGACAGCACAGCGAGGATTACCCCAACCACTAAAAAGGGGGAAAACGCTAATATGCTGCTCCAGCTGCCCGAACCGACGCTTCCCACCTGCCAGAACCGGAACTGGTCCAGAATGTTCGACCGCGGCAGAATAATCATGCTGATGACCGAAGACAAAGCAGCGCTTGTCGCAGCTCCGGCGAGTACAAGCTTCAACGGGGTCGCGCCGGCCGGGCCCATCGTCCCTATTCCGTACACGAAAATGGCCGTCAAAATGGCTCCTACAATCGCAAACCCTATGTACTGACCGGCCGTGCTTATATTCCAAAATGCAAGACCGGCCACCACAAACAGTGCCGCCCCGGTATTCACCCCCAGGATGCTCGGGTCAGCAATCGGATTTCTGGTCACGGCCTGCATCAACGCTCCTGAGATGCCAAGCGCCGCGCCGCAGCACAGGCTGAACACGGTCCGGGGGACCCTCTCCTGCACGACGCTCACGGCATACGACTCCGTACTGGAATAGGATAATCCAGCTGTTATTTCCTCCCACGTGAGCGTCCGCGCACCAAACACGAGCGACGCCAGCACACAGGCAGTAAGGGCAACAGAAAAGAAAGCAAGCACCTTCGTCAGGTGCCTCGGCACATGAACATTCGCAGCGCTTCTTTTCTTTACGATACTACTCATCGGATTCGTTGAGCGCTTCTCCGATCAATTCCATATAGTCATCAATCGTATAAGGAATCGACAGCGCCGTTGGCGTGCCCGACGCTCCCAGTTCAGAGCCGTCTTCCACAAATGCTACGTTGCCCTCTTTAATGGCCGAGATCTGTCCCAGCTGAGGATCGGCGCGGACGGCTTCATACAGCTCCTCATCCCCGTAGCCCATGATAAGATCCACATCGTTAAGCGCATCCGCATTTTCAGCACTCATCGTTACCGAAAATGCCGATTCGTCCTCCACTAATTCTGTGACGCTGTCCGGGTTTTCAAACCCTAATTCATTTAAAAAGGACACTCGTGGATCTGCTGGCGTGTAGAAATGCAGCTCAGAGAGATCGTTGGCGGAAAAATTCACCCATGCGACGGTTTTGCCTTCGATTTCCGGATATTCGGAGGCCTTCTCTTCGATCAGGTTTTCCGTTTCGGTGATAAGCTCTTCGCCTTCCTCTTCCATCGCCATGCCTTTAGAATTCAGACGAATCTGGTCCCGCCACGATGTCGTCCACGGCGATTCCGGATAGGCCACGACCGGGGCAATTTCGCTCAACAGATCGTAATCCTCCTGGGTAATACCGGAATACGCAGCCAAAATGACGTCGGGATTGCTGTCCGATACGGCTTCGAAATCCAGGCCATCCGTGTCCTGGAAGACATTCGGATCTTCAGCACCGAGCTCATCCAGCTTTTCCTCCGTCCATGGCAGAAGCCCCTGGTCATTCGTCACGCCGAAATTGGCGGCAGAAAACCCGACAGGCACCTCATCCAACGCAAGCACCGTGTCCTGATTCCCCCACTGTACCGTCGCTACCCGCTCCGGCTCTCCTTCAATGACCGTTTCCCCAAAGGCGTGCTCAATCACAATCTCCTCTTCCCCCTTGCTTTCTTCCGATCCCGATGATTCCTGGCCGCTGGAATCATTTTGCCCGGAGCAGCCGGCAAGAGCCCCCATGATTCCGATAGAAGCAGCTGTCATTCCCAGTAAACGCTTTGGATGTTGAACAATGCCCATATTTTCTCCCCCACATATGTTTATGTAATAAAAAACAATATTGATAATGATTATCAATATCGATAAATATAGAGGAATTTTGTGAGAATGTCAAATTCATATTTCTGCTTATAAAAAAGGGCTGCGCCAATGGTTAGCACAGCCCGCTTTCTCAGTATCGATGAAAACATTACCTGTTTTTTTGCCTGCTTTCTGTGACAGTGGAGGATTCATGCAGAAATTTTTCAAACAGCGAGAGATTCGACATAATCGTCACAATCCACTCGTTCATTCGGAAGCCTTTCACTCCTTCATACAGCTCCTCCTCATCGCTGCATTCCACGACCGTATACTCTTTTTGCTTCCATCCTTCAGTATCCATGTCCTGGCACCGGCCTACAATTACTTCGCGTTCCTTCGAGCTGTAGCAGTAAATAAATGCGGGAGAACTCATCGTTTCAGCCTCTTTTCTGTAGGATATGGCCCGGCAGATAAAAAGCCAGCACTAAGAAGCCTCCTTAGTACTGGCTGCGAAGAAAAGCTTTTTTCTTTTCAACTACTGCCGGTGTATTATCTTGTACTCTGGCCATCGGCCTGGCTTTTTAATACGTATAAATATAAAAAACCACAGAGAGGTATGGCTCTCTGCAGCTTATCTGTCAGCGCTGATTGTCTGAAGATTCCCGCCTGTTTTTACTTAAATGCTTTTCCTTATTCCACAAAGCTCCGGCCGCAAAATATTGGCGCAGGCTTTTCAAGATTTCGTTAATCGTATATGCTCATCCATATAACCAGTATTTCTCTTCAACGGCAGTACATTACCGGCGCTTTTGTCCAGAATGTTTATCGCCCTTGGCTTAAGCTGCAGTTACCAAATGTATACTAAAACTATTTTCTAGTATTCCAAGCATAACACAGTAACTACGTCACGCCAATAAAGTATGATAAAAATGGTAATATAAGCATATAACGCCAAATGTGAGCTATCTGACAGAAAGGGGACAGAAAAAATGCAGACGATTGGATTACTGGGAGGGATGAGTTGGGAGTCGTCCGCGCTGTACTACCAGCTGATTAATGAAGAGGTAAACCGCCGGCTCGGGCGGCTGCATTCGGCCCGCTGCCTCCTGTACAGCGTTGACTTTGAAGAGATTGAACAGATTCAGGCCTCCGGCAGCTGGAAGAAAGCCGGAGAACGGCTCGGCGAAGCGGCCGCGGCCCTTGAACGCGGGGGCGCAGATTTTATTGTGCTCTGCACGAACACGATGCACAAGGTCGCCGGGACGATCGAAAGCTACATAAATATTCCGGTGCTGCATATCGCCGAAGCCACCATTCGTGAGATCCACCGGCAGCACCTTTCACGTGTCGGCCTGCTCGGCACCAAATATACGATGGAGGAAATGTTTTATACTGAAGGGCTCCAGGCAGGCGGCCTGGAGGTGACGCTGCCTGATCCAGAAGCACGTACGGAGATCAACCGTATCATCTTTGACGAGCTCTGCCACGGTACAATCCGGCCGGAATCCAAAAGCTATCTGCTCAGGGTTATGGACCAGCTTAAGAAAGCCGGAGCGGAAGGCGTTATTTTAGGCTGCACGGAGCTTGGCATGCTGGTCACCCCGGAGGACACCGACCTTCCGGTGATCGATACGACCCGCATCCACGCGCTCGAAGCCGTGAACGAGGCGCTCAGTCACTAATCACTATGGAGGGATTACGATGGAATGGTTTCAGCATTACGGCGTGATGGCCGCTGTCTTTTTCACAGCGGCGCTTCTTGTCGTGTTCAGCCGGCTGCTCGCCCGTAACCGCCGGCGGCCGAGACGTACCGTGACTGTTTTCTGTATACTTCTGCTGTTGGGTGCGGCAGGTGCAGCTGTGTACGGATGGTGGGAATCATCGGATGCCGTGACTGCCCTCAGCTTCGCGTTTCTCGCTGCAATGGTGTGGCTCGGTGCCGGAGCCGGCGTATGCCTCCTCGGCATCCGGAAAGCGTTAAAAACTTCAAAGGGGTGAACGTTCATGCAGCACTGGAATTTAACCAAGGAAATCCGAACCACGTACGGAAGCATCCGCTATGATGTTCAAGGAAGCGGCCCGCCGCTCGTGCTCATACACGGCACGCCGTGGTCGTCGTTTAACTGGCGCCACCTGCTTCCGGCCCTCGGGCGCTCGTATACCATTTACTACTATGACCTGCTGGGATACGGGCAGTCGGAGAAACGAGACAGCCAGGACGTCTCGCTCGGCGTACAAAACCAGGTTTTAGATGAGCTGTTGGACGTCTGGAGCCTCGAAGCTCCTATCATTATCGGCCATGACTTTGGTGGTACCACCGCGCTCCTTACTCATTTGTTAAACGAACGCTCCTTCCAACAGATGATTCTGATCGACCCGGTGGCCGTCGCCCCGTGGGGCTCTTCGTTTTTTACCCACGTGTCCCATCATATGGACGCATTTCAGGGCGTTCCGGACTTTATTCATGAAGCGATGGTCGAGGCCTACGTGCAGGGCGCGACCTATAAGCCGATGACGGCGGAAACGCTTGCGGGCATTAAAGCGCCATGGCTCGGCACGGAGGGACAGCACGCCTTTTACCGGCAGATGGCCCAGGCCGACCAAAAATATACCGACGCAATCGAACCCCGCTACGGGGAGGTATCTGCCCCTGCCTTGATTGTGTGGGGCGAAAAGGATGCCTGGATTCCGGTCGACCGCGCCCATACGCTGCATAAAGCTATCCCTGGGTCCTGCCTGGAGCTTATTCCCGGTGCCGGCCACCTTGTGCAGGAGGATGCGCCGACGCACCTGCTCGCCTGTATCACCGACTTTTTATCG
This sequence comes from Marinococcus sp. PL1-022, assembly GCF_033845285.1. NCBI lineage: Bacteria > Bacillati > Bacillota > Bacilli > Caryophanales > Bacillaceae > Marinococcus > Marinococcus sp. PL1-022. The sequence goes on along the minus strand of NZ_JAWXCX010000001.1, from coordinate 363,318 downwards.
GAGAAATAAAAATATCCAGCACGCCTCGCGCATGCTGGATTTCTTGTTACCATTCGGCAATCGTGCCGTCCTTATGCCGCCATACCGGGTTTTTCCAGTTGTGGCTTTCCCTGGCGCGCTCACGCACGTAGTCTTCATTGATCGTAATGCCAAGACCCGGCCCCTGCGGCATTTTCACCGCGCCGTCTTCATAGGCAAACACGCTTTTGTCTTCAATATAGTCGAGCAGGTCGTTGCTCTGGTTGTAGTGGATGCCGAGGCTCTGCTCCTGAATGAAGGCGTTGTGGCTTGTGGCGTCCACCTGTAGGCAGGCCGCAAGTGCAATTGGGCCGAGCGGGCAGTGCGGCGCCAGGGCTACGTCATACGCTTCCGCCATTGTGGCAATTTTTTTGCCCTCGGTAATGCCGCCGGCGTGCGAGAGGTCCGGCTGAATAATATCGACCCAGCCGTTCGCGAGCATATGCTTAAACTCCCAGCGCGAATACATACGCTCTCCGGTCGCAATCGGGATATGCGTATGCTGGCGAAGCTCCTGCAGCGCCTCCATGTTTTCAGTCAGTACCGGCTCTTCGATAAACATCGGATGATATGGCTCGAGCTCTTTGGCAATTACCTTTGCCATCGGCCGGTGCACCCGCCCGTGAAAATCGATGCCAATGCCAACGCCTGTGCCGACCGCTTCCCGTACGGCCGCTACGCGCGCGACCGCTTCTTCGACTTTATCGAACGAATCAATGTACTGCATCTCCTCCGTGCCGTTCATTTTAATTGCCCGGAAGCCGGAATCCACGGTTTCCTTCGCCGCTGCGCCGACGTCGCTCGGACGGTCGCCGCCGATCCAGGAGTAGATGTTAATGTTGTCGCGACAGGCGCCGCCCATCAGGTCATAAATCGGCGCATTGTAGTATTTGCCTTTAATGTCCCAGAGCGCCTGATCAATGCCGGCGAGCGCACTCATGTGAATCGGTCCGCCGCGGTAGAACCCGGAGCGGTACAGCTTGTTCCAGTGGTCCTCGATCCGCATCGGATCCTCCCCAATCATGTATTCCATCAATTCATCAACGGCCGCCTTGACCGAAGCAGCGCGCCCTTCCACGATCGGCTCGCCCCAGCCTTCGAGGCCTTCATCAGTCGTAATTTTTAGAAACAGCCACCGCGGCGGCACCTGAAATAGTTCGTAGGATCGGATTTTCATCGGGGTTCCCCTTTCGTTTGTTCCAGATTGGCCAGCTGCAGGGCTCCCTGCAGCGACGCTTTTTCAAGATCATGCTTCGTAAAGACGTGGACCGGACGCTCCTGCTTCTGTTCCAGCACGTGCCGGTACGCCTCCTGCATCTCCCCGTGGCCGCCAAGATACAGCCAGCCGGCACCGTCAGCAGCGTGTTCAAATGCTTTCATATCCTCATATAATACCGCACCGAGCAACAGATTCGCCCGGGCATTTTCCGTGTAATCAGCAAACAGATGGCGCAGACGCACGTAATACGCCGCCCGCGTGAACCCTTCTGCTTCCGCCAGCTCCCAGCCCTCCATCAGCACCTCCGGCTCGAGCGCTTCTACGAGCTTCGGCCCGACCGAATCGGATAAAATCGTGGACGTCCGAAGTGCGGAGAGCGTTTCGCCGGCCAGGGTGGATGTGCAGCTGAGCAGCCGCGAGCCGTCCTCGACCCGGATGTATTTGGTATGCGAGCCCGGCAGAATAATCAGGCCGCTTCCTTCAGCCGGCGTATGGCGCAGCATGCCGAACGCTTCGACTTCCTCGCCGCGCATCACATCAACCGGCTCCCCGCCGTTTTTCATGCCCGTAATCCAGTGCCAGCGCCGGGCGTTGTAGCGCTCGTGCACTGTTTGCGCAGCAAGCTCCTCCATCGTAAGCGGCGACGGCGCGTGGGGCACTTCGCGCATGCCGATGTTCGCCGTCAGCATCCCGTAGCCGATCACGTCACGGAACTTAAACTGAGCGGCCAGCTTATCGAGCTCGTTATCGATCAGCCGCTCGAGCAATGAAAAGTCCTGCTCCATCGCCTGGTTGCGCACGCCCTGATCAAGCGAGACGCGTTTTTTCACATCGAGTGTCTCGGCATCTACGACCCGGAGACGCGTATTGGTCGTACCGCCGTCAATAACAATGACGTTCATCGGGTTCCACCGCCTTCACGGAGCACGGCGCGGGCCTGCTCCATGTTGCGGGTCAGCTGCTTCATGTCTCCGCGCTCCATTGCCTTCGGATCCACCACCTGGCTGCCGAGGCCGACCGCATGCCAGCCGTGCTGCAGGTATTCCTGCATGTTGTCGAGCGACACCCCGCCCACCGCCATCGCACGCACGTGCGGAAGCGGACCGTGTACGTCTTTTAAGTACGACGCTCCGAACGCGCGGATTGGGAAAATTTTCACCATTTCCGCTCCGGCCTCGGTCGCCTGCAGAATCTCGGTCGGCGTGAGCACACCCGGAATGACCGGTACACCGTAGCGGCTGCCGGTTTCAATGGTCTTCGCGTCAAGCGTCGGAGCAAGCAGAAACTCTGCGCCGGACAAAATCGCAGTGCGAGCAGATTCGGCGTCCAGTACTGTGCCGGCGCCGATATGCAGATCACTGTGGGTCGCCTTCGCCCATTCAATCGCCGCGAGCGCCCCCGGCGTGTTCATCGTCACTTCAAGCACCCGGGCCCCGCCGGCGTACAACGACTCAATCACCTGCTGCAGCTGCGTTTTGTCGCTGCTGCGGATGATCGGCACTATTTTCTCCTGTTCAATCGTCTGAATAATACTCATCAGCCTGCGGCCTCCTTTTGTTCCTTATTAAGGAACAATGTTCCGTATTATGAATGAAAACAAAATTCCTCTGCGGGAAATGTCGCTTATAGTGTAGCAGACCGAACGGAAGATTGAAAGCGTTCTTTTAATGGCCAAGCTCCCGTGATATGGCTGCCGCCGCCCGCTGCACCTGCTGCACCGTTTTTTCCCAGTCGATCGTTTCCGCGTTCATGTGCGGCATCGTCACACTGACCGCTGCCACTGCGCGCCGGTGGAAATCAAAAATGGGGGCCGCTACGCAGGTCACTCCGAGCTCGTGCTCCTCCCGGTCATAGGCCACGCCTTCCTGAGCTATTTTATCCAGCTCCGGCATCATTGCTTCTTTGGATGTAATCGTATGCGGTGTATGGCGGATCATCTCCTGCTCGTCGAGGAGCTTTTCCTGCATATACGGGGAATGAAACGCCAGCAGCGCTTTGCCGACGCCGGTGCAGTAGAGCGGGGCTTTACGTCCGACGCGGGAAAACAGCCGCAGCCGCGCATACGTCTCCACTTTATCGATGTAGACGACCTGGGCGCCTTCAAGCTGCACGAGGTGCACAGTGCTTGCCGTGGCTTTCGCGAGGTCATGAATGATTTCTCCCGACGCCTTTCGCACGTCAATGGATTCCGCCACCCGCTCGCCCATTTCCATGAATGTGAACCCGAGCGTATACACATCGCGCTCGCTTCCCTGCTTCACGTATCCCTTCTGCAGAAGTGATGCCAGCAGCCGGTGCACTGTACTCTTGGCAACGTCCAGGCGGTTCGCAAGCTCCGTGACTCCCAACCCTTCCGGCGCTTCGGCGAGCAGGTCAATAATTCGGAGGGCTCGGTCGACGGACTGAACTCCGTTGGTATTCATGCAGCCTTCCTCCTTTCGGTACTGTTGTCATCGTAGCACATTTTCCCTGTATGTTAGTATAAAACTACACAGCAATTGGAAAAGTACGGAAAGGAGATTTGTATGTATTCCCGCGTGTTTGTGGATGAGCATTGGAATCTGATTGCGAGTATTATCGGAAATTTTGCCGTGATGTTTGCGATGCTGATCGGTATTGACAGTCTTTCTGCCGGTGAGCCTCCGGGTATGGCAAGCAAGGTAAGCGTAGCGGTAGCTATTGCCATGCTTCTCTGTGTTAGTTCCGTGCGGAAGTACCGGAAGTATCTGTTCGAGAAATAAAAAAGCGTCTCTCCCGAAGGATAGGCGCAGATGATTTGAACATATGAATTACACCGCTATTTTTAATACCAGTACTTTCATCTACATATGTACGAATCGCTTAATATGCTTTTTACACATTCGCTAAGTAGATCATTTTGTATAAAGAAGACGCCTCCCTATAAGGAAGACGCTTCTTTGAACCATATTCAATTCAATTATTCTTAGTTATAAACAATACCGCCATCAATCAGTACTGCCTGGCCGGTCATGTAATCCGAGTCCGGCGAAGCCAGATACGAAACGAAATTCGCTACATCCTCCGGTGTCTGCGGGCGCCCCAGGGCGATACCTGCAGTAAATTTCTCGAATGCGTCCCCCGGCTTTTCGAGCCCCATTTCTTCGACCATCCGGGCATCAATGCGCTCCCACATGCTCGTTCCGACCACGCCCGGGCAGTAGGCATTAACGGTAATCTTGTCCGGGGCCAGTTCCTGGGCTGAGGCCTGCGTTAAACCTTTAACCGCAAACTTTGTCGCCGAATAAATACCGAGCATTGGGAAGCCTTTATGGCCGGCGATGCTGCAGGCGTTAATAATTTTGCCGCCGCCCTGCTTTTTCATCTGCTCGGCCGCTGCCTGAATGCCAAAAATAACGCCGTTCACATTCACCGCGAAAATTTTCTCGATATCCTCTTCCTCTACTTTTAAAAGCGGGGCCACGTGATCAATACCGGCATTGTTTACAAACACATCGACGCTTCCGAAATGATCCGCGGCTTTTTTCACTAGGTCGTTAACGTCCTGCCTGCTCGTTACATTGGCTTCCACAGCCAGGGCTTCACTGCCACTGTCTTTGATGGCCCGCACCGTTTCCTCCATTTTTTCTTTATCAATATCACTGATCACAAGGTTGAATCCATCCTTCGCAAGGCGCGTCGCAATGCCTTTCCCAATCCCCTGGCCCGACCCGGTAACGACTGCTGTTTTACTCATGAATTTCACCCTCCATTCATTATTTTCGAACTAATAAACCTTTCCTTTTCAATCTCATTTATAAACTTTATTATGACTTAAGAATCAAAACTTTTATCACGAAAACAAAAAACGCCTCCCCCCGAAGGAAGACGCTTTTCACTTACCCTTTCTCGTTTACTAACAGCCCGGCCTGGCGAAGAATCGAAGCGTTAAAATCGAGAAGCGACTCGGGCGGGATTTCCCGTACGACTTCCTCCGTTTCGCGGTCGATCACCTGCACATACACCCGGTCGGTGTCTTCGTGAACGTTGAACTTCAGACGTGTTAAATGCGGATCGAGCATCGCACTCAACGTTTCGACTGATTTTTCCACTTCCTTCTTCGTCACGTGAAGCGCGGAATTGGTCTCTGCTGCCACCAATTCGTTCGGCGTTACTTTCGACGCGTCTATAACGCCCGCTTCCCGCTTGGGCGAAGCTCCCTCGCCCCCGGCTGATCGAATAGAAACATCCATCTCCCACCTACCTCCTCCTGGGATGATCCCTATCCCTTTACGTCGATCGACTGGCCTTTGCCGGATGCCACGCTCTGAATTGTTCCAGCCTGGTTACCGCCAGTCATGTCATCGAGCAGCTCTGCGCTCTGCTTCGATGCCGTTTCCATCGACTGGCGCATGAGCGATATGTTCGCCTGCTGCTGCGCCTGCAATTGACTGCTTATGATTGAAACACTGCCGACATCGATACCATCACCTCCTTTCCTAAAATAGTATAAAAAAGGCCCCGGGGCGCCGGAACCTCTGGATGTATGATCATGTGGTGTAAGAGTGCCTCAGTTGTTTATAGTATCGGCAGAAATTCGCAGGAGTGTAGTCTTTAAGATAATACATACGGCTGAAAATGCTGTTCCAGCTCGCGCTGCAGTTTTTTTACGTTGGGGATTAAAGTAGACTGGAAAATTTCTTGAGTTTGGCGTAGAAGTAATTTTTCACATAAGTTACGTCTGAGAATAATGCAATTATGTAAAGAAAGAGGTTCCGACATTATAACTGGAACCTCTTTGATAAAAATAAATTTTATTGAAGTAACTGAAGAACCGATTGCGGCTGTTGGTTAGCTTGAGCAAGCATTGACTGTGAAGCTTGGGAAAGAATGTTGTTTTTCGTCATGTTCATCATTTCTTTCGCCATATCTACATCACGGATACGGGATTCCGCAGCAGTTAAATTTTCTGCAGAAGTACCGAGATTATTGATTGTGTGTTCAAGACGATTTTGATAAGCACCTAGCTTAGAACGTTCAGCAGAAACTGATTTAATCGCATCATCTAGAGTGGTAATAGCCGCACTAGCTCCATCTTGAGAAGTTACATCAATGCTATTTACATTCAAATCTGCTGAGCCCATACTCTTTAAATTAATTGACATTTCTTGACCTTCGTTTGCCCCAATTTGAGCAGTTAATGCATTTTGACTAACATCGATATTACCTTTGGCAGTTGCAGAAGTAGCTGCTGCTGCGGATAACTTAACAGTTAAACCTGTCGTATCTCCTGTGCCTGTTAAAGTAAGACCTTTGCCCCCCGCTGCTACCCCATCGATTTCTCCTCCAACGTCTACACCATTGTCCGAGGCATCTGTGGTAGTATCACTAGTTAAACCAAATTCTTCAGTAATTGTATTAGCTGTAACAGTTACATTAGCATCTGAGCCATAATTGTCACTTTTAATGGAAAGATTCGTATTATCACCTGTCACTGAAACTCCAATACTAGCGTTATTGACCGCATTTTTAAAATTATCAGCTGTAGCTGCCGCATCATCAGCATCATAGTCAAAAGAGATACTCCTACCATTAATTTCTACTGTTTTCGCACCATCGCTTTGAACGAGATCCGTATTAGCAAAACCTGTAGAATCAACTGCAGCTTGTTCTGCTATTGTAGTCACTTCTAAACTGTAAGTACCAGCGGCCGTTTTTTCGGTAGCTGATGCAACATCCACGTTAGCATTACTAGAAAAGTTAACTTTCGCTCCTGAATCGCCGTTCAACAATTTTTTAGTATTGAATTCTGTGGAGTTAGCAATACGGTCTATTTCAGAGGTTAACTGGTCTACTTCTTTTTGAATTTCTGCTCTATCCTCAGAAGTATTCGTATCGTTCGATGATTGAACTGAAAGTTCACGCATGCGTTGCAAAATACTATGAGATTCATTCAAAGCGCCTTCTGCTGTTTGAATTAGTGAAATACCATCTTGAGCATTACGGTCTGCCTGTTCCAAACCACGAATCTGCCCACGCATTTTTTCACTGATCGCAAGACCAGCTGCATCGTCACCCGCGCGGTTAATGCGAAGGCCAGAAGACAGTTTTTCCATCGAGTCACTCATGTTGTTCTGGTTTGTGCTCATTTGACGCTGTGCGTTCATCGCACCGAGGTTGTGGTTAATAATCATTATAAAATTCCTCCCTGAATGTGTAAGTACTTTCCACGTCCTTGTGGTAAGCCTATGTCACAGAATTTGCTTTCACGCCCGTACGCTGCGTTTTGGCATTTCCTGCTTACACTCTTTATATCGGCTGCTTGTTTTATGTATTTAGTATTTTCTGTAATTCTCTTAAAAATATTCTTTTAGTTATATTATGCAAAAAGTACTAGTTATTTTCACATAGCATTCGTATACTTACTTATGTGTCAGAGCAGTTGGGAAAATATTCAAACAGAGGTGTTGGGTTATGCAGAAGACAATGGTATTAGAAGAGTACGAAGTAAATGAAAACACAATGGCGATTGTGCCAAATTTTGAAGGAGAGGCAAAAAGTATTATATGGGAAAAGGACGGAGCTCGCATACCCGCTTCATGTACGCCGACGGCTATTATTAAACGAGGATGCCTGCGGGGAGGATCTTCTTTTGAAGGACGAAGCAAAGCGGTAAAGCATTACTTACATATCCGCAAGAAGCTGCCGGTGCCAGTAAATCCGTCGGAAGGTATTTATGCATTTCCAATTTCGTCACTGCGCGATCCGGAAAACATTTGGATCTTTTATAATCATGTGCAGCCCGGCCAGTTTGTCACTTCCGATGATGGAACAATGATCCGATTTACAGACGGCGCTTCGCTTCCGACAAAAGCGAGTACTTTTATGATCCAACAGCAGCTGTTCCGTACCGGCCACTGCCAAAGCATGTTTACCGCCTAAAAAGCAAAAAAACAGAGCATGGAGTACAAGGGCTCCCGCTCTGTTTATGCTTGGTTAGAAAAGTATAATGCCTGAAAAGTTCAGCGACGTTGCTGTCTAGCTACGATGCTATAATTCTAAGAAGTAGTTTCAAGGCTGCGTCAGCATGTTCGCTAATAATACTAAAAATAATGCCGTGCTGAAATATAGAGCATGGCATTTTTTGGTGCACAAATTTTGCCGCTCGAACCCTCGGGTTATTTAACATAGACTCGAACGGCAAGTTTTCGTTGTCCAGCTCCGAGCGTTACCACCCGGGTCCATTCGCTGTTTCGGATCGTTTGCGACTTCGTCTCAAGCCGACCGAAAGCCGCGAGCCGTCCCGGGTGGTAAACAAACGCTCTTCGCTTTTCTAGCTGTCCAGCTTCGGTCCGCAGTCGCTCGTTCCGTTGACCTTGCCCTGCCTGCCTTGTTTGACAACAAGTCCAAGCAGGGCGTGGCCAGCCGTACGAGGCTCCTGAGCGGCGGACCTACGCCTTTCGATCACGTGATAAACTCGACCCAGTTTTCTTCGATCGCGCGCTTTATGGTGTGCGTGCGGTCGTTGGCCTGCATCTTTTTCGTCAGGTGGCTGACGTGGTTGTTCACGGTGGCGACGGCCAGAAAGCATTCTTCGGCAATTTTGCGGTTGCTTTTGCCTTCGAGGATTTTTTCCAAAATCCGGATTTCTGCTTCGGACAGCGTGCCGCGTGCTTTATGCACGTCGAGTTCGAGCTGCTGTTCGGGGGGTTCTTCCTGCAGCTGATTCATGCGGCGGTACCGTTCAACGACCTGCGGTTGAAACACCGGGTCGATGTACGTTTGAAACTGCGTGGCACGCATAAAATGCTTGCGCCAGTCGTCTTCTTCGCGCTCGGCGGCTAAAAGCATCGTTACCTCCTGGCAGATAAATTCATCCACCAGGTGCCTGAGACGCTCCGGCAGGTTCACACCAATCCTGCAGGCGGAGCCGACCCGTTTTGCTTCCTGAAGCCGCACAAACGCATCCAAATCACTGCACGCTGTGTAATAAAGCGTGTCCTTCTGCAGACCGCGCTGCATAAGCGTGGTCCACTCTTCCCCATTCGTGCGCACAGCCAGCTTCCCCATTGATTCTGCTGCCTGCGGCAGTACTTCTGAGCCCTGCAGGTCGATAAATAAAATCGGCACCCTGCTTCCCGGGATGTTACGACTGTAAGTCCTGGCCATTATGTATTCCTCCTGAGACCTCACCGAAAGTGATGTTATTTTTGTTGAACACACTTTCCCCAAGCATGCCCTCTGCGTTTTTGTCTGTTGATTTCTCTCTGTAAACTGCAGCAGGACAACCAATCCCCTGAACTCGAACGACCGTATACAAATTCTACCTTTTCTTCACAGGTTCCGACAAGAAGCCCTATGACCCTAGGCATTTTCCACTTATCGTAAATTAATTATATCATAAATATGAATAAAGAACTATTATTTTTCCTTATTGTTCATTTTTTAGATACATTTACATATTTTTTAGTATTTTTATTAGTGCATAAGTTGTATGTAGTGAATGAATAGTCATTTAATTATTTTTTGATATTTTCCGATAATTTCTGCAAAAGCGTAATGTCGCCTGCGAGCGACTGTCGGTTTTCCTGCTGGATAGAGACATATACTTCCTGGCGGTGTATATCAATATGCTCCGGGGCATCGATACCCAGCTTCACCTGGTCCCCTTCAATTCCGAGTACAGTGATCGCAATATCATCCCCGACACGAATCGATTCTTTTTTCTTTCGTGTGAGTACTAACATGATCCTGTGCCTTCTTTCTGTGTCCGCTGAAACAGCAGATGCTTCGTTTCATACGGTGACTGCGCCATGGGCCACTGCTTGCCGAGCTTTTGTTCGACATTGATAATCAGCGGTGCCTGCAGGTTCGCCGTACTGTCTTCAAGCGTGTTCGCAAGCGTCAGGGTGACATACACAAGTACCTGCTCCGGGTTTTCGATATGCAGCTGCTCCGTGACAGCATCCGGGACTTCAAGCTCGTAGTCCGGAAAAAACACAAACGGATCAGCTGTAATAAAGGCAATATGTGCATGCTGCACCGACTGCATAATAAACAGGCTGCCGCTGTCATCGAACGGAAGAAACACGAAGTCACGTTCCTCTTCAAACGCCGGAATCCCCTGCGAAAAACGGGTAATATCTTTTTCTTCAACCGTGACAGCACCTAAATGCTTCGTTTCGATTTCCACACCTTTGCCCCCTTATCATTGAATACGTACACGAAACAGATAAACAGTCACAAAAACCAGTATACTGAATCGCTCTTCATAATAAAACAGATTTTACCACATTTTATAAATTTTTTACCTTAAAAAGTCCAGAAGCGTCGTCTGCATAATCCGCCCAGCCGAGGCGAGCGCCGCCTGGTGCACGGTCTGCTGGTTCGTTAAATTGGTAATCACTTCTTCGAGATCGGCGTTTTCATTGTTGGACATGATTTTGTTGGAGATGACCTTCTGGTCGGCGAGCCGGCTTTCGATCATTTCGATCCGGTTGGATCGGGCGCCGAGCTCGGCCCTCTCGTTTACGATGCTGTTCATCTGTTCGTCAAGCGTGCCCAGATATTTCTGCAGGTCTTCACCGGTGGTGTCCAGGTTTTCCAGATCGGCCTGCAGCTGTTCAAGCTCGGAAAACAGCTGCTCGGAAAACACTTCGCCCGGAGTGGAGCTGACATCGATCTTGATGCCCTTCATGAGCTCCATTTCTACCGCATCGCCGTGGCCGGTGAAGCTGTCTGCCGTCACACCGTCCGCGGTCGCGTCAGTATCAATTGGCGGGTTCGTGGTGTTGGAGCCGTTAAAAATGTATTTGTCCCCGATCTTGGAGTTGGCGGAGCTGATCAGCTGCTCCTTCAGCTCACTGATCTCTTTGGCGATGTTACCGCGCTGTTCACCTTCGTAGGTGTCGTTCGACGCCTGGGTAACAAGCTCGCGCACCCGCTGCATCACCTGGGTTGCTTCCCCGAGCGCGGCGTCGCTGGTGTCGAGCCAGTTGTGCGCTTCGCCGACGTTCCGTTCAAACTGCTCCACCTCACCGACCTGGGAGCGGTAGCGCATGCCGTTCATCGCAACGACCGGGTCCTGGGAGGCCCGGGTGATTTTTTTACCGGTGGACAGCTGGTCCTGCAGATTCATCATCTGATCATAGCTCTGGCTGATATGCCCGGTGGAGCGCTGGGTCATCATCTGCTGGGTGACTCGCATATTGGCTTCCTCCTTTTCTTAACGGCCGACCAGACCCATGTTGTTGATGATGCGGTCGAGCATTTCGTCAAACGTCGTTACGCTCCGCGACGCCGCATTGTAGGCGTGCTGGAACTGAATCATGTTGGCCATTTCCTCATCCATGCTTACCCCGCTCACTGACATGCGGCGCTCGTCGGCGCTTGAGGTGAGCGACTGGGTAATGTTTGTTTTCTGGTTCGCTTCGCTTGCATCAACCGCCATCTGGCCGATCACGCCCTGGTAGAACCGCTGCACGCTTGTCGAGTTTTCGCCGTTTTCCCCGAAGTTCAGGTCCGCGTCCTTCACATTGGCCAGGTTCAGCGCATTACTGCCATTGCCGGCGTAGCCGGTCCCGTTTTCCGATTCCGTGGCGGCAGCGATATTGTTTAAGTCAGCTTTGACATCTTCGCTCACACGAAGTGCACTCGCTGCTCCTTTATTTTCGAGAACGGCCGGATCGAAGCTGAAAAAGTCAACGCCGGCGCCCTTGGTGCCCGCTTCAACATCGTTCATCGTCCACCCTTCCCGGTGGGTCTCATTGAGCGCGTTCGCAAAGGTGGTAACCATTGTGTCAATGCTGTCGAGCATGTCCGTGTACAGACCCTCTACCTCCCCGGAGGCTTCATCCATGTAGCCGTAGGCCTCATGCAGGCCCTGCATGCTGCCGCTCGACTGCATAAACGCATTGGCACTGTCCGATGGATTGGTAATATTTGTGCCTGCTTTGCCGTTCGCCCATTCAAAGCTGGCCGTTTCCACGTGCCCGTCACGGCCGGCGGATTTCTCCACGTTCACTTCCTGGTACGCAAGAGCATTGCCGTCCACCAGCTTCTGCAGCCGCTCGCCGGTATCGCTCGTCATGAAAATATCGACGGTGCCTTCAGCGTTGCTGTTTGCGTTCCCGCCGCTCGGATTGCGCTTCACTTCCACGGTGGCCATGGACGAAAGCTCGTCAATCAGCCGGTCCCGTTCATCATACAGGTCGTTTGGCACCTTGCCGTGCGGCTCCACGCCCGCGATCTGTTCGTTCACGCTGCTGATCTGGCTGAGAAGCGAATTAAACTGCCCGGTTTCGTTATCAATCTGGGCGTCGAGGTCAGTTTTATTCGCCTGCAGCGAATTAGATATGTAGGAAAAGGTGTCCACCATTGCTTCCCCGCGCTGGCGAACGACTGAGCGCGCCCCGGAGTCCTCCGGATTGGCCGACAGGTCCTGCAGCGACTTCCAGAATTCGTCCATCGCATTGGCGACGCCTTCATCAGTTGGCTCGTTCATCAGGTCCTCCATGCGGGAAAGGTTTTCGTTTTTCGTTTCCCAGTAGCCGAGCTTCGCGTTTTCGCCCCGGTACTGCACATCAAGATACTGGTCCCGGATTCGCGCGACCGTGTTCGAGTCCACCCCGGTGCCCATCTGGCCCGGTGTGCTCGGCTGGTTCATGCCGGCTTTTGAAAAAGCATCACTCTGCTGCAGGTCGACCCGCTGCCGCGTGAACCCCGGCGTATTGGCATTGGCAATGTTATGTCCTGTCGTCTGCAGCGCGTGCTGCTGGGCAGTGAGTGCCCGTTTCGCTGTTTCAAGCCCCATGAATGTTGAACTCATGCATTTTCCTCCCCGTTTCTATGTACCTTCTGCTTACGCCCGTGAATCAAAGACCGAGTACTCCCGCTTCGTGCGCTGCGGGGCCAGACCCTGCCGGCCGTACTGCGCCGACTCCTGCGGCTGCATGGCGCCAAGCATCACCTGCGTGTATTTCATCGCGTCCTCGAGAATCGCCCGGTTCAGCTCCTCCTGGTGCTGCAGAGCGGTCATCAACTGAATCAGCTCGTACTGCAGCGCTTCGAGACGTGCGCGCTCCTTATCATCGGCAAGCAGCTTTAACGCATCGATGGATACGGCGTCCTCGGGGTTGGACCCTGCAAGTGCTGCGGCCTGCTGGTGGCGCTCCCGCTCGATCCGTGTAATGCGCTGCACCTGGCGGCGTTCGTCGCGGACGAGCTGCTGCAGGGCTTCTGCGTCATTTTTTTTCAGCACCTGCGTTTTTCGTTCGGACATATCAAGCAGTAACCGGTGTTCCTCGATCAGGGCGCCAAGCTGCTCTACTACTATCTGTACGCTCATGCAACCGCTCCTTTAGGTATATGTATCAACAGGCCGGCTGGTGGCCCGTTACTGATTGTTCCAGTAGTCCTGCATTTTCTTTGCTGTCTGCTCCGCCCGTACTTCGTACGTGCCGTTTTCAATCTGGGCTTTCAGCTGTTCGACCTTTTCCCTGCGGGCCGGGTCGATCGCTTCCGACTGCTGCAGCTCCTTGGCTGCGCTTGAAATTTCGACAGAATCTTTTTTCCCCGCCTGCTCTCCCTGCGGCAGCTTCTGCTGCTGGGCGGCCTGGCTGCGGTATATGGCATTAGCGGAATGCGCGGAATGAATTTTCATCTGTATGGTCCCTCCCATCCGGACGTTCTGCTCCGGCTGTTTTGTTACTGTTTATATCGGTCATTCCGCCGATGATTTCCTTGGTACTTAAGACTTAAATTTTAACATACATACATGCTTTTTGACTCATTCGTTATTCCCGCGCCCGGTACGTTGACCGTTTGTTCTTAATCTGCCGGGCTTCCCACTCCCTCTGTTTTTCTTCCGCCTTCAGCCCTGAAGAAATACGGCTGGTACACGACCGGCAGAGCCGGTACTCCCGGATTGGTTCACCGCATCCCTCACACGGATAGCTGAAGTTCGGCAGATTTGCCAGGCTCAGGCGTCCCTCGCGAATATAGCGGAAAATATCTTCCTCGCTGACCCCGGTCGCCTCGGTAACATCCGTAATCGTTGACTGCCGGTGCTTACTCTTTCTTACGTGCGTGTACACCTTCTGGAACCGCGCCTCCTCCGCCCGGTGGCATTCCAGACAGACGGCACGGAGAGCCTGTACAAATAAATTGCCGCATGACGGACAGTTTTTTAATTCGGCCATAGCTCGTCTTCTCCTTCTCGTTTACTTTGCCTATTATATCGGCACAACCAACGGAGAGTTTAAGCACGAATCAATGTGAGCGAAGCCGTCAAAGAAGCTCCTGCCGCCTCAAGCACTTGCGCTGCTTCGCGGACCGTTGCACCAGTCGTGTAAATATCGTCAATGAGCAGAACGTTCCGGCCGGAAATCTGATCCGGAGCAGCGACGGTAAATCCGCGCACCGTCTGCAGCCGCTCCCGTTTTGTCTGCTTGCTTTGTTTGCCGGCCTCCCCGTCCGGGCGTTCGAGTGCCAGAACATACGGCACTTTGAGGGCGGCTGCAAGCACCTCCGCCTGATTAAACCGGCGTTCCTGCATCCGCACAGGCGCAAGCGGCACCGGAACCGGTACAAAACCGCGAAAATGCTGCCGGTACACCCGGCGAAGGTCGTGATAAAATGCGGCGGCCATTACTGCGTCGCCGCGGAATTTCCAGCGGGCCGTCCACGCCTGCATCCAGTCGTCGTAGTGAAACAGCGATACGTTTTTTATCCATCCCTTGTCCCCGGTACGCCGGCGCCAGCTCAGGCAGTCGGAACAGACGTCCACGTGCCCCGGGGACGAGCACTCCGGACACACCGGTCCGGTGATCGCAGGCAGCTGGCCGGCGCAGGTGTCGCAGAGCTTTGCTTCTCTCCACGCAAACAGGTTATGGTACGTCCAGGACGTCTGCAGGCGCTCGCGGCAGGACAGGCAGTATCCACGTGCAAACGATAAAAGAGAAGTTTCATTCAACGGGCGCCGCCTCCTCCCGGTTCATTGTTTGGATATGGCGGATCGTCTGCTGCATCGCTTTTGTACGGCCGTAGTGAAAGAAAACCACGTCCCCCTCCGGCCGCTCCGGATTCCGTCCGGCTCTGCCGGCGATTTGCACGAGGGCACTTTCGCTGAAAATATCATCGTCGGCGCCAATCACCGCCACGTCCGCTTTGGGTATCGTGACGCCCCGCTCCAGAATTGTCGTTGTCACCAGAATATCGATATGCCCCTCGCGGAAGGCCGTAATTTTTCCCTCGCGCTTTTCGTCTTCTGCGTGCACGCCCTCGCAGCGAAAGTCCTCCGCCCGGAGCGCTTCCACCACCGGGCGAACAGCCGCTACCGATGGGACGAACACAAACAGCGGATAAGCGGTGTCCCGCGACTGGCACCACTGCAGCAGCGTATGCGGCAGACGCCCGCGGGAGAGGTGCAGCCTCCAGTTACCGGCCCACCGGCACTCCGGCACCGGAAGCGGCTGGCCGTGAAAGCGGCGCGGCACCTTCACGTACGACAGACCCCCGCTCTTCATCCGCCGCTGTTCGTCCTTTCCGGGCGTCGCACTTAAGTAGATAACTGCCGTTTCCCGTCGGCATGCTTCCCGCACGGCCCGCTGGAGGCCTGGATCAAACACGTACGGAAACGCGTCCACCTCATCAATTATCACTACATCGAAGGCCCCTTTGAACCGGCGCACCTGATGGGCCGTTGCGAGCACAAGACGTGCCTCCGGCCGGGCATCGGGGCTGCCTGCATACCAGGCTGCAGCCGGCACCCCGGGAAACACGCCCAAAAGACGCGGGTACAGCTCGCGCACGACATCCGTCCGCGGCGTCGTCCACAGCACCCGCTCGCCTCTGGCGAGTGCCCCGGCCACTGCCTGAAACATCATTTCGGTTTTCCCGGCGCCGCACACCGCCCAGATATACAGCTCCTGCTTCCGCAGACCGGCCCCGGCAGCGGCACGGGAGGCACGTTCCTGTCCTGAAGACAGCCGGCCGCTCCATATGAGCGGATCGGTAAACACTTCGCGGGATTCGGGCCCGGCCCAATAATAGAGCGGCGTGCAGGCCGACACCCGCCCCATTTCCAGACACTCGCGGCAATAGACGCACCGCTCACGCCCGCACGCACATGCGTGGGCACCGAACAAGCCGGGGCTCTGGCTGCTGCAGCGCAGGCACCGCCAAAAAGCGCCCTGCTTCATGATGGCAGGCACCTCCTGCAGCATTCCCGCCTGCACATAGTCTTGAATAATTTTTTGATCGTACGGCAGCTCCTGAGCCAGAAGGGCCCGGCCGCTGCAGTGGAACTGCATCTGTTTATAATCTGGTAAGGGTATAGCGGGGATCTCTGCATCAGAGGATAAGGAAGAAAAGGGGGAATCCGGCCGCTTGCTGCCGGCAAACCAGTTGGATAGCTTATTCATGGGAGGTGGTTCCTTTCGTGGGAGGGTTTAAAAAGAGGAGGCGGCCTGCCGGCCGCCGGTGTTACTCAGAGAGGGTTTCGGGGCGGTACCAGGCGAGCCCTATGGCGTTTTCCCCGAGATGGGTGCCAATCACCGGACCAAGGTGTTCGAGGGAGATCCGGGACTCCGGCGAGGCTTCCTGCAGCTGCCTGCGAAATGCCTCCCCGGCCTCTTCAGCGTTTGCGTGCAGGACGCTCGCTTCAAGCGGCCCCTTGGCGGCTTCCTCCAAAAAGAGGGACTGAATACGGGCTAGTGCTTTTTTGGAGGTGCGTACCTTTTCATACGGTATAATCTTTTTGTCAGTAAATTCGAGCACCGGCTTGATACGCAGCATGCTGCCAACCATGGCCTGCGCCCCGCTCAGCCGGCCGCCCCGCTGCAGGTGGCGCAGGTCCTCGACGATAAAGTACGCCCGCATCGTTTCTTTAATTTTATCGAGCTTGGCGAAAATAGCTGCCATATCATATCCTTCCGAGGCCATCCGGGCGGCGGTTAATACAAAATAGCCCTGGGCCCGGGCACTGATTTCCGAGTCATAGCAGTGCACGTGGACCGTATCCTTAATATCGTCAGCGACGGCGACAGCTGTCTGGTGCGTGCCACTGATACCGCTGCTTAAATGAATGGAAATAATTTCATCGGCCTCCCGGGCAAGCTCCCGGTACAGGTCCTCCATTTTTCCCGGTGACGGCTGCGACGTGGTCGGAAGCGTTTCCGAATTTCTCATCGCCTGATAATACGTGGCAACGTCCCAGTCGGTCTCCGGCATCGTTTCTTCATTCACCACCACATTGAGCGGGATTTCATGAATGCTCCACTGTCTGAGTTCTTCAGGATTCAGGTACGAGGTGCTGTCGGTTACTATGGCGATTTTTGGCAATCTGGCCCTCTCCTTTCGTTCTGTCTACAGCAGGCGTATATGTATGAGTTCGTTTTCATTTTACGGACTTCCCGGTGGAAGTCAATGCCAAAGCGCAAAAAGGCTGCCGATATCAAACCGGCAGCCCTTGCTCATTTAGCGGACTTTAACCCAGCCCTTTTTGATTGATTCGACAACCGCCTGCGTCCGGTCATTTACATTCATTTTCTGCAGAATGTTACTCACATGGTTTTTCACCGTTTTTTCACTGATGTAGAGCGATTCCCCGATCATCCGGTTGCTGTAGCCGTCTGTCATCAGCTGAAGCACCTCGCACTCGCGGCGCGTCAGAATATGAAGCGGCTTGCGGTATTCAACCTCTTTGTAGCCAATTTCGGTATCGTCTGCACCGTGGTCGTCGCCTTCATGAGCGAGGCGGCGGTATTCGTTAATCAGGTTCTGCGTTACCTTTGGATGAATGTAGGCGCCGCCGGAGCCGACAACCTTCACTGCTTCAATCAGGGCGTCCGCATCCATTTCCTTCAGCAGGTAACCGGAAGCTCCAGTTTTCAGCACGTGCGTCACGTACGATTCATCATCGTGAATGCTCAGGATCAGCACCTTCAAATCCGGGTGGCGTTCGATCAGCGTTTTGGTCGCTTCGACGCCGTTGACCCCGGGCATGTTGATATCCATCAGCACCACGTCCGGATGATAATCGTCGACAAGAGTAAACGCTTCTTCTCCGTCACTGCCTTCTGCAACAATTTCAAAGTTTTCTTCCATATCCAGAATGCGTTTGACGCCTTCACGGAAAAGCTGATGATCGTCAACCAACAACAATTTGATTTTTTCATCGATACGTTCTTGCATACGTTCTCATCCTTTCTTCGCTTCACTTATCATTTGGTTGTTTATTGCTGTTATTATTTTTAATGAACCGGCACGAACACCTTCACTCTCGTGCCCTGCCCGACCACGGAATCAATCGTCAGCTCCCCGCCAAGTGCGTTCACACGCTCTCTCATGCCGAGAAGGCCGAATGATTTGTCCCGTTCTTTATTCACGTCGAATCCTTTGCCGTCATCCTTGATTAAAATCGTAATGCTCGTCGGTCTCTGTTCGAGCTGCACCCGGAGAAGATCCGGCTTTGCATGCTTATAGGCGTTCTGGGCCGCCTCCTGTACAATGCGGAACAGTCCGATCTCAAGGTTCGGGGCGACTCTTGCTTCCTTCCCCTTCGTGGTAAACTCCGTCACCATGCCTGTGTTGTCTTCAAGGTGACGCAGATACTTCTGAAGCGTCGGCACGAGACCGAGATCATCAATCGCCATCGGCCGCAGGTCATAAATAATCCTGCGGACTTCCCCGAGGCTTGAGCGGATCAGAACACGCAGCTCCCGGAACTCCTGGATCGCTTCCTCCGCGCTTTTTTCACGGGAGATTTTCTCGACAAGCTCCGAGCGGAGCAGCACGTGCGCGAGCGTCTGCGCCGGACCGTCGTGAATTTCACGGGCCACCCGCTTGCGCTCGTCCTCCTGCGCTTCAATGATCTGCAGGCCGAACTCATGCTTTTCCCGGGCATTTTCGACGAACTCCCCGACATCCTGAAGGTCGCCGGCAAGAAAGTTATAAACGATGCCTACCTGGGATACAAGCGTTTCAGCCCGTTCAATGGTTTCATCCAGTTGAATCAGGCGGCGTTCGATATTGTCCCTTCGGTCGCGGAGGCGTTTTTCCTCCTGCCGCACTACGGCAAGATTTACCTGTGACTCGTTGGCTTTCTCATACACCTTCTGCACTTCTTCATCGCTGAACTGCCGAAACCGTTTGCTTACCTCTGCCAGTTGATTTCTTGCCACCCTGGCTTCAACCTCCAGCTGATCGGAGCGTTCAATCGTTTCAGAAATGTGTTCCTGTATTTCCTTTAACTCTTCCTGGAGTGTGTGAAGTTCTTTTCTGGAGGTTTCACTGATTTCAAAAATTTCTTCTTTGCTTTTCTCTACTGTCTGAAGCATTTGCTCAATAATTTGATCTAAGTCTGCTGCGTTTCGCAAGGCTACCATCACCCTCTATACTTGCCTGCGAATCTTCAATACCGTTTGGAACGGTTCATGAATAGTTTAGCATATTCTTTTGGACCTATTCCGCTATGTAATGAAAAATCACAAATTTACATATTTAACTCTAATTTCGTTGCATTTTCGCCCATTTCCTGTTATATACTGGCCAAAATGTTGCAACCATTACAATCATATTATACGGTAATGACATTACCTAGGAGGAATGTTACCGTATGCTTACTTCATATCGTACCATTAAACAAAGCGGCCATCATGAATTCACCATAAATAAATCACGCTTCATTACCCACATTACCCGCGCAGCAGACGAAGTAACCGCTCATTCATTCATTGAGCAAATAAAAAAGGAGCACTGGAACGCTGCCCACAACTGTTCAGCGTATTTGATCGGTGAGCAGGACCATATTCAAAAAGCCAATGATGACGGCGAACCGAACGGCACCGCAGGCGTACCGATGCTCGAGGTGCTGAAAAAACGCGAGCTGAAAGATACCGCAGTCGTTGTCACCCGCTATTTCGGCGGAATCAAGCTTGGCGCCGGCGGCCTGATACGGGCCTACGGCTCCTCAGTTTCCGAGGCGTTGAACCATATCGGAATCGTGCGCCGTACGCTGATGCAGGAGCTCGTGGTTTCCGCCGACTACAGCCTGCTCGGCAAACTGGAATACGAAGCCCGGAAATCCGCTTATATTCTTGATACGATTGACTACGAAGAGCAGGTGAAGCTTCATCTTTATACACCGGTTGAAGAGGTGGAGGCCTGCCAGGAGTGGCTTGTGAACATAAGCAGCGGCCAGGCCGGCATTGAAGAAGGAAAACAGGCCTTCGTGGAAGCCGATGAGCCTTCATAGTCCTTTCATTTATTTCCCCGGTAATACAAAGCAGCCGCTATTAGCTGCGTTTCCGCACGGAAATAGTTTTGTGCCGGATGTTTATTTTGTTTACTATCGTTTCTGCCTCGGCTACAATGAAAGAATACAATATTTTTCAAAATGCTTCCATTTTAGCTGATTTTCATATAACAGCGTGTCTACAGACGCTTTTGCCGTTTTCTATGCCACGATCATTATACAATCCAAAGGAGAAGTGCCGACATGCCAAGCTCAACGTCTCAACGGAGAAGCCTTCGTAAAAGAAGAAAGAAATCCTTCATCTGGAAAACCACAGCCATCACTGCTTTACTTTTTCTCCTGCTTGCCGGGGGAGCTTCCGCTTACTTTCTCCAGCAGCTCAACAGCGTGTCCGCTGATACAGAGGAAGAGCTTGAACGCGGGGAAAAATCGGATCTCCGGGACCAGGCCGTTGACCCGTCAGAGGACAGCTTCTCGGTTTTATTCCTGGGTGTGGATGACCGCGAAGAAGGATCCATGGACGGACGCTCCGATGCGATGGTCGTCGGTACATTCAACAAGGACTCCAAAAAAGTGAAGCTGGTGAGTATCCCGAGAGACTCGCTCGTAAACATTGAAGGCCACGGGGAAGACAAAATCGCACACGCCCATGCCTATGGCGGAACGGATTTAGCGGTCCAGACTGTTGAAAATACGCTGAACATCCCGATTGACTATTACGTAAAATCTGATTTTGCCGCCTTTACCGACATTATTAACGATCTTGACGGCGTCGACGTCAACGTGCCGTTTGATTTCACGGAAGAAGGAACAGAATTTACAGAAGGACCGGCAACACTAAACGGTGAAGAAGCGCTCAAATACGTACGGATGAGAAAACAGGACCCCCGGGGTGACCTTGGACGAGGTGAACGCCAGCAGGAAGTGCTTGAGAGCCTGATCAAAAAAGCCGGGTCCATCGAATCCATCGATAATTACGATGACGTATTTGACAGCGTCAGTGAAAATGTGAGCACCAACTTCACGTTTGGCAACATGATTGCCCTGCAGCAGTATGCCGATTCATTAGACAAAATCGATTCCAATCAACTGCAGGGTTCGGATGCTACGATCAACGGCATCTATTACTACCAGCTGAACCCGGAGGCGACACTTGAAACCTCCAACAGCCTGCGTAAACAGCTCGATCTCCCGGCTTCAGAGGAGCCACTGACCCTCCCGGGTACACAGGCAAACAATGAAGCGCCTGTGACGGAGGAAGAAGCGCCGGCTGAAGAATCCTACGAGGAGCCGGCTGCCGAGGAAGAGGCACCGACCGAGGAATCCTATGAAGCACCGGCTGCTGAGGAAGAAGTGCCTGCAGAGGAAGAATCGTATGAGGAATCTCCAGCGACAGAGGAAGAAGCTCCGGTGGAAGAGTCCTACGAGGCGCCTGCGACAGAAGAAGCCCCGGCTGAGGAATCCTACGAAGAGCCTGCTACGGAAGAAGAAGCGCCGGCTGAAGAGGAATCGTACGAAGAAGCTCCCGCCGAGGAAGAAGGCTACGAGGAAACGACACCGTAAACTAAAGCTTAACCGCATAAAAAGAGCCCGGAAGGAGAGCCTACTCCTTTCGGGCTTTTCTATAACTATTTCCGGCCGATACCGTGATAAATAAAGCCGGCTTCCTTAAATTCTTTTGCTTCAAATGCATTTCTGCCGTCAATCATCACCGGCTTGTTCATGATGCTTTTTAATTTCTCCGGTGTCACCTGCAGGCATTCGTCCCACTCTGTCACAAGCATCGCCGCATCTGCACCTTCGCAGGCATCCAGCGCGTTTTCCGCAAAGTAGATGTCTCCCCCGAGCAGCTGTTTGGCATTGTCCTCTGCTACCGGGTCAAAGGCACGCACCTTCACGCCGTATTCCTGGAGCGAACGGATAATTTTCAGCGAAGGGGCTTCCCGCATATCGTCTGTGTTCGGCTTAAACGCGAGGCCGAGGAGCGCCACTGTAATATTGCGGATATCTTCGTTAAAAATCACATTCAGGTGGTCCACCATGCGCAGGCTCTGCTTTTCGTTCACATCGTTTACGGCCTGCAGCAGCTGCGGATAGTAGCCTTTAACCTCCGCCAGGTGTTTGATTGCTTTTACGTCCTTCGGGAAGCAGGAGCCCCCGTAGCCGATGCCTGCGTTCAAAAACTTCGGCCCGATCCGGTTGTCCATTCCCATTCCGCGTGTAACCGCATTGATATCTGCACCGTAATAATCACAGATGTTCGCCACCTCGTTCACGAAAGAGATCTTCGTGGCGAGAAAGGCGTTGGAGGCGTATTTGATCATTTCAGAGCTGCGCGGGTCTGTCACGACAATGTTTTCTGTGAGCGGCTGATGCAGCTCTGTTAAAATCTCCGCTGCTTTGTCGGAATTTGTGCCGATAATCACGCGGTCCGGATTAAATGTATCCTTAACAGCTGACCCCTCCCGGAGAAATTCCGGCACGGAGCATACTTCGACCTGGGCATCCGGATTTTTGTCCGCGATCAGCGAGCGTACGCGGTCCGCGGTTCCCACGGGCACAGTCGATTTATTTACCACGACACGAAATTTGTCGTCATTCACCGCTTCCCCGATTTCGTCCGCTACGCCGTACACATAGGACATGTTGGCAGCTCCTGTTTCCGATTCCGGCGTACCGACGGCAATAACCACCACGTCTGACGCCTGGACAGCGGGCTGCAGCTCTGTTGTAAACTGCAGACGTCCGGCTGCCCGGTTGGAGTCCACTAATTCCTTCAGACCCGGCTCATAAATCGGGATCTCTCCGTTATTCAGCCGGTCCACCTTCTCCGGAAGTTTATCCACACAGATTACGTCATTGCCAAGCTCTGCAAAGCTTGTTCCTGATACAAGGCCCACATAGCCGGTACCTACTACTGTTAGCTTCATACGTCTTCCCAACCTTTAATTTATGTATTTTCGTACTTTAATATACGCGTGAATGAGCGCTTAGCGTTTAAGCGTGATTATCAGATTTTATTGTATCATATTTTACCAATTATTCTACATTCACTTCTGCATACATGTTAAAGGCCCCGGCCTTCGATCTGCGAACGTACCGGCATTCCGTTCTGGGCTCCTTCTTTTTCAACTGAGGCCGCTGAAGCAGCATTGGCAAACCGGCAGGCATCTTCAAGAGACATCCCTTCAGCCACTGCTGTGGCTAACGCTCCGTTAAACGTATCACCAGCCCCTGTCGTATCGCGCACGTCCGCCGTACGCACAGGAATTACTTCTTCTCTGCCGTCTGCACGGAGAATGGATACTCCCGCCGCTCCTTTCGTCACCACCACATTTTCACGGCTGCCGGCAACCGCCGGGTACTCGCTCCGCAGCTGTTCAAATTCCTGCTCATTCGGTGTCAGGTAGGCCGCTTTATCCCAATACACCGGTGACAGCGGCTGCATCGGTGCCGGGTTTAAAATAACCGGCGTCTGCTCCTCTTCGGCGGTCTGAAGCACCTTTTCCACCGCCGGCCCTGGAATTTCAAGCTGTACGAGCACTGCGTCTGCCTCTCTCAGGAGCGAACGGCTTTTTTCGATATCGTCGGGACTGACAGTGGCGTTCGCCCCCGGCGTCACAATAATGCAATTGTCTCCCCCGGATACAATAATTGTGGCAACACCAGTCGCCGGACCTGGGCGCATGCGAACGTGCTCTGTATTGATGCCTTCGGTTCGCAGGTGCTCCAAATATTCTGTTCCAAAAGCATCGCTTCCAACAGCCCCAATCATCGATACGCGGGCACCGAGGCGGGCAGCGGCCACCGCCTGATTGGCCCCTTTTCCGCCAAAATATGTATGAAAGCCTTCCCCGAGGATTGTTTCTCCCCGGGAGGGCATCCGTTCTGCTGTTGTGACCAGATCCATGTTAATACTTCCCACAACCACTATATTTGCTGGCATTCATCCATCACTCCCTGCTTGGACTAACAAAATTCTGCGTATAAAACGGACGGTTTTCGTCGTCAAATGCCACCCCGATACCGAGACCGTCGTAATTGCCGAGCATCGCTTCGCGGTGCCCTTCATATGAATTCATCCATCCGGCCGTGGCGTACAGCGGCGACCGCTGGCCGGAAGCAATGTTTTCGGCAGCCTGTACGTACCGTATGCCGCCCTGTTCCAGGCGGTCAAACGGGGACTGCCCCTCCGGATTCACGTGATCGAAAAACTGGTTTTCAGCCATGTTTTCACTGTGCGCTCTTGCGACACCTGCCACTGGCTCATTGTAGGCGAGCGTGTCCCGGCCGAGCTGTACACGCTGGGCGTTGGTTAAGTGCCATACGAGCCGTTCATACGAATTCCGCACTTCTTCAGACCCTTCGGCATAAAAGGAAGAAGTCCTTTCCACCTCTTTATCCACCAGCAGCAGAGCATTCACCCTGTTTTCTTCATGAACATCGTAGAAAAAGGTCGCAAAGCCTTCCTCCACCTCGTAAACGCCCTGCTGCTGTTCATTCGTTTCCGTGCGGATGCTTCCGCGGGTTACCGTTTCCATAGAGTCTCCGTACGTATCCCGGATAGCACTGCGTCCGGTGCCCCAGCCGTTTCCTTCATCGTCCTGCCACGTCTGCTGATTGGAATAAAGCGCCACCACACGTCCGTCCTCAATCCCGTACTGGGCGTACTGCCCGTAATCGTCTTCGTAATAAATATGCCAGTCGAACGAATAGCTTCCGGGCTGTACGTCCTTCGCTTCCCCGCGTGCCGCCTCCACCTCTTCAAGGCTGTCCCCGAGGCTTACACCTGCAACTTCCCAGTCCCCTGTGCCTTCAGGCACTTCCGTTTCCACGGTGCCTGCCTCCGGAGCGCCCCTGCTGCTTTCATCCGCCTGCAGGTTTTCACCGAGCAGATTGGATAAAAAAAGCGCCATTCTTTCACCCTGCGTGTCCGTGCCTTCATATGTCGTGCCGCCTGCTTCTTCGATACGGTCTTTAACCCCGCTCCAGGGAGAATCCGCCGGGCTGTAAACTATAAGCGCTGCCAACAGAGCCACTAACACCGCCGTGCCAACCAGACCCTTCATGTGCATAACTCCTCTATTTGTTCATTTATTATTTGTTTTACTTGTATATAGTAATTGTACAGGAAAAAGGCCCGGGGGAATATTAACTTGCATTTGGAGATTTCCCTTAAAAGTCCTCCGGCAGAGTGATATACTATAAGGACGTACAGACTATCTTCAACGCTGGTACATCTATATAACAAACTTTATAACTATGACATTTATAAAAGGGTGAAAAAGTATGGCTTTATTCGGTAAAAAAAAGCAATCGTCCCAGGGCGATGCTGCCAAACCAGACGAGTTGGCTGAACAAACCCCGGCCGATGAGGAAGCTATCGACGAAGCACACGATGACAGCGGCCGGACCGTAGAGACGACACTAAGCCTGCATCCGGAAGCTGAAATTCCGGAGGAGGATGAATATTACCTGCGCTTTTTAAACGGCGAAGCGCCCCGGCTGAAGCCCGGACAGGTGGCTTTATCGGGCATAAGCGCCCAGCGGGATGAAAACGGATTGATGCTTGTCACTGCCTTTATCCGCAACGGCGCAGAAAAAGCCATCCGTTTGAAGCACTCCACAGTGCTTTTGATGAGTAATGACAACCAGGTGATTGCGAAAAAGAAAGTGGATTTAAGCGGTGTCGGCGATATTCCGCCTAGAAGTGCCCGGCCGTGGAACTTTTATTTCGCGCCCAAGGAACAGCTTCAGCAGGAATTTCCAAAAGACGGATGGAAAATCGGCTTTCATGTGGAAAAACCAAAGCGCGAACACCACCTCGACCTTGCCGACAGCTGGAAAAATGCGCTTAGCGAGCAGCAGGTGGACAAGCTGAAGGACATGATCCGCGATATGAAGCCGCCGCGTGCCGGTGAGGTTAACTTTATGGGGATGCGCGCCGTGCAGTCGGAAAACGGCGACCTGCATGTGACGCTTCTTATCCGCAATGGTGGCAACAATGAGCTCCGGCTCGACAACGTGCCGCTGCAGGTGGAGGATGCGCACGGAGAAGTCATCGCCCGGGGCGGATTTAAGCTCGACAACTTCGCTGTACAGCCTTTCTCAAGCCGGCCATGGACGTTTGTCTTTCCACATCGTCTGCTTAAAAAAGAAGAAATCGATCTTTCCAAATGGAGAGCATATCCGATTAAAAAGAAGAAAAACGAAGAAAACGCGTAACGAAAGAGCCCCGTGCGGGCTCTTTTTTGACGCAAAAAAGGCCGCCGGACCAGTGCCCGGCGGCCTTTTCATCTGATATGTCTAGTTTTTATCCGTTTCTTTTTGCAGAATATTGTTCTGCAGGTAATCCTCAAGCGGACCGCGCAGATCCTCCCGGTCGAGCGCGAAATCGATTGTCGCTTTGACAAAGCCGAATTTATCGCCGACATCGTAACGCACGCCGTCAAATTCATACGCCAGCACGTCCTGGCTTTCATTCAGCTTCGTAATCGCATCCGTCAGCTGAATCTCATTGCCCGAGCCTGGTGGCAGCGTTTCGAGAATGTCGAAGATTTCCGGTGTCAGAACGTAGCGACCCATCACTGCGTAGTTGGACGGCGCATCCGCAAGATCCGGCTTTTCCTTTAAGCCCTGGACTTTATGAACGCCCGGTTCTTCTTCGCTTTTCGGATCAATGATGCCGTACTTGGAAACGTCCTGATCCGGCACCTGCTGGACACCGACCACCGAGCTCTGGTACTTATCAAAGACGTCTGTGAGCTGCTTCATGCACGGCTCGTCCGAATGCACAATATCGTCACCAAGCAGAACAGCAAACGGCTCGTCCCCGATAAAACGGTGGGCACACCAGATGGCGTGTCCAAGACCCTTTGGCTCCTTCTGGCGGATGTAGTGGATATTTGCCATATTGGAAATCTGCTGGACTTCCTCAAGCTGCTTCGTTTTGTTTTTCTTTTCGAGCGTCTGTTCGAGCTCATACGAAACATCGAAATGATCCTCAATTGCACGCTTGCCGCGCCCGCTTACAATGATAATGTCTTCAATGCCGGCAGCAATCGCTTCTTCTACTATGTATTGAATAGTGGGTTTATCCACAATCGGAAGCATTTCCTTCGGCTGTGCCTTTGTCGCCGGCAGAAAACGCGTTCCAAGCCCTGCGGCCGGAATAATAGCTTTACGTACTTTCATCTTTTTTCCTCCTTGATAACTGTGCTGCGTGCCTCGCACGCATGTCAAATACAAGACAAATCAAGCTGTATTCAACATACCATAATGAATAGGAATTACAAATACATGGAACAAAATCACTCTGCTTAAATTTTCCAAAAGCAGGGACAGGGCTCCCAAAATGTTGTCACATTCTGCTTCTTCCTTTTGTTGGGATATATGGTATAGTAGTTATATTCTAACACGAAAGGAGGCGCAACCGCGTTTTTTTCTGCTCCCCAGGCCCTGTCTGCGGCCTGATTTTCACCAACCCCCCTCCTCTTGGTGAAATATTCCCTACAAACTTTTACCGAAAGAGGTGTATGCCCTTGCCCCGGGACGAACGCCTTTGGTTTCCAGGCACCGTCTATTCCATTACTGCAGCTGGAGCTTCCGGCCGTACGTTATTTCCCGACGAAAAAGACTATAAACAATACGTATACTTATTAGCCAAAGTAATCAATACCACGAAGCTCGATCTTCACGCCTACTGTCTTCTTCCGGACAGCATTCACCTGCTGGCCGAGTCCACCTACGTCTCTATCTCCACTATTATGCGGGAGCTGCATGCATCCTATGCCATGCACTACCGACGCCATTACGAAACCGGCGGCTCCGTTTTTCAGGCCCGCTACCATTCCGAGCTTCTTCCCGACGAAACGTCTTTTTTTGAGCAGAGCCGCCGGATACATCTGCTTCCTTCTGAGAAGCTGGATCATCCCTATCCCGGCACGTACCGGTGGTGCAGCGCACGTGACTATCTTGCGCCGCAGCCCGAATACGCCCCGAGACATCCCTTTTTATCCCTCGAACGCACCCTTGCCTTTTTTCCTTCTCCCAGACATGAATACTTTCACCGATTTTTATACCACACGTCTGTAACCCAGACCCACTAACTATTCAGGAGTGATTACATGTTTAACCAGGTGACGCTTGTCGGCAGATTCACCCGAGATCCCGAATTAACCTATACAAAAGACGGGACCCCGGTATGCAACTTCACCCTTGCTGTCCAGCGGTCCTTTCGCAACCAGGAAGGGGAATACGATGCCGATTTCGTTCCCGTGACCGTATGGCGGCGCCAGGCGGAAACCACGTGCGAATACTGCCACAAAGGCGCTATGGTCGGTGTGAAAGGAAGAATCAATACCCGTCTTTATGACAACAAGGATAACAAGCGTGTGCAGGTGGTTGAAGTAAACGCTGAAGACGTCCGTTTTTTGAAGCTGCAAACCGGTTCTTCTGACGCGCCACCGGAAAGCATCGGCTTAAACACGGAGCCTTTCCCTGCCGGCATGTAGCAGTCTTTTCCCCCGTATTACCTTCTCCGCTTTATTCCCTCTATAACAACAGGGACCCCCGCAATCCTCTGCAGGGGTCTTTTTACATAAACCGTGATCCGTATCTCCACAGCCAGCATAAAACAACAATCACCGCCGCAGCGGACACCCCGGTCATGTCGAGGAGAACGTCCTGCCACATGCCATGCCTGTCCGGGCTGAAATGCTGCCGGAACTCATCAAGCACGGCAAACATAAACACAAACCCGTAAGCCCCTGCAAGCTTCCCCCAAACCGGAATTCGGTACGGATATGCCGCGAGCAGCGCCGCCAGAAATATAACGGTGAACATAAACACGTGGCTTGCCTTTCGGATAAAAAATTCCACATAGCCTTCCACGCCGGAGGCAGCTACACTTACCGGATCCCCGCCATAGGAAAAGGAGGGCACGGACACATACGGCTGCAGCCACTCAAACGGGATATGCTCAAGCCAAGGGCGAATGTCCTGCTGCTGATACGGCATGGAGGTTGAAATGAGAATGGTCAGCACAGCACCCGCAAGCGGCAGTGCAAACAGCCATTTATGCGTGGACAGACCTTCTGCACGTATATCCAAGGTGCTTACCTTCTTTCTTCTTTATTTTCAGTATAAAAAACCCGCCGGGCCTTTTCCAGCTTTTACCCCCATACCGTCCATGTAATACTGATCGTAATAACCATAACAATCAGACTCACCGGAATGCCGATTTTCATAAAATCCGTAAACCGGTAGCCGCCCTGCGTATACACAAACAGATTCGTCTGGTAGCCGATTGGCGTAATAAAGCTTGCAGAAGCTGCAATCGCGACAATTACCGCAGCCGCCAGTGGAGAAACAGACAAAATATCCGCTGTTTCCAGCGCCACCGGGAGCATAACGATAGCCGCCGCATTGTTGGTTACCACTTCTGTAAACACATTTGTCAGCACGTACAGGGCTGTAAACACCCCCAGCACTCCGAACGGCATAAACCAGTCAATCATCCGCTCCGCAAGAAGCGGGGCAGCTCCCGTACTCGTCATCGCTTCCCCAAGCCCGAAGGCAGCGGCAATGACGATCAGCACTTCATATGGAAGATACCGGTGAGCATCCTTAAGCGAAAGTGAACGTGTCAAAAGCAGTCCGGCGACGGCGAACAGCGCTGCATAGAAAATAGGAACAACCTGCAGAGCAGCCAGGCTGACCATGAGCATCATCATGACGAGCGGCAGCCAGCTTTTCCACCTTGGTCCCTTCAAAAAAGGATTTACGCTGTTTTTCAGCACGTGAAAGTCATTATGGGCACTCGTCCTTTGTTCAAACTCCGGTCCGGCCAAAAGCAGGAGCGTATCCCCGGGCTTTACCACCATTTCTTTCATTTCGGAGGAATAGCTCTCATCATAGCGATGAATGCCGATAATCGCAGCATCAAATCGCTGGTCAAAGAAAATATCCTTTAGCTTCGTAAATAAAATATTGGAGTAGTGGGTTACCATTACTTCCATCAGCTTGCGTTCATTCGGCTCTTCAGCCGTTTTTTTCTCACTCTTTTCCGTTCTAATATCGAGACCATCCGTATTTTCGAGCATCGCGATCTGGGTGAGGTCTCCGTATACTACCAGACAGTCTCCCGGCTCAAGAATGTGGTGTTCACCGACCTCCCTGCCTTCTGATTCGCCGTTTGGCAGCACAGCCAGCAGCTGCAGAGACGGGTCATTAATAAAGCCTGCCCGCTTCAGCGTATCCCCGAGATGTTTATAATCCGGGGTGATTTCGAGCTTGAGCATGTATTTCCGCCGGCCTTCCTTCTGATAAAACAGCGGCGGCTTCCGGTCCGGCAGAATCTTTATGCCGACCGTTAAAATGAAGATCGTGACAGCAATTGTTGCCGGTATGCCGATCAGCGCGAGCTGAAAAAAATGAAACCCCGCATAGCCCCTCTCCAGCAGGAGTCCATGTACGACGAGATTGGTGGACGTTCCTATCAGTGTAATCGTACCGCCGATAATCGTGGCATAGGACAAGGGAAGCAGAAATTTGGACGGCGCCAGATCATATTTCTCGCACCACCGTTTCACCAGCGGCGAGAACGTTGCTACAATCGGCGTATTATTCAGAAAACCACTCATGAGCGCCGAAGGAACGAGCATTTTCATTAGCGACCCTCTAGGGGTACGGCCTTTACTCAGCACCCCTTCAACGAACCGGTCCACGATGCCGGTCTGCTGGACCGCGCCTGCAACAATACAAAGAAGGCCTACAGTCAGCATGCCCTGGTTGGCAAACCCCTTCAGCCCTTGTTGTGGTGTAATGATCCCTGTGATAAGCAGCAGAGAAAGGACGAATAAAAAAATAATACCCGGCCGCGCTATTTCTTTCATCAAAGCACCAATCATCGCCAATACGATAATCAGCACCCACGCAATCTCCCAGGACACGCCGTCACCTCCCTTTTTTTATAATTCATAGTATTTTAATATGTTTAATCAATTTTAGACTCACAACCTATTATACTTATCGCCAGGTAATTGTAAAGGAGCACTATATGTTTTACACTAGAGAAAGAGAGGTTTCTTACTAGGCGCTGGCTTTCTTCAATGGAGAGACAGTTTTTCGGCGCGTAATCATAAATCTCTTGAAATACTTTGAAAAGAGGTGAACCAAAATGGCATTCGTCATTACATCGCCATGTATAGAGGAAAAAGCAGGGGAATGCGTGGATGTTTGTCCTGTAGACTGTATTGAAGAAGGAAAAGAGCAATTTTATATTGATCCCGACGTCTGTATCGACTGTGGTGCCTGTGTAGTTGTTTGTCCAGTAGAAGCTATCGTGGAGGATACTGAACTGACACCGGAAACAGAACCATACCTGGAAAAAGCAAAACAATATTTCGGTACAGAATAAATCGAATCCCGCTTTCCATCAGCGGGATTTTTATATTTTTACAATTAGGCAGATTAAATCGGGGGAAAACGGGTATATCATTACTACCCCACCCCATACCTCGATTATTGGACCATTTGAAACCAGCATTATCTGCTGGCCCGGTTCATAATTGTGCCACTTCCTAATGTCCGCAGGCTGATGCCTGCGGGCATTTGGTGCTTATAAAGACACAAATAAAACCGAAGCTCCTGAGAGCTCCGGCTTATCGTTATACTTATTCCTCTGCTTCAAGGTCTTCAATTGATTCGATGTCCATGTATTCTGGAACGACCAGGCCGGTAATCGCGCCTTCGAGGTTCGCACCAAGATCTTCATAGTCATCGCCGTACTCTTCCATCTGGCTTGCGTGTGTATTCGGGAACCAGCCGGCAACCATGCCGTCTGCTTCGCCGTCAGCAACAGCCGCAAACATTGGGCCAGCTTCAAGCTGGGTTAAAGTTACGTCATACCCAAGATCGGTGAGTACTTCCCCGACCACGTTGGTGGAGGCAATCTCAGAATCCCAGGCTACATATACGAGTTCAATCGCTTCGCCGTCAACCTCTTCCACGCCATCGGTCCATTCAGACACCATATCTTCGTTTTCATCCACCCAGGTAGCAGCGGCTTCAGCCGGCTCAGTACCATTCTGAATTTCTACCATAATTTCTTCCATGTTAGAAGCTTCCCACTGGAACTGATCGAGGAACTGATACGCCCCCGGCATGTCTTCTTCAAGTCCCTGACGTACAACAGTATGAATATCGTCACCATCGCCGTAGGAACCCTCCGGATCCTCCAAATACTTCAGGTCATATTCTGAGAACATCCAGTGCGGGGTCCAGCCGGTAACAATGATTGGCTCTTCGTTTTCAACCGCATCGCCCAGTGCGCTTGTCATTGCTGCGCCCGAGCTCTGTTGCAGGTTCCAGTTACTGAGACCGTAGTCTTCTATCGCTGTCTGCGTTTGAGACATAATACCAGCACCGGCATCAATACCGGTAATTGTGTAGTCCACTTCTTCGCCAAATGCTCCACCGGAAGAGGATTCTTCACTCGATCCGGAATCGTCAGAGCCGCCGGATTCTTCTGAATCTCCGCCTCCGCCGCCGCAGGCAGTCATCACCGCTGCCATTGATATTCCGGCTGCGCCTAAACCAGCTTTTTTCCATAATTTTTCCATGTGAATTACTCCCCTTTTGTTCTTAATTGTATGGATACTCCCTGTTCCGGGAGGTATACCTATTTTCGATTACTTGCTCCAATGCCCTGCGTCAGCCGGTCGAGAATAATCGCCACAATTACGATCGCAAGACCGGCTTCAAAGCCGCCGCCGACATCGTTTCTGCCGACTGCAAAGTATACGGCCGTCCCGAGGCCGTCCGCCCCGATCATCGAGGCGATCACGACCATCGACAGCGCCAGCATGATTGTCTGGTTAATCCCGGCCATAATGGTCGTTTTCGCCATCGGCAGCTGTACCTTGAAAAGCTTCTGATTGCCCGTGGACCCGAAGGCCTCCGAGGCTTCGATGATTTCGGTCGGCACCTGGCGGATGCCGAGGTTCGTAAAACGGATCGTCGGCGGCATCGCAAAGATGACCGAGGCGACGACACCCGGTACCATCCCGATGCCAAAAAAGGCAACGGCCGGGATCAGGTACACAAAGGCAGGCATTGTCTGCATAAAGTCGAGCACCGGCTTAATCGTGCCCTCAACCACCGGGCTCCGGGACATCCAGATGCCGACCGGCACCCCGATAACAATGGAAATCACCCCGGCAGTCAGAACGATTGCAAGCGTCAGCACCATGTCTTCCCAGTAGCCCAGGTTCCAGATGAGCAGCAGCCCGAGCAGGACAAACACCGTGAGCCCGATTTTCCGTCCGGCAAACCAGAACGTTAACCCGACAATAATAATGAGCAGCAGCCACGGCGGAAAAATGCCGAAAAACCATTCAAAGCCGCTGATAATATAGCCAATAAAGTTCGTAAGGGGGCCAAAAATAAATTCCGCCTGGGTCAGCCATTCGACAAACGCATCAATCCAGGCAGCAAGTGGCAGCGGGGTGATGTTACTCAACGGCCGACACCTCCTTGCCGGAAAGCAGTGCCATAACGGAGCCTCTTACAACAATGCCGACAATTTTGTTTTCTTCATCTACGACGGCTACTGGTGTGTTTTTGTATGTAAGCAGCTCGATCATTTCCTTGACCACGGTATCCTTTTGAACTGTCGGCACGTCTTCATGAAGTATGCTCCGAATATCTTCGGATCCCTGCTCTGCCAATTCCGATACTTCATCGGCATGGACAATACCAAGCAGCGTGCGGTCTTTATTGGTTACATACAGGCTCGAAATGCCTTCCTTTTTCATGCGCTGAAGTGCCACCCGCGGCCCGTCTTTATCGATCGTCAGCACTTCCGGCCGTTTCATGACAGCTTCCGCGGTAAATACCTTGGAGCGATCCACGTCTTCCACGAATTTGGCGACGTAGTCATCAGCCGGGTGCTGAAGAATATCCTCCGGCGTGCCGATCTGGACAACCCGTCCGTCCTTCATGATCGTAATGCGGTCGCCGAGCCGGAGCGCTTCGTCCAGGTCGTGGGTAATAAACACGATCGTCTTTTTCATCCGGCCCTGAAGCTCGAGCAGTTCATCCTGCATTTCCTTCCGGATCAGCGGGTCGAGTGCCGAGAAGGCCTCATCCATCAGCAGAATATCCGTATCTGCCGCCAGTGCCCTTGCCAGGCCGACACGCTGCTGCATCCCGCCGGAAAGTTCATCCGGATACATGTTGCCGTAGCCGCCAAGGCCGACCAGCTGCAGGGCTTCATCTGCTTTTTTCTTTTTTTCCTGCTCCTCGAGACCCTGTATTTCCAGACCGTACGCTACGTTATCGAGAATCGTACGGAAGGGAAATAGTCCGAATTGTTGGAAAACCATGCTCATTTTTTCCCGGCGTACCGCTCTCAGCCCTTTATCGTCCATACGGGCCAGATCATCGCCGTCCACCCAGACGCTTCCTTCGGTCGGATCAATTAACCGGTTCAGAAGTCGCACAAGAGTAGATTTTCCGCTCCCGGAAAGTCCCATGATGACAAATATTTCTCCGGCCTCCACCGAAAAATTGGTTCGGTTCACACCGACCGTGCAGCCGGTCTCTTCCAGGATTTCATCCTTTGATTTCCCCTGTTCCAGCAGCTTAATCGCACGGCTTGGGCGTTTGCCGAAGACCTTGGTTAAGTTCTCCACTTCTATCTTCGCCAACGTTTCACACCTCGTTTACTATGTCTGTGTCTGTATTTATTATCACTCTTTTACTATATAGTATTAGGATAAAAGATACAAAACTTTTATCATGCCATTTGAGGCTGTTTTAGCCGTAAAGTATATACTGTACATACATTATATACTTATATCTATCGATATCTGCTGATTAGAAGACCTAACGACCGAATATTCAATTTTTTTATTGTTCAGCAGTTTGCTAAACTTTAAACATACATGCAAAAAGGGGGCCCCGTATGGAAAGGGAACAAAAAAACATTCAGGACAAGCTGGACGAAGCGAGACACCAGTTCATTGCCACAATTGCCCAGAACATGGGCTTATACGGCGTTTCCGATACGAACGGACGTCTTTACGGCACCGTGTTGTTTTCCAAGCGTCCCATGACACTCGATGACATGAGCGAAGCACTCGGCATGAGTAAAATGAGTATGAGTACAGGAATACGGGCCCTCATGGATGCAGATATGGTCGAACGGGTATGGGAAAAAGGGGTACGGAAGGATTTGTACCAGTCCCACGACGACTGGTATCAATCGTTCACCTCCGTTTTTGTGAACCGGTGGAGAGAGGCGGCAGACAATAATCAGAAAGCCGCCCGCCGTGCCAAAGAGGAATTCGAAGCATTTTTAGAGGAAGCGGAGGATCCCTATCTTATTGACGTACTTAAGCACGATCTTGAAAAAATCGATTACGCACTGCACTATTATGAATGGCTTGATGAAGTAATAAGCATTTTTGAAAGCGGTGAAATTTTTTCGATGATCCCCCCAAAGTAAGTGCTGTTTTAAATTTCAAGCAGCGGAACCCGGTGCTCAAGCCGGTGCTGCTCCCTCATTCTGAGTGGCCTCTCTGTCCCCGCAACAGGTTTTTGCCAGAGGAGAGCATATTGATACAGGTCGTGCCACTCTAAAATATTCGCAAACTGCTGCAGCGAAGGCAGCGGTATGCTCCTTACGCTGTCATAGCCGGCAAGCAGTTCATTAAAAACCATTCGGGCAAAGGGCTGATAGTCTTCTGTGCCGGAAAAGGAAAGCAGAAGACCCCGAAGCAGCGCCGCAAGATCGTATAAACTCACATGAACCCCAGGCATCGCTCCCGGAAAAAGAAATCCCTTCCCAGGACCCCCATGCTTCCAATTCATTTCCCTGAAAACAAAACCTGTGCCATCCGAGTGGAGGGCCGCACGCTGCATTACAGGAAAAAGTGCATCAATACTTTGCCGGATAATCGTCTGGCCTTTCGGAAGCAGCATGTCCATCTGCTGGTGTTCTGCCTTTATGGTCTGCTCCGACAGGGAGATGCTTTTTTTGTCGTTCATCGGTAATTTCTCATGCCAGCTGCGGTGCTTTACTGCCAGGGAGGCGCCAAGCTGCTGGTAATCTGATTCTTCCATTCGGACGCTCCCATGGTTTTTCGGCTTCTTCTCATACATATAGGCCAGGCCTCTCTCCCCGGTGTCCGCCAGTTTATCTCCCTCTACTGTCTTTTTTATACTGATATCACTCTCAGCTTCAAGCCACTGGACCGTCTCTTCCTCCGGCAGCACAGCCTCCCCGGTCACAAGCACCCACTCCGATCCTTTACTGTCCCTTATGCACCAGCCCCTGGCTCGGCATTGTCCAAGCGAAGCTGCTTCTATGTCATACATCTGGTAAATCCAATTACGTATTGATTCGGTGTTCATTTGTTGCCCCCATTTCATTTACTGTAGATTTTTTCGTTTTTCTTTTACACTGGACTAGCATAGAAAAGCATTCTGTTTATTTGGAGGAACGCGCATGAATATCAGTATTCTTGATCAGTCACCGATTGCAGAAGGCGATACCCCCGAAAAAGCCTTCGAACATACCCGTGAACTCGTTCAAATGGCGGAGAAATGGGGATTTCACCGCTTTTGGGTGGCCGAGCATCACAGCACCAGCGGCCTGGCCGGCTCCTCGCCGGAAATTCTGATGTCACACCTCGCAAGCGTCACCACAAGCATCCGTATCGGCTCGGGAGGCGTCCTGCTCCCACAGTACAGCCCATACAAGGTAGCCGAAAACTTTAAAGTGCTTGAAGCTTTATTTCCCGGCCGGATCGACCTGGGCATTGGAAGATCTCCCGGCGGGGGCAACACGATCCGGGAAGCCTTGACAGACGGTAATAAAAAAAGCATGTCCGCCTTCCCCCGCCTTCTTCAGGAGGTTCAGGGATTTATTGACCGATCCCTTCCCAGTGATCATCCCTATGCCTCCATTAAAGCATCTCCGATGAGCAGCTCCCTGCCCGAAACCTGGGTACTCGGTTTGTCCGAGCGCGGCGCGCGGGATGCCGGCAGGCAAAGTGCCGGATTCATGTTCGGCCAGTTTATCAGTCCGGACCAGGGCGCCTGGGCGGTCCGTAAATACCACTCCTCCTTTGTGCCAAGCAGCCGGCAGCCACAGCCAGTGACTGCTGCCTGTGTATTTATTGTCTGCGCGGCTACTGACGAAGAGGCTGATTTTCTGGCGCTCAGCCAGGATCAATGGCTGCTGAATGTCGAAAAGGGCACTAATACGAAAGTGCCTGCCCCGGATAGCGTAAATCCCGACTCCTGGACACAGGAGGAGAGGGAAAAGGTACAGGAGAATCGGCGGCGAGCTGTTATTGGCTCCCCGGCTGCCGTGCAGAAACAGCTGCGTGAACTGCGGGATAAGCTTGGGCTCGATGAACTGATGGGCATTACCAACATTTATGATTTTGAAGCAAAAAAGAAGTCTTTCCAATATGCCGCCGGTATTGCTGACAACCTTTAAATGAAAAAATCCGCACGCTCCTCCTCGAGCGTGCGGATTTTTGTGTTTTTCTAGTAGGAATCTGTTGCCGGTACTCCCTGTCTGCTTTCCTGTACTTCTTTTTCGCTGGAGCGAAACGACAGCCACGAAAGCATGAGACCTAAGAGCGTAATAACAGCACCGGCCATACCAATCAGCGGCAGGCTCAATCCAAGACTGATCACCATACCGCCAACCCAGGCGCCAAAGGCGTTCGCCAGGTTAAAGGCAGAGACCGCGGAAGCACTTGCGATCGAAGGCGCACCCTCTGCTGCCCGGATGACCGTTGTCTGCAGAATTGGCACTGTACCAAAGGCGCCCATACCAAGCAGAAGCACTGAAACCGGGGCGAG
The DNA here is from genome assembly GCF_033845285.1 of Marinococcus sp. PL1-022. Taxonomy (NCBI): domain Bacteria; kingdom Bacillati; phylum Bacillota; class Bacilli; order Caryophanales; family Bacillaceae; genus Marinococcus; species Marinococcus sp. PL1-022. The sequence continues at coordinate 324,985 of NZ_JAWXCX010000001.1, read as the reverse complement.
CCATGGGATAGTGCTCGTTAAGGTGAGCGTTGACAGAATCACGGTCAGTGAAGCCATCACGACCATCAGCGGCTTCAGCAGGGACTCGGCGTTTAAACGCCCGGAAAGCATGTTTCCAAGTACGCCACCAACGCCGAATAAAAAGAGGGAAAGCGTTATACCTGCCGGACCAAAGCCTGTTATATCCTGAAGAAGAGGCTCAATATACGTGTAGGCGGTGAAAACGCCTGAATAGCCGAACACCGTAATAGCTAGTGCAAACAATACCTGTTTTCTTTTGAAAACGCCAAGCTCTTTTCTCATGGATGTTGGTTCTTCAGCATTCATGTTTGGTACATAAAGGATGATTCCAAGCAGGCTGATAATGCCAAGTCCGGCAATACCGGCAAACACCATGCGCCAGTCAAACAAGTCTCCGATATATGCACCGAACGGCACGCCGATCATTAAGGAAATCGTCAGTCCGCCGTTAATGGCAGCCACCGCCCCCGATTTTTTCGATGGAGGGACAACTTCGCTCGCCATAACCATCGCAATGGCAAAGAACGGACCGTGCATCAATGCAGAGAAGACGCGTGCCCACAGCAGTACTGTGTAATTTGGCGCCAGGGCGCTGGCCACGCTTGAGCCGATAAACAACAGCATCAATCCAATTAATACATACTTCCTTGGAAATTTCACCAAAAGAGATATGGCAATTGGCGAGAGCACGGCGACGCCTAGTGCGTACATGCTGACAATCAGACCTGCAGCGGAAATCGTGATGCCAAAGGAGTCAGAGACATTCGATAAAATCCCCATGGCGACGTATTCAGTAGTACCGATAGCGAACGTAGAAATCATAAACATGGCAATCATCACCATTGGACGGAACGTTTGGCCATTGCGTACGATCATTGTTATCCCTCCTTGATATATTGGTTAATTAATTTTTCACTTTTTTATTCCACAACGAGTTCTTATTCTATAGGCTGGCCTTTCATACGTCTAGACTGTAAAACGCTTACGACACAAAATCGTCACATTTTTTCTATTGATTTTTTTATTTTCATCATGTAAGGGTTATCATTTCCTATTTATCAACTTTTGTATTTATATTATAAAACCATCTTTATGATGTTTTTTATACAATTCGCTTTTATCAGGGGTTTGCTCGGAAATCGCCAGGGGTAAACCTTTTTTCGTGCACGTTATTCAAAACGTTTCGACATACTTTTACAGCAGGAAAGAAGGGACATCATGTTTTCACTTTTTACATTCATACTCATTACTATCGCTATTGCCGGCTACGCTGCCTACCGGACGAAAAACATTAATATGCAGAGCCAGGAGGGATATTTTCTCGGTGGCCGCAGCCTGCTGGCGCTCACCATCGGCTCATCCACCCTGCTTGCCAATCTCTCCACTGAGCAGCTTGTCGGCCTGAGCGGCCAGACCTACACCGGCTCAATGGCTTCGATGGCCTGGGAGGTTACCACGCCGGTTGCGCTCATTTTTATGGCATTTATGTTTTTACCTAAATACTTACGGGCGGGAGTAACTACCGTTACCGAGTTTCTTGAAAAACGCTATGATCAGCGGACGAGGCAGATCGTTTCGCTGCTCATGCTGCTTGGGTTTGCGTCATCATTTCTGCCGACAGTTCTGTATTCCGGCTCGCTTGTGCTCGACCAGATATTTGATATTTCGAGTGTGCTCGGCACGAGCCAGTTTTTTACTGTTTTAATTGTTTCTGCCGGCATCGGGCTTGTCGGCATGCTTTATATAGTATTTGGCGGTCTGAAGGCTATTGCCTCTGCTGATTCACTGTACGGAGTCGGATTAATTGCCGGCGGGATTCTTATTCTCGTGCTCGGGCTCATGGCGCTCGGTAATGGCAATATGTTTAACGGAGTGGGGACGCTCACCTCAGAGCATACAGACAAGTTAAACGCCATTGATGGCAGCAATGATGCCCAGGTACCCTGGCCGACGATATTTATGGGGCTATTGTTTAACAACCTGTTTTATTTTTGTATCAATCAGGCCATTGTTCAGCGCCCGCTTGCAGCACGTAATTTGAAGGAAGGACAGAAGGGTGTCATGATTACTGCTTTATTTAAGCTGTTTGGCGCCTTCTATATTGTGCTTCCGGGCGTGATTGCCTATCACCTGTACGGCAGCAGTCTCGCCAATGGCGACGCCGCCTACCCGACGCTCGTCACCGATCTTCTGCCGCCGGTACTGACCGGCGTGTTCGCAGCTATTTTGTTTGGGGCTGTCCTGAGCTCGTTTAACGGAGGCATCAACAGCGTTATTACGCTGTTTACGCTTGACTTGTATAAACCGTTGTTTCATCCGGATGCCGATGAAGCAGCCCTCGTCCGTTCCGGGCAGCGGTTTGCCATGATTGTCGCCATTGTCTCCATCTTTATTTCGCCTTTTATTTTGTTTGCCCCTTCCGGGTTATACAATTATCTGCAGGAGATGTTTGGCTTCTTTAACACCCCCGTGCTTGCCATTATGGTCGTCGGCTTTTATACCAAAAAAGTGTCGCCGTTTGCCGCAAAGGTGGCTGTACCGGTGCACATCATTTTTTATGGTGCAAGCAAGGTCTTTATTGGAGAACTCAATTTCCTTTATGTACTGAGTGTACTGTTTCCCCTCAGCGTTATTGTCATGCTTGTTGTCGGGAAATTTAAACCGATGGAGGAGCCCTTCGAATTCAAAAATGAAGCGCCTGTGGATATGGTGCCGTGGAAATACGCCAAGCCGGCGGCAGCCGGCCTCGTTATCGGTATCGGTATTCTTTATGTAATCTTTTCCCCTCTCGGCGTCGCTTCCTGATCTCAAAAAAACGCACCGCAGCCGGCTTCGGCTGCGGTGCGTTTTTCATTTACTCCCAGTGTTCAAGAACAATTTTCCCGATCGTTTTACCTGATTCCACCCGCCGGTGTGCCTCTTTCATCTGTTCGGCATTCAACGGTGTCAGCGTATCCGTCACCGTTGGCTTGATGGTCGACTGGTCAAACAGATCAGCCAGTTCACCCAAAATGACGTGCTGGCGGATCATATCCTCCGTCTGATAGATCGACCGTGTGAACATAAACTCCCACATAAAGGCGGCGCTCTTTGCCTGCAGGTCGGTCAGCGGAAGTGGCTCCTCTGTCTCTACAATAGAACAGATGGTTCCCTGCGGACGAATACACTCAGCCATTCCTGACCAGTGCTGGGCCGTATCGGTGAAGCAGAGAATATAGTCGACCCCGTCATACCCTGCATCCTGGAGCTGCTTGAGCAAAGGCTGATGGTGATTAATCACTTTATCTGCCCCCATCTGTTCGCACCAGGCAGTCGTTTCTTCACGTGAAGCCGTTGCAACTACGTCAAGACCGGCCCATTTGGCGAGCTGAATCGCAATGGATCCGACGCCACCAGCGCCGTTTAACACGAGTACGGACGCCCCGCGGTCCCGCTCCGGTACAATTCCAATCCGGTCAAACAACGCTTCGTACGCAGTAATAGCGGTTAAAGGCATCGCGGCACTTTCGGCCATTGAAAGCTGGACAGGCCGCCTTCCCACTATCCGCTCATCCACCAGCTGATATTCCTGATTGGAGCCGGGCCGCAGATTGCTTCCTGCATAATATACTTCATCACCAGGCTGAAACAACGACGCCTCTTCACCTACTGATTCCACTATACCGGCTGCGTCAAAGCCGAGAATCTGCGGTTCTGCTTCTTCCGTTCCTTCATTTCCTCCGCGGATTTTTGTATCCACCGGGTTCACGGATACCGCCTGCACACGCACAAGCAGGTCCCGGCCCTTTGGTTCGGATTTGGCAATATCAAACATCTCAAAGCTTGTATCCTCTTCAATTGGAAGATGCTTTTTAAATCCTATTGCTTTCATTACGATCCCTTCCTTCCTTGGTTAAAGTCGCTCTGGATTCTCATACCCGCCCCATTCCATCCGGCAAACAAATCCGCGGCCATTTATGCCTGTTCGAAACCCTGAGGAAAATAAGTTATAATGAAGAAACTATTCTTAACGAAAGAAGGCGGCGTATGCAGGATCAAACCCATACATTTACCAGACGGGAGGAATTCGCTAACGCAGTCACGCACGGCATCGGCGCTCTGCTGAGTGCTGCTGCGCTTATTATTATGATTGTTTTCGCTTCCCTCAACGCTTCAGCCCTTCATGTGGTCAGCGTTTCTATTTTCGGCACGTCCATGCTTCTCTCCTACGTATGCTCCACCCTGCTTCACAGCTTTTCACCGGGCAGACTGAAGGATTTATTTGAAGTCTTTGACCACTCTGCCATCTATCTGTTTATCGCCGGCACGTACACTCCGTTTCTGTTTCATGCGCTCCACGGCACTCTGAGCTGGGTGTTATTCAGCATTGTCTGGGGCATTGCCATCATCGGCATTATTTTTAAAGCATTCTTCACTAAACGGTTTCGTATTCTGTCTACTGTGTTTTACATCGGCATGGGCTGGATCATTATTATTGCCTGGCCGGCGCTCGTGAGCGCTCTGCCCACCGGCGGCCTGCTGCTGCTTGTTATTGGAGGCGTATTGTACACCGCCGGCACCGTCTTCTATATGTGGCGGAGCTTTCCCTACCATCACGCCGTCTGGCACTTTTTTGTTCTCGCCGGCTCCTCCGCACATTTCTTTGCCGTGTTTTTTTACGTCATTCCTTTGTAATTACCATTCCCTTGTCTCCCCCGGCCTGGCCGGTGGGAGACTTTTTTACCAGCATTCCCTTATAGCATTATTCTTTGTTTGAATCATTCTTCTGCATGGGTAAAAGCTAATATTAAATACAACCCGAGTGGAGGAAATAATTAATGGAACGAATTTTATTAGGAGAAACAGATATAGAAGTGTCCCGCGTAGGCTTAGGCACATGGGCAATGGGGGGCGTAATGTGGCAGAATGAGCCGGACGGGGATGCCGCAGTGAAAACGGTCCGGCAGGCGATCGATTCAGGGATTACGACGATTGATACAGCACCGGATTACGGGCTCGGAAACTCCGAAGCGTTTATCGGCAAAGCATTAAGCCAGGCCGGTATCGCAAGGGATCAGGTACAGCTGTTTGGAAAGCCCGGCGTTAACTGGAACGAAAATAAAGAGCTTTTCCGGGACATGCGCCCGGATAAAGTAGAAACGGAAATAGATAACACACTGCGTCGTTTGAACACGGATTATTTAGATTTATATCAAATTCACTGGCCCGATCATGAAACCGGTATGGAACAAATGGGAGAAGTAATGAACAGGCTTTATGAAAAAGGAAAAATACGCGCTGTTGGTGTAAGCAATTTCACTCCGGACGAGATGGAAGAATTACGCCGGTACGTGCCGCTGCATACCACGCAGAATCAGTACAATATGTTCCAGCGGGAACTAAAGCCATGGTTTGAATATGCAGAGCGCAATCATATTGCCGGCATTACCTGGGGCACGTTCGCCCACAGCCTTCTGACCGGCAAGGTGGATGCCCAAAGCACGTTTACAAATGAAGACATTCGCGCGAGTCTGCCTTTGTACCAGAACAACAGCAGAAACTACTATTTGGCAGCCGTCAGAGAGCTGCAGGAGTTTGCTCACGAGCGAAACAAAACGATCGCCCAGCTTGCAGCACGATGGACGCTTGAAAATCCCGGCATCAGCATGTGCCTCTGGGGAGCAAGGACTCCGGAACAGATTAAGGAAGCCGAGGGCGTCGACGGCTGGATACTTGATCAGGAGGAAATGGAGCATATTGAAGATATTCTCGCTAAACACGTTCCTTCGCTTCAGGACAATCAATTAAATATTTATGCTCCGCCTGAACGTTCAGACGTATAGCTTTCATTTGCAAACAAAAACAATCTACCGCAAACGAATCCGCCTAAAATTGGGCGGGTTCTTTTTACATTACATAATGCTGCAGCTATTTTCCGGACTAAGCGCAGTAAAACCTCATGCCTGGCCGAATATTAATTTGTTATAATAGATACAAATTACGTCAAAGGGATGTTTTTGCTTGCCAACACGCGCCCACACCTATATTAATTATGCTCTCGCTGTTCTGGCTGTCTACGCCGTGCTGCTTATGATCCGGCTTTTTTTCACCTCCAGCGAGCTTCTTGCCTACATTACCCACCCTCTTGTCCTAATTCTTCCTGTCAGCCTCACAGTGGCAGGGCTGAGGTATTTCATTGTTTACACCGAAGAGAAAAATAAAAAACGCTACCTCTATTCGCTGATCGCTGGAAGCATCGCTCTGTTTCTTTTATTTTTATTGTTTTTATATATTATTTCACGGCTCGTTTCTCTCTGAAGCAATTTACTTCTATTCAAAATTTTGATAAGCTTCAAGATATTTCATCAATGGTTTTTAAAGGAGAGAGAGTATGGCACAATCAGCATCCTGGCGGACAAAAGCTCCCTACCGGGCAGACCAGGTAGGAAGCCTTTTGCGTACTGCCGCTATTAAAGAAGCACGGGAAAACTATGCGAATGAATCCATTTCCGCAGACGAGCTGCGCCGTGTAGAGGATAAAGAAATCGAGCGCATCGTTCAGAAGCAAAAAGAAACAGGGCTTCAGGCTGTCACAGATGGAGAGTTCCGCCGCGCCTGGTGGCACTTTGACTTTCTTGAAGATTTAATTGGCGTGGAGGCCTACGATAAAGACTCGGGTATACAGTTTGAAGGCGTGCAGACGAAGGCCCGCGGTATTAAAGTGACCGGGAAAATTGATTTCAGCGATAAGCACCCGATGCTCGAGGATTTCCGGTACCTTCATCAGATCACCGGGAGCACCGAGGCAAAATTTACGATCCCAAGTCCGAATATGCTGCACCTTCGAAGCGAGATTGAAACCGACCTTTACAGCGGCCCGGGGGACATGATCGAAGACCTGGCGAAGGCGTATCAAAAAGCAATTCAGGCGTTTTATGATGCTGGATGCCGCTACCTGCAGCTCGACGACACATCTTGGGCATACCTGTGCTCCGAGGAACAGGTGGAGCGGATGAACCAGGAGGGCACCGACCATCGTTCCCTGGTCGAACGCCATGCACGCGCGGTCAATGAAGCCATTGCTTACAAGCCGGAGGATATGACGATTACAATGCACATCTGCCGGGGCAATTTCCGTTCCACGTGGATCTCTTCCGGCGGCTATGAGCCGGTAGCTGATATTTTGTTTGGCAGCGTCAACGTGGACGGCTTTTTCCTCGAGTATGACAGCGACCGTGCCGGTGATTTCCAGCCGCTCCGCTTCATTAACCGCGAGGACGTGCAGGTCGTGCTCGGCCTGATCACCTCCAAAAGCGGAGAGCTTGAAAACGCGGAGGACGTGAAAGCAAGAATCATGGAAGCCTCTGAGTATGTTCCGCTTGAGCAGCTGTGCCTGAGCCCGCAGTGCGGATTCGCATCGACAGAGGAAGGCAACGTTCTTACTGAAGACGAACAGTGGAAAAAGCTCGAGCACGTCGTAGCCATCGCAAAAGATGTATGGCAGGGATAATACAGAATAAAAAAAGCAGGACCGAAAAAACTTCGGCCCTGCTTTTTAGCGTATTTAGTTGCTTAATACAGGAGCTTCCCTGGAAAAGTCACTCGTTTCAAGCTGTTCGTACAGAAAATCCACCAGCGTCTGGCGGTAGAGAGTGTTTTTCAGATCATGCCGGCCGGGATAGCCTACGGTGGGCGCGTTTTCGCCGGAAGGCTTATCGGAAAGCACTGGCACCCGCACCAGGGTCCAGTCCAGATTTGACTGTCGGATAATATCAGCGGCATTCGCATTTTCATTTGAGCCTTTAAACTTCGCCACTTTCCATCCCGCGGTGAGCAGACTGAATCGCTTGGACGCGCCGTCCTTCGGGATTTTTACATCCGAGCTCGTGACTGCCACGAGACGGCTGATGTTTCGCTCCTGCATCGCATTCACGATGTGGGACATGCCTGTACTGAGAGGCGTTCCCTTCGCCGCTTCCTTGCGTCCGAGCAGGCTGACCACTGCGTCAGCGCCCTTTAGGGAGTCATAAACGTTCTGGTAATTCGTAATTTTTCCTTCATGAACAGTTAAATTTTCGTTATCAATTAATAATTTTTCCGGCTGGCGGGCATAAACCACTACCTCGCTGCCCTCTTTTAATGCTTTTCGAACAAAACGTTTTCCGGTATTGCCCGTCGCACCAAATACAACTATTTTCATATTGGTTCCCTCCTACTTGTTCACACTGCATCTTCCATTGTACCGGAGATGCAGGGCAAACCCAACCGTAGTCGGGCAACCATAAATAAAAGGAGAGCGATTGAGGCCCCGGTTGCTCAATCGCTCTCCTTTATATCCATCGATGTCTTAATCTGCTGCCAAAATCATTCATCCAGCTTTTATGACAGCATTGCCTCCCGCTCCAAAAAGCCAAAGTTCCGATGGATGGAACAGATAATTTCTCAGAATCAGAGAGCGATAAAGAGCACAGCTATGATGCTCTTGTTTAGAAGCTACTTAGTTTACGCACAAAGCTTTCAAATGGATCACTTTTTAAAAAAAAATTTAAAAGAAAATAAAAAAGCCTTCGTTTGAAGACTTTTTACATTAAATAATCCCAGGCATTTTTGGCAATTAAAGCAATAGTCACGATGATAAACAGCATCTTCACGTAGGCCGAGCCTTTTTTAATGGCAACATTTGCCCCGACGTATGCGCCAGCAATCATAGCGATCCCCATTGGCAGACCGTACGCGTAATGTATCGAATCAAACCAGATAAACGCAAGCAGTCCGCCAATGTTACTTGCAAAATTCAGCACTTTGGCGTTTCCGGCAGCTTCGACAAAGTTAAAACCGAGAAAAATAAAGGCAAACAGCAAAAATGAGCCCGTCCCAGGCCCAAGAAAGCCGTCGTAAAATCCGAGGACTACAGCGATAAGTGCGCCGACGAGCCACACCTTCCGGGTTATGCTCTGAAAGGTGGACAGGGTGCCCAGATTTTTGTTCGCAAGCGTATAAATTGTTACGACGACAAGCAAAATTAAAATGATCGGCTCCAGAATATCCGGCGGGATCCGCTGCACGACGATGACGCCGAGGACCGACCCCACAAACGCCAGGGGAAAAAGCGTAAACACAAGACGTTTATTAATCTGCCCGTGCCGGAGAAAGGAAATCATGCTCGTGCCGGAGCCCATGGTGCCCGCGAGCTTATTCGTACCAAGCGCCGTCTGCGGTGACATGCCGGTAAAAAGAAGCGCCGGCATGGCAATCAGCCCGCCCCCGCCAACTACCGCATCGACAAACGCAGCGAGAAAACCGATCACAATCAAAAACAATAAAATCGATAATGAAAACTCATCCATATGTATGCAGCCCGCTTTCTGTAATAACCAAAGATCTCCCTGCTATTTTACCGATTTCCGGCGATCATTTCCACCCGTTTCCATCCGTCGGTGCTTCACGCCTGACAAACTAAAAAAGCAGCCATTCGCGGCTGCTTTTACGTTCTTTGATCAGATGTTTTTTCCCGCTCGTTTTCCGGCGCTTCGTCCTTTGCTTCGTTGTCCTTCTCTTCGTTTTCGCGATTCTGGCCGGTGTTTGTGATTTCCCCGGCATCGATGCCGTCTTCATGCAGCCACTTGGCAATAAAGATAAACCCGACAACGGCAATAAAGCTCATGGTCCACGAAAGCACCTGCCGCAGAATAATCCCTTCATCGAAGGCTTCCACACCGTAGCTCTGCACAAGCCAGATTTTAACGAACGCGAGAATAAATTCCCGGAGAGCGAAAAAAAGCGTAATCGCCTGAAATACCCATAAGTATTTGCGTACGTAAAACTGCTTTTTCAGCTGCTTACGGTCTCCGCCCTGCAGCTCCATAAAATCGACGGTGAAAAAGAGCCAGATCGGCCGCATAAAAATGACGGTTAAAATAAAAAAGGCACCCATAACAAAATCGTAGTAAATATTATTCCACAAAAGCTGTAATCCGCCGCCGGCAATAAGATCGAGAACAGTGCCGATGATCAGGGTAGCAATCATATAAATCCCGAACGTATTTACCTTTTTCAGCAGTACGAAGCGATATACTGTATATATTATCCCCGGTACCGAGGATATAAGCATCGCTATATAATCACCTGTATAGTCCCGCGCCATGTTCCAGATGAAGATTGGAAAGACGACGTAAAAAATAATGTCAAACCACATAATGTGCTTCTGCTGCACACGCCCCACCTCCTTTATCTATCCTATCACAAGTATAGAATATTTCGCGCCCGGGTATAGAAAAGTCAGGACATACGCAGGAGAGGATACATGTGCTTCCAAAAACCGCAGTGAAAGAGGCGAAAAAAAGAATGGAAGGCCATCAGTGTGAGAGCTTTCTCGACGGGCCAAATCCGCCCGATCCTTTGATTATGATGATCGGCGAAGCGCCGGGGGAAACAGAAATTACAGGCGGCGGCCCGTACGACGGACGTGCCGGCAGGCAGTTTCTTTCCTATCTGGAGCTTCTTCCATATCCGGTGGAAGACATCTACGTTACCCGAACGGTCAAAAGTCGTCCGTACCGCTGGAGCCACACGCCATCAGGTGTCCCGCGCAAATACAACCGGACACCGAACCAAAAGGAAATTATGGCTCATGCACCGCTTCTGGATTGGGAGATCCGCTCGGCTGCGCCTAAAATTATCTGTCCCATGGGGCGCACCCCTTACTGGCGGCTTTTGGGCTATTTTCCACCTATGCCGGATGTTGCCGGCAAACAATTTACTTCATCTGTCAGGCAGGTGAGCGCTTCAGGGGAAGGGTACATATGGAGCCGGGAGCATTATCTGATTTTCCCTCTGTATCATCCGGCAGCGAGCCTGTATAACCGCTCGCTCGAAGCCGTGATCCGAAAGCATTTCTGCAGCCTCAACCGCCTCCTTTCCAAGCTCTGACAGCCCCGCATATTTTCTTTCCCCTTTCTATGTTATAGTGACTGGGTGCAATAATGCATTACACACGCATATTTTCCCGTGCGTATTCATGATGGAGAAGTTCGGAAAATTCGGGTAATTCAGATACTACGGTAATGATCCACTCCTGCATCCAGTAGCTTTTCACGGCATTGTACAGTTCGGCATTGTCACAGCAGAGATAAATCATGTATCCTTTTTTCTTTAAATAATCCAGGTCTGTTTCCCACCCGACAATGACTTCACTTAATTTTCTATTGCACCAATACGCGTACCGAAGCTCCATATTTTCCCTCTCCTCCAGAAGTTAGTGAAATAAAAAGCCAGCACCAAGAAAGCTCTTGATACTGGCTGTGAAGAAAAAGCGCTCCGTCTTTTCTCATGCGGCCGTTGGTACAGATATTTTTACATTACTGCTTTCGTTTACGGGAAACGTCACAAACCGTTGGCTGTGCTTCCAACAGTCATATTATTAATATATTAAAATTATCATATAAATAATGAAATATCCACCTTTTTTATGATATATATTATAAAAATTTAACAATAAAGGAGAATTCCAGTGATGGATATTCAAACAAAACAAAAGGACATCGCAAGCTACGTCGGCCGGCTGCTCCGGGACTCTTTCGGCAGAGGGCCTCAGGCCGCCTATGTGACTCTCGGAGAGACACACGCCATCATTTTCCTGCGCGAATTCATGTCTTCGATCGAAGAGCATCTGCTTGAAGACAAGGGCCCCGAAGCCGTGCATGAACTCCGGGAAAGCATGATGAAAACAATTATTCCCGAAGTGAAGCGCTATGTGGAGAGCACGACCGGCATCGAATTAAACGAGCTGTTTTACGACTGGAACATGGAACGCCGCTCCGGTGTCATTATCGGGTTAAAGCCCGAATCCTATCAAAAAGCTGGTGAGAACTCCGAACCAATCGAAAAAGAATATCCAAACAAACAAAAGCTTGAGCAGGTGATCAGGGAAACAAGCAACAAAGCTGAACGCGTGCCCGACGACGTTTCCTCAGTCCAGGTGAACAACCGGACGACGCTGATTGTCCGGACCGGTATCCTTGTCCCTATCGAGAAGCGGCTGATTGCTCTTGGTTACGATAATGTCTTAAAAATTGCCAAGCGCGAGCTCGAAAAAGAATTATTTATGGAAGAAGATCTCTTCACCGAGCTGTTAGGGGCAAAGGTGGAGGACATCTTTATCGACTGGAATTTTGAAAAAGACAAAAGTACAATTATTATCGTGACAACTCCCTCAAAATAATATTTGTCTTTATTATAAGATTGAAAGGCCTGATACCCGTGCTTCCTATTACGTTTCACCACGTGCATACCCCTGGGACGCTCATCGAAGACCACCGCAATTACCGTCACTACCATTCCGAAAAATGGAAGGATCACTTCGACAGCAATTTTATTTCATTTAAACAGATACCGGCGCCTGATTACTTTCAGGAGATCGAAGCCTACCTGCGCGACTTTCACAGTACCCGGGGCTTAAAGCATTTAAAATTCCATTTCCCTCCAAATACAGAGTTATCGCAGGCGTTAAATCAGTATCTGCACAGCGCCCTCTATGATGTAAGCATTATGGAGCTGTATGCCATCCGGCCTGAGGACTTTCCGCGAAAAGCTGCCCCTGAAGGATGCGATATCCAGCTTGTCGATGTTGAAAACCTGCCCGCATTTCTCGCTATGCAGCTTGAGCAGGATCTCCCTCTCGGCGAAGCGTACGCCGCCCAAAAGCAACACATGCTCGAGCAGCAGTTTCATGATGCTTCGTTTATCCAGCTGATCGCCTACTACCACGGCCGTCCGGCCGGCTTCGTGGAACTGATTGCCGGCGACCATGCCGTCGAAATGGATAACCTGTTTGTGCACGATGAGCTGCAACGAAAAGGCATTGGCCACGCCCTGCAGCAGTTTGCCATGAATCTATTCCCAGGTAAAGCAATCTTTCTTGTGGCGGATCAGGAGGACACTCCCCGCGACATGTACCGCATGCAGAATTACGAACGGCTCAACTTTCAGTACACCGCTATTTTTCAATAATATAGGTGCATAAAAAAGACGCCCGCTAAAGGCGTCTTTTTTATAATCAGTACATCATATGCATAAACAAAGCAATAATGGGAATGGCGATTAAGGTGCGCTGAAAAAAGCAGACCACCAGTTCCCAGAGCTTTACCGGCATCCTCGTTGCTTTAATGACGACAATCGATTCAGAGAAGAATACGATCTGTACCAATGAGAGCGTCGTTACAAAATAAATTGCTCCCGTTTCAAGTGCCGCTAAATCTCCTGCGATTAATAGTACCGGCAGAAACATTTCGGCAATACCTACGGGGATCGATGGTGCGATCATCGCCGCGTTAGGCACACCGAGAATATTTAAAAGCGGGATAAACGGCATGCCCAGCCAGTTAAACAAGGGAGTATACTGAGCGACAATCAAACCGGTAATGCCGATGGAAGCAAGCATTGCCACCACCCGCGGAAGCACACCAAGTGCTCCCGCCACACTCGCCTTCATTTCCGAGCCAAGCGGTCTGGCTGCTTCAGCTCTTTTGGCCGCACGCTGAAAGCCGCGCGGAATAATGCCAAACTCAAACTTCGCCTCGCCCTGTCTCTCTTCCTCTGTCTGCTCCCGTCCGTCAAAATAAACGTCGGGCTGCTTCGACAGGGGCGGAATCCGGATCATAAAGAAGGAAATAATAAACGCAATCAGCATACCGGAAAAGTATACCTGCAGAAAATCCTGGCTTAACTCTGCTGTGTTAATGACAAGCACTGCAAATCCGACACTGACTGCACTGAAGCTTGTAGCAATCGCTATTGCCTCGCGCTTTGTATAAACATTCATCCGGTACAGACTGCTTGTAATTAAAATAGCCACAGAAGACGAACTGACAAAAGAAGAAATAGCGTCTATCGTGCTTTTACCAGGCACCTTAAACAGCGGACGCATGACCGGCTCCAGTATCGAGCCGATAAAATCAAGCGCTCCGTAATTTAACAGCAGCGGCATAAACACAGCCGCCAGTGGAATGATCCAGCCAACGGTAAGCACAATCGAAGGGATAATTGTTCCGCCTGTATCCGGTCCCACCATCCATTCCGGGCCGGTGAATCCGGCAAAGCTGTCGTGAAGAGCGTACACTGACATAAAGACTGCTCCCAGTACGTAGAAGAAAATATGCACACCTGTGTCGCCCCCGTAGTAATCCAACAGCCGTCCGCTGCGCTCTGGAAAGAGCTTCACGTAAATGCTCGTTACGGCATTGGCGAGTACCATAACCGTGAACAGCCACAAGCTGAAAGGCACAGAAAGGTTCAAAAGAAAGTTATACAAGTAGCCGAATACGACATCAGTCTCCCCGTCCACTACTACCGGAACAAAGAAAACAATTACAGCAATGGAGGTCAGCAGAAATGATTTGATCAATCCTTTTCTCAGCTGCCCCCGGCTGATTTTCTGTTTATCCAGTTCCTTTCCCTCGAGCGGTGCTGTGTCTCCAGGATTCTTTTCCATATGGTCCAAATCCTCGTCAGCTATGTTCTTCATTTTCATGCTCCTCCCTGCGAAACATTTTACCTAATTGGCTTTTTACATCGATGATTTGGCCGCCTCTGCGTTTTTCCATCCTTTGAAGGAGCTGATGTCTTCTCCTTTGGCACTGCTTTCGCAAATAAAGCCCATAACGTCGCGTCCATCGTTCAGCCTGACCGTGCCGATGCCTAACGGAGCAGGAATCTTTGCAGCAAATTTCCCTATCTCTTCGATTGGCATCCGCCACAGTTCAACGTCAATTTCTTCTCCCGCCTCTTCCCTTATTAAGCCGGGCTTGGCCGGTTCGCTGTTCAGGCGTATCAGTTTATATTCCGGGGCCGTGGACGCTTCTTCCACGAATTCAGCACGGCGTTCGGTCATCTGTTTTTCAAGTGGAAAACCTCTCATGTGAAGCCCGCATACGGCAATCAGCTTTTCGGCTGGTTCTTCCGGCAGAGAAAGCTCTGTCTGCTGCCAGCTTTCCGCCGCCCCCATCAGCAGATTTTCTGCATCTGAACGACTGAACAGCGTTACGCCAAATGGGATTTCCGGTGCTGCTTCTCCGGCAGGCAGGGCGATCGCGCTCATATCAAGCAGATTGCAGTGATTCGTATATTTGCCCATGTCGCTGTTTGTCTGTACCGGGTCTTTTTGGACCTGTTCTCTTGTCCACGTTCCTCCACATGTCGGAAGTACAAGCACATTATTTTCAAGCCACTGCCCGGTGTGGTGCTTAATTTCCTGCAGCCGGTGCCTCGCCTCGAACAGCTCTGCTGCCCCATATGCCCTGCCCTCTCCTTTGGAAAGTACTTTTTCGGTTACCGGGAATACGTCGCCGCGGTGCTTTTCTACAAATGTGCCAAGTGCCGCCCATCGTTCAGCAATCCAGGGGCCATCGTACAGTACTACTGCTGCTTCACTTAGTATGGAGGTATCCACATAGGACACCTCCTCCGGCCCTTCTTCAAGCTGCTTGACTGTTTTTTTCCATGCCTGCCGGTAGTCCTCTTCATATGGCCCGTAAAATTCCGGTTCTTCTTCCGGCAGCAGCCATTTTTTCGGTTTTTGCTTCTTTAAACCCCCAAACGGCTTCGACCAGGGATCATTCAGGTCGACACCCCGGGCAGCCTGATCCACAAGGGGAATATCATTTATCTCCCAGGCGAATACCGTCACACAGTCCAGGCTTTCACATGCCGGCACGACGCCGGCGATCGGCCAGGCGCCAAGGGATGATTTCCACCCGATCATCCCATGCAGCGCAGCCGGAACCCGCCCGGAGCCTGCCGTATCTGTACCTAGGGAAAAGGCAGCCAGACCGCACGCTACCGCTACGGCAGAGCCTGCACTTGACCCGCCGCTGATCAATTCATCCTTCTGGCCGTTATGCGTTTCTCCGTAGGGACTCCGTGTGCCGACGAGCCCTGTCGCAAACTGATCCAGATTCGTTTTCCCAACCGGAATGGCGCCGGCGTCGACGAGACGCTCCACTACGGAGGCGTGCTTGTCCGGAGTATAGGTGTAGGCTTCGCACCCAGCCGTCGTCGGCCATCCCGCTACGTCGATATTATCCTTCACAGCAAATGGTATGCCCCACAGCGGCAGCTCCTCCGGCGAAAATGCGGCCAGCCGGTCAATATACGGCTGGATCCGCTCCCTGGAAGGAGGGAGAATCCAAATGTTTTTGTGCTTATATTTCCCGGCCCTTTCGAGAATGCTGTCCACCACTTCCCCGGGGTCTGCACTTTTGCTTCGATAAGCCGCTAACAGCTCCTGCACCGTCAAATGCTCTGTCATGTAACCGACACCCCGCTTTCTTTTTCTGCACGCAGGCCGACGATTAACTGACCTGCCTGCACCTCATCTCCGGGCTCTACATGTATGGAAGCCACATATCCCGCTTCGGGAGACTGCTGCGGAAATTCCATTTTCATGCTTTCCTCAATGACCAGCACGTCGCCTTTGTTCACGTATTGTCCTTCCGTCACTTCGACCTTCCATACACTTCCCGGCATTGAGCAGCGGACCGCTGTCTCATCTGCTGGCAGCTCTTCTTCAGGTGCTTCTGCATTTCCGCTGTCATCCTCTACATGCTCTGCAATGCCCTGCTCTTTCCAGCGTTCACGCTCTGCCTGAAAGGCTGCCTGCTGATTTTCTTTAAACGCTGCAGCACTTTCCTGAATCGACTCCTGAAATGCCAGGTATTCGCCCAGATCGAAGGTGGTCTCTGTAATATCTGCTTCAAACCGGCCGCGCAGGAAGTCTTCCCGCAGGTCCGTCAGTTCTTCATGCGAAACCGGGTAATACTGAATCTGGTCGAAAAAGCGGAGCAGCCACGGTTTTCCGGGCTCAAAGCTTTCCGTTGCCTGCAGCCGGTTCCACATCTGGATCGTCCGGCCGACAAACTGATAGCCGCCCGGCCCTTCCATGCCGTACACGCACATATATGCTCCGCCTATGCCCACAGCGTTCTCCGGCGTCCATGTCCGTGCCGGGTTGTATTTGGTCGTAACGAGCCGGTGTCTTGGATCTGTCGGTGTGGCAAGCGGCGCTCCGAGGTACACATCGCCAAGGCCAAGCACCAGATAATTTGCGTCGAATACTATCTGCTTTACGTCTTCAATGCTTTCGAGACCGTTAATGCGCCGGATAAATTCCAGATTATCCGGACACCACGGAGCATCCGGCCGCACATTCTGCTGATAGCGTTCTGTGGCAAGCTGTACAGACGGGTCATTCCATGAGAGCGGAAGCTTTACAATCCGTGAAGGCACCTGTATCGACTCCAGCGGCGGAAGATCCTCGTCAATGCGAAGCACATGCTCGGAGGCCTTCTGGACTGTCATCTGCAGCGGATCAATGTGAATCTGCAGGGAGCGTACACCCGGCGTCATTTCAATAACCGGAAGCACACCTTCTTTTTCGATCGCCTCCATAAGCACCTGTACCTGAAAACGAAGCTTCAAATCCAGCTCCATTTCGCCGTATTCCACCAGCAGATACTCATCCCCGCTCATGCGGACGGTGATAGGAAACCGGCGGCCCTCCCGTTCATTGACGAGCAACGGGTATTCTGGATCCAGAACGTCATTTTCCTTTGGCAGCGTAACTGCTTCTGCCGTCCGTCCTGCTCTTACGTATTCGATCAGCCGCTCCTGCGTTTGACGGAGATCATTAGCTTCCTCAATCGTCAGCAGCTGAAAATGCACCTTGTCTCCAGGCTGCAGCTGGCCGATTTTCCAAAACTCCGCAGAAGCAGTTGTCACCGGGCAGACGAAGCCTCCCAGGCTTGGGCCGTCCGGACCGAGCAGAATTGGCATGTCTCCTGTTAAATCAAGCGTTCCAACCGCGTAGGCATTATCATGAATATTGGACGGGTGCAGGCCCGCTTCTCCCCCGTCTTCGCGGGTCCAGACCGGTGCAGGGCCAATCAGGCGCACCCCGGTCCGGGAGCTGTTAAAGTGCACTTCCCATTCTGCTTCTGCCAGCTGCTGCAAATATTCCGGCTGCAGAAATTCCTGCGTGCAGTGCGGGCCGGGGATCATACCGATCGTCCACTCCCTTTTTAATTCCGGACGCGCGTCCGCAGCAAGCGACTGCTGCTTCTGGCTGTCCGTACTGCCCCGGACGCCAAGGACATCTCCCGGGCGCAGGGCTCGTCCAGCATGTCCGCCAAACTCCCCAAGGGTGAACGTAGAGGAACTTCCAAGCACCTTCGGTTTATCAAATCCCCCTTCAACCAGCAGGTAGGTTCTCATGCCTTCGGTTGTTTTTCCAAACGTCAGTGTCTGGCCTTTTTTCGCCTCCACCGTTTCATATAAGGCAACGGCTTCACCTTCAAGAGTGGCGCCCATGTCACCGCCGGTAACACAGAACGTGAGATCATCCCGGAAAACATAGGACCCTCCCTGCAGGGTCAGCTCCAGGCCGCTCGCGTCTTCCGAATTATTCAACAGTGCATTGCCAAGCCTGAAAGCGAAAGGGTCCATTGGTCCGCAGGGCGGAACGCCGACATCCCAGTGACCGGTTCTTCCCGGAACGTCCTGCACAGTCGTCTGAACCCCCCCGTCCAGCACCTCCAGTGCTTTTTCCGCCGGGTCGAAATCATTCAGCAGGCGGGTGAACACTCGCCCTTCCCGTACACGGGGCTCCTGCAGGAGCCCGCGGACGTACTGACGGTTTGTGGTGACTCCGTAAAAACGGGTTTCTTCAAGCGCCTCATACAGCTTATCAAGCGCAGTCTCCCGGCTTTCGGCATGAACGATGATCTTGGCCAGCATCGGGTCGTACAGCGTCGTTGTCTCTACACCGTTTTGGATCCACGTTTCATTTCTCGCCTGCTCCGACAGCAGCACGTGGTCGATATGGCCTGCGCTCGGGCGGAAATCACGGCCGCAGTCCTCGGCGTACACCCGGGCCTGAATACTGTGCCCTGATGATGCAGGCACCTTCGCCGCAAGATTATCCCAGCTGCCGGCTGCTTCTTTTACCATCCATTCCACCAGGTCAATGCCGAGCACTTCCTCTGTCACTCCGTGCTCTACCTGAAGCCGCGTGTTCACTTCCAAAAAGTAAAATTCGCGTTCGTCTGGATCGTATAAGAATTCGACCGTGCCGGCGCTTCTGTACCCTGACGTTTCCGCCAGACGCTCGGCGGCCTGCCACATCGCTTTTCTTGTTTCTTCTGTAATATTCGGTGCAGGGGTTTCTTCCACCACTTTTTGATTTCTCCGCTGCAGCGAGCAGTCCCGCTCCCCTAAAGCGACAACTTCCCCGCTTTGATTGCCAAAGATCTGAACTTCAATGTGACGGGCGCTTGGAATGTATTTTTCCAGAAACATGCCGCCATCGTTAAAGTTTGCCTCCGCCAGGTGCTTGACGCCTTCATACGAATCGAGCAGCGACGCTTCATTTTCACAGATCCGCATGCCGATGCCGCCTCCGCCAGCCGTACTTTTTAAAATGACCGGATAGCCGATGTCCGCTGCCTGCGCCGCCGCTTCTTCCCGGCTATCCAAAAGATCTGTGCCCGGAAGCAGAGGAACACCCGCTTCTTTCGCAGCGGCACGGGCTGTGTGCTTCAGCCCGAACAGCTCCATCTGCTCCGGCTCCGGTCCGATAAACGTAATGTTCTGCTTCGCACATTCGCGTGCAAAATCAGCATTTTCACTCAGAAAGCCGTACCCGGGATGAATCGCGTCCGCTCCTGTTTCAATCGCTGTTTCCAGAATCTTTTTTTCATTCAGGTAGCTTTCCTGCGGAGCCCCTTCACCGATGTTTACTGCTTCATCGGCGTGTGCCACGTGCAGACTGTCGCGATCCGCCTTCGTGTACACAGCTACAGACGGAATATTTAATTTTTTTAATGTTCTTTCAATTCTGACAGCAATCGCTCCACGGTTTGCAATGAGTACCTTTTGAAACATTCAGTCTCTCTCCTTTTAATGGTCTATTTATTTATCCCAGATGAGTACACGAAGCGGCGTTGGATTAAAACCGCTGCACGGATTATTCAGCTGCGGGCAGTTGCTTATGAGCGCGGTGACTGCACATTTGGCGGTCATTTCCACGTAATAACCGGGTCCCGAAATTCCGTCATCAAAATCCAGGCCGCCCTCCGGCGTGACCGGCACATTCATGAAAAAGTTAATATTCGGCGCAATGTCACGCTTGCTGTAATCATGACCATATTTGGCCAGCTGATACATAAATGTGTCACGGCAATTGTGCATCGGCTCCCGGTCATGGGCGTAGCGGACCGTATTGCTTTGAGATGAGCAGGCTCCTCCGAGCGTGTCGTGCCGCCCGACCGTATCGGCCGTGATTTCAAGCAGATCCTTTCCGGATTCGGCTTTCAGCACTGAACCAGTAGTTAAATAAATATTGTTCTGTGCGTTGATGGTGTTAATCGCACTGTAATGATCCTCCGGGTGCTCCGTATCAAAAAAGAGCGTGTCAGCTGCTTCGTTTCCCTCCACATCTTCAATCCGGAACACCTGGCCGGGCTGCAGCTCCCTGATCCATCCTTCACCTGCCGGAATCAGCTGTTCATATACGGCCGTTTCCGCGGTTCTTTCACTTTGTACCTTTGCGAGCATATTCATGTTAAACTCCCCTTCATACTAATAATGAATGATATTCCCATGTATTTTCGAACGCCCGTCTGTTTTCCGGATGATAGTTAACACAATAGTCGTTCTCGTCTGCTTCCTTTACATCAAATACTTCCATTTTCACCGGCACTGATGGAAAGTCTGCTGCCGGATCCTGTGGATTTGGCGTATTGGAGAGGATCATTAAGCTGTCCATTTCCAGACGGAGCGTCACCGTGTCTCCCGCTTTGGCATGCTCCGGGTCAAAATGCATGCTGCCGGCTTCATCGGCATAGATCTTTGAAAACAAATTGATGTTTGGCACCAGGTCTCTTTTCGTTAAGCCGTGGCGCATCAGCTCCTTGACGAAGTTTTCTTCACCGCTCCGGTAGTACTCGTTCAACAGCTTTTGAAATGTTGTTTCACCGTACCGGCTGTCGGTTCCTGCTCTGGTCGAATAGCCGCCGATAGGATCATGCCATCCTAAGCTGTCTTCAATGATGCTTGCCATGGCACGGCCATTGTCGGTCATCAGAATGTTTCCCTTCGTAAATTTCGATGTGTGCTGCGCTTTTAATGAATCGGGCATATTATAACGGTCTGTCGTATTTTTAGCGTTGTACAGCAGAAGTGAAATATTGGCCCCATCCTCGAGCGCGGTAAACCGGACTGCTTTTCCCTTTGCCACCACATTCGACCATTTGCTTCCTGCTTCAATTATCTTTTCCATCATGAAGCCTCCCTTAGTAATATAAGCACCTGAAAATAAATAAAAAGCCCGGAAGAGTTTTCACTCTCCCGGGCTTTTGTCCCTCCGTGTATACAGACAATAATGCCTGTACCGCTTTCTCTCGGACCTGCCCTTCTTTTTCAAGAAGCGGAACCCTAGAAAGCATTGGCGTTTCCAGCTGGCGGAAACCTATATACTGTTTTTGCTGTTGATTTGTAGTCTAAGCAACATTCGGGCAGAAAACAACTTTTATGTAAGCTTATCTAACACAATAATTTTCTGATTTATTTTTTAATTCTGTTTTTCACCTGTTTTGCCCAGACCTTTTGGTTTCTTTTTTCTCTCTTGTGACCTGTCCACGCTATTAACAATTATCTGAGTGGCCAAGTGAACAAAGACGAAAACGAAGCATAAAAAAATCCCGCTTTTCAGTAGGTACTGAAAAGCGGGATTTTCGTTTACTTAATGTCATCCGCCCTGTATGGCGTTGTAAATAAAGTAAGCGATCAAAAGTACAATGGCCACCGGCAGGATAAACTTAAAGAAACATCCCGCCATACGAATAGCCAGGAAAACGAATACGACGAGCAGCAGAATACCTATAATAAATTCCATGAATGCAGCCTCCCTTCCAAACACAGCTATCTATCAAACATCATTAAATAATTTTTGCTTTAACACTGCTAACACCTATCATTCCACTGCTGCTGTTTCATAAACGTTTCTCCGTATTATTTCGATATTATTACATATTCGCACAGGAAAAAAAGCCCCCCGGCAGGGGCTTTTTATTTACTGCTATGCGGCTTTTGGCGTTTGTTGCTCTTTGGGCCTGCGTCCAATTTTTTCTTTCAAAGCTGGAGCAAAGCGGTCGAGACCGATTTTACCGGCATTACCTTTTCCAACCAGGATAAGGATGGCAAGAATAAGCATGACCGGGTTAGTCGACACTGTACCCGCCAGCAGAAATGCCATGTTCATCGTACCGCCGAAGAAGGCGGCAGTGGTTGTAAACAAGCCAACGATTAAGCCGGCACCTACCAGTACTTCACCCCACATGACGAGAAAGCCAAACAGTCCGGCGTTCGGAATAGCGACATTTTCCAGGAAGGCAATGTACCAGGGGTAAGCTGGCATTGTTCCTCCGCCCTGCATGACCGGTTCAGCAACCGCCCCCTGCAGGAACCCGCCTGGATTAAAGCCCTCTGTTATTTTACCAAACCCCGAAGTGAGCCACGTCCAGCCTAAGTACAGGCGAGCCATCAGAAACAGTACCGTCGCAATCGTCGATTCCTTCAAAAAACGAATAATCATTGTGAACCCTCCTCTTGTGAATGTATTCACATATTTCTTATCTTTAATATATCACATTTATTGCTTTTGTGAATATATTCACATGAATGGACACAAAGTGTTCATATGTGAAAGATGATGAACATGATAAGCAACTTTTTCGCGAACTTCTTTTGGCTCGTGCTATAGTATTTTGGCAGAAGGAGGGCTTAAGCAATGAACGAAAAATATACCCCATTATTTCAACCATTAACATTACCGAATGGAATTACACTAAGAAACCGCTTTGTATTAGCGCCGTTAACCCACGTGTCCTCCAACGAGGATGGCACCATTTCCGACCGCGAGCTTCCTTATATTGAAAAACGGTCGGAGGATGTCGGCCTTGCTATTACAGCAGCAAGCAATGTAACAGCTTTAGGGAAAGCATTCCCCGGACAGCCGTCGATCGCCAGAGACTCGGATATCGAAGGCCTGCGCCAGCAAGCTGCTGTCATGAAAAAGAACGGTGCAAAAGCCGTCGCCCAGATTCATCACGGCGGGGCCCAGTCTCTGCCTAAATTGACTCCCGACGGCGATGTGGCGGCGCCAAGTACAATTGAGCTGGCAAGCTTTGGCGAGCCTCAAAAGCATCAGGCCCGCCCAATCACAAAAGAAGAGATCGAAGAAACGATTCAGGCGTTCGGCGAAGCGACGAGACGTGCAGCCCAGGCAGGCTTTGACGGCGTGGAAATCCACGGTGCCAACCACTATCTCATTCAGCAGTTTGTCTCCCCGTATTATAATCGCCGGGACGACGAATGGGCCGATCCATTCAAGTTTCCACTAGCCGTTGTGGACGAGGTAACCGCCTCAGCCAGAGAACACGGCGGCGACAATTTTATTGTAGGATACCGCTTCTCCCCGGAAGAAGCCGAATCTCCGGGAATTACGATGGAATTAACGAAAGAATTGATTGATCAGCTGGCCGATCAGCCGCTGGATTATTTCCATGTGTCCCTGATGGACATTCATTCCGAAACCCGGGAAGGCCCATATTATGGGAAGAAACGGATCCAACTGATCCATGACTGGATTGACGGTCGTGCTCCATTAGTCGGTATCGGCTCCATTTTTACGGCAGATGATGCCCTGAGTGCTCTGGAGACGGGCACGGAATTGGTCTGCCTCGGACGGGAATTGCTGCTCGATTATCAATTTGTGCGAAAAATCCAGGAGGGGCGCGAGCACGAGATCAATGCCACCTTTGATCCAAACGAGCCGACGAAATACCACGTTCCAGAGCCGCTATGGCAGCAGCTCTACAACGGATTTTATCCGCTCCCAAGGAATGACGGCTGATATATTTATCCGGCTTGCAATGAGAATTAGATAAAGGATAAGAAAACTCACCTCCTGTGCGAAGTTATAGCGTTCTAGCCGGAGGTGAGTTTCTATTTCCTAAAACCCTTTTTACCAATAAAGATATTTGAATATTTTGCTTTTTCCTTCTTTTAATATGAATTTTTTGCTATTCTAGTTTCAATTCTCTAAAAATACTGAGAAAATTTTGTTGGGCTGAAATAAGGAGGGAAATGAGTGGAACCAATTTACGCCGCACTTATCATCGTTGCTATCATAGCATTGGGAGAGTTGTGCTCGATTTCCACTAGAGCAAAAGTTCCAACGCTTTTGGTCGTGGTCTTCGGTATGCTCGTATTATTTCAAACTGGTATTATTCCTGAGAGCTTAGTGGAATCTTCCGTTTTCACTGCTTTTGGAAGCATGCTGGTTCCAGTACTTTTAGTGCATTTAGGCACAATGATCCCTCTAAAAGTCCTGTTTAAGCAGTATAAAGCGGTATTGACTGCTTTAGTAGGAGTGGCTATTTCAGTCAGTATCATTTTGCTGATCGTCTCTTTCCTATTTGACTATAATAGTGCAGTAGCAGGCGCTGGACCGATTTCTGGAGGTATTTTTGCTTATATTATTACTCGCGACGGGCTTTCTGAGGCAGGACTGACCTCTTTAGCAGCTATACCTGTCGTTATTTTTGCCCTCCAAAACCTTGTAGGCATGCCTTTGACGGCTATCTTATTAAGAAAATATGCTTTATTGATTCGAGGTGAAAACCCAACAGATACGGAAACAGCAGCTACCGTTCAGCACGAAGAACAAACCGCATCGTCATTACTCTTCCCCGACAGATTAATGCAAAGCAGTTTTTTTCTATTATTTCTTTTACTAATCGGTGGTTCTCTCGCCACTTTTCTTGGCAGTATCACAGGGTTCATCAATAGTAGCATTTGGGGTCTTTTGATTGGTATTGCTGGAGCGGCCCTCCGAATTTATCCGGATCATGCCCTGGATAAAGCTAATAGTTCAGGTATTACTATGATCGCATTAATATTTGTCGTTATTGGAAGCTTAGTAGGTATTACTTTTGAACAAATTATCGCATCTTTGGTCCCTGCATTAGTAATTATGATCCTAGGTACAGCGGGACTTACATTAGGGGGTTGGCTTGGCGGTAAGTGGCTCGGATGGCATCCAACTAAATCAATTCCAGTAGCACTAACTGCAATGTATGGATTTCCTGGAGACTACTTGATCGTAGAAGAAGTAAGCAGGAGTGTTGGACGCACGGAAAATGAACGAAAAAGAATCATGGATGAGCTTGTGGCTCCTATGCTGATAGGCGGTTTCACCTCAGTCAGCATTGGCTCTATTATTATCGCAAGCATTTTAGTAGGAACACTCAATTAATCGAAAGGATGAATGAAAATGGAAAATACGTTAATCAAAAATGGCACATTAATTGATGGAAAAAGTAATGAGCCGAGTACAAATACCTCAGTGTTAATACAGGATGACAAAATTCGTGCTATTGGTCCAGACGCAGAATTAAAAGCAGCGGATAATGCTTCAATAATTGATGCAGAAGGAAAGTATGTACTGCCCGGGTTTATAGACACTCACGTACATATGATGCTTGAAATGAAAAGCATGCAAAAAACGCTCACCACCCCTTTCTCATATCGCTTTTATGAAAGTGTACATTATTTAGAGAGAACCATTCAAACAGGCATCACCTCGGTAAGGGATGCGGGTTTTGCAGACGCAGGATTAAAGCAGGCTGTTAACGATGAACTCGTTAAGGGGCCAAGAATGCAAATTAGCATTAATCCACTTACGATTACCGGCGGCCACGGCGATCATTGGATGAGATCAGGGGTGGATGCCTATCTCACCGGAGTTGATCATCCAGGCATGCCAAATGGTATTTGTGACGGAAAAGAAGAAGTAAGAAAAACGGTACGGAAAATGCTGCGGACTGGAGCAGACATTATTAAAGTACATGCTACCGGGGGTGTAACCAGTCCTACTGATCACCCGGAATTCACTCAATTCACCCAGGAAGAACTGGAAGTAATGGTGGAAGAAGCCGGATTCCGTAAAGGTAAAAAGGTTATGGCTCATGCGCAAGGAAGTGAGGGAATTAAAAATGCTATTAGAGCAGGTATTCATTCCATAGAGCATGGAATTTTCTTAGATGACGAAGCCATCGAACTAATGATTAAGAATGGCACCTACCTGGTCCCGACACTGCTGGCACCGGTAGCTGTTTTAGAGGATGGGGAAAATGAAGGTAATATGAGTGAATATGCGATGGAAAAATCACGAGAAGTTATTGAACATCACAGAGAAAGTATTAAAAGAGCTTATGAAGCTGGAGTAACCATAGCCATGGGCACAGATGCAGGCGTTATGAAGCACGGGACGAATTTGCGCGAATTAGGATTAATGTGTGATATTGGCATGTCTCCTATGGATGCCATTATTGCTACAACAAAAACCGCCGCTGAGTGTCTTGGCTGGGGAGCATATACCGGCACAGTGGAAGAAGGGAAATGGGCTGACCTCGTAATTGTTGATAAAAATCCTTTGGAAGACATTCGCTCATTAGAAAACGAAAAAAATATTATATTCGTTATGAAAGAAGGAAACGTTTATAAATCAAACTTATAATTTGTTAATAGCGTCCACCACTGTGGGCGCCTTTTTATTTAGATTCAAAGCAATGTTAATACTCAATTTTTTAATAATATTCTACATAATAAGTTACCAAATACGTAAAATCTTGCGTACATTATCTTACAAAAAATCCCTTCACTATTATTTTTTTATAAAGTAATGGCTATATTGCTTTAGGGGGGGAAATTAGTTGGGGAATGTAAAAAGAAAACTAGGGGTTTTGACTACCACAGGAATTTTAGCTGCCATGCCTGCCTTTGGAACAACTGCACATGCTGAGGAGACACCAGACTTCCCATTAAATGAAATTGACGCTGAAGAAGCAGAAGGTGAATATTATGTGCCTTCTTCAGTAGACAATATTCAATGGGGAGATTTGCCTAACCGTGAAAGCCAGGCAGTCGAAAGTATTCAATCAGGCGAAACTGTCACTTTTGATACTGTTTCTCATGAAGGGCTGCTCGAAGACCAGGGAAGAGACCCAGTAGAATATTTCAGCCAGCATGGTATTGAGGAAGATCAGGTGCTCGAAGAAGCCAAGGAGATAACCGGTTCAAATATCGAACACGACTTTGAAGATCATGTACCTCACGTGGTGACCGGACCAGTCGAAGTAGAAGGAGCCCAACCGGGCGACGTATTAAAAGTAGAAGTTATGTCATTAACACCTAGAGTGCCTTACGGAGTCATTTCCAATCGTCATTATAAAGGAGCGTTCCCAGACGAGTTTCCGGAGAATGAAGGCCCACAGGAAGGAGCCAGCGCGGAAAACCCTGAACTGTATAATAACGTATCAACATTCACCCCAATAGAACAAAGAAATGGCGAGTGGATGGCAGAGAGTCCAGGCGAAGACGTATATTTTCCTATCGACCCATTTATGGGCTTAATGGGAGTTGCTTCAGATACCGATGAGTATGTAAACTCTGTTCCCCCCAAGTGAAACGGGTGGTAATATCGATATCAATGAACTCGGGGTCGGCTCCACCCTTTATCTCCCTGTAGAAGTGGCGGGAGCTATGTTTTATACTGGAGACCCTCACTTTGCCCAAGGAGACGGAGAAGTAGCTTTAACTGCGCTTGAAGGGTCCCTTAGAGGCACCTTTCGATTAACTGTGTTAGAAGATGGCGAAGAGAGCATTCCTGGAGAAAATGACGCATTTGACCAACCATTTGGAGAAACAGATGATTATTGGATTCCTATTGGACTGGATGAAGATTTGGATGAAGCCATGAAAGAATCCACAAGAGAGTCTATCGATTTTCTATCTGAAGAACTTGGAATGGATAGAGCAAAGGCTTACGCTTATTTAAGTGCTGCAACAGATTATGAAGTTTCTCAAGTAGTAGACAAGACAAAAGGCATTCATGCGCTTATCCAAAAAGCCCACTTTGATGAAAAAATAAATCAGGATGAAATGCCGGCAGAAGAAAAAGAACATACTGAATCGGAAGAAGAAGGTGGAGGTGAACTTCCTGATACTTCCACAAATACTATTCTATATATATTTTTAGGAACGTTACTTGCCTTTGGAAGTGGTTTATGGCTATTCCAAAAGAAACGATCTATTTAAAGACAAGAACCAGCAGAAATTAATCTTCTGCTGGTTCTTTAGGTTCTCGATGCTTTATATTCTGAAGTAGATAACCCCAGACTCCCCATTGGGTAACACTCGTTTGTTTATCTTCCATGAAGTTTTCTGTCTACAGAAATATTCAGCATAAACTCTGAATCCTGCTACGAAGATTTAATCCCTGCTCCGCAGAGAGGAATAACCACGGTTTCGTTTTCTTTGCGGTGGTATTGCAGCCAGCCTGCGTAGTTAATGGCTGAAGTAATTTCTACATAAAATCCTCTGCCGGCCAGGGCCTCCCTCGCGCTCAATATTTCTTCTTCCGCAATCCGGATAAACGTGCCGTTGGTTTGACGAACAGCCTTTAGAATTTGGGCTGAGCGCGCCGGAGCGGCGATCGCGCTTCCTTCTGCAAGTGTTGGTTCCGCAGGCGCTGCTTCTGCTATTTCAGCTCCCATTTCATATGCCTGGGCGAGCGGGGCACAGTTGGCAGCCTGCACTGCTGCGATTTTCGGCATATGGCTGATCAGATTATTAACGAGCAGCTCCTGAAAACCGTAGTAAACTCCTAGCAGAAGTGTACCGTTTCCTACTGGGACAATCACGGTTTCAGGCGCACGCCCGAGCTGTTCATATATTTCATACGCATATGATTTGGTACCTTCAAAAAAATACGGGTTATACACATGACTTGCATAAAACACCTGCTCCTGTTCGACTGCGCGCTGGGCGGCTGCAGCTACCTCTTCCCGGGTCCCAAGGATTTTTTGAATTCCGGCTCCGTGGGCCTGAATTTGATCTACCTTTTTCGGTGACGTCTTCGCGCTGACGTATACGTCGCATTCGATATTTGCCCGGGCGGCAAAGGCGGCTATAGCGGTGCCGGCGTTGCCGCTGCTGTCCGCGATTACTTTCTCTGCGCCCAGCTCGTTTGCTTTTGTTATCAATGCCGCCGCGCCGCGGTCTTTAAACGATAACGTCGGCATCATGTAATCCACTTTAACGTAGACCTCAGAACTCCCCGGAAATAACGGAACCAACGGAGTTTGGCCTTCTCCCATGGACACGGCCTCCCATGGCCGTGTCTCCGCCGGAAAAGCCATCGATTCCGCATACCGCCAGATGGAAAACGGATAGCCCTTCCACACCTCCGGATTCACGGAGGGCGTTTCTTTTAAAAGATCCAGCACGCCTCCGCATGAGGGACATTTCCAAATAGTCAGGGTGATCGGGTGAATCGTTCCGCACTCGCTGCAAATATATTGGGTCTTCACTTTTCCACTCCTTCCGAACGTTTTAATGGTGCTTCAAACCACTTTTCATTACTTTCCCACACTTAAACGAAAATGCCAATGCCAGCAGCAAAAACTAAAGCCGGAGCGCCCGCCCCGGCTTTAGCCAAATGAATGATATCTTATTTTTAAAGCTCCTCCCCGTTCGTCTGAATCACGTTCTGGTACCAGTAGAAGCTGTCTTTTTTGCTGCGCTTGTTGGAGCCCTGGCCGTAATCGTCCCGATCCACATATACAAAGCCGTATCGCTTGGACATTTCGGACGTAGAGAAGCTCACAAGGTCAATCGGCCCCCAGGTGGTGTAGCCGATCAGCTCCACGCCGTCTCCAATGGCCTCCTTCATCTGTTCGATGTGGCTTTTTAAATAATCAATACGGTACGGATCATGCACGGAGCCGTCCTTTTCCATCTTATCATAGGCTCCGAGACCGTTTTCCACAATGAACATTGGCGTATCGTAGCGCTCATACAGCTGATTCAGCAGCGTCCGGAGGCCGACCGGATCAATTTGCCAGCCCCAGTCCGATGCTTCAAGATACGGGTTCTTCAAGTTCGTCAGCAGATTGCCTCCCGCTTTCTCCCCTGTAGTCTCTTCACGCGCGGATACCGCAGACATGTAATAGCTGAACGGCAGAAAATCGATTGTATTGTTTCGCAGCAGCTCTTCATCCCCGGGCTCCGTTTTCAACTGAATGTCGTTTTCTGCAAACACCCGGTTCATGTAGCTCGGGTAGCCGCCCTTCGTAAAGACGTCGGTAAAGAAAAGCGTATTACGCATGTCCTGATGAGCCGCGAGCACGTCCTCGGGATGCGGGCTGTTCGGATAGTTGATCATGCCGATCACCATGCAGCCGATACGGGCGTCCGGACTGATTCTCCGGCAAGCTTCAATCGCTTTTGCGTTTGCCACGAGCTGATGGTGGGCGGTCTGGTACGTTGCTTCAAGCATCCGGCCTTCCGGTACAACGTCCGGGATCAGCCCGCCGCCAACGTAAGGGGCCATCGTTAACGAATTGATTTCGTTAAATGTAATCCAGTATTTCACCTTTCCTTTGTAGCGTTCAAACACGGTTTCAGCATAACGGGCAAAATGATCCACCGTTTCTCTTTCATAAAAGCCGCCGTATTCCGTCGCTAAGTGAAGCGGAATTTCATAGTGGGACAGGGTGACAAGCGGTTCGATGCCGTGCTTGTGCATTTCATCAAACACATTATCATAAAATGCCAGTCCCTCTTCGTTCGGCTCCGTTTCTGTACCGGTCGGGAAAATGCGTGCCCAGCCAATCGAGATGCGGAACGTTTTAAAGCCGAGCTCCTTTAAAAGCGCAATGTCTTCCCTGTAAGTGTCATAGAAATCGATACCGAACCGTTTCGGAAATGTCCGCCCCTCTTCGGTGTCCAGAACGTGCTCAATTTCCTGTCTTCCTGGAAACGGGAGCTTCATTGATGTCCGGTCCTCGGGCTCAATCAGCTCGATAATGTCTGCGGTGGAAAGTCCTTTTCCTCCTCGGTTGTAAGCCCCTTCAGCCTGGTTGGCGGAGATAGCCCCGCCCCACAGGAATCCTTCTGGAAATGATGGTTTAAATGTCATTATGTCCACTCCTTCTCTATTTACTGAATGATCGAAAGCATTGTATCGCCTGGTTCTACGTTTCCGTCATTATCTCCAATCACATCTAAATAATCACCTGTGTTAGTAACAATAATCGGCGTGGATAAATCATATCCTGCTTCGCGGATCGCTTTAATATCAAATTCTGCGAGCAGCTGTCCCCTAGTCACCTTATCGCCCTGCTGCACATGCGATTGGAAGTGTTTCCCATCCAATTGTACCGTATCAAGCCCGATATGCATAAGCAGCTCTGCACCTGAATCCATCTTAAGACCAAAAGCATGTCTGCTCGGAAATACGGTAGTCATTTCCCCGTCTGCCGGGGCATACAGCTTTCCTTCCACTGGAATAACCGCAATACCTTTGCCCATGGCTCCGGACGAAAATGCAGCATCATTTACTTCTTCAAGTGGAATCACGGCTCCCTTAAGCGGACTGGCAATCGCCTGGTTTTCTTTGGAAACAGTTGATGTCGCCGCCACTTCCCTTGCTGCCTGAGTATCTTTGTTCGTTTCCTCCGGCTGATCCGGTGCTTTTTCTTCAAGCTCATCCTTGTAGCCAAACAAATAGGTCAGAATAGCCCCAAGGGAAAACGCAACAATAATGGATACCACGAACAAGCCAAAGCCTTCCCCAAAGTATACCGGAAGGGCTGCCAGACTTGGCAGCGCCACCGCAAGCGCAGATGCGTTCGCAATACCTGCAATTGCACCACCGACACCACCGGCAGCTGCCCCTAAAATAAACGGGCGTTTATAACGAAGCGTCACCCCGTAAATCGCTGGTTCGGTAATGCCAAACAAACCGGAAATCGCAGCTGGGCCAGCGATCGCTTTTACTTTACGCTGGCGCGATTTTAAATAAACACCAAGTGCTGCTCCGGCCTGTGCAAATACAGCTGGCGCAAGCAGCGCAGAAAACGTGTCTTCCCCGTACACGCTTAAGTTGTTGATACCAATCGGCACAAATCCCCAGTGAAGACCGAAAATAACAAATACCTGCCAGAACACACCCATGAATGCGCCGGCAATCATTGGGCTTGCGTCATAAATCGAGGTGTAGCCGTCAGCCAGCCAGCCACTGATTACCGTGCCGACAGGACCGAAAACAATCAATGTTAAAGGAACCATAATGACTAGAATAAGAAGCGGCGTGAAAAACATCCGGATGCTTGCATGCAGCCAGCCGTTCAGCAGCGCCTGCAGCTTCGACATCACATATACCGCTAAGATGATTGGAATAACCGAAGACGCGTAGTTGCCCATCAACACCGGAATGCCGAGAAAGCCAAAGCTTCCGCCCTGCTCTTCCCCAAACGCGATTAAATCCGGATACAAAAGAGCACCGGCGATAAGCACAGCTACATACGGATCCGCGCCAAATTTACGGGCAGACGTGATGGCAAGCAACACCGGCAGGAAGTAGAATAAACTGTCTGACGCTGCATTTAGTACCTGGTATGTTCCGCTTGTTTCTGTTAATACGCCTGTGGCCAGCAGCACCGCTACCAGTCCTTTTAAAATACCAGCTCCTGCAAGCGCTCCCAATATTGGAGTGAAAATAGCGGAAATAATATCGATTGCCCGGTTAAACAAACTGCCCTCGTTTCCTTTGTTTTCTGAAGCGTTCGCATTTGCATCATCATCGCCAAGCTTTGTATCCTTCGCGATTGCTTTGTAGACGTCTGACACTTCATTGCCGATTACGACCTGAAACTGTCCTCCGCTTTCCACCACCTGAATAACTCCTTCAAGCGCCTCTACCTTCTCCTTGTCCGCCTGGCTGCGGTCTTTTAACCGGAATCGAAGCCGGGTGGCACAGTGAACGAGTGATTGTACGTTTTCTTCACCGCCGACCCCGGCCACAACGCTTCTTCCAAGCTCCTGATAATCTTTTTTCATGTCTACACCCCTTCTTTCATTAATATTTTAGGCAAAGAAAAAACCTAAACTGAACAGATGACAGAAAGGCAAAAAATCCCTTCCACACTCTGCTCAGCTTAGGTTTTGCCTGATTCATCAGTAACAATCCTAATCTGAGTGATTTTTATTCAGTTGATGCCGGGACGCTACCCGGTGAATATGAACCGTTAAGTAAATCAGTTCGTCGTTGGAAACATTCCACTCATACTTATTTTCAACGTATTTTTTAATTTTTTCGCTGCATAGAAATGCTTCTTTATACTGCTTTTTCACCTGCTGATATAAAAAATCGTCATCGGCATCATACTGCAGCCGTTCCTTCCGGACCAGGCGCCAGGCAAAAAAGCGCAGATGCGTTAAAAAGCGTTCATAGTTCAGCGTATCTTCATCAAGCTCCATCTGAAAATGGTATTTCACGATGTTTAGCATATCGTTTACGATGCCTACGGTTTCTACAACCTCTTCCAGGCCTTCCCCGGACATTTGACTGTTCACAAGATGCAGCGTAATCGAAGCTGCTTCATGCTCATCAAGTCGGTGTCCGGTTTCTGCTTCAATGATGTTCAGTGCTTTTAAGGCGACAGCAAATTCTTTACGGTAATACTTTTTGATTTCCCAGGCCAGCGTATTCTGCAGTGACATACCCTGTTCATAGCGGCGGATGGCAAAGCTTAAATGATCAGTCAATGCAACATATAAGTAATCATCAAGCTTCACGCCAAGCTCCTCTTTAGCCAGCGAAATAATCTGCTCTGCAATTGCCAGGTAGGTTTCGGGCACGTCTGCGAGCAGCTCCGCCAGCTGATCGGAAACATTTTCGTTTTCAAGCACGAACGTTTTCTCTACCTGCTCCTGATCAACCGCTTCTCCTGCCTTCCGCTGAAAGGCAAGTCCTTTTCCCATCACTACCATTTCTTTTCCGTGGCGGTTTTCCGTCAATACTACGTTGTTGTTAAAGACTTTTTTTATTTGCATATCTCCTCGCCCTTTGCCTGAATAGTCCAATAAAAAAACCTAAACTCACACACCATTCTACCACGAACGGCGCGAAGTTTAGGTTTTGCCTGCTTTCTCAGTAACAATCCTAATTTAAGGGAATATTCTTTTGTAAACGCTTTCTATATATCTATTTTTACCACAGGCCGGAGACAGGGTCAATACTTATTTCCTAAAAACTAACCAGGACTTTAGATTTTCGTCGCAGCTCTTGGCTATTTTTTAACAAGCTGCACCCCAGCTTCCTTTTCAAGCACGAGATCAAAGCCTGCTTTGCCCTTCTTCAGCACGGCCTGTCTCCAGCTTTCCTTCGGCGGGTCGAACAGCTGATGAAATTCCTTCTGCAGTTCACGGGCGTCTGCTTCTTTTTTCGCTCCGTACCAGTAGTACTGGTTTTCATGCACGACAATATCGAGCGCTCTCATCTGGTCAGGCAGCCGGTTGCCGATCGTGCCAAACTCCAGCAGGCAGGAGAAGATATACTTATCCGGATACCTCCGGCTGTAGACGTCCTTCACATATTCCGCATCCTCACCTTTGATTTCCCGCACGTTCGTTTTTTGCACATCGTTTACCTCAGGGTGCGCGAACTGTTTTTGAAGCTCTTTTTCCTTACGCGGGTCTGAATGCGGCACCTGCAGCCACAGCTGTTCCGCAGGACCGAGCCCGGTATGAATATCAATATGGACGACCGTTTCATACTCCTTTACCCATTCATCCATGCGTGACAACAGCTTTTCCACCGGCTCTTCATAAGCTGCGCCGCCGTAAAAAATACCGGTGGGGTACTGGTACTGCCCCGTCGTTGCCGCTTTTTCCAGCCCGGAGACACCGCGCTTAAACACCTTTGCCCCGAGAGCGCCCAGCAGGTCGCTGCGCTGTTTTTTCCAGCTTTTCATTGGCCCGCTTCTTTTCTTTTTCGAAACGCTCGTTCAGTGAAGCGGGCACGCTGCTCCAGTCTTTAATAAAGTTACGGTTCAGGTCCACGTTGTTTTCACTCACCCGCCGCCGGTTTTTCATCCCCCATGGATTGACGGCATGCACAAGGCGTATCCCGGTGGTGTTCGGATTCAGCTGCGTTATATACTCATCGATAAACAGCTGCAGAAGCGCCGATCCGGCATATCCTTCAATTCCGTGTACACCGGTGGTGACTACAATCAGCGTGCTTGAGTGGTATTTGGCGTCCGCTGCAATAATATCGGTCGTGTTATTATTTTCCGGCTTTCCGGCAGCATACTGGGTCAGCGAAGTCTCCGGCCAGACCACCGCCACGTCGGTGCTTCTCTTTCGGAAAGCTCTTCTTGCTTCTTCATACGTCGGGAAAAAATATTGATCGGACGGTTTCATGCTGCTGCCTCCCTGCTCAAAATTGGTCTTACACTCATTATTCCTCGCCATTTCGGGTACAAACCTATTAGGGACAAAGAAACTACAAAAAGGATGATAACTATGCAGCTGCCTGATACTTTAGTACAACTCGCCAACGAACGTATTGAACCATTTGATTGTGAAGGATTTCTGCCAGGCGCCGGCCCGGAGGAAGCCACGATCATGTTTGTCGGGGAAGCTCCGGGCGAAACGGAAATTCATAACGGCATCCCCTTCAGCGGCAGGGCAGGAGTCATTTTTGACTCGTACCTCGACGACTTGAACATTAAGCGGGATGATATTTATGTTACAAGCGCCGTGCGCAGCCGGCCGTTCAAATGGGGCCAGACCAGAGCCGGGGTGCGCCGGAAATACAACCGCACGCCGAATCAGAAAGAAATTCAGGCTCATGCACCCGTGCTTGATTACGAAATCTCACATGTACAGCCGCAGTGGCTCGTGCCGATGGGGAAAATCGCCTATCAGCGGCTGCTCGGGAAAAACCCCAGACTCGGAGATGTGACCGGCAGGATTCAGACATCTCCGGTACAGCAGTGGGAGGAAGAAGCTAATTCGTACATCTGGACGAAGGAAAATTACAATATTTTTCCGATCTATCATCCGGCCGCTATTTTATATAATCGGAGCCTCGAACAGACGATGAAGGACTACCTGAGTACACTTGCCGCTCACGCGCTTCATACCTAAAAAACTCCGGAACACAGACTTTCATCTGCGTTCCGGAGCTTTGTATTAGTAAACTTCGTACGTCTGGCCGGTCTGCTGGCCTTCGACGCTCTTTTGGTATGCAAGGGCAACTTTATCTCCCGACACAGGGTCAAAGCCGCGGAAAAAGCCGCCAAGCTTTTCTGCCGATTCGACCAGCAGATTCGGACTGATGTTATTAATCCGGATCCCTCTTGGCAGTTCAATGGCCGCGGAGGTGACGAAGCCTTTCACGGCGCCATTTGCCATTGCAGCGGATGTGCCCTGGGGAATCGGATCATCCATCATGACGCCGGATGTAAGCGTGAAGCTGCCACCGTCATTTACGTACGGAATACCGAGCAGCACCAGGTTGATCTGGCCCTTCATTTTACTGTTGATGGCCGTCTGGTTCTTTTCCGGAGTCAGCTCGGTGAGCGGAGCAAAGCCGGCACTCCCGGAGGCTGTAATAACTGCATCCACACGGCCGGTGGATTCATACATCTGACGGATACTGTCTTCATCCGTAATGTCCACCTGCACGTCCCGGCCGTTACGTCCGGCACAAAGAATGTCGTGGTTATCCTTTAAGCGTTCGTATACTGCACTTCCGATCGTGCCTGAAGCCCCGACTAACAATATGCGCATGAAAATCTTCCTTTCTTTCTCCAAAATTCTCTACGCTGTATTATTCCACTTTTTTCCGCCTTACAAACACCAGCACGTTCCATCATACCCACTGCAGAGGACGGAGCTCCCACGCGTCGACATGAAAAACGACTGGCTGCTCTGCTGAAAATTGGAGCTCTCCTTCTTCCTGCTCCGGAAACAGGCGGGAGGTTGAGACGTATTCCCCGTCGTTAACGAAAACCTCTGCAGAAGAACAGTCAAACAGGCATCGAAGCGAACGCACACCGTCTATCCGGCTGGTTCGGCGCACCGGCTCGCCGGTGACCAGATCCGGCCGTTCAAAGGTAAGCGTCTGACCGCCGGCGTCATAGGAAATATGAAAATAACGGCGCCAGGAGACGGTCCAGCTTTTATCTTTCTCCACCTCCAGATAAATTTCTGCCAATGAGGCGTCCCACGACTGCCATACCAACGCCTCATCATTTACAGCAAAAACCGCCGAGGCGTGCTCCCCGCGAAGCTGCCGGTACTCTTCAATCGGCTGCTGATGCAGATGTCCGTTTTGCATCGTCAGCTCCCGGGGGACCGTCAGACAATGAACCCAGCCATTGGCAATCGTCGGTTGCGCCTGTTCCTGCTGGTCCGGGACTCCCATCCAGCCAATCAGCAGACGCCGGCCCTGCTCATCCAGAAACGTTTGCGGGGCGTAAAATTCAAAGCCCAGGTCAATTTCACGAAACTCTCCGTGGGAAAATGTGCCCGTTTCCGGGGAGAATTCGCCGGTAAAAATGCCGGTCTGATATTGGTTCTGATACCGGTACGCTTCTGCTTCAAGTCCCTGTGGAGACACGAGCAGCACCCGTGATCCGCCCAGCTCGAAAAAGTCCGGGCATTCCCACATGTAGCCAAAGGAAGCGCTAAGCGTAACGTCCTTCCCGGCGAGTGGTCCGAGAAACTCCCATTCCCATAGATCCGGCGAGCGGTACAAGAGCACCTGTCCTTCCAGATCACGGCGCTGGGCACCAATCACGAGCCACCACAACCCGGCTTCAAACCATACTTTTGGATCGCGGACGTGAGCGGTATAGCCTTCCGGTTGATAAATCACCGGGCCGTGCTTTTCAAACTTTACTCCGTCGTTTGAAACCGCAAGGCACTGATAGCTTGTCCGGTTCCCGTCTTCATCCTTAACGTTGCCGGTATAAAACAAATACAATTGGCCCTCATGTGCTACTGCGCTGCCGGAGTAGCAGCCGTTTTTCTCAAAATTATGCACCGGTGCGATTGCCGGGGGCAGAAGCTCCCACTGGACCCAGTCCCGGGTTGCCGCATGTCCCCACCATTTGCTGCCGTGACCGGTATGAAACGGCATCCACTGGTAAAACACATGATTCATTCCCTGCCACTGCACAAGCCCGTTCGGATCATTCATCAACCCTGAAGGAGGCATCAAATGAAACTGCTGTCGAAAGGGGCCTGCCGCTTCGACTGTTTGTACTATTTTTTCTGCTTCTTTTCGAAGAGCCT
This sequence comes from Marinococcus sp. PL1-022, assembly GCF_033845285.1. Classification (NCBI taxonomy): domain Bacteria; kingdom Bacillati; phylum Bacillota; class Bacilli; order Caryophanales; family Bacillaceae; genus Marinococcus; species Marinococcus sp. PL1-022. The sequence goes on along the minus strand of NZ_JAWXCX010000001.1, from coordinate 286,720 downwards.
GCTCCTCTTTCATCGCTTCCTCCTTATACAGCTTTTTCTTCGCTGTCATTTTCTGTTTTTGTTTCTTCTTTCTTCGGCTGCTGTTCTTCTTCCTGCCAGCCCAGCAGCCACGCTGCCGTAAACGCGCCGCCCACAGCGACCAGTATACCAATGGCATAATTAATCGGGTCATTGGCAATTGCAAACATCGGGAGCCCGGTCACCCCGATACCGTTCGCTGTAACATTGGTAATTGTTACGTACGCCCCGCCGAGAGCTCCGCCAATAGCAGCACCGATGAACGGACGGCGGCAGCGGAGGTTCACCCCGAAAATGACTGGCTCTGTAATGCCGAGAAAAGCAGCGAAGGCTGAAGGACCAGCGATTTCTTTCATTTTTTTACTTTTCGTTTTTACCCAGACCGCGAGCCCGGCGCCGCCCTGGGCTACGTTGGCCATCGCCCAAATAGGGAGCAGGTAGTTAAAGCCGATCTGGCCGAGAATTTCTGCCTCAATCGCGTGAAAGCTGTGGTGTACACCGGTTAGAACGATCAGCGAATACAAACCGCCAAAAACGAGACCGGCAAAACCGGCACCGGAATCATACAAAAACGACAGCGATGTGGTTACACCTTCACCGAGCAGACGGCCAAGCGGACCTACAACCATCAGTGCTACAAAGCCGGTGGTCATGATCGTTAAAAATGGTGTCACAAGAAGGTCCACCATATTCGGAACAACTTTACGGAACAGCTTTTCAAGCCAGCACATGACATACACCGTCAGCAGTACTGGTATAACCGTGCCCTGATAGCCGAGCAGCTCAATATTCATGCCGGCAAAATTGAGCATCTCCGGCTCGACGCCGCCCTCCTGAAGGCCCCACGGATTCAAAAGAGTCGGGTGGGTCATAATCCCGCCGACCACAGCCCCTAAGTAAGTATTCCCGCCAAACTCACGAGCTGCGCTGTAGCCAATCAAAATCGGGAGAATAATGAAGGCGGCCGAGGAGAACATATCCAACAGAATGTACAGCGAGCTTTCACTATTCGCCAATCCAAAACGGTTTAATAAATTCAGCAGCCCCATCAGCATACCGGCGGCGACAATGGCCGGAATAATTGGCACGAAAATATTGGAAAGCACTTTCGCAAACCGTGATACCGGATTCATTTTCTTTTTTATTGCTTCGTTATGATCCATCTGCTTTTGTTTATGCTCTGCGGACTCGTCATCGAGACCAATTTCCTCGGCAAACGGCTGAAACACTTTATTAACCGTGCCGGTACCAAAAATAATCTGAAACTGGCCGGAGCTTGAAAAAGCTCCTTTTACTCCTTCCAAGTCTTCAATTTCCTGCTTATCGATTTGGCTCTCATCGTCAATAACCAGCCGGAGCCTTGTGGCGCAGTGGCTGGCGCTGATAATGTTATCTTTGCCGCCAAGGAGCGGCACCAGTTCTTTTGCTATTTGTTTATGATCCATCAGGAAACTCCCTCCCCCTAAACTAACGGAAGCTGTTTTTAGACATAAAAAAGACCCAAAACGAGAAGAGTAAACGTGTGCCTAGGATACACGTGTCCTGTCCTCATTTTGGGTCTTGCCTGCTCAAAGCAGTAACAACTCCCGATATGTGTAATGTACGAAAAGTATACAAAAAGAAAAGATTCATGTCAACGCTTTCTTTTCATTTCTATGAAATCGACTGGTTCGATAAAATGCGCTGAATATGAAGCGCAATATAGCCGATTTCCGGCAGAGGAAACGGCAGTCCCGCCTCCTGTTTAACATAATCAGCCAGCTCGTATGCAACAGCATAGGCCTTTTCATATTTCGTCTGGATCAGTTCGAGCATCTCGGTGTCCATGTCATCAAACACTTTTCCGTCCTCTGCTCTTGAAAGTGCAAAGTTTAAATGAACGACGAGCCGGTGATACGACATACCTCGGTCCGCAAGCTCGAGACCGGCACGATCTTCTACAATTTGAATCAGCTCCTGGATCAGTGAGGTTCTGTGCATCGTTTCCTCCATTGATCCGGTCTGCAGCTTTGCCGTATGCAGATGCAGCGCAATATGCCCTGCTTCATCCTCCGGCAGCTCGACCCCCAGATCTTTTTTTATCTTTTGAATGGCCCAGACGCCGATGCTGTACTCCTCCTGATAAAGAGCCTTAATTTCATGAAGCAGCTTATTTTCTATGGTAAACCCCTGCTGAATACGTTCGAGTGCAAACGCCAGGTGATCGATGATGGAAATATGAATGTGATCGCTGAGCGGCAGATGCATTTCCCCTTCCGCGTAGCTGATAATTTCTTCCCCAACTTCAATAACTTCAATTGGAAGAGTCTTCAAAAGCTGTTCAAATTTTGGCGTCTCTTCCTCCATGCTGAAAATCTTTTCTATCTTCTTTTGATTAACGGGATCATTTTTGCCTTTTTGAAACCCGATTCCCGGACCGAAAATGATCTTTTCCCGGTCACTGTGATGGACGACTACCGCATTGTTGTTCAGTACACGCAGGATCTTCATGCACCGGCCTCCTTTCCTTCGATACTATATCACCCTCCAGCCGATAATTCACGCGGAATTATATTCGTCTTTCCTGGAAAAGATAACACAAAAAGCCGCCGGGCGTATAACCTGGCGGCTTTCGTGAACGAACAGTTGAATGCTATTTCAGGCCGTGCTCTTTTTTGTACGCTTTCGCGTACTGATCGGCTGCCTGCATGGCGCTTACCACGTCATAAGGCGTCAGTTCAAACGGCATATTGTGGCTGCTTTCTCCTTCGGTTAAGGCCGCTTCCGCCACTTTCATTAATTCATCCTCCGACGCGTCTCCAAGATGAAGGTCCTCAAGCGTAATCGGCAGCTCCAGGCGGTAATACAGATCCACATATTTTTCAAATTCCTCTTTCGAACGGTTCTCAAGCGTCAGCTGACTCAGGGTGCCAAAGGCTACTTTTTCCCCGTGCGTCATGTGGTGCACCTCTCCGTCGAGAACAGTAAATCCGTTGTGAATCGCATGTGCAAGCGCAAGACCGCCGCTTTCAAACCCAAGACCGCTCAAAAGCGTGTTGGCTTCGACAATCTGCTCAAGGGCATGAGTGACAATCTGTCTTTTGTTGGACTCATAGGCGAGGAGGCCATACTGAAACAGCGTTTCTTCACATTTTTCCGCGATCGCAGCTCCGGCTATCGTGGAAAGCCCTCCGGACATGGCGTTGGCGTTCGCCTGAATGGCCATGCGCGCTTCCACCCATGTGGCCATCGCATCCGCAATGCCGGAAGCGAGAAAACGAGGCGGGGCGCCGGCGATAATTTTGGAATCCATCACGATCAAATCCGGGTTTTTCGAATAGAACCGGTACGATTCGAACACCCCTTCATCTGAATAAATGACGGAAAGAGCGCTCGTCGGAGCATCTGTGGACGCCGTCGTCGGAACGATGACGCAGTAGGCATCCGGAATCTGATCACGTACCCCTTTTGCTGTATCAAGCGTCTTGCCGCCGCCTACAGCAACAATCATTTCTGCGCCGGCCGATTTGGCTTCTTCGATAATCCGGTTAATTTCCCCCGTGGAGGCTTCACCATTAAAAGTAATGTTCACAGCATCGATGCTCTGCTGCTTGAGGCTGTCGACCACTCTGTTACCGGCCAGATTCCATACAAATTCGTCTGCAATCACAATTGCTTTACTGCCCATCTCTTTAACGTAGGAACCTACTTCATCCACCACGTCAACACCCTGCACATATTTACTCGGACTGATAAATACTTTGTTTCCCATTTCCATTCCTCCCGCTTCAATTTTATATCCTTTGTTCCTATTCCCCACTGTTTAATTTTTATTCAACAAATAATAAGAACAAATGTTCGTATAAAGGTTGTCATTTTTTACAGAAGATGTCTTTTATACATACAACCAAAAAGGAGGAATCCATATTGACCACATTTTTTCATCAGCAAAAGCTCATTCAACACTTCTTTGAATCCTCAGACCACCAATACTTTTTGGAGCATGGATATACAGATAAGCTCGACGAGGCCTTTCGTGCCTTTTTCCTCGATGTGAAAAAGCGGGTGTTCATGCAGAAGACAATTTACTGGGCAGCGGTTCACTATGATAAGCGGGAGAGAAAGCACCGGGACCGCTTTCCACTTGCTGTCGATACTGAGGAGGAGACGTCTGAGAAGCTTCTTCCGGCCGCTGCTTTTACAGAACAGATCCGGAATTTTTCCCGTGAACTCGCCGGACATATTGAAAATCCGGAGCTTTACGGTATTATTCAGCAGCAGCCGGAAAAGGAACAAGCTGTACTGTACGCCCTGTTTGTTGAAGGATCGACCATGACGGAGACAGCCCGGGCAATGAACGTTTCCCCGCAGGCCGTATCTAAAATGAAGCAAAAATCCCTTCGCATCTTAAAAACTCATTTGGAAAACTGTCATTGATAAGTAATTTAAGTTTTTTCCTGTCATCATTTACAGGAATTCCTTGAAAACAGTGTCGGAGAGCCTTTGAAAAATGTATAATAGGTGCAACCTTAATTGAAGGAGGATACATATGGGAAATTGGTTAACAGCTGATACTTGGTTTTATAACCTTGTAGGATCTCTCAGTGACGTGATCTGGAGCTACTTGTTAATCGCACTTTTACTTATCTTAGGCGTTTATTTCACCATCCGTACCGGCTTCGTGCAGTTCCGGATGCTCAAAGAGATGTTTGTTCTGTTATTCAAGGAAGGGACCGACCGTTCCGGGTTTAAAGACAGAAAAGGCACGAGCGCCTTCCAGGCATTTGCGATCAGTACCGCTGCCCGTGTCGGCACCGGGAACCTTGCCGGGGTGGCCCTTGCCATCAGCGCCGGCGGACCTGGCGCCATTTTCTGGATGTGGGTCATCGCTATTATCGGTGCCGCTACCGGGTTTGTGGAAAGTACCCTTGCACAAATGTATAAAGTAAAGGATAAGGACGGCTTCCGCGGGGGACCAGCCTATTACATGGAGCAGGCGCTGAACGCCCGCTGGCTCGGAATTATCTTTGCTGTCTTGATTACGCTTTGTTTCGGCTTTATTTTCAACGGCGTGCAGACCAACACGATCGCCCAGGCGTTCAACGGGGCTTATAACATCCCACCAGTTTACGTTGGGCTTGCTATTATGCTTTTGATTGGCGTCATTATTTACGGCGGTATCCGGCGCATCGCTGTAGTAGCTGAAATTATTGTTCCAATCTTCGCTTCGCTTTACGTTATTGTAGCTATCATTATTATGATTCTTAACATTGCCGATGTGCCTCAGGTATTCGGTCTGATTTTCGGCCAGGCCTTCGGGATTCGCGAGGTTGCCGGCGGGACAGTCGGGGGCGCTCTTATGCTCGGCATCCAGCGTGGTCTCTTTTCCAATGAGGCCGGTATGGGTAGTGCGCCGAACGCAGCAGCCACGGCCTATGTCAGTCACCCGGTCAAGCAGGGACTCGTTCAGTCTCTTGGTGTTCTGACGGACACGCTCATTATATGCAGCGCGACAGCGTTCATCATTCTGCTTTCCGGCACGTACGCAGATGCCGGGGCAAATATTGAAGGCATTCAGCTGACCCAGCAGGCACTCGCCTTCCACCTGGGAGGCTGGGCACAGACATTCGTTTCTCTTGCGATTTTCTTCTTTGCCTTCAGCTCCCTGCTCGGGAACTATTACTACGGGGAAGTGAACGTGGAATTTATTTCTCCAAAACGCAGATACGTTCAAATCTTCCGTGTCTGCTTCCTTCTGTTCGTTCTTTTAGGCGCAGCAAGCGGCCTCGAGCTTGTATGGGCGATGGCAGATCTGTTTATGGGCTTAATGGCAGTCGTTAACCTTATAGCCATTGCACTGCTCGGCCATATCGTTGCTGCTGCACTCAAAAACTACACAGACCAGCGCAAACAGGGAATCGATCCGGTCTTTTACAATGACAGCATCCCATGGCTGAAAAATTTAAAAGCCTGGGGCAAAAAACGATAATTCTGCATCATTCAGCCTGCCTCCTTTCAATAGGATGCAGGCTTTTTGTGCATTTTTTTCTGTATAATTTGTCTCTCATGGTACGATGAAAATATAATCACACAATTATCCTCCGTGCCGGGCACGGGTTTTGAAAGGAGTACGCCTATGCCAGACCGCTCCACCGCCATCCAGCCTATCGTCTCCTACTCGCCGGAAGAGGGGCTTTACGCAGCAGAAGACCAGGTCGCTCTGGAAAAGCCGATGACAATTGTCGTAAATGACGAAGAGTTCGCAACGCTTGTATGCACTCCCACCCACGTGGAGGAGCTCATCGTCGGATTTCTCGCATCCGAAGGAGTCGTCTTATTCTACCGGGAGATTGAATCGATTTCTGTCGACGATGACCTGGGCTTTGCCTACGTCTCCATCAACTCCAACCGGGTTAAGGAAGCCTCCTTTTACTCCAAGCGCGTGATTGGTTCCTGCTGCGGAAAAAGCCGCCAGTTTTATTTTCAAAGCGATGTCCAGACCGCAAAAACAGCTGTGACCAAACGTACACTGACACCGGAGCAGTGTCTCGGATTTATGAAGGAAATGCAGGACAACAGCGTCGTGTTTAAAAATACCGGCGGCGTCCATAACGCTGCCATCTGCGATACAGACGGTATCATTGTCGACCGTTCCGACATCGGCCGGCATAATGCCCTCGATAAGCTGTACGGGCACTGCTTGATGAACGGCATTCAGGTACGCGATAAGATACTTGTTTTCAGCGGGCGTTTAAGCTCCGAGGTGCTGACAAAGGCGGCCAAAATGGGCATGGGTATTATTTTATCCAAATCTGCCCCGACGAACCTTGCGATCCGTCTTGCAGATGATTTGAACATTACAGCCGTCGGATTTATCCGGGGCTCTACCTTTAATGTTTATGCGCATGCCGAACGAATCAGCGCCGACGTCCCTTCTGCGACAAAATAAGCACCGGCCCTTATGGGTCAGTGCTTATTTTTTAGCTTATTCAGCTTTTTGTGCAGGGACTTTTTCCATTCCTCTGAAAGAGAAGCACATTCCAGTGCTTCTTCAACCTCTGCAGGATCTTCTGAATGATAGGTGATCCGGTTCACGCCAGCGACGCTTAACGAGGTCGTTCTCGTTTCCAGACGCAGCGGCTGATGTTTTTCTACGGTGCCCGCCTGGCGCACCCGCAGATAATAGCCGGAATAGCTTGTTTCCCGAACGTAAAGGGGCAGTTTTTTAATGCCGTGGCGCTTCGCAATTTTATAGCAGGGCTCCCGGGGCTGGCTGATTTCCACGACTGCTTCTCCCCAACGGAAAACATCGCCGATCATCACATCCTCCTCTACTCCGTTCTGTACCGTAATATTTTCCCCAAATCCTCCGTGCGGCAGTGCATCCTCGAGCGTTCTGCTCCAGTAGGCGTAATGCTCCCATGGATATACACAAACTGCTTTCTCCGGGCCGCCATGGCTCTTTTTATCTGCCTGTTCGTCTCCCTCCAGACCAGTCTCCGATAAATACAGGGACTCTTCGGAACGCTTTATTTTATTAATAGCCGAGAATACCGGCTTTTCTTCTTCGGCTGAGATGTTTTCCGGTTTTCCCGTAAACCATTCCATTACGCGTATGTTCATATGCTGCCTCCTCCTCGTGCAGTGCAAATTTTTTATTTAAGACTCCCGGTTTAAAGAAGCTTTCCCCAGCATTTTTCCAAGCAGCGTATCACCATAAACCGTAGCAATAATCGCCACAAAAACGAGCACAATGCCAATGGTCTGCCAGAGCGTAAAGGAATCCCCAAAAACAGCTACGCCAATTATAATCGCTACTACCGGCTCAATAATGGAAAGAATGGAGGCCCGTGAAGATTCCACGTGAGTAAGACCGGCTGTGTATGCCACATAAGCGACCGTTGTTGCCGCCACCGCAAGCCCGATGCCGTTCCACCATACCCCGGGCTCCGTAAAAACTTCCGCCTTTTCCCACAAACGGCTTGCAGGAAGTAAAAACAGGCCGCCAAGGATCATGGAATAGGTCGTGATTGTAAGCGGATGATACCGGGCGCTTAAAAATTTCCCAAAAATGCTGTAAAGGGCGTAAAAGAAGCCAGAAGCAATTCCGAACAGAACAGCAGCTGCGGCGATGCTGTCCGAGCCAAGTGGGATCAGCCCCACGGCGTACATGCACCCGGTAATCATTATCACAAGCGACGCTATTTTTCCGGCTGTCAGCGCTTCCTTAAAAACGAACTTGGCAATAACGGCCACGAACAATGGTCCCGTGTACAGCATCACCACTGCAAGAGAGATGCCGGACACCTCCATCACGGAGAAAAAGAAAAAGTTAAAAAAAGCAATGCTGATAATCCCCGTGCCGACAAACAGCGGCAGATCCTGCCAGCGGATGCGCAGCAGGCTTCTCTCCACAACACTTAAAAACAGGGTAATAATAACCGCTGAAAAAATCAGGCGGATGCCTACGACCTCCCACGGCGTGAATCCATATGTATACAGGTTTTGCACAAACAGCCCCGTTGTTCCCCACAATGCCGCCCCAGCCAGGACGAGCAGATAAGCTAACCGTGCCGGCATGATCCTCTCTCCTTTATATGCTTCACTGCATTACTTATATGAAATAAGCTTATCATATCCCCAGACCAGTCTGACAAAATCTGCATAAAAAAACAGAAGACCATGCGGCCTTCTGCCTTTGTTTACATCGCGTGCTTGATGCCTTTGTCGACGAGCCACCAGTTCACCGGATAGCTGGTTAAAAATCCGATCACCATCGCGATCTGCATCATAAACCAGAAGGTCGGGCCGGCCGGGCTCGGCGGGGTGGCAAAGAACACAAAATGAACGAGCGCCATAAAACCAAACATGCCGATCTGGTACGCGACAAGCGACAGCGTGTCCGCCTTGGCAGCCTGTTTGATGCCATGGCTTTTGCTCATGTTGTCATGCATCGGCAGAATAGACGCCAGCTGAAAGAAAATCCCGAACGTATAGGCGAGGATAAATTCCACGATATAGTCGGCAAAGAGCCGGGTGCCTGCGATGGTCCAGCCCAGGGCGACGACAATCGGAATGCCGACGATGTCCCCGAGTGCACAACCGGCACCGCAGTGGCTGGTGGAGGCTACCGTGGACTGCCACATCGGCTTGTCGCCGTGGCCCTTCCGGCCGATATAGTAATAGAAGAACAGGCCGAGCGGCCCGGAATACAGGACGGTGAGCGGCCAGACAATATTCATCACCATCATCGGCTGCGGGTTTTTCCGGAGATCTGCAATGACAATCACAGTAGAAATGAAGGCAGCCGCCAGTGAAACGACCGCAATAATGGAAATCGTGTCCATCGTGTTTCCCCCTTTCTTTTTATTCCATTGATAGCGATACCCCGTAACCGTATATTTTACACATCTGTGATACATAAAAAAGACTTTCCTTGCCGGAAAGCCTTGGCTGTTTATACTTCTTTGTTGCGGCCGGCGCCCATGCCGGCGCCTATCTGCAGAACCGAAACAACCATTAAAATAAGCAGGGCGGGCATCCAGGTTTCCCAGGCATCAAAGGAAGCTCCTACGAGGATCGGCCCGAGCGCAGCCATAAAATAACCTACCGACTGGGCCATTCCGGATAAATCTGCAGCCCGCTGCGGCGTCGAAGCGCGGATGCTCAACAAAGCAAGCGCCAGGCTGATGCTTCCGCCCTGCGCGAGGCCGATAAACAGCACCGCGATCGTGAGCATGAACGGTGATGTGTTTGTCATAAGCAGCACCAGGCCGAGCACCGCAATCACACCGATCACGGCAATAATGCCCTGCTGATTACGGAATCTTCCGGCAAGAATCGGCGTTAAAAATGTAGCTGGAAGACTTGCGATCTGCATGAGGGCCACAAGCCAGCCCGCAGCTGCAAGAGGCATGTTTCCAAGATTATTTAAAATATCCGGAAGCCAGGTGATGGTCACATAAAAGCCGATGGACTGCAGGCCCATAAACAATGTCACCTGCCAGGCAAGCGGAGACTTCCAAATTGATCCTTCAGAATTGCTTCGCTCTACGACTCTCACTCGGCCCGGCATCTGAAGCTGCCTGTTCTTCAGCACCATTCCCCAGCACAGCACCGCTGCTGCCGCAGGGACGACCCAGAACAGAAGCGACCACTGCCACCCCAGCCCGGCGCTGGACGCAAGCGGCACCGACACTCCTGATCCGACGGCGGCCATTAACACCATCGTAGTCGTATAAATACTGGTCATTACACCGACATTATGTGGAAATGACTCCTTAATGACACCGGGAAGGAGCACATTGAGCATTGCAATGCCCGCTCCTACAAGCAGACTCCCGGCAAATAAAAAAACAGCTTCGGGCACGTAGCGCATGACAATACCCGCAATAAGTACGAGAACACCAACCATCAAAGCCCGCTGGTGCCCAATTTTTGATCCGATTTTTGGGGCCATCGGCGAGACTGCCGCAAATGTCAGAAGCGACAGGGTCGTAATCAAACCAGCTGTTCCTCTTGTCAGGGAAATATCCTCCCGGATTAACGGGATTAACGGTCCGACGCCTGTTAACGCCGGCCGGAGATTGACCGCGAGCATAATGATTCCGGCAAACAGCAGGACAAGCTGTGCTGTTGATAAATGCTGTCCCCGCTGCCGCAGTCTTTCTCCTGTTTGTTTATTCTGCATGCTTCTCTCTCCTACGAACGCTTTTCATACTGGTTTACTCTACATCTTTTTTTATTGTACAACAACCTTTCTCTGCTTTTCTTCCTGCCAGTGCCTGAGTTCTCAATTTCGGAACATCAGGGCCTTTATGTTAAAAAATAGCGCCGAATGTCTTCCCAGTGATCTACTCTTGTATAAGCCGTGTCATAAACATTATGCGGAGCAGTGTACAAAATCCCTTTGCCGGCAAAACGTTCGAAGTGTCTGGCATTATCATCTATTAAATAATCTGCATGAATGATGCTTTTGTCGCCGCAGAATACAAAATTCATGTCTCCCAAAAAAGAAAGATTATGTTTCAGCCACTCATATTTTGCCGCAAATGATGGTGGAAATTCCATCGCTGCTGTCGTAATAAACACTTCATATTGTCTGGCAAGCTGTTCGATTACGTCCGGGGCCCCGTCCATGACCTGCAGATGACGAAAAAAAGACGGCTCGTAGAAATAAGCTTTTATCTCATCATGAAGCTCCGGATGCAGCGCTTCAAGCTTCATGCCTTTGAGGTCTTCAACAGTAACACTGTGCCCGTAATCCTTATTAAACCTATGTAGCAGCGTTGGCAGCGTATTTACCGTTACTTCATCCATATCAATCGCTATCCGTTCCATGTGAAACCTCCTTTTTTACATTAAGAAGAAGCCGCGCATATCTGCGCAGCTTCCATCTGCTATTCAAATGTGATTACTGGCTTGATCGTTTTACCTGCTTTCATATCTTCAAGGGCCTGCTCGAGCTCTTCAAATGGGTACATGGTGATCAATTTATCGAAAGGAAATTTACCCTGTTTATAATATTCGACAAGCATCGGAATGAACAGCTTCGGCACGACATCTCCCTCTACGACACCTGACATGGTGGCGTTTGGCACGATGAAGTTCTGGTGCACATGAAATTCAGTGTCTGCGCCAGCTCCGACGACGGCCGACTCCCCTTTATAGCGGAGCACATCCATCGCCTGTTTTGCCAGGGCAGCCACTCCGGTGGATTCAAGCGCATAATCTGCCCCGCCATTGGTCCACTCCTTCACTTTTTCAACGACGTCTTCGTTTTTCCCATTGATGGTGTGCGTTGCTCCGAGCTCTTTCGCCATCTCCAGACGTTCTTCATTGACGTCTACGGCAATGACCTGCAGAGCACCGGCGAGATGTGCGGCCATAACGGCACTCATACCGACTCCTCCGCAGCCAAAAATGACTATCGTATCGCCAACGCCTACGTTCAGGCGGCTGAGCACCGTGCCTGCACCAGTCTGGACACCGCAGGCTAAGGGTCCAAGCAGACGGATATCTACGTCACGGCTGACTTTTACCACATTATTGACGGGTGTCACAGCGTAGGTGGCAAGCGATCCCTGCCCGAACAAAGAAGACACTTCACTGTCTCCACTGTGAAGACGGCGGGTGCCGTCGTTCATGGTGCCGCCGAAGTTTAAGGCATTAAAATTTTCACATGCCCCGGGATGTCCTTCCCGGCAGTTACGGCACGTGCCGCAGTGTGAAAATGTGATAACCACGTGGTCGCCGGGTGCTACGTCCTGGACTCCGTCACCGACCTTTTCCACCACGCCCGCTCCTTCATGCCCTAAAGCAATCGGAAGCGGTGTCGGAATCTCCTGCTGCTGCACGCCGAGATCGGTATGACAAATACCGGCTGCAGCAATTTTCACTCTCACTTCTCCTGTTTTCGGTTCATCGAGTTCTGCTTCTTTATGCTGAATGGCGCCAGCTTCTTCACTGACGACAGCTGCCTGAATTTTCATTGTAATCCCTCCTGCTTCGTTCTTCCCATGATTGCGAAAATAGAAACAAAGCCTGGCGGCTTGAGCTATTTTAAAAAACAGACCATCCAGTGCTCATCCTCGTAGCCGTCTGCTGTTTTCATCGCTTCTTTTTCTGTCGAAAAAACAGAGAAGCCGCAGGCTTCGTACAGGCGAAGCGCATGCTCATTTCCACTCACGACGGTTAACTGCACCTGTTCGACCCCGTCTTTATCTGCCTGCTTCAATGCAGCTTCTACGAGTCTGCCTCCAAACCCGCACCCCCTGAATGCAGGCTTTACATACATAGCCAGAATCGTCGCTTTGTGCTGAAGCTTCTTCATCTGCATCGGGAGCAGGGTGATGACACCCGCAAGCTCGTTTCCGGCTTTGATGCCCCATGTAAAAGACTGACTTCCCTTTAGCCTTTCTTTATATTTCCGGACCAGATCCGGATGCTGTCTTTCCTCCTCGAGGGTGGAAGCAAAGGCCTCCGGATTCTCCTCCAGGGCCTGCATTCTAAGCTCTGCGTAGGCTTCAGCGTCTTCGACCCCTAAAATCTTCAGCTCTGCTTCCTGCATCCGTCTCACCGTCCATTCTCTTTTCCGAAGTCCTTCGCCGTAAAGTCTCCTCCCTTTTTCGGATGGCTCCCTGCCTCCACTTCACCGGCGTAGTCTTCGGCATTCTCCTGTGGCTCGTAGCCTATTTCTTTTGCCCGGGTATTTTTAAATTTCGCCCGGGTGTTGTTTGAAATGCCGTAAACAATCAGATACTCCGGCAATGCGCATGTGAGTGCCGCTTCAAATAAGCGCTCAGCATCGCGGGGGCTGAACCAGTTTTCCAAATCGTATCCGGATGCCGGCCGGTCCTGAAAATTACAGATACGCACCCCAATGCCCTTCAACCCAAATTTCTCGTGATAATAACGTCCGAGTGCCTCCCCGTATGCCTTACTGACGCCATACAGCGTGTCGGGTCGCACTGGTGAGGCTTCGTCCACCCATTCGTCCGCCGGATAAAAGCCGACCGCATGGATACTGCTGGCAAAAATCAATCGTTCCACGCCTGCCTCGGCTGCTGCCTCCATCACGTGAAACGTTCCTTTTATGTTCACCTGCTCAATTGATTCAAAGTCCACCTCAACCGGGATACCTCCCAGATGAATAACTGCATCCACCCCTTGCATCAGCTCACGGACCTCCGATTTGTCGGTGATATCCGCCTCCATGAATGTTTCTTCGCTTGTTAAATCCTCCGGAGCTTTCGCATCTGTCAGTAATAGGTCAAAACGCTTCGATAGATAGCTTCTGAGTACGGTACCGATTGTACCTGCTGCTCCTGTAAGTAATACCTTCTGCATGTATAAGCCTCCCGTTTTTCAGCATACTCTTCCATAAACCTTTTCCTGTTATTTGAAACCTGTTGCAGGCACTTTTTTTGCTTTTCCTTTTTTTATTTTTTATCCTCAAGGAAAGACTTTATGTAAAGAAGGGATAAGTTATGGCAATTGAACACTTTCATTTAACGGCAGACTGGCCCGGCGGCCGTAACGCCGTCGGCTCTATTGATGCCGGACAGCTGAAAACGGATATCTCCATTCCTGAAGAAATGGACGGCCCGGGCATTGGCACAAATCCTGATGAAATGCTCCTGGGCGCCGCAGCCACATGCTATATCATCACGCTCGGTGCCATGCTTGAGCGCGCGGAGCTTCCGATTGCCTCCATGGCGCATACGAGCGAAGGCCGCGTGGATGTCACCAACGGCGTGTTTACGTATAAAGAAATTATCCACCGCCCAGTGATCACCCTTGATGCCGAAGCTTCCAACAAGCAGATGGAAAAAGCACAGAAGCTGATTGAAAAAGCGGAAACGGCATGCATGATTTCCCGGGCCATCCAGGGAAACGTGGAGCTCACGCTGGAACCAACACTCCGCCGCACAGAGAAAGCCCGTACCTGAAAAGGCACGGGCTTTTTTATGAGGGTCGTCAGCTCTGCTCCAGCAGGTTGGTCAGTTCATAAACAACCAGCCGCTGATAGTCTGCATCGTCTCCGTATCTCGAAAAAATGCTTTCATATGCTGCCGAGCGTTCATCTGCATACGATTCATCATTTTCTGTGAGCCCCAGGCTTTTAAAATACTTCATTGGCTCCTGCACAAAAGCGGGTCTCGGCCCCCAGCTGAAATAAACCTTTCCATGTTCATCAGAAACAATCACTTTTGGCACCGAGGTGCCACCAAGGGTACGGAATTGATCGATAAAATCCGGATGGTCCTCCTGAATAAACACTTCCACCGGGATACCGGCTTTTCGCATTACTTCTACGATAACCGGGAAGTTCCGGTGCACGTCCCCGCACCAGTCTGATGCAAGGATAGAGCAGTGCAGATCATCCCTGGACTGCAGGGCGAGCAGCTTGTCCTCCGGGTGATGATTCCAGGAGAAAGCGGCCTGCCACGGCTCCATTTTTTCCCGGTACGTTGGGCGCATGCGTTCAACAAAATCATCTACGGCCAGACCCTGGCCTGTTTTATCTGAAATATCAAAAGCGGATGGCATAATTATCGTCCTCCTTGATAGTTCTCTTCCTCAGCTGCCTTTTCTTTAAACAAACGTTTTCTGAATATAATCCATGCTTATACGCACGCTTTCCAGGGGCTTCCGCCGCGAGGCGTCCTGCTCCACGATCTGCCAGGAAGCCCCGGCCTCCTCTGCTTTTTTCATAATCGCCTCAATATCCATTTTCCCTTCGCCGAGCTCCGCAAAAAATTCCTCTCTGTCTTCAGTCATATCTTTAATATGCACAAGTGAAAGCCGGTCCCTGAGCCGGTCCATCCAGGCAAAAGGGTCTTCCCCCGCCTTCTGTACCCAGTATGTATCAAGCTCCACCTGCACGTGCTCCGGCTTCATTTCCTCAAGCATGACTTCAAATGGCAGCTGTCCTTCGAGCGGGAGCAGTTCAAAATCATGGTTATGATACGAAAATGTGATGCCTTCCTTCCGGCACGCTTTTCCGATTCTGTTTAGTTCCTTCGCCGTCTGCTTATAGGCCTTCAGACTCAAACGTTTTTCTTCATCGAGGTAGGGACAGACAATGTGGCGGCATCCAAGCGCCAGATGCTTTTCTATTACCCCATCCAGGTCATCCTGAAGCTCCTCCAACGGCACATGGCTCGATACTATTTGCAGGCCAATATTCTTCATCGTCCCCGCAAGCTCTTCCGTACCAAAGCCGCCGTTCTGGCCGGCCAGCTCCACCGCTTTGTATCCCATGGATCTCACCTGCTGGAGTGTGCCAATAAAATCCTCTTCAAGCTCATTTCGAAGCGTGTAAAGCTGCAGCGCAATATTCATAGCTTCATCTCCTTTTGGTAATCGTTTACATATAGTATATACGGTTTTCCTGTTCTGTACAAAAAAGCCCCCGGACCAGAACTCCGGAGACCTTCCTCATTACGCTCTTTTTGCTTTGGACAAACCGTTTCCAAGTCCTGTCCTTTCACAGAACAACTCGTATTCCGTATTCCACGCAGTGTGCTCTTTCGGGGAAAAGGCGTTTACTTCTACTGCTTTGCGAATATAGCTGCGCGCTTCGTGCCGGTCTTTGATTTTCCCGGCAGCGGTCAGCTGCACCGTAATATTACCGAGGGCACTTGCTTCCTTCGGCCCGGCCCACACGTTACGCCCTAGTGCATTTGCCGTAAACTGGGATAGATAGGTATTTTTAATGCCGCCACCCACCATGTACAGTCCTGAAAAAGACTGGCCGGAAAGCTGCTCCGTGCGCTCGAGCACGTGCCGGTATTTCATGGCCAGGCTCTCCATAATGCACCGCACAATTTCCCCTTTGGTTTCAGGTACTTTTTGGCCGCTCTCCCGGCAGTACTCCTGAATTTGGGCAGGCATGTCTGCCGGGTGCAGAAACTGAAGGTCATCCGGATCAATATAAGACTGAAAGGCCGGCGCTTCCTCCATCTGTGCAAGCAGCGCTTCATGGGAAGCATCATCGCCGCGCCAGGCACGGCGGCACTCCTCAAAAATCCACAGCCCCATAATATTTTTCAGCAGACGGAAGGTCCGTTCCACACCGCCTTCGTTCGTGAAATTCCATTCAAACGCTTCCGGAGTTGTATTTGGTTCTTCAATCTCTGTGCCCATCAGCGACCAGGTGCCGCAGCTCAAATAGGCAAACGAAGAAGATGCCGCCGGAACTCCGGCTACTGCCGCTCCAGTATCATGTTCGGCACTTGTATACACAGGAATTGCCGGTACCTGCAGCTCCTGCTGCAGATCTTCACGCAGCTCTCCCACCCGTGTGCCCGGCATCACCACCTCAGCCATCCATTCCCTGGGCACGCCGATGGCCTTTAACAGATCTTCGTCCCAGTCCATCGTCCGGGGGTTAAACAGCTGAGTAGTGGTCGCATTAGTAAATTCGCTTTTCATTTCTCCCGTTAAAAAATAGCGCAGGAGATCAGGAATCATTAAGAGCGTCCGTGTTTCCTTCAAAGCCGGGGAATCAGCCTTTACCATCGCTTCGAGCTGGTAAATGGTATTGAACGGCAGAAACTGAATGCCGGTGCGTTCAAAAATAAATTTTTTACCGATACGCTCCGTTACCTGCTCCATCACTCCATCTGTATGAGCATCCCGGTAATGATAAGGGTGGCGCAAAAGCTCTCCGTCCTGCCCTACACAGCCGAAGTCGACCGCCCAGCTGTCGATGGCGATGCTTTCAATGTCCTGCCGCTCTTCGTAAGCTGCACGAATGCCTTCTTTTAATTCATGAAAAATGCGGTAGATATCCCAGTGAAACCGACCGTTTACCCGTACCGGTTCATTTTTAAAGCGGTGCACATCCATGGTTTCAAGCCGCCCGGCTTCGATCCAGCCAAGCACGGCTCTTCCGCTGCCTGCCCCTAAATCGAACGCGAGTACACTCACCAGCTGGCACCACCCTTGCCGCGGGAGAGAATTTTTTCCCCATAGCCGCTGGCGTGATAAGCGTCCATCGGCTTCACCGAAGCTCCTGCTTCTTCGCGAAAAGCTTCGAGCAGCGGTGTAACGTCGGCTTCAAAGGCAGACCGGATCGCGCGTTCGGCACCGAGAACGTCCTGTTTTTCCTGAGCGTTTCTCAGCTCCTCCAAATTCACCAGGCACGCCTTGGCATACATTGTCTGAACGTTTTCAATTGAACGGATCATGGCCGGGATTTTCGGCTCCAGGTTGTGGCACTGGTCAAGCATATACGCGATGCTTTCGGCGTTTTGACGAACTGCCGGATCCGGATCCTCCTCAGCCTGCACAATCTGCTGAAGAATCAAAAATACTTCATACGGATCATGGGCACCGACAATAAGGTCGTCATCTGCATATTTGCGGCTGTTAAAGTGAAAACCGCCCAGCTTCTGCTCATCGAGAAGGTATGCCACAATGTGCTCAATATTAGTCGCCTGCGGATGGTGTCCGGTATCCACCAGCACTTCCGCTTTGCTGCCAAGTTTGTTGGCTGCGTTAAATGCCATACCCCAATCTGCAAAATCAGTATGATAAAATCCTGGTTCGAAAAACTTGTATTCAATCAGCATGCGCATCGAATCATCCAGTTCGCTATACATGCTTTTCAGCCCTTCAAGCATCCAGTTTTTCCGCTTACGAAAGTCCGCCTGTCCCGGATAATTGGTGCCGTCGGCAAACCAGAGGCTTAACACATTAGAGTCTACTTTCCGGGCGATGTCAATGCATTCAAGCAGATGATCGAGCGCCTTCCGGCGGATCGACGGATCCGTATTGGTCAGGCTCCCGAATTTATAATCGTCATCCTGAAACAGGTTCGGGTTCACTGCTCCAATACTTACACCAAGACTTTCTGCATGCGTTTTCAAGTCTTTGTAATTATCTACTTTATCCCACGGAATATGAATCGCCACTGAAGGGCTTGAACCGGTGTGCTTGTGCACCTGGGCGGCGTCCTCTAATTTTTCAAAAGGATCGCGGGGTATGCCTTCCTGCTGGAATACTTTAAAACGGGTCCCGGAATCTCCAAAACCCCAGGAAGGGGTTTCAACCTGCAGCTTCTGCAGCTTCTTTTTCACCGCTTCGAGATCAATGCCCCTTGCCTGCTGCTGTTCTTCAAATAATGTATAATGACGATCACTCATGTGTTATCCTCCTATCTCTATTTCAAAAGCGGACCGCACCAGTGCCGTTCCGCTGTCTCTCTTCTTTTTTCAAAAGGGGCAAGCCACCGGGTTCTCCGGAAGGCAGCTCCCTGCTTTGTTTAGCGTGTAAAGGCCGCCGGCACACCGCCGTCTACGGTCAGCATGCACCCGGTCGTTTTTTCTGATTTCGTTGAAGCAAAGAAAGCAATCGCTTCTGCAATATCCTCCGGATAAATATTAACGAGAAGCGTTGTGCGTTTACGGTAGTGTTCATCCAGCTCGTCTGGATCAATACCGTAGGCCGCCGCCCGTTCTTCCTTCCATGAAGAGGACCAGATTTTCGATCCCTGCAGCACGGCGTCCGGCAGAACAGAGTTCACACGGATACCGTACTCCCCGCCTTCGGCTGCGATGCAGCGGGCAAGATGGGCTTCGAGCGCTTTGGCCGAGCTGTAGGCTGCCACGTTTTTCCCGGCGTATACTGAGTTTTTAGATCCGACAAATACCATGTTTCCTCCAGTCCCCTGGGCCTTCATCTGAGTGAACGCTTCACGGGCCACCAAAAAGTAGCCGGTGCCGAGCACGTCCATATTCAGCTGCCACTGCTTCAGTGTTGTTTCATCAAGCGGGCTGGAAGAAGCAAGGCCCGCATTGTTGACGATGATATCAACTCCTCCGTACTGCAGAGCCGCTTCCTTGAAAGCAGTCGCGACAGCTTCTTCAGAGGTGACATCCATTGCCACATCATATGCTCGTTCTTCTCCGTAGGCCCGCGTATATTCGTCGGCTTTTTCCTTAGCTCCGTCAGCGTTCAAGTCGGCAATCACCACATGAGCACCGTCTCCAAGCAATTCCCGGCAGGCTGCCGATCCGATTCCCCCGGCTCCTCCAGTAATAAATGCCACCTGTCTCGAGAACTCTGCTTCCGGCGGAGCAAGTGAAAGCTTATACAGCTCGAGCGGCCAGTACTCCACGTTATAGGATTCATTTTCCGACAGGGAAACGAACGATCCGAGAGCCGTGCTTCCTTTCATGACAGCAATCGCCCGGTGATAGAGTGCTCCGCTAACGTTGGCCATCCGTTTGTCCTTGCCGGTATTGACCATGCCCACGCCTGGAATTAAAATGACGCGCGGTGCCGGCTCAAACATTGTGTCGCCTTCATTTTTATTTCTTTCAAAGTACTTGGTGTATTCCTGCTTGTATGTCTCGATTCCTGCTTTTACTTTTTCAGCCAGAGCGTCCTGGCCCTCTGATGGCTTCCAGTCAACAAACAGGGGTGTTCGTTTCGTGTGCACAAGGTGGTCCGGGCAGGCTGCCCCCACCTGAGAAAGCTCAGGTGCATCTTTACTGTTCACAAATTCAAGCACCGCTTCGTCATCCGAGTACGAAAGAATCATTTTTTTATGGTCACTTACTGCTCCTCGAATAACCGGCATGACTCCGGCAAGCAGTGCTTTTCGTTCTTCCTCCGGCAGCGCCTTCGTATGTTCGCCTCCAAACACAGTCTGTTGACTTTCCTGCGTTTTTACAATGTAGTCTTCTGCTTCCTGAATCACTTCGATCGTCTGGTCATAGCTTTCCTTCGAGGTTTCTCCCCATGTCACCAGGCCGTGCTTTTCCATCAGCACCATTTCTGCATTCGGATTGTTCTGCACGCCTTCGGCGATCATTTTGGACAGCGTGAATCCCGGACGTACGTATGGCACCCAGACAAAACGGTCCCCGAATATTTCCCGGGCAATATCCTTGCCGTTGTCTGCGCAGCAAATACTAATAATGGCATCCGGATGCGTATGATCCACGTGTTTAAAAGGCAGAAAAGCGTGGAGAAGCGTTTCGATGGATGAACGAGGATGACCCGGGTCGATCATGCAGTGACGCAGGTACGCTACCATTTCCTCGTCCGGCATTTCTTCGCGCTCCATTAACGGGCGGATATCCTCCATGCTCAAAGCAGTAAAGTGTTTTTCTTCCATGGTCGCAAGGTCCGAGCCACTCCCCTTCACCCACATTACTTCGATATCTCTGCCGCGAAAGTCTTTTTCCGTGGTTTTCAGTGACGTGTTCCCACCGCCCCAGTTGCATACCGAACGGTCCTGCCCCAGCAGGTTGGAACGATAGCGAAGCTGCTCTACGCCGGTCTTAAATCTGGATGCTTCGTTCTCATTCCAGAGGTTTTTTACCTTTTTAACGTTTGTAATCATTCTTCACCCTCCATCAATCTTCTTTAAGCGTTTTCATACATTTATCCTATCATAAACCACATCAAAAACAAACATAAAACCAAATAAAACAAATAAAATTAACTATACATTTTTGTTGTTATCATTTTTAATGCTTATTTTATTACCAAAGCAGCCCTGCTTTACGCAGAACTGCTTTGCACGCTGTTATTCCACCAGGCCGAACAGCCTAGGCAGGAACAAGCTGATTTCTGGAATGAATGCCACTAAGACAAGCGCTGCGACAAGCGGCACATAAAACATCATCAGCTTTGGTATAATTTTTTCGATTGGTACTTTACTGACACTGCTGCCGATAAACAGCACAGTTCCGATTGGAGGCGTCGTAACCCCGATTGCAAGTGCCATTGCCATGATCATTCCAAAGTGTACCGGATGCAGGCCCATCTCTGTGGCCACCGGGAACATAATTGGTGTGAAAATCAGCAGGGCCGGTGCTACGTCCATAAACGTGCCGACGACTAACAAAATCAAAAGCATTATAAGTAATAAAATTATAGTATTATCGGTAGCTGAGAGCATCGCATTAGTAATTGACTGCGGGATTTCCGCATACGCAAGCACCCAGCTCATCGCTGTCGATGCGCCGATTAAAAGCAGGATAATGCCCGAATAGGAAACAGTCTCCTTCAAAATCTTTGGGAAATCAGAAAGTGAAAGACTGCGGTAAATTAAGCAAAGCAGAAGTGCATAAAATACTGCCACTGCAGCCCCTTCGGTTGCTGTAAATATTCCGCCGGCTATACCGCCGATGACAATTACAATCAAAAATAAGCTTGGTACGGCCTGCCAGATAATTTTTACCGCTTCCCCGCCTCCTGTCTTATCAGCCACAGGATACTTCGCCCGCTTGGCAAGAATATACGCAACGATTATTAAAAGTCCGACCATTAGAAGTCCCGGCAGATATCCGGCTATAAACAAAGCGCCAATCGAAGTTCCGCCAGTTAACAGTGAATAGATAATAGGCATACCGCTTGGCGGGATGATCAGCCCGGTCGGTGCTGAAGCAATATTAACGGCCGCAGAATAGGAAGAAGAATAGCCTTCTTTTTCCTGCTGGGGATGCATGATTCTTCCCATTGAAGCCGCAGCGGCAATCGCCGATCCGGAAATGGCGCCAAACAGGGTGTTACCGATAATGTTTGTATGAGCAAGCGAGCCGGCCATCCGCCCGCCAATCAGCTTTGCCAGGTTAATCAGCCGAAGAGCAATCCCACCGTTGTTCATAATGCTTCCCGCAAGCATAAAGAATACAAGAGCGAGAAGCACGGTGCTGTCCACCCCGGTAATTAGCTGCTGGGACACCGCCAGAAGCGATGCATCCACGGATAAAATCAGCAGCGCAGCGGCAAATGTTGCTGCTGCAATGCTTACCGCGATTGGCACACCAATAAATAAGAATAGGAAAAACAATCCAAATAGTATAATGCCGGTCCAAACAGCTACATCCATTTATGATCCCCCTTTTCTTCAGGACGGGGCACTTCCACTTCCTGCCGGTTCATCATGTTGTAAACCTGATAGAAAATAACGATGACCCCACTGACCGGAAGAATGCCGTAAATCCATCCCATTGGAATTCTTAAAATAGGTGAAAGCTCTGCCATCGTTGCACTTGCAATCGTATAGCCGCCAATCACCAGAACAAACAGTGCAAAACCAATGACAATCAGGTCAATCAGCCAGCGAAGCCCCAGATGGGCTTTTCCGGTAATCTTGTCCCTTAAAAAGGAAATGGCTAAATGCTCGTCCTGGCCAAACGCGTACGCGCCGCCTAAAAAAGCAATCCAGATTAATGAAAAACGAAGTACTTCTTCTGTAATAATACTCGGATCTCCAAGCACAAATCTCGTAAATACCTGCCATATTGCTGCTACTGTCAGAAATATAACCAGAGCACTCGTAATAACTAAAAGCACCAGGTCAATACTCTTTTTTACTGCCTGCATGTTCCTCACCCCTTACCTGTCCACTTATTCTTCCATTGCTTCAATCTCGCTGATTACGTTATCTACATCCGGATTTTCCGCCCGCCGTTCTTCAATGAGAGGCTCCACCTTTTTCCGGAATGGTTCCTGATCAGGATAAGAGAATTCAACACCCATTTCCTCTTCTGCCTGCTGCATGCTTTCTTCAATCATCTCGTCCCAGCGTTCGTTGTGCGTTTCTGTTGTTTCCTCTCCGGCCTCCTGAACCGCAGCCTGCTCTTTTTCACTTAAATCCTGCCACGTCTCATCACTCATAATAAGAAAATCCGGTATGCGCGTATGCTCGTCAAAGGAAAACTGCTTTGCCACTTCACCGTGGTTGGCATCCGTCAAGGCAATTGGGCTGCTCTCCGCTCCGTCAATGACCCCCTGCTGCAATGATGTATAAACTTCGGTTGCTGAAAGCGGCGTTGGCGAAGCACCGAGCATTTCCATCGTTTCGATTGAAGTAACATTGGTCATTGTCCGAATTTTGAGCCCCTGGAGATCCTCCGGGCTTTCTATTTTTGTATCCTGTGTATAGAAACTCCGGGCCCCTGCATCGTAATAAGTAATGCCGCGAAGCTGGGCCTCTGATAAATCGTTGTACATTTCATCAATTGTATCCGTTTCCATAAATGAGCGGAATTGTTCGTTACTCGAAAATATATACGGCAGACTGAAGACAGAGAACTGCTCATCGAAGCTTTCCACGACTCCGCCGTTTACCTTGGCAAAATCAATCACCCCGTTCTGCACCAGCTCCATTACCTTCGTTTCTCCACCGAGTACCCCCTCTGCGTAAATATCCACCTGTACGCTTCCATCAGTTTTTTCTTCCACTTTATCAGCAAAGTCTTCAAGACTTTGATACACAGGACTTGCATCGTTGTGAATATGTGCAAGTGTTAACGTCTGTGTTTCTTCTGCATTCGCCTCTGCTGATTCTGATGAAGCACTTCCGCTCCCTCCACAGCCGGCCAGTGTCAGCAGTGCCGAAGAAGTTAATGCTATCGTTCCGGCCCGCGCCCATTTCCACTTTTTCATATAAGAAACCCCTTTCTATTTTTTCAGCAAGGAAATATCTGTTCTCTACTGCTTTGTTATTATTTTAAGCGCTTTCAAAAACTACGTCTTATTAAATTAAGAATTTCACTCTCAATTTCAGAAGAAAACAGAAGAATTCTATAAAAAAACAACTCCGGAAGAGTTGTTTTTTCTTGGTTATCTTGTGTTCATTCGAAGGGTCGTAGAACTCTGGAAATGGTTTTTTGCACTCAGATATGCAGTTGGCTTTCCTAAATGAGCAAAATCCACCGGCAGCTGCTGGGTTTCAATGCAGATACCGCGGTGCTTTTCTCTGGGTCCCGCTTCAAAATCCTGTTCAGGCCCATTGTTTGATGTATACACCACAGCCCCCGGAGCGCTTGTGATAATATCAAGCTGCCGTCCTGAAGACTCATCCCATACACTTGCCTGTGGTTCTTTCCCTTCTTCGAGGATAAAAAAATGATCGATGCCGCCAGCCACGTCACGCACCTGCTCATGGGAGCTGTTAATATGTTCGCCGAGCGGTTTATCTCCGTTTAGTTCAAAGGGCGTTCCCGCTGTTGAAAGAAGCTTTCCTGTAGGAATCAGCTCTCTATCAAGCTCCAGGACCTCCGAGGCTTGAATCTCAGCATGCTGTTCTGTGACCGGGCGCTTGTTATTTCCGCTCAGGTTTATGTACATATGCTGGGTCGGGCTGAACCAGGTATCAGTATCTGACTCTCCATCATATTCGACGGTAAAATCGCCGCCGGCCTCCACAATGTAAGTAACAGATGCCTTCACATTCCCAGGATAGCCGTCAGTGCCGTCCGTTCTGTGAATCGAAAAACGTACCCATGCCTGCTGGTCATCTTCACCGGCGTCGGCTTCCCAGTAGACATTGCCAAAGCCGCCGTCTCCTCCATGCAAATGATGCCTGCCTTCATTTGTAGTTAAGGGATGCTCTACGTCGGCTGCTGTCATCCGTCCCTCGGGAATACGACCAGCCACCGGGCCGACGACTGCGCCGAGAAAGATGTTGTCCCGCTCGTACTGCTCCAGCCCTGCGTAGCTGAGCAAAATATTTTCTTCAACTCCATTTCGGTCCTTCGCCCATATCCGCTGAACTCTTGCCCCAAGGTTTAACAGTTCCACCCGGGGGCTTTTTCCTTTTTGGATTATCCATTTTCGCATTGTCTGGTGCTTTAGCTTTTCTTCCTGAAGCATGCTTTTGTCCCCCTTAGATAATGCATATTCAATACGGATAGCGGGCGCCGTTAATGCTTAGCATTTTCTTTTCCCGTGCCCAGGCTGCTGTAGTTTCCCCCGGAAGCTTTCGCTCTGTGTAACAGGCTTCAAGCACCTCTGCGAGTCCCGGAATATACGTCAAACCGAGGGAGGCGTCCACCTGTTTCACCTCCTCCGCAAAGGCATAGCTTTCGGGAAATGCCTGATGCACGCTTTCAATGGTCAGCAGATGAGAGTAAGACGCCTCCAGACCGCAGCGGATATCCTGGGAATGCCCGAGCACCGCATCGATACATACATCTAGTTTATGCATATGTTCACTCTCAGGATCATTATAGCTTTTTTCTGCCCCGCTGTGCCACAACGCTTTCACCGGGCTCCCCCATTCGTAGGAAACTACCGCATCTTCAAACTCCATATAAAAGGAAGGATTCACTTCTTTTTCAACCGCATGTGAAGCAAAAAATGTCAGATCCACATCTTTATCAGTTACCGCCCGGAGTGCACATGTATCAAATGTCTCAATCGGGTTGGCACGGTACACTTCCATCTCCAGAGTATTTATTTTTGTGCTTTCGTTTTTGGTGTCTCCGAGCACATAAAACAAATTATGCATAAAGTGGGCTGTCGCGTTATTTGCCACACTGTCAAAAATCGGGGCACCGCCTGCGCCAAGCTTTTTGCCTGCCCAGCTGGAGCGCCCGTAATACGCTTCATTGCGCGGCCAGAGCACCAGGGCACTGCCGTGAAGCGGCCTTCCAAATTTACCTGCCTGAATGTCTTCCTTGAACTCGAGTACGGCATTACTAAACGACCAGTTAAAGCCGACCGCTAAAAATTTTCCGGTTTCATCACGCACCCGGCGCATTTCTTCTGCTTCCTCCCACGAGGCCGACGCTGGCTTTTCGCAGAGTACGTGGCTCCCCGCCCTCATCGCTGTAACTGCCTGAGCGGCATGAAGATGAATAGGTGTCGCGATCACTGCCAATTCCGCTTCCTTTTCGGCGTAAAAAGTCTCCAGTGATTCGTATACCGGAATGCCTGCCGCCTGAATATCCTGATAAAAAGAGCTGTTTTCCGGGAAAATGTCGACCACGCCCACCACCCAGGAAAGGCGGTTTTGTTCTATTAATGTCTGCAAATATAATTCCCCGTATCCTGCTGTGCCCGCCAGGACGATCCGGCATGACTGTTCCATTTCTTTTAACCTCCTGCTACCGTTTAATCTTTATTGCCTGCTTTTGTGCCTTCAGGCTGAGCTCTGCCGCTTTAAACGCATGCTCCTGCGGCATGGCTGTCACTGTGCCGTGCACCACGTCCTTTGCCAGGCGGAAAAAATAAGGGAATCCTACTTTCCCTTCTACATCATATTTTCTTTCGCCGCCCTGGTTAACCAGATACAGCCGCTCGCCACGTGCACTGTCTGTAAGATCCACGTATTTTCTGAGTTCTATATACCCTTCCGTGCCCAGAATTATTGTCCGGCCATCCCCCCAATTGCTCAGGCCGTCCGGCGTAAACCAGTCCACGCGAAAATAGTGTACCGCTCCGTTATCTCCCCGGAGGTGGGCGTCACCGTAATCCTCAAATTCGGGATGCTCCGGGTGCGCCATATTCGCTGCTGTACTGCTGAGCACCTCGGCATCCCGGGCGCCGCTGAACCAGAGGAACTGTTCAATCTGGTGGCTTCCGATGTCGCATACAATACCCCCGGTGGGCTCTTTTTGGAAAAACCATTCCGGACGCGACGCTATATTCAACCGGTGCGGTCCGGTACCAAGCACCTGAATGACTTCTCCAATCGCTCCCTCGTTGATCAGCTGCTCGGCAAAGCCTGCGCATTCCACCTGCAGCCGTTCACTGTAAAAAACGGCCCAGTTCAGCCCGGTGGCTTTTGTTTTCTCTTCCGCCTGCTGCAGCTGTTCGAGAGTGGTAAACGGTGCCTTAGCGGAAAAGTAGTGTTTGCCGTGGTCCATCACTTTGAGGCCAAGCGGGCCTCTTTCCGCAGGAATAGCAGCGCTTGCCACCAGCTGTACCCCTTTGTCCTGCAGAACCTGCGAAAGTGATTCTGCCTCTTTGGCTTCCGGAAAGCTCTGCTGAAACGCTCGTACTTTTTCCGGATCTTTGTCCCAGACCCATTTGACTGTCGCTCCGGCGCTTTTCATTCCGTGGCACATGCCGTAAATATGGCCATGCTCAAGGCCTGCGGCTGCCATTGTGAGTGTCCCTTCTTCTACGGCAGACTCTTCGTGGTGCACCGGTTCAAAATTTGTATGTTCGGACGGCTTCGGCATTAAAACATCTCTCCTTTTGCTTTGTAACATACGACAATAGCGGCAAGCCTTCAGGCCCCGCTATTATCTGTTTAAACGTGTATATGATAAGCGTCTTTCATCTGCTTTAAGGTCTGCTCCCCAGGCTGGTCCCAGATGGCCTGATTGATAATCTCGACCTCAATCGGACCATGGTAGCCCTGCTTCTCGACCGCACCGCGGATACGCGGAATATCAATCACGCCTTCTCCCATCATGCTGCGGCCTTTAAATATGTCCGGCAGCGGCACACTCCAGTCCGATACGTGAAAGCCCAGAATGGTGTCTCCGGCGTGTTCAATTTCCCTGTACAAAAATGGATCCCACCAGACGTGGAACACATCCACGACGACGCCAAGATGGCTGCTGCCCACCTGCTGCTGCAGCTGATTAGCTTCTCCAAGGGTGGTGATCACCGAACGGTCTGCCGCATACATAGGATGGAGCGGTTCAATACCAAGCTTCACCCCGTACTGCTCCGCAAAGGGGAGTACTGCTTCAATGCCTTCGCGCACCCATTCCCTGCTCCGGATAAGATCCTTATCAGGCGACGGGCCGCATACGAGCACCAGCACGTCCGTGCCCAGCTCTGCAGCCTCTTCCACCGCTCGTTTATTGTCATCGATGCGCCGGAGGCGTTCTTCTTTATCGGCGGCCGGGAACATCCCGCCCCGGCACACGCTTGAGACCTTCAGCCCGTTGGCGTCGATGATTTTTTTACTTTCCTTTAAACCGATTTCCTCTATTTTGTGCCGCCATACAGATATCCAGGGGATCTGCTGTTCCGCGCACCCTTCGGCAGCCTCCTTCAGAGACAAGTTTTCCGTAGTGATCTGATTCAGGCTCAGACGATTCATATCAGGAGAACCCATTATTTATAAACCTCCTTTGCCTGCAGACCGGCAAGCTCAAGCATCGGCTTCATGCGCGCTGCAGCAAGCTCCGGATCCCGGAACACGCTGGCTTCGTCGGCCAGCCGGAATAATTCGCTGAAATGCAGCACGGACCGGGCGCTTTCTGCCCCGGCAACCATACGGAAATGCGGCTGATGGCCGTTCAAATAAGCTAAAAACACCACACCGGTTTTATACGCAAACGTCGGCTGCTGAAAAATATGACGGGCGAGCGGAACGGTCGGATCCATAATCTCATGGTATTTCTGCATATTACCCGCATCCAGTTCTTTTAAGCCAGCGGCAGCTGCCGGGGCGATCGCATCAAAAATGCCAAGCAGCGCGTGGCTGTACCCCTGCTCATCTCCTTCAATCAGACTCGGATAATTAAAGTCATCACCAGTATACATTCTAACGCTTTCCGGCAGTCTCCGCCGCATGTCGATTTCTTTCTGATCATCCAGAAGCGAAATTTTGATGCCTTCAATTTTATCTGCATGCGTATGAAGCACGCGCAGACAGACCTCCATCGCCTCATCGACGTCGTCTGAGCCCCAGTAGCCGGCAAGGTTCGGATCAAACATATCTCCAAGCCAGTGCAGAATGACCGGCTCCTTCACCTGGTTTAGAATTTTACCGTATACGTATTCGTAATCCTCCGCAGATGAGGCCGCTTTGGCAAGGGCCCGGCTTGCCATCATAATGATTTTACTTCCGGCCTGCTCCACGAAGGAGCACTGCTCTTCGTACGCCTGCACCACGTCGTCAATGGTCACGTCCGGCCCGGGCACCAGATGATCCGTACCGGCGCCGCTGGCAATATTGCCGCCCACGCTCTTTGCTTCCCGCACTGAGCGGGTGATCAGCTCCTTCGCATCCTCCCAGACCAGCCCCATGCCTCTCTGGGCAGTATCCATCGCCTCTGCCACCGACAGGCCGAGAGACCACAGGTAATGGCGGTACTCCATCGTTTTGTCCCAGTCAATAGCCGGACGGCGGACCGGGTCACTGCTGCCAAACGGGTCTGCTGTCACATGAACGGCAGAATATGCTGTCCTCGAGGTGAACTCGCTTTTCGAAGGAGCCGGCAGAGGTTCTGTCTGCGTCAATTCATACCGGTACGTGCTTCCGTCTGCCTTCGGCAAATAAATATAGTTTGTCATCAGCTGCCCCTCCTTATATATTCAGTTCCGGCACGTCGAGCCAGCGGCGTTCTTTAGATGACTGCAGCCCAAGATCAGCCAGCTGCATGCCTTTTGCCCCTTCGAGCAGATCCCACGGAAAAGCTTCATCCTGATGCACGTGCTTTAAAAACATTTCCCACTGGATTTTGAATGCATTTTCAAACAGCTGATTGTCCGGCACTTCCTCCCACTGGTTCTGAAAGTCAATCGTGTTTTCGAGGTCTGGGTTCCACACAGGCTTTGGCGTATTCACCCGGTGCTGGGTCTTGCAGTTTCTAAGACCGGCTACAGCACTGCCTTCGGTTCCGTCCACCTGAATCGTCAGCAGGTCATCGCGGTCCACCCGTACCACCCAGGAGGAGTTAATCTGCGCCGTAATACCGCCTTCAAGCTCCATCGTGGCGTAGGCGGCGTCATCCGCCGTTGCTTTATACGTATTTCCCGCCTCGTCCACACGCTCCGGAATATGCGTTTTCACCGAAGCGGAGACCGATTGGACCGAGCCGAATAATTCATCAAGCACATAGCGCCAGTGCGGGAACATGTCCACCACAATACCGCCGTCTTCTTCTTTTTTGTAGTTCCAGGACGGGCGCTGGGATTCCTGCCACCCGCCTTCAAATACCCAGTAGCCGAACTCCATGCGGACCGACAGTATTTCCCCGAAAAATCCGGCATCGATCAGCCTTTTCAGCTTCAATACACCAGGCAGAAACAGCTTGTCCTGCACGACTCCGTTTTTAACTCCAGCCTCTTTAGCCAGACGGGCTAATTCAAGCGCTCCTTCCATCGAGGTGGCTGTCGGCTTTTCACAGTAAATGTGTTTACCGGCTTCAATTGCCCGTTTAATGCCTTCAGCACGTCTTGATGTCGTCTGGGAATCAAAATAAACCACATTATGTTCATCTGCGAGGGCTTCGTCCAGGCTGGTCGTCCAGCGTGCAATATCATGCTCCTTGGCAAGCGCTTTCAATTTTTCTTCGTTTCTGCCTACTAAAACAGGATCCGGCATGATGTATTCACCCTTATCAATCTCGACGCCTCCCTGCTCGCGGATAGCTGCAATCGAGCGGATCAGGTGCTGTCTCGTCCCCATTCTCCCTGTTACTCCGTTCATAATAATGCCAATAGTATGTTCGGCCATTTTAATCCTGCTCCTCTCTAAACTGATTACTTCTCAGTCTAGAGAGAAATGTATGCGCTGTCTTATTAGTTGCAGACGTTTATTCTCAGATTCGGAAATGATTTAACGCTCAGTCCTGCTTCCCTTCCCTGCTTCTCTGGGTCGTCCGGTACATGTTCGGTGGAACTCCGACGTGTTTTTTAAATAAACGATAGAACGTGGATAACGATTCGAACCCTACCTCAAAGCATATGGATACAATATCTTTATCGCTTTCCAAAAGCAGCTGCTTGACGAGTCCGAGACGGACCTCAGTCAGATACTGCATCGGCGTCCGTTCGTAGTATTCTTTAAAAATAGTCTGCATATACCGCTTACTCATCCCCATCCGGCCGGCGATATCCTCTGCGCTTTCAATATCATAATAACGCGTATCAATGTACTGCCGGAGGCGTTCCACCCGCAGTTTATTCGTATCTCCCGGTCCGGCGTCCTGATTGGAGCGGGCAAGTGTGCAAAGGAGCTCAGCAATATGAATTTTAAGCGCCATCTGCCAGAGCTGGTCGCCGTGGGACTGCTCATAAAGCATTTTCCGCATAATCTGCCGGAGCTCACTGCTGTCAATAGCGCTGAAGGACTGTACACGGGCCGTGCCAAAAACGTTTGGAATCAGCTGTGTACGCACATCCCGGCTGAGCTTCCCGGCGTCCAATTCCAGCACCAACACTGTCATATGTGAATCCGCACGGATTGAATGCCTCGTTTTGGGAGGCACAATAAGAAAAGAATCCGCCGTAATATCATACACGTGTTCATCCAGCTCGCAGGCTCCGTCCCCATCAAGAACATACAGCAGCTGATGGGTGTCATGCGTGTGCGTAGCTACTGTGTCTTTTTCTTTATGCTTGCTTTCATACAACGAGATAACTGCCGACTGTTCCTTGTTCTGCATGATGCTCCTCCATCTTTGTGAAAATTTTGATATCGTTTGATTCATGTGGATTCTCTTTTGTTCATCATATCATATGTACTTTCCTGCCTTAAAAAGAATCCGGATGCCTGAAGGGCACCCGGAAAATTCTATTACAGCACGTACTTACTCAGCGCACGCTGGACGTCAAAAATATTATCATCATTTCGGAAGGTCTTGGATATAGGCTCCGCACTACTGCCTACCCATATTTTCAATTCGCTGTCCAAATCAAATGTGCCGGCGGTTTCTACTCTGTAGTGGGAAATGCTCCGGTACGGAATAGTGTGGTATTCCACCTTTTTACCAGTGACTCCCTGCTTGTCGATCATAATCAGGCGCTTGTTTGTAAATACCATTAAATCCCGGTACAGTTTAAAAGCACTTTCGACCTGCTCGCCTGCCGTTAACCACTCCCGCAGCTCTTCTTCCACTTTTTTCGAATCCGCGTCAGAGGCATTTCCCATCAGGGCATCAAACAATCCCATATACGATCATCTCCTTTTTCCTGTGAGCATAAGAGAATAGAGGGTACAGCTTTAGTGTATCACTTTTTGCGGGCAAGTTCCCGTGCCTGCTTGACCCTTCTGCTAAATGAATCACTGCTGTAAACGAGGACGCTGCCCCGGTACAGACGGACGCTGAACCAGGCTGCCGCTGCCACCAGAGCAAGGCTGAGTCCGATGCTAAGACCCATCTGCCACCACGGAACGTCTAATGCATTCGTTCTCACAAACATTGTAAACGGGGTGAAAAAAGGAATGAAGGAGCTTGCAGTCACGAAAATATTCCCCGGAGCCGCGAGCCCGAAGTTCGACAGGACAAATGCACCCACGAGCAGAAATGTCAGCGGCTGGCTGAAGTTCTGGACCTCTTCCGTTTTGGCTGCCATCGATCCGACCATGGCGTACAGCGTTCCATAAAGAACAATCCCAAGAAGCAGGAACACCACGGCATATATCCAGGTGGAAACTGCGGCTCCTCCTGCCGAGCTGATAAGCGAGGTGATGTCATCGAGACCGGCGGCGTTTACGTATATCACTGCCGTTACCGCCACCAGGGCCATTTGGAAAAGCCAGATGGCCGATACTCCGAATGCCCGGCCGAACAAGTGCTGAACAGGGGAGGCACTTGAAATAAGAATTTCCATCACCCGCTGCTCCTTATCCTTGGCAATCTGCATGGCAATCATGATTCCGCACATCAGTGAATAAATGTAAATTATAAAGACAACCGCGTAGGAAAGAAGATTAAACCCCTCTTCGGAGGAGGAGCCTCCGCTCCCTCCACTGCCCTTTGTACTTTCTGCAATCTGCACAGGTGAGGTAATATTCTGGACCTCTTCACCCGTAATACCGAGCTCTTGTGCGTATTGCGAGACATGTGCCTGCTGGATGCCGGCGGAAAGGGCGCGAGCCGCGTCCCCCGTATCTTCATCGGTATATAAATTTCCATCATATCCGTTTTCGCTGCTTTCAAAGAGCAGGTAGCCGTCTGTTTCTCCGTTCTCCCAGGCGTTTTCTGCCTGTGCTTCCTGCCCGTACGGCACAAGCTCTATACCGGCAGCTTCTCCGGGAAGCTGAAGGGAGTCACTTTCATTGACAACAGCCAGGCTGCTGATCTCTGCTTCCCCGTCCCCGAAAAAGTCGATAATTCTGGGCAGGCTCAGAGCGATAAGCACGACCACAAGCATAACCGCCGTCGACACAATAAATGATTTTGCACCTGCCCGTACCCGAAACGTATGAGCAAAAATTCTCCACATATTACGCATCGTTTTCACCTATTTTCTCTTTAAAAATCTCCTCCAGCGACGGGGGCTCCATCCG
The DNA here is from genome assembly GCF_033845285.1 of Marinococcus sp. PL1-022. Lineage (NCBI taxonomy): Bacteria > Bacillati > Bacillota > Bacilli > Caryophanales > Bacillaceae > Marinococcus > Marinococcus sp. PL1-022. Next base: position 253,266 of record NZ_JAWXCX010000001.1, on the reverse strand, counting down.
GAAGACACGGACGTCTCCATATGTAAAAAGCTGCTGCAGAATGTCCTGGGATCTTGATTTTGTATCTGTATAGATGTGCATTTTTTCTCCGGATCCACGTACCTCCTGTACCCCTTCCCACGTCCTTACATCTTCCAGCGGGCAGGGAGCTTCAGCGACAATCCGGTTGCGATCCATGCGCTCCTTGATCTCCCCGAGGCGCCCGCTCAAAATATCCCTTCCGCTTTTAAGCATAACGAGCTTGTCACAGATTTCTTCCACGTGCTCCATGCGGTGGCTTGAAAAAATGATAGTCACGCCGTCCCGGCGCAGGTTTTGAATGGCTTCCTTCAAAATATCCGTGTTCACTGGATCAAGTCCGCTGAACGGTTCATCAAGAATAAGAAAATCAGGGCGGTGGACAAGGGCAGCGATCAATTGAATTTTTTGCTGATTGCCCTTGGAGAGCGTGTTTAATTTCTGCTTCTTTTCCTTCTCAAGCCCGAACACTTCGAGCCAGTAGGCCATTGAAGTTTTTGCTTCTTTCTTGTTCATGTTTTTCAGGCCAGCCAGAAACAGCAGCTGCTGCTCCACCTGTTCTTCCGCAAACAGCCCCCGTTCTTCCGGCAGATAGCCGACCTGCTCAAGCGGCAGGTGATGCACTTTTTTGCCCTGCCATTCTATTGCTCCGTCTGTACGCTCCATCAGACCGAGAAGCATGCGAAACGTAGTTGTTTTTCCAGCTCCGTTCTGGCCAATCAAACCGAGACTTTCTCCCGGCTGAATTGAAAAAGAAAGCTCATCGACAGCCTGCTTTTCTAAAAAACGCTTCGATAAACGACTTACTTCAAGCATATACGCCCTCCTCCAGGGATGAAAACTTCCCTTCTATAATAAACAATATAGCATCCATTTTATACCATAAATTACAGAGTAATTCTTTCGAAAACAGACCCTGACCTTAAAATGTTCGACAAGCAATAGCTTGTTCCCTTTCTCCTTATTTATTGAAATTAAAGGTAAGCGCTTATCTTTCAGACTTAATTGGTTTATGATGGGAGCAGCTGCTTTTTACGCAAATGATTGATTTTTTACATAAGGATGATAGCCATGACTATTACAAAACGTGATCACGCCCTGTTTTTAACCGCTGTTTTTTGCTTTTGGTTCGCAACCTATGTGTATGTCCCGGTATTTAGTCTGTATTTGGAAAACAGCAGCTTCACCTACACCGCAATCGGCGTTATTCTCGGTGCGTACGGGGCGACGCAGGTACTGTTGCGCTATCCGCTCGGCATTCTTTCCGATGCTTTGAAGGGGCTGTTGAAAAAACTGCTGATTGTGGGATTTGTCAGTGGATTCATCAGCGGCGTGCTGCTCGTCTTATCTGATTCCTTTGCGGCGGTTTTTACCGCCCGGCTGCTTGCCGGGGTGACCGCCTCCATGTGGGTGATGGCGACGATTATGTACTCCCGGTACTTTTCTGCCGATCAGTCCTCAAGAGCGATGGGCATTCTGCAGCTCTTAACAGTTTTCACCCAGTTTATCAGCATGATGTTCAGTGGCTATCTGGCTGATCTGTTCGGGTTTACAGCGCTGTTCTGGATTGCCGCGGCCTTTTCACTGATCGGCATTGGATTTACGCTTTTCACAAAAGAAATACCGGTTCAGACCAGGACAGAGCCGTTGAAAATTCGTTCTTTAATCAGCCGGACTCTCCGGCTGCATGACCTGCGCTGGCTTACGTGCGCGAGCTTTATCGGTCATTCTATTATTTTCATGACGATTTTCGGCTTCACCCCGCTGTACGCGTCTTCGATAGGGGCTACGGAGCGGACATTAGTCGTTATTTTCATTGCCTTTTTTATTCCGCACCTTTTGGCATCCTTGTTTTTATCGTTTTATACCATACCGCTCCGGCTGCACAAACCACTTCTTTACGGTTCCTTTCTTACCGGGGCGGCAGCGCTTGCGTGGATGCCGTCAACTGCTTCTTTATGGGAGCTGAGCCTGAACCAGGTGGTGCTCGGGCTCGCCCTGGGAATTGTGCTGCCGCTGCTTTTGGGAATGGTTGTCCAGGTGAGCCCAGGGCCGCTGAAGGCGAGTGCAATGGGCTTTTACCAGTCGTTTTACGCCGCAGGGATTCTGCTTGGCCCGGTCGTCGCCGGATCTGTCGCAGAGCAGCTTTCCCTTTCCAGCGTCTTTTATTTCGGCGCACTGCTTGCACTCGCCGGAATTTTGATTACCTGGCTTATCCGTTTTCATGTTCAGACAGCCGGGGAGAATTCCCCGAAATGAATGAAAAGCCGTTTCCTTTGTCTGGGGAAACGGCTTTTGTCATCCAAAGAAATATCCGGCTGCCGCCGCCAAAAGCCCCAGGGCATAGCTTGCGACTCCGTACAGCAAAGCACTTCTCCCTTCACCAGCTTCAATTTTTTGAATGATTTCCATATTAAAGGTCGAAAAGGTCGTGAACGCACCTAAAAAACCGATGCCAATGCCCGCTGTTTCTGTAATACCGGCTTCCCGCGCCACGACCAGTCCGAGAAAAAACGATCCCGATACATTTACAAACATCGTGCCAAACGGCAGCACCCGGTGCCATCCGTTTTCTTTGGACCATGATACCAACGCTGCGCGGGCAGCAGCCCCAACAGCTCCTCCAAGAGCGACAAGCAGCCATGTCATCAGCTTTTTCTCCTTCCTGCACGGTAACCAATACCCGCAGTTATAAGCCCTCCGGCAGCACTGACTAAAACGTATACCCCGGCCGCAACCAGAGCCCCGTTTTCAATTAATTGAATTGTTTCCACACTGAATGTCGAAAAGGTCGTGAACGCCCCAATAACTCCCGTGCCTACTACAGCCTCCCACATAGACGGCCACGCTTTTCGCTGTATAATCCTCGAGGTAAACCATCCAAGTAAAAAACATCCGGCAATGTTTGCCGCCATTGTTCCCCATGGAAATACGCCGGGAGCCGCCGCAAACAACCGGTCTACAAGATAACGCAGCAGACTGCCAAGAGCTCCGCCGGCAGCCATCCATACATACAGTCTCATTTCGTTTCCTCCTTATTAAACGCAAAAATCCTGTCTGCACACGTATCCCGTGAACAGACAGGAGTCATCAGCTCTATTTTAGAGCGGTTCCGGCGAACTCCATCGCCAGCTATTCTTTGCCCAGTATACCATAATCTCACACTCAGGATTGATTTTTTTATGAACAGGGAAAACAGGAACGAGGAGCGTGGTGGCTATGTTTATTGTTTTTCAGCTCATTTTAGTTTTTCCTTTTCTGCTGCTTTTGTTTGTAGCATTAATGATCGGTCTGAAGGAAGACGTTCATACGCTAACCTTTACCAGGCAGCAGGCAGCAGAAGACACCTCCGGCATCATGTTTGTCTTTCACAAGCTTGAAAAACAGGTGCACCAGTGGACAGGCACTCTGTCTCCTCTATGGCAGAATATCCTTCGCCGCCTCGTTTTTCTTCTACTCGCTATTCTTTGTGCGGCGTGTATATATCTTATTTTATTTTAATACAGAAAGGACAGTCACTTATCATGAAACGATGGCTTCTCGCAGCAATCCTTTTTCCTGCCGGCATTCTGCATTTCACTTCACCTGAAAAATTCGAGCGTATTCTGCCGCTAAAGATCCACGGGAGAAGAGCTGCGGTATACGTATCCGGAGCAGCAGAGCTGGTTTTAGGCACTGCTTTTACGATGCAGAAATGGAGTAAATACGCCGGCAAGCCGGCTGCCGTCTTTTTTATACTTATTTTCCCGGCCAACGTATATATGGCTGTTAAAAGGATTCCTTTACGTCCAAACGGCAGGTCCTACCCGCTTTTATACTGGTTGCGCCTCCCTTTGCAGCTGCCGCTCATCCAATGGGCGCTTGAATGCAGCAGAGATAAACGCTGAGACATACAGAAAAAGCCGCCGTCTCCCACAAGAAGATAGCGGCTTTTCATTTACAATTTTGCTGCTGTTGCTGAACGGTCCCGCGGAGCAATAGCATCCGGCAGTACCGGTTTGTTCTGCTTGCGCCGTGACCGCCGGTAATACTTAAAGATCGCATAGCCGATCATCGCGCCGAGCGTATTCAAAATAATTGAATCAATGTCGGCCACTCTCGTCGGATAGCCAATAATTAAGTTAATGCCAAACTCCATCAGCTGTATGGAGAAGGATAAAAGTGTACCAATAGCAAAGGCCCAGATGAAGTGAATGTCATCACTGATCAGTATGCCAAAAAATATCGGCAGCAGCAGGTACAGTAAAATCTGCCCTCCTATTACACCTAGCCATGTACCTTCCTGAAACGACTCTACAATCGTATAGAACGGTAGAAACTGATAATATTCCCCCAGCTGAAGGCCTGGCCCGAGCGACCCTTCATACGGTGCCGGGATCAGCGTAAAACGTACGATTGTCGCCAGGTAAATCATAAATACTGCAGCCAGAATTTTTCGCCCTATTGGGTCATAGCTGCGACGGAACCAGAAAAACAAAAACGTTATTACAATCAAAATCAAGCCAATGGTGATCCATAAAAACGGATCAATAAACAGTCCTGTCATTCTTTCACCCCCTCGTCTGACATACAAAGATTCCTTTTCTCCCCATACCCGTAATTCGTCTGATGTATGAGAAAACAACTAAATTTTTTCTTTGTACCTCAATGACAATTTAGTGAAAGGGTTATTCTTCAAACAATGGCTTGGTCTGCTCCACTACGTAGCTGCTTCCGCCCCGGTCTTCGACGTTCTTGATCATCGACGCAATCAATAAATCTTCTTCTTCATTATCATACGCCACAAACCAGCCGTTTTCCGTCCCCTCTTCTTCTCCGGCCTGCTTCAGTTCCGCCGTGCCGGTCTTGCCTGAAACTGAAATGCTTTCATTTACAGGCTCATAGGCAGAGCCGCGGTCATCCTCTACGACTCCTTCAAGGCCCTCCTGAATCGTCGAAATGCCGCTTTCAGGCACCACGTTTTCCTCCCACACTTTTCGGTCAGAAGAAGCGAGAAGCTGCGGAGCCAGCATATCTCCCTCATTTACGAACGCCGTAAAAGCTGAAGCCAGATGAACTGGAGACATCTGCATCTGTCCCTGGCCATAGCCGGTATCAGCAAGCAGCACTTCAGAATCAAGACCCTCAGAAGCAATCGTCGACTCTCCTATTGGAAAATCATATGGAATCTCCTGATTAAAGCCGAAGCCTTCCAGACCGGCAGTGAAATCTTCTGCTCCGGTATTAAGCGCTGTGCGGGCAAAATAAATATTATCTGACGTAATTAATGCCTCGCGCAGGTTCACTTCGCTAAGTTCATCATCCACCCGGGTCACCGAATAACCGCCCCAGGAGCTGTCCGGCTGCCACTCAAGGCCTTCGATCGTCATTTCCTCATCCGGCGTAATCGCTTCGTTGCTCAGGCCGACCGAAGCAGTGATAGGCTTCACTGTTGAACCTGGCGCATAGGTGCTGTTAAATTTAGCAGCACGCGGACGATTTTCGCTGTCATTAAACTCCTCCAATTCGTCCTCCGGCCAGCCGTAAATATAGTTGTTCGGGTTGTAGGAAGGGGCGCTGACCAGCGCCCGCGTATCGCCGTTCCGGGGATCCAGCGCTACTGTGGCTCCTACATCTTCCTCTATCTGCTCATAAGCACGCTCCTGCAGGGAGGTATCGATGGTCGTCTGCACGTCCTCTCCGGCGACCGTTTCTTCCTCTGCGATCACATCGTCTTCCGAAGTAGAGATAAGCATACCGGGCTCCCCTCGAAGGCGCTCTTCATAAACGTATTCAAGTCCGGCTTTGCCGATTTGGGATGACTGTGTATACGTCCCGCCCCGTTCTTCAAGCTCTTCTCCGGAAATGCTTCCGATGTATCCTGTTAAATGAGCTGCGGCTTCCTGTTCCGGATAATACCGCTGGCTTCCAACGTCAGAAAGCTGCACTCCAGGCAGATCCTCCACGTCTGATGCTGCTTCCTGATTGTCAGGAGAAAGCGTCTTCACCGGAACCGCGCTTTCATCTGTCACCCAGTCCTGATCGAGTGCTCCGCTAATATCTTCTTCTGACATATCCAGGTCGTCTGCGAGCGCGGAAATTGTCTCATCCTGCTCTTCCCCCATGCTGCCGGGCACCAGACTGACTCTGGTCGTTTCCACGTTTGTCGCAAGCGGATCACCGCCTTCCGCCAGAATTTCCCCGCGTACCGGCTCCGTCCGTTCGACATTTACCGTCTCTTCCCATCCCAATTCTTCAAATATGTACGAAGGCGACCAGTCCAGCTGCCACTCCTCCCCGTCTTCTGTCTCTTCAAGTACCCAGGAGGCTTCCTGCTCAAAGGAAACATCCCCCGCGCTCGTTGTCATGCTCACAGAGAAAGGAAGCGCTGTTTCTTCTCCTTCAGCTTCCTCGTCGGTCTCACTGGTTTGAACATTCAGTTCTTCAGCGTTTGTATCCTCATAAATCGTTTCATGCCGGTTAATAAACGTTTCCTTATTGATCTGTTCGCGCGCATCTGAGCTTAAATACCCGTACATTTCTTCGAAATTTTGATTGTTCCATGCGTCCGTAAATTCCTGCATTTTGTCTTCCGCACTCTCGCGGTTACTGCAGGCACTCAGCCCTCCAATGAGCATTATGGCGCCCGCAGCTGCAGCCGTTTTTTTCATGTTTTCCCCTCCGTTCTCCATTTCTACAGCCATATTTTAACATAAGTCAGTTCCAGACGCCCTCTCTGGCTACAGCTTATAGGTCCGGCTCCCTTTCCGGACACGGACAGCCCGCGTGCCCTGCTGCCCGGCATACTCTTTTCTCTGTTTTCTTACTTTGTTCACATGGACCTGGTGAGCCAAAGCTATTACCGGACGGATAAACATCTGCAGGCTTCCGAGCACAAACAGCCAGGTACCGTAAAAGGTGGTCGTCTCTGAGAAAAATAAAAAGCTCCCAACTAAAAAAACAAGAGCAAGCATCAGGTCATTGATATGGTAAATCAGTTGATATACTTTTGTGATACGCAGTTCGTAGCCGCCAAATACGAGATCAATATTTTTTCCCAATGTTTTTCTCCCCTTTGCTTCATTTTGTCTGCTGACATAACATAAAAATCACCCGCAGCAGCGCAGGTGATTAAATATAGAACGAAAGAAACCATATAAAAGCAAGAAAACCTGTCAGCACAAACCCGTTCCGAATAATTTTTGCCTGCCGGGCGTTTTTATTTTTACTCCGGCTGAGCCTTCCTCTTCGATGCACCCAGAAAAGCGTCAAGTAAAAGATCAGACAGAAAATAACAACCGCCGGCATAAGTATGGATCGAAAGAAAAACTCTGCTACCATTTCCAGCTCCTCCACATGTGCCGTTTCTCTTACTATACCGCTAATGCATAGGCGGAAACAACCATGTGCAGGCTGCAGGAAACTGGGAAATAAAATACTTTCTTTCGTGCATTGCTTTCGGTTTTATATGGAGCGCCACCTGGTTTTCAAGCTGCTTTCGGAGCAGTGCATACATCATCTGCGTTCTCGGCACCATGTAGGGCTCAATGAGGGGCTGCCCGCTCCCTTCCCATTCCCCCACATACAGATATACGTAATGGCGCAGGGTAAGAGAGAGTCTCTCATTAATAAAAGCTCCCATCCCTTCATACCACAAAGAAGCAGAGAGCAGTCCAATCTTATGAAATACGTGAGGATACAAATCGGCAATATAAATTGAAACAAGTCCTCCAAGTGAAGCACCAATCAACCCGGTATGGGCAGCTTCTGTTTTTACCCGGTATTTTTCGTTAATATACGGGCGGATCCCGTTAGTCAGGATATATGCGTACTCTGTACCCAGCCCCTTGAAATCCGGAAGGTGCAAAGAAAGCGCTTTTGCCGGCCACGGCGTATACTCATGAATACGGCTTTTCGGCTCCACCCCGACCATTACTACCGGCTGCATATATCCGGATTCCATCAGCGCTTCCCACACACTGCCCGAATCCCGGAATAAATAGGCCCCGTCCTGGACATAAATAACAGGATAACGCTTCTGTTTGTTCCTGCTGTAATCCGGAGGCAGGTATACATATACATCGCGGTCCATAATCTGATGGTAAATGACTGTTCCTCTCATGACCTGCCCCCTTTTTGAGCCAATCCTCCAATTAGTTCTTCTTTATTAGCACCTTTTGTCTTATTAGCAACAGATTAATTGAAAAAGATTATCATTGTCAAATGAAGCGCCCAAAGTTTATCACACGGGAAACAAGGGTATTTTAAGTTATCTTGATTATTATCTTTTTACCAGTGAAGGAGGATTTGCTTAAATGGGACATTATGTCGCTGTAGAAGAAGATGTGCATATCTATGTTGAGGATATCGGTGAAGGGCAGCCGGTCGTTTTTATCCACGGCTGGCCGGTTAATCACAAAATGTACGAATATCAGATCAATGAGCTGCCAAAGCACGGATACCGGTTTATCGGCATCGACCTCCGCGGCTACGGACAGTCCGACAAGCCATGGAGCGGATATGATTACAATCAAATGGCAGACGACGTTAAAGGAGTCGTTGATGCCATGGAACTGGAGAATTTCGTCCTCGCCGGCTTTTCCATGGGAGGCCCGATTGCTCTTCGTTACATGGCCCGCCATAAACAGCAGGGAGTTTCTAAATTACTTCTGCTCGCGCCGGCGGCTCCAAGCTTCACGCAGCGCGAAAACTTCCCGTACGGCATGGAGAAAAAAGACGTCGACGGCATTATCGATAACCTGAACACTGACCGTCCGAAAATGCTTGAGGATTTCGGCGGCATGTTCTTTGGCAGCGAAAACATTTCTGATGTATTTAAAACATGGTTCCATGGTCTTGGCATGGAAGCCGGAAGCTATTCAACAATCCATTCAGCAAAAGCATTGCGGGATGAAGATTCCTTTGAAGACCTTTCCTCTATCACAGTTCCGGCCGAAAGCTTTCACGGGAAAAACGACCAGATCTGCCCGTTTGAATTTTCCGGAGAGCTTCAAAAGGGAATCAATGACCTGAAGGTCGTTCCTTTCGAAAACAGCGGTCACGGACTATTTGTCGATGAAAAAGAAAAGTTCAATCAGGAGCTTCTCCGCTTTCTAAAAGAGTAGCATAACGATCAAAGGACACGCTGCCTGCGTGTCCTTTTTCTATAATAAATGCCGCTCGAGATATGACCGCAGCATTTCCGGCGGCTTTCCGGTAAGTCTCTCCACATCCGAAGTAACCTCTCCCATCAGCCCCATGGAGGCCGCTTCATAAAGCGAAGCATTCACGCTGCCAAAGCCGGATCCGTCATCATATGTGCGGGCAAATTCCTGCACCCCCATTGGTTCATAACGAATGCGTTCTCCCGTAATGTTGGAAAGCAGTTCACACAATTCATCCATCGTATACGCCTGTATCCCGGTCAGCGTGTAAACACCCCCGTGTCTTTCGGGCGCTGCGGCTGCGGCAGCTATTGCCCTGGCCAGATCTCTTCTAGAAATAAAGGAAATAGCCCCTCTCCCTGCCGGATAAGGGAGCCTTTTGGTGCGGACCAGCTCCTCCGTATAAGAAATCAGCGGATCCGCATACACTCCGTTGCGGATAATGGTTCCAGCCATCGGGCTCATCGCAATACGACGCACTGCATAGCCGAAAAACGGACTCATATGAAAGGGATTGTTCCAATGGTCCGCCGTGAATCCGATAAACATAAACTGCTTTACCCCAGCCTGCTCCGCTGCTTCAACAGAAGTCTGAAATTCTTTGATCCGCTGTTCGGACGGATGCGTAATGCTCGGGATGTAAAGCACAACGTCTGCTCCCTGAAAGGTGCTCACCTGCTCATCAAACGAATAATAATCCATTTTTGCCGTGCTCACGTTCTGCTCTCTGAACACCGCTGCTTTTTCAGGATCGCGCACGCCCAGGACCACCTGTTCCTTTGGGACAAGTTCAAGCAGCTCTTCCGTTACTTTTTCCCCGAGATGACCTGTGGCTCCCGTAATAACATACTTCATATCTTCACCCTCTCAGCCGATTTTTTCCCCGATCTTCGTTTCATGGTCTGTTTGCAGAAGAGTTACGCCTTCATCCGTATAGACGCCCAAAATTAAGCACTCTGAAGTAAATGAAGCAATTTTCATTGGTGGAAGATTCACAATACCAATCACTGTTTTCCCTTCGAGTTCATTTATTTCATATAGATCTGTAATTTGAGCACTGGACTGCTTTACTCCCACCCCTTCTCCAAAGTCGACCCACGCCTTATACGCCGGCTTTTTCGCTTCTGGAAATTCTTTTATTTGTAAAATTCTTCCTACTCTGATATCCAGGTCATGAAAATTTTCAATAGAAGCCATCGAAATACCCTTCCTTTCTTCACTTTGATTATGTATCATCGTATCATAAGCGGTTATATTATTTGTAATATCCTGGCATATTTCCGGCCGGGAAACTCATTCGAGGTGAATCGACGTGCGGCGTTTTCTAACATTTTTGCTCGGAATTATTTTAGGTGCCGCCATGAATATACCTATTATCAGCATTGCCCGTTTTTCTGCTGAGTTGTTTATCGGGCAGGGGTACTGGCTGATCGGCATTGGGGCATCGGTTGTCCTTTGGCTTGTATTTAACCTTCCATTCATTCAATGGTTTGCCGCTTTTGCTGTGCGCTGGAGATGGATGAACCGTGTCGGCATCGGCCTGCTGATAATCGGTGTAGTCACTATGTTTCAGCTGAACAGTGGTGAACTGTTTTGGTATTACATAGAAATAGGGGTCATCATGGCCGCTTCCCTCTGTCTTTTGGTACAAATTATTTTCACTCCAAAGAAAAGACCCCCACATGTGAAGTCTTGAGCTTCCGGCGAAGAGCCGGGAGTTTTTTAGCCTTCAAACAGAAAAACAAAAAAATTTGCCTCGCAGATCCCCTGAAGTCCCCCGTCACATACGCCTTTCATTTTATTTTTTCCTCATTAGAAAAAATTGGATGATTGAATCAACTCACAGCGGGTATCATATATTCCGATGCCACTTATCATTTTAAAGTAACTACGTTATGGCAGAAACAGCTTATAAGAAAAAGGAGCGATACACGTCATGACAGAACTTCAAGGTAAAACATTTATTATTACAGGAGCAAGCAGCGGCATCGGTAGAGCAACTGCTAAAAAACTCGTCGAAAACGGCGCCAATGTAGCACTTGCTGCCCGCCGCCTCGAGCGCCTGAACGAAATTAAAGAAGAGCTTTCCGATCAGCCTGGTGAAATCATCGTCAAGGAAACCGACGTTACTTCCCGTGAACAGATGGAAGAACTCGGACGCGAAGCAGTAAATCACTTCGGCAAAGTATACGGCCTCTTTAACAACGCCGGCTTAATGCCGCTGTCTTTATTGAAAAACCAGAAGGTCGATGAGTGGGACCAGATGGTCGATGTAAACATCAAAGGTGTTCTTTACGGCATTAACGCCATCCTTCCACACATGATTGAAAACAACGACGGCCATATTATTTCCACATCCTCTGTGGCTGCCCACCAAATCTTCCCTGGCAGCTCCGTATACAGTGGTACGAAGTTTGCCGTGAAGGCAATTATGATGGGCTTAGAACAGGAAGTAGCCCAGACTAACATCCGTACGACTGCCATCTCTCCAGGAGTGGTTAATACAGAGCTTACTGAAACCATTACGGATAAAGAAGTAATGGAACAGTTCGATTCGGTACTGAACGTGCAGCAGCTGAATTCAGAGGATATTGCAGAAGCAGTATACTATGCCCTCACCCAGCCAGCTCACGTGGACGTCAATGAAATTGTTGTTCGTCCGGTGGACCAGCCGTAAAATCATGAACGTATTTAAGCCTCTGCTCCGTATTCGGCAGCAGAGGCTTATTTTTTTCGCAGTCTCGCAGCACCCACACTCACGCCGGGGCTGACCATAACATGATCGGGACGGCCGTCTGACTGCCTGAATCCGCCGGCTGTGAGGAGCCCGTTTTCTTCCTCTTTATACTCACCGCGGTACAGCTCCCACGGCTCGTGTACGACGTCCCCGTACCAAATCTGTCCGTCTTTCGCTGTATAAAAACGGTATCTTTCAGCAAGCCAGTTCTCGAGCGAGCCGGCAGCAGCCGGCAGCTGTTCTCCAGTCGCCCGGTATTTTGCGCGAAAGCGTACGTTCCCGGATCTCCGGTGGTGATTCCAGTACGTCCAGCTTTGATGACGGCGGATCGAAAAGCGTGCCTGGTAATACGGAATAGAAAAATTCCGTCGCGCGATCCAGACGCCAAGCGGAGAAGAAGCATCCAAATTATAAAAGTAAATGCCCGGCACCCCGTCCACACGTACATACGTGCGCAGATTCAATTCCGGGAAGTTCAGCCCTGTCCCTCCCGGGAGAAAAAAAGGACGGATATCATGCATTGAAAACGAAACCACGCCTACATACGCTTTTCCCTGAAACGTATCTACATCCATATGATCCGGCAGGCTGCGGGCCACTTCGACGGGATCTTTTTCCCAATGTGCAAATAATGCGTCTCTCCATTTCATACGTATCAGCTGCGCCTCTTTCATCTGTGCTCCCTCTTCCTTTTCGTTTTATTTTACCCAATATACTACGGTTTGCCGCTGCTTTAAACTTAAATGGCTTCAGCTATACTATTTTTTTCCTGCTTCTTATTTTCCTCTCCAATAGGGTTTGTGATACATTGAAGGAAGTTTATTCTTCGCAAAGGAGCTCATATATATGGAAGACGCCAGAATGAAAATGTTCAGCAGCATGCTTTTAGCCATCTCTCTGTTACTCGTCATCACCACCGACATTCTTCTAATTGTTACTGCCATTGTGGTAGGCGGAGGCATTTCGTTATACGTATACGCCGGCCTTGTTATTACCGCTCTGTGGGGCGTTGGCCTGGCGGCTCATTTTAAAGCCCAGAGCCGGATAAGCTTTCTTATCTTTTTTATTTTAACGGTGCTTCTGTTGATCAACTTGTTCAGCGGTATTTTAACCGGGCCGGCGGTAGAATTTTCATAATAAAAAAGGCCGCGCGGACGGCCTTTTTTTATTTCCCGGGAAATATGCGTGAAACTAACTTTTCTCACGCTCCGGCTTTAAATTCATAATGACACCATAAGCAAATGCAGCTCCGACAAGTACAATATAGGTAATTAGATTATGAGGAAATGGTAAAAGATCTACCGCAGAGATCACGAGCCATACCATAATCAGTGAGGCCATAATTACGGCGTACACTGGCAGAAAGCTCTTCTGGAGAATCCGGACCGCCAGGGCAGTAGCCATGATTGCAGCTGGCACGAACCACCATTTAAATGCTGCTGGAAGAACTAGACCACCCTCAGGTACATTTGTTATAAGGTCACGCACGGGAATCACCAGTACAAGCATTGCCGCCTGAGGAAGATAATTTAAGACCTGTTTCATCCGATTTGAATGAAATGCCTGAATGGACCTGCCGTAAATCATTAAAAAACTGATTATTAAGGCCCCTGGACCTAAAATACCAAAATACCAGATAGAAAAAACTGTCATGCCCCGCAGCAGATCCCACGACCATAAAGCTGAAAAAAGAATCCATGCAACCAGTATTAAAAATGAGATATGTTCGCCTGTGGAAGGAGATACCTGCTTTTTAATTGCCTGACTGTAGACTCTCGGTTCCTTCGACACTATTTCATACATGGAACCTCCAGCTTCTTCCTGCACCTCGACCGCTTCTTTGTCCGGCTGAATGGAAAGTTCTATGTCCTCCGTTTTTCTTCCGTATAAATAAAGATAATCCCCGACCTCCCGAAAATACTCTTCAGCTTGTTTGGATAAAGACATAAGCCCTCCTTTTCATATCCTTATTTTTCCACCAACCTGTATTCACTGTCAATACACATAAAAAAGCCCGCCCCGCCAGGCGGAACAGGCTTTACTTCAGTATTGTTTTCTTCTTCTTTTCACTCCCCATAATACTGCCAATATCAAAGAAACAACCGACACTGCAGTCATCCACCAGAAGTAAGGAGGATAGTACGTAAGAGAAAGATTGTTTTTCCCTTCCTCAAGCGGTACAGCGGTAAACGCCCCATTTGCTTTTTCGACTGGTACACGTTCACCGTTCAACTTGGCTCTCCACCCCTTTTCATATGGAATCGGCATTACAGCGTATGCGTCTCCTCCGTCATTTTCAATGACAGTATCAACTTCATTGCCATCCACTTCTACGTTCCGGGTGATATCCTCTGCCTGCGCACTGGCTTCATTTAATTGTTCATACGTTTCTTCGTACACAGCCAGATCTTCAAGATGATATTCTCCTTCAGGCATCCGTACCTCTATCACGTTATCCTCCGGATTCTCCACGCGGATCGTTAAATCATTTTCATCGGTACGGTACAGCGAATCCCTCGCCTTACGGGAAGTCTCAAATTCGTTGACATTCATCCGGAAAAAGCCAACGCCGGGCTCCTGGCGGAGGAGGAAGTCCACGTAATACTCCTCCACGTCTTCACTCTCCGGCACTGTAATATTAAGTCCGCCCTCTTCCCCGGTAACCGTAAGCATTTCATTCTCGTAAGTGCCATTTACCGCCTCGACATTTTCACGGGTGATAACCGACTCTTCCTGGGGGAAGTCGGCCGCTGCGTCCGGGTTCTCGAGAATCACGCCGTTTAGCATAGCATGCTCCTTCGCAAGCGGTGCCGCTTCTTTTGCATCTTCATAGGCATATACCTGATCCGTCGTCCGTACAAATGGAAGTACATTTTCATTCTGATAAATAATATAATCATCATTTTCAACAAATGGAGTAAATCCGTACGGCACGTTTTCATCCCCGTCTTTTTCAAACATGGCGTATTCCCCGCGCAGCAGGCTGTAAATGTTTGCCCTTCGCCCGAAATCGGAATACCGGCTGATACTCTCCCTTCCGAGATCGATCTGAAGGTCATTGTAATAAAACATGAGTATTTCTTCATTCAAAATACTTGAGTATGCCCCTGCCCCGTAAAAATCCAAATACAGTGGCGTATTCGTACGCTGAGGGTCTTTGATCCAAGTAGTGCGGGACAGCGCGTCCGGATCCTCCTGCGCGGCTTCATCAAGCAATTCGATCTGATCTGCATCCATGTAATCCTCGCTCATTAGAAATTCCTGCGTCGTTTCGTTCATACTCCCACGTTCAAACAGCTTTTCATACTGGTACTGATTGGCGACCACCACGCTCGTCATAATGGCAAAAACGGCAGTGATGATCCTTTTGCCGCGCACGTCCGTAAGGGTTGTCACAATAAATGCCGCGAGCGAAATGATGATCATTCCGGGTGTCAGCCACCCGCTCCAATGGTCGATGGAAAAATCGTCATCCCATAGATAAAACAGAACGTACATGCCTGTCGCAAAAATAAGCGAAGGCACCAGCTCCCGCCAGTCGAGCTTCCGGATATGCTGGACGCCTGCTGCCACTGCGCCGGCAAGTAAAAACGCAGCGATATACTCGAACCGGTTCCGCGGCGCGGATAAGCCGTTAAACACGCTTCCCATCAGTGGACTGTAATGAAATACGATAAATAACAGCGCTAGGATGGTAAACAACACAAAGCGTGGATCCTTATACAGCTGTTTCCAGGCTGCAAACACTAAAAAGATAGTCGGCACAATAAGAAAACGGCTGTCGAGCAGAATGTTGCTTGTGTTATCAAACAATACGATCTCCTGTTCAAAATCCGGCCGGTAATTGTTAAAGTACCCGTACACGCCGGCGAAAAAGCCGGTCAGTCCGATGCCGAATCCGAGCAGAGAGCTGCCCCCGAAATAAAGTATCTGCTTTCCAATCTTTGTTTCTCCAGGCCCAAGACGGATCAGCCACCTGGCTAAAATATAAATACCGATAAAAATAAGAACGATATAGGAAAAGTAGAAATTCGAAAAGACGGTTGCTGCGAGTGCAAAAATAAACAGCAGCGGTTTTTTCTCCCGAATTATTTTTTCCACCCCGTGTACGAGCAGCGGGAGCCAAATGAAGGCATCCGCAAAAAACTCCCAAAACGCCGCGTGGCGGAAATACATTACACATGTGGCGTACAACAGGGCCCCTGTCAGGGCAGGCACGCGGCCTAGCTTCATATAGCGAAAGCAGGCGTACGTTAAAAAGGAAACGAGTGTCATCCGGACCATGCTGATAAAAATGACAGCCTCGGTCCAAAAAGCTGCGTCCGGCTCACGGATCAGCCCCAAAAGCTCCAGCGTATACACTGCTGCTATCTGGAAATAAAAGAACAGGTTCGTCGAATAATAGTACCCGAGCTGGGTAAACATACTGCCGCCAAGCCCAAGCTGAAAGGAATAAAAAAATTCACCGCTCGTGTAATGATCATACAGCAGCTGCTTAAACGGCCCCATCTGATTCAACCCGTCATTAGGACCGGCCATATACGTATCATTGGTCCATTGATATAAGAAAAATGCGTGCGCTGCGATGACTGTCAGAATGACTGCTGCTGCAATCCCCCATATATGCTTGTGTTTCAACATTCTCTCCCCACGCTATCTTTTTAGTATTTTCCCTGTGACAATGAACGTGACCGGTATAGTAAAAATCACCGCTCCGAGCGGCGCGATAGTACTGTTAATACTCAGCCATTCCACGAATATATAAGCAAAAACGGATGAAGCCCCTACGTTTACTACCTGGGTCAGCGGAAACTGAAAAAACTTTTTCCATGTCGGCCGGACCTTGTAAGTAAAGTATGTATTTAAAAAGAAAGAAATGACAAAGCTGATAAAAAACCCGGTAATATGGGCGATCATATATGGCACCGAAAGCACCACGTGAAGCAGTAAGTAGGCGGCGTAGTAGTTTAATGTATTCATACCGCCCACTAAAACAAATCTGGTAAACTCATTATCCAACTGTTTCATGCATCTCGCCTTTTCGTATTAGATTCCTGCACTAAATAATGCGGGCGTCTTTTCGTTTCGTAGTAAATGCGTCCGATATACTCCCCGAGCACGCCAAGACTTAACAGCTGCACGCCCCCTAAAAACAGTATAGCGGAAATTGTCGTAAAATAACCCGGCACTTCAATTCCCATCCGCACAATCTGGACAAACGTGATACCGATATAAACCAGCGCAAGCAGCATCACGATCAGCCCGGTATACAAACAGAGACGCAGCGGACGGTTATTAAAGGAAATCATGCCGTCCACGCCGTAATTCAGGAGGCTTGAAAACGACCATTTGGTTTCGCCTTCCTGGCGCTGGACATTTTCATAATAAACCGTTTTGGCTGGAAAGCCGATCCATGAAAAAAGCCCCTTCGAAAAACGATTGGCTTCACTCAGGGACAGCAGAGCGTCCAGCGCCCGGCGGCTTAACAGACGGAAATCACCGACACCGTCTTCAAGCTTCACATCCACCATTCTGTTAATAAATTTATAATACATTGCAGCCATGCCGGAACGGAATTTTGAATCTCCTTCCCGGTTCCGTTTTGCGATTACCTGATCATAGCCTTCTTCGTAGCCTTCAATCAGTTCTAAAATCACCTCGGACGGATGCTGCAGGTCAGCGTCAATGATTACTACCGCATCCCCATCCGCATGATGCAGCCCGGCAATTAACGCTGCTTCTTTTCCAAAGTTGCGGGTAAACGAAACGTAGCTTACATTTTCATGCAGCCCGGCAAGCTCTCTCATCTTCGTCAGCGTCCGGTCCGAGCTTCCGTCATCGATATACAGTGCCTCTATTTCATAGGGCAGATGCCCTAAATGGTTCTGCAGTGATTCATATACAGACACAATGTTGTCCTCTTCATTAAACGAAGGAATTACGATTGATATCTTTTTCATTCCATTTCCTCCCTGGCCCCTTCATCTCCCACTGTTTTCACAGTACTTTCATATCGTACCCTTCTCTGTATCTTTTGTATCACTGTAGAGGGCTAAAAAAATCTCAAAAATTGTGTGATGGATGGATATGTTCTGCTTTCCTGGCGTAAAAAATAACATCCGGACCGCCGCGTCCGGCCTCCACCTCCTCTACCCATACATTATCAAACAATGCTTCCAGACTGTTTTCAAAGGCACTGGAATAAGAAGCGCTCCAAAACGCTGCCACTCCTCCTCCCCGGAGGACGCCGAAAATCGTCTGTAGACCGCCAGGTTCATACATATAGTGGTTGCCTTCCCGGACAAGCCAGTCAGGGCCGTTATCTGTATCCATACATATAACGTCCCAACAGGCGTTTGTTTCTTTTTCCAGAAACACCTGGAGATCACCCTCTACGATTTTCGTTTTGCTGTTTTCTGGTGCCCTTTTGTTCCATTCCTGAAAATAGGAATGGTTCCACTCAATTATGTGCTTTTCCAATTCCACGACGGTTACATAAACTGTATCTGCATGCCGCACTGCCTCGTCGAGCGAAAAACCAACGCCCAGGCCTCCGATCAGCACCGATTCTGCTGAAAAAGCATGATTCAGCGCTTCCTGCACCATGCGCCGCTCCGACTCTCCGTTGTGGGTAGCCATCAAAAATGTGCCGTTGCTGATGACTTCATAGTGAGAGTCCCGGCGCTGCAGCTGCAATTCTCCGCTTTGCCCCTGAACATTTGCTATTATTTCTCTGTTACTGCTCATTCAAGCTTACTCCTTTCCCGCCCGGCAAGTATATTTCATATTTGCAAAACAAGAAAAAAAAGGTACGATTAAAAGGTATACAGAATTTTATCCATATGGAATTTTCATTTATTTTGAATGATCTTTTTTATTATTTTAGAAAAAGACCAGGAGGTTGTTTATATGCTCGGCGCCATTGAAGCAGGAGGGACTAAATTTGTCTGCGCGGTCAGTGAAGACGGCCGTGACATAAAAGAACGTATTTCTATTCCAACTACGACGCCTGATGAAACTATGCAGCAGGTGTACGATTTTTTCCGTGCTTTTTCTATCGAAGCTGTTGGCATTGGTTCTTTTGGTCCGATTGATATTAATACAAAAAATGATACATACGGCTATATCACTACAACACCAAAAACAGCATGGCAAAACTTTAACATTCTCGGAGACGTACAAAAACACCTTGCTGTCCCGGCAGGCTTCACCACCGATGTCAATGCAGCGGCGCTCGGAGAATGGAAGCACGGCGCCGGTGCCGGAAAAACAAGCTGCCTGTATATGACAATCGGCACCGGTATCGGTGTTGGTGCTGTAATTAACAACAATATTCTTGAAGGCCTGAACCATCCGGAAGCCGGGCACATCATGGTCCGCCGGCATCCCGGGGACCAATTCACCGGCACGTGTCCCTACCACAGCGACTGCCTTGAAGGGCTCGCTTCAGGACCTGCGGTGGAACAGCGATGGGGAGAAAAAGGCAGCGAACTGACCTCCCGCCCGGAGGTATGGGACCTTGAATCTTATTATATCGCCCAGGCAATGATGAATTACATTCTGATTCTTACCCCCGAGCGGATTATTATCGGCGGCGGCGTAAGCAAACAGCCGTCCCTGCTTGCAAAAGTACACGAAAAAACGCAGCAGCTTCTGCAGGGATACGTTCAGGATCCAATGATCACTCACAATATCGATCAATATATTGTTACCCCGGACCTCCACGATGATGCGGGCATCACCGGTGGATTTGCGCTTGCTGCCCAGGCCCTCGAAGACACTCACGGCTAAAGGCAGACGGCTCCGGAACCCAAATACTCGTTTATACTTCCTGTACGCAGGTTGAAAAAAGAAAGGAAATCAGCTGAGTGAAAAGACATGTCTTGCTACTTATAACCGGGCTGCTTCTCATTCTGGTCGTACTCGGGTGGAACAGCAGGCAGAATCCTCTTCCCGAGGTGGAAGCAAGCGAAGTCGTTGAACAGAACAGCCTTCACCCTGTCGTGGAGGAACGAAAAAATGAATGGATTCAGCGTGCAGAGCAGCAGGGGATCGACGTTGTAGTAACGGATGAATACCGTTCGGTGGAAGAACAGGATGCCCTATACGCCCAGGGCCGGACGACACAGGGAGAAATTGTTACGCGGGCCCGGGGCGGAGAATCATACCATAATTACGGGCTCGCCGTGGATTTTGCGTTACGTACACCAGACGGAGAGCTTGTCTGGGATATGGAACGAGATGATAACGGCAACGGAGAAGCAGACTGGACGGAGGCCGTGGAGATCGCTAAGGAACTCGGCTTCAGCTGGGGCGGGGACTGGCCCGGATTTAAAGACTATCCCCACCTCGAGATGACCTTCGGCCTGAGTCTCGAGGAGCTTCGTGCCGCTGAACAGCAGAATACGTAATTATCATCGCCCGGCCAGGCGCCCGGGCGTTTTTTCCCGTTGTCCAGGTTAGGCCTCTGCCGATTTGTGGTATACAGCTGTATTACCCTATATTCTGAAAGGAGTCCTCTTCAATGACTAAAACCGCCCTGGTCGTAGGAGCCACCGGCATAATAGGCAGCAGTATCCTAAAACATATTTCATCGCTCGAAGACTGGACCGCTGTGGGTATTTCCCGTCATCAGCCGGAGGATACTCACGGTGCCGATTATTACGTGGAGGCCGATCTCTTAAAAGAAGAAGAAATCACACAGGCACTTCAGGACGTGCCTGCTGTCACCCATATTTTTTACGCAGCCTACCAGGACTATGATCCTCTCTCCAAAGAACAGATCACAGTTAATACCGATATGCTCCGAAGTGCCGTTCAGGCCGTGGAAACGACGTCCACTCAGCTTCAGCGTGTCGTATTGATGCAGGGAGCCAAAGTGTACGGTGCCCATCTCAGCGCCTTTAAAACACCGGCACGGGAAAGCGATCCGCGTCATATGCCGCCGAACTTTTATTACAACCAGGAGGACTACCTGCGGCACCACCAGAGTGGGAAAAGCTGGTCATGGACAATTTTGCGTCCCGACGTCGTATGCGGCTATTCGGTAGGAACTCCCATGAATTTAAGCATGGTTATTGCTGTGTACGCCTCTATTTCTAAAGAGCTTGGCCTTCCCCTTCGTTTTCCGGGAAAAGATGTTACCTACCGGTCACTCGCCCAGGTTACCGATGCCGGCCTGCTCGCCCGCTGCTCCGTCTGGGCTGCACTGCACGAGCCGTGTGCATTTGAGACATTTAATATCACCAACGGAGACTTCTTCCGCTGGGAACACATGTGGCCGGTTATTGCCGAAGAGTTTCAAATGAACACCGGGCCTGTGCAAACAATTACACTCTCTGATTTTATGCCGCTGCAGCAGGAGCTGTGGGAGGATATGCAGGAAAAATACAGCCTGCAGAATATTCCGTTTGATAAACTGGCCGCCTGGCCGTTCGGTGATTTCATTTTCAATGTAGAATACGATGTGATGTCTGATACTAATAAGGTGAAACAGTTTGGGTTTACTGAAGTAGTGAACAGCGATGATATGTTCCGGCATCTGCTTCGTGAATTTCAGGAGCAGCGGCTGATCCCGGACTTTTCAGACTGAACTCTGATACGCCTGAAACACCCATCCGCCTGCTTCCGGATGGGTGTTTCATCATTTCCCGATATGCTTTTGTACAAACGCCCGCATATAGTTCATCGCTTCCTGTCCGTCCTCCTCAAGCGGAAAATGGCTGATAAATCCGTGAATCGTCCCGTCCACCCGGTGATGATGCACATCTGCGTTTGCCTCTTTCAGCTGACGGGCCAATTCTTCACCCTCATCCCGAAGCACATCATACTCTGCTGTTATGATAAGTGTAGGAGGATTCCCGCGTTTTTCTTCATCCCGCATTGGTACAGCCAGCGGATCCCTGCGTTCATCCCAGGCTGATAGGTAATGCGCCCAAAAGTCGCCCATATTTTTAGCCGTCAGGCCGTAGCCTTCACTGAAACGGTGATATGATACATAAGCAGGCTCTTCCTCCCGGTTGTAAAAATCAGCGACAGGATACAGAAGCATCTGTCCTTCAAGGTATGTTTCTTCTTTTCGGAGCAGCGTAGACGCTGCGTATACAATATTTGCCCCAGCGCTGTCACCACAAAGATAAAACCGGTCCTCCGTGTTCGACCAGTCCCGGTACTCCGAAAGCACCCAGCGTACAGCGTCCAGGCAGTCGTATACTCCTGACGGAAATGGGTACTTCGGTGCGAGCCGGTAATCCACTGCTACGACATACGCCCCCAGTTCATTGGCCAGCACCCGGCAAAAGGTATCATGAGTTTCAAGGCTCCCCACAGCAAATCCGCCGCCGTGGAAAAAAATCACTACAGGAAGCGGCTCTTCAGAAACCGGCTTGTATCTGCGCACGGTTAAGGTCCGTCCCTCTGAACCAATATCTTTATCCCACACTTCAGCCACGGCTGGTCGTTCCGACGTTGCGGGTGTCATTTCATTTCTTCGCCTGCGTTCATCGACTACTTCCTCCACTGTTTCCACTTCGAAGGAACTGTTTTGGTTCAGATACTGCTTTACATGGTCTCGAAGTTCCATTATTTCCGCCCCCTTCTTTCTATAATAGCCCATACCCTGAATTTCGTCTGCCTACCCATCAAACCGCGTCTTTGTTTTCGTATCCATTGACGATGGCTGCCTGAAGTTATATAGTTACGCTAACATAATGACTATGGCTAAAGTAGGGGTAATGTATGGAACCTATCATTCAAGTGCACGAACTGCGAAAATCATTCAAAGATATGGAAGCGGTCAAAGGTATTCATTTCGACGTTGCACAGGGAGAGATATTTGGCTTTCTGGGCCCTAACGGTGCAGGAAAAAGCACGACCATCAACATGATCTGCACGATGCTCGCTCCCACTTCAGGAAGCGTTACCATTAATGGGTACGACGCTTTTAAGCAGAAAGCAAAAGTCCGCGAAAGCATCGGCATCATTTTTCAGGAAAATACGCTCGATGAAAAATTAAGCGCCCTCGAAAACTTAAAGCTTCACTGCCGGTTTTACCGTGTCCCTAAACATAAACGGGCAGAACGTATTCAGGAAGTACTTGAAATTGTAGACCTGATCGACAATCAAAAGAAAAAAGTGGAGGAGTTCTCCGGCGGGATGAAACGAAGGCTTGAAATTGCCCGTGGCCTGCTTCACTACCCGAAGGTCCTCTTTTTGGATGAACCGACGGTGGGCCTGGATCCTCAGACGCGGGCCCATATTTGGGAGTACATTCTCCGCCTGAAGGAAAAAGAAAATATCACGATATTTCTTACCACCCACTACCTCGATGAGGCAGAAATCAGCCACCGCATCGCTATTATGGACAAAGGCACTATCATCGCTCTCGATACACCTGAGCGCTTAAAACAGCAGGTTGGCGGGGACGTCATTGAACTCGGAACCGAGGATAATGACACCGTTGCCGCTCAGCTGCAGTCAGCGATGCCGGAAGCAGAAATAAAACAGGAAGCAGGCATTCTGCGTATCCAGGTGCCCAGCAGTGACCAGTTTATTTCTACTTTTCTGCAGCAGATTCACGTTCCTATTACGAGCCTGAACATACGCCGGCCCACGCTCAACGACGTGTTTTTGTCCTATACTGGACGCGATATTAAAGCCGGCCCCGCCTAAGAAAGGAGATCAAACATATGGAAGGTATTTTTGCCATCTGGCAGCGGGATTTAATGAAATTCGTCCGGGACCGTCCCCGTCTGCTCGGCTCTTTTGCGATGCCTATTTTATTTTTAATTATATTTGGCGGCGGCTTCAGCGGAACAATGGAAAATTTAGTGATGAATCAAACCTCTGAAATCGAAGATTTTAATTACCTTACGTTCATTTTTCCGGGAATTGTCGCCATGACCCTTTTAATGACTTCGATTTTCTCTTCTTTATCAGTTATCCAGGATAAAGAATTTGGTTATATGAAAGAAATTCTCGTCTCCCCGGTTTCCCGGGTGAACATTGCCATCGGCAAAATGCTCGGGGCCTCTACGGTTGCTTTTATGCAGGGAGTGCTGATGTTTATTTTGATCCCCGTTCTCGGCGTAACCTACGATTGGAGCAATGTCCTGGCTGTACTGCCAATTATGTTTCTGCTTTCCTGTACACTCGCTTCCCTCGGCCTGCTGATAGCAAGCCTGCTTCGATCAACGCAGGGATTCCAGCTGATTGTCCAAGTGCTTGTATTTCCAATGGTTTTTCTTTCCGGAGCGTTGTTTCCGGTAACGAACATGCCGGCCTGGATGGATATTCTTGTTAAAGTCAATCCTGTTACCTACGGCGTAGACGCTATGAAGAAGGTGATGACCGGCGCCGGAGATCTTCCGGTTGCTGCCCAGGACGCACTCGGGCTGAACCTGCAGCTGTTCGGACGTACAGTGACAATCGCTGAGGAGCTCCTCTTTTTAATTGTATTCACTTCTATTTTAATTGCGCTGGCCACTATAAGCTTCCGCAGAGCCAATGCCTGAGCATTGGCTTTACGTCTGTTCTATAAATTCTGTCACCAGCCGCTCTACAATATCCGGCTGCTCATGAACCACCCAGTGCGTCGCATCGGATACAAAAATCAATTCTCCGGCGCGGCAGTATTCAAGGCTCGTCCGGGCAGAGGCCTTCGATAAAAAGGCATCCCCCACGCCCCAGATGATTCGTACCGGCGGAGTCACATGGCTTGATTCCACGATATCCTTCGGCCCTTTTCTCATTCCTCTGTACCAATTGATCATGGTCGTGACCGCATTTGGCTGTGACCATGCTTCTTTGTATTTTTCCAGATCCTCTTCTGTAAAGCTTCCCGGCCTGCTTGTTTTCACGAGACCGTTGGCAAACTCTTCAAAGTCATTATAGGCAAGCAGCTTTTCCGGCAGCCTGGGAAGCTGAAAAAACAGCATGTACGAGCTTCTCAAAAGCTGTGTTGGATCTTTTTTCATACTGGCCGGCATCGCCGGCAGGTGCGGGATGTTGATAGCAATAAATTTTTCTACATATTCCGGCTTTGATGCTGCCGTATACCAGCCTACCGCCCCGCCCCAGTCGTGGCCGACGATCACCGCTTTTTCCCGGCCCAGCGCTTTGATCAGTTCCGTCACGTCGTTACGCAGCTCGTCCAGGGCGTAAGCATCAATCTCCAGCGGCCTGCTGCTTTGATTATAGCCGCGCTGATCCGGCGCCGCCACCCGATATCCGCGGGCTGCAAGCGGCCCGATTAAGTGTCTCCACTCATACCAGAATTCCGGAAAACCATGCAGAAGCACAACAAGCGGTCCCTCCTTGGGACCAGCCAGTGCCGTGTGTAACGAAACACCGTTTACTGTTATTGTCTCAAAGCTGATATTCTGCATACGTATTGCCCCCTAGTTGGTTTTTTTGAATAAAGTTTTTAATGAACTGCGTGACAAGCTCCGGCTGTTCATGATGGACCCAATGCGTCGCTTCTTCAATAAAAACTCCGTTTCCATCGCTGCAGTATTTCAGGCTTTCTTTAGCAGCAGCGGTGCCCAAAAACCAGTCATGCATACCCCAGATCATCCGCACGGGCACGTTGATGGCTTCTGTGCTCATCGCTTCTGCCGGCCCGGATGGAATTGCCCGAAACCAATTGAACATGGCCGTTACGCTGCCGGGCTGGGACCAGGCAAACTGATACCCGTCCAGCTCCTGCTTTGAAAATGTTCCAGGGCAGCTCGTCACAGTCAGGTGAGCCTTCAATGCAGCGTATTGGAACATGGCAGCTCCTTTGTCGGGAAGACTGGGAATCTGGAAGGCTGCCATGTAATACCCTTTGATCAGATCCATTGGGTGCGTAAGCATTGTCTTTGGCATAGCCATTAAATGCGGCATGTTAACAGGGATAAACAGCGAAATGTATTCCGGACGGGTAAGCGCCATATACCAGCCTGCTGCCCCGCCCCAGTCGTGACCAACTATTACAGCTTTTTCTCTTTTGAAATGAGAAATGAGCCCGATGATATCGTCCCGGAGGGCGTCCATCGTGTAGGATGCTGTGCCGGAGGGCTTGGCGCTCAAATGATAGCCCCTCTGATCAGGGGCCACTACAAAATAGCCCTCCTCCGCCAGAGCGTGCATCTGCTTTTCCCACGCCCGCCAATATTCCGGGAAGCCGTGCAGCAGGATGACCATTTCTCCGTCCTTTGGACCCGCAGCAGCGACATGAAGACGAATACCGTTCACATGTACATATTTAAATGATAGCTCTGCCATCAAAAACCTCCTTCACTCTATGAGTTACTTTACCCGGAAACGCCCTGATTCAATGGTAAAATTCGATAGGGCGCTATAAATGACAACGGCACCTGCCCATGAGGACAGATGCCGTTGTTTTTACATTTGCGCGGTTGGGCGTACGACAATTTCATTAACGGATACTTCCGCCGGTTCTTCAATCGCGTATCGAATGGTGCGGGCAATGCTTTCTGAAGAGATCGCGTTTTTATACAGCTCGTCCACGCGTTCTTTCACCTGATTGTCCGATATTGTTTCGGTAAGCTCCGACTCCACAGCCCCTGGTGAAATAATGGTGGAGCGGATATTATTTTCCGGGGATTCCTCTTTACGAAGTCCCTCCGAAATAGCACGCACCGCAAATTTCGTGCCGCTGTAGACAGCGCCGCCCGGAGATACCTGGTGACCCGCTACCGAGGAAACGTTAATAATGTGCCCTTCTTTTCTTTCCCTCATGTAGGGAAGCACGGCGCCAATACCATAAAGCACGCCTTTAATGTTCACATCGATCATCTGGTTCCAGTCTTCAAACTGCCGGTTCCGAAGCATTGAGAGCGGCATCAGCCCGGCATTGTTTACTATAACGTCAATTTGGCCGTACGTTTCATTGGCAAACTGGGCGAGTTCGTCCATCTGCTCCTGGGAGGTGACATCCACTACTTTATAGGCAACGGTGCCGCCGTCCTGTTCAATGTCCTTTTGAAGCTGCTGCAGACGTTCCTCCCGGCGGGCAGCCAGCACTACTTTAGCTCCTTTGCCAGCTAATTCTCTAGCCGCTGCTTCACCGATACCACTTGAAGCACCAGTCAGTATAACTACTTTTCCTTCAACTTCTGCCATGTTATATCCTCCAATGCTGTTCTGAATTGATTACGTACTCTCTATACCCGCCGCACTATAATCATAACCTTTGCTGCTCATCAAAAAAGAGCCCCCTGCCCCGGGAGCTCCTTCAGTTCAATTATTCTGCATGCCAGCGGACGAGTAACGCGGACTGCGCCAGACCGCCGCCAAATCCGTAAATAAGCACGAGGTCGCCATTTTTCAGCCGTCCGTCCTTCTGCGCTTCCCGGAGAGACAGGGGAATCGTAGCAGACGATGTATTCCCGTAGTATTCCAGGCTCGTCAGCGTTTTTTCCACCGGAATGCCGGTACGCTCGCAAATGGATTCGATCATTCTCATGTTCGCGCTGTGCGGGGCAAACCAGTCGATATCCTCAATCGCTGCTCCGGCATCGTTCAGAAGCTTATCGATGCCCTGAGGAACTGTCTTGACCGCCCACTTGTAAACCTCCCGTCCGTTCTGGACGACATAGCCGTCCGGATCCACTTCATGTCCGCCAATTTGATTGGACAAATCCGTGCAGTACAGGTATTCCCCTTTTTTGCCATCCGAGTCTGTGAGAGCAGCCAAAAAGGATGGATTGCTTTCGTCCGCTTCCACAAGAGCCGCTCCGGCCCCGTCCCCGAACAAAATACATGTTGCCCGGTCCGTATAATCCGTGATTTTGGACAGTGTTTCAGCGCCGATCACCAGTACTTTACGGTGAAGACCGGAGCTGACCATGCCATCGGCCATATGCAGCCCGTAGGAGAAGCCGGCACAGGCAGCGTTTAAATCAAAGGCGCCTGCCCCGGAAATGCCGAGACTCGCCTGTACCAGAGAAGCGACACTCGGCGTTTTATGGTCCGGTGTCAGCGTACACACAATAATTAAATCCACATCGTCAAGTGCCTTCCCGCTTACCTGCTGCAGCTCCTCCGCTGCTTTCACGCAAATTGTGCTCGTGAATTCGTCCTCTGCCGTGATCCGGCGTTCCTTGATGCCGGTACGGGACGTAATCCACTCATCGTTTGTTTCCACCATTTTTTCCAGGTCATCATTTGTCAGTCGTTTTTCCGGGACAAAGGATCCTATTGCTGTAATTGAAGCTTTTGATTGTACCATCGGTATGTAACCCCCGTTTTATGTATAATTACCGCCTATGCGCTTTGATTTTCGCTGAATCTCATACTTAATTTATATTATCACAAAACTAAGGCTTATGCCTCCTTTGCTTTGTTCGAACCGCGATGGCGGAACATACAAAAACCCTCCCCGGCTCAGGAAGGGTTTTCAGGTTATTTTTTCACTTCTGTCTGCTCGTGTTTTTGAATCAGATCCGCTGTCAGCTGGCCGGACAGCGTAACCATTGGTACACCGCCGCCGGGATGCGTGGAGCCTCCGGCAAAATACAGGTTGTCATAAATTCTGCTTTTCGCCGGCACTTTGAATCCGCCGTTCACTTTTTGATCAGAGGCTACACCGTAAATCGAGCCTCCGTTGGCGCCGTAGAGTTCCTCAAGGCCTTCCGGAGTGAAGCGGTATTCAAATTCGATCGACTCCCGCAGGCCGTCCAGTCCATTTCGTTCTAATTTATTCAAAATTGTCTCCTGGTACTTGTCCCAGTCAAAGGATTTTTTCTGCTTGGCATCCATTGGAGGTACATGCGTCAGCACGAACAGGTTGTCTTTTCCCGCCGGCGCCTGGGTCTCGTCCGACCGGGCGGAGATGCCAATATACACTGTCGGGTCATCGGCCGGCACCTTTTCTTCGAATACCTGCTTAAACTCAAGCTCAGGATCCTCGGAGAAAAAGAAATTGTGGTGGTGCAGCCCGTCGAATTTTTTATTCACCCCTAGCAGCAGCACGACGCCGGAAACAGTGGGAATAAACGTTTTGCTGAGTTTTTTGGATTCTTTTTTTGCCTTCGCTTCCGGAGGAGCAATCGTATTATAGGCCGGAATTGCTTCAAGGTTCGAAACGACAACATCAGCCTCATACGTGTCTCCATCCTCTGTTTCCACACCGGTCACCCGGTCATTTTCCACCAGCAGCTGGCTGACCGGACTGTTCAGATGAATATCAACGCGCAGCTCCTGCATCAGGCGCTCCATGCCTTCGGCAATTTTATACATGCCGCCCTTCACATAGTGGATACCGAGACCAAGCTGCACGTAGACGAGCTGGTTCAAAATGGCCGGCGCTGCGTACGGATTGGATCCGACATACATAATGAAAAAGTTGAACATCTGCTCGAGGTATTTGTTGTCAAACTGTTTATGCGTCGCTTTGGCCACCGTATTCAACGGATCCATCTTCATTAAGTCGCCCAAGGTATGATGGCTTTTTAAATCCTTTAAATCCTCAATGCTGTATTTATAAAAGCTTTTCATGCATAATTCATACATTTCTTCGGTATAGGATAAAAATTCCGTAATTTTACGGCTGGGCTGATCCGTGACTTTCGCTGCCTCTTCAATCATGCCGGGCAGATCGCTCGTCACGTTCAGTGATGTTCCGTCCTCGAAAAATGTCTTCCACTGCGGCTCCACCCTTTCTACCTGTATGTAATCATCAAGGTAGCGGTTTGCACTGTGGAACAGCTGTTCAAGCACCCATGGCATCGTCAGAATAGAGGGCCCGGTGTCAAAGGTAAACCCTTTCCCGCTGCGGCGGTTTAATTTCCCGCCAAGATTTTCATTTTTCTCCAGTAACATTACCTCATATCCATCCGTCTGCAGCCGGATCGCTGCGGACATGCCTCCAAGGCCTCCGCCGATGACAATTGCTTTTTTCTTCAAATAGCACACCTCCGTGAATTAGTACAAAAATGGAATTAACCGGTTTCTTTGCCGACACCATAAACGATACGTATCGCCGTGCGTCTGGCGCAGCATTTCTTCTTCAATCCGGATGCGGTGAAGAAGTGCCGGCACCATGACTCCTGTACTTATGACTGCTGCTCCGGGGCTATTCATGAATAAGCAAAAGCCAAGTACAATGAAAAATAAAGCGGTATACAGGGGATGGCGCAAGCGACGGTACGGGCCGCTGCTTACCAGGCTGTCCCCGTTTTTGACAGAAACGTCTCTGCTGAACTGGTCCCGCAAATGAAGAATTCCCCAATACCGCAGGCTGATGCCAGCTCCGTACAGACAAAGACCGGCGGCCTGCAGCCAAACTGAGGAGAGGCTGAGAAAACCAGTCTCGCCAAATACCACTGCGGTCCCTATCGACAAGATGATGGCCGCAAGTATCCAGCGGAACGAGCGGCGTTCGGTGCGCTCCGGTTCCTTTGAGGGAGCCTTCTGCCTGAATAAAAAAAACTCGGCGGCCCAGAAGAAGGTGACGACCACAAATATTGTATCAATCAACACCATGGTTTCACCTTCTCCCTTCTCGCCTCATTTCTTTTTACACTCGTTACCATTTCCCCCATCTTTGGCGCCGCTAAACCAAAAGCCCTTCCTGCTGCTCATTTACTTTTACGCCTTCGCCGCCTGCTTAGTTACCGGCTTTGCTTTCATCAAAAGATCCACAATATGCACCGTATCAATTTCTTCTTCGAGACCTTCCCGCTGCACGCCCAGTTTCATCTGGAGCATACAGCCCGGATTGGTTGTGACAATCCCCTCTGGACACTGCCGCTTAACGTCTTTCATTTTCACATCCAGAATATCCATCGCATCCTCGTGCTGCGTAATATTGTAAATGCCCGCTGAACCGCAGCAGAAGTCAGGCCGGTCGAGCTCTTTCAGCGTTACCCCCGGCACTGAGCGTATCAACTGCAGCGGCGGCTCTTTTACCTTCTGCACATTCGTCATGTGACAGGAAGGCTGATACGTATAGGTTTCCTCGACCCTTTCGGTAAACTCCAGACCGTCAAGCTCCACGAGTACTTCTGTAATGTCTCTAACCTTATCGGAGAAAGCTGTCGCCCGCTGTTCCCACTCCGGGTCACCGGCAAACAGCTCCCCGTATTTATGGAGCTGGGCCCCGCATCCTCCGGCATTGTTTACGATATAGTCCACCGGCTTCTCCTCAAACGCCTGTATATTTTCCTTGGCAAGCGTCAAAGCTTCAGGCTCTTTGCCTGCATGGGCATGCAGTGCCCCGCAGCAGGTCTGTGTTTTTGGCAGCTGCACCTCTGCCCCGGAAAGCCGGAGAAGCTCCAGCGTTTTTTCATTTTGCCTAAAAAATACGCTATCCATCACACATCCGGTAAAAAATGCAACTACTGCTTTCGGCGGCCCGTCCGGGTGCAGGCGATTTTTCCTCGCATGCCTCTCTTTCGGCGAAGGGGCCGGCGGCAGCACCTGCTCGAATTTACCTAGATGAAGCGGTGCCGCAGACATTACATTCAGTCCACGCGCTGCTTTTTGCAGACCGCTCACCTGATACAGCCATGTGGCATTTCCAAGCTGATCCATCCAAGCTGTTGACGGAAAAAATGAGTGAAATAAAAAATGCTCGGTTTTTTGCTGGACGAACGTTTTTTCTTCGTATTCATCAATTACATGCTTTGCACTTTCAAACAGCTGTCCGTACTGTACATCTGTCGGGCACACGGTCGTACATGCCATGCATCCCAGACATTTGTCGATCGGCTGTTTTAAATCCTCCACTGAAGCTTTTCCTTCTGCGACCATTTTGATTAAATTAATACGCCCACGCGGGGAGTGCGTCTCCCGCTCCATCGTTTCATATGTCGGGCAGACCGGAAGACAGTAGCCGCACTGCACACAGTCAAAGGTCAAATCGTAGCGGAGCATGTCTTTAAGTGTATCAGCCATCACGCAGCACCAGCTTCTGCCCTTTTTCTGCGAAGATTTTTCCCGGATTCATAATATTGTTGGGGTCCCAGGCTTCTTTGATCCGCTTAAGCATCGATACTCCCACCTCTCCCATTTCCTGCTCCATAAAGGGTGCTTTCATCGTGCCAATACCGTGTTCTCCGGAAAGCGTACCGCCAAGCTCCAGGGCCGCCCGGAAGATTTCTGCGACCGCTTTTTCAGCGCGTATCATTTCTTCTTCATCCCGCTGGTCGCACATAATATCCGGATGCAGGTTGCCGTCCCCGATATGCCCAAATACGACGAGCTCCACCTGATACTCCTCCTTGATTTGCTTCAGCCGATCCATCATTTCCGGAATCCGGCTTCTCGGCACCGTAGCATCTTCCGAAATTTTTGTCGGCTTGATCGTCGCAATTGCCGGCGACACAAGCTTTCTTGCACTCCACAGCTTCTGTGCTTCTTCGTCGCTTTCCGCTGTAATGATTGGATCCGCCTGTAGCTCCACGAGAATTTGTTTCACCTGTTCGGCTTCTAATTTAATTGTCTCCGGGTGTCCGTCGAGTTCGATCAAAAGCAGTGCTTCCGAGGCGGTGGGCAGGCCTGACGGGCGGTACCGCTCGACGGCTTCAATACAGGCCCGGTCCATAAATTCCATTTTTGCCGGGAGCACTCCCGAGGTGAGCGTTTTGGAGATGGCCTTCCCGGCTGTGGCCATGTCTGTAAAGGCAGCCATCATCGTTTGTACGGCCGGAGGCTTTGGCACCAGCTTGAGCGTCGCTTTTGTAATCACGCCAAGCGTCCCTTCGGAGCCGACGAGCAGCTTGGTTAAATCGTAACCGGTTACATTTTTAATCGTTCGCCCACCTGTATGCATAACGTCTCCCTCCGGGGTAACAATTTCAAGACCGATCACAAAATCCTTGGTCACGCCGTACTTCAGCCCTCTTGGTCCCCCGGAATTTTCGGCCAGATTCCCACCAATTGTTGATACGTGGGCACTGCTTGGATCAGGCGGATACATTAAACCGTAATTTTCGGCGGCCGCATGAATATCAGCTGTCAGCACACTAGGCGTGACGACCGCAATTAAGTCATCGGCGAAAACGTTAATTTCCTTCGGCCACTGCGCCATATCCAAAAGGATCCCCCCATGGACAGGCAGCGGACCTCCGCTCAGACAGGTGCCCTGCCCTCTGGGCGTTACGGCCAAGCCGAACTGATTGGCGATTTTCATGATTGTTTGTACTTCCTCCGTCGTTTTAGGCTGTACAACCACTTCGGGCAGATGCTCGCCAAAAGAAGCATCAAAGCTGTAGCTGTATCGGTCGGCAAGCTCTGTAAATACCCTTTTATTACTTAAAAGAGCGCGCAGCTGTTCTTCCCATTCGTGCAATAAAAGCAGCTCCTTTCTCCCTTCTCTTTAACAACTTATCATTATCGTACTCCCCCGCCCGAATGAATGCAATATTCTGGTAAAAGAAGGCCGGAGCTGCCCGCAGGCAGCCTCCAGCCTTCACAGCTTCCCGTTTAAAAACTGGGCTTCTCCCAGCCCGAAGCTCCAATCCGCTTCTGTGTTGTCAGTGATCGACACCATCACGTCTTCCGATTCGATATGGCAACGGCTATACAAATATTCGGCAACATTTTTATACAGGCGCTTTTTCTGTTCTGCTGTACGTGTTTTACTGATCACCTGAATAACCACAATATTATTCGTCCTCTCAAGGCCGAGCCCGGTGTCTTCGATATACATTTCATACGGCTTATGCTGATTAATCGTCTGATAGCGGTCCCGTTCCGGGACTTCAAAGCTTTCAATTACCGCGTCATGTATAGCATCTGCAAGCAGCTTTAACTCCTCTTCCGTGCGCCCCTCGATAACATCAATTCGTATTAAAGGCATCATACCCCTCCTTCAGGGAATTTTATCTCATTTTCAAAACCAGATAAAAAATTAGTTAAGCGCTTACTTAATTATAAGCATATTCAGTTGGCGTTTCAATACTTCCTCCTGTATATAAAAAGACTCCGAAGTGCTTCTTCGGAGTCCAATCATTATTCTCTTGCCGATTTGTTAATATCTTCGTCCATGTTTCCAGTGGAGCCGATCGTTGGCAGATCGCTGTCGCTGTACTTGGAAGCATCGGTAGCGCTTTGATACTCTTTTGTTTTAGTATCATTAT
Source organism: Marinococcus sp. PL1-022 (assembly GCF_033845285.1). Classification (NCBI taxonomy): domain Bacteria; kingdom Bacillati; phylum Bacillota; class Bacilli; order Caryophanales; family Bacillaceae; genus Marinococcus; species Marinococcus sp. PL1-022. The sequence continues at coordinate 219,280 of NZ_JAWXCX010000001.1, read as the reverse complement.
CATCATCGTCAGAACCTGCAACCTCGTCTTTAGCTTCTTTTACCTGGCTGCCGGCTTCTTTTAGTTCTTCTCCGGCATCCTTTGCCGTGTCACCCACACCCTTCAACTCTTCGCCGGCTTCCTTCGCCGTTGATACCACTTCTTCTGAGTCGTCCTTCACTTTTTGAACCTGGGCGATCAGATCTTTTCCGTAATTATTGTATACATCCTGAAGCTGCGTACCGATGGTTTTTGCCAGCTCTGTAGCGTTCTGGATACGTGCCATAAAGTCATCTTTATTCACTGCATCGCTGTTTTTGGCATTTTCCTTGTACTGGCTGGCTGTTTCTTTTGCTTCGGACGACTTTTCCTTCACCGTATCACGGGCTGAACGGTTTAAAAATACTGCCCCGATCCCTGCAATAATTACAGAGGCTATAATAATAGGTAATTTACTGTTTTGCTGTTCTGGCATATGTTTCTCCCCTTTATTCTCAGTATCCTTCGTAATAGAACCTATCTACTCCTTACCTTTATCTTTTCTTCAGTAAACGTGAATTTCTACGAAATCGTGCACTTATTCATGTGAACAGAAAAATGTTTAGCTTTTGGTTACAGGTGAAATACGAATAAGTGTGCTGAAATAACAAAGGAGTGACGTTTATATGGCAATGAATCGTGTAACACTTGGAAAATCTGAAGTCACTGTAAACCCTCTTGGACTGGGAACCAACGCAGTGGGCGGACATAATATTTATCCCGATATGCTTGATGAAGAGCAGGGAAAAGCGTTAACCGCCACTGCCATCGATAACGGCGTGGACCTGTTGGACACAGCGTTTATTTACGGACCGCGCCGTTCCGAAGAACTCGTCGGTGAAGTAGTAAAAGAAAAAAATGCCCGTGAACAGGTGGTTATTGCTACAAAAGCAGCCCACAAATTTCTCGATAACGGCGATACTGTTATGGACAACTCTCCAGAATTTTTAAAACAGTCCGTAGATGATGCGCTCCACCGCCTGCAAACAGACTATATTGATTTATTCTATATTCATTTCCCGGATGAAGACACGCCGAAGGATGAAGCAGTCGGCGCCCTGCAGGAAATGAAGGAATCCGGAAAAATCCGCTCCATCGGCGTATCGAATTTCACCCTGGAGCAGCTGAAGGAAGCAAACAAGGATGGGCATGTGGACGTAGTACAGTCCGAATATAATTTGTTGAACCGCGAAGTGGAAAAAGACATTCTTCCATATACCGCAGAAAACAACATTACCTTCGTTCCTTATTTTCCGCTTGAATCTGGCCTGTTGGCCGGAAAATACGATGAAAACACTACGTTTAATGATCTCCGTGCCCAAAAGCCTAATTTTCAGGGAGAAGCATTCAAAGAAAATCTCCGCAAAGTAAATGAAGTCAAAAAAATCGCTGAACGTAAAGGTGAAGAAACAGCTCACGTCGTTCTCGCCTGGTATCTGCATCAGCCGTCAGTAGACGTTTTGATTCCAGGGGCCAAAAGCTCCGATCAAGTAGTCAATAACCTGAAAACCTCTGATGTAGAATTGACGAAAGAAGAAGTAGAACAAATCAGCAGCATTTTTTCCTAAAAACAAAAAAGAAGCTGAAGCCAACTCGGCTTCAGCTTCTTTTTTGTCAGGAAAGTCTTTCGAGGGTCGCCTCTCCAGCAATTCCATCTGTCGTTAAACCTTCATACTTTTGGAAAGCCTTTACTGATGAAGTCGTGACTGAACCGTAAACCCCGTCCGTTTTCCCGCTGTGAAATCCTTCCTGCTGCAGAGCTTCCTGCAGTTCTTCCACATCTTCTCCGCGGTCTCCCGGACGCAGTGTATCATCGCCCAGAGCGGCTTCAGCCTGAGCAGGCACAAATAATAATAAAACAGCGAGCATAAACGCTGACATTCTTCTTTTCATTGCAATCCCACGCTTTCTATCGTCTGATGCTCTTTTATTGTAAGCACGGGGCATGAGCAGAACAATGGTTATTACAGAGTTGTAAACAACACGTAACTCCCTGTTCATACGTGTAATTTTATACACTTTTCCTGCAGGCATATAAAAGCACACCGTTTCTGCTGAACGATGTGCCCTAAGTATAACTCAGAAGCTTCCGGCCCCTATGTAGCGCGGAGCCCAGTATGAATTACTCATGCTGCTTATAGTCACTCCTGTCGAGGATCCTGCGTGAATGAACTGGTTGTTTCCAATATATATTCCATTATGCGATGCTCCTGCTTTATAGGTAGTAAAAAACACCATATCCCCTACCTGCGGGCTCGATACCTTTTTACTCACAGCATACTGCTGGGCCACCGTACGTGGAAGGCTTGTTCCATTTTGCCTGTATACATACTGGGTGAAGCCGCTGCAGTCGAATCCTCTCGTCGTCGTGCCTCCCCATACGTATGGAACACCTATGAACTTTTTCGCTGTATTTATCAGCCCTGATACACTGCCTGAAGAGCCTGAGCTGACTTTTTCAGGAGAGGAGCTGGTTCCATTCTTCACAGAAGAATCGCTTAACGCTTTCCATGTGTTGGCGCCGACGATCCCGTCAGCGCTCAAACCAGCTGCCCGCTGCAGAGCCTTCACTGCACCGGCTGTCTGCGGGCCGAACTGGCCGTCGACTGCTCCAGAAAGAAAGCCTTTGCTTTTAAGCGTCTGCTGCATGCTTTTCACGTTACTGCCCGCATCTCCCTGCCGGAGCGTTTTGCTTCCGGTTTCCGAAGAAGAAGCATCCGGCTTGGCGGAACCTGATTCATTCGCACCACCTGAGGATTTAAAGCTGCTTAACGCTTTGAATGTATTCGGGCCGGCCACGCCATCAACACTAATTCCGGCTGCTTTTTGAAACGCAATAACTGAAGACTTCGTGACCGGTCCAAATTCTCCGTCGAGTGCTCCGGTATGAAACCCTTTGCTTTTCAATTTTGCCTGTAGATCACGGACGTCGCTTCCCGAAGCACCCGCCTTTAATACACTTGAAGACGTGCCCCGGGAGCTGTCAGAAGCTTTAGAGCTTTTTTCAGTCGAAGCCTGTTTTCCGTTTAAGCTCATTTTGGAAAACGTATTCGTCCCGGCTATACCATCAGAGGTAATACCCGCTGAACGCTGAAAGGCCTGCACGGACCCCGCAGTCGCCGGTCCATATATTCCATCCACTGCCCCGTTATGATACCCGTTCTCCTTTAGCCAGTCCTGCAATTCTTTAACTTCCGAACCCTTCGAGCCCTGACGTAGTGTTTGATCACCTAAGGCAGCATCTGCTGCCGTTGGAGCTGCAAAAACTACTGTTGCCGCAGCAACAATCGCTGCTGGATATGCATATTTTTTCATACACGTTCGCCATAAACTTTTATATCGCTGCTCTGATTAAGCGCAATGCGAAAGCTCCAGCGAATCCACCCCCTATTTGATCATGTGCTGCGATGTCTGACTCTACTGTTGTGTATAAAGTAGTATATAAGTGCCAGGGGGTATAGACAATATACTCAATACATTTGTATCAAAACTGTAACATTGAGTGAAATAATCATAAAATGGAAATTAACAGTGTATTTAGCATCACAAAACGTTAGTTATCAAGGAATTTCGCGATTATTATTCTACAGCTTCCCGCTTAAATTATTATTAAATACCTATTAGTTAAATCCTAATTTGTTTTTTCTGATGTTAAATATCCTTCCACTGCTTTCACTACTTCTTCGGTAGAAGCATCGCCTCCAAGATCCTTAGTGAGCGTTCCCTGTTTGATGACATATTCAATAGCGTTCATTAATGTCTCGGCTGCCGTGCTTTCTCCGAGATGCTCAAGCATCATTTGAGCTGTCCACAGCTGGCCGATCGGATTTGCCAGTCCCTTTCCTTCAATATCCGGGGCCGAGCCGTGTACCGGCTCAAACATGGATGGAAATTTCCCGTTTATATTAATATTGGCAGCCGGAGCAATGCCAATGCTGCCCATCAAAGCAGCTCCGATGTCTGTCAGAATATCTCCGAATAAATTGCTGCCGACGACAACATCCATCGTCTCCGGCTTGGTAACAAAGGCTGCCGCCAGAGCATCAATGTGCTCTGCCCTGGTCTCTATGCCAGGATAATTTTCCTTCACCTCGGTAAACACTTCATCCCAGAAAGGCATGGAAAAGACGATTCCGTTGGATTTTGTTGCCGAGGTCACGTGGCCGCTGCGGTCTTTGGCCAGCTGAAAAGCATACTCCATCGCTGCCTTTACTGCTCTTTTAGAAAATACGTTGTTTTGAATCGCAATTTCGTTCTCTCCGCTGTACATCCGGCCGCCGACTTCGCTGTACTCACCCTCACTGTTCTCTCTGACAACCATCAGGTTAAACTGATTCGGATTTGCGAGCGGAGAAGCAAGCCCTTCAAACTGGCGGGATGGCCGCACGTTGATCTGCTGCTCGAAGCCGCGGCGTATATTAATTAAAAGTCCCCACAGCGAAATATGGTCCGGCACGAGGTCCGGGTGCCCAACCGCACCTAAAAACACGGCATCGAAGGCTTCAAGCTGCTCTAAACCATCCTCCGGCATCATTCTGCCGTGCTCAAGGTAATAATCGCAGCTCCAGGGAAACTCTGTTACACGCAGCTCGAAGTCTCCCTGCACTCTCTCAAGCGTTTTCAACACCCTCCAGGCAGCAGGTACTACTTCTTTACCTATGCCATCTCCCGCAATTGATGCAACTGTATATGTATTCATTTTTTTCATCTCCCTTTTAGTGTATGCACTTTCATTTTTCCATTTCTTTTTGTTTTTGTCATCTTTTCTTTATTGATTTCGTCACATGCTTTTACTGGTTAATCCCTTCTCTGGATAAAAATAAACTTCTTCTTCAAATAAATTATTTCTCAATGCAGAAAGCATATTCCCTCCATTACTTATAAAAGACTTTTCAGCCATCTGAGCATAAAAAAGAGCCTTATCTCAGGCTCTTTCACTCGCAAGGTGAATGACATCCTTCCAGGCCGCGGCAGCTGCCCCCGTAGGCGATGACGCTCCACCGGAAACGAGAACGCTTCCCATCGTGTCTGTAGAAAAAAGCACTGCTTTCTCGGCCCCATCAACGTGGAAGAAAGGATGCTCTGCCGTGAGAAGCCTGGGCTCGACAGAGATCACTGTTCCCTGCGCCATTTTGTGCGCTTTCCCGACCAGCTTCCACTTTGTTTTCCCATGTTCTGCCTGCTTCCATTCAGCATCGGAGAGCTCGTCGAGGCCGCGTATCGTAACACTCTCCCAGTTTATTTCCGGCGTGAGGCAGGCTTTTGTCAGAAAATACATTTTCAGCGCCGTATCCTTCCCCCCAATATCCTCAGAAGGGTCTGCCTCGGCCTTCCCTTCTTTTTTTGCTGTTTCCCACGCCTCCTGCAGCGTAATATGTTCAGCGGCGACTCTTGTCGCGATCATGTTGCCTGTTCCGTTCAGCAGCCCTTCGATTGTATGTATTTCCGCCCCGGCCAGGCTGTACAGGGCTGTGTCCACAGTCGGGAGGGCAGCAGCAGCCGTTCCGCTGTATTTTATTTTTCTTCCGGATGCTTCAGCAAGCTCGTGCAGATCATCCCAGGCAAAGGCGAGCGCTCCCTTGCTGACGCAGACGACGTCCACCCCGTGCCTTAACGCTGACTGCATGAGCGCAAGCCCCGAGCCCCCGGTTAATGTATTTGTCTCTGCCGCATCAATAAATATATCCGCCTGGCTGTCCGCCCATAGCTGGTCCACATTCCTCGGCGGCAGCGAGCCGTCATCCACTCGGCCGGTTTCCGCTTTTGTCTGAAGCAGCTGTTCAGGATCCAGACCGTCGCTGTGCACCGCAACCCCACTGCGGTCGAGCACAGCGGTAATTTTTATATGCACCCCGTACGTGCGCTTCCACTCTTTTTCTTTATTCATTAATACACGGGCTGCTGCCTGTCCGACAGCCCCGAACCCGGATAAAACGATATTCATATATTCCCATCCCTTCCCTGGCTTTAAAGCCCAGTCCCCATGCTTTTACCAGCAGGGCATGTTTATTATACTAGAGAATTTTTCAGTATTGAGCACCTTTTTTGAATAACAGTGCGCAGGAGGAGTATAATTTTTTATGACTCAATTACCAGCAGGACGTGTCATATAAAGGAGAGATTTTCATGCCAGCATTTAAAGATATGCCGCTTTCAGTATTAAATTTATCCCCTGTAAACGAAGGGGAAACAGCGGGAGATTCATTTGCAAAAAGCCTCGAGCTGACTCAGCATGCCGAAAAACTCGGCTACAACCGCTTATGGGTCGCAGAGCACCATAACATGGAAGGGATCGCAAGCTCGGCCACCTCTGTATTACTCAGCTATCTGGCCGGAGGGACGTCAAGTATTCGTCTTGGCTCGGGCGGTATTATGCTTCCCAACCACGCCCCGCTCGCAATTGCCGAACAGTTCGGTACACTCGAAAGCATGTATCCGGGACGCATTGATTTAGGACTCGGCCGGGCGCCTGGCACCGATCAAACAACAGCGGCAGCCCTTCGCCGTCATGTAAACAGCGGCGAGGACTTTCCAGCACGCCTTGAAGAGCTGCAGAGATATTTTCAGGACCCAGCCAATATGGCCGTCCCTCCACAGGTAAAAGCCGTACCGGGCGCTGGTCTGGATATTCCTATCTGGCTGCTTGGCTCCAGCGGATTCAGTGCTCAGCTTGCCGGACAGCTTGGACTTCCATATGCCTTCGCTGGCCACTTTGCAGCCGAGAATATGAAAGCAGCCCTGCAGCTGTATCTGGATTCCTTCCAGCCGTCTGAAGTGCTCGATGAGCCTTACGCTATGACCGGCATCAACGTAATCGCAGGCGAAACAGACGAGGAAGCCGATTACCTCGGTACTACGATGAAACAGCAGTTTCTCAGCTTAATCCGAAACCGCCCGGGCAAAATACAGCCGCCGGTAGAAGATATGGACGCGCTTTGGACCTCGCAGGAAAAAGCAATGATGGCACGCTGGGATGCCGGCACTATCCAGGGCGGACCGGAATCTGTGCGCCAACAGCTTGAAGATTTTTCTTCGAACGTTCCGGTTCATGAAATTATGATCAGCGGCAGTGTGTATGACCAGGCCAAACGCCTTCGTTCCTATGAGCTCATTAAAGAGGTACAAAAACAATCAACTGCCACCACAGCCTCCATCTAATAAAAAGACCGCGTCTGTTTGCTTTAAGGCAACAGGCGCGGTCCTTTTTATTTCGGGCGTTCAAGCGTAAATAATTCCCCAAGCCTGGAATAATCATTTCCTGCAAGACGTGCAACCGGCTTCAGCTTATCGGGCGAAATATAATTGTTTTCACTCTCATACACGCCCTCTGAAACATAGATACATACAATTTCTGCGAATATGACATCCTGAGTGATTTTCCCTTCGGCATTTTGAAGCGGTACGTGCTTGTGCAGCCGGCATTCGAAGCGGATATTCGCTTCCTCTATCCCCGGCACCTCCACCATTTTACTCGGTACCGTATGTAAGACAGTATGCTCCAGTTCATTTTCCTCTGGGGGAAGCGTTGCTGCTGTAATGTTTAAATCCTCTACAATACCTTCATCGCTTATGTGTATCACCAGTTCTTCGCGATCTAAAATATTTTTTGCACTGTCCTTTGGTTCCCCGTCTTTTCTCGTGATAGAGATCATTAATACTGGCGGGTCGGGGCTTACCGCATTAAAAAAGCTGAACGGTGCTGCGTTTAATGTTTTATCTTCTGCCATTGTAGTAACGAAGGCTATCGGACGTGGGATGACCGACCCTGTCAGCAGCTTATACACTTCTTTTACCGGCAGATCATCTGGATGCAGTTCATGCATAGTATACAGTCTCCTTTTTTCGATTATTTTATTCGTATTCCCTGTCAGGCTTCATTTCAAAAGAACGACCGAAAAATAATTTCACTTGGAATTTTGTGTGCAGTTGATATAATAAAACAGTGCGTCTAAAGGAGAGTATAAAAATGATAGGAAAAATTGCCTCTACAGCTGTTTATGTAGAAGATCAGCAGCGGGCAAAAGAATTCTGGACAGAAAAGATAGGTTTTGAAGTCCGGAGCGAAGATCCGCTTGGTCCAAACGCCTACCGGCTGGAGGTCGCAGCTCCAGGAGCTGAAACAACGCTTGCCATCTATCCTAAGTCATACGTTTTGAACTGGCAGGAGCTGAAGCCATCGATTGTTTTTGAGTGCGACAACGTGCACGCCTCCTACCAGTGGATGAAAGCCCAGAATATTGTTTTTGACGAAGAACCAACAGAGATGAACGGTATTACTTACGCCAGCTTTCGCGATGAAGACGATAATGTGTTTCTGTTAAAAAGCTGATAAGCGCTGCCAATACGGCAGCGCTTGTTTTATTTATGCCTTCGTCCAGTCACCGGCAGTCATGCCGTACACATCCACATCCTCGTATCGGCTCCATTTCCAGATGTCTTCGCGCAGCGTGCCTTCATAGCGCATTCCGATTCGCTTTAACACTCTCGCGGAAGCCTGGTTTTTACTCATCACAGGAGCCGTCAGCCGGTTTGCCTTCAACGTGCGAAAGCTGAAGTCCCGGACCAGCGCTGCTGCTTCACTCATATAACCGTTCCCCCAGTAATCCGCCCCCAGCCAGTACCCAAGCTCGCCGCGCCGGTGTTCAGGCCGCATGCGCACCGTGATATTTCCCATTAATTTGTCTTCATCCTTTTTAGTGACAGCAAATGGAAAACGGGACCCTTCTTCCATCCAGCCTGAATGACGCCCGATCCACCACCGTGCATCCTCCTCGGTATAAGGGTATGGGAGCTCCAGGGTTGTTTTTGCAATACGGTAGTTATTTGCAAGGTCTGCCAATACATTTATGTCCTTTTCCGAAAAAGGCCTTAAAAGCAGCCGGCTGCTTTCTAGCTGCATGATAGATCCTCCTTCTATAATTTTCTCATTGTCATCTCAGCCTGGCCGCGATCGAAACGGATATTGGCAAATGCTCCGTTAATAAATGTCCACTGCGGCGGCATGTGGCCAATATCAGCATCGTACCAGACAGGAAGGTGTCCCCCGAACAATTCCATCAGGCTGTCCTTCATGGTAAAGCCTTCTGTGTCATTGTATCCCTCGGGCCGGCCTATAAGTAATCCGGCAGCGTTATCCAGCCAGCCGGCCTGCTGCAGCTGCCACAGGGAACGGTGAATCTCTGCTGCTTCCATGCCTGTGGATTCCAGATACCAAATGACCTTTTCTGAACGCCACTCCTGTACCCGGTCCAGAGGAGTGCCGATAAGACGCGGCAGTGTATTCAAACATCCTCCGAGCAGACGCCCGCTCAATTCATCCGTGTTTGCCCCTTCAAGATGCTTCCAGGACGTCCGCGCATCCAGCACAAACCCTGAGCCGGGCTGCTCAAACGCCTTGTCCCAGGATGATTGATAATAAGAGCTTGAATGCTGGTAAACAGCTTCTCCCTCCGGAGCCTTTAAAGCCTGCTCCCATTTTTTTGTCACGTCATCCCAGATCGGCGCGGCCAGGTCAAACAGATTCGTGCCATGAGCTGAAGCCGCTCCAGTCATCATTGTGTAGGCAAAGGCAAGTGTACTCGTATCAGAATAACCGAGAATCCAGGTGGGCGGAAGCTCACGCAGCCATTCCCATTCCAAAAGCGGTAAAATATCCACGATTCTTTCTCCTCCCCACGGAGGCATCACTACTTGAACTTCCGGGTCTGCCAGTGCCATCATCAGCTCCTCGGCTCTTTGAAAACGGTCGGCACTTGCTGCCTTCTGCTGCCTCCAGGCCGTTTCTCCGACCCGGACATGAAAGCCTCTCGTTTCGACTTTTTTCACTGCCTGCTGAAGCACCCCGTGTAAAGACGCAGGTACTCCGCTCGATGGCGCTGTTACATAAATTGTATCTCCCTTTTTTAGAGCTTCAGGGTACTTCATGCTCCACCTGCTTTCTTTACATGATATTTTCGTACAAGCACACTGTTCGGCCGTTTTCATTCAACAGAATATTGGGAAAAATTTTTAGCTGTGATACAATAACCAAATATTGTATCGAAGGTGGTCCTCGTAAATGAAAGCTATTTTGCTGGGGCTTACAGCAGCCCTCTTCTTTTCTGTCACGTTTGTTTTGAACCGTTCGATGGAGCTTTCCGGCGGGCATTGGGCCTGGAGTGCGTCGCTTCGTTATTTTTTTATGCTGCCCATGCTTATTTTAATCGTTGGAGCACAAAAACAGCTGCGACCTGTCTTTCATCATCTCCGCGCCCGTCCTTCAGAGTGGCTTCTTTGGAGCACAGTTGGATTTGGGCTCTTTTACGCGCCCATCGCCTTTTCCACCGTATACGGTCCCGGCTGGCTCGTCGCCGCCACTTTTCAGATCACCATCATTGCCGGGTCGCTGCTTGTGCCTTTTTTACATAAAACAACCGGGCCCCGGCAGCGCATTCCGCTCCAGAGTATACTGATCTCTTTAGTGATCCTGGCGGGTGTATTTATTATGCAGGCTGAACACGCTTCAGCAGTTCCTCTTTTGAATGTCTGGCTCTGCGTGCTGCCGCTGCTTTTAGCTGCCTTCGCCTACCCGCTTGGCAATCGGAAAATGATGCACGTGGCCGGAAATGAGCTAACCACTTTTCAGCGTGTGCTCGGCATGACAATTGCGAGCATGCCCTTTTGGATTATTTTAGCATTGTATGGAGCCTCCGTACACGGACTTCCCGGAAGATCTCAGGTTTCCCAGTCCTTTATCGTTGCTGTTTCCTCCGGCATTATCGCTACTGTCCTGTTTTTTTATGCCACAGAGCTGGTGAAAAACGATGCTTCTAAATTAGCCGGCGTCGAAGCCACTCAGTCAGGTGAAGTACTATTTGCCCTTATCGGCGAAATGCTTCTGCTTCACACGGCTGCACCTTCGGCATTGACGTTCTCCGGCATTGCGCTCGTGCTCACAGGCATGATTCTTCACAGCCTCCGCGCCGCTTTGGCAGCGAGGAAAATAAAAACTGCAGATATTTAAGAAGCTCCGCCTGTTTCCAGGTGAAGCTTCTTTGTTTAGTACAGCCTGATTTTTTTCAAATCAAAGGAAGGGATTAATTCTTCTTCCATCGCCCGTCCGAGCAAGGTTTCCACAGCGGCGTACCCGTCTTCACCAAGCCTGCGGGTGAATTCGTTAACATACAGCTCGATGTGAGACTGGGCCACCTCCGGTGACATCTCCTGAGCATTTTCCATAACAAAATCGCTTGATGCCTCCGGATGCTCCCAGGCGTATTCCACGGAGCGCCGGGCATTATCAGCGAGTTCCTGCGTATCTAAATGGCGGCGGGCAATAATCGCTCCAAGCGGAATCGGGAAGCCTGTGTCCCTTTCCCACCAGCTGCCCATGTCCTCTACAAGCGACAGGCCGTAATTATGATACGTAAATCTGGCTTCATGGATGACGAGACCAGCATCTATTTCGCCGTCCCGGACCGCCGGCATAATATCATCGAAGGGCATTACCTTAATTTCTCCGACACCTTCAGGAATCACTTTGGATGCCCATAAGCGGAACAGCAGATAAGCCGTGGACCGTTCACTCGGAACCGCTACCGTTTTTCCGATCAAATGTTCAGGCGTTTTTTCGCCTTTTGTTAATACTAAAGGGCCGCAGCCGTAACCGAGGGCACCGCCGCTCGGAAGAAGGGCATAATCTTCAAGCACCCACGGAAGGGCCGCGTAGGAAATTTTCATTACCTCCGGCCCTTCTTTATTTGCGGCCCAATGGTTAGTGATATCAATATCTGCAAATGTGACTTCCGGAGCTTCTGTATCTTTTAGCAGCCCATGCGTCCAGGCATGGAAGACAAACGTGTCGTTGGGACACGGGGAAAAAGCTATTTTCATGATGATGTAACCTCCTGCAATATAAGTATAGCCGACCGCAGAGAATCCAGTGCTCCCGGGATGTCCCAGGCGTCCCTGTCCCTCGGCCCGACTTCGTTTGATATGGCGCGTATTTCCATTACCGGGACCCCGAAGTGGCTGGCGGCCGCGGCCACACCGTAGCCTTCCATTGCTTCTGCCGCAGCATCTTCATATAAAAACGCCCGCTGGTTCACCGTTGCCTGTGTACCAGTCACAGTCGACACAGAAAGCACCGGAGCTTCAACAGCCGAAATTCCCTGCTCCGAAAGACGCCGGACTAATTCAGGCGTGTACTGTTTTTCTGCCGGAAAACGTGTCGGCCCAAGCCCAAGCTTTTCGAGCGGAGCGAATCCTTCCTCAGTTTCTGCCCCCATATCCGCGGCGACGATTTCGCTGGCTGCCACAATATCTCCCAGCCAGGCTTTATCTGGAAAGGCACCTGCAATCCCGGCGTTTATAACTAGATCATAGTCATGTTCAGCAAGCAGCAGCGATGTCCGGACACTCATCTGTGCCGCTCCGACACCGCCTACCTGCACCACCCATGCATCCTCTGCCTCAGCTGCTGCCTGCAGCGCTTCGTTTTCTGCCTCTACAGAAACCATTACCAGTACAGATGGTTTTTTCTCCATGCGCTTCCCTCCAAGCCGTAATCAAGCCTCTGCTTTCCGCCTATAAAAAAGACACGAGCGCAGAGGGCTCCTGTCTTTTTATTATGAACCCTTCCTGAGAAAATTTCCAGAAATGCGGTAACAGCTGCGATAATTAGCGCAGCTTTTCCCACTCCTCTTCGAGCATGCTCATCTCTACAAGGGACCAATAGGTGTTTCCTACGAGACGAAGATCCCGTTTTACCCCCTCGCGCTGAAAGCCGGCACGCTCATAGCAGCGCAGAGCGGAAGCGTTAAAATCAAAAACTCCGAGCGCTACCCGATGCAGCTGCAATTCGTCAAAGGCGACCCGGCATACCTCCCGTACCATCCACTGTCCGAGACCTCTGCCGCGCATCGATTCATCTCCAACGAGCACCTTGCCTATCCGTCCGGAACGATCGCGGTAATTAATAGCCCCAAGTGATATATGACCGACCGGGACTCCCGTTGTCTGGTGCAGAGCAGTATAGACGAGCCGTTTGGGATTATCACCCTCCTGCTGCATACGGTAATCATCGAGCTGTTCTTTATTCAGCGGGTATGTAAACGCTTCTCCGCTCCACTGCTTTAAAAAATCGGCTGACGGCACCCACTCGATCAACCTGTCATAATGCTCCCGCTTAAAGGACACCAGCTTTACTTCAGCAATCTCGTTATTCAATCCAAACACCTGCCTGTGTTAATATTATCTGTCTATCATATGCGATACCGATAACCGGCCGCAACCGTCTGCAAACAAAAAACCGGCGCTGCCTGCGCCGGTTTTACTTAAGATGCTTCTTCTTTATTTAAAGAGGCAAATACGTCGATGCCTTTAGCCTCAAGGTATTCGACCGCTTTTCGCACAGGCAGTTTTCCGAGTCCGAATTCATGCTGGACCACCTCTTCGATCTCTTCAATCGACTGAAGCTCTCTTTTTTCCGTAGTGCCGTCCGGATGATAGATGCGCATCCGATTATTTTTCAGCGTAATATTCCGCGTCGGCTGCCACATCTGCAGTCTCAGCAGGGACATAAACATAGCGTCTTCCCGGTGAGAATGATTCACCATATTATCAAGGTATTTTCTGTTTCTCGAAAGCCCTGCGTCAAACACCCACTGGTCTTTTGTCAGCTTCCCCTTTATATAGCGTTTGAATTCATACAGGTGGCTTTCTTTATCCACCGGACTGATGACAATCTTTTCGTCGTGATACATATAAATGTTCCGGTCAGACCTCTCCAGGCGCACCGGAGAAAAAATCGGTGCTGAAACGGCACAATCCACGAGGACATGCTCACCCTGCAGCCGGACGACAGTAGCGATATGCTCCGGTCCCATATTAATGTTGTAAGCATCAAAGCCTAAATCATGAAGTATAGCCGCCACCTTTTGATTAACGGTAAAGCACGTACCGCCGAACTGGTGCTTTTCAAAGTTATCAACGAAGCTCTGGGCGTCCGGCGTATAATTTTCCCAGGTATTTTCCTGGTGATATATTAATTTGCTCACATTTTCAAACGGAAAGGTGAACAAGTGAGCGTTCATAATTTTTGCCAGATAAGAAAAAGAAGGTTCCTCCACCGTCAAATTTAAGGCTTTCAAATACCGCTTCGTGCTGCTTTTAACCATGTTCACCACTCCTTTTTATCTGAATTATCTAAATATATTCTTTACTATTCATCCGATTGGATTTCTATCGTATCATTGTTTTCTGAAAATTTCGAGTAATTAGATGACATTATAGAAATTACTTTGTTATATTTTCTTTCATTAATTCCTCTTATTTTTGCTTTTCCAGCATTTTTTCCCGATAAAACCTATACAGAAGAAAAAATATGTTAAATAAATTCACACAAAGCAGTAAAGAAGCCGTTCAACGACTTCTTTACTGCTTTGGCACACGTATTCCTAAAGCTGTGACAAAACTGGCGGCGTAAATCAAAGCGAGAACGCCGAAGGCCCATTCGACAGACACAGCCTGGCTCACTGCGGTACTGAGCACCGGACCGATACTGGCTCCGATAAATAAAATAAATGTGTACAGCGACGTTGCAACGCCTCTCACTTCAGCTCCCACCTGATTGATGAGCGCAATAATCGCAGGAACGATTAAACCAGCTCCAGCTGTAAACAGCACGCTCCATGCCACCAGCAGCCATAGGCTGTCCGTAACGAGCATCAGCAAAAGTGAGAGCGCTCCAATACCGAGACCGAGACGAAGGATAAACGGACTGCCGACACGCCGGCTCCATTTTCCCGTAAAAAAAGCAACACTAATGCCGAGGAGGCCCGCAGCGCGAACGTATAAAATGTCGCCCTGGCTTAGCTGAAATGCTCCCTGCAGATACTGTCCAAGCGAAGAATACATCCCCACAAAAACCATCAGCACTGAAAGAGTAACGATAAAACAAAGCATCAGGCTTTTATTTCTGGCCACTGTCTGCAGCTGGGAGACAAACGAAGGCTTACCGCCCGTTTTTCCTTTCGATGGATCCACAGGAAGCAGGCGCCACATTAAAACAAAGGTGAGCACATAAATGATTCCAAGCAGCAAAAAGGCCCAGTGCCAGTTGGCTGCCTGCACGGCGGCACTGCTCCACGTCTGGCCGAAAATCCCCGCGATTAAAAATCCGGCGCTGATAAACCCGATAACCGAGCCTCTCTTAGCTGGTGTAAACATATCGCCAATGTAGGCAAGCGCTACCGGTGAAAATGATGCCGCCGCAAGCCCCTGAAGAGCGCGGCCGATCAGCAGAGCAGAAAAGGTCGACGCCATCCCGAGCAGAAGAGTGACGGCAGCAAGCACCAACAAACCCGCTACAATCGTGCGTTTTCTCCCCACCCGTTCCGATAAAGGGCCATACAGCAGGCAGCCGGCTGCAAAAAAGATTGAAAAAATACTCCCCGCCCAGGCGGCTTCTCCGGCAGAAATATGAAAAGCTTCCGAAAAAGTTGGTATGAGCGGTATCGTCATGTACAAGCTCGACATAACAATCAGCCCTGACCAGAACAAAAGCCCGGTCGTCAGTCGTTCTGAGTGGAATTCACCTGTTTCATACTGCATGTGCTGTTCCTTCTTTCAAGTAATAGTTTTCCATTTCGAGCTTCGTTTCATTTCTTCCAGCAAAAGGAATAGGAACGAAGAGATTAAAGGAGGTAAATATTATGTATGATGTGATCGTAATCGGAAGCGGTTCAGCGGGGATGACCGCCGCCGGAAACTTAAACGAGGCCGGATGGAACACGGCAATAGTGGATGAACGTCCTTACGGCGGCACCTGCGCCCTGCGCGGATGCGATCCGAAGAAGGTGCTCATCCATGCTTCAGAAGTACTCGAGCAGGCCCAGCGCCTGAAGGGCCTTGGTCTTGAAGGCAGTTTATCCATCCGGTGGGAGAATTTAATGAACTTCAAACGCACCTTTGTCGAAGGGGTCCCGGACTCTATCGAACAAAGCTTAAAAGACAGCGGCATCGACACCCTGCACGGACGTGCCCGTTTTACCGACCGTGAAACTATAGAAGTGGATGGACACCCCATTAAGAGTAAAAAATTCGTACTCGCCACCGGCGCAAGCCCTGCCAGTCTTCCAATTGAAGGAGCTGAACATATGCTCAGCAGCGATGATTTTCTTGAACTTGATCAGCTGCCATCAAGCATTGTTTTTATCGGCGGGGGCTACATTTCCTTTGAGTTTGCCCACCTCGCTAAACGGGCTGGAGCCGATGTTCATATTCTACAGCGCGGAGACCATGCATTGAAAGGATTTGATACTGAGCTTGTCCAGCAGCTCATTGATTACTCTGAATCGATCGGTGTACATGTACACCTGCATACTGAAGCAGCTGAAATACGTCCGGAAGGACAAGGCTACCAGGTTTATACAAAAACAGAAGACTTCTTTTACGGCGATATTGTCGTTCACGGCAGCGGCCGTACACCGAATGTACAAACGCTGGACCTGGAAAAGGCTGAAGCTGCCTATGATAAAAAACGGGGCATTACTGTAAATGACTATCTGCAAAACACCACCAATGAAAATATTTATGCCGCTGGCGACTGCGCAGATACAGCCGGCAGCCCATTAACTCCGTTAGCCGGATTTGAGGCAGGTTACGTGTCCGCCAACCTGCTTGAAAACAACAGCACTCCCGTTCACTACGGGCCAATCGCTTCTGCAGCATTCACCGTACCCGGGTTAACAGCGGTAGGCCTGACAGGTGATGCGGCTTCTGCCCGAGGACTTTCTGTGGTTACCGAAGATGTAAGCTCGTGGTTTACGTACAAGCACAAAAACGAAACCACGGCCTTTGTAAAATTAATTATCGATAAGGAGAAAGACACCGTTGTCGGCGCTCACGCGTTAAACAGTGATGCAGCCTCGTTCATTAACTACATGACGCTCGTGATTCAGCACGAGATCCCGGCGAGCTCCTTATCCAGGACAATGTTTGCATATCCGACCAACGCTTCGGACCTTCAGTATTTCGTTTAGCTTTTTCGGGGAAAAAACACATGCCGGGCTTCAAAATGGTCATGACTGAGGTCGAGCAGCCCATAGGAAAACATCGCCGCCTTTCGCTTATCCGTCGGCGAACCCGGGTTAAACATCAACGTTTTCCCCGCATACCGCAGGTAGGGAATATGAGAATGCCCGAAAATGATAATATCCTTCTGGCCGGAGAAAAATGCTTCTCCGGCCCTTTTTTCAGTCGTCCCTTTCTCTCCGTGACCGTGCACAATACCGATACGCCACCCTTCGAGAACGATTTCCTCTTTCTCGTTCACGGCAGCTTTTATGTCGTCCCCATCCACATTTCCATATACACCGGTAAGCGGGGCATATCTTTTCAGGTCTTGCCACACGTCTAGGCTCTGCCAGTCTCCGGCATGAATGATATAATCAGCTTCTGCAAATGCTTTATAAAGCTCCTCCGGCCACTCTTTTGCTTTTTTTGGCATATGGGTGTCCGCAATCACCAGTACCCTCATTTCATCCTCCTCATAAAAAAGAGCTCCGAATTTCTCGGAGCCCCCCGTTTCTGTTATTCCGGATATTCCTGAACATCTGCGGAATTATCGGCTGGCGTGTCCGGCTTGCGGACAAGAGCCATAATGCCTGCCACCACGAGCAGAATCAAATGGACAATGGCAAGAATGTTGATTGCTATAAAGCCAGCGACCGCGGCCGCAAAAAACAAAATGCCGGAAGCGACAGAGCGTTTATTACGCTTCAGCATAAAGACGCCTACTACTGCAAGAATCGTGGCAATCGCTGAAAAGATAATCAGACTGATGCCATAAGCAGAGGCCTGAGCAGCCGCCTCCTGAGTATTTATCGTTTCTCCACCCTGCTGCTGGACGGTTTGATTTATTTGCTCGAACGTCGAAGCATCTACAAACGTCAGAACAATTCCTAAAACGATACCAATACCGCTTAAAACAGCAGCAATAATTCCAAGTACTTTTTCTGCCGTACGTTTCACCATAGGCGCACACTCCTCTTCAATTACTCTCAATTATTTTGTTCCCTATCTACACCTGGATTCAAACAACTTTCCTTAACCAGTTACGCTGATTTCTCTCTTTTTGAACATCCATATGGCAAAACCCATAAAAATCAGCCAGTACACAATCAGCACGACAACGGAAAAACTAAGCGTCATACTTTCCACCGGCGGCCCTCCGCTTGTAAAGTATTGATTCAGATTCGTGTTTGCAAACAGAAGGTACTTCGGCCAGTCGTAGGCAAGAGCCAGAGTACTTGTTACACCAGCGCCCACTACGTATAACAGAACACTGATGGCAATCGCCATCGCTTCACTCCGGAAAATGGCTGAAATGGCAAAGGCCAGTGTCGCAAGCATGACAAAATTCACCGATCCGGTCAGATAATCGATCGCAAGCGCGAGCACCTGCGGCCGTTGTTCGACCTCTCCGTCCGTATAGATTAACTGTGTGGAAGGCTCACCGAATCCAAAGAAAAGAGCTCCCAGAATAAACGATGCCCCGAAAAGCAGAGCGAGCATTGCAACAGCATAAAGGATGACCGTAAGGTACTTGGACATCAGTATTTTGATCCGGGACGGCGGGCGGACCAGCAGCAGCTTAATGGTGCCGGTTTTAAATTCAGAGGAAATAATCGTCGCCGCTACGATAATGACAAAAATACTCAGCAGATCGAGGAGCCCTGCATTCGTGCTCATGAATGACCAGACGCTTTCTCCAGTCGCGCCCTGCGGGGGCAGATCGTTCTGGATGCGGTATTCATTTATCGCAATCTCCTGTTCGTAATACTCCGCGGTAGCGCCCCCGCTGTCCTCGATCGCCTGTTGATCTTGTTCAATCTGCTGCTGAGTCTCTGCTTTCCACTGCGCTTCCGACGGCAGTTCCTCCGCTGAAGGCTGATTGGTGATGGAATAAATAAGAACACCCACCACCCCGAGGAGCAGAATCGCTGTCATTATCCATGTACTGATACGCCAGAACAGCTTCATCCATTCGTTTTGAATCAGGCGGATCATGGGGACCCCTCCTTCGACGTTGCTTGAAGAAACCGGTCTTCAAGCGTTTGTTTATCTTCTTTTGCTTCATAGATATCAAATCCGGCTTCCATGACATAGCGCAGAAGGGCAGGGACGTTCTCTTTTTCTATGTATATCGTCAACCGCTGGTCTGCTTCTTCTATTTGCAGATCCGGATAGGCTTCTTTCACCATCCGCATCGCAGCCTCCAGCTTCTGCGGACCTACATCAATCTGGTACGGCGCCGGGCGTCCTTCTCCTTCTGAGATGCGCTGATCTTCAATGCTGATCAGTTTACCGTCCTGGATAATCGCAAAACGATCACACATCAGCTCCATTTCTGAAAGCAAATGGCTCGAAACAAGCACCGCCAGCCCTTCCTCCTCGGCCAACCGGCGCAGGTAAGCCCGTACCATCCGGATACCTTCCGGATCCAGGCCGTTGGTCGGCTCGTCTAAAATCAACAGCTTCGGCCGGTGCAAAAGCGCCTGGGCAATACCGAGGCGCTGCTTCATTCCTAAAGAAAAGGTGCGCACCTTTTTCTTTTTCACGTGCCCAAGCTTCACGAGGTCGAGCAGCTCGTCAATGCGATCCTGATCTACCTTCCCGTTCATCCGGGCAAAGTGGATCAGGTTCTTTTCTGCCGTTAAATGGTTGTACATTTCCGGATTTTCCACAATGGCTCCGACCTGTTTAATCGCCCTCGCATACGATTTCTGGATGCTGTATCCGTCGATAAGAATATCTCCGGACGAAATAGGGGCGAGTCCGACCATCATACGGATCGTCGTCGTTTTTCCCGCACCGTTCGGTCCAAGAAAGCCAAAAACCTCTCCCGGTTCGACAGAGAAATTCAGATCCTGAATGATTTCTTTACCGCGAATACGCTTATGTACATCATTCACTTCTAAAATCGATGACATGGTTTCCTCTCCTTACTTATTAGACGTTCAACTCGTACATTTTCCTATTTTTGGAATGCAGATGTCAATGTTTTCTTTCGTTTTTACGTAACATATGTCCATGCGTTTCAAAAAGCCGGCACCTGTTGGATACAGTACCGGCTTTAAGGGAGATTTTCTTATTTACTAAATATCAGCTTTTGTCCATCTGCGGCTGATCAATTTGATGTTTTGGTACCATTTCCGGGCTTCCCGCTCCTCCAGATTCCATTCAGCCCCTGCTGTAAGAAACAGCTCCACTGCCTCCTTCCAGCTGCTCCAGTCTGCAGCATCACTATGAAAAAGCAAATAACCATCCGGCCGTACGAGCATAGATTCCCCTGGCCTGATTAACTGCCGGAACTCTCTGCTTAAATGTCTTTCACTCCAGCACAAAATGTCATCAGGCTGTCCCATTGTCGGTGTCGGCGCCACTAATGCCGGCTGTACCATGCTGCCAAAATACGGAGCGGACTTACGGATCCAGCGCTTAATAAATGCGTACTCCTTATCAATCCGGCTGCCACTTGTGCGTATCAAAAATAAAAATTTCCCTTCCTGCAAATGCTCATACAACCTGGTCTTACAATTTTCAAAATCTGTTAATGCTGCGTCAGGCACCCGGTCTCCCGGGTGCAGTACCCCTTCGCGCCTTAGCTCCTCTTTCAAAGGTGGTGCCGATGCCCGGTATCTCACAGACAAATGCGACAGTCTCCGGATGAAGGCCTCCGGAAGCTGTTCAATCATTTCCACCATTTTCAGCGTGCGATTTCTCGCCTGCACAGCAATAGGCTTTTGCACAGTCAGGCTTCGAACCGTCCAATCTGTCGTCCGGTTAACCTTTCTTGCGACCGGAAGCCTCTCAGCCTCGTATGATTTAAGCAGTGTTTCCGGACAGGCCCTCGCACACACCATGCCCAGCTTCCAGCTTAAATTGATGCTATCCTGGATGCCCAGGTTTACACTCTGGCTTGTCATCGGGTGATGGGCATGTGCTGCTTCACCAACTAAAAAGATGTCCCCCGACCGAAATTCTTTTGCCTGATGAAACACAGCCTGCTTTGACTGTACCGTCACCGTCGCCTGCATGAACAACGGGCGGCCCGTGATTTTCTGGTAGAGCCCCCGGAGGGACGCTTCTGTATTTTCAAGGCGGACGCCTGGCTTATCCCGGTCGACCATCATAATCCTCGTCTGGCGGCCCGGGAGGTCTGCGGCAAACATAATGCCTTTTTTATTAAACATCATGGACGGCACATTATTTGTCAGCCGCTTCTCTGTTTTAACATCCGCCATCATTAGTTCCGAGCCGCCCTCCATTTTGCATTTAATAGAAGCAAGCTCCCGGACCACACTGTCAATCCCGTCAGCCCCCACGACATAATCTGCAATGATCCGCTCTTCCATGTTATTTTTTTCGATTAACACTTCTGTTTTTAAACCATTCTGCTTCAGCTGGGTAATGCGTGTACCCCATTCCACAGAGGTTTTCACCAGCGAGCGCTGCAGTATATGCTGCACATCACAGTTAGCCAGCGACAATACAAATGGATAGGGAGATTCATTTTTCAAGAAATCGAAGGAAGGAGTAAAAATCTGTTTTCCTTCGTAATTGAACTCCAGCGAATTATAAGGTATTCCTGCCTCCAGCAGTGGTTTTGCCAGTTTAACGCTTTCGAGCACTTCAAGCGACCGTGCGTATAAAAGCAGTGCTTTCGGTTCGTGGGCAGGAGACTTCTTGGCTTCAAGCAGCCGGACGTTTACATCATAGCGCTCCAAAGCCCGTGCCAGCACAAGCCCTTCGACGCTTGTACCGGCGATAATAATATTTGTATGACTCGTAATCATCTCTCCAGCCCCCATCCTCTTAAAGCTCTTTATGCACTGTAACCCGCCTTGGTTCATATCCGATTTTTTTGTAGAACGCTTCTGCTATATAATTTTGTGCCAAATAGTCCAGCTCAAGCCTGTCTGCTCCATAATCCCGTGCAGCATACTCCGCCTCCTTCATCAAAAAAGCCCCAACGCCCTGGCCCTGATGTTGATCCTTCACAACAATCTGGTAAATGTAGCCGTAGCGCGAAGGACGTTTAAAATCGTTACCCTTCTCTTTACGGAGCTCCAGCCAGACGTACCCCAGCGGCTCTTCGTCTTCGACAGCGATAAAAAACATGTGGGAGTCGTCAGAAAGCTTTTGTTCAAAATACGATTGAGCCGACGGCTGATCGTAAGGAAAGAAAAGTTCAGGATGAAGGTTTACGTGCCATTCGTGCAGCGACTGATTTAACCGGCTGAGCAGCACCGGATCTTCTGTTCTTTTAATATACATAACCACGCCCCCTATTCAGTATCCTTCAAATTCTTTTTCCTTCACTACCTTCTTTCCGTACTTTTCCATATCCTTCTCCGGCCAATAAAAAGAGTTCCGGGGCTATGCCCACTGCAGTTCTTTTATACATCCTCCGAATAAAGCTGTACAAGTATTTTACCATTATTATACAAATTTTTGCGCGTAATTTCGTTGCTTACGATATTTTATGTTAAAGTATAAAAGGTTTATGCTTTTAGCCTCGTCTACTGATGGGAGGATAAAAATGTTTTCAATGGTCGCAATTGACTTGGACGGAACTCTTTTGAACAGCGAAAATCAATTGGATGACAAAACGATACAAGCACTTGAAACAGCCGTCGAAAACGGCATCGATATCGTCATTGCTACAGGCAGAGCCCACTTTGACGTATGGAGCATTCTTGAAAATACTTCTCTTTATCCATGGGTGATTTCTGCGAACGGCGCCGCTATTCACTCCCCGGACCGTGAGCTGTATATCTCCGTGCCTCTCCCAAAAGATACAGGCATGGAAGTGCTTTCGTGGCTTCATCAGCAGGAATTTTATTATGAAGCGTTTACAGAAAAGGCTATTTACACCCCCCACAACAGCCGGAAACTGCTTCAAATCGAGCAGGACCGGATCAAAAGTGCCAACCCGCATGCAGATACAGCCTCCATGCAGAAGGCAGCGGAACGACAGTACAGCCAAACCGGATTTTCTTTTATTGAAAGCTATCTCGATCTGCATGATATGAACATTTCCCTGTATAATATTTTGGCCGTATCTTTTATCGAAGAAAAGCGCCAGGCAGGCATTGACCACTTTAAATACCGGGAAGATTTAACCCTCGTCACCTCAGGTGATCATAATTTTGAGGTCGAACATACAGGTGCCTCGAAAGGGCTTGCGCTTGAAAGACTTGCTACAGAGCTTGCTGTACCGTTAAAAGATACCGCTGCCATCGGTGACAATTACAATGATATCAGTATGCTTGAAACAGCCGGCTATGCCGTCGCTATCGGAAACGCTGTGGATGAAGTCAAAACCATGAGCGACCATATTGTTGGCACAAACGATGAATACGGTGTCGCGGAAGCCCTTACATACATGATGAATTCTTAACCGATGCATTTTTCCTTCTGTCTTTATCATACCACGTGCTGACACATTTTCGTCTGCCTTTTCGAAATATAAACTGAGGCACTGACGTCTTGATGCATGGGCCGGGCTCCGAAGAATTTCTTTGGAATCCGGCTTTTTTTCATAACTTAGATTGTCAATTTAAGCGCAACACTTCTTCATGAAACACATTTTCCGTGGTATTCCCATGTAGACAATTTCTGGGGCGGCGATGAATCAGTCCGATGACGTAGTCCACTTCCTGCTGGCTGAGGCGAGCTAAATCCATGCCCTTCGGGAAAAATTCCCGGAGAAGGCCGTTGGTATTTTCATTGGTTCCCCGCTGCCAGGCGGCATAGGGGTCGGCGAAATAGACGGGCACGCTCCGGGCTTCGAGGGCGGGAAAGCAGGCGAATTCTTTGCCCCGGTCCACCGTTATGCTTTCAAAGACACCACGAGGATACTGGTCCATCAGTGTTTCCACGGCAGTGGCTACGGTTCCGGACCGCCGGTCCGGCATGGGAACAGCTAACAGGTACCGGCTTTTGCGTTCGGTGAGCGTCACCAGGCAGCCCTTGCTTTTTCCACGCGATGAAACAATGGTATCCATTTCCCAGTGGCCAAAGGTTTGTCGGGTCTCGACCACGGCAGGGCGTTCCTCGATGCGCCGGCCGACCGTGAAACGGCCACGGCTTTCCCGCACTTTCTTCCGTTTGCCCTTCTGGCGAAGGCAGCGCAGGTCTCCCTTCGCCAATAACCCCTGGTACAGCCATCGATAGATCGTCCCGCATCCCACCGTAACCCCCGGGGCGTACCGGGCAATTTGTTCGGGCGACCAGGTGGCATGGAGATGATGGGTAATGGCTTGAAGCAGCTCGGGCGTCGCTTTGCCTTTTCGCCCGCAGGCCTTCCGCCGTTGATGATAGGCTTTCTGCGCCTGAGCGGCCTGATACGTATCGGAGGATGCCTGGCGCCGGCGTTCCCGGGAAATGGTCGATGGATGCCGGCCCAGAAAAGCCGCAATTCGCCGGATCGACCAGTGGAGGCTCGTCAGAGCCTCTAGTTGTCCTCGTTCGATCATGGTAAGATGAGAGTAGCTCATGGTATCCCTCCGTGTGAGTGTTTGGTGGTACTTTCATTTTACACTGGGATACCATGGGTGTTTTTTATTTTTTTACGTGTTGCACTTAATATTACAATTCAAGATAAAAAAATCCCGTGCCTAAAAAGGCACGGGTGCAAGTTGTGAGTGGATGATGCATAAAATTAAAGTTGGTGATTGCGCAAACGATGGTAATGCTTACGCTTCTTCTTGTGGTACTTTATAGCCAAGTCCTTCTGCAATACGGCGTCCGTAATCCGGATCCGCTTTGTAGAAGATTTCCAGTTGACGTTTGATAATTTCATCCTTGCGGACTGGTTTCATGTGGCCCACGAATGCGTCTACGAGACGCTGCTTTTCGTCCTCGCTCATCATGCGGTACAAGTCGCCAGCCTGCGTGTAGTGATCGTCGTCAGGATAAGGCGTGCTTGCAACCTTACCTTCTACATCAAACGGGCTGATTTCTGCTGCTGCGTCTTCGGTCGGTCCGCCATAGCTGTTTGGTTCATAGTTCTTCGAACCGCCGCCATTGTCGTCCGTACGCATAAAGCCGTCGCGCTGATAGTTATTTGTGCCGCTTACTGGCTTGTTAACCGGAATCTGCTCATGGTTGGCGCCTACGCGGTAGCGGTGAGCGTCAGAGTAAGAGAACAGACGTCCCTGCAGCATTTTATCCGGGGAAGCTTCAATACCAGGCACAAAGTGTCCCGGGGAAAAAGCAGCCTGCTCTACTTCTGCGAAGTAGTTTTCAGGATTTTTGTTTAATGTCATACGGCCGACTTCAATACGTGGGTAGTCTTCCTTCGACCAGATTTTAGTTACATCAAACGGATCCCATTTGTACGTGAGTGCTTCTTCATAAGGCATAATCTGTACATACAGTGTCCAGGAAGGATAATCTCCTTCTTCAATAGCGTTGAACAGATCTTCTGTATGATAGTCTGGGTTTTCCCCAGCTATTTGATTTGCTGTTGGCTCGTCAAGGTTTTTAACGCCCTGATCACTGATAAAGTGGTATTTTACCCAGAATGCTTCTCCCTGGTCGTTAACCCACTTAAACGTGTGGCTGCCGTAGCCATTCATGTGGCGCCACGTTGCCGGAATACCACGGTCACCGTGCAGATACGTGATCTGGTGCAGCGATTCTGGAGAAAGGGACCAGAAGTCAAATGCCATATCCGGATCCTTCAAGTGCGTCTGCGGATCACGTTTTTGTGTGTGGATGAAATCCGGGAACTTGATAGCGTCACGAATAAAGAAGATCGGTGTGTTGTTACCTACGAGGTCGTAGTTACCTTCTTCTGTATAGAATTTTACGGAGAAACCGCGCGGGTCACGTACTGTGTCCGCTGAACCGGATTCGCCCGCCACTGTGGAAAAACGGATGAACATCGGCGTTTCTTTTCCTTTTTCGCTTAAGAAATCGGCTTTGGTATATTTAGAAATTTCATCGTTTGTCACTTCAAAAACCCCGTGAGCTCCGCCGCCTTTGGCGTGAACAACACGCTCAGGAATACGCTCGCGGTTAAAGTGAGCAAGTTTTTCTAAAAGGTGTACGTCCTGAATAAGAGTAGGGCCTCTGTTTCCTGCTGTCAACGAGTTCTGGTTATCTCCTACCGGAGCACCTGAACCGGTTGTTTGTACATTTTTACGATCAGCCATGCTTTAATCACCTCTTAATTATTTTCATATCCCATATGATAACATAACCCACATAAAAATCAATATTATTTTATAACAATTTTAATCTGGGACTTCGCTTTTTAACCGTTTCACACTTTAAAAACAGCTTAAGGTCTTTAAAAATCATTGTTTTTATCGACTCAATTGAATATCTTCCTGCTTAATTGAAAATCACAGCAGCTCTCCGGGGCTCTGAGCGAAAGAGCAGACTTATTCGTTTAATCATCATGCTCCTGCTATTTTTATTGGCTTTATTTCAAAAATTCTCTGATTTCTTCTACGAACCGTTCATGCTCTTCAACGTTTATTCCGTGACCCGAGTGCCCGTATTCCACAAACCGGCATGAAGGAATAAGGTCAGCTATTTCCCGGCCGTATTCCGGCGGGTTCAGGCCATCGTATTTCCCGCTGATCACAAGCGACTCTGCCTCTACGAAAGGAAGCTGATCACGGAAATCAAACCCCTTTAAAGCATCAGAAGCTGCCTGTTCTTCTTTGGCACTGAGCTCCACGGCCCGGTTTTCAATCTGCTTTGACCAGGCCTGTACCCTGCCGATATCATGATAGATATACATCGAGGCTTTATTTAATTTTTCACGATGAGAAAGGCCGCTCAACTCGGCTTCATGCTCAGCAAATAAGCGGGCAGTGGAAGACGTTTTCCCATGTGCCTTCGGTGCTGTTAACACAAGCTTCGATACTCTTTTGGGAGCTTCAACAGCTACACCCTGAGCGATATAGCTTCCCATTGAAACACCCACCAGGTGAGCTGATTCAATGTCAAGCTTATTCATCATGTGCAGTATATCCTGTATATGATCCTCCAATGTATATGCTTCAGGCTTGTCCGACCTGCCGTGTCCTCTCATATCAAGGGCTATAACGCGGAACTGATCCTTCAACCGATCCATTTCACGCTCAAACATCGTATGGTCTCCAGTCAGTCCGTGCAGAAATATAACAGGATATCCTTGTCCGGCTTCTTTATAATACAGAGTGACTTTGTCTGCACTGCTCATCGTCGCCATCTCTTTCATCCCTTCTAAATATCACATTGGGAAAATTGTACCATAAGACATTTCCTCGGTGGTAATTTGAAGCGCTTTTCTATCCCACTCTCATTGGTAAAGTTAATTAACATTTTTTCTGCTGATGCAGAAAGGCTTCTGCTTCCGTTTTTTTTATGTATTCTGTCTTCTTTCTTCAAAATATTGTACACTGATGGCAGTTGGAAAAAGATGTATTGATGAAAGCGGGGAATGATGATGAATCCTATTCGATTGTTACCTTTATTTACTGCACCCAGGAAAACGTACAGGCAGATAAGCGATAACCCGGGGCTTCATTTCACAGCTCTATGGATTGTTATCATTGCCGGTCTCTCCCAGTCCCTTGCCCAAAACACAAGTGATATGTCCCCAATTGAGACCGGGTCTGCTCTCTCCACCTTCCTTACAGCTGTTGGAATTATCGCTGCCTTCCTTCTATTTCAAATTGTCACGTTTTATTTGAATGGACTGATTCTAAAGCTCGTTATTCTAATGTTTCAGGGACGTATAAAAGCCCGCGAAGCCCGAACGGTTTATGGGCTGTCTCTTTATCCGCAGGCGTTTCTTTTCCCATTTATTTTTTTACTGTTTATCGGCAAGCTCGCAGGCGGGAGCAGCACAGCGGCACTTCTTACCGCTATCGCCTCGGCTATTATAGCTGCAGCTTCTATCTGGGGTATTGTCATGCAGGTAAACTTAATCTCCGCTGCCTCCGGGTTCTCCGGCGGCAAATCCTTCGGGGTGTTTGTAGTGTTCGCTTTATTATTGGCTCTTCTCATTTTTATTCTCGTTCTGCTTCTGGCCCTAATTGTGATTTTCATCGCCGGCGCCTTTTCCAATTAAGCTGGCAAAGCAGCTGTGTTTTTAAAAAAGACGCAGCTGTTCATAGTTTACCGTTTTATAAACCTTGCCTCTGCCTCCCGTTACTTCTCCCGGACCGTAAAATTCCGAAGCTGTGACTCCGAGAAGCCGGACAGGGTCTCCCCCGGAGGCCCCTTCTTCGAGTAGAAGGCGCAGAGCTTCGAGCAGCTCCGCACGGTCATTGCTCGGGTGTTCGAGCGTAGACCGGCGGGTTATCTGCTGAAAATCGGCAAATTTTATTTTCAGCACAATACATTTAGCCCTGATGCCGTCTTTTTTCAACCTCGTAAGCACCTGGTCAAGCAGCTCTTCAATGACCGGGAGCATGTCCTGTACAAGCAGAAGGTCCTGCGAAAGCGTCGTCTCTTTTCCAAGCGACTTTCGCTCTCTTTCCGGATTTACCGGACGTTCATCGATTCCCCGGGCCTGACGGTAAAATACGTGGCCCTGCTTATGAAACAATTCCACAAGCCTTGCTTCACCCAGCTGCTGCAAGTCTTCTCCGGTTTCGATGCCTAGTGAATCAAATTTCCGCTTAGTCACCTTTCCAACTCCGCGAAAATCCCCAATGGAAAGAGCTTTCACAAAAGCGTCCGCCCGGTCCGGGGTAATAACCGTCAGTCCATCCGGTTTATCATAATCTGAAGCCGTTTTTGCAAGAAATTTATTATAGGAAACACCTGCAGAGGCAGTAAGACCGGTCTTTTGATAGATTCTTCTTCGTATCTCTTTAGCTGTGAGCGTAGCGGACGGCATGTTCCAGTGATTTTCTGTCACATCAAGATAAGCCTCATCCAGAGACAGAGGCTCCACCAAATCTGTGCAGTCATGGAAGATGGCCATTATTTCACGCGAGACCTCCCGGTATTTTTCCATATTCCCTTTAATAAATATAGCCTCCGGACACCTTCGATAGGCTTCATAGGAAGACATAGCTGAATGAATACCGTAGGGCCTCGCTTCATAAGAGCACGTAGCCACTACACCCCTTGACCAGGGCGAACCTCCGACTACCAGAGGCTTGTTCCGCAAACGAGGCTGGTCGCGCTGTTCAATAGACGCAAAAAAAGCATCCATATCAATATGAATAATTTTCCGGAGATTCTGTTCATCCTGCTTCATTTCCTACGCCCCCTTATACGCGCAGTTCTCTGTTCCTTCTATTATAGCGGACACCGCCTTTTTTCACAAACGTATGTTCTTATGCAGCGATAATCCTTTATTTTTTACATCCGGGGCCTTTGCCGTCTTCATTGCGTTCTCCTGCACTTTAGTATACTATCATAATCATAAAAATATGAAGGTGTTACGGTAAACTCACGCCTGATTGGAGGAATATTTATGAATTATGAAGTTCAGATTTTCACTCAGCCAAACTGCTCCTCCTGTGCTAAAGTAAAAGGCTGGTTTCAGGAAAACCGTATTTCTTTTATTGAAAAGGATATCGTAAATGACCCACAGGCCAATCAGGAATTCGGTGCATTAAATGAAAAATTCGTTCCGATTACTATTATTATCACAGACGACAAAAGATACCAGGTCGTCGGCCCAAATCTCAAAAAGATAAAAACGCTTGTTACTACAGTCGGAATATCCGGCCAAAGCAATTAACGTTCATGACTTCAGCACTGGTTTTCTCGCCAGTGCTTTTTATATTTTATCAATAGCTGCTTTCAGGAGCTGTTGTTCAAATAAAGACGCTTGCGGTTAAGTCTCCCCGGGTAAATACTTATAACAGCGGGAATCTGCAGCGGAGGGAGGAAGAGTCGTGCCTACAGTGCTTTTTATCATAACGATAATTATTGCCGGAACGGTTTTAGCTTCTATCGGGTTTTATTTCCTTCGTAAATTTTACGATAAACTATAAAAAAGGACGGTTCACCGCGTGAATCGTCCTTCCTTTGGCATCTCAATATTTTTGTTTTTCTCAGACAGCTTCTCGAGAAACAATGCTTCATTCTTCGGTGTAATATGCTGATGACGATTTCCTTCCTGGTAAATCACCTTCAGTCTTTCCGGTGTCGCACCCTTGATCCATCCAGGGACCTCCTCCACCCGCTGGATGGACTCATAAGGAATACGCAGCCGGATCAAAAGAGAGGCATGAACCGCCAGATGCTCTTCGTGCAATTCATATTTTGTGAAAAATACAATCTGTGTTACTAAAATGATAATAACCGCATCGATCACAGCCCGCAGAATAGTCCCCGGCCCTCCGTTATACATAAACAGAGCCTGAAAAATAGAATATCCCAGCAGTACGATAGCTATGATCGCAAATGCGGACAGCAGTCTGCTTCCTTTCGCTCGAAACACCATTACCCGGTCTCCTCTAATTTTTTTTATCAGGATCGTCTGGTTTCAACCCATACTTATAAACAATAGGCATAAGAACCATTAAAAGCATCGAATTCGTAAACAATGGAAGAAAGATTTCGTGAGCTTCCATTACGACCCCGATAAAGGAAACAATCAATACTGGAGCTGTCGCCACCAGAATGGTAATCAGCTCGCGTTTTGCGCTCCATAACTGCCTGCTGTCCGCTATCGATAAAATGAGCATCCAGTACACCATGAACGCAAGCGGCATCATTGCATCGATAAGCGGCTGATCCAGCACAAAAAAGAAGACCAGGCGCACAGCCGACAGTATAGCTAAAATAACAATAATTAATTGACGAAATGACGACTCCACGATGTATTCGCTCCCTATTCCCTGCTTTTTGCCGTTCTGGGCTTTACTGCAAACAAAGCAAATCCCAGAACCGTTCCAATTACGTATTTCATTATGCTCTGCTTCCTTCCGTTAAGTACGGAATTCCAGATGGACACCGTTTGGATCCTGTACCGTCTCCATCCTTTCCGCTCCCTGAATAACTATTTTTTCAAGTTCAAATGCACGCTTTTCCTGCCAGACAGGCACTAATGCTTCTTCGCCCAGAACGGTCAGCCAGTCATTCGAATCATACGGCTCCGGACTCGTAATAAGGACAGACTGCAGCTCTTCTTTTCCGCCGATAGGAAGTTCCTCAGCCCAATCAAGCTGAATCTTCGGTCCGGTGGACGGCTGAAGAAAGGTTCTCCGTTCTTTTTTATTAATACCCCATCCGTGCTCCTTTGCGCGCCGGAGAATACCGGTATGCTCTTTCTGGTTTACACGATAGCCAAAGTAGCCGAACGTATTCATTCTCCCTGCGCCAAAGGTAACCCGCACCTGACCGAGACTCATTTCTATCATCCGGAACGTTAACCCTTTATCGCGGAAATCATCCCACTCAAGCGGCGGATCGTACCGCTTAATGCGATAATTTTCCAGGGCAAAGCGTCCCACCACTTCAAAGCCGTGACTGCTGTAAAAAGCTTCTGTTTTTTCTACCTCTGTCGTCCAAAAATGGTAATGGAATAATTCCATATTGTTCACCTCTACTGCCCTTCTGCAAGCTCGCTGCACTCGTGCTGAAAACAGCTCCTGTGTCCTGCTTCTACGGTTGATTTGCTTTTTTGGGCGTCCCCTGATGAAAAACAAGCTCCCAGCTGGAATCCGTCTTCCGCCATATGGAACTCCGCAGTGAAGTTCCCAGCTCGCTCGTCACGGTATAGGTTGCTAAATATAAATGCTCCGAAAGCGGTTTTGTTTTATAATCAGCCACCGTTCTATGGACAGGGCGCTCCTCCTCCAGACCAAAAATCACATCCTCCCGGGTAAAAATACGGCCGGAGGCTCCGATTTCCTGAAAATCCTCTGCCAGCAGCCGGCTCACTTCCACAGCCGACCGCCGGATACTCGGCTTTAATAAATCCTCCTCAAGCTGGCGAATGTCTTCCATCAGTCTCCACCCTCCTTATGTATGCGACCTAACCATACGTAAAAACCCGCATCTACATCAAATGATACGGGTTTTTCTACAGACATTTCAACTTTTATTCATTAGTTTTCTAATTTACTTTTTTTTGAGAGCCTACCTTATCATGCAATTGGGAATTAGGGCCAGCCTGAAGCATATAACTGCCCCCATCATGACCTATTATATTTTTCACTTCTTTGGCAGTATCAATAATTTTTTCAAGGTTAATATCAGTTGCTATACCCATTTCCTCCATCATGTGCACTACGTCTTCTGTAGGGACATTGCCAGTAGCTCCCGGCGCATAGGGACATCCACCCAGACCTGCTGTTGAGCTATCAAAGCGGCGTATTCCCTGCTCCATGCCCGCAGCCATGTTAGCTAACGCAAGCCCTCTCGTGTTGTGTAAGTGCATTGAAAATGTTATATCGGGAAAAGCAGCCTGCAAATGCTGCAGCATGAGGTGCACCTGTTTCGGATTTGCCATACCGGTGGTATCTGCCAGGGATACTTCCTGAATATTCATTTGTTGATACCTCTTGAGGATTGGATATAATTGTTTTTCGGTTACTCTTCCTTCATACGGACAGCCAAAAGCTACTGAAATCGATCCGCCAATGGTTACGTTCTCTTTTTCTGCCAGATCCGCGATCGGTTCCAATTTTTTTTGGGCTTCTTCCACCGTAGCATTTGCATTCGATAAGCTGTGGGAATCTGTCGCTGACAGCATCAGCTTCAACTTTTTAATGCCTGCGCCGATGGCTCTTTCCGCCCCTTTTACATTAGGCACCAAAGCCCTCATTTTCATCGTGGATATGTCCTGGACAGCCTGTACTACTTCTTCAGCATCTTTCAATTGAGGAATCGCTTTAGGGTGCACAAAAGAAGTTACTTCCATCGAAGAAACCCCCGTATCGGCCAATTTACGGATGATCTCTATTTTTTTCTCTGTCGGAATCCATTCGTCTTCGGCCTGAAAACCGTCTCGGGGAGCAACTTCACACAGTTCGATTGATTCAGGATACCTGTTCTCTGACATTTAAATCACTCCTTCTTCTTTTAAGCTTTGAATATCCTCTTCAGACAACCCAAGACCTTCTCCCAGAATTTCTTCATTGTGCTCTCCTAAATCCGGGGCCCGGTGACGAATACTGCCGGGCGTTTTCGAAAATTTCGGTACTACTCCTGGAATCTTAACGCTGCCGAGGCGCGGATGTTCAATCTCCACAATATTTTCCCGGGCTTGATAGTGGGGGTCGTTGAAAATGTCTTCTATTGTATAAATAGGACTGACTGGCACACCATATTCATCCAACTTATCCATTAACTCTTTTTGCGTATGAATTTTTATCCAGCCCGAAACAATTTTTTGTACCTCATCGTCATGCTCAAGACGCACTGCGTTAGTATAATAACGATCATCCTCCAGCATATCTTTTCTGTCCATCGCTTCTGCAAGCCGGTCGAACGTAGAATCTGTACTGCATACCAATACGACAAATTTATCGTCTTTGGTACCATACGTCCCTGCTGGGCTGGAATGACCGGACAGCCCCGGGCTGCGCTCGCGCACCTTATTGTTTTGATCATACTCAGCTACCAGAAATTCCAGCATACGAAACATTGACTCGTATAAGCCCATATCAATCGACTGTCCTTCTCCGTCTTCATTAACATCACGGTGGTAGAGAGCGCTTACAGTTGCCAGAGCAATATAAATCCCAGTAATGTAATCAAGCAGGGAATATGCGGGACTTACCGGCGGACGGTCTGGGAAACCAGAAATGCCTGTATGTCCACTGAAGGCCGTTCCTGGTGTTCCAAAACCAGCCTTTGAACTATAGGGACCGGTCTGGCCGTAGCCCGAGACCCGGGATAAGATAATTTCAGGGTTATGCTTTTTCATCTCTTCGTAGCCGATTCCCCATTTTTCCAACGTCCCAGGACGAAAATTTTCTATAACTACATCTGATTTAGCAATTAATTTCTTTAATACTTCTTTTCCCTTCTCCGTGCGGATATCAAGAGTAAGAGACTTTTTGTTTCTTGCGAGCCCAGGCCAGCGCAGAGGTTCCTCGTCTTTCCAGGGTCCAACCGTACGCAGGGTGTCCCCTTTCCCAGGTATTTCAACCTTTGTTACTTCTGCTCCAAAATCAGCCAGCAGCGTAGCACCAAAAGGTGCCGCAATCATCGTTGATAAGTCTAAAATTTTAATTTCTTTTAAAGGCCCAATATTCATCTTTAATTCCTCCATTAGATCGATCTAATAAGTTTTAAAAAATATAATTTAATTTTCACTAATATTTATTTTTAGGTGCTGCAAATGATTGAGCATTGCTTTCTCAGCGTTTTTCCCTTGTCTATTTTTTATATGCCGGAATATTTCTTCGTGTTCTCGTTGAGCTTGTTTATATCTTTCTTTATCTTCCAGCATTTTACTGCGCATCTTATAAATCATTTCTAAATTCGATTTCATCATTGTTACGAAAACAAAATTTCCAGAGGCTTCGGCTACCGAAAGATGAAAACTTTTATCTGCATCAGTATCTATTTGAATTGATTTCATATTTTTCTCTATCTCTTCAAGCTGTTCCAATGTCGCTCTTTCACTGGCTAACCGGGCAATATTGGGTTCAAGTGTTTTTCTTGCCTCAATAAAATGCAGAATAGCTGTTTGTTCCATTGCTTTTACAGGATCATAATTGAAATACTGCTGCTGGTATACATTTTGTAAATATCGACCTCCTCCTATTCGGGACACGATAATTCCTTTTGACTCAAGAACCCGGAAAGCTTCTCTTAGAGAAGTTCTGCTACAACGCAGCCTATCGGCAAGCATCCTTTCAGCCGGGAGTTTGTCGCCCGGAAGCATAGTTCCTTTTTCTATCAGCCGCAGTAACTCTTCTTCAATCAACTCATACTTTCTTTTTATAGTTTGATTTTCGATTCCAATTCATTCTCCCTATAAAACATAATATTGGGCTAACCAATTTATTCAATTGTAAACGCTATCTTTTTATTAGTCAATAAGAACCGGCTTTCACCGGTTCATTTATTTATTAGACTTCAAAGGAGCCTCCATACTTTTAATCAATTCAATTGGAACTTGGCCCGGAGCTGAACTTCCTTTCCCAATGCCGAAGGTAAATAAAGAGCCTGTTTTCCACCCGGCGAGTCTAGTTATTGCGCCATCTGCTCCCATTGCCATAGTAACGACCGGAATAGCCAGTTCATCATTTGTTTTCTCTGTTACCTGCAAGACGGCCAAAACGTCTTTCATATTTTTAGGCATTACTGCCAGCTTAGCTATATCTGCCTTCCTATTACTTGCTTTATGAAACTTAGCCAACATTTCCTCTTCGTCAGGTGTTTGATGAAAATCGTGAAAAGATAATATTAATTTTACATTGTTTTTCTCCGCATTTTTTTGGACCTCTTCAATGTGCTCTTGATTATTTTCTAATTCATAATCTATAAAATCTATGTGACGGGTAGCACAGACTTTTTTTATCAACTCAATTTTTTCGTTTGCATTCAACTCAACTTTTTGCCCACCCTCGTGTATAGAACGAATAGTGAACAATAAAGGAATATCTCCAATTTCTTTTCTAACCTGTTCAAGCGCGTCTAATACTGTTTCGAATTCTACAAGATCTTCAAAAAAATCTGCGCGCCATTCGATAAGATCCGGTTCTTTTTGAATAATGTGCTTTGTTTCGTCAAGCAGCTCGTTTTTACTTTTACCTATAAGCGGTACACATACACATGGCCGTTCGTTTGTTAACAATGTATTTCTCACTTTTAATTCTTTCAATATAGAAACCTCCTTCTTCTATTGTCCATTGTAGCCGATTGTAATTTTCAATACTATTACTATTCGCACAATTGAAACAAGCCGGAATGTCTGCTCGCTACATTCCGGCTGGATTATTACTTCGGGAATAACTCTGTACTATTTCCCTGGGTATTAACTTTCGCCGCTAAACACAGTATTGTTGACGTATTGTTTAGCAGTTTGTAAGCATTGTTTCACATGTTTTTCGAAGCCCATTTCCTTCGAGCGCCGATGATGCGGAATCTCCAGGGAGTATGGCACGTTTGGAGTATGTTGGAGAAGTCCGGCAATATCAGCATTACCCTCCCCAACATAAAGCCTTTCTTCCCGAAGAATTCTAGTCATCTCCTGTCGGGAAGAAGGCTCGGCTCCTGGAACATCACATAAATGCATGTAATGAAACCATTCCATTGGCAGCTTGGTTAATTCTTCCACGTTATCCCCTGCTCTATAAAAGTGATGGGCATCAATCATCAGACCGGAATTTTTCTTATCTGCTTTTTTTAATATCTCTACCGTTTCTGAAAGGTTGGTTATGCTGGCTATCGGAACATATTCTAAATCTACAGTTAAATTATATTGCTCTGCAAGGTCACATATATTTGAAAATTGCTCTAATGCAAAGTCCTCATCATCTATCCATATACTGCTTAATACATGCTTACCACCAAGTTCAGCTGCTACCTCAAATGCGGGTTCATAATTTTTATAATCAATACCTTTATCCACTTTTGCCAATTCAATATCTAACAGCTCGAGGCCAGTTTCCTGTAAAGCTTTTTTAGTCTTTTTATACATTTCCCGATTGTTGGCTAAATCGTAATTTTTTTCACCAGGAAGCCCCATATAGATAGGACGCATACTAACATAATCAAAACCGGTCTTTGCGGCTAAATATGTCAGTTCCGGTGGACTAAATTCTAAAGCTGTTAAATGTGCTAAAGAGAACTTTGGCTCCATCTTATGCCTCCTATATTAAATTAGATCGATCTAATTTATAGTTCAAACACCTGCATGGTGAACTTTTTTTCCAGGCGAGTAGATGTCCATGATGTTCCAGTGTCCGTCTGTCGGCACCGGCTCATTGATCATAGCGACATCAATAACTACAGGCTTTTCGCTGGCCAGGGCTTCTTCTAAAGCTGGCTTGAACTCTTCTGCTTTTTCAATTTTAATTCCTTCTACTCCATATCCCCGGGCAATTACTGCATAATCCGGCGTGTAGCTCTCTCCGTTACGCTCGAAAACGGTGCCGTAGGTCGTACCAAAATGCGCTTTTTCCAACCCTGCTATCGTTCCGTAGGAAGAATTATTCATCACGACCCACACTACCGGAATATTCTCTTCTACCGCTGTTGCCATGAGTGCGGGGTTTTGACCGAAGCCTCCGTCCCCTACAAGAGAGATAACTTTTTTGTCCGGAGCTGCCACTTTCGCCCCTAACGCTGCTGGAGCGCCAAAACCCATCGTAGCGTAGCCTCCCGGAGTTAATACCGAGCCTGCTTCATAAATGGGGAATTGCTGACCCATGCCGTTCTTGTTCCAGCCGACGTCTGTTGTAATATAAGCATCTTTAGGGACAACATTTCTCACTTCAGCTAAAATCCGCTGGGGAACCATTGGGAAACTATTGTCCTCCACGAGTTTTTGATTCGCTTCGTTAAATGCTTGCTTATATTCTCTAATTTCTTTTTTAAGTTCGCTGTTTTCTTTGCCTTCCGGCAGTTCTTCTTTCGCTGCTTTAATCAAGGCTTTTAAAGCTTGTTTCAAGTCTGCTACAGCACCAATTTCTACTGGATAGTTGCGTCCGATTTCTGAAGAATCGATATCAATGTGTATTAGTTTAGTTGGGGGAATTTGAAACGTGTACTCTCCTTCCCAAGAGCTGCTGTCAGCTTCAGCAAACCTTGTACCAAGAGCCATTATCCAATCCGCATTTCTCGTTTTATCGTTAATAAATTGTGTGCCCCAGAACCCGGTCATACCAAGTGTTAAGTCATCATCGTCTGACATAGCACCTTTACCCATCAGGGAATGGGAGACCGGCAGGCCTAAATGATTGGCAAATTCCCGAATTTCCTCTGAGGCATCGGCGAGCATAATGCCGCCACCGACGTGCAGCAACGGCTGTTTTGCATGGATAAGCTTCTGCACGATTTCTTTTGCTGTATTTTCATCCAAAGATGGCTTCTGGAGTTTTTTCGTATGGCGTTTTTGCTGTTCAAATAAAGACTCCTCAATTTCTTTAGAAAACATATCCATCGGCACGGATACTAAAACCGGGCCTGGATTTCCACTTTCTGCTAATTGAAAAGCTTTTTCCAAAATTTCTGGAAATAGATCCGGACGGTCAACTCTCCACGCTCGTTTGACAAATGGACGGTACACTTCATATTGAGAAGCATCGGCGTGCATATTCATTTCTTGGTGAGGATGCTTTCCATAATAATGAGAAGGCACGTCTCCCGCGATAACAACCATGGGAATTGAATCCAAAGCAGCGTTTGCCACTCCAGTAGACGCATTGGTAAGGCCCGGTCCTACATGGCTTAATAAAACAGAAGTTTCATTTTTTGCTCTGGCGTATCCGTCTGCCATATGAGCGGCAATTTGCTCATGGCGAACATTCACGAATTTCACCGAGGTTTTTTCCAATTCAGCCAATACTGCAATATTTGTATGTCCACATAAGCCAAATACATGTTCAACTCCGCGGGTTTCCAGATAATTAGCTAACAGATTCGAAACCAATTTTTTCATTTTATTGTTCCTCCCCGAATTGAATAATTATTTTCCCGTATTTTCCTGAAAGAGCTTCATCATAAGCCTGTTGATAGTCATGAAAAGGAAATATTTTGGAGATCACTGGTTCTACATTCAAGGCTGAAGCTTTGAGATATTCCATTGTTTGAGTAAAATCGCCGGGCACATTATAAATAATAGAGCCGTATAAGGTTATTTCTTTACGTACAAGTGTTGTTACGGATAGTTCAGCGCTTGGAGTCATACCTACACATACTATCTCTCCTCCCGGCTTAACAATATCTATACTTTGTTCAAACGACGATTTTGTACCTGCCGCTTCAATAACAATATCAAAATAACTGTTTTTGGCCTCTTCGGGATAGTTCACTTTTACCGCTTCGTAATTATTCTTTACTTTGCGAAGCTTGTCTTCATTAATATCAACAGCGCTGACATTCCCACCCAAATAATCAGCTAATGCAATTGCGAGCATTCCTTCTGTTCCGCAGCCTATGACAGCTACCTTTTTCTTTTCATTCACTTTTACTTTTTTTAGAGCATGCACAATTACTGCCAGCGGTTCAATAAGTATCGCCCGTTCATCAGTAATCCCGGTGGCTACAGGCAGTACATATTTACTGTCGATAACTACTTCTTCCGCAAATCCACCGTCTGCGTTGATCCCAAGTGATTTTTTGTATGGGCAGATATTGGTCTTCCCCTGCAGGCAGTATTCACACTCACCACAATAAGTATTGGGCTGTACAATTACCCGCTCTCCTGTCGAATAATGACTTTTCACTCCGGCTTCTTTAATAATTCCTAAAATTTCGTGCCCTGGACGAACCGGATAATCAGCATGCGGCAATTTACCGCTATACACACTGAGATCCGAACCACAGATGCCTCCATAAATAATTTTGAGGCGCACATCATTTTCATTTAAGATCTCTTGATCATTTTCTACTAATTTTAACCGGGAAGGATTTTCCAGCGTTAAACCATTCATATTTGCACCTCCACTCCATATCTTCTTTATTCATTGGCCGGCAGACGCAGAACCACCATCTTCATTTCAGTCATTTCTTCTATTGCAAATCTCGGGCCTTCTCTTCCAATACCACTATTTTTCACGCCACCGTATGGCCAGTGATCCAGCCGGAAATTCGAGGTTCCATTAATGATGATGCCTCCAGCTTCAATTTGATTGGCCACTTTGTAGGCAAGATCGATATTTTTGGTGAATATTCCTGTTTGGAGACCAAATTCAGAGTCATTCGCCCACGTTATTGCTTCATCGATATCGTCATAAGGGATAACGCTTATAAGCGGCCCAAAAACCTCTTCACATACCACTTTATCTTCGTGCTTAGGATTCAACAGCACAGTTGGAGTGATCGTAGCCCCGTACTGCACTCCCCCTGTTAAAAGTTCAGCCCCTCCATCTACAGCTTCATCTATCCATGATTTCACCCGATTTGCTGCATTTTCATCTACAAGAGAACCTATATCAGTGGCAGCGTCCAAAGGATCCCCTAATTGAAGCTGTTCAACGTTTGTTTTTAGTGCTTCTGAAAATTCATTCATTGCCGAACGGTGCACATAAATACGCTGCACTGAAATACAGCTTTGACCCGAGTTACTATTACCGGTTTTAGCACTCATTTTTGCGGCTTCTTGAATGTCAGCGTCATGATGGACTATCGTAGCAGCATTGCCTCCAAGTTCGAGCAGAACCTTTTTCATTCCCGCTGTATCGCAAATATTTTTACTCGCTTTGGTCCCTCCCGTGAAGGAAATAACATTTACCCGATCATCCTGCACAATTTTCTGACCAATTTCGACGCCGCCTAAAAGCATATGAACCGCGCTTTCTGGAAGCCCCGCCCGCAGCATCAAATCTAACAACGCTGTAGCGATCAACGCTGTCTGGGGAGCGGGCTTTAAAATAGTGACATTTCCCCCGGCGAACGCTGGTCCAATTTTATGACAGACGAGGTTGAGCGGAGCGTTAAATGGCGTAATAGCGGCGATGACTCCTACCGGAACCCGGTACGTGGATGCCATGGCCATGGTTCCACGTTCAGAGGCATCCCCCGGGATAGTCTCCCCGTGCAGCCGTTTCGCTTCTTCCCCGGAAAGTTCCAGTGTTTCAATCGAGCGGGAAACTTCATCTCTAGTATTTTTAAGAGGCTTGCCCAGTTCTTCAGCAATTAGTTTGGCGAACGTTTCCTTCTCTTCTTCAAGCAGTAATGCGGCTGCTTTTAAAATTTTCGCCCGCTTACCAGAAGGGATAGATCCAATTTCTTTTTTGTCTTTATAGGCTGCCTGTAGAGCTTTTTCAACATCCTCGAGACTTGCAGTATATTGATTGCCAATACTTTTTCCATTGTAAGGGTTATAAATCGTTTCTTTTGTCTTCTCATCCTTCAACCAACGGTTTTCAACAAAAGGCTGAGCTAATAGTTCCTGCATCCCTTTCACCTCTTATATTAGATCGATCTAATAAATAGTTATTTAAAAACAGCTTTCGCTGTTAGTATAGATCTATCTAAAATTATAATTTGTAAACGTTATCATTATGATACGATATATATATTAAAACATCAACCATTTTTTAAGCTTAAAAGGAGAACTACTCATGCGCCTCGCTATTTACTCACTATTAGTCTTTCTTTATATTGCATTTCAATTCATTGATATGCCAGGCGAAAATATTATTTTAGGCGTTCTTGCCAATATTGTTATTTTGCTTTCATTTTTTTATGCCCGTGGCTTATTTTTTTATTCCGGACTTATCTTCTACTCCATGGGTACTCTGCTTTTTATATTAAATAATCTTTCCTTAAATGCTTATTTTTCTTCTTTTACGACGATGATGAGTATTCTCGCATTTTTTTACATGCTTCCTTTTTTGAATTCCTTAATACAGGTGGGCAAATATGACAGAAACCTCCGGAAATTTATTGAACAGGGCAGTAAAAATATACAGCATTTATATAAGCGAAGCTTTTTTGTTTGCCATGTGCTTGGTTTGTTTTTAAACATAGCTACTTTTTCTGTGCTGATGCGCACGCTTGACGAAACTTTTAAAAACACTTCCAAACGTGTAAAAAGCAAATTCTACACTCAAAACTTACTGCGTGCTTACGCTCTGTGCCTTGCCTGGAGCCCGCTTGAAATTATGGTGATAACAGCTCTAAACATCACAGGGCAGGACTACCTTCACGTATTTCCAATAATCGCCTCTGTTGTGCTTGTAGTAATCGTATTTGATATTGCGGCTTCCTCTCTTAAATTTCCTTCTGTTACCTTTCCTCAGTACCAAGGGACTTCCTCTTCCACTTCCCTTGTTCGAAGAAAAATTTTCGGATTAATGCTTCTTTTGGGCTTGTTGGTATCCTGTGTCAGTATTACAAGCGGCTGGACTGGGTATGATTATTTGTTTACTTTAGTTTTATTCATTGCTCCTGTATCCTTTTTTTGGTCAATAGTAATCCAACGGCTGCGAAGATATACTATTTTTGCTGTAAGACAGTGGAAGAACCGCAGCAAGGGCATGGCTAACTTCTTTTTTATGTTTTTAAGTGCTGGTTTGTTTGTACAGATGCTCGCAGAAACTCCTATTTTTGATACACTGCAGTATGCTTTCACCGCTCTGCATGATCGAGTGTTTTATTTTTATGCAGCAATAGGAATCTACTTTATTGTTTCAAGCTTTATAGGCTTTCATCCATTGGTTTCGGTAATTCTTCTATCAGAAATTATTGCTCCCTCCCTGCCGGAGTTAAGCCCTGTGCCCCTGGCTTTAGTATTGATAGTAACCAGTTTAAGCCCGGTTATGTACAGTCCTTTTAATATTTCCGTTTCTCTTGTGGGTAACTATTTAAATGTGAACCCTTACCGATTAGGCCTTTGGAACCTGCCATTTGCTTCAGGTTATATTCTCTTTACTATCGTCATTGCTTACTGCTTACAACTGTTTATATGATATAGTTGTAAGTGATAGCAAAGATGTATTATAATCGCGATACATTTCAAAAAGAATTCAAAACAAATGAAAGAGTGCAGATATTATGACAGAGCGATCTTTACGAGAAAAAAGCATAGTATTTATTGGCTTTATGGGAGTGGGTAAAACTACTGTCGGAAGATTAGTGGCCAAAAAGCTTTACAGAAGCTTTGTCGATATCGACGAGGAAATAGAGAAGGAATATGGCATGCCTGTTCCTGAAGTATTTAAATTAATTGGAGAACCCGCCTTTCGTGAGAAGGAAAAAGAATTGGTCCGCAAATATTCCATGCAAAGCTTAAAGATAATTTCTTTAGGCGGCGGTGCTTTCATGCAGGAAGAAATCCGCGAGCTCTGCCTGAACAACTGCACTGTTTTTTATTTAGATATGTCCTGGGATTCCTGGAAGGAACGACTGCACCTTATCATGGGCAACCGGCCTGTTCTCCAGGGGAAAAGCATGGAGGAAATAGAAGAATTATTTTATAAGCGGCAGGGCACTTATTCAGATCATAATTCTAAAATCACTATCGACCAGCTCCCTGCCGAGGATGTAGCCGATTATTTAACAGACTCATTAAAAATGGCCTGGGATATGTACGATTAAAACGACTTCTCCACGAGAAGCCGTTTTTTATTTTGTAAGGGGAAACGTTGATTTCCTCACTACTAGTTCTGGTTCCAGAATAATCCGTTTTCTATCTCTCTCATCGTTTCCAAGCTGTTCTTTCAATAAGGCAGCAGCCCGGGCTCCTATCTCTTTTGGATACGAAGAAACTGTAGTTAAAGCAGGATAAGAAAGAGCTTCCGCTTCTGGAACGTCATCGAAACCTACTACCGCTACATCTTCGCCTGGGATCTTTCCCTGGTTCCTAAGTTCCTCGAGCACACCAAAAGCTACTGTGTCATTAAAGCAAAAAACCGCCGTGGGTTTTTTATCCTTATTGAATATACTTTTAATGGCCTGGACCCCGCCATTTCGATCTGTTGTTCCTGCTTCGATTAGAGAGGTATCAAGCTCTTTCCCCCACTCTTTATATGCTTTCATATATCCATTTTCTCGATCTTTCCAGGCCAGTGATTCTGACCCTCCCCCTACAAAGGCAATGCTTGTATGTCCTTCTTCAAGCAAATGCTTTGTAGCCAGATAAGCTCCGCGC
Organism: Marinococcus sp. PL1-022; assembly: GCF_033845285.1. NCBI lineage: Bacteria > Bacillati > Bacillota > Bacilli > Caryophanales > Bacillaceae > Marinococcus > Marinococcus sp. PL1-022. Next base: position 175,527 of record NZ_JAWXCX010000001.1, on the reverse strand, counting down.
TCATAATTCACCCCTACATAGTCACTTACCAATCCATCAATTTCCCGGACTGCCAAAACTAACGGAAGCTGCCATTTATTCAGAGACTCTATATCAGTCATGGAAGTATCCGAAACCGGGCATAATATAACGCCCCCCACACGATTTTCCATCATTGTAGAAAGCAGTTTCCGCTGTTTTTCTTCAGAATCAAATGTCGTCCCAAGAAGGATCGTATATCCTTCTTTCTCAAGCGTTTCATGCACCCCCACTAAAAGCTCCGAATAAAATGGATTTGAAATGTCAGTAATAATTAAGCCAATAGTAGTCGAGCGCTGCTCTCGTAAATTAGCTGCTACCCGGTCGTATACATAACCTAACTCTTCCATCGATTGAAGAACCTTTTCTCTTGTTGGCTTAGATATACTTGGACTGTTCCGGACAATCAACGAAGCCGTAGCCCGCGATACTCCAGCATGTTCAGCGACCTGCTTTAATGTCACTCTTTTTTTATTCAACGCATTCACCTTCTTACACCTATCATTAACAATCTATTTATAATAATGAAGCAGGAGCTGAATACCTGTCAATTCAGTTCCTGCTTTATTAGTAAAGAAAACAGGAAAACCTGCCTTCTCTTCTTAAGATAAATAATCTACTACGGCGTCCAAGGCTTTTTCTTTATCTTCTCCTTCTGCTAAAAGATAAACTCTTTCTCCATTTTCCAGCCGGGTCGATACAAGCCCTAAAAAACTTTTCAAATTAATTTCCTGTACATTACCTTCTGATGCTTTTCTTAAATAAACCTCAGCTTTAAAAGGCTGCAGTAAATTACTTAATTCCACAATAGTTTGTCTGCTGTCAATGTTTACAATTAATTCTCTCATCATTTTACTCCTTTACTCCCCAAGAAATACAGTGGTCAATTGTGGGATGAAGATAATAATCATCAACGTGGCAAGCATAGCAATGAAAAAGGGCAAAACCGCTTTGGATAACGAATGTATTGAAAGCCCCGATATTCCTGAACCTACAAACAAGTTAACTCCCAAAGGAGGCGTAATGAAACCAATTGCCAAGTTAACCACCATAATGATTCCAAAATGCACTGGGTCGTAACCAATTTCAGTCGCAATGGGAAGCAATAACGGTGTCAGTATAATGATAGCGGCAAGAGTATCCATGAAACAGCCAATAATTAATAAAATTACTGTGATAAGTAAAATAATGACTATCGGGTTATTAGATATACTTAATAAAGAATCAGCGATCTGCCCAGGTATTTGTGCAATAGTCATCAATTGCCCAAAAGCTGTAGCTGCCCCCACGATAATCAACACTGTAGCTGTAGTAAGGGCTGCATCCGCCATTACTTTAGGCATATCTTTAATTTTCAATTCTTTATATAAAAACATTCCTGCAATAATCCCATAAATAGCAGCTACCGCGGCAGCTTCTGTTGGAGTGAAAATACCACCGTATATTCCACCCAATATAATGATAGGAATCAACAGGGCCCACTTTGCCTCCCAAACCGCTCTCCCAAATTCTCTTATATCGAATGGAACACCGTTTCCAACGTAGCCTTGTTTTTTAGAATAGTAAAAAGCATAAACCATCAATCCAATAGCTACCGCGACACCTGGAATGATTCCCCCAATAAACAGATCTCCCACTGAAGCCCCTCCAGTAACGCCATACATAACCATAGGAATGCTTGGAGGAATTATCACCCCTAAAGAACCAGCTGCCGCTACTAAAGCAGTAGCAAATTTTTTATCATAACCCATTCGTACCATCGATGGGATCATAATTCCACCAATAGCAGCAACAGTGGCAGGACCAGAACCGGAAATGGCTGCAAAAAACATACAAGTAATAATCGTAGCCATGGCAAATCCACCAGTTCTATTACCCACAAGTGTTTCGGCTACATGAAACAAACGCGTAGATACCCCGCCTTTACTCATGACCTCTCCTGCCAGTATAAAGAACGGGACCGCCATAATAGCAAAGGAATCCACAGAGGTTATTAATGATTGAGCAAGAAATTCTGGTGGCAGTACCTGGGTGCTTATTAACACAATTAGCGAAGCAATAGCTAATGCTATTCCTATAGGAACACTTAACGCCAGCAGAACTGCAAAGCTTCCAAAAAGTACTGTAGCTGTCATACTCCCTCTCCTTTCTTTTTATACTGACCTGATACTGCTTGTTGATTTGGTACTACTTGTTCATCATCCATATCGTAATTATCCGTCATACGATCACTTATAATTTCTCTTTCGTCTACACTGTGCCCCTTCAAATACTTTATTTGTTTAATGAGTTGCTGTGTAATACGAATAGCTGTGAGCAACATGCCTACAGGAGCCGCCAAATATACTGCTCCCATTGGAGCCCCCAAAGAAGGCGAAAGCTGGCCCCAACCAAATATTTGAAAGGAAATGCCTAAACCGTATACTGCAATACTTACCGCAAAAAGCAAAAAGATGATATTTGAGACCATATTAAGCACGACTTTTCCTTTTTCTTTTAGCAAAAGCAACACAACATCTACTTTAATATGGCGTTGTTTCTTTACTCCATAGCTTACTCCTATAAAAACCAGCCATATGAAGCAATACCGTGCCAATTCTTCAGACCAGCCAAGTGAACTACCCAATATAAATCTCATAAAAATTTGGACGCCAATTATCCCAAGCATTACTGTACTTAAAACTATTAACAATACCTCTTCAATATGACGGTCCATCCATCTGGCGATTACCATGAAGTCCACCTCCTTCTCATTTAATTTCCTGCTTCTTCAGCCCGGCTTCTAATACGGTCCAGTTCTTCACTCCCATGTTCTTCTGTAAAGGTGTCATATACAGGCTGAGCTGCTTCTTCAAACTCTTCTTTTTCACTTTCCGAGAGCTCTGTCACCGTAACTCCCTGTTCTTTTAGAAACTCAATTCCTTCTTCACTTTCTTCTTCATTCAAACCTCTTTGATATTCTTTAGCTTTTTCCGCCGCGTCTTCTACTATTGTTTTTTCGTTATCAGACAATGAGTCCCAAAAAGGTTTACTAAGCACGAATAAGCTGGCATTGTAAACATGATCAGTTTCTGTTAAATAAGGCTGTACTTCATAAAAGTTATCATTCACTACATTCCCAACAGGATTTTCCTGTCCGTCAACCGTTCCCTGCTCGAGCCCCACGTAAAGCTCTGTATAACTCATTGGTGTCGGATTCGCTCCCAGTTCATTCCAAAGCTGCAAATGCAGATCATTTTCCAAGGTCCGAATATCAAGCCCTTGCACATCTTCCAAAGAATCGATTTCGCGTTGGCTGTTTGTTAACTGCCTGAAGCCGTTTTCCCAGTAGTTAAGCCCAACTAGGTTTTGCTCCGGTAATTCTTCCAACAGCTCTTCGCCAATAGAACTATCGAGCGTTTCATGGGCCGTCTCACGATCTTCGAATAAATAAGGAAGATCAAAAAGGTTAAAAACCGGTGCAAATTGAGCTACCGGCCCTGTAGATACCGTAGTCCCCTGTATCGTGTTGAGCTGCATGCCCTCTAATACCTTACGGTCACCGCCAAGTACACCGCTAGGATAAACCTCAACATCTATTTCGCCATTAGTTTCTTCTTCCACAATTTCTTGGAATTCGTACAACCCCTGTGTCAATGATCTATCTTCTGAAGTTGCTACAGCCAGTCTCATTTTTTTTGGCTCATCATTGTCATTTCCAGAAACCTCCGGAGAGCACCCGGAAATTAAAAATGCTCCAGCGGCAAAAGTTAAACCTAAACCCAACCTCTTCACATTCACGCCTCCCCACATTAGTAAGCGCATACATTATCGCCTTTTTATTAGATCGATCTAATTAATAGATCGATCTAACTAATTAACAACATTCTACAGGAAGCGCTTTCAATTTTCAATGCAAATTTTATATTTTATTACACTATTCTAAATATTATGTGCTGATCTCACCTGAGACACAATAAAGCACCAACATCTGCATGCCGGTGCTTTTGATTCCTATTCATCTGCATCAATCGTATTGTCATGCTGCAGCTTCCACTCTTTAAAGTCATCGAGGTCCTTTTGCACCTGTTTGAAAACAAACGAGATGACCGCTGCATCATCAATCAAACCGCCCGGAAGAAAGTCCGGAATCAAATCGATTGGGGAAACAAAATAAATCAGTCCCCCGATGATGGCTACAATCGATTTGTAGGGCGCATGCTGATAATCTTTTTTCCACCAGGCACGAAGCATTTCAAGCATCAGCTGCAGCTCCTGCCATACATTTTTCAGCGGACTCTGGTTATCATCCGCTTTTTCTCTCGCCTGCTGCAGCAGTTTTTCTGTTTCTTTCGGGTCTTTTGCGTATTTTTTCGCCCGTGGGTTCAATCGTTTCAATCGGCCCTTCAATGTTGATTCGTCAATGTTTTTCTTCTTTAAAAAGCTCCTCCGCTTTTTATCTTTAGCCATGTGCCCAGCCCCTTTATTAATTAATATCGCTATGTACTGCTTTTCCGGAGAAAAACAGGCATCCCCGGAAAAGCTTTGCTGCAGGGCAGCACCTGTTATTTTAGGCGATTGCTGTCCCGCTGTTTGATTTCTTTTCGGTATTCTTCCATTTCTTCCTTCGACGGAAGCGTTCGTGCTTTCATGTTATATTCCATCCGAAGCTTCGGTGCGTTTTCGTCTTTTCCAAACGTGCGCTCTTCTGTACGTTGAACCTGCGACTTATCCTGGTTCTGCAGATCCCGTACCAGCTGGCCAATGTCTTTAGACAGATCACGGAAAATCACGTGCGTTCACCTCACTTTTCGGATTTGTTTTTATTCTGTGCTGTCGCCTGCTGCTCTTCGCTTTCCGCCTGCTGGTTATCTTCGAGCTGCTCTACCCGCTCAAGCAGACGCTGGTTTTCTTCCTCAAGCCTTTTAGCATTGGAAGAATAATGCGGGTCTGTTTCCCACCAGTCGATGCCCATTTCTTTTGCTTTATCCACTGAGGCTACGACCAGACGGATTTTAATGGTCAGCAGTTCTACGTCGGCAATATTTACTTTAATGTCCCCGGCAATGACGACGCCTTTATCCAGTACTGTTTCCAGAATGTCAACAAGACCGCCGGACGGTCTCTCCAGGTGATCGGGTGCTGAGCGTTGTACGGGTTGTTCAGCCATAATATATTCCCTTCTTTCAAGGCTATTTTGAAGCTTACAGCAGGTTCCCTAAAGGTCCAAGGTCAATGTTCAAATCTTCTGTCGTGAGGCCAAAGATTTCCTTCATTTCTTCCATCTTTTCTTCCAGCTGCATGAGCGCTACACCAAGCTGCTCGACTTGCTCCTCTGTTAAATCGCCGCCTTCGACTCTTCGCATCGCCTGGCGTTCCACCAGCTCACGCAGCAGTTCCACCACTGTCATCACCAGCTGTGTGAGTCCTTCTTCTGCTTTGTCCGGATCCAGTGATATGCGCCCGGTCGGCTGTTCGGCTTGGGTTACTTGCGGGTTATTATTTTCCATCTGTATTCAGTCTCCTTTATTCGACCTGGGAAGGTTCTGAAGAATTAGAAACAAATTCTTTCTGCGTCTTCAATTCCGACTGACGCAGGGTTTCTACAGAAGCGATTAGTACGCGTAAATCCAAATAAACAAGGTCAATCCCCGCAATGGATATCGTTACATCGCCCTGAAGCACAACCCCTTTGTCCAGAACAGAGTCCAAGACGTCGAGCAGGGAAACTTCCCGGTTTTTAAGAGTGTCCTGGGGCATTTTGCTCCCTCCTGTCTGTCAGGCCTGAAAAATGAAATGCCGGCCACGGGCCTGTACACTCTAAATCCATTCCGGTCTCTTCTGCTTCTTCTTTTTCCTGGCGCTGTTCAATCAATTGAATAAACGCCTCCCGGTCTTTCGAGTGGATCAGGTATACGGCGTTCCATGCCATTTCTTTTTCCCGGTCTGTGACGCGTTTCTCCCAATTCTTTTTTATTTCCGTGCCTTCGCTCCAGGCAGTTAACTCATCATGAAACGATTGGCAGTGCTTTTCAATCTGCTCGTCTGCCTGCGCTTCAATGAACTGGTCCATTTTCTTTTTTTCAAAAAAGCGCCGGCCAGCCGGCATCGCTTCAAGCTCTGCTTCCTTCGCCTGAATTTCTTCGCTGTTCTGCACGACGGCTTCAGTGAACAACTGCTGATCAGCGTAAGTTTTGACGTTCCATTCTTCTTTGCCCTTCAAATAAGAAAGCTGAGCCGTTACGCTCTCGTGATACTTTTCAATCATTTCCGCAAGGTTTGCTTCCTGTTCAAAAATCGTGCCGAATTTTAACGGGATCGTGGTATAGCGATCATGCAGCTGGTTCATCGTTTCATGATGGTGAAAGGCTTTAGCCTGCAGCCATTCCATTTTTTCTACATTCTTCTGCAGCTTTTCCTGAGAAAATTCTTCTTCCGGAACATGAGTAACTACTGCAGTGATACTGCCATGTTTAATAAAGCTGATATTATTGTCCGGCTCCATGCCTTCCATCGGCTCCATAGGAGCCTCCTCATATTCGCTCGTGGGAATCAAGGCATACAAATACAAAAGAGCCGGTGCGCCCGAGTTTGTCTGCACTGCCGGTTCACTCCTTTAATCCTTTTCCTCTAACTCTTCCCGTAATTCTTCCTGTTCAATCTGCTTCGCCCTGCGATACCGTTGCAGCAGCTCTTCCTCCTGCTCAGTGAAGGCCTCTTCAGAAATCTCTTCCATTTCATACATGATCTGCAGATTGGCGAGTTTTTTTTGAATCTGGCGGACATCAAAATATTCTTTATCCGCCTCTTCTTTTACCTTTTTACCAGCCCAGACGACAGTATCAAGCGGCCAGGTAAATAATTTATGAATCATACGCTGTTCCCTGCCTTTATTTTCAAGTCAATAAAGTTGTATGCCGGCCATGGGCCCGTATACTTGAAATCAGCGTGTTCATTCCATTCATTAAAAATCTCGTTTACTTTTGCATCAAAAGCTTCTTCATTTTCTTTATCTATTAAAAAAGCGGCGTTCAACAGCATCCGCTCGTTGATCACTTCGTTGCTTTTAGCTGCGTTGGCAATCTGTGCGAGCGGCTGGAAAACCTCTTCCTCAAAGCGCTCGTGCAGTCTCATCATGAACTTCTGCGCCGATTCCCCGAGCTGCATCCGCTCGTAATAGCTGGCGTTTTTACCTTTCGTATCCGTTTTTTTGCGCAGGTCTTCCATCCCCGGCTCCTGACGGATTTGTTCATTCAACCATTCTTTCTTTCCGATGATTTTAAGCCCAACTTCCATTTTACCGCGGATCTTCGGAAAAATTTCTTCAAATTGATCCTGCAGCTTTTCCATTAAAGCAAAGACTTCTTTTTGGTCCTCAAGGACGTTCCCAAAACTCATCGGAATGACGTCGTATTCTTCCATTACTCTGGCCACTGTATCTTGATGAGCCCGCAGGTTTTTCCTCGTTGGATCATAAATCTGCATCGGAGCTTCTGCTACCACCATCGCCTCCTGCCCGCGCTGGAGGGTATAAATTTTTCGCTCCTTGCCCTCGAGTTCCACGGTGCCGAAGGTTGGTTTTTCAGTAGTTTCAATAACCCCAAACATATAAATTCCCACGGTTACTTGCCTCCTAGACCTTTTTCAACTCTTCCTTCATTCTTTTTTGTGCTTCGCTGACATCTTCACCCTGGATATTTTCCAGGAAATAATGCCCCATCACATCAAAAAACAGCTGTTGAAAATCGTCGTTTTTTACATCTATTTTAACATCATGCTCCGAGCTTAACATCGCGGTCATAACAGCGAGACGGAAGCTTGGCACATGCGTATCATTTTCTCTGCTCGTGGATTTCGCCCAATCCAATGCTTTAATAATGGTTTCGGCTTCTTTTTCGCTGATGGATGCTCTTTCAGTCAGGATAGAGACCTGAGCTTCCTTATTAGGGTCCTCCACCGGAATTGTGATCATTCTATCAAGAAGGGCGTCCTGGGATTTATGCACACCGGCATATTCCTCCGGATTGCTTGTGAAAATTGCTTTAAAATTCGGGTGCACGGAAATAAAGCTTTCATTTCGCTGCGTGCCGTAAAGCGGCAGTATACCTTCTTCAAGAACGGAAAGAAACAAATTATTTGTAGATGGCAAAGAACGGGTAAATTCATCGTAAATAAGCGTATGGCCATTTTTTACTGCTTCGAGCAGACGACCCGTACTCCACCGTTCTGTAATTTGGTCTTCACGTTTATATACCTTCCGGACGTAATTATCAATTAACTTGTCACTGGTATAACCGATTCTTCCGCCGAGAAGATCCGTGTTCGAAAGGCTTTCATTCCCGTTTAACAGCGTAACAGGCTGGTTAAACCGGCGTGCAAGCTGAAAGGAAAGGGTAGTTTTGCCTACTCCGGCTGCGCCTGTAAAGTGTACAGGGTACCCGGAGGTTAAATACTTTTCAGAACGCTCTAAAATCGACTGCATCTCTTCAGTCTCTACGATTTTATTAATAGTACTGATCTTTTGCTGCTTTGACTGCTGCCGTTCTTCAGAGATCGTTTGTTTTGATTTCGTCTTGGCAGGTACATTGATTTTTTTTGACTGTCCTCTGTTGTTCTGGGAGCTGTTTTTTTGCTGGCTTGTGCGGGAGCTCCCTGATGTGTTGGATGACTTTTTCTGAGTCTGCTGCTTTCTTTCGTTAGTAGTAGCCATATTTTTTTACCTCTCTTTTTTCTCAAAAGGAGTACTTCTCGGACGAGTGTTCATCCTTTGATAGGAAGTTATTTTTTGATCCTTGTTCATCGTGGCTTCATAAATCCCAATCAACTGGTCTCTTCCGTATTTTTGCGTGTATTCCTTCTCTTCTACTAGTTCTACTTCAATATTCCAGCCGTTTCCTGCATCCACAATAGCTGTAATACGGACAGGGGAGTTCATTGTTTCTTCGAAAAACGAACGTATGGTTTCGAACATATCACTTGAGATAGGCGCAAATGATTCTTCCTGTTGAGCAGTTTCTTCATTAGCCTCTTTTTTTGTCTGATTGGATTTAGCGGTATTTTTTTTACTGGCGGTCGCCGTGGTATTATTCACTTCTTCATTTTCTCCTTTATCATCCGTCTTTTCATTCTGTCCGGAAGATTTCTGTGAAGCTTCACTCGAAGAATCTGATTTTGCCGGGCCTTTAATCTGCTCCTTCGGCTGCTCTTCTTCTCCTTCTTCAGAAGAGAAAGGTTTATATGAGCCGCTTTTACTGGTTTTCAGTTCCTGCCCCTGGCTCTCGTCTGTTTTTTCTTCTGTTTTCGCCGTAGATTGTTTGGCCGCCATCTGGAATTATCTCCTTTCTGCTGTTTCTACAAAAGCACTTCTTGGTCTCAGGTTTACACGCTCAAACGACCCTACCTGCTGGTTATTGTTCAGCTTCACTTCATAGACGCCCAGAAGCTGGTCATGGCCGTACTTCTGCATATATTCGTCTTCTTCGATCACTTCTATTTCTGCAAACCAGCCGTAGTCTTCTTCGGAAACCGAAGTAATTCGAAACGGAGGCTTTACATTTTCTTCAAAAAAATCGTTAATTGATTTCATTACTTCCTTCATAGTGGTCCCCGCTTTCTTCTTACAATAGAAATATATCCCGCCATGCAGTCATACGCATGACGGGATTAGAGAAATTTAAGCAAAGTTTAACTGCCCGGCACGCTCATTAGAGTCTGCATCTTCATCGATTTCGCCCTGGACATCGTCGCGGAGCAGTCCGACTGCTTCAGCGTAACGGAGCCAAGTATCAACACTTGCAATAACGATACGTGCTTCAATTGTAATCAGTTCAATTCCTACCACAGAAATACGGGCGTACAGGTCGATAACAATACCTTTGTCCAGTATACGGTCAATAACCTCTGCTAAGCTGGAAGAATCTGTACTTTTTTCAATTGTTGCCATAATCTTTCACTCCTTAATCATAGTGCTTAATATTTTCTGTTCCTTTAATGGCGCTGATACCTTTGATATCATCGTAGCTTTTCAGCTTCGATTCCTTGTAGCTCTTGATGTCAGATAAGCCTTTCAGTTCGCTTATGCCTTTAATATCATCAACGCCCTTGACCTCGTCATAGCTTCTTAACCTGGACTCGCTGTAACTCTTGATGTTCGACGGTCCTTTGATATCTTCCATTCCTTTTAGATCGCTCAAGCCTTTTTCGGGCAGCGATCGAAGGATTTTACCGCCCCCTTTCCCGGACTTATTGGAGCCTCCCTGAACGTTTTCCTGCAGCTGACCTGTAGCTTCACCCAGTTTTTCCTGGGCTTCCTGGCCTTTTTCTTTAGCCTGCTCGACAGCTTTCTGAAGTTTTTCCTGGGCTTCTTCTCCTTTTCCTTCCAAAGCCTGCTTTGTTTCCTGTACTTTCTCCTGTGCATGTTCCTTTGCCAGACGAGCACTCTCCAGGGTGTTAAAAAACTTTTTGCCCATATAGGCCGCGGCTACAGCATTAGCGGCCTGAGGATTATTTTTAACTCCCTTAGTAGCCGTTTTTACGAGTTCTTCTTTGGCATTTCCCTGAATCATGTTTTTCGTTGTTTCTAAGGGGTCCAAATCAGAAATTTCTTCGGCTGTATCTTTAATCGGTTCAATGAAGGTATCCTCTGTCTGCTCATCAAGATATTCCTTCGTTTTTTTAAAGGGAACCCATTTAGCGGCTTTTTGACCGCTGTTTTTCACCTTATCCAAAAATGAGTCTTCTTCATCCTGGGAGCTTTCTTCTTCATCAGTTGATTGCTTCCCGGCTGATTTATCACCGGATGATTCTGCTTTGGAATAAGAAGAAAAGTGAGTTTTCTTCCAGGCTTCGTCCGGAACGGAGAACGTCTTTCTTACCCTTGGCTTTGAACCATCGACATATTTTCCGCCTTCAGTTAGTAAAATCTTTTTTGCCATAATTTGGTCTCCTCAAACCGAAGCATTATTTATTTCCATCTACCCGCTTATAGGAGGTTACCTCTAAATGATCATCAACCTGCACCTGATACGTTTCTTTTTTCGCTTTTCTTCCTTCTTTATTTAATGCTTCAATTTCTACAAGCCATTGACCCTCCTGCTTTTCTGTGGAAGTAATCCGCTGTGGCTCGGCTACATAGTTTTTAAAGAAATCGTTCACAGTATCCATGACTTCGGTCAGGCTGTGGTTCATGTTACTTCCGTTCTGACTGCCGGATTGATAGGCATCAACTTCAGCCTCATGCCTTTCTTCCGGGCGGCGCTCAAGTTCCTGAGTTAACGTGGACTCTTCCGCACTTTCCACGCCCGGCTCTGCTGAAGCTGCGCTCTGTTCAAGACCGGTCGCATCTATAAGACGGCGGGCGCTTTTTTTAGAAATCTTTTTTGCCTTTTTCGGGGCGTTGCTTTTCATTTCCTGAGCTGGCTGCTCTGCTTCTTCTTCAGCTTTATTAACACTGCTATGGGCATTTTTTTGATCCTGTATTTTCATGCCGGTTTTTTCTACTTTTTCACCAACAGTATTTTTAATTCCGTTTATTCTACCTTTAGTTTCTTTTACCTTTTTGTTTCCTTTATAAACAACGTTACTTGCTTCAGCCGCCTGTGTGACTCCTTTAGCTTTTTCTGTAACGGTATCTTTAGCCTTAGCGCTCACGTTTTTTGCGTTATCTTCAGCGCTTTTCTTCTTATTTTTCAGGTTGCCCTGTATTTGCTTTTCTGATTCTTTTACGTTGTCTGTCGCCTGCTTTGCTTTAATCGCAGGCTTTTTTGCTGCCTGTTTGAGCCGGGGAGCATTTTTTCCTTCTTTTTGGCTTTCAGCAGGTCCATCGGTATTTTCTTCCACGGAAGCTTCTTCCGAAGATTGAAGTTTGTTTTTCGTCCCTTTAGTTATTAGAGGAAGCGCACCGCCAATAAGACTTCCAGCGGCCATCAATCCGTACGTAACTTTATCTTTAGCGTCGGTCACTGTACCTCACCTTTCTTATGTGAAAATTTAATCTATACGCAAAAACCCTCATCCCGCCAAAGGCTTCATGCTTTTCCAATGGATAACTGGAAACAGACAGTCATGAATTCGCTAGGCTGGAGAGGGTCTTTAATGTAATCGTTTAAGCAATTTCTTCTTAAATTAAGGAGAGGATTGCTCCAATCACAACAATAGCTCCAATAACCATTAAAATTGTACGAATCATGACAAACACTCGCTTTCTCATCTAAATTGAATAACTGCTTTAGTTGAGATTACCTTTTACTTCACAGATCTAAACTTTTTAATCGATTTATCTTCAAAAAAAGTTCTAAATACCTATATTCCCGGTTCATATTTTTAACAAAGGGTTATTTTTCTTTATTCTCCAGCACTGCAGTACTTCATTATGAGATTTACTTACAGGGATAATGTGGTTTTCGCACTTTTATTTATGAATTTTTCATTTAATTCGTCTTTTTTTATTTCTTCATTAAAATAGATGTTTTTTCTTTACTTAAAAATAAAATATTCATCCGGTCTGATCGCTTACACTTCTGTTCAATTACCTTGTAAGATAAGCTGCCGATGTTTTTATGATGCCAGTCTTCCTGCTGAAAACAAAAAAGTTGATGACTCAGAAAAAGTGTTCGATAATAGAAGATACCAATTAAGACGGATCAACAGATCGAACGCATATCGGAGGAGAAGAAATGAAACTAATTGCAACGGATATGGACGGAACATTGCTGGATCAGAACGGAGAAATCAGTAAAGACAACGCCGAAGCTCTTCAGAGTGCTTCGGCACACGGCATTGATATTGTCATCGCCACAGGGAGGACCTACGAAGCAGCACACAGACCATTGGAGTCTGCCGGCCTTTCCTATCCAATTATCAGCATGAATGGGGCCGTCACTTACAAAAACCGGCAGGAAATACAGCGTTCTGCCCCAATCACAGAAAGCTCCTGTGAGCGGATTTTAACCGTGAATCACGCTGCCGGTTCTTATATTGAACTTTTTACCAGTCATGGTATCTTTGCGCCTTCAAGAGAAGCGTATATGAATGTGGTTGTGGGAATGCTGCAGACCGCTCACCCCGAGCTGACGAGAGCTGCAGCACAGCAGTATGCTGAGCGCCGGCTTAAGGATGAAAATTTCCAGTTCACCGATGATTTCTTCTCAATACTCGACTACGAGGACATCGATGTGTATAAAATGCTCGCCTTTTCTTCAGAGGCTTCCGTGCTCGAACAGATGAAATACGATCTCCGGGGTGATAACGAGCTCGCTCTTACTTCTTCAGGCATGGGAAACCTTGAATTAAACCACGTACGGGCCCAAAAAGGCTTTGCCCTTCAGGAGTTTGCGCTGGAGCGGGGGATCTCCCTTGAGGATGTTATGGCTCTTGGGGATAATTTTAACGATTTAAATATGCTCCAGATGGCAGGACGAAGCATTGCCATGGGCAATGCCGTTCCGGAAATTAAAAAGGCATGTGGTTTTTCCACAAAAACAAATACCGAACACGGAGTCGCTCATGCTGTGCATGAAATGCTCCATGAATTAAAAACGAAAAGCAGCTGATACTCATGCTGTCCCCTGCCGGACGGCTTTTGTACGGGCAGCCCGGAATAAGTGCAGAGACCATCATTTTCATGGTTGCTCTGCCGGCTCGAGCCGGGAAGTAACACTTGCCAATACACCGTTAATGTGAGAATATAATTTTGTTTGCTGAAAGTACGAAGTACATTTATACAATAATTTGTCATGAATCGTTCACAAACAATTGACAAGATAGCGAACTTTTTCGTCAATATCTCTAATTTTTACGACATATGTGATACATTAGTATCGGATGAACACGGTTGGGGGGAATAAAATGAAATCGGAAAATATCGAACGCACGGTTCAACAAGGATCCCTCGCTGCCCCGAAACAGGCACTTCGTAAAGTACTGGCGGAAACGATTAAAACAGGGATTATCAAATCCAATTTAATCGTTATGTTTGCAGGGATTACCCTTGCTTTATATATCCACAACATCGCTTTTTCCGATAAAATCGGAGCGATAGTCCTTGCCACGCTCGGCTCGGGTCTTGTTATCGGCGCCGCCGGCACGTTTAACAACTTATACGACCGCGATATCGATAAGATTATGGACCGGACGAAAAACCGCCCTACGGCGACTGGCCGGATGCAGCTGAAAAATGCACTTATACTGGGAATTGTTATGACACTTGCAGGATTGGGCTTTTTATATGCGGCTTCACCGCTCGCAGCCTTCTTCGGCTTTATAGGTTTATTCTTTTATGTTGTTCCTTATACGATGTGGAGCAAGCGGCGCACGATTTACAATACAGAAATCGGAAGTATTTCCGGAGCAGTGCCCCCGCTTATCGGCTGGGCTGCTATTTCTAATGATTTTTTCCACCCGGCAGCTCTCGGCCTTTTCGTTATTATGGTTCTATGGCAGATGCCTCACTTCTATGCTATCGCTATACGCAGACACGACGAGTATAAAGCAGCAGATATCCCAATGCTTCCAGTAATCAAGGGAAACCGGCGGACTTATATTCAGACAAACGTTTACCTTGTTCTGCTGACCCTATCGAGCTTTCTTTTCCTTCCTGTCAGCAGCTTTATCGTTGGTGTATCCTTTGTATTAAGCGCAGCCTGGCTTGCAGCAAGCTTTATATGCTACCGGCGGATGGACAGCAAAAAATGGGCAACTACTATGTTTATTTTTTCATTGAATCATATGACGATTTTGTTCACTGTCGTAATTGGATTTTCCCTAATTGCCCTGTTTTTTAACTAAACATGTTCTGGCACCTGCACGGGCCCGGGCATGTTTTTCTTTACCAATGTTTTTATACGGAGCCATCGGGGTTTCATTCGAAATCCCGCCTCAGAATCTGTATAGTGAAAACGTTGTCAAATTAACATGAAAAAGAGGTGGATGATGACACAGCGTATAGCCTGGATCACAGACAGCACCAGTTCTATCGATCCGAAAACAGCCGCAAAGTATAATATTCATATTATTCCCTTATCTGTTGTGTTTGAAAATGAAAGCTATAAAGAAAATGTCGAGATTACCACGGAGGAATTTTATAAGCGCCTGCCGCATGAAGAAGCTTTCCCTACAACCAGCCAGCCTTCTGTGGGAAGCTTTTCCGAACTGTTTGAACAATTAAAGGGTTCTTATGACGCAGGAATCGCCATACATATCAGCAGTCACCTGAGCGGTACTCTTCAAACAGCCCAGCTCGCGGCAGAAACGACCGGCTTTCCGCTCTTCACAGTAGATTCAGGGATGGGTGCCGGCAGCATTCGTCCCCTGCTGACGAGAGGCTCAAAATTAGCAGAGGAAGGGAGCACGCCGGAGGAAATACAGCAGCGGTTAACAGAGATGGCAGGCCATGCCAAAGGCTACCTGCTCCTCGGAAGCCTTGAACAGGCACATAAAGGGGGAAGGATCTCCCGCGGAAAGCTGATTCTTGGAACGCTCTTGAAGATTCATCCTCTTCTTACCTTTGAACGGGGCCAAATTGTTCCTTTTGAAAAAATTCGCACACGAAAACGGGCCGAAAATCGGCTTCTGCAGATTGCTCAAGATGCCATAGCATCCTCGCAGGTCGAAGACCTGAGCATTATTTATACAACAACAAAAGGTAAAGCAGAGGCATGGAAAAAAGAGCTGCAGGAGCTTTCCCCCGGGCTCTCCATTCATCTTTGCCCTCTCAGTCCGGTGATCGGTGTTCACGGCGGAGCAGAAACCATGGGGATTATGTGGTATGAATACAGATAAAAGGCTTGTGACTTTCTCTTCCAGACTCTATAATTAGACCGTTCTGCACCATACTTTTACTCTGGAGGAATAATGCCCGTGCAATTTAATCAGGAAAAAGCTGACGGCTCCTTATATGATTATTTGATTGAACATATAGACACCATGCGTGGCACATGGTCTTCCGATTCCTCTTCTGGCAATGCTTCTGATGATTATACAAATCAAAAACTCGAAGAAATGAAAAAGGTTTTTGCCCAGGAGCTTGTGCATGTATTCCGGGAAGAAGAAACCCAATTTTACGAGCATTTTGAAGAAAAAATCAGTGCCATTGTGGAAGAGAATAAAGAAATGTGGCAGCCGATGCTCACTATCCAGGAAGAATTCACCTATTACCGCAACGCCATTTTAGAACAGATCCGCCTGTTTGTTCACCAGTATGAGGAATCAATTCCGGTCGATCATGTGCTCGGCTGGCAGCGCAAGGCACTCCAGGCTTTCGATTACGCCGGGCGGGCGTTCATGAAGGAAGCTATTTATCATATGAACGAACAGATGCAGCTGAAAGAAGCTATGATTCTGGAGCTTTCCTCCCCGATCATTTTGATTCAAAAGAAAACCGGT
The DNA here is from genome assembly GCF_033845285.1 of Marinococcus sp. PL1-022. NCBI lineage: Bacteria > Bacillati > Bacillota > Bacilli > Caryophanales > Bacillaceae > Marinococcus > Marinococcus sp. PL1-022. Next base: position 159,150 of record NZ_JAWXCX010000001.1, on the reverse strand, counting down.
CTGCTTCCGCTCATTGGCCATATCGATGAACAGCGGGGCCAGGTGATTGTGGAGCATACGTTAAAGCAATGCACCGAAAGCGAATTAACAAGGCTGTACATTGACCTTTCGGGCGTTCGTGATATCACTACGTTTGTCGCTCAGCGTATTATGCAGCTTGCCACCGCCTTAAAGCTCGTCGGCGTGAAAACTACGCTGTGCGGCATGCGACCAGAGATGGCCCAGACTGCCGTCCAGCTTGGCATCAGCTTTAAAGACATTGATATCGTTTCCGAGCTGACCCACGCACTGCAGGCAAACTACGCTTTATAAAAGCCAAAGCCTCTGAACACCTGAACGTTCAGAGGCTTTAGTCTGCCCGGAGTTTTCCGGCTGATTTTATACATATTTCGTATTTTCCACTTATTTCAACCCGTATATGACACTTGTCATTTTTTCTCCCTGACGTCTATGACTTACAGCCGGAGTCAAAATTTTATACCCTATTATTAGAGACATACCCGATAAAACAGGGAGCGATTAACCATGAGCAGACAAGAACAAATGCAATTGAAAAAGAGCGCTGCCCCATACGCTCATTCTGACCATAAAGCAAGCATTATTCAGCTGTGCAACTCCATTCTTCCTTTACTGGCCCTATGGGCGCTTGCGTATGCAGCGTATTCCATTTCTCCTTTTATTACTGTCGCCCTCGCAATTATTGCCGGAGGCTTTGTCGTCCGTACATTTATTATCTTTCACGACTGCACGCACGGTTCATTTTTTAAAAGCAGTAAGGCGAATGATCGAATCGGTACATTAACCGGGATCGTTACTCACTTCTCTTATGCAAAATGGAAAAGAAGCCATATGATTCACCACTCCACGAGCGGCAACCTCGATAAACGGGGCACCGGAGATGTTTGGGTCATGACCGTCGACGAATATCAAAACGCCGGCAGATGGCTGCGACTCAGCTACCGCTTATATCGCAACCCATTCGTGCTTTTCTTTTTAGGGCCATTTTATCTGTTTCTTGTCGAAAACCGCTTCAACCGTAAAGGTGCCAAACGAAAAGAACGCCTGAACACGTATTTCACGAATATTTCTATTGTAGTTATTTACGCTTTGTTAATCTGGCTTGTCGGCTGGGCTGCCTTTTTCACCATTCAGATTCCTATGCTTTTTACAGCAGGGTTTCTCGGCATTTGGTTATTTTACGTCCAACACACGTTTGAAGACTCCTACTTTGAAAACGAAGATAAATGGGACTTTGTAAAGGCTGCAGTAGACGGAAGCTCTTACTACGAGCTTCCAAAAGTGCTTCAGTGGATTACAGGCAATATCGGCTACCATCACGTGCATCATCTCAGCCCGCGTGTACCGAACTATAATCTGGCAAAAACCCATGAAAACATTGAACCACTGCAGCAGGCTACAAAAATCACTCTGGGTACAAGCCTCACCTCTATTCGGTTCCGTTTGTACGATGAAGAAAACAATACGTTTGTCAGCTTTAAAGAAGCGAACATCCGGAGCAAAAGACAGGCAAAAGAGCCGTTAGCCTCCCCGTCCGATAAAAAATCTTAACAACAAACCCTTCTCTGTTACGGAGAGGGGTTTGTTATACTTAATTTAAAGAAATACGACGCCTCATGAAAAAGGAGCCCGTTTATGCAAAACTGGTTCGATATATTCCCAAAGAGCACCGGCCTCAGCCTGTACGCATGGATCATTTTTTGCTTGCTCCCCTTTTATTTTATTATTCGGTCTGCCACTTATTTTGAAATTATCCTTGGTGTCTTTATGATTCTTCTGTTTTTTACGACCTATCGTTTATCCTTTATTAAAAAGGGCTGGACGGTTTATTTATCTGTGGGCATTGAAATGCTTATCAGTATCGGCATGACCCTTTATTTTGGTTATGTTTATTTTTCCCTGTTTTTAGCCTTCTTTATTGGTAATATTCAGCATAAGGCAGGCTTCCTTACCCTGTACATTCTCCACCTTCTTACTACCCTGGCCGCTGTTGTCATCGGCTTTTACGTTCAAAACGAGCTGTTTATGATGCAGCTTCCCTTTATTGCCATCAGTGTCATCGGGGTTATTCTTCTTCCTTTTAATATCTACAACCGAAACAAACGCGAAAAGCTTGAAACTGAGCTTCACGAAGCGAACCAGCGCATCTCCCAGCTCGTTGTTCTCGAAGAACGGCAGCGTATTGCCAGAGATCTGCACGATACTCTTGGACAGAAGCTTTCGTTAATTGGTTTAAAAAGTGAACTCGCCGGAAAATTAATAGATACTAAACCTGAACGGACCCAGGCGGAATTAACTGATATTCATCAGACCGCCCGCACCGCTTTAAAAGAAGTTCGTGAGCTCGTATCCGATATGAAAGGTGCGAAGTTGAGCGATGAACTTCTGCGCGTAGAGGAAATTCTTCAGGCTGCAGGTATTACTCTTCATGTAAAGGGCAGCGCCAGCTTTCACGAAGCTCCTCCTCTCATTGAGAATGTACTCAGCATGTGCTTAAAGGAAGCTGTGACCAATGTTGTTAAACACAGTGAAGCAGCAAATTGTTATATTGCGATCGATCAATCCACAACCAGCCTTTCCCTCACAGTCGAAGATGACGGCAAAGGCATTTCCTCCGATCAGAAATCCTGGTCCGAAAGCGGCCTGCAGGGCATTAAAGAACGCCTCGGCTTCATCAACGGCCAGTTTAACTATTATTCTTCCGAAGGCACAAAGCTTGCTATTCAAGTACCTCTGGTCGTTCAACAAATTAAATAAAGGAGAGGCCGCCCGCTATGATAAGAATAGTGATCGTTGAGGATCAGCAGATGCTTTTAGGAGCCCTTGGTTCTCTTCTCGATTTAGAAGAAGATATGGAAGTCGTCGGTAAAGCAGAGAATGGACAGGAAGCCTTGGCCCTTATTGATAAAGAACAGCCTGATATATGTATTATGGACATTGAAATGCCGGTAAAAAGCGGGTTAGAGGCTGCTGAGGAGTTAAAGGAGAGTACGTGCAAAATTATTATTCTTACCACCTTCGCACGCACCGGTTATTTTGAGCGGGCCCGAAAAGCAGGAATCAGCGGCTATCTTTTAAAGGACAGCCCGAGCGAAGAACTGGCCCAGTCTATCCGTATTATTATGAGCGGCAGAAAGGTCTATTCCCCTGACCTGGTGGATCTTGCATATAACAATGCCGCCACGCTTACCAAACGTGAAGAAGAAGTACTTGCGTTAATCGCAGAGGGAAAAAGCACCACGGCCATAGCCCGGCAGCTGTCTCTTACCAATGGTACTGTGAGAAACTATATTTCTGTTATATTTGATAAGCTTGAAGTAAGCAATCGTGTGGAAGCCGTCACTAAATTTCAGGAATTGAAGCATTAATACCAGTCTGCTGCCCCGGCTTGCATACGCAGCAGGCTTCTGCTATACTATTTTTATACCATATACATGTATGGGTATAAAACGAAAGGGGAATTCACATGATCGCAACGCTTCCTCGCATTAACGAATTGGCGAGAAAAAAAGTAAATCAGGGACTGACTGCACAAGAGCAGCAGGAGCAGAAGCAGCTTCGTGAAGAGTACCTTCAAATGATCCGCGGATCGATGGAAGAGACACTGCTCACCACCACCGTGCAGGATCCGGAAGGTAACGATGTAACACCGGAAAAATTAAAAAACATTCAATCCTAAAATGCTTTGGTATACAAAGCCGGTACGCTCCCAACACAGCGTACCGGCTTTATTTTATTTTTTCTGCGGGCGTTCACTGAGCGTGCTGAACGCCGTCAGTCCAAATACGGTCGTAATAAACATAATAGCTCCCATCGGGACAGCTGTCGTTTCATCAATGCCGGCAAGCGGGGAAACTATTGAACCTATCAAAAGCGGAAGCATGCCGAGCAGCGCACTTGCACTTCCTGCCCGGTGGCCCTGTTTGGCAATCGCCAGCGTAAACGAGCTTGTCAGCACCATCCCCATCGCTGTCATGTAAATGAAAATAGGGATGACGAGCAGCGCGAGCGGGCCTTCAATGATTGTCATCGCGAGAAGAAAAGAACTCGCACTTACTGCCGTGATCACCGCCGTGCGAAGTAGTTTTCGTTCAGCAATAATGCCGGCCAGCCGGCCGATTAAAAAACTGCCGGTGATAATAGCCAGGCCATTAATGCCAAATAATACACTGAACACCTGGGCTGAGACCCCGTAAATCTCCTGATACACAAATGGCGTGCCGGAAACGTAGGCGAAGCTGCCCCCGTGCACGAAGCCAAGCGTTAATGCGTACCCGATAAAAGAACGATCCTTCCACAAATCACCAATGGTGCGAATCGTATATTTGAGTGAGCTCGGCGTTCTTTTTTCCTCCGGAAGGGTCTCTTCAAGCCGAAAACCAATTGTAATTACGATGGCAAGCCCGACGACCGCGAGAAAAAGGAAAATTGTCGACCACTCTGAAAATGGGAGGAGTAAAATGGCGCCTCCAATCATCGGAGCGGCCATAGGGGCGATGGCGTTAATAACCATCAACAGCGAAAAGAACTGGGTCAGTTCCTTTCCACTGAAAATGTCTCTCACCACCGCCCTTGAAACGACAATGCCGGCAGAAGCAGTTAAGCCCTGCAGCAGCCTTGCAGCAATCAATATGTATATATTCGGTGCAATTGCACAAATAAACGAAGCAGCCGCAAACAGCGTAATAGAAACCAGCAGCGGCTTTCTTCTCCCTTTTGCATCACTAATCGGGCCGACGATCACCTGACCGACTGCAAGACCAACAAGACAGGCAGTTAAACTAAGCTGCACCATGGAGGCACGGGCGTTTAAATCTGCCGCTATTCCCGGGAAGCTTGGCAGGTACATATCAATATTGAGCGGCCCGAGAATTGCAAGCATACTAAGAATCAGCGCCAGACCGATCCGCTCTTTTCCTTTAGGATTCTGAATCATATAGAAGGAACACCTTTCTGCTTGAATTGGACCTTGCATCCGCATACAATTTCACAGCTTCTGTATACATTAGTTATTCTATCCCGTTTCCAGGCCCATGTATACCTCATTTCGCTATCAGCCTCAGCATAAGACCTGGTTATTTCTAATTTCACTCCATCACAAATGTTCCAACGGGAAATACTACTCCCAATGCCATTGTGAGTACAATCATAAAATACGTTTCTTAAATTTAATTCACAATGCTTTCACTATACTAAAAAAAATTTTGTTTGACGAAGTTTTATAATTTTATATAACAGTGTTGATATTTATATAACTGTTATAATACAATGGTATTATATCCTGGGAGCAGCTTTTTCTGTTCTCTTACCTTGAAGGAGGAATAATATGAACACGTACCGATCGGCAGGCAGACTTCATGTGCACCCTTCTTTATATCAATTTATTAATGAAGAAGTTCTTCCCGGCTCCGGACTGGAACAAAAGCAGTTTTGGCAGGATTTCGGTCAGATAGTTCATGATCTGACCCCTGAAAACGAAGTGCTTCTGCACACGAGAGACAATCTGCAGAACCAGATTCACGAATGGCATCAGGCTCACCCTCAGCGGGATCCGGATCAGTACCGAACATTTCTTGAAAGAATCGGCTACCTTGAACCAGAGCCGGATGATTTTCAAATTGCCACGGAACACACGGACGAAGAGATTTCCATGCAGGCCGGGCCGCAGCTTGTCGTCCCCATCAGCAACGAACGCTTTGCCATTAACGCAGCTAATGCACGCTGGGGAAGCCTTTACGATGCTTTATATGGAAGCGATATCATCAATGAAGAGGACGGAGCGGAGCAGCAGCAATCCTACAATCCTGTACGCGGTGAAAAGGTTGTTGCTTACGCTAAGCAATTTTTGGACGAATACTTTCCACTTCGCAGCCGTTCCCACAAGGACGCGGTCAGCTACTCTATTGAAAACGGGGGCCTCGAAATATCCTTTCAGGATGGCAGCAAGGGGCAGCTTCAACATCCTGAACAATTTTCAGGCTACCAGGGCGCAAGCGCCCGTCCGGTAGCTGTGCTTTTAAAGCACCACCGGCTGCATATCGAAATTCAAATTGACTATAGTCACCCGATTGGTAAAACCGACCCGGCCGGAGTAAAAGATGTGGCTGTAGAGTCTGCGCTTACAACTATTATGGATTGCGAGGATTCTGTAGCTGCTGTAGATGCTGAAGATAAAATACTGGTTTACCGCAACTGGCTCGGTCTCATTAAAGGAGATATTAACGCCCGGTTTCAAAAAGGCGATAAAACAGTGACACGCATTATGAATCCGGACCGCAGCTATACGTCTCCTTTCGGCGAAGAATTTACTCTGTCAGGCCGCTCTCTGATGCTGAACCGGAACGTCGGCCATTTGATGACAACCGATGCCATATTAAATGAAAGGGAAGAAGAAATTCCTGAAGGCATTATGGATGGCGTCATTACGAGCCTTATCTCCAAACACGACCTGCTTGGAAACGGAAAATACGGAAACTCCCGCGAAGGTTCCATCTATATTGTTAAGCCAAAAATGCATGGTTCTAAAGAAGCTGCCTTTGCAAACAAGCTGTTTGACCGGATTGAAGATATGCTCCACCTCGAACGCCACACCTTGAAAATAGGCGTTATGGACGAGGAACGAAGAACAACGATAAACCTGAAGGCCTGCATCAGGGAAGTAAAAGACCGGGTAATGTTCATTAATACAGGCTTCCTGGACCGGACCGGAGATGAAATTCATACCTCCATGGAGGCAGGAGCGATGATCAGGAAAGGCGAAATGAAAACCTCTGCCTGGCTCGGAAGCTACGAAAAATCAAACGTACAGACCGGACTTGCCACCGGCTTTGAACAGCGTGCCCAGATCGGTAAAGGCATGTGGGCCATGCCCGAGCAGTTGGCAGCTATGATGGATCAGAAGGACGGACAGTTAAAAGCCGGAGCTTCCACCGCCTGGGTGCCTTCACCAACGGCCGCTACGCTGCACGCTCTCCATTATCACCAGGTCGATGTCCCGGAAGTCCAAAAAGATTTAAAACAGCTATCTGAATCTCATCTTGATTCTATTTTAACTATACCCACCGCCGCTAATGCTGACTGGTCAGAAGCCGCAGTACAGGAGGAGCTCGACAATAACGCTCAGGGCATTCTTGGATATGTTGTCCGCTGGGTCGAGCTTGGCATCGGCTGCTCTAAGGTGCCGGATATCAACAACGTTGCACTTATGGAAGACCGGGCAACGCTTCGCATCTCCAGCCAGCACATTGCCAACTGGCTTCATCATCACATTTGCTCCAGGCAGCAGGTAATGGAAACATTCAAACGAATGGCCGCTGTTGTAGATGAACAAAACGCCCACGATCCCGAATACCGCCCGATGAGTCCGGATTTTGACCAGTCGACCGCCTTTCAGGCCGCATGCGATTTAGTATTCCAGGGGTACAATCAGCCAAACGGCTATACCGAGCCTATTCTCCATAGACGACGCAGAGAAGCTAAGGATCGTTTAAAAGCAGAAGCCAAATAGCCTCCTTTCTCCATCCTCAGGCTTTCCCTAAAGCGGAAAGCCTGAGGTTCTTTTTTGCGCCCCCGCATTCAGACCGCTCTATTACATATGTATACAGAAAAAACCGGCGCCCTGCTGTAACGCGGGGCACCGGCCGTATCTTTTCTGCTATTCTTCGATTTTGCTTAAGCAGTGATCACACTGGATCATTGGTGTTTCCTGATGCTCTGTCATTTCGCTTCCGCAGTCGCTGCAAATCATTGTCGGTATTTCTCTTTGATACTCCATCGTCGTTTCTCTCATTGGAAAAACCTCCTCATGATTTTTTAATAATTAACGGCTGAACTGACTTGATTCTGTCGATCCCTTCATCGCTGTCGTGGATGATTTTCCGCTTGAAATGGTAGTTGCTACCTGGTCGAAGTATCCTGTACCAACCTCACGCTGGTGACGCGTTGCTGTGTAGCCATGGTCTTCGTTGGCAAATTCCTTTTGCTGAAGCTCGGAATAAGCTCCCATGCCGCGTTCTTTATAGCCGCCAGCCAGTTCAAACATGCTGTTGTTAAGAGCATGGAAGCCGGCCAGAGTAACAAACTGAAACTTGTAGCCCATCTCGCCAAGCCGCTCCTGGAAGGTTTCAATTTCTTCGTCACTCAGCTTTGCTTTCCAGTTAAAGGAAGGCGAGCAATTGTAGGCAAGCATTTTTCCCGGGAATTTTTCGTGAATCGCATCTGCAAATTTCTGTGCTTCCTCAAGGTTTGGTTCAGAGGTTTCGCACCAGACAAGATCGGCGTACGGTGCGTAAGCAAGTCCCCTTGCAATCGCCTGGTCCAGCCCGTTGTTTGTGCGGTAAAAGCCTTCCTCGGTCCGTTCGTTGCTTCGGATAAATGAGTGATCATAGGCGTCGATGTCGCTTGTAAGCAGATCGGCCGCGTTTGCATCGGTTCTGGCCACAATAATTGTCGGCACTCCCATCACGTCTGCTGCAAGTCTTGCCGAAATGAGATTTTGGATAGCGGTGCTCGTCGGTATTAATACCTTTCCGCCCAGGTGACCGCATTTCTTTTCGGATGCAAGCTGGTCTTCAAAATGCACACCGGCGGCTCCTGCCTCGATCATCGATTTGGTTAATTCAAACACGTTCAGCCGGCCGCCAAATCCTGCTTCTCCGTCAGCTACGATTGGAGCAAAAAAGTTTGTTTCATCGTTTCCTTCGAGATGTTCAATCTGATCCGCCCGCTGCAGTGCCTGGTTGATACGCTGCACTACGTGCGGAACGCTGTTGGCGGGATATAAGCTCTGATCCGGATACATATGGCCGGAGAGGTTAGCGTCAGCGGCAACCTGCCAGCCGCTTAAATAAATCGCTTTCAATCCTGCTTTCACCTGCTGTACAGCCTGATTGCCTGTAAGGGCCCCAAGCGCCCGGACGAACGGGTCCTCCTGCATTAAATTCCAAAGACGATTTGCTCCCATATCAGCGAGTGTATATTCTACTTTGATCGAGCCGCGAAGCTTCAACACATCCTCTGCCGAGTAGGGGCGTGTAATCCCTTTCCACCGTTCCTCGTTCTCCCAGGCTTCTTCCATCTGCTTTACATCTTCCTGACGGATCATATGTCTCTCTCCTTTTTCTTCAGATTAAACAAATTGAAAATGCAGCTGCGCTTTCTGTTATAGTACAATTTGTTTTGTTGAGACTATATTATAACAGCATGTATTTTTCGTCAACTGTTTTATAATAATTTTTTGAAATTTTTATTTACTTCTGTAATAGAGGCTCCGCATCCCTTGTTTAAATAGTTTTTCTCTTTTAAATAAACTATTCTTCAAATTCCTTCTGTATTAATACAGAAGGAATTACTATTAAAAAGTGATTTTCCACCTTCAAAGCCGAGGCTTTTACTAAAATTGCGGGCTTTTTTATTGACGAAGCCCATCGGTTCTACTAAGATATGTTCTTTGTGTCCGGCTGCTGAAAACCGCTCCCCCTGTCCCGGCGTTTCTCTGCCTGCATAAATCTTTACTCTATATATAAAAGAAAGTAGGAATATTTGTGTCTTCACAACCCCCAAATCATTGGAAAAACAATGACTGGCCGGTCACGCTTTTAAGCGGTGGACTGTTGATTTTATTTGTCGTTTTTTCTCTTATTAACGCTGGAGCTGTCGGCCAGTTTGTCACGACCACCTTTAACTGGGCTGTTGTCTTTTTCGGAGCCTTTTGGCAGATTCTTTTACTTGCCACTTTTTTCATCGGACTCTACATCGGCTTTTCGAAATACGGAAATGTACGCCTTGGAAATTTAGCCGTACCGGAATTCAGCTATTTTAAATGGCTTTCCATCATTATGTGTACCCTGCTGGCTGGCGGTGGTGTTTTCTGGGCCGCAGCGGAGCCTATTTATCATTTTATGGATCTTCCTCCGGTATTCTCCGGGCTTGAAAGCAGCTCCTCCGAAGCAGTGCAGCCTGCGCTCGCTCAAAGCTTTCTACACTGGGGCTTTCTCGCCTGGGCTATTCTCGGAACACTGAGCACCATAGTGTTAATGCATGCTCATTATGATAAAGGCATGCCTCTTCGTCCGCGGACGCTCCTTTATCCGGTCTTCGGCGAAAAAATCGCTGTTCACAGTCCGCTTGGTACCATCGTGGATGTGTGTTCGATCGTTTCGGTCGCTGCCGGTACTATTGGTCCTATTGGCTTTTTAGGCACTCAGACAGGCTACGGTTTTGAGACCCTCATGGGGATCCCCAATAATTACCCGACCCAGTTTATGATTATTGCCGGACTTGTAGCTATTGCTTCTATATCCGCCGTCACCGGTATTCATAAAGGGATTCAGCTTTTGAGCCGGTTTAACGTATGGTTTACGATTGTTTTGATTTTATTTATATTGCTTATTGGTCCGGGCGGTTTCATTTTAGACGCCTTTATCTCTTCATTTGGAGTGTACACGCAGGAATTTGCACAGATGAGCAGCTTTCGCGGAAGCAATGAGTGGCTCGGTTTATGGACGGTCTTTTTCTGGGGATGGTTTTTAGGCTACGGGCCGATGATGGCTATTTTCATCACGAGAATTTCCCGTGGCAGAACGATCCGGCAGCTGATCCTCGCCGTGTCTATTATCGCCCCGCTCGTAACAAACTTCTGGTTTACCATCGTTGGCGGCTCGGGCATCTTTTATGAATTAAATAATCCGGGATCAGTTTCAGACGCCCTCTTTGAATCAGGCATGCCAGCTTCGATGATGGCTATCGTACAGCAGCTGCCGCTCGGAACCTTTATCGCTTTCTGCTTTCTGTTAGTTACTATTCTTTTCGTGGTAACTACAACAGATTCTATGTCCTACACGATTTCAATTGTAGTCAGCGACAGCGAGGAGCCTCATCCTGCCATTCGCGTTTTCTGGGTGATTATTATGGGAGCTGTAGCTGCCTGTCTGCTGTTTATTGGGGAAGGCAGCGTGGACGCCCTTCAGTCATTTATTGTAGTAACCGCGGTCCCTGTGTCCCTTATTCTGCTGCCAACGCTCTGGCTCGCACCGAAAGCAGCCAAAGCCATGGCCCAAAGACAGGGGATTACAGCCTCCTCTTCTATAGAGAGTGAAACCAAAAAAGAAGCACAGTAATATACTGCAGAGAAAGGGAATTCTCCTTTTCTCTGTTTTTTTGTTTTTTTAACAATTCTTTTCGGAAGCCAATAAAATAATAGCTATACAAGCGTATGTTTTGAATAGAAGGATCATAGACTTATTTATTGCCCGGATAATAAAAGGACCGAAGCTGAAAAGCCCGTCCTTGTTTCGTTTATAATGTCAGGTCTTTTACTTGTAATTGCTGCACTTTAATTTTCAAAAAAGTGCAAAAAAATTAATCACTGGCTGCAAAATTTTTTTCCTTTCTCATTCCTTTCGACGGCTTCTCCCTGCTGTGGGTGCTTCCCGAAGTTGGCACAGTTCTTGCAACTTTTACAGTAACCTTACTTTAGGAGTGGGTATGCATGGCAGAAATAATGTCCTCGAGTCAGATTATCGATCAAAACGATAAACACGGTGCCCGAAATTATACACCGCTTCCCATTGTTATTACTGAAGCGGAGGGCATATGGGTGAAGGATCCGGAAGGCCGGTCCTATATTGACATGCTGAGCGCATACTCTGCTGTCAATCAGGGACACCGCCACCCCAAAATTATTCACGCCCTGAAAGACCAGGCCGACCGGGTGACGCTTACCTCCCGGGCATTTCATAATGATCAGCTTGCTCCTTTTTATGACAAAGTGTCGGCCTTGACCAGCAAGAACATGGTGCTTCCCATGAATACCGGGGCTGAAGCAGTAGAAACAGCAGTCAAAGCGATTCGACGCTGGGGCTATGAAACAAAAGGAATCCCGGAAGGAAAGGCGGAAATTATTGCATGCGAGGGAAATTTTCACGGACGTACGATGAGCGCTGTATCTCTCTCTTCGGAGGAAGAATACAAACGGGGCTTCGGCCCGATGCTCCCGGGAATTAAAATCGTACCGTACGGAGATTTCGATGCGCTCGAAAAAGCCATCACCCCTTATACAGCTGGATTTTTAGTCGAGCCTATTCAGGGGGAAGCCGGAATTGTAATACCCCCTGAAGGATTTTTGCAGAGCGCGTATGAGCTGTGCCAGTCCCGCCAGGTGCTGTTTGCCGCCGATGAGATCCAATCCGGCCTTGGGCGCGCAGGTAAAATGTTCGCATGCGACTGGGACGGGGTTACTCCTGATATATACATTCTTGGTAAAGCGCTCGGCGGCGGCGTTTTCCCTATATCATGCGTAGCAGCCAATGAAGATATCCTTGGTGTTTTCACCCCTGGGTCCCACGGATCTACGTTCGGCGGCAATCCCCTGGCCTGCGCAGTGGCGGTTGCTTCTCTTGAAGTGATCGAAGAGCAGCAGCTTGCCTCACGTTCACTCGAGCTTGGAGAGCATTTTAAACGAAGACTCGCCGCTATCACAAACCCTCATATTATAGAAGTGAGGGGAAGAGGGCTGTTTATCGGCATCGAACTCGATGTCCCGGCACGCGCCTGCTGTGAGCAGTTAAAAGACAAGGGAATTCTCTGTAAAGAAACGCATGAAACTGTTATCCGCTTCGCGCCGCCACTCATCATTTCAAAGGAAGATCTCGACTGGGCGGCTGAACGAATTGAAGAAGTGCTTGCTGAACTTTAATAATAGGAGGCTTTTACATGTATACAGCGTACCGGCATGAACCCTTTACGGATTTTACGGATGAGCAGAACCGAAAAGAATTTGCGGAGGCCATCAAAGACGTCGAAAAACATCTCGGACAGGACTACCCGCTGATTATTGGCGGCGAACGGATTATCACGGGTGAAAAGCTTGTTTCCATCAATCCTGCAAATAAAAAGGAAGTGATTGGCCGTGTCTCCAAAGCCAATCCGGCCTTAATTAATCAGGCATTCGATGCCGCAAGCGAAGCGTTTCAGTCCTGGAGAACCACAAGTGCCGATGCCCGTGCCGAAGTGATGTTCCGGGCAGCCGCAAAAATGCGCCGCCGGAAGCACGAATTGTCGGCCACGCTCGTCAAAGAAGGTGGCAAGCCCTGGAAGGAAGCAGATGCAGATGTAGCCGAAGCCATTGATTTCGTCGAATATTATGCCCGCCAGATGCTTGAGCTGAAAAACGGCAAGCCCATTAACAGCCGGGAGGGAGAATACAACCAGTATGTCTACCAGCCGCTTGGTGTGGCCGTTACCATTCCACCATGGAATTTCGCCTGCGCGATCATGGTGGGCACAACGGTCGCCCCACTGGTGACGGGCAATACTGTTTTATTAAAGCCGGCCGAGCCGACCCCTGTCATTGCTGCAAAGTTTGTCGACATTTTGATCGAATCCGGCGTGCCGGACGGCGTCATTAACTTCGTACCCGGGGAACCGGAAGAAATTGGCGATCATCTCGTGGATCATCCCAAAACAGCGCTCATCAGCTTCACCGGCTCCCGGGCTACCGGTACACGCATTTATAAAAAAGCCGCGGATATCCAGGAAGGCCAGCAGCATTTGAAGCGGGTCATCGTTGAAATGGGGGGCAAAGATACCATTGTCGTCGACAGCGAAGCGGACCTTGATACGGCTGCTGAGGCCATTATCGCTTCCGCCTATGGCTTTTCCGGCCAGAAATGCTCGGCAGGCTCCAGGGTCGTCGCTCACCAGGATGTGTACGACGACGTTCTGAGCAAGGTGGAAAAACAGGCCAAAGCTTTATCTGTAGGGGATCCAACTTCCTATGACAACTACATGGGCCCTGTGGTCAATCAGAAGGCATTTGATAAAATCACCGGCTATATCGATATCGGCAAGCAGGAAGGCCGGCTTGTGGCTGGAGGAACAAGTGACGACTCCAAAGGATACTTCATTGATCCGACCGTCTTTGCCGATCTGGACCCGAAAGCACGCATTATGCAGGAGGAAATCTTCGGTCCGGTCGTTGCTTTTACGAAAGCGTCCTCCTACGAAGAAGCCATTGATATTGCCAATAATACCGAATACGGCTTAACCGGGGCGGTCATCTCCAATAACATCGACCGGCTGGAATATGCGAAGCTTCATTTCCACGTCGGCAACCTGTATTTCAACCGCAACTGCACCGGCGCCATCGTTGGCTATCATCCATTTGGCGGCTTTAAAATGTCCGGTACGGATGCCAAAGCCGGCGGCCCGGATTATCTGATTCAGCATCTCCATCCAAAAACGATCAGCCAAATGCTTTAATATTGCTCTCGGTGATGCAGTATATTTTTACAAAGGAGTTTTCCCACTTTGGGGAAACTCTTTTTTATCTTTACATTCATTACATCTTTTCTGAGCATTCATTTTGACAACACTGTCTGTTTCCTTTAGTTTTATCATGTTGATTAAACCGATAAGAATTCATTAATAAAGGAGGGCCAGCTATTGAAACACCTGTTAAAGCGTTACTTTGATGTCTCACTGATTGCCAAAATTACAACTGCTCTTATTGCCGGTATCGCTGTGGGACTTATTTTTGGCGAAAGTGCCGCCGTGCTCGCACCTATCGGCGACCTTATGCTGCGACTGCTTCAGTTTATTATAGTTCCATTGATTTTATTTACGCTGATTGTAGGGATCAACCAGACTACTGTCGGAGGTCTCGGCCGGATGGGAGGAAAAGTATTCATTTATTATCTTCTTACCTCTGCTGTAGCAATCGTGGTGGGCACCTCTGTTGCCAGCCTTTTCAACCCTGGCACCGGTACTACACTGGATGGGAGCGAAAGCTTTGAGACTCCTGATAACCCTGGGGTCACAGAGGTTATATTAAACATTGTCCCGGATAATATTGCCGTAGCCTTTACCGAAATGAATCTTTTGGGCATTATTTTTACCGCCTTTGCTTTTGGGATTGCATTAACCTATCTGCGTTCCTCCTCAAGCTATAAAGAAATAGGCGAGCGTCTATACCGCGGGGCAGAAGCTCTAAACGAACTTACCCTCACCGTGATGAAAGGCATTTTACAGTTCATACCATTTGGCATCTTTGCCATTATCGCTGAGATTGTAGGCAGCCAGGGAGCAAATACCCTTCTCTCCCTCGGTAACTTTATAATCGTGCTGTACGTTGCCCTTGCAGTACAGCTGGGGCTCTATATTGTTTTTCTTTTAGCCGCCAAAACTAATCTGGGGGCCTTCTTCCGGGAAGCGCGCACCCCGATGCTTACGGCCTTCGTCACCCAGAGCAGCTCCGGCACGCTGCCTCTCACATTAAACGCTGCGCGTGACCTTGGGTTAAAGCAGAGCCTCTACGGCTTCAGCCTGCCTCTCGGAGCGACGATTAACATGGACGGCGCTGCCATTCGGGTCGCTGTTTCCGCTGTTTTCGCAGCAAATGTCGTCGGGGAGCCACTCAGCTTTGTGGCCATTCTGCAAATCGTCATCGTCGGGACGCTTGCCACGGTCGGTACAGCCGGAGTCCCGGGCGCCGGCATTATTATGATTGCCACCGTTTTTGCCCAGGTCGGACTTCCCATGGAAGCAGTAGCACTTTTAACCGCTGTTGACGTACTTGTCGGCATGGGCGCGACCGCTTTAAATGTTACAGGCGATCTCGTCGGAACAAAGCTGATTAATAAAACAGAAAAAACAGGCAGTGCTGCCGAAAAATAGCAAAAAGCCGCGGTCCCTAAAAAGAGACCGCGGCTTTTTATTAATCTACCGGGCGTCTTCCCGGCTCCATATCAGAGTTGGAGGCCGTCATAACTGGTGTTACTGTCAGGTCGGAATACACCCGGTTTTGACAGGAGAGCCTGATATTTTCATCAGTAATGTCTTTGTTTTCGAGAACCGCGGCTTCAGGAGCTTCTTTCGGCCCGAGCTCTCCTTCGTTTACTTCACACCTGCAGGTGGTGCACCTGGCGTTTCCGCCGCAGCGGTGCAGAATATCAACACCGTTGTCTTCAAGTGCAAGCACTAATTTTTTTCCTTCTTCCACTTCAAATGTACCATAGCCTTTTACGTGAACCGTTGGCATAGTAAACCTCCTCTTTAAAATAACGTGCATGTAAAGCGTAACACAGTGGAAACCGCCCACATAATCTCCCTCATATTGACTGGTCCTTTACGCCTTCCACGTTTTCTCACGTTTTATCGTCCTGCTCGAGCGGCACGAATGCTACATATTCGACTACATGAGAGTGCACTTCTCCCTGTTGGTTTTTTTCGATGAGAAGAAGTTCCTGCCCCGTACGGCCGCCTACCGGCACCATCATTTTCCCGGGAGCTGCCAGCTGATCCACTAAGGAATCTGGCACAGCTTCAGCTGCTGCCGTTACCATAATACGGTCGTACGGCGCATGCTCCGGCCAGCCTTTACTGCCGTCGCCCAGCAGGTAATTAATGTTTGTAAACCCTGCTTCCAACAGGCGCTCCTGTGCCCTTTCCTGCAATGGCGGAATTCGTTCGACCGTGTACACAAAGTCGGAGAAAGCTGCTAGCAGAGCGGTCTGGTAGCCGGAGCCTGTACCAATCTCGAGCACCCGGGAGCCTGGCTCCACATCCAGCTCCAGCGTCATTTTCAATACGAGCGACGGTTGAGAGATGGTTTGCCCGTGCCCAATCGATAAAGCCTGATCCCACTTGGCAAGGCTTTTGTCCGTATCCATATAAAAACTGCGATCCATTTCCCTAAAATAGCTTCTTATTTCTTTATCCCTATCATTATTTGCCATAGGTGAACCCCTTTCTTCTCTATGCTTCCGAATACTTACTCTCTGTGAATTTTCTTATTTATATTCTTTCCCGTGCACTTCATTATCCATTCCTTCCCCTTGAAAAAATTGAACCGCTCAAGCATACTTTTAGACAAATAGGGTTATTCGTACTACGATTACTCTATACTCGCAATGAAGCGAAATGAAGGAGGTTCTCATAAATGGCTATTGTACACGTATCAGATCAGGACTTTTCCCAACAGATTTCCGAAGGTGTCGTTCTAACTGACTTTTGGGCACCTTGGTGCGGACCCTGCAAAATGATCGCTCCGGTTCTCGAAGAAATTAACGAAGAAATCGGCGACAACGTCAAAATTGCTAAATTAAACGTTGACGAAAATCAGGAAACCGCCGGTAAATACGGTGTTATGAGTATTCCAACACTCATGATTTTCAAGGACGGCGAAATGGTAGAACAAATCGTCGGCTTCCAGCCAAAGGATCAGCTCCAGGGCCTGCTTGAAAAACACATGTAATTTTCCGTTTTAAAAATCCCGCGCTCACTGTGAGCACGGGATTTTTTCTATTATTTATAATGCTTCCATTCCTTTTCCCTCACAGCCTCTTCCTTCTTCTGGCTTTTCCTTCCCCACCAGGACACGAGCAGCGGCCCCGAAATATTGTGCCAGACAGAGAAAACAGCACTTGGAAGCGCAGCAAGCGGCGTGAAGTGGACCGTCGCCAGCTGGGTGCCAAGCCCGGAATTCTGCATTCCGACCTCAATCGATACGGCCCGCCGTTTTGTTTCGTCTAACCCCACCAGCTTCGCCGTGACATAGCCAAGGGCCAGCCCAAAGCCGTTATGAAGCACCACCGCTGCAAAAACCAACAGCCCGGTTGCAGCAATGTTTTCCTGGTTTGCCCCGACGACTCCCGCCACAATCGCAATAATGGCTGCCATGGACACAATCGGGAGCGCCTGAACGCTTTTTTCCACCGTCCTTGGAAATAGCTGTTTGATCATTAAACCGAGTGCGATAGGTACAATAATCACCTGGAAAATGGATAAGAACATTGCCAGCGGATCCACCGGCAGCCACTCATTTGCAAACACTAAAAGAGCAATTGGCGTCAACAGCGGCGCAAGCAGTGTCGACACCGTCGTCATAGCCACTGATACCGGGAGATCCCCTTTAGCCAGGTACACCATAACGTTTGAGGCTGTACCGCCCGGACACGCACCTACAAGCACGAGACCTGCCGCTATTTCCGGCGGAAGCTGCAGAACCAGGGCAATGATAAAGGCAGCAAGCGGCATGATAACAAACTGCGCAACCACCCCGGTCAGCACCGGCAGCGGCTTTTTTGCCACAATACGGAAATCGGAGAGATTCAGCGTAAGCCCCATTCCAAACATTATGATCCCGAGTAAAATAGTTATGTAACCAGTAATTCCTACAAATACATCCGGCAGCAGATAAGCAATAAATGCAACAATTAACACAAAAACAGCAAAATACTTATTTACGAATATATTCAGGCTGTTCATTCTCCCACTCCTTTATTTTCTCTAAATTATGAAATATTTAGCATTTTAACGCTATTGCCTTAACATTTCAATCCTTTAATGGGAAAAAGGAAGCGGAATACTTTGTTTTCCTTTACATTCTTCTTTTATTGAAACCACGCCTGCCCCGGAATAATTTGTTTAAAGAACTGGCCTTGAGGGAAGCTTTTGGCAACGCGTATACTGGTAAAAGGAAAACGAGGGGGGAATTAAATATGTGGTGGTGGAGATTTAATCATGACGGTCCGGTCTTTGAACCCTTTGGTATCGGGCAGCTTATGGTATGGGTTTGCCTTGCCCTTGCCTGTACCGGTATTATACTTTTTCAGAACTACCTTCGGAGCGAGCCCCTGGCCCGTCAGACGATTAAGTGGCTCATCATTTCCACCTTTCTGCTTGGACAGCTGGCCCTGCAGCTTTTTTATATTACCAACGGCATTTGGAACCCTCGTTTTTCACTTCCGCTTAAAGTCAGCGATCTTGCCTGGATAGCAGTTGTTATTATGCTTATCACCGGCAGCCGCTTTTGGACTTCCTTCGCGTTTTATGCCGGAACCTCCAGCGCCTTACTTACTATAATATTTCCGGATATGGAACGGTACGGCTTCCCTCATTTTCGGTTTCTTCACTTTTTTATTACTCACGCGCTGATTGTGGCAGGCGTTGTTTATCAGGTGGTGGTGAAGCGTACCTTTATCTCCTTTCGCTCCTTGTTTGTCGTTTGGGGAGCCCTGAATACTGCGGCCGCATTGGCGTTTTTAGTAAATCTCTCTTTCGGCGCTAATTACATGTATTTAATGGAAAAACCAGCGTCGCCCTCCCCGTACGATTTGTTCGGCCCGTGGCCGTATTATTTAATCACGCTTCAGGCCATCGCACTAACTGCATTTCTATGCCTGTACGCAGGATACCGATTCGTCCTGAAAAAGTTTCTCGTTTTTTAATTTTTCTGTGCATAAAACGAAGACGTCCCGCTCTATAGGACGGAACACCCAAATGCAGTTCCTGTACGGCCCATTTATCAATAAGCCGTTTGGATAACTACTGAATTATTGCAAAAATAAAACATGTATATTTAACACTTATTATGATTTATCATTTTATATTACAAAAATGTTACAAGTATATTACTGTACACCTTTAATAACTCTACTATTTTCCCTTAATATTCATTTAAAAAACGTCATATTTTAATTCACTGCCATTTTTATACATAGTCTTTTTTACCTAAATAACAGTCTTTAGCATTACTTATTAAAAATTCAAACTATTAATAAGACAGTTGGGTTTTTTTGCTTCGATTATTTCAAAAGTACTTTTATAAAAGCATTTTTATTAAAACTATATTACAAAACTTGCACATTATTGAATTGTCTCTCACATTCTTATAGAATTGGGTTTATAGAAAAACACATACTAAAGACTCACAAAAATACATTTAGGAGGTGCAGCTTCACTTCGCTACATCCATTAGCCTGTCTACCATTTATACTTATAAAATCCAGTAATCATATCGAAAAACTTATCATTATACTCCTACATATATAAGACAGCGGATGATAGAAAAAGCAAGTGAACACACATAATGAAAAAATACTTATTTGGAACAGCAGTAACAGCAGGAGTACTATTCGCAGGCCCTCAGGCAGCGGATGCAGCAATTGATGATCATGGTTCTTTATCCTATGGTGATGTAAACTCTTCCGTAAATGATCTTCAGGAAGCATTAAAAGAAGAAGGATACTTTGAAGGATATACCGGTTCCCGCTTCGGCCCTAAAACCCTTCAGGCTGTTAAGGATTTCCAATCGGCAGAAGGCATTTCATCTCCAGCAGGTAACTATTACGGAGTAGCAGGACCTTCGACTCAGGGAGCATTAATGGACGTAATCGGATCCAGTTCCTCTTCAAACACATCGGGCAGTTCTAGCTCCACTTCCATTGGAAGCCACGGTTCATTATCCTACGGTGATGTGAATTCTTCCGTAAACGCTCTTCAAAAGAAACTAAAAGAGCACGGCTTCTTCGAGGGCTACACCGGTTTCCGTTTTGGTCCTAAAACGCTCCAGGCTGTTAAGGACTTCCAATCGGCAACAGGCATCTCGTCTCCTGCCGGCAGCTACTACGGAGTAGCAGGGCCGTCCACGCAGAGTGCCCTGATGGATTACGACGGTTCTTCTGCCAGCAGCTCGAGCAGCAATGAACAAGTAGCCGGCGTTTCAACTGGCACTGGTTCAGACATCGTCAGTACAGCCAAGCAGTACATGGGCACTCCTTACGTATGGGGCGGCATGTCTTCAAGCGGGTTCGACTGCAGCGGCTTTATCAACTACGTATATGATAAACACGGCAAAAGCATGCCGCGTACTGTGGCCTCTATTTATAGTGCAAGCACAAAGGTTTCAAGCCCGTCTGTTGGCGATATCGTTTTCTTTGATACACGGGGCGGCGCATCCCATGCTGGTATTTACGCTGGAAACAACGAATTTATTCACGCAGGCGCTTCCACCGGTGTTACTGTCTCAAGCATGAACAGCTCCTACTGGGCACCGCGCTACATGGGAGCAGGCGAAATTTAAACAACTTCAGCAAAAAAGCCAGTGGCTACTCTAAAGAGAGCTGCTGGCTTTTTGCATCTTTTCCGCTGTTTATAAATAGTGTTCAATTGCGTAAGCTACCCCGTCTTCCATATAGCTTTTGGTAACATGATCCCCAGCTTCTATCACTTCTTCCACTGCATTTCCCATGGCAATACTTGTACCGGCAACGTCAAACATGGATAAATCATTCAAATTGTCACCAATTGCCGCTGTGTTTTCGAGCGGCACACCCATTTCTTCTGCCATGCGGCGCAGAGCATACCCTTTGCTCACGCTTGGGTGTGCGATCTCAAGCTTTGTAATCCCAGAGGAAGTTAAAGAAACGTCTGTACGCGGGGACATCCGGTCCCGCAGTTTTTTTAATCTTTTTTGATCAAAGGACAATACAAATATTTTGTATATTCCTGCCGTTGCCGGATCCACATCACGGTAGTCCTTCATATATCCCGTGCCGTGCTGGGCGTATTGGATGCCCATCTCCTCTTCCGCCCAGGCTGTGTTCATCTCCTCATTCTCTTCCTGTACCTTCTGCACCTCTGCCCTGAGCCGCTCCTTTCCGCCTTCAAGCAGTATTACTCCCTGATTTGTGTATATCTCGTAGTACCAACCTTCGTTTTCAAGGTCGGGAAGCAGTTCCTCAGTAATCTCTTCAGGCATCACCAGCTGATCAATACTTTTCCCGTCCTGATAGGTCCATGCCCCGTTTCCGACCATCATCGGGCAGTCCAGGCCGGCAGTCTTTAAAATATCCTCAGTATCCTGCAGAGACCGTCCGGAGCAGACGGCTACTATATCCCCCTCCTCCTGAGCGGTTTTTATAGTCCTTACATTTTCTGCACTGATGGAGCGATCTTTTTTAATAAGTGTTCCATCTAAATCAACAGCGATTAGCTTCATTTCTGATTTCCTCCCAATGTAATGACGATATGAATCTTTCTTATTTACTTTTATCATAAACTTTTGGAGATGTCGCGAATAAATTTGCAGCAGGGTTCTATTAATATGCTCTTCAAAGTTATATATTCCGGTGGAAGTATGTTTTAATAAAAGAAAGACCATCACAGAAACGGGGAGTTGCAATGAACCAGGCAGCAGATACTTATTGGAAAAATTTTTGGCAGCAGCGAAACGAGACCCCTCCCGAACAGGTGACGGCCTGGTCCTTTGGCGTAGATGCCGATGAACTTGCAGAGCTTGTCGTTTCCGGAGTCAAAACGGCCACATGTTCGGCTTACATGTTTTATGAGATTGAAAATGAACCTCTTCCTTCGATAGGGGATTACAGCGTCGTTTTAAACAGAGCCGGCGATCCGGTATGCATTATCCAGACTACCAGCGTCAAAATTATGCCGATGAACGAAGTGCCCAAAGAATTTGCTGAAGCCGAAGGGGAAGGAGACCGTTCATACGAGTACTGGTGGAAGGCACATGAACAATTTTTTACCGAAGCGCTCGAAGAGGTCGGGGAAATATTCCGGGAGGATATGACAGTCGTCTGCGAACGGTTCGAAGTGATGAAATAAGGAAAAGCCAAAAAAGAAGCTGCCGGCAAGCAGCTTCTTTTCGTTTATTCCACCGGTTTCAATTTATACACTTCTCTTG
The DNA here is from genome assembly GCF_033845285.1 of Marinococcus sp. PL1-022. Classification (NCBI taxonomy): domain Bacteria; kingdom Bacillati; phylum Bacillota; class Bacilli; order Caryophanales; family Bacillaceae; genus Marinococcus; species Marinococcus sp. PL1-022. The sequence goes on along the minus strand of NZ_JAWXCX010000001.1, from coordinate 136,649 downwards.
ATACGACAAGATTTTCTGTATTCTGCCGGTAGGCCTGATAATGTTCAGTCTGAATATGCTGCTGCACGGCCTCTTCATCCTTCCACTGTTCGGAAAAGATAAATACCCCGTCCTGCGCTTCCGATTCATACAGAACATATTCTATACAGCCTGCTTCTGCCCGCGACGGGGCCAGCGCCTTTTTCAGCTCTGTTTTCAAAGCTTCTTCTTTTCCCGGCTGTGCCTGCAGAAATGCTTTAATGGTTACTGTCATGCATCTTCCTCCTTTATATGTTTATTATACGGCGCCCCTGCTTATTTCTGCACGGCTCAGGACTTGAGACATAAAACAATCTTTCGCAGGAAAATTCACTTATTTGCTTACTTTGGCAGATTCATACAGTAGAATAAGAGACAACAGCAATTATTGCGGCGAGGTGATCAGCAATGTACGAAAACTTACAGTCTCTTACCACAGCAGAACAGGCGGAGTATCTTACAGAATATCTGGTGGAGTGGAACAGCGTGAACGCTTCCGATGGCGAAGTATCCATCGCGCGGGAGCTTTACCGCATCCTGCATACATTTCCTTATTTCCAACAGTTCCCGGAACGCGTCTGGGTAGAGCCGGTTCACGGAGACCCTCACGGACGCCAGAATGTGTTTGCCTTTATCAAAGGCCCATCTTCTTCAGCCCAGACAATCCTTTATCATTCCCACATCGATACAGTAGGAATCGAAGATTATGGAAACATTAAACACCAGGCCTGTTCACCAAAAGAACTGCTTTCTTACTTTCAAAGCTATACAAATGATCCCGAAGCGCAGACAGATGCCCAAAGCGGAGACTGGATGTTCGGACGCGGGTCCGTCGATATGAAAAGCGGCATCGCCGTGCATATCGTGAATCTGCTTTATTTCTCGGAGCATCCGGAAAAACTTGAAGGCAATATCCTGCTTTTACTGAATCCCGATGAAGAAAGCGAGCACTGCGGCCTTATCGGCGCACTGCCTGTTCTTCGTGATTTAAAACGTTCTCACGGCCTTCAGTACCTGCTCGCGATTAATAACGACTTTATTGCCCCACTGTATGAAGGAGATACCACAAAGTACATCTATACAGGAACCGCCGGAAAACTGCTTCCTGCCTTTTTCGTTTTTGGGCGCGAAGTGCACGTTGGTGATACGCTTGCCGGCGTAGATCCTAATTTCGTTGCCGCTAAGCTCACGGAGCGCATCCACAACAATTATGACTTAACCGAGCATATTCCTGGAGAGCTGATTTTACCCCCGACATGTCTTTATCAGCGTGATACGAAGGAAAGCTATACTGTTCAGACTGCTTCAGGCAGCCGGCTGTATTTTAATTACTTTTTATACGAAACCACCGCGGAACAGGTAACCGAACAAATGCTTCAGGCGGCACGTCGGGCAGCAGCAGAATCGGAGCAGTACTTTGCTTCTCAATACGATAGATACATCGAGGTCACCGGCATGCCTCCGAAAAATATTTCCTGGGAAATAGACGTTAAGACGTATGAAAACTACCGCCTTGAACTCGAACAAAAGGGACTCGACACGCAGGCAGCCATTCAAAAACGGCTTTCTGAAACCGCCGGCATGGATCTCCGGCTGCGAAGCTTTGAACTGGTGCACGCTCTGCGCGAGCTTGATCCGGATAAAGCACCGCAGATCATTTTCTTTTACGCTCCGCCGTTTCTCCCGCATAATTATTTAACAGATGATAATAGCCGGCACCGGCAGCTGAAGGCATCCCTCTCCTCTATTCTTCAGGACAACGCGGCCGGTACCGGGGAAATATTTGAGATGCGCAATTTCTTTCCCTATTTATCCGACGGCAGCTTTTTATCCATTCAGGAATCAGATGCAGAGCTTCAGCCTCTGCTGAAAAATTTACCGGAGGGAGACACCCTTTATCCAGTGCCGGTCGAAGCTATAAAGCAGCTGAACATCTCCTCCATCAACATGGGTGTTTACGGGAAGGACGGGCATAAATGGACTGAGAGGGTCTACAAGCCTTACTCCTTTCACGTTCTCCCCGATTTAATCCGGGCCACCACCGTCCGGATCCTGCGTGAATTTGCCGCTGTAAAAGAATAAGACAGCTAAAGCCGGCTCTCTATAAAAAGAGAAGCCGGCTGTTTTACAGCTTTTTTTCAAAAAGTATGCGATCCTGTCCTTCTCCGTCATAGTCAGTATGTACCGGGACCCCGTTCTCCGTTTTGTCCCCCGCCAACAGATTAAATCCCATCGCCTGATGAAATGCCACGGAAGCTTCATTGCCAGGTGACGTCACTGCCCGGATAATGCGGCGGTTTTCATCAAGTACGAAGTCAAAAAATGCGTCATATAATTCTTCTGCGACTCCTTCTCCCCGGTTATCCGGATGAACTCCGGCGAAATGTATATATGCCTCCTCCGTTCTTGTCTGCGACAAAAATCCGACAAGAAACCCTGTCATCCGGCCATTTACTTCCATGATAAAGCTTGTCTCCTGGAAATGATCAAACAAAAACTTTGGCAGCTTACCGGCCATATTTCTTCCGCCCCACCATTCGTTAATCACCGACTTAACCGTATAGTAATCTTTGGACTGAGCTCTGCGTATGTGCATGAATGCATCCTCCTCTGTTTCAGCTGTATAAGTGCTCTATCTTTAAGCCTGTTTTTCCATTTAACTGTATCATAGGTCTGACAGCCGCTAACATGCCTTTATCCGACGTATCAGTGCAAATGATATTGCGATGTTCTGTTAGACGGCCGCGGAATAAATATTGAAGCACCGGGACCTTTAGCCTCCGGTGCTTCTTTTTCAGAACTTAAACCTTAAACGAGCGCACGGAGCGCCCGAGCTCCTCTGCCATATGCGCAAGGGTGTTTGATGCAGATGATATCTCCTGCATGGAAGCGTTTTGCTCTTCAGAGGAAGCAGCTACGCTTTGTGTATGCTCCATGGACTGGTCGGCGATGTCTGCGACCCCCTGCACGGAATGCATCAATGCTTCTGTCTGGGCTGTCATCTGCTCCACAGCTGCCGATGATTCTTCAAGCTGAACGGCGATATCTTTCGTCGATACAGAAATCGACTGAAAGGCACTCTCCGCCTCCTTTACCTGACGGATACCCCCTTCTACGGCTTCTTTCCCGTCCTCCATCGACGTAACCGATTCCTGGATGTCTGCCTGGATATCCTTAATCAGCGAACCAATCTGACTCGCGGAACTGCCGGATTGCTCGGCAAGCTTGCGCACTTCCTCAGCCACCACGGCAAACCCCTGGCCGCTTTCTCCCGCGCGTGCAGCTTCGATGGCTGCGTTTAATGCCAGCAGGTTGGTCTGATTGGCAATATTGGTAATCAGCGAAATAATGTCATTTATCTGACCAGACTTGTTTTCCAGGTGATGAATAAACGTTGCGGTATGATTCGTTTTATCCTGAATCAACGACATCTGTCCGAGCGTCTGCTGAATAACCTGTGACCCGTTTTCCGCCGTTTCGACGTTTATCGACGAGGATTCATTAATTGCCTGGATGTTTCCCGATATACGATCCATACCGCCGGAAATATCTGCCACCAGCGATTTTGTTTCTCCCACGCTGCGGGCCTGGTGCTCCGCCCCGCCGGCCACCTCCTGCACTGCACGGGACACTTCGTCAGCAGCCGAGCTTGTTTCCTCCGCACTCGCACTAAACTGTTCAGAGGAGGCTGCGACCTGCTCAGACGTGGTTAAGATTTGTCTTACCAATGCACCCAAGTTTTCCCGCATTTGATTGTATCCCGCTGTCAGCCGGCCTATTTCATCATCTGAAGGATCCGAAAGCTTCGTGGTAAAATCTCCCTCTCCTGCTGCTGTCAGCGCACCTGTCACACGTCCGAGTCTTTTGGATATCCTGCGTGAAAATAAAAATACGCCGCCCATTGCTGCAATACCGGCAATCACTAAAGCAATCAAAAAGGTAATGAGTGCGTCACCGGTAATTTCATCCAGTATTTCCTGCGATGCGCCTACGTACCACATGCCAATAGGCACTCCCGCTTCGTTATAAATAGGTTCATAAGCTGTTTGATAGCTTGTTCCCACTACGTCTGCTTCTCCTGTATACATTTCTTCATCCTGCAGCACCGTTTCCACCACTTCCTCTGACGCCTGGGTGCCGACAGCACGCTCTCCCTCAAGCATCACATTGGTCGTTACACGGGTATCATTCATGAAAATGGTTACGGTGCCCCCGGTCATTTCCCCGATAAAATCAACAATATCGGTATTTCCGCTGATAGTCGTTTCCCCTTTTATTAAATTCCCATCCTCAATACGCCACTCCCCGGGGTATTCACTATTTATGTATTCATAGCCTAAATTTAAGTCGGAAACCGCTTTTTCTACAGCCGTTTCTTCCACGCCCTTTTTTATCTGGTCGAACGTAATAAAACCAATCACAATAGAAAAACCAATGAGAACTGCAGCCATAATTATGTTCAGCTTTGTGCCAAGCGTAAGCTTTTGTATAAATCCTTTCACCGTTTTCCTCCTTAAGCTGATGTCTTACTATTATTATCGTAATAATCACCTCATAGTTTATAGGAAGAAATGGATTTTTATGGATAAAATAAACAAAATCCCTCCCGCCAATATGGCTGAAGGGATGAATGAAGCATACGGTTAAATATCTTTATGCGTGAAAATATCATGGTTATCAGTGCTTGTCGAGGAATACTCTGCGGTTACAGCGCCTTCTTCTCCTGCCTGGAACCAATGCTTTGTATTCGGAGGAATCGTGTATTGATCCCCGGCCGTTAATATAACTTCGTGGGCTGCTGTAAACTGATCCCTGTCCTGTTCCGGGGGATGCGCCTTTGGATGTGAAGTCGCTTCTCCCTCCACATACAAATAGACAGTTCCAAATTTGCAGCGGAATGTTTCCTGCTTGCCCGGGTCCCCCGATTCCACTGGAGGATGAAGATGCTCAGGGCACGTCTGACGCGGGAAGAGCGCCCATTCTTTAGCACAGTACCGTTCTGTATTAATATACACAAACAGCTGCAGACCCAGTTCGTCCAGACGCCCAAGACCGAAATCATTAATCTGAATATCCCGTATTTCTTCGTCTTTCAGCGTAATGTCTGCCAGCCGGAAGTATTCATTTACTTTTCTCTGAACTTCAATCTCTGTTAAATCATTCAGCTTCATAAGGTTCCTCCTGTTTTTCTTAAGATGACGTGTACATACCGCCGTTCACATGAATGCACTGGCCGGTCATATAGGAGCCTTCATCCGATGCCAGCAGAACATAAGGGCCCATCAGTTCCGAAGGCTGTCCCGGACGTCCCATCGGCGCCGTAGTTCCAAATTCCGCCACGGAATCTTCATCAAAGGTTGAAGGGATTAACGGTGTCCAGATTGGTCCCGGTGCCACCATATTTACCCGTATGCCTTTACCGACAAGGTTGGCTGCCATACTGCGGGTAAAGCCGTTAATGGCTCCTTTGGTGGACGTATAATCAATCAGGTTCGGGTTACCAGTATACGGATTAATGGAAGTAGTGTTGATAATAGAGCTTCCTTCTTTTAAATGCGGAATTGCAAACTTGGTCATATGAAATACGGAATATAAATTAGTTTTGAATGTTTTATCCCACTGTTCCAGCGAAATATCCTGCAAATCGCTCGTTGGAAACTGAATCGCAGAATTATTTACAAGAATATCGAGTTTGCCAAATTCATTCACTGTCTTTTCAATCAGTGATTTACACGTTTCTTCCTCCGAGACATCTCCGGGCAGAAGCATAGCCTGTACGCCTTCGTTTTCAATCAGTTTTTTCGTTTCATCGGCGTCGCTCTGCTCTTGCTCCAAATAATTAATGACTACATGGGCTCCCTCTTTGGCATAGGCGATGGCCACCGCGCGGCCGATGCCGCTGTCACCACCAGTGATCAGAGCCACCCGGTCCGTCAGCTTTCCGCTTCCTTTATAATCGAGCGGCTGGATTGGCAGCGGCTTCATCTCTGACTCAAGGCCCGGCTGCTCCGGCTGGCTCTGCTTTGGCTGTCCACCCATCTGCTGTTTATTAATATCCATTTATATCAGTGCTCCTTTTTCATTGTTAAGGTAATACTTTTTTAGTTACCTGCTAACAGGAAATAGTAAACATTTATAACCGGAGGCACCTGAAAATGGCATAAAAAAAGGTTCTATGTCTAATGTTGGGGTGACCCCCTCCATTATCCGGCGAGCGACCATTTATATTGATGATGCAATAACACTTTGGCCCGCAGGCGGTCGTACCGCTGGAACCCGAAGGCGTTCCGTTTGATCACCTTGGTCTGGTTGTTCAGTCCTTCCACGGTGCCATTGTGATAATCGAACGTAAAACTGTTCAGGATTTCGGTCTGCCAGCGCCGGACGGTGGCGGCAGCCTGGGCCATGTCCGGGCACCCGCTCGCTTCCACCTGCCGGTAGAAGGCGTACAGATCATCCCGGATCGCGCCGGCCTGGCCGGTTGTCATCCGGCGCTTGCTCCGCTCAAACCAGGCCCGAAAGGCTTCTTTGAGTTCATATGCCGTCCGGAGCTCTTCCGACTCGGCCAGGTAATAGTCCCGGATCTTCACCTGTTGGGCGGTGAGGTCTTCGGCTTTTTTGGTAAACACGTGCTTCAGCCGTTTGCACCGCTTGCGGTGGTAGGACGACAGGGTGTGCTGCACGCGGCGCCGGACCCGTTCGAGAGCCCAGTACACGTGCCGGTGCACGTGAAACCGGTCCGCCACGATGATCGGACGGTTCAGGGCCCGCCGGGCCGCCTGGTGAAAGGGCGCACTCATATCCATCACGACCACCTCCACCTGGCCGCCTTTCTGCTGCAGGTACTGCTTCAGTGTCTCTTTCTTCCGGTCCGGCAAAATGTCGACCGGACGTCCGGTAGCCCCGTCCGCCACCAACAGCTGATACTTGCCGGCGCTCGTGTCGCCTTTGTACTCGTCGACGGCAATCACCCGTGGCAGCTGCTCCACGTGCGGGAGCGTCCGGGAAGCCAACTCGTCAAACCGGCGCAGCGCCGTCGTGACTGACGTGGAAAACTGGCGGGCTGTATCGGTGAAATTCTTGCCGGTGACCAGCCGGAGGCCGAGGGCCTGATTCCATTCCCGGCTGTGCCGCTGATACCGATCGACCAGTGGATTAGCTTCAGCAAATCGCTTCCCGCAGGGGCAGGCGTACCGCCGCCGACGATAATGAAGCACGGTTGGCCGTTCAAACCAGGCCGTATGCTGCACCCGCTGCCACCGGTAATCGTGGACCCGCCGGGTCCACGTGCCACAGGCTGGGCACCGGGACCGTTTCCGGGGCACCGCCACCTGAAGGTGCACCATTCCTTCCCGTTCGTCGGTGTGGAGGACCCTTACCCCTTGGAGGCCGGGGATCGTTATGTTACTATACATATGCACGCAACTCCTATCCTGCTTGGTTTTCGTCGACGCAAGTATAACGGATATCGGAGTCTGCGTGTTTTTTTGTGTCTGTACCCCAACAAATATTATAGAGCCTAAAAAAACTGCCCGGAGCTCCCAGACAGTTCAATCATTCTATTTAGTTACGGATAATAATATAAATCAGGTAAATAATATATGCGGCTGCAAGAACAGCGCCTTCCCGGCGGCCAATTCTGAAATTGGTTCTCGAAAAAACGAGCAGCAGCACTGTCAGGATGATCATAAGCGAAATGTCCATAAAAATTTTGCTTTCTACTGCAAGCGGAGAGATTATGGAAGCGGCACCGAGCACAAAGAAAATGTTGAAAATATTGCTTCCGACAATATTGCCGATCGCTATGTCTGTTTCTTTTTTAATCGCCGCCGTAATGGAAGTAATCAATTCCGGCAGGGACGTCCCAATAGCAACGATAGTCAAACCAACCAGTGTTTCACTCATCCCAAACGCAAGCGCAATTTCAGTCGCGCTGTCGACTACCAGGTCCCCGCCAAAAATGATGGCTGCGAGCCCGCCGACGGTCAGCAGTATATTTTTTGTCCACGGGGCAGCCGGAGCACTCATTTGGTTCTCTGACTGGGCAGCCCGGTTCCTTCGGGCCACTTCAAATATATAATATAAAAACACGGTGAAAAACAACAGGAACACAAAGCCATCACTACGTGTGATTACATTTTCACTAAGCGCCTGAAGAGCAGTGTCACTCATTAGAATAAGAAGCGCCACACCCGCAAGCAGTGTGAAAGGAATCTCTTTTCTCACTGTTTCATTTTCGACGGCGAGCGGGGCAATTAATGCCGTTACACCGATCACAAGCGTGATGTTGAAAATATTGCTTCCAATTACGTTACCGAGAGCAACACCGGCACTGCCGTCCAAGGCGGCAAGGACACTCACCGTTGCTTCCGGAGAGCTTGTGCCAAAGGCTACAATCGTCAGCCCGATTAAAAGCGGGGACACCTTTAAATTGCCGGCAATGCTTGAGGCGCCATCAACAAAAAAATCGGCACCTTTAATCAGGAGTGCAAAACCAATGAGTAAAAACAAATACGCCAACCGCTTCACCCTCACTTTAATATTCTTAAAAAAACTTAATATACTATTTGCAAAGAATTTTCGACTCCCTTGCCCGGGGACTGCTCTGCTTATATCCTTCTGAAATAAGACCATTTTTATATTACTTCAATAACAGAGGGTAAGCGCAATACATCTCCCTTATTATACCTAATTCCGTTAAAGTTTCCTATAAAATATAGTTGATTCAGGCTAAGTTAATTAAAGCTCATATTTCCATTGCCTCTCAATATTTTATTCAACATTAACTTATAAAAAGAGTCCATTGGATTTTTTTCCAATGGACCCTTAGTATATATTGCTGTCCTGCCGAACCTTTGACTATTCGACAGTTACGCTTTTTGCCAGGTTACGCGGCTTATCCACGTCGCAGCCGCGGTGCATCGCTGCATAGTAAGAGATAAGCTGCAGTGGAATGACAGAAACAATAGGCGTCATTACTTCGTGCAGATCCGGAAGTACGATGTTATCGCCTTCCTGGTGATTTGTTTCGGAGGCAATCACGCATGGATTGGCTCCACGTGCCACCACTTCCTGCAGGTTCCCCCGCGTATTTAAATTGACATGGTTCTGCGTCGTTACGGCAATGACAGGGGTGCCTTCTTCAATAAGCGCAATTGTACCGTGCTTCAATTCGCCACCGGCAAATCCTTCAGCCTGAATGTATGAAATTTCCTTCAGCTTTAATGCACCTTCAAGCACCACATGATAGTCAAGTGCACGTCCAATAAAGAAGCAGTTGCGCGTTTCACTCAAATATTCTCTTGCGATGCCTTCCATAACATCTTTTTGGTCACAAAGTGTCTCCATGGCGTTAGCCGCGAGCCCCAGCTGCTGAATAGCATTAAAATCAGATTCAATGCCGCGGGCCCGGGCAATGTCCATAGCAAGAATTGACATTACCGCCATTTGAGCAGTGTAGGCTTTCGTTGAAGCAACCGCAATCTCAGGACCGGCGTACGTATGAAGCGTAAAATCTGCCTCACGGGACAGCGTCGAGCCGGGTACGTTCGTAATCGTGATCGAAGGATGACCCTGTTTTTTCACATTTACGAGCACACCACGACTGTCGGCAGTCTCCCCGCTTTGGGAAATAAAGATAAACAACGGCTTTTCGGAAAGAAGCGGCTGGTTATACAAAAATTCGCTCGCAATGTGTACTTCCACCGGCTTCTGTCCGATTTTTTCAATCATTTCTTTACCTACGAGTCCGGCATGATAGCTTGTACCGGCTGCGAGAATATAAATGCGGTCAGAATAATTAATCGCTGCACGAATATCTTCTTCAAGCTTAATGTCGCCGTCTTCGTCCTGGTATTTCTGGATGATGTTACGAATAACAAATGGCTGTTCATCAATTTCCTTGAGCATAAAGTGATCGTAGGTGCCCTTTTCGGTATCAGATTCGTCAATGTCTGTCACAAAAGGCTCGCGGCTCTGAACAGTTCCTTCCAGGTCTTTTACCTGCACAGAATCACGTGTCACGATAACAACTTCTTCGTCCATAATTTCAATAAACTGCTTCGTCGTGTGAAGCATTGCCATTGCATCCGAAGCAATAACGTTTTTACCTTCTCCTAAACCAACGAGGAGCGGGCTCTTATTTTTTCCGACATAGATGGTTTCTTCATCATCGTTGTCGATTAATGCCAAAGCGTAGGATCCTTTTAGAAGAGCCAGAGTACGCCGGAAGGCAGCTTCTGTTTTAAGCCCTTCCTGGCTGAACTTCTCTACAAGCTGCACGATGATTTCCGTATCAGTCTGGCTGCGAAGAGACACTCTGTCAAGGTAATACTGCTGGAGCTGCTGATAGTTCTCAATGACCCCGTTGTGTACAAGCGTAAAGCGGCCGCTGATGCTTTGATGCGGATGCGCATTGTCCCGGCTCGGCGCTCCGTGTGTCGCCCAGCGCGTGTGGCCGATCCCGATCGTACCATTTGCCTGGCCGTTTACCGTTTCTTCGAGAGCGGCAATGCGTCCTTTTTCCTTGTATACACTAACACCGTCATTGTCTACTAACGCTATACCGGCCGAATCGTAGCCCCGGTATTCAAGCTTATGAAGTCCCTTTAACAAAATGTCCGACGCCTGCTCATTTCCAATATATCCTACAATTCCACACATACGTGGATACCCTCCTATAACCGGCGGGGCATGAGCATATGTCGCGGGACATTTACTGATGCCCCACTCGTCTCGTTTAATTTTTTTATTGGTGTTGTTTTCACGGGTGCTCTTTCACGATTTCATTTTCCAGTTTCATGCCTTTGTCCTGGCCTTTAGCCACGAAGTCGCCTTCATGATTTAAGCCAGCACTTTCAGCTGAGACATGCAGCCGGGAGGCATCCGCCGATTAATCGATAAACCTCCACCTCGTCAACTGTTCTGTTTTTCGTTCCAAAACAGTCCTAGCGCTTCAATAATGAAACTTTACTCCTGCTCCTTTCTTCACTAGATTTATACATAATAATACGCTATCTGCTTGCTGTAATCAATTGTGAAATTGTGAAATTTTTTCATGCAAATATGTATATTTCCTCTTTTTAAGAAACACTTAATATTAGTCGCAATTTACATAAAAAAGTTACACACCGCATGACCGTTACCGAAATTATTATATTTTAAACCTAAAGAACGCCGGGCTCTGCCACCCGGCATTCTTTACTTATTTATCCAGGCCCATTTCTGCCTGAACTACGTCAGCAATTTCTTTTACGTAATTGTTGCACAGCTCTTCTGTTTCAGCCTCTGCCATCACCCGGACGAGTGGTTCGGTGCCGGAAGGGCGCACAAGGATTCTTCCTTTGTTTCCGGTTTCCGCTTCGATCCGGTCTATTACTTCTTTAACCTTTGGATTATTTTCCACCTCGTATTTATCCGTCACGCGGACATTGACCAGCTTTTGTGGAAATCTCGGCATTTCAGCGGCAAGCTCTGATAATTTTTTGCCCGATTTTTTTACCATATCCACGAGCTGCAGTGCGCTCAGCATTCCATCCCCTGTGGTGGTCAAGTCAAGAAAAATCAGGTGCCCGGACTGCTCTCCTCCCAGGCTGTACCCATTTGCCCTCATTTCTTCCATGACGTGGCGGTCTCCAACTTTTGTCTGCACCGTTTCAACATCAATCTCCTGCAGGGATTTATGCAGGCCTATGTTGCTCATAATCGTCGTTACTACCGTGTTTTTGTTCAGCATCAGCTCCTGCTTCAAATGCTTGCCACAGATATACATAATCTGATCGCCATCAACAATGTTCCCGTTCTCATCTACAGCAATCAGCCGGTCTGCGTCGCCGTCAAAGGCAAGACCAAGGTCCGCTCCTTTTTCAACGACGAAGGCAGCCAAAGCTTCCGGATGCGTAGAGCCAACACCCTCATTAATATTAATTCCATCCGGGTTGTTTCCAATAGTAGAAATATCAGCCTCAAGATCTGCCATTAAATGCGGAGCTAAAGAAGAAGCAGCCCCATTTGCACAGTCAAGAGCGATGTGCAGACTCGAGAAGTCCTCACTGACTGTATTCTTCAAAAACTGGAGATATTTCTGACGGCCCTCAAAATAATCATTAACGCTTCCAAGCTGCCCTCCCACCGGGCGGGGCATCTGGTCGTCTCCTTCGAGGTGGCGCTCGATTTCCGCTTCCTGATCGTCGTTCAGCTTGAAGCCATCTGCTCCGAAAAACTTAATGCCGTTATCTGCCACCGGGTTATGGGAAGCGGAAATCATAATCCCTGCCTGAGCACTGACTGCCTTAGTTAAATAAGCCACTCCCGGCGTAGTAATGGTTCCAAGACGCATCACTTCCACTCCAATGGAAAGAAGACCCGCGACCATCGCTCCTTCAAGCATTTCCCCGCTGATCCGCGTATCCTTGCCTATTAATACTTTTGGATGTTCATGATCCTTCGTTAACAAATAACCGCCAGCACGTCCGAGCCGGAAAGCAAATTCCGGTGTCAGTTCTGTATTGGCAACACCCCTGACTCCGTCTGTACCAAAATATTTCCCCATGGTTAAATCTCTCCTTTATTCTTACACAATTCCCTGATGATGTTTACTGCTGTTCCCCGTCCGTTTCAGTATTTTCTTCCGCAGGAACCTCTTCTTCATTTTCTGCCGGTGTTTCTTCTGTACCCCCGGAGCCATCTTCTTCAGTGTTTCCAGATTCTGGTGCCGGCTCTGTTTCTGTATCATTATCCTGTCCATTTGACCCGCTGCCATTTTCTGTATCTTCTGTCGAGCCATCCTGACCGGAAGAATCACCTTCTTCATCATTCTGACCAGAGTCTTCGGGCTCGTCTGTATTTTCGTTCTGCTGCTCTTCCGGCGTCTCACCTTCCGGCTCTGCTTCCTCTTCCGTTTCTTCTCTGCTTTCTTCCTGCTGAAGGGTTACTTCCACATTCTCCCTTGCCGGAGAAATCTGCACTCCTTCCGGCCCGCTCGCTTCCACAGGAAGAATATAGGACTCCTCACTGGAGGAGCCGCTGCCGCTCCAAAGTGCCTCCAGCGTAATATCTTCTGCACTGACACCCTCAAGCGTTCCGGCTGCTCCATATATTTGCACATTCATTTGGCCCGAGGAAGGGTTCACCCAGCTCGTCGATGCACCTGAAGGCAAATTCACAATCGAAATAGGTACGTTTTCAAGCGTAGCCTGATCTTCGCCCTCTATCGTCACAGAGGCGCTTAAATTTTCAGGATTTGTCCGTTGGATGCCGTCCGGAAGCTGTACATCCAGTTCATACGTGCCGCTTTCACTAATTTCATTCAGGTTGAGAGATGCATTAATGCTTTCTGTATTTTGTACTGCTTCCTCGCTGCCGTAAATAGTTACTGCTTCTTCGGAAGCTGTGACTTCACTAATTGATGTATCTGCACTTAAATTGCCTGTCCGTTCCACGTTTACCGGCACTTCTTTTGAAGGAGCATCAGCAGATAGCTCCACTGATGCCTCCTGCGGTTCTATATTTACATCCAGCTCGTTGCCCTCCGTATCGAGTGCCGCTACCGGAAAGCTTCCACTAATGTCACCATCTGCTTCAGATACATCCACCTGGGCAACAACCCGGTCAATTTGTTCGATAACAGTACCGGCCCCGCTTACCGTCACTTCCTCAGGGCTGACGGTCGGGTTCCCAAAAGAAAACTCTTCATTTTCCTTTTCGTTCAAAATTTGTGTTTCAAGCGGAAAGGTCGTTTCCTGCTTTTCTTCGAGCGTTACCGTGGCGTATTCCGGTGACGGGGTTACCTCCAGATCTGTCGGAAAATCACGATGACTTACCTGAACGTTATGCGTTCCGGCGCCCAGGTTCTGCATGTCTAAATAAAGTTCATAGCTGTCGGACCGAGACAGGCGAAACAGCATAATAGCCGTCTGCGAACCAGCGAGCGTTACATCTGCATTTTCAGTCATATTTGTAATCGCGTACTCTTCCTCATTGTATTCCGGGGTAATATTCACGTCTTCGATTGTATATGTCTGATCTTCACCGTCTGGTACGACGCCGGCGTTATTTACCGTTGGATCCATATTCACAATTAAGTAAAGCATGACGGCAAAAGCAAGAGAGATAAAGCGGACAAACCACTTATTCGCAAAAAGTTTATCCATCCTTTTTCCCTCCCCACTGCCAAATACTGGATGAGTTATTTTCTGCCATCAAATCTTTTTCAAGCATTTTGCGGAGTGTTTCTTCATCAACATCCCGGTGAAGATCTCCATTTTTGGTAATGGAAATACTGCCGGTTTCCTCCGACACAGCCAGCGTAAGCGCGTCTGTTACTTCACTCACACCAAGAGCGGCGCGGTGCCTGGTGCCCAGCTCCTTTGAAATAAAGGGATTTTCTGATAGAGGCAGATAGCAGGCAGCAGCGGCTATTTTGTTTTCTCTCATCACTACCGCCCCGTCATGAAGCGGAGTGTTTGGAATAAAGGTATTAATTAAAAGTTCTGATGTAATGTTTGCATCCATAGATATGCCGGTTTCAATGTAATCATTCATTCCAGTTTCGCGCTCGATGGAAATCAGCGCTCCAATGCGCCTCTTTGCCATATACTTTGTTGATTTCATAATGGCATCAATCGTTTTTAACGTTTCATCTTCTTCTACATAAGAAGCTCTGCCGAAGAGCCTCCCCCTGCCGAGCTGTTCAAGGGCACGCCGGAGTTCCGGCTGAAAGATAATAATGATGGCAAGCAGTCCGTATGTAACCGAGTTCCCCATAATCCATTGAAGCGTTCGCAGACCAAAAAAACTGCTTATAAACCAAACAGCTAAAATAACAGCAATGCCTTTTACCAGCTGGACGGCCCGAGTGCCCCGGATAATCGTGATCGCTTTGTAAATGACATACGCCACCAGCGATATGTCTACGACAATTCGTATGATGTTGAGTAAATCGAAATCTTGTCCAGCAAACATGGCACTTCCTCCAATTGATTCTATCCCGTAAGCAAAGTAACGGTTATATTATATCACAATCACTTCTATTCTCTGCGTGCTTTATTTGGATTTCCGGCAATTTTATTATGTAGTTTGCGCCCGGATTAATAGGCAAACAGCAGCACGCTCTGATAAAAGCCTGCTGCTGTTTATAAACGCCCGTGTTATGCCGCTTCTTCTTCATCCATGTGCCAGGCTTCCTGACTTATTCGTTTCGTATGGTACCAGATCCACTCAAGCACCTGGTCCACTTCCTCAATATTGCCGGAAACACTTCCAGCCGAAGCCATGTAGGGCTCCCCATTAATCACCGTGAGGTCACCATTGACGTTCCCGTGCACATCAACTTCTCCGTTTCGAACGGTTAAATCTCCCTGCACCGTTTCCCCCTCCGGTATGATTACTGCGTTGTTATCGTAATCAATGTTTACATTTTCTCTATCGCCAGAAACCGTCATCTCAGCCCCCGCCTGATCATTCCAGGCAAACAGCACGCTTGAAGCCATCAGCACAATAAACATGGAAACCGCAACCAGCACAGGATGCTGCCTGGACCATGATTTCCAGGCTGTCCGTTTTCTTTTCTTAGGCAGCTCTTTCATGATGCTGTCGGTAAAAGTTTCTGGAGCCCAAACGTGCGAAGTGCCCTGCACTATCGTTACTGTCCGTTTCAATTCCTGGAGACGGTGTGCACATTCCGGATTTTCTTTGATATACGTGTGAAACTTTTCTTTTTCACGTTCATCCATATCACCGTCAATGTAGCGCTGGATGTACTCTTCCTCCCGCTCGTTTAAAGCCATGGTCCCACCCCCTCATTCACGTGTTTCCCAAATGTTTTCTTAAAGCTTCGCGCCCCCTGTGCACGTGCGTTTTTACCGTGTTTTCGGGAAGATCCAGTATGTCACTAATTTCCTGAATAGAAAGGTCTTCGATGTAGCGAAGAACAATAGCTGTCCGGTATTTCGGCGGCAGCTTCAATATCCCTTCCTGCACCCATTCCTGCATTTCCATTGTTACGACCTGTTCATCCGGCAGCCTGTCCGGCGAGGAAAGCTGCGAATATCCATCAAGTCCTTCCGCCCCGGGTATTTCTGCATCCAGGGAATAGTCCGGCTTTTTCTTACGGAGACGGTCGATACAGAGATTTGTAGTAATACGGAAAAGCCAGGTGGAGAATTTTCTTTTTTCGTCATAGCTTTCAATATTGGCGTATGCTCTTAAAAACGCTTCCTGGGCCATATCCTGAGCTTCATAGGCATTGCCCACCATCCGATAGGCGATTTGGTATACCTTGTCTTTGTACAAATCAACCAATTCCCGGAAAGCGTCCTGATCCCCGTCTTTTTTCACTTCTTTCACTAACCGTTTCACTGTTGCATCCATTTGGCGACCTCCACCTCGTGGGACTATACATACGTTCAATGAGTCTATCCGTTTCATTTATTTAACAGCCTTCGGCTGCTTAACTCATCTTTATTATGGTAATTTTTTCAATTCAGCCAATTGTAACACGATTTCCATTCTCTATCTTTATCCATATTACTATTTATGCACCCTCTAGAACCATAGTCACATTTTGGAAAATATGGCATAAATAACTTTGAAAATGAGTTAAAATGGGTAATAATGTAAACACGCACCATATAGGAGGTGAAGAACGTTTGTCTCAACAATATTTACGGCAGGAAATAGAACAAACAAGAGACAGACTCCATCAACTGACTTCCGATCATACGGCTTCCCTGATTTCGGATGATGTCCTGGCTTTAAGCAAGGAACTGGATGTTCTTTTAAATAAATATGAGCTTATATCCCGTAAAACTCTTATGCGTTCTTCCTAAATGCATAAGAGTTTTTCTATGCCCGCGTATTCTACCATGATTCTTTCAGACATTCATCCCTGGAGGATTAAAAGCCTTAAAATTGACATAAAAAAATCAGCCCTTCAGGCTGAACACGTTCGTGTTGTTTGGTGGAGCCTAGCGGGATCGAACCGCTGACCTCCTGCGTGCAAAGCAGGCGCTCTCCCAGCTGAGCTAAGGCCCCCTGCATATGTTTGATCTAACAAAAATGGAGCGGGTGATGGGAATCGAACCCACGACATCAGCTTGGAAGGCTGAGGTTTTACCACTAAACTACACCCGCATAATCTATATACAAATCAACATTATTCATACTATCACTGCTTACCCTGTCCGTCAAATAATGGAGCGGAAGACGGGATTCGAACCCGCGACCCCCACCTTGGCAAGGTGGTGTTCTACCACTGAACTACTTCCGCAGTTCCAAACAAGGATAATAACAATGGTGAGCCATGGAGGATTCGAACCTCCGACCCTCTGATTAAAAGTCAGATGCTCTACCAACTGAGCTAATGGCTCGTATTAAGTGGTGGAGGGGGACGGATTCGAACCGCCGAACCCGAAGGAGCGGATTTACAGTCCGCCGCGTTTGGCCAACTTCGCTACCCCTCCACGTGGTGCCGGCCAGAGGACTTGAACCCCCAACCTACTGATTACAAGTCAGTTGCTCTACCAATTGAGCTAGACCGGCATGTGAAAAACCTGATACATGCCTCTCGGCAAAAACAGCTTTATGTATGGTGACCCGTACGGGATTCGAACCCGTGATACCGCCGTGAAAGGGCGGTGTCTTAACCACTTGACCAACGGGCCATAAACTGCATGAAGCTTTTCTTTCATTGCTACAGTAAAGTATTTTAAAGCATTTTTTTCTCTCTTGCAACCAAATTACTATATTCAAAAAAGTTTGATATTTTCTTGTTTTATTCTATCAGTATATAAAAAGCCGGCCCATGATATCAGGCCGGCTGAACAATTATTATCGATTAGATGCAGAGCCTGTTTTTGTGCCGCCTTTGCTTCCCTGGCCGCTTTGAAGAGAAAACAGGTTGGAATCGATCGAAAACGTCAGTCTTTCTCTTTC
This sequence comes from Marinococcus sp. PL1-022, assembly GCF_033845285.1. Lineage (NCBI taxonomy): Bacteria > Bacillati > Bacillota > Bacilli > Caryophanales > Bacillaceae > Marinococcus > Marinococcus sp. PL1-022. The sequence goes on along the minus strand of NZ_JAWXCX010000001.1, from coordinate 118,700 downwards.
CCGTTTCCGCTTTAACGCTAATTGAATCAGCTGATGAATCAATTCGCTGTAGCTTTTCCCTGCCGGGTCCCATAGATAGAAGGAAAGCGATCCCGGAATCGTGTTGATTTCATTTACAAATACTGTTTCGGTGCTGTCCTCAATCAGGAAATCAATCCGGGAGACACCACTGCAGCCAAGAATTTGGAACGTATCCTTGGCAAGCTCCCGTACTTCGCCTGCTTTTTCTTCTGTGATGGGAGCCGGGATTTCCCGGTCTGTCGCTTCCATTCCCTTGGACGAGCTGCCGTTTTTACCGCCCTGGTATTTATCTTTATAGCTCAGTATTTCATCTGTCTTGAGTACTTTTTCGATTACCGACGCTTCTACATCTTCGTAGTCACCTACAACAGAACAGTTCACCTCTGTCATACCTTCGAGCATTTTTTCCACGAGAATTTTTCCCGCGAATTCAGTAGCTTCTTCAACCGCCTGCTCCAGTTCCTCCCGGTTTTTTGCTGCGCCGATACCGACGCTTGAACCAAGGTTGGCCGGCTTTACAATGACCGGATAAGGAACACTCTCTTCGATCATGGCAATGACGCTTTCGGTGTCCTCTGCCCAATGGTTGCTGTAGAACCACACATCATTTAGTACCGGCAGACGGGAGTCTCTCAAAATCTGCTTCATCATTACCTTATCCATGCCCACGGCCGAAGAGGCTACATCGCAGCCGACGTAAGGCAGGCCGTAAAGCTCAAACAGCCCCTGAAGCGCTCCGTCTTCGCCAAACGTTCCGTGAACAATTGGAAAAGCAACATCAATTGCAGCCACTTCTTTTTTGCCGAATTTAGGTGCAGGCTTTTTGTGAAGTACCACGTTATCTTCTTCCCCGTACGTAATCAGCACCTGCTGAGCCTCGTTCAATAATTTCGTCATGTCTTTATAGGCTTCAATATCCCGCAAGACATTGCCGGTATACCACTTACGTTCTTTACTGATGTAAATCGGGACGATTTCGTACCGGTCTTCATCCATGGACTCCATAGCCTGTACAGCTGAAATGACAGAAACCTCGTGTTCGACGGAAATACCGCCGAAAAATACTCCTATTCTCGTTTTCATAATATCCGCTCCCTATGTCTTTACTCGTTGAATGAATCCGGAAGGTCATTTTCAAGCAGTACCACGGATGGCTGAGTCGCGATTTCGTTCATTTTTGCCAGGGCGTCCTGAAGGTCGGAGGCAACGTACAACTGCTCTTCCGGATAATTTTTTTCTTTTAACCCGTCCTGAAGCGGCACAGTCTGTTTCTTTCCGACTAAAATAATGAAATCACACGCATCTGCCATGTAAGTACCGAGTGCTTTATTTAATTCATACTCTTTTTCCCCAAGCTCAACCATGCCCGGGGTTATGGCAATTTTGTATTCCGGCATATGACTTAATACTTCCATAGCCATCCTGGAGCCAACCGGATTGGAATTAAAGCTGTCATCCACAATCGTAATGTTGCCATTCGTTTTTTTCAGCTCCAGACGGTGTTCCACCGGCTGAGCCTTCCGCAGCGCTCTCGCTATTTTTTCAAACGAGATGCCCTTTTCAGAGCCGATAGCCACGGCAGCTAAAATATTATAAATATTATGGCGGCCGAGCAGTTTGGTCTGAATCTCTGCAGTGGTTCCGTCATATTTCACCACGGTAAACGACGTACCCTTGGAAGAGTATCCAATATTTTTAGCACGGTAATGAAGATCTTCGGCGTCGATGCCGTAGTAAATCGTCCGGCACTGGTTCTGCTGCTCGTAGCTCATAATGTTTTCATCATCTTTGTTCACAAAAGCAGTACCTTCCTGCGGAAGCGTTTCGACAATTTCAAATTTGGTTTTTTTAATGTTATCGAGCGTTTTGAATGTTTCGAGATGCTGCTCTCCTACCGCAGTTAAAACACCGTACCGCTGGTGCACAATATCACAGATTTCTTCAATGTCTCCCGGTCTTTTCGCGCCCATTTCGGCAATGAAAATTTCGTGATACGGCCTCAGCATCGTCCGGATCGTTTTTGTCACGCCCATCGGCGTGTTGTAGCTTTCCGGGGTCATCAGCGTATTAAATTCGGAGGAAAGAACCGTTTCAAGCATGTGCTTAGTACTTGTCTTTCCGTAGCTTCCTGTGATGCCTATTACTTCAAGGTCCGGCATCGATTTAATAATTCGTTCTGCATCATTGACGTAATGCTGGCTGATTTTTCGTTCCATTGGGTAATTAATATAGTTCGCGCCCATCGTAATAAAATACGTAAGAATCGTCGCAATGACTGTTAAAAACACGAGCCATCCATACGTATAAAATAATGCCGTGTTACCGAGCAGAAGCCCCGCTGCAGTAAACAGTACGAAGAGGACACCGATCGTGATAAACAACCGTTTCACCCGTGCTGTGACTACCAGCGCCTTCTTCTCCTTCAGCTGCGGCATAGTCAGGGCCATAAACAGAAAGTAAATAAAGCCAATAATCAGGCCTAATGCCTCTGCTCCGAAAAGAAACGGCACAACAGCTGCAAGGCCGATCGTGTTCCGGATTGGAAATGCCCTCGAAGTATGAGCTTTAATCCATCCCCAGAAGCGCTCATTCTTGTAAGAATTCTGTTGGAGCATATGTGTGCTTCGTTTCGTAAAGCGCACAGTGTAAAATGCCCAAGCCGCCAGGTATAAAATCGCTAATATTGTATTAATCATGCTGTGCGGCCTCCTGCTCTTCGTTTCTTAAAAAGTGGTCAATAATGATTAAAAACTCGTTTAAATTGTCAATGTACGAATAATGGCCGGCTCCGCGCAGTACGACAAGACCCGCATTTGGCATCTTTTGTTCCATGATCCTGGCGTCCGATACAGGAGTTGCCTCGTCATTTTCTCCCCACACGAGCAGCACCGGAGGCGTAACATGCTCAAAATGGTGCTGCAGGTCTTCATTGACCACCTTCACCATCGTCTGCTGCATCACACCGGAAACATTTTGGTAATCTGCCGAACCGACCCGGCCTTTGACTTTACCTAGAATTTCCTGCTCGCGGTTTTTTAACCCAGGCAGCTTCAGCAGCTTTTTAAAGGTTTTATACGTATAGACTTTCACGTAATATTTCAGCTTTCGTTTTGGCTTTACGCCGGCGCTGTCCACCAGAATAATTTTCTTCACCGGGTTGTCTGCTGCATACTTAATCGAAACCCGCCCCCCGAAGGAGTGGCCGATAAGAATCGGGTTGTCTATGCCGGTTTTCTGCAGCCATTTTTTCAGCAATTCGGTATAGTCACCGACCGTCCAGGATTCAGGCGGCTCCCCGCTTTGGCCAAAGCCTGGAAAATCAATCGACCAGACCCGGAAGTTTTTTTCCAGTGATTGATGCACTGGGGCAAATGCCTGAATGTTTGCGCCCCATCCATGTAATAAGACGACATCTTCCCCTTCGCCGGACACATGGTAGTTCACGTTAACCCCATCTATATCTATATACACAGCGAGACTCTCCTATTCTAATTTTTCTATATTCTGCATAATGCAGACCTGCCATTCATGACCGCATCCTATGTAATAAACCTTTATAACACAGTAAAATTATCAGCTGAAACACAATATCCCAGTAATTTTTCATCTACACAAATCCACCACTTTATATTATCACATAATCTTAAAGACGAGAATGACGACTTTGCGATTCCCCGAGGCGTCTGTACAGCTTCGTTCATTATATTTGTTTCTCGGTATTGTTTCAGTTAATATATGATAGTTCCACACAAAACCAAATTCCCTGAAACTAACAATAGAAAGCGTGAATTTTTATGACAAATGAATCCTTACACGTCGGGCCGGCCCAGAAAAAGAAGCTTATTTTTCTGGTGGCTCTGATTTTAACCATCGCGGTTATGAACGGCACCATGTTTAACGTAGCAATTCCCGATATCCAGTCGTATTTCGGCATCTCTTCCTCCCAGGTCAGCTGGGTACTTACTTCATACATTATGGTCTACGCTATCGGGGCCCTGATGTATGGAAAACTAGCAGACTTTTATTCCATTAAAGCTCTGCTCACCTTTGGCATTATCCTTTTTGCTGCTGGTGCAACGCTCGGCCTTTTTTCTGAAAGCTTTGCCATGCTTATCGTCGCCCGGGTCCTTCAGGCGGCAGGCGGAGCAACTATTCCCGCGCTCGGGTTTGTGATACCTGCCCGCTTTTTCCCGGAGGACAAAGGCCGGGTATTTGGCTTGATTTCTTCCACAATAGCCTTCGCTTCCGGCGTCGGGCCAATTGTTGGCGGGCTGCTCGGGGGATGGCTCAGCTGGCGTTATTTGTTCTTATTTTCTATTCTATCGCTTTTAGCTCTCCCTTTTCTTAGAAAATGGCTGCCGGATGAAGAAAAACGTTCCGGGTTTATCGATTATTTAGGTGCTGCTCTTTTCGGAGTGGCAATAGCCGGAATTTTACTGTTTGTTACTACTCTTCAATGGATCTTTCTTCTTATGTTTATCGTTTTCATGGCTGTTTTCGCTTTTCGGACGGCGAAAGCGGACGATCCATTTATCCGCCCATCCCTTTTGAGAAACAAATACTATACTGTTACTATTTTGACGAGTTTTCTCGGAGTCTGCAGCATGTTCGGTCTTTTGTTTATCATTCCGCTAATGACCAGAGAGCTGTATGAACTTTCCACTACGCAGATTGGCCTTGTTATCTTTCCGGGAGCCATCCTTGCCGGTTTTCTCGGACGCACCGGGGGCGACCTTGCAGACCGCCACGGGCCAAAGGTAGTTGTTATCGCTGCCCTGGTTTTCATTGCTTTTGGAACAATGCTGCTTTCCGGATTTGCCGGCGTTTCCGCAGTCGCTGTCTCTGTTGTCCTGATTATTGCTTATATAGGATTCCCCCTCATTCAGAGCTCAACCGCCAACATTTTGTCTTCTGTCCTTGAAGAAAATGAAACCGGCGTCGGCATCGGCATGTTCAACCTGATGAACTTCATGGCCGGAGCTTTCAGCAGTGCCATCTTTGGAGCTGTGCTCGGAATTCAGGGCGTGACCACCTCGTTGAACCCGTTTGCTTCCGGCGGCAGCAGCGCCATTTATTCTAACGTTTATCTCGTCCTGACCCTGGTTTCCCTGTTCGCCCTTGCCATGTTTATGTACACCTTCCGCGCCTTCCGGGTCGAGCCCCGGTCGGAGAAAAATCCTGAATAAGGAGACCGGCACTCAGCCGGTCTCTTTTTTGCTATAATAGGTTAAATCAAACCGAAGGGAGCGAAGGCCTGTGCAGAGACGCCGTGTATCCGTAAGCGATTTAGCCTATGAAGCTTTAAAGCAAAACATCATTGAATTTCATTATTCCCCGGGGCAGGCGCTCCGTGAGGAACAACTAACTGAAGAAATCGCAGTAAGCCGTACGCCGCTCCGTCAGGCGCTCTACCGTCTCGAGCTCGAGGGATTAATTGTGAAAAAAGCGAATGGGCGTATGGAGGTCCAGGAGCTCAGTATTGAAGAAGCTGTCGATATTTTTGCCGTCCGGGAAGCACTCGAAGGACTTGTGGCTAAAGAAGCTGCCGTGCGGGCCTCCTCTGAGGCTGTTACAGCCATGAGAGAAGCACTTCTGCATATGGCTGAAGCAGATGAACGATTTACTTCCATTACGTACGGCAGCCGCTTCCATCATCTATTGTATGAACACGCTTCGCCTACGGCGGTCCAGTTTTTAAACCAGCTGAACAGCCGTCTTGAAAGATACCGGCGGCTCAGCGGCTACAGACACCCTGATTATACAATCGATACTCCAGTATCTGAACACGAAAAAATCCTGGCTGCTATCGAACAAAAAGATGGCCCGGCGGCTGAGCATTACATGCGCACTCATATCCAAAGAAGCCTCGCCTCGACGAAAGAAACACTTGAATTTCATATTTCTTCTTCCTAGCAGCCTGTCGAAAAGGTTTTTGCCTTTTTCCAAATAATTGTATACAATTATACAAAGAAGCAGCTTATATTTTTAACCGTTTTTGAAAACGCTTTAAAAATAAAGGAGGCACCACTATGTCTGCAGAAAACGAGTACAGCCCCGGACTCGAAGGTGTTATTGCCGCCGAGACGTCGATTTCCTATCTTGATGTGGAGCAGGAACAAATTGTTATACGCGGCTACGATCTAATTGAATTAGCGGAAAACCGTCATTTTTTGGATGTTGCTCATTTGCTTCTTTACGGCTCTCTTCCAAAAACAGGGGAGAAGGAATCATTTCAGGATCGCCTTTATCAACAGCTCGATCTTCCGGAATCCCTGACTTCGTCCTTTTCGTTGTTTCCTGCTTCAATGAGTGCCATGGATATGCTCCGTACCGGCATTTCCCTGCTTGCGGGCTCAGAGAAGCATATGCATGATCAGACTACAGAAGCCAACCAGAAAAAAGCGGTCAAACTGCTGGGTGCTGTACCTGCCATCATCGCCGGCAGTTATCGTACCCAGCAGCATGAATCACTCATATCTCCAGACCCTTCCATGTCTTTTAGCGCCAACATGCTTCACATGCTCACCGGGAAAACGCCAACAGCATTGGAAACCGAAGTGTTTGACCAGTCGCTTGTGGCCTACATTGAGCATGAAATGCCAAACTCAACATTCGCAGCCCGGGTGATTGCCTCCACACAGGCCGATATGTATGGTGCCTTTACGGGTGCGGTGGCTTCTCTGAAAGGACCGCTGCACGGGGGAGCCAATGAAGCCGTTATGCATCTCCTGCTCGAAGCCGGCACCCCGGACGGAGTCGAGCGGCTCTTCCGGGAAAAGCTGGCCAACAAAGAACGAATCATGGGATTTGGCCACAGGGTGTATATGAAAAAAATGGACCCGCGCGCCCAGCTGATGAAAAAATCGCTGCACCGACTCGCGGAAAAGCAGGATCGCATGGACCTGTATGATATGTGCATACGCGGTGAAGAGCTGATTGCAGAAGAAAAAGGGCTGCATCCAAACCTCGACTACTACGCAGCGCCGGTGTATTATCTGCTCGGCATCCCAATTGACCTGTATACGCCTATCTTTTTTGCATCGCGGGCCGCCGGACTCGGAGCTCATGTGATCGAGCAGCACAGCAATAACCGCTTGTTCCGCCCGAGAGTCAACTACACCGGCCCGCGGGGCATTACGTTAACCTAAAGGAGGAAATGAAAATGAACCAGACGATGCAGCAGACAGATGCTTTACTGACCGACATCGCCGACTATGTATATGACCAGGACATTTCAAGCAGCGAGGCGTATGATACCGCCCGCTATGTATTAATGGATACGCTAGGGGCAGGAATCCTGGCATTACGATATCCGGAGTGCACCAAGCAGCTCGGACCTATTGTGCCGGGCACTATCGTTCCGAACGGCGCACGCATGCCGGGCACCCAGTTTGAACTCGACCCGGTGCATGCTGCTTTTAATATCGGCTGCGCAATCCGCTGGCTCGATTATAACGATACCTGGCTTGCCAAAGAATGGGGTCACCCTTCCGATAATCTCGGAGGCATTCTTGCCACCGCCGACTATTTAAGCCGAAAGCGCGTAGCAGAAGGCAAAAATCCCCTGACGATGTACGACGTACTAACCGCCATGGTGAAAGCCCATGAAATTCAGGGATCCATCGCTTTAAACCACAGCTTTAACCGGGTCGGGCTCGACCATGTGCTTCTCGTTAAAGTAGCTACGACAGCGGTAGTCACCCACATGCTCGGCGGCAGTAAGCAGGAAATGATCAATGCGGTTTCCAACGCATGGGTGGACAATTCCAGTCTACGCACCTACCGCCATTATCCAAACGCCGGCTCCCGTAAATCATGGGCCGCTGGTGACGCCACCAGCCGTGGAGTCCGTCTTGCCTTAATGGCTGTGAAAGGGGAGATGGGGTATGCTACCGCTCTTTCTGCTAAAGGCTGGGGCTTTCAGGACGTAATGATGAACGGTGAGGAGCTGTCTGTGCCGAAAATGGGTACTTACGTGATGGAGCACGTCCTGTTCAAAGTCTCCTTCCCGGCTGAATTCCACGCCCAAACCGCTGTGGAAGCCGCTATCGAGCTGCACAGGGAGATAAAAGAACGGCTGCAGGATATTGAGCGCATCGATATTGTTACTCATGAAGCTGCTATCCGCATTATCGATAAAACCGGCCCGCTGCAAAACCCTGCGGACCGGGATCACTGCCTGCAGTATATGACAGCTGTCGGCTTGATCTTTGGACGGCTTGACGCTGATCACTATGAGGATTCCGCTGCCGCAAATCCTGTGATTGACCAGCTCCGCAACAAAATGATTGTTAAAGAAAACAAACAGTACACCGAGGATTACCTGGATCCATCCAAGCGTTCCATCCCCAACCAGGTGCAGGTACACTTTATGGACGGCACAAGCACAGCTCCCGTAGAAGTGGAATACCCGCTCGGCCACCAGCGCCGCCGGGAAGAGGCCAAGCCGCAGATTATCGAAAAATGCCGGCAGAACCTGAATGCCCACTATCCGCCAAAAAAGGCCTCTCTGCTTCTGGAGCAAATGCTCGACCATGACCGGCTGGCAGAAACTCCTGTTCATCATTTTATGTCAGACTGGGTTTACTAAAAGGAGGAAATACATTGAGTTGGTTAACCGAAGAACCTGTTTCCCAAAAGGAACTCGCCCAATTATTTCGTGACCGTATTAAGCAGAAGCCGGCGGTAAAAATTCCCGGTGTTCATGACAGCATGTCTGCACTGATCGCCAGAAACACCGGCTTTGATATTTTATATCTATCGGGCGCTGCCTATACAGCGAGCCGGGGCCTGCCGGACCTTGGCATCATTCATTCCCATGAAGTTGCTGAACGGGCCCGGGATATTGTTCGCGCAGCAAAGCTCCCTCTGCTCGTTGATATTGATACCGGCTTTGGGGGAGTGCTCGACGTGGCACGCACCGCCCGGGAAATGACCGAAGCCGGGGTGGCCGCCGTACAGATTGAAGACCAGGACCTCCCGAAAAAATGTGGCCATTTAAACGGGAAAAAATTAGTCTCCGCCGAAGAAATGGTTCAAAAGATTAAAGTTATCAAAGAAGTCGCTCCGACGCTCGCCGTTATTGCCCGTACCGACGCCAAGGGCGTGGAAGGTATAGACGCAGCTATGGAGAGGGCGGCTCTCTACCGGGAGGCCGGCGCAGACGGCATCTTCCCGGAAGCTCTTTCCGCAGAGGAGGATTTCCGCCGGGCCGGGGATAGCCTCAGCGGCACGCCGCTGCTCGCTAATATGACTGAATTTGGCCGAACCCCGTATTATCATGCGGACCAGTTCGAATCATGGGGATTTAATATGATCATCTATCCGGTTACTTCCATGCGGGCCGCTGCCAAAGCCGTCGAACGGGTTTTTCAGGAAATTCATGATAAAGGCACCCAAAAGGATATGCTTGAGGATATGCAGACACGCGAAGAGCTGTACCGTACGATTTCGTACTACGATTACGAAGCATTAGATGAAAAGATCGCAAAAACCGAGCTGCCGACAATCGATGAAGATTAAAAAATAAAGCCTGGGGGCGTCCCCCGGCTTTATTTGTCTTCTTCGCCGTTTGATGACTCTTCTTCGAGCTCCTCTCTGTAATACTCTTCCATCACCCAATCGTTTTCGTGAAGCATTCCGGCTAAATCTTTTCCTACATACCGCACGTGCCAGGGCTCATACTGATAGCCGGTAATATCCGTTTTATCCTCAGGATAGCGGACTACAAAGCCGTACTCATGCGCATTTTCTTCAAGCCATTCCCCTTCTTCTGTTTCACCGAGATCTGTCGTTAACGAATAGCCGACGGATGCAGCACTCACGTCCATCGCCAGACCGCTTTGATGCTCGCTCTCCCCGGCTCTTGCACTATATTTGTTCGCCTCTTCTTCTCCGTCTTCTTCCGCGTTAGCTGCAAATATACTTTCCTGACGGTCATACGAACGGTATCCCGACACAGCCGAAAGCTCAATATCCTCCTCTTGCGCCTCCGCGAACATGTTTTCAAGCTGCGCTGCCGCTTTTTCTCTCATATACTTTTTCTGGGGCTCTCCCTCAAATGGAAAAGCCACGTCCGGAATTACTAAGTTTTCCGGTTCATAATCTGAAGGCAGATGGTATTCACGGTTAATTAAAGCGTCGATAGCCGATGGGTTCTCCAAATTTCCGTTTTCTTCTGTCTTGGGCGGCTCCTCTCCTGCATCTGCCTGCTCGTCATTTTCTGCTTCCTCTGCATTCTCTTCTGTATCGCCCTCTGTTTCTTCCTGACCTTCTCCGTTATTTTCCCCTGAAGCGTCCGAAGAGGCTTCTTCAGCTTCTTCAGCTCCGCTCTCTTCGTTCCCGTTATTCGCACAGCCGGTACTGACCAAGAGCCCCGACATTCCTGCAACGATCATCCATTTTTTCATCATGGACATCCTTTCCCTGCCATTCAAGGCGTCTTTATGCTTTTTTATTCACAAGATCGTCTGCCTAGTTAATTATTCCTTACTTCCTCATGAATTTTTCTATCCTTCTTTATGTTAGCATCTTAAGCGCCGATATAAACAGTAGAATCAAACATAAAGGGATTGATACGTATGGATAAGGCATCAATCATCGGCATTATTATAGCTTTTGCAGCTATCATGAGCGGTATCGCCATTAAAGGGATGGAGCTCATTTCTTTGCTGAACCCGGCCGCTTTATTAATTATTTTTGGGGGAACGATCGCCACTGTAGTAATTGCTTTCCCCGGTAATGAATTAAAAAACGTGCCGAAGCTTTTCGGCGTTTTATTTAAAAATCAGAATGAATGGAGTGTCGCTCAGCTTGTTCCCATGTTCTCCAAATGGGCCCAGACAGCTAGAAAAGAAGGTCTCTTGGCCCTCGAGGGCGACGTTCAGGACATTCAGGACCCCTTTCTTCGTAATGGTATGACGATGGCTGTGGACGGCCAGAACTCAGATTTTATCCGCGACATCATGAGCGAAGAGCTCGAAGCAATCGAATCCCGTCATCAAACAGGCGTTTCTATTTTCACCCAGGCAGGAACCTATGCGCCTACACTCGGTGTGCTCGGTGCTGTGGTCGGTCTCATTGCGGCGCTTGCCGACATGTCTGATATCGATAAGCTTGGAGAAGCAATCAGCGCTGCCTTCGTCGCCACACTTCTCGGCATTTTCACCGGCTATGTGCTCTGGCACCCCTTTGCCAATAAACTCAAGCGCAAATCCAAGCACGAAATTCATGTCCGCAGTGTCATGATTGAAGGTGTATTATCGGTCCAGGAGGGGCAGCCGCCCAAAACAATTGAACAAAAGCTTTTAATGTACGTTCCAGCGAAGGAACGGGAAAAGATTATGGAAGCGGCCCAGGAAGCCGAATGGAAGGAAGGTGCCGAAAATGGCTAGGCGGCGTAAGCGGAAAAAGGAAGAGGAAGAACACGTCAGTGAAGCCTGGCTTCTTCCTTACGCAGACCTCCTGACCCTCCTGCTTGCACTGTTTATCGTGCTATTTGCATCAAGTGAGGTGGATGCCCGAAAATTTGACCAGATCTCCGACTCCTTTAACTCTGTTTTCACTGGTGGAAGCGGCATCAACGAATCCGGAAGCTCTGTCGAAGAGCTGAATGCCGAAGACAATATCGATGAAAGTCCTCCAACAGCAATCGAAGAGGCAGAGGATCAAAACGAACTTGCCGAGCTCCAGGAGAGAGTGGAAGGATTTATTGATGAACGGGGACTTGAAGGCCAGTTTACGACCCGTCTCTCTGATGATGGACTGCTCCTCTCCATTAAAGACAATATTTTGTTTAATGTTGGTGAAGCAGAAATACGCGAAGAGGCTCTTGAAACTGCCGGGGATATGTCCGAGCTGCTGGTACTAAATCCCCCGCGCAACATTATTATCAGCGGCCATACGGATGACACCCCTATCGCGAACGCCGATTTCAGCACAAACTGGGAACTCAGCGTCATGCGGGCAGTGCATTTTATGGAGATAGTGCTCGAAAATCCCGATCTCGACCCAAGAGACTTCAGTGCCAAGGGGTTCGGCGAGTTTGAACCGGTGGCTTCTAATGATACCGAAGAGGGCCGTGCCCAGAACCGGCGCGTGGAGGTATTGATTCTTCCACGTAATCAAAACGAGTCCTCTGAATAAGAAATACTAAACCAAAAACTGGCTGCTCCTTAAAAGGGCAGCCAGTTTTCTATCTTTCCGTTTTTAATTGTTCTTTATTATCTGCGTGTACCTGCTTTAACGGTGCTTCAAACTTATGACGGTCAATAAACGCAAAAATGGCACTCTCCACGTATGGGTCTTTCAGCGATTTTTTCGTATTTTCAATATACCATTCTGAATCCCGGAGACGCTTTTCTATTTCTTCCGGCTTCGAGGCCACAAGACCGTGTCCCGGAACCACAGTGCTGTATTTGCTGTCCTTCCAGAGCTCATCCAGCTTTTTTAACGTAAACTGGTAGGATTCGCTGTGATATTCAATAATGGGAATCTCTACATTGCTTAAGTAGTCTCCGGCGATGCAGAGACCAAGCGGTTCTACGACTGCTGCCAGTCCGTCCACGGTATGGCCCGGTGCCAGATAGAATGTAATTTTGGTCTCCCCTTCTTCAAGCACCTGCTCATCCGAATCAACAATAATATCTGGTTTCGGATACTGGAGTTCATAGATGCGGTGAATATAATATGCACTGTCAAACTCTTTCATTTGCTGAACAATCTCTTCCTTATCGGATCTTGCATTAAATCCACGGGAAGCAATGATAGTTGCTTCCGGAAAAGCACCGGCTCCGATAACGTGATCAAAATCCGAATGGGTCAGCAGCAGATATACCGGCTGATTCTTTTTTCGTTCCTCGACAAAATTCCGGATCTCCTCAATCTCCGCTGGGAGCCATGTAGGGTCTGTGATTAATATCAAATCATCTGTCACGACGACAGTCGTATTTGTCTGATAGAGCTCGCTTTGAAATACGCTCCATTGTTCACGGTCTAATCTTTTTGCCACGCTGATCACCTTCTTATTAGTCTTCATTTACAGTTTCTTTCCCGAAAATGAAGGTTTTCATTCATGAATTGAAGTATTATTTTATTGAATAATTATATAAATTCATATAAAAGCAAATCATTCTTTTTGAATTTTTCATGAGCAAATCGTTCGCATTCATCCTCCCTTTCTCTTATCGTAAAAATACATCCCAATACAAAAGGAGGAAAATTTGTTGCTTAAGCAATGGATAAGAAGCCTCTCTTTCTCAAAGCGCTGCTACTATTGCAGATCAAAAACGTCCTATATGCGCCCATACTTTACAAAACAGAATGAAAAAGTATTTGTCTGTGAAAAATGCCTCGAATACGCTGAAAGAAGGGCTATGCAGCGAGCCGACTAGGAAAGAACGTATGTTATTTTCGTTTTATATATATCGTTTTACGCTTATCTCTTTTTTCGATCCTGATCTATATTACAATAGAGAAAAAGACCGATTGGAATTGGAGGGCCCCGATGAACGAACATGATAAGGAAATGCTCGAACTAATTGAAACTGGCGTAGTTACGTTAATGCGCCGGGCGGATTTTAAACGGACGCTTGACAGCCAGGCCAGCAGCCTGGATCGTTCCGCTTATTTGATTCTCCAGGTGCTGCACCAGCAGAGCCCCCGTTCTGCACGTGAGCTCGCTGATCATTTTCTCCTCGATATTTCGACACTCAGTCGCCAGATCCATTCGCTGGAGAAAAAAGGCCTTGTTTCCCGCCGGCCGGATCATCACGATAAACGGGTCAATCAGATTTTTATTACGAACGAAGGAATCGAAGCGATCAATACGCTGAAGCAGGAACGGATTCATATGTATGACAGCCTGTTGGCCGACTGGGATAAGGAAGAACGCGATCAATTTGCCCAGCTGCTTGAGCGTTTCAATAACACCCTCGTACAAAAAAGGGGTCTCCCTTCTTCATAATGCAGATAACGGGCCCTGGACCAGGGTCCGGTTTTTATTTAAAATAAGAACGTTTGTTCGTTTAAAATATTTATTTTGAGGTATAATCTATAGAAAGGAGCAATTTTTTCACCAAAGGAGGAGGGGCTGTGGCGCGGATTATTTTTCTTATCGACATGCAGTCGTTCTACGCCAATGTTGAAAAACTGTATTATTCCAACCTGCAGCATAAACCAACAGCCGTAGCCGGAGACCCGTCCATCCGGAGCGGGATAATTTTGGCTGCATGTCCTGTTGCTAAACGTGAAGGAGTGAAAACAGCCGAAACAATCGGAGAAGCACAGCAAAAGTGCCCTGGGCTCGTTATTATTCCTCCGCGCATGGAGCTGTATTTAAAAATTTCTGTGCAGATTGCGACGGCGCTTGAGGCTTACAGCGATAAAATAGAACCTTACAGCGTAGACGAGCTTTTTGCAGACATGACGCATACATACAAGCATACAGCTTCCACGCCGGAGCAGGCGGCTCTTTTCATCAACCGGCATCTTCTCCGGGCATTCGGCGTCTATCCCCGCACCGGCATCGGAGCGACCAAGGTTCTCGCCAAGATGGCCTGTGACCATTTTGCCAAAAAATCTGCCGATGGGATTTTCACCCTGAGGCAGGATCAGCTGGCTTCAACGCTTTGGCCTCTTCCTGTGAATCACCTGTTCGGGGTCGGGCGCCGGATGGAAAAACACCTGCAGCAGATGGGAATCCGAAAAGCCGGCCACCTTGCTGCCTATCCTGTAGAAGAGCTTCGCCACCGTTTTGGACTGAACGGAGAACTTCTCTGGCAGACGGCGCACGGTATTGACCCTTCCCCTGTCTCTCCCGGCACTCACACGCGCCGAAAGGCTATAGGACACCACATGACCCTCCCTCGTGATTACTCAAGCTGGGAGGATATCAGCGTCGTTTTGCGCGAGCTGAGCGAAGAGGTTGGACGCCGGGCCCGGACAGAGGGCTGTGCAGGCTGGACAGTTACCGTAGGAGCCGAGGGGCATGACAACGGAAATTCTCTTCATTTTCACCGGCAGGCGGCCCAGGCTGAACCGGTTAATGACGGCAAAGCTATCTACAGAGCCGCTGCATTTCTGTTTCATAAACATTGGACACACTTCCCGGTCCGGGGGCTGAGCGTCAGCCTGCAGCAGCTTGAAAGCAACCAATTTGTGCAGCTGGATCTGTTTTCTGAAAAAGAGCACCGCGAAGATTTAAACAAAACGATTGATGCTCTCAAGGACAGGTACGGACCAGCAGCTGTGCTCCAGGCCTCATCGCTTCTTCCCGGCGGCCAGGCCCTTGCCCGGGCAGAAAAAATCGGGGGGCACTACAAGTAGGCCCCAGCTGATTCAGGAACAGGAGTTGACGGCAAAGATAAAAAACGGGATGCTGTAATAAATTGAACTTCCAAGGAGGAAAACCCATGAAGGAATCATCTGAACAGTTTTTATACGATTTACTCCAGACTCCCTCCCCATCGGGACATGAAACAGCTATTCAGCGTAAGTGGCTTCAATACGTCTCTCCGTATGCGGATGAAGTTCACACGGATACGATAGGCAATGCCTGGGGCGTCATCAATCCGGAAGCCTCGTTTCACATCCTTTTAGCCGGGCACTGCGATGAAATTGGTTTTCTTGTAAAGTCCATCGACAGCAGCGGCTTCGTACGGGTGGAAAAGCTCGGCGGCATCAGCCAGGCGCCTGCTCTGGGAATGAAAGTAACCTTTCAGGGCAGGCAGGGACCTATCACAGGCGTTACGGGTGTCAATGCGGAACATAAGGGCGGCAGTAAAAAAGATTTCGCCTTTTCTGATCTGTACATAGACTTTGGGGCTAAAAGCAAAGAAGAAATGGAAAAGTATCTTTCCGTCGGTGATCCCGGAGTTTATGAGCGCACGCCCGAAAAACTGCTAAACGACCGTTTCAGCGGACGCGGGCTCGACAACCGGACAGGTGCCTTTATTACTGCAGAAGTGCTGCGCCGGCTGCAGGACAGACGACCGACGGTGGGCGTCTACGGCGTGAGCACAGTCAATGAAGAGACAAACATGGGCGGGGCCCATTTTGCCGGTGCCGGCCTCCGTCCAGATTTAGCAATCGCCCTTGACGTTACATTTGCGTATGATTACCCCGGGTCCAATCCAAACCAGGAAACAGAAGTGACACTCGGCGGCGGCCCTGTCCTCGCCAAGGGAGCTCCGATCCACCCGAAAGCTAATGAAGGACTGGAGCAGGCTTCCAAAAAGGCCGGTCTTTCCGTGCAATACGAGCTCACCCCGAGGGTGACCGGCACTGATGCTGACCGGCTGCGGCTCGCTGGCAACGGCGTTCCAAGCGTCAATGTTTCTCTTCCACTACGGTACATGCATGCCCCGGTGGAGACAGCCAGCATGGACGATATCGAAAATGTTATCGAGCTGCTGGTCGAATACATTTGTTCCCTGAAGGAAAATGAAGATCTGCGGCCTGTCCGTCCATAATTCACTTTATATGCTTTTTACGCTGCGCTCTCTTCTTTTTTAAGAAGGGAGCTTTTTATCATTTGTCCTTTTTTGATTCAAGGCTGTTCATTTGAGTCTAAAACCGCTACGATACAATTATGAATACTTGTATCTACATCACTCAAAGGAGCTGCAGCCAATGGAAGAACGCTTAGCAGAATTCGGACAAATCATCGATCAAATTATTTCCCGGGTACCGGGGACCTTCGGCGAAAATATCGCTGTATTTGTTCTCGCTATTTTACTGTACCTTTTACTTCGTCCTGTCTTCTTTTTGTGGAAACCAGCAGCTGCCCGGCTGCTAAAAATGCTGTGGTACGCGGCCCTCGGCTATGTTTTACTGCAGGAGGCCGGGTCTATTTTCTTCATTCTTGGCTTTGCAGCTGCTGTGGAGGCATACGATCAGTTTTTTCTCTTTTTTGAGGAACGAAAACGACGGGCTTCCATCCCAAAAGCGGAAGCAAAAACACGTACGACTCGGAAAAGAAAAGGAAGCTCTTAGGACCAGCTGACATTTAAGGAGGTTTTACATAATGAATTTTGCTACTGTGGGGACAAACTGGATCACCGAAGCCTTCATTCAGGCCGGCAGTTCGCTTAAAGACTTTCAGCTGCAGGCTGTTTATTCCCGGAATATTGAGCGTGCCCAAACGCTCGCGGATCAGTACGACGCGCCTTCGGCTTACGATGATTTAGAACAGCTTTGCCGGGATACAAACGTTGAAGCGCTGTACATTGCAAGCCCTACCAGGCATCACTTTTCCATCGCTATGGCTGGCATTCAGCACGGCAAGCACATCATCTGCGAAAAACCGATGTGCTCCAATGCGGAAGAAGCAAAGCGGCTTCTGGCCGCTGCTTCAGAATACGGCGTCACCATTATGGAAGCGATCAAAAACATGTATTTTCCGGCATGGGAAGCTGTTTCGAACCATCTTGACGACATTGGAAGACTGCGCCGGGCATCGATTTCCTACTGCCAGTATTCGAGCCGCTACGATGCCTACCGCGAAGGGACCGTACTCAATGCTTTTAAGCCGGAGCTTTCCAACGGAGCCTCGATGGATATCGGCATCTACTGCCTTCACCCCGCCCTTGAACTCCTTGGCATGCCGCAAACGGTACAGGCACATGGCTACCTGCTTGAAACCGGAGCCGACGGCCAGGCCGCTGTGCTTCTCGGTTATCCGGAAGCCCAGGCTGTTGTAAGCTATTCAAAAATTTCTTCTTCCACCCAGCCGGTGGAGCTGCAGGGTGAAGACGGGACAATCACCATCGATCATATTAACCATATGCACCGGGTGACCCTTACAAAAAAAGATGCAACGACTGTTCTTTGGGAAAACAATCAGGAGGATTCCATGGCTCATGAAATACGCGCCTTTATTCAGCTGTGCGCCGGTGAAGACGTGCGGCACATTTCTATCGAACGCTCTATGCAGGTGCTGCAGGTGCTTGATGAAATACGTGCCCAGATCGGCGTCCGCTTTCCTGCAGATAATGAGGAGTAAGTGAAAGCGATGAATCTTTCCTTTTTTTCCTTAATAAATAAAGGGCTGAGTGCTGTATTTGCCGTAGACTTGACCCAGGAATATGTATTTTTCCTGTTCAGCTTCGCCTTTTTTCTTCTCCTTCGGCCCCTGTGCTTTTTATGGATGCCGCCGCTTCAGCACCTGCTTCGATGCTCGTGGTACGTAATCATTGCTCTCGCCTTTTTTCAGGAATGGGCTGGAGCGCTTGTTATTCTCTTTTTCGTTCTTGCTGCAGAGTGCTGGCATCTGCTGTTTGCCGCTCTGGAAGCAACGACCAGGAAAAGTCCGTCTTAAAAACGGGCTTTTCTTTTTATATGCTCTGTGATAGAATCCTCTCTTGTGTGCAAAAAACAGATGTGTCCCGTAATACGTATTTTATAACAAGGGAGTAGATTTTATCATGAGTTCCACACAGGCAGTATCGTCTAAAAAACGGATCGGCCTGGCTATTCTGCTGGGCTCGCTGGCTGCATTTGGCGCTTTGACTATCGACATGTATTTACCCAGTTTTCCTTCTATAGCCCAGGATCTTGATACAAGTACATCGCTTGTTCAGCTTAGTTTAACAGCCTGCCTGCTCGGTCTCGCCTTTGGCCAATTAATCGTGGGCCCCATGAGTGATGTGAATGGCAGAAAAAAACCGCTGTCTGTTTTCCTATTTATTTATATAGCCGCTTCTATTTTATGTATATTTGCCCCAACCATCTGGATTCTAATAGCCTGCCGTTTCCTGCAGGGATTTTCAGCTTCAGCCGGCATCGTTATTTCCCGGGCAATTGTCCGGGACATGTACTCCGGAAAAGAACTGACAAAGTTCTTTTCACTGTTAATGCTCGTAAATGGCCTTGCACCAATAATTGCTCCAGTGCTTGGCGGGGCCATTCTTAACTTTACGACATGGAACGGCGTCTTTGCCGTACTAAGTGCGATAGGAATCATTATCTTTATTATTGTTTTATCCCTGCTTCCGGAAACCCTTCCGGAAACAAACCGTTCAGACAGCGATATAAAAGAAACAGTACGTACCTTTGGCAGTTTATTGAAGGATCGTTCGTTTATGGGCTTTGCTCTCGCCCAGGGTTTAAAAATGGCTGGCATTTTTGCTTACGTTTCCGGCACACCGTTTGTGTATCAAGGCATTTACGGAGCGTCACCGCAAACCTTTGGCTTTTTATTCGCACTTAACGGGATCGGCATTATTATCGGTTCGCAGACAACCGGCCGGCTCGCCGGTGTTATCCCGGAACGAAAAATACTCACCTTCGGGCTTGGGCTGACCCTCATTTCAAGCTCTGTCTTATTAACAATGACAGTAATTCAGGCACCGCTTGCTGCTATCGTCATTCCAATGTTTTTCGTCGTTTCAAGCCTCGGGCTTGTCAATACGGCTTCGTTCTCTCTTGCGATGGAAGAACAGGGTCACCGTGCCGGCAGCGCTGCTGCTTTAATCGGGCTGCTTCCATTTTTATTCGGTGCGGCTTCAGCCCCGCTGGTCGGCATTGCCGGAGAGCATACAGCAGTACCGATGGGGATAGTGATTTTTGGAGCGGATGCTGCAGCAGTGCTCAGCTACGTGTTACTCGCGCGTTCGTCGAAAACACCTTCTGCCGAAAAAGAAAAATCATCTCAGGATTCCTATTATAAAAATGCAAAACCAAAAACCAGCTCTTAAGCTGGAACACTAAGGAACCCGGTCATTTCAGCTTTTGTGCAGAACTGTATATTAACGAAAACCCTGCAGTCAAATTTATGGCTGCAGGGTTTATTTATTAATCCTCGATTTTTTTCCATTCTTTTGCCGATTCTGCTGCTTTTTTTACTTCTTCAAGCGTTTTTCCCATGCCAGCTTCAACCGCAGCGATATACGTTCCTTCCACAAGCGGAGCATCAGCTATTGTAATACGGCCTTCAAGCTCCGGCAGCATTTCAAGTGCCATTTCCGCGTTCATTAATGCACTTCCGATGTCAAAAAGCAGAAGCACACCTTCTTCGGTCGTAACTGATTCGACGGCTCCTGTGATCCGATCAACGCTCGTGCCGATTTCTCCGTCTTCAGTTCCGCCGGCTGCGGCGATTGCAACATCCTCCTGTTTCGTCTGTGATACGAGATCTACAATGCCGTCAGCGAGTTCTTTGCTGTGAGAAATAACGATGATGCTGACTTTAGCCATTAAGAGGCCCCCTCTTTGTACACTTCTGCCAATGCTTCAAAAACGAGCTGAGATGAAAAGGCTCCAGGGTCCATATGGCCCTTCGAACGCTCTCCTAAATAAGAAGCCCTTCCTTTTTTAGCAACTTTATCGATGGTGGCTTCTGCTTCTTTTTCAGCTGTGCTGGCAGCCTTCTCCGCGTCTGCACCATCCTCTTTCATTTCATCCCGCACAGGAATCCATACATCGAGCATCGTTTTGTCGCCAAGGGAAGCCTTCCCTCTCGTTTCAATACCACCAACGGCTGCCTCGATGCCTTCGGTAAACGCTGCGCTGTCGAGCGCATCTCTTCCCTTCCATGCATTGGCTGCTTTAAGAAATGCCGTTCCATACAGCGGGCCCGAAGCTCCTCCCACCTTCGAAATCAGTGTTGAAGCTACGTCTTTATACATCGCGCCAATATCATCGTAGGAAGTATCCTCCAATTTATTGGCTACTTCCTGAAAGCCGCGGGCCATATTATGCCCGTGATCTCCGTCTCCGATGGCCTGATCAAGCTCGGAGAGCCTGTCCTTATGCTCCTGCATTTTTGCATTGATTCTTAGTGCCCACTGCTTCATTACTGCTGTGCTTAGTTCCATGAAAACTTCACTCCCTGCCGGATAGTAGCAACCGTTTACGTTCCTTATCCAAATTTAAAATCGTTACCGAGCACCCTGTCATTTCAAGTGACGTCATATATTCTCCTACAAAGGTTTTCTTTACATGAATACCACGGTCCTTCAACAGCTGAATGGCCTTTCTTGCCACAATATACAGCTCCATTAAAGGCGTCGCACCCTGACCGTTGATCATTAACGCTACTTCGCTGCCGTCATTTAGATGCATATCATCGAGCACGTGCTGAACCAATTCTTCCGTAACAGCGTCTGCCTGCATTAGCTCGCGCCGTTCCACGCCCTGTTCGCCGTGAATGCCGGTCCCGATTTCCATCTCGTTTTCATCGAGGGTAAATCCAGGTTTACCGGAAGCCGGAACAGTACACGGAGAAAGGGACACGCCCATTGAACGCAAGTTGTCAGCCACACTCTGGGCAATGGCTTCCACCTCGTCCAGGCTTTTTCCCTCAGCTGCTGCTGCACCGGCAATCATATGCACAAGCGTCGTTCCAGCTACACCGCGGCGGTCCTCCGGATTAGAAATCGCTACATCGTCCCGTATAACAACCTGTTTGACCGTAATATCCTCTGCTTCTGCCAGATCAGCAGCCATATCGAAGTTCATGACATCCCCACTGTAGTTTTTTACGATCAAAAGAACTCCCGATCCGCTGTCGACAGCTTTAATGGCTTCAAGCACCTGGTCCGGTGTCGGCGAGGTGAAGACTTCCCCGCTTACTGCTGCATCGAGCAGCCCTTCTCCCACATATCCCGCATGGGCAGGTTCATGTCCGCTTCCACCGCCGCTGATCAATGCTACTTTCCCCTGCACCGGGGCATCTGCCCGCACGATGACATTTGTGTTCTCAATCGACCGGAGCTTATCCGGGTGAGCGGCCACCAGTCCCTCCACCATTTCAGAAACAATCTGGTCCACACCATTAATGAGCTTTTTCATTTGTTATCCTCCCTCAGTCTATAATTTAGTTTTTATATCTTGAATTTGAGCGATATGACGCTCCTCATGGAGACCGATCATTTCCAGCCACTGATGAAGAGGCATAGGCCCAAAATTGGGGTGCGAAATGGAACGTGCTGCTAAGTCTTCCCTGGTATGCTTTTCCTCCAGGTGACGGATATATTCTCTTGTTTCCTTCAGTTCCTCAAGCAGGTTTTGCTTGCCAAATTCCATGTCCTCCGGCTGGAGCTCCTGCGGCGCTTCTGCCGGCCGGCGCCGGTACTTCATCATTTGAATCGGCTTTTCTTCCGCTCTTGTGGTAGGTTCTGTTTCCAGAGCACTTTTCATACTCCTCCCTACGAAAGCTTCAAATAACCGGAGGTGTTCCACTACCTGGGCGATACTCCAATCAGTAGTGTCTGTCTTTATGTTCCAATCTGCTTCCGGAACTGGTTCGACTTCCTCCAGAAGCTGGCTGCGTACATTTTCAATATATTCCATCTTAAAACCTCCATCCACCACAAGAATTCGATATGTATGTTCAATAATCCTTTTTTCTGCTACGCATACTAGTTATTCCCCTTTTCAAGGAAAATAAATCTTGATAAGGCACGTATTTTCACACATAACTCTTATCATTTTCGGGCAAAGAAAACAAAGGCAAATAAAGGAGAGAGCAGCTATGAGCTTTAATTATAATGAAGATTTTGAACGTATTGATTTTCGTGAACAGCCGGATAAATACCGCGTAGGACGCGGGGAACAGGGCGTTTTAATGGTGGAGCCGTATAAAAGTGAAATTCTTCCGTATTGGAGGTTTAAGACCCCGGACATTGCCAGGGAGTCCTCCGGGCAAATTTATGAATTATTTTTGGAGTATAAAAAGCAAAAAGACTTCGTCGGAATGGATATGGCAAGAAAATTTCTGCAGATGGGCTATACGCGCTCACGCCGGTACGCCAACTATAAAGGAGGCAAAAAATACGACAAAGACGGTAACGTGAACGATCGTCAGATCAATGAAGAAAAAGCCGAATCCGCCCGGATTTTTGAGGAAAAATGGATTAAGGCCCGGGAGGACGAAACCTATTTATCGTGGAAAAAAGACCATCAGCAGAAATATGGGTGAAATAAAAAGTTAAACAGCTTTTTTATTTCACCGCCACGGCTACGCCCGCGATCCGTGCAGCCGCTTCTTTTAATCGCTGTTCCTCTTCGAGCAGACCAATGCGGACGTACCCCTCTCCCATGCTGCCAAAGCCATGGCCCGGGGCGACTACTACACCTGCTTCTTCGAGCAGCTCTTCGGTGAACGAAGCAGAGGTGTAGCCTTTTGGCACTTCCATCCATACAAAAAAGGAACCACGGGGCGACTGTACCGCTACACCGTGATCGTGAAGCGCCTGAATAAATACGTTTCTTCTGCTTTCATAAACATTCAGTATATCTTCAGCCATCTCTGCCCCATGATCAAACGCATAAGCTGCCGTTTCCTGAACCGCCCCAAACAAACTTACATACAGATGATCCTGGATGTTATTAATCATTTCTATGACTGAAGCATTACCCACCGCAACAGCCACACGCCATCCGGCCATGTTAAACGTTTTCGAAAGTGTATACATTTCTATGCCCACTTCCCGGGCCCCGGGGGTCTGAAGAAAGCTGGGAGGCTTTTCGCCCTCATAGCCGAGCGACCCATAGGCGAAATCGTGAACGACACAAATGTGGTGCTGGACAGCAGTCCGGACCGTTTCTTCAAAAAATTCCGTTGTAGCAGTGCCGGCAGTCGGGTTGTTAGGATAATTTAAAAACATCATTTTTGCCCGGTTGAGCACATCTTCTTCAATCTGCCGAAAATCGGGACGAAAATTATTTTCTTTTTTAAGCGGCATAAAAGCCGTTTCTGCGTTGGCAAGGGCTGTTCCCGAGAGATAGTCAGGATAACCCGGGTCTGGCAGTAACGCGGTATCCCCTGGATTAAGAAGACACTGGCTGATCTCCACAAGCCCCGTTTTTGCACCGAATAAAACCGCCACTTCCGTTTTTGGATCCAGCGTCACACCGTATTCCCGCTGATAAAAATCAGCCGCTGACTTCTTCAAAAATTCATACCCCCGAAATGGGGAATATTTATGATATTCCGGATTTTCAGCAGCGCCCCTCATCTTTTCGACAATAGGCTCAGGAGTCGGCTGATCAGGATTTCCCTGGCCCAGGTTAATTAAGTCCTGTCCCTCTTCCCTGCGTTTCTGGACCTTTCTTGAAAGTGAAGCAAAAAACTGTTCCGGCAGTCGTTCGATTTGTTCAGACGGTTCGAATCGCATAAATTTTCCTCCTGTACGCAGAGTCTCCGGCATGCGTTTTACAATCGTAAAAGCAAAGTACCTTCAGTGTAACGTTAAACAGGCTAAAGCACACCCCTCCCGCTCTATTAAAAATATGCGAAAAACATTTTTTACTTAGTTCCAAAGGTTTACATTGTAATTATAAAATGAATACCATATAATAGTCATGCAAATGATTATTATTATCAACTAGGGGGATATACATATTGGTTAAAAAGTGGATTTCTTTATTTGCAGTTGGCTTCGCCTTTTTATTTGTGCTTGCTGCCTGCGGCAACGATTCATCCGGAGATTCCGGCGGAAGTGAAGACGGTGGCGAGAATGCGGAGGCAGAAACAAGAACAGTCACTGACCCCACCGGCCGGGAAGTGGAAATTCCATCAGATCCGCAAAACGTTGTAGCCCTGCAGAATGTAGCAGACATGCTGATTCTTGATGAACAGCCGATAGGCACTTCTGACTATTATCTCGATACGTACGGAGCCCAGCTCGAGGGAGTGGAAAGCGTTGGCGGTGATACGCCAAACGTCGAGAAGATCAACGAGCTTGAGCCGGATATGATCCTTTTATCCGATTATCAGTCGGACTCTCTCGATCAGCTCGAACAAATTGCTCCGGTGTATATGACTGCTTTTGGGGACACGCCGGAAGAGCAGCTTCAAAACACCGCTGATGCATTGAACAAAGAAGATGCCAGCGAAGAATGGCTGAACGAATATGAACAGCAGGCGGAGGAAGCCAGACAGACGCTTGCAGACAATAACGTGCCGGAAGATGCAACAGCAGCCGTCGTCCAATTCATTGGCAAAGAAGTATACGTTCACGATCAATCCGTATTTGCCGGCCTGTATGAAGGCGCAGGACTTGAACCGACAGAGGGCGTGAAAGAAAACACGGAAACGCAGGCCATCTCTCTTGAAACAGTGCCTGAGTACGTGGAAGGGGCAGACTACCTGTTCGTTTTAACCGACCAGGGAGAACCGACAGAGCAATCCCAGGAGCTTGTGGATGATCTGCTTGCTGATACCGAAGCCGTTCAAAACGACCAGTTTTATTATGTAAACAATACAAAATGGAGTGATTTCACGCTGCTTGGCCGTGAATACCAGCTCAACGATTCAGTAGAAAAAATTACCGGCGAATAAAGCAGAGGCCCGTTCTTTTATAAGAACAGGGCCTTTTTTTACTTACTTGTCAATTTCTAAAATACCTGCATAAGCCGCTTCATACCTTCCTAAAATATCCTGATAAGAATACGGCTTAGGGCTTCTTGCTAAAAGCCTTGTTTGTTTTTCCCCACTTTCAGCCAAATTCACGAGATCACTTTCTTTAATTCCGAATTGCTCCAATGTAGAGGGAATCCCAACATCCTCCACAATGTTTTTCAGCTCCCGCACACCCGCTATTGCGGCTTCTCTTTTTGATAATCCTTCAGTATTTGCCCCTATCCGCTCTGCTATCACTCCCATTTTTTCCATGCAGGAAGGCCAGATGTAATCAAAGATATAAGGAAGAAGTACAGCATTCGATTCACCATGAGGGATTTTAAATAACCCCCCTAACGGATAGGCTAAAGCGTGTACACCAGCAACACCTGCGTTATAAAAGCTTAACCCCGCAGTCATGCTCCCCCAGCTCATTTGTGCACGCGCCTCTTTATTACTGCCATTCCATACAGCTGTACGAATATTTTTCGCTATTCTTTCCATTGCGTCCAAAGCGAGGGCATCCGTCAGCGGAGTGCTGTTAACAGAAATATATGCTTCTACTGCGTGAGTAAGAGCATCCACCCCAGTAGCAGCAGTAACCTTAGGTGGCACTGTCATCGTAAGATCCGGATCTACCACGGCAACATCTGCCAATAAAAATTCATGGGTGATTACGTCCTTGGTACCTTCCAGCGAAAATACGCTTATATCTGTTACCTCTGCCCCTGTACCGGCAGTTGTTGGTATTAAAAGCTTTGGCAGACCTCTATTTGCAAGGGATTTATCTCCTGAAAGGTTTAAATAATTCTCAATGGACCCTTCGTTACCGTGCAATACAGAAACTGCCTTTGCGATGTCAAGCGAGCTTCCTCCTCCGATTCCGATAACAAAATCTGCATCAAATGATTTTAGTGCCTGCAGGGCATTCTTTCCAATTTCTACAGGCGGTTCCGGCTTTAGGTCGGAATATATTTCATATATTACCCCGGCTTCTTTTAACTGGTCTTCTAAAGGAGCTACGATGCCAGCATCCAACACCCCCGGGTCAGCAAAAACCATCACCCGCCCTGCCTGATAGGACTTCAGCAAAGCCGGTATTTCATTTACCGCTCCTTCACCTGAAACAATTCTGATTGGGGAAACAAACGATTTATACATTTTTTCCACTCCTTGTACTAGGTTTTTGTTTTATATCTAAGCCGCTTTCCTTTGGTGCCTCCGTAGTAGCTATAGTTACAATATACATCGTCAGCATACCGACGATGACCCCAATACCAGCAGCTCCGAAAGGATTAGAGAAGTTAAGTCCAATTGGCAGATACACGAACCAGTATACAACTGTGGCTGCTATCAAAGAGGAAATAGCCGCTGTTTTATTTGCCCGATCCCATATACCACCGACCACGATAGGGCCTGCAGTAGCCGCCATGATACCTCCAATGCCGATCCACATGAAAACTGCCAGGAATTCTGGCGGGGACCAGGCGAAAAAGATAGCTGCTATGATTACTACAAAGGTGCTGTAACGACTGATAATCAATTCATTGCGTTCCGCTTTTGCCTTCGAAATATTGATTTTAGGCACAATCGTTTTACGATATAAATCATTAGCCAGCAGTTGAGTCAGTGATACTATCAGACCGTCTGAAGTTGACATTACAGCAGATAGTACAGCTATTGCCAGAAATGCTGCAATTACTGGCGGAAATATTTCACTGAAAAGGACCGGAATTATCTGGTCAGGACTAATACCTGCGTCTGCACCGACTACGGCCACTCCAAGCATTCCGCCCAACGCCATTAAAGGCAGGATTGTAGCAAAAATAGTACAATACATAATCAGCTTTCTAATATCTTTACTGCCTTTCACAGCCATAAATTTGTTACCAAGGTGCGGCTGCACGGAAAAAGGTAAGTGAGCTACAAATAGTAAGGCTACCAGCCAAAAAGCTCCGTACGTATTATCACCGGGAAGAAACAATTGATTAAAGCCGCCCTGGGGATTTTCATTACTCACTGTGTTCAGCATATCGGTAAAGCCACCATTGACGCCTACGCTCGTCATAAAGCAAACAAATACTGTAATGGCCACTATCAGCATTAAAAGTCCCTGTACAGCATCGGTAATAATATCTGAGTGCGACCCTCCCATAAATACATACACAGCAAGTACTGCTGCTGTGATAATTAAACCAACTCCGTAATCAACACCCATCATAGTTTGAAACATTGTCGCAGCAGCAACAAATTGAGAAACGACGTAAAAAATAAGCAAAATGGAAATAATCGTTAAAGCAATCCGCAGAAAATCACTTTTGTATCTTTCTCCAATAAATTCCGGAATCGTTCTTGTACCGAATTCATCGCCATATTTCTTTATAACCTTAGCTACAAAAAGCATGCCAATAACGGTGGCTATAGGATAAAGCAGCGGATACCAGAGGCTCGGAGTCCCGATGCTGTAAGCAAGCCCCGGCATGCCCATAAAAGTGGAGCCACTGGATATACCTGCTGCAATTACTAAGGCGATTACTAAGGGGCTGTAGCTTGATCTTGCGGTGGCAAAATCCTCTGACGTTTTCGTTTTTTTCATTCCAATCCAGCCGAAATAAAGCATCATTAGTATAAATAAGCCCATGAAAATCCAGGAATAGGTTACAATTTGTGTATCCATCGAATCCCCCTATTCTTTTTCCTTTAAAATATTTGTTTTCCAAAGTGTCAGTGCCATCCCGACCCAGGTGCCAACTATACAAACGGCCATAATTATCAGGAAGTTCATTCTACGCTCCCCTTTCTTGATAAAATCGCTGGATAATAGGAAACTTTTCTAATTTATCGTAAGATTCTGAACTCACTTCATATAACATTACTTTCATTTTATTACTGTTAAGTTTTTTTGCACTTTCAATTTGATAAGGAGCATAAAAAACATACGTGTTCTCCCTTTTTACTACAGGAACCTTCCAGGAACGGCGTTGATATAAAAAGTATTTTCTTAATGTCTCTTTTCCCTGCTCCTGAAATTCCTGCTTCTCGATCTCATAAGGAATAATTGCTTCGTTCTGTACTTCGATAGTTTCACAGACCGGCAGACCATCTATGATGCCCTGCTGATTTGTTATCCCGTCTCCAGCGGTAATAATTTTTTCTGTTCGTTCGCCAAATAGGGTCTGAAACGTTACGAGCCATTCAGCTGCGTACTTAGGATAATAACAAGTAAACAAATACTCTTTTTTCTTTCCTCTCATTGTCTGTATTTGCATACTACTCTCTCCTTAACGGTATTTTATACTTATCATTTTTAATTCCGTCATTTCTTCGATAGCATATTTTACCCCTTCCCTTCCATAGCCGGAATCCTTCACTCCTCCGTAGGGCATATGGTCGAAACGGAGAGTAGGGACATCGTTAATGAGAACCTGCCCGGCTTCTATGCGATGTGCCATATCAACGGCCTGTTTCAGATCATTTGTAAACACCCCCGCATTCAGGCCAAATCGGCTGTTATTCATTTGTTCCAGAGCTTCTTCAGAGTTTTTTACTTTGTTGATGATCACTACCGGCCCAAAAGCTTCTTTGCAGGATATAGAGGATGTAGAAGAAGCATTGGATAAAATCGTTGGCTCTAGACCATTACCAACTTTTTCTCCTCCTGCCAGAACCTCTGCTCCCTCTGCTTTTGCTTCTTTAATCCATTCATACAGGCGCTGCTGTGATTTTTTATTAATCAGGCTCGAAACCTCCGTGCTTTCTTCCAAAGGGTCTCCGAATTGAAGCCGGGCAGTTTTTTCTGAGCACTCTTGTATAAATTCATCAAAAATTTCTTCATGCACATAAATGCGCTGTGTACTCAAACAAACCTGGCCATTATAAGCGAACGCCCCTTTAACTGATTTCTCAGCCACTTCACTCACTTCCCCGCGGCATGACTGATCCACATACATCGGCGAGTTGCTTCCTAATTCAAGAGTCATTTTTTTCAGGCCGGCTTCTGCTTTGAGCAGCTTTCCTATTTCCGGGCTGCCGGTAAAAGATATTATTTTAATCCGTTCATCCTTCAGCATTACCTCTCCCAGCGTTTTTCCATCTCCAGGAACTATTGCGATTGCACCTTGGTGAAGACCTGCTTCACTTAATATTTCTGCCAGGAGCATGCTTGAAAAAGGAGTTTGCTCCGCTGGTTTAACCACGATAGTGTTTCCTGCGGCTATTGCCGGGCCAACCTTATGAGTAACAAGATTTAATGGAAAATTAAAAGGAGTAATTGCTCCGACCACTCCGATTGATTCATGGAGTGTATAAGCATCCCGTCCTTCACCGCCTTCTGCAGCGTCTAATTGTAAGTATTCCCCGTTCATTCTCTTGGTTTCTTCGCCTGAAAATTGCAGCGTCTGCACGGTCCGCTGGACTTCTGTGCGGGCAGCAGTTACCGGTTTACAGGCTTCCTGAGAGATAATCCTCGCAGCTTCTTCCTCCCTATCCCGCAGAATCGTTGCAGCCCGGAATAAAATCTCAGCTTTTTCGTTTGATGTTAACGCTTTCATTTTTTTGTACGCTTCATCTGCTTTTTCTATTGCTTCACTCATCTCGGAGGGGGTACAGTCAGCTGCTTCTCCAATCAAACCTTCCGTATGGGGATTAAAAACTGAATAATATTTTTCAGCCGCCTTATCCTCTCCTGATAAAAACAAACCCTTTTTCATCCTTCATCCTCCTAACAAAATTCGTGAATACGTATTCTTGGAAGCGAAATTAAACCGCTCAGTTTATACTGAGCCTGGTTTAAAAGGTCCCGTCGTCTTTCTTTGATACAGCGCAGGTTCCAGGGTAACCTGGATCGGGGACATATTTTCTTTTCCGGCTTCAATGGAATTAATAAGGTGTTCAATTCCAAGTCTTCCTAAATTTTTATTGGACTGGGCACCGATAGTGGTTAATTCAAACGCATGATGCCGGGCCATCCGTACATTGTCCACTCCGCAAATACTAATATCTTCAGGGATCCGGTACCCGAGTTCCATGAGTGTATCCATGGCAGTAATAGCTATAGCATCTGTAGCAGCAAACACCGCTGTAGGACGTTCTTTGCGCCCCATCATTTTAAAGATGGCATCTGCTATTGCTTCTTCACTGGTGTCCGTTTCGTTTAAAAAAACTTTATCAGTCTCCATGGTTTGTTCCGCTATTCCTTCCGTAAATCCTAAATACCGGCCGTAAAAAGTGGATGTATACATCGGCCCTCCGATGAAGCCTATATACTTGTGCCCGAG
The DNA here is from genome assembly GCF_033845285.1 of Marinococcus sp. PL1-022. Classification (NCBI taxonomy): domain Bacteria; kingdom Bacillati; phylum Bacillota; class Bacilli; order Caryophanales; family Bacillaceae; genus Marinococcus; species Marinococcus sp. PL1-022. The sequence continues at coordinate 88,061 of NZ_JAWXCX010000001.1, read as the reverse complement.
CTGATATAAATGATCTGCAGCCATCTTTCCAGCCTGGTAATTATTTAATTCAACAAAATTTCCACCTTCGTTATGCTTGCGGTTAAACATTACATAAGGTATTTGAGAGTTCTGCAATTCTTGAAGAATGGGATCATCCATGAAAACCGAAGATAAAATAATACCGTCCACCTGCATGGAGAGAACCGTTTCATATACAGCCATATTGTCTCCATTGTTTTCAAAAAAAACGTTTGTGTTATACCCCTTCTCTTTCGCGTAGTTCACAATAGATGAAGTAGTTTCCACAAAAAAGGGGTTATGCAACGGGCCCGATATAAGCGCTATTGTTTTGGAACGCTTACTGACTAACGACCTGGCTATAGCGTTTGGTCTGTAGTTTAACTTTCTCATTGCTTCTGTGACTTTTGCTACATTTTCCTTGCTTACCTTGTTGGAATTATTCAGCACCCTGGACACTGTCGACTGGGATACTCCTGCTTCTCTGGCAACTTCTTTGGAAGAAATCATTTTTTAACTCCTGGTGAATACGTATTCACGGTGACTTGGTTTTATTATGGAACCGCATACATGAAAAGTCAAGAGCAATTTTCTCAATTTTATAAAAAACACAGCCCGCGCTTACAGGCTGTGCTCTCCGCTAATTATTCCGTCCCATGCTGCCGGATTTCCATTTCATACATGCGGTTAAAACGGGCTTCCGTGCGGGCAAATACCGAACCTTCCGGATACGTGCCGTCCTCTCGGCGTACCGCTCCCGCCCGTTCACCCGTCAGAATTTCCATACCCTCCGAAATATGGCCGACTGCCCATACATGGAAGCTGCCTGCTTCCGCCGCTTCCACAACCTCTCGAGCGAGCATTAAATTGCGGGCATTCTGCTTCGGGATAATGACCCCCTGCCTGCCGGTCAGCCCTTTTTCCCGGCAAATATGATAGAAACCCTCGATTTTCTCGTTAACACCGCCGATTGGCTGAATTTCTCCCCACTGATTGACCGAGCCGGTTACTGCTATACCCTGGTAAATAGGTACTTCTGCCAAAGATGAAAGCAGCACGTACAGCTCTGTGCTTGAAGCGCTGTCGCCATCGATCAGACTGTAGGTCTGCTCAAAAGTGATGCTCGCCGATAAAGGAATAGGACGGTTTTTAGCAAATTGGCCAGAAAGAAAGCCGGTCAAAATCATCATGCCCTTGTGATGAATCTGGCCGCTGAGAGACGTCTCACGCTCAATGTTCATCAACCCGCTTTTCCCGACATACGTCTGCGCCGTAATTTTCGTCGGTATGCCAAACATGGAGTCTCTTGTTCCCATCACAGCCAGTCCGTTAATCTGCCCGACCCGGTAGCCTTCCGTTTGAATCATGATCGTTTCATCGTGAATTTTCTCCCGGTACTGTTCGGGAATATGGCTTGAGCGTCTGTATTTTTCCTCAAGCGCCCGGAAGATGTGCTCTGCTTTGACGTAAGCATTACCCTCCTGCAGCGCGTAGTGGCTGGATTCTACGAGCAGCTTTGTAATATCCTGAAACCTGGTAGTCATTTTTCCCTGTTCATCTATTAATCGGGAGCTGTAGTCGATCACTCTGGCCACAGCTTCCCGGTGAAACGGAAGCAGGCCTTCTTCCTGAACGTAGTTTTTCACGAATCCGGCCATTTTCCAGCTGTTTTCATTGCTTTTGGTCATGACGGTATCGAACTCTACTTTGACCTTAAACAGCTTATCAAACTCTTCATCAAGCCTCGAGAGCAGATCATAAACATAATAAGAGCCAATAATAATAACCTTTGTCCGGAAGGGAATGGGCTCCGGCTTTAGTGCACTGGTTGGCAGCAGCCCCCGCTCTTCATAGGAGTTTTCAATATGCACATGCCCGGTCTGAAGCATCCGTTTTAATCCCGGCCAGGCACCTGGATGCTGGAGTAAATCCGCCGCCTGAAGAATCAAATAGCCGCCGTTCGCCAGATGCACCGCTCCTGGTTTAATGAAAGTAAAATTCGTCACCAGGCTGCCAATCTGCCCCTGGTATTCCACCTTGCCAAACAGATTGTGATACGTCGGATTCGATTCGTAAATTACCGGGGCTCCGTCTAAATGCTTGTTGTTGACGAGCAGATTCACCACGTACCGCTGATACTGTTTTTCCTTCATTCCTTCAAGTGCCCCCGCCGAGCCATCCTGTCCCTGGCCTTCGGCAAAAAAGTAAAAATGCTCTACAACGTCCCGCTCGTAGGCGGTTAAATAAGCCGTTACCTTTGGCATATGACCGTACTGCCTGCGAAGCGGCTCAAATAGCTTTTGTACCGCGGCCGAGGCTGTGTCTGCCATAAATATCTGCACGTCTTTACGGAAGGTTTCCTCCATTTTGGCCACACGCCGGAGAGCGTCCTGCACTTTTTCCTCCACGAGTTTTTCGTTTGCCCTCAGCTGTTCCTTTTCTGCTTCAAGCAGGTGCTGGTACGTCTCCCTGTTCATTGGCTGACCGCGCTGAAGGGGAATTTTATTAATGCCGTTCTGCATGCGTTCGAGTTTGAAATGATGCTGCACGGCAAACTGGTCAGTTTCTTTCCACAGCTCGTCCATCTCCGTACGCAGTTGTTCAAACATTTCCCGCTTTTGTCTTTCGTGATTGTCGCTTGAGAACGCTGTCTTTAGTTCACGCCCGATGTTTACCAGAAGCTCTTCGACCTCGCGGCGGAAACGCTGGCCTTCCCCGGCCTGAAATGAAAGCACTTCCGGGCGGTCCGGATTATCAAAATTATGCACGTAGCACCAATCATCCGGCTGCTTCTGTTTCCGGGCCAGGTTTTCCACACTGTGCTGGGTATATGTCATTCTTCCACTCCCCGTGGGACCGACTACAAATAAATTATACCCCGCCTGGCTTACTGAAAGACCAAACTCCATGGCCCGCTCGGCCCGCTCCTGGCCGATCATTTCATAAGGGAAATCGTTCATGTCCTCTGTCGTTTCAAATGAGAAGGCTTCAGCATTAAATTCCAAACGAAGCTCTGCTGGGGACAGCTCATGCAGAGCAAGCCTTTTTTCATAATCATGATGATTCATGAAGCGCCCCTCCTTTCACCAGCCCGTTTTTAATGCGCTTTTTGCTTTCGCGTCCGGGCCAGAGTGCCGTACCGATTTGTACTATCTATTCCCGTTCTCGTCACTCCTATGCTGCGTCTTTTTTATTTTCCTTCAAGAAAAACAGGCAGTTTACGAATTAAAGCTCATAATCGCATCTACAATACTGTAAACGCCGAGAAATACGCAGATTAAAACAATAATCCCACCCACCAGATTCATCTTCCAGTGGTTCACGTAATGGCCAAGGCGGTTTTTGTTATTCATAATAACCAGGAGCATAATTGAGACAAAGGGCAGTATAAGACCGTTTAATGCCTGAGCAAAAAGTAAAACATCGAGTGGCTCGAACCCAAGTCCGGAGGAAATAATTCCAATAGCCATCACAGACAAAAACACCAGTTTGAAGCGGATATTTTTCATACCGCGCTCCCACTTCAATACGCTGCTGACGGTAACTGCGGCCCCGAGCGGTGATGCAAGCGCGGAAGAAAAACCGGCGGCAAATAAGCCGATACTGATAAAAGCGGTGGCCCAGCTGCCAAGCAGTGGTTCAAGCTGCAAAGCAAGATCTGCCACGGACTCTACTTCCAGACCGCGGATTGTAGCCCCGGACGTAATTAAAATCGCTGCAGTAATTAAGCCGCCCAAGCCAATGGACAAAAACACGTCCAGACGTGCTTCCTTTAAATGCCGCGGCTCACTCCAGCGTTCTTTTACATTTTCGGAATGAAGAAACAGATTATAAGGAACAACCGTGGTACCTACAATTGCAATCACGGTAATAATAGCTCCCGTTGGAATCGATGGAACAAAAGCACCCCGAAACAGACCGCCGGGATCAGGCTGTGCCGTGACCATTGTAGTCACAAACGTTATACTCATGACCGTAATTAGTACTATCATGACCCGTTCAATGAGCTTGTAGCTTCCACTAAGACCGATCAATAAAATAATAATGCCTACGACAGGACCGATCGTATTTTCAGAAACGCCCGTCAAGGTCGTTAATCCTAAAGAAGTACCGAGTAAGTCCCCTGCGATGTAGGCAGCACAGCCGAATACAATAGCGATAATCATCAGCCACATGGATCCGTATTTCAGCAGCGGGTTTGTGAACTGGTCCCTGATTGCCGCTCCCAGCCCCTTTCCTGTAATAATCCCCAGCCGCGAGCACATCTCCTGAAGTATGATGGTGGTAATAATTGAAAAAACCACTGCCCAGAGCAGGGCAAAGCCAAAAGAGGCTCCTGCACCTGTGGCCGTTGTTACCGTTCCCGGTCCTATAAACGATGCTGCTACAATCACTCCCGGACCAAGCACCTTTACTCTTTCTCTCAGCGGCCTCTTTTCTGTTCTCTCCATTGTTCGACCTCCTTTTAAATACTAGCTTTATAAATAATCGTAATATTCATTTTATTAAAAATATTACAGCTGTTGAGATTGGCTCCTTTCCTTCCTCCCGCCATTTATCTCTATATCAAATAGGAATTGATCATTAATTATGTCCTATTTTCATAAATAACGTTATTAAAACGTAATCTGGCTGAAACCTCCCGAATTGTTTTGTCTGTTACACTTACTCCCGGTTCGATAAATTGATCAACACCACAAGGAGGAACCTGAATGTTTAAATCCAACAGACAAGCACCAAAATATATATTATCCTCAGCCGTCGTTACGGCTTTAGCTTTAACACCGGCTTTAAGCGGAAATGCCGATGCATTCGCTGATCCTGATTCAGACGAAAGCAGCAGCTCCAGCCAAAGTGACTCTTCCGATACAGAAAACGAAACTGAATCTGCTGATGATAACCTGCTTTATCTCGGCGATACCGGCAGCAGTGTAGAATCTCTTCAGTCGGCTTTAAGCGACCTTGATTACTATAACTCCGAAGCTGATGGTACTTACGATGATGAAACTGTACAGGCTGTAGAAGCATTTCAAACAGAAAATAACTTAAGCATAGATGGCATCGCAGGCCCTGAAACAATGGGAGCATTAGACAAAACAGACGGCACCTCCGAGGCCGGCAGTGAAACAGAAGAAAGCAGCAGCGAGAACAGCGAAGATAATGATGAAGGCGAAGAAGTGGCTTCTGCATCCTCTGAAGAATCTTCAGAGCCGACCGCTGAAAGCACATCAGCCAATACATCTGATTCCGGACTTGTCGCTTCTGCGGAAAGTGTACTTGGCACTCCTTATGAATGGGGCGGGACTACAGCAAGCGGATTCGGAAGCAGTGGCTTTATCAACTATGTGTTTGAGGAAAACGGAACAGACCTTTCCAGAACCCATGAAGGCATCTGGCAGAACAACGGTGAATTCGTAGACGAGCCAAGCGTTGGCGACATTGTCTTTTATGAAGATACGTACAACACAGAAGGCGCTTCTCACAGCGGCCTTTACATCGGGGAAGGTCAAATGATCCACTCCGGTTCAAACGGTGTCGAAGTCGCTGACACGAACAGTGATTACTGGGAAGAGCACTACATCGGTGCAAAATCAATCGATTAATTCCTTCATCTTTTAATTAACCGCCTCCCTGCTTGTTTGCAGGAGGCGGTTTTTTCATGAAGATGTGCATTAACTTCTGGAATATTCTGTTTTTTTTAACACTGCATAATGACCATTATATAGAAAAAAACCATCTATTTGGATAAATATTATAAATAAGAAAAAAATAGTAAAAAAGATGGATGCCTCTATGGCACCCATCTTCTGAACATTTTATTTTACCTGCACATAGCCTGGATGGGCAGTGATATACAGCCCTGATTTTAACCGGAACATTTCAGTGCTGCTTCCGTCCACCTTCACTTTTTCCATAATGGTGAATGCTTCTCCCTGACTGACCGTTCCTGCTACTGCATCAGCATCAAAGGACGGGCGGGAACGGACATTCAGCACCTCGGCCAGTATTACCGCGAGTTTTCCTTTAACTGCAGAGGCTTCAAGAGCTTCCCACGTGTTTGGGCCAACAATGCCGTCTACGGTTAAATTTTGCGACTCCTGAAAGGAACGGACCGCATTTTCTGTTTCGTCTCCGAAATCGCCGTCTGCGCCGTACAGCGGAAGCTTCTCCCCAGCTTCCATCAGCAGCTGCTGCATTCGGGCGACTGCCGGACCGTTGTCGCCTGGGCGAAGCGTCGGTGTTAAATCTTCTCCTACCGGGTGACCTTCACGCACCGCTTCTCTCACAATATCCATATCGATGCCCGGGCAAGTATTTGATGAGTGGCCGGGATACTCCCGGTGTCCTTTTACGTCACTAGTGGAAACCTCTACACCATCGGTTCCTCTTAAGGCCGCCTGAAGATCAAAGAATGAGCGCTCCTGCGCCTCGGTAAATGAACCGCTTCCGACCAGGCAGATGCCTATTAATGGGGTGTTGTTGTTTCCTACATGGTATGAAATCCGGTCGATCCCATTGGCCCATTGAATCGTTCCGTCTTTTGTAATTACAAAATGATAACCGACGCTCGGCCAGCCAAGCGTATCCACATGATAATTGGCAAAGGAAAAAGCGTCACCGCTTGTTGTTGCTGAATGGTGTCTAGCGATGCCTGTAATCTGTGATAGCGACCGCTTCTGATAAGAACCATTTCTTTTTACGCTTCCCCGTACATCGACGAGCTGAGGCAGTTGTTGAAACATTAAAACATCCCCTTTTTCATATAGTCAGCCGGTATATTGCGGCTTCTATATATAAAAGGGGATGCCGGACTGTATTTTACAACCACTTTACTGAAATTTTTTCGTATAGCTTTGAGCCCATCTTTCCATTGCTTCTAAAATCGGGAGAAGACCCGTTCCGGCTTCCGTAAGCTGGTACTCTACCCGGACTGGCACCTCTGGATAAATGACACGTGTCAAAATACCTGCATTTTCAAGCTCACGAAGCTGATTCGTCAATATTTTCGGGGTAACTTCAGGGAGGTTTTTCTGAAAGAAGCCGTATCTTCGGGGAGTACCATCGGAGAGTATCCGGACAATATCTGCTTTCCATTTACCACTTATTACAGCCAGCGTCACTTCCATCTCGCAATGTGCCTGGAATGGATCCATCATATGAAAGCGCTCCCTTTTTTATACATAGTATCATGACAGAAAGCAACAAACAAGAAAGTGCGTACTTCCTTGCTGTCAATTTATCACATACACTGATAGTAGGGCGTAAGCGCTCCTACTTCACTACTATGAGGAGGAATCAAAGGATGAGCAACAAAGCAGTGGTTTATCAAGGTGCTGGTAACGTTGAGATTCAAGACATTGGCTATCCTGATTTAGTACTTCACGAAGGCCCGGGGGTCCCGCCGTCAAATGCAGGACGAAAATGTGAACACGGTGTTATTCTTAAGATTGTGACGACAAACATTTGCGGAAGCGACCAGCATATGGTTCGCGGCAGAACAACCGCCCCTAAAGGACTGGCTCTTGGACATGAGATTACAGGGGAAGTAGTGGAAGTAGGACGCGACGTAGAATTTATTAAAAAAGGCGATCTTGTTTCTGTACCGTTTAATGTAGCGTGCGGCAGATGTAAATTGTGTAAAGAACAGAAAACTCATATATGCTTAAATGTGAACCCTGAACGTCCTGGAGGCGCTTATGGTTATGTAGACATGGGCGGCTGGGTAGGCGGTCAGTCTGAATATGTTATGGTTCCTTATGCAGACTTTCAGCTGCTTGCCTTCCCGGACAAAGAGCAGGCGATGGAAAAAATTATGGACCTGACCATGCTTTCAGATATTTTCCCAACCGGCTTCCACGGAGCCGCTTCTGCAGGGGTACGTCCCGGGTCTACTGTGTATGTCGCCGGTGCAGGGCCTGTAGGGCTTGCAGCCGCTCACTCCGCCCAGCTTCTCGGCGCCTCCGTTGTTATTGTGGGCGACCTTAATGAACAGCGTCTGAAGCAGGCAGAAAGCTTCGGCTGCGAAACTGTAAACTTAACAAAGCATGACAGTCTTGGCGAACAGATTGAGCAGATCCTCGGCATACCGGAAGTAGACTGCGCCGTTGACGCCGTTGGTTTTGAAGCATCCGGCCACGGGCCAGACGCGAAAGAAGCTCCAGCTACCGTACTGAACTCGATCATGACAGTTACAGAAGCCGGCGGGCAGCTGGGTATCCCGGGTCTGTACGTTACAGAAGATCCCGGCGCTTCTGACAGCGACGCCAAGCAGGGCTCCCTAAAAATCCGTATCGGTTTAGGCTGGGCGAAGGCCCATACGTTCGTTACCGGGCAGACACCGGTCATGAAATATCACCGCAACTTGTTAAAATTGATTCTAAGCGATAAAGCGCAGATTGCCAAAGCAGTAAACGCTACGCTGATTTCACTCGACGACGCACCTAAAGGCTATCAGGACTTTGACAAAGGGGCCGCGAAGAAATTCGTTATTGATCCACACGGTTCTGTCCGGTCTTAAATAAATAAAAACGAGCAGATATTCTCTGCTCGTTTTTTTATGACATCCGGTCCCAGGATTCGATTCCTATAGTGCCGGTAAGTTTATAAAATTCCTTCCAGAGCTGTACGTGCTTAGCCCCCCAGGCTTCTTTTGCATGCACATGAGGTACATAATCCAGAGTAATGCCTGTATTTGCCATTACATCATCAAATTGAAATTTGGTTCGTTTCATATGGTAATCACTCGTTACCACCAGAGCAGAATCAAAATTACGCTCCTGCATGATTTCCTTTGAATATACAGCATTTTCATGAGTGCTGACTGCCTTGTTTTCCATAATAATCGCCTCTTCAGGTATTCCAGCGCGCACAGCCAGGTTTTCATTAAAGCTGCCATCTTCTCCATTGGTTAAGATCACTTTATCCGCATAGCCTTTTTCCATTAAATCAGCTACCGTATATAAACGTTCAAAATCGCCGCTAAGAGCAATAATAACATCTGCGTTTTTCGGCTCGTCCTGGTGTGTTAAAAGGGATGCTACGGTTTTTTGCGGAAGTGCAAAAAACGATGCATTGATTAATAAAGCTGCTCCTATAACAAAAAGCAGACTGTAAAAGATCTTTTTCATGCCTTGTTCCTCCGCCTCTAATGAAAGGTACGGATATATTGTATCAGAAAGACCGTTCTTCTTAACAGCTATTTCTGGACAGCAGAGCTCTCAATACGAAGTATTATTACCCAGCACCATCTCTTGTCAGCTTATCTGCATAAAAAAACCTGCTGGCTCAGCAGGTTTTTATCATCGTTGGTCTTTTAGAGTTTTTTTACGAAGAACGCAGGGCTTCAAAAGCGTTAATGCGCGATTCTACCGTCGCATAAATGTTTCCAGCTTCTAAAGGAGAAACGTCGAATTTTTTACTGGCCAGAGTTTCCACGTATTCGTCATTCTTAGCTTCGTCGAACCGCTCGCCCCGCTCTGCCAATGCTTCATACTCATCTCGCATGTAGCGGAATATCGAGCTCTGCTGTTCCGGGAGCGAATTTAAAAATTCTTCTACGTCTGCATTTCTTTCAACCATTCTATTGGCCTCCTTGATAGCTGATGCCATCCGTTGCTACTGATGGTTTCTTAACCCAAGCATAACGAATGGTTCATTGTTATATAACTGGTTGATGGATTTAGTATAACAAATATTACAGACGATTGGGAACAAAAAGCTTGCACTTTATACATTATTACGTTTTTTGCCATCAAACAACTTTTTTTCCCTTTAGTTATTTTTATACCTTTGTAGAAAAACGTTGCTGTAGACTCAATGGCAGTTTTCCTGCTACTCTATAGTTCGATCAATTGCGCAAGGGGACCGGGTCAATATGAATGATGAACGTATTCGTAACTTAAAACGTGGAGAGCGGGGAGCTATCATCAGCATCTTCGCTTATTTATTTCTCTCTGCCTTAAAGCTCACCGTCGGCCAGCTGGCTAATTCTGCGGCTCTTCGTGCCGACGGTTTGAATAATTTAACAGATACCATCGCGTCGATCGCTGTTTTGTTCGGCCTCCGCTATTCCCAGAAGCCGCCGGATGCCGACCATCCTTACGGCCATTGGAAGGCAGAAATGGTGGCTTCTTTATTTACTTCTTTTATTATGCTTGCTGTCGGTCTTCAGGTATTTGTAAGCGCGGTGCAATCTATTCTCGCCGGGCCTTCTGATCCTCCCGGCTTAATTTCTGCCTTTGTCGGCGCTTTTGCCGCCGTCTGTATGTTCGGCGTTTACACCTACAACAAAAATTTATCCAAAAAAATTAACAGCCCATCCATCATGGCCGCCGCCAAGGATAACTGGAGCGATGCCATGGTGAGTATCGGCACAGTTATCGGCATTATTGGCGCTCAGTTTCAGCTGTATTGGCTTGATCCACTGACAGCTGCTCTTGTAGGCTTGTTAATTATTAAAACCGGCTGGGACGTTTTCCGGGGCGCGGCGCTCCAGCTCACCGACGGCTTCGATGAAAATAAAATTGAAGATTACCGGGAAACAATTTCCAAACTGTATGATGTGCAGAAGGTCCGAAATATTAAAGCAAGAAATTACGGAAACAACACCGTGGTTGATATTACCATTCTGGTAGACCCTTCAATCGATATCCAGGAAGCACACAACACAGCTACAAAGGTGGAATATGCTTTAATTGAGCAGCATGGTGTACATGACGTTCATGTGCACGTGGAGCCCGAAAATGCTGAACACTGAACACAGCTTTCATTCAAGAGATCCGGCCCATCTCAATTTCTAGTTCTATTATCGATAAAAATGGGTATAGTTAAAAGCACTTGGCTGATAGCGTTCAATTTAAAAGCCAGGATGCCGAAATCAGAAATGGTACTAAACTTTTATAAACGATGATCCTATAATTGTTTCGTAACCATTAAAGCTACAGGTGGTGACCAGCAATGATAAATACACGATTCTCTGTCGCTGTGCATATTCTTTCGCTGCTTGCAAGTGAACCGGAGCGAAGACTCAGTTCCAGTTACATCGCAGCAAGCGTTAATACAAACCCTGTCGTTATCCGCCGGATTTCAGGTATGTTAAAGCAGGCAGGCCTGCTGCAGACAAAGCCCGGAGTCTCCGGTTCTTTAATTACCAGAGCGCCCGAAGATATTACGCTTCTTGATATTTACCGGGCAGTTCAGCAGGACGACCTGCTTTTTTCCACTCACAGCAGCCCAAACCCTGACTGCCCTGTCGGCCGAAATATTCAAAGCGCCCTGGAGGACTCATTTAAGCGGGCACAGAATGCCATGGAAGCAGAACTGGAAAAGCAGAGCCTGGCAGACGTCACGGCCCATCTCTTTGTATAAAATAGGAAGAGACAATTTTCACTCATAATATGTATCTTCAAAAGCTATAAACAAAAGGTGTGATTGATGTATGAAAGCAGGAATTATCGGCGCGTCCGGAAAAGCCGGCAGCCGTATTTTAAAAGAAGCAGAAGCCCGGGGCATAGAAACGACAGCCATCGTCCGGGATGCTTCGAAGCTTCCTGACAGCAGCTTAAATTTAAAAGAAAAAGATTTGTTTTCGTTAACCGCATCAGACGTATCGGATTTTGATGTGGTGGTGAATGCGTTTGGAGCCGGACTCGGGGAAGAAGAAGCACATGTAAACGCCGGGCGGCATCTCATTTCTATTATAAAAGAAGCTGGAAATGTCCGTCTTATCGTTGTAGGCGGCGCCGGCAGCCTGTTTACAGACAACGCAAAAACCACCCGGGTCGTGGAAACGCCGGAATTTCCCGAGGCGGTGAAGCCTACCGCTAACGGGCAGAACAGGAATTTACAGGATCTTCAGCAGACAACCGGCTTACAGTGGACGTTTATCAGTCCGGCTGTAAACTTTGATGTAGAGGGCAGGCGAACCGGCTCCTACTCCACCTCCGAGGACGTACTGCCGCTTAACAGCAATCACGAAAGCTATATCAGCTATGCGGACTACGCGGTGGCCGTTGTCGATGAAATAGAAACAGCAGCTCATGAAAACCAGCGTTTCGCTGTCGTTGGCGAACGCGCATAAAATTCAAATCCGCCACTTTTTTGGCGGATTTTTTTATTACAGGCGCAGAAAAATGACCCCCATAAGGACAACTGCAAGGATTACCGCCTGATATCTTGTAATGCGCTCCTCTAGATAAAGCATCGATAGCAGTGCTACTAAAAGCGCGTGGGCCGCAAACAGAGGAGAAACGATACTTGCCGGTCCTTCCCGAAGAGCAGCAGCGTAGAGCTGCATTCCCCCAAACGAAAAAATCCCTGTAACCAGCCCCCATCCAAATGCCTTTTTCATATGTAAATGAGTGGCATCACGGGCTTGCTGATTCTTTTCCCGGCTCCAACCATATAACGAATAAAGCATGCCAAACAGATAGCCTGTAAACAATACCGGCGTATTTTCAAGTCCAGCTTCTTCTGTTATTTTCAGTCCTCCATTCCGGAAAAACATAAATAACGTGGCTGTTAAAATAAACCCGTACCATACGCCTCCTTTTATCGAGAAGTCCTCCTTCGGATCCAACGGCAGTACAGCAATGGCTGCCATAATGAACCCAATGCCCGCGTACTGAACTGCTCCAATTTGTTCACCGTATACAAACACACCCAGCAGAACAATCAGCAGAATGTTGGTATTTACCAGCGGAGAAGAAAGACTCGCCGGCCCAACGTTTAAAGCTTTCATATATAAAAGATTTCCAAAGGTGGATCCGGCCCCCACCATTATCCCTCCAAAAAGCACTGCCAGGCTCAAATGAAACGAATCCTCCATTAGAGCATATCCCAGAAAACCGACGCTCCCACTCGTGTAGAGCCCCGTCAAAAATGGCATTAACGGCAGCCTCCAAAAAGAATTAACCTTCATGAAAAAAGAGGAAAATCCAAATACCACGGCACTTAACAGCGCTAAAATAAACCACATGGCCCGCACTCCTACTTGTTCTTATGTAGTAAGAAGCCGCACAGGCAGCTTCTTTTTATAATAGATAAAACACATGACCATACTTGTCCACTCTGGAATTCGTCCCATTAAAATAGACAATTCCCTCCTGTGGTTCGAAAGGATCCTCTGTCTCAAAATTCACTTTGAAATAAGGAGAGCTGTCTATTGGCTCATAATGCTCGCACGTATACGTCAGCGTGATTTCATCATTCACCTGAATACGGTCACTGCCGGCGACTCCGGAATCAAAAACTACTTTTAGTGTCATTTCCTGCTCTCCCTCCTGTTTAATCTCTTCTCTGTATGGTCCTTCAAATATATTCCCTGCTCGTCGTTTCTTTATACATAATGATTGCGAAAAGCTGGGAATTGTATTATTTTTAAGCGGAGAAAGGAGAATTCCTATGAACATCCGTCAGGCTGAAGAAGCCGATATTCACGCAATTACCGAGATATATAATGATGCAATTCTAAACACCACCGCTGTCTACGATTACCATCCATATTCGGCAGAAAACCGGCTGGAATGGCTCCGCACAAAAAACAAAAACGGTCTTCCGGTTTTTGTTTATGAACAAAATGGAAAGGTTCAGGGGTATGCTGCTTACGGTCCATTCCGCCCATGGGCAGCTTTCAAATACTCCATCGAGCATTCAGTATATGTCCACCCTCGTGCCCGTGGCGCCGGGGTTGGCCGCACTCTTCTCCGCAAATTAATCGACCATGCGGAACAGGAGGGCTTCGCCACCATGATTGCCGGCATAGATTCTTCCAATCCGGGAAGCATCTATCTGCACGAAACAGAGGATTTTGAATACGTGGGCACGGTGAAAAAGGCCGGATACAAGTTTGAACGATGGCTTGACCTTGTTTTTTACCAGCGTGCCCTCTCCGGCCCAGAGACACCAGTGGAACAATGAAAGCTGCCTCTCCCTGTTCGGGAGAAGCAGCTTTTTATGGTTTTCTGCTGGGGTGCCCTCCTGGAAATCGTTTTGGTCTCCCCTGGGTAGTCAGCAGAACCCCGGCTATTACAATCAGCGCCCCTATTACCTTGGCCGGTGTTAACGTTTCCTCGAGCCAAAGCACCGCCCCAGCCATCGTAACCACCGGAAGGAAATTCAGGAAAACCGAAGCTTTTGAGGCTCCAAGCTGGTCCACCGCCCGGTTGTAAAACAATAGAGCAATGAACCCTGGAAAGAGCCCCAGGTAAGCAAGGCTCGGCAGCTGCTCGCTTAGGGTGAAGGAAGGCACGCCAAGAAAGAGCCACTCCGCCGTAATAAAAGGAACTAAAATTATAATTGATATCCCCGTCATTACGAGCAGGACCCCGTAGGGGGGAAACAGATGCATATAACGTTTGACAGCGATGGAATAAATGGACCAGCAGGCTATCGCCCCTACCATAATACCGTCGCCGGCATTCCAGTTCATTTCTGCTATGGCAAACAATCTTCCATTCATTACAACCCAAAGGGCCCCTACAATTGACAGTACGACCCCAATCCATTGAATAAAGCGCAGCCGTTCTTTTAAAATGTATGTACTTAACAAAACGGTTACTGCCGGAATTATTGTTTCCAGTACAGAAACATTGGTGGATGAAGTAAATTGGAGCGCTCCATAAATGAAGGTATTAAAAAACGTAACTCCTGTAACTGTTAAAACAATCAGCGGCAGCCTGTGTGCCCAGAATATGTTTTTTGCTTTCCAGGCGCTCTTCCATCCAAGCGGTACGATGCATAAAAAGGCTATCATCAGCCTGAAAAAAGCTATTGTAAAGGGAGGCAGCTCGTTGATGGCTTTTCCAACCAGGATATTTCCAGAATAAAAAAACACTACCATAATAAGCATAATATACGCAGCCATACTGAGCTCCCACCTCTTCTTTCCGTAATATTATGGACATTTCCCGGGAAATTTTGAGATTTCCCTACATTCTTTCGTAACTTTCAACACTTTTTTCTTCTTTTACAAGTTTTCATAATAATTATACATTTTTATAGACTATTAAAGCATACAGGAGTAACGGCGTGTGTTACAATGCCCGGAGAGCATACAATGGAGAGGAGAAATCAGAGTGAGTAAAAAATGGATTCTGAGCACAGGCCTCGCCCTGTCGGTAGCTATCATTGGCGCCTGCAGTAACGGCGACGGCGGGGAGAATTCCTCTGATAACAATAACGAAAACGAAGAGCAGCAGTCAGAGGAAAACTCCAATAACAACAATGAAAACAACCAGCAGGAAAATTCAGATGAAGGATCCTCTGATGAACAGGCATCCGGCGAAGAACAGGCGGAAGATTTACCTGAACCGGATTTAAGCGATGTACCTGACACAGTAGCTACTGTGAATGGAGAAGAAATTACCAAAGAGGAATTTGAACCAATATTCACTACTAACTATGAGCAGTATGCTGCGCAAGCTGCCGCCTCCGGTGATCAAAGCAATGAAGAACTTCAAACAGATCTAAAAGAGCGAACAGCTGAATCCCTTATTGACCAGGAGCTTCTGGCCCAGGAAGCCGAGGCAGGGGATTATGAAGTGAATGAAGAAGATATAGATGAGCAGATTAGCTCTCTTAAAGAGCAGTTTGAATCTGATGAAGAATACCAGCAGGCTCTTGAAGAGCAGGGTTACACAGAGGAAGAACTGCGTGAAGAAGCACGAACTTCTCTACAGATAAATGCTCTTCTGGATGAACAAGTCGAAGAAGTTGAAGTGTCTGACGAAGAAGTAGAAGAATTATACGATCAGATCTCCCAGGGTCAGGGAGAAGAAGCCGGTTCTCTTGAGGACCTTCGTCCGCAGCTCGAACAACAGCTTGAATCACAGAAACAGCAGGAGCAACAGCAGGAATATACTGATCAGCTGCGTGAGGATGCAGACATCGAAAACAATGTAGCATCCGAATCAGAAGGAAACAGCGATTCTGAAGAATAACTGATCTCAAGCCCCGGCTGCTAAGCCGGGGCTTTTTATACGAATAAAACAGCGCAGCCTCTTATGCAGAGGCTGCGCTGTTTTTAGAATTTGCTTAGAAAGAAACGTAGGAACGCGGGTTAACAGCGTTTGATTTTGCCCCGTTCCAGGCTCCTTCATGCACTTCAAAGTGCAGGTGTCTGCCCGTACTTCGGCCGGTGTTACCCATGATACCGATACCTTCTCCCTGAGATACTGCTTCCCCGTTTGATACGCTGATGGATCTCAGATGAGCGTATAGGGTATTGTACGTTTGCCCATCAACAGTATGCTCTAAAATAATTGTATTGCCATAGCCGTTCATGGTGCCGGCGTATGTTACTGTTCCAGAAGCGGAAGCAGAAATGCTTGAACTTCCGCCGTACCCAATGTCGATTCCATTATGGGAGCCGCTGCCGCGCTGGCCGTATTCAGACGTTACGTGCCCGGAAGCCGGAAGCGCAAATCCGGAGCTGCTGTATGTAGACTCTGCGGCTACCGCTGTATCCTCTGACGAGTCAGAGCTGCTTTGCGGGGTAGTCGAATCTCCTAAATTCATCTCTCCAAATGTTTGTGGTCCGGCAATGCCATCGACGGAAATACTTTGCGCTGCCTGAAACGCTTCAACACCCTGCTTTGTCAGCGGTCCAAAGACGCCGTCTACAGGCCCTGCTTCGTAGCCTTTATCATTCAACCACTGCTGCAGCTCTGAAACATCTGAATCCTTCATACCCGATTTAAGGTTCTGATCTCCAATAGAAGCGTCCGCTACTGAGGGAGCGAATAAAATTGCTGCCGCTACCGCCGAACTCATTACAAATTTTTTCATAAATAGTGCACGTTATGTTTATTAACAGTGTTGCCTTTGGGGTACGTCTTTGTTTCCTATATGTATAAGCTCTGCCTGTTAATAAATTAACGCTGTCACCTCCTGATTTTTTATTTGATATGTTTGCTTACGGCTTAGTATACGTAGCGGCTCTCAGCACTACAAGGTCTTACACATTGTTGTTAGAAGACTGTAAACTATTACAATTTTTTGAAATAAACCTGCAATGTTTGTCATGCAATAATATTCAATATTTATCCTTTTCCATACTTTTCCTTCATAATTTTCTAGTTATATAAGAAATAGCTCCCGGAGACTTTATTCCCGGGAGCTTTATTCTGTCTATATTTTATTTTTCGCATGCAGGAGAGTCTTCACCTGTTCCACCAAATCTTCAGCATCCTGCGGATTATGAACGACATCGGTCTTATCCATATCTACAATTAGTGTATCGCTTGCGCTATAGTAATTTTCCAGCCAGTCGTCGTAGCCTTCCCAGAGCTTCCGGTAGTATTCCACCAGCTCCTCATCCTGTTCGAAATCCCGTCCGCGTTCGAAGATCCGGTCCATTACTGTTTCGAAGGAGCCACGCAGATAAACATTAAGATCCGGTGCCTTTTTATAAGGGAGACCTTCAATTTCTTTCATCATTTCTTCAAGCAGGCCTTCATAAATGGAAAACTCCATATCGTTAATGTTTCCGAGATCACGATTAATTTTTGTAAAATACCAGTCTTCATAAATGCTCCGATCCAAAATAGCATCGTTATCCTTGTAAGCCTGTTTAATCGATTGGAACCTTGTCCGGAGAAAATAGAGCTGAAGCAAAAATGGATACCTTTTTTCATTAATTTCCTTTTGATCTGCCTGATAAAACAAAGGAAGAATCGGGTTGTCCGATACATGCTCATAGTACACTTTCGAGTCCAGGCCGTCTCCAAGTATCTGCGCGACACTCGTTTTGCCAATTCCAATCATTCCGCTTACTACAATCACCAAAAATAACCCCTCAATCTAATTATGGATTTGCACACATTGCACTATTATAATATACTTTGCTGCGCAGTTGCGACCGTTTAAATTTTCCATTCTTCATTCAGCAGACTATATACCGCAATATCCACGTATTGGTCATGCAGCCAGTGCTCCTGCCGCAGTGTGCCCTCCTGCTTAAATCCCAATCTCTCCGGTACAGCACGGCTTTTTTCGTTAGCCGTGGCAACTTTTATAACGATTTTATTTAAACCAAGCTGTTCAAAGCCATAAGAAATAAAGGCTTCTGTTACCGCAGTCATAATGCCTTTTCCCTGATAATTCTCTCCAAGCCAGTAACCAATTTCCCCAAGGTTGTTTTGGTGATCCAGACGGTTGAAGCCGGCTATTCCAGCAATGCTTCCTTGAAAAACGATACCGGCCGAAAACATTTTTTGATCCGCCCATCCATGCCGCACATTATGAATGAACGCTTTTGTATCCTCTTTTTCATTTGTATGATCCACCCACGGCAGCCACTCTCTTAGATGCTCCCGCGAGTTGTCTGTGAGCGTAAAAACGGCCTCGGCATCTGATGGCTCCAGCAGCTTTAAATAAAGATCTTCCCGGATACGATATGTAAACATAAAAGCTCCTCTCTTTTTCCCTATTTTATTATAAAGGACATCTCCCCATGCGTTATACTTACAAGGGGCAGGAGAAAGCCGGCAGCAATTCCCAAGCTGGCGGCGGCTCGGATTTTACCTTTCAGCACTCGTCACGTTAATCCTGGCCGCAGCTCTTACTGTCCGCGATCCACGGATACGGGTTAGCTCCCTGTCCCTACTGGGAGGCATCCTTATCGGCCTTCTGTTTGCTGTGAATGCGGGTATCGCTTTTTATCAGCTTTTTATGTAATAACCAGGCTTTTGAAACATCCCGGTTGATTATTCAGACATCTGCATTTCTGTAACACAAACGGTGGTTTCCGCCCGCCTCAAAGCTCTCCCAATCGCCCCGGCATACTCATAAAAAGAAGAAAGGCGATTGCCTCTATTCGCACTGCTCAAGTCTTCATTAGCAAAAAAAGCACGGCGCTGGGCTGAACTGATTTCAAGCTGTACGCCCTGCTTTCTTCTGTTTTTATTACATATATTCCCTTTATATTTTCCTTCTATAGCAGATGGTGGTTCAAAATCCACACTAAAACCGGAAGCAGCCAGCTCTGCACCTATAAGGTCTGCCGTGGACGTATCCAGTCCTCCTATATAGGTTTTTCTCTCTTCGCCCCGGTATCCATGAAGAGTAACTGTAAATAAAGCTTCAGCAGCCAGTGAGAGGGCTCTTGGTTCATCGAAACACGTGGATCTGATATGGAGCCTTCTGTTACCAGTACGCTTTTTAGCGTGAAAATCATAGGCGGAAAAGTGACAGCTGCGGTGAAGCTCTTCGACCAGTTCGCTGGTTCCCGCTTCGATAGCTCCCCCATGCGGAGCCAGAGCCACAAGGGTTCTATGGCTACCCAAAAGTACACGTATGTCATAATCACGGCCTTCTAATTCACCAGCATTTAATTCAGCATAATCAGCGTATTTTTTCCTCATTTAAACTTCACCACCGCTTCTTTAACAGTAACCATCCATTTGTCGGAACGAGTATAGTTTACCCTATTACGTTAATTTTTAAAATAAGGAGTATATTTATCCCACACGTCTTCTGTTATAAGCGTCCTGGATAAAAAACGCCAGTCCGATGTTTCGGACTGGCGTTGTCATTTAACTAATGGAGCTTCCTACCGGATTCGAACCGGTGACCTCATCCTTACCATGGATGCGCTCTACCTGCTGAGCTAAGGAAGCAGATAAAATAAAATGTCTCATCTATGCTATGTAAGCTTACGTATGCCCTATTCAGACACAAATACTATTGTAAAGGGCATTAAAGCCATAGTCAACCTCAATTGTTAAATGATTTCATATAATAAAAGCCTTTCTCTCCAGTAAGAGAAAAAGGCTTTAGTGCCCGGCAGCGATCTACTTTCACGGGGGGAGAACCCCCGGCTATCATCAACGCTGAAGAGCTTAACTTCCGTGTTCGGCATGGGAACGGGTGGATCCTCTTCGCTGTTGCCACCGGACTGGCCCGTCGGGCCCTGACAACCAAATACCGAGACCGCAGCCACCGCCGCGTATCGTGCTGTGCGTGGATAAGACTTCGACCGATTAGTATCCGTCCGCTGCACATGTCGCCATGCGTCCACGCCGGACCTATCTACCTCGTCATCTTCAAGGGGTCTTATCTCCGTAGAGGGGAAAGGTCATCTTAAGGGGGGCTTCATGCTTAGATGCTTTCAGCACTTATCCCGTCCACACGTAGCTACCCAGCAGTGCTCCTGGCGGAACAACTGGTACACCAGCGGTGTGTCCATCCCGGTCCTCTCGTACTAAGGACAGCTCCTTTCACCTTTCCTGCGCCCGCGACGGATAGGGACCGAACTGTCTCACGACGTTCTGAACCCAGCTCGCGTACCGCTTTAATGGGCGAACAGCCCAACCCTTGGGACCTACTTCAGCCCCAGGATGCGATGAGCCGACATCGAGGTGCCAAACCTCCCCGTCGATGTGAACTCTTGGGAGAGATTAGCCTGTTATCCCCAGGGTAGCTTTTATCCGTTGAGCGACGGCCCTTCCATGCGGTGCCGCCGGATCACTAAGCCCGACTTTCGTCCCTGCTCGACTTGTAGGTCTCGCAGTCAAGCTCCCTTGTGCCTTTGCACTCTGCGAATGATGTCCGACCATTCTGAGGGAACCATTGGGCGCCTCCGTTACTGTTTGGGAGGCGACCGCCCCAGTCAAACTGCCCACCTGACACGGTCCCGAGGCCGGATCACGGCCTGCGGTTAGAATGTCGATACCACCAGGGTAGTATCCCACCAGCGCCTCCTCCGAACCTGGCGGTCCGGATTCGATGGCTCCTACCTATCCTGTACAAGTGGTACCCACATCCAATGTCAAGCTACAGTAAAGCTCCATGGGGTCTTTCCGTCCTGTCGCGGGGAACCTGCATCTTCACAGGTATTATAATTTCACCGGGTCTCTCGTTGAGACAGTGCCCAAGTCGTTGCACCTTTCGTGCGGGTCGGAACTTACCCGACAAGGAATTTCGCTACCTTAGGACCGTTATAGTTACGGCCGCCGTTTACTGGGGCTTCAATTCGGCGCTTCTCCCCCCGAAGGGGGATAACGCCTCCTCTTAACCTTCCAGCACCGGGCAGGTGTCAGCCCCTATACTTCGCCTTACGGCTTCGCAGAGACCTGTGTTTTTGATAAACAGTCGCTTGGGCCCTTTCACTGCGGCTCCCTGGGGCTATTCACCCCGGGGAGCACCCCTTCTCCCGAAGTTACGGGGTCCTTTTGCCGAGTTCCTTAACGAGAGTTTTCCCGCGCGTCTTAGAATACTCATCCCACCTACCTGTGTCGGTTTACGGTACGGGCACCACGTTCCTCGCTAGAGGCTTTTCTTGGCAGGGTAGGTGCCGGCCCTTCGGGCCCCGTAGGGCCCTCCTGGTCACCGCTTGGCCGTCTGGGGGAGGGATTTGCCGCTCCCCCGGCCTTGCCAGCTTCAACGCGCATGTCCAGCAGCGCGCGGCCGTGCCTGCCTGCGTCCCCCCATCACTCAAATGGAACGGAGGTGGTACAGGAATATCAACCTGTTTTCCATCGCCTACGCCTTTCGGCCTCGGCTTAGGACCCGACTAACCCTGAGCGGACGAGCCTTCCTCAGGAAACCTTGGGTTTTCGACGGAAGGGATTCTCACCCTTCTTTTCGCTACTCATACCGGCATTCTCACTTCCAGGCGCTCCACCGGTCCTCACGGTCCGGCTTCAAAGCCCCTGGAACGCTCCCCTACCATCTCTCCCATGCGGGAGAGTCCACGGCTTCGGTGCTGCGTTTAGCCCCGGTACATTGTCGGCGCAGAGTCACTCGACTAGTGAGCTATTACGCACTCTTTCAATGATGGCTGCTTCTAAGCCAACATCCTAGTTGTCTAAGCAACTCCACATCCTTTTCCACTTAACGCAGACTTAGGGACCTTAGCCGGTGGTCTGGGCTGTTTCCCTCTCGACGACGGATCTTAGCACTCGCCGTCTGACTCCCGGGCAGCAAGTCGCTGGCATTCGGAGTTTGACTGAATTCGGTAATCCGGGAAGGACCCCTCGTCCAATCAGTGCTCTACCTCCAGGACTCTCATACCCGAGGCTAGCCCTAAAGCTATTTCGGGGAGAACCAGCTATCTCCAGGTTCGATTGGCATTTCACCGCTACCCACGACTCATCCCCGCAATTTTCAACTTGCGTGGGTTCGGGCCTCCAGCCAGTGTTACCTGGCCTTCACCCTGGTCATGGGTAGATCACCTGGTTTCGGGTCTACGCCCGCCTACTGCATCGCCCTCTTCAGACTCGCTTTCGCTGCGGCTCCGCCTTTGCGGCTTAACCTTGCAGACGAGCGTAACTCGCCGGTTCATTCTACAAAAGGCACGCCGTCACCCCTTAACGGGCTCCGACTTCTTGTAGGCACACGGTTTCAGGATCTGTTTCACTCCCCTTCCGGGGTGCTTTTCACCTTTCCCTCACGGTACTGGTTCACTATCGGTCACTAGGGAGTATTTAGCCTTGGGAGATGGTCCTCCCAGCTTCCGACGGGATTTCTCGTGTCCCGTCGTACTCAGGATACCCCCGGCGGGGGGAGGATGTCGGCTACCGGGCTGTTACCGTCTCTGGCGGGCCTTTCCAGGCCGCTTCGCCTATCCTCCCCGCCTGCCGTGCGGGGGTCCTACAACCCCGGGATGCAAGCATCCCGGTTTGGGCTGATTCCGTTTCGCTCGCCGCTACTCGGGAAATCGCGTTTGCTTTCTCTTCCTCCGGGTACTAAGATGTTTCAGTTCTCCGGGTCTACCGTCCGGCGCCTATGTGTTCAGCGGCCGGACGCCTTCCCATGACGGAAGGCGGGTTTCCCCATTCGGACATCTCCGGATCAAAGCTTACGTACAGCTCCCCGGAGCGTTTCGCCGTTCGTCGCGTCCTTCTTCGGCTCCTAGTGCCAAGGCATCCACCGTGCGCCCTTTTCTTCTTAACCACTCGATACGCGGTCATTCTTCGACGCGGCCGCCGGCCGAAACAGCCGGCAGCCTTGTGTTGCTTGTGTGTGTTGGTCTCGGTATTCGGTTGTCAAGGTCCCACGTGCAAAAAACAAATAGAGAGATCGTATCTCTCAAAAGGAAAGCCAAGCCAGGCCCCTGCCCGGTCCCTGCGGGACCGGGGTACTGCTCCATAGAAAGGAGGTGATCCATCCCCACCTTCCGGTAGGGATACCTTGTTACGACTTCACCCCAATCATCTGCCCCACCTTCGGCGGCTGGGTCCCAGAAGGGTTCCCTCACCGACTTCGGGTGTTGCAAACTCTCGTGGTGTGACGGGCGGTGTGTACAAGGCCCGGGAACGTATTCACCGCGGCATGCTGATCCGCGATTACTAGCGATTCCGGCTTCATGCAGGCGAGTTGCAGCCTGCAATCCGAACTGAGAATGGCTTTTCTGGATTGGCTCCCCCTCGCGGGTTCGCATCCCGTTGTACCATCCATTGTAGCACGTGTGTAGCCCAGATCATAAGGGGCATGATGATTTGACGTCATCCCCACCTTCCTCCGGTTTGTCACCGGCAGTCACCTTAGAGTGCCCAACTGAATGCTGGCAACTAAGATTAGGGGTTGCGCTCGTTGCGGGACTTAACCCAACATCTCACGACACGAGCTGACGACAACCATGCACCACCTGTCATTCCGTCCCCCGAAGGGGAACCGCCTCTCTCGAGGCGTAGCGGAAGATGTCAAGATCTGGTAAGGTTCTTCGCGTTGCGTCGAATTAAACCACATGCTCCACCGCTTGTGCGGGCCCCCGTCAATTCCTTTGAGTTTCAACCTTGCGGTCGTACTCCCCAGGCGGAGTGCTTAATGCGTTAGCTTCGGCACTACGGGTATCGAAACCCCTAACACCTAGCACTCAGCGTTTACGGCATGGACTACCAGGGTATCTAATCCTGTTTGCTCCCCATGCTTTCGCACCTCAGCGTCAGGTACAGACCAGAGAGTCGCCTTCGCCACTGGTGTTCCTCCACATATCTACGCATTTCACCGCTACACGTGGAATTCCACTCTCCTCTTCTGTCCTCAAGTTTCGCAGTTTCCAATGGCCTTCCACGGTTGAGCCGTGGCCTGTCACATCGGACTGACGAAACCGCCTGCGTGCCCTTTACGCCCAATAATTCCGGACAACGCTTGCCCCCTACGTATTACCGCGGCTGCTGGCACGTAGTTAGCCGGGGCTTTCTGGACAGGTACCGTCAGCACGCCAGCCTGTTCGACTGACGTGGGTTCTTCCCTGTCAACAGAGCTTTACGATCCGAAAACCTTCATCACTCACGCGGCGTTGCACCGTCAGGCTTTCGCCCATTGCGGATGATTCCCTACTGCTGCCTCCCGTAGGAGTCTGGGCCGTGTCTCAGTCCCAGTGTGGCCGATCACCCTCTCAGGTCGGCTACGCATCGTCGCCTTGGGGAGCCCTTACCTCTCCAACTAGCTAATGCGCCGCGGGCCCATCGGACTGTGCAAGGATCCGAAGATCCCTGCTTTACCGCTGACCTCAGGCGAGGTCAGGGCGTATTGGGCATTAGCCCCGGTTTCCCGGGGTTATTCCCATCAGTCCGGCAGGTTGCCCACGTGTTACTCACCCGTCCGCCGCTCGTTCCACCGGTTTCCTCCCGAAGGAGTCCGCCGGCTTCCCGCGCTCGACTTGCATGTATTAGGCACGCCGCCAGCGTTCGTCCTGAGCCAGGATCAAACTCTCCGTAAAAAGTTTGATGCTGTGGCATCCGAAATGCCCTAAATTTGATTCTTTTCTTTGGGGCTCTGGCTTGTCTTTCCTTTTCAAAGAACGATCTGCCGCTCAAAGCGACAATTAATATCATACCAAGTAGGTAAATGAAAGTCAACAACTTTTATGAAATTTATTATTTCCGGCTGTTGTTTTTCCGCCTCTCTCGGAAGCGCATGTATAAATATATCACCGTGGCTCTAAGCGGTCAACAACTTTTTATAATTTCTTTTAAAAAAATGTACAAATAAAGTAATGTGTAATTATCTATTGCTTCCGTTAGCCTCTTATAGGTCTTTTCTTTTTATTCTGATTACTAACTGCTTCGTATTTTATGCTATTCTAGTGGTATGTAATGGAAGAAAGGAGAGAATTGACCGTTGGCCGATATCCACTGGAATGATAAAGAGTTATTGATTTTCGACCTCGATGGTACTCTATATGAGGATACTGAACACTTTGATTATTACGCTGAACGGCTGGCTGCCTTTATCGCAGAAAAAGAAAGACCTGCATTTTTCTCCGAGTACGAAGCTGTTCAAAACGGCGAGCGGGCTCTGCAGATAGGCACAGCGTATGATGCAGAGAACGACCGTATCCTCTATCTCGACCCGGTCACCGCCCAGCCAGTAAGAGTCGTCAATTGGAGCGGGAAAGAAATGGAACCTTCTCTGTGGGCCGGAGAGTATAAGAACCTTTCTTTTGACTTTGACAAAAAAATAGCTATCGGGGACGGGTGGTGGACTCCCCACGCTACTGCCAGACATTTCGGTGTTTCGAAAGAAGAAGCCTATGCCGCTTACGTGGAAACAAAAACATATATGTCATCTGAAGCCTTCCAGCTTTCCCAGACTCCTTCGCTTCGATCCGGGCTGCAGTGGCTTCAATCTAATGGAAAGCAGATGGTGTTAGTCACCAATAGCGACGATGAAGACGCAGAATCCATTTTACAGCAGTTAAACCTGCATGATCTGCTTCCTCCCTACACCAGGATTACTTCTGCGAACAAACCGGCAGAAACGAAGGATCATTACGAACAATTATTGGAAGAGTACCGGGTCAGTCCTCAGGAAACGATGGTCATCGGAGATAACCTAATGAATGATGTGATGCCCGGCGTTCTGCTTGGAATTGAAGGTATTCATATCAGCCCTTTAGCTGATTCTCCCTCCAAATATATTTATACTGTGCCATCTCTTCAGCAGCCGATGGAAGAGCTCATTCAATACAACAAATAGCAAGAAGCCGCCCGCAGATATCTGCGGGCGGCTTCTGTTTACTGGATGCTATTCACTCGGTACTTTATTCATAATCGTTGACGCCAATTCATCATAGAGCTCACCGATCGGGTGCTCCGGCTGATAAACAGATGGGGCGAACACACTGTCGTCTTCAAGCGGCTGACCCAATGGAATGCGGCTGAGAATGCCAACCTTTAACTCGTCAGCCAGACGGTCTGCTCCGCCCTCGCCGAAGACGTATTCCTTCTCACCGCTGCGGCTTTCATAATAAGCCATGTTTTCAATAATCCCCAATACACGGTGATTGGTTTTAATCGCCATTGCTCCGGCACGGGCAGCTACAAATGCCGCCGTCGGATGCGGCGTAGTAACGATGATTTCCTGGCTTTCCGGCAGGGTAGTGTGAACATCGAGTGCCACGTCCCCTGTTCCCGGCGGAAGATCCAACAGCAGGTAATTAAGGTCGCCCCACTCCACTTCATTAAAGAAGTTATTCAGCATTTTTCCAAGCATTGGGCCTCTCCAGACTACCGGAGCGTTATCCTCCACAAAGAATCCCATCGAAATGACTTTAACGCCGAAACGCTCTACCGGATAAATCCGTTCATCCTGTACCTTCGGGCGTTCTTCAATGCCCATCATATCCGGTACACTGAAGCCGTATATGTCTGCGTCGATAATACCTACCTTTTTTCCGGCACGGGCCAGCGCCACAGCTGTGTTCACTGTAACTGTAGATTTACCGACTCCGCCTTTACCGCTTGCAATGGTAATAAACTGAGTCTTGTTGTCCTCAGATAAAATTTTCGGTCCTTCTTCTCCTTTTAACCCTCCGGCTTTTTCTACTTCTTCGGGTTCAAGAGTTTCAAAGCGGAGTCCCACTGAGTCGGCCCCGGCTTCTTTGAGCGTATCCACTACCTGCTGCTGCATCTGCATTTGTTCAGGAGTACCAGTCTTAGCCAATGCTATTTTTAAACGCACCTTGCTGTCATCTTTCACACTGATACTACGGATACCGCCGGTTTCAACGATCGGCTTGCCCAGATCAGGATCTTCTATGGACTGAAGTGCTTCGCGCACCTGTTCTTCTGTAATCACATTGTACACCTTCCTTCTCTAGACTATAGCTGTAACTATTGGAAACATTCCTTATCTAGCATACCGTTTTTAAGAAGCAGATTTCAAACGTTTACAACTAAAACCCGGCGTTTTTTCTTTACACATAAGCAAACCAGATAAAAAGAAAACTCCCTCTGCTGAATGCAGAAGGAGTTTTTGGATAAAGAGATGAATTAACGCTTCGAGAACTGTGGCGCACGACGTGCTGATTTGAGACCGTATTTTTTACGTTCTTTCATACGTGCGTCACGAGTCAGGTAGCCTTCAGATTTCAGAGTAGGACGGAAATCCGGGTCTACTTTCAGGAGAGCGCGCGCTACTCCGTGACGGATAGCACCAGCCTGGCCGGTGAAGCCGCCGCCTCTTACAGTTACTTTAATGTCATAAGAACCTTCCGTGCCTGTAGCAGCGAGTGGCTGCTTTACAACAAGCTTCAATGTTTCAAGATTGAAATACTCGTCGAGTTCACGGTCGTTTACAGTGATTTTTCCATCGCCTGGCTCAAGAAAAACTCTAGCCGATGAGTTTTTCCGGCGTCCAGTACCGTAATATTGTACTTGTGCCAAATGTAGTCCCTCCTTTTATTTTAACCGCGCAGTTGCAGTTCTTCTGGTTGTTGTGCCTGGTGATTGTGCTCTGGGCCTTCGTATACAAATAGCTTCTTGCCTTGTTCACGGCCAAGAGTATTTTTCGGAAGCATGCCTTTAATAGCAATTTCGAGCATTTTTTCTGGTTTCTCACGACGCATGTCGTCTGCGCGTGTAGATCTCAGTCCACCTGGATAACCGCTGTGACGGTGATAATACTTTTGAGAAAGCTTTTTCCCTGTCAAGTGGATTTTTTCTGCATTAACAATAATCACGTTATCCCCAACGTCGATGTGCGGGGTGTATTGTGGCTTTGTTTTACCGCGAAGGATTGCAGCGACTTCACTTGCAAGACGTCCGAGTGTCTGGCCTTGTGCGTCTACTACGTACCATTTGCGTTTTACGTCGCCTGGCTTAGCCATGTATGTCGTACGCATAGTTGTTTCCCTCCTAAATCAATTCTCTGCCGATTATATCATCGATCACTTGTCTTATTTACGCTCATCATTCCGTATCCCGGGGCAGTGGGACGTGAAATGCCAAATAACATCGTATAATAATAGGGACCAAATGTCAATGTTAAAACACCAGGAAACGTTGTTTTTTTATAATCAATTTTCTTCGGGACTTGAACGCCTTCAGCTGACCTTAAAAACCATTAACGGACAGCCAGCCAGAGTACTGTGTACAGTGCACAGCCCACGGCAAAATACCGGAAAGTACTCTTCCGGTGCTGAGGTATTTCCTCCTGCATTACTTGATAAATAATACCCCCGGAAATAAACGCATAGATAATTGAGACCCACTCGTCCTTTAAATCAACGGTCAATCCGAAGAGCCAGCCTGCTAAAACTCCAGCTACTAAAAGCCAACGGGCAAACTTATCAAAGAGACGATGATTGATGGAGCGCATGCTGATATCTGAGGTTAACAGGTATACCGAAAGGGCAGCGAAATAAAAGATAGTTTCCTTTGTTGTTCCCATTTGCCCGTGAAGCAGCAGGTAGCCCACGACAACATTAAATAATGTATAAAATATAAGCGGGATTAAAAAGTAGAGGTTCCCGCTCCGAAGACGATCTCTGACGCTGTCTTCTCTATGAAATGAATGAGCCACCTTTTCCAGCGCATAGGTTAAAAGCAGTCCAGCCATGGCCACCAGGTAGGCATCATTATTGACTGTTTCTAAAAAACCAGTGCTGGTCTGGCTGTCGATCTGCTTTTGAGAAGTGCTCAAATTCGGCAGCGTAATAGAAAACACGTAAGCGATTGCCACTCCACCGGAGATCGAAATCAGCTTACGGCGACTCGCATTGGATATACGGCCCACAAATTTAACCGCCGCATGGACAGCAGCAAAAACAAGCACGAAAAGAAAACTCACAAACGTCATGACCTCAGCTCCCTTAATTTCCTATCCAATACTATGTTTTAAGTCCGTTCTATTCAAAGATACTTCTCTGTCAGTAGTTTACCTTCCAAAGGTACAGCCCGTGGCCGGGAGCGGTATTGCCTGCAGCTGCCCGCTCCTTCGCTTCAATAATGGCTTTCATTTCTTCAGGGGAACGGTTTCCCTTCCCTATTTCAAGCAGCGTCCCTACAGCAATACGAATCATATTATACAAAAAGCCTGAGCCGCGGAACGTAAACCACAGCTCTTCCCCGTCGAGCGTAACATCTGCTTTGTATACCGTACGGGTTTTTTCCTTCACGTCGGTGTTGGCAGCGCAAAAGGAGGAAAAGTCGTGCTCCCCTTCAAGGTAGCGGACGGCCTTCTTCACAGCTTCAACGTCCGTAGGATACGGATAATAAAAGGCATGATTCCGCCGGAATACATCCCGCTCCTTACGCAGCAGCACACAGTACCGGTACTCTTTTTCCACCGCATCAAAACGTGCATGAAAATCCTCATCGGCATAAGCGGAGTGCCAGACATAGATATCTTTTGGCAGGAACGATTCGAGAGCCTTTCCCCATTTGTGCTCCGGCAGCTGCAGCGGAGAATCAAAATGAAAGACCTGGCCTTTTGCATGCACGCCTGAATCTGTCCTTCCAGAAGCATGAACGGGCACGTGGACACCTTTATGCATTTTCTGCAGTGCCTCCTCGATTTCTCTCTGAACAGTCCGGCGTCCCGGCTGCACCTGCCAGCCCTCAAAAAATGTACCATCATACGCCACCGTTGCTTTCACTCTCGGCATCGGGCTCTTCTCCTTTCGTTTACTGACGTAAAAACAATAAAACAATTCCAAATGCTGCGATCAGGACACAGCACAGGGTATCTCTCCATCCCCACACAAGCAGACGAAGCTTGGTCCGTCCTTCTCCTCCATTATAGCCGCGGGCCTCCATCGCATAGGCCAAGTCTTCCGCCCGGCGGAAGGCACGTACAAATAACGGCACCAGAAGGGAGACAAATGCCTGCATCCTATCCCGCATAGAGCCTTTGTTAAAATCAGCGCCGCGGGCCGTCTGGGCTTTAATGATTTTTTCTGTTTCCTGAAGCAGTGTAGGAATAAACCGGATCGCAATAGACATCATCATCGCCACATCATAGGCGGGAAACTTAAAGCGCTCGAGCGGGGAAAACATCTGCTCCAATGCATCTGTAAGATCAATCGGACTCGTTGTCAGCGTTAAGAGCGACGTAAAGTATACGAGCAGCAGCAGACGAAGAGAAATAAACAGTCCCTGGCGGATGCCTTCCTCATAAAAAGAAAACATGCCGATTGAGAATAGCACCTCCCCTTCCCTTGTGAAAAACGCATGCAGAAAGAAAGTCAATATTACTAAAATGAATACCGGAAACATGCCTTTGCGAATATACCGAAACGGAACGCCTGAGAGAAAATAAACGGCTATCGCTGCCGCTCCGAAAAGCGCGTAGCCATTCCAGCTGTTCACGAGAAAAACCGCGATGATCAAAAATAATACGGCGGCAATCTTCGCCCGCGGATCCATATGATGAAGAAAGGAGCGCCCTGGCAGGTACTGGCCGATTATGACATTTTCAAACATGCGGCACCTCCCCGTTCTGAACCGCATGCTCCCAGTAATCGGCAGCTTCTGTTGGAGAAAGCTTATAGTGCGGGAAGCGGATGCCGCTGTCCCGTTCAATCTGCTGAAGCACCTGTACCTGCTCCGGGATATCCAGATCCATTTCCTGCAGCTTTTCCCGTTGGGCATAAATGGCTTCCGGCTCTCCCTGCATTCTGATCTCTGCATCCTCCATCACATACATGTACTCAGCAAATGCGGCCGCCTCCTCCATCTGATGCGTAATCATAATCGTAGTCGGCTGATACACACGCTGCCAGTCCATAAATAACTCCAAAATTTCTTTTTGCCCCTGGGGGTCGAGCCCGGCGGTCGGTTCGTCCAGGATAAGAATGTCCGGGTTGGTGGCAAGCACCCCAGCTATTGCTACCCGCCGCATCTGTCCCCCGCTCAGCTCGAACGGCGAGCGCTCCAGCAGTGTTTCACTGAGTCCCACCTGCTGCAGCAATTCCGGAAGCTTTTTTTGTATCTCTGCAACATCCATTCCCTTGTTTTTCGGCCCAAATAATAAATCTTTTTCGACGGTTTCCTCGAACAGCTGGTGCTCGGGATACTGAAACACCATCCCTACATGACTCCGCACCGTTTTGACCATTTTTCGTTTTGTCCTGGCTTCCAGCTGGTGCTCCCCTACCGTCACCACACCGGCGGAAGGCTTCAGCAGGCCGTTGATATGCTGTACAAGTGTCGATTTCCCCGAGCCGGTACGCCCAATGACAGCCGTCACGGAAGAAGAGCGGAAGCGGGCGTTTATATTTTTAAGTGCCAGCGTTTCAAATGGTGTTTTTTTCATGTACACATGGCTTACGTTTTGAAAATTTACCTCCATGCTGCTACTCTCCTTCAACCATGGTACGGAGTGTTCGTATGTCGATCCCCCGCTTCTTTGCTTCCCGGTAAAGCTGATATTTATACGGAAGAGGCATCCCTTCTGCCTCCATCCACTCCAGCTGGTCCGGAATGCTCGCTGTGGTTACATCTTTTTCGATTTGTCCTGCTTTCATGTACCAAATACGGTCGGACATGAAGGCTTCTTCGAGATAATGAGTAATCGATACGATGGTGATGCCCGATTCGCGGCACAGCCGGTTCATTGTTTCCAAAATTTCTTTTCTGCCGTTCGGATCAAGCATCGAGGTGGATTCATCAAACACCATCACCTGCGGGCGCAAAGCAAGAATTCCGGCTATCGCTGCCCGTTGCTTCTGGCCTCCGGACAGACGGTGGGGCTCCATATGTAAAATATGTTCAATGTTTACCCAGCGGCTGACCTCATCAATACGTTCAAGCATCACTTCGCGCGGAATTCCGGCGTTTTCCATTCCAAAAGCAATGTCATCACGCACTGTCGGTGCCACAAACTGATGCTCCGGGTTCTGGAAAACCATGCCCACTTCCCGCCGGATCATTTGCAGAGACTCTTCCTCTGTTGTTTTTTTACCCAGCACAAGAACGTATCCTCCGGTTGGCTGGGACAGGCCGTTAAAGAGACGGGAGAGGGTCGATTTCCCCGAACCGTTGGCTCCTATAATTGAAAGCCATTCCCCCTGATGAATCTTTTTATTTAATCCTTTCAACACCTTCTCGCCGCTCTCCTCGTATTGGTATTCAAGATCCCGGAGCTCAATAATCGCCATGCCCTCTCCCCTCCCTTTAATGTCCAATTTTTGCATAGAAAAAAAGCAAGACGCAGTCTTTACAGACATCGTCCTGCCTCTTTTACATGTAACCTTCATTTGCAAATGAAAGAAATGTATAAACGAGGGCTTCCCGTTTATACAAGTTCGATGATAGCCATTTCAGCAGCGTCCCCACGGCGCGGTCCGAGTTTCAGTACGCGCGTGTACCCGCCTTGACGGTCTTCGTAACGAGGACCGATTTCAGAGAACAGCTTCTGAACAGCATCCTGTCCTTCTTCGTTAGCTGTTTCCTTGCGAACAAATGCAGCTGCCTGACGGCGGGCGTGCAAATCTCCACGTTTTCCGAGAGTAATAATTTTTTCTGCGATCGGCTGTACTTCCTTCGCTTTTGCGTGAGTTGTTTCAATCCGGCCGTTAATAATAAGGTCGGTAGTCAAATCACGAAAGAGCGCTTTTCTTGCCGATGTGTCGCGTCCAAGCTTTGAGTATGGCATTACAATTCCCTCCTTTGGTCAAACAAATATTTATGATTAGTCCTCTTCGCGCAAGCCGAGTCCGAGTTCACCGAGCTTTTCCTGAACTTCTTCCAGCGATTTGCGTCCAAGGTTGCGGACTTTCATCATATCTTCCTCTGACTTTTGCGTCAGCTCCTGCACAGTATTGATGCCTGCGCGTTTCAGGCAGTTATAGGAACGGACCGAAAGATCAAGCTCTTCAATTGTCATTTCAAGCACTTTTTCTTTTTGGTCTTCTTCTTTCTCCACCATGATTTCCGCATTCTGTGCCTGATCGGTCAGACCGATAAAGATATTCAAGTGCTCATTCATGATCTTCGCACCAAGAGATACTGCCTCTTCGGGACGGATGCTTCCGTCTGTCCAGACATCCAACGTTAGCTTGTCGTAGTTGGTAATCTGCCCGACGCGGGTATTTTCCACCTGGTAATTCACACGCTCGACCGGCGTATAAATAGAATCAATGGGAATGACACCGATTGGAAGGTCGTCGCTGTTGTTTCCATCAGCCGGGACATAGCCGCGTCCGCGATGAGCGGTAAGGCGCATATGCAGGTTGGCGTTTTTGGATAAGGTAGCGATATGAAGATCCGGATTCAGGATTTCCACGTCGCTGTCGTGTGTAATATCCCTAGCAGAGATTGTACCTTCTCCCTGCACATCCACTTCAAGCACTTTTTCATCATCAGAGTACACCTTCAAAGCGAGCTTTTTCAAATTCAAAATAATGGTCGTTACGTCTTCAAGTACGCCTTCAATCGTTGAAAACTCGTGAAGAACCCCATCGATTTGAACTGTAGAAACCGCTGCTCCCGGTAACGAGGATAAAAGAATACGACGCAGGGAATTCCCCAGGGTAGTACCATAACCACGTTCCAATGGTTCAACAACAAATTTGCCAAACTTGGCATCTTCGCTCACTTCGACCGCTTCAATGTTAGGCTTTTCAATTTCGATCATTTGTTTGCGTACCCTCCTTCAAACGTCGTACATCCGGCAGCCGGTGCCGGAAATTAAGGAAAACAGGAAAGCGGGATGCAAAAGCACACCTTCCAGCCTGTCTCCTTTGCAATAGTCATGTTCGCTTTCAGTTATGCACGTGGACGTTTTGGCGGGCGGCACCCGTTATGAGGTACTGGCGTAACATCACGAATAACCGTAACTTCTACACCGGTTGCCTGAAGGGAACGAATTGCAGCTTCACGTCCAGCTCCTGGACCTTTCACTGTAACTTCTACGCTTTTCAATCCGTGTTCCATTGCAGCTTTTGTTGCTGTTTCCGCAGTCATTTGAGCTGCGAACGGAGTGGATTTACGGGAACCTTTGAAACCAAGCACTCCAGCGCTTGCCCATGCAAGTGTGTTCCCCTGCACGTCCGTAATGTTTACAATCGTGTTGTTAAACGTCGAGCGGATATGAGCCACACCCGACTCTATATTCTTGCGCTGACGGCGTTTACGTGGTGCGTTCGACTTTGCTTTTGCCATAATAGGTAACCTCCTTTATAAATAAATTATTTACGTTTGTTTGCTACTGTACGACGCGGGCCTTTACGGGTACGGGAATTGTTCTTCGTGTTTTGTCCGCGAAGCGGCAGTCCACGACGATGACGGATCCCGCGGTAGCTTCCGATCTCCATCAAGCGTTTGATGTCGAGGGAAGTTTCACGGCGAAGATCCCCTTCTACCGTATGGTTGTTATCAATAGCCGTACGGATACGGGCCAGCTCGTCTTCTGTTAAATCACGCACACGGGTGTTCTGGTCAACGTCAGCTTCGTTCAGAACCTGAACTGCAAGCGATTTGCCGATGCCGTATACGTAAGTGAGTGAAATAGCAATACGCTTATCACGCGGAATATCTACTCCTGCAACACGTGCCATGCGGGCACCTCCTTTTTATTATCCTTGTCTTTGTTTATGCTTCGGGTTCGAGCAAATTACCATTACCGAACCTTTACGGCGAATAACTTTACAATTGTCACAAATCTTTTTAACGGAAGCTCTTACTTTCATTTTCCATTTACCTCCTTCACTGCATGTAAGCCATGCATTGGTAAGAGTGCTCAAGAATGAACTTGCGGGTCTATTTGTAGCGGTACGTAATACGTCCGCGGGAAAGGTCGTACGGTGAAATTTCTACAGTTACTTTATCACCAGGAAGAATCCGGATAAAGTGCATACGGATCTTACCGGAAACATGCGCTAAAATTTTGTGTCCATTTTCAAGCTCAACACGAAACATAGCGTTTGGAAGAGGCTCAACCACCGTGCCTTCCATTTCAATAACATCATCTTTAGCCATGAATTAATTCTCCTTTTCAAATAAGGCTTCTTGTTCAAAAAAGGTGTAAAGAGCGTGCCGGATTTTCGCGTTAGTCACTCGGCCGGTTTCTATCAAACTCGACTGTACTTCCGGCGAAATATACGAAAGCAATTCTACGTGGGACGTGTTTTTCTTCTTTCCCCGATCGAACTTTCGTCTTTCCCCGTCCGCCAGCATAAGAAACTTATCATCCAGCACATCAATTACTACCGCGTACTGACCAGCTTCGCGCCCCCGGGTCACTCGAACGATTTGTCCCAGATCGGGTCGCCTTGACTCCGAATCTTTCATGCATGCATCCTCTTTTCCTTAGGCTTCGTTAGGATTTAGCAGCCTGAAGCCGTA
Source organism: Marinococcus sp. PL1-022 (assembly GCF_033845285.1). Taxonomy (NCBI): domain Bacteria; kingdom Bacillati; phylum Bacillota; class Bacilli; order Caryophanales; family Bacillaceae; genus Marinococcus; species Marinococcus sp. PL1-022. The sequence goes on along the minus strand of NZ_JAWXCX010000001.1, from coordinate 52,548 downwards.
CTACACGGCCTGGGCTGTCCAACCATCGGAGAGGGTGTATACGTGTTTGCTCTAGGCAAATTCAGTGTACCCCTAAAATGATGGTATTGCATCATGTTCCCGGATCGCATCCGATGGGCTCCCCGTCACTTATGAAACGCTTTTGCCGCATCGCACTTCCCGTATTATAACGAGTTTCCGACCCGTTTTACAAACAATCATGCACGAAGGTCTTTCAAGAGTGCTTCAATGTCATGAAATACTTTATCTATATCCTGATCTCCATCGATGTTGCGGAGATATCCTTTTTCTTCATAGAAATCAATCAGCGGCTGCTGCTGTTCAATGTTTACTTCCAAACGGCGCTTAACCGTCTCCGGTTTATCATCATCGCGCTGAACGAGTTCACTTCCGTCTACGTCATCAATACCTTCCTGCTTCGGTGGGTTGTAAATCACATGATACGTCCTGCCTGAAGAAGGTGAAACGCGACGGCCGGTAAGACGTTCTTCAAGTTTTTCTTTTGGAACATCAATGTTCAGTACGTAGTCGAGCTGCCTGCCCATATCTGACAGCATTTTTTCCAGTGCCCCGGCCTGAGCCGGAGTTCTAGGAAAACCATCGAGCAAAAATCCGTTTCGGCAGTCTTCTTTCTGCAAGCGTTCTTCAACAATACCGTTTGTGACTTCGTCTGGAACTAAATCACCAGCATCCATGTAAGACTTTGCCTGTCTGCCAAGCTCGGTCTCTTCTTTAATGGCTGTGCGGAACATATCCCCAGTAGAAATGTGGGGAATATTGTATTCTTCACTTATTGTTGCAGCCTGCGTGCCTTTTCCAGCACCCGGCAGCCCCATCAATATCAGATTCACGCTATCTCCTCCAACGACTATTTTACCCGAAGGGAAGCGGCATAGGCGAGCTTCGTCTTCGAGGCCAATTCTATTTAATGAAACCGCGATAGTTCCGTTTAACTAACTGGCTTTCTACTTGCTTCATCGTTTCCAAAGCAACCCCTACAACGATTAGAAGGCCTGTACCGCCAATTTGAATCGACTGTGGGAGACCCATCTGTGTGATGAAAAAGACTGGAATGATGGCAACCACGGTTAAAAACAGGGCTCCGACGAATGTAAGTCTGTAAAGCGTCCGCCGGATGTACTTTTCAGTGGCAAACCCTGGGCGTATGCCGGGAATGTAGCCACCCTGCTTTTTCAGGTTTTCCGTCATTTGTTCCGGATTCACCTGAACAAAGGCATAGAAGTACGTAAACGCAATGATTAAAGCTGCATATACGACCATTCCTATAGGCTGCGTATAATCAAAGTTATTTACAATCCAGTTGGCAATCGCATTATCTTCCCCAATAAAGCTGGCTGCTGTCGGCGGAAAAATAAATAACGCCAAAGCAAAAATTACCGGGATAACCCCTGCAGCGTTTACTTTCAAAGGAAGATGTGTCGACTGCCCGCCAACCGGGCTCCGTCCAACAGTTCGTTTTGCGTATTGAATAGGAATTTTGCGCAGCGCCTGCTGTACAAAAATGACGCCTACAATAATAGCAAGAACTGCTACTGCCAGAAGCGCTATAGTGATAATGCCTATATATAACTCTCCGCCAGCATCCTGGATCTGCGTCGCATAAATTTGGTTGATTCCATTAGGAATACCCGCCGCAATACCGGCAAAGATCAGGATAGAGATACCGTTCCCCACACCTTTTGCAGTGATTTGCTCACCAAGCCACATTAAAAAAGCCGTGCCGGCTGTCATTATCAACGCAATAAATATATATTTAGCAGCATTTGGGTTCGGAATAAGTCCTGGAAAATAGTTGTTAAACCCAACAGACATCCCAAGTCCCTGAACAAACGCAAGAACAATAGTGAAATAACGGGTAAACTGATTCAGTTTCCGTCTTCCTGCTTCCCCCTGCTTTGCCCATTCCGAAAATTTAGGCACAACGTCCATACGAAGCAATTGTACCACAATTGAAGCGGTAATGTATGGCATGACGCCCATCGCAAATATCGAATACTGCGACAGCGCCCCGCCTCCAAACGTGTTTAAAAAGCCAAATGCACTTGCTTCATCAGAGAAATTTAGCACCTGGCGGTTTGTCCCAGGCACCGGAATAAAACTTCCGATCCGAAATATAATCAACATGGCTAAGGTGAACAACACCTTGTTCCGAATGTCACTCACACGAAACATGTTGATAATCGTGCGGAACATTAGACCACCTCGGTTTTTCCGCCTGCTGCCTCAATTGCTTGCACTGCTGAAGCAGAGAACTTGTTCGCGTGCACTTGAAGCTCTTTCTCCAACTTGCCGTCGCCTAAAATTTTCACGCCATCTTTGTATTTGCTGATTACGCCTTTTTCAAGCAACGCTTCTGGAGTTACTGTTGTACCATTGTCGAAGCTGTTGAGCGTTTCCACATTAACAATAGCGTATTCTTTACGATTAATGTTCGTAAAGCCGCGTTTTGGCAAACGCTTGAAGATAGGGTTCTGCCCACCTTCAAAACCTGGACGTACACCACCGCCGGAACGGGCATTCTGCCCTTTTTGTCCGCGGCCGGAAGTTTTGCCGTTGCCGGAAGCCGGCCCGCGGCCCACACGGTTACGCTGTTTGTTTTTGCCTTTTGCAGGCTGAAGTTCGTGGAGTTTCATGCTGCCACCTCCCTGTCATTTAGAAATGAGATTTATTGGTCCAGTTCTTTTACCGTCAGCAGGTGAGACACTTTGTTCACCATACCGCGGATTGCGGGATTGTCTTCTTTTACTACCGTACGGTTTATTTTATGCAAACCAAGTGTACGGACTGTTACGCGCTGCTCTTCCGGACGTCCGATCATGCTGCGGCTAAGGGTGATTTCCAATTGTTTGGCCATTTGCTTTCCCCCCTTATCCTAACAATTCTTCGACGCTCTTACCACGCAATTTAGCTACTTCTTCAGCTGTTTTCAAAGAAGTTAATCCGTTGATAGTAGCGCGAACCATGTTAATAGGATTGTTGGAACCAAGAGATTTCGACAGAATGTCCTGTACGCCGCCAAGCTCTAAGATGGCACGTACCGGTCCTCCAGCGATTACTCCAGTACCTTCAGATGCAGGCTTCAATAAAACGTTGCCTGCGCCAAAGTGACCAGTGATTTCGTGTGGAATAGTTGTTCCTACGATCGGAATCTGCACAAGGTCCTTTTTAGCGTTTTCTACCGCTTTACGGATTGCTTCTGGTACTTCAATAGCTTTTCCCTGGCCAAAGCCGACATGGCCGTTACGGTCTCCAACTACTACGAGTGCTGCAAAGCGGAAGTTACGTCCACCTTTTACAACTTTTGCGACACGGTTGATGGTTACAACACGTTCTTCAAGTTCCAGTTTATTCGGATCAATACTTTGCATTCTTGTCCCTCCCTTGCTTTTTAGAATTTTAGTCCGTTCTCGCGGGCTGCTTCAGCGAGTTCTTGAACCCGGCCGTGATAAACAAATCCACCCCGGTCAAAAACGACTGTGTCATAGCCTTTTTCTGTAGCACGCTTGGCGAGAGTTTCCCCAATTTTACGGGCTGCCTCTTTATTGCCGCCGTTTTCGATTCCGGAATTTTTTTCCATTGTCGATGCCGCTGCCAGAGTCACTCCTGCTTCGTCGTCAATCAGCTGCGCATAAATATGCTTTGCAGAACGGAAAACGTTCAGACGAGGACGTTCTGGTGTGCCGCTGATTTTACGGCGGATACTCATATGGCGTTTCTTGCGTTTTTCATAACTTGTTGCTTGAGCCATCGTACAGTTCCTCCTTTCGTGCTTGTTGCGATGTTAATTAACCGATTATTTACCCGTTTTACCTTCTTTGCGGCGAACTTCTTCACCTTCGTAGCGGATTCCTTTACCTTTGTAAGGTTCAGGAAGACGTACAGAGCGAATGTTGGAAGCGACTGCACCAACGCGTTCTTTATCAATACCGCGGACTGTCACTTTCGTGTTAGAAGGTACTTCGATGTCGATTCCTTCCTCGGAAACGAATTCTACCGGGTGGGAGTAACCAACGTTTAACACTAACTTCTCGCCAGTCTTCTGCGCACGATAACCTACGCCGACGAGCTCGAGGTTCTTTTCGTACCCTTTTGTTACACCTTCTACCATGTTGTTTACAAGGCTTCGGGTCGTACCATGAAGCGAGCGGTACGTTTTATTGTCAGAAGGGCGTTCAAAAGTCACTTCCGACTCTCCAATGTTCACAGTAATAACCGGGTGAAGCTCACGGCTCAATTCACCTTTTGGTCCTTTAACTGTAACTGTATTTCCGTCTTTAGCGATTGTGACGCCTTCTGGAATTTCGATTGGTTTCAGGCCAATACGAGACATATTGCACACCTCCGTTCTTTATAACGATTTTATTACCAAACGTATGCGAGTACTTCGCCGCCAACGTTTTGTTTTCTTGCTTCTTTATCAGACATAACGCCTTTAGATGTAGAAATTACTGCGATACCAAGTCCGCCCAGCACTTTAGGAACCTCGTTGGATCCTGCATAAACACGGAGACCTGGTTTACTGATACGTTTGATACCGGAAATGACTTTCTTGTTTTCCGTACCTGCTTTTAAGAATAAGCGGATCATTCCCTGTTTTTTATCATCAACATATTCAACGTCGCGGATGAAACCTTCCAGCTTGAGGATTTCAGCGATTTCTTTTTTTAGGTTCGATGCAGGAAATTCTACTTTTTCGTGGTTCACCATGTTTGCGTTGCGGATACGAGTAAGCATATCAGCAATCGGATCTGTCATGACCATTTGAATACCTCCCTCCCAGTTACGGGGTCGTGCGCCGGCGTCTGCCGGCGTTTACGCGAATAATTTATTTTTGAAACGGCATGCCCATTTGATCGAGCAGTTCGTAAGATTCTTCATCTGTCGAAGCAGTAGTAACGATAACAATGTCCATTCCGCGAACTTTTTCTACCTGATCGTAGGAAATTTCCGGGAAGATCAATTGTTCACGCACACCGAGTGTGTAGTTGCCACGGCCGTCAAATGCTTTATTTGACACCCCGCGGAAGTCACGGACACGTGGAAGCGTGACGTGGATTAGTTTCTCCAGGAAGTCATACATACGTGCTCCGCGCAAAGTGACCTTTGCACCGATTGGCATACCTTCACGAAGTTTAAATCCTGCAATAGAACGTTTTGCTTTTGTAATCAAAGGCTTCTGCCCACTGATTGCTTCCAGCTCTTCTACTGCTTTATCCAATGAGCGAGGGTTTTGTACTGCTTCACCAACACCCATGTTAATAACAATTTTATCAACCTTCGGTACTCCCATTACAGAAGAGTAGTCGAATTTCTCGTGCAGACTCGGTACGATTGATGTTTGATACTTTTCTTTTAAAGCGTTCATTCGTGTGACCTCCTCTCGTCCTTTGTCTTACTTAGTTCAGGGCTTCACCTGATTTTTTGGCGACACGTACTTTTTTGCCGTTCTCTACCTTGTGACCAACACGGGTTGGTTCGCCGGATTTCGGATCAAGCGGCATAACGTTTGATACGTGAATGGCAGCTTCTTGATTTAAGATACCGCCTTGTGGGTTTTCCTGGGAAGGCTTCGCATGTTTTTTCACGATGTTAACACCTTCGACGATTACACGTTCCTGTGCAGGCATTGCTTTAAGGATAACGCCTTCTTTGCCTTTATCCTTGCCGCTGATTACTTTTACTTTTTCACCCTGTTTAACATGAAGCTTATTTTGGGCCATTTTCGCACCTCCTTAACGGGACATCATGACTTCGCATGATATTTGTATTACAGAACTTCCGGTGCAAGGGAGATAATTTTCATATACTGCTCATCACGAAGCTCTCTTGCTACTGGGCCAAAGATACGTGTTCCACGTGGTCCTTTGTCCGTACGTACGATTACAGCTGCGTTTTCGTCAAAGCGAATGTAAGAACCGTCTGGACGGCGGACGCCGCTGCGGGAACGTACAATAACTGCCTGAACAATCTCGCCTTTTTTGACAACGCCCCCTGGTGTTGCTTGTTTGACAGTGCATGTAATCATATCACCGATGTTAGCCGTTTTACGGCCGGAACCGCCTAAAACTTTTATACACTGTACTTCGCGGGCACCAGAGTTATCCGCTACTCTTAAGCGTGATTCTTGTTGGATCATAGGTCACGGTACCTCCTTTCTTTAAAAACGATTTAAAGAATAACTGATTCTTCGATTACTTTCACGAGACGAAAACGCTTGTCTTTCGACAGCGGGCGGGTTTCCATGATCTGGACGATGTCGCCAACCTTTGCAGTGTTTTCTTCATCGTGAGCTTTAAACTTTTTGGAGTCTCTGACACGTTTGCCGTACAACGGGTCTTTTTTATACGTTTCAACAACAACGGCAATCGTTTTATCCATTTTATCAGATGTCACGCGGCCGCTATAAACCTTACGGTTGTTACGTTCTTCAGCCATATTGGTTTAACCTCCTTTTCCTTTTAGCCTTTGTTCATCCCGAGTTCACGTTCACGCAACACGGTTTTGGCACGTGCAATATCTTTTCTTACAGTACGGATGCGGGCGGGATTTTCCAACTGACCGGTCGCTAATTGAAAACGAAGGTTAAAAAGTTCTTCTTTCAGGCTTTTTGTTTGATCTTCGATTTCCACTGTGGTTAGATCTCTCAATTCATTAGCTCTCATTTGCCTCACCACCCACTTCTTCGCGTTTCACAAATTTCGTTTTAATCGGTAACTTGTGAGCTGCAAGTCTCAACGCCTCACGGGCAATTTCTTCATTAACCCCGGCAATTTCGAACATGATTTTTCCTGGTTTTACGACAGCTACCCAGCCTTCAGGAGAACCTTTACCGGAACCCATGCGGACTTCGAGGGGTTTTGCTGTATATGGCTTGTCCGGGAAGATTTTGATCCAGACTTTACCGCCACGTTTCATATAACGAGTCATAGCAATACGTGCAGATTCAATCTGACGGTTCGTAATCCAGGAAGCTTCTACTGCCTGCAGTCCGTACTCGCCAAAAGTGATTTCTTTGCCGCCTTTTGCACGGCCTCTCATTTTGCCACGGTGTTCGCGACGATATTTTACGCGTTTTGGCAATAACATATTATTTGCCTCCTTCCTCTTTGTTCGTTCCTTTCGTTGGAAGGACTTCCCCGCGATAAATCCAGATTTTTACACCCAGTTTACCGTACGTTGTATCTGCTTCTGCAGTGCCGTAATCAATATCTGCACGCAACGTATGGAGAGGTACTGTTCCTTCACTGTATCTTTCAGAGCGGGCGATGTCTGCGCCACCCAGGCGGCCGTTCACTTCTGTCCGGATCCCTTTTGCTCCTGCGCGCATTGTACGCTGAATGGATTGTTTCATTGCACGACGGAAGGAAATACGGTTTTCAAGCTGACGGGCAATGTTTGCCGCTACGAGACGAGCATCCATATCTGCCTGCTTAATTTCTGCGATATTAATGTGTACTCGTTTGTTAGTCAGGTTATTCAATTCTTTACGAAGTGCTTCTACTTCCGACCCACCGCGGCCGATAACCATTCCTGGTTTCGCAGTATGGATCGTAATGTTTACACGGTTTGCCGCACGTTCGATTTCCACAGTAGAAATAGAAGCATCAACAAGCTTCGTTTCGATGTGACGACGCACTCTGTAGTCTTCATGAAGCAAAGTCGCGTATTCTTTTTCCGAATACCATTTTGATTCCCAATCACGGATGACTCCAACACGAAGTCCGATAGGATTAACTTTTTGTCCCACGCGTTATCCCTCCTTTTTTTCTTCGACGATTACAGTAATGTGGCTCGTACGTTTGTTAATGCGGCTTGCGCGCCCCATTGCACGTGGGCGGAAACGTTTGAGTGTTACTCCTTCGTCTACGAATGCTTGGCTGATGTAAAGATTTTCTGGTTCCATCTCATAGTTGTGCTCTGCGTTGGCGATAGCAGAGTTGATAACTTTTTCAACAATCGGAGACGCCGATTTTGGCGTGTTCTTAAGGATGGCAATAGCTTCTCCGACGGATCTTCCCCGGACTAGGTCTATCACAAGACGAGCCTTGCGGGGGGCTATACGGATCTGCTTTGCTACTGCTTTTGCTTCCATGTTTCTTTACCTCCCCTCAGGTCTTATCTTTTCGTTTTTCTATCGTCATTTTTATGGCCTTTAAATGTTCTCGTTGGTGCGAATTCACCAAGCTTATGGCCTACCATATCTTCAGATACATAAACAGGTACGTGCTTGCGTCCGTCGTACACTGCAATCGTGTGGCCGACAAATTCCGGGAATACTGTGGAACGGCGTGACCAGGTACGAATAACTTCTTTATTGTTCGAATCGTTTAGTCTCTCGATTTTATTCATCAAGTGCAAGTCGACGAAAGGTCCTTTTTTTAAACTACGACCCATGAGAGAACCTCCTTTCGCGATTAACCTGCGATTCCGGAGAACCGCAGCTTCATCTTTTTATTATTTTTTCTTACGGCGACGGCCCCGTACGATATATTTATTGGAATCTTTATTACGTTTTCTTGTTTTATAGCCAACTGCAGGCTGACCCCAAGGGGACACAGGTGCAACGCGTCCGATTGGCGCACGGCCTTCACCACCACCGTGTGGGTGATCGCTAGGGTTCATTGCGGAACCACGAACGTGTGGACGTTTGTTTAACCAACGGGAACGTCCGGCTTTACCGATGTTCACCAGTTCATGCTCTACGTTTCCAACCTGTCCGACAGTTGCACGGCAGGAAGCGAGGATCAGGCGGGTTTCACCGGAACGAAGACGCACGAGTACGTACTTGCCTTCTTTACCGAGAACCTGGGCTTCTGCGCCAGCAGAACGAACGAGCTGTCCGCCGCGGCCCGGCTTCAATTCGATGTTATGAATAACAGTACCTACCGGAATATCACGAAGGTCCAATGCATTACCAAGCTTGATATCTGCACTCGAACCAGCCATGATTTCCTGACCGATTTTCAACCCTTTTGGAGCAAGGATGTACCGTTTTTCGCCATCAACGTAGTTGATAAGCGCGATGTTTGCTGAACGGTTTGGGTCGTACTCGATCTCAGCAACTTTACCTGGTACGTCATTTTTATTACGTTTGAAGTCAATAACACGGTATTGACGTTTATGACCGCCGCCTTGGTGACGACTTGTCATACGACCCTGATTATTACGACCGCCTTTTTTGTGAAGCGGTTCAAGCAGCGAACGTTCTGGTGTTTCTGAAGTGACTTCGCTGTGCTTGTTTACCGACATGTGACGGCGGCCGTTTGTGGTCGGTTTATACTTTTGGATAGCCATGCTCATTACCCTCCTTCGTATCTATTTGTTAATTAAGCACCTTCGAAGAATTCAATATCTTCGCTATCTGCTGTAAGCGTCACGATCGCTTTTTTACGGTTGGGCTTGTACCCTTCATGACGGCCAAAACGACGGAATTTACCCTTTTTGTTCATTGTATTTACTTTTTCTACCTGAACATCAAAGATTTCTTCAACCGCGTTTTTGATTTGGAATTTATTAGCTTTCACGTCTACTTCAAACGTGTATTTCTTTTCATCCATCAAGTCAGCGGAGCGTTCTGTAATAACGGGTTTTTTAATCAAGTCACGTGCTTCCATTATGCGAACACCTCCTCTACTTTCTTCACGGCGTCCTGTGTCATGACCAATTTGTCATGTTTAACAACGTCCAGGACGTTCACACTGCTTGCCGTAAGGAATGTTACGTTAGGAAGATTGCGTGCGGACAGACCGACAGTTTCGTCGTCGTTGCCAGTAACAATCAGTACCTTCGTATCAATGGAAAGAGAAGAAAGTACTTTAACCATCTCTTTCGTTTTTGGAGCATCAAACTTCAGCTCATCAAGCACGACAAGATCATTTTCCTGTGCTTTGCTTGCAAGTGCTGATTTGATCGCCAGACGGCGAACTTTTTTCGGAAGCTTGTAGCCGTAAGATCTTGGCGTCGGACCGAACACGATACCACCTTTCACCCATTGCGGGGAACGGATGGAACCTTGACGGGCCCGGCCTGTGCCTTTTTGGCGCCATGGCTTGCGTCCGCCGCCGCGGCGTTCGGAACGGTTTTTTACTTTGTGCGTTCCTTGTCGTAATGATGCTTGCTGCATAATTACTGCGTCATACAAAACGTGCTCATTTGGTTCAATACCGAAAACAGTGTCTGCTAATTCGATATCTCCTACGCGGGAACCGGTTTGGTTTAGTAAATCTACTGTTGGCATCTTGCGCCCTCCTTTCTATTATGCTTTTTCAGTGTTTGCTTTCACAGCGTTCTGTACTGTTACATAGCTGCGTTTCGCACCAGGAACGTTGCCTTTAACTAAAAGCACGTTACGCTCGGTATCTACTTTAACAATCTCCAGGTTCTGTACTGTAACGGTGTTGTTACCCATACGTCCAGGGAGCTTTTTACCTTTCAATACGTGGTTAGGGTCGATAACACCCATCGCACCAGGGGCACGGTGGAAACGGGAGCCGTGCGTCATTGGTCCGCGGGATTGGTTATGGCGCTTGATCGCACCCTGGAACCCTTTCCCTTTGGATTTTCCAGTGACGTCTACGATATCTCCTTCTGCAAATGTTGCTACACTGACCTCTTGACCAACCTCGTAATCCTCTGGGTTTGTCCCGCGGATTTCTCTAACGAAGCGCTTGGGGGTCGTGTTTGCTTTCTCAGCATGTCCTTTTTCCGGTTTGATTACGCGTGCTTCTTTTTTGTCGTGGAAACCTAGCTGAATGGCTTCGTATCCATCGGACTCAGTAGTTTTCTTTTGAAGCACAACGTTTGGTTCTGCTTCAATGACCGTAACTGGAAGCAGTTCGCCGTTTTCTTTAAACAGTTGCGTCATGCCGAGTTTTTTACCCAAGATTCCTTTGGCCATGAGTCACACCTCCTAATAAATTTTGATTTTCATATATTTGTTATTATAATTTGATTTCGATGTCTACACCCGACGGTAAATCTAAACGCATAAGCGAATCTACCGTTTGCGGCGTTGGCGTTAAAATGTCGATTAAACGTTTATGTGTACGCATTTCAAATTGCTCACGAGCATCTTTAAATTTGTGCGTAGCACGAAGAATTGTATAAACAGATTTCTCTGTTGGCAATGGAATCGGTCCAGAAACACCTGCACCAGAACGTTTTGCCGTGTCTACAATCTTTTCAGCGGATTGATCCAACACTCTGTGATCATACGCTTTTAAACGAATACGAATTTTTTCATTAGCTGCCATTAAAAGCCCTCCTTCTCGTCCGATTTTACAGACATACTCCGCGAAAATTTCCTCACACCTGGTCATGGCAATGGACCCGGGTGTGTCAGCAACCTTCCGCATCATCGCCTGACCGTGGGTGGATATAGAAGTATTTCTATGTCTCCCATGGTCACACTTCATCTATTATAGTGATCGTTCGCCTTTTACGCAAGGGTTTTTTCGAAAAAATCTCGATATATCTCACCCTTTTTCTCATTTAATTGTAAAAGCCTTTATTAATCCTTTATTAATATGGAAGAAACAAAAAAACCTCTAATGCTTTTCAGCATTAGAGGAGAATAACCGGATGATTATTTTTGGATAGTAGAAACAACGCCGGCGCCAACTGTACGGCCACCTTCACGAATAGAGAACTTAGTTCCTTCTTCGATAGCGATCGGGTTGATAAGCTCAACTGTCATTTCTACGTTATCGCCAGGCATTACCATCTCAACGCCTTCAGGCAGTTGGATGATACCAGTTACGTCCGTAGTACGGAAGTAGAACTGTGGGCGGTAGTTAGAGAAGAATGGAGTATGACGTCCACCTTCGTCTTTGGAAAGTACATAAACTTCTGCTTTGAAGTTAGTGTGTGGAGTAATCGAACCTGGCTTTGCAAGAACCTGACCACGTTTGATGTCATCGCGGGAAACACCGCGGAGAAGCGCACCAATGTTGTCGCCAGCTTCTGCATAGTCAAGAAGCTTACGGAACATTTCCACACCAGTAACCGTGGATTTGCGGGAGTCTTCATCGATACCGATGATTTCAATTTCATCCCCAACGTTAAGAACGCCACGCTCAACACGGCCAGTTGCAACTGTGCCACGGCCTGTGATAGAGAATACGTCCTCTACTGGCATCATGAACGGCTTGTCTTTGTCACGGTCTGGAGTTGGAATGTAGTTGTCTACAGCTTCCATCAGTTCAAGAATTTTGTTTTCATACTCTTCGTCGCCTTCAAGGGCTTTCAGAGCAGAACCGCTGATGATTGGTACATCGTCACCAGGGAAGTCATATTCGGATAAGAGGTCGCGAACTTCCATTTCTACGAGTTCGAGAAGCTCTTCGTCGTCTACCATGTCAACTTTGTTCAAGAAAACAACGATGGATGGTACACCAACCTGACGGGAAAGCAGGATGTGCTCACGAGTCTGAGGCATTGGGCCGTCAGCTGCAGACACAACGAGAATCGCTCCGTCCATTTGAGCTGCACCAGTGATCATGTTTTTAACATAGTCAGCGTGACCTGGGCAGTCAACGTGTGCATAGTGACGGGAATCTGTTTCGTACTCTACGTGTGCAGTAGAGATCGTAATTCCACGCTCACGCTCTTCAGGTGCACCGTCGATTGCGTCATAGGCCATAGCCGTTCCGCGGGAATATTTTTTGTGAAGTACCGTTGTGATCGCAGCAGTCAAAGTTGTTTTACCATGGTCAACGTGACCGATAGTACCAATGTTCGCATGCGTTTTCGAACGGTCGAATTTTTCTTTTGCCATTATAATTGTCCTCCCTTTATTTCAGGTAATTAATGTTGTATAGCAGCCAGGCGGGCGCTGCTACCAGTAAACGCCCTACCTTAGCTTACAATAAATCGGTCATGCATACAATCATCGAGCCGCCGGATTTTTACTGTCCTGTTGCCTGCTTGATAACATCTTCAGAAACACTTTTTGGCACTTCTTCGTAATGATCGAAGAACATGGAATACGTTCCGCGGCCCTGCGTGTTCGAACGAAGGGTCGTAGCGTAGCCAAACATCTCAGCAAGCGGTACGAACGACCGGATAACCTGAGAGTTGCCCCGTGCTTCCATACCGTCTACACGGCCACGGCGGGATGTTACATCACCCATGACGTCGCCCATGTATTCTTCTGGAACCACGATATCTACTTTCATTAACGGTTCAAGCAGTACCGGCTTACATTTTTGCTTTGCTTCACGCAGAGCCATGGAAGCGGCAACTTTAAATGCCATCTCGTTAGAGTCGACATCGTGATAGGAACCGTCAAAAAGAGTAGCTTTTACGTCGATTACCGGATAACCGGCAAGCATGCCGCTTTGAAGGGATTCTTCAATGCCGGACTGCACGGAAGGTACATATTCACGAGGTACCACACCGCCGACGATTTTGTTTACAAATTCAAAGCCGGCGCCTTCTTCGTTTGGCTCAAATTTCACCCAAACGTGACCGTACTGACCGCGTCCACCAGACTGACGTACGAATTTACCTTCGCAGTTAGCTTCCTGGCGGATAGTTTCACGATAGGATACCTGAGGGGCACCTACAGTTGCTTCTACTTTGAATTCCCGTTTCAAACGGTCAACGATGATATCAAGGTGAAGCTCACCCATACCTTTGATGATCGTTTGTCCAGTTTCTTCGTCTGTTTCTGTCTGGAAGGTTGGATCCTCTTCTGCAAGCTTTCCGAGAGCGATACTCATTTTGTCATGGTCCGCTTTCGATTTTGGCTCTACAGAAAGGGAAATAACCGGTTCAGGGAAGTCCATCGATTCAAGTACGATGTTGTCTTTTTCTGCCACAAGGGTGTCACCGGTACTCGTATCTTTCAAACCGACACCCGCTGCAATATCACCGGCATACACCGTTGAAATTTCTTCACGGGAGTTTGCGTGCATTTGAAGAATACGGCCTACACGTTCACGCTTGTCCTTGGTGGAGTTTTTGACATACGACCCGGAAGTAAGTGTACCAGAGTACACCCGGAAGAAAGTAAGTTTACCAACGTAAGGGTCTGTGGCCACTTTAAAGGCCAGTGCAGAAAACTTCCCGCTGTCGTCTGCCGGACGCTCTTCCTCTTCTTCCGAATCCGGATATTTCCCTTTAATAGGAGGAACATCCAACGGAGATGGAAGATAGTCGAGCACAGCATCGATCATAAGCTGAACACCTTTGTTTTTAAAGGCAGAACCACAGAGTACTGGATAAAACTCAACGTTCAGCGTTCCTTTACGGATTGCCAGCTTGAGCTCTTCATTTGTGATTTCTTCCTCTTCAAGGTATTTCATCATAAGATCTTCATCAAGCTCTGATACAGCTTCTACCAGCTTCTGACGGTATTCCTGCGCCTGCGCCTGATATTCTTCCGGAATTTCACGCGCTTCCGCGCGGGTTCCGAGATCATCCAGGTAGTAGTAAGCCTGCATTTCGATAAGATCGATAATTCCTTCAAAGTCATCTTCAGCACCGATCGGAAGCTGAATTGCCTGAGCATTCGCTCCGAGACGATCTGTCAGTGTGCTTAAGGAATAAATAAAATCCGCTCCTACCTTGTCCATCTTGTTAACAAAAACAATACGTGGAACATGATAGGTAGTTGCCTGGCGCCATACAGTTTCTGTCTGTGGCTCCACGCCGGACTGCGCATCCAATACAGCAACAGCTCCGTCAAGCACACGCAGGGAACGCTCTACCTCTACGGTAAAGTCTACGTGTCCTGGAGTGTCGATAATATTGATACGGTGGTTTTTCCACTGGGCTGTTGTCGCAGCAGAGGTGATAGTAATACCACGCTCTTGTTCCTGTGACATCCAGTCCATTTGAGAAGCACCTTCATGGGTTTCACCAATTTTATGGATACGACCCGTGTAATAAAGGATACGCTCCGTTGCTGTTGTTTTCCCAGCATCAATGTGAGCCATGATTCCGATATTACGGGTTTTTTCCAAGGAGAATTCACGTGCCATGGACTTTCTTTCTCCTTCCATTCATCAAAGTAGTATTTTCCGCGGTAGTTCTTACCAGCGGTAGTGAGCAAACGCTTTGTTTGCTTCAGCCATACGATGAGTATCTTCGCGACGCTTAACAGCAGATCCTGTGTTATTGGAAGCATCAAGAATTTCATTTGCAAGACGCTCTTCCATGGTTTTTTCTCCACGAAGACGGGCGTAGCTTACGATCCAACGAAGCGCCAGGGTCGTACGACGATCTGGTTTAACTTCGATTGGTACTTGATAGTTAGCTCCCCCTACACGGCGGGCTTTTACTTCCAGTACAGGCATAACGTTCTTCATAGCCTGATCGAAAACTTCCATCGGCTCCTGACCGGAACGCTCCTGCACGAGGTTAAATGCTCTGTATAGGATATTTTGCGCTTTTCCTTTTTTGCCATCATTCATTACACGGTTGATCATGCGTGTAACAAGCTTGGAGTTATAAATAGGATCAGGCAGAACATCACGGCGTGGTGCTGGTCCTTTACGAGACATAAATCCTCCTCCTTTCTTTATATTATGAATTAGCTGTTATTTTTTCTTTTTCTTCCCGCGTTTAGTTCCGTATTTAGAACGGCTTTGCATGCGGTTTTGTACACCGGCAGTATCAAGGGCGCCACGAACAACGTGATAACGCACACCAGGAAGGTCCTTAACACGGCCTCCACGGATCAATACTACACTGTGCTCCTGGAGATTGTGGCCAATACCGGGAATGTATGCTGTAACCTCAATTTGGTTAGTAAGGCGCACACGGGCATACTTACGAAGAGCCGAGTTTGGTTTCTTCGGAGTAAGTGTTCCTACACGAGTACATACACCACGTTTTTGAGGAGCATTTTGATCTGTTGGGACTTTACGCAAGCTATTGTAACCTCGGTTCAATGCCGGAGAGTCAGTCTTTTTAGTCTTCATCTGACGGCCTTTACGAACCAGCTGATTAATAGTTGGCATAGTTGTTTTCCTCCTTTCCGACTAAGTTATTTCAAGACCACCGTTCCAGGTGGTTCATTGATAAGCAAAATGAAAGTTTTTGCCGATGAGATCCGAAACCCCACCAGCAAAAACTCGTTATTGCTTTTTTAAAGCGATCGTAGCCGCTCCTACATCAATTCCGCAAGCTTTTCCAAGTTTTTTCATCGAATCGACAAACTGGATGGAAACACTGCTTTCATTTGCTGCTTTAAGAATACGCTGCTGAATTTCTGCAGCGGCATCTTCTGCCACAATGATTTCGGAAGCTGTGCCATGTTCAATCGCTTTAAGCGTTTGTTTAGTTCCAATTAAAACTTCGTCAGCCTGTGTTACTTTTTCATAAGACATCATTCATCCTCCAAAGCACAGGAGCTTAACGCACCTTAGATAGCATATCACCGCGTTTTTGCGATGTCAACACTATTTCATTCCGACGAATACACTTCTTCGCCTGATTCCTGCATTTCCTCCACGGCTTCTTCCGGGAGAACCTGTTCAAGGCTGCGGTAACGCTGCATGCCCGTACCGGCCGGAACCAGCTTCCCGATAATAACGTTCTCTTTCAGGCCTAACAGCTCGTCGCGCTTGCCGCGAATCGCTGCGTCCGTAAGAATTCTTGTCGTTTCCTGGAACGAAGCGGCTGAAAGGAAGGAATCCGTTTCAAGCGATGCTTTCGTGATACCAAGAATGACCGGCTGTCCGACGGCTGGCTGATGGTGTTTTTGAAGTGCTTCACGATTTGCTTTTTCAAACGCGTGCACTTCCACCAGACTGCCAGGAAGAGCGTCTGTATTACCGGAATCAGTGATCCGGATTTTACGGAACATTTGGCGGACCATTACTTCAATGTGCTTGTCGCCAATTTCAACGCCCTGCATGCTGTATACCTTCTGAACTTCCTTCAGAAGATACTGCTGTACCTGGTCAAGTCCGGTAACTTTCAGCAGTTCTTTCGGATCGATGGAACCTTCAGTAAGAGCCTGGCCGACTTCCACCTGGTCTCCTACACTTACACGGAGGCGGGCACCGTACGGAGTTGTATAAGAGCGGCTTTCAAGCGCACCCTGCACCGTAACTTCTTTTTTATCCGTCAGATCCTTCACATCGACAATTTCGCCGGAGAGTTCAGAAATGACAGCCTGCCCTTTCGGATTACGGGCTTCAACAAGCTCCTGGATACGAGGAAGACCCTGGGTAATGTCATCCCCGGCTACGCCGCCTGTGTGGAACGTACGCATAGTAAGCTGAGTACCCGGCTCACCGATCGACTGGGCAGCGATGATTCCTACTGCTTCGCCCACTTCAACATCGGCTCCAGTGGCAAGGTTACGGCCGTAGCATTTTTTGCAGACGCCGTGATGTGTATCACACGTAAAGACAGAGCGGATAACAACTTTTTCAACGCCGGCTTCTTCAATAATACGGGCCGAATCTTCATTCAGAAGCTCGCCTTTTTGAGCCAGTACTTCGTTTGTTTCAGGATGACGCACTGTTTCAAAGGCTACACGGCCGATCAGGCGATCCTGAAGCTTTTCAATGATTTCGTTGCCTTCACGGAGCGTTGCCACTGAAAGGCCGCGGTCAGTGCCGCAGTCGTCTTCACGGATGATAACGTCCTGGGCCACATCCACAAGACGACGGGTCAGGTAACCCGAGTCGGCAGTTTTAAGCGCTGTGTCTGCCAGACCTTTACGCGCACCGTGCGTGGAAATAAAGTACTCAAGCACTGTAAGTCCTTCACGGAAGCTCGATTTAATAGGAAGCTCGATGATTCGTCCGGATGGATTGGCCATCAGTCCGCGCATACCTGCAAGCTGCGTGAAGTTCGAGGCGTTACCACGGGCACCGGAGTCACTCATCATGAAAATAGGGTTGCGAATATCAAGCGTGCCCATGAGTTTGTCCTGGATGATGTCTTTGGCACTGCCCCAGATGCTGATGATTTTATCGTAGCGTTCTTCTTCGGTAATTAAACCGCGCCGGAACTGCTTCATTACCTTCGAGACCTGCTCTTCGGAGTCCGAGAGCACGTCCTGCTTGTCCGGAAGCACCACAATATCGGAAATACCAACCGTAATTCCTGCTTTTGTGGAGTAATGGAAGCCAAGATCCTTCATACGGTCAAGCATTTTCGACGTTTCAATGATCTGGAAGTTTTTAAACACCGCTGCAATGATGTCACCCAGGAAGCCTTTTTTAAATGGCTGAATGAGTTCGCGGTTTTTTAATTCTTCTTTTACATCTGTCGTGCTCGGTACTACATATTTTTCCGGGAGCTCCTGCTCAAGGTTTAATGCTGTCGGCTCGTTCACGTAAGGGAACGACGTCGGCAGTATTTCATTGAAAATGAGCTTTCCTGGTGTCGTTAAGACGAGCTTGCTCATCTCTTCTTCACTGAAGTTCGTTTTATTTAACGCACGCACAGGCAGAGCAATACGGGTGTGCAGATGCACATAGCCGTTTTGATAAGCAGTGAGCACTTCTTTTATATCGTTAAAAGTAGAGCCTTCACCCATCGCGTTTTCACGCTCAAGGGTCAGATAATAGTTTCCAAGCACCATGTCCTGGGATGGTGTAACAACCGGCTTACCATCCTTAGGGTTCAGGATGTTCTGCGCTGCAAGCATAAGCACGCGGGCTTCTGCCTGTGCTTCTGCCGAAAGCGGTACGTGTACGGCCATCTGGTCCCCGTCAAAGTCGGCGTTATACGCTGTACATACGAGCGGGTGAAGCTTGATGGCGCGCCCTTCGACCAGCGTCGGTTCGAACGCCTGAATACCAAGGCGGTGAAGCGTCGGAGCACGGTTCAAAAGAACCGGGTGTTCACGGATAACGTCTTCTAACACGTCCCAGACTTCCGGATGCACGCGTTCCACTTTCCGTTTAGCGCTCTTAATGTTGTGTGCCAGGCTCCGGTTTACGAGCTCTTTCATTACAAACGGCTTGAACAGTTCAAGTGCCATTTCTTTAGGAAGTCCGCACTGATACATTTTCAGGCTCGGCCCGACCACGATAACGGAACGACCGGAATAGTCGACACGTTTACCGAGAAGGTTCTGACGAAAACGCCCCTGCTTCCCTTTCAGCATGTGAGAAAGAGATTTCAGCGGCCGGTTGCCGGGACCGGTAACCGGACGGCCGCGGCGCCCGTTGTCGATCAAGGCGTCGACAGCTTCCTGGAGCATACGCTTTTCGTTCTGCACAATGATGCTTGGTGCTCCCAGATCAAGAAGACGTTTCAAACGATTGTTCCGGTTGATAACACGACGGTACAGATCGTTCAGGTCAGATGTTGCAAACCGGCCGCCGTCAAGCTGAACCATCGGACGGATTTCCGGAGGAACAACCGGGAGCACATCGAGAATCATCCATGCTGGATGGTTGCCGGAGTGACGGAATGCTTCAAGCACTTCCAGACGCTTGATCGCACGGGTGCGGCGCTGACCTTGTGCTGTTTCGAGTTCGCCTTTTAAGCCGTGTACTTCTTTTTCAAGATCAATATCCTGGAGAAGCTTACGGATGGCTTCTGCACCCATTTGAGCAGAGAAGGTTTTGCCGTACTTATCGTAATACGCACGGTATTCTCTTTCGGAAAGCAGCTGCTTGTATTCAAGCGGTGTGTCCCCTGGCTCCGTTACTGTATAGGAAGCAAAATAAATAACTTCTTCGAGCGAACGCGGGGACATATCAAGAACAAGTCCCATACGGCTCGGAATACCTTTAAAGTACCAAATGTGAGATACCGGAGCTGCAAGTTCAATGTGGCCCATGCGTTCCCGGCGCACCTTCGAACGGGTAACTTCTACTCCGCATCTGTCGCAGACTACGCCTTTATAGCGAATACGCTTGTATTTACCGCAGTGGCATTCCCAGTCCTTGGTCGGACCAAAAATACGCTCACAGAACAGCCCGTCTTTTTCCGGTTTTAACGTCCGGTAGTTGATCGTTTCTGGCTTTTTCACTTCGCCGTGTGTCCAGGAACGAATTTTTTCCGGAGAGGCAAGTCCAATTTTCATATATTCAAAGTTATTGACGTCTATCAAGAGGTCGACCTCCCTTTCAATCTTTAAAGGTGGCATGGCTGAAAGAGGGACAAGAGGTGCCTACAAAAAGCTGAAAAGCTTTTAATTAGACACCCCGTGTTCTCCGTTTTACCGATGAGACCTTATGCGTTTTCCGTGGACTCGATTCTAAGATTCAAGTTATCTCCGGGTTGTTCATCTTCGTCATCGAGCTCTTTCATCTCGATTTCCTCTTCATTGCTTGAAAGCATTTTTACGTCCATGCCAAGGCTTTGAAGCTCTTTAATCAGAACTTTAAACGACTCGGGAACGCCAGGCTCCGGAACGTTTTCACCTTTAACAATCGCTTCGTACGTCTTCACACGGCCGACAACGTCGTCGGATTTCACCGTGAGAATTTCCTGCAGCGTATAGGCTGCACCGTACGCTTCAAGCGCCCATACTTCCATTTCCCCGAAACGCTGGCCGCCGAACTGGGCTTTACCACCAAGCGGCTGCTGGGTAACGAGGGAGTAAGGTCCGGTTGAACGGGCGTGAAGCTTGTCGTCCACCATGTGGGCAAGCTTGATCATATACATGACCCCGACTGAAATACGGTTGTCAAAGGTTTCCCCGGTTCGCCCGTCATACAATACAGTCTTTCCGTCCCGGGCGAGGCCGGCTTCCTGAATAGTTTCCCAAACATCCTCTTCACGGGCACCGTCAAATACCGGTGTTGCCATGTGAAGGTTCAGGGAACGAGCCGCCATGCCCAGGTGCATTTCAAGCACCTGTCCGATATTCATACGCGAAGGCACCCCGAGAGGGTTCAGCATGAGGTCAATCGGTGTTCCATCCGGCAGGTAAGGCATATCTTCTTCTGGAAGAATACGCGAAATAACACCTTTGTTTCCGTGACGGCCTGCCATTTTATCCCCTTCGTGAATCTTACGCTTCTGAACGAGGTATACCCGGACAAGCTGATTCACTCCCGGCGGAAGTTCATCTCCATCTTCACGGTTAAAGATTTTTACGTCGAGTACAATGCCGTCTGCACCGTGCGGAACACGAAGCGAAGTATCCCGTACCTCGCGGGCTTTTTCCCCAAAGATTGCGTGAAGCAGACGTTCCTCTGCGGAAAGCTCTGTCATGCCTTTTGGCGTTACTTTCCCAACAAGAATGTCGCCATCCTTCACTTCCGCACCGACACGGATAATACCACGGTCATCCAGGTCCTTCAGCGCTTCTTCGCCGACGTTTGGAATATCACGGGTGATTTCCTCCGGTCCGAGCTTAGTATCGCGGGCCTCTGACTCGTATTCATCGACGTGAATGGAAGTGTAAACATCGTCTTTTACTACCCGTTCACTCAGGATAACGGCGTCCTCATAGTTATAGCCGTCCCAGGTCATAAAGGCGGTTAATACGTTACGGCCCAATGCCATTTCACCGTTGTCCATCGACGGACCGTCTGCAAGTACTTCGCCTTTTTCAATACGGTCTCCGTCTTTAACGATCGGACGCTGGTTGTAGCTTGTGCCCTGGTTGGAGCGGACGTATTTCATCATACGGTATTTGTCGATATCTGTTTCTACTTCTTTTCCGTCTACATCTTCAATGCGGCGGATCCAGATTTCACGTGCGGATGCCCGCTCAACTACGCCTTTGTGACGTGCAATGATGGCAGCACCTGAATCCTTCGCTGAAACGTATTCCATGCCGGTGCCTACAAGAGGAGCTTCCGGTTCAAGAAGCGGTACTGCCTGACGCTGCATGTTCGCCCCCATTAATGCCCGGTTGGAGTCATCGTTTTCCAGGAACGGAATGCACGCTGTCGCAGCAGAAACCGCCTGCTTTGGCGATACGTCCATATAGTCGATTTTTTCTTTTGGAACGATCGTGTTGTCCCCGCGGAAACGGGCAATAACTTCATCGTCGGCAAACGTGCCGTCTTCAGCAAGTGAAGCGTTCGCCTGAGCTACTACGTAGTTGTCTTCTTCATCGGCAGTAAGATAGTCACACTGCTCGGTGACCACTCCCGTATCCGGATCTACACGGCGGTAAGCTGTTTCGATGAAGCCGAATTTATTTACCTTGGCGTAGCTTGATAAGGAGTTAATCAAACCGATGTTCGGACCTTCCGGCGTTTCGATCGGACACATACGCCCGTAGTGGGAATAGTGCACGTCACGAACTTCAAAGCCTGCACGTTCACGGGTCAGACCGCCCGGTCCAAGCGCTGACAGACGGCGTTTGTGCGTCAATTCAGCCAAAGGATTTGTCTGGTCCATGAACTGGGAAAGCTGCGAGCTTCCGAAAAACTCTTTAATAGAAGCAATCACCGGACGAATATTGATAAGCGCCTGCGGCGTGATGGAGCTTGGGTCCTGAATGGACATACGCTCACGTACAACACGCTCCATACGGGAAAGCCCGATACGGAATTGATTCTGAAGCAGCTCACCGACGGAACGGAGACGACGATTGCCCAGGTGGTCAATATCATCTGTACGGCCGACGCCGTGAAGCAGATTGAAGAAATAGTTAACTGAAGCAATCATGTCTTCAGGAGTAATATTCTTCGTATCATGATCAATATTTCCGTTACTGATTACGTTAATCTCACGGTCTTCGCCTTGACCGTCATCTGCATAAATCTTAATAGACTGTACGTCCAAATCTGCATCTTCCACCACTCCACCGGAAACGGTGTACCGTTTAAATCCAAGGTTGTTTTCCAGGTACGGCATCAGACGGTCCAATGTCCGGCGGTCGAGCATCGTGCCCGATTCGGCAATGACCTCTCCCGTTTCTGGGTCAGCAAGCGTTTCTGCTAAACGCTGATTGAACAAACGATTCTGGATATGAAGTTTTTTATTCATTTTATAACGCCCGACATTTGCGAGATCGTACCGCTTCGGATCAAAAAAGCGCGTATTTAATAAGCTCTTCGCGCTGTCCACCGTTGGCGGCTCCCCAGGGCGGAGACGTTCATAAATTTCGAGAAGGGCTTTTTCGCTGCCTTCTGTGTTATCTTTTTCGAGCGTATTCCGCAGGTACTGGTCTTCACCCAGAAGATCGATAATCTCCTGGTCAGAGCCAAACCCAAGCGCACGAAGAAGAACGGTGACCGGGATTTTCCGGGTGCGGTCAATACGAACGTGAACGACGTCTTTTGCATCTGTTTCAAGCTCGAGCCACGCACCACGGTTCGGAATGACGGTTGCGGTGTGGCCACGCTTTCCGTTTTTGTCTACTTTATTGTTAAAATATACGCTTGGTGAACGTACGAGCTGGGACACGATAACGCGCTCAGCCCCGTTTATCACAAAAGTACCTGTGTCGGTCATAAGCGGGAAATCACCCATAAATACTTCCTGCTCTTTTACTTCGCCGGTCTCTTTGTTCATCAGGCGAACCTTGACCCGGAGCGGTGCAGAATACGTGGCATCGCGTTCTTTTGATTCATCAATCGGGTATTTAGGCTCTCCTAAATTGTAATCGATGAATTCAAGCACCAAGTTTCCGGTAAAATCTTCAATCGGCGAAATGTCCTGAAACATTTCGCGAATACCTTCATCTAGAAACCATTGATAAGAAGCCGTCTGAATCTCAATGAGGTTTGGAAGGTCCAAGACTTCATTGATTCGGGCATAGCTTCTCCGCTGGCGGTGACGTCCAAATTGAATAAGTTGACTTGACAACAGATTCACCCCTCAAATCTCGCATGATATCCGCCCGTTTTAAAAACAAGCGTTTTTCCAAGGCAATTATCGGTAATATAGCTAAATAGTGATAAATGCAGAGACGCGTCGTCATGTAGACGGACGGCTCTTTCTGCTCTGATAAAACAGTCTGCGGATCAGAACACAGAGAACAGCCCGCGCACATGTCGTCGTTAAAAAAGCTTCGCAAACCGAATAGCCAGTTTGAGAACGCTGATTGCTTCTCCCTGACTTATATTGATTATCTTAAATGGAATTGTTTTTCCTAATACTTATTACGATCGATTCTCCCATTTCTCATTCGAGTGTGTTAGAATAAGAAGGAATCAAAAGCACAAACGTTCTCGTTTTAGTGGATAAGCTTGCTGCAACCGTAATTCAGCCCAGCCGTGAAGTGGCAAATAGAAAAGAAATGGATGATACTTCTTACGGTATCACCTAATTTTATAAGTAGAATATTACATGTAGTTTGACGCGTACGGACACTTATACGCATTAAATTATAATACCATATCAAAACAGCACCGTCAACTTCTGATGGTGCTGTTTTATTTATTTACACGCACGAAAAATATAATAGCCTTTATTCTTTTTCACATTCTTCACAACCGGAAACAGCTCGTTAAGCTTTTCCTTCGCTGAAGGGGCACCCTGTTTTTTTTGAATGACAACCCAGCATTCGCCTCCGGGGCTTAGCGCTTCATAAGCTTCTTCAAACAACCGGTGCACCACTTTTTTTCCTGCCCTGATAGGAGGGTTTGTCAAAATCGCTGCCGCTCTGCCTTGATAGGCACTGAATAAATCACTCTCCGCCGCCTTTGCATTCTCAGCCTGGCAGCGCTGGATATTTTTATTCGCCAGCTCCACAGCACGTTGATTGATATCAAAAAGCAGAACGCTCCGGGTGGTTTCTTTGGCGAGAGTGACTCCCACTACGCCGTAACCACAGCCAATGTCGATAATGTCGCCATCCACCTCCGGCCATTCAAAGGTTTCAAGCAGCGTTGCCGTACCAAAATCCACCGTTTGTTTCGAGAATACTCCGCTGTCTGTAATAAACGACCAGTCTCTACCCCGAAGCTCTGCATGAATGACTTTCTCGTTACTTGCCGCACTTGGGTTTGCATGAAAATATTGTTCACCGCTCATAGCATCGCTCCGTTCTGATTATTGGAATATTATCATAGCAGGGCCAGGGAGTTTATTGCAACAAAAAACTCACCCGCACAGGTGCGGATGAGTTTATAGAAAGCTTACTTCAATTCGATAGAAGCGCCTGCTTCTTCGAGTTGACCTTTCATTTCTTCAGCGTCTTCTTTAGATACGCCTTCTTTCAATGTGTCAGGAGCTCCGTCTACCAGTGCTTTAGCTTCTTTCAAGCCAAGACCAGTGATTTCGCGGACGACTTTGATGACGTTGATTTTAGAAGATCCAGCGCTTTCGAGTACTACGTCGAATTCTGTTTGCTCTTCCTCAACGACTTCACCGCCGCCACCGCCAGCTGCTACTGGTGCAGCTGCTGTTACGCCGAATTCTTCTTCAATTGCTTTTACTAATTCGTTCAGTTCCAGAACGGACATTTCCTTAATCGCATCAATCATTTCTTGATTACTCATGGATAATCCTCCTCTTAATATTAATATTTAAGCCGATTGAAACGCCGGTTGGTTAGGCGCTCTCTTCTTCTTCTTTTTGCTCTGCCACTGCTTTTGTAGCCAGTGCGAAGTTACGGATTGGCGCCTGCATAACGCTAAGCAGCATAGCCACAAGTCCATCGTGGGATGGGAGGCTGGCCAATTCCTGAATCTGCTCCTGGGAAACAACGCTGCCTTCAATGACACCCGTTTTGATTTCCAGTGCTTCGTGATCTTTAGCGAAATTGTACAATACTTTCGCAGGTGCTACTGCGTCCTCTTTGCTTGTTGCAATGGCCGTAGGACCTACCAGGTAGTCGTTCAACTCGTCTTTCAGATTCACGTCTTCGGCTGCACGACGCGCCATTGTATTTTTATATACTTTGAAATCAACGTCTGCTTCACGAAGCTGCGCACGCAATTCCGTGATTTCCGATACGTCCAGACCGCGATAGTCTACCAGTACGGTTGATACGCTGTCTTTCAGCTTAGCTGCGATTTCATCAACAACCGCCTGCTTTTGTTCGATTACTTTGCTCATCCGTTCCACCTCCTGCCATTCTTTATTGTTTGCCGCCCGCAACCGCAGACACAAAAAAATCTTCCTGTCTCAATTAGCAGACACGAAGACACTACTCCCGTAAAACGCTCCAAAGCGTTTAATGTATAGGAATGGTACCTCGGCAGGATGTTTATTTAAGTGCTGTGCACTCCTGCTGTCTGCGGCAACAATATAAAATTGTTGGCTGATCCGTCATTTAGTATAAATGGAAGCAGCACCCGGGTCAAGAGCTTTTTCAAGATCGCCCGGGAGCTGCCGGCAAACAAAAGTATTACGGTTTAATTTATGCGAATTTCAACGAAGAAGTGCTGACTTTTACGCCAGGACCCATGGAAGTCGTTACAGCAACGCCTCTCATGTACGTTCCTTTAGCAGCTGCCGGCTTTGCTTTTTGAAGCGCGTCGGCAACAGTGTTGAAGTTTTCCACCAGGCTTGCAGTATCAAAGGATACTTTGCCGATTGGCGCATGGATGTTACCGGACTTATCGACACGGTATTCCACTTTACCTGCTTTAATTTCTTCAACAGCTTTTGTAACGTCCATCGTAACCGTACCAGTTTTCGGGTTAGGCATAAGGCCTTTTGGTCCGAGGGTACGGCCCAATTTCCCTACCTGGGCCATCATGTCAGGAGTGGCTACTACTGCATCAAAGTCAAACCAGCCTTGCTGCACGCGGTTCACCAGATCTTCTTCTCCTACATAATCAGCGCCGGCTGCTTCTGCTTCCTGGGCTTTTTCGCCTTTAGCAAAAACAAGCACACGCTGGCTTTTTCCTGTTCCGTTTGGAAGTACAATCGCGCCACGGATCTGCTGATCGTTTTTACGCGGGTCAATTCCAAGACGAAACGCTACTTCTACCGTTGCATCAAAGTTTACGATCGATGTTTTCTTCGCAAGCTCAATCGCCTCTTCAGCATTGTACTGCTGCTCCTGGTCGATGAGCTGCGCCGCCTCGCGGTATTTTTTACCTCTTTTAGGCATTGTTTTTCCTCCTTGTTGTGGTTTAACGGTAAGACCTCCCACTAGTAAAGGTTGCGGGCCGTCCCTTCGACAAGAGCGTCAGAGGCGTGCACACAACCTTCAGCAAGGCAAATCTTTCAATTAGTCTTCAACGTTTAAGCCCATGCTGCGGGCTGTTCCTTCAACCATACGCATTGCTGAATCAACGTCAGATGCGTTCAAATCCTGCATTTTCGTTTCAGCAATTTCACGAACCTGATCCCGGGTTACTGAACCGACTTTGTTACGGTTAGGCTCACCGGAACCGCCTTTTACTCCAGCTGCTTCTTTAAGAAGTACAGGAGCTGGCGGAGTTTTCGTAATAAAAGTGAACGAACGGTCTTCATAGACACTGATTTCTACAGGAATGATTGTTCCTGTCTGCTCTTGTGTACGAGCGTTGAATTCTTTACAGAATCCCATGATATTCACACCGGCTTGACCAAGCGCTGGGCCTACCGGTGGTGCCGGGTTCGCTTTACCAGCCGGAATTTGAAGTTTAACAACCTTCTCGACTCTTTTAGCCACGCGACACACCTCCTTCGTCCGTGATGTGGTAGCCGGATACAAGGTATCCTCCCACTCATTCTAAAACACTATGTGCTTTAGGCTGTGATATCTTTCAATACCAAACAGGATGATTTTATCACCTGCAGCCAAAATAAGCAATGGTTAATTCGTGAGAGAGTGGAAACCGTAAGCCGGCTCTAGATTTTTTCTACTTGAGTAAACTCCAGTTCAACCGGCGTTTCGCGGCCGAACATGTTTACATAAACTTTGACCTTCTGCTTCTCGGCATTAATTTCTTCGACCGTGCCGGTGAAATCAGCAAACGGCCCTTCGGTAACCTTCACTGCTTCTTTAAGTTCAAAGTACACCTCTGCCTTTGGTTCCTTCTCGCCCATCTGACCGAGAATAGCATCTACTTCGTCCGGTAAAAGCGGCGTCGGCTTCGACCCTGCTCCTGTCGAACCGATAAATCCGGTTACTCCAGGCGTATTGCGAACCACGTACCAGGAGTCGTCTGTCATTACCATTTCAACAATGACATACCCCGGAAAAACCTTTTTGGAAACCGTCTTGCTTTTTCCATTTTTGGTTTCTGTTTCTTCTTCCACCGGTACCAGCACACGGAAAATTTTATCCGTCATCCCCATGGATTCCACCCGTTTTTCCAGGTTCGTTTTTACTTTGTTTTCATAGCCCGAATAAGTATGGACTACATACCAGCTTTTTTCCATATCTAGAGTGGGAGCTAAGTCCCTTCCCTCCTTTATTCCAAACGTTCAACCGTTACTACTCCAAAAATATACGAACAAGCTCAGAAAGCCCTAAATCGATAACGGCAAAATAGATCACAAAAAAGATGACAGTCAGCACCGTGACAATTGTATATTTCGTTAGTTCTTTGCGTGTCGGCCATGTAACACGCTTCATTTCCTGCCCTACTTCTTTGAGAAAGCGGATAGGGCCTTTTTTCGTACCCCCAGCCATGCAGCCACCTCCATCAACCGGTGTTTACGGTTATAGAATTATTAATATAAGGTCTCGTACGAACAATGTATCTGCATCTTTTTCTGCATCCATGTACCATCAGGCTTCTTTGCCCGGCTTGTTTTCAACCATTAAAAAAACAGCCGCTCCTAAGGGCTCTGCGGTCTGTTTGCTTTAGGTGCACATATATTTCTACCAATAACAATCATAAACAACTTCTGTACTATAATCAAGGAGAAATTAAAGGGCATATAAAAACCGGCGTTCCATAGGGAACGCCGGTCCCTTCATAAATTATTAGTTAGACGACTGAGTTGTTGCTTTCTTTTTTCCCGGCTTGAACGCTCTGGTAGCGTCCACCGCTTCCTTCCAGCCGTCGTACAGTTCTGTTCTCGTATCCTCATTAATTTGCGGTTCAAACTGTTTCTCTTTCTTCCACTGCTTTTTCACTTCTTCTTTGCTGCTCCAGAAGCCCGTAGCAATTCCTGCTAAATATGCTGCTCCCATCGCAGTTGTTTCGATAACAGCCGGGCGCTCTACAGGTACACCGACAATATCACTTTGGAACTGCATCAGGAAATCGTTTGAAACGGCTCCACCGTCAACACGGAGAGACTTCACTTCAATACCTGAGTCCGCTTCCATCGCGCCGAGAACGTCTTTCGTCTGATACGCAAGCGATTCAAGCGTAGCTCTTACGAAATGCTCTTTTTCCGTGCCACGGCTGAGTCCAAATATGGCTCCGCGCGCTTCACTGTCCCAATAAGGAGCCCCGAGCCCTACAAATGCCGGTACAAAGTATACACCGTTCGTATCGTCGACACGCTCTGCGTATTTCTGGCTGTCCGGAGCGTTCGTAAACATCCGCAGGCCATCGCGCAGCCACTGAATAGCCGAGCCGGCTACGAAAATACTTCCTTCAAGAGCATATTCAACTTTTCCGTCAATTCCCCAGGCAATCGTAGTCAATAGTCCGTTATTAGAAGGCACTGGTTTGTCTCCGGTATGCATCAGCATAAAGCAGCCGGTGCCATACGTGTTCTTTGCCATCCCTTTTTCAAAGCATGCCTGGCCGAACAGGGCAGCGTGCTGGTCTCCTGCTACGCCGGCAATCGGAACTTCCTGGCCGAAGAAGTGGTAATCTACCGTATTGGCATACACCTCGGAAGAAGAACGTACTTCCGGAAGCATGCTCTTCGGTACGCCAAGAACCTCAAGCAGTTCGTCGTCCCACTGCAGATCATAAATATTGTACATAAGCGTCCGGCCGGCATTGGTATAGTCTGTTACATGGGCTTTGCCTCCGGACAGCTTCCAGATGAGCCACGTATCAATGGTACCAAACAGAAGATCTCCGTTATCCGCTTTTTCCCGGGCACCGTCCACATTATCGAGGATCCATTTCACTTTCGTTCCCGAGAAATAAGCATCAATCAGGAGTCCCGTTTTATTTCGGAACATTTCACCGTAGCCCTGCTCGTTCAGCTCATTGCAGATGTCCATCGTCTGCCGGGACTGCCATACAATTGCGTTATAGACAGGACGCCCGGTGTGTTTGTCCCATACCACCGCTGTTTCACGCTGGTTCGTGATTCCAATTGCGTTAATCTCTTCAGCCTGGATACCGTTTTCACCAAGCACTTCTGCGAGTACGGCAAGGACAGAGGTCCAGATTTCCTGTGCGTTATGCTCCACCCACCCGGATTTCGGGAAGTACTGCTTGAATTCTCTTTGCGCGGTGCCTACAATTTCTCCTTCTTCGTTAAAAATAATGGCACGCGAGCTTGTTGTTCCCTGGTCGATTGCTAAAATGTATTTCTTCTCCATCCGCCTCATCTCCTCTTTCGTATATAAGTTGTATTAGTTTTTCACTTCAGGGTTGGACATAATCGTTTTGGCAGAGCGCCGGCCCATGTAGTACAGGCCTCCTAAGAAAACTGCTACGATGACCGAGTAAATCATCAGTGCCATTGCGCCTTCTCCTAAGAAGAACGAACGGTAAACCATTGCACCAAACACACCGCCGGCTGCCGGTGCTACTACTGGAATCCAGGCATAGGACCAGTTGGAATCTCTTTTGCCCGGAATTGGAAGCAATGCGTGTGCAATACGCGGACCAAGGTCACGTGCCGGATTGATCGCATACCCGGTCGTACCGCCGAGCGACAGGCCGATCGCTACAATCAGAAAACCGACAATCAGAGGATTCAATCCTTCAGTAAACTGGTTTGCGCCAATTCCTAAAATACCGCCTACAAGAACAGCTGTGCCGATAAATTCGCTCAGAAAGTTGTTAAACCGGTTCGGAAGAGCAGGGTCGGTTGAAAACACACCAAGCTTTGTATTCGGGTCATCCGTTTCCTTCCAGTGCCCGAGAAAGTGAAGATAAACTACTACGCCGCCTAACGCAGCACCAATCAATTGAGCAATAATGTAGCCCGGAACCTGGGACCATGCGAATTCCCCAACAGAAGCAAGACCGAGAGTTACTGCCGGGTTAATGTGCGCTCCGGAGAACTGGCCTACTGCGTAAACTGCCATTGCCACTGCAAACCCCCACCCAAGCGCCACTACAATCCAGCCTCCGCCTTGAGCTTTTGATTTATTCAGACTGATGTTAGCAACTACGCCGCCGCCAAAGATAATAAGAATCATCGTACCGATAAGCTCCGCTAAATAAACAGACATTTTTTCTTCCTCCTTTTTTTATTAAAGCTTACTTATCGTCATAACGTTAGGCGGTTCGTCTTATTATTTGTTGCGGCGCCGTAAGACCCAGACCTTTAACCCCAGTTATTTTCCAGAAAAACGCTTTCATAATAATGAATAAAAATTAGCATGAACAACCGGAAATAACCGGGTGAGCCTAGAAAAAGCCGCACACGTATCCCAATGGAATGACTGGTGTGCGGCTTTCATATACTCAACCTAACGTATTAACTTAAATAAATCTTACCACTATGAGAAAACGCTGTCAATAACTTGTCACATAATTATTTTTGATTTTTCTGAAATTAAAAGGTATGCAAAGCCCGTCCTTCAAGAGATTAACGCATTCCACTCTTCACAGTTTTCGAGTTTTCGCTTGATTCTCTGAAGCGCATTGTCGATTGATTTATTTCTTCTGCCGAGCAGTCCGGACATTTCCTGGTAAGAACGACCATCGATGTAGAGCTGCAGCACCTGCTGTTCAAGTTCACTCAGCACACTGCCAATTTTCGTTTCCATGTCCTCCTGCTTCTCTCTGATAATCAGCAGATCCTCCGGACTTTTGGCGTGGGTCTCTACTAAAATATCAAGCAGCGGGCGTTCCGAATCTTCCTCATACACTGGTTTATCCAACGAGATATATGAGTTCAGCGGCGAATGCTTCTGTCTCGTCGCCGTCTTTATAGCTGTAATGATCTGCCTTGTAATACACAACTCAGCAAAGGCACGGAAAGAGGATAGTTTGTCCCCCCGGAAATCTCGTACAGCTTTATACAGCCCGATCATTCCTTCTTGTATAATATCTTCATAATCTCCCCCGATGAGAAAATACGATCGCGATTTCGCCCGCACTAAATGCCGGTATTTCTCAATCAGTCGTTCTAACGCCTGGTTATCGCCTGCACGTGCAAATTCAATCAGTATTTCATCTTCGGTTCGGGTGGTTTGACGTTGTTCCGGTTTCTTGAGGTCTGTACTCAATACAATCCCTCCGCCCATGCGCGTAGTAGTATAAATATAGCAATCATTATATCGGAGTGTTCATAAGAGCGTCAACTGCCTACAGATCCCTTTTGCGCCATTTGTCGAAAATTTCTGCCATTTCTTCCGTAATAGGAAGAGTAGTCTTATGAATTGCTTTTTTTTGATTTTCAAGCTGTTCTTCGATGCCTTTTTCGACAAGCTTTGTTTCATGCCGGAGCTCCCGTGCTGATTTTCTTAATGCCCCGCTCCCAAACGTCATTGACTGTTCAGCATAATCAGAGGTGGCGACGTGTACCCTCGTTTCCACGTTTTTTAACTCTCCGACTAATTTTTCGATGCGCTCATCAGCTGTTTCGTGTTCTCTCGTATATACTACCTCCACACGTTTCAGCTGATAGTTTTTCCCAATGCCGGGAACCATATGGGCGTCGAAAACAACAATAACTCTCCATCCTTTATACGCCTGGTACTCCGCCATGGCATCAATAAGCCGGTCCCGTGCCTCTTCCAGATGACCGGCCCGGAGCGGCTTCAGCTCCGGCCAGTCGCCAATCACGTTATATCCATCTACGAGAAGAATGTCCTTCATGGTGTCTGCCTGCCCTTCTCCTGTCTTTTACGCATCACTTCATACATTAGAACACCACCGGCGACAGAAGCGTTCAATGAAGTAACTGCTCCGTGCATCGGAATCTGTACCAGAAAGTCACAGGCTTCCTTTACAAGCCGGCTCAATCCCTTTCCTTCGTTTCCGATTACCAGAGCAAGCGGCATGTCTGCCTGCATCTGCCTGTAATCAGAGGCGTTCTCTATTCCCGTCCCGGCTATCCAAAGGCCTTTTTCCTTTAATTCATCGAGCGTTTTATTAATGTTTGTTACACGGACTACCGGCACATATTCGACGGCTCCGGCCGATGTTTTTACTACGGTTTGGGTCACACCTGCAGCCCGTCTTTTCGGAATAATGACGCCGTGTACGCCGGAGGCATTCGCCGTCCGTATCATGGAACCCAGATTATGAGGATCCTCCACCCCGTCCAGGACAAGGAAAAAAGGGTCCTCGTGCTGCTTTTCTGCTTTTCGGAATAAATCCTCCATTCCTGCGTACTGATAAGCCGGCACAGCCGCCGCTACTCCCTGGTGTACGCCTGCATCGAGCTCATCAAGTTTTTTCTTTGAAACCTCCTGCACTGCTATTCCTTTTTTTCCTGCCAGAGCTCTTATTTCCTGTGCTGCTCCTTTTTTGGCAGTATCTGCGATCATAATTCTTTCAATTTTCCGGTCGGCTTTCAACGCTTCTATAACAGGATTTTTCCCCGCGATCCATTCCTGGCTCATAATGACTGGCCTCTTTCTTGTGTTTTGTCTATCGCAAATGCAATAATTTCGTTCACCCGTTCCTGTCTGCCGGCAAAATACAGATACCCAATCACTGCTTCAAACGCTGTACTCATACGGTAGGTGGCCAGGTCCGTGTTTTTGGGGATGCTTCCGGATTTCGCGTTGCGTCCACGTCTGGCTACGGCTGTCTCCTCTTCAGTTAAATACCCTTCCTCCCACATGGACCGAAGTACTTCCGCCTGGGCCTGAGCCGATACGTAGGAGGTAGCCTGCTTATGCAGCTCCTGCGGCCGCACTTTCCCTTCCGAAATTAAATAATGACGGATGTGGGTTTCAAGCACTGCATCTCCCATATACGCAAGCGCCAGAGCATTTAACTGCTTTTCATCTACTTTACTATAGTTTATCATGCTACTTCCTCTTCCACCGGGTTCCCTGTGGCGTATCTTCTAATAAAATTCCGTCGTTCTCGAGCTGGTCCCGGATTTCATCGGCACGGGCAAAGTTTTTATTTTTTCTTGCTTCCACCCGCTCTTTGAGAAGCTGTTCGATGTCTTCATCGAGCATTTCCTCCTCTTTTTCCAAAGATACCCCCAGCACGTCCCCAATTTCTGTCATCGTTTCAATAATCGCATCCAGTGAGGCGATACTTGTCTGTGGCTGCTGCATATATTTATTTGCTTCCCGGGCCAGGTCAAACAGTACACTGATGGCATTTGCCGTGTTGAAGTCATCATCCATTTCCTCCAGAAAGCGCACCTTGGCCCGTTCGGCCGCCTCCCGGCCTTCTCCGCTGCCGCCGTCCGCACTTTCACCCCGGCGGTGCTTGACGTTTTCAAGCGTGGAGCGCAGCCGCTCCAGCCCGGCTCTGGCCGATTCAAGCAAATCGTTATCAAAGTTAATAGGATTGCGGTAGTGCGCCTGCATCATGAAAAAGCGGATCACTTCCGGATCGTGCTGCTGAATCATGTCATGCACCAGCACGAAATTTCCGAGCGATTTCGACATTTTTTCATTATTAATATTAATATAGCCGTTGTGCATCCAGTAGTTGGCCATCGGCTTGCCGGTCAATGCTTCCGTCTGGGCAATTTCGTTTTCGTGGTGGGGGAATTTTAAATCCTGGCCGCCGGCATGAATATCTATAGTGTCTCCCATATATTTCTTCACCATCGCCGAGCATTCAATATGCCATCCCGGGCGCCCTTCGCCCCACGGGCTGTTCCACGCAATTTCGTTTTCCTTCGCTTTTTTCCAGAGCGTGAAATCCATCGGGTCCTCTTTCTGTTCGCCTACTTCGATTCGCGCACCCATTTGCAGATCTCCGACCGACTGCGAGGAAAGCTTTCCGTAGTTTTTGAATTTCTTTGTGCGGTAATACACATCGCCGTTTGATTCATAGGCAAATCCTTTTGCGATCAGCTGCTCGATAAACTCGATCATTTCTGTCACTGTTTCGGTCGCCCGCGGATGAAGATCCGCTTTTTCAACTCCGAGCGATTCGATATCTTCAAGGTACGTGTCGATAAAACGATTAGCGAGCACCGGCACTTCTTCATTCATTTCCTGGGCAGCTTTAATAATTTTGTCATCCACATCGGTGAAATTCGACACGTAGTACACATTGTATCCACGGTACATCAGATAGCGGCGGACAGCATCAAAAACAATAGCAGGACGGGCATTGCCGATATGAATGTAGTTGTACACAGTCGGCCCGCACACGTACATTGTGATCCGGTCCGGGTCTATCGGTTGAAACAGTTCTTTTTGATTGGTTAATGAATTGTATATATGAATCGCCATTACTGCTCTCTTCCTTTCACCGATTGTTCATGGTCTGCGCTTTCGTGCTCCGGGAGCCGCTCTTTCAGCATTTCGATCTCCTCTTCAAGGGAACGAAGCTTGTCAGCTACCGGGTCCGGTAGGTTCTGGTGGTCGAGCGAGTTTCTGTTGATCTTGACGCCATCCTGCACAACCACCTTTCCCGGAATGCCGACGACCGTTGAGTTTGGCGGCACTTCATTTAATACGACCGAACCTGCACCGATGCGGGAATGCTTTCCAATCGTCATGGAACCGAGCACCTTAGCCCCGCTTGCGATTAATACATGATCTTCAATCGTCGGATGCCGCTTGCCTTTTTCTTTACCCGTACCACCTAAAGTGACTCCCTGGAAAATCGTTACATTATCACCGATTTCACATGTTTCCCCGATAACGACTCCCATGCCGTGGTCGATAAATAGCCGTTCGCCAACTACGGCTCCTGGATGAATTTCAATTCCGGTAATAAAACGGCTGAGCTGTGAAATTACCCGTGACAGGAAAAACATTTTTTTCTTCCACAGCCAATGAGCGAAACGATGTGACCATACAGCGTGAACACCTGCATACGTGAAGACCACCTCCAGACGGTTCCGTGCTGCCGGGTCCTGGTCAAACACGACGTCCAAATCATTTTTCAGCGTTTTCCACATGGTGCTTCCCCACTTTCTATGCCTTCTCTCAAGCTTTCATATTTGTATGCTTAGTATATCAATAAAAAAAGCGTCTCTGTGCGAATTCGCACAGAGACGCTTTTTTTAGCGCGGTTCCACTCTGTTTAAGCGCCGGGACAGGCACTTCTCTTTTTGCCATAACGGAGCACGCCGCCGCTGCCTACTATATTCAGCAGAGGACTCCAGGACGCATTTCAAAAACCGGCTCAGTGCCCTCTCTCAGCCACCGGAGAGCATCTCTGTATAAAGCCTGTTGTTTTTTACTTCTTCCTGTCATAGTTTTACAGATATTTATTTATGAAGAGAGGACCTGCTGCAGCCTTGCCTGTACAACGTTTCTTCCAAGGAGCGAAATAGCTACCGGCAGCTCCGGTCCGTGCGTCTGACCAGTTGTCGCCACCCGGACCGGCATAAACAGCTGCTTGCCTTTATAGCCTGTCGCTTTCTGGGTAGCCTTTACCGCTTTTTTCACCGTTTCCGGTTCAAAGTCCGGAGCTTCGTCGAGCTCTTTCGAGAAGTGCTCCAGCACGGTGCTTACATGCTCCTGCTCGAGCACCTCACGGGCTTCCTGGGTATAGTCAATTTCTGTTTTGAAGAACAAATCTGTCAGCTCGACAATTTCTGCTGCATAATGCATTTGCTCCTGATAGATGCCGACAAGCTGCTTCAGCCACTCGTACTGTTCTTCCGAAAGCTTTGCCGGCAGCTTTCCTGCTTCCTGAAGATGCGGAAGTGCAAGCAGTGTCAGACGTTCTGTGTCCGCTTCTTTTACATACTGGTTGTTCATCCAGGCAAGCTTGTCTGTATCAAAGACCGCCGGGGCCTTGGAGACCCTCTCAAGCGAAAACTGTTCTTTTAATTCTTCAATGGTAAACAGCTCTTCTTCTCCTTTTGGAGACCACCCGAGCAGCGCCAGGAAGTTCACGATAGCTTCCGGCAGGTATCCAAGATCACGGTATTGTTCGACAAATTGGATGACAGATCCGTCACGCTTGCTCATTTTCTGGCGGTTCGGATTCAAAATCAGTGATGCGTGGGCAAAACGCGGCTTTTCCCAGTCAAAGGCATCATAGACCAGCGCCTGCCGCGGTGTATTGGAAAGATGCTCTTCTGCACGGATCACGTGGGAAATTTCCATCAAATGATCATCAATCACTACCGCAAAGTTGTATGTTGGTATGCCGTCTTTACGGGCTATGACAAAGTCCCCAATGTCGTTGGACTCGAAAATAACGTTTCCTCTTACCACGTCATCAATGATGACGCTCTGTCCTTCCGGAACACGAAAACGAACGACCGGCTTAATCCCCTGGTCTTCGTATGCTTTCCGCTGCGCCGGCGTAAGGTCTCTGTCACGCCCGCTGTATTTCGGCGCTTCCCCACGGGCCATCTGCTCTTCTCGTTCCTGGGCAAGCTCTTCTTCTGTCATGTAGTCGTAATAGGCCTTGCCTTCATCGAGAAGACGCTGGACGTATTCTTTATACAGATCGATTCGTTCCATCGACTGATAAGGCGCATGCGGGCCGCCGACATCCACGCTTTCATCCCATTCGATGCCAAGCCAGCGCAGGCTTTCCATTAAACGGGCAGTAGCATCTTCCACGTTACGCTCCTGATCTGTATCTTCAATGCGCAGAATAAAATCTCCGCCCTGGCTTCTGGCGAATAAATAATTAAACAGTGCCGAGCGCGCTCCTCCGATATGAAGATGGCCGGTCGGACTCGGCGCAAACCGTACACGTACTTTTTCACTCATTTCCTTCACCCTCCGTAGACTTTCTTTTTTATATCCTCTATTTTTACATATATTTAATCAGCCGGCTGCAGAAGTACAACAGCATGAGCAGCAATACCTTCTTTTCGGCCGACAAACCCAAGCTTTTCTGTAGTCGTCGCTTTTACGTTCACCTGGTCCTCTGCTTCTGCTTCAAGCAGTTCACCGATCCGCTTTTTCATTTTCGGAATGTGCGGTGCCATTTTTGGCTGCTGGGCCAGTATAGTCGCATCGACATTTCCAAGCTTCCATCCCTGTGCTTGTACAAGACTGCAGGCATGAGAAAGCAGGTCTGCAGAATCAGCATCTTTAAATTCAGGATCCGTGTCCGGAAAATGCCTGCCGATATCGCCCAGCCCGACTGCCCCCAGTATCGCATCTGTTACTGCATGAAGTAAAACGTCCGCATCCGAATGTCCAAGGAGTCCTTTATCATGAGGAATGTTTATGCCTCCCAGTATTAAAGGGCGGCCTTCCTGCAGTTGGTGTACATCATATCCATGTCCAATTCTCATTACTTTCTTCCCTCTCTTCGCTTCTGCAAAATCGCCCGGGCCACCACCATGTCTTCAGGAGTAGTCAGCTTAATGTTATCGTAGCTTCCTTCCACAATCTTTACCGGCCGGCCCATGTATTCTACCAGGCTGGTATCGTCTGTGCCGATAATCTGGTGGGCCGCTGCGTAATCGTAGGCCTCCATCACCACTGCTGCCTGAAACGCCTGTGGAGTCTGTACTGCCCACAAGCTGGAACGGTCGATCGTTTCAAGCACCGTCGCCCCATCGGTACGTTTGACGGTATCTTTCATTTTTGTGCCAAGCACCGCTGCTCCCGTTTGCTCGGCCTGTTCCACGAGACGGTGGATATCTTCCTGTTCGACGAACGGGCGGGCCCCGTCGTGCACCAGAACGACCCGGTGCTCGGGAAGAAGGCGTTTCAACCCTTCATGCACACTATTCTGGCGTTCGTTTCCGCCCACCACCACCTGCTTCACCTTCCGAATGCCCCACTCTTCGAAAAGCTCTTCCATGTCATAAATTTCTGAAGCGTTGGCAACAACAATAATTTCTCTACACCACGGATCCTGCTCGAAAACAGATGCAGTATGAATTATTAATGGCCGTTCTTCTAAAACGAGAAATTGTTTATTATGGCCTGCCTGCATTCGTTTCCCCTGGCCGGCTGCAGGAATGACTACCGCATAGTTCATAGTACCTCTCCAATTTCAAGACATTGTAGTCCCGGTGTTATGTAACGCGTTTTCTCTGCTCTTACAGCAAAGTCCGCCTGTTAATAATATGCTGATACCCGAAAAACGCCCTATATATTCTACCGCGCCGCTTATCAAACATTAATTTTACCAAAACTTGCCCTAAAGGAAAAGCTGCCGGCTGTTTATATCTGATGGAAATCTACATAAAAAAGCCCTGCGCAGGCACAGGGCATCTCATTATAAAGCTTTTTCGCGTTTTGATACCTTTGGTTTTGCAAATATCATCCGTCCCGCACTCGTCTGCAGAACGCTCGTAACTACCACTTCTATTTCCTGGCCGATATAGCCTTTCCCGCTTTCGACTACAATCATTGTGCCATCGTCTAAGTATCCAATTCCCTGGCTTTGTTCCTTCCCGTCCTTGATCACCTGGACCATCATTTCCTCGCCAGGAAGAACTACCGGTTTGACCGCATTCGCCAAATCATTAATGTTTAACACGCTGACACCCTGAAGATCGCACACCTTATTTAAGTTAAAGTCATTGGTCACAACAATACCATTTCGTACTTTCGCAAGCTTCACCAGCTTACTGTCCACTTCATGAATGTCTTCAAAATCAGTATCCGTAATCTCTACTTCGATAGGAAGTTCCTTTTGAATACGGTTTAGGATATCGAGTCCGCGACGACCCCGGTTACGCTTTAATACATCTGAAGAGTCCGCAATATGCTGAAGCTCTTCAAGTACAAATTCCGGGATCACCAGCTTCCCCTCAATAAATCCTGATTGGCAGATATCTGCAATCCTCCCGTCAATAATCACGCTTGTATCGAGCAGCTTCTCCCATGCCTGATTTTCTTCTGAAGCGGCTGCAGCTGCCAGCGCTGCTTCTTCCTTTGCTGCAGCGTTTTTTGAGCTTGAAAAAAGACCCAACAGTTCATCACGCTTTTTAAATCCAATCTGGAAGCCAAAATAGCCGCAGAAAAAGGATAAAAATAAGGGAAGCACGGAATCAATTACGGGAATACGGATAGAATTGAGCGGAAGGGAAATAAGAAAGGCGACCACCAGTCCGAAAATCAGTCCGAGCGTACCGAACAATACGTCTGTGACAGGAGCTTTCACGACCTTCTCTTCCAGGAATCGCATGCCGTTGACGATTGGCCCCGCGATCCAAAGGCTCACGGCCCAAAACACAAACCCCACGATTACCGCTCCAACAGTAGCGCCGATATAGGTGTTGTAGACCCAGTCAGGAAACGTATAAAAAGGAAATAAAGAAATAAGTTCAGGAATATAAAGAAATCCTAACGTAATACCGGCAAGAACAAAAAATAACTGTACAATTTTTTCCAACACTTTCCAAACACCTCCTTAAGTGTATTATAAACATTTTTCCTCTGGTACAAACCACTAACGTCATATTTATCATAACTTTGGACAATTTGATACAATATGTTCATAAAATCGTTGAATTTTCTTAATTATTAGGTAAAAGGATAGTGAAGGTCCTACTAGAGCGATCAGGACCTTCATCTTTAATTTATCTGAGCGGCGCCGGGTCGAGTGCAGCGTCCAGTGCTTCTTCAAGCGTTTTGACGCCTACTACCTGAATGCCTTCGGGAAATGTCCAGCCACCAATGTTCTTCGATGGAATTATCGCCCGCGAAAATCCAAGCTTCGCTGCTTCTTTCACGCGCTCCTCCACCCGGGAAATACGCCGGATTTCTCCGGTAAGACCGACTTCTCCCATGACAATGTCCCCCGGGTTCGTGGATTGGTTCCGAAAGCTCGAGGCAACACATATAGCAATACCAAGATCAACTGCCGGTTCGTCGAGCTTCACGCCTCCGGCGACGTTAATATAGGCATCCTGGTTTTGAAGAAGCATGCCAAGACGCTTTTCAAGCACTGCCATCAGAAGTGCAATCCGGTTCTGATCGATTCCTGTAGCTGTCCGCCGCGGGTAAGCATAGCTCGTAGGGGCGATCAGTGCCTGCAGTTCTACAAGCACCGGCCGGGTCCCCTCCAGAGAAGCTACAACAGCCGAGCCCGATGTGCCTTCCGTCCGCTCTTCGAGAAAAATTTCTGAAGGATTTGTTACTTCCTTCAGGCCTGCCTCTTTCATTTCAAAGATCCCGATTTCATTCGTCGAGCCAAATCTATTTTTCACGGCCCGTAAAATCCGGTACGTATTATGCTGCTCGCCTTCAAAATAAAGCACGGAATCCACCATATGCTCGAGCATTTTCGGTCCGGCAATCGACCCCTGCTTAGTCATGTGTCCTACAACAAATACAGCAATGCCCTGATTTTTTGCAATGTGCATAAAGGTCGAGGTTGATTCACGCACCTGCGCTACGCTTCCGGGCGCCGACTGAATTTCATCCGAATGGACGGTCTGAATCGAATCGATAATTACAAGATCCGGCTTCACTTCCTCCATCGCCGCTTCGATCCGCTCCATATTTGTTTCTGTAAAGACAAACAGCGTATCTGCTTCCACACCGAGGCGTTCCGCTCTCATTTTCGTCTGCTTGACCGATTCCTCTCCGGAAACATAAAGGACACGGTACTTCTGAGAAGCAAGCAGAGCAGAAACCTGCAGAAGCAGCGTTGACTTCCCGATCCCCGGGTCTCCCCCGACCAACACGAGTGATCCGGGCACGATCCCCCCGCCTAACACTCTGTTTAGTTCGCCTACAGACGTTGAAATGCGGTTTTCCTTTTCTCCAGTCACCTGGGTAATCGGTGTCGGTTTGTCAGCTTCGCTGAATACATTTGCCGCCGGTCGTCGGCCTGCTTTCGATGCCGGAGCTTCCTTTTCTTCTACCATCGTATTCCAGTTGTTGCAGGCTGGACAGCGCCCCATCCACTTTTGAGTTTCATACCCGCACTCCTGGCAGACAAATTTTGTTTTTGCTTTTGCCATACGAGCCTCCTCTTTTACTACGAGCTGTATCCATTTTTCGTTTCGATTCCACACGATTTTATCGTTCATAAAAAGAAAAACAGCTGCCCCCTGACATCAATATGCCACAAGGCAGCTGTTTCGAGTATAGCTTTATTGCGCTTTCGCCGTGCCTGATTTCGTTTCAACAATGAATTCGTCATCTTTCACGTCAATCACAGCAGTGTTGCCTTCTTCAAGCGTGCCTTTAAGCAGCTCGTCGGATAAACGGTCTTCCACGTGACGCTGCAGAGCACGTCTGAGCGGCCGGGCCCCGTATTCAGGGTCAAAACCTTCATCGGCAATCTTATCGAGTGCTGCATCGGTAATTTCAATGCTGATACCGTGCTCTTCCACACGCTTTTTAAGCTGTTCTGTCATTAAGCGCACGATCTTTTTGATGTGCTCTTTTTCCAGGCTGTGGAAGACAATGATTTCATCCAGACGGTTAATAAATTCAGGACGGAACGTATTTTTCAGCTCGCCCATGATTTTATCCCGCATATCATCGAATTTCTGCTCGGTGGACTGGGCCGCAAAGCCGACACTTTTATTCTGGCGCAGCGTGCTTGCCCCGACGTTAGAGGTAAGGATCAGCGCTGTATTTCTAAAGTCGACCCGGCGTCCTTTAGAGTCGGTAAGAAAACCGTCTTCAAGTACCTGAAGCAGAATGTTAAATACTTCTGGGTGCGCTTTTTCAATTTCGTCCAGCAAAATCACGGAATACGGATTGCGGCGCACTTTTTCTGTCAGCTGTCCGCCTTCTTCATAGCCGACATAGCCTGGAGGAGAACCGACCAGGCGGCTCGTCGCGTGCCGTTCCATATATTCGGACATATCGATTCGGATAATCGACTCTTCATCGCCAAATAACGTTTCTGCAACTGCACGGGCCAGTTCCGTCTTACCTACACCGGTAGGTCCGAGGAAAATAAAGGAACCAATTGGACGTTTCGGATCCTTCAAGCCGGCACGGGCACGGCGCACTGCTTTGGAAATAGCATTGACTGCTTCATCCTGGCCGACGACCCGGTTATGCAGGATATCTTCCATATGAAGCAGGCGGTCTGTTTCTTCTTCTGCAAGCTTGGATACCGGAACACCGGTCCAGCTTGAAACCACCTGGGCAATGTCTTCTGTCGTAATTGCAGAGTTTTCCTGTCCCTGCTTTTCTTTCCATTCATTTTTCATCTCTTCGACTTCTGCACGAAGCCGTTGTTCGGAATCACGGAGCGAGGCCGCTTTTTCGAATTCCTGGCTCTGCACGGCCGCATCTTTTTCCTTGCGTGTTTCTTCGAGATTCTGCTCAAGTTCTTTCAGGTTCGGCGGCGCTGTGTAAGAACGCAGACGCACCCGTGAACCGGCTTCATCGATTAAGTCGATCGCTTTATCCGGGAGGAAACGGTCCGAAATATACCGGTCGGATAATTTCACTGCCTGTTCAATCGCTTCATCCCCGATAGTTACCCGGTGGTGGGCTTCGTAACGGTCTCTCAGACCGGCAAGAATTTGAATAGATTCTTCAAGTGTCGGTTCATTCACCTGAATTGGCTGGAAACGACGCTCAAGCGCAGCATCTTTTTCAATATATTTCCGGTATTCATCCAGAGTGGTAGCACCGATGCATTGAAGCTCTCCACGTGCAAGTGACGGCTTCAGGATGTTCGAGGCATCGATTGCACCTTCTGCGCCGCCGGCCCCGATTAATGTATGCAGTTCATCAATGAACAACAGCACATTTCCGGACTGACGGATTTCTTCCATTACCTTCTTCAAACGATCTTCAAATTCACCGCGGTATTTCGTGCCGGCAACTACAGTACCCATATCGAGAGTCATAACCCGTTTATTGCGGAGCGTTTCCGGCACTTCATTGGAAACGATCGACAACGCCAGGCCTTCAGCGATAGCTGTTTTACCTACACCAGGCTCCCCGATAAGAACCGGGTTGTTTTTTGTCCGGCGGCTTAATACCTGAATAACACGTTCAATTTCCTGGCTTCTTCCGATGACCGGATCGAGGCCTTCTTCTTTCGCTACTGCCGTCAAATCCCTTGCTAAACTGTCAAGAGTCGGGGTGTTGGCACTCCCGCCTGCTCCTGGAGCCTGCTGGCTGCCAGAGCTCGAAGCTCCTTCATTGCTTCCGAGAAGCTGAAGCACCTGCTGACGGGCTTTGTTCAGACTGACACCAAGATTATTCAGTACCCGGGCTGCAACGCCTTCCCCTTCACGAATTAGGCCGAGCAGAATGTGTTCTGTGCCCACATAGGAATGGCCAAGCTTTCTTGCTTCATCCATGGAAAGCTCAATAACTTTTTTCGCCCTTGGGGTATAATGAATTGTTTTCGATCCCTGCTGACCTGTGCCTATAAGGGTTTCCACCTCCTGCTGAATCTGGTCTGTATCCAAATTCAGTGCCTGCAGAGCTTTGGCAGCAATACCCTCACCTTCACGCACTAAACCGAGCAGAATATGCTCTGTTCCTATATTATTATGGCCAAGGCGGATAGCTTCTTCCTGAGCTAGCGCCAATACTTTTTGCGCTCGTTCTGTAAAACGGCCGAACATCATGTTGCACGCACCTCCTACGCATTGGTGAATCTATAATTCAAGTTTTATTCTTTCACGGATCACATTTGCCCGTCTTATATCTGCTTCTTCCTGAGTCAGTGATTCTCCTGCATACTGTTCAAGAAAACCAGGCTGAGTCAGTAACATAAGTTCATTTAAAATATTACCCGAAATCCCTTTGATTAAATCCAGATCGATACCAAGTCTTACGTCT
Organism: Marinococcus sp. PL1-022; assembly: GCF_033845285.1. Classification (NCBI taxonomy): domain Bacteria; kingdom Bacillati; phylum Bacillota; class Bacilli; order Caryophanales; family Bacillaceae; genus Marinococcus; species Marinococcus sp. PL1-022. The sequence continues at coordinate 7,865 of NZ_JAWXCX010000001.1, read as the reverse complement.
GACAAACGATTGGCCGCCTCTTTGGTCGTCATCGTGCGGCTGTATGCAAGGATACCGTAAGACCTGAACACCCGGTCTTCGAGCTTTACCTTTGAAGAGCTAAGAAGGGATTCGCGTGCATGGCGTTCTCTTTGAATCACCTGCATTACTACACCGCGAAGATCTTCGATGATATCTTTTTCAGATTTTCCCAGTGTCATCTGGTTGGAAATTTGAAAAAGGTTGCCGAGTGCTTCACTGCCCTCTCCATAAATACCTCTCACGACCAGACCAAGCTGGTGAATAGCCGGAAGAATACGGCTAAGCTGATTGGTCCAGACTAAAGCGGGCAGGTGTACCATTACTGAAGCTCTCATACCTGTACCCACATTTGTCGGACAGCTTGTTAAGTAACCGAGCCGTTCGTCAAACGCATAGGTGAGGTTTGCTTCCGCCCAATCATCCAGACGATCAGCTTCATTGTAACATTCTTCAAGCTGCATGCCGTTACTCAGACATTGAAGACGCAAATGATCTTCCTCATTAACCATAATACTGATTGATTCATCGTTATTCAAAAGAACAGCACTATGTTCCATGTTTTTTATTAAATACGGGCTGACGAGATGCTTTTCCACCAGTACCTGCCGTTCATTCGGGCGAAGCTCATTCATGTTCAACGCTTCAAGAGAGCCTACTTCTTCTGATTGATTCAACAGAGTGGAGGAAGTGTAGCGCAGAAGTGTTGCACTTGCTTCTTCTGAAGCAAACACAGGGAAGGGGTACTGCTCTATATTACGGGCAAGCCGGACCCTGGTGCTAAGAGCAATATCGCCTTCCGGCCCCGGGCCTTCCTGCATCCATGGACTGATCGCTGCTGAAAAAAAGTGTTCGGATGCCATCAGCTGTCTTCCTCCCTTCCCTGAAACTGTTTTTCAAGGGTACGGATTTCATCCCTTAATTCCGCAGCCTTTTCAAACTCTTCATTTTGGACGAGGATGGTAATCTGGCGTTTTTTCTCATCCAGCTCCCTTTGGGCATGCAGCTTTTCATGCCTGTGCTTTGGAACCTTGCCGGTATGATTGGTATTGCCGCTGTGCACCCGGCGAAAAACAGGAGTCAGCTTCGATTCAAATGCGTGATAGCAATGAGCACAGCCCAAACGGCCGGTTTTAGTGAACTGTTTATACGTCAGTCCGCAATTGTCGCATATGAGCGGCCTGGCTGCTTTTTTCGGCTGTTTCTTTTCAGCATTTCCAGCTGTGTTGGACTGATCCATGTTTAATAAGTCCGACAATAAGTCCTGGATTGTATAGCCGCCCGCAGCCGACATGAAAGAATGCTCCGTTTCAGAAGATTCCCCCTGTTCTTTTGCGCACTCTTCGCATAAATGAAGCTCTGTTTTAGCTCCATTCACGATTTTCGTGTAATGCAAAGAGGCCGGCCGCTGACCGCAATTCTGACAGATCATATATCTTCCCTCCCTTATTCATAGCGCAGACTTTCTATCATAGCTTGCATGATCCGCGCACGAACAATATCCCTTTCTTCTGGATACTTTAAGGCCAGTATAGACCTATCAACTGCCGCAAGCATCAAATTTGCTTCACGTTTATTCACGACTTTTTCCTCAAACAAACGCATAATAACGCTCTCAGCTGTTCTTTGATCAATCCCGTGTCCCACAAGATCTGAAACTTGCCGAAGCAGTTCTGCGTGATCTGAAATTTTAGCCCTTGTAATTCGTATATACCCGCCACCGCCACGTTTACTCTCTACTACATAGCCTTTTTCAATAGTGAAACGCGTGCTTATAACATAATTAATCTGGGAGGGGACACACTCAAAACGCTTTGCAAGTTCACTTCTTTTAATTTCAATTAAATCCTGTTCACTCTGTGTTAAAATTTGTTTCAAATAATTTTCAATAACATCAGACATGCTTTTCATTCCCGCGACCTCCTCTCCGCCCCGGTTCGTCTTGCTATTATCAAAAAATTGATTTTGACTATCTTTGACTATAATATATAATATTATTCAGTTGTTTTCAAGCTAGAGAAAGGCAAAATGAAAAATCCGTCCTGTGATAATCAATCATAGGACGGATTCAGCTCTATTTCTTTTATGCTATCTATTTTATATAAAGACTGATACAGTTCTGTTTCAGTCACGCCTCCCGGCAGATGAATTTTAATATAATAATGAAGCAGAGGTGTTTCGTCTTCGTCAAATTCCTTACCCTTTATTTTCTGAACCTGAACCTCCATACTTTCGAGTCGCTGAATCGTTTCGCCAAGCTCGTTAGCTTTTTTATCCATAGCTATAAACAATACGTCTGTATCAGAAACGTTTTTAAACCATTTGTCTACATGATTTAAAAAGATAAGACTTGTCAATACAATGACTGTTGCAGCAATACCAGCAAAAAACATACCAGCTCCTATAGTTAACCCGATAGCAGCGACTATCCAGATGGAGGCAGCAGTGGTCAGCCCCCGGATAGAGGCACCCTGGACTATAATAGTGCCAGCACCCAGGAAGCCAATCCCGCTTATCACATAAGAGGCCAAACGTGAAGGATCATAAGCAACCAGATCACCGTTTTGGTTTAAATAATCCTGGAAGCCAAATAAGGCAAGCAGCATTACTAAGCAGGACCCGGTCCCCACCAGCATATGGGTTCGAAAACCAGCTGGATGGCCTTTCGATTCCCGCTCAATTCCTATTATTCCCGCCAAAAAAGCAGCAAGAATTAAACGAATGAGTATAATAATTGATTCATATTCCATCCACTGCTCCATCTGAATCACATCCTTTCTCTTATCATATCTTATCTTTTTTGCTTTGTTTAAAGCCTCATCATATAAAAAAACCGCCTCCCTCCGAAAAGGGAAACGGTTTAACTCGCCCGGCAGCGATCTACTTTCACGGGGGGAGAACCCCCGGCTATCATCAACGCTGAAGAGCTTAACTTCCGTGTTCGGCATGGGAACGGGTGGATCCTCTTCGCTGTTGCCACCGGACTGGCCCGTCGGGCCCTGACAACCAAATACCGAGACCGCAGCCACTGCCGCGTATCGTGCTGTGCGTGGATAAGACTTCGACCGATTAGTATCCGTCCGCTGCACATGTCGCCATGCGTCCACGCCGGACCTATCTACCTCGTCATCTTCAAGGGGTCTTATCTCCGTAGAGGGGAAAGGTCATCTTAAGGGGGGCTTCATGCTTAGATGCTTTCAGCACTTATCCCGTCCACACGTAGCTACCCAGCAGTGCTCCTGGCGGAACAACTGGTACACCAGCGGTGTGTCCATCCCGGTCCTCTCGTACTAAGGACAGCTCCTTTCACCTTTCCTGCGCCCGCGACGGATAGGGACCGAACTGTCTCACGACGTTCTGAACCCAGCTCGCGTACCGCTTTAATGGGCGAACAGCCCAACCCTTGGGACCTACTTCAGCCCCAGGATGCGATGAGCCGACATCGAGGTGCCAAACCTCCCCGTCGATGTGAACTCTTGGGAGAGATTAGCCTGTTATCCCCAGGGTAGCTTTTATCCGTTGAGCGACGGCCCTTCCATGCGGTGCCGCCGGATCACTAAGCCCGACTTTCGTCCCTGCTCGACTTGTAGGTCTCGCAGTCAAGCTCCCTTGTGCCTTTGCACTCTGCGAATGATGTCCGACCATTCTGAGGGAACCATTGGGCGCCTCCGTTACTGTTTGGGAGGCGACCGCCCCAGTCAAACTGCCCACCTGACACGGTCCCGAGGCCGGATCACGGCCTGCGGTTAGAATGTCGATACCACCAGGGTAGTATCCCACCAGCGCCTCCTCCGAACCTGGCGGTCCGGATTCGATGGCTCCTACCTATCCTGTACAAGTGGTACCCACATCCAATGTCAAGCTACAGTAAAGCTCCATGGGGTCTTTCCGTCCTGTCGCGGGGAACCTGCATCTTCACAGGTATTATAATTTCACCGGGTCTCTCGTTGAGACAGTGCCCAAGTCGTTGCACCTTTCGTGCGGGTCGGAACTTACCCGACAAGGAATTTCGCTACCTTAGGACCGTTATAGTTACGGCCGCCGTTTACTGGGGCTTCAATTCGGCGCTTCTCCCCCGAAGGGGGATAACGCCTCCTCTTAACCTTCCAGCACCGGGCAGGTGTCAGCCCCTATACTTCGCCTTACGGCTTCGCAGAGACCTGTGTTTTTGATAAACAGTCGCTTGGGCCCTTTCACTGCGGCTCCCTGGGGCTATTCACCCCGGGGAGCACCCCTTCTCCCGAAGTTACGGGGTCCTTTTGCCGAGTTCCTTAACGAGAGTTTTCCCGCGCGTCTTAGAATACTCATCCCACCTACCTGTGTCGGTTTACGGTACGGGCACCACGTTCCTCGCTAGAGGCTTTTCTTGGCAGGGTAGGTGCCGGCCCTTCGGGCCCCGTAGGGCCCTCCTGGTCACCGCTTGGCCGTCTGGGGGAGGGATTTGCCGCTCCCCCGGCCTTGCCAGCTTCAACGCGCATGTCCAGCAGCGCGCGGCCGTGCCTGCCTGCGTCCCCCCATCACTCAAATGGAACGGAGGTGGTACAGGAATATCAACCTGTTTTCCATCGCCTACGCCTTTCGGCCTCGGCTTAGGACCCGACTAACCCTGAGCGGACGAGCCTTCCTCAGGAAACCTTGGGTTTTCGACGGAAGGGATTCTCACCCTTCTTTTCGCTACTCATACCGGCATTCTCACTTCCAGGCGCTCCACCGGTCCTCACGGTCCGGCTTCAAAGCCCCTGGAACGCTCCCCTACCATCTCTCCCATGCGGGAGAGTCCACGGCTTCGGTGCTGCGTTTAGCCCCGGTACATTGTCGGCGCAGAGTCACTCGACTAGTGAGCTATTACGCACTCTTTCAATGATGGCTGCTTCTAAGCCAACATCCTAGTTGTCTAAGCAACTCCACATCCTTTTCCACTTAACGCAGACTTAGGGACCTTAGCCGGTGGTCTGGGCTGTTTCCCTCTCGACGACGGATCTTAGCACTCGCCGTCTGACTCCCGGGCAGCAAGTCGCTGGCATTCGGAGTTTGACTGAATTCGGTAATCCGGGAAGGACCCCTCGTCCAATCAGTGCTCTACCTCCAGGACTCTCATACCCGAGGCTAGCCCTAAAGCTATTTCGGGGAGAACCAGCTATCTCCAGGTTCGATTGGCATTTCACCGCTACCCACGACTCATCCCCGCAATTTTCAACTTGCGTGGGTTCGGGCCTCCAGCCAGTGTTACCTGGCCTTCACCCTGGTCATGGGTAGATCACCTGGTTTCGGGTCTACGCCCGCCTACTGCATCGCCCTCTTCAGACTCGCTTTCGCTGCGGCTCCGCCTTTGCGGCTTAACCTTGCAGACGAGCGTAACTCGCCGGTTCATTCTACAAAAGGCACGCCGTCACCCCTTAACGGGCTCCGACTTCTTGTAGGCACACGGTTTCAGGATCTGTTTCACTCCCCTTCCGGGGTGCTTTTCACCTTTCCCTCACGGTACTGGTTCACTATCGGTCACTAGGGAGTATTTAGCCTTGGGAGATGGTCCTCCCAGCTTCCGACGGGATTTCTCGTGTCCCGTCGTACTCAGGATACCCCCGGCGGGGGGAGGATGTCGGCTACCGGGCTGTTACCGTCTCTGGCGGGCCTTTCCAGGCCGCTTCGCCTATCCTCCCCGCCTGCCGTGCGGGGGTCCTACAACCCCGGGATGCAAGCATCCCGGTTTGGGCTGATTCCGTTTCGCTCGCCGCTACTCGGGAAATCGCGTTTGCTTTCTCTTCCTCCGGGTACTAAGATGTTTCAGTTCTCCGGGTCTACCGTCCGGCGCCTATGTGTTCAGCGGCCGGACGCCTTCCCATGACGGAAGGCGGGTTTCCCCATTCGGACATCTCCGGATCAAAGCTTACGTACAGCTCCCCGGAGCGTTTCGCCGTTCGTCGCGTCCTTCTTCGGCTCCTAGTGCCAAGGCATCCACCGTGCGCCCTTTTCTTCTTAACCACTCGATACGCGGTCATTCTTCGACGCGGCCGCCGGCCGAAACAGCCGGCAGCCTTGTGTTGCTTGTGTGTGTTGGTCTCGGTATTCGGTTGTCAAGGTCCCACGTGCAAAAAACAAATAGAGAGATCGTGTCTCTCAAAAGGAAAGCCAAGCCAGGCCCCTGCCCGGTCCCTGCGGGACCGGGGTACTGCTCCATAGAAAGGAGGTGATCCATCCCCACCTTCCGGTAGGGATACCTTGTTACGACTTCACCCCAATCATCTGCCCCACCTTCGGCGGCTGGGTCCCAGAAGGGTTCCCTCACCGACTTCGGGTGTTGCAAACTCTCGTGGTGTGACGGGCGGTGTGTACAAGGCCCGGGAACGTATTCACCGCGGCATGCTGATCCGCGATTACTAGCGATTCCGGCTTCATGCAGGCGAGTTGCAGCCTGCAATCCGAACTGAGAATGGCTTTTCTGGATTGGCTCCCCCTCGCGGGTTCGCATCCCGTTGTACCATCCATTGTAGCACGTGTGTAGCCCAGATCATAAGGGGCATGATGATTTGACGTCATCCCCACCTTCCTCCGGTTTGTCACCGGCAGTCACCTTAGAGTGCCCAACTGAATGCTGGCAACTAAGATTAGGGGTTGCGCTCGTTGCGGGACTTAACCCAACATCTCACGACACGAGCTGACGACAACCATGCACCACCTGTCATTCCGTCCCCCGAAGGGGAACCGCCTCTCTCGAGGCGTAGCGGAAGATGTCAAGATCTGGTAAGGTTCTTCGCGTTGCGTCGAATTAAACCACATGCTCCACCGCTTGTGCGGGCCCCCGTCAATTCCTTTGAGTTTCAACCTTGCGGTCGTACTCCCCAGGCGGAGTGCTTAATGCGTTAGCTTCGGCACTACGGGTATCGAAACCCCTAACACCTAGCACTCAGCGTTTACGGCATGGACTACCAGGGTATCTAATCCTGTTTGCTCCCCATGCTTTCGCACCTCAGCGTCAGGTACAGACCAGAGAGTCGCCTTCGCCACTGGTGTTCCTCCACATATCTACGCATTTCACCGCTACACGTGGAATTCCACTCTCCTCTTCTGTCCTCAAGTTTCGCAGTTTCCAATGGCCTTCCACGGTTGAGCCGTGGCCTGTCACATCGGACTGACGAAACCGCCTGCGTGCCCTTTACGCCCAATAATTCCGGACAACGCTTGCCCCCTACGTATTACCGCGGCTGCTGGCACGTAGTTAGCCGGGGCTTTCTGGACAGGTACCGTCAGCACGCCAGCCTGTTCGACTGACGTGGGTTCTTCCCTGTCAACAGAGCTTTACGATCCGAAAACCTTCATCACTCACGCGGCGTTGCACCGTCAGGCTTTCGCCCATTGCGGATGATTCCCTACTGCTGCCTCCCGTAGGAGTCTGGGCCGTGTCTCAGTCCCAGTGTGGCCGATCACCCTCTCAGGTCGGCTACGCATCGTCGCCTTGGGGAGCCCTTACCTCTCCAACTAGCTAATGCGCCGCGGGCCCATCGGACTGTGCAAGGATCCGAAGATCCCTGCTTTACCGCTGACCTCAGGCGAGGTCAGGGCGTATTGGGCATTAGCCCCGGTTTCCCGGGGTTATTCCCATCAGTCCGGCAGGTTGCCCACGTGTTACTCACCCGTCCGCCGCTCGTTCCACCGGTTTCCTCCCGAAGGAGTCCGCCGGCTTCCCGCGCTCGACTTGCATGTATTAGGCACGCCGCCAGCGTTCGTCCTGAGCCAGGATCAAACTCTCCGTAAAAAGTTTGATGCTGTGGCATCCGAAATGCCCTAAATTTGGTTCTTTTCTTTGGGGCTCTGGCTTGTCTTTCCTTTTCAAAGAACGATCTGCCGCT